>OZ241859.1:0-3149462 GCA_965203115.1 Tepidiformaceae bacterium | reverse complement strand
CTCATGGGTCTTGCTGTCCTGTCTTCTATTACGCTCCCCGCGGTGTTTCTGGCCGTGTGGGACAGGGGTTCCGTGCGCCCGTTCAAGCTGCACGAAGCCGTGTTGCGGCACCGACGCTTTCTGATCATCTGCATCGTTGCGGTGTGTTGCGTTGGTATGCTTGCCGGCGACCACGTGTTCCTCCTCTGGGAACGAACCCCGCATGATCGATTGCAGGAGTGGCGGGCGATGCTGTGGGTGGCCGTTGGCCCGTTTCTTTTCTTCGCGGTGTGTCTCAGCACTCTGTACGGCGTCTGGATAGTGGGCGGCATCTGGCGCAACTTTGCCTGCGCCCTCCTCGGGGTGTTGGTGGCTGCGGCCCTTGTCTGGATCGGGTTTGCCTGGATGGTTAACCACGGATCGTGAGTTCATCAGGTGCTCACCCCCTCGATGAGTTCTTCTTCCCCCACCCTCGAGGGGGGAGCCCGGCGCCCCACGAGGCGCTTGCGGCCGCACCTGACTCAACGCCTACTGCCACCTCACGAGCACCCGGTCCGCGACCGAAGGGGAAACCTATGACACAGGTGACGATCGCCGCGGCGCTGGCGGTCATGCTGCTGGCCATAGCGTGTGGTGGGGGGGATGAGCTCCCGCCCTATGTCCTCACGGAAGAGGAGGAGACCTGGTGCGCCGAGATCGCCGCCGGGGCGCTCCCCACCGTGGAGATGGAGTACGCCTCCGCCTCGGCGGACGGGGAGGCGGGGGGCGGCACGCAGAACGTGCCGATACCGCTGGCGATGGTGCGCGAACTCATCAAGGATCGCATCGCCGAGACGGAGTACATGCTGGAGTTCTTCGAGGAATACGAACCGCGCGATGCTGAGGAGCGGGCGGCGCTGGAAGAGAACAGGGAGGAGTTGAAGGCAAGGGCGTTGTTGTATCTGGCTCAGCAGAAGGCGCTCCTGGACTGCCTGCCACTGCCCGAAGGGGTCACGCCCTCACCGACGCCGCAAAGCGGCCGATGAGCAAGACTACCGTCGTGGCCAGGGCCGCAGGCGGAAGGCACAGCATCCGACGTCTAGGGGAGGGCTTCGTGGGGTGGGTTGGGGCTGGGCTGCTCGTGTGCTTGCTACTCGCTCTGGCCGCTGGTGGCATCCACGACCTGATTCAGTCTGAAAGCGCTCGCAGGGGCGGGTACCTGGGAGTCGAGCTGGGAGCGATCCCCCTGGCGGCGATCGTCGGCTGCCTGGTGAGCACGCGCTGGCCTCGCAGGGTGTCGTGGGTCCGCAACAGGGAGTGGGTGCCGCTACTGGGGGGCATGGTGCTGTTGGCGCTCGGCGTGTGGCTGGGACTGCTGTGGGCGGGAGTCGTTCAGGGCGTGCTCCCGGTCTGGCTCGATGTCGTGGGGCGGATCGCCGGGGGAGTCCTCGCGGCCAGTCTCGCGTTCGCCGGCGCCGTGAGCGCCCCGCGGTTGACGGCGGCCCTGGCGGGCGTGATCGCCGCCGCCGGGCTGTTCGCGCTCGTGGAGCTTGGAACAGACAGTTTCTTCTATGCAGTGGCCCTCTCGGACGAGGGCGCACTTGGTGCGCTGTGGGTGCTGACCCTGTTCGCCGCCACCGTGGTGCTCGTGCTGGCGCTGCTGTGCGGCTGGGTGGGACTGGTGGCGGTAGCCCTCGTCGGGGGCTGGGGAGCCTTCAGTTTCGTGGTGGCGATGATGGGATACACCATCCTCGTCCACTGAACCGAGCAGCCTTCAAGCACACAGGAACGTGCCCCTTACCGCGCTTGCACTTGCTCACGAGGGTTGCGCCCACAGCTGATGGTGGAACTGCCTGGCGGTCAGGGGTAAGGGGGCGTGGTTACGACACGCCACAACCACGCTGCTGCACGCGGCCCCCACCGCCCCAGCCCCACCCCACCAGGGCGCTGGTCCTCCCCTCGCTCGTAACGGCGAGCGATGAGATGGAGTGCGTCGACCTACCCTGGACCTGCCCGGACGCTCTCGAGGGATCGATGGCGCCGCCGTCAGGGGCGAGCGCAAGCAGCCCGATGATGAAGAAGGCCTGGAGTAAGCGCCTTCTCACGGGGCCACCAGACCTTCGCCCGCGGGATCGCCCGCGGGAGCTACAGCGCCAGCGTCGCGAGGGGCTGATCCCCCACGCGCAGTACGAGGAGCAGCGCGTTCGCATTATGGATCAGTTGTAGGTGAGCGTGGCGTGCATATGTCCGGCGGCCAGCGCCAGCGCATCGCGATCGCCCGCGCCCTGCGCAAGGACTCACCGGTCCTCGTCCTCGACGAAGCGGTGTCGAGCCTCGACACGCGACACGAGCAGGAGCTCAACCTGGCGCTCCAGGCCGTCCGCCAGGGGCGGGCGACCCTCGTCATCGCTCACCGGCTCTCGACGATTCGCAGCGCCGACCGGATCGTCGTCCTCGAGGAAGGGCGAGTCGTGGAGCAAGGCACCCATGATGAGCCTCCTTGCTCACGGCCGCGTCTACCGCTCCCTGATCGTCGCTCAGACCGAGGCGCCCCACCGCGTATCCGCCGAGTAGGCGCTCGCCCCCCATGGGCAGGCTCTTGCGCCGCGTGCGAACGTAGTCCAAGATTACGCTTCACCTACCAGATGACTTTAGGTAGGACTAACTCCCTCGAGAGTGACCGTGTATCTCTGCATCTGCCAGGCAGTGACCGTCGCCGAAGTGCGGAAGCTCGCCGAGGCCGGCGTCCGCGACTTTGATGAGTTCGTTACCCGATTCTCTCTCGGTAAGGAAGACAACTGCGGAACCTGCCTGACCGTCCTCGAACATCTGCTGTTGGAGTCACGTCCCGTGGCGACGGGATCGGATCAAGACGACTGCGGCACGGGGTGCCAGCCATCCCCGCGACGGCTCGCCTGTGCAGGAGCAACCACTCAGGGGGGCATCGAGTGAAAGCCAAGCCGGGAGTCGTGGATGCGCTCAACCGCATCCTCACCATCGAGATCACCGCGGTCAATCAGTATTTCCTGCAGTCCGAGATCGTCCGCAACTGGGGCTACGACCATCTCGCCGATCGTCTCCGCGCCGTCAGCATGAACGAGATGAAGGACATCGAGGAGCTCGTCAAGCACATCCTCTACCTCGAGGGGCTGCCGAATCTCCAGCGCATCGACGTCGTCAAGATTGGCGAGAACGTCCTTGAGCACCTCGAGCTCGACCTTGAGAGCGAACGGGACGCCGTCGACGCCCTCACCGAGGGAATCACGCTGTGCGTGGAGGTCGGTGACTTCGGCACGCGCTCCCGATTCGAGGAGATGGTGCGAGACGAAGAGGAGCACATCGACTGGCTGGAGAGCCAGATCGAGGCGATCGACCAGGTCGGCATCGAGCAGTACCTCGCCCAGCAGCTTGGGACCGGCGAGTAGCAGGCACCGGCGAGAGCGCGATGGCGATGACGTTCCACCGACGGCAACTCCGCGAACGGGACGCGGAGGCCCTCGCCCGGTCCGTCAAGCGGCTCCTCATCGTCGTTGTAGTTGCCCTTCTTGGTGTGACCAGCATGAAGCGGTGGCGGCGGCGCTGATTCCGCCGAGTAACCCGGCTCGCGGCGCCCCTGTGCCGGGGCAGAAGCGCCGGGCGGTATCCGGACGAGGTCCAGATTTCGCATGAGGGCAGATGCAGCGCTGTCCGAAGCAGAACGCGACTCGTGAGATACGCAAGGGGCCGACCGGTCCTGACCGGGGCGGTTGCGCTCTTTCTGGTGCTGACGCTCGCCTACAGCGCCTCCATCGACATCCGGGCGAGCCGGGGCGCCTCCATCACGGGCGACGAGCCGTTCTACCTGATCGCGACGCAGAGCCTGCTGCAGGACGGCAACCTGGACCTGCGGAACCAGTACGACAGGCACTCGTACGAGTCGTTCTTCGACCACGCCGACGGCCTCTGGCGGCAGTCGGTGCCGCTCGACGACGGGCGCCTCCTGAGCCCGCACAACCCGGGGCTGTCCGTGCTCCTGCTGCCGGGCTTCGCCCTGGGAGGGCTGACCGGAGCCCAGTTCCAGCTCGTGCTGATCGCGGCGCTGACGTGGGCGCTGGCGTACGTGCTCGCGCTGCGACTGACGGGGGCGCGGCCCGTGCTGGCCTGGCTGGCGACGGCGGCGGTGGGACTCACGGCGACGGCGTTCATCTACTCCTCGGAAATCTACCCGGAGATGCCGGCTGCCCTGGCGCTCGTCGGCGCCCTGCTGGCGGCCACACGTCGGGAACGGCCCTCCGTGGGGGACGTGCTGGTGGTCCTCGTGCTGCTCTCGGCGCTGCCGTGGCTGGGGGCGAAGTACGCGCCGCTGGCGGCGCTCGTCGCCCTCTACGTTCTCTGGCGGGCGTACCCGGTGGGGCGGATCGCGCTGCTCGCGGGCGCGGCCGTGTCCGCCGCCGCCTACGCGGCCTTCCACCTCGCCGTCTACGAGTCGCTCACGCCCTACAACGTGAACGTCATCTACGCGGGCGAGACGACCGCCAGCACGATCGGCCAGCACGTCGAGATCGGCGACCGCGTCTACCGCCTGTGGGGGCTGCTCATCGACCGGCGTTTCGGGGTGGCGCGCTGGGCGCCGGTGCTGTTCGTGGTGGTGCCGGGAGTCGTGCTGCTCCTGCGCGGCGATGCGAGGCTCCGGCTCGTGCTCGGGCTCGTCGCGGTGCAGGTGCTCATCGCCACGTTCGTGGTGATCACGATGATGGGCTGGTGGTTCCCGGGACGCACGCTCGTGACCGTGTTCCCGCTGCTGCCGATCCCGCTTGCGCTCGTGGCCATGCGCTCCGGCCGGTGGGGACAGACCGCCCTCGCCGTGCTGGGCCTCTACTCGCTGGGCGTGACGGCGGCTCTGGCCGAGGCGGGTCGCTCCCGCGAGGTCGTCATCGCCGTCGACCCCTTCGACATGTCGGCGAGCCTCTTCCAGGGCGTCTCGCGGCTGTTCCCGCAGTACACCTCGTGGTCGACGGAGACGTGGGTGCTCACGGTCCTGTGGCTGACGCTGGGCGGGCTGGCGCTGGCGGCATGGGTGATGCTGGACGGGCGCCGGGTCAGGGAGGACGGGCGCCCGCCCGCATCACCGGATCAGTCGACGGACTTGTCCAGCAAGCCCAGGTCCGCCAGCGCCTCGTGATAGACATCGGGGATGGCGGTCTTCTTGCGGGCCGCCTCGGTGGCCCCATCCGCCAGCAGGATCGGTAGCCCTATCCGCTCGGCGACAAGCAGGGCGACGCCGGGATCGCACTCGATGTCCGTCTCGGCGCCGTTGTTCCAGAGGCGCAGCCAGATGTGCCCCTGCCGGTTCTCGTCGCACGTCAGGATCACGGCCCGGGGCTCCCAGCCGATCCCCCGCAGGATGTCGTCGAACCCCGTCACGAGGCACCGCACGCCATCCTTGTCGGGAGCGAACCAGTCCGCGATGTCGGTATGGACGGGAACCCGCACGCGGGTCTTGCCGCCGCACTCGTGCAGGACAACGGAGGCGTGCTGTCCACAGTCGCAGGGGCTGATCTTGCCGATCTTCAGTCGCTTGTCCGTCATCCACTCGCTCCTTGCGCGATAGCTTCCAGCAGGTCCGTCTCGGCCTTGCCCCTGGCCCGGTGGCCGGCGTTGGCCTCCTGGACCGCCTCGAGGATCGCCATCGGCGATCCCAGCGCGCGGCCGGTCGCACTGACCGCCGCCGTGTCCTTGGGGAGGCACTGGCCCCCGTAGCCGCGTTCGGCGGTGACGATGGTGTGGCTGGGGTTGATGCGGTCGTCCTGCAGCCAGAGCATGCGCACCCACTCGTAGTCCACCCCCACGGTCTCGCAGAGGTCGAAGAACTCGTTGCAGAACGCGACCTTCGTGGCGAGGAAGGCGTTCTCCATGTACTTCACGACCTCGGCCACGGTGGGCGGGGCGCGGAAGTGCCGGACGCCCGGCCCGTAGGCGCGCTCGTACAGCGCCCGCACGGCCGACGCGGTGGGCTCGTGCCCGCCGTAGATGAGGAAGCGCCGGTTGTCGGGGTCGCGCAGCGGATGGTCGTTCGATTCGCCCGCGTACTCCGGCATGAAGACGATCGGCTTTCCCGTCTCCGCGATCAGCCGCTCGGTCGTCCCGATGGCGACCGTGCTGTGGCACACGATCGCGACATTCGGGCTGGCGAGCCCCACGACCTCCTCGACAATCGATGTGTCGCAGTCGCCCGCCGGAAGCTGTGCCGTCGGCACGCAGACGATGACGAAGTCGGTGTCGACCAGATCCTCGGTTGTGCCGAAGCCCAGCGGCGGGTCGTAGATGGCGAGCTCATGGTCGCTGAAGAGCCCGCCAACATAGCTGCCGACGGAGCCGTACCCTGCAATCGTTACCTTCATGGGGATCCTCCAGATTGGGGGAGCGCCGGCGACCGAGGGCTGCCGCCGGCGCTCCTTCTGCTACTGCAGCTCGCCGACCTGCGCGGCGGTGATGCCGAGACCGGCGTAGACCGACTCGAGAGCTGCCTGGACTGCCTCTCCGGCGCCGGCCCTTGGCGGACCAGCGGAGAGGTCGTAGTACGAAGCGATGGTGGCGGCGGCGTCCGCATCCACGCCCGCGACGAGCGGCTCGATGACGCGGAAGAAGGCCCAGCCTTCGGCCTGGTGCACGCGCGCGGCGTCGGTGTCGCCGCCTTCCAGGTCGCCGTCCATGACGTGGGCGTAGCGGATGGTCGCCTGGACGTAGGTGACGGCGAGTTGCTGCATGACCTTGGCGGTGGCGATCCCGCCGCCGGCGGCGCTGCCGTCGACCAGCGCCTCGACGCCTTCGGTGAAGGCGGCCGCGAGCGCGTCGTTCACGGCCGTGCCGGTGCCGAAGTTGCCGCCGCGCTTGTCGGCGGTGGCGTAGGGGCCGCAGCCGGGCTCGACGCCGTGGTAGAAGGCCCAGCCCTCGTCCCAGTTGTGGGGAGCGCCGGACGCGGGGTCGACGTTGCCTGCAGCGGCCTTGCCGAGGGCGACGACCAGCTCGTGGATGGCGTAGGCGACCATGATCTGGTTCTGGATGCCCTTCTGGATGCCCTGGCGCCGCACGAGGTCGGACTCGCCCGCGAAGGCGCCCGTCCCTTCGATGGCGCTCATGACGAAGGTGTCGAGCCAGGTGGGATCGTCGTAGTAGGCGACGTAGTCGTTCCAGATGCGCTCATCGCGCTCCGTGCGGGCGAAGCCGGCGAGCGTGCGGATGGAGCCGTCGCCCTTCACCGAGTTCCCGCCCTCGACGTAGATCCGCTCGATGGCGTCGTAGTCCAGGGGCGCGTCCTTCGGCAGCAGGCCGTTGATCTCGCACACGTCGAGCACGAGCGCGGCATGCGAGTCCACGTTGGAGACGGGCTGGTAGGCGCCCATCGCGGCGGAGACGTCCTCGCCGCCCGTGCCTGTGGCCGTGCCGGTCGAGGTGCCTGTGCCCGTGCCGGTGGCTGTGCCTGTTCCGGTCCCCGTGCCGGTTCTGGTGCCAGTCCCGGTCCCCGTGCCAGTTCCGGTCCCCGTGCCAGTACCTGTGCCCGTGCCCGTACCAGTTCCCGTGCCAGTACCTGTCCCTGTGCCAGTTCCCGTGCCCGAGGCCGACCCCGTGCCAGTACCCGAGACGGAGCCCGAGACCGATCCCGACACCGAACCAGATGCCGAGCCGGTTCCGTCGTTGATGACTTCTACCGACCCGGGTCGGTCCTCTCCCTCGTCGCCACCGCAGGCGACGACGAGCGCCACCAGTCCGGCGACGGCCAGGGCGGTGATAAGCCAGCTCCAGCGTGTTGCGAGCACTTGCATCTCCTTGACTCCTTCTGCGCGCGCAGGCGCGTTATGCGTAATTTCCAAGCACCTCTCGCGCCATGCCGAGGGGCACGCGCCAGAGGTAGTGACCGTTGATGAAGGACCGCCCCCGCGTGCGTCTGCGGTAGGTGATGGGCACCTCGGTGAGGCGCATCCCCTTGTGCAGCAGGTTCAGCGTGAGGACCTGGGCGTAGTTGTAGTCGTGGACGATCTCGGCCACGTTGAGGGCTCGCGCCGAGAAGGCGCGGAACCCGGTCTGGCCGTCGGAGAGGCGACGACCCGCGACGGCGCTCAGGGCGAGCGTGAACACGCGGTTGCCGAGCGAGCGAAAGAGCCCGTGCCCCTCCCGCGTTCCGAGGAAACGGGAGCCGAGGACGTAGTCGGCCTCGCCGTTCTCGATGGGGGCGAGGAGCGACGGGATCTCGGCGGGGTCGTACTCGAGGTCCGCATCGAGGTAGACGGCGGCGCGCGCGTCGAGCCCGCGGGCCGTTTCGAGCCCGGTCCGCAGGGCCGCGCCGAGTCCGCGGTTGGCGCCGTGCCGGACGACGAAGTCGGCGCCCTCGCGCTCGGCGATCTCGGCCGTGCCGTCCGTCGAGCCGTCGTCCACGACGATGACGGCAACGTCGCCGAGCTCGCGGCGGGGGATGCGGGCGAGCACGTCGGGGAGCGCCTCCGCCTCGTTGTAGGCGGGGATGACGACCGCGAGCGGCCCCGCGCCGCGCTCCGGGATCCCTTCGGGCGTGAACAGCACCTGCCCGACCGAGCGGGCGGGGGGCGGGACGCCGAGGTAGTAGGCGAGCGTCGGCGCGACATCGAGCAGGCTGCGCGACCCGTCGAACTTCGCCCCGACGGGGACGCCCTCGCCCCAGGCGATGAAGGGCACGCGCTTCTCCGGCTCGGTCAGGTGTCCGTGCCCACCGATGCCCTTCCCCTGCCCGTGGTCGGAGAGAACGATGACCGTGGCGCCTTCAAGGTAGCCCTCCTCGCGGCACCAACCGAGGAACTCCTCGATGAGGCGGTCGGTGGCCTCGATGCGTTCGAGGTACTCGGGGTAGTAGCTCCCGCGGGCATGGCCCGTCTGGTCGACGGAGAGCGTCTGGAGGACGAGCAGGTCGGGGTCTTCGTTCTGCAGGACCGCCCTGGCGCGCGACGCGAGCGCGTCGTCGATCTCTTCGTTCGGGGTGACGGCCGTGACCGTCTCCATGGTCCTCTCGCCGAAGGAGTCGACGAGGTGGGCGATGCCGACCATGCGACAGTGCTTCCCGTGCTCGCTGAGCGCATCGAAGATCGACTCGCACTTCATGCCGAGGGAGGGCACGAAGTTGCTGCGCATGCCGTGCACCCGCGGGACCGCGCCGGTCAGCATCGAGGTGAAGGCGGTGACGGTGCGCGCGGGGTAGACGGTGCGCATGTCGTCGCAGACGAGTCCCTCGGCAGCGAGACGGTCGATGAATGGCGTGTGCGCCTCGGCCAGGCGATCGGGGCGGCACCCGTCGACGGCGACGAGGATGACGCGGCGAGTGAGCGGCGCGCTCTCGTTTCGCAGATGGGTCGGGGCAAGCGGGTCGGGTGGCGCCCAGGTGAACCACCACTGGTGCGTCAGCGCGGCGACCACGGCCGCGGCCAGGATGAAGCCCTCGACCGCGACGAACGACAGCGGACCGGGGTTGTCGACGAGGAAGCCCGAGAGGAGGACGAGGATGAGCACCTTCGGGGCCTGCTCGAGGAAGTTCCCGCTCGTGGGGTCCGGGTTCTCGATCACGAGCCGCCAGAAGCGGAAGCCGTTCGTCAACGCCGTCCCGATGCGGAGGTGGTAGTAGATGCTGCCCCAGAGCACGACGGTGAAGCCGAAGTAGAGCCCGAGCACGAGGCCGATGGCGGCGGGGTCGACGAAGCGGAAGGCGGCCAGGCAGACGGCGAGCAGCACCCAGAGGGCGGCTCGCAGGTGCAAGGGAAACGCGTAGCGGTAGAAGACGACGAAGAGCGGCGCCAGGGCGACAAGCGCGAGACCCTGCCGAGCCCAGTAGCCCCCATCGGTGAGGTGCGGCAGGCCCAGCAGGACCAGGGTCCCGAGGACGAACACGGGCGTGAACGGCTTCCCCTCGTTGAAAACGTTCCAGAGGCGCGCCGCCACGTTCTCGAAGCCACTGGCCGGCTTCGGGTCGTCGCGGCTGCCCCGCAGGCGTCCAAGGGTCGGGATGCCGCCGAACGCGAACGGGGTCAGGACACCGCCCACCCCGAAGGCGTACGCGAACTTGAGCCCGTGCGTGAGCACGGCGAGGGTGAGCGCCTCGCCGCCGGGCATGCCCTGCACCTGCAGGGCGGCGGTCATGCTGGCCTCGTACACGCCGATGCCGCCCGGCGTGAGGTGGAAGACCTGGAAGAGGATGGTGAAGGCCGTGACCGCCATCGCCGCCTGCAGCGAGAGCTCGAAGCCGAGCGCGTGGGCGGCGGCGTAGACGACGACGGACTCAAGCAGCCAGCTGGGCACGGTCAGGGCGAACGCGACGAGCACGGCGCGAGGGGAGAGTGCGCGGAGCGCCTCCCTTGACCGCGTCCAGACCCGCTCCAGCACGGGGAAGCGACTCCAGGTGGCGTTGGTCGTGCGCAGCCAGAGCAGGGCGGCGGCCACGGCCGCGAGCAGGAGGGCGGGGGCGATCAGGACCGTGAGGCCGTCGACGCCGGCGGTCAGGGGGATGAGGGCGGCGGCGATGGCGAAGAGGGCGGCGAAGTCGAGCAGCCGCGCCACGGCGGTGGACACGGTTGCGTCCGTCGCATCGATGCCGGCGCGAGCCCCGAGATAGGGGCGCAGGACCTCGCCCGCCTTCACGGGCAGGGCGTGATTGGCGAAGAGGGAGGCGTGCAGGATGGCGAGCAGCCGCCCGCCGGTCACTCCCGCTCCGGCGCGCCCGAGGAGGCCCTTCCAGGCGACGGCCCGCAGCAGGAATGCGGCGGCATAGCCACCGAGGAAGAGGAGCAGCAGCTCGGGGCGGCGAACGACCTCCCCGAACCCGTTGACCAGGAGCGCGCCGTCGGCAGCCTGCGCGATGACCACGCCTGCCGCGGCCAGGACCACCGCCGCGACGAGCCAGCGCAGGGGACGCCCTCGGAGCAGCGCCCGCAGCGAGACGTCCTCTCCGCCTGCACCCGGCGTGGCAAGGCCCGCGAGGAGCCGTCGGGCTCCGGAGGTAGCGTCCAGTGCAAGTCCTAACATCGGCGGTACTGAGTCCGGTCGGGAGTCTACACTAATCTTCTGAATTAGTGTCAACACTCTTGAAAAAGCAGGATACGCGAAGGGAGGGGCGGGGCGGACTCGGCGGAAGCCTCGTAGCGGCGCGGCGACGCAGCCAGGAGCTGTTGGGCGAACAGGGGGTCGCCCTGTTCAGGGCGATGAACGGGCTACCAGAGCAATGTCATGGACCTGGTGGGCCAGAGGGTCCAGGCCCATGCCCGAGACGGACATCGACCTGCACATTCGGGAGTCCCAACCCCGGCCGGTGTCGGTGCCCTCGACAGGACTCTCGCGAGGCCAGACAGTGCTGTGGCTTCCCCGTTAGTTCGCAGTACAGTCCGTCATGGCCGGAAATGGTGGGGCTCGCGGAGGAAGGTGTCCAAACCCGAGTGCGCGCCTACGCATCCCATCGACGGCGCGAAGGGGCAGGCCAGGTCGCTTCCCCTAGCCCCCAGCCCTTTCGAAGTGCGGTGGATGACCGCGTCCCCAGCAGGACGCAAGGAGAGCTTCTGTCCGGCCCTTCAGTCTCTCGGTGTGTTCAGGCCTGGACAACAGAAAGTAGACACGTGGGGAGCGCCGTCTGTACCGCAGTGCTATGGGCTGGGCACCCGACAGGTTGCCCCGCAATTCTTGACACCGAGAGCCCGGGTTGGGAGCGGGGGTTCAGTCGAACACCACGGATACGTCTACACCCTCGCGCTCGAGCCGCTGCAACCACGCACTCATCTCCGCGAAGACCCCACTACCCCGCCCGCCCGCGGGGGGCCCGTATGTCACCGTGCCACTCACATGGGCCCGGTAGTCGGTGGGACGAACCGGCCGCTGCTTGTAGCCGCCCGGCCCTTTACGGAGCACTTCGTCGAGATCCCCGACCGGCACGTCGAACTCGACCGTAATCGTCGGCTGGTCCTGCATGACGGTAGAGAGCGTGGCACAACCGCTCCCCCCGCAGCAACCCCCCTGAGGCCGTGCACGTGCATGGCGGGCAGCGCGAGTAGGGCCCGCCGGTCAGCGCAGGCCGGCCAGGTAGGTCCGGCGAACCTGGAGCAGCTCGAGGATGCTCAGCGCGGCTTCGTCGTAGTCGTCAACCGCGCGCAGGTACTCGGCGCGCTCGATCCGCCCGTCGCCGTCGCCGTCGTAGCGGGCCGCGACGCCGGTCAGCGTCGTCTCCGGCTGCGCCGGTTCGGGCGCCGCCACCACGGAGACGTTGAAATCGGTGAAGACGACGTTGCCGTCGGCGTCCTCGGCGAAAGACGAGAATCAGCGCCGCGCCCGCGGACACGCCCGTCACCGTCAGCGCGGGCCCCGCCGGCCGCCACCTCGACCGTGGCGACCGCGTCGTCGTCGGGCCCGGCCGTGATCGCCAGGGCGTCGCCGTCGGCGTCCGCGAACACCCCGGAGAGGCAGGTTCACACGCGATGGAATCCTCGCCATCGTCGTCGACACGGTCGTTGGCGCCGAAGTCGCCGTAGTCGTTGTGACACGAGACGGCACCCTCTTCGTGTCCACAGTAGGTACCGGATGTCCCCTGCGCGGGTCGGAGATGCCCTTCACCCTAAGCTCTACAGAGCTAGTTCCAGCCTGAGAGTGAAGGTTCTCGATTTTGTCCAGTCTGGTGGGCCCGGGTGGATTCGAACCACCGACCAACCGGTTATGAGCCGGGCGCTCTAACCGCTGAGCTACAGGCCCGCTCCCGCAGTATAGGCCCGCGTCCCCGCCCGTGAGCCCCCCGCCCGGCGTCCGCGAGCCACGCTCGCGGTATACTGCCCGAGCTTCGTCCAGAAGGCGCCGGACCCGGGCCCGACGCGCCCCAGGCGACAGATCGTGTGAAGGGAACAGGCGGGGGCGACTTCTCATGCTCGACAGTTTCAACAGCCGCGACACGCTGACGGTGGGAGGCCGGACGGTCGCCTTCCACCGCCTCGATTCCGTCCTCAGGGGCGAGGCCGCGACGCGCCTCCCCTTCACCCAGCGGGTGCTCCTCGAGAACCTGCTCCGTCGCGAGGACGGCGACGCCGTCTCCCGCGAGGACATCGAGGCGCTCGCGAACTGGCGCCCCAACGCCGGCGACGAACGCGAGGTCGCGTTCGCCCCCGCCCGCGTCCTCCTGCAGGACTTCACCGGCGTCCCCGCCGTCGTCGACCTCGCCTCCATGCGCGAGGCGCTGGAGTCGATGGGCGGCGACCCCGAGCGCATCAACCCCCTCCAGCCCGTCGACCTCGTCATCGACCACTCCGTGCAGGTCGACGCCTACGGCAGCGACGGCGCCTTCGCCCAGAACGTGAGCATGGAGTACGAGCGCAACCACGAGCGCTACCTCTTCCTGCGCTGGGGCCAGCAGGCCTTCCGCAACTTCCGCGTCGTGCCGCCGGGGACGGGCATCGTCCACCAGGTCAACCTCGAATACCTCGCCAGCGTCGTTTTCGAGAACGACGACACGGGCCTCGTCTACCCCGATACGCTCGTCGGGACCGACTCGCACACCACCATGATCAACGGCCTCGGCGTGCTCGGCTGGGGCGTGGGCGGCATCGAGGCCGAGGCGGCCATGCTCGGCCAGCCCGTCTCGATGCTCATCCCCGAGGTCGTCGGCTTCCGCCTCACCGGCGCCCTTCCCGAGGGCGCGACCGGCACCGACCTCGTCCTTACGGTCACGCAGATGCTGCGCGAGCTTGGTGTCGTCGGGAAGTTCGTCGAGTTCTTCGGGCCGGGCCTCTCCCGGCTCCCCCTCCCCACCCGCGCCACCATCGCCAACATGGCCCCCGAGTACGGCGCCACCGTCGGCTTCTTCCCCGTCGACGACGAGACCCTGAGCTACCTGCGCTTCACCGGCCGAGACGAGGACCAGGTCGCGCTGGTCGAGGCGTACTGCAAGGAGCAGGGCCTCTTCCGCACCGACGACACCCCCGACCCCTCCTTCTCCGCGATGCTGGAGCTGGACATGGGCCAGGTCGAGCCCTCGCTCGCGGGACCGCGCCGCCCCCAGGATCGCGTCCTCCTGCGCGAGTCCAAGGACGCCTGGCGGGACGCTCTCGCCGAGCTCGCGGGCGACGCCAGCGACGCGCCCCCGGTCGAGGTCGCGCGCAACGGCGCCTCCTTCGAGGTCGGCCACGGCTCCGTCGTCATCGCCGCCATCACGAGCTGCACGAACACCTCGAACCCCGAGGTGCTCGTCGGCGCCGGTCTGGTCGCGAAGGCGGCCGTCGAGCGCGGCCTCCAGCGCAAGCCGTGGGTCAAGACGAGCCTCGCGCCCGGCTCCAAGGTCGTGACCGACTACCTCGATGCCGCCGGCCTCACGCCCTACCTCGACGAGCTCGGCTTCAACCTCGTCGGCTACGGCTGCACCACCTGCATCGGCAACTCCGGCCCGGTCGACCCCGACGTGGCCGCGGCCGTCAACCAGGGCGGCCTCGTCGCGGCGGCGGTCCTCTCCGGGAACCGCAACTTCGAGGGTCGCGTCAACCCGGTCGTGCGGGCCAACTACCTCGCCTCGCCCCCGCTGGTCGTCGCCTACGCGCTCGCCGGACACATGGACTTCGACCCGCTCACCGAGCCCATCGGCGAGGATGCCGACGGCAACGCGGTCATGCTCGCCGACCTCTGGCCCTCGCAGAACGCGATCGAGACCTCCATGCGCGATGCCGTGCGGTCGGAGATGTTCCGCGACCAGTACGGCTCGGTGTTCGAGGGCGATCCCGCCTGGCGCACGCTCGAAGCGCCCGAGGGCAGCCGCTACGGCTGGGACGATGGCTCGACTTACGTGAAGAACCCGCCTTACTTCGAGGATCTCGCGGAGGAACCGGGCGAGCTCGAGGACATCGACGGCGCGCGCGTCCTCGTCATGGTCGGCGACTCCGTTACGACCGACCACATCTCGCCGGCGGGCAGCATCGCCCCCGACAGCCCCGCCGCCGCCTACCTCTTCGACCGCGACATCAAGCGCGAGGACTTCAACTCCTACGGCGCCCGTCGCGGCAACCACGAGGTGATGATGCGCGGCACCTTCGCCAACATCCGCCTGCGCAACCAGCTCGCGCCCGGCACCGAGGGGGGCGTCACCCGCCACCTGCCCGACGGCGAGGAGATGAGCATCTACGACGCCGCCGTGCAGTACCGCGACGAGGGCGCGCCCCTCATGGTCCTGGCGGGCAAGGAGTACGGAACCGGCTCCTCGCGCGACTGGGCGGCCAAGGGACCCCGCCTCCTCGGCGTCCGCGCCGTCATCGCCGAGAGCTACGAGCGCATCCACCGCAGCAACCTCGTGGGGATGGGCATCCTGCCCCTCCAGTACCTCGACGGCGACAGCCGCGACGGCCTCGGCCTGAGCGGCGAGGAGACGTTCGCCATCGCCGGCATCGCCGAGGGGCTCCGCCCCGGCGGCCGCGTGGCCGTGACCGCCACCGACGCCGCCGGAACCACCACGATTTTCGAGGCGCTCGTGCGCATCGATACGCCGGTCGAGCTCGAGTACTACCGCAACGGGGGCATCCTCCCCTACGTCCTGCGGCAGCTCGCGGCCGGCTAGCCGGACCGGACGGCCACAGGCCACACACCACTCGCTGGGAGAAGACCACATGCCCGACCTGATGAAGATTGCCCGCACGGAACACGATGGCGGTGACCTGCTCGGAGCGCTGAGCGAGCTGTTCGAGCCCGCCGACGTTCGCCCCGACGGCTACCCCGACGCCGTCATCTGGCAGGGCGGCAACTTCGACGGCAACGTGAATCCCGTCGCCCATTCGCTGACCGACGCCTACGCCCTGCTGGGAACGCTGGCCGCCGTCGACATCCTCGGCCTGCCCTTCTACGGCGTCCCCATGTGGGCCCAGTACCGCCACGATACGAAGCTCGAAGCGCTGAGCTGGTTCGGCAACATGCCCTGCACCTCGATCAAGTGGTCGACCGCCGGCGACGCCTACGTGAACGACGGCCGGGGCGGCCGCGTCGTCGTCATGGGCAAGTCCGGGAACGCGCCCCTCCGCACCCAGGCGGGCGTCTACTGCAACGTGCGTCCCTACGGACCCATCACCGTCGTGCGCTGCATGCCCTGCCTCCCCTACTCCCAGAACCGCTCGGTCTTCGAGGTCGACCCCGAGACCGGCAACATCCACTCCGAGATGAACACCCCCGGCATCCAGATGGCCTACGCGGGGCGCCGCTTCCTCCAGATGGTCCACGAGACCGGCTCCATCGGGCGGATCGCCTTCAAGCCCACGCAGGCGATGGAGGACGGCATCAACTCCGGCCTCCTCTCCTGGCTGCTGGACGGCACGAAGTTCAACGTCGGGCGGAAGTACGCCGTCGATGGCTACGTCGAGCACCGCGAGCGCGTCGACCGCATCGTCAACCTGCTCCCGGACGACTTCAAGGACGGCATGGAGAACTGGACCGGCCAGATCGAGCAGCACATCTCCGACACGAACTACGGCCTCCTCCTCTGGGACCTGATCGAGCAGCAGGACACGATCGTCCTCGCCACCGACCTCGACGGCGACCGCCTCACCGACCTCCTCGCCGATGTCTCCGAGCCGCTGCGCGCCTTCGGCCAGCGCGTCGTCGATGCCGTCGGCAGCAACGCCAGCATGCGCGACCTCTGGGGCGAGATGGGCTACACCACCGGCAACGGCCGCGACATGACCTCGGTCATGTACCGCATGCACGGTCCGCCCATCCACGAGCAGACGCTCGGCTCCGCCGACGCCATGCTCCTCCGCCTCCTCGACGGCGACGAGTCGATGGGCGGCACCAAGCGCCCCTACGACCCTCGCATCCACTTCGTCCTCATCCGCGACGCCTACCGCGACGCCAACCCCGGCAACGCCGAGCTGCACGCCTGGCTCGACGACGCCCTCGCGAAGTTCGACGAGGTGTACGCGGGCGAGCGTCCCGGCTTCCTCGAGGGCTACGCGCAGCTCAAGCAGGCGATCACGCCCTGGGGGACGTAGGCCGGCGCGCCGCTGGCCCGTGGTCCGAAGGCGGGGTACCATCGAGTCGGGCACCGTGCACATAACCCACTCAAGGGCCGCCCTTCTCTCGCGTTTCCGTCGTGATCTCTCCGCGGACGCTCCCACCCGTACGGCGCATGTGGAGTCGAAGAGAACCGCCGCCATCAGGATGCCGTAGCCGTAATGACCGCTTCCACCGCCGTGGACCGGGACGCCGTTCTCGCCGCGCTCGCAACCGTCAACGACCCCGAGCTTCATCGTGACATCGTCTCCCTCGGGATGATCGAGGAGTTGACCATCGAGGGCGGCGCCGTGCGCGTGAAGGTCGAGCTGACGACGCCCGCCTGCCCCCTCAAGGACGTCATCGAGACCGACGTCCAGGCCGCGCTCGAGGGGCTGCCCGGCGTCGAGTCCGTTGCGCTCGACTGGGGAGCGCAGGTGCGCGCCAGCGCGCCCGCCGAGGGGCAGAAGCCGATCGAGGGTGTGCGCAACGTGATCGCCGTCGCCTCGAACAAGGGGGGCGTCGGCAAGTCGACCGTCGCCACCAACCTGGCGGTCGCGCTCGCCGCCACGGGGGCGAAGGTGGGCCTGGTCGACGCCGACATCACGGGTCCGAACATCCCGACCATGTTCGGACTCGCCGCCGGCCTCCAGGCGAACCAGACCGAGGGGCTGCGCCCGATCGAGAAGTACGGCGTCGAGCTCGTCTCCCTCGGCTTCCTCCTCCCCAAGGGCACGCCCGTCGTCTGGCGCGGGCCCATGATCGGCAGCGCCGTCCGCCAGCTGCTGCACGACGTGCCCTGGGAGAACATCGACTACCTCATCATCGACCTGCCACCCGGCACCAGCGACGCCTCGATGAGCATGGCGCAGGAAGCGCCCATCGCCGGAGCCGTCATCGTTTCGACCCCTCAGGATGTCTCGCTGGAGGACGCCATGAAGGCGGTCTCCATGTTCGAGAAGCTCGACGTGCCCGTGTTCGGCATGATCGAGAACATGAGCTACTTCATCGCCCCCGATACGGGGACGCGATACGACATCTTCGGGCACGGCGGCGCACGTGACGCCGCCGAGGAGCTCGGCATCGACTTCCTCGGCGAGATCCCGATCGAGCCCCGCATACGCGAAGGCTCGGATCAGGGCGTGCCGCTCGTGGTGGACAAGGCGGACTCCGCTTCGGCGGATGGCTTCCGCGCCATCGCGGGGGCCGTCGCCGCCCGAATCAGTGTTCTGCAAAGGATGGGAACGTAACCCCACATGGCACTCAACTTTCTGACCGGCAGCCGCACCTCCGAGGAGGAGGCGCCGGAAGCAACCGAACCCGAAAACACGACCACCGACACGACCGAAGAGGACGAAAGTCCCGCCCCCGCCCGGCGCCGCCGCGGCTCGCGTGGCGGGCGATCCCGCTCCTCCGCCCGGGCCGCCGCCGCCGAGACCGAGACCGCCGACGAGGAGCCGCCCGCCCCGAGGCGCGCAGGCTCCCGCCGCCGCGCGAGCGACGACGGCGAGGAAGCGCCTCCGGCACGACCCTCCCGGCGCCGCTCGCCTGCCGCCAAGGCCGACGACACGGACGAGGAGCCCGCGCCCCGGCGACCGACCCGCCGGCGCGCTCCGGCCGCCAAGGCCGCCGAGGAAGAGGAGGCGCCCGCGCCGCGACCCAGCCGCCGGCGCGCCCCCGCGGCCAAGGCCGCTGAAGAGGACGAGGCGCCCGCGCCGCGACCCAGTCGCCGGCGTGCTCCCGCGGCCAGGACCGCCGAAGAGGATGACGCGCCCGCGCCGCGCTCCACGCGCCGGCGCGCCCCCGCCGCGAAGGCGAGCGACGACGAGCCGGAGGCGCCGCGCCGCGCCGCCCCGCGCCGCCGTGGCCGCGCCGCCGCGGCCGAGGACACCGGCGCCGATGCCGCCCTCCTCGACGCGCTCAAGGCGCAGACCGAGCAGCTCGCCCGCCTGGTCGAGCTGCAGGAGCGCGCGATCGAGCGGCTCTCCGGCAACGGCAAGGCCGGTGTCGGAACGATGCCGCGCGTCGGCGTCTTCGTCGACAGCGCGAACGTGGAGCTGGCGCGCGACCGCAACCGTGGCGGCCGGCCCATCGACTGGGGGCTCGTGCTGGAGCGCGTGACCGAAGGCCGCCGCCTCGTGCGCGCCATCGCCTACTCCCCCGTGCACGACGACCCCGGCGTCAGCCCCGAGACCCAGCGCTTCGTCGAACCCTTCCTGGGGAAGGGCTTCAAGATCGTGACGAAGCCCCTGAAGCGCTTCGCCGACGGCTCCATCAAGGCCAACGTCGATATCGAGCTCGCGCTCGACGTGATCACGATGGCGGAACGGCTCGATGTCGCCGTCCTCGTCTCGGGCGACGGCGACTTCCAGCACCTCGTCGAGGTCCTGCAGAGCCGTGGCATCCGCGTCGAGGTTGCGGGGCTGGGCCAGTCCGTGGCCGGCAACCTGAAGAAGGCCGCCGACCGCTACATCGAGCTCGACTTCGCCCAGAAGAAGTAGGCGCGCCCGGCGCTACGGCCCGACGCCCGCGGCCTCCCGCTTCGGGTTGCCCCGCTCGCGCTCGATGATGCGGACAAGCTCCTCGACCGCCTCTTCGAGCGCGCCCTCGCGGTTCACGACCACGTAGTCGTTGTTGGGCGCGTCCGCGAGCTCCTCGTCGACCTCCGCGAGCCGCCGGGCGAGCGTCTCGGGCGTCTCGCTCTCGCGGGCGGTGAGGCGGGCGCGGAGCGCCTCGCGACTCTCCGCCCTGAGCAGCACGAACACGGCCCCCTGCAGCAGGCCGCGCAGGGTGCGGGCGCCCTGCAGGTCGGTGCGGATAAGCACGTCGCGGCCCTCGGCAAGAGGCGCTTCGACCTCCTGTCGCTCCAGGCCCTTGTAGTCGTCGTACACGCTGGCGTGCTCGAGGAAGTCGCCCGCCTCGATCTTCTGCTCGAACTGCTCGCGGCTGAAGAAGTGGTAGTCGGCGCCGTCCTCTTCCCCCTCGCGCATGGGGCGGCTGTTGCTGCTGGTGGCGCGATGGATGCCGGTCCGTTCGCGGAGCCGCGCGATCACGCTGTCCTTCCCGACCCCCGAGGGGCCGTGGAGGACCACGATCAGGGGACGCGGCTCCGCGCTCACGCCGTCGGCGCGGCCTCGGGCGCGGCCGCCTCGAGCGCCTGCCAGAAGTCGGGGTAGGAGACCGAGACGGCGTCGCGCTCGATGCGCGTCTCGCCGCTCGCGAGCGCCCCCGCGACCGCGCCCAGCATCCCCATGCGGTGGTCGTTGGCGGCGTCGAGCCGCGCGCCCCGCAGCTGGCACGGCCCCTCGACGACGAAGCCGTCCGCCGTCGCCTCGATCGAGGCGCCCATGGCCGCGAGCATCGTCACCACCGTCTCGATCCGGTTCGACTCCTTCACGATCAGCTCCTCCGCCTCCCGCACGACGGTCGTCCCGTGGGCGAAGCAGCCCAGCAGGGCGACCAGCGGCAGCTCGTCGATGGCGCGGGGAATCTCGCTGCCCTGCACGGTCACGCCGCTCAACGTCGACGAGCGAACGACGAGGTCGGCGACGGGCTCGCCGCTCGTCTCGCGCTCCTCCTGCCGCTCGATGGACGCCCCCATGCGTCCGAGGATGTCGAGCAGGCCGGTGCGCGTGGGGTTGGTGCCGACCCCCTCGACGTGGATCTCGGCGTCCGGGTGGCAGGCGCCCAGCACGAGCCAGGGAGCAGCGCTGGAGATGTCGCCGGGAACGCGCATGCCCAGGGGCTGGAGGCGCCCCGGGCGGCGAATCGTGACGGAGCGCCCCTCGCGGGTGATGGGCGCGCCCATCGCCGCCAGCATCTTCTCCGTGTGGTCGCGCGTCGGGCCCGGCTCCGTGAGGCGCGTGCGCCCCTCGACCGACAGGCCCGCCAGCAGCAGCGCCGACTTCACCTGCGCGCTCGCGACCGGCATCTCGTACTGGATCGCCCGCAGGTTCCCCCCGCGGATCGCGATCGGGGCGAGGGTATCGCCGCGCCGCGCGCTGATGCGCGCGCCCATCAGGCGCAACGGCTGGATGACGCGGCCCATCGGCCGGCTCCGCAGGGAGTCGTCGCCGGTCAGGACGCTGAAGAGCGGGTGGGCGGCGAGCAGCCCCGTCAGGAGCCGCATTGTCGTGCCGCTGTTGCCGCAGTCGAGCGTGTCCTCGCTCTCGTAGAGCCCGTGCAGGCCGCCGCCGCGGATGCGCGCCTCCCGGGAGCCCGCGGGCCAGTCGATCTCGACGCCGAGCGCGGCCATGCAGGCCGCCGTCGAGCGCACGTCGTCCGAATCGAGCAGGTTCTCGACGCGCGCCTCTCCTTCGGCGATGCCGTTCAGGATGAGGGCGCGGTGCGAGATCGACTTGTCGGGCGGAACGCGCAGGGTGGCGCGCAGGCGGCCGGGGCTGCGGACGATCACCGGTCGGGGCGTTCGCCCCGGCGGCGGGCGGCTTCGCGTTCCCGTTCCTCGCCCCGGTTCAGCTGCTCCTTCAGGCGCCCGTACAGGTAGGCGCCCATGAACATCTGCCCGATCACGTCGCCGGAGCGGGGCGCCTCCGAGCCTTCCTTCGGGACCTGGCGGCCAACGATGCGGTCGTCGAAGACGAAGCGCTCGAGCCGCGCCCGCGTGAAGAGGCTCTCCATGAGGGTGTCGGCCGTCGTCGCCGCGGACTCCTCGCCGTCCTCGGGAAGCTCGATGCCCTGGGCCAGTTGCTCCGTCTCCTCGTCGCTCAGCTCCAGCGCCTCGATGATCGTGTCCAGCTCGCCCTGGTAGCGCCGCAGCCAGGAGAGGATGGCGGAGCGGTTGGTGGCGACGATGTCGGTCGCCATCTCCGGGTCGCCCATCACCAGGCGGGTCATGTCGCGGAAACCCGGTCCCGCGAGCTGTTCCGCGTCCTCCCAGAGGGCGCTGTCGCGCACGAGCTTGAACAGCGCCACCGAGAGCAGCAGCGGGACGTGGCTCACGGACGCGACCACCTCGTCGTGCTCCGCGGGGTCGACGTAGATGGGCACGGCTCCGGCCTGCTCGATCATCCCCAGCACGACCCGCACCGCGGACTCGCTCGCCACCGCCGAGGGCGTCACCGCCCACCCCGCCCCCTGGAACAGGTCGATGCTTGCGCCCGAGGGGCCGCTGCGCTCGGAACCGGCCATGGGGTGGCCCCCGATCACGCTCGCGTTGTTCCCGTACACCTCCGCCGCCTTCGCCATGAAGGAGGCCTTGGTGCTGCACGTGTCCGTGATGATGGCGCCCTGGGCGACATGGGGCTCCATCGCCACGAGCAGCTCCTCGGCGGCGCGGGCGGGGACCGCCAGCACGATCATGCTGGCGTCGCGGACCGCCTCGTCCAGGTAGCGAACCGTGGCGTCGACCGCGCCCATCTCGCGGGCGGTGCGCGCGTTCTGGCGGCTGCGATCGACGCCCACCACCTCGTACTTGCGGTCCTTGCGGGCCATCAGGTTCAGGCCCACGGAGGATCCGATGAGGCCTGTGCCGATGATGGCGATCTTCGATTCCTTCGAGTCGGCCATGCGATTTTCCGATGCAATCAGGTCGCGCCGTCGGCGCGCTGCAGGAGGGCTAGCATAGCATCCCCCTCCGCCGGCCGATGGTGCAGGCGCGTCAGCTCCACGACGCGCGGCGAGGCCCCCGCGGCCACGAGCAGCTCCGCTCCCCGCTCGCTGTGCGCGCGGCTGCGGGCAATGGCGCGACGCATCTCGAAGCGCGAGTCCGCGTCTGCGACGAGCGCCCGGGGGAGCCACTCCGTGAGCACGTGCGCCACGCGGTCGCGCGTGCGCTGCCGCCCCTTGCCCGCGTCGTGCAGGAGCGCGGCCACGAGCAGGTCGTGGTCCGCGTCGTGCCCGCGTTCCAGGAGCCAGCGCGTCGTGCCCGCCGAGTGCCGCTGATCGCGCGGCTCCTGCGCGCCGAAGAGCGCCAGCAGGTCGCCGCCGAGGAGATCGCGCGCGAGCTCGAGGTCGGCGGCGTCCGGCCCGATGGAGGCTTCGCGGATCTGGCGGACGCGGTCGAGCATCAGGTTACGAGCCCCTCAAACAGGTCGGCGGCGCCACCGAAGATCCATCGCAGAGGGCTGTATTGGGGCGCGATGAAGCTCACAGCGACGAGGGCGAGCAGAAGGGCGGGTGCCCATCGGCTGAGTGAAGCGAACGGTCGGGCGAGTTCGTCGGGGAGGACGCCGAGCACAACTTTGGCCCCATCAAGCGGATGCAGGGGAATGAGGTTGAAGATGCCGAGAATGACGTTGAGGAAGCCGATCAAGAGGAGGAGCGAACCGAGGATCTGCAGCCCACTGGCCCCCTGGAAGGATCCCCCTTGGGGGATGGGCTCCACCCACCCCGCCAGCAGCGGGATGGAGACCATCAAGGCGAACACGAAGTTCGAGAGGGGCCCGGCGAGGGCCACGAGCATGTTCCCGCGCTTCACCCCCACGCTCAGCCGGTAGGGGTTCACGGGCGTCGGCTTCCCCCAGCCGATCCCCACGATGAACAGCAGGATCGTCCCCACCGGGTCCAGGTGGGCGAGGGGGTTCAGGGTCAGCCTGCCCTGCTTCGCGGCCGTGTCGTCGCCGAGCTCGTTGGCAGCCCAGGCGTGGCTGAACTCGTGGAAGGCGATGCCCGTCAGCAGCGCGATCGCGATCGCGCCCAGGTAGGCGAAGAACGCCGCCGGGTTCTCCTGGAGCACGTCGATGAGCTGGAAGATCACGCCTCGTTCATGCTAGCAGCCGCGCGCTTGACGGCTATTCCGGACCTTTCCCGAACGCTCGCGCGCATTGACCGATCGCGGGGCGCTTGCTAGGTTCGCGGTGGTGCTCTTCGGCGAACGGCGCCGTTCGCCGGAGGTGCGGGGAGAGTCCTGCGCCTGCCGAGACGGTCCCGGTCGAGCGGGTCCGGCGTTCTCGGTACGCCTCCAGCCGCCACCCCCCGGATATGCACGCACCATCTTCCCTGCCTCGCGTTTCTCCCCTGTTCGCCCTCTCGCGGGCGGCGTCGTGGCTGCGCGCGCAGGCGCCGCGGAACCGCCGCCCGTTCGCGGTCCTGGCGCTGGCGATGGCGCTCCTCGGGGTCGTGGCCGTGGGGTTGGTGGTCCAGGGCGGTGGTCCCCCGCGGACGGCTTTCGCCGGCGCCGCCGCCGGACAGTACGCCGTCGTCGCGAAGAACACGGGCGGGGCGACGGTCGTCACGGTCGTGGGAACGGCCCCGAACGCCGCCCCCATGGAGATCGCGACCATCCCCCACCTCCACGGGTTCAGCCTGCGCGGCGCCGTCTCTCCCACGGGCCGCCACGTCGCGCTGCTCACCCCCGACAGCGCCATCGCCGGGAAAGCGTTCGCCTCGCTCCTCGTCCTCGACCTGGAGACCGGCCTCTTCCGCAGGCTCGCCGAGGGTCTCGAACCCCTCCAGAACCCCCTCTGGACCCCCGACGCGACGGCCGTGGTCATCACCCGCAACGTCCGCACCCAGGCCGGGGAGCGCGGGGTCGCCGTCGCCCGCGTCGCGTTCGACGGCACGGCGTCCGTGCTGGAGACGCACCTGGGCGCTGGTGCGGTCGCGCCCATCGGGTTCGACGCCCTCGGACGGCTTCTCGCCGTCCGCCTCGATGCGCGCGGCTCGACCCTCACGCGTGACGGCGCCGAGCTCCTCTGGCTGAGCACCCACATCACCCGCGACTGGGCGCTCAGCCCCGACGCGACCCGCCTCGCGTTCGTGGAGGCGAACCTCTGGGAGGGGCTGCGCTACCTCCCCCGCGTCGTCTCCATTGAAGGCGGCGCCGGCGAGGTCGCCGCCGCCTCCACATCGACGCGGCAGGCGCTGGGCGCGGCCTGGTCCCCCTCGGGCGAGGCGCCCAGCTTCGGCGCCGAGCCGCCCCCGCTTCCTCCCGATAGCGTCAGCGCGCAGGGCCCGGGCGGCTTCGACGTGCCTCTCGCCTACAGCCGCGACGGCGCCGCCCTCGCCGTCCACCACTGGAGCGGCGACAGCTTCGACGAGCCGGGAACGCCCCGGCTGCAGATCGTGAGCGGCGCCGGACGGCAGCCGCTTGATGGATTTTCGAGGTTCTTCGGATGGTCCGCGCGGTAGCGGCGCTGGCCGTGGCCGCGGCCGTGCTGATGGTGGTCTTCTCCGGGCGGGATAGCGGGGAGGCGCAAGCCTGCTTCGGCATCGAGCCCTTCGAGTTCGACACCTACGAGGCCCTCGACAACGCCGGCCTCTACCTCACCGCGATCGAGCTCGCCGCCGCGGGCGAGGCGGTCACCTTCCTGACGACGCCCTCCGGCGAGGCCCACAACCTCGAGTATCCGGGACTGCTGACGGGATCCCGCTGGGAGCGCGTCGATCAGGAGCCGGACACCTCCCTGCGCATCCCGCCGACGCTGCTCAAGTCGGTCGTCTGGGTCGAGTCCGAGTTCGCGCACGCGCACGGCAATGTCCCCTGGGGTGGCGTCGGCCCCGTCCAGCGCTCCTTCGACTGCGGGTTCGGCCTCGGTCAGATCACCACGGGCATGGAGAACTGGACCGGCAACCCCAGCGCGAAGCAGGCGCTGGTGGGCACGCACTTCCTCTTCAACGTGGCGGAAGCGGCCCGCATGCTCGCCCGGAAGTGGAATGACGTGTCCGTACCCATCGCCGGCGACGGCGACCCCGCCAATCTGGAGGACTGGTATTACGCCGTCTGGGCCTATAACGGTCTCTTCCTCACGAACCATCCCCTCTACGACTCCGACCACGAGTCCCAGTGGCTTGCCTGGTGGGACTCGAGCCAGTACCCCTTCCGCGACCCGCTCCGGGGCCAGGTCTGGCACTGCGACGACACGACCTCCCCCAGTTGGAGGGCCTCGGGGTACGGTGCAACCCCCTGGTTCGTCTACGGCGACTACACCTATCCGGAGCGCGTCTACGGCTGCATGCGCTACCCGCCCCCGTACCCGGCCCGGCTGTACGACAAGCCCGAGTACGCCCCCACCCCCTGGCCCGAACCCGAGCCCACGCCCACCGAAACACCGGTAGCGGAAGAGGGCGACGATGCCGGCCAGGCCGGCGACAGTGACGGCGACGCCGAGGGCGACGACACGGCGACCGGCGACGAGACCGCAACGGAGGAGGGGACGCCCGAGCCCACCCCCACGCCCGAGGCCACGCCCGCGGGCGACCCCTGGCCCGCGCCCGGACCGGACGGCATCGCCCGGCTCTGGCCGCCCGTGCAGGTCAACATGCCCGACTTCACCATCCCCGCCGTGGCGGCGGCCTTCTCACCCCAGTCCTACTTCCCCTGCTCCGACTCCTTCTGGTACGACGGCTGCCCCGCCCTGCACTTCCCCACCTCCTTCCCCGACCTCGGCATCGAACCCCACCAGGACCCCACGCCGCCGGTCGATACGAGCCTGCTCGCGCGTCTCATCGGCGCCCCCAACCTCTCCATCACCGGCCCCGATGACGCCTCCATCGCGGTCGACGACGAGGGGCTCCCCGGCGTCGTTGAGGTGAAGATCGAGAACCGCGGCACGTGGATCGCCCCCTACCGCATCGAGACGTCGGCCCCCTGGATCCTGGTGGAGCGCGCCGGCCGCGAGGGCCGCATCCACGGCGGCGTCGCCATCGGCGACGAGACCACCGTCTGGATCTGCCGGGCCATGTACTGCGGCGTCGACGTCACCTCGGAGGGGCACACCGCCTTCCTCGCGATCACCCTCGACCTCGACGAGTTGCCCGAAGGCGAGGCGGTCAGCGGCTACGTCCTGATCGAGCCGCTGCTCGGACTGGGCGAGGCGAAGCGCATCACCGTTCACGCCGGCTCGGGCGTCGCGGAGACGACGAGCCAGGAGGAACTGGAAGAGGAAGACGAGGATCAGAAGCTCGAGTACCGCATCGTCGTGCCGAACGTGACGAAGGACCAGGACGAGTAGCGGTCCCGCCGGACGGGGTTAGCCGCGCGGCAGCCCGAGTCCGCGGGTCGCGATGATGTCGCGCTGGATCTCGCCCGCGCCGCCGGCGATCGGCCCCGACACCGCCAGCAGGTACGAGGTCTCGACCCGGCCGTGGAGCTGCGCCCACTTCGAACCCGGCGCCAGCTGCCCGTAGCCGCCCATCAGGTTCACGCCCGCGTTCGCCACCTTGATGCCGTACATCGCGAACCACACCTTGCCGATGCTGGCCTCGTAGTTCGGCACCTCGCCCCGCGATTGCAGCCAGGCCGTCCGGTAGGCCACCAGCCGGCCGATCTCGCCCTCCGCGTACAGCCCCGCGAGCTTGTTGCGCACGTGGATGTCGTCCCAGGGACGGCGGCCGCCGTGCTCCTCCTTCGCCCAGCGAATGAGGTCCGCCACCGTGCGCCGCGCCCCGCTGATGGCGGCGATGTTCGAGCGCTCGTAGTCGAGCACCGTCATCGCCACGCGCCAGCCGTTGTTCTCGCCGCCCAGCAGGTCGTCCGCGGGAACGCGCACGTCCTCGAAGAACACCTGGTTGAAGTCGTTCCGGTAGGCGATGTTGGGGACCGGCTGCACGGTCACGCCCGGCGCGTGCATGTCGAGGATGAAGGCGCTGATCCCGCGGTGCTTCTGCACCTCCTGGTCCGTCCGCGCCAGCACGATCATCTTGTCCGCGAGGTGCGCGTTCGAGGTCCAGATCTTCTGGCCCTGGATCACGTAGTCGTCCCCGTCGCGCACCGCCCGCGTCTGGAGCGAGGCGAGATCGCTGCCCGTCTCCGGCTCGCTGAACCCCTGGCAGTACCAGGCCTCGCCCGAGGCCATCTCGGGAAGGAGCCGCTCCTTCTGCTCGTCCGTGCCGTGCACGAGCACGGTCGGGCCGGTGATGCCGATCGTGAACAGCCGTCCGCCCGAAGGCGCGCGGTGGTAGGCCAGCTCCTCGTTCAGCACCATCTGCTCGAGCGCCGTCGCCCCCATCCCGCCGTACTCCTTCGGCCAGGGGGGAGCGAGCCACGTGCGCTCGCCGAGCTTGCGCATGAACTGCTTGGCGAAGGGCGCCTGCTCCTCGTTATCGAAGAAGTCGTCGTCGCCCTCGAAGTCCTCGGGAATCTCCGCGCGCAGGAACTCGACGAGCTCCCGGCGCCAGCCCTCGGTCTCGGCCGGCAGGTGAAAATCCATGGGAGCGCTAGTGTACAACCGTCGCCGTTAGCCGCTGGCGCTGCGCTTGGGTACGATCAGACCCTGCGCGGTGGGCGTAGCGTAGTGGTTAACGCGTCAGGTTGTGGCCCTGAAGATCGAGGGTTCAAATCCCTCCGTCCACCCCAGCCCTTCCCTCGATCCGCCCCTCAGGCGATGCGCTCGATGACGAGCGCGGCCGGCCCCGGGAAGAGCGCGAAGCTGAGGATGTCGGTCGCCAGCGCCGGGTCGACGCCCCGCCACTTCAGCCCCAGCCGTAAACCGCCGCCCCGGCCAGATGCCACTCTCCGCTTCTTGCAGCCAATTGCATCTGCAACCCTCGGACGGTACGCTGCCGTCGTGCTCCCCGTGACCTCGATTCTCCTGCCGAAGCGGCTCCCTCTCCTGGCGCCGCTGCTCCTGCTCCTCATCCCCCTGGCCGCGGCCTGCGGAGACGGCGACAGCGGCGGCGAAACGGCCGGCGAGCCCTCGACCATCCGCGTCGTCACGACCGTCTCCCCCATCCGCAGCATCATCGAGAACGTCGGCGGCGACCGCGTGAGCGTGACCGCCATCGTCCCCGAGGGCACGAACTCCCACACGTTCGAGCCCGCCCCCTCCGTCGCGCAGGACATTGCCCGCGCCGACCTCATCGTCGCCAACGGCCTCAACCTCGAGCTGCCCGCCCTGGAGCTGGCCGAGGCGAACCGCCGCGACAGCGTCGAGATCGTGCTGCTCGGCGAGGCGACCGTGACCCCCGACGAGTACGTCTACGACTTCTCTTTCCCGCGCGACGGCGGCGACCCAAACCCCCACCTCTGGACCGACCCCGTGCTCGCCGGCGAGTACGCCACCCATGTGCGCGACGCGCTCAGCCGCCTCGACCCGGACAACGCGCCGTACTACGCCGCCAACACCGACGCCTTCGTCGCCCGCCTGCAGGCGCTCGACGAGGCCATCCGCGCGGCCGTGGCCACCGTCCCCGAGGCGCACCGCGTCCTCCTCACCTACCACGACTCCTTCCCCTACTTCGCCCCCCGCTACGGCTTCACCATCATCGGCGCGATCCAGCCCTCCGACTTCTCCGAACCCTCCCCCCGCGAGGTCGCCGAGCTGATCAGGCAGATTCGCGCGTCCGGGGCGCCCGCCATCTTCGGTTCGGAAGTGTTCCCCTCCGAGGTGCTCGACACGATCGCGGACGAGGCCGGCGCCGTGCAGGTCGCCACCCTCCGCGACGACGACCTCCCCGGCGACCCCGGCGACCCCGAGAACACCTACCTCGCCATGATGGTCGAGAACGTCCGCGCCATCGTGACCAGCCTCGGCGGCGACGCCTCCCCCCTCGACGGCGTCGACGTGAGCTATAGCTGGATCCCCTTCGAGGAGCACGCCGGTGGTTGAGCTCGCGCCCAGCGCCCCCGGACACCGACCCCCGCCCCAGCCCGACGGCGAGCCGCTCGTGCAGCTTCGCGCCCTGACCACCGGTTACGAACGCACGCCCGTCCTGCGCGACATCGACTTCACGCTGCGCCGGGGCGAGTTCGCCGGCATTGTCGGCCCGAGCGGCTCGGGCAAGACGACGCTGCTGCGCGCCATCGCCGGCCAGACGCGCCGCTTCGCCGGCGCCGTCGAGACGCATCCGCGCCCGGGCGAGCGCGCCCTCCGCCTCGGCTACGTCCCCCAGGTCGAGGCGATCAACTGGAACTTCCCCCTGACCGTCGGCCAGGCCGTCCTGCTCGGACGCTGGCGCGAGATGGGCTGGCGGCCCTGGCCCCGCCGCCACGACCGCGAGCTGCTCGCCACCATCCTCGAGCGGCTCGGGATCGGGCACCTCGCGAACCGCCAGATCCGGGCGCTCTCGGGAGGCCAGCAGCAGCGCACCTTCCTCGCCCGCGCCCTCATCGGCGACCCCGACCTGCTCCTCCTGGACGAGCCCACCAGCGGCGTCGACATCAAGACGCGGCACGAGATCATGCACCTCCTCGGCGAGCTGAACCGCGCCGGCACGACCATCCTCATGTCGACGCACGACCTCAACGCCGTCGCCACCCACCTCCCCCGCCTCGTCTGCGTGGGCGAGGGCGCGCTCGTCGCCGACGGCGCCCCCGAGGAGGTGCTCACCCCCGAGGTCCTGCGCCGCACCTACGGCGCCGACATGCTCGTCCTGCGCCGCGGCGACGCCATCTACGTCGTCGAGCACCTGGACGAGGCCATGAGCGGCGAGCCGGAACCGCCCGCCGTCCCCGCCACGCCCCCGGGCGGCCAGCCGTGGGCGACCTGACCGAACCGTTCCAGTTCGAGTTCTTCGTGCGCGGCATGGTCGCGGCCACGCTCGTCGGCGTGCTCTGCGGGGCCGTCGGCGTGTACGTCGTGCTCCGCAGCCTCGCCTACATCGGCCACGGGCTCGCGCACAGCATCTTCGGCGGCGCCGTCGTCTCCTTCGTCTCCGGCATCAGCTTCTACATCGGAGCGACGCTCTGGGGCGTGTTCACCGTCCTCCTCATCAATGGCGCCGCCCGCCGCCGCCAGATCGGTGGGGACGCCGCCATCGGCATCATCACCACCTGCGCCTTCGCCCTCGGCGTCGCCCTCATCAGCCGCCACGGCCAGTTCACGCGCGACTTCGACGCCGCCCTCTTCGGCGAGATCCTCGGCATCACCAGCGGCGACCTCGCCGTCATCGCCGGCGTCCTCGTGCTCGCCGGAGCCGTCGTCTTCGCCTTCTGGAAGCAGCTCCTCTTCACCACCTTCGACTCCGAGGTCGCCACCACCTACGGCGTGCCCGTCCCCTGGGTCGAGGCGCTCTTCTCCCTCGTGCTCGCCGCCACCGTCATCGCCTCCCTGCAGGTCCTCGGCGCGACCCTTATCGCGGCCGCCCTCGTCATCCCGCCCGTCACCGCCCGCCTCCTGACCGACTCGTTCACCCGCATGTTCGCGCTGGCGGGGGCGCTGGGCGGGGCCAGCGGCCTCGTGGGCGTGTACGTCTCCTGGTTCATCGACGTCTCCTCCGGCGCGACCGTCGTCCTCCTGCAGGGCGTCCTCTTCGTGGTCGCCCTTGCCTGGGCGGTCGCCCGCTCGCGCTGGCCCGGCACCGGCAGCGGCGAGCGCCTCGCCGCCATCGAAGGCGCCACCCTCGACTGACCCTCCGGCGACCCTCTGGGACATAACCCCACGCCCCCGCTTCAGGCTGCCGGAGGGTGACGTAACCGGCCCCCGGGGAACGGGATCGCGCCGGTAGAGTCTCCGTCGCCGAACCCGTGGCGGATCGCCTGCGAAAGGTCTCGAAAGGCGACCCTCGACGGCGTACGATGGCCCGCACGGAAATGTTCACGCACTTACACACGCACACCGAATTTTCGCTGCTCGATGGGATGTCCCGCATACCCCAGCTCCTCGACCGCGTAGAGGAGCTGGGGATGGAAGCCATCGCCATGACGGACCACGGCGCCCTCTACGGCGCCCTCGACTTCTACCGCGAGGCCCGCGCCCGGAGCATCAAGCCGATCATCGGGCTCGAGGCGTACGTCGCGCCCGGCTCGCGCCACAGCCGCACCCGCGAGCGCCAGCCCTTCCACCTCACCATGCTCGCCCGCGACCTGACCGGCTACCGCAACCTCCTCCAGCTCGTCACCAAGTCCAACCTCGAGGGCTTCTACTACAAGCCCCGCATCGACCGGGAGCTGCTCGAGGAGCACAGCGCCGGCATCACCGTGCTCAGCGGCTGCCCCTCGAGCGAGTTCTTCGAGCGCCTCAGCGAAGGCGACCGGGACGGGGCCGTCGAGATCGCGCGCTGGTACCGCGAGGTCTTCGACGGGCACTATGCCCTCGAGGTGCAGGAGCACGGCGTCGAACGCTTCAGCCGCGTGAACCCCGAGATCATCTCCGTCGGCCGCGAGCTCGACATCCCCGTCGTCGCCACGAACGACGGGCACTTCACGCGCGCGGACGAGGCCTCCGCGCACGATGTCCTCCTCTGCATCGGCACGAACGCCACCGTCGACCAGGAGGACCGCTTCCGCATCGACGGCGAGGGCTACTTCCTCCGCAGCGACGAGGAGATGCGGGCGCTCTTCCCCGAGACCCCCGAGGTCATCACCAACACGGAGAAGCTCGCGGCCGCCTGCGACCTCGAGCTGTCCTTCGACCGCGCCCTCCTCCCCGAGCCGGTCACCCCCGAAGGGGTCACCAACGACGCCTACCTGCGCCAGCTCTGCCGCGACGGACTGACCGCGCGTGTCGGGACGCTCACGCCCGAGCTGGAGCAGCGCCTCGACTACGAGCTCGACGTGCTCCGCGAGACGGGGTTCACGGACTACTTCTTCGTAGTCAAGGAGATCTCCGACTTCGCCCGCAAGGAGCGCATCCCCATGGGCATGCGCGGCTCCGCCGCCGCCTCCCTCGCGCTCTACTCGCTCGGCGTCACCGACATCGATCCCGTCGCCAACAACCTCGTCTTCGAGCGCTTCCTCAACGTCGAGCGCCGCCAGATGCCGGATGTCGACTTCGACTTCGCCGACGACCGCCGCGACGAGGTCATCCGCTTCGCCTACGAGCGCTTCGGCGAAGACAAGGTCGCCCAGATCATCACCTTCGGGACTCTCGGCGCGAAGGCCGCCATCCGCGATGTCGGCCGCGCCCTCGGCATGACCTACGCCGACACCGACCGCGTGGCCCGCTACATCCCCAACGCGCTCCACATCACGCTCGGGGACGCCCTCGATCAGTCGAGCGACCTCAAGGAGGCGTACGACACCGACGCCCAGGTCCGGAACCTCGTCGACATGGCGCAGCAGCTCGAGGGCGTGGCCCGCCACGCCAGCACGCACGCCGCCGGCGTCGTCATCTCGCGTGAGCCATTGGCCGAAATCGTGCCCCTCCAGCGCACCGGCCGCGGCGACGATCAGGCCATCCCCACCACCCAGTTCGCGATGGAGCAGGTCGATGCGATGGGCCTGCTCAAGGTCGACTTCCTCGGCCTCTCGAACCTGACCATCCTCGGCCGCGCCGTCGACCTCGTGCGCGACACGACCGGCGTCGAGGTCGACCTGCTCAAGCTCCCCGAGGCCGACCCCGCGACGATGGAGACCCTCGGGCGCGGCGAGACCTTCGGCGTGTTCCAGCTGGAGTCGGCGGGAATGCGGCGCTACGTGCAGGAGCTGAAGCCGAAGAGCGTCGCCGAGATCTGCGCCATGGTCGCGCTCTACCGGCCCGGCCCCATGGCCCACATCCCCACCTACATCCGCGCCAGCCACGGCGAGGAGGCCATCCAGCACCCCCACCCCGACCTCGCCGAGGTGCTCGCCGACACCCACGGCGTCATCGTCTACCAGGACCAGGTGCTCCAGATCGCGCAGCGCTTCGCCGGCTACACGCTGGGCGAAGCGGACGTGATGCGGAAGGCGATGGGCAAGAAGAAGGCCGAGGTGATGGCGGCGGAGAGCTCCCGCTTCATCGAGGGCGCCGTCGCCAACGGCTACTCCGAGGACCGCGCCCGCGCCGTCTGGGAGCTGATCGAGCCGTTCGCCGGCTACGCCTTCAACAAGGCCCACGCTTGGTGCTACGGCAACATCGCCTACCAGACCGCCTACCTCAAGTCGAACCACCCGGTCGAATACCTGACCGCCGTCCTCCAGCTCGCCGGAAGCTCCCCCGACCCCTTCGAGCGCATCGCCCAGGCCGTCGCCGAGTGCACGCGCCTCGGCATCGAGGTGCTGCCCCCCGACATCAACGCCAGCGCGAAGACGTTCGCCGTGGAGCACCGCGACGACGGCTCCCTCGCGATCCGTTTCGGCCTCGGCGATATCAAGAACGTCGGCCCGGCGGCGGTCGAGGGCATCATCGCCGTCTGCCGGAAGGACGGCCCCTACCGGGACGTCGACGACTTCTGCAAGCGCGCCGATCTCGAAGGGGCGACCAGCCGCACCATCGAGCACCTCGCCCTCGCCGGCGCCCTCGATGAGATCGGCGACCGGGGCACGCTGCGCGCCAACAGCGAGCGCATCGCCAATCTCGCCAAGCGCGAGCGCGAGCTCCGCGACAGCGGCCAGTCGACCATGTTCGACCTCTTCGGCAGCGAGGTGGATACGCCCATGCCCGCGCTCGAGCTCGTCGACGCGCCCCTCGACCAGGACGAGCGCCTGCGCTGGGAGAAGGAGCTCCTCGGCGTCTACCTCAGCGAGCACCCCTTCCGCCGCGCCGCCCAGGAGTTGGCCGCCCACAATCCCGTCCAGCTCGCCGACCTCTCGCTGGAGCTCGCCGGCCAGACCGTCCGTGTCGCCGGGATGATCACGCAGGTCACCGTCCGCTACACGCGCGACAACCGCCGCTACTACCTGGTCACGCTCGAAGACCTGTCGGGCCGCGCCGAGCTTGCGGTCTGGAGCGACGTGCTCGAAGCCTCCAGCGAGGAGACCTGGGCCCAGGGCCAGATCGTGCTGGTCTCGGTCGAATGCCGCGATCGTGGCGACCGGCTCAACCTGAGCGCCCGCCGCGCCGCCCCCTGGGACGCCACGGAAGGCACGCTCATCGGCTTCCGGCCCGAGGAGTGGCAGGTCGAGCCCCGCCGCGGAGGCGGCCGCCGCCGCCCCCCCGCCCAGGCCGCCCGCCCCCCGCAGGCCCCGCCCCCGCCCGCCGCCGCCAGTCGCGCCGGCGCCAACGGCAACGGCAACGGCGCGTCTCCTGCCCCCCCGCCCCCGCCCCCCGCCGCCACCACCGAGGCGGAGTCGCCGGGCGTGCAGTCCCCCGTGGGCCGCGATTCGGCCCAGCTCGTCATCACCATCTACGAGACGGAGGACGAGATGACCGACAAGGCGCTTCTGGGCAGCGTCGCCGCGCTCCTGCAGGACCGCCCCGGCTCGGACGAGGTGCGGCTCGTCATCCACGACACCGACGGCCTCGAGCAGGAGTTCGACCTGGAGCGCGCGGCCGTCAGCGACGAGCTGGCGCGCAGCATCGAGAAGGTGCTCGCGGCGAACAAGGGCACGGCGCGCCTGTCGCGCGCCCGCCAGCTCGCGGGAGCAGGGGCCGGCGGCTAGTCGTCCCGCTCGCGGATGGCCGCGACCGCCCGCGCGAGGAAGTCGGCGGGCAGCGAGTCGCGGTACCGCTCCTCCGTCCAGATGGCCGTCAGCTCCGCCTCCGAGGCGTCGGGGTACTGCTCGCGGAGCGTGCACATCCGCGCCTCGATGCCCATGGTCGCGAGGTCGAGCATGCTCTGGACGCGCTCCGCGCCTGACAAGCCCAGCCACCATTCACGGTGGCGCGCGGCCATCTCAGGCGTCGTATCGCGTGGTACGACTGGCGTCCAGGACGTCCTGGAGACGGAGGCGGTCGATCCAGGCCCGGAACTCATCATCTTCCTCCACGAAACCGCTTGCCATTATCGTACGCACATCAGCCAACTGCTGCCCTGAATACGAGTCACGCGCCCAGTTGAGCTTGCTGAGCACCAGGTCTCTCGGGTCGATCACCCACACGGGTGTGCCGCGCCAGTCGATCCGACGCCGGCGCGAGAACGCCACCTGCTGGAAGGGCTCGTCGCGTAGCAGAATAAAGTCGGTCTTGAGGCCCGCGACGAGGGGGATGACGTTGAACATCGAACGGTGTTCAAGGGCATCGAAGACGGCATCGGGATCGATGTAGTAATCGCCATCGAACGCGTCGACGAGGGGGGCTACCTCGAGAACTTCGAGGTCAATGACGACATCCAGATCGTTGGTCGAACGGCTGAGACCGTAGAACAAGGCGGCCCCGGAGCCGGTGAGCATGTACTGGATGCCAAGCGCATTCAGGCGGGCGGCTATGTCCGTGAGGGCATCGACTGGCTCCGAAGGAGGCATTGCTATTCCGGCGGTCGGGCGCGACGTTCCCGCGCTTCGTCCACGGTGTCGCCCAGGAGCGCCTCGATCTGCCCCAGGTGCGCGGCGTCGTGCCCGGCCCAGATCTGGACGAACTGGGCGGTCGTGATCGGCTCGTCGCGGGGTCCGGGCGCCGTGTGCTCCCAGTCCTCCTCGCGCATCGTCGTGATCAGGTTCAGCGAAGCCTGCCGCTGCAGCGCGAAGTCGCCCAGCAGGACGCCCTTCTCGTCGCGCTCGCGGTTGCGCTCGCGCTCCCACTCGTCCGGCGGCAGGAAGTAGAGGGCCGGGTTCGGCTCGGCGACCAGCCGCTCCAGCCCCACCCGAAATTCAAGCGCCTCCGCGTCCCGCAGGTGCGCCAGCACCACCCGCGCCGACCACTCCCCCTCCGGCGCGGCGTCGAGAATCGCGTCGTCGGCCTCGACGGTGAGGTGGGCGAGCCGGCTGGGCGTGGCGGCAAGCTGGGCGAGCGCGTTCTGGACTTCCGGGTTGTCTGGCATTCACCGATTCTAGCGGCCCACGCCCCATGACCCTGTTCGGGAAGCGCCTGAGCGCGGCCGCGGCGATAATCGCGCGATGCAGCCGGTCGAGGGGCGCGTACGGGCCAACGGCGTCGAGCTCGCCTACTTCGAGCGCGAGGGCCACGAGCCGACCGTGCTCTTCGCCCACGCGACCGGCTTCCACGCGCGCTGCTGGGACGGTATCGCCGAGTCCCTCGACGAGCGCAGCATCGCCCTCGACTTGCGCGGCCACGGGCGCAGCGAGAAGCCCGCGCCGCCCTATCCCTGGAGCGACGTCGCCGACGATGTCGCCGCCTTCTGCGAGGCGCTCGACCTGCGTGGCGCGATCGGCGTGGGCCACTCGAAGGGCGGCGCCGCCGTCGCCGCGGCCGCGGCGTTGCGGCCGGGCACGTTCGCCGCGCTCCTCCTCGTCGATCCCGTCCTGATGAAGCCGTCCCTGTACGAACGCGAGCCCGCCTTCGAGGCCGAGCACTTCGTCGCCCGCCGGCGCAACGAGTGGTCCTCGCCCGAGGAGATGGTCGAGCGCTTCGCCGGCCGCGACCCCTTCCGGCGCTGGGAGCCCCGCATCCTCCGCGACTACTGCGAGCACGGCCTCCTCCCCGCCCCCGACGGCGAGGGCTACGTCCTCGCCTGCCCGCCGCTGGTCGAGGCGGCCGTTTACGCCGGCAACCGCGCCTGGGACCCGTACCCGCTCCTGCGCGAGCTCGACCTCCCCATCCGCATCCTCCGCGCCCCGCCCCCGACCCCCGACCAGCAGTGGAGCATGATGGTCTCCCCCACCTGGCCCGGCCTCGCCGGCGAGCTGCGCGACGCCGAGGAGATCGTCCTGGAGGACAACAGCCACTTCATCCCGATGGAATCCCCCGACCTCGTGGCGGCCCACGTCCGGGAGCTGGCAGCCAGGGCACGAAGCTAGCGGGCGGCGTTGACTCCGCGGGCTACAGTGGCTCCATGAGCGCCTTGGGGAACTACTGGGAGAGGCTCCAACGGCGTCGGGTGAACCGTCGCCGCTTCCTTGTCGGGGGCGGGGTGGTGGCGGCGGGGTCGGCGGCGCTGCTGGCGGGTTGCGGGAGCGACTCGCCCGCGCTGAAGCCGGTCGCGACGGAAGCCTCCACGGCAACGGGGACCCCGGCGCCGGAAACTCCTGAGACTCCCGAAGCAACTCCACCGCCCGAGCCCACGGCGACACCAACCCCCGACCCGTACGCGCACCGCCGCGGGGGTACATTGCGGCTGTGGAAGACCACCGAAGACGCGGGCCTGGACCCCGGCATCTTCCACGTCGACAACAGGGACGTCATCTACTCGACTCTGACGCAGCCGCTCACCTACCAGCCGAGCAAGAACCTCTTCGCCATGGACGGGATGGTTGGCTACGAGCAGGTCGACTCCGTCACCCTCGTGTGGAGCATCCGCCCGGAGATGCGGTTCCACAACGGCGACCCCGTCGACTCGGAGGCGGTCGCGTTCAGCTTCGGGAGGCTGGCCAAGCTGAACGATGTGCTTGACGGCACCCATGTGCCAAGCGAGGGGTTCGAGTACGTCGACAACTTCGAGCCAACGGACGAGCTCACGCTCACGGAGCACTGGAGTCAGCCGAACGCGGATGCGCTGGTCCACCGGTCGCGGCACTACTACTCGTTCCTGAACCCCCGCGTGGTGCAGGAGCACGGAACGCTCGAGGGAACGTACGCCGCACCGGACGGGAGGAGGGAGGATGTCTACAGCGTCCACGATCTGCCCTTCGGCTCGGGAAGCGGCCCCTACGTGCTGACCAGGCGTGACGAGACCGGCACGCGGGCCGAACGCTGGCCCGACTACCACAGGCACATCCCGGCGGACGAAGGCTTCGTGGAGAACGGCCCCTACATCGACGCCTGGGAGACTCGCATCATCCCCGACCACGTGGCTGCGAAAGCCGCGTTCCTGGCGGGCGACCTTGATGTCCATGAGGGCATCTTGTGGAGGGAGGAGCTGGCAGAGTTCGAGGGCCAGGACCACGTCAGGGTCGTCGAGACTCCCGGCGGCGGTTTCTCCAACCTGGGCATGGATGGCGCCAAGTTCCACGACAGGCGGGCTCGTCAGGCCATGCAGAAGGCGATCGACTACGAAGGCTTCATTGAGGCCATCCGCCCGCTCGGCGGTAGGTACGCGGCGCCAATCTCCAACCTGCTCCCGCACTTTCAGCAGTTGACCCAGGAACAGCTGCGGGAGTGGTTCCGCTACGGCCCTGCGGAGTCACGGGCACTCTGGGCAGCAGCGAACTTTGAGGCGCCGGTCGACAGCATCGACGTTCATGTGGGATCCGCTCCCCTGGCAGTGGAGATAGGGGAGTTCGCGGCGCAGTCGCTTCGTGGGACGCTCGGGGTCGGTGCCGATGTCTGGGCAGTGGACAGCACCTGCCACTGGTGCGTGCCCCCGCCCCCGACAGGAGACCCGAAGGAGTGGGATCTGCTCAGCTACGGCGCCGGGGAATCCGGAGGAACGACCGGCATCCCCCATGACTCGCACCTCGTTCACTTCGATCCCCGGGCGTACGGCCGTACCGGGTTCAACCACTCGCACCTGTTGGAGACCGTTCACCCTGAGATAGCTGCGGATGCCCGCACCCTTACGGGCATGCTGGAGGCGCAGGAGCAGCAGATGGACTTCGACACACGCGCGGAGTTGCTGACCGACATCCAGCGCTGGATTCTCGACAACGCGTGGTGCGTCCTGCCGCTGCCCACCAGCGCAATGCAACACTACGCGGTCAGTTCGCGGCTGCGGGACTTCGCCCCGGACGACTGGCTGAACTGGTATGCCCTGCGACGCGAGTCGATGTGGCTCGCGGACGCCTAGGAGTCGCCGCCGCCCCCGGCGTTCCCGCCGCCACTGCCACGGCCCCCGCGACGCCGCCTGCGACGACGCCTCCGCCGCGCGCCGCCCTGCGGCTGTTCGCCGCCGGCCTCGGCGGGAGGCCGGCTGGAGGGCTGCGCCTCGCCCGACGGCTGAGCGGATGCCTGGCTCCCCGAGGAGCGCCGGAAGACGCGGCCTTTCGGCGCCTCCTCGCGCTGCTGCTGCGGCCGGGGGGAGGACTGGCGGTTGTCGCCGCCCCGCCGGCCCCGCCCGCGACGGCGCGACGGTCGGGAGCGCTCCCGTCCGGGGGCGTCGGTGGACTCGCGACCCAGCTCGATAGGCGCTGCCTCCGGCATCGCGGCGACGGCCTGGAGCTCCGGCTCGGGCTCTTCCTCGGGTTCGATCAGCCCCTGCGCGATCGCTTCCTCGCGGGTGATGCTGGGCGGCGGCTCGGCGTTGCGCGCGGAGGGGTCCCAGCGCACGACCAGCCCGAGGTCGCGGTCGCCCACCTCGATCCGCTGGCCGCCCACGTTGAGCGTCACCTGCCGGCGCAGCACGTTGATGCCGACGACCTTGCCCTCGCCCGTGGGCGTGCTGCAGCGCTGGCCCATGCGCGGGAGGGTCTTCTTCATCTCCTTGTACCCCTCCTCCTCGTAGGAGAGGCAGCAGAGCAGACGACCGCAGAGGCCGCTGATCTTCTCCGGTTTGAGCGGCAGTTCCTGGTCCTTGGCAAGGCGGATGGAGACCGAGGGGAACGTCTCCAGCCAGTTCGAGCAGCACAGCTCCCGACCGCAGATGCCGTAGCCCCCCGCCAGGCGGGCGCGATCGCGGGCGCCGATGCGCCGCACAGAGGCGCGCACGTCCCAGCGCTGCCCCGCCCGGCGCGAGAACTCGCGCTGCCCGCCCGTCCCTTCCCCGCTCACGAGGAAGGTGAGCCGTTCCCCGTCCAGCGTGAACTCCGCCCGGTCGACGCGCCCCTCCAGCTCCGCTTCCTCCGCGATTCTCCGCGCCTCCGGCAGCAGCTCCTCCGCGCGGGCGGCGAGGTCGCTCGCGTGAACCAGGTCGTCCTCCGTCGCGAGCCGCAGGATCGGGTGCAGGTTGTCCTCGCCGAGCTCGTTCACGACCACCTGCTCGGGCGCGATCACGACGCGCGCCAGCTCCGGCCCGCGGTTCGTCTCGACGATGACGGATTCGCCCACGTCGAGCCGCATGCCGGCGGCGTGGAAGTACTCGATCGGGCCGGCGTTGCGGAAGCGCACTCCGGCCACGTTCTGCCGGGGATCGGTCATGGTTCGTTCTCGTTTCGGGAGGCGGCGGGGGCGTCCTTGGCGGCCAGTGTAACCGCGGGGAAGCGCAGGAGCATGAGCTCCAGCGCCATGCGCGCCACCACCTGCGTCTCCAGGTCGCTGCGCGCGTCCGCCACCGCCTGCAGCGCCTCGAGCGCGTCGCGGGCGCCGTTCTCGGCCCCGACCGCCGTGCGCAGGCGCTCCTCCCAGAACGTCTCCCAGACATCGAGCTCGGTCAGGACCAGCTCGCGGTCGCGGCGCCAGCGCTCGGCGAGGTCGCCCGCGTAGGTCATGCGCTCGGCGGCGCGCGCCCCCGCGAGCTCGGCGCAGCGGTCGAGCAGGCGGCCGCGATCGTCCATCAGGTCGGGCTGCTCGGCGAAGGCGAGCGCGTCGGCCGGGCGCCGGCGCGCCGCCGCTGCGGCCCGCTCCGCCACCTCCGGCTCGAAGCCGCGTTCCCGCAGCCCTTCCGCCACGACGTTGTCGGGCACGAGCGACACCGAGAGCGTCCGGCAGCGGCTGCGGATCGTGTCCAGCAGGTTCTCGGGCGCGGCCGTGATGAGCAGGAGCACCGTTGCCGGCGGCGGCTCCTCCAGCGTCTTCAGGAGCGTGTTCGCCGCTTCGAGCCCCATCCGGTCGGCGGGCTCGATGATGATGACGCGGAAGCGCCCCTCGAACGGGTAGCGCGAGACCGACTCGATCAGCCCCCGCACCTGGCAGATGCGGATGTCGCGCGAGCCGGCGTGGGGCTGGTGCCCGCCCCCGCCCCGGCAGAAGCTGTCGCCCGGTTCGAGGTGGAGCACGTCCGGGTGGTTCCGCTCGGCGATCAGGCGGCAGGCGCGGCAATCGACGCAGGGGCGGTCGTCGAGCGCCTCGGACTCGCAGTTCAACAGGCCCGCGAGCTCCAGCGCGAGCAGCGTCCGTCCCGTGCCCGCCGGGCCGGACAGGAGCAGCGCGTGCGGCGGCTCCTCCATCGCGGCGATGCCGCGCAGGGCCCGCCGCAGCGCCTCGTGCCCGATAATCTCCGCCATCGAACAAGCTTACCAGCGGCAGTCGCCCCTCCCGCGTCCGCAAGCCAGGCCTTTGCTATCATCCGGTTTGCTATGTCGAGCACCGTCGACGCGGAACCCGAGGTCGTCGAGGGGGACGAACTCCCCGGCGACAGCGACCTTGCCGTCGACGACGTGGTCGCCCGCTTCCGCGAGGACGTCCGCTCCGGAGCGCACTGGTTCGAGGCCCTGCTCGACGCCATCGGCCGCTGGCGAGCGCCCAACGAGACGCGCAGCGGCCGCCGCTACGACTACCTGATTGCGGGGGAAGCCTTCGACTGGCTCCTCCTGGCCGAGCGCCTGCTCGACGAGGTTCCGGAGCTGACGCCCGGGGGCGAGGTCGAGGACCTGCTCTTCACCGGACGCTGGCCCATCGACCTCGACGACGACGAGTTCGCGGCGCGCCTCGGGGCGGCCAAGTACAGCGCCCACCTGAACTACACCTACGGCGTGCTGGTCGAGTCGGCGCTCCAGCTCGGGGTCGAGGAGGAGATTCACAAGGAGAACCACGCCAGCCCCTGGGGCGACGACCTGCGCGCCCACGAGAGCATGTTCCAGCGCGTCTACGGCGCCGACCGCGAGCACCTGCGCGCCGCCTACTACGAGGAGACCGGCACGATGCTGCAGGAGGACATCTCCCTGCGCGAATGGGAGACCTTCGTCTACTGGCTTTTCAAGCAGCGGCTGAAGCGCCAGGACAAGGCCCGCGTCGCGAGCGACACGCGCAAGGGGCTGGCGCAGCTCTCGCGCATGGAACTGGCGGTCAGCGAGCGCCGCCGAGGCGTGCGCCTCAGCGAGGACGAGTTCAGCAAGCGCTACGTCCCCAGGACCGGGCGATCGAGGCGCGCGGTTTGACCCAGCCTCGCGCTCGCCGTACCTTCCGTTTCGCCTTGCGTACCTCGTTCTGGCAGCGAACCCTGGTCGTGACGGGCCTCCTCGCGCTCGCCGGCGTGCTCGTCCTCGGCAGCGCGACCCCCGGCCTCGCGGCGCACGCGCCCGCTCCCGGCGGCGGCGCCCCCGCCGGCAACGCCTCCCAGGCTCCCGTCACCCCCACCACGTCCAGCGCTCCAGCCCAGGAAGGCGAAGAAGAGCCCGCCGAGGCCGACCCGCAGTACGCCGAGCGCGACACGAGCAGCGACAACACGTGGATCATCCTCGCGGTCGTGATGATGATCGTCTTGACCGTGCTCGGGTTCGCGCTGGCCGCGCTCGGCCTCAGCGCCGAGTAGGCGCTTCCCGCTTCCCCGTTCCCGCTACTCGTCCCCGTGCAGCGATTCGCCCCGGTGCAGCCGCGCCGCGATGTCGAACGTCTGCAGCCGCGAGCGCACCGTCGGCGAGTGCGCGGTGAGGAAGCGCGCGACCCCCGTCAGGATGTGGTCGCCCTCCGGCTGTCCGGCGAAGTGCTGGTACTGGCGCACGCCCGCCTCGTAGATCTGGAACTCGTGGAAGCCCGAGTCCTCCCGCAGCAGCGCCTGGCCCAGCACCTCCACCACCTGCTCGCGCCAGCCCGCCCCCAGCAGGTCCGCGACGATGCGCGCGGTCTCGTCGACCTGGCCCTGCACGTCGAACGCGGGCAGCAGCGCGTCGGGGAGCACGGGATCGCCGGAGAGGGCGGGATGCGGCTGCTTCGGCACGTTCAGGAACCGCTCCAGGTACACCGACATCGCCCCGTCGAAGATGCCCCGCGCCAGCAGCTTCGAGGGTGAGCGGCGCATCGCCTGGTCGACCGCGTTCGCGTACGTGAACGAGTGGTGCACCGTGTCCCAGTCCCCGAACTCGTTGGAGACGTGGAAGTGCACGGCCCGTCGCGCGGCCGCGTACGCCACCGTCGCCGACAGCTCCTCCAGGGGAACGCCCTCCCGCACCAGGGCGAGCATGCGCTCCAGCGTCGCGTCCGGCTCGCCGTCGAGGATCTGCTCGGCGAGGTCGCGATGGCCGCGCCAGTCGCGCTGGCGGCCGTCGCCGGCCGCGATGGCGTCGTCGAGCCGGCGGTGTACGTCCTCGAGGAGCGCGGCCAGGTCCACGGGATGCCGCCAGCTCGAGCTCTCCTCCATCCGCCGCGCGCCCGTCAGCCCGGGCACGATCGCGGGGAGCACCTCTTCGGCGTGCTCCCAGCCGATGTGGTCGAGCAGCTCGAACGCCTTGTTGGCGAAATCGAGCGTGTGGCCCGTATCGAGGAAGAGGTGGTCGGTGCAGGCCGCGAACACCATCTCCGCGATGGCGTCCCGCGGCAGGTCGAGGTGGATGGCGGAGCGCAGCGTCCGCTCCGCCGCCTGCGTCGAGCGCGTCTCCACGAAGCGCCGGAACCACTCGAGGTAGCGCGCGGGATCGCGCAACTCCGTCTCCAGCGGCGCGAGGTCGAAGTTCGGCGGCTGGTTCGCCGTCGAACGCGCCACATGGACGGCGCCGTGGAAAACGGCGACGGGCCGGTCCTCCTCCTGCAGCACGGGCAGCACGTTCGCCATCGCCGTCAGGATCGAGAGTCCCGTGCTCCAGCCGCTTGCGCGGTTCCGCACCCCGAAGAGCGCCGCCTCGCGCAGCACGTCGTTCGTCGCCCCCAGCTCGTTCAGCCCGATTACGCTCTTGGCGAGCACGAGCGAGAGCTGCCCCTCCAGCCCCTCCCGCAGCTTCGTCTCCCAGTGGCCGCGCCGGTCCGACTCGATCGGGCGCGGGTCGACGAACACGTCGCCGTCGCGCGTCTCGATGCGGAAGGCGGGCACGTCGTCGGCGAAGGGGTCGAGCGTGCAGCCGCCGGACAGGTCGAACTTGGCGTGGTGCCAGTGGCAGGTCAGGATGCCGTCGCGCACCGCCCCGCGGCTCAGCGGGAAGCCCATGTGCGGGCAGCGGTTATCGAGGGCGTAGAGGCGGCCCTCGTCGTGGACGACGAGGATGGTGCGCCCCTCTGCGGCGACGACCTTCATCCCCTCGCGCTCGATCTCCTCGAGCGACCCCGCGCGGACGAGCGTTTCCGGTGCCGAAGTCGTGGTCATGGCCGCACCTCCCGCAGGGCGTGCTTCCAGTATGCGCCGTCCGCACAGGCGCTGCCGCTGCGCCTGTGCAATCATGGCAGAGCACGTAGCCGGGAGAGGACGACCATGATCAGGACCATCCGGGCCAGGTATTCGAGGGGCAAGCTTGAACCGTTGGAGCCGCTCGCACTGGAGGAGGGGGAGGAAATCGAGTTGACGCTTGAGGAGCAGGTCCACGAGAGCGAAGAGGCCGAAGACGCCGCGTTCGCCCGAGCCATCGAGGAGGGCCTCACGACCGAACGGGTCGACAAGCAGGAAGTGCTGGACATTCTGCGGAACCCGGATGGAGGTTGAGTTCACCTCCAGCTTCACGCGAGACCTCAGGCGATTGCGAAACGCGGCGTTACGAGCCCGGGTGGAGCGCATCATCGAGGAGATGGAGCGCGCTCCAGAGATTGCTGCAGTCGCCGGGGCGGCCAGACTCAAGGGGGTTGGGCAGCACTACCGAATCCGGGTGGGCGAATACCGAATCGGCCTCTCCATGGAGGGCGATACAGCAGTCGTGACGCGCTTCCTACACCGGCGCGACATCTACCGCCACTTCCCCTGACACTGCCGGTCCGACACGCGTCAGCGGCTACCCCTCGGCCTGCTCCCCTACCGGCACGAACAGCGCCAGGCTGGCCCCTACTCGGGAGGCGCGCCCGGCTCCGGCGACCCGTAGACGTCTTCGAGAGACTCGAAGACGTCGGGGAACTCCGTCCGGATCAGCTCCCTGCTCGTGTTCCTGTCCCCCAGCTCATCGGTGACCCCGAAGTACGAGCTGCTGAACACGGCGAAGAACTCGTCCTGGTCGTGCATCGCGTGCGTCCCGGGATAGCGGTTCTCTTCGAGGGCGGCTTCGTAGTACCCCTTCCACTGCTCGAGCTCTGCCGGTTTCAGACACAGGTTCTCGATCCCGTGGGCGAACTCGTGGACCGTGATGTTGAGGTCCTTTCGATCGCCGAGCAGGGACTCTTCCGATGCCGATGACACCGGCTGGCCCATCACGGCGCCCAACCCCCGGATATCGAAGGAGTCGTAGGTCCGGCCGGTGAAGTCGCCCCCGCCCGCCAGATTCGCGAATTCAGGCAAGGTCGTCACGAACTCGTCGGCCGGGATGATCGCGAGCGCGGCTCTGGTCGCTGCCAGGCACGTCCGGATGTCCTCCCGCGCGGTCCCCAGCATCCAGCCGATCACCGCTCCGGCTTCCGTAAGGGCATCGGGGTCTACCTGCGCGGCCGCCTTGATCAGGACGCCCTCAACGAGCAGGGCCTGCGTGTAGTAGTCGGAGGGAGCTGCCGAAACCCGGAACGTGTCGAGTGTCGCCTGCCTCGCTGCGCCATGGGCCTCCACGGCTCCTTCACACAGCCAGATAGTTGCCCGCAGTCCGGTGGTCTGTCCGTGCCACGCCTCCGCCCCCGCAACGCGCGCCACAAAGGAAACGGTGCAGAACCCCGGCGCCTGCTGGGCGCGGTACCGAAGCTCGTAGGCGGTCCGGCCTTCAACCGTCACCTCTTCGAGGGACGTGAACTCGAACAGCGAGTACGACTGCCACGGAATCCCGATCCCCTGTTCGAGTCCGTTCCGAATCGATTCGGCCTGCTGCTGGAGGGTGTGCCCCAGGGGTCCACCGGCTGGGGTGACGAACACAAAGCTCCAGGGGTCGCTGAGCTCGAACCCGTGCTCGGCCGGCCGTGTCCACCCATCCGCAAGACCGATGCTGTACTCGAGGTCGGCAAGCTCTCCCGTGAAGATCGTTCGGGCCACCGGCGGGGGAGCGGGCAGCGGCACGTCGAGACTGATGTCCCCGTAGCGGAACCGGCCCGAGCTGCTCACACCGTCGTCGAGCGGCAGCGGAATCGTGCCCAGCGTCCGCCACGAGCCGTCGGCCGGCCGGGCGCTGACGTAGATGCCGGCGCTGTCGTTCACGTCCTGCCACACGCGGACCTCCACGGTGGCCGGGCTGGCCTGCCCCGGGAGCGGCACGTCGATGGCAATGTCGCCATAGCGGAACCGGCCCGAACTGCTCACGCCGTCGTCCAGCGGCAGCGGGATCGTCCCCAGCGTTCGCCACGAGCCGCCCGCCGGCCGCGCGCTGATGTAGATGGCCAGCTCGTCGCCAACGTCCTGCCAGACGCGCACCTCCACGGTCGCGGAAGGGCCGTCCTGGGCGGTGACGGTGGCGCCGACAGGCATGGCGATCATGGCGATGACCGCCAGACCGATGAGACGAACGTGCTTCAATGGGGAGCCCCCTTGCGGTTGGAATGGCGGTGGACTCCGCACGAGCCATCGCTGCCCAACGTAGGCCGCAAGGGGGCATGAACCGCCCATCCGGTAATCCCACGTCGGGGACAAAGACTCGTGCGGAGTCGGGGGCGATGGTGGGGGAAGGCCAGGAGGGGGTCAAGCCGCAGAGCCTATGACACGGGCGTTGGGCTCCGGGAGGCGGGCGATCTGAGACCGTTTACTCTGGTAGGTAATTCCCAATCCTGGGATGTACCGCGTGAGAGCCTACCCCTCGGCCTGCTCTCCTGCCGGCACGAACAGCGCCAGGCTGGCCGTGAAGCCGTGGACGAAGGGCGTGCCCCCCACGGGGCCGATCTCGCCGTTGCAGAACAGGCCCGCGATGGGCACCTCGCCGAGGCGGTCCGCCACCGCCGAGGCGTCGTGGTCGGGCTCGCCGAACATGCCCTGGCCGCGTCCGTTGCAGGCGCAGAGCAGCCCGCCCGCCGCCTCCCCCGCCATCGCCTCCCGGGCCTGGTCGAGGAGGGCGTTCAGCTCCTCCGTCGCCGCCTCTGCGTCGCGGAGCTGGAACTGCAGCGTCTGGCCCACGCGCACGTAGTCGTTGATCGCGATCGCTCCCTGCTCGCGGTCGACCCCGAGCAGGTTGCGGATCAGGAAGTCGCCCCGCCCGAGGTCGTCGGCGTACTCGTCCATCGCGAGCCCCGCGAGCAGGTTCCGCCCCGCCCGCACCTGCACCTCGGTTGGCAGGTCGTTGAGCGTTTCCATGAGCACGTCGAGGGCGGGCCGACCGCCGATGCCGAGCACGACGTTCCGCTCCGCCTCCGTGATCGTCCACGACTCGCCGATGGGCGCCGCGCCCTGCGAGACGACGGGGTGGATCGTCCAGCCGCCGCTCACCGCCAGCAGCAGCGCTCCGCCCGGCGCGAGACCGCCCCCCTCGAACAGGTAGGCGCTGCGTCCGCCCGGGAAGGCGGAGGCCATCCCGCCGAGGATGGGCGTCCCCGGATACGCCTCCGCCAGCGCGGCCACCAGCGTCTCCGTGTTGATGCTGAAGGGGTCGGAGAGGAGCACCCAGGCGTTCACCTCGTCCGGCGGAAGGAGCCGCGCCGCCAGCGGCGTGTCGGAGTCGAGGTCCTCCTGGCTGACCCGCTTCAGGGTCAGGTCGGCCCCCGGCAGGGCGAGGGACATGACGGTCATGCCCGGTCGTCCCTCGATCTCGCGTCCCGTCGTAATGACCGCCTGTCCCGAGCACCCCAGCAGGACGCGTGGCCCCAGCCGCTCCTGGATCGCGCTCACGATCTCCGGGTAGCGCTCGGAGTGGTGGTAGCTGGCGAACAGGAAGACGAGGTCGGAGTCCGAGCGCACGCCGTGCAGCGCCTGGTCGACGGCCACCTGCCAGTCGGCGGCGGTGCTCGCTCCCGTGTCCATGGCGCCTCCCGCGGGTCGCATCGTACGGGACGCACGGGACCGCCGGGGGTTGGCGGGAGCGCAAGGGGCGGGCCGGTAGAATCCCGCGCGGGAGGCGCTCATGGCGGCTGACGGCGACCCCGGTCTCTTCGAATCGATCTATTCCATGCGGGCGCTCCGGCGCTTCCGCCCCGACCCCATCCCCGACGAGGTGCTGTTCCAGCTCTTCGACGCGGCCATCCGCGCCCCGTCGGGCCAGAACGCCCAGGACTGGCGCTTCATCGTCATCACCGACCCGGCGGTGAAGAAGAAGATGCAGGGCTGGGCCGAGATCGGCTGGAGCCGCTACCAGCCCGACCTCTCCGCCCACCCGGAGAAGATGGACGACCTCCCCCGCACCCAGCGGCTCACCCTCCGCAGCGTCCAGCACCTCGTCGACAACCTGCACGAGGCGCCCGCCATCATCGCCGTGCTCGGCCTCAAGGGGCGGCACTCGACGCCCGGCGGCAGCACCTTCCCCGCCGTCCAGAACCTGCTCCTGGCGGCGCGCGGGCTGGGCCTCGGCAGCTCCGTCTTCAACCTCCCCATGCGCGGCGGCGACGAGCTCCGCGACCTGCTCGACATCCCCGACAACAACCAGCTCTACTGCCTCCTCCCCATCGGCTACCCCACCGACCGGCACGGTCCCCTGCGCCGCAAGCCGGTGAAGGCGGTCGTCTACCGCGAGCGCTTCGGCGAGGCCTGGCCCTTCGCCGAGGAGCAGCCCGACGAGGGCTGGCAGGCCCGCTGGCTCGGAGGCGACGCATGACCACCCCCGACCTCGCCGACGCCGTCATCATCGAAGCCGCCATCAACGGCGCGACCCCGAAGTCCCGAAATGCGACCGTTCCCCGGACCCCCGCCGAGATCGCCGAAGACGGGCTGCGCTGCCTCGAAGCGGGCGCCGCCATCGTCCACAACCACAACGACGAGCCCGTCGTCGGCGATGCGCCCGAGCACGACCCCGCGCCCTACCTCGAGGCCTGGAACGTCATCCTCGCCGAGCGCCCCGACGCCCTCCTCTACCCCACCATGCCCAGCGGCGGCCCCCACACCACCTTCGAGCGCCGCTACGCCCACATCCCCGCCCTCGCCGAGGCGGGCGTGCTCCGCATCGGGCTCGTCGACCCCGGCTCCGTGAATGTCGGCGGCCGCGGCCCCGACGGCCGCGCCGCCGACATCGAAGCGACCTACCTGAACACCTTCCGCGACGCCCGCAAGATGTTCGACACCTGCCACCGCTACAACCTCGGGCCCTCCATCTCCATCTTCGAGCCGGGCTTCCTGCGGGTGGCGCTGGCCGAGCACGAGGCGGGCGCGCTCCCGCCCGGGTCGCTGGTCAAGTTCTACTTCGGCAGCGAACACACCCTCTCCGGCCTGCCGCCGACCCCCGCCGGACTGGAGGCGTACCTCGACATGCTCGCCGGCACGGGCCTGCCCTGGTCCGTCGCCGTGCGCGCCGGCGACGTGACCGCCTGCGGCATGTCCGCGCTCGCCATCTCGCGTGGCGGCCACGTCCGCATCGGCCTCGAGGACTACGCCGGCCCTGGCGAGCCGTCGAACGTCGAGCTGCTCCGGGCCCTCCTCGACGTCATCGAGCAGGTCGGCAAGCGCCCCGCCACCCCCGACGAGGCCGCGACTCTCCTCGGGATCCCCGCTCGCTAGGCGAAGTCGAGCGTGTGGCGCTCGGGGCCCAGGCCCAGCACCACCGTGATCCGCGTCGGCGCGATGCGGTACAGGTTCCCGATCGTGGTGAAGTAGTTGGAGAGCCAGTTCTTGGCCACGAGCTCGTTGAAGTAGCCGTCGTACCGCGGGTCGTCCGGATCGATCCGCTCCGCCGTCCCCTCGACCGTCACGCGGTCGAAGGCGGGCCAGTCGTAGCCCAGCACGTCGCGGTTGTCGATCAGGAAGGCGACCTCCGGCACGGACTCGGTGTCGCGCGTGTGCTGCGACTCCGTCACGCTGCCGTAGATGACCTCGCCCTCCTCGGTCAGGTGGAACAGCACGAACGCCGGGTAGGGTGTGCCGTCGTCCGCGTGGATGGTCGCCAGCGTGCCGCCGAACTGGGAGTCGGCCACGCGCAGCGCTTCCTTCAGGATCTCTTCGGGTGAAAGCTCGCTCATCTAGACGGCGGCCCTGGCCGTCTCCGCGCCGGGGATGAACTTGCCCCAGTCCTGGTAGCGGCGGAGGTACTGGAGGTAGCCGTGGTACACCGGCACGCGGGGCTCGGAGGGAGGCGTGTGCAGGCGCATCCGCGCCTCCTTCGGGGTGCGCCCCGCCTTGCGGTGATTGCACGGCTTGCAGGCGCTCACGAGGTTGTCCCAGCTGTGCGTTCCCCCGCGGTAGCGGGGCACCACGTGGTCGAGCGTGAGGTCCTTGCCCCGGCGGCCGCAGTAGGCGCAGGCCCAGCCGTCGCGGGCGAACACCTCGCGCCGCGAGAGCCTCAGCTTCGGGCGCGGCCGGCGAACGTAGTAGACCATGCGGATGACCGAGGGCAGGTCGAAGTGGTGGTTCGCGCTGTGGATCACGCCCTTCGCCGTCTCGATGATCTCGGCCTTGCCCCGCAACACGAGGACGAGGGCGCGGCGCACGTTGCACACGTTCAGCGGCTCGTAGTTCTGGTTAAGCACGAGCGCAAGCGAGCCACTCATCGGGGGCGACCTCGGCGGGATGGTAGCAAGCGCCCCCGAGCGCGGCAATTTGGAAAGCCCCCGTTCGCGCCTTCGCGCGTTCGGGGTGGTACGCTTGAAGAGGTCTCCGGACGCTCCCGGCGAAACCGCCCGGCGGGCTCCGGCGGACCAATGCAAGAGCCTTTGGAAGCAATCAGCCGGCATGCCGGCGAAGGAGCACAACCGAGATGGCAGCAACCCCCGAGGTGACGGACGCGACGTTCGACGCAGACGTGATGAAGAGCGATCTGCCGGTGCTGGTGGACTTCTGGGCGCCGTGGTGCGGCCCCTGCCGCATGGTGGCCCCGATCGTCGAGGAGCTCGGCGAGGAGTACGCCGGGCGCGTCAGCTTCTACAAGATGAACACCGACGAGAACCCCGCCATCCCCTCCCAGTACGGCATTCGCAGCATCCCCTCGCTCCTGATCTTCAACGGCGGCGAGCTCAAGGGCACCATCGTCGGCTTCCGCCCCAAGAGCGACCTCAAGAAGCGCCTCGAGGAGGCGATCGCCTAGCGAGAGCGGAGCGCAGGCGCATGGTGGCCCCCGGAACGGCGGCATGAGCGCGGAGCGGCCCGAGACGTACGACATCGCCGTCATCGGCGCCGGTGGCGCGGGCCTGACGGCCGCGCTCTACGGCGCCCGCGCCCGCAGGCGCACCGTCGTCTTCGAGCGCCTCATGACGGGCGGCCAGATCGCGACCACCGAGCTCGTCGAGAACTACCCCGGCTTCCCCCGGGGCATCAACGGCGCCGACTTCGCCATGAACCTCGTCGAGCAGGTCGGGCGCTTCGGCGCCGAGCTGCGCCACGAGGACGTGCAGGCGATCGTTCCCCGCCCGGGCGCTCCCTTCCGCGTCGAGACGAGCGAGGGTGCCATCGAGGCGCATGCCGTCATCGCGACCGCCGGCGCCGACTACAACAAGCTCGGCGTGCCCGGCGAGGACGAGTTCATCGGCCGCGGCGTGAGCTACTGCGCCACCTGCGACGCCGCCTTCTTCCAGAACCAGGAGGTGGTGGTGGTGGGTGGCGGGGACGCCGCCTTCGACGAGGCGCTCTTCACCACCCGCCACGTGAGCAAGGTCTCGCTCGTCCACCGCCGCGAGACGTTTCGGGCCAGCGCGCTCCTGCAGGAGCGGGTGTTCGCCAACCCGAAGATCGAGATCATCCGCAACACGGTCGTCGATCGCATCGTGGGAACGGACGAGGTCGAGGGGGCCGAGTTGCGGAACGTGCAAACCGGCGAGGTCCGCACCCTGCTCGTGGGCGCGGTCTTCATCTTCATCGGCCAGACGCCCAACAGCCACCTGCTCAAGGGGCTGGTCGACCTCGACGAGGGCGGCCATGCCCGGGTCGACCTGCGCATGCGCACCACCGTTCCGGGCCTGTTCGTCGCCGGCGACCTGCGCGTCGAGGCGGCGCGCCAGCTCGTGAGCGCCTGCGGCGACGGCGCGACCGCCGCCCTGGCCGCCGAGGCCTACCTCGCCGAGGCGGGCATCGGCGAGGGCTGAGGGGAGGCCGCGATGCCCCTGTACGAGTTCGCCTGCGATGTCTGCGGCGCGCGCGAGGAGGTCTTCCGCCAGCGCATGACCAGCGACATCGAGCCCCCGCCCTGCCCCGTCTGCCCCGATGACGCCGGGCACGCGATGCGGCGCGTCATGAGCGGTTTCGCCCACCACCTCAGCTTCGCCACCAAGGTGGCGGAAGCGGAGGCGACCTACGGCGCCGAGGTCGACGCCGCCATGGGCCCCGAGCCCGACATCGGCAAGTACACCCGCCGCTACGACGAATCCGCGAAGGACCTCCCCCCCGGCGAGGGCTAGTCGTCAGGAGATTCCCGGCCGAGGCGCCTCAGCGCAGCGCGGTAGTTCGCCTCAAGGTTCAGCCAGATCTCCGACGGGATACCGAGGACTCTCTCCAGATCCTGCGCGAATTCAGTGGTGACTGGTCTCGCTCCACAGACCACCTCGCCGATCGTCTCTGGGCCAACGCCCATCAACTCCGCGAGCGTATGCACGGTCAGCTCACGAATGGTGAGCTCCTCTTCGAGGTGCTCACCCGGAGGGATCGCGATGTTTGGTTCAACCGGCGATGTCCCGGGCATGCCAGCTATCGTAGTGGCCAGGCTGGGTACCCTCGACTGCACCACGTCGACAGAGCGGGCGGCTTCGGAAACTGGCTGGCACTGTGTCTTGGCCCCTGTCCGCGAAGTTGTCCGGGTTCCAGTCCTTCGCAGAGCCCGGAAACACTGGGCTCTTGCGGCTCGAAGAACCCACCGCTGTCACCCGAGTTGTCCACAGAGTTGTCCGGCTAACTGTCCGTGTTGGCCAGCGCCAGGCCGGGGTCGAACCACTCCAGGATGGCCGCGTTCTCCTCGCGCGGGTAGGCGTGCGCGAGGTCGGCGATCTCGTGGTAGCGCACGTCCGCGCCGGCATCGCGCAGGGCCTGCTGGGCGGCCTGCGCGAGCTGCACCGGGAACATCCAGTCCTTCGTCCCGTGCGTGATCGAGATGCGCTTCCCCTCCGCCCCCACGATCGCGCCGTCCTCGATGTTCTTCGGGTGCAGAACGCCGGCGACCGCCGCCATCGCGGCGAAGGGCGTGTCCCCCGAGAGGAACGTCGAGAGGCCGTACGTCGCGCCGTCGGAGAGGCCCGTGAGGAGGATGCGGTCGCCGTCGACGTTGAACCCTTCGCGTACGAACTCGACCGAGCGCAGCAGCCGCTGCCGGTCGGCGTCCGGACCCATGAGCGCCCACGTCTGCCCCACGGACGTCGGGGCCAGGAGCAGGAAGCGGCGGCTGCGCGCCTCCCGCAGCCACGTCCAGAGGAAGTCCCGCCCGTGCCCCATGCCCCCGTGCAGGGCCACGACGAGCGGTCGCGCCTCGCTGCCGTCGAGCGACTCCGGCACGTACAGGTGGAACTCGCCACGGGCGTCGGGGTCGTCGTCGGGGCCGCTGCGCTGGATGCCGGTTCCGGGGTCGGAGCTGTGCGCGTCGAGGGCGGCCAGGTCGCCCCGCACGGCGGGCTCGGCGAACAGCCCGCCGAGGGCGGGGTCGAGCGAGCGCAGCGGGTAGAGCAACTCCTGCGCCCGCGCCAGCCCCCGCATCCCCGCGAGCACGTTCCCGGAACGTTCCGCCCGCGGGACCGGCCGCGTGAAAGCGCCCAGCGCCTCGAGCGTGGCCTCCGCGCTGCTTCCGAGCTGGTCGCGGATGGGGATGAAGCGGTCCGGCAGCGGCGCCTCGCGCAGGTCGCTGAGCGCCTGCTCGAGCCGGTCCCGTAGCGGGCGGAGCTGCGATTGCAGCTCCCACATCGAGCCCCGGTCGAGATGGCGGAAGGCGCCGCCAAGCCCCTCGATCGCCTCGACCGTCGCGGGCGCCAGCGCGCGGGCCGCGTCGCGGAAGGCGTTGGCGTCGCCGCCTGCCGGTTCGGTCATGGCGGGGAGTGTAGCGGCTGCGGAAAGAACGCCCGCCGTTGACGAATCCCTTCGCACAAGCCGTAGCCGACGGGCGTATCATCGCGGCGGCCCCGGAAAGGGGGCGGCAGGAGGAGCGCCGATGGGCATGCGAATCATCACACGGGCACCGGGCGGGGGAGCAGGCGACTCCGTCAGCTCCATCGTCGAGCCCTACAAGCAGATTGAAGCCGATGGCTTCCAGTCGGCCTGGATCGGCAACCACCTCAACCACGACGCCATGACCATCTGCGCCCTCGCGGGGCAGGCGACGAGCACCATCGAGCTGGGCACCGCCGTCGTCCCCACCTACCCGCGCCACCCCATGGTGATGGCGCAGCAGGCGCTCACCACGAACATGGTCTGCGGCGGACGCTTCATCCTCGGGCTGGGCCTGAGCCACAAGTTCATCGTCGAGGACTGGCAGGGACTGACCTGGTCGACGCCCGTGCGGCACCTGCGCGAGTACCTCGAGGTGCTCAATCCGCTGCTCGATGGCGACCTCGTGAACCATAGCGGGCAGGAGTACCGGGTTCACATGAACAACGCCCCCTTCACGCAGCTCGACGTCCCAGGCGGCGGCCGCCCGAAGGTGCTGATCGCGGCCCTGGGCCCCGGCATGCTGAAGGTCACGGGCGAGCTCGCCGACGGGACGAGCATGTTCTGGTGCGGCCCCAACTACATCGAGCAGACCGCCGTCCCGACCATCACGAAGGCCGCCGACTCTGTTGGCCGCCCCGCGCCCCGCATCATCGCCGGCATCCCCATCTCCGTGACCAGCAACGAGGAGGCCGCCCGTGCCTCCTGCGGCAAGGTCTGGGAGGTTTACGGGAAGATCTACTCGTACCGGAAGGTCATCGCCGCCGAGGGCGTCAGTGGCGTCTCCGAGATGGCCATCGTCGGCGACGAGGCCACCGTTCGCGCGCAGCTCAAGCGCCTCGAGTCCATCGGCGTGACCGACTACAACGGCGCCATCCTCCCGGTTCCCGAGGACCCCGATGCGCCCCAGCGCACCTACGAGTTCCTGAAGGACCTGAATACGAACGGCATCTAGCTTCCGATACGCTGAACGCACCGGAGAGGGACGAGGGCGACGGTGGAGATCAAGGGAGAGCAGGAATTCAATGGGCCGCGGGAGCTGCTCTATGAGCTGCTGCTCGACCCCGACGTGCTCTCCGGCGCGCTCCCCGGCGTCGAGCGTTTCGAGGAGGTCGCGCCGGAGACGTACGAGTCGACCATGCGCGTCGGCATCGCCTCCGTGCGCGGCAGCTACACCGGCCGCGTCGAGGTGCTGGAGCAGAACCCGCCCGAGTCCTACCGCCTCAAGATCGACGGTTCGGGCAAGCCGGGCGGCGTCCGCGCCGACGCCGTCGTCGAGCTCACCGAAAGCGGGAGCGGCACGACCATGCACTACCGCGCCGACGTGAAGGCGCGCGGCACGATCGCGCGGCTCGGGGGGAGGCTCCTGGGCGGCGTCGCGCGGCTCCTCATCGGGCAGTTCTTCAAGTCAATCGAGCAACAGGTAGACGACCGAGCCGCCTAGCGCGGCGCCAGATAAGCGAACGAGGGCGACAAGGAGGTCGCGATGTCTGAACCGGTTCCGATCACCATCAACGTGAACGGCCGCAAACGCTCGGCGATGGTCGAGCCGCGGCTGCTGCTCGTGCACTTCCTGCGGGAGAGCCTGAACCTGACGGGCACGCACGTCGGCTGCGATACCAGCCAGTGCGGCGCCTGCACGGTCCTGCTCGACGGGAGCAGCGCCAAGTCCTGCACGGTCTTCGCCGTGCAGGCCGACGGCTCCGAGGTCCAGACCATCGAGGGCCTCGCCGACGGCGACGAGCTTCATCCGCTGCAGGACGGCTTCTGGGAGGAGCACGGCCTCCAGTGCGGCTACTGCACCCCCGGCATGATCATGTCGGCCGTCACCCTGCTGGAGGACAACCCGGCGCCCAGCGAGGCGGAGATCCGCGAGGGCATCTCCGGGAACCTCTGCCGCTGCACCGGCTACCAGCACATCGTCAACGCGATTCAGCACGCGGCGGAAAGGATGGCGCAGTCATGACCACCATCGACGGCCCCACTCTCCCCAAGCTCATCGGCGAGCGCGTCAAGCGCCGCGAGGACCCGCGCCTCATCCAGGGCCAGGCGACCTACGTCGATGACATCAAGCTGCCGGGCATGCTCCACCTCGCTTTCAAGCGCAGCGACATCGCCCACGGCGTCATCACGAGCATCGATACGAGCGCGGCCGCCGCCATGGAAGGCGTCGAGCTCGTCATCACGGGCGCGGAGCTGGCCGAGCACCTCGGCCCCATGCCGATCGGCACGCCCTTCCCCGCGCCCGACCACTTCTCCGTCGCCACCGACCGCGTCCGCTACGTCGGCGAGCCGGTCGCCGTCGTCGTCGCCGAGGACCGCTACATCGCGCGCGACGCCGCCGACGCCATCGAGGTCGAGTACGACGAGCTTCCCGCCGTCGTCGACCCCGAGGCCGCGATGGAGGCCGGCTCCGCCACCCTCCACGAGGGCTTCGAGCGCAACATCGCCGTCGAGAGCTACTGGGGCGGCACGGGCGTCAATCCCGAGACGGCCCAGCCCGAGGACGACAGCGCCGTCGATGCGGCCTTCGCCGAGGCGGACGTCGTCGTCTCGCAGCGCATGATGAACCAGCGCCTCGCCCCCAACGCGATGGAGCCCCGCGGCGTCGTCGCCCAGTACGAGGCCGGCCGCGAGTACCTGACCGTCTGGAGCGCGACCCAGAACCCCCACATCCTGCGCACCCTGGTGGCGGCCATGATGGGTCTGGGCGAGCACCAGGTGCGGGCGGTCGCCCCCGAGGTCGGGGGCGGCTTCGGCTGCAAGATCAACATCTACGGCGAGGAATACGTCGCCGCCGCCCTCTCGCGGCTGGTGAAGGCGCCCGTGAAGTGGATCGAGGACCGCACCGAGGCGTTCCTCACCACCACCCACGGCCGCGACCTCCTCGGCTACATCGACCTCGCCGCGAAGAGCGACGGCACGATCACCGGCCTCAAGGCGAGGCTCATCGCCGACATCGGCGCCTACGAGGTGCTGCTCACGGCCATGATCCCGACGCTCACCGGCCTCATGATGAACGGCGTCTACCGCCTCCCCGTCGTCCGGCACGAGCTGACGGAGGTCTTCACCAACAAGACCCCGACCGACGCCTACCGCGGCGCCGGCCGGCCCGAGGGGCTCTACTTCCTCGAACGCGCGGTCGACATGCTCGCCCGCGAGCTCGACATGGACCCCGCCGAGATCCGGCGCAAGAACTTCGTTCCCGCCGACGAGTTCCCCTTCGCCACGCAGAGCGGGCTCGTCTACGACTCCGGCAACTACGAGGCCTGCCTCGACAAGGCGCTCGAGGTGGCGGACTGGCAGGGGCTGCTCGCCGAGCGCGACGCCGCCCGCGCCGAGGGCCGCATCGTCGGCGTGGGCATGGCCTTCTACGTCGAGGTCTGCGGGCTCGGCCCCTCCGCCGTCGTCCCCACGGGCGGCTGGGAGCACTCCGGCGTGACCGTCGAGCGTGGCGGCAAGGTGACCGCCACCACCGGCGCCTCGCCCCACGGCCAGGGCAACGAGACCACCTTCGCCCAGATGCTCGCCGACCACTTCTCCATCCCGCTGGAGGACATCACCATCCTCCACGGCGATACGGGCGTGGTGAAGCAGGGCATCGGCACCTTCGGCAGCCGCTCGCAGGCCGTCGGCGGCGCCGCTCTCATCTCCGCCGCCGGCAAGGCCGGCGACAAGATGAAGCAGTTCGCCGCCGCCATGATGAGCGAGCAGGAGGTGAGCCCCGAGGACCTCGTCTTCGAGAGCGGGCGCATCCAGGTCGAGGGCGCGCCCGAGGTCAGCAAGACCTTCGCCGAGGTGGCGGACTTCGCCTACATCCCCGTGCCGCTCCCGCCCGGTATGGAGCCGGGTCTCTCCGAGGAGTCGTTCTTCGAGCCGGAGAACAACACCTACCCCTTCGGCTGCCACATCTCGATGGTCGAGATGGACCGCGACACCGGCGAGACGAAGCTCCTCAAGATGATCGCGGTCGATGACTGCGGGAACATCATCAACCCCCTCATCGTCGAGGGGCAGGTGCACGGCGGTCTCGCCCAGGGCATCGGCCAGGCGATGTTCGAGGAGGTTGTGTACGACGAGGACGGCCAGCCCGTCACCGCCAGCTTCATGGACTACGTGATGCCGCGCGCGGGCGACCTGCCGGCCTTCGAGCTCGACAACACGGTGACGCCCACGCCCGTCAACCCGATGGGCGCGAAGGGCGTGGGCGAGGCCGGCACCATTGGCTCGACGCCCTGCGTGGTGAACGCCGCCGTGGACGCCCTCTCGCCGTTCGGCGTGACGCACATCGAGATGCCCCTCCGCCCTGAGCGGGTGTGGCGTCTCATTCAGGAGAACGGAGGCCAGTCGTGATTCCCACCGCGTTCGAATACCGGCGCGCCGGCAGCGTCGCCGAGGCGCTGACCCTCCTTCGCGAAGGCGGCCCCGAGGCCAAGCTCCTCGCCGGCGGCCACAGCCTCATCCCCATGATGAAGCAGCGCCTGGCCGAGCCCGGCCTGCTCATCGACATCGGCGGCCTCGACGAGCTTCGCGGCATCGAGGAGAACGACGGCGAGATCGCCATCGGCGCGGCGGTGACCCACGCCGAGATCGCCGCCTCCGACCTCCTCCGCGCCCAGGCGCCCATCGTGGCCGAGACCGCCGCCAACATCGGCGACGCCCAGGTTCGCAACCGTGGCACCATCGGCGGCAGCCTCGCGCACGCGGATCCCGGCGCCGACCTGCCCGCCGTCATGGTCGCGCTCGACGCGACGATCGCGCTCCTGGGCCCGAACGGCGAGCGCAAGGTGCAGGCCGAGGACTTCTTCCAGGACATCCTCACCGTCGACCTCGCCGAGGACGAGATCGTGACCGGCGTCTGCTTCCAGGCGTGCCGCAGCGCGGCCTACGCCAAGCTGGAGCAGCGCGCCTCCAAGTTCGCGCTCGTCGGCGTGGCCGCGGCCCTCACGCTGGACGGAGGCACGTGCTCATCGGCGCGCGTCGCCGTCACCGGCGCCTCGAGCCACGCGCAGCGCCTCTCCGGCGTCGAGGGCGCCCTCGCGGGCGCCTCGCTGCCCGGCGGCGCCGAGTCGGCGTCTGCGGGCGCGGGCGACGCGCTCGACTTCGTCAACGAGGACCTGCACGGCAGCGAGGAGTACCGTCGCGCGATGACCGCCGTCTTCGCACGGCGCGCGATCGAAGCGGCAGCCGGAAGGAGCTAGCGGCGGTCGGAGACATCGAAGGGGCGCCCTTCGATGTGGGTGTAGCGGAGCGAGCGGCGGCGGATGCGCCAGCCGACCGCTTCGCGCACGCACTCGTCCTCGTACGTGCCGTAGATGACCGTGTTCGTGCCCGCCACCAGGGTGGGGGTCTTGTCGGTGGTGTCAGGGGGCACGTCCTCGCCCTCGGGGGGCAGGGTGTGGGTCGCCTGCAGGTAGCTGCGCAGCCGCGCCTTGCCCCCGAGCCGCACGCCGTCCTGCTCGACGGGCTCCTCGTCGATGAGCACGAGCGGGGGCGCGATGAAGTGCTGCGTGCCCCCGAAGGAGCCAAGGGCACGCGCGCAGAACTCGGCCCAGCCGTCCGCCCCGTGGACGTTGACCGGGTCGGCGCTCAGGTCCTCGAAGATGAAGTCCTGGGCGAAGGCCGTGCGCAGGATCGTCTGGCCGCGCTCGTAGAGGGCGTCGTCGTCGCGGTTGCGCGCGCGGCCCAGCATGTCGAGGGCGTGGCCGTAGCGGATGGGGAGCTGCATCAGCTCGACGTAGTCGGAGGTCTCGTTCGCGTCCATGGCCGGATTCTAGAGGAGAGCGTCGCGCCGCTGCGCGACTGAGGGGTGAGGAGAGCGCCCCGCTGCCGTGTGGCTGAGGAGAGCGCTCGCTTCGCTCGCTGAGTGGGGCGAACGGCTTGGTATCCTCCCCGGGTGGCGGAGGGACGTGTGACCAGGGACGAGCGCGAACTGGCGGCGGCGTTCACGCGCTTCGCTACCCTGGAGACGCGGGGCTCCTCCCCGCTCTACGAGCGCCTCGCGCTCGCGGTGGCCGAAGACGGGAAACTGCTCGCCCTCGCCGGCGGGGGCAGGCCCGAGCAGCCCGCCCCGAACCTGCTGTTCGCGGCGGTCCACTACCTGCTCCTCGCCGGTGCCGGCGCCGGCCACGACCTCGCCGCCTTCTATCCCACGGTCACCGAGCCTGCGACCGGCCGCGGCGACCCCTTCCTCCACTTCCGGGACTTCTGCCGCGAGCACGAGGACGCGATCCTCGACCTGCTCCGCGAGCGGCGTGTGCAGACGAACGTGGTGGAGCGCTGCGGACTCTTCCTCCCCGCCTTCGCCCTGGTCCTGGAACGCACGGGCGGCAGGCCCCTCCACCTCGTCGAGGTCGGCGCCAGCGCGGGCCTCAACCTGCTCTGGGACCGCTACCGGTTCGACTACGGGGCCGGGCGGCAGTGGGGCGACGCATCGTCGCCCGTGCGCATCAAGGTCGAACTGCTCGGGACCGGTGTGCCCCCGCTTCCGGCGGCCGTTCCCGCCATCGCCGCGCGCACCGGCATCGACCTGAACCCTATCGACGTCCGGAACCCCGCCGCCTTGCAGTGGCTGCGGGCGCTCGTCTGGCCGGAGGAGCGCGAACGGATGCGGCGCCTGGACGCCGCCCTGTCGCTCGCCGCGACGGATCCGCCGGCGCTGCTCAAGGGGGACGCGCTCGACCTCCTGCCGGGGGTCCTGGCTGGGGCTGCGGGGGAGACGGCGTTGTGCGTCTATCACTCGCACACGCTCAACCAGTTCAGCCCCGAGGCGCGCCGCCGCTTCCGCGACCTGCTCGCCGGGGTCGGCGCAAGGCGCGACCTCTACTGGCTCTCCAGCGAGTACCGCCCCACCGCGGACGGCGACCTGCGCCCCACGCTCACCCTCGCCGCGTTCGAGGACGGGGAGGCGCAGGAGCAGGTGCTGGCCTACTGCGACCACCACGGCCGCTGGCTGGAGTGGCTGGCCGGCGGGGCGTAGGCGGCCTCAGGAGGGGCGGTAGAAGGGCAGGTCAAGCTCGCGGAGGTCGAGGAACTCCATGTAGTCGAGCTGGCCGGGGGAGTGGCCGAGCCGCGTCAGGAGCTCGGCGGCCTCGGCGGTGTGCTGGGCGCCGTGCATGATCACGTGCGTGATGCCCGCCCCCAGCGTCCCGCGGTCGCGAGGGTGCGTGTCGCGCACGATCGGGCGGCCGAGGTCGTCGGGTTCCAGCCCCGCGAGGAAGGCGCGAAACTCGGCCTGCAGCGCCGTCCAGCCCCTGGCCACGCCGGCCACGCTGTCGGGCCGAAAGCTGCCGTACCCTTCGCGCCGCCGGAAGCGGGCGAGCCAGTTGCGCTCGGCGGAGACGATGTGCGCCAGCGTGTCGCGCAGGCTGAGTGCGCCGGGGCGCGCTGCCTCGGCGGCGTCCTCGGGCGAAACCTCCCCGGCGCGCTCCAGGAGGCGCTCCATCGCCCAGGCGTGGTGGTCGTAGAGCTCGCGCAGGCCGGCCACGTCCATGCGCTGGAGTATAGGAGGCCGCGAGTGGGGCCCGCGCCGGTCAGGCTCGCGTTCGTAAGAGCGCTTCCCGGTGCTCGAGGAAGTCGATGTAGTCCAGCTCGCCCGGTGAGCGCCCGAGGTCCGAGAGCAGCAGCGCCGCCTCGGCGCGGTGCTGGGCCGCGTGCAGCAGCACGTGCATGATCCCCGCCGCCAGCGTTTCCCGACCCCCGCCGATCGGCTCGCGCAGCTCCAGCATCCGCTCCAGGTTGTCGTCCTCCAGGCTCGCGAGAAAGGTCCGCGTATCCGCCTGGAGCGCCATCCAGTGCCCCGCCACGTCCCCGACGCTCTCCGGCCAGTCGAAGTGCGGGCGCTCCGCGCCCTTCCAGTTGCACAGCCAGTAGCGCTCCGCCGTGACGACGTGCATGAGCGTGTCCTGGATGCTCGCCACGCCCTTCCACGGCATCGCCTCCGCCTGCTCCTGCGAGACCTCGGACGCGTGCGCCAGCAGCGTTCCCATCGACCACGCGTGGTGGTCGTACAGCTCCCGAAGGCCCTTCGGCGTGACCACGAGCGGAATACTACCGACCCGCTCCGGTCGTTGGACAGTGGCGCTCCGTGCGCGGTGCCGCTCGCTCCGCGGGCCGGTATCCTGCGCCCCCACCGACTGGTCCCGAGGAGGCGCCGATGGCGTCCGAGAACACGATCCCCTTTGGCTTCGCCCTTCCCCAGGTCTCCCCCACGGAGCCCGTCGACATCGAGCCCATCGGCCACGTCGCGCGCCGCGCCGAGGACCTCGGCTTCCAGAGCCTCTGGACGCTCGACCAGGTGCTCGGCGGCAGCCGCAACCTCGAACCCGTCAGCCTGCTCTCGTACGTCGCCGCCCTCACCACGCGCGTGCGGCTGGGAACGGCCGTCTTCGTGCTGCCCCAGCACAACCCCGTGCAGCTCGCCAAGGACCTCGCCACCCTCGACGTCCTCAGCGGCGGACGCGTCGACGCCGGCTTCGGTATCGGCAACGACAACCCGCCCCACGACGCCGCCTTCGGCATCCCCTCGGGCCGCCGCGTGAAGCGCCTGACCGAGTCGCTCGCGGTCATGCGCGCCCTCTGGTCCGAGCGCAAGGCCTCCTACGACGGCGAGTTCTTCCAGTTGAAGGACATTCGCATGGAGCCCAAGCCGGTCCAGCGGCCGGGACCGCCCGTGTGGTTCGGCGGACGCGTCGAGCCCGCCCTCCGCCGCGCCGTGCGCCTCGGCGACGCCTGGATGGGCCCCGGCTCATCGAGCATCGACGACTTCCGCGAGCACGTCGCCATCCTCCGTCGCGCCCTGGAGGAGCAGGACCGCGACCCGGCTACCTTCACCATCTCCAAGCGCCTCTACCTCGCCATCGACGACGACCGCGTCCGCGCCGAGGGACGCCTGCGCGAGTGGTTCGCGCACGTCTACGGCAGCGCCGACCTCGCCAACCAGGTCGCCGTCTGGGGCCCCGCCGGCTACGTCAACGAACGCATCGCCGAGGTCATCGACATCGGCGCCGAGCACATGCTCCTCCACCCCGTCTTCGATTTCGACGAGCACCTGGAGGCGCTCGCTCCGCTCGCTTGAGGAGAGCGCCGCGCGGCAGCGCGGCTGAGTGGAGCGCTTCGCTGAGGAGAGCGGCGGGCTGCCGCCCGCCTGAGGAGAGCGCTCGCTTCGCTCGCTGAGTGGACCCCACCGGCTTGCCGGCCGGCGCTAGCTGCGGACGGCGGGGATGATGTCGTGCGCGAGGGTGTCCAGGCCGTCGAGGACGGCCTGGAGGCCGCCTCCCGGCCGCCCGAAGCGGCGCGCGGACGCGATGATGTGCGTCAGGCCCGCTTCCTCGAACTCGCGCAGCTCCTCCACCACCTGCTCGACCGTGCCCGTCACGCTCTGCGCGCGCTCGTGGTCGGCGAGGGTGGCGCGATGGTCCGGGTCGTCCGTCAGGTTGATGCCGTGAAGCATCGCGATGGGCATGTCGCTGCCGTCGCGGTCGTGCGCCTCGCAGCGCTGGAGCAGCCGCGAGCGGTGCTCGGCCAGCCCCTGCGGCCGCAGGCTGATCCCGAGCCAGCCGTCGCAGAGAGCGGCGGTCCGTTCCAGGGCGGCGTCGGTGTTCCCGCCCACGAGCAGGGGCGGGTGCGGGTTCTGGTACGGCTTCGGCGTGACGCTCACCTCGTGGAAGCGGTAGTAGTCCCCGTCGAACGAGGCCGGGTCATTCGCCCAGACCTCCTTGAACACCTCGATCTGCTCGTTCACGAGCGCGCCCCGGTGGTGGAACGAGTCGAGCTGGAGGTTGTCGAACTCGTCCTTCATCCAGCCCACGCCGATGCCGAACTGCACGCGCCCGCGCGAGAGCTGGTCGATGGTCGCCACGATCTTGGCCGTGTGAACGGGGTGCCGGTACGGCAGGATGATGACGCAACTCCCCAGCTCGACCGTGCTCGTCCGCGCCGCCGCGTAGGTCATGATCGAGAAGGCGTCCCACCACGGCCCCTGGCCCGCCGCCCACTCCCCCGTGAGGTTGTACGGGTACTTCGCGCCGATGCTGTAGGGCAGCAGGATGTGGTCGATGACCCAGATCGAGTCGAGCCCGACCTCCTCCGCCTTGTCGCACACCGCATCGATCGCCTCGGTGCTCGCCAGCGACCCGATCATGGGAAGAACCACGCCAAACTTCATCGCTCGCTCACCTCGTAGAACTCGCTCCAGTCCTCGTCTTCCAGGCCATCGGAGAGAGTTACGTCCCAGACGCTATCCTCCTCCTCATCCCACTCCGCCCACAGCTCGGCGTACTGCACGGTGAGCTTGTTTCCGCGGAGGAGTTGCCACCACCGCCACAGGAAGAAGGGGATCACGGCGGGATGGTAGCAGAGGGCGGCCGGTGGTTCCCGGCGGGAGTCCGGGTCGGTAGGCTTCGAGTATGGCGCGCTACCCGGAAGGCCGTCCCTCGCGTAGGCTGACTGACGACGGGCCAGCCCGCCAGCCCGCCAGCCCGCCAGCCCGCCAGCCCGCCAGCCCGCCAGCCCGCCAGCCCGCCAGCCCGCCAGCCCGCCAGCCCGCCAGCCCGCCAGCCCGCCAGCCCGCCAGCCCGCCAGCCCTGAATTAGGAACGCGCGAGAGCGCCGTTCCCCTCTCGCGGGGCATCCTCCATCACGGCGACTGCCTTGACGTAATGCGGGCCATGCCGGACGAATCCGTGCGGCTCGCCGTCACCTCGCCGCCCTACAACATCAAGAACAGCACCGGCAACGGGCTCAAGGACGGGCGCGGCGGCAAGTGGCCGAACGCCGCCCTCCAGGGCGGCTACGACGGCCACGGCGACGCCATGCCGCACGACGAATACGTCGCCTGGCAGCGCCAGTGCCTCGCCGAGATGCTGCGCCTCGTCCGGCCCGACGGCGCCGTCTTCTACAACCACAAGTGGCGCGTACAGGGCGGCCTCTGGCAGCGCCTCGCGGACGAGATCACGGACGGCTTCCCCGTGCGCCAGATCGTCATCTGGCAGCGCGCGGGAGGCTTCAACCACAACCCGGGCTACTTCCTGCCCAGCTACGAGGTCATCTACTTCCTCGCGAAGAGCCGCGAGACGCGCCTGACCAGCGAGAGCCGCGGGCTGACGGACGTGTGGCGCATCCCCCAGGGCGCAGGCAACCCCCATCCCGCGCCCTTCCCCGTGGAGCTGGCCGCGCGCTGCATCGAGGCGGTGGGCTCCGGCCCCGTGCTCGACCCCTTCATGGGCAGCGGCACGACCGCGATCGCGGCGGAGCAGTTGGGCGTGGAGTGGGTCGGCATCGAGAAGTCGGAGGAATACGTGGCGATGGCGCGCCAGCGCATCGCGGGGGAAAGGCGCGAGCGGCGGCGATCCAGGCGGCCGCAATGACGGACGACGAACTCTTCGACCGCGTGCGGGATGTCTTGCAGATGGGATGGATCGAGATCCCTGGCGAGAAGGGTTACGGAGGCGCGGGCGGTCCGGGGCGGGTCCTGGAAGAGCTTCTCGATGCCAAGGGCGGCAACCTCGATATTCCCGATGCGGGCAAGTGGGAGCTCAAGTTCCACTCGGGGAACACCCTTCTCACGCTCTTCCACAAGGAGGCGCAGCCGAAAGGACACCTCGACCGTCTGGTTCATCGCTTCGGGTGGGAGGATGCACAGGGCCGGCTCAGCTTCCGTCACACGATCCACGGGCGCTCCAGCGACGCGACGGGACTGGGCTTCTATGTGGCGAACGAGAGTGGACGCATCACGGTCCGTGACGACAGCGTGAGCGACATGATCTGGCCGTACTGGACGCACGACACGCTGATCAACGCGTTCGCCTCGAAGTTCCGCCGCCTCATCGTCGTGAAGGGCAGCAAGCGGAACAACGGCGCCGAGGTGCGGTACGAAAGCGCTCACACTTACGAGGAGCCCCAGACCACGCTGCTCATCGAGGCGATCGCGCGAGGAGTGATCGCCATCGACTTCGATGCGCGCACGCGGAACGGCGACGGGCTGCGCAATCATGGCACGAAGTTCCGCATCCACTACGACGATCTGCGTCACCTCTACCACCGCCGCCGGCCCCTCTAGCCTCCGCCCGCGCGCTACCATGGAGGGGATGACTCTCGGCCTGACCCGACGGCAGTTCGTGTTCGTGGGGCTCGTGCTCGCGATGGGGTTGACCGTGGCCATCGTCGGGTTCCACGCGCACTCGCATTCGCACGGCGACCTGCGCGTCATCGACGCCGAGGGGAACGTGCAGGTCGTGGGCGCGTGGCGGCTGGGATCGTCGGAGGGCGGTGAGTTGCCCTCCGTGACCAGCGGCGACTTCCGCTTCGAGCTCTCCAACGCCGACGGCGTCCGGCACAGCTTCGTCGTCGTGCGCACCGATCTGGAGGGCGAGGACCTGCCCCTGGCCAACGGGCGCGTCGACCTGGAGGAGGCGGGAGAGATGGTGGGGACGGTCGAGACGGTCCTGCCGGGCGGCTCCGGAGGGCGCACCTTCAGCCTGCCGCCGGGCCGCTACGTCCTCTACTGCGACATCGCCGGTCACTACGAGGGCGGCATGTACTACACCCTTGTCGTCGAGGACGCACCCGAGCTGTCGAGCCCCTGACGGCCATTCCCGCACCGCCTTGACCCTCGTAGCGGCAACCCTCTTCTACAATCTAGGCATGGCTCCGACGCGCGAGGCCCTGATTGCCGCCTTCGCCGAGGCCGGACACGAGCTGTGGCTGGCCGGCGGACTGGTGCGCGACGAACTGCTGGGCCTGCCCCTGGAGGATCTTGACTCCGACTTCGCGACGAGCGCCCTTCCCGACGAGAGCGAGCGCATCGGCCGCGCGCTGGGCGCGACCGTCGCGACCATCGGGCAGCGCTTCGGCACGACCGGCGTGCTGCTCGACGAGGGCTGGGCCGAGATCACGACCTTCCGCGGCGACAGCTACACCGCCGGCAGCCGCTGGCCCGACGTTACCTTCGGCAGCTCCATCGACGAGGACCTCGCCCGCCGCGACTTCACCGTGAACGCCATCGCCCGCAACACCGCCACCGGCGAGTTGCGCGACCCCTTCGGCGGGCGCGAAGACATCGAGCGCAAGCTGCTGCGCGCTCCCGGCGACCCGCGCACGCGCTTCGCCGAGGACCCCCTTCGCATCCTCCGCGGCGTGCGTTTCGTCAGCCAGCTCGGCTTCGAGATCGAGGCGGAGACGAAGGCGGCGATGGCCGCCTCCGTCGGGCTGCTGGGGACGCTCTCGCAGGAGCGGGTGACCGCCGAGATCGAGCGGCTGCTCTGCGGGCGGCGCCCGGAGGCGGGTCTGGAGGCCCTGCGCGAGGTCGGCGCCCTTCCCCACGTCCTGCCCGAGCTGGCCGCCATGCCAGGCTGCGACCAGAATCGCTTCCACCGGTTCGATGTCTGGGGCCACACCACGGCAACCGTCGAGGCTATCGCGACCGACGACGCGAGCTGCTCGCTGCGCCGCTGGGCGGCGCTCCTGCACGACCTCGGCAAGCCCTCCGTCCGGCACGTGAAGAAGAACGGCGAGTGGGGCTTCTACCGCCACGAGATCGTAGGCGCCGAGATGGCCGAGGCGCTCACCGAGCGGCTGCGACTGGGCAAGCGCGAGGCCGCCCTGCTGGCGCTGCTCGTGCGCCGCCACATGGACCGCCCCGACCCCGACGACGGACGCCTCGTCCGCCGCTTCATGCGCCGCCTCGACGGGCACTGGCGCGACCTGCTCGCGCTGAAGCGCGCCGACAACGCCAGCCACACCTACGACGACAACGAGTACCACGACCGCCTCGAGGCCGCCTGCGAGCGTGTCGAGGCCGAGGAGGCGGCGATGCTCCGCGCCGAGAGCCCCCTCGACGGCCGCGAGCTGATGGCCCTGCTCGGCCGCGAGCCGGGACCGTGGATCGCGCGCATCAAGGAGCGCCTCAGCACCCTCGTGCTCGACGGCGAGCTCGCCCCCGGCGACAAGGATGAGGCGGCCCGCATCGCCCGCCGCATGGGCGGCGCCGCCGCTCTGCTCGCGGAGAGCGAGGACCGTCCGTGACCATGGACCACCCCGACGTCGACCTCGCGACCCTGGAGAAGCTGGGTGAGGGCTACGAGGCCGAGATATTCGCGTGGGAGGACGGCCGGGCCCTGCGCCTCTTCCGCGAGGGCCACGAGCGCAACGTCGAGCCCGAGCGAATCGCCATCCCGGCGGCGCTGGCGGGCGGCATCCCCGCGCCGCAGATCGGCGAAGCGGTGACCGTCGCGGGCCGCGAGGGCACCATCATGGAGCGCATCGACGGAGAGAACCTGCTCGACCTCGTCGGGCGCAAGCCGTTCCTCATGCCGCGCGAGGCGTGGGTGACCGGCAGGATCCACGCCCGCCTGAACGCGCTCCCCGCCCCCGATGGGCTCGCGACCGCCCACGAGCGCGTGCGCGAGTGGATCGGCAACGTCGAGGTGCCCGCTGACCTGGCCGCCACCGCCGAGGAAGCGCTGGCGGGACTGGACGGCGGCGACCGCTTCTGCCACAGCGACTTCCATCCCGGCAACATCCTCCTTGAGCCGAACGGACGCCGTGTCGTCATCGACTGGGGCTTCTGCGCCGCGGGACCGGTGGAGTCGGACGTGGCCCGCTCCGTGGCCCTGCTGTGGCTGGGCGAGCCGCTCGACCCGAGCCCCGCCCTGCGGGTGATCACGCGCTTCTTCCGGCCGATCGCCACGGGCCTCTACCTGCGCGCCTATCGCAGCGTGGCGCGGGTCGATACCGCCCTCATGTGGCGCTGGGTCGTCGTGCGCGCCATCGAGCACCTCGCCATCGTCCGCGCCATCAGCCCACCCGACGCGGGCATCCGCGATCCGGTCGCGGAAGTCGAGGAGCTCGTCGCCCACGCACGGCGCCGCAGCGGCGCGAGGCGCTAGCGTGTACGGCGATCGCGGGGATGCGCGTTCACTTTCCGTTCACACAACCCGTGAAGATTCCGGAGAAGGAATGACTTCGGCCCCTGCCACCACGGCAACCGTGCTGATCGTCGAGGACGAGGAAGCCCTCCTCCTCTCGATGGCGCACCACCTTCGCCGCGAGGGCTACGAAGTGCTTACCGCCGCCCGCGGCGACGACGGCCTGCGCATGGCCCGCGAGCACGAGCCCGACGTCATCGTGCTCGACCTCATGCTCCCCGGTGTCGACGGCATGGGCGTCTGCCGCGCCCTCCGTCGCGATACCCGGGTGCCGATCATCATGGTCACGGCCCTAGGGGGCGAAAGCGATCGCGTCGCCGGTCTCGACACCGGCGCCGACGACTACCTCCCCAAGCCCTTCGGCATGCGCGAGCTCCTCGCGCGCGTCCGCGCCCTCCTCCGCCGCGCCCCCACCGGGCGCGACACGTCGCCCGCCGAGGACGTGGTCCAGTCCGGCGACCTCGAGCTGAACGCCGTGCGCCGCGAGGTTCACCGCGACGGCGAGTTGCTGCGCATGAAGCCGCGGGAGTTCGAGCTCTTGCTATTCTTGTTGCGAAATCCCGGCCAGGTGCTCTCGCGTGAGCACATTCTCGAGTCGGTCTGGGAGCACGACTTCAATGGTGACGCGCGAACGGTGGACGTTCACATGCGCTGGCTTCGCCAGAAGATTGAGCCCGATGCGGCCAATCCCCGGCGCATCCGCACCGTTCGCGGAAGCGGGTACCTCTTCGAAGGCTAGGGTGGGCCCGTGAGTGGCCTCGCCGGACGGGCGGCGCTCGCGAGCGGCATCGCCGGTCTCGTGGCCGCCTCTGCCGCCGCCATCGTCGCCGCCACCGTCGGCGATGCCCTCTGGATAACGGTCACCGTGCTCGCGACGGGCGCCGCCGGCTATGTCGCCGCCTACCTCCTGCTGCGTCCCGTGGCCCTCTCCGTGCGCGAGACGGCCGAGGCGGCCCGCGCCCTGCGCGGCAGCAGCCTCTCTGCCCGCGCCGTCCGCACCACCGGCCCCACCGCCCAGCTCACCCACGAGTTCAACGTCATGGCCACCGAGATGGAGGCCTCCTCGCGCGCCATCACCGCCGAGCACGCCCGCCTCGAAGCCGCCCTCGCCGCCGCCGCCGACGGCATCATGGCCGTCGACGCCACGACGGACGTGCAGTACGCCAACCCCGCCGCCCTCTCCCTCCTCGGCATGGACGAGGACGAGGTCGTCGGACGCACCCTCATCGAGAGCGTGCGCGACTACGAGCTCGACGCCCTCGTGCGCGAGGCCCTTGGCCGCGAGGGCGCCCCAACGCCGAGGGTCGTGCCCTTCGGGCGCGAGCGCACGCCTCTCCGTGCGGTCGCCGTTCCCGTGGCCGAGGGCGGGAGCTGGGCGGCCCTGCTCTTCCTAGTCGATCTCTCCCCCGTCCAGCGCGTCGACCACGTCCGCCGCGATTTCATCAGCAACGTCTCGCACGAGCTGCGCACCCCCATCGCCGCGATCGGCGCCCTCGTCGAGACGCTCGAGCTGGGCGACCTCGATCGGGACGAGCAGGCCGCCTTCCTCAGCCGTATCCGCAACCAGGTCGAACGCATGGCGCTGCTCACGAGCGAGCTGCTCGACCTCTCCCGCATCGAGTCCGGCGCCATCCACCTCGAACCCGAGTCGGTCGACCTGGCCTCGGCCGTCGCCGAGGCGCAGGCCGCCCTCGCGGCCAGGCTCGATGCCTGCGGCGTCCGCGTCGAGGGACCGGAGGGTGGCGCGCCTCCCGTGGAGGCCGACCGCACGGCCACCGTCCGCATCGTCACGAACCTGCTCGACAACGCCCTCAAGTTCACGCCCGATGGGAGCGTCATCACCATCGACGTGCGCGACGAGGATCCGCTCGTCGCCGTCGAGGTGTGCGACGACGGACCGGGCATCGCCGCCCAGGACCTCGACCGCGTCTTCGAGCGCTTCTACAAGGCCGAGCACTCGCGCGCCGACGACGGCGCGGGGCTCGGCCTCGCCATCGTCAAGCACCTCGTGCAGGCGCACGGCGGAACCGTCGCCGCCCGCAACGAGGCCGGCCGCGGCGCCGCTATGACCGTCCGCCTCCCCAAGCGCTTCGTGGGGCGCGAGCCCCGCGTGCCGGCCTAGGGCAGGGTCAGGCCGTGGAGTACATCTTCATCATGTTCGGGGCGGGCCTGTTCGTAGGCGTCATCTACGCGGCCGTGCAGAAGCTCCGGTCCAATCGCACCGCCCGCGGGAGACGCAAGCGAGGCGCACGGCGATAGCGCCGCGCGGAGGTCACGCGGTGGCTTCGCGCCTCCCATCAAGCCAGCGCCTGAAGGACTGCTGGCCCTCAGCGGAAGGGCGTCCTGCCAGCAAGGCGGCCACGCTCACGTCCTCATCAAGGTCGGGCCAGTGGATGCCTTCACCCACCCCGATGAACCGCCAGTTGGCCCGCTCCTCGGGCGTGGCGTGGACGAGCCGCGGATACCAGCCGAGCGGCACCACGATGGTGCGGCCATCGGAGAGTTCGGCAGTCAGCGTGTCGTCGTCGACCGTGATCGCCTGCGCTTCCGGGACGCTCACCTCAAGAGTCGAAACGCTCATGCCAAGCCTCCAGGAACAGCGCCTCGTTTGCCGTAACGGTCCTTGTGATCCTTCTCAGATCGGAAGGCCTTAGCCCTCCGCTGCGTTGAAGCCGGACCGGATCGAGCCAGAACTTGGCTGTCTGCCGGTCGCGTTCAACGTGGACGTGAGGCGGTTCCTCCCGATCGCTGGCGTAGAAGAAGAAGCGGTATGGCCCCTCCCTCAGAACCGTTGGCATTACCGCCCAGTGTATCGGAAGACCCGAGATCGGAGAGTCGTGTGATCGTTCCGCTGGACGAGGCGCACGGCGATAGCGCCGCGCGCCCCGGCAAGTTCGAGCGTGTGTTCCGGGAGGGCGCCTAGGAGGCGCCCCCCGCGGCTTCCGCCTCGGCCGGTTCCCAGCGGTCCATGGGATTGCCGTTCCCGTCGAGGTGCGTGATGAGATGCTGCATGTCCTCGGGGGCGTCGGCCAGACGCTCGAGGACGAACAGGCCGTCCTCGACGGGCGGTGGAACGTCGAAGACGTTGTTGAACTTGTGCACGGAGTCCCAGATCCCGATGCCGATCGTGATCTCGACGATCTGGTCCTCGGTGTAGTACTCCTTGAGCCGGTCCATGAACGCGTCATCGACGTTGTTCGCGTGGTTGAGGATGAAGTCCTCGGCCAGCTCAAGCGCGATCTTGATTCGGTCCGGGAGGTCCGAGTTCCGGAAGTCCAGCGCCTGCTGGATCATCTCTTCCGTCATGCCTTCCTGCTGCGCCGCAGCAGTACGCGCGGGGATTCAGTAACGGCATCCGTTGGTGTTGGACGAATAGAGCCTGATCAGCTCCTTCAGGAGAGGATCGAGGGTGCTGTGCGACCACAGCACACCGTAGTTGAACATGAACCCCTTGAAGAGGTCGGGGCGGTGCCCGTAGACGCCGCCAAACCCCTGCATTCCGCCGACTTCGCTGACTCTCGGCATAGCCTGCTCCTTCGCGCTCCCCCGCGCCGGGGCCCATGCCCCGCCGACCGGTTCCGCGCCTTCGCGTATCCTGCCGCAGAGTATAGCCCGCAATCACGGGCGAGTGTCGGGAGCATGACCGGATGAAGCTGCTGGAAGGGAAGAAGGCCGTCGTACTGGGCGCCTCAAGCGGGATCGGCTGGGCCATCAGCGAGCGGTTCGCCGAGCACGGCGCCGATGTCATCGTCGCCGCCCGCCGCGTCGAGAACCTGGAGAAGCTCGCGGCCCAGATCGGCGGGACCGCCGTCCGCTGCGACGGCCGCGACTACGACGACCTGAAGGCGCTGGCGGACACCGCCATGGAGAAGTGGGGCCGTGTCGATGTCGCGGTGAACTCCGCCGGGGTCGTCCGCGGGGCGCTCATCAAGGACATCACCCCCGAGGACCTGCACGCCGTGGCCGATATCCAGTACTTCGGCTTCATCTACTTCATGAAGCACTTCGGGAACGCCATCGCCGCGAGCGGTGGAGGTTCGCTCATCAACATAACGTCCACGACCGCTATCTCGATCCCCACCCGCCTCACCCCCTACTCGGCGGCGAAGGCGGCCATCAACTTCGCCACCAAGATCGCCGCGCGCGAGTTCGGCCCGGACCAGGTGCGCGTGAACGCGGTCGCGCCCACCTTCGTGCCGACCGCCATGAACAACTACGGCGGCGGCACCCCCATCGACGAAGCCCGCGTCGAGATCTCCGACGACAACCCCACGGCGGCCGGCTTCATCGAGCAGACCCCCCTCGGCCGCATCACCACGGTCGACGACTGCGCCGACGTCACCCTCGCGGTCGCCAGCGACCTCTTCAGCGACATCACCGGCCAGGTCATCCCCGTGGACGGCGGCAATCACCTCCTCCGCCTGCCGGACACCAGCCGTCGTGCGGCGGCGCAGCAGTCGTGAGCGCCCGCCCCCTCGCGGTGAACGCCTTCCAGCAGGTCGCGCAGCCGAGCAAGGACCTGGAGCGCTCCGTCGCCTTCTACCGCGACGTGCTGGGAGCCCGCTACGTTGGCACCTTCGACCCGCCCGGCCTCGCCTTCTTCGATATCGGTGGCGTGCGCCTCATGCTCGACGCCATCCCCGGCGCCATCGAGCACGAGGGATCGCCCCTCTACTTCCGCGTCGACGACATCGGCGCCGCCGTGGCCGCCCTGCGCGAGGCGGGCGTGGAGGTCGAGCAGGAGCCGACTCCGATCGCCGTCGATGAGGATGGGACCTTCGGTCCGGTCGGCTCCGAGGAGTGGATGGCCTTCTTCCGCGACCCCGACGGCAACATCCTCGCCTTCGCGGAAACGCGAGCGCCCTAGCCCGACTCCTCCCGCCGGTTCGCCAGCCGCACCTCGCGCGGCTGGTCGAAGATGATGCGCCGGAAGGCCTCCCCGTACTCGAAGTCCTGATCCGCGGCCGTGTTGCGCGCCATCTCGCTCGCGAACTCCGCCACCTCTTCGCTGAGCTGGCTGGGGTGCGCCGCGAGCGCCTTCTTCTTGAGGTCGATCGTTTCCGTGATGTCGACCCAGACGTTCGCGTTCGCACCTGCGCCCGACCCCATCCAGAGCTGCTTCACCTTGTGCGGCTCGAGCCCGTCGACCAGCAGCTCGGGGAACGTGAGACGGTCCCGCGCGCTCGGGAAGATCGCGTCGACCGTCGCGTCGCCGGCGGCGCGGTGGTCGGGGTGGTTCGCGTAGGCGTCGAACATGAAGCGCGCCGTCGGGTCGAAGGTCACCACCACGTCGGGGCGGTACTTGCGGATGACGCGGGTGATGTCGCGGCGCAGATCGAGCGTGTGCTCAAGGTAGCCGTCTTCGTAGCCGAGAAACTCGAAGTTCTTGACGCCCAGGATGCGGCCGGCGGCGCGCTGCTCCGCCTCGCGGATCTCGGCGAGGCGCGTGGAGGTCATCTCCGGATCCTCGCTGCCCTTGTTGCCGTTCGTGATGACCACGTAGGTCACCTCGGCGCCCCGCCCCGCCCACTTCGCGGCCGTGCCGGCCACCATGAACTCGGCGTCGTCCGGGTGCGCGACGACGACCATCGCGCGCTCCGGCTGGAACTCGTCGGTGCCTTCTTCGGTCATGGGGATGCGTCCTCCGTTGGGATGTGGTGTCGGGTGGTTCGCGGAACCTTCAGAACGTGGCGATCGGGTTCACCGGCGAGCCCGTGCCCCCGCGCACGTGCAGCGGCGCGATCGAGAGCAGGAACTCCCAGCGGCCCTCCTCCGCGCACGCTTCCGCCAGCGGGTCGAGGAAGGCGTTGTCGAGCAGCGGCAGGCCCATGTACACGATGGTCAGGACGTGCACCGGTCCGCCCGGCGCGTCATCGAACAGCGGGTACGAGTGGGGGCGCGAGTCGAGCATGTCCCACCCGAGGATCGCCGCGTCGACCTGCTTGAGCACGGGCACGCAGTCGACGTGCAGCCCGGGGGTGGGTGGCGTGCCGGGCACCATGTCGGGGTTGGCGGCGAGGAAGTCGGGACGCGCTCCGCGCACAAGCACAGCGTCGCCCGGGCGCAGCTCGACGCCCTCCGCCTCGGCGGCGGCCTCAAGCTCCCAGCCGCGCGTCGGCCGGTCGGGGGTCACGTAGTCGGTTCCGCGCAGCCGCGGGATGTCGAGCAGCACGCCGCGCGTGATGATGCCGTCCTTCCAGGCCGCCACCGCCCCCGTCCGCGCCCCCGCCGAGGTCACCTCCTCGGCCGCGTCCTTCCCGTTCCACATCTTCCCTTCCCAGAAGATGTGGCAGAGCGCGTCCACGTGTGTGGTCGCGTAGCCGTGGAAGACGAGCCCGATGTAGTCCGCTGAGACCTGCGGACCGATGGTCATGAAGTGCTGCGCGGGCCTCCAGTTGCCGGGAGCGCCCTGCGTGTTCAGCGGGTAGGCGCACGAAACCGACCGGCCGCTCCGCACCAGCGATGCCGCCTCACGCCGCTTCTCCGGCGTGATCAGGTTGACCGTGCCGGCGCTGTCGTCCGGCCCCCAGCGTCCCCAGTTGCAGCATGTCTCGAAGTAGGAGCGGACCTCCGCTTCGCTGGGCTCGGGGTGCGCGTCTGCTGACATCGGTGCCTCCCTCTCTCGGCGGGAATCCTACGCACCTGGCCCGAAGGGCGAAGGGGTCAGCGGGGGCTTCTGCCCCTGCAGCGCGCGAGAAGGAGAGAGTTGACGCCCCGAGCCCTGGCAGGGCGATCGAGCGTGCCGCTAGCTAGTCGCCGGAACTGCGAGCCTCCATCCGCTGAAGGATCGCCTTGATTTCTCCGACATCGGTCTTGAGGGTCGCGACATCGGTCTTGAGGGCCGCGACATCGGTCTTGAGGGCCGCGACATCGGTCTCGATAGTCGCGACAGCGGTCTTGAGGGTTGCGACGTCGGTCTTGAGGGTCGCGACATCGGATTCGACGACGAACAGGCGCTCGTCTAGCCGAAGGAAGCCAGCCTTCACGGTTTCGTGGTTCTCGCGTAACTCTCTCGCGATGAGGCCAAGGCCGCGCGCCAGTGCGCTGGCCTCGTGAGGGTTCATGTTGACCGGGCTTGTGGTCAATTCCCTCTCGAAGTCACGCTCGTCGAAACGGGGCGTCGCAGCCATGGTCTTCAGCAACTCCTCAGGCGACAGCCTTTCTTATGGCAACGCGATATATTGTACCTCAGGATTGACCCGGCTGGCAACAGGTGAATCCCCAAGGATTGAGTGGATGCCGCCGGCGCTCAGCCCTGGGGTGGCGGCGCGCGCAGGGGAAAGGTGGCCACGGTGTCGTGGCGGGCGCCGTCCGGCTGGAGGCGGCTGCGGACGAGGGAGATCTCGGTCGTGCGCCACTCGCACTCGGGAATCTCGATCTTCCCCACCGCCACCTCGATCTCGGCCCGCTGGCGCGTCCCGACCTCGTTGCGGACCCGCCCCAGCGTCAGGTGGGGGCGGAAGGGGCGCGTCTCCGGCTCGAAGCCGACCACCGACAGGGCGCGGTTCACGTCGCGTGCCAGCGCCTCAAGCCGCAGCACGTCCCCGGCGACCGCCGCCCACATTACCCGCAGCCCCTCGCGCCCGCCGAACGTCCCGATGTTCGCCAGCTCCAGGAAGAAGGCCGAGTGCCGCACGACCGCCTCCTGCAGCGCCACCTTCACCGCCGGGATCTGGCGTTCGGGCACCTCGCCCAGGAACTTCAGCGTGACGTGCAGGCTCGACGGGTTCACCCAGCGCACGGCGCCGTCGCTCTGCCCCCGCAGGCTGTCGACGAGCCCGCCGACGGTGCGCCGCACGTCCTCGGGGAGCTCGCAGGCCACGAACAGGCGGTGGGTCTTCTCGCTTGGCTCGGTCATCTCAGCACAGCCGCCTGCGCGCGTTCTCCCCGGCGATGGCTGCGGCGTCGCCGGCGTCGAGTCCCTCGAGCGCCCTCTTCAACTCGGCTCCTGGCCTTCGCAGGGGGAAGTCTGAAGCGAAGAGGACGCGCTCCGCGCCGGCCGTCGCCACGATGCGCGCGATCGTTCCGGAATCGTAAAGCAGGCTCGCCGCCGCCGTGTCGAACAGCAGGTTCGGGGTCGCGTTCCGCACCTCCGGCATGGACAGGTAGAACGACGCACCCGCCCCGAGGTGCGCTCCCACCATCGTGACCTCGGGGGCAGCTGTCGCGACCTCGATCAGCTCTGCCGGCGAGAGTCCTCCGTCCTTGCCCGGATAGCGGTGCCCGACCGGCTCGCTCGTGTGCCAGACGAGGGCGGCCCCCGCCTCGTCCGCGAGGGCGGCCAGGCGCCGCCCTTCCGGCCCGAGCGGGTCCCAGCCCTGCGTCCCCGGACGCAGTTCCCCGAAGCCCCGGGCGCCCTGCGCGAGCGCGCGCTCCACCCCCCGCTCCCAGCCCGCGAGGGCCGGGTTCACGGTCGCGAACGGCACGATGGCGCGGGGCGTCTCGGCGGCGACGCCGAGGAGGTACTCGTTCTGCTCCGCGACCTCGCGCTCGCCCGCGAAGGCGAAGCCGCAGGCGACCGCCGCCTCGATGCCGTCCTCGCGCAGCGCCGTGAGCAGCGCCGGCGCATCCGCGATGGCCGCGTCGGGATCGCCGTAGATCTCGGCGAAGCCCGCATCGCGGCCCGCGATGGCGTCGCGTGCCCGCGCCTGCGAGGGCGGGAAGAGGTGCGTATGCGCGTCGATGGTCACGGACAGAGATCGTAGCAGATGGGGTAGGCTCGGCCCGTGGGCCTCTTCATCGACGTGACCATCGACGAGGCCGCCTGCGCTTCGAAGCCCGAGTGTCGCGAGTGCGTCCAGAGCTGCCCCGTCGACATCCTCGAGCGCGACCCCGGCGAGCGCGTCGCCCGCGTCATCGACGGCAACGTCGACGAGTGCATCCTCTGCGATCTCTGCGTCGAACGCTGCCCCGTCGAGGCGGTGACGGTAACGAAGCTCTACGCAGCCTCTTCAGGAAGCGTGCTGCAGGACTGATTCGGGCAAGGCCACCTGCCAGCGGTCAATTGGTTCGTAGACAACGGGCCCCTCGCCGTCGTCGTCCGCGAGCCACGCTTCCATCGCTTCCGCGATGTTCGCCCGCAGCTCGTCGAGCGTCTCCCCGGAGGAGAAGCAGCCGGGCATTTCCGCGACCTGCGCCCAGTAGCCCCCCTCTTCGGCTTCGTAAACAAGCACCGTGACATCCATGCTGGTCATCCTAACCCGATGGCTAGTCGCGCTCGATCGCCTGCCTGAGCCAGACGATGTGCGCGCTCTCCTCGAGCGCCGTCAGCCAGTGGAGCGCGTCCCAGAGCGAGCCGCCGCGCGCGTAGGCGCCATGCCCCCGCAGCAGCGCCACGCGCGATTCGCGCAGGGCGGTCGCGATCTTCTCTTCCTGCGTCGGCCCCTGCTCGATTACCGGCACGGAGGGGATGTGCAGCTGTCCCTCCAGGTCCTCGGGTTTGAACACGTCCCGGTTGTAGGAGAGGGCGATGGCATGGTGGGGATGGGCGTGCGCGATCGCTCCCGCCTGCGTGGTGGCGTAGATGGTCCAGTGCAGGATGGTGTCGCTCGACGGCGGCGGCGCTTCGTGCCGCCCGTCCGGATACACGCGGCTGATGTCGAGCTTCTTCAGGTGGCCGAGCGCCATGCCCGTGCCCGTGATCCACAGCGAGTGGCCGTCGCGGATGCTCAGGTTGCCGCCGCGGCTGCTGACCATGCCGAGCTGGTAAAGGTCGCGCCCGACCCCGGCCAGCTCGCGCAGCGTCTCCTCGGGAATGGCCATCGGGGGAGGATAGCCCCCCGCCGGACCTCGCGGAACTCGCCCGCGCCCGGGATCGCAGCCGCCTCCGGCGGCGCCGTCCGGCCCCGGAAAGGAGCACGGGGCACGCGGGTAAGAGCGCTCTCAGGTTGTGCTGAGGATGATGTCCTTCAGTTCGATCAGCGTGTCGATTCGATGGCTGGCCTGGGAAAAGTCATGTGTCCTGGTGAAGTCGTTCGCGACGATGGCGCAGTCAATACCGGCCGCCACGGCTGAGTTCAGCCCCCTGGCCGAATCCTCGACCACCAGGGCCTCTTCCCTGGTCGCTCCGAAGCGCTTCAAGCCGGTCAGGTACGGTTCCGGGTGCGGCTTGGCGAGCTCGTAGTCTTCGCGAGCGAGGATGAAGTCCATGAAGTGGGTGATAGGGCGCTTCTCATGAATGACCTCGAAGTCCACACGCTTCGAGGTCGTCACGATGGCCATGCGGACGTATTTCGACAGCTCGGCAAGAGCCTCAACGACGCCTTCAATCTCAATGGCTTCGGTTCTCAGGTACTCCTGGTAGTAGACGTTGCGGACCTCGCGCTGCCTGCTGATGGTCTGTTCATCGATGCCTGCCGCTCTGGCCTGGGCCCAGGTGGCCGCTCCCCGGGTCATGTCCCGGACGTACTGATCCCTGTCCATGGTGAAGCCAATGTCGGCCAGCGCGCGCTCTCCGGCTGTGTAGTACCAGAACTCGGTATCCACCAGGACGCCATCGTGATCGAAGAGCAGGTACTTTTTCACGCTCTCGATACTTCCCCGCCGGCGCGGCAACGGAGGTCGGCCCCCGCCGGCTCGCGCAGCGCCTCCTCGGGAACGGCCATCGGGGGAGGATAGTCCCCCGCTAGACCTCGCGGAACTCGCCCTCGACGGTGCCTTCCTCGGCGCCGCCCGCGCCCGCGCCCGGATCGAAGCCGCTGCCGGCGGCGCCGTCCGGCCCCGGACCGTCGCCCGGCTGGCCGTACACGGACTCGCCGACCTTCTGGAGCGCCTGCGTGAGCTCGTCGAGCGCCGTCTGGATGCGCTCCTTCGTGGCGTCGTCCTCGCCCTCGGCCTCGAGCGCCTCGCGCACCGCCTTCACCTTCTCCTCGACATCGGCCTTCAGGGCCTCGTCGATCTTGTCGGCGTTGTCGGCGAGCGTCTTCTCCGCCTGGTAGGCGGCGCTGTCGGCCAGGTTGCGCAGCTCGATCATCTCGCGCCGCCGCTGGTCCTCGTCGGCGTGCAGCTCGGCGTCGCGCTGCATCTGCTGGATCTCGTCCTCGGACAGACCGCTGGACGCCTGGATCGTGATCTTCTGCTCGCGACCCGTGCCCTTGTCGGCCGCGCTCACGTTCACGATGCCGTTCGCGTCGATGTCGAACGTGACCTCGATCTGGGGAACGCCGCGCGGCGCCGGCAGGATGCCGTCGAGCGTGAACTTCCCGAGCGACTTGTTATCCGGCGCCATTGGGCGCTCGCCCTGGAGCACGTGAATCTCGACGCTCGGCTGGTTGTCGGCCGCCGTGCTGAACACCTGGCTCTTGGCCGTGGGGATGGTCGTGTTGCGCGGGATGATCGTCGTCATCACGCCGCCCAGCGTCTCGATGCCGAGCGTCAGCGGCGTCACGTCGAGCAGGAGCACGTCCTGCACGTCGCCCTTCAGGACGCCCGCCTGGATGGCCGCGCCGATGGCGACCACCTCGTCCGGGTTCACGCCCTTGTGGGGCTCCTTCCCGAAGAACTCGCCCACGAGCGACTGCACGGCGGGCATGCGCGTCTGGCCGCCCACGAGCACGACCTCGTCGACCGCGCCGGCGGCCTTGCCGGCGTCGTCAAGCGCCTTCTTGACCGGCTCGAGCGTGCCCCGCAGCAGGTCGCCCACGAGTTGCTCGAGCCTGGCCCGGCTCAGGGTCAGGTTGAGGTGCTTCGGGCCGCTCGCGTCCGCCGTGATGAAGGGCAGGTTGATCTCCGACTGCTGCGCGCTGGAGAGCTCGATCTTCGCCTTCTCCGCCTCCGCCTTCAGGCGCTGGAGCGCCTGGCGGTCCTGCCGCAGGTCGATGCCCTCGGCCTGGCGGAACTCGTCCACGAGCCAGTCGATGATGCGGTCGTCGAAGTCGTCGCCGCCGAGGTGGGTGTTGCCGTTCGTGCTGAGCACCTGGAAGGTGCCGTCGCCGATCTCGAGGATGGAGATGTCGAACGTGCCGCCGCCCAGGTCGTAGACGGCGATGACCTCGTCCGCCTTCTTGTCGAGGCCGTAGGCGAGCGAGGCCGCCGTCGGCTCGTTGATGATGCGGAGCACGTTCAGGCCCGCGATGCGGCCCGCGTCCTTCGTCGCCTGCCGCTGCGCGTCGTTGAAGTAGGCCGGCACGGTGATGACCGCTTCGGTCACGCTTTCGCCCAGGTAGGCCTCGGCGTCCGCCTTCAGCTTCTGCAGGATCATCGCGCTCACCTCTGGCGGGCTGTGGTCGCCCTCGCCCATCGTCACGCGCACGTCGCCGTTGTCGGCCGCGCTGATGCGATACGGCATCGAGCCCGCGCCGCGCTGCACCTCGGGGTCGCTGTGCTTGCGCCCCATGAACCGCTTGATGCTGTAGACGGTGTCCTCGGGGTTCGTGATCGCCTGGCGCTTGGCGACCTGGCCCACGAGCCGCTCGCCGCCCTTGGTCAGCGCCACGACCGACGGGGTGGTGCGCGTGCCTTCGGCGTTCGGGACCACGGTCGGTTCGCCGCCTTCCATCACGGCCATCGCGCTGTTCGTGGTGCCCAGGTCGATTCCCAGTACTTTCGGCATGTGTGTTCCTCCTGGCGGTGGTCTCTCGGGGCGGCTAGCCGCCCTCGTTCTCGCTTGCGGTCTCGCCGCTCCCCGCGGCCTCGCCGCCCTCGCCCACGATCACCATTGCGGGGCGGATGACGGCGCCGCTGAGGGCGTAGCCCTTCTGCACGACGTGCAGGCAGATGTTCTCCGGTCCGGGCGCGCGGCCCACGGCCTCGTGCTGCGTGGGGTCGAAGGTCTCGCCCTCAGCGGGCACCTCCGCCACGCCCATGCTTTCCAGCAGCCCGCCCAGCTTCCGCTCGATGGCGAGCACGCCCTGCACCCAGTTGAGCCCGGCCAGCGTGCCGTCGAGCGTCTCCACGGCGCGGCCGAAGTCGTCCCGGATGGGCAGCAGGTTGATCACCAGCGCGGCGCTCGCGAGGCGCGCCTGCTCGGCGCGCTCCTGCTCCACGCGGCGCTTGTAGTTCGCGTGATCGGCGGCCGCCCGCTTCCAGTTCGCCTCGAAGCGCTCGGCCTGCGCCAGCGCCGCCTCGAGCTGCTCCCGCAGGTCGTCCGCGGGCGCCTCCTCGGGCGACGGCGCCTCGGCCTCGGGCGCGGCGGAATCGCCGCCGTCCTCGGCCATGCGCGCCGCTGCGCGCCGGTCGACGAACTTCGGCGCGTCGCTGTCGCTCATTGATGCTCCTCCGGGGTGACCGCCTCGTCGGCGTCGCCGTAGAAGCGGCGCATCAGCTCGGTCAGGACGTCGCTCACATAGCGCACGTGCGCGACGGCATCGGGATAGTCGAGCCGCGTCGGGCCGAGCAGGCCGATGAGGCCCCCCGCGCCCCCCGCCGGCCCGTAGCGCGAGAGCACGAAGCTCATGTTGTGGTAGCGCTCGGCGGGATTCTCGTCGCCGATCACGATCGCCAGGTCGTCGGCGCCGAGCGCCCGCGCCGGGATCGCGCGCTGCAGGCGCGAGCCCTCGACCGCCTCGAGCGTGTCCAGCAGGCGGTCGCTGTCGCCCTCGTACTCGGGCTGGCGCAGCAGCTCGCGCACGCCCTCGATGACGGGCGTCTCGCTGGCGGCGTCCTCCTCGCTGCGGAGCAGCGCGACCACCTGGTCCACCACCTGCCGCTCGATGCTGGCGACCGCCGGAACCCTCGCCTGGATCTCGGTGGCGGTCTTGCCTTCGAGCTGCTGATTCAGGCGCGCGGCCAGCCGCGTGAGCTGGTCCTGCGTCGTCGCCTCCTCGAACTGCAGCGTGTGCTGGAGCACGGCGGCGTCGTTCATCACGACCACGAGCAGGGCGCTCTCCTCCGTCAGCTCCACCAGCTGGAGCTGCTTCAGGCGCACCTCCACCATGTGCGGAGGCGTCGCGATGGCGGCGGTATGAAGCCTGTTCGCGAGCACGCTCGCCGAGAGCGACAGCCAGCGCTGCAGGTTGACCGCGCTCTGGTGGAACTGGTGCAGGATCGTCAGCTCCTCGTCGCTGCTCAGGCGCCGTTCGCCCATGAGCGAACCGACGTACGTGCGGTAGCCTAGGTTGCTGGGGACGCGCCCCGCCGACGTGTGCGGGTGCGTGATCAGGCCCTCTTCCTCGAGGGCCTTCATCTCGCTGCGAACGGTGGCGCTGGAGAGGTCCAGGTCGTGCCGCGCCACGAGCGCCGCGGAGCCGACCGGCTGCGCGCTCTCGACGTAGTCCTCGATGATGAAGGCGAGGATCCTGGCCCTTCGCTCTGACAATGCCATTGTGAACCTTGCCGACCTATGTTAGCACTCTCGGGGCAAGAGTGCTAATGACCCGATCCGATAGACTCCTACCATGCCGATCGGCCTGCTTGGAGGCACCTTCGACCCCCCGCACGTCGGCCATCTCCTGCTCGGCGAGTGCGCCCGCGTCCAGCTCGGCCTGGAGCGCGTCTACTTCATGCCCGCCGGCGATCCCTGGCGCAAGGCCTCCCTCGGCGTGAGCTCGGCCGCCCACCGCCTCGCCATGACCCACCTCGCCATCGCCGGCAACCCCGGCTTCCACCTCGACGAGCGCGAGGTGGAGCGCATCGGCCCCACCTACACCGTCGATACCCTGCGCGAGCTGCACGCCCAGGGCCTCGACGACGTCGTGCTCATCCTCGGCAGCGACGCCCTCGCCGACATGCCCCACTGGCGCGAGCCCGATGTCATCACCGCCCTCGCCCGCCTCGCCGTCGCGCCCAAGGAGGGTGACGACGGCGAGCAGGCCTGGCTCGCGGCCCAGGCGGGCGTGCGCGAGGCTCCGATCGTCGTGCGGATGCCCCCGATCCCCGTCAGCTCAACGCTCGTGCGGGAGCGCGTCCGCGAGGGGTTGCCCATCCGCTACCTCGTGCCCTCCGCGGTCGAGGACTACATCCGCGAGCACGCGCTCTACCGGTAGCGCTCCCGCAGGGCCGCCTCCAGCGCCGCCGGGCGGACCGGCGCCTGCGCGACCTCCTCGCCGCCGATCGCGATGACCGGGACCGCGTAGCGGTAGCGCGCGCGAAGCTCCGCGTCGGCGTCGATGTCGACCGCCTCGACCGCGAAGCCGAGCCGCTCCGCCAGCTCGTCGAGGAGCGCGCGCGCCTCGTCGCAGAGGGGGCAATCGGCGCGCGTGTAGAGGGTGACCGGGCGGGGGGCGCTCATGCCTGGGCGGGCTTCGACTCGTCCTCGGCCTCTTCCGGCGGCGGACCGAGCACGCGGTCCTCCCACTCATCCGTGATCTGGCCCGGGAAGCGGCGCAGCACGCCCGCCAGGACGATCGCCAGCCCGATGATGATCGCCGCCACGATCTGCGGCACGGGAATACCGTCGACCGTCTGCTCATCGATGCGCATCTCCGAAAGGCCGAAGCGCATCACCGAGTAGAGGATCATGTACGAGCAGAACAGCCAGCCCGGCACCTTGATGAAGCGCCTCGCCACGAGCAGCAGGAGCGCGAGAATCACGAAGTCGCCCAGCAACTCGTAGCCGCCGGCCGTGGGGTGCACGGATTGCCCATCGAGGAGGCCCTGGCCGAGCGAGTTGGGGTGGACGTACACGAATGCCCAGGGCAGGTCGCTGGCGGTGGCCCAGTGCTCGCCGTTGATCAGGTCGCCGATGCGCCCCAGCCCCTGCCCGAGGATCATCCCGGGGGCGGCCGCATCCAGGCAGATGCCGATCGGGTAGCGCTGGACGGCCCCGTAGATCACGCCTCCCAGCACCCCCCCGATGAGGCCCCCGTAGAGCGTGATGCCCCCCTCGGTGATGTCCGTCACGATCGCCGCCAGGTCGTTCTCGAACCGGTCCCAGTGCTCGAACACGAAGAAAAGCCGCGCCCCCACGATCGCGCTGACCACCGAGACGAGCGCGATCTCCTGTCCCACGTCCGAGGGCACGCCGTCGACCCGCGCGAGGTACACGGAGAGGCTGACGCCGCAGATGATCCCGATCGCCGTGAACAGCCCGTGCCACGTGATCGTCAGCCCGAAGATCGTCCCGATGTCCGGGTCGATGTCGATCGTGATGGAGAGAAGCAGGGCAACGGCCGAGAGATCCATCGGCGGGTATCGTACGGCGCGTTTCGCTCAGGGGCGAAGCCGTTTGCCGCCGGTTCGCGCGAGGCCGTAGGCTTGCCTGCCATGTCAGGCATGGAAGGCAAGACCGCCCTCGTCTCGGGCGTCTCCAACAACCGCTCCATCTCGTGGGGCATCGCGAAGGCGATGCACGAGGCCGGCGCCACTGTCGCCCTCTGCTACGGGCCCGCCATGGAGAAGCGCGTCCGCCCCCTCGCCGAGAGCATCGGCTGCGACTTCGTCGAGTACTGCGACGCCACGAGCGACGAGGACATCGAGTCGCTCTTCGCCAAGCTCGCCGACCGCTACGGCACGATCGACGCCGTCGCCCACGGCATCGTCGGGGCGAAGCGCGACGACCTCTCCCGCCCCTTCATCGAGACCAGCCGCGACGGCTTCCTGCTCGCCCAGGAGCTCTCCGTCTACTCGCTCGTCGCCCTCACCCGCGCCGCGCGGCCCCTCATGCCCGAGGGCGGCAGCGTCGTCACGCTCTCCTACCACGGCTCCCAGAAGATGATGCCCAGCTACAACGTGATGGGCGTCGCCAAGGCCGCCCTCGAGTCGGCCGTGCGCTACCTCGCCTCCGACGTGGGCCCGCAGGGCATCCGCGTCAACGCCATCAGCGCGGGCCCCGTCCGGACGCTCTCGGCGGCGGGCGTGGGCGAGTTCCGCAACCTCTACAAGGTCTTCCCCCAGGTGACGCCCCTGCGCCGCCACATCTCCATCGAGGACGTGGGCGCCGCCGCCGCCTTCCTCGCCAGCGATGCGGGCGCCAACATCAGCGGCCAGGTCCTCTACGTCGATGGCGGCTTCAACACCCTCGGCATGGCCATGCCCCCCGACGAGGACGAGGGCTAGCCGGCGCCATGAATGCGATCGTCATCGACAAGACCGCGGAGGGCGGGTCTCTCGTCTACCGCGACGTGCCCGACCCCGTCGCCGGCCCCGACGACCTGCTCGTGGCCGTGCGCGCCTGCGCCCTCAACCGCGCCGACGTGCTCCAGCGCATGGGCGGCTACCCCCAGCCCGGACCGAAGCCCGAGTTCGAGATCCCCGGCCTCGAGTACGCGGGCGAGGTCGTCGAGGCCGGGTCGCGCGTCGAGGGCTTCGCACTCGGCGACCGCGTCATGGGCCTCGTCCCCGGAGGCGGCTACGCCGAGCTCGTGAGCGTCCCCCAGCGCCTCGCCCTGAAGGTTCCCGACTCGCTGAGCTGGCAGGAGGCGGGCGCGACCCCCGAGGTCTACATCACCGCCCACGACGCCCTCCTCCAGTGCAACCTGCAGGCCGGCGAGCGCGTGCTCATCCACGCCGTCGGCTCCGGCGTCGGCGTCGCCGGCGTCCAGATCGCGAAGGCGATGGGCGCCTTGCAGGTCTTCGGCACCGCGGGCAGCGCGAAGAAGCTCGCCGGCGCCGCCGCCCTCGGCCTCGACGTGGGCGTGAACTACCGCGAGCAGGACTTCGCCGAGGTCGTCCGCGAAGCCACCAACGGCGCCGGCGTCGACGTCGTCCTCGACGTCATCGGGGCCGACTACTGGGAGCGGAACCTGCGCGCCCTCGCGCGCCAGGGGCGCATGATCGAGGTGGGCCTGATGAGCGGCGCCGATCTTGAGAACGCGAGCCTCGGACCGCTCCTGATGAAGCGCCTCCAGGTGCGCGGCACCACCCTCCGCGCCCGCCCCCTTGAGCAGAAGGCGCAGGCCACCCGCGCCTTCGAGAAGAGCGTGCTGCCCCACATCGCCTCGGGGCGCATCAAGGTCGTCGTCGACAGCGTCTACCCGCTGAGCGAGGCGGCCGCTGCCCAGGCGCACATGGAGGCGAACGCCAACTTCGGCAAGATCGTCCTCGAGCCGTAGGCGGCTGCGATTGGGCGCTACTTGATCCCTTCGTACCAGCCCACGCCGAACAGGAAGTCGCCGCGGCGCACGATCCACGTGTGCTTGAGCGCGTCCTCGCGCGTCTCGGGGTGCGTGAACAGGTAGCTGACCCAGTGCCCCGCGCCCCCGTCGACGGTGGCGGCGAAGGCCTCGCCGTAGTTGAAGCCGGTTGCGTCGATACGTTCGTACGTCGTGCCCACGAGGTCGGGGCGGTTGGAGTTGGCGACCGAGTAGAGATCGCCGTCGCGGTCCTCGATCACGAAGACGTACCAGGCGCCGTCCAGGGCCTCGGCCGAGTTGTAGTAGTCGATCGTGGCCTCGATCCCGTCCCGGCCGTAGCGCCCGAGCGCCTGCTCGACGAGCCAGATGGTGTAGGCGGGGGCGTTCGTCTTCGAGGGGACCGCCGCGGTGTGGCTGGAGAAGTCGTACCAGCCCGAGCCGAAGAGGAGGCCGTCGCGCCGGACCACCCAGGTGTGCTTGCGCTGCTGCTCGTCCGTGTCGGGGTTGCTGAAGACGTACGTGATCCAGCGCCCGTCCTCGTCCGCGTCGGCCATCGCCGAGCCGAAGTGGTAGCCCGTGACGTCCGTGCCGAGCGGGTCGGTCCGCAGCGATCGCCCGACCAGGTCCGCGTCGTAGTGCCCGATGAGCACGCCGCTCTCGGCGTCCACGATGAAGACGTACCAGGGGCCGTCCACGCTCTCGCGCGAGTTGTAGCGCGCGATCGCGGCCTCCCGCCCCTCCGCCTCGTAATAGGCCACCGCCTGCTCGACGAACCAGACCGTGTAGGCGGGGCCGTTCGCCTGCGAGGGAGCGGTGTCGTCGTCGCCGACACCGGCGAGAGCGAGAATCCCCACGACCAGGGCGGCGGCGGCGAGCCCGGCTGCGACCAGGCCGATGCCGGCGGGAAGGTTCTGCTTCAGGTTGGACATCAAGCTACCTCAGAGGTGATTACTCGTATCAATACCGTATTGGCGCGCTGCGGGACAGCGTGTGAGCGGGCTTGCCCGAAGGACGCCCCGGCCGCGCCGCACCCGGTCAGCCGCCCGCCGCGTCGAGGGCCGCGTGCAGCTCGTCGAAGTGCCCGATGCGGCGGTGGGGGTGGGCCGGCGGGTCGTCCGGGAACTGCAGCCGTTCGCGGTGAATCCACACGCTGTGGACCCCGACGCCCCGCGCCCCGCCGATGTCGGCGTACAGGTTGTCGCCCACCATCCAGGCCTCCCCAGGAGCCGCCCCCGTCCCCGCGAGCGCCTGCCGGAACACGCCGGGATCGGGCTTGCCCCGCCCGAACTCGCTCTCGATCACGATCTCGTCGAAGTACGGCGCCAGCTTCCAGCGCCCGATCTTCTCGCGCTGCGTATCGGACGAGCCGTTCGTGACCATCCCCAGCCGGAAGCCCTGCGAGCGCAGCGCCTCCAGCGTCTCGATCGCGTCGTCGAACGGCGCGACGCGCTCCAGGTAGCCGCGCAGCGACCGTCCGGCGATCTCCTCCGCGTCCGACTCGTCGAGCCCCATCGCCAGGAGGGAGAGGCGCACGACGATCGTCCGCGACTCCAGCGGCTTTACGCGGTACTCGCCGACCGCCTCCTCGTCCGCCCAGAAGAGGGCGCTCTCGCGGCGGATGGTCTCGCGCAGGTCGCCGGCGTCGCACCCGAGGCCGGGCGCCACGTCGGCGCAGATCTCCTCCCACGAGCTGTGCATGGCGGTCCACATGTCGAGCAACGTGTCGTCCAGGTCGAAGAGGATGGCCTTCGGCGGCGTCATGCGTCCCTCCGCCGCACGCCCGCGACGACCTCGACCCCGTCGAGCGTGAACGTCGTCTGCTGCGCGTCCCCGGGCGGCGCCTCCGTGAGCAACTCGACGGAGAGCGTCTCGCCCTTCACGTAATCGCCGTGCGCCGCCAGCACGCGCGCGACCGTCTCGCCGCCCGCGCACCACGTCGTGATGCGGTCGCTCAGCTCGAAGTCCGCCTCGCGGCGCAGGTCCTGGATGCGCCGCACGAGTTCGCGCGCGATGCCCTCGTCCGCGAGCTCGGCCGTGATGGCCGTCGCCACGCCGACCGTGTACCCCGCCTCGCTGACGACCGCGTACCCCTCGCCCTCGCGCATCTCGACGAGGAAGTCGTCGGGCGCGAGCTCGTGGCCGGCTACGGTCGCGCTGCGGCCGGCGCGAACCGCCGCCGCCACCTCCCCGGCGTCGAGGTCCGCGAGAGCGGCGCGCACCGCCCCCACCTCGCGCCCGAGGCGCGGGCCCAGCACCGGCAGGTTCGGCTTGATCTCGAACGTGACGATGCCGGCTTCGTCATTCAGCGTGCTCAGCGCCTTCACGTTCAGCTCCTCCAGCAGGAGCGCCTCGTTGCGCACGAGCGCGGCCGCCTCGCTCTCGTCGCGAGGCCGCACGAGCACCTCCGCGAGCGGCTGCCGCACCCTGATCGACGCCTTCGCCCGCGCCGCCCGCCCCATCGACGCGACCCGCTTCACGAGCTGCGTCTCCGCGTTCAGCGACTCGTCCACGAACACGTCGCCGCCCGGCACGAGCGCGACCGGCTCGGGCCAGTCCGCGAGGTGCACGCTCTCGGGTGCGTCGCCATCGACCGACCGCGCGAGGTTCCCCCACAGCTCCTCCGCCAGGAACGGCGTGAAGGGCGCGAGCAGCCGCGCCAGCGTCGTCAGCGCCGTGTGCAGCGTGAAGTAGGCGCTGCGCTTGTCCGCGTCGTCTCCGGAGACGCCGCGCCAGAAGCGCCGCCGCGAGCGCCGCACGTACCAGTTCGAGAGGTCGTCCACGAACGTTTCGATGGCGCGCGCCGCGACCGTCGGGTCGTAGTCGTCCAGCCCCGCCGTGACGCGCCCGGTGAGGGCGTTCAGCTCGCTCAGGAGCCAGCGGTCCAGCTCCGGCGGCTCGCCCTCGGGGCGCTCGCGCGGGTCCAGCCCGTCGATGTTCGCGTAGCTCACGAAGAAGCTGTAGACGTTCCAGAGCGTCAGCTGGAAGCGCCGCAGGCTCTCGTTCATGAGCCGCACGCTGAAGCGCCGCGACGAGCCCACCGGCGCCGATGCGTAGATGTACCAGCGCACGGCGTCCGCGCCCAGTTCGTCCAGCAGGTCGAACGGCTCGATCACGTTGCCCCGGCTCTTCGACATCTTGTTGCCCTGCTCGTCCTGGATGTGGCCGTGGCAGATGACGTTCCGGTAGCTGATCTCCTCGGGCGTCGCCTCCGCCGCGTTCAGCAGGGCCGCCTCCGCGTGCAGCGTGTAGAACCACCCCCGCGTCTGGTCGATCGCCTCGCAGATGAAGTCGGCGGGGAAGGCGCGGTCGAACTCGTCCTGGTTCTCGAACGGGTAGTGCCACTGCGCGTACGGCATCGCGCCGCTGTCGAACCACGCGTCCGCGACCTCCGGGATGCGCCGCATCTCGCCCCCGCAGCCCTCGCCGTCGCAGCGCAGGGCGATAGCGTCGATGTGGGGCCGGTGCAGGTCGTCGAGCCCCTCCGCGGCGGCGCGATCCACCGCCAGCTCCGCCAGCTCCGCCCGCGAGCCAATGACCTTGACCTCCGCGCAGCCGCCGCAGACCCAGAACGGCAGGGGCGTGCCCCAGTAGCGCTCGCGGCTGACGGCCCAGTCGATGTTGTTCTCCAGCCAGTTGCCGAAGCGCCCCCGCTTGATGTGGTCCGGCTGCCAGTTGATGCGCGCGTTCCCCGAGAGCAGCCGCTCCCGCTGCGCCGTCGTGCGGATGTACCAGCTCGGCTTGGCGTAGTAGAGCAGCGGCGACTCGCAGCGCCAGCAGAACGGGTAGGTGTGCTTGATGCGCTCGCTGCGCAGCAGCAGCCCCCGCTCGTCGAGGTCGCGGATGACCTCGCGGTCCGCGTCCTTGGCGAACTGCCCCCCGCCCGGCAGCCCCTCCGCCATCGTCCCGTGCGTATCGATGGGCTGGGCGAAGAGCAGGCCGTGCGCCTTGCCGTCCTCGAAGTCCTCCCCGCCGAACGCCGGCGCGATGTGCACGACCCCCGTGCCGTCCTCGAGCGAGACGTGGTCCGCCACGAGCACGCGGCGCAATCCCTCGGTCTCCTCGCCCGCCTCCAGCGGCCGCAGGCGCCCGTCGCCGCCGAAGCGCCGGACCGTCGCTCGCAGCGCCTCCGGCCGGTACAGCGGCTCGTACGCGAGGCCCACCAGCTCGGAGCCCCGGAATGCCCGCAGCGCCGCCCGCTCCTCGCCGAGGACGCTCGCCGCCAGCGCCTCCGCCACGATCAGCCGCTCGCCCTCGTGCTCGTAGAGGCCGTAGGCGGCGTCCTCCATCACCGCCAGGGCGGTGTTGCCCGGCAGCGTCCACGGCGTTGTCGTCCAGGCCACGATGCTCGTCGCCGTCCCGTCCAGCCCGAGGCGCTCGCGCGCCTCCGCGGGCAGCCGGAACTTGATGTAGACGCTCGGGTCGGAGACGTCGTCCTGGTACCCCTGCGAGAGCTCGTGGTCGCTCAGGCTCGTCTCGCAGCGGGGGCAGTGGGGCGTGCTCCGGTAGTCCTGGTACACGAGCCCGTGGTCCCAGAGCTGCTTGAAGATCCACCAGCACGTCTCGATGTAGTCGTTGTCGTACGTGACGTACGGGTTCTCCATGTCCGCCCAGAAGGCGATCCGCTCCGTCAGCTCCTCGAAGTCGCCCACGTAGCGGTTCACGCTCTCCCGGCACTTCTCGTTGAACCGGGCGATGCCGTACGCCTCGATCTCGGGCTTCGAGTTCAGCCCCAGCTCCTTCTCCACCTCGATCTCGACCGGCAGGCCGTGCGTGTCCCAGCCCGCCTTGCGGGGCACGCGGTAGCCCCGCATCGTCTTGTAGCGCGCGAACAGATCCTTGATGACGCGCGGCATGATGTGGTGCACGCCCGGACGTCCGTTCGCCGTCGGCGGCCCCTCGTAGAACACGAACAGGTTCTCCTCGGGCCGCTCCTCGATGCTGCGCCGGAAGATGTCGTGCTCGCGCCAGAACTCGAGGATGCCCGTCTCGAGCTCGGGGAAGCTGACGCTGGGGTCGACGGGTCTGAAGAGCTGGGACACTTCCGGCCTCCCGGGCGAGAGTTGCCGGGACGGGTACGAAAAAGCCCGCCCCGATCAGGGACGGGCGCAAGACCCGCGGTACCACCCTGCTTCCCGCACGAGGCGGGCGCTCTGCGGAGCGCCATCACGCTCCCGCCCTCGGTAACGGGGGGCGGTCCGCCTCGGCGGACACGTTCCGTCCGGGTCTACTGGCCGGCGGCGCCGGCGTTCGGCCGGAAGCTCGGGAGGGATGTTCACGTCCGCCTGCAGCGCCCCCTCGCACCGAACGGGGCTCGCTGAGCGCAGGAACGGGACGCTACTCGTCTCCGTCAACGCCTCTGGGAGCTAGTGAACCAGCGCCCCGCGCACGGGTCAAACAGCGGCCGTCCCGTGGGCGGACTAGAACTGCTGCAGCGAGTACTCCGCCGCGCCAAGGCTCACGCCGAACCCCATGATCACGAGCGTCAGGATCAACCCCGTGATGCTCAGGACCATCGAGGTGATGCGCAGCCGCCGGAGGTCCTTGTCGGAAACGTTCCCGCCGCGGGCCTGCTCCTCCATCGCGTCCACCTGGCTCGGGCCGACCACGAACATGTGCAGCCCCACCAGCACGATCATCACCACCAGCAGCACCATCTTGATGACGAACACGACGCCGTAGCGCAGGTCGAAGAACGCCGTCCCGTCGACGATGTTGTGGTAGTCCCGCCAGGTCATGATCAGGTAGGTCCCGCCGACCAGGATGAGGAACAGCCCGACGCCGCCGATCCAGCCGAAGCGCGTCGTGATCGTGCGCATCGCGGCCACGCGCGTGGGCAGGTCCTCGATCTGCCGCGAGGCGGGCACCCAGGCGAACGCCAGGAAGAACTGCGGCCCCACGAACAGCGCGATGCCGAGCACGTGCAGCCAGACGGCGGCGATATGCAGGAAGTTCTCCACGGACGCGCCTCCTCGGGGTGGCTCCGGCCTGCGAGCTTAGGCGCGCCTCCGCCGGGAGCGCAACGCCGGAGCGCCGCGTTAGCCCAGCGCCCCCGCGCGAGTCGCCGCCGCCGCCTCCGTTTCCGCGTCCACGGGCGCGAGCAGCCGCTCCCGCACCCAGCGGGCCATGCCCCGGGGCTGGGCGAACGTCAGCTCGTGCCCCGCGCCGTGGGCGATTCGCAGGGCCCAGCCGCGTTCCCTCGCCAGCTCGATCACGGGCTCGAGCGGCGTCACCCGGTCGCGGTCGCCGTGGATGAGCGCGACCGGCGTGCCCGTCTGCGGCGCCAGGCGCCGGGCGTGGCCGGAGAAGACGATGTCCTCCATGCCCCCGCGGTGCGCCTCGGGGCTGTGGTTGAACATATCGATGATCATCGGCAGGGGGTAGTCCGGCTTCACGAGGTGGGCAAACGGCCCCCACAGGTAGCGCAGGGAGTGGACGGGCCGGCAGAAGAAGTGCCCCTCGCCCGGGTTCCGCATGTAGCGGTCGCGCGAGAGGCTGCGCGCGCCGATGTAGCGCAGCCCCTCCTCGATCGTGTCGTACACCGGCAGCCCCGCCAGGCCGACCCGCCTGAAGCGCCCGGGGTGGCGGTTCGCGAGCTGCAGGGCGATGAGCGCGCCCATCGAGTGGCCCAGCACGTAGTCCGGCTTCACGCCGTCCACCACGCCGTCGAGCGCCTCGGCGACGCCCTCCAGCGTGTAACCGGCGGGGTCCGGTTCGCCCCCGTAACCCGGGAGGTAGGGGGCGAACGTCCCCACTTCGTCCTCGAGCTCGCGCCGCAGGGGCGTCCAGGCTTCCGGGTTGGAGACGTAGCCGTGGATGAGGAGCAGGCGCGGGGCCATCAATCGCCCTCCGCGGCGCGGCGCGCGAACGTCACCTTCGCCTGTTCGTGCGAGATCAGCGAGAACTCGGCGCGCGTCGCGCAGCAGAGCCGGTCCTCGGAATCCCGCAGTTCGGCCATCGTCGCCGCCCGGTTCTTCGCGATCTCGGAGATCCAGGCGGTCACCGAGTACGACTGCCCGGGCCGCACGATGCGGGAGTATTCGATCTCTCCCTTCCGCGTCAGCCCGAACGACCCGCTCAGCATGTTCACCGCCCAGGCCATCGCGTCGTCGAGGATGGCGCCGAGCACGCCCCCGTGCGTGACGCCGGGGGCGCCTTCGTGCGTTGCCGCGGGCGTGCAGTCGGCGAGAACGCGGCCCGCCTCCTCGTCGAGGTAGAACGCGATCCGGAGCCCGTCCTCGTTGGCGGGATCGCAGACGTAGCAGCAGGTTTCGACCACGAGGTCGTCTCGGGTCAGGCGGCGGCGCGCCATGCGGATTCCCCCTCGCCAGTCTACAAGGGGCCATGACGCGGCTGTGTGAGCCGGCGCGCCCGCCGGCCGTCTGGTCCGGGAGCGGGCAGGGGTCGTAGCATGATCCCCATGAACGAGAACGAGCGGGAGAACCTGGCCCGCAAGTCGAGCGCGGATCGCGTGCTGGAGCGCGCCGCCTCCGAGCTGGAGATCCTGCTGAAGGAGGCGAGCGCCGCCCTGCGCCCCTTCCCCTCCTTCCCCAACGCCTTCTTCACCAACGCCATCGAGTGCGACCCCGGCCCCGCCGGCGACCCCGAGCGCGGCTGCGTCGTCGTCGGCGAGGACGGCGAGCTCTACGAGCTCGAGTTCGGCGTCGACCACGACGCCGTCGAGCTGACCGGCTCCTGGGACCCCGTCACCGCGCGCAAGGAGGAGAAGCGCCCTCTCGACCTCCACCCGCGCGACTACCTCGTGTACGCCTACAGTGGGCTCGTGGCGATCACCGAGGCGCTCCTCGAGCGCGCCGCCGAAGAAGAGGACGAGTCGTGAACACCCTGCTCAAGGCGATCGTCGCGCTTGCCGCCCTCGCGGCGGTGGGCGCCGTCCTCGTGCGCCTGTTCGGGCGACCCGTGCGGAGCGCCGAGAGCGGCGAGGCCCGCGAATCGATGCCCGACCTCGAGGAGGTCATCGGCGATACCCGCCTCCGCACCGCCGCCTCCTACCTCGACGAGGGCAACGTCTACTTCAACGTCGGCCAGTACGCCCTCGCCGTCGAGCGCTACACCCGCGCCCTCAACGAGTCGCCGGGGATTCCCGCGGCCCTCTACAACCGCGCCACCGCCCACACCCGCCTCGGCGCCTTCGACGAGGCCCTCGCCGACTACGACGCCGCCATCGAGCTGACCCCCGCCGACGGCGACGCCCTCAACAACCGCGGCATGCTGCGCCTCTACCGCGCGGAACCCGCCGAGGCGCTGGCCGACTTCGAGCAGGCCCTCGCCCTCAACCCCGAAGACGCGACCGTGATGGTGAACTGCGGCATGGCCCAGCTCGAGACCGCCGCCCACGAGGATGCCCTCGCGAGCTTCGAGCAGGCGGTGGCGCTCGCACCCGGCGACCCCGCCGCCCACTACGGCGCCGCCCAGGCCGCCGCCGCCCTCGGGAAGCGCGAGGTGGCTCTGGAGCACCTTGAGGGAGCCTTCGCGATCCAGCCCGCCTACGCCGCCGAGGCCGCCGGAGATGCGCGCCTCGCCCTCCTCGACGGCGACGACGACTTCATGAAGCTGCTGCGCCGCACCGCCGAGGAGAGCGCAGAGGAGTAGCCATGCCCGCCACCCGTTTCGTCCTGCTCTACGACTACGTCGAGAACGTCGTCGAGAAGCGCGCCCCCTTCCGCGCCGACCACCTCGCCCTCGCCCGCGAATACGTCGAGCGCGGCGAGATCGAGATGGCGGGCGCCTTCGCCGACCCCGTCGACGGCGCCGCCTTCGTGTTCACGGTCGAGGACCGCGCCCGCGTCGAGGCCTTCGTCGCCGCCGATCCCTACGTCGCGAACGGGCTCGTGCCCTCCTGGCGCATCAGGGAGTGGACGGTCGTGATCGGCGGCGACTAGCCGCTACTGGCCCTCGCCCCAGCAGGTGATGTCGCCCTTGCCTTTGAGGGCGCAGGTGTGCCTGACGCCGGCGCTGACAGCCACGAACCGATCACCCCCGGGTGTGTTGTCGGCATACGCGGTCGCCCCCCAGCAAGCGACACGGCCACCGGTGGTCACCCCACAGGTGTGCTCTGCTCCGGCACTGACAGCCACGAACTCGCCGTCCGGCGGCGTTGCCTGGCCGTGGTCGTCGGCGCCCCAGCAGGCGAGGGAACCGTCGCGCTTCACGGCGCACGTGTGTTCCGCGCCGGCGCCGATGGAGCTGAATATCCCCTCGGGCGGCGAGGCCTGCCCGGAACCGTCACGTCCCCAGCAGCTGATCGTGCCGTCGGCCCGAAGAGCACAGGCGTGATGTCCGCCTGCGACCACGGAGACGAACTCGCCGTCCGGCGGCGCGGCCTGGCCGTACACGTTGGCGCCCCAGCAGGCCACCGTGCCGTCCCCTCTCACCCCGCACGTGAAGTTGGCCCCTGCGCTGGCCGAGACGAAGCCCCCACGCGGAGGGGTGGTCCTGCCTTGTCCGTCGTTCCCCCAGCAGACGAGGGAGCGGTCGCTCTTGAAACCGCATGCGTGAGCCCACCCGGCGGTGACGGAGACGAAGTCCCTGCCCTGCCAGGCTGTCCGGCCAAAGGAGTCCCAGCAGGCAACCACTCCGTCGGACTTCAGTCCGCACGTGTGTTCAGTGCCGACGGAGACCGACGTGAAGTCGCGCCCGTCGCTGGGGGAGGCCGGCATCCGCTCGCCGGTTGTGGCCCGTGTCACCAGCACGGCGATCAGCACCAACACCATCACTACGCCCACGCCTCCAACCAGGGTGAGAAGGGTTCTCTTGCGCAGGTCGTCTCTGTCTCCCCCGTGCTCCCCCGTCGCGGGCTGGGCAACCAGCAGGTACTGCGCCATGACCGCAACGCTTACAAGCAGGGCGCGCCGCATCCCCTTAAGGGGGCCATCCCTCCGGTGCACCTCCCCACCGTAGCATCCCTATTGGGTCCGAGGCTCCAGCGCGAACGCTTCCGCCAGGAGCTCGTACGACCGCTGCCGCGCCGCGTAGTCGTGCGTGATGGTCACGACCACGAAGTCGTCGAGGCCGTGGCGCTCGCCCATCGCCAGCAGCTTGTCGCGCACCTGCGCGGGGTCGCCGTAGATGGAGCGCCGCTTGAGCATCTCCAGGTACTCCTGCTCCGCCTCCGTGTACTCGAAGGCGAGCGCTTCCTCGGGCGGTGGGATTCCGCCGCGCCCGGCCGACCCCATCAGGCGCCAGCCCCAACGGCTCCAGCTCAGCCGCTCGGCCTCTTCCTCCGTCTCCGCGACCAGCGCCGACACCGCGATCGACGGGCGCGGCTCGCTCGCGATGGGCGAGGGCGAGAAGAGCTTCTGGTAGGCCTCCAGGGCCGTGTCGGCCCTGTGCGAGTTGATGAAGTGGGCGTAGCAGAAGGGCCACCCCAGCTCCGCCGCGTACCCCGCGCTCACGTCACTCGAACCCAACAGCCAGAGGTCCGGCATCGCCTCCGGCCGGGGCATCGCCCGGATGCCGTGGAACTCGTGGTCGGGCGGGAAGTCGTCCGCGAGGAAGCCGTACAGGTCCAGCAGCTGGTTCGGGAACTCGCGCAGGTCCATGGGCACGCCGCTGGGCGCCAGCGCCCGCGCCGTCCGCCCGTCGCTCCCCGGCGCCCGACCAATCCCGAGGTCGATGCGCCCCGGGTGGAGCGTTTCCAGCAGCCGGAACGCCTCAGCCACCTTGAGCGCGCTGTAGTGCGGCAGCATCACCCCGCCCGAGCCCACGCGGATGTGCTCGGTGTGGGTCGCGATCTGGCCGATGAGCACCTCGGGCGCGGTCGAGGCGAGGGCGGACGTGTTGTGGTGCTCCGCCACCCAGTACCGCTCGTACCCGAGCCGGTCGGCGAGCTGCGCCAGCTTCACCGTCTCGGCGAGCGCTTCCGCCGCGCTGCCCCCGCGGCGTACCGGTGACTGATCGAGGACGCTGAGCGTGGTCATGACGGCGGCGCTCCCGCCGCCCCTCCGGGAATCTCGACGCGCTCCTCGGGCGTGCGTTTGCGGCGTGTGCCTTCGGGCAGGGGCGTGCGCCGCATCCTCCCCGTCAGCCGGTCCGCCTCGGCCCGCGAGATCTTCCCTTCCGCCACCATCGTGGCCGCCTGCACGGGCGAGAGCTCGGCCTGCGCGAGCACGTCGATGCGCAGGTTACGGAAACGCGGCACGGCCACGAACGCCACGGCCAGCACCGCCACTAGGACGAGCGACACCACCACGACCGTGTTTCCCGCCCCGAACCGGTCGGCGGCGAAGGTGATGGGTAAGACCCCGATCGGCATCACGCCGAACGACATCATCATGATCGACATCACCCGCCCCCGCAGCTCCTCCGGCGCGATCGTCTGGACCGCGGTGTTGTTGGACGACATGAACAGCATCTGCCCGATGTTGCTCACGGCGATGAAGAGCATCCCGAGGATGAAGACACTGGTCCACCCGAACGCCGCCAGGAAGCCGGCCATGATGGTGGCTCCGATGAACATGATGTGGCCCTTGTTCGGCAGGCTGTCGAAGTTCGCCGAGATGATCGTCCCGATCAGCCCGCCGACCCCGCCCGCGGCCATCAGCAGCCCGAAACCCGTGCCCCCGGTCAGCCCGAACACCTCCTCGGCGAAGATGGGCAGCATCACCTGCACCGGGAAGGCGAAGAACGGCATCAGCATGCCCGCGATCAGGAGCATGAGGATGACCGGCGTGGCGATGACGTAACGGAAGCCCCCCACGAGGCCTTCGAGGAAGTTCTCCCCCTCTTCCGACTCCGCCTGCATGCCGTGGGGCGGCAGGCGGAACTCCGAGGCGACCGCCACCGTGAAGAGGATGAAGGTGAGCAGGTAGACCCAGCCCAGGCCACCGCTCTCGCCGACCCCGATGATGCCGAGCGGGGCGACCAGGATGCCCGCGAGCGCGGGCGCGATGATGCGCGTCAGGTTCATCCCGCTCATCTGCAGTGAGACGGCGTTCATGAGCTTGTGCTGGGGCACGAGCAGGGGCACCAGCGCCTGCCTCGCGGGCATGTTCAGCGAGAAGATCGTGCCCGCCGAGAACGAGAGCAGGAAGAGGTACCAGTACTCCATCAGGTCGGTGAGGATGAGGACCGTCGTGAAGAGGCTGATGATGGCCGCCGCCGACTGCGTCACGATAAGTAGCGTGCGCTTGTTCACGCGGTCGGCGATGAGTCCCCCGACCGGCGCGACGAAGATCATCGGAGCCGCCGCCCCCAGCGTGACCAGGCCCAGGCCCGCGGCCTTCTCGCCCTCGGGCGCGAGGTCGTAGGCGAGCAGGGCGCGCAGCACGAACTGCATCTGCATCGCCATGAAGAAGGCGGTGTTCCCGGCGAAATACCACGCGAACTCCCGCTCCTGCAGCGAGGAGAGCGTGCGCTGGAGCGTGTTCCCGTGCGTGAACGTGGCGTGACTGCGGATCACCGGTGGGCGCCCCGGTCGGGGTCGCCGCCCGGCTGCCCGGAGAGCAGGGGCGAGGGCATCGAAATTGAGTGTACACGCGCCGCTCGGGCGCGCCATTCACGCCACGATGGCGGTCAGGATCGCCTCCGCGGGGCCGTGCCCGTCGCCCGTGTCGACGAGCACCGTCCGGCCCGCGACCATCTGACCGGCCGGAATCGCGCGGCTCACGGCCACGCCCGTCAGCTCCATCGAGGCCGATCCCTCCAGCCGCACCACCGCCCGCCAGCTGCTCCCGTCGAAGCGCACCAGCCGTCCTCGCAGCGTCGCCATCAGTCCATCGCCCCGAGACCCACGATCGAGTCGTAGCGGGGCCTCCGGCCGGGGCGGCGGCTGTACTCCATCCCCAGCTCGACCACGCGGAAGGACCGCTCCCGCAGCCCGAGCCCCTCGTCCGTCACGCTAATCGCGTCGAACAGCTCCAGGCCGGGGTGGAACGGCGCCACGAGCGCGCCCGCGCGCTGCTCCCGCCGGTCCCGCTCGAGCGAGGCCGCGGCGTGGCCGCGCGCCTCCGCGCCCGTGGCCGCATCGAGGCTGGGCACGAGGCGCAGCCGCTGGCCGTCCCGGTAGATGCTGGCGAAGTCGTGCGCGTCGGCATCGAGCGAGGACCCCTGCGCCCGCACCCAGTTCGACGCGGGCGCGCCGTCGCCCAGCGCCACGCTCTCGACCGGATGGTCGCCGGGTCCGTACCGCTCGGCCGCTTCCTTCCCGGGTTCGGAGACGGACAGCCCGTCGCCGCTGGAGCGAACGGTCACGCGGCTCGTGGCGAGCAGCCGCCGCGCTGCCGACAGCCCGGACTCGCCCGGCGAGACCGCGAACGCGGGGCTGCTTGCCGACCAGTCCGCCCCGCCCTGGCCGCTCACGCGGATGCCGGCGCTCGCGCACAGCCTCCAGAAGAGCTGCTCCCGCGAGCGCTCGCCCGCCGCCGGCTGCCACACCTGCGAGGCGCGCCAGGCTGCCAGCCGCTCCCAGTGCCCTGAGCACTCCAGCACGACCCGCGCTCGTCCCCCGCCGCTCTCGCGCGTCACGTCGTCGATCACGACGTGTACGGCGCCCCCGTACTCGGGCCCGCCGCCTGCCCCCGAGCGGTACCCGGGGGCGATCTCGACCGTCCTTCCCGGCGCGAGGTCCGGAAGGCCCCCGTCGGAGTCGTCGAGCACGAGCCGCGCGTGTGTCGCGAACGGCGCCAGCCGCCACGACGCCTCCACGACGCGGTCGCTTACGTCGACGCTGCGGCCCAGCCGCGCCCGCCAGACCCCGTCCGGCGTCGAGCCCCAGGCCACCCCCGCGTCGGGCGCCGTGACGGCCAGCCCGTAGGCGGAGGTCGCCTCGTGCGGCTCCGGCTCGGACCACCCCTCCGGGTTCCCGGCGGCGGATGCCGGCGGATGGCTCGTGTAGACGCGGCTCCCCGGCTCGCCGCCGGAGTCCCGCGCCGCGAAACACGCTCGCTGGTCGAGCCCGCCGGGCTGGAACACGCCCGGCCCGCCGAACTCCCTCGCCGAGGCTGCGTCCGACTCGGCGATCACGCTCAGCCCCGACCAGAAGTCGGTGGGAAAGCGGCTGTCGCCCAGGAACGCCGACCAAACCTGCTTCCTCCCGGAAGGGTGCGCCCGCCCGCTCACGATCAGGCGGTAGTCGCCGCCGTCGTGCATTGCCGCCACGCCCGTCAGGGCTCCTACCTCGCCGCCCCTGTTCCAGTTCGCGCCCGCGGAGTCCCACGTCCCCGCCCGGCGCCGGAGCCGCTTCAGCGCGTCCTGCCCCTGTGTGTAGAAGGCGCAGGCGTCTCCATCGGAGGCGCGCATCCCCACCGCCACCCACTCGATGGCGGCGCTCTCCCGCACCAGCGTCCGATCCGCCTCCCACGTCGCGCCGCCGTCCGTGCTGCGTCGCAGCGCGAGCGACCGTCCTCCTGCCCCGACGAACAGGAGCAGCACCTCGCTCCCGTGCGCCGAAAGCGCGACGCCCATCCCTGCCTCCGCCTTCCCGAGCGCCGTCCACGAGCCCCACGCCGAGTCCGGTGCGGGGTTCGGGGTGCGTGAGACCGAAAGGACGCCGGCATCGTTGCGGGCGCGGATGACGGCGCCGCCGCTCGTGACGGCGACGGCGTGGGGGCAGTCGCGTTCGTTGCCCTCGTAGAGGCGCTCCCAGGGGAGGAGCGGTACGCCCCAGCGCTTCGCGCGCACGATGGCGCGCACATGGGGCAGGCGGTCGCGACCGCGCTGGTGGGCTCGGAGCGAGTCGGGAATCGGTCTCATGGGGAGCGAGGCTGCGGGGCCCGACTCGCGATCTCCGAGGGGTTCATGTCGCGCTGCTAGGATTGCGCCGTGCTCGGCGGCGGGAATGGAGCGGCGCATCCGGTCTCGTTCGAGGTCGAGCCCGTCTACGAGGACCGGCGCCGCCTCACCGGCGCCTTGCGACTCCTCGTCGCTATCCCCCACCTCGTCTTCACCGGCGGTCCCTCGCTGCTCGGAGTCGTGGTCGCGCCGCTGCTGCTCCTGGCGGGACTCGCGCCGCTCACGATCCCGCTCTCCATCGGCGCCTTCGGAGTCATCACCGCGCTGGCGACCATCGCCTCCTGGTTCGCCATCCTCGTCCTCGGCCGCCAGCCCCGCGACCTGCGCGAGTTCGCCGTCTTCTTCCTGAGCTGGCGCGCGAAGACCATCGCCTACACGCTCCTCCTCCGCGACGAGTTCCCCTCCTTCGGCTTCGGCGACTACCCCGTCACCCTCACCCTCCCGCCCCCGCTCCCCGCCCGCGACCGGTTCAGCGTCGCCCTCCGCCTGCCCCTCCTGGCGCCGCACTTCGTGGCGCTCGCACTCCTGAACGCGGGGCTGACGGTCGTGAGCATGGCCGGGTGGCTGGGCGTGGTGTTGTTCCGCTGGTACCCGCAGCCCCTCTACGACCTCGCCGCCGCCGCCGTCCGCTACTCGCTACGGGTGGAGGCCTACCTGCTCCTCATCCACGACACCTATCCACCCTTCCGACTCGACGACTAGCAGCAGCTCCCTATACATCCACCATCTCCACGCGCGACACCTCCGCGCCGCTCGTCGCGATGCGCGTCACCAGCGTGCGCCCCGACATCCCCGCCGCCTCCAGCGTGTCGAGCATCGCCTTCGCCACCTCCCGGCTCGCCTCCTCCGGCGTGAACGCCGCCACGCTGCTCCCCGCCCCGCTCAGCCAGGCCGCGTGCGCGCCCGCGCCCTTCGCCGCCGCGAACACGTCGTAGAGCGGCGGGAAGAGGGCCGACCGTTGCCGCTGGTGGAAGCGGTCCTGCGTCGCCTCGTCCAGCAGGTCCGTGCGGCCCGCCGCCAGGGCCGCCACCAGCAGCCCGAGCCGGCTGCTCGTGTGGATCGCGTCCTGGCGGCTGTAGCTGTCGGGCAGCAGGCGGCGCGCTTCCTTCGTCGGCATCGAGTGGTCGGGGATCAGCAGCGCGATCTGCTGGTCGCTCGGGTAGCGGCAGCGAACCCGCGCGAACCCGTCCTCCGTGGCGACGCACGCCTGCACGCCCCCGAACAGCGCCGGGCAGGCGTTGTCGACGTGCCCTTCGAGGTCGGCCGCGAGGGCGAGGCAAGCGTCCTCGTCGAGCGGGTGTCCCTCGCGCTCGTTCACCGCGAGGACGCCCGCCACTCGCGCCACCGCGCTCGCGCCAAGGCCCCGTCCCAGCGGGATCGCGACGGTGTAGCGCGCCGTCAGCCCGGCCGGGCTCGGCCGCCCGATGCGCTCGTAGGCGGCGCGCGCCGCCGACAGCACCATCTTCTCGCCTACGTCGTTCGTCGGGATCTGCTCGGCGTCGCTGAACGTCACCGTGACCGAGGCGAAGAGGTCGAGCGCGAGCCCGAGGCAGTCGAAACCCGTGCCGATGTTGGCGCTCGTGGCGGGTACGCGAACCGTGACGGCTGTGCCTTCCATGCGTGGTACGCCTCCGCGAGGGCCATCGATCGTAGCACCTGCCCCCGAGCGCGCGACCCGCCGGGATACGCCCGTCCCTCTGCTACGATCCGCCTCCATGACCGAGCCCCGCCCCTCTGTCGCGCCCGAAAGCCTCGCCGATATCGAGCGCGCCCTGCTCGGCGTCCTCTGCCTGGGTCTGCCCCCCGCCCGCGCCGCCGGCAGCGACGAGTTCCGGGTCGATTACGTGACGGCGCGCGTGCTCGGACTGCTCGAGGGAGACGCCGAGCGCCACCTCGCCGGCGAGCGCGTCACCGTCGCCTTCGGCGGCCGCCTGCGCGAGGCCATCGCCTCGCTCTCCGAGGCGGGCATCCTCGCCGACCAGCCCCCCGGCGTCCCGGCCGCCTCCGGCGGCTTCGAGGAGGGGCTCGCCATCGACGTGGTCGAGCCCGACGCCCACCCCACCGTCCTCGACCGCCACCTCGCCCAGGAGTGCATGGAAACGCTCTTCCAGGTGAAGGCCGTCTACCCGTACCTGATGGAGCGGTACTCCGCCAGCGGCGAGGTCTGGCGGCGGCTGCGGGCCGAGGGCTACGGCGGCTAGCGGCGGTACACTGAGGCGATGGCGCACGTGATCACCCTCCGCCAGCAGCACCTCGACGCGATGATCTCGCACGCCCTCGAGGACGCCCCCAACGAGTGCTGCGGCCTGATCGGCGCGCGCGACGGCGCGGTCACGAGCGTGCACCGCGCCGAGAACGCCGAGGCCAGCCCCTACCGCTTCAGCATCGACTTCCGCGAGCAGCGCCGCATCGAGGAGGCCATGGACGAGGCGGGAGACTCGCTCGCCGGCTTCTACCACTCGCACACCGGCAGCCCCGCCCGCCCCAGCCCCACCGATATCCGCATGATGACCGCGTTCTTCGGGCCGCCCTACGTCCACTTCGTCGTCAGCATCGCCAACCGCGAGCGCCCCGACGTGCGCGTCTTCCACATCGAGGGCGAGACCGCGACCGAGCAGGAGTACACGCTCGAGCCGTAGGAGGGCCGCCATCCCCGCCTCCACGCGCCCCACCGCCCGCGCCTACCCGTCCCCCTCGCTCACCCTGCGGGGGCGGACCTTCGAGTGGGGAACGCGCACCTACCTGATGGCGATCGTCAACGTCACCCCCGACTCTTTCAGCGGCGACGGGATCGGCGCCGACCCCGCTGCCGCCGCGGCCCTCGCGAGGCGGTTCGCCGAGGAGGGCGCCGACATCATCGACATCGGCGCGGAATCGACCCGCCCCGACGCCGCTCCCGTGACCCCCGCCGAGGAGGCCGCGCGCGCCCTCCCCGCCATCGAGGCCGTCCGCGCCGCCACCGACCTGCCCATCTCCATCGACACCCAGCACGCCGAGGTAGCGGAGGCCGCCCTCGAGGCGGGCGCGGGCATGGTCAACGACATCAACGGCCTGCGCGCGGATGCGGACATGGCCGGCGTGGTCGCGTCGCGGGGCGCGGCCCTCGTCGCGATGCACAACCAGCGCGGCCGCCCTCCCGGCGACGTGGTCGCGAAGGTCCTCGCCGGCTGGGACGAGAGCCTGCGCATCGCCGCCGAGGCCGGCATCCCCCGCGACCGCATCGTCCTCGACCCCGGCTTCGGCTTCGGCTGGACGCCCGAGGAGAATCTCCGGATCGTGCAGCGGCTGGACGAGCTTGCGGCGGCAGGACAGCCCCTCCTCCTTGGCCCCTCCCGCAAGTCGACTCTGGGGCTCGTGCTCGACGCGCCCGTCGAGGATCGCCTCGAAGGCACCGCCGCCGCCGTCGCCATCGCCGTCGCGAGGGGCGTCGACATCGTGCGCGTCCACGACGTGGCCGAGATGCGCAGGGTCGCGGCCGTGGCCGACGCCATCACGCGGGGCCGGTGGCGGTCCCCGTGAGCGAAGCGATCCTCGCCCTCGGCTCGAACCTCGGCGACCGCGCCGCCAACCTCGGCGCCGCGCTCGACCTCCTCGCCGAGCGGGGCGCGACCCCCCTGCGCGTCTCCTCCGTGTGGGAGACGCCCCCCGTCCCCGCCGACCAGCCCCGCTACCTGAACGCCGTCGTGGCCGTCGAGACCGACCTCGCCCCCGAGGCGCTCCTGGCTGTCGCGAAGGAGGTCGAGCACCTCCTCGGCCGTCGCCCCAGCGGGCGCTGGCGGCCCCGCCCCATCGATATCGACCTGCTCTTCTGCGGCGACCGTGAGGTCGCGACCGAGACGCTGACCGTTCCCCACCCCCGCATCGCCGAGCGCGCCTTCGTGCTGCTCCCCCTCGCGGAGGTGCTCGACGGCCCCCTCCCCGTGCTGGGCCGGAGCGCCGGCGCGCTCCTCGATGGACTGGACGCGACCGGGCACGAGCGCACCGGCGTGCGCCTCCGCGCCGGCGGCTAGCGGTTGGGGAGCCTCAGACCCAGGGGTGGTCGTCCATGTGCGCGCCGCCCGAGAGCTGCACCGCCGCCCCCCACCCCGCCAGCGCCGCGATCGCCAGGAACACCAGCGCGACGGGCGCGAACAGCCAGCTCGCGTTCAGCGTCCCCCGCGCCGCCGCCAGCGCCAGCGCGGCCAGCGCCAGCAGCCCGCCGCCGTTCGCGATGTGCGTCCAGTGCAGCGGCTCGCGGTCCTCGACGGGTGGCGGTTCGGCGAAGTTCATGCCTCGCGCAGCTCCGGCGGCAGCAGGTTCGGGATGCCGTCCTCGATGGCGAACGTCTCCCCGCAGGCCGAGCAGTCGAGCGTCCCCTTCAGGATCTCGCCGCCCTCCTCGTCCACCACCGTCAACGTCAGCTCGGCCTTGCAGAGCGGGCACGCGAGCAGGTCCAGCAGGTCCGGGCGCATGCGCCAATTGTACGGACGCCCGGGTAAAGCACCCGAGGTTTCCGAAGGCCGCGCCCGCCGTACCATGAAGCGCCAGTGAACTGGGTCTCCCTCGTCATCATCGCGGTCGTGGCGCTGCTCACCTGGCGAGCCTTCCGCCAGGGGTTCCTGCGGGAGCTGGTGGGACTGGCGGCCCTCATCCTCGCCGTCCCCGTCGCCGGCGTCTTCTACGACGACATGGTCCCCAAGGTCGAGCCCATCATCGACGACGCGACGGTCTCGGCGCTGGTCTCCTTTCTCGTCATCCTCGCGGGCGTCATCGTGGCGGGGCAGCTCATCGGCTACCTGCTGCGGCGCGGCGTCGATGTCCTCAACCTCGGCGGCGCCGACCGCATCGCCGGAGCCGCCTTCGGCGCCCTCCAGGGCCTGCTGCTCTGCCAGGTGCTGCTCGTCGCCCTCGTCAACTTCCCCACGCCAGACATCCGCACGCACATCGACGACTCGATCATCGCCACGCGCCTGCTCGAGGGCGCCCCCGTCGTCCTCGCCATCCTCCCCGACTCCTTCCAGGAGGCCGTCGATCTCTTCCGGGAAGGCCTCGATCTCCTCGAAGAGGTCGACCTCGAGGAGGTCGGCTCGGGCCGGTAAGCGCGCGCCCTTCGCCGAATCGCGCCACGCGGCTATCCTGTTCGGCGCGGCTCAACCGCCCGGAGGTCTTCATGCTCATGACAACGTCGGACGCGGTGCCGGGGCGCGAGATCGCGGAGACCCTCGGCCTCGTGACCGCGAACTCCGTGCGGGCGAGGAACATCGGCCGTGACATCCTCGCCGGCCTGAAGAACATCACCGGCGGCCAGATCGGGGCCTACCGCCAGCTCCTCGTGGAGTCGCGGGAAGAGGCGCTCGGGCGGATCGAGAGCGAGGCGCAGGCAATGGGAGCCGACGCCATCGTGGCGCTGCGGCTCTCGACCGCGGCCGTCATGCAGGGCGCCGCCGAGATACTCGTATACGGCACGGCGGTGAAGCTTCGGTAGACTCTGGTCGTCCGGGGCTTGCCTTATACTTTACCGGTACTTTACTTTCGCACACCCGGTCTGAGGAGGTCTGTGTTGGCCGAGATCATCCGAGCGAGCGAAATGGGATTCTGCATGGGCGTGCGGCGCGCCGTGCAGATCATGGAAGACGAGGCGACGCCCGAGAATCCCATCGCCAGCGCCGGCGAGATCGTGCATAACCCCCACGTCGTCGAGGAGCTCGAGCGAACGGGCGTGCACCAGCTCCCGGGGCCCGACGAGGTCGACGGGGACTTCGGCGCCGTCACCGCCGATCGCGTCGGCGAGGGCCGCATCGCGATCACCGCGCACGGCGTCGGCGAGCGCGTCCTGCGCGACCTTGAGGGCGCCGGCCTGAACATCATCGACACCACCTGCCCGGTCGTGACGAGGGCCCAGCGCTACGCGCAGAAGTTCGTGCGCGAGGGCTGGCACGCCCTCATCTTCGGCGACCCCGGCCACAAGGAGGTGCGGGGCATCATGGGGTGGGCGCTCGACGAGCAGGACCGCTCCGGCGTCACCGTCGTCGAGCACGCCGACATCGAGCACCTGCGGGACGTCATCGACAACTTCCCCGGCGGCTTCCCCAACAAGATCGGGGTCATGGCCCAGACGACCCACAAGATCGACGACTTCGCCCACTTCGTCGGCAACCTGATGCTGCTCCAGCGCGAGGCGAACTTCGAGATGCACGTGGTCAACACCCTCTGCCACGCCACCACCGGCCAGCAGGCGGCAGCCGCCGAGCTCGCCCACCAGGTCGACGTGATGGTCGTCGTCGGCGGGAAGAAGAGCGCGAACACTCGGCACCTGCGCCAGGTGTGCGAGGGCGAGGGCGCCAGGACCTACCACGTCGAGAGCGCCCACGAGCTGGAGGGCGGTTGGTTCGCGGACGTGCAGCGCATCGGGCTGACGGCGGGCGCGTCCACCCCGGACAGCTCGATCGACGAGGTCGAGGAGCGGCTCGTGGCGCTCGTGGGGGCTCGGTGACAGCCCCGAGCTCCATCCGGCGGGCTCAGGCGACGTCCGGCTCCAACGGCGCCGCCGGCGCCCTCGACGTGTGCATCGATCGCAGCGTCGGGCACCTCCTCTCCCTGCAGGCGGAGGACGGCTACTGGTGGGCCGAGCTCGAATCGAACGCGACGATGGCCGCCGAGCACCTCCTCCTCGAGCGCTTCCTCGGCACCACCGAGGAGGAACGCGAGCAGGGCATCGTCCGCTACCTCCTCGGCCTCCAGTGCGAGGACGGCTCCTGGCCCGTGTACTGGGGCGGCCCCGGCGATGTCAGCATCAGCACCGAGGCCTACTTCGCCCTCAAGCTCGCCGGCGTCGACCCCGACAGCGAGGAGATGAAGCGCGCCCGCGAGTTCATCCGCTCCCGCGGCGGCGTGGGCGCGACCCGCATCTTCACGAAGCTCTGGCTGGCCCTCTTCGGGCAGTTCGACTGGGCGGCCCTGCCCGCCATGCCCCCCGAATCGATCCTGATGCCCGTCTCCTCGCCCCTGAACATCTACATGTTCGCCTCCTGGGCGCGGGCCACGATCGTCGCCATCCTCGTCGTCTGGGCCTACCGCCCCGTCGTCCCCATCCCCGATCATGCCCGCGTCGACGAGCTCTACCTCGACCCCGATCACCGGCACGCCATTCACTTCAACCGCGACGGCCGGCCCCTCACCTGGCGCAACGCCTTCCTCGCCCTCGACAAGGTCCTCCACGCCCACGAGCGCCTGCCCTGGAAGCCCCTGCGCGAGTTCGCCCTCAAGGAATGCGAGCGCTGGATCATCGAGCACCAGGAGGCGGACGGGACGTGGGGCGTCATCCAGCCGCCGTCCGTCTACTCGCTCATCGCGCTCAGGGCGCACGGCTACTCCATGGACCACCCCGTCATGCAGAAGGGGCTCAACGGCTTCCTCGGGGACTTCGCCCTGCGCCGCGGCGATACCTTCTCCGTGCAGCCCTGCCTCTCGCCCGTGTGGGATACCGCCCTCGCCGTCACCGGCCTGCGCGAGGCGGGCGTTCCCGCCGGCGACGAGTCCCTGGTGCAGGCCGGCCGCTGGCTGCTCGCCCACGAGGTCAGCAGCCTCGGCGATTGGGCCCTCACCGTGCCCGGCATCGAGCCCGGCGGCTTCCCCTTCGAGTTCTCCAATGAGCTCTACCCCGATACGGACGACACCGCCGAGGTGCTCATCGCCCTCCGCCTGCTCGACCTGCGCGGCAAGGACGGACCCTTCCACCGCTCCAAGGTCTGGCTGCGGGCGATGCAGTCGCGCAACGGCGGCTGGGGCGCCTTCGACCGCGACAACAACGACGAATTCGTTTCCCGCATCCCCTTCGCCGATTTCGGCGCCACCTTCGATCCCCCCACCGAGGACGTGACCGCCCACATCATCGAGGCCTTCGCCCTCGACGGCACGCCCCCCAGCGACGAGATGATCGAGCGCGCGCTCGACTACCTCTGGGACACGCAGGAGCCCGACGGCTCGTGGTGGGGGCGCTGGGGCGTCAACTACCTCTACGGGCTGGGGGCCGCCGTTCCCGCGATCGTGGCCGCCGGCGTCGACCCCGCCGACCCGCGCCTCCGCCGCGCCGTGCGCTGGCTCGAACACCACCAGCAGCCCGACGGCGGCTGGGGCGAAAGCTGCGCCACCTACGAGGATCCCTCCCTCCGCGGCCAGGGCCCCAGCACCGCCTCCCAGACCGCCTGGGCGCTCCTCGCCCTGCTCGCCCTGGAGCCGCCCGACCACCCCGCCACCGTGCGCGGCATCGACTATCTCGTGCGCACGCAGACCGACGACGGCGAGTGGATCGAGCCACACTTCACGGGAACCGGGTTCCCCCGCGACTTCATGCTCAAGTACCACCTCTACTCGAACTACTGGCCCCTCTGGGCGCTTGGACGCTACCGGCGCCTGCGCGACGGGAACCCCATCCACCTGCCCGATACGGACCCCCTGGGATGACCGCCCAGGCCGGCGACAGCCTCCGGCGGTGGCCGATCGAGCGCCCCACCACCCCCCGCGAGGCCTACCGCTGGTGCGAGCAGTACGCCCGCCGCCACGATGAGAACTTCACGGTCGTCTCCTTCCTCCTGCCGAAGAAGCTGCGGCGCCACTTCTTCGCCGTCTACGCCTTCTGCCGCTACACCGACGACCTCGGCGACGAGGCCGAGGGCGACCGCCTCGCCCTCCTCGACGCCTGGGAGCAGGACCTGCGCGACGCCGTCGCCGGTGATGCGCGCCGCCCCCTCCTCATCGCCCTCGCCCGCACCATCGAGCGCAAGGAGATCCCCCTCGACCCCTTCCTCCGCCTGATCGAGGCGAACCGCATGGACCAGCGCGTCTCCCGCTTCGCCGCCTACGAGGATGTCCTCACCTACTGCAGCTACTCCGCCACGCCCGTCGGCCAGATGGTCCTGGCCGTCCTCGGCTACACCGACGCCGACCGCATCGCCCTCTCCGACCAGACCTGCATCGGCCTCCAGCTCGCGAACTTCTGGCAGGACGTCTCCGTCGACATCGAGAAGGGCCGCATCTACCTGCCGCTCGAGGACCTGCGGCGCTTCGGCGTCGACGAGCAGCAGATCATCGACCGGCGCTTCGACGAGCGGTACCGCGAGCTCATGAAGTTCGAGGTCGAGCGCGCCCGCGCCTGCTTCGCCGAGGGCAGGAAGCTCGAGGCGCGCGTCAGGCGCTCGGTGCGCACCGACATCCGCCTCTACCGGCTCGGCGGCGAGGCCATCCTCGATGCCATCGAGGCGGCCGGCTACGACACGCTCAGCGCCCGCCCCCGCGTCACGAAGGCCGTCAAGGCCCGGCTGGCGCTCGTGAACGGCGCCCGTATCGCCATGGGTATCTGATAGAGGGGAAGGGGAAACCGCTATGGCCTTCGACGTGCTGGCGGAGCTCGACGCTCACGCCGGCGAACGCTTCACACCCGAGGAGGCCTACGCCTGGTGCAAGGCCTACACGAAGGACCGCGCCTCGAACTTCTACTACGCCTTCACCATCCTGCCCGCCGAGAAGCGCAACGCCATCTACGCCGCCTACGCCTTCAGCGGCTACGTCGACGACATCGCCGACGAGCTGACCGACCGCTCCCGCCAGGAGAAGGAGATCGCGCTCGCCCGCGAGCGCCTCGAATCCTGCTACGGCGGCGCCCGCCAGGGGCCGCTGTTCATCGCCCTCGGCGATGCCGTCGACCGCTTCGCCATGCCCCGGCAGCACTTCGAGGAGCTGGTGAACGGCGTCGAGATGGACTTCACCATCAACCGCTACGAGACCTGGGACGACCTGCGCCAGTACTGCTACCGCGTGGCCTCGATGGTGGGCCACATCTGCGTCTCCATCTTCGGGGCCAAGCCCCACCCCCGCGCCGAGGAGTTCGCCACCAGCATGGGCATCGGCCTCCAGATCGTGAACATCATGCGCGACGTGAAGGAGGACGCCGAGCGCGGCCGCGTGTACTTCCCCACCGAGGAGCTGGCCGCCCACGGCCTCACGCCCGAAGACATCCTCGCCTGCGACTACGACGAGCGCTTCCGCTCGATGATGGCCGCCCAGGGCGAGCGCGCCCACCGCTACTTCCGCCGCGGACGCCACCTCCTGCCCCTCCTCGACGTGCGCTCCCGCATGTGCGTGAACGTGCTCCAGGGCGTCTACTTCGAGCTGCTCCAGCGCATCGAGGCGCGCAACTACGACGTCCTCTCCGAGCGCGTCCGCCTCAACGGCCGCGAGAAAGCCTCCGCCATCGCCCGCCTCTGGGGTTCCGCCGCCCTGCTGGGGCCGGCGCGATCGGGCTGACGCCCGCACGGCCATGAAGGTCGGCATCATCGGCGCGGGATTGGCCGGCCTGGCCGCCGGGCTGGAGCTCGCCGACCGCGGCCACGAGGTCGAGGTGCTGGAGCGCCGCCCCTGGGCGGGCGGCGCCACCTACTCCTTCCTCGACGAGGAGACTGGCGACGAGGTCGATAACGGCCAGCACCTCTTCATGGAGTGCACCAGCGCCTACCGCGCCTTCCTCGAACGCCTCGGAACCCTGCACCTGACCTACCGCCAGGAACGCCTGCACGCCCCCGTGTTCGACCCCGACGGGCGCCGCTCCGACCTCTGGTCCTCGAACCTGCCCCTCGGCCTCCACCTCGCCCCCGCCCTCCTCCGCTACCGCCACCTCTCCTGGCGCCAGAAGATCGAGATCGCCCGCGCCTTCCTCGCCCTGCGGCTCCTCCAGGTCCACGAGCGCGGCCGCCTCGAGCGGATCACTTTCGAGCAGTGGCTGCGCGAGCGGAAGCAGTCGACCGACACGATCCGCGAGTTCTGGGACTTCCTCGTCATCCCCACCCTCAACTGCCGCGCGGACGAGGCCGGCGCCGGCCAGGCCATCTTCGTGCTGGAAGAGGGCTTCCAGAAGAACCCCCGCGCCGCCGCCCTCGCCGTGCCCGCCACCGGCCTCTCGAAGCTCCAGGTCGAGCCCGCCATCCGCGCCATCGAGGAACGCGGCGGGACGGTCTCGATGCGGACGGCCGTCGAGTGCGTCCGCGTCGAGGAGGGGCGCGTCGCGGCGCTCGCGCTCGGCGGCGACGAGTGCCGCACCTACGACGCCTACGTCGGCGCTCTCGCCCCCTGGCGCCTCCTCCCCCTTCTCCCCGAGGACCTGCGCGCAGCCAGGCCCTTCGTCGACCTCGCCCGCTTCGAGCCCGCCCCCATCCTCAACCTCCACCTCTGGTTCGATCGCCCCGTGGCGGACTTCCACCTCGCCGCCTTCATCCGCTCGGAGGTGCAGTGGGTCTTCAACCGCAGCCGTCTCGGCGGCGAGGACGAGTCCGCGCGCCAGCACCTCGTCCTCTCCATCAGCGCCCCGGGCGACCTGTTCGCCCTCACGCAGGAGCAGGTGTGCGAGCGCGTCCTGCCGCAGCTTCAGCGGGCCCTTCCCGGCGCCCGCGAGGCCGCGCTCGTGCGCTACCGGGTCACCAAGGAGCCGGAGGCGACGTTCCTGCCCGCCCCCGGCCTTGCCCGCCCCGGCCCGCGCACCCCGCTCCCGAATCTCTTCCTGGCGGGCTCGTACACGGATACGGGCTGGCCCGCCACCATGGAATCGGCCGTTCGCAGCGGTCTCGCCGCGGCAACAGCAGTGGAGGCCCGAAGTGCATAGCCTTCGAGCCCTCCGCTCCGTATGCTGTGCCGCCAGTCTCCCGGAGGAATCACGATGGGCATCCCCCTACGCCAGGCGTTCGCCGTCAGCCGCTACCTGCTGAAGCAGAAGCTGCTGCGCAAGGAGCGCTATCCGCTCGTGCTCATGCTGGAGCCGCTCTATCGCTGCAACCTCGAGTGCGAGGGCTGCGGCAAGATCCAGCACCCCGAGGAGATCCTCAACACCTACCTCTCCCCCGAGGAGTGCTGGGAAGCCGCCGATGAGGCCGGCGCGCCCGTCGTCTCCATCGCCGGCGGCGAACCCCTCATCCACCCCCAGATCGACGAGATCGTCGATGGTCTGGTCGAGCGCAAGAAGTTCGTGTATCTCTGCACGAACGCCATCCTCCTCGATCGCTGGCTGCCGAAGCTGAAGCCTTCCCCCTACCTCACCATCAGCGTCCACATGGACGGCCTCCGCGAGCAGCACGACAAAGCCGTCGACCGCGACGGCGTCTTCGACAAGGCCGTCGCCGGCATTCGCAAGGCGAAGGAGCAGGGCTACCGCGTCAGCACCAACACGACCGTCTTCAACGACAGCTCCCCGCAGGAGATGGGCGACCTCTTCAACTTCCTCATGGACGACCTCAACGTCGACGGGATGATGGTCTCGCCGGGCTACGACTACCCGAAGGCGCCCAACCAGAGCGTCTTCCTCAAGCGCCCCGAGATGATCTCCACCTTCAAGTCCATCCTCGATTCCCCCGACCGCCGCCGGTGGCGCTTCTTCCACACCCCCGTCTTCCTCGATTTCCTCCAGGGCAAGCACGCCATGCAGTGCACGGCCTGGGGCAATCCCACGCGCAGCGTCCTCGGCTGGCAGCGCCCCTGCTACCTGATGAACGAGAGCTACGCCGAGACCTTCGTCGAGCTCATCGAGGAAACCGAGTGGGAGCGCTACGGCTACGGCCGCGATGCGCGCTGCACCAACTGCATGGCCCACTGCGGCTACGAGGCCACCGCCGTCGGCGCCACCATGGCCAGCCCCCTTGAGGGCGTCCGCGCGGCGCTCGGCACGCTAGGCGGCCGCGGCAGTTCGTGAGCCTCCTCATCGTGGCGCCCACGACGCGCGAGGCGCGCGCGATCGGCTCCGGGTGCCAGGTCACGGGCACGGGTGAGGCCGGCGAACGCGCCCTCGCCGACCTCCTGCGCGAGCAGAAGCCCGACACCGTCCTCATCGCCGGCCTCTGCGGCGGCCTCGACCCCTCCCTCGGCCCCGGCCACCTCATCCTTGCGCGCGAAGCCATGAACGAGAAGGGCGAAGCCCTCCAGCCTCCCGCCATGACGCTCCAGAACGCCCGCCGCGCCCTCCGCAACGAGGGCCCCCGGTTCATCTGCTCGCGGCTCGTCACGGTCGCGAGGCCCGTCGCTACCCGCGACGCCAAGCGCGACCTCTGGAACGAGCACGGCGCCGCCGGCGTCGACATGGAGACCGCCGCCTTCGCCCGCGTGGCGGTCGAGCACGGCGTGGACTGGCTGGCCCTGCGCGCCGTCATCGACCCCGCCGCCATGGAGCTTCCCGCTCCCCTGCGCGACTGGAACGGCGAGTCGAGCGAGATCGGCATGGCGGTGGGCATCGCCCTGCGCCCCGGCGCCTGGCTCGCAGGCGGCCGCCTCGCGATGGCGCTGCGGTCGGCTGGCCGAGCCCTGCGCGCCGGCACGCCGATCGTCGCCCGCGTGGCCCGCGATACCGTCCCCCTCGGCGACGACCTCCTGGCCTGATGCCCGCCACGCCCGTCGTCGTCATCACCGGCGCCAGCGCCGGTATCGGGCGCGCAACCGCCATTCGCTTCGCCAGCGAAGGCGCCACCCTCGTCCTCGCCGCCCGCTCCCGGGACCGCCTCCAGCGGCTCGCCGAGCGCCTCGAGGCGCGCTTCGGCGTGGAAACCCTCGCCATCGCCTGCGATGTGCGCGACCGCGAGCAGGTCGCCGCCCTCGTCGAGGCCGCGCTCGCCCGCTTCGGTCGCATCGACGTACTCGTGAACAACGCCGGCTACGGCCTCTACGGCCGCATCGAGGACACCCCCGAGGACGCCTTCCGCGACCTCCTCGAGACGAACGTGCTCGGCGTCCACCACGCCATCCGCGCCGTCCTGCCCCACATGCGCCGCCGCGCCTCCGGCCACATCGTCAACGTCGGCTCGGTCGTCGGGAAGCGGAGCTGGCCGTATCACGGCGCCTACGCCGCCAGCAAGTTCGCCCTGACCGGCCTCACGCAGGCCCTGCGCGGGGAACTGGCCGGCTCGGGCGTGAGCGTGACGCTCGTGCTCCCCGCCAGCACCGATACGGAGTTCTTCGCCAACGCCCCCACCTACTCCTCCGAGTACGCCCCCGCCCCCCTCGGCCCCGTCCAGACCCCGGGGCAGGTTGCGCGCGCGATCGTGCGCTCGGTGCGGCGCCCCTCCCCCGAGGTGCACATGCAGCCCCTCATGCGCATCGCCTACGTCCTCGCCGATGTCTTCCCCGGCCTCACCGCCTGGGCGAGCGAGCTCCACTACCGCTGGCTCCAGCGCTGACCGGGCCCCGCACTCCGGGCGTCCACCTGCCTGCCTCCCTGCAACGGTTACCTCTGCCGAGTATCCTGTGTGCCGTGACCAACGGTGGCGCAATCGAAGCAGGAGCACCGGAGGCGAACGCCGCGATTCCGGGCGCCCGCCTCCTCCTCGACCAGATGGTGCGGCTGAGCGACTACCAGCATCGCTCGATCGATGAGTCGCGGGTGAAGTCACGCGCGTACCTGAGTGTTGGTGCCCTGGCTGTAGCAGCGGGTATCGCCCTGCTTGCACTGCCGGACACTATCGCAGGTGCGGACCCTGCGCTTCGCAACGGAGTGGTGGCTGGCGCCGCACTCGCGCTCTTCCTGTTCGCGCTGTCGGCAACCTGCGCAGTCAAAGCAGAGCGCGCCACACGACTTCCCGATGCCCCTGACACTCAAGAGTTGACCGAACTGGTAGTCGACGAGCAGCAGGAGTGGAGCCGCGACCAGCTAGCAGTATGGATCGCCTTGGAGTATCTCTACTCGGTCATCCCGGAAGCCGATGAGATTGTTGACAGAATAGCCCGTCTCGTCGACCGGCAACTTATCTTCTTCTTGGTAGAAATAGGAGTGCTCGGAATTACCTTGATCGTCGCTTTGCTGGTCGGTCCCGACGGGGAGGCGGGTAGCCCTTCGTCGAAACATGAGGCGGCCGTGACGATGGCGGTGGGATGTTGGCGGGCCGTGGTGTGCGCGTAGCGCCCCTTCGTGGTGGCGAACTCTGCCCTTGCCTCTCGCCCTCGCTGTTGCTCATGGCATCCATGATGCCCGTTCCCCGGCAATCTCGCCAGACCCCTGACGCGCGAGAGGGGCGGCCAAGCCGCCCCTCCCGTCGCGGTGGTGGTGCGGGACGCTACTCCCGCGAGACCCAGTTCTCGAGCAGCGCGTGGAAGTGGCGGATTTTCGTCTCGCCGTAGTTCCCGAACTGCACGAACTCCTTCCTGGTCGCATGCAGACCGAGCTGCACCCGCGGCAGGTTGTAGGTGTCCTGGTTGAACACCCGCGCGAGCATCCCCAGCTCCGGCGCCTCCGTCCAGTCGTCGTCGACCCCGATCCAGTGGATGGGAGCGGCCGGCGGACGTTCGCCGTCCTGCGGGTACGGCGCCAGGTAGAGGCACTCCATGATGCTCTCGTCCGGGTTGTTCCCGTTCGGCCGGAAGCGGTAGACGATGCGGTTGAACGAGCCCCACGGGTGGAAGTTGGGGAACAGCGTGAAGTAGATGCTGTCGTTCAACTCCGCGTCGGGGACGTTGTCCATCAGGTCGCCGAGCACGGGACGGAGGCCGTCGCGCATGGCGGCCGCCCCGATCTCGCGCACGGAGGCGCCGGAGGGGCCGTCGCCGCTCAGGCCCAGTTGCTCCATGCGCTTGTCCAGTTCGTCGGCCGCGCTCTCGGCCTCGATCTCCGCGCTACCGCCGTTGTCCTCGCCGGCGCCGTTCCCGCGACGGTTCTCCCAGTACTGGTCATCCGTCTCGAGCTGCTTTCCCGCGAGCCACTGGCACATGTGCGGGTCGGCCTCGCCGAGATCGCCGCTGATGTGCGTGCCGCCCTCGGTGAAGAGCCCGCTGCGGCCGTCCGGATGGGTGACGAGCACCGTGCTGTCCGGCTGCGTGTCGTAGATGGCCCCCGTGAGCGGGTGGCGCATCTTGAAGGGGCTCGCGTCCGGCAGCGGCTCCTCCTCGGGAACGTTCGAGAGGTGCGGGCTGGGAACGCCGTTCGGCGTGATCGCGCGCGCGTAGTTCCCGAACACGTCGTACTTCGAGTTCGCGTCGCAGATGCCCGCCAGGATCTGCGGGTGCGTCGCGACCACGTGGTAGGCCTCCATGAAGGCCTCCTGCGCCACCTTCCAGTTGCAGCGCAGCACCTTGGCGACGTGCGCCTCCTTGTACCGCTTCTCGTACGGAAGCAGCGTGAAGTGGCTCTCCAGGTCGCCCACGAAGTCCTCGAACGGCTCCGCGTCCGGATCCGGGTTGATGAAGATGAACCCGCCCCAGCGCGCCACCTTCACCTCGGGCAGCGACTGCTCGTCCGGGTTCACGTAGGGGAAGTCCCACTGGCAGGGGATCTCCTTCAGCGTGCCGTCCAGGTTCCAGGTCCAGCCGTGGAAGGCGCAGCGCAGGTCGCGCGCACGCTTGCCGTCCTCCTGGCGGAGCAGGCGGCCCCGGTGGAGGCAGGCGTTGTAGTACGCCTTGAACTCCTCCTCGGCGACCCGCACGACCAGGTAGGAGAGGTCGGCCAGGTCGTAGACGAGGTAGTCGCCCACGTCAGGAATGTCGTCCTCGTGGCAGGCCATCTGCCAGACGCGCTTCCAGAGCTTCTCGATCTCGAGGTCGTGCCACTCGCGCGACGTGTAGCGCTCGACGGGCACGAGCGTGGGCTGGCCCTCCTCCAGCGGAGAGTCGCGCAGCAGGTACTCCGGTACGGGATGGCTGTCCTCGGCGAGGAGCTGGGTGTAGGCGACGCCCGCGGAGCGGTTCGTGCCGGTCAGGGTTTCGGTCATGGTGGGAGCCCTCGATTCGAGACCGTCATGGGGTCTGCGGTTTCGCGCCGGATCGTAGCAGAGCACGGGCAAGGTTGGGGCCTCCGCGCACGGCCCGTCACATCCGGTAGGCTGACGCGCACGCGGCCCCCGATGGCCGCGACGCACGAGAAGAAGGAGGGAGCACGATGCTCCTCGAAGGCAAGGTCGGGATCGTTACCGGAGTGGGGATGGGCATGGGCGAGGCCGTCGCCAGGCGCTGGGCCCGCGAGGGCGCCCGCGTCATCGGCACCGACGTGAACGACGAGGCCGGCCACGCCGCCATCGAAGCGATCACGGCAGCCGGCGGGGAAGCGCACTACGTCCACGCCGACATCGCCAGCGAGGACGACTGGCAGGCCGTCTCCGCCTACGCCATCAACGAGCTCGGCGGCCTCAACATCCTCCACAACAACGCCGCCGTTCACTTCTGGTTCGATTCCCTCAACGACCCCATGGAGAAGTGGGACCAGATGATGGACATCAACCTGCGCGGCGTTCTCCTCGGCTGCCGCTACGCCATCCGCCACATGATCACGGCGGGCGGTGGCGCCATCGTGAACACGTCCTCCGTCTCCGCCCTCCACGGCGTTCCCCTGCAGGGCCTCTACGGCTCGACCAAGGCCGGGGTCATCAACCTGACCCGCTCGCTGGCCCGCGCCTACGGCCCCCAGGGCGTGCGCGTGAACGCGATCTGCCCCGGCACCATCGATACGCCCATGCTCCACACCGCCGCCGCCGAGGCCGCCGAGCTCTATCGCGATCAGGACGAGCCCGTCGGCGGTCGCGGCGGGAGCACCGGCCCGACGCTCGACGGCGGCCGCCTCGGCACGCCCGACGAGATCGCGAAAGCGGTCACGTTCCTGGTCTCGGACGAGGCGTCCTACATCAGCGGCGTCTTCCTCCCGGTCGACGGCGCGATGATGGCCTAGGCGCTCGGCGCTCTCGAGGACACCGATGGGAAACGGGACTCAGGCCGACGAAGATCGCCTGCGGGCGCAGGGCTTGCGTCCGCTTGTGGTCTGGGTACCCGACACCCGTTCGCCGGAGTTCGCCGCCGAGGCGCACCGGCAGTCCTTGCTAGTGGCGCGCAGCCCTCACGCGGAGGAAGACCAGACCTTTGTAGACTCGATCTCCGACGGGGTTGCTGACTGAGGGAGCACTGCTGTTACAGAAGTGCCTAGGGCGAGGATCGCTCGGGATTAAGCAACCGCAGAAGCGTGTGGGGTTCCCTCTCCACTCCCACTTCGTGTTCTGCCAGGAGGGCGGCAAGCTGTTCGCCGGTCATCAGCGCGACCGGAGAGGCGTCGACCCTTGCGGCCTCCTTCCTGGCGCCACTACTAAAGTCACTGGTGGTGATAATCAGAGCCTGTTCGTGGGCTCCTAGACTCCCTCTCACCTGTTGCACGGTTGGGGACTGAACGTTGGCCTTCCAGCGCTTGGCTTGAACGGCCATTCGAATGCGGATGACCTCGCCCACCACCAGGGTGCCTCTAACGTCAATGCCTCCATCCCCGCCGAGAGGTGTTCTCTCTACCTCCTCGAAGCCGAGCGCAGCCAGCAGTTCCGCGACGAGATCCTCGAATGCCTCGGGCGATCCCTCCCGAAGCTGACCCAGGAGGTGTCCCCTGACCTCGAGATTGTGTTGCTCTATCTGTGCAGAGAGACCTGGAGGCAGGGCCTCGGCCAAGCCTACGAGTCCCCGTCCACTTCGTACGAACCGGGGCTGTTCCCCTCTCGCCTCCCGACGGCGAATGTCCGTACCGATGATGGCGTTGAGCGAAATAGCCGGAGTCTTGCCCTCGGGCTGGATCAAGCCTCTGGCGATTGCCCGGCTTGTGATCTCCTCGTAGTGAAGTGGTCCGCGTGACTCTGATTCACGAAGAATCTGTTCGGCGGCATCGGCAAATGACATGGAGCCAGCCGCTCGTGTTGCGGCTGCCGTACGTCCAGCATCGGTATGCCGGTCGGGCAGTGGCGAAACTGCCGCTTGGCTGGCGCTCCCTATTGCGAACACGCCCGGGGCCACCTGCCGGAAACGCGAGGCGTCGCCGCGCTCGCGGATATCGACCTGAATGTTCTTCGCTACCGTCGCCCACGGAGTCTTGCCTCTGGTCTGCCAAAGACCTCGTGAGATCATGAGGTCGGTCAATTCGTGGTCCTTGTCGCGACAGTTCAGGCCCTGTGGCCCTGCGCCGCGCAATACCTCGAAGGCGGCTTCGAGCGAGTTCATACGAAATAGTCCATGTCCCGGATAATACGTCCGGGGAAGCCTGTCCGGGAGAGTGTTAAGCGGAAGCCCGCGCCGGCTCCTTGGCCCACTCGAGGCCCCGCCGGAGGAGCTGGTAGAACACCGGCAGCTCCCACGAGCCCCGCATGATCGGCGCTTCCTCGACCATCGGCTGCATGTCGTACTTGCCGCACGAGTGCCCCAGCGTCAGGTAGAAGACGGCGCCCTCGCCCAGATCGCGCAGGTAGGCGATCAGGCGCGGCTCGTCGTCGGGCCACTCGTTCTCGACGTAGCCCGCCTCGAACGTCCCCGAGAAGCGCGTCTCCAGCAGCGGCGTGAGCCCCTCCGAGTACTCGCACAGGTAGATCTCGTCCGACGCCTCGAACGGTTCGATGCCCGCCACCAGCGGGTGGTCCGGCGCCGTCACCGTTACCTGGAACGGCTGGATGGGCGGGTGCGAGATGAAGCGGCTCCCCATCGTCTCCATGAAGGTGTCGCAGATGCGCGGCGCGATGATGCCCTCGGGGCCGAAGTCGAGGAGCGCGTTCGTCGCGTGCAGCGCCAGCCAGCGCCCCCCGCCCGCGACGAAGTCGCGCAGCGCCTCCTCCTCGTCCGGCTCGGGACGCAGGTCGCACGTGTACGTGACGAGGATGTCGGCGGCGCGGATCCCCTCCGTGTCCGCGAACGACTCGGCCACGCGCACGCGCACGTCGTCGTCCTCGTGCAGCAGCTTCAGTAGTTCCAGGCGGGCGAAATCGGTGTCGTGGAAGCGGGCGTTGGCGACGAGGTAGGCATCGATTCGAGGCATGCCCGCGATGATACGCCCGCCGCCCGGGTGTTTCCGCGCGACCGCCCTAGGCGATCACGCCCCGCCCGAACAGCCCTTCGATCTCGTCCTCGCCGATGTCGAGCTCGTCCAGCACCTCGCGCGTGTGCTCGCCCAGCATGGGCGCGACCTCCAGGGGGACGTCCGAGCCGGAGAGCCGCGCCGGCATCCGCATCAGCTTCACCGACCCCAGCTCGGGGTGCTCCAGCTCCTCGACGAGGCCCCGCTCGCTCAGGTGCGGGTCCGTGAACAGCTCGTAGGTGTCGAGCGTGGCCGAGCAGGGCACGCCCGCGCTGCCGAGCTCCTTCATCGCCTCGTGCTTCGTGCGCTGGAGCGTCCACTCCTTCACGATGTCGTAAAACTCGGCGCCGTGCTCGAAGCGCCCGCGCTGCGTCTCGAAGCGCGGGTCGCTGATCAGCTCGGGCATCCCGATGGTCATGCAGAAGGCGTCCCACTGCGCGGTCGTCACGATCATCACGAACAGGTAGTCGTTCTCGCCGCCGCCTTTGCAGGGGTAGACGTCGGTGCCGGGACCGCGCGCGTTGCCCGTGCGCTCCTGCGGCGCCTCGCCCCACGTCCGCAGCCCCAGCGTCCGCATGAAGAGCGTGACCGCCTCCTGCATCGATATCTCGATGAACTGCCCCTCGCCCGTGCGCTGCTTCTGCACGTACGCGGCCGTGATCGAGAGCGCCAGCTGCGCGCCCGTGCCGGAGTCGCCGATCGTCGGCCCCGGCCGCGTCGGCGGGTCACCGGCGCGGCCCGTCACGGAGAACGTCCCCGCCGCCGCCTGCGCCACCCAATCGTACGAGGGGAAGCCCGAGTAGGGACCGCTCAGCCCGAACCCCTTGAGCCGCGCGTAGATGATCGAGGGGTTGGCCTGCTTCATCACCTCGTAGGTCAGGTCGAGCTTCTCGATGACCCCCGGCCCGTAGTTCTCGACGAACACGTCGAACTTCGGCGCCATCCGCAGCAGGAGGGCGCGCCCCTCCTCGCTGGCGAGGTCGATGACGATGCTGCGCTTGTTGCTGTTGTAGTTCAGGAAGTACTGCGGCAGACCCGGTTGCGCCACGACGCCGCGCCCGGGGTCGCCCCGTGGCGACTCGATCTTGACGATGTCCGCACCCAGCCAGCCGAGCAGCTGCGTGCACGAGGTGCCCGCCTCGTACTGCGTCATGTCGAGCACCCGCATCCCGTCAAGAGCAGGCATCCGTTCCCTCCCGCGCGAGTGGCCCGATGATACGCCCTGCCCCCGCCGCCGGGCGCTGCGGAGCGTTCGCGGCGCGTGTCGTATGCTGATCCCGTGGCGTCCGGACCAACGACGAACCGGCCAGATGAGGGCCCCGAGGACGCGCTCGACCCCCCCAACCTGCCCGACTTCCGCAAGCTCGTGCAGGGAGACTTCAGCGCCGTCGACTGGCGCATCTTCTGGAGTCTCCTGCCCCTCGTCGTCTTTCTGGTCCTGAACTCGTTCTGGCCGGAAGACCTCTGGCGCACCCAGGTCGCGATCGTCGCCTCCTTCGCGGCATCGACCTGGGTGTTCGCGAAGAACCACGACAGCGGCGTCATCCGCTTCATCACCGTGCTCGGCTTCGTCGTGGTGGCGGGGTCGGCGGTGGTGGGGCTGGCGGCCCACAGCGCCAAGGCCTTCGCCGCCCAGAACATCTACAGCGACTTCCTCGTGGCCGCCGTCTGTCTCGGGAGCATCGCCATCGGCAAGCCGCTCGTGGGGGCGGTCGCGCGCGAGATCATCCCCGCGCTTCGCACGCTGATGGAGCCCGGGCACCGGCTGTTCGTCATCCTCACGCTCGTGTTCATGACCTACAACATCGGCACGGGCATCTTCCGCATCTTCCTGCTGGGCGAGTTCTCCGCCAACGAGTACGTCATCGTGAGCCGCGTCACGTCCCCCATCAGCCTCGTCTTCTTCCTCGCCTGCTACTTCACCATCAAGCGCGCCGCCGGCCTGAGCATGCAGAAACCCGCAACCTGAGGCTTCAGACCAGCTCTTTCTTCTCCCAAACGTAAACGCGACTCTCGGGGCCAGACTCCAGCAACCAAACCTCGTCCTCGCCTCTCACGGTGAGGGTGACCGCTTCGGCAAAGAGCAAGAAGAAAGCTAGCCTGACTCGTTTCAGTTCAGCCTGACCTGCTTCTGTCAGTTCTCCGCTCATGGCGATCATGCTGTCGGGAAGAGAATCTTGAGTGGGTTGGGCCTTCATGGATTCATGTAGAGGTACAATGAATCGCACTACCGCGGTCGTTTCATCAACCAGATACCGATCGCCCTCGGCAAACATCTCCCCAGCCTTGGCTCTCGGAGCAATTTCTCCTGACCTAAATCGGCCAGAGACGTGTGAAATAGAGTATCCAGTGAAGTGCTCACTGACGAATTTAATGATGCAATCTCTAGCCTCGCTCTCAGAGGCGCTCGCTAATTCGGGGAACTCAGGGAGGAATTTCTCAATCTCGACCTCTTTGACAAGAATCCCAAGGGTATCGCTGTAGAATATTCCGTCAAGAGCTCGCGTCAATTCACGCTCTCGAGTCAGTGGGAGGAAGAACTCGTATGTGACGGCGTGTCCGTACGTCTTCCTCTTGTACTTGCCATAGAATTCGGTGCGCTGTCGGTGGAGGTTGACGAAGTCAGCTTCGCCAACCCCCTCAAATGTCGGGGAGACATACAGTGTTCCATCGGATTCTTTCCTAATCCAGTGGTGCCAATGCTTGCTTCGGTAGTTATCAACTGTCCCGTCTTGCTTCCAGCCGGTCTCCTCAGCCATGCCTGCGTCGGTGTATTGTTCACCAGTCGCTGCCAGCCTCTTGAGGTGGGCGTAGGCGAGCCGCGTGCTGTCGTGGGGATCCCGCTTCGCAGGGGGGCTGTCGGTCTCTGTCATGCGTGCACTCTCACTTGCTGGGGGTCTAGGTCCGGGTCACAATGCCGCCCGTGGGCGCCTTCCTGAAGTGGGCCGGAGGCAAGGCGCGACTCGCCGATCACATCGTCAATCGTGTCAAGCGCGAGTCGCTCAATGTCAAACGCTATCACGAACCGTTTGTCGGGGGCGGAGCTGTGTTCTTTGCCTTCGAGCAGGCAGGGGCGTTTGATGCTGCCTCCCTGTCGGACGGCAACCAGACCCTCGTCGAGGCTTACTCCGTAGTCCGGGACGACGTTGACAAGCTGATACGCTATCTTCGTGATCACGAGCGGGCGTACCGCTCCCACCAGGGAAGGTCACCCGCAAGCTACTACTACGAGGTAAGAGACAGGAAGCGGCCGACGTCGCCCGCTGGCAGGGCAGCGCGCCTAGTCTTCCTGAACAAGACCTGCTTCAACGGCCTCTACCGCGTGAACAGCCGAGGCGAGTTCAACGTTCCGCACGGTCGGCATGTGAATCCTCGCATCCTCGACAAAGAGGGGCTGCGAGAGTCCTCGCTAGCGCTCGCAGGCACAACGATTAGGTCCGTGGACTTTGAGGAGGCGTGTGCAGATGCTGTGCCTGGAGATTTCGTCTATCTCGACCCGCCGTATCAGCCTTTGAGTGCGACCTCCCAGTTCACGAAGTACACCAGCGACGATTTCGGCATTACCGATCAGGAACGGCTGCGTGATGCTTTCGACGACCTCACGGCTCGTGGGGTCCACGCTCTGCTGTCGAACTCCGAACACCCCGACATTCGCGCGCTGTACGAGGGATATTCCTTCGAGGAAGTCTCCATGGGACGCAGCATCAATTCCAAGGCGACCGAACGCAGCGCCATAACCGAACTACTAATCAGTAACTTCGACGCCCTAGCCTTGCTTGAACGGCTAGCCAAGCGGGCAGAGTAGCGGTCGACTCACCGCGACCGGGCACGCGTGTTCTACCCCGCGGGGACCGGCGCCGACAGGAACTCCGTGATCGCGGCCGCGTACGCTTGCGGGTGCTCGACCAGGCCCGCGTGCGCGCCCGGTAGCTGCTGCAGCGTCCCGTTCGGGAGCGCCTCCGCGAGGGCGGCCGCGTCCGCCGGGTCGACGAGGATGTCTTCCTCGCCCGAGAGCACGAGCGCCGGCTGCTCGATGCCCGGGACCTTCGCGCTGGCATCGTAGGCCAGGAACGCCTGCGCCTGGCGCGTGTAGGCGTGGTCGTGCGCCGGATACGGGTCGTTCGCGCCGCTCTCGACCGCCTGGTTGCGACGCTGCGTGTCGGCCAGCAGCTCGGACGTGTACAGCCACGGCGCCGTGAGCGCGAACGCCTGCTCGCGGCTCAGGTTGGAGCGACGCGCGGCCGCCCAGCCCTCGGTCACGAGGCGCTGGCGCCCCGACGGGCTCGCCGCCGTCCCGATGACCACGAGGTTCTCGACGCGCGCGGCGTGCTCGGCGGCAAGCTCAAGGGCGATGGCGCCGCCCATGCCGTAGCCGACCACGCTCGCTGTCTCGATGTCGAGATGGTCGAGCAGCTGGGAGGTGTCGTCGGCCATGCCCGCGATCGAGTAGGGCTTGTCGGGGGCGCTCGTGCGGCCCGCGCCGCGGCTGTCGAAGGCGATCGCGCGCCGCCCCAGCGAGAGCGCGCGTAGCTGCAGCGACCACAGCCCCGAGTGGCCGCCGAGGCCCGCGATCAGCAGCAGCGGCGGGCCCGAGCCCGCCTCCTCGTAGTAGGCGACGATATCCCGAAGCTGTACATGCGGCATGACGCGGCTAGCCTAGCGGGGCCGCTGGCTACTGGCTATCGCTCCAGCGCGCCCCGGACCAGCCCCCGCCGGTCCGCTTCCTCGATGATCTGGACCACGTTCGTGGCCGCGCCCTTGCGGATGCTGTCCGTCACCGCCCAGAGCGCGATCGCCCCCGGCCAGGAGCCGTCCGCGCGGATGCGCCCGACCAGCACGTCGTCGTTCCCCGCCGCGTCCACCGGCGTCGGGTAGCGCTCCCCGCCCGGCTCGTCGACGACGCGCACGCCCGGCATGGTCGCGATCGCCTCGCGCGCCTCGGCGGGTTTCACGGGCCGCTCGAAATCCGCCCAGATCGCCATCGCGTGCCCGAAGAAGGTGGGGATGCGCACGCAGGTCGCGCTCACCGCCAGGTTCGGCGCGCCGAGGATCTTGCGCGTCTCGTTCACCATCTTCGTCTCCTCCTTCGTGGAGGCGTCTTCGACGAAGACGTCGACCTGGGGCACGGCGTTGAAGGCGATCTCGCGCTTCTGCGTCCCGGATGGCTCGTGGCGGCCCGCGAGGGCGGCGCTCGTCTCCGTGCGCAGCCCCTCGACCGCCGCCGCGCCCGCGCCCGCCACGGCCTGGTAGGTGCTCACGATGATGCGTTGCAGCGGGTTGTCGCGGTGGATCGGGTAGAGCGCCATCACCATCGGCGTCGTCGTGCAGTTCGGCTGGCTCACGATGCCGTTGTGCCAGCTCAGCGCGTTCGCGTTCACCTCGGGGATGACGAGCGGCACCTCGGGGTCCATGCGGAACGCGCTCGAGTCGTCGATGACGAGCGCGCCGCGATCGCGCGCGAGCGGGGCATACTGGCGCGAGGCGTCGCCCGAGGCCGACAGGAACACGATGTCGTCGTCCCCCGTGAACGACTCCGGCGAGGTCTCCTCGATCGTGATCGTCGAGCCGCGAAACTCGACCGTCGAGCCGGCCGAGCGCTTCGTCGCGAGCAGCCGCAGGCGCCCCACGGGAACCTCGCGCTCATCGAGAATCTTGAGGAACTCGCGGCCTACGATTCCGGCGCCGCCGACCACCGTGATCGCGTAGGGCTTCATGCCTCGCATGGTAGCGTACGGCCCTCTAGCGACCCACGGAGGAAGCCATGCTGGAAGTCGAAGAGACGCGCCTCACCCCGCAGCCGGCGGTCGTCATTCGGGCGAAGGCCCGAGCCGATGCGCTCGGGCCGGTCATGGGCGAGCTGCTCCCCGCCGTTGCCGCTTTCGTCCAGGCTAGCGAGGCGGCTCCTGCCGGACCGCCGTTCTGTCGCTACCTCTCCATGGGCGGCGAGGAGTGGGAGTTCGAGTGCGGCATGGCCGTCACCCGGCCGGTCGAGGGGCGCGACCGCTTCGAGGCTGCCGAACTCCCCGGCGGCGACGCCGTCACAACGACGCACGCCGGCCCGTACGACACCCTCGGCCAATCCTGGGATGCGCTCGGGGCCTGGCTCGCGGAGCAGGGCAAGGTCGGCGGAGGAGCCCCCTGGGAGCTCTACTTGACCGACCCGGGCGAGGTGCGAAACCCCGGGGAGTGGCGCACGCAACTGGTGATGCCGCTCGGGTCGCAGGGGGTTCGGGGGCGGTGACGGAGTAGCCCGCCGCCGAGCGCTCTACTCGTCCTCCGGCAGGAGGACCACCCGGATGTAGCGGTCGGTGGGCAGGTAGCGCCGCGCCGCAGCCGCGATCTGCTCCAGCGTCAATGCGTCCAACCACTCATCGAAGCGGTTGATCTCGGCCAGCGCCTCTCCGTGCTGGAGGGCGGCCTCGATCTCGTCCAGCCAGAAGTCGTTGTCCCGCGCCTGTTCCTTGCGGGCGGTGCGCAGGAGTTCGCGAGCGGCGTCGAGGTAGCGCTGCTCGCCGCCCGAGTGCAGCCACGCCAGTTCCACCAGTACCTCCTCCAGAAGTTCATCCGCACGGTCGGGGTCGCTGCCGAAGAAGATGGAGACCTGGTACTCAGGGTCCGGCAGCTTGCGCGCGACTGCGTCAACGCTGATGTGGTACGTGCCGCCCAGCGCTTCGCGCAATCGCTCGTGCAGGCGGATGCCGATGATCTCGCCCAGCGTGGCCAGCGTAACCGCCTCCCGTGGGCTCCAGGCCACCTCCCCCGCGAACGCGAGCGCCGTGGTGCTGCGCTGTTCGATGCCGCTGCGCACGACGCGTTCCACGCGCCCGGCAGGCGGGTCGATCCCGACGTCCCGCCAGCTTTCGGCGCGATCCGTCGCCGGCAGGCTCGCCAGGTACGTCTCGGTCAGGGTACGCAGCTCCTCCCAGTCGAAAGCGCCCACGAAAACGAAGGTCGCCTCCCCCATGTCGGCGAAGCGTTCCGTGTAGACGGCCCCCGCCCGCTCCGCGTCGAACTCCTCGAACAGCTCGAGGGTGAGGGGCCTCCGCCGGAAGTGATCCTTGCTCAGAGCGGCGTCGAGGGTGTCGAACAGGATGGAGTCGGGCCAGGCCACGTGAGCCTCGACGACGCTGCGCGCCCACGCCTCGAACGTCGGGGCGTAGCTGCGATCGAAGCCCTGCTCCGTGGCGAGCAGCGTTATGAGCTGGAAGAGGGTCTCCAGGTCCTGCGGGGAGCCGCCCCCGGTGAACCCCTCGTAGAGATCGTCGATGTACGGGTCCACCCAAACGTCCTTGCCGGCGAGCAGCTTCCTGAGGCCCCCGGCGTGTTGGCCGGGGCCGTTCCCGATCGCCAGATCGGCGGCGTACAGGGCCGAGACGTAGTCGTGGTCGGCCACCAGTGAGGTCCCGCCCGGGCTGAAGGCGCTGAAGACCACCTCGTCGTTGCGAAAATCCGTCTGCTTGGCGACAACCCTGACGCCGTTGGACAGCGTCCACTCCCGCGCTTCGATGGCCGTGTGCCGCTCCTCCGCGACGATGCTCCCGGGGGTTGGGAGGCTTGAGAGAAGCGGCACGTTGTACGCGGAGTCCTGGTACGGCCCCACCTCGATAGAGGGGGCCGCTTCGAGCTGGGCCTGAACCGCCGCGGCCAGCTCCGCGTCCGTCGCTTCGCCTCCCACGGGGCGTGTCACGAGGATCGAGCTGTTGCTGAGTTCCGCCCACGAGGCCGCCGCTTCGTTGACCTCCGCCAGTGAGATCCGCGGGAGCAGCGCCCGGGAAAGCTCCCACTCGCCCTCGGCGCCAGGGACGGGTGTCCCCCGCAGGAAGTGGGCCCCGTACTGGACGGCCAGCTGGCTCGAAGCGAGCTGGTCCCGCTCCTGGTAGGCGCTCTCGGCCTCGTTCAGCAGGTTGGCCTTCTCCCGGGTCAGTTCGCCGTCGGTGAAGCCGTGTCGGCGGACGCGCTGCAGCTCCCGCAAGAGCGCCGCCAGGCCCCGCTCGGCGCCGCCCGGCTCGAGGTTGGCCGTGAAGCTGATGGAGTCCAGCGATTCCGTCAGCGGAAAGCGCCCCCCTCCGGCTGCCAGCCAGGGTCGTCGTGCCCACTCTGCTCGTACAGGCGTGCGTTCAGCATCATGAAGGCGAGCCGCTCCGCCAGGCCCCGCCGGAACGCGGCCGTGTCGCCATCGGTCGCGGCTGCGACCTTGCGGATGAGGGACACCTGCGTGGCGGGCGCCTCGGGGTCGCTAAACACCTCGAAGCGGGGAGCGTCGTGCTCGGGAACGTCGAAGTGCGGCCGCTCCGCGGGCGGCGCGGCGGCCCGTTCGCGCGGCGCGGCGCCTTCGGGCGGCGGCGCGAAGTGGCGCCGCACCTGTTCCTCGATCAGCTCGGGATCGAAGTCGCCCACGGCCACGACGGCCATGAGGTTAGGCCTGTACCAGCGGTCGTAGAACGCCCGCAGGTCCTCCGCGGAAGCCGTCTCGACCACCTCCGGCAGGCCGATCGGGCTCCGCTCGGCATAGCGCGAGGCCCCGAACAGGAGCGGGTAGTAGATATCCACCAGCCGCGAGGTGAACCCCTGCCAGAGGCGCCACTCCTCCAGCACCACCCCTCGCTCCAGTTCAACCTCGGCCGGGTCGAAGGCGATGGCATAGGCCCAGTCGCTGAGAATCTGAAGAGCGGCCTCGACGATGGCTGGATCGTCGGTGGGAACCTCCAGCCAATACACGGTGGCCTCATGGCTGGTCTGGGCGTTCAGGTCGGGGCCGAAGGCGCTGCCGAGAGACTGCAGGTAGTCGACGATCTGCTGCTTGGCGAAGCGCTCGGTGCCGTTGAAGGCCATGTGCTCCACGAAGTGCGCAAGCCCGCGTTCGGCTTCCTCCTCGAGGACGGAGCCAACCTTGACGACCAGAGAGAGGTACGCCCGCCCGCGCGGCTCCTCGTTGCGCCGTACGTAGTAGGCCAGGCCGTTGCCGAGGGTTCCGCGAACGACCGTGGGGTCGAAGCCCAGGGGCGTGCCTGGTTGCGGCGCCGCCCCCGAAGCGGGCGTGGCCACCGGCGAGGGAGGAGCGGTGGGCGCTGGATCGGACCCACAGGCTACCGCCAGCACCAGCGACAGCAGCGCGGCGCCGGCCGCGGCCGCTACGGTCTTCCGGCGGACGCTCGCGTGCGAGGGGAACAGGGGCGCTACTCGACGATGGCGGGCTCGGTCGAGGGCTGCTCCGGTTCGACCGCGGGGGCTTCGATCGCCTTGGGCTGCGGCTCCATGTGCTCCAGCCCGGCGATGCTGAAGCCGAGGTCACCCAGCTCGCAGAGGAAGCTGCAGTAGGTGAGACGCAGGGAACTGGTCGACTTCGAAGGCACGTAGCGGAGCTCGCAGCGCGTGCAGCGCAGCATCTCCTCGCTATCCGAGCCAAAGGTCGGGACCGGCAGGGAGTCGGGGCCAGATGTATCAGCCATCGCACTCACCACTCTAACGCTTCCCGGAGCGACCGCAAACACGCGCGCTCCGTTCTGAACGCATTCTTGAAGGGGCTTGCCAAGGCTGGTAGCCTCCTAGGGCTAAGCCCACCCACGCAGCAAGCCTTGGAGGGAGGCGATGCAGCGTCCGCAGTTCCTCTCACGGCCCACCGGGCGGCCGCTCCCCTGGTACCTGGATGTGCGCCGTCTGGGCATCGCCTCCGTGGAGATGTTCGGCACCGTCGGGGCGCTCTTCGTCTACTTCTTCGTGCGTGGCGGACGGCCCGACGACATCGAGGCCTCGCTGAGCCGCGGGCTCCAGATCATCGACCTCGAGAAGCGGCTGGGAATCTTCACGGAACTGCACTGGCAGGAGTTCTTCCTCCCCTACGAGCTCCTGATGGACATCGCCAACCAGGTCTACGCGTGGGGGCACTATCCCGTGCTCGCCGCCATCGGCACCTGGCTCGCCATCAAGAACCCCTCCCGCTTCCGCTTTGTCCGCAACGTCATGCTCCTCTCTGGCGTCGTCGGAATCGTCGCCTACTGGCTGCTGCCGACGGCCCCGCCCCGCCTCATCCACCTCTCCGGCATCGACTTCGGCTTCGTCGATACCGTTCACGGCAGCGCCGACGTGGTCTACCTGCAGCCCGCGCCCTTCGTGAACGACTTCGCCGCCCTGCCGAGCTTCCACTTCGGCTGGATCGCGCTCGCCTCGGCGGCCATCTGGGTGAACACCACCAACCCCTTCCTCCGCATCTTCGCCGTGGCCCTCTCGGTCGTGATGTGGTGGGCCATCGTCGTCACGGGGAACCACTTCTTCTTCGACATGGTCGCTGGCGGCGTGGTCGTCGCCGTCTGCTGGATCGCCGTCGCCTACCTCGACCGCATCGGCGTGAGCGCGCGGCTGACCGCGATCGTGCGCGCCGTCGTCACCCCGCTGTGGGCGGCTCTTCGCGAGCGGCTGCCCTCGCCCCGCATTGCCCGCCTGCGCCCGTCGAGCGTCGCCCGCTCGCGCTCGCACTTCGAGGACAGGGTGGCGTAGCCTCCCGTCCGTGCCCGAGCTCGACCGCGGAACCTGGACCCTCGCCTACGACGTGGCCGGCGCCGCGGACGCCCCCGCCGCCCTCCTCCTCCACGATAGCCCCGACGACCGCCGCGTCTGGCGCGCGCTCGCCACGGACATGGTCGACGACTTCCGCACCATCGCGCCCGACCTGCGCGGCTTCGGCGAGAGCGGCCGGCCTCCCGACCCCGCCCCGCCGCCCGCGATGCGTGACTACGCGGACGACCTCACCGCCCTCCTCGACGCCGAGGGCGTGAGCGCCTGCGCCGTCATCGGCGCCGGCTTCGGCGCGGAGGTGGCGCTCGAGCTGGCGCTCGCCGCCCCCGCGCGCGTCGAGCTCATCGTGGTCAACGGCGCCCTCCCCGCCGCCGACCACCCCACCTACGACGAGGCCCTGCGCGCCTGCGAGACGGAGCGCGCCGAGCACGCGCGCCTCGCGGCCCGGTTCGGCGCGGGCCGGGCGGGCGCGCGGGCGGCCATGCCCCTCACCGGTACGTACCTGCGCGCCTCCGCGCGCGAGCGCTACCGTCGCGCCGATGCCGGCGCCTTCGTCGCGGCTCACGCCGCCCGCGCCGGCCGCGGCGACCTCCTCGGGCGGCTCCCCGCCCTCACCGCCCCCGCTCTCGTGGTCGCGGGCGAGGACGACCCGCTGCTGCCCGCCGCGCGCCTCCTCGCCGGCAGCCTCCCGGACGGACGGCTCGTCACCCTCGAAGGCTGCGGAAGGGGCGCGCCCTTCGTCGCCCCGCGCGCCTTCGAGGGGGCGCTGGGCGCCTTCCTCGGCGACGTTCGCGCGGCCGGCGCCTAGCCCCGGCCGCTACTGCCCGCAGGAGGCGGGCTGCTATACTCCGATTCGCTCCCTACGACTGAGCAAGGGGTTGCCAACGCATGAAGCGCATTCTCGCCCTCCTCGTTCTCCTCGCCGTCGCCGCCTCCGTGGTCGTTGTGATGCGTCGCAGCGCCGGCGTGGACGACTTTCTTGATGAGGATCTCGACTAGCTGAGCGACGCGCCGCAGTTCCCCACCGAGCCCCTGCCAGGCCCCTCCGCGAACCCGGTTATCACGGGCTACGGGGCCGTGACGGCGCACGGCAGCGGCATCGAGCCCATGTGGGAGGCCCTCGCCGAGGGCAGGTCGCCCGCCACCGACTGGTCCCCCGACGACGGTCCCGAGACCTACCGCGCCGGACCCATCCCCGACGACTACCGCCCCCACCCCCGCATCCCCCGCAACCTCGTGCACTTCCTCGATCGCGGCTCGATGGTCGGCCTCGACGCCGCCCTGCAGGCCGTCGAGGCCGCCGGGCTGACCGCCGGCATCGCCGACTCGCGCCGCTTCGCCGTCGCCGACGGGCTCGCCTTCCGCGCGCCCGGCCAGGCGACGCTGTTCGTGCCCTACGGGCAGCTCGTGGCGCGAACGCTGGGCGTACGCGGCGCCGTCGTCGGACTGGCGGGGGCGGAGGCGAGCGGCCTCGCCGCCGTCGCCGAGGCGGCGGCCATGGTCGCCCGCGGCGAGGCCGACGTGGTCGTGGCGGGAGCGGCGCAGGCGCTGCAGCCGCCCCTGCTCGCGCACCTCGCCCAGCAGGGCCTGATCGCCCCCGAGGAGGCCCACCCCCTCGACGCCCACCCCGACGGCTGCATCCCCGCCGAGGGCGCCGCCTACGTCGTCGTCGAGGCGGAGACGCACGCCCGCGAGCGCGGCGCGACCGTGCACGCCCGCATCGCCGCCGCCACCCGCACCTTCGACCCGCTCGCCGAGCCCCTCGACCCCAGCGACCCCGCCGAGGCCGGCCGCGCCATGCAGGCCGTCCTCGGCGCTGCCGGCTACCTCCAGAACCAGGTCGACCACGTCGCCTCCTGCGCCGACGGCCGCGCCAACCGCGACGCCTCCGACGCGGTCGGGCTCACGCGCACCTTCGGGCGGCACGTCTACTACGCGAGCGTGACCGCGCCCGCCGGGGCGCTCGGCCAGACGCTCGCCGCCGGCGGCCCCCTAGCCCTCGCCTACGCGCTGGAGGCGATGCGCCGCCAGCAGGTCGCGCCTGCCGCCGGCTTCCGCGAGCCGCCCGAGCGCTCCGACCTGAGCGTCGTCCGCGAAACGCGCGACGAGCGTCTCGACTGCGTGCTTGTGAACAGCCTCGGGCTCGGCGGCTCGAACGCGAGCGTGCTCCTCCAGCGCTAGCGCCCCGCTTCCTTCCGCCTTGCCTGCCCCGCCGGTAGCATGCGGTCGGTGGAGATCAGCTGGCTGGGACGCACCTGCTTCCGCCTCCGTGGCCGCGAGGGCGCCGTCCTCACCGACCCCGTCGCTCCTTCGACCGGCTACAGCCTCGGTCGCACCACCGCCGAGATCGTCACGCTCAGCCGCAACCAGGACCCCGAGATCAGCAACCACGGCGGCGTCCGCGGCGACCCGCGCCTGTTCGATGCGCCCGGCGAGTACGAGGTGCGCGGCATCCTCGTGACGGCTATTCCCATCCCCCGCGAGGACGGCCGCACGATGGCCTACCTCTACGAGATCGACGGGGTCAACATCGTCCACCTCGGCCTCCCCGACGCCCCGCCCGACGCCACCGTCCTCGAGCGATTCGAGAACGTCGACGTGCTGCTCATGCCCGTGGGCGGCGGCGGCTCCCTCTCCGCCTCCGTCGCCGCCGACCTGATGCAGCGCATCGACCCCAACATCGTCATCCCGATGAACTACCGCACCGACCTCGACAGCGCCCACCTCGACCCCATCGACCGCTTCCTGAGCGAGGCCGGCGCCACCCCCGAACCCCGCCCCCGCCTGAGCGTGACGCGCGCATCCATCCCCGGCGAGTTGACGGTCGAAGTCCTGAAGCCGCGCGGCGCCTAGCCGCGCTCCCTACCGGTCCGCGACGAGCGCTCCGTAGGCCTCCGGTACGCGGTCGCGCAGGGCGTGCGTTCCCGGCGCCATGTCCTTCCAGCGCGCCTGCGAGCGGTTCACCTGCGCCGCCATCGCCATGTCCGTGCCCGACGGGACGGCCGTCAGCGGCGCGCCCGTGGGGGCGGTGATGACGCCGCCCGCGTTCCACGCCGCCGCCGTGTAGACGCGGTTCTCGTCGCTGCGGGCGCGGGCGATGCGCTCGTTCATGGGGTGGTCCCCGAAGGAAGGCCAGGCGATCACGTCCGCCCCCTCCAGCGCGAGGCAGCGCGCCACCTCCGGTACGAGCCCCTCGTCGCCGCACACCAGCCCCACGTTCCCCGCCTCCGTGCGTGTGACTGGCGCCGTCGATTCGCCCAGGTCGATGCCGCGCCCGTGCGTGGCCCGGTGCTCGACCGTCTCGTCCGGCGTCACCAGCACGGCCGCCTGCTCCATCGTGCAGCCGTTGGTCGCGACGGCGAACGCAACCGCCCCGCCGTTCGCCCGCACCGCCTTCTCCACCGCCGGCAGGGCGCCCTGCCACCCCTCGTTCCCCACCTCGCCCGCGAACACGGTCAGGTCGCAGTTCTGCTCCCGCAGCGCCTCGTAGCGCGCAATCACCGTGCCCGTGTCGAACAGCTCGCCCGAGCCCGGCACGATCGCGATGCGGCGGTTCTCCTCGGCGGGCACCATCGGCTCCTCGAGCAGCGCCTTCGCCGGCGCGTCCTCCCACGGGTCCGTGAGCTGTCCGTACAGGCTCGGCCGGCGGGGGACGGTGGTCGCCGGCGCTTCCGCCGGGTCGATCGTGTAGGTGACGACCTGGTCGCCCGTGCTCGGCGCGGCCACGCGCGTCTTCCCCTGCGGATCGATGACGCACGAGCGCCCCGCGTAGATGAGCGTGTTGCCCTCCGGCCCCCACTTGTCCGCCGCCGCCACCCACGCGCCGTTCTCGAACGCGCGCGCCGGCATCAGGTACTCGCACTGCGTCGTGCTCAGTTGCTCGACGCTGCTCGCCCAGGACACCCAGGCCGTCAGGTCGAGGATGACCTCCGCCCCGTTCACCGCCAGCGAGCGCGCGATCTCCGGCTGCCGCCCGTCCGCGCAGATGAGCACGCCGAATCGCGCGAAGCCCGCGTCGAACACGGGAAACGCGTCGCCCCGCCGGAACCAGAAGTTGTCGAAGTGCCAGAGGAAGCCCTTGTCGTACCGCCCCACCAGCTCGCCGCTCGGGTCGAAGACGACGCCGCTGTTCGTCAGCGAGCCGTCCTCGTGGGGAACGGCCATACCCGCCGCCAGCCAGTAGCCGTAGCGGCGCGCCTTCTCCGCGAAAAGCGCGGCGACCTCCTCGAAGGGCCGCACCCCTGGCCGCGCGTACGGGTCGGAATCGCGCACGTAGTAGGCGGGGTACGCGCACTCCGGCAGCGCCACGAGCCGGGCGCCCGCCTCGCCCGCCGCATCGAGGGCGCGCAGGAGTCCCTGCAGGTTCTCCTCGGCGTCCTCGAGGGCATGGGCGCGGACCTGGCAACAGGCGACGGTGAAGGGTTCCACGGCGGCTCCAGTTCTGGCTTTCGCGCGCACTCGGGGACGTTGCTAGGATCGATCCCGGAGAGGTGTCCGAGTGGCTTATGGTACCGTTCTCGAAAAGCGGTGTGCAGCAATGCACCGGGAGTTCGAATCTCCCCCTCTCCGCCAGCCAACCTGATTCCGCCCGCGTTCCCGCGTCGGTTCAGCCCCTTTGCACCGCCCTTAAACGCGTCCACCCCTCCATCTGACCGGAGGGATGGCGGTCGTTCGGGGCTCTGGGGGCGCTAGGAGAGCATCCGCGAGCGGACGGCCTCGATGGTCGAGGGGCTCAGCCCCAGCGTGCCCAGGTAGCCTGCTGCCGACCCCCAGCGCCCCCGGATGAAGTCGAGCGTGACCTCCATGTCGCGCGGCGGGGCGGCCATCAGCAGGCGGCCGGTCTCGACGCTGATGCCATACTCCTTGAAGCGCTCCATCCGCTCCTCGACCAGGGGCTCGAGCTCGCTTGTCGAGAGCGCGTAGTCGGCCACGATGCGCTCGTCGGGCACGCCCGCGAGCTCCAGCAGGAGCGCCGCCGCCACGCCCGTCCGGTCCTTCCCGACGGCGCAGTGGAAGAGCACCGCCCCGGAGGCCGTCGCGATCGTCTCGAAGAGGGTGCGGAACGCGCCGCCGCCCTCCGTCAGGAAATGCCGGTAGGTGGCGGCGTGGCCCGGGTACTCCTCCCGCTGCGCCTGGGCCCCCGGGGAGTAGTCGGTCTGGAAGACCGGCGCCTTGATGAGGCTGATGCCGCGGGCGCCCAGATCGGGCGTCGGGTAGTGCTCGTGCTCGACATCGGAGCGGAAGTCGACGACCACGCGTACGCCAAGGTCGGCGAGCGCGGTCTGGCCGGCCTCGGTCAGTTCGTGCAGGCTGCCGCCGCGGATGAGGTCGGAGGCGGTCGTCCGGTGCCCGCTCGCGGTCGGGTGGCCGCCAAGGTGGCGGACGTTGTGCGCAATCTCAAGGTGGATCTTGCGGTCGGTGGTTTCTCGTTCGATCGTTGCGGTTGTCACGTCGGTCATGGTGTGGGGCTGGTGTGATCGGGCGGTGAACGGCTCCGGTGCTACTCGCCGGGGATCGTCGCCTCCGGATGCGAATCGTATCGCGGAAGGTACGGCTTCAGGTCAAGCACCGGCGTCCCGTCGATCGCGTCGAGCCCGCGCACGCGCAGCACCGCCCCCTCCACCCCCAGGAGCGCCGCCGCCGCCACCCCCAGGTGATTTGGCCGCAACTGGCTGCGCGTCGCGAACATCCCCACCTCCACCCCCTCGACCGGCACTGTCGATGGCTTCTCCGGCGCGTCCGCCGCCAGGTCCATGTAGAAGACGGCGACGATGTGGCTGTACTCGTCGAGCCCGCGCAGGCGCTCGGCGTGCTCGGGCAGCACCTCGATGGTGCTCTCGACATCCTCCCAGCCGTGCGGTCGCGGCTTCACCACATCGTTCCGCACCCACCCGATCGCCTCCAGCGTGACCCGCTTCGGCGGCTCCGGCCGGTCGAACGTGCGGAAGCGGTCAAGCAATCCCATGGCGAGTCAGGCGCTCGTGCCGGCAGCGTCGGGAGGCGGGTAGGACATGCGAAGTCTGGTGCTCCCGTTGCCGGAAGAGGCGCCGTCAGTATAGGCGTGGAGAGCCCTTTTCGAACGCCCGAAACGCTGGCCTTTAATGCCTTTCTCGTGATAAAATGCACAGGAATCCTAACAATACCCGCGGTAGCGTTCCGAACGCCGCGGCTGAGTCCCGATAAGGCAGCGTATGGCGATCGAAGAGGCGACCCCGAGCACCTACACCGCAGCCAATATCCAGGTGCTGGAGGGTCTCGAAGCGGTCCGCCGCCGGCCCGGCATGTACATCGGGACCACCGATAAGGCCGGCCTCCACCACCTCGTCAAGGAGCTCGTCGACAACGCCGTCGACGAGGCCATGGCGGGCTTCTGCGACCGCGTCGAGGTCGTCTTCCACGCCGATGGCTGGTGCACCGTCAGCGATAACGGCCGCGGCATTCCCGTCGGCGTCCAGAAGCAGACCGGCAAGACCGCCGTCGAGACCGTCATGACCGTCCTCCACGCCGGCGGCAAGTTCGGTGGCGGCGGCTACAAGGTCTCAGGCGGCCTGCACGGCGTCGGCGCCAGCGTCGTCAACGCCCTCGCCGAGGAGATGCGGGTCGAGGTCGTCCCCGACCCTGAGGCGCAGGGCAAGCGCACTGCCGGCAAGGTCTACCGCCAGGACTACTCCCGCGGCGAGGCGCTGAACAAGCTGAAGCCCCGCCCCCTCACGAACGGCCGCGGCTATGGCACGACCATCTCCTTCAAGCCCGACGCCGAGGTGTTCGACTCCACCTCGTTCGAATTCGCCGTCGAAGCCGAACGCCTGCGCCAGTACGCCTACCTGACGAAGGGCACGTGGTTCCGCCTGTACGACGAGCGCGACGGCCAGGAGATGAACTACTACTTCGAGGGCGGCATCCAGAGCTTCGTCCGGCACGTCAACCGCGACCGCGCCGTCCTCAACCACGTCCCCGTCTACCTCGAGCGCGAGATCGAGGGGAACCTCATCGAGTGCGCGATCCAGTACAACGACGGCTTCAACGAGTCCGTCTACACCTTCGCGAACGGCATCAACACCATCGACGGCGGCGCCCACCTGACCGGCTTCCGCAGCGCCCTCACCCGCGTCCTCAACGACTACGCCCGCAAGGCCAAGGTGCTCAAGGACGGCGACGCCAACCTCGGCGGCGAGGACGTACGCGAAGGGCTCGTCGCGGTCGTCTCGGTGAAGCTCCCCGAGCCCCAGTTCGAGGGCCAGACGAAGACGCGCCTCGGCAACGCCGAGGTCGCCGCCCACGTGCAGAGCGCACTCGGCGACGCCCTCACCCAGTACCTCGAGGAGAACCCCTCCGACGCTCGCCGCATCATCGAGAAGGGCATGACCGCCGCCCGCGCCCGCGAGGCCGCGCGCAAGGCCCGCGACCTCGTCCACCGCAAGAGCGCGCTCGAGAGCGGCAACCTCCCCGGCAAGCTCGCCGACTGCTCCAGCCGCGACCCCGAGGAATCGGAAATATTCATCGTCGAGGGCGACAGCGCCGGCGGCTCGGCCAAGCAGGGCCGCGACCGCCATACCCAGGCCATCCTCCCCCTGCGCGGCAAGATCCTGAACGTCGAGAAGGCCTTCCCCGAGAAGATGCTCGGCCACGAGGCCATCCGCCTCATCATCTCCGCCCTCGGCACCGGCATCCGCGACACCTTCGACATCACGAAGCTGCGCTACCACAAGGTCATCATCATGACCGACGCCGACGTCGACGGCGCCCACATCCGCACGCTCCTCCTCACCTTCTTCTTCCGCAACATGGTCGAGCTGATCGAGAACGGCAACCTTTACATCGCCCAGCCGCCCCTCTACCGCCTCCAGCAGGGCAAGACGACCCACTACTTCTTCTCCGACCCGGAGCTGAAGGCGTTCCAGCGCGGCAAGAAGCAGAAGGGCAACGTCCAGCGCTTCAAGGGCCTCGGCGAGATGAACGCCGACCAGCTCTGGGAGACCGCCCTCAAGCCCGACTCGCGCATCCTCATGCAGGTGAAGATTGAAGACGCCGCCGACGCCGACCGCATCTTCTCGGAGCTCATGGGCGAAGACGTCAGCCACCGCCGCCGCTTCATCCAGACCCACGCGAAGGACGTCCAGAACCTGGACGTCTGAGTGGAGCGCCGCGGTGTCGCGCGTCTGAGGATGAGGAGAGCGAGCCGCTGCGCGGCTCTGAGGGGTGAGTGGCCGCCCGGGCAGGGTAGGATGAAAGCCTTGGGGAGTGGATAGGGCCCGGTGGTCCTCACCGTCTTCAAAACGGTCGCCTCGTCGCCAGCGCGGCGAGGGGTGGGTTCGACTCCCATGCACTCCCGCCAACCCCGTGGAGCGCCGCGCTGGTGCGCGGCTGAGGGGTGAGGAGAGCGCGCCGCTGGCTCGGCGCTGAGCGGGGAGAGGCGACTGCGCTGCATGAGGAGACAGTCAGTGTGAGCTATCGGCAGGCCGCGGTGTGGCAGAAAGCTATGGGGATAGCTCGTGAGATCTACGGCCTCACACCGGGGCTGCCGAGCGAGTAGCGATACGGGATGCGGTCGCAAATCACGCGCGCTGCAGTGTCTATCCCCGCCAACGTCGCTGAGGGTTGGTCCCGCGAGACGCGGAAGGACAAGGCCCACTTCTTCACCATCGCCCAGGGCTCACTCGCGGAGACAGAGACGCTTCTCACCCTCTGCGAGGATTTTGGCTGGTTCTCTCGTGACCGGACTGAGCGTCTTCGGGGTCTACTTGAGGAAGTCAGTCGAATGCTCACTACCCTGCGTCGGCAGGGGCGACAGCCAACCTAGCCGATTCAGGTTCCCCCACTCAGGCGGGCACCGCCCGCCGCTCTCCTCAGCGACGCGCCAGCGGCGCGCTCTTCTCATCCTCAGCCGCGCGGTAGCGCGGCGCTCTCCTTACACGTACGGGAGTACGTGCTCCGCGAACAGCCGCGCCGGCTCGCGCGTGTCGCGACCGAAGAACTCGATGACGAACATGTCGCAGCCCGCCTCGCGGTTGGCCGCGATCTGGTCCCGGATGCGCTCGGGACTGCCGGAGAGCGCCAGCGGCCCCGTCGGGTCGCCGAGGTGCCCGCCGAAGATGCGCTGCGCCCGCTCGATCATCGGCGCCGCCGACGCCTCGTCGGGCGCGATCGTCACGAGCGTCTGCTGGCTGACCGTGATCTCGGACGGGTCGCGGCCGAGGTCCGCGCAGTGTTCCCGCAGCACCTTCACCTTGTGCGCAAGGTTCGAGTGGTGCCCCGCGAGGTTGTTGTAGATGTCGGCGTGCTCCGCCGCGATCCGCAGCGTGACGCGCTCCCCCGCTCCCCCGATGAGGATCGGCGGCGTCCGTGGTGGCTTCGGCTCGCACACGAGGTTCTCGACGCGCACGTGCTTCCCCTCGTAGGTGACCGGCTCCTGCTCGCTCCACATCCGCTTCAGCAGGACGACCGTCTCCTCGAGCTGCCGCAGCCGCTCGCGCGTGGACAGGAACGGCATCCCGAAGTCCGTGAACTCGCGCTCCATCCAGCCGCCGCCGAGCCCGGGGATGACGCGCCCGCCCGCGATCTCGTCGGCGGTCGCGATCGTCTTGCCGAGGTGCGCCGGATTTCGCATCCCCGCCGGCGTCACGAGCGTGCCGATCTCGACCCGCTCCGTGATCGCCGCCAGCCCCGCCACCGCCGTCCACGCCTCCAGGATCGGGATCTGGGGCGACTGCGGCCCGTAGAGGTGGTCGTTCACCCAGATCGAATCGAACCCGAGCGATTCGAACTCGCGGGCGGCGTCGCTCGCCTCCTCCCAGGTGCGCTTGATCTGCGGCACGTTCACGCCGAAGTGGGCCTTGCCGGTCGCTGTCATGTCGTCCCTTCCTGCGGCAAGCGCCGCGACGGGCGCATTCTACGGGCGCTCCGGCGTCGCCTCCCGCAAGGAACGTGCCCCGACCCGGCGATACAATGCCAGTCGATGATCGAGCTTGCGAGCTACCTGTTCTGGACCGGCCTCGCGCTGGCCGCGATCGCCTCGCTGACGTACATCGCCTACACCGCGAGCGCCTCCCTCTCGCTGCGACGGCTGAGCGCCCAGACCTCCGCCGGAACCGTCACGCTCTCCGGCGCGACCGGCGCCCCCAACGCCGGCCTTGGGCGTCTCGCCACCACCTTCGCCGCGCTCACCGCGATCGCTCTCACCGTGTCGCTCATCGCCCGCTGGATCGCGGTCGAGCACGCGCCCCTCTCGAATCTCTACGAGTACACCGTCGCCCTCGCCTGGGGCGTCTCCGTCGCCTGGCTCGCCTTCGAGCGGACCGCCGGCGCGCGGCGCTTCGGGCTGGTCGCCCTCCCCATCGTGACCGCCCTCCTCGGCATCGCCACCCTCTTCCCCGACGAGGTCATCCCCCTCATCCCCGCCCTCCAGAACGGCCCCCTCCTCACCCTCCACGTGAGCGTCGTGATGGTCTCCTACGCGGTCCTGACCGTCGCCTTCAGCGCCGCGGTCATCTACCTGGTGCAGGGCGGCGAGGGCAGGCGGCGGTTCGCCGCCCTGCCCGGAGGCGAGGCCGCCGGCGACCTTGCCCACCGCGCCGTCGTGGTCGGGTTCCCGCTGCTCGCGCTGGGCATCGCCCTGGGAGCGTGGTGGGCGAACAGCGCCTGGGGCCGCTACTGGGGCTGGGATCCGAAGGAGACCAGCGCACTCGTCGTGTTGCTCGCGCTGGCGGCGTACTTCCACGCCCGCGCCGGCGAGGGCTCCGTCGCCGGCGCGCCCATCATCCGCTGGATCATCCCCAGGCGGCTCCAGCGCAGCTGGCGCCCCGACCCCATGTGGTGGCTGGTCGCGATGTTCGCGCTGCTGCTTTTCACCTACTTCGGCGTGAACCTCTGGATCACCGGCCTCCACAGCTACGCGGGCGTGTAGGGGCGCGGTCAGGCGCCCTCGGGGTCTGGAACCGGCTCCCGCTGGCTCTCCGCCCGCAGGCGCCAGACGGCCGCTCCGAGAACCGCGATGTTGATGGCGTAGCCGGCGGCCAGCACTGCGAGCAGCCAATCATCGACCCTGCCGACCTCGATAACGCGCTCGGTAACGCGCACCGTGGCCACTGCATCGATGGCGCCGTGCGTCGAAGCGCCGAGCACCATGAGGCCCACCAGCGCGACGGCCGCGAGCACCTGTCCGGAACTCACGGTCCCTCGTGGCTCCCCGGCCGGATCCCTGAAGGCGAGAGCAGCCCACAGGAGGCCGGCGACCACGATACCGATTACGGCCAGCCGGATGGGCGAATGGTGGGGATCCGAGAGGTTCCAGGCGATCAGGGCGGGATCGGCGGTCGTGGCTCCGGCCGTGGCCAGGATCAGCAGGGATGTCGCCACCGGCAGCCACGCGATGGCGCCGAGTCTGACCACGCTGTGCCGGAGAGCTGCCAGGCAGACGATGGCCATGGGTACGACCGTGCCGATACCGAGCGGCAAGAGCTCGCCGGCAACGAAGACCGCGCTTCCCCGGCCGTTTACGCTCAACGGGATGGAGACCCCGAAAATGGATGCAGGAGCGGCCGCACAGGCTGTCATGAAACTGATGAGCGCGAGGACCATCACGATCCCGGTCCGGTCGAGACCGCTCCCTGCCGACCCGTCCGCCGGCTGGCGCTGCACGAGCCTCCTGAGGCCTTCGCCGAGGACCACGAGCGGAATGGCGATAGCAATCGCTTGCATGACCAGCGGTCCACCGGTTGACCCCTTGATCTCCTCAAGCCCCAGGCTGAGATAGCTGCCGCCCCGGAACGTCTCCGCGAGAGTGGCGAGGTTCCTTCCGATGAAATCGACCGGCCGGTAGCCATCCACCCACTGCGCCACGGACAGGACGAGGGCCGGCCACGCCGCGAGCGCCCCCGTAACGCCCAGACCCAGCAGGCCCGCAACGACAAGAGCCTGGGGAGTGGTCAACTCCTCCCGGCGGCGGCTCCCCCGTCCCTGCCACACCCCCCAGCCCAGGGCGACGACCGCGACCGCCACCGTTCCGCAGAGCGCCGTGACCGGGGCGACGATGGAGGGCCCGTTCTCCGCCCGGACGGCGACGTTGAGCCACGGTACGACGAGCAAGCTCGCTACGACGGTGCACGTCAGCAGGAGGAGGCCCGTTGCCGTGAGCGCCTGGGAGAAACTGACAGCCTTCATGGTTTCTCGGCCCCCTTGATGCCTGTGGCCCGCTGCCACGGGTCACGGACTGCCACACCTAGGAGGCCAAGTTGCATCACGAACGCCAACAGAAGTGTCGCGATCCCCGCCCAGGGCGAGGCCCCCGATATGGAGAACCAGGCTGTTGACAGCACAAACAGGCTCACGGTCATGTCCGGGGCATTGACGATGACGATGACCAGCCCGAGCCCCGCTACCCCCGCGAGCAACCGTCCAGTCGGCAGCCCTTCACCCCCGCGGCCCTCCTCATCCGCCCCGCGGTCGTGGCGCCACGTGAATCCTGCGAGGAACAGGAAGATGACCAGCGTGAGCAGGGCCGTGTCGGTGTGGACGGCCATGCAGGTCGTGAGTCCGAGTAGCCCCCCGATGGCCAGGAGCAATGGTGAGAACCCGTCACCCGAACGCGTCCGCCGCACCAGCAGTATCCCCAGGGCAACGACGGGAACTCCGGGACCTGCTGCAAGCAGCCCCAGCTCAGTCGGATAGAAGCCGATTCGGCTCGACACCTCTCCCCAGCCGACGACTCCGGACAGGATCCGATCCGCCCCCACCAGGGCGAACATGAGCCCGAGGAGGCTCATGGCCGTCAGGATGTCGGCCGGTCGCACCGGCTCTGACTTGCCGGCCGTACGCTCTTGCCGCCGCCGCAGCCAGATTCCGATACCCCCGACAGCCAGTGGCACGATGAACGCCAGCCATTGAAGGATCGCGGCGTCCGACAGGAGGGTCGGCCCCCCGCTCCATATATCGGTCCATGGAGTGAGGAGGTGAGTGAGGGTGTCGCGGGCCACGAAACGCCCGTAGGCGGTGAGGTCGTCGTGGCTCGCTCCGCTCCACCACTCCGCGCTCGCCAGGTCGAGGAAGGTGTCCACCGAATACGCCAGCGCGACCAGGACGCCGAGCACGCCCACAACGATGAGCAACTCGCTGAACGTGACCGGGTGCTTGTCGCTACCAGCTCTCACGCGCCGGACCGCCACCGCGATCACCGTGAAGGCGAGGACGAGGCCGATCGCGAACGCGGCCGTCGGCGCCGCGATCGAGGGGCCGGCGCCCACCCACTGCCTGAGGGACAACCAGAGCAGGAAGTGGAAACTCGCCGTGAGCAGCAGTGTCAGCCCGATGAGTCCCACCGCGAGCAATGCCTGGTTGAAGGTGATGGACCTCATATGGGCCATGCTCCTGCCGGCGCTGTTGCTGAGCGCATCGGGGCCACGCTACAGGACTGCCGGGGGAATTACGCCATCCCCACCTCGCGCGGCAGCGCCGGGAAGGGACGCGCCTGCTCGTAGGCGTACGAGGCGCGCAGGACCAGGTCGTCGCGGTGGCGGGGGCCGACGATCTGGAGCCCGCACGGCAGACCCGCGTCCGTCAGGCCCGCCGGTACCGACGCCGCCGGGTGTCCCGTGAAGTTGAACGGGTAGGTGAACGCGATCCCGTTCACCTGCTCCCCCTCGATCTCGCGCGGGATGGGCCCGGCGGGGCCGAACGCCTCCGTCGGCAGCGTTGGCGTCAGCAGCAGGTCGTACCGCTCGAAAAGGCCGGCGGTCCACGCGACCAGCTCACCGCGCCGCCGCAGGAACTCCTGGAAGTCGGACGGCCCCACGTCGAGCGCGCGGTCGAGCTGGCGCACGTAGCGCTCCGTGAACCCGTCGTGACGCGTCGAGAAGTTCTCCCACTCCAGTCCCAGCGACTGGAAGGCCGAGACGCGCGCCCACCAGCCGCCCATCTCCGGGATCGTGTCGTGGTTCTCCTCGATCTCGTGCCCTATGTCCGCGAACGCCTCGACCGCCGCCCGCACCTCGCGCAGCACGTCCCGCTGGACCCGTGTCACGCCCAGCGTCTCGTTGAAGGCGATGCGCAGCTTCCGCGGCGGCTCCTCCAGCGTCTCCGCGTAGGAGACGTCCGGCGCCGGCAGCGACTCCGGGTCGCGGGGGTCCGGGCCTGCGGTCACGTCGAGGTAGATGGCCGCGTCGCGAACGCAACGGGTCAGCGGCCCGTAGCAGCTGATGCTGAGCCACGACGGCATCGGGCGGGGCGCGATGGGCGTGCGCCCGTGCGAGGGCTTCAGCCCGTACAGCCCCGTGTAGCACGCGGGGATGCGGATCGACCCGCCGCCGTCGCTCGCCGTCGAGAGCGGCACCATGCCGGAGGCCAGCGCCGCCGATGACCCGCCGCTCGACCCGCCCGGCGTCCGCTCAAGGTTCCAGGGGTTGCGCGTCGCCCCGAACAGCTCGTTGTCGGTGAAGGGAATGTGGCCGAACTCGGGTGTGTTCGTCTTGCCCACCACGATCGCGCCCGCCGCCTTCAGCCGCGCCACGAGCGCGTCGTCGAAGTCGACGCGGTTGTCGCGGTAGAGCCGCGAGCCCTTGGTCGTCACGAAGCCGGCCGCGTTCTCGAGGTCCTTCACGCCCAGCGGCAGCCCCGCGAACGGCCCCGCCTCCTCGCCCCCCGCCAGCCGCTCCGCCAGCGCCTCCGCCTGGCGCATGGCCCCCTCCGCGTCCGTCTCCACGAAGGCGTTCAGCGTCGGGTTGAGCGCCTCGATGCGCGCCAGCGAGCGCTCCATGAGCGCCACCGGCGATAGCTCGCCGGAGCGCACCAGCGCCGCCAGCTCGTGCGCCGGGGCGTAGTCGAGGTCGAGGTCGGGCACCGCGTCAGCCGCCCTGCATGTTGATGCGCAGCTCGACCGCGTCGCCGTCGGCGATGGGCGTGTCGAGCTGGGACTGCTCGTCGTTGATGACCGCCAGCACGGCCTCCTGGTCGCGCTCGTTGAATCCCTCGTCCTCGAGGATCGCCTTCGCCGTCAGCCCCTCGCGCCAGTCCAGCTCGAACGTCTCGAGCTTCGACTTCGAGAGGTTCTGGAGCGTGGGGAAGAGCTTCACCGTGACCGCCATCCGTGCCTCCGCGGGCGCATTCTACGGCCTCCCCGCTCCCCGCCGTGGCCTCCGGGGTGGAGGGTGGTCTACGATCACGGGACCATGCTCGTCCTCGCCATCGAGTCCTCCTGCGACGAAACCGCCGCCGCCCTCATCGAGAACGGCACGACCGTCCACAGCACGATCGTCGCCAGCCAGGTCGACCTGCACGCGAAGTACGGCGGCATCGTGCCCGAGGTCGCCAGCCGCGAGCACCTGCGCCGGATCGCGCCCGTCGTGCGCGAGGCGCTCACCGAGGCGGACTGCACCCTCGACGACATCGACGCCGTCTGCGCGACGCGCGGGCCCGGGCTCTCGGGCGCGCTCCTCGTCGGCTACAGCACGGGCAAGGCGATCGCCTTCGGGCGCGACCTGCCCTTCCTCGGCGTGAACCACCTCGAAGGGCACGTCTACGCGAACTGGCTCGTCGAAGGCCCCCCGCCCGCCTTTCCCGCCCTCTGCCTCGTCGTTTCCGGCGGCCACACCGACCTCATCCTCATGCGCGAGCACGGCCGGTACGAGCGCCTCGGCGGCACCCTCGACGACGCCGCCGGCGAGGCCTTCGACAAGTCCGGACGCCTGCTCGGCCTGCCCTTCCCCGGCGGCCCCGCCATCTCGAAGCTGGCCGCCACCGCCTCCGCCTCCGCCCTCCGCCTCCCCCGCGCCTGGCTGCGGGGCACCTGCGACTTCAGCTTCAGCGGCCTCAAGACGGCCGTCCTCCACGCCGTCCGCGAGGAGCGCGCCTCGCCCGCCGAGATCGCGTGGGAGTTCCAGGAGTCGGTCGTCGACGTGCTCACGGGCAAGGTCTCGCGCATCGCCCGCGAGCTCGATGTGGCCGAGGTGCTGCTCGCCGGCGGCGTCGCCGCCAACGGCCGCCTGCGCGAGGAGATGCAGGCCCGCAGCCCCGTCCCCGTCCGCATCCCCCCGCCGTCGCTGTGTACGGACAACGCCGCCATGATCGGCGCCGCCGGCGGACACCGCCTCGCCCTCGGCCAGCGCAGCCCCCTCGAAGAGGACATATTCAGCACGAACGACTGGGCGCGCGTGTAGGGGTGGCGCCCTGCCGCTACGCGGCTGGCCGGCGTCGGCCCAACAAGCCGGCAGCGAACGGCCAAGAGCCGGTAAACCCCCGCCCCGCCTAAGCCCCCGCCCCCGTACACTCTCCCCACAGTCACCAGCTTCCCGGGAGTAGTCATGGTCTGGTTTGTCAGTGTTGCCGTTGCCATCGTGCTCTGCGGCGTCGCCTTCCTCTTCGGACGGGCGATGCGCAGCGAGGCGGAGCCGGGAAGTCCCGAGGCCGACCGCGGCCTCATCGTGATCGTGCTCTCCGTCATCGTGTTCGTGATCTGGGCGGGCGCCCACACCGCCCTCTCCTCGCTCAAGCAGATCGAGGCCGGTCACGTGGCCGTCGTCTACCAGTTCGGTGAGATCGTCGGGAGCCGCGGCGAGGGTCTCCAGTTCATCGCCCCCTGGCAGGAAATCCGCACCGAGAGCATCCGCGTCCAGCGCGCCCGCTTCGACAACGTCAGCGGCTTCTCGGCGGAGACCCAGGACGTGATCATCTCCACCACCGTCAACTACCAGGTCGATCCCGGCGCCGTCGAGTTCCTCTACCGAACGGTCGGACCCAACTGGTTCGACATCCTCGTCGAGCCCCGCATCAACCAGTACTTCAAGGCGGAGACGGTGAAGTACAACACCGTCGATATCGCCCCCAACCGCGAGACGATTCGCGAGAACGTCCGGGCCGCGCTCGCCGCCGACCTCCAGGAATTCTCCGTGACGGTGCAGGACCTCCTGATCGACAACGTCGACTTCAACCCCGACTTCAAGCGCTCGATCGAGGAGAAGCAGATCGCGGCCCAGAACGCCCTCCGGGAGCAGGAGCGCATCGAGCAGGCGAAGGCCGAGGCCCTCCAGGCCGAAGAGCGCGCCAAGGGTGAAGCCCGTGCCGTCGAGGCGCGCGCCGAAGGTGACGCCAACGCCGAGATCGAGCGCGCCCGCGGTAATGCCGAGGCAATCCGGCTCCGCGCCCAGGCGCAGGCCGATGCGAACGTCCTGCTCGATGCCTCGCTGACCGCACAGGTCATCCAGTACCTCGCCGTCGACAAGCTGGCGCCGGACCTCGACATCGCCCTCATCCCCTCCGGGCAGAACATCATCATCGACCCCGCGACCCTGCTCTCGGGGGAGTCGTCTGACGACGAGGACGAGGACGAGCTGGCCCCGGTCACGACCACGACGACCACCGCCGGAACCGGCGAGGGGAACTAGCGAAGGCAGGGAGCCGCCGGCGTTAGTCGCGCAGGGTGCGCAGGCTCAGCACGTACGTCGTGACGCCCACGCCCACCGCCGCGAGGATGGCGTAGACCCACACCTGCGGCGGGATCAGCCACGCGGAAACCGCCAGGCCGATCCAGAGCATCGCGATGGTGACGGCCTTCGTCCCGGGCGTCGCGCCCCGGTGCTCGCTGTAGTTGCGCAGGTACCGCCCGAAGAGGCGGTTCGTCATGAGCCACGTGTGCGCCCGCTCCGAGCCGCGCGCGTAGCAGGCGGCCGCCAGCAGGAAGAAGATCGTGTGGGGCAGCAGCGGCAGGATCACCCCCAGCACGCCGATGCCGACGAGCACGCTGCCGAGCGCGACGTATAGCCAGCGCATCGGCGCCGATGCCGCTACCGGACTGCGGACCGTTTCGGAGGAACCTGCCAATTCTGCCAATTGGCTACCAACCCGGAACCAGTGGAAGTTCCGCTGAGAGTATAGCGCACAGTTGAAGGCGCGATAGCTACCGTTTCGGGCGCCGCCAGCGCGTCCAGTCGAACGGCTCGATCCCCGTCTCCGTGAGCTGCCAGATCGACGCCTCCGCCCGCCCGTCCTCGATGTCGAGGAAGCCGATCGTGCCGAGCTGCGTGTTCAGGTTGTGGGGGTACGTCGGCGACCCGGGGTTCACGCAGAGCACCCCGCCCACCTCGTCCACCGCCTCCACGTGCGAGTGCCCGTACACGACCACGTCCAGGTCCGTGCGCGCGAAGTAGCGCTCCATCGCCCGCTCGACCGTGAGGTGCGGCGGCATCTCCGGCACGGGTATGTCGTGGACGAGCCCGACGGAGACGCCCTCGAACTCCAGCGCCCAGGCCTCCTGCAGGAGGGGGTGTTCCGGCTGCATCGGACGCCCGCCCGAGCCGTCCTCGCCGTTGCCGCGAGCCGCCCAGAGCGGCGCCACCTCCGCCAGTTCGTCCAGCAGCCACACCTCGTGGATGTCGCCGGCGTGCAGGATCGCGTCGACCCCGCGGAAGGCGTCGAACGCCTGCGGCCACAGCTTCTCGCGCGACTCCGGGATGTGCGTGTCCGAGATCAGGCCGATGCGCATCGGCGGAGTCTACCGTGCGGGCCCATCAAGGCGTTCTGGTTGAAATAGAACGTACGTTCTGATACGGTGGGAGTATGTCCAGCCACCCTATCCTCCAGCCAACCCTCCTCGGGAACGAGGGGCCGTCCTTCGACCCCACCCTCTCCGGCATCGAACGCACGCACCTCGCCTTCGAGTCCTGGATCGACCACGCGCAGGGGTTCCTCAGCGGCCACCAGGCCGTCTTCGACACCCTCCACGACGACACCCGCTGGCACGGCCACCGGCGCGTCATGTACGACCGCATGGTCGACGTGCCCCGCCTCACCGCCTCCATCCCCCGCGACGGTCCCGGCCATCCGGTCATCCGCGGGATCGCGGACGCCCTCGGCGAGCGCTACGGCGCCACCTTCGACCTCGTTGCCCTCGCGCTCTACCGCGACGGGAGCGACAGCGTCGCCTGGCACCGCGACAAGGCCCGCCGCGAGCGCCGCGGCCGGGCCCTCGTCGCCACCCTCTCCCTCGGCGAATCGCGGCGCTTCCTCGTGCGGCCCCACGGCGGCGGCCCCTCGCAGTCCTTCTCCGCCGGCTGGGGCGACCTGCTCGTGATGGGCGGCGCCTGCCAGCAGCACTGGGAGCACTGCGTCCCCAAGGCGCAGCAAGCGGGACCGCGGATCAGCGTGATGTTCCGCAGCAGCGCCGACTTCGTCCGCTTCTAGGCCCGCCCGCGGGCAACAGGCCCTAGAGGTTCTGCCCCTGTTCGCCCTCCAGCCCCATCAGCGCCGCGATCTCGCCCTGGTGGGAAGACACGTGCCAGACCCCGAGCGTGCCGAACACCCACAGCTTCGGGCGCGGCGTCGGTCCGAACGGCACTTCCGCCTCCAGATCCTCGTCCGAGGCCGACTCCAGGTAGCCGTCGACGGCTGCCCGCACCGCTGCCGCGTACTCGCGCAGCGGACCGGGCTCGAAGGTCAGGCTCGTCGTGTACTCCTGCGAGATCACGGGGCTCTCCGGCAGCTCGAACCCGACCCGTTCGCCGATCCCGCTCGAGTGATACACCGGCTCCTGTCCCATCAGCCCCCGCACGAGCACGAGGTCCTGCGTGATCACCGTGTGCGCGTAGGTCGCGCCGATCGGGTTCGTGAGCGACCCCTCGATCGTCTTCGTCAGCAGCTCCGGCGAGCACCGCTCGACCGTGGCCTCCAGGGCGTCCTGCGCGAATCCGTACTGGCTGCGAAGCAGATCCCGTCCATCCATACCGTGCCTCCTGGCTGGTCTCGTATCGCGTGAGCGGCCAGTCTGAGGCGTGAGCGTGCCCGCCGCCACCTCCGCGGCCCTGAACTAGCCCGAGCCGTCCCCCACCACGACCACCAGCGCCTCCGGTCCGTGGATGCCCCGCACGATGCGCTTCTCGATGTCGGCCGTGCGGCTGGCGCCCGTCAGGATGAGCGCGTCGCCGTCCCCCGCGAGCGACGGCGCAAGCTCCTGCGGGTAGCGCACGACCGTCCCCTCGTCGACCTCGACGACGATGCGGCGCGCGTCCATGAGCGCCCCCCGCGCCGCCGCCTCCCCCGTCAGCAGCACGCTCCCCGTCGACGCCACGGCCGCTGTCGCGCGGACGCGCCGGTCGCTTTCCTCCGGTTCCGCCTCGTCCGCCACGATCGCGCCGACGACCGCCGCGCGCTCCCGGAAGGCGGCGACGACGTCCTCGGGAAGCGGGTCGGGTTCTGGCGCCGGCTCCGGCTCGATGCTGTCGAGGGGCACGAGCATGGCGGGATCGCGCGAGGGGTTCGCCGCCGGGATCGGACGCGACCCCCCGACCGGCAGCCCCGGCAGAACCCCGCCCACCCGCAGCCCCAGCCGCGCGAGCCAGCCCGCCGCGCGCCCCTGCGGCCCCGCGAACGCCGCCGCCCACGACTTCCATGCCGCCTTCTCCACCCTCGACCCCCCGTTCTCCGCCTCGCCCGCCCGCAGGTCGAGCAGCATCCGGTGGAGGGGGATGCCGACCGGGCAGACCTCCGTGCAGCGCCCGCACAGGCTCGAGGCGGACGGCAGGTCGGCGTGGCGGCCGTCGCGCCACAGCAGCGGCGACACGACCGCGCCGATCGGTCCCATGTACGGCGAGCCGTACGAGAGCCCGCCCGCGGCCGTGTAGACGGGGCAGGCGTTCATGCAGGCCCCGCAGCGGATGCAGCGCAGCACGTCGCGGTAGCGCTCGTCCGCCAGGATCTCCGAGCGCCCGTTGTCGACCACGACGAGGTGGCGCTCCTTCCCCTCCTCCGGCGCCCCGAGGAAGTGCGTGTAGGCCGTCAGCGGCTGCGCCGTCGCGCTCGGCGCCAGCACCTGCAGGACCGCCAGCGCCGCCTCCTCGTCCGCCACCACCTTCTCCATGCCCGTGATCGCGATGTGCAGCCTCGGGCGGCCCACCCCCAGCGACACGTTCCCTTCGTTCTCGACGATGACGATGCGCCCGCTGTTCGCGATAACCGTGTTCGCCCCCGTGATGCCCGCGTCCACCTCCCCGAAGAACTCGGCGACCACGTCGCGCACGGCGCGCGAGAGCCGCACCGGATCGTCGTCGGGCACGTCCGTCCCCGCCCCCGCCAGCAGATCGCGGATGCGGGCGCGGTTCAGGTGCAGGGCCGGCGCCGTGATGTGGCTCGGACCCCGCCCCTCGATGTCGACGATGTACTCGCCGATGTCCGTCTCCAGCACCTCCTTGCCCCGCACCCGCAGGGCGTGCGTCAGCCCCACCTCCTCCGCCACCATCGACTTCGACTTCGCGACACGGCGCGCGTCGCCCAGCAGTTGCGTCACGAGCGCCACCGCCTCTTCGGCCGTGGCCGCGCGGTGGTAGCCGATGCCCTGCCGTTCGCACGATTCGCGGAGCTGTTCCTGCAGCTCGTCGAGATGGTCGACCGCGTACGCTCTCGCCGCCTGCGCCCGTGCGCGCGCGTCGGACGGGCTCGCGGTGGCGAGCTGGTCGCGGCTGTCCGCCACCAGCTTGCGCAGGATGGGGGAAAGCGTCGCCGCCGGCGGCCCCGCCTCGATCTCGGCCTGCGCCCGCGCGCGGAAGCGGCTCATGCCAGCGCCCTGTCGAGCAGCTCGGCGAGCGTCCACGTCTCGAGCGGCTGCTCCGTGGCCCGCGCCGTCGCCTCCAGGTGCGCGAGGCAGGACAGGTCGCCGGAGACGAGCACGCGCACGCCCCGCGAGGCGACGTCCTCCAGCTTCGCGCGCGCCATCTCCACCGAGACCTCCGGCTCCTTCATCGTGAACGTTCCCCCGAACCCGCAGCATTCGTCCTCGTAGGCGAGCCGCCGCACGTCCAGACCCTCGATCTGCTCCAGCAGCCCGACGGCGCCCTCGGTCAGCCCCAACTCGCGGCGCCCGTGGCACGAGTCGTGGTACGTGACCGCGCCCGGGAGGCGCAGCGGCAGCGCCGCCACGTTCGGGTGGGCGGCCACATACGCCCCGAACTCGACGAAGCGCTCGCTCATTTGCTCGATGCTCGCCCCCCGCGGCCCCGCCCACAGCCCCGGCAGGTAGTGCTTCACCATGCTCGCGCACGACCCCGAGGGGATGACGACCGTCTCGTGCCCCCGTGCCGCCCGCAGCAGCACCCGCCCCACGCTTTTCGCCTCCGAGCGGTAGCCGCTGTTGAAGGCGGGCTGTCCGCAGCAGGGCCCCACGATCGTGCGCACCTCGTCGCCGAGGCGTTCGAGCACGCGCCGCGCGCGCCCCCCGTCGGCGGGGCGCAGCGCCGCCATGTAGCACGGCACGAAGAGCGCGACCCTGGCCATTCCTTCACGCTACCGGCCTCCGCCCCGCTGCCGCAAGCGCGAGGCGCCGCCGCGGTCATGGCGCCGGCTGCTCCCGTGCCCTACTGTAGAAGCATGCCCTCGCGCGGTCTGCGAGTCGCCTCGATCGGTGGCATCGTCATCGAGATTCACCCCTCCTGGTTCCTCATCCTGGGGGTTGTCACCTTCCTGCTCGCGAACGGCTTCTTCCCCGAGCGCTTCGAGGGAAGCGTCGCGGGCTACTGGCTGCTCGGAGTCGTGGCCGCCGTGCTCGTGTTCGTGACGGTCCTCCTGCACGAGCTCGCCCATGCGGTGGTCGCCATCCGTCGCGGGCTGCCCGTGCCGCGCATCACGCTGTTCATCTTCGGCGGCGTCTCCCACCTCGCGCGCCAGCCCCGTTCCGCCGGCGAGGAGTTCTTCATCGCCGCCGCCGGACCCGCCGCCAGCCTCGCCCTCGCCCTCGTCATCTTCGGCTTCTCGCGGCTCGCCGGCGGCGGCACCGCGCCCCTGGGAGCGATGCTGGAGTACCTCGCCTTCGTCAACGTCATCCTCGCCGTGTTCAACATCCTGCCCGGCTTCCCCCTCGACGGCGGACGCGTCCTGCGCGCCATCGCCTGGAAGCGCACGCGCAGCTTCAGCAAGGCCACCCGTATCGCCGCCGGCACCGGCGAGATGTTCGCCTGGGGACTCATCGCCCTGGGCGTCGTCTTCCTGTTCATGCGCCAATGGGCCTTCGGCATCTGGGCGATCATGATCGGCTGGTTCCTGCTCGGCGCCGCCCGCGCCGAGGCGAACAACATCCGCCTGGACGCCATGCTCAACCGCCTCACCGCCCGCGACCTGATGCACCGCACCTTCGTCGAGGTCAAGCCCGGCGCCTCCGTCCAGTCCGTCGTCGACGAGCACATGGTCGGCGGGGGCGAGCGCTCCGTCGTCGTCGCCAACGACGACTACGTAGTCGGCCTCCTCACCGTGGACGACCTCGCCCGCGTTCCCCGTTCGGAGTGGCCCTCGACCCCCGCCCAGCGCATCATGACCCCCCGCGCCGATGTCGTGACGATCGCCGCCGACGCTCCCGTGGTGGAAGTCATGCCCCTCCTCGCCCAGCGCCACCTCAGCCATCTCCCCGTGATTGACGAGGGACGCATGATCGGCATCATCTCCCGCCGCGAGTTCGTCGACCGCCTCCAGATCGCCGAGGAGCTCGGCGAGGACGAGACGTTCGACAGCGAGGCCGAACGCCCGCCCATCCGCACTCCCGACAGCGACGATCCCGACGCGCGCTGAGCCCGCCCCGCCCTAGTTCCCCTCGACCGGCGCGGGCAGCGGCCGGCGCGCCCACTCCCGCCAGACCGCCCACGCCAGCTTGTCCGCCCCGTCGCTGTAGCGCAGGCCGACATCGTTGAGCACGGCCGCGCCGCCCTGGCGGCTCTGCGCCGGGTCGCGTTCCGCTCCCCACACCACGGCGCTGAACCCGTTCGCCTCGGCGTCCCCGAGGAGCCGCAGCAGGAACTCCTCCTGCTCGCGCTCCGAGCCGACCCAGGAGTGCCCCTCGATCGTGGCCGAGGCGTACCCCGCCTCGCTGATCAGGATCTCCCCGCTGAACCGTTCCCGCAGCTGCCGGTAGTAGTCCTCGGGAATCTCCCGCACGAGCCGGATGCTGGAGGAGAGGTAGGGGTACGTGGAGAACGCGAGCGCGTCGATGCGACCCCCGAACGCGTCGATCGCCTCCCACTGCGGCGGGTGCTCCTGCGTGAGCCGGCCCAGCAGGTCCTCGAGCTGGAACGTGGGGAACACCTTCGTCTCGGGCCGGATCGACTTCACCGCGTCGTACACCCGTGCGTACGCCTTCAGGAAGCCGACGAACTGGCCCGGCGCCCGCGCCCGCAGCATGTTGATCTCGACGCCCACCGCCAGGTACTCCGGCTCGTAGTTGGTGGCCACGTAGATGGCATAGGCCACCAGCGCCTCCTGCACGTCCTCGCGCAGGAAGCCCGCGCCCGTGTCGCCGCCTTCCGGCAGCCCCGCCACGCGCGTGCGCTGCACGGCGCTGTCGGTCGGGTCGATGGCGAACAGGAGCGAGAGGCCGTACTGCCGCACCAGGTCGCGTTCCAGCCGCATCAGCGCGTGCGTCTCCTCCGAGACTTCCGCTCCGGGGAAGAAGTCCTCCCAGGGCGGCACCCGCGCGATGCTCACCAGGTCGGCGTGTTGGCCCGCCGTCGCGAAGGTGTCGACGTGCGCGCTGGGCGTCTCCTCCCAGGGCTGCGCGCCCAGGCCCAGCCGCAGCTCGCGCAGCGCGCCCTCCGGCGCCGGACGTGTCACCTCCGGACCGGGCGGTTCGTCCGGGCTCCGGGTTTCGTCGCAGGCCGTCGCGAGGAGCGCTGCTACAATCAGGACGGCGGGGAGCAGACGCGAGCGCTGCATGACTCTACGCAGGTTCCTTCTGGCGTCTGTCGTCCTCGGCGTCGTGGCCGGCGCCGCGGCCGGCGGAATCCGTGCGCTGACCGGCAACGGAGAGGCTGAGCCGCCGCCTCCTCCATCCCCCACGGCCGCCGCCCCCACACCGGTCCCGGAGACACCCCTGGCCGTGGCCCAACGCTTCGCCGGCGCGTGGGAGGCGGGCGACTTCCCCGCGATGTACGAGCTCCTCGACGTCGACACGCGGGCGGACCTCACCCTCGGGGCGTTCTCCGACGCCCATGCCGGCTTCCACCGGGAGGTCGGCGTCACGGCCATGCGCGTATCCGTTGCTGGTGAAGATGCTCAGCGTGTCACCTTCCGGGTTCGGCTCGAGACAAGCTATTTTGGCACGCTGGAGTATGCCACCGCCGTCCCCTTCGGTTCTGCAACGGACGGCGCGCCCCGCATCGCCTGGACCCCCGCGGTCATGCACCCGGCCCTCACCCCCGGGCGGGAGCTGCGAGGCGAGGTCCGGCGGCCCGCCCGCGGCGCCATCTACGACCGCAACGGCGAGCCCCTCGCCATCACCCTCGACGTCCGCATGATCGGCCTCGACCGCAGCCGCGTCTTCGACGAGGAGACGGTCACCACGGCCTTCGTCTCGTTCGGGTTCGACGAGGACGAGGTGGAGGCGGCCTTCGCGAGCCCGCTCCCGGAACGCCAGCGCGTGCCCCTCGGGGTCGTGCCCGACTCGCGCGTGGAGGAGGCGGCCCGCTTCGTCGAGGCCGTTCCCGGCGCCGTCCTCTGGTTCGAGGAGCGCCGCGTCCACCCCCTCGGCCCCGCCGCCGCCCACGTCGTCGGCTACACGCGCGAGTACACCGCCGAGGAGATCGCCGCCCGGCCCGGGGCGGGCGTCCAGCCCGGCGACCGCCTTGGCGCCGTCGGTATCGAGGCGGCCATGAACACCGTCCTCGCGGGAAGCGCGGGCGCGCGCCTCGTGGTAACCGGGGGCGACGAGCCCGTCGTCCTCTTCGAACGCGCCTACGTGCCCGGGGAGGACGTACACACCACCCTCGACGCCGCCCTGTTGCGCGCCGCCCACGAGGGGCTGGCGGGGCTGCGGGGCGCCGCCGTCGTGATCGACCCGCGCACGAACGCCATCCTCGCCCTCAACAGCTCCCCCTCCTTCGATCCCAACGCCTTCGAGCTTGGCCTCCAGCCCGCCCTCGAGGAGTTCACCGGCAACGAGGACGATCCCCTCAACGATCGCGCCACCCACGGCCTCTACTCCGCGGGCTCCACGTTCAAGCTCGTGACCGGCGCCGCCGGCCTCGCGCAGGACGCCTTCAGCCCGGCGGACCGCATCTTCTGCGGCGCCGTCTGGTACGGCGTCGACCCGCCCCGCCGCAACTGGGAGGGCGAGCAGGGCGAGCTGACCATCGCCGAGGGGCTGATGCGGTCCTGCAACCCCGTGTTCTACGAGGTCGCGCTCACGCTCTACCGCGAGGCGCCCGGCGCCCTCTCCGACATGGCCCGCTCCTTCGGCTTCGGCGAGGCGACGGGCGTCGAGGGCCTCTTCGAGGACTCCGGCCTCGTACCCGACGCCGCCTGGAAGCAGGAGGTCCGCGGAGAACCGTGGTACCCCGGCGACGCCGTCAACCTCGGCATCGGGCAGGGCGACCTGCTGGTCACGCCCCTGCAGCTCGCCAACGCCTACACGGCCTTCCTCAACGGCGAGCTGCGGACGCCCGTGATCCTCGCGGGGGCCGCGCCGGTCGTGCGCCACCCCCTGCCCCTCGACCCCGGGGACGCCGCGCACCTGCGCGACGGGCTCGAGCTCGTGACCGGCACGCGCGGCACCGCCGGCTGGGTCTTCGTCGATGCGGGCTACGACGACTTCGGGGGCAAGTCGGGAACAGCCGAGGAGGCCGAGGACCAGGCGCACGTCCTCTTCGTTGCCTACTCGCCCCGCGACCTCCCCGCCGCCGTGGCCGCCGTCGTCTTCGACGACGCCGAGGAAGGCCGCCCCTTCACCGCCCCCCTCGCGCGCGACCTCATCCTCGCCGCCCTCAACCCGGGCGGCTCGGAGGAGGAAGCGGAGGAAGCGGAAGCGCCCTAGTCGAGCGCCTTGATCGCCTCGATCAGGGCGGGGACCACCTTCTTGTAGTCCTCGACCACGGCGAAGCGCGCCACCTGCACCATGTTGCAGTCGGGATCGCGGTTGACGGCGACGATGTTCTTCGAGCCGGACATGCCCGCCATGTGCTGGCTGGCGCCGCTGATCGCGACGGCGATGTACAGGTTCGGCGTGACCGTCTTGCCGGTCAGCCCCACCTGCTGCGCGGGCGGGTACCAGCCGAGGTCGCAGGCCGCCCGGCTCGCGCCGGTCGCCCCGCCGAGCAGCTCGGAGAGCTCCTCCATCATGCCGAAGGCGGACGGATCGCCCAGCCCGCGGCCGCCGGAGACGACCACGTCGGCGTCCTCCAGCCGCACGCCCGTCGATTCCGCCGCTTCCGTTGAGACGACGCGCACGCGCTGCTCGCCCGTCGCGTCGATGGACGTCACCGAACCGCTGCGCCCGGCGTCCGGCGCGAGGGCATCCCACGCCTTCGGCTTGAGCGTCGCGATCTGCACGTCGCCGCGCCAGGTGACCTCGGCGTTGGCGTTACCGCCGTAGCAGCTCCGCGTCGCCCGCAGGCGGCCGCCGTCGATCGTGAGGGCGACGCACTCCATGGCGACGGCCGTGTTCAGGCGGAAGGCCATGAGCGGCCCGAGGTCGCGACCGAGGCTCGTCTGCCCGATGAGCACGATGTCGGCGTCCGCCGCCTCGCGCGCGGCCAGGGCCGCGCCCGCGCCCGTCTCGGCGTAGCCCGGGTCGAGCGAGCCCGCCGGGGCGACGTACACGGCGTCGGCGCCGTGCTCGAACAGGGACTGGGCGAGCGACTCGTCGCCCGCGACGAGGGCGCTGACCGCGCCGCCGCCCTGGTCGGCCAGGGCGCGCCCCGCCGCCAGCAGTTCGAAGGAGTGGGGAGCGACGGCGCCGTCGGCCGCCTCCGCGATGATGAGGGTTCCTGGCATCGTCGTTCCTCTAGATGAGCTTGGCCTCGCGCAGCTTCCGCGCGAGGTTCTGGGCCTGCTCCTCGGGGGAGTCGCCCTCGATGATCTCGACGTTGCTCTCCACCTGCGGGATGTAGAGCGCTTCGAGCCCCAGCCAGCGGTTGTCCTCGCCGGCCTCGTCGTCTTCGAGCTCCAGGTCGTCCGCCGACCAGACCTGCACGGTCTTCTTGGCGGCGAGCATGATCTGGCGCAGCTGCGGGTAGCGCGGCTCGCCGAACTCGTTCGAGATCGAGACGACCGCGGGAAGGTCCACCTCGACCGTCTGGAAGCCGTCGTCCAGCACGCGCTCGACGGTGAGCGTATCGCCGTCCAGCTCCATCGACTTCGCGATGGTCACGCAGGGGATGCCGAGCTGGTCGGCCACGCCCAGCGGCGCGACGCCCATGTCCCAGTCGGCCGAGGCGCGCCCCATCAGGACGAGGTCCACGTCGCCGATCTTCTCGATGGCGCGCGAGAGCGCGACGGCCGTCTGGAAGTTATCGATGTTCTCGAAGTCCGGGTCGCTCAGCAGGACGCCTTCGTCGGCGCCCATCGCGAGGGCGTGCTTGATGGCGTCGCGCGCCGAGTCCTCGCCGAGGCTGATGACCGTGATCTTGCCCTCGCCGGCGGCGTCCTTCAGGCGCAGGGCCGCCTCCGTGGCCTGGGGGTCGTAGGGATTCACCACCGGCGCGATGCCCTGCGCGCGAATCACGCGCTTCGCCGCTTCATCGACGGCGAATTGCGAGGCCGGCGTCTCCGGATCGGGGATCTGCTTGACGCAGACGACTATGTTCACGCTGACGCCAACTCCTTCTGACAGACGGGTCGGGAATGGATGGAGCGGGGCAGGGCCAGCCATGCGCCGCTGCGCCCGCCAGCGTAGCACGATCGCGGGGCTTGTGAAATCTCGCACGCACCCGATTTCGCACTGGCGGCGGGCCCGCTGCCGTTCGAGCCGAACGGCCCACCCCGGACCCGAACCCCTCGCGGACCAGCTGCAAGACCCGGCGGCGTGAACGTTGTGTTTCGAAACGTGCCGGAAACATGCCTGCAATCTGCGAGAAACCAACCGGTCATAGCTTTCCTCGCGACGTTTCGCCCCGACCGGGGGCATCGAGGAGGATTGCATGAAACGTGCCCTACCGGCCCTGCGCAGGCCGACCGCCATCCTTGCAGGCGGCCTGCTCGCGCTCGGCATCATCTCCGTGGTCTCCGCCCAGGACGGCGCCGACGATCTCGCTGACATCATCAGCGCCGTCGACACCGCCTGGCTGCTGATCGCGGGCTTCCTCGTGTTCTTCATGCAGGCCGGTTTCGCCATGCTCACCGCCGGATTCGTCCGGTCGCAGGAGACGGCGAACATCCTGATGAAGAACATGATCGACGCCTGCGTGGGAGGCATCTCCTTCTGGCTCGTCGGCTGGGCCTTCGCCTACGGCTCCAGCAGCGCCACCAACGACTTCATCGGAATGGGCAACTTCGCCCTCAATGCGTTCCCGAACGAAGTTGATGGCTGGGCTGGCTGGTTCTTCCAGTTCGCCTTCGCTGCCGCCGCCGCAACGATCGTGGCGGGAGCCCTTGCGGGCCGCACCAAGTACTCGGCCTACCTCATCTACACCGTCGTCATCACCGGCTTCATCTACCCGGTGGTCGTGCACTGGGGCTGGTCGGGTATTACCTGGTTTGACAACCTTGGACTCGGTAACAGCTACGTTGACTTCGCGGGCTCCGGCATCGTCCACACCGTGGGCGGCATCGCTGGCCTGATGGGCGCCATTGCCGTGGGCGCGCGCCTGGGCAAGTACGGACCCAACGGCGAGGTCCGCGCCATCCCCGGCCACAACATCTCGATCGCCACGATGGGCATGTTCATCCTCTGGTTCGGCTGGTACGGGTTCAACCCGGGCTCCACGCTCGGCCTTTCGGGTGGCAACGCCGACACCGCCGCGCATGTCGCCGTCACCACAACGCTGGCAGCGGCGGCGGGCGGTATCACCGCCATGCTCTGGTCGCGCTTCCGCACGGGCCGCTACGACACGGGCCTGACCATCAACGGCATCCTCGCGGGGCTCGTGGCCATCACGGCCGGTACCGCGGCGGTCGACCCATGGGCGTCGGTCATCATCGGCGGCATCGGCGCGCTGGTGATGTACTACGGCGTGCAAATGCTGGACAGCGTGTTCCGTGTCGACGACCCCGTGGGCGCGGTCTCCGTGCATGCCTTCGCCGGCATCTGGGGCGTCATTGCCGTCGGCCTGTTCGCCTCGGAAGCTGGCATCGGAGCCGAGTCCGGGCATTACGGCCTCTTCCTGGGCGGCGGCGGCGAGCAGCTGCTGATGCAGATCATCGGTATCGCTTCGATCGTGGCCTGGACGGCGCTCACCGCGGGCATCCTCTTCTTCGCCATCAAGTTCACCGTTGGACTTCGCGTGAGCGAGGAAGAAGAGATGCGCGGGCTCGACCTGATCGAGCACGGTGTCGATGCCTACCCGGACTTCGGTCCTTCGGGCTCCGGCATCTTCGGCCCGGCCGAGCTTGGCGGAGGCGGAAAGTGACCCAGCGCCACATCCCGCATCCGACCCTGAGTCCGGAAAGGAGTTCCCGGTGAAAAAGATCGAAGCCATCATCCGCCCGAGCGCACTCGAACCCGTGAAGGACGCGCTCGACGAGCTCGGCTTCTCCGGCGGCATCACCGTCTGGGAGGTCAAGGGTCACGGCAAACAGCGTGGCATCACCGAGCAGTGGCGCGGACGCGAGTACCGCGTGGAGTACCTCTCCAAGGTGTTCCTCACCATGGTGGTCGCCGACGACAAGGCCGACGCCGTCGTGGACGCCATCCTCGATAACGCCAGTTCCGGCGAGATCGGTGACGGCAAGGTCTTCATCTCGAACGTGGAGGATGCCGTTCGCGTCCGCACCCGCGAACGCGGAGACGAGGCGCTCTAGCCTCCCACAACCCCCGGCTGAGGGGCCGGGCGCAACCCGCGCCCGGCCCCTCTCCCGTATCCCCTACACCAGCAATCCCGCTACTCCAGGAGGTGAGGCTGTGGACGGAACGCCCTTCGCGGCGCGCGTTCGAAGCCTCCACGAGGGCTGGGAGGAGCGCCGCGAATCAGGCTTCCTCGCCCGCGCCCACGACTTCGAGTCCCAGAGCCGCGTCCTCGCCAACATCCACCGCTGGGCCGGTGAGTGCATCGAGGACGTTCGCCACGTCTACGGCGAGACCCTTCCCCTGGCGCTCGACCCCTTCGACGGCTCGGCCCCCTTCGCCATCACCGTCGGCGCCGGCCAGCGCGCCGCCTTCGAGCTTGTCGACCGCGGCAGCGAGGAGCGCCCCTCGTGGCAGGTCGTGGCCCGCGTCGCCACCGGTGGCGAGGCCGCCGAGGTCCCCGAGGAGCGCCGCGTCCGGCACTGGCGCCGCAGCCAGATCGAGGAGATCCTGCTCTCGCTCCTCAGCGCCTACGAGCGCTCCCTCACCCGCGAACGCTCCGCCTGACACCTTTCCCGCTGCAACCGTCTCGTATCGGGTGGTACGCTGTCCGGTAACGCCGCAGCGGAGTCCGGGTCGATGGTGAGCAAGCACCTCTCAATGCGTGTGGATGACGAACTCCTCCAGGACCTGGAGGAGGAATGCCGCAAGAGCGGGCAGTCCCGTTCGGCCGTCGCCAAGCGCTTCCTGGAGGAAGGGTTGCGCATGGCGCGGCACCCCGGGATCGTGTTCCGCCCCGGCCCCACCGGCCGCCGCCCCGCGCTCGCGGCTGGCCCGGATGTGTGGGAGATAGCGCGCATCCTCCGCGACTCGGAGGGACCGCCTGAGGCCAGGGTCCGGTACCTCGTCGACGACCTGCTCTTGACGCCTCTGCAAGTGGAGGTTGCTACCAGGTACTACGACGAATTCCGCGTAGAGATCGACGCCTGGCTCGATCGGCTGGATGCGGAGGCCGATAAGGCCGAGGCGGAGTGGAGGCGCCAGCAGGGGCTTCCGCTGGAGTGAGGCTGCTCCTCGACGAGATGCTGCCGCCCGTTGTCGCAGAGGCGCTGCGGAGGCGTGGCCACGCGGTGAGTGCGGTGGCGGAACGCTCCGGGCTTCGCGGGAGTTCGGACCCGGAGATTCTTGACCTGGCGCTCGCTGAGGGCCGGGCGATCGTGACCGAGAACGTCGCCGACTTTCGCGGCCTTGCGGCAGAAGCGCGAAGTGCTGGACGCGAGGCGCCTCTCCTGCTCTTCACCAGCAGTCGTGGGTGGCCCCGTGGAAGCTCGTATCACATCGGGCGGCTGGTGGAGGCGCTGGACAACGTCCTCCGCGAGCACCCCGACCTCGAAGGCGAGTACTGGCTCGACTAGCGAGACGCCCGCAGCGCCCGCGCCACGATGGCGTCTGTGAGCCCCGCGAAGATGCGCTTGTGGACCGGCCAGAGCGCGTACCAGTAGAGCAGCCCCACCGCTCCCGCCGGGTGGAAGTGCGCCGAGGTCACGACCCGCGACCCCGCTCCCGCCGCCGCCACCTCGAACTCCAGGATGGCGATGCCGGGGAGCTTCATCTCCGCCAGCAGCGTCAGGCGCCGCCCCGGCTCCACGCCCACCACCCGCCAGAAGTCGAGTGCGTCACCCGTGCGGATTTCCATGGGGTGCCGCCGACCCCGCCTTCTCCCCACGCCCCCGACCAGCCGGTCGAGCAGGCCGCGCAGGCTCCAGAGCCAGTTCGCGTAGTACCAGCCGTTCGCTCCGCCAATCGCCGACACCACTCCCCAGACCGCCTCCGGCGAGGCCCCGCAGGCCCGCTCGACCCGTTCTCCGCGGCTGTAGAACGAGATGTCCGCGCGGTGGTCGCGCATCGCGAACGAGCCCTCCGTCCAGCGCGCCGGCAGCCGAGCCGTGCGCTCCGCCTCGAGGGCGGCCCGCACCGCCTCCTCGTAGGTGCGCAACTCGATGGGGATGCGCGAGTGCAGGTCGGAATCGGGGTCGACCACGAGGTCGTGCCGGAGCCCGTCGATGAGCGGCCGCGCGACGCTCGACGGCACTGCCGTCACGAGGTCCAGCCAGTACGAGGAGAGCCGCGGGCTGAGCACGGACACGGGGATGATGGCCAGCCGCCGCCCCACCACCTTCGCGAAGCGCGACAGCAGGTCCTGGTAGCGCACGATCTCGGGACCGCCCACGTCGTAGGTGCGGCTCCCCGGCTGTTCCGTCGCGGGGAGCCGCACGAGGTACTCGATCAGGTCGTCGAGGGCGATGGGCTGCGTCAGCGAGCGCACCCAGCGCGGAGTCACCATCACGGGCAGGTGGTAGACGAGGTCGCGGATCACCTCGAACGCCGCCGAACCCGGCCCCACCACGATGCCCGCGCGGACCTCCGTGACGTCCACCGCGCCCGCGCGCAGGACGTTGCCAGTCTCCCGGCGCGAGGCGAGGTGCGCCGATGCCGTTCCCCGCGGTTGCAGCCCGCCCAGGTAGACGATGCGCCCCACGCCTGCGTTCTCCGCCGCCCGGCGCGCGTTCTCCGCCGCACGTCGGTCACGCTCCGGGAAGTCCGTTCCCGATGCCATCGAGTGAACCAGGTAGTACACGAGGTCGACGCCCTGGAAGGCGGCGGCGAGCGACTCCGGGTCGAGCGCGTCCGCCTGCACGACCTCCACCCCCGCCCACTCGCGCGCCTCGAGCGTCTCCCGCCGCCTCCCCGCCGCCCGCACGCTGTGCCCCTCCTCGACGAGCCGGGGCACGAGATGGCTCCCGACGTACCCCGAAGCCCCCAGCACCAGCACCGTCGCCACGCGCTCCCCCTGCGTCCTCGGGAGGCCTTCACCTCCTCCTCACTATCTTCCCGTCCCGGGCCTGTGCGTGGGTGAAACGCGGTAAAGGTCGGCGCCTCTGTCTGGACGGGGCCGACCGATCCGATCGCCTAGTGGAACACCACCGTCTTGTTTTCGTACACGAGCACGCGGTCCTCGATGTGCCAGCGGACCGCTCGCGCCAGCACCGTCCGCTCCACCTCGCGCCCGAGCCGGATGAGGTCCGACCGCGCGTTCCGGTGCGTCACCCGCACGACGTCCTGCTCGATGATGGGCCCGGCGTCCAGCTCCGCCGTCGCGTAGTGCGCCGTCGCCCCGATAATCTTGACCCCCCGCTTCTCCGCCTGCCCGTAGGGGTCGGCGCCTGCGAATGCCGGCAGGAACGAGTGGTGGATGTTGATGACCTTCTGCGGATATTCCCCCAGGAACATCGGCGTCAGGATCTGCATGTAGCGCGCGAGCACCACGAGGTCGACCCGGCCGCGCAGGAGGTCGAGGATCGCCTTCTCCTGCTCGACCTTCGTCTCTCGCGTTACCGGCAGGTGCTCGAACGGCACGTTGAACCGCTCCGCCAGCGGCCGCAGGTTCTCGCGGTTCGAGATCACGATGGCGATGTCCGCCTCGAGCTCTTCCGTCCGCGCCCGCCACAGCAGGTCCAGCACGCAGTTGGGTTCCTGGGTGCAGAGGATCGCGATGCGCGGCCGGTCGGCGCTGTAGGAGACGCGCCACTGCATGTCGAACTTGCTGGCAACCGCCGCCCCGAATCCCGCGGCAACCTCCGCCGCGGGCGTGCTCAACCCCTCGAGGTCGTACTCGACGCGCAAGAAGAATCGCGGGTGCTCCCCGCCCGTTGAGTGCTGATCACCCTGCAGGATGTTCGCGCCGTGGCGGTACAGGTAGTCGGAGACGGCGGCCACGATCCCGGGACGGTCCGGACACTGGACCATCAGCCGCGCGCTGCCCTCCGTCGGGGGGTCGCTCATGGCCCGATCGTACGTCGCGGGCGCCCCCGAAGGTGGTGCAGTTGTGTCACGTCTCATGCCGCGCCCCCTACTGGTACATGATCAGGTCGGGCACCTGATCGATGGCCTGCACCTCCTCGGGCGTCATCACCGGCGTGTCCTGGTCAAAGAACAGCTTCAGCGCCGGACGTTCCGAGGGCGCAGTCAGGGCGTACCAGTCGTAGTGGCGGAGCTTCAGCGCGGCCGTCCCGAAGCCGTCCATGTCGATGGACACCTCGACCCCTTCCACATCCTCGACGAGGTCGCGATCGCGCAGCATCCTCGCGGCGAACTGGTGGACCATCAGGATCTTCGGAGGAATCCCCTCCTCCTCGACCAGCGTCGCCAGGTAGCGCTGCACTTCGTTCACGTGATTGGCCCCGATCCCGCCGATGGCCAGGCCCGGACGCACGCCCAGGTGCTCGGTTGCGAACTCCGGATCGAGCGCCATGTGTACGAACGGCTCGCGCAGGAACTCTTCCAGCAGCTTCACCTCCGTCAGGGGGTCGCTCCAGCCGATCTGGACGTCCAGGAAGAGGATCATGTCGCGCTCGCGGGCCGCCTCCACGTACTCGGCGATGCGCGCGTGGTCGAGCCGCGCGAGCCAGGTGCCGTCCGCGGTCGGGTACGCCTGGGCCACGCCCGTGATCAGGTGGAAGGCCGGGATCACCTCCCGCGGACCGTTGAGCTCGTCGTAGCGTGCCGCCCAGAGCGCCACCTCGTTGGCGACCTCCGCCGGCGTTCCGTGGCCCAGCACGCCCATCGCGGGCACGTCCGGGAATCCGTAGAACGACACGATCTGCGCGTCCTCGAAGACCGAGCGGGTCGTAGGCGGCCGGGGGAACGTCCAGGCTCGCTCGACATTCGAGACGATGAGGTACTTCCCGCCCGGCGAGAGGTGCGTCAGGCCTTGCAGGAATGGCGCCACCCCGTCGCCCCATGCTCGCGTTGGCAGGAGGTACCCCTCCGAGAACGTCCAGACCGAGAGGCCGGGAACCGTGCCGTCGGAGCCGCGCTCCCAGTTCACCCAGCCCAGCGCCCGGCCCGCGAACGCGTCGCGGAGATGCAGGCGCGGCCCGGTCCACTCCACCCACGTGGCGCCCTTCCGGAGCATCACGTCGCACTGGGGAATGGCCTTGATGCCGCTGATCGGAATCGATTCGGACCAGCCCTGTGAAGCCGAGGCCACCTCGACGCTCGCGTCCTGGCCGTGGCAGAGATAGGCGCGCTCGCCGGTCAGGCGCAGCGGCGCCTCCCCGTCAACGACGTGCCCGGAGCTGTCCCCGCCGGGCAGTCGCAGGTCGACTTCGGTAGGCAGATCGCAGGCGATCTCAATGCTCAGGGGGGTGCTCAGGTAGACGCCGGGCAGCGGGGGAGCGTTGCCCCCAACCGCGTTGGGAAGCGCCTCCGCGCGCGCCTGGCAGGCAGAGCTTGCCGCGGCGGCGGAGTCGGATCCGATCCCGACCATGCAGAGTACGAGCGTCAGGACACCTGCCAGGACCAATCCTGGCCTGATCAGCAGTGCAGGCATTACGGGAACACCTCCAGGGACTGCCACCGGAGCCCTTCGCCCTTAATACTAGCAATGTGCTTATGCGGTTGTCCATTTCTTAACAAACATAAACGAATATGCGGCCTCGTCGCCGCACCTGTCCTGCCGAATAGAATCGCCCGGGCCCCACAGGGCCTCCGGAGGCGTCCCATGACGACCGCGATGCAGCCCCCCGCCGTTCACCAGCGACTCGGCCGCGGCGTGACGAGGAAGGTCATGCGGGGGGCGGTGCTGCTGCTTCCCCTCATGGTCACCTTCTGGCTCATCCAGTTCGCCTTCCAGACGATGGACGGCCTGCTCCAGCCCATCATCTCCGCCATCGCCGGCGACGAGATTCCCGGGCTCAGCTTCGCCATCATCATCGTCGCCCTCTTCGTCGTGGGCGCCCTCAGCTCGAACGTCCTCTTCAGGGCCCCCGGCTACCTCTTCGAGCGTGGAATCACGGCCATGCCCGGCATCGGCGCCGTCTACAGCACCACGAAGAAGCTCCTGCCCGGCTCCGGCGCGGGCGCCAGGGCGCCCACCGGGTTCGACAAGGTCGTGCGCATCGAGTACCCCCGCCGGGGCGTGTGGTCCGTCGGCTTCCTGATGGGCTTCATCCAGGACCCGGACGGGGCGCAGTGCGGCGTGGTCTATATGCCTTCGACGCCCATGCCGCAGTCCGGCTGGCTCGTCCAGCTTCCCGTCGACGAGATCGAGGTGATGGACTGGAGCTCGGTCCAGGCGATGCAGTACATCGTCTCCGCCGGCGTCAGCTGCCCCGACACGATGGCCATGAGCGCGCTCCAGGCGCCCTCGTAACCGCCCTTCCGGCCCTCCCGTTCCTGTACCATCGCCTCCGTCGCCGCGTGTACGCGGGGAGGAGGGCCGACATGGCAGACGAGATGCGCATCCAGATCATGAACGGCGGTCCCTACGTCGTCTCCGGCGGCGTCCCGCTCAAGGAGATGGCTCCCGTCCAGACCCTCAACGGCGAGAACGTGGACTGGCACGTCCTCCGCGAGATCGACGAGTCGCGCGACCTCTACGCCCTCTGCCGCTGCGGCCGCTCCAACGACAAGCCCTACTGCGACGGCTCGCACGCCGCCGAGTCGTGGCCCGAGGCCGAGACCGCCGACCGTCGCCCCATGGCGGACCGCGCCAACCGCATCGAGGGCGCCGCCGGCGTCATGCTCGACGACGAGTCCGTCTGCATCGGCGCGGGCTTCTGCGGCACGAAGACGACCAACGCCTGGGACCTTATCGACGAGGAGGGCGAGGAAGCCCGCGAGCGCGTCACCGCCATGGTCGGCCGCTGCCCCACCGGACGGCTCGCCATCATCCCCGCGGGCGCCGATGGCCTCGTCGAGCCCGACCTCGAGGCCGAGATTGCGGTCGTTCCCGGCGGACCCCTCTGGGTCCGTGGCGGCGTCAGCGTCGAGAGCGCCGACGGCGCCCCCTGGGAGGTCCAGAACCGCCGCACGCTCTGCCGTTGCGGCGCCTCCAACAACAAGCCCTTCTGCGACGGCGCCCACAGCGACATCCAGTTCGACGAGCGCTAGCCGAAAGCGTCCACCTCGCTCAGGGCATGCACGAACGGGAACGCCGGGCTCGCCGCCCGGTGGAACCGCTCGTCGGCCGTCCAGAGCTCGCAGTCGAGTGCTTCCGCCAGCGCCAGGTAGTGACAGTCGTAGGCGGCGCCCTGCCCGAGTTCGCTTGCCAGCTCGAGCGCCCGTGCGTGCAGGCCCGTGGGCTCGTGCAACTCGACGCCAGTCTCCCGCAGCAGGCTCTCGATGAGTTCCGCTGCCACCTGGGTTGTCAAACTTCCCCGTGCGACCCGCCGGTGCAGCGCATTGGTGGTTTCCGCGGCCAGAAGGTGTGGGCCAACCAGCCTCCTCTCCTCCCGGCCCCACGAGAGGAGGAGGGCTTGGGCGGTCGCCGAGTCTTCCTCCTGGATGAGCCACTTGACCGCCAGGCTGGCGTCCACGACGACGGCCTCACTCATCCTCTCTGTCGAAACCAAGTGCTCGGTCCAGTTGAGCGTCCCGCTCCTCACGCATCTCCCGGATGATGTCAACGGAGTTCCCGGGCAGCACTCGGTCGCCAAAGATCTCCTTCCGCATCCGAGCGAAGTGCTCCGCCGCACCGGACAAAGAGGGTTGTCTGGACTCAGCGCCTGCCTCGTCCTCGTCGAGCTCCTTCTCGATGGCGCTCTGGCAGTACTGGCGCATGCTGACGCCCTTGAGCGCGGCGACCGCCTTCAGGCGGCGCTGCAAAGGGGCGTCCAGGTCCAGCGTGAGCCGCTTCTTCTCGACTGATCTCGCCATCGTGTCACTCCCGCAAGTCGGTTCGCGTGCCTTCTACATTTGCGGAAATACAGAAATACGTCAAGGCGCCCCGGCAGGCATCACGGGCAGGAGCGGGAGGGAAGCGGCAGCTACCCCAGCAGCCGCTTCATCGTCGCCCCGATCTCCGCAGGCGAATCCGACACCACCGCGCCCGCGGCGCGAAGCGCGGCCTTCTTGTTCTCCGCCTTGCCGTCCTCGCCCGAGATGATCGCGCCCGCGTGACCCATCCGCCGCCCCGGGGGCGCCGTCGCCCCCGCGATGAACGCCACGACCGGCTTGCGCACGTGGTCCTGGATGTACGACGCCGCGTCCTGCTCGGCGCTCCCGCCGATCTCGCCGACCATCACGATCGCGTCCGTGTCCGGGTCCTCGTTCAGCATCCGGATCGCCTCGCGCTGCGGCGTCCCGATGATCGGGTCGCCGCCCACGCCGATGCAGGTGCTCTGCCCGAGCCCTTCGGCGGTGAGCTGCGCCACCACCTCGTACACCAGCGTCCCCGAGCGGCTCACCACGCCCACGCGCCCCGGCAGGAACACGTCGCCCGGCATGATGCCCACGCGCGTCTGCGTGCTGGGCGTGATCACGCCCGGGCAGTTCGGCCCGATCAGCATCGTCGGGCCTTCCTTCAGCGCCTGCTTCACGCGCACCATGTCCATCACGGGAATCCCCTCCGTGATGCATACCGCCAGCGGCACTGCCGAGGCCGCCGCCTCCAGGATCGCGTCCGCGGCGAAGGGCGCCGGCACGAAGATGATGCTCACGTTCGCGCCCGTCTCGCGTACTGCCGCGTCCACCGTCGGGAAGATGGGAACGCCGTCCTGCTCCTCGCCGCCGCGCCGCGGATGCACCGCCGCCACCACGTTCGTCCCGTAGGCGATCGACCGGCGCATGTGGTTCGCGCCCTCCGTGCCGATCCCCTGAACCATCAGTCGCGTGTTCTCGTCGAGAAGGACGCTCATCGAAGCTCCCGCGCGCGCCGCGCCGCCGAAATAGGCCCGCGCGCCGCCTCGGCGTTCGCGAGCCTCCGCATTCTAGCCGCGCCTCCCGCTGGCGCTAGCGGGGAAGCCCCCTCCGGCCCGCAGCCTCGCCCGCTGCTACGATTACGCACCGACCACCGGTCACCAACCACCGACCACTGGAGATCCCCCATGGCCATGGCTCTCGAAGGCATCAAGGTCCTCGACCTCTCCCGCCTCGCTCCCGGTCCCTACTGCTCGATGCTCCTCGCCGACTTCGGCGCCGACGTCACCCTCGTCGAGGCCGTGCCCGGCGTGAACGCCAAGCTCGCCGGCCCCGCCGCCGATCCCGAGGCCGCGAAGCGCGCCGCCGCCTACAACGCGCTCGGCCGCGGCAAGCGCTCCATCGCCCTGAACCTGAAGAACGAGGCCGCCCGCGAGATCTTTTACGAGCTTGTGCGGGGCGCCGACGTCGTCCTGGAGGGCTTCCGTCCCGGCGTCGTGAACCGGCTCGGCGTCGATTACGAGACCCTCTCCGCCGTCAATCCCCGCATCGTCTACTGCTCCCTCTCCGGCTTCGGCCAGACCGGCCCGTACAGCAACCTGGTCGGCCACGACATCAACTACATCTCCATCGGCGGCGCCCTCGGCGTCATCGGCCGCCCCGGCACCGCACCCGCCATCCCCGTCAACCTGCTCGCCGACTTCGCCGGCGGCGGGCTGATGGCCGCCTTTTCCATCTGCGCCGCCCTCCTCGCCCGCGAGCACACCGGCCGCGGCCAGACGGTCGATATCGGCATGAGCGACGGCGTCCTCTCTCTCATGACGCAGGCCATGACCGGCTTCTTCTCGACCGGCACGCCCCTTCGCCCCGGCGAGGGCCTCCTCACCGGCGCCCGCCCCTGGTACGACACCTATCGGTGCGGCGACGGCCGCTGGTTCTCCATCGGCAGCATAGAGCCCCACTTTTACGAAGCCCTCGTCCGCGTCCTCGGCGCCGAGGAGTTCCTCGGGAAGCAGCACGACGAGTCCGCCTGGGCCGCCATGCGCGAGCGCTTCGAGGCCGCCTTCGCCACGAAGACCGCCGACGAGTGGATGGCGATCATGTCGGAGCACGACATCTGCGCCTCCCCCGTCCTAGAGCAGGAGAACATCGTCACCGACCCCCACAACGTCGCCCGCGACATGATCGTCACCGTCGATACGCCGGCGGGGCCGGTCCAGCAGGTCGGCGTCGGCCCGAAGCTGGGCGACACCCCCGGACGCGTCCAGCGCGGCGCGCCCCTCAACGGCGAGCACACCGACGAGGTGCTCGCCTCCATCGGCTACGATGCCGAGCGCATCGCCGCCCTCCGCGACGAGGGCGCGGTCGGCTAGCGCTACCCATCCGGGCTGACGCCCAAGGAGCACCCCATGGAATACCGCGTCGTCGCCACCGACATCGAGTTCGCCGAAGGGCCGCTTGAGCTGCCCGGAGGCGACATCCTCTACACCGAGATCCGCGCCGGCACGCTTACCCGCGTCTCGCCCGACGGCTCCCGCAAGGAGACCTTCGCCACCACCGGCGGCGGCCCCAACGGCGCCGCCATCGGCCCCGACGGCGCCATCTACGTCACCCAGAACGGCGGCTTTCAGTGGTCCGAGAGCCGCACCTCCAGCGGCCAGCGCATGATCTCGCCCGGTCCCCGCCCCGAGGACGGCTATATCGGCGGCCAGATCCAGCGCGTCAGCGCCGACGGCTCCGAGGTTACGACCATCTACCGCGAGTGCGAGGGCGAGCCCCTGAAGGGCCCCAACGACCTCGTCTTCGACCGCGAGGGCAACTTCTACTTCACCGACCACGGGAAGCGCTACGGCCGCCAGCGCGACATCACCGGCGTCTTCTACGCGTCCCCGAAGGGCGATTTCATCCGCGAGATCATCTTCCCGCTCGAGGCCCCGAACGGAATCGGTCTCAGCCCCGACGAGCGCACGCTCTACGTCGCCGAGACTCCTACCGGCCGCCTCTGGGCCTTCGACATCACCGCCCCCGGCGAGATCGGCGACCGCCACGTCGTCGCCACCGTCCCCGGCGCCCCGCCCCGCAACCACGCCATGTGCGATTCCATGTGCGTCGACGGCGACGGCAACGTCATCGTCGCCACCATCATCAACGGCGGGGTCACCTCCATCTCCCCCGACGGCGCCACCGTCCAGCACTTTCCCCTCCCCGACCGCGTCACCACCAACGCCTGCTTCGCCGGACCAGACCTGCGCACCCTCTACGTGACGATGGGCAGCATGGGTCAGCTCGTGGCGTTCGATAACTGGCCCGTCGCCGGGCACCGGCTCAACTTCCAGGCCGAGAGCGCCCCGGCGTGAGGCTTGCGGTCACCGCGACGCTCGCCGTCTGCGTCGTGGGCCTCGCCCTGCTGCGCGTCACGGTGGCCGCACCCCAGCGCTGCCCCGAGATCACGCCCGCCTCGCTCGCGGCCTCCGCCTCCGCGTCCGCCGCCTGGATCGAGGTCGCCCAGTACCCCGATGGGCGCTACGTGTACGAATACGACGCCCGCACCGACGGCATCTCCGGCGACTACAACGTCGTCCGCCACGCCGGCGTCACCATGTCCCTCTACCAGGCCGCCGCCCTCGGCGACCTCTCCCGCCTGCACGCCGCCGACCGCGGCATGGCCTGGATGGAGGCCAACCTCATCGAACGCGAGGATTGGGTCGCCCTCCGCAATCCCCAGACCGGCCTCGTGAAGCTCGGCGCCAGCTCGCTCATGCTCGCCGGGCTGACGCAGCGCCGTCTCGCCACCGACGACCCCGCCTACGACGACCTGATGCGCCGGCTCTCCCGCTTCCTCGTCGTGATGCAGCTTCCCGACGGCGCCATGCTCAACTACTGGGATCCCGGGACCGGCCGGCCCAACCCCTCCGTCCGCTCCCGCTACGCGACCGGCGAGGCCCTCTGGGCGCTCGCCCAGATGCACCGCCACTTTCCCGACGAGGGCTGGGACGAGCCCTCCTGGCGCATCGCCGATTACCTCGCCCTCCACCGCGACGAGGTCGAGGGCCTCGACTTCCCGCCGTGGCCCGACCAGTGGGCCGCCTACAGCCTCTCCGAGATGGCCGACTGGCCCCTGAAGGAGCACCACATCGAGTACGCACGCAAGCTCGCCGAGCGCTTCGGCTTCCTTATCCGGGTCGAGGCGCAGCGCACCGGCGGGCCCATCAACGAACCCTTCCACGGCCGGCAGACGCGCGCCGCCGGCCTCGGCACCTGGGTCGAGGGCCTGACCTCGATGTGGCGGCTCGCGAGCACCGACGAGCGTCTCGCCTCCCTCGAGCCGAAGCTCGCCGAGCGCGCCATCTGCGGCGCCGGCATCCTCGCCGCCCGCCAGGTCTCGGATGAAGGCGCCGCCGCCTGGCCCAGCCCGGCTCTCGCCGCCGGCGCCTGGTTCCGCGACGGCATCACGCGCATGGACGACCAGCAGCACGCCCTCTCCGGGCTCGCCCTCACAGAGGCTATCCTTGCCGCCGAGGAGGACAGGCCATGAGCGGACTCGGGATCACCATCCTCCTCGTCTTCGTCTCGATTAACCCGCCGGCGGTCCTCTCGACGATGAACCGCGCCGTCGAAGGCCGCCTCAATCCGCGGGTGGTCCTCGTCGCTTTCCTCGCCGGCGCGGCCCTCCTCCTCGCCGCCACCTTCGCCGCCGATGCCTTCCTCGATGCCCTCGACCTCGAGCCCGAGACCTTCCGCATCTCCGCCGGCATCGTCATGGCCGTCACCGGCGCCGCCTTCATCCTCTTCGGGCCGCTCTCCTACCCGGTCGAGCCCGGCCGGAAGGGCGCCCTCTTCCCCTTCGCCTTCCCCCTCCTCGCGAGCCCGGCCGCCTTTGCCGCCGTGCTCACCCGCTCCGCCGACGAGGGCGAGCCCCAGGCGGTTCTCGCGGTCGTCCTCGTCACGGCTGCCGTGGCCGCGGGCGTCTTCGCCCTCTCGGGCCGCTCCGCGCCCCTCGCCGGCGCCCTCGCCCGCCTCATCGGCGCGGTCCTCGTGTTTCGCGCCGTGGCTCTCGTCAGCGACGGGATCCGCGCCGTGTAGCCTCACGGAAGGAGTCACCCATGCCGGAACTCGACCAGTCCGCCCTCCAGCGCGCGCTCGACGAGATCGAGCTTCGCAACCTCTACTTCCGCTACGCCCGCGGCGTCGACCGCCTCGACCCGGAGCTCCTGCGTTCCTGCTTCCACGAGGACGCGCACATCACGACCCGCAACCGCGAGGTCCGCGACGACTTCGTGAAGAACGTCATGGTCGGCCTCTCGCGCTTCAAGATGACCCAGCACGTCACGACCAACGTCTGGGTCGAGATCGACGGCGACACGGCGAAGGGCGAGGCCTACGCCCAGGCGAACCACCGCGCCCCCGGCGAGAACGGCGAGCCCGACACCGACTACCGCTGGGGCGGCCGCTACGTCGACCGCTTCGAGCGCCGCGACGGCGTCTGGAAGTTCTCCGACCGCGTCGTCATCCACGACATGGACCGCGTCGTGCGCGTCGACGAGGTCTGGGACCCGCCCGGCCTCGGCTTCACCGAAGGCTCCCACTCGACCGACGACATCGTCTACCAGGAGTAGCGCTCCGGGAGGGCCGCCATGAATCCCAACGACATCATCAGCGCCAGCGATATCCCCTCCGATGAGATCTTCCACTTCGCCATGGCCGTCCCCGACCTGCAGGCGGCGATGGACCAGCTCGGCCCCGCCCTCAACGCGGACTGGACCTCCATCTGGTCCATGACGCGGAAGATGGACACCCCCGAGGGTCCCACCACCGACGAGATGCAGGCCGTCTACACCCGCCAGGGGCCGCCCTACGTCGAGCTGGTGAGCGGCCACGGGAGCGGCTTCTTCGCCGCCGACGACGGGCCCCGCCTCCACCACGTCGGCTACATCGTCGAGGACGTGCGCGCCGAGGCCGAGCGCCTCCAGGCGCTCGGCATGACCATCTGGGACCTCGGCCCCGGCTCCGCCTTCGTCACCAACGACGCCGGCATGACCTTCGAGATCATGGCCCCCGGCATCCGCGAGACCCTCGACGAGTGGTTCAACCGGCCTTCCGAGTAGCGCCGGCCGCGGAGCCGCTAACCGGCCTGTCGCGTAGCATCCCCTCGCGATGCCCCGCCGCATCCTCATCAGCAACGACGACGGCTACGAGTCGCCCGGACTGTGGGCGCTCGCCCGCGCCTGCCGCTCCCTCGACTGCGACGTCACCGTCGTCGCGCCCAGCAAGAACCAGAGCGCCGTCGGCGGCAGCCTCACCCTCCGCCAGGAGCTGAACTGGGTCCGTATCGAGGACCCGCCCGTGCCCGGCGTCGACGCCTGGCACGTCAACGGCTCCCCTGCCTCCGCCGTCATCGTCGGCCTCAACGGCGTCCTCGACGAAGAGCCCGACCTGCTCGTCTCCGGCATCAACCGGGGCGCGAACATCGGCAACGACCTCACCGCCAGCGGCACGGTCGGCGCCGCCCTCCAGGGCCACTACCGCGGCATCACCTCGCTCGCCATCTCCTACGCGATGGACCCCCGCGCCGAGGTCGACTGGGACGCCGCCGAGCGCGTCGCCGCCATCTTCTGCCGCGAGGAGATCGAGGGCCGGCTGCCCAAATCCATCTTCCTCAACGTCAACGTTCCCCTCGTCCCCTTCGAGGAGATCAAGGGCATCCTCGTGACGCGGGTCGCCCGGCGCGGCTACTTCCACCTCGAGGTCCAGGGCGAAACGAAGGGATTCCTTACCCGCGGCCCCTTCGAGCCCACCCCCCTCGACCCGCCCCCCGGCACCGACATCTGGGCGATCATGCACAAGTACGTGAGCGTCAGCCCCCTCCAGGCCAACTTCACCGACCACCACGTCATCGACGCCCTCGGCGAGCGCTTCAACGCCGCCTGGAGCGAATAGCGCGCGGGCGTTGCGCTACACTCGAAGCTGCCCAAATCCGGAGGACAGTCCCATGTCTGGCCACTCGAAATGGTCCACCATCAAGCGCAAGAAAGCCGCCGCCGATAACAAGCGCGGCGCCCTCTTCACGAAGCTCGCCAAGGAGCTTCAGCTCGCCGCCAGGGCCGGCGGCCCCGACCCCGACGCGAACTTCAAGCTGCGCCTCGCCGTCCAGCGCGCGAAGGCCGCCAACATGCCCAACGACAACATCGCGCGCGCCATCGCCAAGGCTACCGGCGGCGGCGACAGCGACCAGCTGATCGAGGTCAGCTACGAGGGCTACGGGCCCGGCGGCGCCGCCATCCTCGTCACCGCCGTCACGGACAACCGCAACCGCACCGTCGCCGCCATCCGCCACGAGTTCACCAGCGTCGGCGGCAGCCTCGGCGAGAACGGCTCCGTCGCCTGGCAGTTCAAGTCCCGGGGCGCGCTCTCCGTGCCCATCGACGGCCACGACGAGGACGAGATCGCCCTCGTCGCCATCGAGGCGGGCGCTGACGACCTCGAAACATCCGACGGCTCGGTCGAGATCGAGACCGCCCCCGGCGACCTCGAATCCGTCCGCGCGGCGCTCACGGAGGCGGGCTACACCATTGACCACGCCGACCTCTCGATGGTCCCCACCTCGACCATCGCCCTCGAGAAGGGCCCCGCCGCCCAGACCCTCCGCCTCCTCGACGGCCTCGAGGAGCTGGAAGACGTCCAGCGCGTCTACTCCAACGCCGACTTCGACGAGGCGCTCCTCGCCCAGTACGCGGGCTAGCGTCACCCGCCCCTCGGCGCTCCCCCGCGCGCCGTCGTAGAGTGCGGGCATGCGAATTGCAGGCATCGACCCCGGCCTGAACGCGACCGGCTACGGCATCGTCGACGTCGACGGCGACCAGTGCCGCCACGTCGCCCACGGCGTCGTACGCACCCGCTCCGCCGACAGCCTCGCCCGCCGCCTCGTCCTCATCCGCGACGGCCTGCGCAAGGCCTTCGCCCAGTGGTCACCGGAGGTGGGCGCGGTCGAGGCGTCCTTCGTCGGCTCCAACGCGCGCTCGGCGCTCGCACTCGGCCAGGCCCGCGCCGCCGCCATCCTCGCCCTCGCCGACTCCGGCCTCGAGGTGCACGAGTACGCGCCCGCCGTCATCAAGAACCAGGTCGGGGGCTACGGGCAGAGCGACAAGGCCCAGATCGCCAAGATGGTGGGTATCGAGCTCGGATTGACCGAGCCGCCCAGCCCCTCCGACGCCGCCGACGCGCTCGCCGTGGCCATCACCCACTGGGCGCACACCCGCCTGGACGGCCGCCTCTAGTAACGCCCCCCGAGCTTCGTGTGGTCCCAGCTGTAGACGCGCTCGGGCCGGATGCGCACCGTCACCCGCTTCGCCGCTGCCGGCAGCGCCGCCTCCGGCGTCTCCGTCGGGATCGGCAGCCCCCGGTACTTGTTCCCCACGACCGACATCACCGACGCCGTCGTCTCCACGTCCTCGTCGATCTCCGCGTTCCCCCGGATGACGAGCCCCCGCAATTCCTCGTAGGCCTGCCCCGTCTCCAGCATCACCGAAACGCGCGGGTCCCGCCGCAGGTTCACGATCTTCTGGCTCTTCCCGAACGTCGTGAAGTGGATGACCCCGTCGATCATCACGTACCACATGGGCGCCAGGTGGGGGAATCCCCCGGGGCCGTTCGTCGCCACCTGTAACGTCCAGCCGTCGTTCAGGAACTGCTCCTGCTCTTCGGCTGTCAGGGCGATGGATGCTCGGCGGCTGGGCATGTGGGGAACCCCCTCGTGACTGCTTGCCCAAGCCTACGCCCCGACCGCGATCCCGCGCGATTCCTCCCGCCGCGCGCCTACCCCCGCTTGAAACGCCGCCGCCGGTTGCGGCCCCCCGCCTGGCTGCGCCCGTAGCGCACCGGCCCGCTCCGCCCCGCCACTTCCGCGAACGCCTCCAGCTCCTCGCTTTCCGACCCCACCAGCTCCCGCCGCAGCTCCACGATCCGGTCGCGCAGCGCCGCCGCCTTCTCGAACTCGAGGTTCTTCGCCGCGCCCTTCATCTCCCGCTCCAGCTCCTTGATCATCCGCAGCAACTCGTCCGGCGGCATCCCCGCGGGCACGGACGCGTCGTACTCGGCCGGCTCCTCCGCCACCTCGCGCACGTGGTCCGTGATGTCGCGGATCGCCTTCGTGATCGTCGCCGCCTCCAGCCCGTGCTCGCGGTTGTAGCTGTCCTGGATACCGCGGCGCCGCTCCGTCTCGTCGATGGCCGTGCGCATGCTCGCCGTCACGTGGTCCGCGTACATCACGACGCGCCCCTCGATGTGCCGCGCCGCCCGCCCGATCGTCTGGATCAGCGAGCGGTTCGAGCGCAGGTACCCCTCCTTGTCCGCATCGAGGATCGCCACCAGCGACACCTCGGGCAGGTCGAGCCCCTCCCGCAGCAGGTTGATCCCCACCACCACGTCGTACACCCCAAGCCGCAGGTCCCGCAGGATCTCGACCCGGTCCAGCGTCTCCACCTCCGAGTGCAGGTAGTGCGTCTTCACCCCCATCTCCGTCAGGTAGTCCGCCAGGTCCTCCGCCATCTTCTTGGTCAGCGTGGTCACCAGGATGCGCTGGCCCTTCGCCGTCGTCGCCTGGATCTCCGCCAGCAGGTCGTCGATCTGCCCGTCCGTCGAGCGCACCTCCACCACCGGGTCGAGCACGCCCGTCGGACGGATGACCTGCTCCGCCACCTGCGTCGACTGGTCCAGCTCGTACTGCGCCGGCGTCGCGCTCACGAAGATCGCCTGGTTGATGTGCTGGTCGAACTCCTCGAACGTGAGCGGCCGGTTGTCCAGCGCGCTCGGCAGCCGGAACCCGAACTCGACCAGCGTCTCCTTGCGCGACCGGTCTCCGTAGAACTGCCCCTGCACCTGCGGCAACGTGATGTGCGACTCGTCCACCACCAGCAGCCAGTCGTCCGGGAAGTAGTCGAGCAGGCACCACGGCGTGGAACCCGCCGGTCGCACCTGCAGGTGCCGCGAGTAGTTCTCGATGCCGGCGCAGTAGCCCGTTTCCCGCAGCGTCTCAAGGTCGTAGTGGGTGCGCTCTTCCAGGCGCGCGGCCTCCAGGATCTTTCCCTGCTCCTTCAGGAACGTGAGCTGGTCCTCGAGCTCCGTCGTGATCGCCTTGAGCGAGTCCTCGAGGTTGTCCTTGCTCGTCACGAAGTGCTTGGCGGGGAAGATCTCGATCGCCTCCCGCTCCGCCACGATCTCGCCCGTCAGCGGGTCGAGCTCGCTGATGCGCTCCACCTCGTCGTCCCAGAAGTCGATGCGGACCGCCAACTCCTCGTAGCTCGGCAGGATCGTGAGCGAGTCGCCCCGCATCCGGAAGCGTCCCCGCACGACGTTCTGGTCGTTCCGCTCGTACTGCATCTCGACCATCCGCCGCAGCACGTCGCGCCGGTCGAGCCGCTCGCCCACCTTCATCCTGAGGATGAACTCCTCGTAGCCGGACGGTTCCCCCAGACCGTAGATGCAGCTCACGCTCGCCACGATGATCACGTCCCGCCGCGTGAACAGCGCCCGCGTGGCCGCGTGCCGCAGCTTGTCGATCTCGTCGTTGATGTCCGCGTCCTTGGCGATGTACGTGTCGCTCCGCGGGATGTACGCCTCCGGCTGGTAGTAGTCGTAGTAGCTGACGAAGTACTCGACCGCGTTCTGCGGGAAGAACTCCTTCAGCTCCGCACAGAGCTGCGCCGCCAGCGTCTTGTTGTGCGCCAGCACGAGCGTCGGCCGCCCCACCGCCTGCACCACGTTCGCGATCGTGAAGGTCTTGCCCGAGCCCGTCGCTCCCAGCAGCGTCTGGTAGCGGTCGCCGCGCTGCAGCCCCTCGATGAGGGTGTCGATCGCCCGGGGCTGGTCGCCCGTCGGCCGGAAGTCGGCGCTCAGATTGAAGGCGCCCGTCGAGGGGGAGGCCACCGAAACCATGGACGCCAGTGTAGCAGCGCGCCCTACCCGCCCTCGCCCAGCGTGACGTTGTCGATCAGCCGCACCGGCCCGAAGCGCACGGCCAGCGACAGCAGCGCCGGGCGCTCGATGTCGCCCTCGATCTCGGCCAGCGTCTCAGAGTCCGCCACCGAAACATAATCCAGTTCCGCCTGTGGCTCCGACCCGACGGTTCCGCTCACGATCACGCGCAGCACCTCGGCCGAGCGCACTCCCTCCATGAATCGCGCCTCCGCCTCCGCCAGCGCCCGCGAGAGCACCCTCGCCGCCGGCCGCTGCTCCCGCGAGAGGTAGGCGTTGCGGCTGCTCATCGCCAGCCCGCCCTCCTCCCGCACGGTGTCGCACCCGACGATCTCGACCGGCAGGTCGAGGTCCCGCGCCAGCCGCCGGATGACCCGCAGCTGTTGGGCGTCCTTCTTCCCGAAGTAGGCGCGGTCGGGCGCCACCGCGATCAGCAGCTTCGTCACGACCGTCGCAACCCCGCGGAAGTGCACCGGCCGCGAGCCCCCCTCCAGCCCCTGCGACAGGCCCTCGACCGTCACGTACGTCTGGTACCCCTCCGGGTACATCGTCTCGACCGAAGGCAGGTAGACCGCGTTCACGCCGAGCTCGCGCAGCGCCCGCAGGTCGCCCTCCTCGTCGCGCGGATAGCGGTCGAAGTCCTCGTTCGGGCCGAACTGCGTGGGGTTCACGAAGATGCTCGCCACCGAGGCCTCGTTCTCCGCCAGCGACCGCCGCACGAGCGACAGGTGCCCCTCGTGCAGGTACCCCATCGTGGGCGTCAGACCGAGGCCGGCCGGATACGCCCGTCGCCAGGCGCGCATCTCCTCGGGGGTCGTCAGGATATCCATGCGTGACCCCTCGGCGGGAAGGTCAGGCGGGCGTGCTCGCGCCCTGGCGAAGCTCGGTCAGCGTCTCCTCGGCCATCGGGAAGCTCTCCTCCTCGGTCGGGAACGCGCCATCCTCGACATCCGCCACGTAGTCGCGGACGGCCCCGCGGATCGCCTCGCCCAGCACGGCGTACTGCTTCGCGTGGCGGAACTGCCGCTGGTCGTCGAACAGCCCCAGCAGGTCGTGCAGCACCTGCACCTGGCCGTCGCAGTCCACTCCCGCGCCGATGCCGATGGTGGGGACGCCGATGCGCTCCGTCACCATCTTCGCGAGCGGGGCGGGCACCGTCTCCAGCACGATCGCGAAGGCGCCCGCTTCCTCCAGCGCCCGCGCATCGCCGATGATGCGCGCCGCCGCCGCCGGCGTCTTGCCCTGCACCTTGTGCCCGCCGAACTGGTTCACGGATTGCGGCGTCAGGCCCAGATGTCCCATCACGGGGATTCCCGCCGACACCATCCGCCGCACGAGCGGCGCCACCGCGCTGCCGCCCTCGAGCTTCACCGCGCCCGCGCCCGCCTGCAGCAGCCGCCCGGCGTTCGCGACCGCCTCGTCGGCGTTCGCCTGGTAGCTCATGAAGGGCATGTCCGCCACCACCAGGCAGCGCTCCGTGCCGCGAACCACCGCCTTCGTGTGGTGCAGCATGTCGTCCATCGTGACCGGCACCGTCGAGTCGTGGCCCAGCATCACCGTGCCGAGCGAGTCCCCGACCAGGATCACCGGCGCGCCCGCCTGCTCGACGAGCCGCGCCATCGCGTAGTCGTACCCCGTCAGCATCGCGAAGCGACGGCCCTCGCGCTTCCATGCAGCCAGCTTGTGGATCGAAAGGCGTCCCATCGGTTCCCTCCGCTCGCGTTGGTGCCACGAAAAACGCCCTTGCCGGGTGGGGCAGGGCGCGGAACGGGAGAACCGGAAGCCAGGTACTGCTCGCTGGCCGCGGCTCGCCATCCGTACCGGCCCTGCGGGTCCAGGCGGACTGGAGCGTGCGTGGTCTCGTCTTCCCAGGCTCGCCGTCCGCGAACGGATCGGCGGCACGCCGGATCGTCGCGACCCCGGAAACGCTTGTCAACCCCTTTGCGCGGAAGGCTAGACTGCTGCTCCTATCTCTAACGAAGTGAGCTTGTCATGGCTTCTGGGAACGCAGCACGAATTCACGATTACCTGGGTCGCCGAGTGCAGCACGCCCGATCCGCGGGAGAGAAGCACGTTACCTTCATGGTGGGCGACGTGCGCGACGCTCTCGACCTGAAGGGCGCTGCCCCGGATGTCGACATTACCCAGGTTCTTTTGACCAAGAAGTTCCCTCGCGAGGCCAGAGCGAGGTTCTTGTGTATGGCGGACCAAGGCCTTGATGCCGTCTATCTGTTCCGCGTCCTCCCGTAGGGCCTAGCCGCCCCGCCACTCCTGCGCCGACGGAACCCCCGCCAGCCCCTCCGCCAGCTCGACGCTGCGCACGACCGCCCGCTCGACCGTGAGTATCGCCATCAGCCCCAGCGTCGCCAGGTCGTGCGGTTCCGTCGCGACCTCGCCGGTCGTCAGCGCGAACACCGTGTCGCCGTCGCCGAGGGTGTGCGCGGGCACGATCGAGCGCGCGAGCCCGTCCTGCCCGTGGACCGCGAGCCGCTGGACGCCGATGTGCTCGACGCCGGCGTTCGTCGCGAGGCAGACCAGCGTCGTGTTCTCCCGTACCACGTCGGCGTCCGGTCCCCGCTCGACCACCGCCTGCTCCGGCGTGCGCATCTCGCCGGGCGACTCGCCCCGGGGCCCCGCCACCAGCGCCCCCGTTTCGGGTTCGACGATCGCCCCTATCGAGTTGGTCACGGCCAGCGCCCCCACCACCAGCCCCCGCGGCCCCACCAGGCTCGCCGTCCCCACTCCCCCCTTCAGCCCCTGCTCGATGCCCAGCAGCTTCGCGACCGTCGCGCCCGTCCCCGCCCCCACGCTCCCCTGCGCCACCGCCCCGCCCGTCGCCCGCGCTGCCGCCCGCTCCCCCTCATCCGTCCCCGGGTGGGCGTTGCGACCGGTGTGCAGGTCGTAGATGCCCGCCCCCACGACGATCGGGACCGGCCCCGCGCTCGTCTCCACCCCCACGCCCCGCGCCGCCAGCCAGCGCGCCACCCCCGCCGTGCTCGCGAGCCCGAAGGCCGAGCCCCCCGTCAGCACGACCGCGTGGCAGCGCCGGATCACGTTCTCCCCCGCCAATGCGTCCGTCTCGTGCGTCGCCGGCGCCCCACCCCGCACATCCACCGCCGCCAGCGTGCTCTCCTCGCACAGGATCACCGTGCAGCCCGTCGCCTGCCGCCGCGAGGTCCAGTGCCCGACGCGCACGCCCCGCACGTCCGTGATGGCGTCGCGCCTGCCGGGCGCGAGCGGCTCGACCTCGCTCACACCGGCTGCCCCAGCGACCGGCGCGCCCGCAGGTACGCCCCCAGGAACCCGCGCGCCACCGAGCAGAGGTCGGCGATCAGGTCCGCCATCGCGACCGTGTCGTTCTCGCCCGCCGCCAGCCGCACCTCCAGCCGCTCGCCCTCCGCGTTCGTCCCCGTGACCGCGAGCTGGTCGATCGGCGCGGGCATCGCCAGCGAGTCCGCCGCCGTGCTCGCCTCGATCAGCGCGGGAAGCCACTCCGGGACGGGCAGACCGCGAAGCTGCGCGGCGTTCTCCACCGCGCCCTCGTCCAGCGCCAGCCGCCGCACGACGCCCTCCGGCTCCGCCGTGGCCGCGAGCTGCGCCAGCGCCACCCACGCCTCCACCCCCGGCAGCGGCCCCCGCAGCTGCCGCGCGATCGAGAGCCGCCGGTCGTCCAGCGCCTCGAACACCGCCGTCAGCCGCAGCGCCGCCTCCACGAGCTGTTCCGCGAGCATCCCCACCAGCGCCGGACGCTCATAGGGCGGTGCGAACGCGAGCGCCTTCAGGGCGGCGTCCGCCACCATCTGCGGCTTGCTCAGGACCGTGCGCTCGTACTCCTCGAGGAATCGAAGCTCGGTCAGCCCCGCGACGTACGACTCTTCCGGCATGCGGGCATTCTAGCCGCTGGTGGAACGCCGCCTGCGCGGCCTCCGCTGGCAGCGCGGGCAGAAGTGCGTCCCCCGGCCACCCACCACCGACCGCACGATCTCCGCCCCGCACGCGTAGCACGGCTTCCCGTCGCGCCGGAACACCTGCACGTACATGTGCTGCCGCCCGGGGTCGCCCTGTGCGTCGACGTAATCGCTGAAGCTCGCCCCCCGGTTCTCGATGCCGCGCTCGAGCACCTCGCGACAGGCCACGTGCAGCCGCGCCACCGCCCCCCGCGACACCTCCCCCGCCGCCGTGTCGGGCCGGATGCGCGCCTGGTAGAGCGCCTCGTCCACGTAGATGTTCCCCAGCCCCGCGATGCGCCGCTGGTCGAGCAGGACCGCCTTCACCGGCGCGGTCCGCCCCGCCAGCAGCTTCCGCAGGAAGGCCGCCGTGAACTCCTCGTCGAGCGGTTCCGGCCCCAGCTTCCCCACCACCTCCGCCGGATCCTCGACGATGTCCCACGTGCCGAACTTGCGCAGGTCGCTCCAGCGCAGGTCGTGCCCGCCGTCGAGCGCGATGTGCGCCCGTTGCCACTCGATCGCCGGGTCCCCCGCCGCCCGCCACACCAGCCGCCCCGTCATCCGCAGGTGCGTCACGAAGGTGCGGCCGTCGTCCATGCCGAACAGCAGGTACTTCCCCCGCCTCCCGAGCGAGACGAACCGCCGCCCCACCAGCCCCGCACGCAGCCCGTCGATGGGCAGGTCCGTCAGCAGGTCGATCGTTCCCGGATCGACCTCCACAGCCGCCACCGTCCGCCCCACCACCAGCGGCTCCAGGTCGCGCCTGATCGTCTCGACTTCCGGCAGCTCGGGCACGGGCCTCAGCCTACCCGCGCTCCGGCCCGGCGTCGCGGCGGCGTAAGATCACCTCGTGATCACCCACCTCGCCGGAAGCCTCACCCACACCGACGTCGGCGAGCTCAGCGTCGAGATCGATGTCTCCGGCGTCCGCTACGAGGTGCTCGTGCCCGCCTTCCTCTGGCCGGAGATCCAGGAGGCGCTCGACTCCATCAAGGAAGGCGATCCCGACCCGCGGATCGCCCTGCATGTCCTCTACCACGCGACCGCCAACCAGCCGGTGCCCCTCCTCGTCGGCTTTCTCCGCCGCCCCGAGCGCGACTTCTTCCGCAAGTTCACGACCGTCGAGGGCCTCGGCCCCACGAAGGCCGTCAAGGCCATGACGGTCTCCGTCAGCACTATCGCCCGCGCCATCGAGCAGGAGGACCAGGCCGCGCTCACCCGCCTCCCCGGCATCGGGCCCCGCGTCGCCGGCAAGATCATCGCGACCCTCCGGGGCAAGGTCGTAGCCGAGGCCGCCCTCCAGGACGGCGGTCTCGACAGCCCCGTCGACCTCGACAGCCTCCGCCGCGACCGCGTTTCGCTTGACGCCGTCGAGGCCATCGCCGCGCTCGGGTACGCCCGCACGGACGCCCGCCGCTGGGTCGACGAGGCGCTTGCGGCGGACCCCGACATCGCCACCGTCGAGGAGCTGACGCTGGCCGTGCTCCGCGCCCGCGACTCCTGACCCGCCCCGTTCGCCCCTACCCGCCCCATCCCGCTAGGATGGCCCGGTGACGCAGCCTCCCACCGACCCCGACGGATACCCTCCCCCGCCGGCGCCCCGCCGTGTAGTCCGCCCGCCCCTCTGGCCCTACTTCCTCACCCCTATCGCGGTCCTCATCGGCGCCGCCGCCATCGTCGTCACGATCATCCTGCTCGACGACGAGCCGCAGGCCGCCGAGCCCATCGGCCCCGCTCTCGAGTCCCTGTCCGAGGCCGTCGAGTCCCTCGCGGACGCCACCGACGAGCTGCGAGCCGCCCCCCAGCCCGCCACCCCGCCCGAACCGGTCACGCTGCGCAGTACCCTGAAGGGGTACGCCGCCTCCCTCGACCTTGATGCCGCCACCTTCGCCGAGTGCCTGAGCGACACGTCGCGGCTGGAGATCGTCGGCGCTCAACTCCAGCGGGGCCTCGACCTCGGCGTGAACGGCACGCCCGCCTTCTTCGTGAACAACAAGTACATCTCGGGCGCCCAGCCCTCCGCCGTCTTCGCGGAGGTCATCGCCGCCGAACTCGCGGGCAGCCCCACCTCCATCGACGAGTACTCGGAGAACATCCAGGCGCTCGCCAACCGCGAGCCGCCCGCCTTCGCCATCCTGGACGAAGCCCCCGACTTCTCCAACGCGGCCATCAAGGGCAGCCCCGACGCCACCGTCGTGATCGTCGAGTTCAGCGACTTCCAGTGTCCCTTCTGCCAGCGCTGGTACCTCAACACGTTGCCCGAGATCGACCGGCAGATCGGCGACGACGTGGCGCTCGTCTTCCTCCACTTCCCCATCACGCAGCTCCACCCCAACGCGCCCACCGTCCACGTCGCCGCCGAGTGCGCGGGCGAGCAGGGCAAGTTCTGGGAGATGCACGACCTCCTCTTCGACCGGCAGGACGAGTGGTCGCGGCTCCCGAACCCGAACTAGCCGCCCCGCCCCGCTTCCTCCAGCCGCCCGAGGATGTGGCGCACCACCCGACCCGTGCGGTCGTACCCGGCGCTGCAGTGCACCAGCACCGGCTTCGGCAAGCGCCGGAACGACGCCCACGCCGCATCGAGCTGCGCCGGCGTGAAAGGCTCCGTGAGGCCGTCGCGCACGCCGTGGTGCGCCACCTCGAATCCCGACGCGCGGTAACGCCCCAGCAGCCCCTCCGGCAGCGCCCCCGCGTAGAGGGGGAGCTGGTCGTCGCCCAGCAGGCAGATGACCGACCGCACCCCCGCCTCCCGCGTCCTGGAGATCCACGCCTCCACAGCCGACAGCGGAACCGCCCGCTCCTCCCCCGGCTCGTACCCCGGGCGCGAGCTCACCGCCAGCTCGCCCTCGACGATCCAGCTCACCATCGCCCCTACACGGCCCCCATGCGCATGAACGCCTCCATGATCGCCTCCGCCGCGCGCCGCTCGTGCCCCGCCGCTCGCCGCAGCGCGTTCGCCGCCGCCTCCCGCAGCCCCGGGTTCGACACGTTCCCGTGCCCGCCCGCCGGGAACGGGAACAGCGTGAGCAGCGGCGAGAGCGTCTGCGTCAGGTCGCGCATCGCCTGCTCCGCCCGCCCCAGCGGCTCCGCCAGCGGCGGGACCGATTCGGACAGGTCGTGCAGGAACGCCGCCCCGTCGATTCGCGCCGCCTGCAGCACGGCCAGCGTGTAGGCGTTCCCCGCGCGGTCCACCTCCCCATCCCCCTCGAGCGCGTCCGCCCACGCCTCGAACGCCGCCGTTCCCCGCGGCTGGTCGGCGCCGCCGCCCGCTCCCCGGAGCAGATCCAACGCCGTCCGCAGCGACTCCAGCACGGCCAGCTGCGGTTCGGGGTCGCTCGGCCCCACGGGCGCGAACAGCTCGATGATTCCCAGCGACGGCCAGTCGCTCCACGGCGCGAGCGATCCCATCTCCTCCGACACCGCCGACTCCACGAGGAAGCCGCCCTGCTCGTCGTCGTAGCCCGTCACGATCGCGAACTCGTGTACCTGCAGGTCGAACCCGATGAGGGGGACGTCCTCGTCCAACCGCTCCCTCGCCCACGCCAGGGCCTCCTCCTTCGCCGCCTCCAACTCCTCCCCCTTCGCCCGCCGCCCGAACCGTTCCCACTCCAGGCCCGTGCGCGCGTACCGCTCGACCATCGTCCCCCAGTCGAGGTCGTGCGGGCCGCTCGGCAGGGCGGTGATCCCGCCCTCGCTGGCCACGCACAGGTGCCAGGCGTGCCCCGTCAGCCCCATCACGGCGTGGCGCGGCAGCTCCAGCCCCTCCGCTGCCAGCACCCCTTCGAGCGCCCCGGCGGCGGTCGTCCAGTTCGGTTTCAGTGTGAGTTCGCCCACGGATGCACCCCGTCAGTCTCGGCCCGTCCCGCGGGCGACCGTAGAATAAGCCCAACCCGCCGCGAATCGAGAGGCTACCTCATGGCCGTTACCTGGCAGACGACCACGCTCCCCCACGGCCTGCGCGTCGTCACCACCCCCGTGCCCACCACCCAGGCCGCGACCGTCAGCCTCTTCGTCGGCGTCGGCTCCCGCTCCGAGCCGCAGCGCCTGAACGGCATCACCCACTTCCTCGAGCACATGATCTTCAAGGGAACCGAGCGCCGGCCCCGCGCCAACATGATCGCCGAGGAGATCGAGGGCGCCGGCGGAACCCTCAACGCCTACACGAACAAGGAATACACCTGCTACTGGAACATCGTCCCCTACGACCGCCTCGAGACGGCAATCGACATAACTGCCGACATGCTCCTTCACTCGACCCTCTCGCAGGAGGAGATCGACCGCGAGCGCACCGTCGTCCAGCAGGAGCTGAAGCGGAACCACGACAATCCCGGGAGCTGGGTGGGACGTCTCCTCGGCGTCTCCGTCTACGGCGAGCAGCCCTGCGGCTGGGACGTCGGCGGCAGCGTCGAGCTTGTCGGCGGGATGAACCGCCCCGACTTCCTGGAGCACATGGAAGGCTGGTACCTCGGCCCGAACATGGTCCTCTCCGTCTCCGGGAACTGCACGCACGAGCAGGTCCTCGAGCTGGCCGAGCCCCGCTTCGCCGAGGTCGCCGCCGGCGACCTCCCCTCCGTCACCCCCTACGACCCGGAAACGACCGGCGCGCGCGTCAGCATCGACTCCCGCGACATCGACCAGTGCAGCGTCATGCTCGGCATGCCCCTCTTCGGCCGCCATGACCCCCGCCGCTTCGCCATCCGCATCCTCAACGATGTCCTCGGCTCGGGCATGTCCTCGCGACTCTTCACCGAGGTGCGCGAGCGCCGCGGCCTCGCCTACTCGGTCCACTCCAGCTACGGCTACCTCGACGACGCCGGCGTCTTCACCGTGTCCGCCGGCGTCGACCGCGAGAAGCTCTCCGAGACCATCGGCGTCTGCCTCGACGAGCTCCGCAGGCTCGTCGATGACTCCGTCCCCGAGGACGAGCTGCGGCGCGCCAAGGACCACGCCATCGGCCGCTTCCGCCTCTCCCTCGAAACCGCCTTCTCCCTCGGCCAGCGCCACGGCGAGCACCTGCTCACGAAGGGCGAGGTCGAGACCATCGACGACTTCGTCGCCGGCCTCGAAGCCGTCGACGCCTCCCAGATCCGCTCGCTCGCCACCGACATCTTCGTGAACGACCGCATCCACTGCGCCGCTGTCGGCCCCGACCTGAGCGAGGACGAGATCGCGAACGCCCTCGGCTGCTGAGCGGAGTACGACCGCTCCGGCGCGACTACTCGGGAATGAGCGCCTCGCCTTCGTGGAGCAGCCACTTGGGATCCGGACGCCCGGATGCCCCGAGCGAGCCGTCGCGACGCAGGTACTGGTGAACGATGGCGATGCGAGTGCCGTTGCTGTCGTAGTAGGTAACCAGCTGACTGCGAGTGCAGATGGGCTCGCCCGCACTGGGAACCGCAGGGTGCCTGGTGCGCCTCAGTTCCGTGGTAATCTCACCTGACCGGGCGGCTTCCGCAAGGCGCCGGTCGTTGAAGAGTCGTCGCAAGTAGCTGGCGGGGACTTTGCGACCCGAGAGGGGATTGGTCATGGAGCCTGTCTACACCGTCGCCGAAGTACGTGCCGCCATCACGCGATGCGCGCTGGGTGAAATCGGCGGACAGGACCTGGCGGAATGGCTCACGCCGTTGATCTGGCCCGAGGGTGGAGAGGGCGAGGCCGTGGAACTCGGCTGGCGCGCCGCCCTGCCGCTGGCGGAGGCGTCGTCCGGCCACCTGAGCGCGGATGAATTGCGCGCCGAACTGCACGCCATCGTGTCCGAGCCCTCGCCGCTGACGCAGGCGCGCTAAAGCCCCAGTCCTGACTCCCACGCCTCGCGCACGGCGTCGAGGTCTGCGTCGATCGGCCCGAAGCGCAGGACGCCCTCGTCCGTCGTCATGCCCAGCCGCGTGACCGGCACGGCGGCCTCCGTCGCCAGCGCCGCCAGCCGCTCCCCCGCCTCCGGACGTGCGCTCACGACGATGCGTCCCTGCCCCTCGCCGAACAGCGCCGCGTCGATCCGCCCCTCCACCCCGGCCTCCCCCGCGAAGCCATGGCCGCCGAGCAGGCAGCACTCCGCCAGCGCCACCGCGAGGCCGCCGTCGCTGCAATCGTGCGCGCTCAGCAGCAGGCCCGCGTCGTTCGCGCCCAGCACCAGGTCGTGCAGCCGCTCCTCGGCCTCCAGGTCGACCGTCGGCGTTCCGATGACCGCTCCGTGGACCGCCTCCAGGTACTCGCTGCCCGCGAGCGTCCGCGCCGGCTGCTCGACCGTCCCGCCGAGCAGCCAGACCTCCGCCCCCGCCCGCTCGAACGCCGTCCCGAGGTGCGCGTGTACGTCCTCCAGCACGCCCAGCATCCCGATCACCGGCGTCGGCCAGACCGGCGCCCCGCCGCTCTCGTTGTAGAGGCTGACGTTGCCGCTCACGACCGGCGTCCCGAACGCCTTGCAGGCCGCGGCGATGCCGTCCACCGCCCCCGCCAGCGTTGCGTACACCTCCAGGTTCTCGGGCGCGCCGAAGTTGAGGCAGTCCGTCACCGCCACCGGCCGCGCCCCTGTGCAGACCACGTTCCGCGCCGCCTCCGCCACCGCGATCGCGCCCCCGTTGTGCGCGTCGAGCTGGCAGTAGCGGCCGTTTCCGTCCGTCGCCACCGCGATGCCCCGGGTCGTGCCCGGTACCCGCAGCACCGCCGCGTCGCCGCCCGGCGCCACCACCGTGTTCGCGAGCACCTGGTGGTCGTACTGGCGGAACACCTCCCGCTTGCTCGCGAGGTTCGGCCGCGCGATCAGCGCCGTCAACGCTTCCGTGGCCGCCTCCGCCTTCAGGTCTGGGAACGCGCCCGGGTTCGCCTGGCTGCGCGCCATCGACTCCAGGCTCCGCTTGCCATCCCGTGTGTACGCCGGTGCCTCCGTCGCCACCTCGACCGGGACGCGCCCCACCTCCACCCCTTCCTCCCGCAGCACCACCTCGTCCCCGTCCGTCACCTGCCCGATCTCGATGCAGTCCACCTCCCAGCGCTCGAAGAGCGCCTCCACATCCGCCACGTGCTCCCGCTTCGCGATCACAAGCATCCGTTCCTGGCTCTCCGAGAGCATGACCTCGTAGGGGGTCATACCCGACTCGCGTCGCGGCACGCGCTCGAGGTCGAGCACGGCCCCCGCGTCCCCTCGCGCGCAGCACTCCAGCACCGAGCTCGTGAGTCCCGCCGCCCCCAGGTCCTGCAGCCCCACGATCCAGTCGCGGTGCTCCGAGGCAAGCTCGAAACACGCTTCCATCAGCATCTTCTCCAGGAAGGGGTTGCCCACCTGCACCGCCGGACGCATCTCCTCGAAGCGCGCCTCGGGATCGGTGCGGCTCGCCAGCCCGCTCGCGCCGTGGATGCCGTCGCGGCCCGTATCCGCCCCCACCAGCAGGAGCGCGTTCCCCTCGCCGCTCGCCGTCGCGCTCACGATCCCGTCCGCCCGCACCAATCCCACGCACATCGCGTTCACGAGCGGGTTGCCGTTGTACGGCCCCCCCACCATCACCTCACCCCCGACCGTGGGGATGCCGAGGCAGTTCCCGTACCCCCCGATGCCGCCCACCACGCCCTCGAACAGGTAGCGGTTGTTCCCTTCGTCCAGCGGACCAAAGCGGAGCGAGTCCAGCAGCGCGATGGGGTACGCCCCCATCGCGAAGATGTCCCGCACGATGCCCCCCACCCCCGTCGCCGCCCCCTCGTAGGGCTCGATCGCCGAGGGGTGGTTGTGCGACTCGACCTTCATCACCACCGCCCAGCCGTCGCCGATGTCGATCGCGCCCGCGTTCTCCTCGCCCACGCGCGTCAGCACGCGATCGCCACTGCTCGGGAAGCGGCGCAGCAGCGGGCGGCTGTTCTTGTAGCCGCAGTGCTCGCTCCACAGCGAGCCGAACATCCCCAGCTCGACCTCGTTCGGTTCCCGCCCCAGCCGCGCGACGAGGAGGTCGTACTCGTCGCGGCTCAGCGCGACCGCGTCCAGCGCCTCCTGGTCGACCGCCACGCCCCGATGCTACAGCCGCTCCACCTCACGCGCCCGCTGCACCATGCGACACCACCTCGACGCGCGTCCCCGCGACCTTGTCCCAGAGGCACTGGCGGTTCGCGTCCCACGCACACCACAGCGCCGCCACGAGCCAGGCGACCACACCGGCGAACGCGAGGTCGACGCCCCCGTCGACCTCCATCGACAGCAGCAGCAGGTCGAGGACGACGAAGGCCAGTACCTTGAGGCCCAGGTCCCGGACCACCATGCGACGCAGGCTCGCCGGGCGCCCCTCCCCATCGACGACGCGCATGCCCAGCAGCCGCTTGGCCGGCGTCTGTCCTCCCCGCCCCACGTTCGCGAACCAGAAGAGCCATCCGACGCCGAGCGTCAGCCCGAACAGCGCCACCTCGAAAATGTGCCCCGCCAGCCGCTGCCCGCGGCTCGCCAGCACGATGGCGCCACCCGGGACTTCGCTCGTCACCACCGCTCCTCAGCCCGGCGTTGCTCGCCTACAGTCGCTCCACCTCACGCGCCCGGCGCTCTTCGTACTCCTCGTCCGTCAGCAGGCCGCGCGCGTGCAGGTCCTGGAGTGTCTGGAGGTTCTCGGCCGTCCGCTCGGTCTGGGAAGTGACCCTCACGCCGGCGGGCGCGTCTCCCTCGCGGACCACGTACGTCTTCAGGGCCTTGTCCCAGAGGCACTGCCGGTTCGCATCCCAGGTACACCAGAGGGCGGCCACCGCGAATGCCACAGCCGAGACCAGGCTTCCCACATCAGCGTTGGCGAGGCTCAATACGTAGCTGATCACCGCGAACACGGCCCACTTGGCCACGATCTCCCGCAGCAGCATCAACCCCAGCCCGGCCCGGCTCCCGTCCGCGCGGACCACGTGCACGCCCAGGATCTGCTTCGCCGGATTCTGGCCCCGCCGGCCCACCACGAGCAGCCAGATCAACCAGCCGATCCCGAGGGTGACGATGGACAGGACGAGGTCGAGGACGTACGCCCCCAGCCGCCGGCCCTGGCTCGCAAGCTCCAGGTCCGGTCCCTGGCGCTCTGATCCGTAGACCGCTTCCGTCATTCCCTGTCTCCTAGTCGAAGCTGAACGGCGGGTAGTCGTCGACCAGCAGGTAGCTGTACGCGGCCGCCCGCTCCGTCCAGCGGGTGTACCCCACCAGGAAGTTGTGGAGCCCTTCCGGTATCCGCCCCAGCACGATCCCGGCCAGCCACGCCGCCACACCCACGAACCCGACCACGATGCCCAGGAGGGAGAGCACGATCTCGTGCGGGATCAGGAGGAGGCAGCGGAAGAAGGTCCTCAGGCGGCTTCGCCCGGTCGTCCGCTCCGGGATGATGAGCCGTACGGGGTAGTCGGGTTCCTCGTCCATCGAGAAGGGCGGGTAGGCCCCCGTCAGGAGGCTGCCGTAGGCGTTGGCCCGCGCGGCCCAGCGCGAGTAGCCGATCGTGAAACGCAGGAGCGCCGCCGGAAAGCGTCCGGCGAACACGATCGCGAACCACGCCAGCGCGATCACGATCCCCACCGCTATCCCCAGCAACGACACGATGATCACGTGCGGGATGATGAGGATGGCTCGCAACAGGATCGACAGCCGCCCCTGCGACGCCGCATCGTCGACCTCGAACCGGACGGGATAGCCACTTGTCTCGACCGTCATGCCGGCCTCCTCTCGGTCGGCGGCCCGCAGGCCACCGACCCTAGTTCAAGCTGAACGGCGGGTACTCGTCCACGAGCAAGCCGCTGTAGATGCTTACGCGGGTGCTCCAGCGGGTGTACCCCGCGATGAAGTCGTGCAGCCAGTCGGGCAGCCGACCCAGCACGGTCCCCCCGAGCCAGGCCACGATCGTCGCCAGCGTGACGAAGATGCCGAGGATGATGAGGACGATGTAGTGGGGGATGGTCATGATGATGCGGATCGGGAAGAAGCCCGTAAGCCGGTTCCGTCCCTCCACCTGCTCTTCGACAAACAGGCGCACCGGGTAGTCGGGCGCCTCGCCCAGCGTGAACGGCGGGTACTTGTCCGTCAGGAACCCGCCCGTCACCCAGAGGTAGGTTTGGGACTCATCGCTTCCCAGCACGCCCCCGTAGGCGGACACGCGCGTCGCCCACCGCGCATAGCCGGTCGAGAACCGCAGCAGCGGCTCCGGGTAGCGTCCGGCTATCACGATCGAGAACGAGGCCAGCAGCCACACCACGAACGCCGCGATCCCCAGGATGAAGATGGCGATCCAGTGCGGGATCGCCAGGATCGGCCGGAAGAACACCGTCAACCGGTTCTGCGAATCCGGCGGATCGATCTCCAATCGAACCGGATACTCCGAGTTCATCGTCGTCATGTACAGACTCCTTTCAGACCGCGACTCGCGCCGCGGCTTCGATCACTGATCGCCAGATATGGTTCCCGTCTGCCCCGCCCGTCAGCTCCTCCCCCGCCCGTTCGGGGTGGGGCATCATCCCCACCACGTTCCCCGCCTCGTTGCGGATGCCCGCGATGTTGCGCGCGCTCCCGTTCGGGTTCGAGTCCGGGGTGACCTCGCCACGCTCGTCGCAGTAGCGGAACACGACGCGTCCCGCCGACTCCAGCTCGTCGAGCGTGGCGCGGTCCGCCTGGTAGTTCCCCTCGCCGTGGCTGATGGGGATGCGCAGCACCTCGCCCTCGCCGATGCCCGCCGTCCACGGCGACCCCTGCCCCTCGCGGCGCAGGTGCGTCCACTCGCAGCGGAAGCGCAGGCTGCGGTTGCGGATCAGCGCCCCCGGCAGGAGCCCGCTCTCGCAGAGCACCTGGAAGCCGTTGCAGATGCCGATCACCGGAACCCCTGCGTCCGCCGCCCGCACCACCTCCTCCATGATCGGCGAGAAGCGCGCGATCGCCCCGCAGCGCAGGTAGTCCCCGTAGGAGAAGCCGCCCGGCAGCACGACCGCGTCGAACCCCGCCAGCGAGGTCTCGCGGTGCCACACGATCTCCGCTTCCTGCCCGAGCACGTCCGCGAGCACGTGCTCCGTGTCGCGGTCGCTCCAGGTCCCCGGGAAACGCACGATGGCGAAGCGCATCAGTCCTCGATCGTCGGCCTCTGGGGGCCTCGACCGCAGTATAGCAGCGGGCCGTGAACCCTCCGGCGCGCTACCCTTCCGCCTCCACCGGGTCGCTCGGCGCGGGCGCGTCCGGGTACTCGATGCGCGGGTGGTAGACCGCCCGCAGGGTGCTCCGGAAGCTCGCCGCCACCAGCTGCAGCTCGTGCATCGTGATGTCGCACTCGTCCATCTGTCCCTCCGCCAGCCGCTCCGCGAACACCCCGTCCACGAGCTCGTCGATCGCCTCGTGCGTCTCCGGCTGGGTGGCCCGCACCAGCGCCTCGCACGAGTCCGCGAGCATCACGATCGCCTGCTCCTTCGCCTGCGGACGCGGACCGGGGTAGCGGAACTGCTCCTCGTCCGCGCCTCCCCGCTCGAGCGCCTTGCGGTAGAAGAAGTCGACCAGCCGCGTGCCGTGGTGCTGCGGGATGAAGTCGCCCACGATCGCCGGCAGCCGCCGCCTGCGCGCGAGGTCCATCCCGTCCAGCACGTGCCCCTGGATGATGCGCGCGCTCGCCTCCGGGGCGATGCTGTCGTGCGGACTCACCGCCCGGTCGATGTTGTTCTCCACGAAGTACTCCGGGCGCTGCATCTTGCCGATGTCGTGGTAGTACGCGCCCGCCCGCACCAGCAGCGAGTCCGCCCCGATGCGGTTCGCCGCCTGCTCCGCCAGCGTTCCCACCAGCATGCTGTGGTGGAACGTGCCCGGCGCCTTCTCCTGCAGCTCCTGCAGGATCGGGTGGCCCGCCTGCGCCAGCTCCATGAGCTGCATCCGCGTCGTCACCCGCAGCGCCATCGAGAGCAGCACGTGCAGCCCGAGGCCGATCACCGCCGAGCCCCCGCCGGCGATCCCCGCCGCCATCGCCAGCCACCCCAGTTGCTGCGTCTCGCGCTGCTCCGTCAGCAGCCAGAACGCCAGCAGGATCGCGCCCGTCGCCGCCGCCACCGCCAGCCCCGCCGCCGCGAAGCGGCCCAGCCGCTCCGTGCGCTGCATCGCCGCCGCCCCCGCCAGGCCCCCCGCCGCGTAGGCGATCACCAGCTGCAGCGGCTCGAGCGCGCTCGTGAACGCCGCCCCCGCCAGCGAGGGCGCCGTGGCCGCGATGAATCCCGCGTAGAGCGCCACCACCACCGCCACCATCGCCCCGAAGCGCGGCGCCGAGACCGACGACACCACCACCGCTGCCGCCCCAACCGGCACCGCGTACGCGAAGAACCGCCCCTCCGTGTCGGGGAGCAGCTCCGGCAGGGCTACGCGCACCGCCAGCAGCGTCCCGAGCACCGCCAGCAGCGTCATCAGGCCGCGTCGCTCGGCCGGCCGGTCGAACGGCTGCAGCCGGTACAGGTACACCCCCAGCACCGTCCCCAGCGCCGCTCCCATCAGCAGCCCCGCCCCCAGGTCGTAGTAGTCGAACCCCTCCCTGATGACCCCCGTCTCCCGCAGCGCCTCGATCACGACGGCGTCCAGCGTCTGCCCCTCCTCCGCGATCAGCTCGCCCGCCGAATAGGTCACGACCACCGGCGCCACCGCCTCCCGCGCCTCCTCCCGCAGCGTCCGCGTCATCTCCTCGTCGAGCGCCACCGTCGGCATCACGAACGCGTCGAGCAGCTCCCGCAGGGCGCCCTCCCCGTTCTGGAAGGAGGGCACGTTGCCGACCAGCAGGTAGGCCTCGATGCGGTTGCGCTTGTCCTCCTGCCGCAGCGGCGAGCTCAGGATGGCGCTCACGCCCTCCACCGCCGACTGCCGCAGCGCCTCCAGGTTCCCCACGCTGAGCGTGAGCAGGGTCGAGCGGATCGCCGGGCCCAGCCCGATGCCGCCGGGCGATTCCCCGAGCGCTTCCAGCTGCTCGTCCGACGAGAGCCCGGAGCGCAGCCGCAGTCGGGAGACTTCCTCGAACAGCGTGGCCAGCAACGCCAGCTGCTCGTCCGGCACCTCCTCGAGCGAGCCCATCACCGGCTCGACGGCGGCCTCGGCCTCGTCCCTCGCCGCCGCCGTCAACTCCTCCGAGACGTACTCGCTCTCGCGCACGGCCGCGAAGGCGCGCGGCGCGATGTCGCCCTCGTGGGGGGCGCTCTCTCCGGGAAGCAGGGGAATCGCAAGCGCGATCGCGCCGATGGCGATGATCACGCCAAAGACAGCCGCGCCCCCGCGCGTAACGACCGGATCAGGACGGCGGCGCAGCATGAGGTGGTCTCGGATGATAGCAGAGCCACCCTGCCTCCCCGCCGCCGTGCCGCCCCGCGAGCGGGTATCGTTACCGCTCGAGCCGGCCGCCGCGCCGGCCACCTTCCCCGGCGAAAGGCGGACCCATGGCGGACATCAACGAGGTCGTCAGGACGGCGCTCCAGGAGCTCATCGACAGCGGCGTCGAGTCGGGACTGCAGGTCGCCGCCTACCACCACGGCGAGCCGGTCGTCGACACCTGGGCGGGCCTCGCCGATGTCGAGTCCGGCCGCCCCGTCGACGGCGACACGCTCTTCACGTCCTTCTCCTGCACGAAGGGCGTGACCGCGACCGCCATCCACCTGCTCGTCGAACGTGGCGTCATCGCCTACGACGAGCCCATCGCCGCCCACTGGCCCGACTTCGCCCGGCGCGGCAAGCAGTACGCCACCATCCGCCACGCCCTCACCCATCGCGCCGGCGTGCCCCAGATGCCCGACGGCGTCACGCCCGAGCTCATGTCGGACTGGGATTTCATGTGCGACGCCATCGCCGCCCTCGAACCCCTCTGGGAGCCGGGGACGCGCACGGGCTACCACGCCTACACCTTCGGCTGGATCCTCGGCGAGATCATCCGGCGCGCCGACGGCCGCCCCATCAACCAGTTCGTCCAGGACGAGATCTGCGCGCCCCTCGGCCTCAACGGCATCCACTTGGGCGTCGACGACGCCACCGAGCCCCGCGTCGCCAACCTCGTCGACGGTCCCCGCCCCGACCTCCCGCCCGCCCCGCCCGACGCGCTCATCACGCGCGCCATCCCCCCCGCCGTCGGCATCGTGGCCGAGCCCTACAACAACCCGCTCGTGCGCCGCGCCGCCCTCCCCGCCCACGGCGGCCTGATGAGCGCCCGCTCCCTCGCGCGCATGTACGCCGCCCTGGGAAACGGCGGCGAGCTCGACGGCGTCCGCATCCTCCCCGAGGAACGCGTCCGCACCGCCACCCGCTTCCAGACCGACGACGTCGACATGGTGATCCAGCAGCCCGTGCGCAAGGCGCTTGGCTACTTCCAGACCGGCCCCATCACCGCCATGGGTCCCCGCACCACCACCTTCGGCCACCCGGGGGCGGGCGGCGCCATCGGCTTCGCCGATCCCGAGCACGAGTTCGCCTTCGCCCTCACCAAGAGCTCGCTCGTCGCCGGCGCCGAGCCCGGCGCGAGCGCCGCCGAGGTCGTCGGCGCGCTCGTGCGCCGCGAGCTCGGGTTCCCCGATGAAGAGGCTGGCTAGAATCCAGGAGCGGACAGGAGCGGCGTGATGCTGGAGTACAAGGGCTATGTTGGCGAAGTCGTGTACGACGACGATGCCGAAGTGCTGTACGCCCACGTCATCAACAGCGGTTCCTACTCGATTGCCGACGCCTGGGCGACCGATGTCGAGGGCATCAAGCGTGAGTTCCGGGTTTCCATCGATGCGTACCTGGAAGTGTGCGCGGAGCGTGGCATCGAGCCCAGAGCGCCCCAGCCATTGCCCGAGGAAGCGCGAGCCTAGCCCAGCAGCCCCCGTACGATTTCGCTGATGGCGCGACCGTCGGCCCGCCCCTGGAAGCGCTTGATCAGCACCGGCATCACCTTGCCGATGTCGCGCGGCCCGGAGGCGCCCGTCTCCTCGATCGTGGCTCGCGCGGCCTCCTCGATCTCCTCGCGGCTCGCTTCCTCGGGCAGGTAGCCCGCGAACGCCTCCAGCTCCGCCTCCTCGCGCGCCACCAGGTCGTCGCGACCGCCCTTGCGGAACTCCTCGATGCTCTCCCGCCGCTGCTTCACCTGTCGCTGGACGACGACCAGCAGGTCGCCCTCGGCGAGCTCGTCGCCCGCCTCGATCTCGGCGTTCTTGATTGCGGCCGTCAGCATGCGCAGGGCGGCCTTGCGCGGCTCGTCCTTCGCGAGCATGGCCGCGCGCAGGTCGCTCTGGATGCGCTCTTTCAGGTCTGCCACGGGAAGAGGGTTACCGGCCCGATCGGGCTCGCGCTTCCGCCCGAAGCTGCTTCTTCCGCAGCTTCCGCAGGCGCGCTGCTTCCTTCTTCTTGCGCTTCACGCTCGGCTTTTCGTAATGCTGGCGCTTGCGCGTCTCCGAGAGGATGCCGTCCTGCTGCACGCGCTTGTTGAAGCGCTTCAGTGCGGACTCGAATGGCTCATCCTCGCCGATGATGATTTCAGCCACGTTGCTGGCTCACCACCCTTCGGGTGTGACTGCCGCCCGTCCGGACGGCGAGCGCTCACGGTACCACCCGCCGCCCGCTCGCGAAAGCGGCGGCCTCAGCCCGCCGACCCGTCCCGCGCCTCCCGTACGCGAGCGTCCAGCATGCGCAGACGCTCCTCCACCCAGATGGCCGGGCGCTCGTTGCGGAACCCCGGCGACTCGACGTTGTAGCGGTTCTGCTTCGCCCGCAGCGCCCGCGCGGCCGCCGCGAACTCCCGCCGCCGCTCCGCGATGAGCGGCGCCAGCCGCCGCCACTCCCCCGTCGACCGCGCCCGCTCGACGAGCACTGCGTGCCCCGCCTCGATCGCCGCCAGCCGCTCCCTGTCCCGCTCGATCGTGCGCGCCAGTTCGAGCCACTCCGGCAGCGCCCCCGCGTTCCCCAGGACGTGGTGCGCGAGCCAGAGGTCGCCCGCCAGCCGATCCGCGTCGCGCAGCTGCAGCGGCGCCCCCGCCCCCGGGAGCCCCGTGAACACGCCCTCCTCGATCGCCTCGAGGATGCGGTTCTCCACCAGTTGCTCGAATCTCACCGGCTCCTCGCCATGTCCCGAAAACAGGAACGGGGCCGCTCAGGGCCCCGTCGCAGTCGTTTCCGTCGATGCAGGTCGCTAGTCGGCCGAGGGCAGAACCTTCGGCTGCATCAGCTCCATGTCGCGGTCGTCGACCTTCAGGTCGCAGTCGCCCGGCTTGATCACCAGCACCTCGATGCCGGTTTTCTCGTCCTTGTAGCGCTTCCCCAGCTGTACGGCCATCGAAAGTTCCTCGTTACTTCTTCTGTTCGAGCGGCGTGTCGCCGCACTTCAGCTCGCCGTCGCCGCCCTTCGTCACGATGAACTCAGCGCCGCACTCCGGGCAGAGATACCGCTTTCCCGTCTGTGCTGCCATCTGCGCCCTCCTCGCTGGCGAAACTTGATCGGGACCGGATCGTAGGCACGCCCCTGCGGAGCGTCAATTTCGTTAGCGCGCTACTCGGTGACGAACACCACCGTCAGCATGTCCGGGTGGTAGCTGCAGGTGATGCGGTACTCGCCCGGCGTGTCGAACTCGAACTCCCGCGTGTCGCCCACGCCCTCGAAGTCCTCGCCCTGCGGCACGCCGTCGAACTCGATGTTGTGCAGCCCCACCACGTTCTCGAACGTCACAATCGTGCCGGCCGTGATCTTCACGCCCGTGCGGTTGGGGACGCCCGTTTCGCCGTCGGCCACGACCGTCCAGTCGTTGTCGTTGGCGAGGATGCGCACGTCGGTGGAGATCGCGTTCGGTTCGTCGATGACGATGGGGTCGGCCCCGCTGATCGTGTTGAAGGCGCTCGTCGAGACCACGTGCTCGACGCAGGCCGTGCCCGGATTGAGCTCGTCCGACGGCGCCGCGCCCCACGAGTCCGCGGGGAAGTGCAGCGTCTTGCCGATGGGCAGCACCGCGTCCGCCGTCACGCCGTTCTCCGCGGCCAGCGAGGCGGCCGTCACGTTTCCGAAGCCCGAGGCCACCTCGGCCAGGTCGGCGCCGCTCACGACGTAGCGAATGTTCGTCGGGAGATTGATCCAGACCTCGCCCGAGACCTCCTCGTCGCCGAGCTCGTTCAGCCGGCGCAGGTCGCCCTCGTCGATGTTGTGGGCGATCGCGATGGAGCGGACGGTGTCGCCGAACTGGATGATGTAGCGCGTCCCGCCCCGCAGCGTGAGCGGCTCCCTCCTGTCCGTGAGCGCCGCGCCCACCTCGAGGTTGTTGTCTTGCGCGAGCGCCAGCTCGGGAATGTCGTGCGCGTCGGCGATGGAGGCGAGCGTGTCACCCGCCTGCGCGTTGTAGGTCGCGCCGTCCGGGAGCAGCAGCCTGCGCTCCCCGGAAAGGGGGGTGTCGTCGGCGATATCGCCGAGAATCTTGAGGAGCAACGGATTCAGCGAGCGCAGTTCCGCGGCGGTCACGCCGTGCTGCTCGGCGATGCTCGCCAGCGTATGGCCCGTCTGCACGCGGTAGATCGCGCCCTCCGGCAGCCGCAGGGTGTCGCCCGGCCGCAGGCCCGTCGCGATGGGGTCCGCGTCCGGGTTCAGCATCTGCGCCTCGTCATCGCCCTCGTAGGGCTGGTAGAAGTTGCCGTCCTCGTCGACGGCGTAGGGGATTTCGTTGAGCTTCGCGATCAGGATGGCGCCGTCGACCGGGTCGGCGCCGATGCCGTGCGCGGCCGCGATCTGCGGCAGCGTGTCTCCGGTCACCGCCACCACCGACTCGTGGTTCAGGTTGTGCGCGAACTCGACCGCCGCCAGCCACCCATGGTTCGTCGGGTTGCCGTTCGCGTCGAAGGTCTCCTCCTCGAGCGGCGCGGTCAGCAGCCGCACGAGGTGCTCGATCTGGTTCGCCGTGAGGCTGCCCCCGTTCGCATCGAGCCAGGCCGGCATCAGCGTGCCCGCGCGCCCGCAGGTCAGCGTCCGCCGGATGAGGTCCTGGTTCTGCGAGAGCGCCAGCGGCTCCTGGTTGCGGAAGGCCGCCTTGTTCAGGGTCAGGCCCACGCCGCCCTCGCCCCGGATGCCGTGGCAGGTGCGGCAGTTGTTCGCGTAGAGCAGCGCCCCGCGCTCGATCGACTCGGCCTCGAAGAAGTCCGCCTGCCGCTCCGCGCGGATGGGCAGGTCGATCGCCGTGTAGGCGGCGCAGCCGGCGACGCTGACGAACATCAGCACCACCATCAGGAAGATCTGGCGCTGCGTATTCACCGGGCCCTCCGGCGCGCGCTAGCCACTGTAGGGAACCGCCCGCGTTGGATTGGGCACCGCGCCCCCGCCGAGCGTGAGGCCGCGCGTGTTCACCGTTACCGAGCCGTCGCTGTTCGTCGTCAGGAGGAAGGTGTCCATCGGACGCGGCGCCGGTCCGAAGACGCGCACCCCCGCCCGCGAGTAGGTCGAGCCGTGGCAGGGGCAGCGGAACCACCCCTGGATGCCGGGGAAGGCCACCTCCGCGCCGTCGAAGTCGCCCCGCCAGGGGATCGTGCAGCCGAGGTGCGGGCACTTCCAGTAGAGGGCCAGCAGCCCGCCCGTGCCGCCCTGGTCGAGGACGTCGCCCTCGGCGCCGTCCAGGTTCACCAGCCAGAACTTGCCCTCGGTGATGCGAACGGGCTCGCCCCCCGGCTCCGGGATCTGGATCTTGGGAACCGTCACCGGCTGGCCGAAGCCCTTCGGGCTGCGCAGGTTGAAGAAGCCCAGGAAGAACGCGCTGAACGCGCCCAGGGAAAGCGTGAGGCCGGCGAACGCGCTCACCCGCATGAAGGACCGCCGCGAGACCTTGCGCGCCTCCGCCTGCCGTGCCTGCTCTACCCGTTGCGCTGCCATCCGCTCGCTACTCCTGCCCCGGGATGCCTTCGAGCGTGCGCAGGTCCCACGGCCAGATCAGGTCCTGGCCGGGGCCGCGGAAGGCCGTGCCGATGATCGTCAGCATCAGGAACGCGCCCACGAACCCGCTCATCAGCGTGATCAGCGCGTCCCGGCGCGTATGCACCCAGTTGATCTTCCAGAAGAAGAAGATGAGCAGGCACGAGAAGCCGACCATGAAGCCCGTGGGGATGCCGATGTCCACCAGCAGCGTGGGCAGGTCGATCTTCTGGAACGTGGTCACGCCCGCGCCCGGACCTTCGTCCAGGATCTTCAGGTTGAACCAGAGGTAGGGAATCGAGTCGGCCCAGCCCGGCCAGGGCACCACCGAGGGGTCCTTCAGCGCCGCCGAGCGCTCGAGGAAGGCCAGCGTGTTGCCGCCGGAGAACCCGAACCAGTCCTTGAGCCAGAGCGCCACCTTGCCCGAGTTCCAGAGGATGAGCGCCAGCGTTCCCCAGAAGCCCACCAGGCCCGAGACGACGGCGTTCTTCACCGAGTTCGCGTCGGCGAACCAGCGTCCCTGGCCTTCGGAGGAGCGATCGAAGTAGGGGAAGGCGGCGAGGATGATGAGCCACACCGTGGGCACCACGATGCCCGCCAGCGCCGCGTTCATGTGCAGCAGCAGCTCCTGCAGGTTCAGCAGGTACCAGGGCGCCTTCGCAGGGTCGTTCGTGACGTTCGCGTTCGCCTCGTCCAGGAGCGGCGCGTTCATCACGTACGAGAGCAGGAACAGCAGGACCGTGAACAGCATCGCCGAGATGAACTCGACGAAGACCAGATCGGGCCAGACCAGGACCTCTTCATCGCGAGCGCGAGGAGTGGGTCGGGCGGCCGGCCGGGCGACGACGACGGTAGCCATTCGTTAGCTCACCCCGCCTCTACAGCGGCCGCGCCAGGCCGCCATCCCGGCGAATCCGCCAGAAGTGCACGGCCATGAAGATTGCCGCCAGCAGGGGCAGGCCGATGACGTGCAGCGTGTAGAACCGAATCAGCGCGTCCGGACCCACCTCGAAGCCGCCGAGCAGCCAGAACCGCGTCTTGGGGCCCAGCACCGGAGCCGAGCCCGCGATGTTCGTTCCCACCGTGATGGCCCAGAACGCGAGCTGGTCCCACGGCAGCAGGTAGCCGGTGAAGCTGAGCAGGAAGGTGAGCACCAGCAGGACCACGCCCACGACCCAGTTGAACTCGCGGGGCGGCTTGTAGGCGCCCGTATAGAACACCCGCAGCATGTGCAGAAACACGAGGATCACCATCGCGTGCGCCATCCAGCGGTGCATGTTCCGCATCAGCTGGCCGAACTGCACGTTCGTCTGGATGTTCTGGATGTCCAGGTACGCCCGGTCCACGCTGGGCACGTAGTAGAACATCAGCAGGATGCCCGTCACGGTCAGGCCCAGGAACATGAAGAAGGTGAGCCCGCCGAGGCAGTAGGTGTGCGTGATCTTCACGTGCGTGCGGTGAATGCGGGTGGGGTGCAGGTGGAGGAACACGTTCGTCGCGACCACCAGCATCTGGTTGCGCGGCGTGTTCGGGTAGCCCGTGCGGAAGATCGACCGCCACACGTAGTTGTGGAAGAGCTTGTCGTAGATCTGGTCGCCGAGAGTCGGCTGGGTAGGCTGCTCCACGGCCATGCGTTAGCGCTCCCACCACTTGCCGAAGGCGACCATGATGGCAAGGCCCAGGAACATCGTGATGAACACGAAAACCAGCTCGAGGAATTCGCCAACTTCCACGGCCCAGCGCCCTCTCTGTTCCGCGCCAGTGGCCCTCTTCGGCCGCGGCGACTTTGTGAATCCTGTAGCAAGCGAGTTATACCCTGCCCCTTCTAGGGGGTCAAACCTGAGCGCCCTCCCGGGGGCCCCTCCCGAACCCTCGCCGCTTCCCTTACAGGCGCAGCCCGAAACGCAGCCGCACCAGCCCCCGAATGTCCTCCACCGCCGTGCTCACGATGTGCACCTTCGTGTCCGCATCCTCCACCCAGCGAACGGGCAGTTCCCCCACCCGAAACCCCTGCTGCCGCGCCCGGATCAGAAGCTCCGTATCGAAGAACCAGGCCCGGTCCTCGATGCCCGGCACCACCGCGTCCACGGCCCGCCGGCCCACCGCCTTGAAGCCGCACTGCGCGTCCGTGATCCGCAGCCGCGGGAAGAACGCCCGGATGATGAGCACGTAGCACCGCGAGATCACCTCGCGCTTGAGCGAACGCTTCGTCGCCGACCCCCGCGCCAGCCGCGAACCGCTCACCACATCGTAGCCGCCCTCCGCCACCATCGCGATCAGCTCGGGCAGGTGCGCCAGGTCCGTGCTCAGGTCGACGTCCATGTAGGAGACCACGTCGGCGTCGCTTGCCAGCCACGCCTCCCGCAGCGCGATCCCGCGCCCCTTGATCGTCAGCACCAGCGCGCGCACGCGTTCGTGCTCGGCGTCGAGCTCGCGCGCAAGCTCGCTCGTCCCGTCGTTCGAGCCGTTGTCCGCGATCACGAGCCGCCAGTCGTAGCGGGGGTGCTCGTCGAACAGCGCGAGCGTTCGCTCCACGCTCCCGCGCAGCACCGAGACCTCGTTGTAGCAGGGGATGACCACTTCGACGGTCGGGCGGCCGCTGCTCGGCTCCGTCACGAGCCCGCCCCGTGGCCGCCGATCGCGAGGGCGGCGCGTCGCCGTTGCGTGCTCACGCCGTCATCCGGTTCGGATCCGGGAGGGGGTTACTCGGGGCGCAGCGCCGCCAGCCGGCGCTTGGTGCGATCCGCCCGCCCCGTGGGGATGGCGCCCTTGCGCGCCGCCCGGTCCAGCACCGAGTACGCGTTGCTCAGCGCCTCGCGGTACGCATCCGCGTCGCCCGTCTCGGCCGCCTCGCGCGCCGCGCGCACGGCCGAGCGCGACTCGGTGCGAACCGGCCGGTTGCGGGCCCGCCGCTTGAGCGACTGGCGCCAGCGCTTCATCGCTGATTGCTTCGTAGCCATGGACGCCGATCGTAGGCGCGCCTCGGGCTCCGCGCAAAGCGCAGCCGTACTTGCCCCGTTTCCAAAGCTCTCGTATTCTGATTTGGCACTGGAATGAAGCCCGGCCTCCTGCCGATGCGCTCACCAGGCACACGTAAGAGTTTCGAGGTCTTTTCGCTACCTCATCTCGCCCGTACCTGACGAGCATCGCTCGCAGCGGGCACCAGGATCGTTGCCATCACACGCGCACCAGAATCCCCGCCGGCTGAAGAAGCCCCCGTCGCCTCCGACCGCGAGGACGCCGTCCCCACGCTCAACATCTCCGAGCTTGAGGGCAACACCCGCGGCGAGCTCATTCAGCTCGCCCGCGACCTCGGCGTCAGCAACGCCTCCACCCTGCGCAAGCGCGACCTCATCTTCCGCCTGCTCCAGACCCAGGCCGAGCGCCGCGGCAACCTCTTCTCCGGCGGCTTCCTGGAGGTCTCCGACGACGGGAACTACGGCTTCCTCCGGGGCGAATCCCTTCTGCCCGGTCCGCACGACATCTACGTCTCGCAGTCCAACCTGCGCCGCTTCGCGCTCCGCCCCGGCGACTACGTCACCGGCCAGATTCGCGCCCCGCGCGATAACGAGAAGTACTACGGCCTCCTCAAGGTGGAAGCGGTCAACGGCCTCGATCCCGAAGCCGCCAAGCGCCGCCCCTTCTTCGAGAACCTGACGGCGGTCTTCCCCAAGGAGCAGCTCCGGCTCGAGACCACGCCCGACAACCTCACCCACCGCCTCATCGACCTCATCGCCCCCATCGGCCGCGGCCAGCGCGCCCTCATCGTCTCCCCGCCCAAGGCGGGCAAGACGATGCTCCTCCAGAACATCGCCAACGGCATCACCACCAACCACCCCGACGTCCACCTCATGGTCGTCCTCATCGGGGAGCGCCCCGAGGAGGTCACCGATATGCGTCGCAGCGTGCGCGGCGAGGTCGCCAGCAGCACCTTCGACGAGCCGGTCGAGGACCACACGCGCGTCGCCGAGATGGCGTTCGAGCGCGCCAAGCGCCTCGTGGAGGGCGGCCAGGACGTGGTCATCCTCATGGACTCCATCACCCGCGCCACGCGCGCCTACAACCTCGCCCTGCCCCCCAGCGGACGCACCCTCACCGGCGGCGTCGACCCCGTGGCCCTCTACCCGCCCAAGCGCCTCTTCGGGGCCGCCCGCAAGTGCGAGGAGGGCGGCTCCCTCACGGTCATCGCCACCTGCCTCATCGATACCGGCAGCCGCATGGACGAGGTCATCTTCGAGGAGTTCAAGGGCACCGGGAACATGGAGCTCCGCCTCGACCGCAAGCTCGCCGAGCGCCGCTTCTATCCGGCCATCGACATCCAGGCCAGCTCCACCCGCCGCGAGGAACTGCTTCTCGACGAGGGCACGCTCAAGGGCGTCTGGCTGGTCCGCCGCATGACGGCCATGATCTCGCAGAACTCCCCCAACTCCCTCGAAGCCACCGAGCGCCTCCTCGAGCGGCTGGGCCGGTCCGATACCAACGAAGAGTTTCTCGCCGGCCTCCGCACCGAGGTCTGATGGGCCGAAACCCTCGTGAATCCTTGCCTTTTGCAGCCGGCTGCGGCAGGTTAGGTTCTGGCACTCGACGCAAGCGTCGGCGTGAGGCCCCATCACTCCCGACACGAGGGAGGGACCGCAGACCGTGCTGAGGGATTGGCTCCTGGAGCTGTTGCAAGGCCGCTCGTCCTCGCGCGCCCGCTCGCACGCCCACGGCCACCTCCCGCTGCGCGCCGGTCTCCACCTGCTCCTCATCGGCATCGCCGCCCTCGCCGCTCTCCTCACCGCCCGGCTCGTCTCCGAGACGGACGCCGCCCAGGTCTCGAGCATCCCGCCCGCTCCCCTCTCCGGCGTCCGCGCCATCGCTCCCACCGGCGAGACCTTCCTCCGCCCGGGAGTCAGCCACGCCACCGTCAGGTCCCCCCTCAGGGCTACCCTCGCGACGCCCGCCGTCTCCCTTCGCCCCACCGAGGACGTGGCCGAAGGGCAGACCCTTACCGACGGCGTCGGACGGGCCACCGCCGCCGGCGCCGATTCCGGCTACGACGTCCGCGCCCTCACCGACCGGATCGACCCCGAGGAGCCCTACGTCATCTACGAGGTTCGCGGGGGCGACATACTCGGCAAGATCGCCGATACCTACGGAACCACGGTCGACAACATCCTCCTCAACAACGCCGAGGTCTCGGATGGGGACTACATCCCGGTCGGCCAGCAGATCCTCGTTCCCCTCGGCAGCGTTCACGGCATCCTCTACCGGGTCGCCCCCGGCGAAACGCTGAGCGCCATCATCGACAAGCACCTCAACGTCAGCGTCGAGGATGTTCTCAACCACCGCCCCAACAACCTCCTGACTGCCGACGACATCCAGCCCGGGGAGTTCATCCTGCTCCCCAACGCCGAGCCCAAGCCGCCGCCCAGTCGCAGCCCCGCCGGCTGGATAATCACGCCCCCTCCCCCCGTTTCCGACGATCGCTTCGGCCTGCCCCTGGCGTCCTGGGACTTCGTGAGCGACACCTTCGGGACCGACCGCGGCGGCGGCCGCATCCACACCGGCATCGACCTCGCCCTCGGGGCGCAACCCGCCTCCTCCGTCTACGCCGCCTGCGACGGCCGGGTCTCCCGCGTCGAGTGGCTCACGTACAGCTACGGCTACTACGTCATCGTCGATTGCGGCGACGGCTGGGAGACCCTCTACTCCCACTTCCGCGAGATCATCGTGCGATGGGGCGACTTCGTGAGGAAGGGGGAGACCATCCTCGGCGTCTCCGGCTCCACCGGCTTCAGCACCGGCGAGCACCTCCACTTCGAGATCCGCTACAACGGCCAGTACCTCGATCCCGCCGACTACCTGAGCTTCTGGTAGGCCGCACCCCGCCGGGGCGGGCCGCGGTGGCCGCTACTCGCCGCTCTCCACGGCCCGCACGGCGTCGCCCACACGCGTCTCGACCAGCTTCGCGATCACCACGTCGCGGTGTACGTAGTACCCCGACCCGTCCTCCTCCGTCGAGATGAACTCTCCCCCGCACGTGATGAGCGTGACCCACTCCTCGCCCTCCGGACGCAACAGCTCGGCGTCCTCCGCCTCGTGCGGACTGATCAGGTCGCCCATGGGGATGGTGCCGGCGGTGTAGCGTCGCTGCAGGAACACCTCGTAGACGTACTCGCGTCCGTCGTCCATCACCACGATCACCAGGTCGCCGGATTCCAGCTCCTCCAGCGCGTGGAACGGGCCCTGAATGTCGGGAAACCAGTCCTTGTGCGCCGAGTACAGCGAGCTCGTCCCGAACCCCGGCTTGTCGTAGATGTGATACCAGCCCACGTTGCGGGGCCGGGGCACGTCCAGCTTGTCGAACCCGGGGATCTTGCCGATCGCCTCGATCGGCGCCTCCACGTCCAGCGAGGGGATACGCATCAGCGCTGGCTCGCCGTCGTAGGGCGTCGGTTCCGCCGTCGGCTCGGCCGGCGGGGCGGGTTGCGTCGCGACCGCCGTGGCCGTCGCCGCCGTCGGCTCCGCCGCGGGCGTCGGCTGAACCGGGTCGGGCTCGACCGGCGTGTCGATGGCGACGCATCCCGCCGTCGCCAGGGCGATCACGACCGCGAGCAGTCCCGCCCCCGCCGCCCTTCTCCCGCGGCCCCTGGCGCGCTCCCTGAGCCCCGGCATCTCCTCCAGCTTACCGCCCGTCCCCTTCGGATGTCCGTACCGCCGGCGGCGGGACGGTTTCCACGAGCCTCCCGATCACGACGTCCCGGTGGAGGTAGTCGCCCGGCCCGCCCTCCGACCTCCGCACGAAGGCGCCGCCGCACGTGATCAGCGTGACCCACTCCTCGCCCTCCGGGCGCAGCAGCTCGGCGTTCTTCGCCTCGTGCGGATTGATCAGATCGCCCATCGGGATCTTCTCGACCTCGTAGCGTCGCTGCAGGAACACCTCGTACACGTACTCGCGGCCGTCATCCATGACCACGATGATCTGGTCGCCCTTCCGCAGGTCGGTCAGCTCATAGAACGGCCCCCGCTTGTTGGGCCAGTAGTCGTAGTGCGCCGAGTAGAGAGAGCTCGTGCCGAATCCGGGCTTGTCGTAGATGTGGTACCAGCCGATGTTGTACCACTCGGGCACGTCGAGCTGGTTGCGGCCCTCCACCAGGCCGATCGGCTCGATCGGCGCTTCCACCCCGATGGACGGGATGCGCATCGAGACCACCTCGCCGTCGTACGGATCGGGATCGGGCGCGGGCCGGGCGACGGGGGTGCTGGTGGGCGGCGGTATCGTGGGCGCGGGGGCCACCGGCGTCCGCGCCGGAGCCGGGGTCGCGGTCGGCGGAGGCGGCTCCACGGTCGCCTCGGGGGTCGCCTCGGGCGTTGGTTCGGGAACCGCCGCGGGGCTCTCGCCCCCGCAGGCCGTGCACAGCACGACAACAGCCGTAACCAGGGCTAGAAAACTGCTTGCCAGACGCCAGCCGCGCACGATCCGCTCCGTGCACCCAAGTGGATGGCCGCCACCGCCTTGCGAGTATACGGCTGCTCGGAGCTACTGTCTCCGCATCCGTGAGCGGATGCCGTCCCGGAGCTGCGCCCACAGGCGGCCAGGCCCGTTTCCGATGGACATTGCGCCTCCGCCGCCCGCCGTGCTGGGCCGCCCCAGCCAGGAGAAGACGATGGCGCTGATGGCAGCCAGCCCAGCCACGATGGAGAGGATGACGAGGATGATGGTCGTGCCCGTGCCGCCGCCGGAGCCGGTGTCCTCGGGCTCGGGCGGTGCGGGCGCCTCCGTGGCGGGTGCGGCCTCGGTCGCCGCCGGAGGCTCGGTGGCGACGGGCGTCGGCGCTTCGGTTGGCGCCTCGGTCGCGACCGGTGTCGCTGCCGCTGTCGGGGTGGGCGCCTCCGTGGGCGCCGGCGTCGCCGTCGGGACCGGCGTGGGCTCGGGCGTCTCCGTGGCGACCTCCGTCGCCTCCGGTGTTTCCGTGGCCTCGGTCTCGGTCTCGGTGGTGTCTTCGGTCTCGGTCTCCGTGGTGTCTTCGGTCTCGGTCTCGGTCGGTGTCTCGTCCCCTTCTTCTGGCTCGGTGGGCGTCTCGTCCCCTTCTTCGGGCTCGGTCGGCTCCACCGGCTCCTCGGGTTCGGTGGGCTCCACCGGCTCGGTCGGTTCTGTCGTCTCGTCCCCTTCTTCTAGCTCCACCGGCTCCTCGGGCTCAGGCGGTGGCGCCGGAAGCGTCAGGGCGAGCATTTTCGGTTCTTCGCCCCAGACGCCCGTCTCGTTGGCAAGCCGATCGCCGATCCGGAACCGCACCTCCGCCCCCTCGACGCCACAGCCTGTCCTTGCCTCGTCGGAGACCACGTCCACGCGATAGCTCGTGACTCCTTGCTCCTCGTCGCGGATGGTCGGCTGCGTGCCGTCCTCGCTGCACAGGACGTCGCCGATGTAGGCCGTGACAGCGAGCCCACCCTCGACGTCACCATCCCCCGCCGTCACCTGGCCAAAGAACGTCCAGGGCACCGCGGGCTGCTGCGCCTCCGCCACCCCGGCCGGTCGCCCCCCTACCGCCAGCGCCAGCCCCACGAGCACCGCCAGCGTCCCGAGGGCCGCGACTCGCCATCCCCCTCGCTGCCGGTCCATATCCCTGAGCCTACAGGAGTTAGAGGATAGATCCCACTGTGCTAGCGCTTTAGCCTTTTTCGCCGGCTCTCGCCTAGTTCACCGAGAGCGTCATCGTGGGCGGCGTGAGGGCGAAGTGCATCTCCACCGAGAACTCGTCCAGCTTGTCCGACCAGCTCGCCCACATCCCCCGCGCGTAGGCCGCCTCCGCGCTCCCGAACGACCCCTGCATCGCGCGCGCGTCCTCGAAGCAGTACACCCCGAGCATCGTTCCCTCGCGCGTCTCCCCCCACTGCACGCTCGCGATCCCCGGGATCTTCGCCACCTCGCGCAGGTGCTGCGATCGGAACCACGCCGCGAACGTCTCGCGATCGTCCCGCACGCGCGCCCGCAACAGGATGAACGGCTGCTCGCCTCTCATGCCTCTCCCCGGCAGAGCGCCGCCGCCAGGGCCACGCTCGCGTCCACACAGTATCGCGAATCCACCTGTATGCACGGTAGCGGGAACGGCTCCTCCTCGCCGCGCATGCGGTTGTACACGCCCACGTTCGCCTCCGAGGCGCCCTGCCGCGGCCCCGAGAGCCGCTCCCGCACCACGGCGTCCGGCGCCGTCAGCCGCACCGCCACCACCGGCGCCCCCTGCCGCCGCGCCAGGTCCAGGAACCCCTGCCGCTCCCGCTGCCGCAGGTTCGTCGCGTCGACGATCACGTCGCGGCCCCGCTCCAGCGCCGCTTCCGCCCGCGCCCGAACCTCCGCGAACACGGCGCCGCTCTCCTTGCGCGAATACCGCCGCTTCGGGAACAGTTCCCGCCGAACGCGGTCGCTCTCGAGCACGCCGGCATCCAGCCGCGCCGCCAGCTTCGCCGCGAACGTGGTCTTGCCGGTTCCCGGCAGGCCGCTCAGCAGAACCAGTGTCGGCAAATTGCCGGTACCTCCCCCTCGTGCTACTTTCCTCTCTGAAGACAGGTAAAGGAAGTCGAACGAGCAAGTTTGCTGGCCCAGGAAACGAAAGAGGCCCTGATCCGGGAGTACGCCCGCAGCGAAGGCGATACCGGCTCCCCTGAAGTACAGGTGGCGCTCCTCACCGAGCGCATCAAGTACCTGACCGCGCACCTGCAGGAGCATAAGCACGACTACCACACGCGCCGCGGGCTGCTGAAGCTCGTCGGACAGCGTCGCAGGCTGTTGCGCTACCTCAACAAGCGGGATGTCAACAGGTACCGCACGCTCATCGGGCGTCTCGGGCTGCGTCGCTAGCCCTCCTCTTTCCCCCCGGCCTTGCCCCCGCGCTGGGCGGCAGCCTGCCACTGAGCCCTCCCGAACCGGCCTGACCCCGCGGCCCTTTGCCGCAAGAGAAAGTGTGAAGAAAGACATGACAGCAACCGAATCCAGCATCCGTACCTACGAAGTCGAGATCGGCGGCAAGCCCCTGCTCATCCAGCACGGCGCTCTCGCCGGCCTCGCCAACGGCGCCGTCACCGTGCGCCAGGGCGATACCGTCGTCCTCGTCACGGCCTGCATGGCCGATCCCCGCGAGGGCATCGACTTCTTCCCCCTCACCGTCGACTACGAAGAGCGCCTCTACGCCGTCGGCAAGATCCCCGGCGGCTTCCCCCGCCGCGAGGGCCGCCCCTCCAGCGATGGCATCCTCGCCATGCGCCTCACCGACCGTTCCATCCGCCCCCTCTTCCCCAAGGGCTTCCGCAACGAGATCCAGATCGTCGCCACCACCCTCTCCTCCGACCGCGAGCACCAGCCCGACACCCTCATCACCGTCGGCGCCAGCGCCGCGCTCAGCATCAGCGATATCCCCTTCAACGGACCCGTCAGCAGCGTCCGCGTCGGCCGCATCGATGGCGAGTACGTCGTCAACCCGACCTTCTCCGAGGCCGCCGAGGGCGACCTCGACCTGATCGTCGCCGGCACGAAGGACGCCGTCATGATGGTCGAGGCGGGCGCCACCGAGGTTCCCGAGGAGGCCGTCATCGAGGCGATGGAGATCGCCATGGAGGCGAACTCCGCCATCAACAGCCTCATCGAGGAGATCGCCGCCGACGCCGCCCCCGTCAAGAAGGACTACACCCCCGCCGTCGACAACGAAGAGGCCATCGAGGCCGTCCACGACGCCCTCGCCGACCGCCTCGACGAGATCGTGGCGAACGCCGCCAGCGAGCGCAGCGAGGAGAACAAGCGCATCCGCGCCGAGCTCACCGCGCAGTTCGAGGGCCGCTTCGAGGCCCGCGACATCGGCGACGCGCTTTACGCCGTCATCAAGAAGGCCATGCGCGACCGCATCCTCAGCGACGGCCGCCGCGCCGACGACCGCGAGACGACGGAGATCCGCCCGCTCGACATCCACGTCGGCACCCTTCCGCGCACGCACGGCTCCGGCCTCTTCAAGCGCGGCGAGACCCAAGTGCTCACCATCGCCACCCTGGGCGGCATGAACATGGCGCAGAAGCTCGACACGCTCTCCCCGGACGAGTCGAAGCGCTACATGCACCACTACAACTTCCCGCCCTACTCCGTCGGCGAGGCGCGCCCCATGCGCGGCGCCGGCCGCCGCGAGATCGGGCACGGCGCCCTCGCCGAGCGCGCCCTTCTGCCCGTCATCCCGCCCGAGACGGAGTTCCCCTACGCCCTCCGCCTCGTCAGCGAGGTGCTCTCCTCCAACGGCTCGACCTCCATGGCCAGCGTCTGCGGCAGCACCCTCGCGCTCATGGACGCGGGCGTGCCCCTCTCCGCCCCCGTCGCCGGCATCGCGATGGGCCTGATCATGGGCGACGACGGCGAGTACGCCGTCCTCACCGACATCGCCGGCCAGGAAGACTTCATGGGCGACATGGACTTCAAGGTCGCCGGCACCACCGAGGGCATCACCGCCCTCCAGATGGACATCAAGATCGGCGGCGTCTCCCGCGAGCTGCTCGAGAGCGCGCTCGAGCAGGCCCGCGACGCCCGCGTCTTCCTCCTCGAGCGCATGGCCGAGGTCATCGAGAAGCCGCGCGAGTCCGTCTCCGAGCACGCGCCCAAGGTCTACATCATCAAGATCGACCAGGAGCAGATCGGCACGGTCATCGGCCCCGGCGGGCGCGTCATCCGCAAGATCCAGGAGGACTCCGGCGGCGCCAACGTCGACATCCAGGAAGACGGCACCATCTTCGTCTCCGCCGTCGAGGGCGACGCCGCCGATGTCGCCATCCGCATGATCGAGGGCTTGACCAAGGAGATCGGCGTCGGCGAGACCTACACCGGTCCCGTCACCCGCATCCTCAACTTCGGCGCCTTCGTCGAGATCCTTCCCGGCAAGGACGGCCTCGTGCACATCTCCGAGCTCAGCGAGGAGCGGGTCGAGCGCGTCGAGGACGTGGTCTCCGTGGGCGACGAGCTCACCGTCACCGTCACCGAGATCGACTCGCTCGGGCGCGTCAACCTGACCGCCCGCAGCGGCCGCGTCGGCGCCTCCCCCGAGAGGGACGACCGACCGCGTGACCGCGACCGCGATCGGGGCAGGGACCGCGACCGTGGTCGCGACCGCGATCGCCCGCGCGGCCGTGGCCGCGACCGTGGTCCCCGCGACCGCGATCGAGACCGCGACCGTGACCGGGACCGCGACAGGGATCGCGATCGCGACCGACCGCGCGACCGTGGCCCCGAGTCCCGTCCTCCCCGTCCCCGCCGCCCCGAGCGCGAGCCGGAGGAGGAAGCGCCCGTCGCCACCGAGCTGAACGGCGCCGTCGAAGACGACCTCGACGAGACCTTCGACTACGACGGCGTTGAGCCCGTCGCCGACGACCGTTCCGACGACCGTTCCGACGACCGCCCGGAGGACCGTGAAGGCCGTGGTGATGGCGCTCCCCGCCGCCGCCGCCGTCGCCGCCCCCGCAGCGGCGGCAACCGCGAGGGTGGCGGGCGTCAGCCCGAGCAGCAGCGCGAGATCAACCGTGGCGGCGGAGGGCGCGGTGGCGCCAGCCGTGGCTGGACCCGCCGCAGCACGCCCGATTCCGGCGTGCCCCCCGCCCCGCCCCCACCGCCCCGCCGCGGGCTCGGTGGCGGCGGCGACTACGAGGACTAGCCGGGAACACCCCCGTGCGCCTCTTCGAGCACGAGGCCAAGGCGCTCTTCCGGCGCGCCGGCCTCGAGACGCCTCGCGGGCTCCTCGCCGGGACGCCCGCCGAGGCGGTGCTCGCCGCGGCTGAGCTCGGCCCCCGTGTCGCCGTCAAGGGACAGGTACGCTCGGGAGGCCGCGCGAAAGCCGGCGCCGTCCGCCTCGCCGAAGGCCCCGCCGGGGTCGAGGAAGCGGCCCGCGCCGTCCTCGCCGCCCGCGTCGCCGGCCAGCCCGTGCACGGCCTCCTGATCGAGGAGGCCGTGGCGATCGAGGCCGAGCGCTACCTCGGCATCGTCTACGACGACCGCTCCCGCGGCCCCGCCGCCGTCGCCTCCCTTGCCGGCGGCGTCGACGTCGAGGGGGCGGCCGATGCGGCCGTTCGCGTGCCCCTCTCCGCCCTCGCCCCCGCCCAGGACTTCCGCCTCAAGGAGGTTGTCGCCTCCCTCGGCCTCTCCGGGCGCGAGCTCGTCGAGCTGACGGGCATCCTCGCCCGCCTCTGGCGGCTCTTCACCGAGCACGACCTGCTGCTCGCCGAGGTCAACCCCCTCGCCCGTACCGGCGACGGCCGCTGGGTCGCGCTCGACGCCCGCGTCGAGATCGACGACGACGCGCTCTTCCGCCAGGACCAGACCGTCCGCGACCTCGGCATCGACCCCTCGACCCGCAGCGACCGCGAGGCCAGCGAGCTCGAGCTCGAAGCCGCCCGCATCGACCGCTCCGACCACCGTGGCGTCGCCGGGCGCGTCGTCCAGTTCGATGGCTCGCTGGCGCTCCTCATCGGCGGCGGCGGCGCCAGCCTCACCGCGTTCGACGCCGTTCGCGCGCACGGCGGCAGTCCCGCCAACTACTGCGAGATCGGCGGCAACCCGAGCGTGCGCAAGGTGGCGGCGCTCACGCGACTGCTGCTCGGCCAGCCCGGCATCGAGCGCATCGCCGTCATCATGAACGTGGTCAACAACACCCGCGCCGACCTCATCGCCCGCGGCGTCATCCGCGGCTGCCTCGATGCCGGCCTCGAACCCGCCTCCGCCATCGCCGTCTTCCGCGTTCCCGGCGCCTGGGAAGAGGAGTGCGTCGCCCTTCTCCGCCACTACGGCGTCGAGGCCTGCGACCGCGGCGTCAGCATCGACGAGGCCGCCGCCCGCGCCGTCGCCGCCTCCGCCTAGAGCAGCGGCAGGTACTCCGACAGCTCGAAGTCCGACACGTGGCGCTGGTAGCGCTCCCACTCGATGCGCTTGTTCTTCAGCAGCGTCTCGAACACGTGCTCGCCGAGCGCCTCGCGCAGCAGCGTCGACTCCGCCGCCGCGTCGATCGCTTCCCGCAGGTTCCCCGGGAGCGTCGCGATCCCCAGTTCCCCGCGCTCGCCGTCCGACATCTCGAACACGTTCTCCTCGACCGGCGGCGGCAGCGCCCGCTCCTGCTCGATCCCGTCGAGACCCGCCGCCAGCATCACCGCGAACGCCAGGTACGGGTTGCAGGCCGGATCGGGCGAGCGGTACTCGATGCGCGTGTGTACCTCGTCGCCCGGCGAGTACTCGGGGATACGCACGAGGTCGCTGCGGTTGCGCCGCGCCCAGCTCAGGTACACCGGCGCCTCGAAGCCCGGCTGCAGCCGCTTGTAGCTGTTCACCCACTGGTTCGTCACCAGCGTCATCGCCCGCGCGTGCGCCAGCAGCCCCGCCACGTAGCCCTTCGCCAGGGCGCTCAGGTGGTACACGTCCTCCTCGTCGAAGAACGCGTTCCGCTCGCCCTTGAAGAGCGACTGGTGGACGTGCATGCCGCTGCCGTTCTCGTCCTCCAGCGGCTTCGGCATGAAGGTCGCGTACACGTCGTTCGCGGCCGCGATCTCCTTCACCACGGCGCGGTAGGTCATGGCGTTGTCCGCCATCGTCAGCGCGTCCGTGTAGCGAAGCGCGATCTCGTGCTGGCTGGGCGCCACCTCGTGGTGGCTCGACTCGACCTCGATCCCCATCGCGCTCAGCGTCAGCACCGTATCCCGGCGCAGGTCCGAGCCCTTGTCCGCGATCTGGTCGAAGTACCCGCCCTTGTCCAGCGGGACCGTGCCCGCCGCGTCCTCGAAGTAGAAGTACTCCAGCTCCGGGCTCACGTAGAAGGTGTAGCCGAGCGCCTTCGCCCGCTCGAGCTGGCGGCGCAGCACCCAGCGCGGGTCGCCCTCGAACGGCTCGCCGTCGGGCCGGTAGATATCGCAGAACATGCGCGCCACGCCCTGCTCGCGCGGGCGCCACGGCACCAGCTGGAACGTCGCCGGATCGGGGCGCGCCAGCATGTCCGACTCGTCGATGCGGGCGAACCCCTCGATGCTCGAGCCGTCGAACCCCATGCCCTCTTCGAGCGCGTTCTCAAGCTCCCCCACCGTGATCTGGAAGCTCTTCAGCGTCCCCACGATATCCGTGAACCAGAGCCGCACGAACTTCACGTCGTTCTCGCGACAGGCCGAGATCACATAGCTCGCTGACTCGTTCATTGCCTCGTCCCGCGGGCGCTCCCGCGCGCTCACCGTACCCGCCCGATGTTACAGGCAGGTTGCGGAGCGCTACTCCCCCGCCGCCTCGCGGCGGCGCCGCAGCCAGTCCCGAACGAACGGGTTGTGGTCCCGCTCGAACGCCACCGTCGTCTCCTGCATGTGCCCCGGCAGGACGATCGTGTCCTCCGGCAGCGTCAGCAGCTCGTTCGTGATGCTGCGCATCTCCTCGTCGAAGTCGCCGCCTGGCAGGTCCGTCCGCCCGATCGATCCCCGGAACAGCGTGTCCCCGCTGAAGAGCAGCCCATCCGCGTAGTAGCTCATGCTCCCGGGCGTGTGTCCGGGCGTCGCGATCGCCTTCAGCTTCAGCCCCGCCACCTCCACGTCGTCCCCGTTCGTCACGAAGGCGCTCGGGTCCGGCGGCGCCTGCGATTCGTCGATGCCGAAGCTCGAAGCCGCCCCCTGCCAGCCGTTCCGCAGCAGGCCGAGGTCGCTCTGGTGCAGCAGGAACGACGCCCCCGTCGCCGCCTGTACCCCGCGAACCCCCAGAATGTGGTCGACATGCGCATGCGAGTTTGCGATCGCCTTGATCGTCACCCCCATGTCCTTCGCCAGCGCCAGCACCTCGTCCGGCTGGTCCCCCGGGTCGATGCAGATCGCCTCGCCCGTGCGGCGGTTCCCCACCACCCAGCAGTTCTCGGCGAAGACCCCCACCACGATCCCCCGCACCATGATCTCGTTCGCGACGTCCATGCGCGGAGCTTCCCCGCCCACCGCCGCCCCGTCAACCGCGCCGGGGCCGCCCCGTGAGCCCCCTCGACCTCCTCCTCATCTCCGTGCTCGGCGCCGTCGCGGCCCTCCCCCAGAACGTCGCCGGCTTCGGTTTCGCTCTCGTCCTCGCCCCCCTCCTCGTCCTCTTCATCGACCCCGAGGAGACGGTCATCATCGTCAACATCCTCGCCATGCTGTCCGCCACGGCGGTCGTCTGGCGGCTGCGGCGCGCCGTCGTCTGGCGCACGCTGGGCATCCTGTTCATCGCGTCCTTCGTCGGGATGCCCCTCGGACTGCTCGTGCTCCTCGCCGTCGACCCGACGGTGATCCAGGTCCTGATCGCCCTCGCCGTCCTCAGCGGGACGCTCGCCCTTGCCCGCGGGCTCACGATCGGCGGCAACACCGCCATCGCCGCCGCCGCCGGCGTCGCCGGCGGCTTCCTCCGCACCAGCACCAGCGCCGCCGGCCCGCCCGTCATCCTCTACCTCCAGGCGCGGCGCCTCGCCCCCGACCCCTTCCGCGCGACCGGCTCCTTCTTCCTCATGGCCACGGGCGCCGTCGCCATCGTCCTCTACGCCGCCACCGGCAGCCTCGACTCCGACATCGGCCTGGCCGTCGGCGCCGCCGTTCCCGGCGTCGCCCTCGGCACGGCCCTCGGCGCCGTCCTCGCCGGTCGCGTGAACGAGCGCGCGTTCCGCCGCCTCGTCACCGTCCTCCTGGTCGCCACCGCCGTCATCGCCCTGGTCACCGCCTTCACCCCCTGAGTCCCCCCGAGGCCGAGCGCTAGAATGCCGCTCATGCGCGCGCGTCTCCCCCTCCGGAAGGCCCCATGAGCGTCCTGCCCTTCGTGCTCACGGCCGTCTTCGCCGCGCTCGCCGCCCTCCCCCAGAGCATCGTCGGTTTCGGACTGCCGCTCGTGCTCGCGCCGCTCCTCGTACACGTGCTCGGCGCCAGCGACACGGTCGTCGTCGTCAACGTGCTCACCGCCCTCTCGGCCACCATGATCGCCTGGCGGTTGCGCGCCTCCCTGCAGCGGCGAACCGCCCTTACGCTCCTCGGCGCCGCGCTCGTGGGCCTGCCCGTGGGTCTTGGGATCCACGTCCTCGTCGACGAGAACGTCCTCCAGGCCCTGATCGCGATCGCCATCCTCGGCGGCGCCCTCGCGATCATCTTCGGGGGCTTCACGATTGGCGGCGGCGCGCGCATGGCCGTCGCGGCGGGCGCCCTCGGCGGCGTGTTGCGCACCAGCACCGGCGCGGCCAGCCCGCCCGTGGTCATCTACCTGCGCGGACGCGACCTCCCCGCCGACGCCTTCCGCGCGACCAGCACGTTCTACCTGGCCGCCACCGGGGCCCTCGCCGCCGCCCTGCTCGCCGCCGCCGGCGAATTCAATGTGGACGTTGGCTGGGCCGTGCTCGCGGGCATCCCCGGCATCATCGCCGGCAACCTCGCCGGCGCCGCCCTGGCCGGCCACGTCAGCGAGCGCTGGTTCCGCCGCGGCGTCATGACCGTCCTCATCGCGAGCGCCCTCGTCGCGCTCGTCACCGCCTTCCTCGGCTAGCGCCGCCCCTCGCACCGCGCCCCCTCCCCCGCGTACCCTTCCGCCATGCCCCTCGACGACCTCCCCCTGCTCCCCACCCGCGTCGATGTCCTCGGCGATCGCTACCGGGAGAACCGCGAGGCCAACCTCGCCCTTGTCGCCGACCTCCGCGACCGCCTCGCGCGCGTCGAGCAGGCGGGCGGCGAACGCTACGTCGAGCGCCACCACGCGCGCGGCAAGCTCCTCGCGCGCGAGCGCATCCAGCGCCTCATCGATCCCGACGGCGCCTTCCTCGAGCTGAGCCCCCTCGCCGCCGACGGCGTCTACGACGACGACGTGCCCGCCGCCGGCATCGTCACCGGCATCGGGCGGGTCGGCGGGCGCGAGTGCGTCATCATCGCCAACGACGCCACCGTGAAGGGCGGCTCCTACTACCCCCTCACCGTGCGCAAGCACCTTCGCGCCCAGGAGATCGCCGAGCAGAACCACCTCGCCTGCATCTACCTCGTCGATTCGGGCGGCGCCTTCCTCCCCCTCCAGCACGACGTCTTCCCCGACCGCGACCACTTCGGCCGCATCTTCTACAACCAGGCCAACCTCAGCGCGAAGGGCATCTACCAGGTCGCCGCCGTCATGGGCTCCTGCACGGCAGGCGGCGCCTACGTCCCCGCCATGAGCGACGAGACCGTCATCGTCCGCGGCACCGGCACGATCTTCCTCGGCGGGCCGCCCCTCGTGAAAGCGGCCACCGGCGAGGAGACGACCGCCGAGGAGCTCGGCGGCGCCGACGTCCACACCCGCATCAGCGGCGTCGCCGACCACTTTGCCGAGGACGACGAGGACGCCCTCCGCACCGTCCGCAGCATCATCGCCAGCATCCCCGCCACCAAGTCCCCGCCCTGGGAGGTGCCCGACCCGGAGCCTCCCCTCCACGACCCCGGGGAGCTCTACGGCGTCGTCCCGCCCGACTACGGGCGCACCTACGACGTGCGCGAGGTCATCGCCCGCCTCGTCGACGGCTCCCGCTTCCACGAGTTCAAGGCGCGCTACGGAACGACGCTCGTGTGCGGGTTCGCCCGCATCACCGGCTTCCCCGTCGGCATCATCGCCAACAACGGCATCCTCTTCGGCGAGAGCGCGCTCAAGGGCGCCCACTTCGTCGAGCTCTGCGGCCAGCGCCGCGTGCCCCTCGTCTTCCTCCAGAACATCACCGGCTTCATGGTCGGCCGCCAGTACGAGAACGCCGGCATCGCCCGCGACGGCGCCAAGATGGTCACCGCCGTGGCGAGCGTCGCCGTTCCCAAGTTCACCGTCGTCATCGGCGGCAGCTTCGGCGCCGGCAACTACGCCATGGCCGGACGCGCCTACTCGCCCCGCCAGCTCTGGATGTGGCCCAACGCCCGCATCAGCGTCATGGGCGGTGAGCAGGCCGCCAACGTTCTCCTCCAGGTCCGCCTCGACCGTGGCGAGGAGCTGAGCGAGGAGGAGCAGCGCGCCTTCATGGCCCCCACGCTCGAAACCTACGAGCGCGAGGGCTCGCCCTACTTCAGCAGCGCCCGCCTCTGGGACGACGGCGTCATCGATCCGCTCGATACCCGCCGCGTCCTCTCCATGGGCATCTCCGCCGCCCTCAACGCCCCCATCCCCCAGACCGACTGGGGCGTCTTCCGCATGTAGCGGCTCCCCGGCGCAGGGCCCCATCCTGCCGGGCGCACGCCTTGCGGCGCCCCCTTCACGGGCGATAGATTCCCCGCAGTCTCGGCGGCGCACGCACGGGTCGCGGGGACCAGGCCGCGCAGCCCTTGTCCGGGCTTCAAGCGGCGGAGTAGAGGAGCAGTGTGTGGCTGAAGAACCGCTGAGCGCCGGGGCAGCCGGCTCTGCCTCCCACGATGGAGCGCCACGGGCAGGCGCCGAACCCTCCCCGAACAGCGGGCTCCAGATGTCGCCGGAGCAGATGCTCGACCTCGGCCGGCAGGCGCTGGACCTCATCGTGAACCGCATCGAGAACCTGCCCGACGAGGGGGCCTGGGAAGGCGAGTTTCGAGAGGTTCTCGAGTCCCACCTCGCCGAGGATCCCCCCGAGGGCCCCAACCCCGCCTCCGCGGTGCTGGAGAGGCTGGCGCGCGACGTGCTCCCCTTCACCGCGCGCCTCGATCACCCCCGCTTCTTCGGCTTCATCCCCACCTCGTCCACCTGGCCCGGCGTCGTCGCCGACCTCCTGGCCGCGGGCTACCTGATCAACGAGTGCACCTGGCTCGTCGCGAGCGGCCCCAGCCAGCTCGAGCTCGTCGTCATCGACTGGTTCAGGCGCTGGATCGGTTACCCCGAGGGCGCCGCCGGCCTCTTCACCAGCGGCGGCTCCGCCGCCAGCGTCGACGCCCTTGTCGCCGCCCGCGAAGCCGCCGGTCACCCCGAACGAGCCACCGTCTACATGAGCGACCAGAGCCACAGCGCCCTCCCCCGCGCCGCCGTGATCGTCGGCATCCGCCGCGACCACATCCGCACGATCCCGAGCGACGGCAGCTTCCAGCTCGACCTGGAGGCGCTTTCCAGGGCTGTCGCCGCCGACCGCGCCGCCGGCCTGCGCCCTCTCGCCGTCTGCGCCAATGCCGGCACCTCCAGCACTGGCGCAATCGACCCTCTCGACGAATTGGCGGACTTCTGTGCGAACGAAGAGCTGTGGCTTCATGTGGATGCCGCCTACGGCGGTTTCGCGGTGGTGACCGAGCGGGGCAGACAGCTCCTGCGGGGCATCGAACGCGCCGATTCGGTCGGCCTTGATGCGCACAAGTGGTTCTTCCAGCCCTACGAGGCCGGTTGCCTGCTGGTGAAGGACCGGGAGACGCTCAACAGCGCCTTCCACATGCCGCACGACATCCTCCAGGACACGGTCTGGGGGGCCGAGCACCCCAACTTCGCGGACATCGGCCTGCAGCTGAGTCGCTCCGCCCGCGCCCTGAAGGTCTGGATGTCCGTCCAGACCTTCGGCGTGGACGCGTTCCGCCGCGCCATCGAGAACGGCATGGAGCTGGCCGCCCGCGCCCACGACTACGTCCGCGCGAGCCCGATCCTCGAGCCCCTCAACACCCCGGCCCTCGGGATCACGTGCTTCCGCGTCAATCCCGGCGGCGACCTCCTCGATGAGGCGGCCCTGGAGGCTGTCAACCGGACCGTGCTCGCGCAGATGTTCTGGGACGATCCCGCCTTCATGTCCTCCACCAGGCTGCACGGCGCGTTCGCGCTCAGGATGTGCATCATCAACCACACCACCACCTGGGACGACGTGCGCGAGACCCTCGAAGCCGTCGAGCGCTTCGGGCGGAAGGAGCTCTCCGGGAGGGATGACCTCGCGTGACGGCCCGCTCCGCCTCGTCACCGCGCCCGCAACGCCCCGGCCCCGAGACCGACCGGGGCGTCGCCTTCCGCATGTAAGGCGCTCCCCCGCCCCTACAATGCGCCCGTGTTCGAAGCCGTCCTCGTGGCGAACCGCGGCGAGATCGCCGTGCGCATCATCCGCACCCTGCGGACGCTCGGCGTGCGCGCCGTGCTCGCCGCCTCCGTTCCCGACCGCCACAGCCTCGCCGCCCGCCTCGCCGACGAGGTCGTGCTGCTCGAAGGCCATACCGCCGCCGATACCTACCTCGAGATCGACGCCGTCATCGCCGCCGCCACGAGCACGGGCTGCGGGGCCGTCCACCCCGGCTACGGCCTCCTCAGCGAGCGCCCCGACTTCGCCCGCGCCTGCGTCGAGGCCGGACTCGCGTTCGTCGGCCCCTCCCCCGGGACCCTGACCCTCCTCGGCGACAAGGTCGCCGCCCGCGACCTCGCCGTCGCCAACGATGTGCCCGTCGCCCCCGGCGCCGAGGGCGCCACCGACGCCGAGCTCGCCGGGGCCGCCCGCGAGGTCGGCTTCCCCCTCATGCTGAAGGCCCGCGGGGGAGGCGGTGGCCTCGGGATGCGTGTCGTCTTGGGCCCCGACGACCTCGCCCCCGCCGTCGAGGCCGCCCGCCGCCAGACCGCCGCCGCCTTCGGCGACGACCGCCTCTTCGTCGAGCGCTACGTTGAGAACGCGCACCACGTCGAGGTCCAGGTGCTCGCCGATGCGCACGGGAACGCCGTCCACCTCGGCGAGCGCGACTGCTCCGTCCAGCGCCGCCACCAGAAGCTCGTCGAGGAGACCCCCAGCCCGGTCGTCGACGCCACGTTGCGCGACGAGCTGACGTCCGCCGCCCTGCGCCTCATGCGCGCCGCCGGCTACGTGAACGCCGGCACCGTCGAGTTCCTCGTCGGCGAACCCGAGGATGGTCGCCGACCCTTCTACTTCCTCGAGGTGAACCCCCGCCTCCAGGTCGAGCACCCCGTGACCGAGGCCGTCACCGGCCTCGACCTTGTCGCCCTCCAGCTCGCCGTCGCCGCCGGTGAGCCCCTCCCCTTCAGCCAGGACGACGTGCGCTTCGACGGCCACGCCATCGAGTTCCGCCTCAACGCGGAAGACCCCTGGCGCGAGTTCCTCCCCGCCGCCGGCCGCCTCACCGCCCTCGCCGCACCCGGCGCCCGCCTCGACACCGGCTACGAGGCCGGCGACGCCGTCCCCAGCGAGTACGACTCGCTCGTCGCCAAGCTCGTCGTTCGCGGCCCCGGCCGCCCCGAGACCCTCCGCCTAGCCGCCGGCGTGCTGGGCGCGACCACCGTCGATGGCCTCCGCACGAACCTCCCCCTCCACCGCGCCGTCATCGCCGATCCCGCCTTCGCCGCCGGCGAGGCGAGCGTGCAGTGGCTCGAACGCGACCTCGACGCCCTCCTCGAAGCCGCCCGCCCCCACCCCGCCGCTCTCGTCGCGGCCGCCCTCCTCCTCGCGGGTCGCGAGGGGCGGGGGTTCGGCGGAGCCGCCTGGCTCGCGCCCGGCGCCCGCACCCTCTGGCTCGACGACGGCGCCGGATCCCGCGCCGTCTCCGCCGCCGGAGATGCCGCGACGGTCGATGGCGTGCCCGTGGCCTGGCGACTCGTATCCAGCACGGCGAACGGCGCCACCGTCGTCACGGACGGCGGAGCGACGCTTACCGCGAGCCCCGCGCTCGGAGGCGGTATCGCCATCGACGGCCCTGCCGGGAGCCACCGGCTCCGGCAGGTCGGCCCGCCTGCCAGGTCCGCCTCGGCCCGCTCGGGCGAGGGCCCGGCCGGCGAGATTCGCGCGCCCCTGGCCGGACGCGTCGCCGCCGTCAACGTGCGCGAGGGCGACGCCGTCGGCGATGGCGACACCGTCGCCGTCCTCGACGCGATGAAGATGGAGCACGCCATCACCGCCCCCGGCGCGGGCACGGTACGAGCCGTCCACGTCGCCCCCGATGAGGTCGTCGAGGCTGGCGCGCTGCTCGTCGAGCTGGCGTGAGCGTATAATCTAGCCAGAAAAGCTAGCCGGATACCGACATGACAGACTGGCCCCTCCAGGACGCCAAGAACCGCTTCAGCGCCGTCGTCGATGCCGCCCTGGCGGGTGATCCGCAGCGGGTCACCCGTCGCGGCCGGCCCGCCGTGGTGGTGCTGGCGGTCGATGAATACGAGCGTCTGCGCGATATCGAGAAGGCGAACGCCCCCACCTTCGCGGAGCTGCTGCTCGACATCCCCAGCGATGGCCGCGAGTTCGAGCGGCTCGAGCTCCCGCCGCGGTCGCCGGACCTCTGATGTACCTGATCGACACCGACGTGCTGTCGGCGCTGCGTCGGGGGGACCGCCACCCCGGCCCCGCCCGCTGGCTGACGGCCCAGCGCACATCGGGGCTCTTCCTCAGCGTCGTGACCATCGGTGAGGTCGAGCGCGGCATCGAGCGGCAGCGGCGCGCCGACCCGGCCTTCGCGGACGAGCTGTCCGGCTGGCTCGACCGGGTGCTCGCCTGGTACGGCGACCGCATCCTTCCCGTCGATCTCCCGACCGCCCAGCGATGGGGCCGGCTCTCGGCTGCCCTCGGCTACCAGAGCGCCGACCTGCTGATCGCGGCCACGGCGCTGGAGCACGGCCTGACCGTCGTCACCCGCAACGTGAGGCACTTCGAACCCGCCTCCGTGGCGGTGTTCAACCCCTTTTCGGATGACCCGGCGCCAGACGCCTGAGGCCGGCGGCGCCGGGTAGCCCTCCAGGGCGTCCCCGGCAGTCCCCTAGTCGCTGCTGAAGGGCAGGTCCGCCTCGACGCGGCGGCCCTGGCTCTGGTGCACCCGCGCGATCGCCTCCGGCTCGGACTCGTGCACAGTCGTGGTCTTCTGGCCGCGAGTCATCGCGATCGTGCCCGTCCGCGAGAGCTCGCGGATGCCGTACGGCTCGCACATCTTGATGAGTCCGTCGATCTTGTCCTCGTCGCCCACGACCTGGAGCGTCAGCGAGTTCGTCGCCATGTCGATCACGTCCGCGCGGAACACGTTCGCGATGTCGAGTAGCTCGTGGCGGTTCACGTTGTTGCAACGCACCTTCAGCAGCGCCAGCTCCCGCGTGATCGCGTCCTCGTAGGTCAGGTCGCTCACCTTCACCACGTCGATCAGCTTGTAGAGCTGCTTCTCGACCTGCTCCACCGGCGCGCTCGCACCGTCGACGATGATCGTCATGCGGCTGAGCCCCTCGAGCTCGGTCGGCCCGACCGCCAGCGACTCGATGTTGAATCCCCGCCGCCGGAACAGTCCGGCGACCCGCTGCAGGACGCCCGGCTTGTCCTCGACGATCGCGACGACCGTGTGGGTGCTTGGCCGCGTTCCGTTGCTGGTCGTCATCGCACGAGCTCCTTCTCCGGCATCTCGATCGTCTCCGAAAGGGCTGCTCCCGCCGGAACCATCGGCCACACGTTCTCGTCCTGGTCCACGTGGAAGTCGAGCAGGATGGGTCCGTCGTAGTTGCGCGCCTCCTGGATGGCGGGAAGCACGTCCGCCTTCGTCTCCACCCGCAGCGCGCGGATGCCGTACGCCTCCGCCAGCTTGCAGAAGTCCGGCTGCGTCACCGCCACCGAGACGAAGTTCTCGTCGTAGAACAGCTCCTGCCACTGGCGAACCATGCCCAGGTAGCCGTTGTTCATGATCGCGATCTTCACCGGTATCCGTTCGTCCACGCAGACCGCCAGCTCCTGCATCGTCATCTGGAAGCCTGCGTCCCCGCAGATCGCCCAGACCTCCGACTCGGGCACGCCCATCTGCGCCCCGATCGCCGCTGGCAGCTCGAAGCCCATCGTCCCCAGCCCGCCGGACGACACCAGCTTCCTCGGGCTGTCGTAGAAGTAGTGCTGACCCGCCCACATCTGGTGCTGGCCCACGCCCGTCACCAGCGTCGCCCCGCCGTTCGTCTCCTCGTACAGCGTGCGCACGATCTCCTGCGGGATGAGCCGCCGCGTCTCGCGGATCTCCAGGCTCGGGTGCTCCTCCTCCACCCTGTCGATCCAGCCCAGCCACTTCGAGCGGTCGCGCGGCTCGAGGCGGTCCGTCAGCTCCGGCAGCACGCGCTTCACGTGGCCCACGACGGGGATCGCCGTCGGCAGGTTCTTCCCGATCTCCGCCGGGTCGATATCGATGTGGACGATCGTCGCGTCCGGGTTGAAGTCGTTGAACCGGCCCATCGCGCGGTCGTCGAACCGCATCCCGATGCCGATCACGACGTCCGCCTCGTCCGCGGCCATGTTCGCGTGGTACATGCCGTGCATCCCGAGGAAGCCGTAGCTCAGGTTGTGGGTCTCGGGGAAGCCCCCGATCCCGAGGAACGTCGTGATCACCGGGATCTGCGCCTTCTCCGCCAGCTCCACCAGCTCGTTCGAGGCGTCGCCCCAGACGATCCCGTGGCCGGAGATGATGATCGGGCGCTCCGCTCCGTTAATCGCTTCCGCCGCCCGCCGGATCATCCCGGCGTGCCCCTTCGTTGTCGGACGGTAGCCGCGCAGGTTGATCTCCTCCGGCCACTCGAACTCCGCCTCCTCCTGGAACACGTCCTTGGGAATATCGACGTGGACCGGGCCCGGGCGGCCGCTCCGTGCGATGTGGAACGCCTCGCGGACCGTCATGGCGATGTTCTCGGCCCGCATCACGAGGTAGTTGTGCTTCGTGATCGGCTGCGTGATGCCGGTGATGTCGGCTTCCTGGAAGCCGTCCTTGCCCAGCAGCGTGCGCGCCACGTTCCCCGTGATCGCCACCATCGGCGTCGAGTCCAGGAACGAGGTCGCGATGCCCGTCACCAGGTTCGTCGCGCCCGGACCGCTTGTCGCCAGGCAGACGCCCACCTCGCCGGAGGCGCGGGCGTAGCCGTCCGCCATGTGCGCGGCGCCCTGCTCGTGCCGGACGAGCACGTGCCGGAGCGCGGGGAACTGGGGCAGCGTGTCGTAGAGCGGCAGCACCACCCCGCCGGGGTAGCCGAATATCGTCGATACGCCCTCCCGCTGGAGGCACTCCAGCAGGATCTGGGATCCCGTCATCCGAACCATTGGTCGAGTCCTTCCACCGGCTCTGGATTACCGGCCCGTGCCCTGGTGGGGGCCGACCGGCGCCTGCCACGCCATTCGGTCGTGGCGGCTCGGGGTCCGACGGTGGCGTCTCGCCCCGAGCGTTTCAGCGAGCGGAGGCGCGACCGGTAAGCCGCTGTCCCTCCAGTGAGCCACCCCGAGTGTAGGCCCGATCCCCTCTTACGTGAAGCGTGTCGCGTTCAGTCTGGCGTTAGGCGAACGCATCCCCCACGAGCGACTGTCCCGCCTCGGTCACCGGCCCCACCTTCGACTCGTCCCGCAGCTCCGTGTAGATGCGCAGCAGCGGCTCCGTGCCCGAGAGGCGGAACAGCACCCACCCTTCCGAGAGCAGGAAGCGCCACCCGTCCGTCGTGTCGACGCCCTCGACCGGCAGTCCCGCGAACTCGCGCGGCGAAGCCGCGTCGAGCGCCGCCTTCACCGCCGCGTTCGCCCCCGCCTCCAGGTCCAGGTCCACGCGCTCGTAAAAGTGCGGACCCGTGATCGCGAACACGTCCTCGAGCAGCTCGGCCGGACCCTTCCCGCTGATGGCCATGGCGTCCAGCAGGTAGAGCGCCGAGAGGATGCCGTCGCGCTCGGGCAGGTGGCCGCGGAAGCCGTACCCCCCGCTCTCCTCGCCCCCGATGAGCGCGTCCTCGCGCATCATCACCGGCCCGATGTGCTTGAACCCGACCGGCGTCTCGATGCAGTCCACGCCGTGGCGCCCGGCCAGCAGCCGCGCCATCGCCGTCGTCGTCACCGACTTCACGACGGTCCCCCGCAGCCCCCGCGCCCCCAGCAGGTACTCGACCAGCAGCGCGAACGTCCGCAACTGGTCCACGTACGCCCCCGACCCGTCTACCAGCCCCACGCGGTCGGCGTCGCCGTCGTTCGCGATGCCCGCGTCGAACCCCCCGCCCGCGACCAGCGACAGCAGCGAGTCGAGGTTCGACGCGATCGGCTCCGGCGCGCGCAGCCCGGGGAAGAGCGGGTTCCGCTCCGTGTGGATCTCCTCGACCGTCGTGGCGCCCCCGTCCAGCAGCTCCGACAGCAGCCCGGCCCCCGCGCCGTACATCGGGTCGACCGCGACCCGCAGCCCCGCGCCGCGGATGCGCGCCAGGTCGACCTGTCGCCCCAGCCCCGCGAGGTACCCGGGAATCGGGTCGAAGCGCGTGATCGCGTCCGCGTCCGCGGGCGCCAGCTTCGGGCGCGCCGCGTCCGCGAGGATGGCGGGCACGCGCTGCTCGATGTCGGCCACGATCTCGGGGCTGGCGCTGCCGCCGTAGTGCGGCTTCACCTTGATTCCGTTCCAGCGGAAGGGGTTGTGGCTGCTCGTCACGATTACGCCGCCCCCCGCTCCCGCCTCGATGATGCGGTAGCTCAGCGCGGGCGTCGGCGCGGGCCGGTCCGCGAGCTGCACCTGGAAGCCGTTCCCCGCCAGCACCCGCGCGACCGCCAGCGCGAACTCGTCCGACTGGAAGCGCGTGTCGTAGCCGACGACCAGCGGCTCGTCCCGCCCCCGCGTCTCGGCGAAGTGCTCGGCGACCGCCTGTGCGCAGGCGCGCACGTTCTCGAACGTGAACGCCTCGCCCATGATCGCGCGCCAGCCGTCGGTCCCGAAGCGCACGGGGTTCTCGCTCATCGCCTTACTCCCGCCGCTCGCCCGGCTCGAGGATCTCGCCCGGACGCAGCCGCGCCCCCGCCGCCACGCTCGCCCCCCGTCCCAGCACCGCCCCGCGCACCACCGCCCCTTCCCCGATCCTGACGCCGTCGGCGAGCACGGAGTCCCGCACCTGCGCTCCCGATTCCACCCGCACATCCTCCCACAGCACCGACCCCGTCACGCTCGCCCCCGCGCTCACCACGGTGTCCTCCGCGAGGGCGGCGCCTTCGACACGCGCGTCCGCCGCCACCACCGCGCCGTTCGCCAGCAGCGGAGCGCCCGCCCGCCTGATCAGCGCCTGCGAGAGCTCCAGGTAGCGCCCGGGCGTTCCCAGGTCCGCCCACAGGCCCTCGAAGCGGTAGCCCAGCACGTTCGCCCCCCGCCCCACCAGCGACGGGAACAGCGTCTCCTCCACGCGCACGGCCCCCGGCGGGATCTCGCCCACCAGGTCCGGCTCGAACACCCACACCCCCGCGTTCACCAGGTCGCTCGGCGCCGTTCCCGGCGGCGGCTTCTCGACGAAGCCCGTGATGCGCGAGTTCCCGTCCAGCACCGCCACCCCGAACGCCGACGGGTTCTCGACCCGGCAGAGGGCCAGCGTCAGGCGCGCGCCCGCTCGCTCGTGCGCCTCCAGCGCTGCCCCCAGGTCGAAGTCCACGTACACGTCCCCGTTCAGCACGAGGAAACGCCCCTCCACCTCCGCCGCCTGCACCGCGTTCCGGATCGCGCCCCCCGACTCCAGCCGCTCGCGCTCCACCACGTGCGCGATCGTGAGCCCGCCCCGCTCCCCCTCCGGGTACGCCTCCACGAGGTCGTCCTGGCGCTGGCCCAGCGCCAGCACCGCGCGCTCGACGCCGTGGGCGCCGAGCCAGTCGAGCAGGTGGTCGAGCGCGGGCCGGTTCGCGATCGGGATCAGGCTCTTGTGGCGCGTCAGGGTCAGCGGCCGCAGCCGCGCGCCCTGCCCCCCGACGAGGATGATCGCGTCCATGCGCGGCGAAGGTTACGCCCCGCGGCGCGCGGTTGCCGCCACGTCCGCCGCCCGCCCCGTGTCCTCCCAGGGCACGTCCAGTCCCGTCCGGCCGAAGTGCCCGTAGGCCGCCGTCGCCCGGAAGAGCGGGCGGCGCAGGTCGAGGTCCCGGATGATCGCCCCCGGACGCAGGTCGAAGTGCTTCCGCACCGCCGCCAGGATCGCCTCGTCGGAGACCGCGCCCGTCCCGAACGTGTCCACGTTGATCGAGGTCGGCTGCGCCACCCCGATCGCGTACGAGAGCGTGACCTCGCAGCGCCGCGCCAGCTCCGCCGCCACGATCGTCTTCGCCACCCAGCGCGCCGCGTAGGCCGCCGAGCGGTCCACCTTCGTCGGGTCCTTTCCGCTGAACGCCCCGCCTCCGTGCCGCGCCACGCCCCCGTACGTATCGACGATGATCTTCCGCCCCGTCAGGCCCGCGTCGCCCTTCGGCCCGCCCACCACGAACCGGCCCGAGGGGTTCACGTAGATGTTCGTGGCGCTGTCCACCAGCGCCTTGTCGACGATCGTGTCGATGATGTGCCGCCGCACGTCCGTCTCGATCACTTCCTGGTCGACATCCGGGGCGTGCTGCGTCGAGATCACGATCGACTCCGCGCGCCGCGGCTCCCAGCCGTTGCCGTACTCGATCGTGACCTGCGACTTGCCGTCGGGGCGCAGCCACGGCAGCTCGCCGCTCTTGCGCGCCTCCGCCAGCCGCCGCGCCAGCCGGTGCGCCAGCGAGATGCTGAGCGGCATCAGCTCCGGCGTCTCGTCGCAGGCGAAGCCGATCATCATCCCCTGGTCGCCCGCGCCCGTTTCCAGCTCCTCGCTCTCGCGCGCGCCGTGGCGAGCCTCCCACGAGCGGTTCACGCCCGCCGCGATGTCCTGCGACTGCTCGTCGATCGCCGTCACCACCCCGCACGTCTCCCAGTCGAACCCGATGTCCGAGGAGTTGTAGCCGATGTCGCGGATCGTCTCCCGCACGATCCGCGGGATGTCCACGTAGGCGCTCGTCGTGATCTCGCCCATGACGAGCACGAGCCCCGTCGTGATCGAGGTCTCGCAGGCGACCCGCGCCATCGGGTCGCGCGCCAGGATCTCGTCGAGGATCGCGTCCGAGATCTGGTCGCAGATCTTGTCCGGGTGCCCCTCCGTCACCGACTCCGAGGTTACGAGGCGTCCCGCGCTCATGTGCCCGCCTGCCAGCTCGAGAGGTAGAGCCGCTGCTCTTCCGTGAGCGTGTCGATGCCGATGCCCATCGCCCGCAGCTTCAACCGCGCGATCTCCTCGTCGATCGAGTCGGGCAGCTCGTGCACCTGCTTGTCCAGCGTCGATTCGTTCGCCACGAGCCACTCCGTTCCCAGCGCCTGGTTCGCGAAGGACATGTCCATCACCGAGGCGGGATGCCCCTCCGCCGCCGCGAGGTTGACCAGCCGTCCCTCGCCCAGCAGGAAGAGCGTGCGTCCGTCTCCCATCCGGTACTCCTCCACGTGCTCGCGAACGCGGCGCTTTCCCTCGCTCATGCCTTCCAGCGCGTCCAGGTCGATCTCATTATCGAAGTGGCCGCTGTTCGCCATGATGGCGCCGTCCTGCATTGTCTCAAGCACCGCCCCATCGATCACATGGCAGTCGCCCGTGACGGTCACGAAGAAGTCGCCGATCGGGGCCGCCTCGGCCATCGGCATCACGGTGAACCCCTCCATCACCGCCTCCAGCGCGCGCACCGGGTCGACCTCCGTCACGACCACGTGGGCGCCCAGACCCCGCGCCCGGCTCGCCAGCCCGCGGCCGCACCAGCCATACCCCGCCACCACGAACGTCTTGCCCGCGAGCAGCACGTTCGTCGCCCGCACGATGCCGTCCACCGTCGACTGCCCCGTCCCGAAGCGGTTGTCGAAGAGGTGCTTCGTGTTCGACTCGTTCACGGCCACGATCGGGTAACCGAGCGCGCCGTCCCTCGCCATCGCCCGCAGCCGGATGACCCCCGTCGTCGTCTCCTCCAGGCCGCCCGCCATCCCCGGCAGAAGCTCGCGCCGCTCCTGGTGGATCGTCGCCACCAGGTCCGCCCCGTCGTCCATCGTTACCTGCGGCTCGTGGTCGAGCGCCTGGTGGATGTGCCGGTAGTACGTCTCGTTGTCCTCACCGCGGCGCGCGAACACGGAGACGCCGTACTCCTCCACCAGCGCCGCCGCCACATCGTCCTGCGTCGAGAGCGGGTTGCTCGCGCAGATGCGCAACTCCGCCCCGCCGTCGCGCAGGGCCAGCGCCAGGTTCGCCGTCTCCGTCGTCACGTGCAGGCAGGCCGCCAGGCGCACGCCCTTGAGCGGCTGCTCCTTCGCGAACCGCTCGCGGATGAGCGCCAGCACGGGCATCTCCCGCGCCGCCCACTCGATGCGGTCGACCCCCTCGCGCACATGCGTCGGGTCGGTGATGTCGGAAGGAACGCTCATTCGTCGTACCGATCTGCTTCCTGGTTCGTCTGTAAAGAGACTACAAGCGAACGGAGAGAAGCGCTCCGCCGCGCTGCCGGCCCCGCAGGAGCGCCCGCAGCTTGCGCGGCAGCGCCAGCAGCGCCGCCGAGTCGCGCCGCGTCGCCGTCGCCTCGATCATCTCCCCCGCGTCCCGGTACCCGAGCCGCCGGTACGACGCGACCGCCGGGGCGTTCTTCGGGTCGACCGTCAGCACGACCGTGTCGCACGTCTCCAGCAGCGCCTGTGTTGCCGCGCTCGTGGCCGCCGTCGCGTACCCCTGCCCGCGGTGCCGCGGATGCGTGAAGACGTTCCCCACGACCCCCACCCGCTCCTGCGGCGAGACGGCGTGCGTCCCCGCGATCGCGACCAGCCTGCCGCCGGTGACCACCCCCCGGTACACCCCGGCGTCGATGTGCCCCGCCTCGTAGTACGTGGGGTTCCCCTCCGACCCGTACAGCTGGTTGATGCGGCGAATGTCGATCCCCAGCAGCCGCACCGCCGGCACGACCTCGTGCGGCTCGAAGGTGGCCGCCGTCGCCGACATGCGCAGCATCGGCTGGCTGTTCGAGAGGTGGTACACGCTCCGCACCGCCTCGACGTGCTCGGTCCGGCAGGACAGGTAGCTGCGCGCCGGTCCCGGCTCGATCGAGAGGATGGCCCGCACCGCATCCGGGTCGCCCGTCACGAACGTCGCGTCGCCGAGCCCGCCGCGACTGTGCGTCACGAGGCCCTGCCCGCTCGTCCCCTCCGCCGTGAACCAGCGCGTCCGCTCGAACAGCCCCGGCTCGAGCTGCGCCAGCGCGTAGGCGGCGTAGTCCCGCTGCGGCTGCAGCCGCACGCGGATCGCGTCGCGGCTCCGCAGCCTCCGCACGAGGAACTCCCGCCGTTCCCGTCCCGCCGCCAGGGGGAGCTCCCGCTCCGCCATCACAGCTCCTCCTCGATATGCGTAAGCCTACGGAACTCACGATACCGCGCCTCGACCTCCTCGCGCTCCAGCTTCAGCAGGCGGCTCGGCCCGAACCCCTCGACCGCGAACGACGCCACCGTCGACCCGTAGATGATCGCCCGCCGGATCTCCCGCGCCGTCACCTCCGGAACCGTGTCCAGGTACCCCAGGAACGCCCCCGCAAAGCTGTCCCCCGCGCCCGTCGGGTCGACCACCTCCTCCAGCGGGTAGCCCGGCGCGACGAAGTAGTCGTCCCCGCTCACGTACACCGCCCCGTACTCGCCCAGCTTCACCAGCGCCGCCTGCGCTCCCCCCTCCACCAGCGTCCGCGCCGCCTTCGCGATGCTCGCCATGCCCGTCAGTTGCCGCGCTTCCGTCTCGTTCACGGATGCGAAGTTCGCCTCGCGCATCGCCTCCCGCACCCCCGCCTCCTCCGTCTCGATGTACAGCTTGATCGTGTCGACCATCGTCGCCCGTGGCGCCGTCAACGCCGCCAGGAGCCCACGCTGCGTCGCCGGATCGTCCGCCGCCATGAAGGCCGCGCTCGAGTCCTCCCAGCCCTCGGGCAGCACCGGCCGCCAGCCGTCGTTGACCCCGAGGTGCGTGTAGAGCGTGTCGCGCGTGTTCATGTCGTAGTGGTAGCGCGCGCCCCAGCGGCTCGTCGTGCCCCCCGGCACCGTCGTCAGCCCCGCGAGGTCGATGCCCCGGCCTTCGAGCTTCGCCCGCTCGCTCGCGGGGAAGTCCTCGCCAATAGCCGCCAGCAAACGCACGTCCGTGAACTGCGCCGCCGCCAGCGCCGCGCACGTCGCCGAGCCGCCCAGCGACTGCTCGACCTTCGCGAACGGCGTCTCGATCTCGTCCAGCGCGACCCAGCCCGCCACCAGCAGCGTCATGCGCCCTCCGCCCCCAGCCGCCGCCCGAGGATGGGCGCAAGCCGCTCGCGGGCCGCCGCCGGGATCGACTTCGGTGGCGTCACGAGCCCCGCGTCGAGCGCCCGGACGCAGTCGCAGTCGTCGTTGTCATCGAGCGCCGCCGCCAGTCTCGCCACCGCCTTGCGGCTCACCTCGACGTTCTCCGTCAGGCGCGTCATCACGGTCGTGGCGTCGACCGCTTCCTCCGCCTCGTGCCAGGCGTCGTAGTCGGTCACCGCCGCCAGCATGGCGTAGCAGAGCTCCGCCTCGCGGGCGAGCTTCGCCTCCGGCAGCGCCGTCATCCCCACGAGGCTCGCCCCCCACGAGCGGTACAGCTCGCTCTCCGCGCGCGTCCCGAAGGCCGGCCCCTCGATCGTGATGTAGGCGCCGCCATCGTGCGCCGTCGCCCCCGCCTCCCGCGCCGCCGCCAGCGCCCCCTCCCGTAGCCCCCCGCAGAACGGCTCCGCGAAGGCCACGTGCGCGACCACCCCCTCCCCGAAGAACGTGCCCGGCCGGTCCCCGCGCGTGCGGTCGATAAGCTGATCGGGCGCGACCAGGTGGCCCGGCGCGTACTCCTCGCGCAGCGACCCCACCGCCGAGATCGCCAGCACCCGCCACACCCCCAGCGACTTCAGGGCCCAGAAGTTGGCGCGCTGTGGAATCTCCGAGGGCAGCAGCCGGTGCCCGCGACCGTGCCGCGCCAGGAACGCGACGCGCCGCCCCTCCAACTCCCCCACCCGGATCGCGTCGCTCGGCTGCCCGAACGGCGTCTCGATCTCGAGCTCCTCCACGCCGCGCAGGCCCGGCATCTCGTAAAAGCCGCTCCCGCCGAGGACCGCGAGATCGATCGAATCAGGCACTGGCGCGGAGTCTACCGCTACCCGTTCCGGGCGGTCAGTGCGGCGATGGCGGGGCCGTACGGTGGGCGCAGCACGCCGCTCTCGCAGACGATGCCCGCGATCAGCTCCGCCGGCGTCACATCGAAGGCGGGGTTGTAGACCCCGCCCCCGTCCGGACTCCAGCGGTCGTCGCCGAAGCCTCCCACCTCGTCCTCCCCCCGGAACTCGATCGGGATTGCCTCCCCCGAGGGCGTGTTCGCATCGAAGGTGCTCAGCGGCGCCGCCAGGTAGAAGGGCACGCCGTGCCGCGCCGCCACCGCCGCGAGCCCGTACGTGCCCACCTTGTTCGCACCGTCCCCGTTGGCCGCGATCCGGTCCGCCCCCGTGATGACCGCGCTCACCTGCCCCGAGGCGATCAAGGAAGCCGCCGCCGTGTCCGGCAGGAGCGTTCCCGGAATCCCCAGCGCTCCCAGCTCCCACATCGTCAGCCGCGCGCCCTGCAGCAATGGACGCGTCTCCGTCGCGTAGCAGCGCTCGATGCGCCCTGCCCGCCAGGCCTCCGCGATCACGGCCAGCGCCGTTCCCTCCCCGCCCGTCGCCAGCCCGCCCGTGTTGCAGTGCGTCAGGACCGCCCCCTCCAGTCCCGGCAGCTCGCGCCCGTGCCGCGCGAGGGACGCGTCCCGCTCCCGCTGCCTCTCCAGCGCGCGCTCCGCGAACCCCCAGAGCGCCGCCTGCCGTGCCTCGTCCTCCCCGCCGGCCGCGGCCGCCCCCAGCGCCTCGTCGATCATCGCCCCCAGGTCCACCGCCGTCGGGCGCGTCGCCTTCAGCTCCGCCGCTGCCTCTGCCAGCGCCTCCGGCCCCGCCCCGCGCTCCTCCCCCGCGATCGCCATCCCGCAGGCGCCGGTCACGCCCAGCAGGGGCGCGCCCCGCACCCGCAGCGACCGGATCGCCTCCGCCACCGCCGCCACCGTGTCCAGCCGCAGGTAGCGCTCCTCGTGGGGCAGCAGCGTCTGGTCCAGGACCTCGATGCCCTCGCCCGGCAGGATGCGGATCGGCGTGTAGCTGCTCACGGGTCCGCTCCTAGTAGCGGACGAGGCTCATGGCTTCGTAGCCGTCGATCTTCGCCCGCCCGCCCAGCTCTTCCAGCTCGATCACGAACCCCAGCCCCACGACCTCGCCCCCTGCAAGCTCGACCAGCTTCGTCGCCGCCGCCGCCGTCCCTCCCGTCGCCAGCAGGTCGTCGACGATGTACGCCCGCTTCCCCACCGAGAGCGCGTCCTCGTGGATGTCGAGCTGGCTGTCGCCGTACTCCAGCGAGTACTCGATCGACATGCGCGCCGCCGGCAGCTTCCCCGGCTTCCGCAGCGGCACGAACGGCAGCCTCATGCGGTCCGCCATCGCCGCCCCGAACACGAACCCGCGCGACTCGATGCCGACGATCGCGGAGGCGTCCCGCCGCGCCGCGTGCACGCACAGCTCGTCGATGCTGTAGCGGAACGCGAGCGGATCCCCCAGAAGCGGCGTGATGTCGCGGAAGAGCACGCCTTCCTTCGGGAAGTCTGGAACGTCACGGATGCATCTGCGCAGGTCCACGGCGAGCGATTCTAGCGCAGCCGCGCCTGTGCGCCCGTCCTGTCTGCCGCAATCGGGGCGATCAGGTCCTGTCTGGGGTTTCCCCGGAACGCGATTCCGGGTACCTTCCCTGTATCTGCGCGAAATGAGCGCCAATCCCGTATCCGGAGTTGTCCCATGACCACGTCCGTCCGCCAGGGAACCCCCACCGAGAAAGCCCCCGAGCCGCTCCTCGGCACCGAACTCATCCCCAAGGAGCGCTACATCTCGAAGGAGTACATGCAGCTCGAGTGGGAGCACATGTGGACCAAGGTCTGGAACATGGCCGGCCGCGAGTCCGACATCCCCAACGTCGGCGATTACTTCACGACCGAGCTGGGCTCCGAGTCGTTCTTGATCGTGCGTGAGGCCGAGGACAAGGTCCGCGCGTTCTACAACGTCTGCCCCCACCGCGGGAACCAGATCCGGAACCCGGGCATGGGGCACGCGGAGTCGTTCCAGTGCGCCTACCACTTCTTCGAGTTCAACCTCGACGGCTCCAAGAAGTTCGTGCCCGACGAGGACACGTTCACCCAGGGCGTGCCCCAGGAGACCGCCCTCACCGAGATCCCCTGCGACACGTGGGGCGGCTTCGTCTGGTTCAACATGAACCCCGACTGCGAGCCCCTGCTCGAGTTCCTCGAGCCCGTCAACTGGCACCTCGATCCGTACCACTTCGAGGAGTACGCCATCGTCCAGGACCTGACCGTGGAGTGGGACACGAACTGGAAGGCCTCCGTCGATGCCTTCAACGAGGTCTACCACGTGCAGGGAATCCACCCGCAGCTGCTGGAGTCGCTTGATGACATCCATGTGCAGATCGACCTGTACGAGCGGCACAACCGCTATCTCGTCCCGTTCGGCCTTGTCAGCCCGCGCTACCCGAACCAGAAGGAAGTGACGCAGCCGCTGCGCGAGTTCATGGTCGCCGCCGGCATCGACCCCGACACGTTCGAGGGCGGCATGGGCGATGTTCGCCCCGCCATGCAGGCCGCCACCAAGAAGTCGGCCGCCGCCCAGGGGCTGGACGTCTCCGAGCTGAACGATGATCAGCTCTCCGACGACTACCACTACTACATCTTCCCCAGCCTCACCTTCAACACGAACGCCCTCAACTTCCTGTTCTTCCGCCAGCGCCCGCACCCGACGGACCCGAACAAGATGTTCTTCGACATGCAGACCTACGTGCGCATCCCGCCGGGGGTGGACCATCCTCCGCGTCCGATCCACGCGCAGTACAAGCATGGCGAGATCTCGATCGGCCTCGTGATGGACCAGGACTCCTACAACCTGCCGCGCGTGCAGAAGGGCATGAACTCGCAGGCCTACAAGGGGCTCCTCATCAACTACCGCGAGCGCCGCATCCGCCACATGCACAAGGTGCTCGATAACTACCTCGAAGGCCCCGACCGCTAGGTCGAGCCTCGACGAGGCAACGCAGAGCCGCGGCGCTCCGGCGCCGCGGCTTTTCTGTGCCCGCTACTCCAGCGCCCCGCCCGCGATCAGCTCCGCCAGCTCGTCCTCGCCGTAGCCCAGCACCTCGCGGAACACCTGCTCGGTGTGCTGGCCCAGCAGGGGGGCGGGGTTGCGCGGTCCCGCTCGCGTCTCGCTGAGCAGGTAGGCGGCGCCGTCGTACCGCAGCGGCCCGATGACCGGGTGGTCCGTCTCCCAGAAGTGCCCCCGGGCGTTCAACTGCGGCTCCTCCTCGACGTCCGCCATTGTCGCCACCAGGTGCGCCGGCACCCCCGCCGCCTGCAGCCGCTCCTGCGCCTCCTCCGCCGTCCGCTCCCCGCACCACGCCGCCAGCCCCGCATCGATCTCGTCCTCCCGACGCTTCCGCCCCGCCGCCGACCGCAGCCCCGCGTCCGCCGCCCAGTCCTCCCGCCCCACCGCTTCGCACAGCCGCGCCCACTGCTCGTCGCTCATCACTGAGACGGCGCACCAGCGGTCGTCTCCCCGGCAGGCGAACACGCCGTGCGGCGCCGCCTGCGGATGCCGGTTCCCGTTCGCGGCCGTCTCCGCGCCCCCGTTCAGCGCCGAGACCAGCGCGCCGTCGAGCGCGTACGTCATCGCCTCGAGCTGCGAGAGGTCGATGTACTGCCCCTCGCCCGTGCGCTCGCGGTGGTCCAGGGCCGCCAGCAGCGACGAAGCCGCGAAGTGCATCGCCACCCAGTCCGTGTAGGCGACGCCCGTGCCCGTCGGCGGCCGGTCGGGCCAGCTCGTCAGGCCCGTGATGCCCGCCGCCGCCTGCAGGATCAGCCCGAACCCGCGGAACCGGGCGTGTGGGCCGTACTGCCCCTCCATCGACATCGACATCATGATCACGTCCGGGTTGATCGCCCGCACCGACTCGTAGTCGAGGCCGACCCGCTTCATGAAGCCCGGCGTGAACGACTCGGTGACCACGTCGCTCGCGGCGATCAGCCGCTTCGCCGCCTCCAGCCCCCCGGGCGTCCTCAGGTTGATCTGCACGCCCAGCTTGTCGCGGTTGTGGTTGGCCCAGTAGGCGCTCCCGTCAGGACTCGTGTCGTTCCCGGGACGCGGCCCGCCCGAGCGGAACGTGTCCAGCTTCAGCGTCGATTCCACGCGGATGACCTCCGCCCCGTGCCAGGCCAGCACCTGCGTCGAGTTCGGCCCCACCCCCACCCACGAGAAGTCGGCCACCCGGATCCCCCTGAACAGATCCCGCGCCCCGACGGCCCCCGCCCGCTCCGCCACCTCCGGGACCTTCCGCCCCGCCGCCACCTCCGACCGCACCGCCTCCCCGTGCGCTCCCGCCGCCGCGACCTCCCCCGTCCGCCACGGCGTCGCAGACAGCTTCATCGGCGCGCCCGGCATCCGCAGCGCCCCCGCCGGCGAGGCCGCCTCCTCGAAGAAGTCGCGCGCCGCCAGGTGCTCGCTCTCGACGAGGTCCGCCATCGTGTTGACGGGGTAGATCATGAGCCCCCGCGGCTGGCCTTCCTCGCCAAGCTCGTGAGTGGTGCGCGCCGCGAAGAACCGCCGGATCTCGGACTCCAGCGCCTCCACCTCCTCCGGCGCCGGCATGTCGCCCCCGACGAGCGCCCGCCCCGCCCACGCCTCCGCGTCGAACGTGCGCGGCTCGCCCGTCGCGTCGAACCAGCGCGCCAGCGCCCGGATGCTGTCCGGCTGCCGCCAGTAGGCCACGTGCCCGTCCGACGACTCGTAGATGAGCCGCGTGCCCTGCGTGCCGAAGGCGCGCCCTCCCCCCGCCCGCTTCGCCACCAGCCCGCCCATCGCGTAGTAGAGCCGCGCGTTCCCCAGCGCGTTCGCGACCGCGGCCTGCATCGCCACGTCGACGAGCTGCCCCCGCCCCGTCAGCCTCCGCGCCCGCAGCGCCAGCAGCGTGCCCACGCACGCCTGCGCGCCCGTCAGCGCGTACGCCTGCTCCACCGACACCCGCAGGGGCGCCCGATCGGGGTCGCCGCAGAGCGACATCAGCCCGCCCGCCGCCAGCCCGACCAGGTCGCTGCCGGCCCACCCCGCCTTCGGCCCCTCCAGCCCGAACGGCGTGATCGCCGTACGCACGACGTGCGGCGCCCGCTCGGCGACCTCGTCGAGATCGAGCGGCCACGTCTCCCCGTGGTCGTCCGGGGAGAGCACGACCGCGTCGGCGCTCGCGCACAGGTCCAGCAGGAAGGCCGCGTCTTCTGCCGACTCGGCGTCCAGCGTGATGCTGCGTTTGCCCGCGTGCATCTGCGCCCACCACGCGCTCAGCCGCTCCCCCTCCCCGACCAGGGGCGCCCGCATCCGAGTCCCGTCCCCGCCCGGCGGCTCGACCCGCACCACGTCCGCCCCCAGCCCCGCCAGCATCCGCGTGCAGACCGCCCCCATCTCGCGGGTCAGGTCGATGACGCGGTAGGGCGCGAGCGCTCCCGGCATGGCGGCAAAGGCTACGCGACCCGCTTCCAGGCCGCCGCCGTGGAGAATTGATACGCGGTCTCGGGCGAGCCCTGGAAGTCGATATACGATTCCGTTGTTCGGCCCATCACGAGAGGAGAGGGCTATGGGTTTCCTGGACAAACTCCTTAAGCGCGGCGGTGCTTCCGAGGCCGAGGGCCTCCACGCCGACGTTCCCGTCGAGCGTGACGAGTGCCCCCACACCAACCTCGTTCCGAAGTGGGACGAGGCCGGTGACATCGGGCACGAGGACAGGGCCTCGCGCTTCGACTGCGGCACCTGCGGCGCCACGTTCACCCCCGCCGAGGCGCAGGAGTTGCGCGAGACCGAGGCGGAGCGCATCGGCGCCGTCTAGACGCCGCCGTCCCCCTCCGACCGCCGCTGCCCGCGGACGCGTACAATCCGCCCCGCGCCTGACTGGAGGTGCGAGGCATGGCGACGCAGACGCACTCCGGGGCCACGTTCGCGAACAGCATCGAGTGGGCGAACGCCCCCGCCGCCGATGCGCCCCTGATCGACGGCGACCTTCCCGGCCCCCGCTCGCAGGAACTCTTCGACAAGACCCAGAAGTACCAGTACGGCAGCTACTTCCAGATGGTGAACGCCCTCCCCGTCGCCTTTACCCACGGCGAGGGCGTCACCCTCACCGACGCCGACGGCAACCGCTTCATCGATTTCACCCAGGGCCACATGGTCGCCGCCCTCGGCCACGCCCACCCCCGCATCACCGAGGCCGTCGCCAACCAGGCCGGGCGCCTCCTCAACGTGCGTGACTTCCCCACCGACGTGCGCGTCCGGCTCATGGAGCGCCTCGCCGCCATCACCCCCGGCGACCTCAACGTCTTCCAGTTCTTCAACACCGGCACCGAGGCCACCGAGGCCGCCCTCCGCGTCGCCCGCGCCGCCACCGGGAACCACGAGTTCCTCGCCTTCACCGGCGACTACCACGGCCGTACCACCGGCGCGATCGCGACCGGCATGGGAAACACCGCCACCGGCCCCCGCCCCTCCGGCTTCCTCACCGTGCCTGCCGCCTTCTGCTACCGCTGCGAGTACAAGATGACGTACCCCGACTGCGGCATGCACTGCACCGACTTCGCCGAGCGCCTCATGCTCTCGAACAGCCACGGGAAGCTCGCCGGCATCATCGTCGAGCCCATCACCAACGGCAGCGGCGCCCGCGTCTACCCCGAGGAGTTCCTCCCCCGCCTCCGCGAGATCGCCGACCGCCACGACATGCTCCTCATCTTCGACGAGTTCGCCACCTTCGGGCGCACCGGAACCTGGTTCGCCGCCGAGCACTACGGCGTCGTGCCCGACGCCGTCATCATCGGCAAGATGCTCGGGAACGGCATTCCCATCTCCGTCCTCTGCGTGCGCGAGGGCCTCAAGGACGCACTCCAGCAGACGCAGCCCTCGACCACCAACGGCGGCCAGCCCGCCGCCTGCGCCGCCGCCCTCGCCGTCATCGACACGATCGAGGAGGAGGGCCTGCTTGAGCACACCCGCTCCCTCGGCGAGGTCTGCCTCGACCGGATCGAGCGCCTCCGCGACGACCATCCCTCCGTGGGCGACGCCCGTGGCCGGGGCCTGCTCCTCGCCCTCGACTTCGTCACCGACAAGGAGAGCCGCCAGCCCAACTTCGAGGCCGGACGGCTCTTCTACAAGAACTGTCTCGAACGCGGGCTCGTCGTCTCCGGTGGCGGCAACGTCGCGCGCGTCTGCCCGCCCGTCGTCTGCTCGGAAGAGACCGCCATGAAGGCCTACGCGATCGCCGAGGACGCCATCGACGCGATGGAGCGCGAGCTCGGCTACGTCTGAACCCACCAGGGAGGAGCACCCATGACCGATACCACGACCGACACCGCCGGCGGCGAGGCCATCGCCGCCTCCGCCTGCCCCGTCGCCGCCGATATCGGCGCCGAGCTCTTCGAGCCGGGCTCCCAGGAGCGCTGGTTCGACTCCTACAAGGTGCTCCACGAGGAAGCGCCCATCGCCCGCATCCCCGGCAAGGGCTGGCTCCCCGGCGCCGACGCTTTTGTCGTCTCGAAGTTCGAGGACATCGCCTCCATCACCCGCGATCCCCGCTTCTTCGACCTCATGCCCGAGGACATCTCCGCCGCCGCCTCCGCGGGCTCCAGCGAGATCGAGTCCGAGATCTTCCGCGAGGAAGGCTTCGGCGAGACCGTCGATGCCGCCCAGACCCTCCGCCCCACCGTCGAGCAGCACAAGCAGTACCGCATGCAGCTCTGGGACCCGTGGGTCGGCCCCGAGGGCGCCGAGCGCCACCGCGAGATGGTCACCGCCGCCGTCAACGGCCTCATCGACAACTGGATCGACGACGGCGAGGTCGAGTTCGTCACGCAGTTCGCCGCGCCCCTCCCCCAGACGGTCATCACCACCATCCTCGGCTTCCCCCTCGAGGACATGCCGATGCTGAAGAAGATGGAGGAGGCCCAGGTCCGCCGCTTCGTCTACGGCGACGGCCCCCGCAACGAGCTCTCCGAGGAGGTCGAGCGCGAGAACGCCGCCGTTCTCGTCGATTTCCACCGCTACATCCAGGGGCAGATCGACGAGAAGCGGAAGAACCCGAAGGAGGACATGATCTCCTTCCTCTCGCAGGTCGAGTACGAGGGCCGCAAGCTGAGCGACGGCGAGATCATCAGCATCGCCGTCCTCATGCACATCGGCGGGAACGAGACCACCCAGTACGCGCTCACCTCCGAGGCCTTGCTCCTCGCCCAGCACCCCGAGCTCGTCGAGGAACTGCGCGAGGATCGCGGCAAGGTGCGCTTCTTCGTCGAGGAGGCGCTTCGCCTCTACGCGCCTACCCAGGGCGGCGCCGGCGGCCGCTACGTCCCCGAGGACATGGAGATCCGCGGGGTCCACATCCCCAAGGGCTCGCTCCTCCACCTCCGCTTCGGCGCCGGCAACCGCGACGCCGACCTCTGCCCCGCCCCGAGCGAGCTGCGCCTCGACCGCAAGAATCCCGGCCGCCACCTCACCTTCTCCATGGGCCCGCGAAACTGCCCCGGGCAGGGCATCTCCCGCCTGGAGCAGAACATCGCCACCGAGGTGCTGATCGACCGGCTCGACAACATCCGCTTCGCGCCGGGCAAGAACGACTTCACCCACCAGCCCGGCATCATGCTCGGCCTCTACGAGCTCAACCTCGAGTTCGACAAGCGCTGAGCCTCGCGGGAAGACGGCCAGACAGGGGGGATCGGTATGAGTGACGCTGCATCCGCGCGCGAGTGGACCGAGGTCGTCCCCTTCGGCGACCTCCCCGTCCGCGCCGCCGCCCGCTACCCCGACGCCGACGCCGTCGTCTTTCCAGACCGGCGCCACACCTACGCCAGCCTCAACGAGGCCGCCGTGCGCTCCGCCCGCTCCCTCGCTGGCCTTGGTCTCGGGCCCGGCGACCACCTCGGCATCCTCATGCCGAACTGCATGGACTACATCGAGGTCATGCTCGGCGCGGCCATGCTGGGCGCGTGGGTCGTGCCCATCAACGCCCGCTACAAGGACCACGAGCTCGCCTACGTGATCGAGAACGCCGACCTCAAGCTCCTCATCACCAGCGACCTGATCGACGAGCACGTCGATTTCGTCGCGCTCCTGCACCGCTGCCTCCCCGGCCTCGCCGGGGCGCCCGACCCGTCCGCCCTCGACCTGGCCGGCGCCCCGAAGCTGGAGAGCGTCATCCTGATCGGTGACGCCTCTCCTGCCGGCATGCTCGACCGCGCCGCCTTCGAGGCCGCTGCCGAGGGCGTTACCGACGACCACGTCCATCTCCTCCGCTCGCGCGTCCGCCTCCGCGACGTCGCCATGATGATGTACACCTCCGGCACCACCGCCGACCCCAAGGGCTGCCCGCTCACGCACGAGGCCCTCGTCCGCACCTCCGTGAACGCCTGCGGCGACCGCTTCCGCCTCACCGCCGAGGATCGCTTCTGGGACCCCCTGCCCCTCTTCCACATGAGCGCCATCCTGCCCCTCATCGGCTGCATGGATTCGGGTGCCGCCTACATCACCCTCACCCACTTCAACGCGAATCTCGGCATCTCCCAGCTCCGCGACGAGCGCGCCACCGTCTGCTTCTCGACCTTCCCGCCGATCACCACCGCCCTCCTCAACCACCCCGAGTGGGACCCCGCCGAGTTCTCCCGCATCCGCCTCATGAACAACGTCGCGCCCCCCGACGCCCTCCGCCGCATCCACGCCTCCCTGCCCACCGCCCAGCACACGAACGCCTACGGCCTCACCGAGTGCGGCGGCGTTGCCTGCTTCAGCCACCCCGACGACCCGCCAGAGAAGCGCCCCGTCACCTCCGGTCGGCCCCTCCCCGGCATCGAGCTCCAGATTCGCGACCCCGAAACCGGCGACCCCGTCGACGAGCCCGACACCCGGGGCGAGATCTGGATGCGCGGCTACTGCGTCTTCGAGGGCTACTACAAGGACCCCGTGAAGAACGCCGAGTGCTTCGACGACGCCGGCTGGTTCAACACCGGCGACCTCGGCGCGCTCGACGAGGACGGCCGCGTCAGCTTCATGGGGCGCGTGAAGGACATGCTCAAGGTCGGCGGCGAGAACGTCGCCGCCCTCGAGATCGAGTCCTACCTCCAGACCCATCCCGCCGTGAACATCGCCCAGGTCGTCGGCGTTCCCGACGACCGTTACGACGAGGTGCCCGCCGCCTTCGTCGAGCTCGTCCCCGGCGCCGAGATCGCCCCCGACGACCTCATCGACCACTGCCGCGGCCGCATCGCCAGCTTCAAAGTGCCCCGCCACGTCCGCTTCGTCGCCCCCGGTGACTGGCCTATGTCCGCCACCAAGGTCCAGAAATACCGCCTCCGCGACGGACTCCTGGCCGAACTGGAGAAGTAGGGGGAAATTCCGAAAACGGACGGGGTAATTCGGCTGCCTTCCCCCTAGGCTTGCCCCATGACCCGCCGGGGACGCGGCCGCCCGCCCTATCCCGACATCCTCACGCCCGCCGAGTGGCGCGTGCTGGAGGAGGTGCGGAACGGCGGGACCAACGCCGAGATCGCCATCAAGCTCGGCATCAGCCCCTACACCGTCAAGTACCACGTCTCGAACATCCTCGGGAAGCTGGAGCTGCGGAACCGCCGCCAGATCGCGACCTGGCAGCCGGAGCGCCGGCCCGTCCGCCTCCCCCAGCTCGTGGGTGCCCGCCTCGGCGCCTTCCTCGCGCCGCTGGGCCTGCTGCCCAAGCCCCTCCTCGGCGCTGCCGCCGCTACGGTCGTCACGCTGGCGGCCATCCCCGCAATCGTCCTCGCCGTCCTCCTCACGCGCCCCGATGAGCCCGTGAACGTCCTCCTCTCCCCCGGCCCGTCCCCGACCCCCGCCGCCGGGACGACCGCCACCCCGACGCCCTCCCCCACTCCCGCCGCAACCCCCGACCCCATGCCCACCCCCGCGCCGGAACCCGAGGCGTCCCCCACGCCGGAACCGACCCCCGAGCCGACCCCCGAACCGACACCTGAACCTACCCCCGAGCCCGTCATTGATTCCACCCCCAACGCCCTCGGCATCCGCGAAGTCGCCACGGACGAGGCGTTCGTGCGCATCGAGTACGCCCCCGGCGAGCTGATCGCGGAGGGCGTAGGGCTCTTCTTCCTTGATGTCGAAACGGGGGTGGTCGAGGCGTGGTCGAGCGTCGACGGGCTCGCCATGGTCGCTTCCTTGAACCATCGCTACGTGCTTGCCGGCGGCGGGTTTGCGCTCGCTGTGCGCCCAAGCGTGCTCCATGATCGCGAGACCGGTCGCACGTTCTCCTGGGATCAGGCCGCCCTCCGCTTCAGCTATGCCGGATGGATCGACGAAGCCATTGTCTTCGGGCGCCTTGACGGGGATGCCGAGGCTGACGTGACCAGCTATGTGGCCGTTGACGCCTCCATGGATCCCGAGACGGAGTTCGTCACCCCCGCTGACTGGTTCCTCGATGATGTGCTCCCAGAAGATGGCCTGCTGCTCGCCGGGGGTGATGGGCTGCTACACATCGTTGATATCGAAAGCGGCGACCGCGTTACGCTCGATCCCGGTGGCAGGTACCACACTGCTCGCACGGGCGACGGGTTTGCTCTCGTTGACAGTCACCATCCCGAGGGAAATGGAGCGCACACCTGCCGGGTCCTTCGCTATGACTGGAACGGCGACCTACAGTCCCACGTCAGCGTCTCTTGCTTTGTCGGGACCTATGCGGGTGTCCATCTCTCTCCTGACGATCGCCTGTTCGCCACCCTGACGAATGTCGTCGGTTGCTGCGGATGGTGGGGCGCCTCCGGCTCCTACCCCGCTCCTGTCGTCCTCTCGATCTTCGACGCCGCCACGGGCGACGAGCTGATGAAGATCGCTGGCGCGACCTTCGCCGGATGGTTGGCTGACAGCTCCGGGCTTGTCGTGGAGACGGTGCGCGGTCGTCAGATCGTGGAGATCGATGGGGAATGGATCTCGCTGCCCGAACGACTGCCGTCGGGAACCCTGCGCCCGAGCCCAACTGACCCCACGCGCTTCATCCACGCGAACCCCTTCCGTGGCAGCCGACCGACAGTGGCCGTTGTCGATATGAGCGATCAGGTACTGGCTTCTGCGAATCTTCAGGCGGTGCCGGTCTGGGGTCTCTCCTGGAGCGACTCCGGCCACGAAGTCTTCTTCCACAACCAGCAAGGCCGCCAGCAGGGCGGCTCGGGCACCATCGTGCCGGCACTCCAGCCCGCTATCCGGCAGGCCCCCTTCGACGACTCCCTCACCGCCGAGGTTGTCGTCGATACCTGCCTGAACGTCCGCGCCGAGGCGACCACCGAGTCCGAAATTGTCGTCTGCCTGCCCCCCGAACGCGTCGTCGACCTGGTCTCACACCCCACCGATGGATTCGTCGTCGAGGGGCCCTGCATTGAGGACGAAGAGGACCTCGACGGGCGTTGCGTGTGGGTGCACGTCCTCACGGAGGACGGCGAGCAGGGCTGGGCCTACAGCGACTTCCTGCGCTGGACCGGCATCCCCCTCGTCCCCGACCCGGCCCCGCCCGCTCCCCGCGGATAGCCGTTCTAGACCGTGAAGTAGCGCGCCTCCGGGTGGTGCACCACGATCGCGCTCGTCGATTGCTCGGGGTCCCACTGGAACGTCTCCCCCAGCTCCACCCCGATGCGTTCCGGCCCCAGCAGCCTCGCGATCCCGACCTGCTGCTCCAGGTCGGGACAGGCCGGGTACCCGAACGAGTACCGCGACCCCTGGTACCCCTGCCGGAACAGCTCCCGCATGTCCGTCGCGTCCCGCCCCGCTATCCCCAGTTCCTCCCGCACGCGCTTGTGCCAGAGCTCGGCCAGCGCCTCCGCGCTCTCCACGCCGAAGCCGTGGAAGTGCAGGTAGTCGCGGTATTCGTCCGCCTCGAACAGCTCCTGCGCGAGCTCCGTCGCTCGCGATCCCACCGTCACCAGCGTGAACGCGACCGTGTCGTACTCGCCGCTCTCCCCGTCCTTGAAGAAGTCGGCGATGCAGAGGCGCCTCCCCTCCGGCTGCCGCGGGAACTGGAAGCGCACCGGCTCCCCGGCCGGCGCCTCCCCCTCGACCTCCGGCCAGACGAGCAGGTCGTTCCCCTCCGCCCGGCACTTGAAGTAGCCGTACACCACCTGCGGCGTCAGCAGCCCCTCCCCGATCGCGCGCTCCTGCCAGGCGCGGAACACGGGCCGCACCTCCTCCTCCAGCAGCGCCTCGTACTCGGCCTCCGACCGGTCTCCCCGCTGGTAGCCCCACTGCGCCCGGAAGAGCGCCACCTCGTTCACGTAGGGGAACACGTCGCGCAGGGGGATGCCCCGCACCACCCGGCTCCCCCAGAACGGCGGCTGCGGCACGGGCACGTCCCGCGCCACCGCCGACCGCGCCGGAGCCTCCGGCGCAGGGGAGGCCCGCTCGGTGGTCGCTGCTGCGACGGGGGCGGTCCGCGCGGGCGCCGGTCCCTCCCCGGCCACAACCCGCCCCAGCGTGTCCAGCCCCTCGAACGCGTCCCGGCAGTAGTAGACATCGCCCTCGTAGACGGCGCGCAGGTCGTGCTCGACGTAGCGCCGGTTGAGCGCCGCGCCCCCCAGCAGCACCGGGAATCGCGCGAGCCCGCGCGCGTTCAGCTCCTCCAGGTCCTCCCGCATTACGACCGTGCTCTTCACGAGCAGGCCGCTCAGCCCGATCGCGTCCGCCTCCACCTCGAGCGCCTTGTCGATGATCGTCGCGATCGGCTGCTTGATGCCGAGGTTGTCGACGGTGTAGCCGTTGTTGGAGAGGATGATGTCGACCAGGTTCTTGCCGATGTCGTGAACGTCCCCGCGCACCGTCGCGAGCACGATCCGGCCCTTCCCCGACCCCTCGACCCGCTCCATGTGCGGCTCCAGGTGGCTCACCGCCGTCTTCATCGTCTCCGCGCTCTGCAGCACGAAGGGCAGCTGCATCTTCCCCGCCCCGAACAGGTCGCCCACCACCTTCATCCCGTCCAGCAGGTGCTCGTTGATGATCGTGAGCGCCTCCATCTCCTGAAGCGCCTCATCAAGGTCGCCCTCCAGCCCCCGCCGGTCCCCGTCGATGATGCGCTGCTTCAGCCGCTCCTCGACGGGCAGCGCCGCCTGCTCCTCCGCCCGCTTCGGCGCCGCCTCCACGTCCTCGAACAGGGAGAGGAAGTGAATGAGCGGGTCGTAGTCGTCCCGCCGCCGGTCGTAGATCAGGTCGCGCGCCGCCTCAAGCTGCGCCTCGGGGATGCGGCTCAGCGGGCGGATCTGGCGCGCGTTCACGATCGCCGCGTCCAGCCCCGCCTCCACCGCCTCCGCCAGGAACACCGAGTTCAGCACCCGCCGCGCCGCCGGCTTCAGGCCGAACGACACGTTCGAGACGCCGAGGATCGTGTGCGTCCCCGGCAGTTCCACCTTCACCCGACGGATGGCCTCCAGCGTTGCCATCGCGTCGCCACGCAGGTCTTCCTGCCCGCCCCCGAGCGGGAAGGTGAGCATGTCGAACAGCAGGTCGCCCGGTTCCATCCCGTACCGTCCCACCGCGATCTCGTGGATGCGGTGCGCCACCCGCAGCTTCCAGTCGACGTCGCGGGCCTGCCCCTCCTCGTCGATCACGAGCGCCACGGCCGCCGCCCCGAACCGCTTGATCAGCGGCAGCAGCCGCGTGATCTTCCGCTCCCCGTCCTCCAGGTTGATCGAGTTCACGACCGCCTTGCCGCCGTACAGCTTCAGCGCCGTCTCGATCACCGGAACCTCGGTCGAGTCGAACACGAGCGGCAGCGTCGCCTGCGTGCGCAGCTCCCGCGCGAACCGCTCAACGTCCGGCGCACCCTCGCGACCGACGTAGTCGACCATCAGGTCGAGCACGTGCGCGCCCTCCGCCGCCTGGTCGCGGGCCAGCGCCACCACCCCCTCCGTGTCCTCCTCCAGCAGCAGCTCCCGGAACGCCCGCGACCCCGTCGCGTTCATCCGCTCGCCCACCACCAGGAACGACGTGTCCTGCTCGAAGGGGACGCTCGTGTAGAGCGAGCTGCAGGCCGCCTCGAGCGTCTCCGGACGCGCCTTCGGGCGCGGCCGCCCGACCGCCGCGATCGCCGCCTCGAAATGCTCCGGCGTCGTCCCGCAGCACCCCGCCGCGATGCTCGCTCCCATCTCCTCCACGAAGATGCGCTGGTAGCGCGCGAACGCCTCGGGCGTGAGCGGGTAGCACGTCTCCCCATCGCGGATCTCCGGGAGACCTGCGTTCGGCCCGATGAACACCGGCCGCCGCGAGTTTCGCGCCAGGTGGCGCACGTGCTCCACCATCTGCTCGGGGCCGGTCGCGCAGTTGATGCCGATCACGTCGACCGTGTCGAGCGCCTCCAGCGTCGTCAGCGCGCAGGCGATATCGGAGCCCAGCAGCATCGTGCCCGTCGTCTCGATCGTCACGCTCGCGATCACGGGCAGGCGCGTCTCCATCTCGCCGAACACGTCCTCGATCGCGCCCAGCGCCGCCTTCGCCTGCAGCAGGTCCTGGCACGTCTCCACCTTGAGCACGTCGATGCCGCCCTCGATCAGGCCGCGGGTCTGCTCGCGGTAGCTCTCGACCAGCTCGTCGTAGTCGATGTGCCCGAGGGAGGGCAGCTTCGTCCCCGGACCCATCGTCCCCAGGCTGTAGCGCGGCCACCGCGGCGTCGAGAACTCGTCCCGCACGCGCCCGAGCTGCTCCGCCGCCAGCCGGTTGATCTCGCGCACGCGGTCCTCGATGTCGTACTCGGCGAAGACCACGCGGTTCGCCCCGAACGTGGCCGAATCGACCGCGTCGCAGCCCGCCTCGTAAAAGCTGCGCTGGATGCCTTCCAGCAGTTCCGGCTTCGAGACCACCAGGTACTCGTTGCAGCCGTCGAGCCCGCCGTAGTCCTCCGGCGTCGGCTTCAGGGAGAGGATCGTCGAGCCAATCGGACCCGCCGCGAACAGCACCTGTTCGCGCAGCCGGTTCAGGAACGGAAGGTCACGCGCGACGTAAGCGAACGGTCCAACCCCACGGGAAGCTGCCGCTCAAGGGTAGCAGCGCCGCGCCCTTCGCTCCCCCTGGCCAGGCTTCGCTACCAGCGCCCCTCCAGGGGGACCTCGATGGTGGTTGCCTCGTTCAAGGGCAGCGCGTGCAACGCACGACCGTCGATGAGGACCTCGACGGAGATTACCTGCCGGGAGTCGTATTCGCGCTTCGACGTGACGAACTCGAACTTGACGGGCTTGTAGTCGATGTACTCAATGTCTTCGCTGGTTGGTGGGGGCCGCAGATCGTCAAGTGTGGCCGGTTGGGGCAGCGAAGCCAGGTAGGCCACGACTGCCTCCCGCAGTTCAGGGAAAGTCATGGAGCTCCCCGGGGGATTCCAACCCAGGAGATACTCCCAGTTCTCGCAGAGGAGAAAGCCAAACGAGAAACCGTCCACTACGGCATCTACAAGCCGCTCGAATGGACCGACATCGAGGTACAGCCAGGTCTCGTCCGACCAGGTGCAGTCGATAGTGACCCAGTGAGTCCCATCCTCCCCGAGCCTGCTGGTAGCGCTGGCCCCGTTCGGTGCGAGGAGGGGCGTGCGCCGAATGACGGGGTAGAGCGTCTCCTGTCCGTAGCGAAAGACCCCGCTGGAGTCGAGGGAGTCCAGTCTGACTGTCTTCTCCCGAATCGCTCTTCCCTCGATGTCCCACATGACAACCCCGATCCCTTCGCTCTGGACAGATACTCGGATGCTGTCGGAGTTAGCGGGATACTGTTCCACCTCGATCGTTACCGAAACGGGAGCGGCCAGTGCCGTGGGATCGGGATCGAGGTCGGGATTCTCAGCAGATGCGCGCGGCGTCGCAGCAGGGAAGGTGGCCACGACCAGCAGCCCCAGGAGAATCAGCTTTCTCACCGGTATCTCCATCCTCGCCCCAGGCGCTGCTCGTCGCCCGGTGTGGTCCAGCCCCGCAAGGGCCCACGCAAGCCGGGCGCGAGTGTACTGGTAGAGCCCTCCTCCTCCCACCGCCCCTCTCCCGCTTGCCCCTCGCGCTGCCGCGCCCTACGATTGTTGACAGACTTACTCGACTTTAGGCAGGAGGCGATTCTTGCGGCGGTTCCGCCGTCGCGGGCAGGGTCAGATGCGCTGTTCCACACGGGGCGACTACGGGCTGCGGGCCCTCATCGAGCTAGCCGATCATTACGGCCAGGGCCCCTTGCAGTGCTCCGAGATCGCCCTCCGCCGCCATGTCCCCGAGCAATATCTCGACCAGCTCCTGACGACCCTGCGCAAGGCCGGCCTCGTGCGCTCCCAGCGCGGCCCCGCGGGTGGGCACGAACTGGCCCGCGACCCCGCCGGGATCTCCGTCTACGAGGCCATCGTCGCCCTTGAGGGGAGCCTCTCCCCGGTCGCCTGGCTCGACGAGCCCCCCGAGCGCACCGACCACCCCCACCAGTGCGGCCAGCGCGAGGTCTGGGAGCGCATCCGGGAATCGACCAGCGCCATCCTCGCCTCGTACTCGATCGCCGACCTCCACGCGAAGGAACCCCAGGCAGTCGCCGGGAGGTACCAGATATGAGCGAGCGCGAAGGCGCAGCCGCAGCAGTCGAGCGGGTGAAGATATGACCGCACCGTCCCGACCGAAGGTCGCCGAGTCCATCCTCGATCTCGTCGGGGCCACGCCCCTCGTCCGGCTCAACCGCGTCGTGCCCGAAGGCTCCGCCGCCATCTACGGGAAGCTTGAGAGCATGAACCCGGGCGGCTCCGTGAAGGACCGCATCGCCCTCGCCATGATCGAGGACGCGGAGCGCTCGGGAGCGCTCCGGCCCGGCACGACCATCATCGAACCCACCTCCGGCAACACCGGCATCGGGCTTGCCATGGTCGCCGCGGTGAAGGGCTACCGCCTCATCCTCACCATGCCCGAGGACATGTCCGTCGAGCGCCGCCGCCTCTTCGAGCGCTTCGGCGCCGAGGTCCACCTGACCCCCGCCATCGAGGGCATGACCGGCGCCGTCTTCGCCGCCAGCCAGCTTGCCGAGTCCGAGTCCGACGTCTTCGTTCCCCAGCAGTTCGAGAACCCCGCCAACCCCGACGTCCACCGCCGCACCACCGCCCGCGAGATCATCGAGGCCACCGGTGGCGAGATCGACGCCTTCGTCGCCGCCGTCGGCACCGGCGGGACCATCACCGGAGTCGGCCAGGTGCTGCGCGAGGAGCTCGGCGACCGCCTCCGCATCGTCGCCGTCGAGCCCGCCCGCTCGCCCGTGCTCAGCGGCGGACGCCCGGGGCTCAGCGGCATCCAGGGCATCGGCGCCAGCTTCGTCCCCGGCGTCCTCGACCGCGAGGTCTACGACGAGGTCATCCGCATCGAGGACAAGGACGCCTTCGCCATGACCGCCCGCCTCACCCGCGAGGAAGGCCTCCTCGTCGGCATCTCCGCCGCCGCCAACGTCATCGCATCCCTCTCCGTGGCCGAGCGCCTCGGCGAGGATGCCCGTATCGTCACCATCCTCTGCGACACAGGGGAGCGGTACCTCAGTGTCGACCTCTAGTCCGGCGGCGGGAGCCGCCCCACAATCCGATGGCCCCCAGGACAGGCCGAACAGCGAGGCGCAGCCAGTGACCGTCAATGTCTACGTCCCCACCCCCTTCCGCCACCTCGTGGGTAACCGCGTCCAGGTGCGCGCCGCCGGCGCCAACCTGCGCGAGGTCATGGACGACCTCGACACGCAGTTCCCCGGCTTCGGCGCCCAGGTGCGCGATGCCGAGGGCGAGCTCGCCACCCACATCGGCGTCTACGTGAACCAGGTCGAGATCGACACGCTCGACGGAGAAGCCACGCGCCTCGCCGCCGGCGACGAGGTCGCCTTCATCCCTGCCCTCGCCGGCGGCGCCGACGTCGTCCTCACGCCGGAGATGGTCGAGCGCTACAGCCGCCATCTCATCATGCCCCAGGTCGCCAGCGTCGGGCAGCGCAAGATCATCGAGGCGAAAGTCCTCGTCGTCGGCGCCGGTGGGCTCGGCTCGCCCGTCGCCCTCTATCTCGCCCTCGCCGGCATCGGCACGATCGGCCTCATCGACTTCGACATCGTCGACCGCTCCAACCTCCAGCGCCAGATCCTCCACCAGAACGACGACATCGGCCGCCCCAAGGTCCAGTCGGCGAAGGAGACCCTGCTCGCGCACAACCCCAACATCGACGTCGTCCTCCACGAGGCGCCCCTCACCAGCGACAACGCCTTCGAGATCCTCGAGCAGTACGACATCGTCGTGAACGGGGCCGACAACTTCGCCACGCGCTACCTCGTGAACGACGCCTGCTACCTGCTCGAGAAGAAGCTCGTCGACGGCTCCATCCTCATGTTCGACGGCCAGGCCACGACCTACCTGCCCGGCCAGGGGTGCTACCGCTGCCTCTACCCGGCCCCGCCCCCGCCCGGCATGGTGCCCAGTTGCGCCGAGGCCGGCGTCCTCGGCGCGATGTGCGCCACCATCGGCAGCATCCAGGCGACCGAGGTGCTCAAGCTCGTCCTTGAGCAGGGCGAGCCTCTCGTCAACCGCCTCCTCCTCTACGACGCGCTCTCGCTCGAGTTCCGCACCGTCAAGATCCGCCGCGACCCGGACTGCCCGCTTTGCGGCGAGAACCCCACCATCAGCGAGCTCATCGACTACGAGGAGTTCTGCGGCGCCCCCTTCCCCCATCCGGAGGAAGAGGAAGCCCTCGTCTAGCCTCGAACCCGCAGCAAGCCGGCACAGGAGAAGCAGCCCGTGACCTCAGCCACCGCGCCCACCGTCCGCATCCGCGTTACCGCCGTCCTCCAGAAGCTCGTTGGCGGGCAGAAGGAGATCGAGGCGCGGGGCGCGACCGTGGCCGAGGTCGTCGACGACATCGAGGCCAGCTACCCCGGCTTCAAGGCCCAGATGTACGGCGAGGACGGGCGGCTCCAGCGCTTCGTCAACGTCTACCTCAACGACGAGGACATCCGCTACATGGGCGGCGCCGGCACCGCCCTCAGCGACGGCGATGTCCTCGACATCCTCCCCGCCCTCGCCGGCGGCTAGCCTCCCGCCCCGCCGTGGCTCTCTACCGCTCCATCCTCGACCTCATCGGCGATACCCCCCTCGTCGAGCTGCGCTCCTTCGCGCCCCGTCCCGACGTGCACATCTACGCCAAGCTCGAGGGCCAGAACCCCACCGGCTCGGTCAAGGACCGCATCGCGAAGGCGATGATCGAGGCGGCCGAGTCGCGCGGCGAGCTCAAGCCCGGCGACACCATCCTCGAACCCACCTCGGGGAACACCGGCATCGGCCTTGCCCTCATCGGCAAGCTGCGCGGCTACCACGTCGTCTGCGTCATGCCCGAGAACGTCAGCGAGGAGCGCTCGCTCCTGCTCCGCTCCCTCGGCGCCGAGATCATCTACTCCCCCGGCGAGCTCGGCTCGAACGGCGCCATCGCGAAGGCCAAGGAGATCGTCGCCGTCGACCCCGGCCGCTACCACTTCCCCTACCAGTACGGGAACGAGGCCAACCCCGCCGCCCACGAGCACGGCACCGCCGTCGAGATCCTGCGCGACCTGCCCGAGACGACCGCCTTCGTCGCCGGGCTCGGCACGGGCGGAACGCTGACCGGCACCGGCCGCGGTCTGAAGGCGCGTAATCCCGGCATCCGCGTCATCGCCGCCGCCCCCCACCCGGGCGACAACGTCCAGGGCCTGCGCGCCCTCGAAGAGGGCTTCATCCCCGAGATCCTCGACGAGTCCGTCCTCGACGGGAAGATCGTCGTCGACAGCCAGACCAGCTTCGCCTTCACCCGCGACCTCGCGGAGAAGGAGGGCATCTTCGCCGGGGTCAGCAGCGGCTCCGTCGTGCGCGCCGCCATCAAGGTCTCGGAGCGCCTCCCCGGCGAGCAGCACATCGTCTGCCTCCTCGCCGACGGCGGCTGGAAGTACCTCAGCTCCGGCCTCTGGACGACCGACTGGGACGACCTCCCCGAGGACGTCGACGAGATGATCTGGTGGTAGGGGCCGTCTCGACCGGCCTCAGTGCCGCGCGGGCTCCCGCCTCTTGAAGGCCGACTCAAGCACTTCCCGCCCGAGCACGACCAGATCGTCGGCCTCACGGATAAGGGAGGCTGCCTGGTTCCGTTCGGGGAAGGGTTCAATCCCCACAAGAACGACTCGCACGCCCATGTCCTGCGCCTCCACCATGCCCTGGCGCAGATCCTCGTCGCCTCCCAGCAAGTAGGCCGTGGTGATCGCCCGGTTCTGGGAGAGACGGATAAGGTCTCGAACGATCAGGGAGTCCACGCCTTTCTGGACGATCCGGTTGGCGCCAGCGTCGACCGTGCGCCCGAGACGTAGCTTCACCCCGGACCGCGCGCCAAGCGCAGAGTGGACGGCCGTCGGCGTTCCGTCTCGGGCACCGTCGTACCAATAGGTCCTGAGAAATCTCTCCTCAGGCGAATGGGTCTGGCCTTCCGCGACCAGCGTCGTCGTGAGGGCGTCGAAGTCGATCGCGACTTCGGATCGCCTTCTCGTCCCAAGGCAAAGGTTACCGCCGGCCACGTAGAGGTAGCCAGCGTCGACGAACCACGCAAACCGGTCCATGGGGCTCTCCAAGAAGAAGGCCCCCTATGGGGGCCATTGGAAAAGGGGCCCTCCAGAGGGCCATTCAAAGCGCGGGCTTCAGCACCCGCTCCATCAGCATAGCGAAGCCTCTGGAGAATTGCAACGATTGCCCCGCTCTCCTCGGGTACACTCCCGCCATGCGCTTCGGTGTGACCCTCCCCAACGGCGGCTACGGTGGCGACCCCGCCACCCTGGTCGAGCTCGCCGTCGACGCGGAGGAGGCGGGCTGGGACGGCGTCTTCCTCTGGGATACGCCCTTCGCCGCCGCCCCCGACGACCCCCCGCCCTACCTCGCCGACGCCTGGGTGCTGCTCTCCGCCATCGCCGTCCGCACCGAGCGCGTCCGGCTCGGCACGATGCTCACCCCCCTCGCCTGGCACCGGCCCTGGCTGATCGCGAAGCAGGCCGCCACCATCGACCGCCTCTCCGGCGGGCGCTTCACCCTCTCCGCCGGCCTCGGCGCGCCCCCCGACGAGGGGCCCTGGTTCGGCGGCGACGAGTTCGATCGGCGCACGCGCGCCGCCATGCTCGACGAGGCGCTCGCCGTCCTCGATGGGCTCTGGAGCGGCGAGGCCTTCGCCTTCGACGGCGAGCACTTCCAGGTCCGCGAGCTCACCTTTCTCCCCACGCCCGTCCAGCGCCCGCGCATCCCCGTCTGGGTCGTCGGCGCCTGGCCCCGCGACCCAGCCCTGTGGCCCCGCCGCAAGTCGATGCGACGCGCCATCCGCTACGACGGCCTCCTCCCCAACGTCTTCGGCTCCGATGGCGAGATGGTGTTCGACGCCTCCCCCGACGAGGCGCTCGACGACCTGCGCGCCATGCGCGAGTGGGTCGAGCGCGAACGGGAGGGCGCCGGCCTCTACGACATCGTCGTGGAACGCACCCTCGGCGACCCCGCCGATCCGGACGTGCGCGCCGAGGTCGAGCGCTGGGAGGAGGCGGGCGCGACCTGGTGGCTCGACGACGCCTGGTGGGAGATGTGGGGCGCTCCGGACGACCCCGAACCCCTCCGCCGCCGCATCCTCCGCGGTCCGCCCCGCTAGCCCCTCCCCCCGCCGACCGCTATGCTGCCGCCAGCATAACCCGCGCCGGGAGGGCTCCGTGCCCCGTGCCCGACCCCTGTTCGTGGCGGCGCTCCTCGGCGCCCTTGTCCTGGCCGCCGCCTGCGGGGGCGCCGACGACGATCCGGGCACGATCATCCTCGCGACCACCACCTCGACCTACGACAGCGGCCTCCTCGACGAGATCGTGCCCCGCTTCGAGGCGCGCACCGGCATCACCGTCAAGGTGATCGCGGTCGGTACGGGAGCGGCCCTGCGCATGGCGTCGGAGGGCAACGCCGACGCCGTCCTCGTGCACGCTCCCGAGGCGGAGGCGCCCTACGTCGCCAGCGGCGACCTCGTCTCGAGCCGTCTCGTCATGACCAACGATTTCGTCATCGTCGGCCCCCCCGAGGACCCCGCCTCCGCCGCCTCCGCCCCCGACCTCCCCGCTGCCCTCGCCTCCATCGCCACCGGCGGGCGCTTCGTCTCCCGTGGCGACGACTCCGGCACCCACAAGCGGGAGCTCGCCCTCTGGGCGGGGGCCGGCATCGATCCCGCTGCCCTCCCCCGCGAGGAGACAGGGCAGGGCATGGGCGCCACCCTCACCATCGCCTCCGAGCGCCGCGCCTACACCCTCACCGACCGCGCCACCTACCTCGCCCTGCGCGAGGCGCTCGACCTCGCCGTTCTCGTCGAGGGCGACGCCGGCCTCCTCAACGTCTACCACGTCCACGTGGTCAACCCCGACCGGCACGAGGGCGTCGCGGCGGAGCAGGCCGAGGCCTTCGCCGCCTTCCTCCTCGAGCCGGAGACGCAGGCGCTCATCGGACGCTTCCGCGCCGAGGAGTTCGGCCGCTCGCTCTTCACCCCCGCCGTCCAGTCCCCCGTCGGAGGCGGCTGATGGAAGCGATCCGGGACGGCCTGGTCGAAGCCTTCCGCCTCATCGGAGCCGGAGACGGCGAGCTCTTCTCCATCGCCGGCCGCTCCCTGCTCGTGTCCGCCTCCGCCACCGCCCTGGCCATGCTCGCGGGCGTGCCCCTCGGCTACCTCCTCGGTCGCGCCCGCTTCCCCGCCCGCACCCTCATCCTCGCGGCGGTGGGCACGGGCATGGGCATGCCCCCGGTCGTGGCCGGCCTCGTCATCTGGCTCCTGCTCGTGCGAAACGGCCCCTTCGGCGGCTTCGAGCTCATCTACACGAAGCAGGCCATGATCATCGCCCAGTTCCTCATCGCCACGCCCCTCGTCATCGCCTTCACCGCCGCCTCCATCCAGGCCCTCCCCGCCCGCCTGCCCGACCTCCTCGCCGTGCTCGGCGCGGGCAAGCTGCGAACCCTCTGGCTGCTCGCCCGCGAGGCCCGCCTCGGCCTCCTCGCCGCCGTCATGGCCGGCTTCGGCGCCGTCGTCTCCGAGGTGGGCGCCTCCATGGCCGTGGGAGGCAACCTCGCCGGCGACACGCGCGTCCTCACCACCGCCATCGTCACCGAGACCAGCCGCGCCGATACCGAGCGCGCCATCGCCTACGGCCTCGTCCTCCTCGCCATGGCCTTCGCCATCGTCGCCGTCCTCACCGTCGTCCAGCAGCGGAGCCCCCGCTGATGGAGGCGCGATTCGACCGCGTGCAATTCGCGTACGGCGATCGCCCCGTGCTCGACGTGCCCGGCCTGCGCTTCGCCGAAGGCCGCGTCACCGCTCTTCTCGGCCCGAACGGCTCGGGCAAGACGACCCTCCTCCGCCTTCTCGCCGGCCTCGAACGGCCCCGCGCCGGGCGCGTCCTCGTCGGGGGGAAGCCCGCCCCCGACGCCCGCGCCTCCGTCGCCTACGCCTTCCAGGAGGCGGTCTTCCTGAGCGGCACCCTGCGCGCCAACCTCGACCTCGCCCTGCGCCTGCGCGGCCTCCCCGCGCCGGAGCGCCGCTCCCGCCTCGCCGAGGCGGCGACCGCCTGCGGCGTCAACCGCCTCCTCGACCGTCCCGCCACCCGTCTCTCCGGCGGCGAGGCGCAGCGCGCCAACCTTGCCCGCGCCCTCTCCCTGCGCGCTCCCCTGACCCTCCTCGACGAGCCTCTCGCCGGCTTCGACGAGCGCGGACGCGGCCGGATGCTGGAGGAGCTCCCCGCCCTCCTGCGCCGCTTCGCCGGGACGACGGTGCTCGTCACCCACGATCGCGACGAGGCCCTGCGCCTTGCCGCCGACCTCGTCCTCCTGCGCGAGGGCCGCGTGCGCGCCGCCGGCGCCAAGCGGGACGTGTTCGCCGCCCCTCCCGACCCCGAGACCGCGGCCTTCCTCGGCTACACGCTCATCCCCACCGACGCCGGACTCGCCGGCGTCGCCCCCGGCGGCCTCCGTCCCGGCCCCGGCGACCTCACCCTCACGCTGCACGTCGAGGAGACGGTCGATCTCGTTACCGGCGTGGAAGTGCTCGGCCGCGCCGGCGGCGAGCGCATCGCCGTCGCCTTCCCCCCGGACGCCCCCCCGCCCGCTCCCGGCGAGCGGGTCACCGTAAGCGCGCCCGCGGAGATGGTCGTGTCCTTTACGGAGCCGCCCCCGGAACCTGTTGACAGGCCATCCCGCGCTTCCGTAGCGTGAACGGCGCGATGGATGCGCGAGCGGCAAGCACGTTCCAACGGCGCCGGTAGGGCGCCGTTTTCGTGTCCCGGGCCGCCCGCGCCGGGAGGGTTCCAGCGACCATGCAGTCGAGCATCATCGGCAAGATCGAGAAAGCCAGGCGCTACGCCGCCGAGCCCGAGCGTTTCCGCATCGAAGGGTTCACCGTGACCGTCCGGGGCGACAACACCGACCACTGTGTCGAGTTTGTCGACGGGGAGTGGTCCTGCACCTGCGGTTTTTTCGCCGAGTGGTCGATCTGCAGCCATACGATGGCGATCGAACGCGTGCTCGCGGGACTCGTGCCCGCCCAGCCGCTGCCCTTCGCGAGCGCCACGGGCACCTAACCCGCCCCGGCCGCTCCCGCCGACCCGTACCATGACCGTCCGCCTCCGCGGACGAGAGCTGTGGCCATGACGGCAGCCGGCCCCCGCCTCCTGCTCGCCCTCTGGGCCGCGCGGGCCGCCGCCGCCCTCAGCTCCGGCCTGCGGCGGGGCGGCGCCACCGCCCTCCCCGGCCTCGTCGCCGAGCGCCTCGACCCCGCCTTCGTCGCCACCCTCGGCCGCTCGCTCGAGGGCGGCGCCGTCCTCATCACCGGCACGAACGGCAAGACGACCACCGCCCGCCTCCTCGCCGGGATGCTCGCCGCCGCGGGACACGCGGCCGTCCACAACCGCGAAGGCTCGAACCTCACGCGCGGCATCGCCTCCGCCCTCGCCGCCGCCTCCGACTGGCGCGGCCGTCCCCGCGACCGGCGCGCCCTCGCCCTCATGGAGACGGATGAGGCGACCCTTCCCGCCGCCGCCCGCGCCCTCCGGCCCCGCGCCGTCGCCTTCACCAACCTCTTCCGCGACCAGCTCGACCGCTACGGCGAGGTCGACACCGTCGGCGCGCGCTGGCGCGAGGCCCTCGCCCTCCTGCCCCCCACCGCCACCCTCGTCCTCAACGCCGACGACCCCTCCGTCGCCGAGCTCGCCCTCGACTGGGCAGGACCGGTGCACTGGTACTCGCTCGCCGGCGCCCGCGCCGGCGCCTCCTCCCCCGGCCCCGCCGACGCGCGCTGGTGCCGCGCCTGCGGCGGTGTCTACCGCTACGAGTCGCGCTACGCCGCCCACCTCGGCCGCTGGCGCTGCGCCGGCTGCGAGCGCGCCCGCCCAGAGCCCGACACCGGCGCCACCGCCGTCGAACCCGGTCCCGACGGCCTGCGCCTCACCGTGCCCGGCCTCGGCGACCTCGACCTGCCCCTCTCCGGCCTCTACAACGCCGGCAACGCCCTCGCCGCGATCGCCCTCGCGCGCGCGCTCGACCTGCACGCCGAGGACATCCGCGCGGGGCTCGCCGCCGCCCGTCCCGCCTTCGGCCGCGGCGAGCTCGTCGCCCTCGGCGGCAGCCGCCTGCGCCTCCTGCTCTGCAAGAACCCGGCCGGCGCGAGCGAGGCGCTGCGCCTCGTCGAGGACGAGGAGGGCCCCGCCGAGGTCGCCTTCCTCCTCAACGACCGTTTCGCCGACGGCCGCGACGTGAGCTGGATCTGGGACGTGGACTTCGAGCGGCTCGCGGGACGCGTCGAGCGCTGCTGGGCGGGGGGCGTTCGCGCCGGGGACGCCGCCCTGCGCCTGCGCTACGCGGGCTGGCCCGAGCCAGCCGCCGCCGTCCGCTCCCCCGCGGCCCTGCTCGACGCCCTCGCCGCGAACCCCGGCGAGCGGCCCGTCACCGTGCTCCTCACCTACACCGCCCTCCTCGACCTGCGCGCCGAGCTCGCCCGCCGCGCCGCCGTTTCCGAATCCTCCGGGGCCCGCATCCCCACGGCCACGTCCTAGCTCGTGCTCCATAGCTACACGCTACCGTGTAGACTGCGGTCCATGTCCGATTCTCCTCCTGAATCGTGGGTCAGAGACATGCGGCGGCGCTCCGGTCTGAGCCAGGCCGCCTTCGCCCGCCGCCTGGGCGTGCGTCAGCAGACGGTGAGCGAGTGGGAGACTGGCCGCTACGCCCCCCGCGGCGCGAGCCTCACGGTGCTGCGCATGTTCGAGGAGGAGATCGCCCCCTACGACGCCTCCCCGCCCGCTTCCGAGTCGGAGGAGGACCCCTCGTGAGCGTCCTCGCGCCCGCCCGCCCCGCCCCCTTCCGCGCGCTCGCGGAGGAGCCCGCCGCCTACGCCGCGCCCACCGGCGAGGCCGCCCTCGCCGAGCGCTGGTTCGCCGGCCTGGGCGCCCCCTCCCGCGTCGAGGACGGGCGCCGCCTGCGCATCCGCTTCCCCGGCGTGCCCGCGCCCGGCTACGGCCCCGACGCCCGTGACGCCGTCATCGAGCTCGACGGCGCCGAGCTCTGCGGCGATGTCGAGCTGCACCTGCGCGCCAGCGGCTGGCGCGCCCACGGCCACCACGACGACCCCGCCTACGCCCGCGTCGTCCTTCACGTCGTCGAGGAGAACGACGGCGCGTCGCTCATCACGCCCCACGCCTGCGGACGCGCCATCCCCCTCGCCGTCGCCCCCCGTCCCTCCACCCCGCCCCCGCCCGGCTTCTCCCCGCCCTGCGCCGCCACCGCCGCCGTCGCCTCCCCCCTCCCCGCCCTCGAGCGGCTCGGTCTCGAACGCCTCCGCGCGAAGGCCTCCCGCGCCGCCAACTGGGCCGCCGCCCGCGGCCCCGCCCCCGTCCTCTACGCGCTCGCCCTCGAGACCCTCGCCGGACGCCGCAACCGCGAGGCCTTCGCCGAGGTCGCCCGCCGCCTGCCCCTCCCCGCCCTGCTCGAGCGCGCCCCCGCCGGACCGGAGGAGGCGCGCGCCTCCGCGTTCGCCGCCGCCCTGCGCGGGGCCGCCTCCGGCCTGCCCCTCGTCCGCCACGGCGGCCGCCCCGCCGCCGCCCCCGAGCGCCGCCTCGAGGCGCTCGGCGCCCTCGCCGCCCGCCTCTGGCCCGATGCCCGTGCGCACTGGCCGCCGCCCCTCGCCGCGCCCGCCTCCGTTCCCCGCGCCCTGCGCGCGCCGGGGATCGGCGCCGGCGCCGCTGTCGAGCTCGCCGTCAACGCCGTCCTCCCCGTCGCCCTGGGCGCGGGGCTCTGGCCGGAGGACGCCGCCCTCGATCGCTTCCGCGCCCTCCCCGCCCCCGCTCCCTACGGCCAGCTCCGCTCCCTCGCCGGCTGGCTGGGCGCCGCGGAAGAGGATCCCCTCGGCCGCGCCGCCGCCCTCCAGGGCGCCCTCCGCCTCCACGCCCGCCACTGCTCCCGCGGCGGCTGCGGCGCCTGTCCCCTCTCGTAGGCCGCCCCACGTGCGGGATTCGCCCCGGCGGGCGACAATAGCGCCCGCGGCGCGCCCCCACCCGTTTCGCCGCCCGAGGGAACCGATGACGACCATCGCCGAGAAGATCTGGGAAGAGCACCTCGTCCGCCGCGAGGAAGGCCTCCCCGACCTCCTCTACATCGACCTCCACCTCGTCCACGAGGTCACCTCGCCCCAGGCCTTCGAGTCCCTGCGGCTCGCCGGACGCCCCGTCCGCCGCCCCGATCGCACCCTCGCCACCGTCGACCACAACGTCCCCACCGAGGGCCGCGACCGCCCCTGGGACGACCCCCTCTCCATCCAGCAGGTCGAGACCCTGCGCGCCAACTGCGCCGAGTTCGAGGTGCCCTTCTACGACATCGACGACCCCCGCCAGGGCATCGTCCACGTCGTCGGCCCCGAGCAGGGCCTCAGCCAGCCCGGCATGACCATCGTCTGCGGCGACAGCCACACCTCCACCCACGGCGCCCTCGGCGCCCTCGCCTTCGGCATCGGCACGTCCGAGGTCGAGCACGTGCTCGCCACCCAGACCCTCCCCCAGGCCGCCCAGAAGACGATGGCCATCGAGGTCGACGGCGAGCTCGCCCCCGGCGTCACCGCCAAGGACGTCATCCTCACCATCATCAACACGATCGGCGTCGGCGGCGGCGCCGGCCACATCGTCGAGTACCGTGGCGAGGTCATCCGCGCCCTCTCCATGGAGGGCCGCATGACGATCTGCAACATGAGCATCGAGGCGGGCGCCCGCGCCGGCCTCGTCGCCCCCGACGACACCACCTTCGCCTACCTCGAAGGCCGCCCCGCCAGCCCCGCCGGCGCCGCCTGGGAGGAGGCCCTCGATCACTGGCGCGGTCTCGCCACCGACGAGGACGCCCACTTCGACACGACCGTTACCCTCGCCGGCGCCGACATCGAGCCCTGCGTCACCTGGGGCACGAACCCCGCCCAGAGCGCGCCCGTCTCGGGCCGCGTCCCCGACCCCGGCGACGCCACCACCGAGGCCGCCCGCGAGCAGACCGAGCGCGCCCTCCGCTACATGGACCTCGAAGCGGGCACCGCCCTCGCCGACGTGCCCCTCGACCGCGTCTTCATCGGCTCCTGCACGAACTCGCGCCTCGCCGACCTGCGCGCCGCCGCCGCCACCGTGCGCGGCCGCCGCGTCGCCCCGAGCGTGCGCGCCATGGTCGTGCCCGGCTCCGGGCTCGTGAAGGCCGCCGCCGAGGCCGAGGGCCTGGACGAGGTCTTCCGCGAGGCGGGCTTCGAGTGGCGCGACGCGGGCTGCTCCATGTGCCTCGGCATGAACCCCGACATCCTCCTCCCCGGCGAGCGCTGCGCCTCCACCTCCAACCGCAACTTCGAGGGCCGCCAGGGGCCGGGTGGCCGCACCCACCTCGTCAGCCCCCAGATGGCCGCCGCCGCCGCCATCGCCGGCCACTTCGTCGATATCCGCGACTGGGAGATGCGCGATGCCTCATCCTGAGGGAGCCGTCCCGACGGGCGGGCCCGCAGCACCGCAACGGCGAGGCGCCCGCATGGGCGCCTGCGACAGGAATGGCAACGAGGGAGCGCCCGCATGAGAAAGTTCGAGACCGTTCGCGCCACCGCCCTGCCCCTCAACCGCGCCGACGTCGATACCGACCAGATCATCCCCGCCAAGTACCTCAAACGGATCGAACGCAGCGGCTTCGGCCGGTTCCTCTTCGACGACTGGCGCAAGGACCCCGCCTTCATCCTCAACGAGAGCGCCTTCAGCGGCGCCCGCATCCTCGTGACGGGCGCCAACTTCGGCTGCGGCTCCTCCCGCGAGCACGCCCCCTGGGCGCTCGAGGACTACGGCTTCCGCGCCCTCATCGCCCCCTCCTTCGCCGACATCTTCCGCAACAACTGCGCCAAGATCGGCCTCCTCACCATCACCCTCGCTCCCGAAGACGTGCAGTTCCTCATCGCCCGCGCCGAGGAGCTGCCCGAGGCCGAAACGATCGTCGACCTCGAGTCGCAGACCGTCGCCACGGCCGACGGCTCCTTCGTGCGCTCCTTCGAGATCGACCCCGCCGTGAAGCGCAACCTGCTCGAAGGGCTCGACGCCATCGGCCTCACGCTGGAGCACGAGGACGCGATCGACGCCTTCGAGGCGGTCCGCCCCGACCGCTACCCCTCCACCGTGGAGGAGCCGGCATGAGCCGGCGCGGCCGCCATCCTCGACCCAGGCCCGTCTCGTACTGGCGCAACTGGTACCACTCCACCATCGAGTACATGGAGCGGAGTCGCATCGTCGCCCGCAACAACTGGATCAAGCTGCGCCGCCTGGACAGTTGCTGCGGGAACCACGGCCAGCCCGGCTGTTGAGCCCCCGCACCGCCGTCCGGTGCGGACGGCCCCGGGGACCAGGCAAGCTAGCCGGTCATGACCTCCCCGCCTGAGGTGGAGCTCCACGTCCACACGCGGCTCCCGCCCCAGCCCCTCCCGCCCAACCGCTTCCGCTTCCCCGACCCCCGCAACGCGCCCGCCAGCGGCTTCGTCGCCGCCGGCGGCGACCTCGCCCCCGAGACGATCGTGGGCGCCTACCGCGCCGGCCTCTTCCCCTGGCCGCACGACGGCGTCGATACGCTCTGGTGGTCGCCCGACCCCCGCGCCGTCCTCCTGCCCGAGCGCTTCCACGTCTCCCGCCGCCTCGCCCGCCGCGTCCGCCAGGGCCGCTTCCGCGTCACCCTCGATGCCGCCTTCGCCCAGGTCATCGCCGCCTGCGCCGTCCGCCCCGAGGGCACCTGGATCACGCCCGGCATCATGCGCGCCTACCTCCGCCTCCACACCCTCGGCTGGGCCCACAGCTTCGAGGTCTGGAACCCCGAGGGCGCGCTCGTGGGCGGCCTCTACGGGCTGCGCGTGGGGGGGCTGTTCGGGGCCGAGTCGATGTTCCACCGCGCCACCGACGCCTCCAAGATCGCCCTCCTCGCCCTCTGCCGGCACGCCCCCCGCGACGGCATCGAGCTGATCGACGTGCAGCTCCCCACGCCCCATCTCGACTCCCTCGGGGCCGAGGCCATCCCCCGCGACGCCTACCTCCGGCGCATCGCCGCCGCGGGCCTCTGACCCGCCCAGCCGGTACACTCGACGCATGCCTTCCTACCCGATCCTCCTCGCACCCGGAGACGGCATCGGCCCCGAGGTTCTCGAAGAAGGACTGAAGGTGCTCAACGCCGTCGAGCGCCGTTTCGGCCACGAGTTCCAGTACGGGAACGCCATCGTCGGCGGCGCCGCCATCGACGAGTACGGCATCGCCCTGCGCGACGACACGCTCGAGGCCGCTGCCCGCTCCCGAGCCGTCCTCTTCGGCGCCGTGGGCGGCCCCAAGTGGGACGACCCCCAGGCCTCCGTCCGCCCCGAGCAGGCCATCCTCGGCCTGCGCAAGGGCCTCGGCCTCTTCGCCAACATCCGCCCCGTGCGCGTGAACCCGCTCCTCCTCGGCGACAGCGCCATCAAGCGCGAGGTGCTCGAAGGAGTCGACATGGTCGTCATCCGCGAGCTCACCGGCGGCATCTACTTCGGCAGGCCCCAGAAGCGCTGGCAGAACACCCGCGGGCGCCAGGCCGTCGACACTATGCGCTACAGCGAACGCGAGATCGAGCGCATCCTCCGCACCGGCTTCGAGCTCGCCCGCGGCCGCCGCGGCAAGCTCACGAGCGTCGACAAGGCCAACGTCCTCGATACCAGCCGCCTCTGGCGCGAGATCGCGACCGAGCTCGCCGCCGAGTATCCCGATGTCGAGCTCGATCACGTCCTCGTCGACGCCTGCGCCATGCACCTCATCACCCACCCCGCCACCTTCGACGTGATCGTCACCGGCAACATGTTCGGCGACATCCTCACGGACGAGGCCTCCGTGCTCGCCGGCTCGATGGGCATGCTCCCCTCCGCCAGCCTTGGACGCCGCCGCCGCGATGGCACCGGCATCGGCATGTACGAGCCCATCCACGGAACCGCCCCCGATATCGCCGGCCAGGGCATCGCCAACCCCCTCGCCATGATCCTCAGCGTCGCCCTCCTGCTGCGGCACTCCCTCGCCCTCGAGGACGAGGCCGCCGCCATCGAGGGGGCCGTCGACGCCGTCCTCGCCGAGGGCTACCGCACCGCCGATATCGAGTCGGGGAGCGGCGCCACCGTCGATACCGCCCGCATGGGCACGCTCGTCGCCGAGCGGCTCGCCACATGATCGAACGGAACGCCACGCCCCCTGCCGAGTTGGTAGGATAGGGCGCTTGCAACGCACCCCCCGGGGCGCTCACACGCGCCCCCGCACCCCTCACGAGAGCGAGGTCTTCCCATGACCACTACGGAAATCCAGCGTGGCCTTGAAGGCGTCAATGTCGCCGCCACCAAGCTCTGCACCATCGACGGCCAGAAGGGCCAGCTCATCTACGCCGGCTACGACATCTACGACCTGGCCGAGCACGCGTCCTTCGAGGAGACCGCCTTTCTCCTCTGGAACCTCCAGCTTCCCACCAGCCAGGAACTCAGAGATCTCAACGACCTTCTCATCGAGGAGCGGCCCCTCTCCGAGCTCAACCGTACGCTCATCACCGAGCTCGCCGGCAAGGCGCTCCCCATGCGCGCCCTCGAGATCTGCGTGACCGCCCTCGGCGCTCTCGACCCCAAGGCGAACGACTTCGCCCCCGAGCAGCTCCGCTGGATCGCCGCGCGCCTCACGGCCCGCATGCCCACCGTCGTCGCCGCCTTCCACCGCCAGCGCCAGGGACTCGACATCCTGCCCCCGCGCGACGACCTCGGGCACGCCGCCAACTTCCTCTACACGCTCACCGGCGAGGAACCATCCGAGCTGGCGACGAGGGTGTTCGATGTCGCCATGACCCTCCACGCCGAGCACGAGATGAACGCCTCCACCTTCTCGGCGATCGTGACCGCCTCCACCATGAGCGACATGTACTCCGCCATCGCCTCCGCCATCGGCACGCTCAAGGGCCCGCTCCACGGCGGCGCCAACAGCGCCGTCTTCGAGATGCTCGAGGCCATCGGCGACGAGTCGAACATCGAGAGCCACATCGAGGCCATGCTCGCCCGTGGCGAGCGCGTCATGGGCATCGGGCACCGCGTCTACAAGACCACCGACCCGCGCGCCATCATCCTCGAGGAGCTCGGCGAGCAGCTCGCCGAGACCTCTCCCGACCGCAAGTACTTCGACCTCTCCCGCAAGGTGCGCGACTACCTCGCCGAGCGCCTCAGCGGCCGCCCCCTCTACCCCAACGTCGATTTCTTCAGCGCCTCCGTCTACCGCATGCTGGGCATCCCCCACGACCTCTACACGCCCATCTTCGCCGTGGCCCGCATCGCCGGCTGGAGCGCGCACCTGCTCGAGCAGTACGCCGACAACCGGCTCGTGCGCCCCAACGCCGTCTACGCCGGCGAGAAGTTCCGCGCCTACGAACCGATCGAGGCCCGCGGCCAGGGGGAGCGCTCTACTCCTCGCTGACCATCTCCTCGTAGCCCTCGTCGCCTTCCTGTTCGCGAAGCTCGGCTTCGCGCGCCTCCAGCTCCTCGCGCTCCTCGCGCTGCTCGGCGCTCTCCTCCATCAGGCCGCCCTGCGCGTCCACCTCGAACTCCGCCTCCCGCGCCTCCCGCACCTGCGCGTACCAGCTCCCCCCCAGGAACGTGAGCGGGCTGAAGTTCCGCTCCTCCAGCAGCCAGCGCTCGGCGTACGCTTCCTCCAGCGCCTGGACCGCCACCACCTCCCCCACGAACAGGATGTGGTCGCCCGTCGGGATCACGTCCCGCAGGCCGCACTCGATCCACGCCAGCGCCCCGTCCAGCAGGGGCGCATCCACCCGCAGCGCCGTGAACGCGTCCAGCTTGCTGCTCTCGACCTTGTTCTCGTCGGCGCCCGAGCGGCTCCCGAAGTAGGCCGTTTCCCGGATGAGCTCCGGACCGGGGATGTTCAGGGCGAATTCCTCGCTGAAGCGGATCATGTCCGCCGTGTGCCGGATCGGGTGCAGGACCACGCCCACTATCGGCGGCGACATCGAGAGCGGGGCCGTCCAGGCGACGGGCGCGGCATTCGCCTCGCCGCGCCAGCTCGCCGTCACGATGCTGACCGGTCCGGGGTTCAGCAGTCTCCGGGCATCCGTGGGATCGTAGACGCGACGCCCCAAGGTGGTGCTCCTGGCCTGGTCTACGCCCCCGCCTCGCGCGGGGGCGTGCGGCTATGTTAGCTGCCGCCGACCAACTCCAGCCCCTGCTCGCGCTCCTGCGCGTTCCGCCAGCGGACGAACTCCCAGTACTCGAGCAGCTCCTCGATGTCCTGCGGCCGCTTCTCCAGCTCGTTCGCCAGGTTCGCGATGCGGCTGTCGCGTACGTACAGCACCTCGTCGATCGCGCCCAGGAAGTAGTGCAGGGGCCGGTTCAGGATGCGCGCCACGTTCAGCAGCATGTCGATGCCGACTGCCCGCTGCCCCGCCTCGTAGAGGCTGATCGCGCTCTGCGTCGTGTTCAGCAATTGCGCCAGCCGCACCTGGCTCAGGCCCGCGTCCTTGCGCGCCTGCCGGATGCGGCTGCCCAGCACTGTCGAAGTGAAGTCTTTGCCGTTCTCGCTCACGTATCGCTCACCGTTGTCCCTCGGGCTGCCTGAAGCCTCCCGGCCCATTCGCTGCGAGGGGTAGAGAAGATTGTGAAATAGGGTACAAAGCGGCTCGCTAGGGTCAACCTCGGAAGGTGCGAAGCCTGCCCGGCCTTACCGCCCGTAGTCAAGCCGCTCCGCCAGCCCTCGGGGAAGCCCCGCCTCCGCCATCCGCCGCTGCGTCTCCCCGATGTCGTAGGCGACGCGGTGGTGCGCGACCGTCCCCGCCGCCGCGTCGATCAGCGCGTAGGAAGCGCGCGAGTCGCCGTCCCGCGGCTGCCCCACCGACCCCGGGTTCACGCACAGCGGGCCCTCCCCCAGGTCCGTGGCCTCGCCCGCCACCGGCGTCTCCCCCTCGATACCCGACGCTCCCCGTCGCACGAGCAGCGGGACATGCGTGTGCCCCACGGCGCTGTACGGCGTCTCCTGCCGCTCGAAGTGCCCTGCCGCCGCCTCCTCCGTGATCAGGTACTCCCAGAGCGGCTCCCGCAGCGTCCCGTGCGCGAGGCTCCAGTCCCCCTCCCGCGCCACCTCGCCCAGCCCCGCGAGGGAGGCGGCCGCCTCCGGTTCGAGGTGCGCCTGCGTCCAAGCCGCCGCCTCCGCCGCCAGCGAGTTGAACCACTCCGTTCCGATGATCCCGATCGCGGCCGCGTCGTGGTTCCCCAGCACCGAGACCGCCCCTGCCTCCGCCAGCCGCGCGACCACGCCGTTCGGGTCGGGCCCGTACCCCACCGTGTCGCCCAGGTTCCAGACGGCTTCGGCGCCCCGCCGCTCCGCGTCCGCCAGCACCGCCTCCAGCGCCACGAGGTTCGAGTGGACGTCCGAGATGAGCGCGATCCGCACGGGCCTCCCCCTTCCCCTGGCGTGGGGCGCAGTCTCTCCCCTCCCTATACTGGACCAGCCATGACCTCCGCCGTCGAGACCACCCTCACCACAGGCAGCGAGGAGGCCACGCGCGCCCTCGGCGAGCGCCTCGGCGCCCGCCTCCGCGCCGGCGACGTCGTCCTCCTCAGCGGCGACCTCGGCACGGGCAAGACGCGCCTCGCGCAGGGCATCGGCCGCGGCCTCGACTGCCCCGGCCCCGTCACCAGCCCGACTTTCGTGCTCGTCAACACGCACGTCGGCCGCGAGCGCCTCTTCCACGCCGACCTCTTCCGCATCGCCGGCGGCGGCGACCTCTCGGAGCTTGGCCTCTGGGAAGAAGCCGAGCGTGGCGTCCTCGTCGTCGAGTGGCCCGACCGCGCCGAGGGCCACCTCCCCGCCGCCACCCTCACGGTCGAGATCGCGAGCGGCGAAGGCGACGAGCGCACCTTCCGCCTCCGCGCCGGCGACGACCGCGGCCGCGAGCTTCTCGCCTCCCTGGAGCCCGCGTGAGCGCCGTCCTCGCCATCGACACCGCCTCCCCCGCCTTCGCCCTCGCCATCGACGGCGGCCCCGGCGAGGAGCCCCGCATCGTCGAGAGCGCCGAGGACTTCAGCCACGCCTCCCTCCTCGCCTCCGTCGAGGAGCGCCTGCGCGGCGTCTCCCTCGAAGCCGTCGTCGCCGTCTGCGGTCCGGGGAGCTACTCGGGCCTGCGCGCCGGCATCGCCACCGCCCAGGGGCTCGCCCTCGCGCAGGGCTGCGTCCTCGCCGGGCTCTCCACCCTCGAAGCCGTCGCCGCCGCCTGCGCCGACCTTCCCCGCCTCACCGCCGTCCACCCCGCCGGCCGCGGCGTCCTCGCCGCCCAGGACTTCCGCGGCCTCGCTCCCGAGGGCCCGATGCGCCTCGTCGCCCCCGAGAACCTCCCGGGCGACGCACTCGCCGGCGAGGGCGCGGGCGCCCTCGGCGGTCGCGAGGCGCCGCCCCGCGAGCGCGCCGCCGCCGCGCTCGCGCGCTACCGCGACGGCGCCCTCGAACCGGTCCCCGAGCTGACCGCCATCTACCTGCGCGACCCCAACATCACCGCGCCCCGCCGCCCCTTCGGTCCCGCTGGCGCGCAGGACCGTCTGCCAGCACGATAGCGACATGGCAACTGAACGCACCCTCGTCCTCGTCAAGCCCGACGCCATGCAGCGCGGCCTCGCCGGAACCATCCTCCAGCGCCTGGAGAACCGCGGCCTGCGCCTCATCGGCCTCAAGCTCATGCAGGTCGATGCCGACCTCGCCCGCCGGCACTACGGCGAGCACGAGGGCAAGCCCTTCTTCGAGGGGCTCGTCGACTACATCACCAGCAGCCCCATCATCGCCGCCGTCTTCGAGGGCGACTCCGCCACCGGCGCCGTCCGCAACAGCGTCGGCGCCACCAACCCCTCCCAGGCCGCCGCCGGCACCATCCGCGGCGACTTCGGCCTCGAGGTGGGGCGCAACCTCGTGCACGCCAGCGACAGCCCCGAGAGCGGCGAGCGCGAGGTCGCGCTCTTCTTCAGCGACGGCGATCTGGTCGCCTGGTCCCGCGATACCGACCGCTGGATCTCCGAGGACGCCTGAGCGCGAGCGCAGCGCCCCGCTCCCGTATGCTTCCCCCACCCCCACACCGATCGGAGCACCCGTGAAGCAGTACGACACGCCCCCCGCCCTCGCCATCGACGCCGAAAAGAGCTACACCGCCACCATCGAGACCTCGGCCGGCTCCATGACGGCCGAGCTCTTCCCCGGCGACGCCCCCAACACCGTCAACAACTTCGTCTTCCTCGCCCGCGACGGCTTCTACGACGACGTTATCTTCCACCGCGTCATCAGCGGCTTCATGATCCAGGGCGGCGACCCCACCGGAACCGGCCGCGGCGGCCCCGGCTACCGCTTCGCTGACGAGCCCGTCACCCGCCCCTACGATCGCGGCACGCTGGCCATGGCCAACGCCGGTCCCAACACCAACGGCAGCCAGTTCTTCATCATGCACGCCGACTACCCGCTGCCCCCGAACTACACCATCTTCGGGAAGCTCACCGCGGGCGAGGATGTCGTCGACGCCATCGCTGGCGCCCAGACCGGCGCCAACGACCGCCCCGTCGAGCCGGTCGCCATCAGCGGCGTCACCATCGCCGAGAGCTGACCCTCAGCCCTCCCCCGTCTCCGCTTCCGCCTCCGCCTCGTCCGGGTGGACCGGCCGCGCGTACCCGTAGACGAGCCCGTAGGCGACCGTCAGGACGGCCGTGAACCCCGCGACCATCGCCCCGGTCTGGAACGCCATGGGCGCGCTGTAGGCGTCCACCACCGCGCCGCCGAGGGCCGGCCCCGCCGCCAGGCCCAGCCCGCTCAGTGCCACCGACCACCCGATCAGCGTTCCCCGGTACGTCTCCGGCGCCAGATCCATCATCGAGGCGTTCAGCGCCGGCACCTGCTGCACGTGCCCGCTGAAGATCACCGCCGTTGCGAACGCCGCCAGGAAGATGTTCACGGTCGCCGCCGCCGTGAGCGCCCCCGCGATGATCAGGAACTGGCCCAGCAGCAGCGGGAGCGTGCGCCCGATGCGGTCCGAAAGGTGCCCGGAAGGCAGGTAGAGGATGCCGCCCGCCACCACGGCCGGGATCAGGAACACCGTCAGCTGCGCGAACGAGATGTCCAGCACGTTGTCGCCGTAGGGCCGGATCGCGGGCACGAGCGAGCTGATCCCGATCGTCGCCGAGAGGATGAGCGCGCTCAGGAACACCAGTCGCTTGGAGAGCACGCTTCGCAGCGGTGGACGCTGCTCGTGCGCGATCCCCAGCTGGCGCCGGTAGGCGGGCACGCCCACCTGGCCCGTGATCAGCGCTCCCACGACGGCGACGATGGCGATGATGAAGAGCACGTCCGGCACCGTCTCCACCAGCAGGGCGCCCACCAGCGCGCCCAGCCCGAACCCCAGGAGCTGTCCCACGTTCAGGAACCCCACCACCTTGCCCCGCTCCGCCGGCGGGTACAGGTCCGCCCCGATGGCGTAGGTCGCCGGCCAGATGAACGCCGTCGAGATGCCCAGCAGCGCCGCGAACCCGAGGTAGGCCCACTCCTGCTGGATGGCGCCCATCAGCGCCAGCGCCGGGATCATGAGCGCGAATCCGACGAGGAGGGCGTGCTTCCGCTCGATGCGGTCGCTGATCGCCCCCGCCGGCGTCTCCGAGAGGAAGCGCGCGCCCCCGTACAACGCCAGCAGGTAGCCGCCGAACCCGTCGCTCGCGCCCAGGTTGTTCGGCACGAACTCCTGGAAGATCGCGAAGATCACGATCCCCAGCGCCACCTGCGCGCAGAAGATGCCCAGCCCCAGTGCGTGCGGCGCCCCCGTCAGCCACACCCGCAACGCCAGCCACAGCCGCATCCCGAGACTCTACCGGTGTGCGGCGCTGTGAGCCCCGTCCCGCGCGCCTTCGCTGGTCCGTTGCCCCCTGCCCGCCTATCCTGAACTCGCGGTGGAACACACCCCCGAGAGCGATTTCGCCGAGGCGATCGCTGGACACGACCACGAGGTTGACCTCTTCGGCGGCGCCGTCGCCATCGCCCGCCTCGGACGTGACGACGTAGACGCGCACGCCCTCGCCCGCGAGCTCGATCTCGTCGCCGAGGCCGTCCGCGGGCGCGAGGCCGAGCGCTCCGGGCCCGGCCAGCTGGCCCGCGCCGTCACCGCCGAGCTCTTCGAGAACCTCGGCTATCGCGGCAACCGCGAGCACTACACCGACCCCGAGAACAGCTACATCAACCGCGTCATCGAGCGCCGTCTCGGCATCCCCATCACCCTCTCCCTCGTCTACATGGAGATCGCCCAGCGCGTCGGCCTCGAGTGCGACGGGATCGGCTTCCCCGGGCACTTCCTCGTCCGTTGCGGCGGCGACGACGGCTTCTTCCTCGATCCCTTCAACGGCGGCGAGCAGCTCACCCGCGAAGACCTCGAAGGGCGCCTGGAGGGCCACACCGCCGACCTCCCCAGCCTCGATTCCCTGCTCGCCGCCGTCACCCGCCGCCAGATCCTCCAGCGCATGCTCGTCAACCTCTGCGTGGCCTACCAGGGCATGGGCGATGCGGCCCGCTGGATCGCCGCCCTCGGGTTCCGCCTGCGCCTCGAACCGTGGAACGCCGCGCTGTACCTGGAGCGCGGTCTCCTTCACCACCAGCAGGGCGGGGAAGCGCTTGCCTTGGCCGATCTCGAACGGTACGTTGGCAGCGGAGCAACCGACCTCAGCCCTCGCGCGCTCCGTGTACTCGAAGACCTCCGCATGCGCCTTGGACGGGAAGGGGGAAGTGCATGACCAACGTCCTGCCCTGCGCTCCCCCGGGTGGCCGCCGCCCCCGGCGTCGACAGATCCAGATCGACGCCTATCTGGGCATCGTCCGCTCGTTGCGCCGCATCTCGCGCATCATGAACGTCCTCACCGATGCCGAGCTGGACCGCCTCATTCCGCTCCTCACGGAGCGCCGCTTCTCCTCCCGCCAGCTGCTCGTCTCCGCCGGCGAGGTTCCCGAACGCGTCTTCCTCATCCTCAAGGGCCGCGTCAAGCTCTATCACATCTCCGACAACGGCAAGGAGGTCATCATCGACATCGCCGGCAAGGGCGACCTCGTGGGCGATGTAGCCATCCTCGAAGGCGAAGACCACGGCATCTACGCCCGCGCCCTGGAGGAGACCGTCGTCGTCGCCATCTGCTGGGACGACTTCTTCTATCTCGTGCAGCACTCCCCCGGGCTCGCCTTCACCATGGCCGAGATCATGGCCCGCCGCCTCTCGGGCGTGCAGCGCACCCTCATGAACCTGGTCTCGAAGCCCGTCTCCGGACGCCTCGCCGACGCCCTCCTCGATCGCGTCGAAGGCGACGACGTGCGCCTCGGCCTCACCCACGAGGAGCTCGGCCAGACCATCGGCACCAGCCGCGAGACCGTCACCGCCCTCCTCAGCCGCTTCGTCACCCTCGGCGCACTCGAGCAGGTCACCGGCGGCTACCGGGTCGTCGACGAGAAGCTGCTGCGCGAGATCGCGAGCGGCGCGGTCGCCGTCTCGCCCCGCCACCCCGTTCGAGGGCAGCCGACCGCTCCGAAGTCTTGACCGCCCCCGGGAGCGGCGGGCCCGAACTGTTCTCCGGTCCCTCGATGCGCCCGGCGCTCATCGCCCACGGCGGGGGGAACGGTCCCGGTCCCGTCCGCGACGCCCTCGCCTCCCGCGCCCCCGTCATCGAGGTCGACCTCTGGCTCCACCGCGGACGCCTGGAGGCCCGCCACGAGCGCCGCGTCCCCGGCCCCCTGCCCCTCCTCTACGAGTTCTGGTACCTCACGCCCGCTCCCCGTCCGCCCTACTACCTGGAGGACCTGCTCCTCGCCTGCGAAGGCCGCGCGAGCGTCTTGCTCGACCTCAAGAACGGCCTCGGCGAAATGCCCGCCCTCCTTCGCCGCGTGCTCGGGGCGTTCGGGCGCGGCGTCCAGGTGGTCGCCTCCTCGCAGAACTGGCCCCTCCTCCGCGAGGCGAAGGTCGCCTGCCCGCAGCTCGACCTGTACTACTCGATCGACACGCCCGACCAGTTCGACCTCTTCCAGTCCGTGATGCTGCACGATCCCCTTCCGGCGGGCGTCTCCTGCCGCCACTCGCTCCTCGACCGGCGGGTCGTGCGCGACTTCCACGATGCCGGCCTCGCCGTCCTCGCCTGGACCGTCGACGACGGTGAGCGTGCGCGCGACCTCGTGCGCTGGGGCGTCGACGCCATCACGACCAACCGCGTCGGGGAGATCCGCGCCGCCCTCGCCCAATCCCCATGAGCGCCGCGCGATCGCTCGCCGTCTACGTCCACATCCCCTTCTGCGTGCGCGTCTGCGGGTACTGCGACTTCAACACCTACGCCGGCATGGACGCCGTCAAGGACGGCTACACCGCCGCCGTCGTCGCCGAGATGGAGGCCTGGGCGCCCCGCATCGCCGGCCGCGAGGTCACGTCCATCGCCTTCGGCGGCGGCACCCCGGGCGAGATGCCGGCCGGGTCGCTCGCCGCAGTCATCGAGGCCGTCCGCGCCGCCGCCCCCCTCGCCCCCGACGCCGAGATCAGCCTGGAGGCCAATCCCGGCACCACCTCCGCCCCCGCCCTCCGCGCGCTCGCCGCTGCCGGCGTGAACCGCATCTCGTTCGGCGCCCAGAGCTTCGACGCCGCCGAGCTCGCCTTCCTCGACCGCGTCCACACGCCCGAGGCCACCGCCGCCTCCCTCCATCTCACCCGCGAGGCCGGCATCCCCGGCGTCAACCTCGACCTCATGTACGGCCTCCCCGGCCAGTCCCCCGCCGCCTGGCAGGCGACCCTCGACCGCGCCATCGCCCTCGCCCCGGACCACCTCTCCCTCTACGCCCTCACCGTCGAGCCCGGCACGCCCCTCGACGGGCGGGTCGAACGCGGCGAGGTCGTGCCCCTCGACCCCGACGCCGTCGCCGCCATGTACGAGTCCGCCTCCGCCCGCCTCGAAGCCGCGGGCTACCGCCACTACGAGCTCTCCAACTGGGCCCGCCCTGGCCACGAGAGCCGCCACAACCGCGTCTACTGGACCTGGGGCGACTATCTCGGCATCGGCGCGGGCGCCCACGGCTTCCTCGACGGCGAACGCTTCGAGAACGTCGCCCACCCCCGCGCCTACATCGACGCCGTCCGCCGCGACGGGCGCGCGATAGCGGATGCCGTCCGCCCCGACCCCGCCACCTCCATGTCGGACTGGCTCGCGCTCCGCCTGCGCCTCGTCGAGGGCTTCGATCCCGCCGACTTCGCCGCCACCTTCGGCGAGCCGCTCGGAGCTGCCGCCGGGCCGCCCCTCGACGCCTGCCGCGCCGCCGGTCTCCTCGACGGCTCCGGCGGCCGGCTGCGCCTGACCCCGCGCGGCCGCCTCCTGCACAGCGAGGTCGCGGTGCAGGTGCTGCTCCATCTCCGGGAACGGGGCGGAGAGTCGCCCGCTGCCGCGCGAGGCGGCGCCCCCGGCGTGGCATAATCGCCGCACGCCCATGTACGTCGTTGGCACCGCTGGTCACGTCGACCACGGCAAGAGCGCCCTCGTGCGCGCCCTCACCAACATCGACCCCGACCGCCTCCGCGAGGAGAAGGAGCGCGGGCTCACGATCGACCTCGGCTTCGCCTGGCTCGCCCTCCCCTCGGGACGCGACATAAGCATCGTCGATGTCCCCGGCCACGAGCGTTTCATCAAGAACATGCTCGCCGGCGCCGGCGGCGTCGATCTCGCCCTCCTCGTCGTCGCCGCCGACGAGGGCCCCATGCCCCAGACCCGCGAGCATCTCGCCATCCTCGACCTGCTCGACGTGCCCGCCGGCGTCGTCGCCATCACCAAGTGCGACCTTGCCGAGGAGGAGTACGTCGACCTCGTCGAGGAGGAGGTTGCCGAAACCCTCGCCGGATCCCGGCTCGAAGGCGCCCCCATCGTGCGCACCTCCGCGACCAGCGGCGAAGGCCTCGACGACCTCGTCGCGACGCTCGACGCCGCCCTCAACACGACCCCGGAGAAGCGCGACCTCGGCCGTCCCCGCCTCCCCATCGACCGCGCCTTCACCATCCAGGGGTTCGGCGCCGTCGTCACCGGAACCTTGCTCGACGGCAGCCTCGAAGTGGGCCAGGAGATCGAGGTGCAGCCCGGCGGCCTTCGGGGGCGCATCCGCGGGCTCCAGCGCCACGGCGGGAAGGTCGAGCGCCTCGCCCCCGGCACGCGCGCCGCCGTCAACGTGAGCGGCATCCGCACGGAGCAGCTGCGGCGCGGCATGGTCCTCGCCGCCCGCGACGTGCTCACGCCCGCCTACGCCCTCGACGTGCGCCTCAAGGCCACCGACCTCCTCAGCCATCCCCTCGCCCACGATGCGGGCGTGACCTTCCTCTCCGCCACCGCCGAGTCCGAGGCTAGGGTCCGCTTCCTCGACCGCGACGAGCTGGCGCCGGGCGAAACCGGCTGGGCCCAGCTCGTGCTCGAAACGCCCGTCGCCGTCCTCCCCCGGGACAGCTGCATCGTGCGCACCCCCAACGAGACCGTCGCCGGCGGACCCATCGCCGCCGTCAACCCCCGCCGCCACCGCCGCAACCACCCCCCCACGCTGGAGGCCCTCGATCGCCGGCTCGAAGCGCCCCCCGCCGAGCGCCTCGCCGACCTGCTCGCCGGCGGTCCCCAGCCCCGCGCCGCCATCGGGGCGACCCTCGGCCTCCAGCCCGACGAGGCGGCCGCCGCCGCCGAAGACCTGGTCACCGCCGGCCGCGCCACCGACCACGGCGCACTCCTCGCGGGCCGCCCCTGGCTCGCCGCCGCCGCCGCCGACCTCCTCGCGGCCGTCCGCGACTATCTCGCCGAGCACCCCCTCCGTCCCTCTGCCCCCCGCGAGCACCTACGCAGCCGCCTCGCCCTCGAACCGCAGATCTTCGAGCTTGTCGCCGCCGAGAGCGCCTCCGCCGGCGACCTCGTCGAGCGCGCGGGCGGAGGCTTCCACCCGCCCGGCTACGCCGTCAGCCTCAGCGCCGCCCAGCGGGAGCAGGCCGCCGCCTTCGTCGCCGCCGTCAGGACGGGTGGCGCGAGCCCCCCCACCGAGTCCCTCCCGCCGCCCGACCTGCTCGCCTACCTCGCCGGCGAGGGCCTCGTCGAGGACACCGGCTCCGGCGTCGTCTTCGAGGCGGGCGTCTACGCCGGCCTCGTCGAGCGCATCCGCGAGCACATCGAGGCGAACGGCTCCGTCAGCCTTGCCGAGGTGCGCGACCTCTTCGGCACCAGCCGCAAGTACGCGCAGGCGATCCTCGAACACCTCGACGCGACCCACGTCACGCGTCGCACCGGCGACGTGCGCGTGCTCCGCTCCCCCCTGGAGGCCCGCCGGTGACCCTGCGCATGGACACCGTCGCCGCCGAGCTGCCCGCGCTCATCGCCCGCCACGAGGAAACGCGCGCCGCCGCCGGAGCCGCCATCGAGGGCGCCCGCGACGCCCTCCGCCAGTGGAGCGACGACCCCGTGGCCGCCGCCGTCCGCATCGAGCAGGCGCTCGCCGGCCGGGCCATCCCCTACGCCCTTGCCGAGGACGACCCCGCCGCCACCTTCCCCGCCCCCGCGCCCGGCCCCGTCACCGTCATCGCCGCGGACGGCTCCTCCATCACCCCCGACCGCTTCTCCACCGTGCGCTGCTACGCCATCAACATCGGCCACGCCGTCCTCCCCTACGGCGTCGCTGTCGAGCCCTCCCTCGACGCCGTCGCCCAGGTCGGCCTCGACGCCGACCTCCTCGAAGGCGCGGGCGACATGCGCCAGGCGCCCCGCGGCCTCGCCACCCGCCTCCTCCGCGACGTGCGCGAGCTGGAACGCGGCGCCGAGCTCGCCGCTCCCGCCGCCGGGTCCGGCCCCGCCGTCCTCCTCCTCGATGGCACCCTCCTGCCCTGGGACCTCCACACCCGCCAGGCCTCCGACGAGGCCCTCGCCCCCTATCGCCGCCGCACGATCGACGCCCTCGACGCGATTCGCGCCTGCGGCGAGCCGCTCAGCATGGGCGCCTACATCTCCGCCTCCGCCGCCCGCGAGGTCGTGGCCGCCCTCGACGTGCTCGCCCCGTCCCCGCCCGCCGCCCCGCCCCTCACCGACGGCGACGTGTTCCGCGGCCTGCTCGCGCCGGGGGAACGCAGCGCCCTCTTCCACTCCCGCAGCACCCGCCGGGGAAGTGTCGAGTCGCTACTCCCGGGCCACGAGGTTGCCCTCTTCTACCTGCGCGCCGGCGACGACATCGCCCGCGTCGAGCTCCCCGCCTGGGCCGCCACGCCGTCGCAGGTCGATCGCCTCCACGCCACCCTCATCGACCAGTGCGAGCGCTGCGAGGGCTACCCGCGCGCCCTCCAGGAGGCGCACGAGCAGGCCGTCATCTCCGCCGGCGATCGCGAGCAGTTCGAGCGCCTGCTCGATCGCCTCGCCGGCGACGCGGGCATCCGCGCGCCCCGGAACGGGAAGCACCAGAGCAAGCGGAGGCGGTCGCTATGAGCGAGACCTGCCGCGTCGTCAGCGCCAGCGTGCGCGCCTTCGAGTGCGCCTACGCTCGCTACACGAGCGAGCCCTTCGCCCTCGGCCAGATGCTCGCCGTGCGCGAGGGACGCTACCTGACGTTCGGCGTTGTCACCGGCAGCGAGAGCGGCCCCGACGATCCCTCCCGCCCCCTCGTCCCGCGCGGCGACCCCGGCCAGAGCGCCGCCGCCGTCATGGCGGGCAACCCCGAGATCGAGCTGCTCCTCCGCACCACCCTCACCGTCGCCGTCTGCGGCCATTTCGACCGCGAGGTCGCCCGCCCCTCCCTCCCGCCCCTGCCTCCGCCCCTTCTGGCCGAGGTGCACGCCGCCACCGACGAGGAGAAGGTCCGCGTCGCCGACGAGGGCCGCTTCCTCGTCCCCCTCCTCGCCAACCCTGCCGCCGACGATGCCGTCGTCGCCGCCGCCATCCGGGACGTCGCCCGCGCCGCCGGCCCGGGCGGCCGCCCCTTCCTCGTCGCCGCAGGCAAGGAGCTCGCCCGCCTCCTCAAGGCCGAACCCTCCCGCCTGACGAGTATCCTCCGGGCGGTGGAACCAGACCCATGAGCGGCGCGAACCCCGACCCCCTGCACCCCCTCGGCGTCGTTGTCGGAGGCTCCCTCACGAAGGGCCTTGAAGTGCGCCTCGACCCCGGCCAGACCGCCCAGCTCGGCCAGTACGCCAGGACCGACGTGGGCGATGGCCTCTGCCTCCTCGGCATGGTCACCGACATCACTCTCAAGTCCGTCGACTCCGGCCCCACCGTCTGGCCCCCCGGCGACGACGAACCGGCGCTCCTGCGCGAAGTCCTCCAGGACACCGGCGTCTACACCGCCCTCGCCGTCGACCCCTACCTCGAGCTCGGCGAGAACGGCGAGGAGCCCGCCCGCGCCCGCCGCCTGCCCAGCCACTTCGCCGCCGTCCACCCCGCCGACCAGGACACGCTCGACCGCGCCTTCGCTACCGATGGCCCCGCCATCCCCGTCGGCGCCCCCCTCGGCATGGACGAGCTCGAGGTCGGCGTTGATTTCGAACGCCTCTTCGAGCGCTCCGCCGGCGTCTTCGGCAAGAGCGGCACCGGCAAGAGCGTCCTCGTCCTCCACCTCCTCGACGCCATGCTCACGCGCTCCGCCGCCGTCCCCACGAACAGCGAGCGCACCGTCGCCCTCGTCTTCGACATGCACAACGACTACGGCTGGGAGATGAAGTTCCAGGGCGAAGGCGCCAACCAGCTCCGCTCCCTCAAGCAGCGCCACCAGACCGATGTCGAGGTGTACACGCTCGAATCCCGCCCCGGACGCTACGACGGCCGCGTGCTCATCGGCACCCGCGACATCGAGCCCGACGACCTCGAGGTCCTGCGCGAGACCCTGGACCTGACCGACCTCGCCATCGACGCCGCCCACGCCTGCCGCCGCCGCTTCGGGTCCGGCTGGATCGACGAGATCTTGGCCGACGAGCCCTCCTCCGCCGTCGTCGACAGGCTCTGGCGCGAGCCCCCCGAGGGCGACGTGAACTGGTCGCAGGTCGCCGCCCAGATGGGCTACCCCGGCTCCCTTGAGAGCCTCCGCCGGCGCATGGAACGCCTCACCCGCCGCGACTTCGTCCGTACCGACGGCGCCCAGTTCGGCGATGTGATCAGGCACATCGTCGGCTCGCTCCAGGGCGGCAAGAGCGTCGTCGTCCAGTTCGGGCGCCATGGGAACGACCTGACCAGCTACATGCTCGTCGCCAACATGCTCTCCCGCCGCATCTGGGACCAGTACCGCGAGAAGACCGAGCGCTCCGGCGAGCGCGAGGCCCCCAACCGCCTCGTCATCGTCATCGAGGAGGCGCACAAGTTCGTCGACCGCTCCCTCGCCGGGCAGAGCATCTTCGGCCAGATCGCCCGCGAGCTGCGCAAGTACAACGTCACCCTCCTCGTCATCGACCAGCGCCCCAGCCAGATCGACCCCGAGGTCCTCTCCCAGATCGGCACGAAGTTCACGCTCCAGCTCGATAGCGACAACGATGTCGAGGCCATCGTCGGCGGCGTCTCCGGGCGGAGCGGCCTGCGCCAGGTCATCGCCTCCCTCGAAAGCAAGCGCCAGGCCCTCGTGTTCGGACACGCCCTGCCCATGCCCGTCGTCGTCCAGACCCCCGATGCCGCGAACGCCGAGGCCGCCCGCCCCTCCCTCCGCGCCCGCCTCCGCATTCCCGAGCAGACCGAGGCCAACCCCGCCGCCGCCCTCTTCGGCGCCCCCGCGCCGCCTCCCGACCCCTCGTGAGCGGCCTTCCCCCGGCCGACGCCGAGTGGGACGCCGGCGACCTGGGCTGCGGCGAGGTGCTCGTGATGCTACGCTCGCGCATGCGTGCGCTGGTCGGGGGCCAGGTGCTCAGGCTCACCGTGCGCGACCCGGGCGCTCCCGCGGACATGCCGGCCTGGTGCCGCATGACCGGGCGCCGCCTCCTCCGCGCCGACCACCCCCAGTACTGGATCGAGCAACGCCAAAATCCCTGAACGAAGGAGACACCCGCTCCGTGCCAGGCAAGTTCTGCGTCAACCTCACCTCCTCCGGGAACGACCCCGACAAGGCGACCGTCGCCTTCGTCGTCGCCAACGCCGCCCTGGGTTCCGAGAAGGAGACCCTCGTCTTCCTCAGCACCGAGGGCGTCCGCCTCGCCGAGAAGGGCTACGCCGACGCCATCCGCGAGGATGGCTTCCTGCCCCTCACCGAGCTCATGGCCGCCTTCGCCGAGGGCGGCGGCATGATCTACGTCTGCGCGCCCTGCTTCAGGAAGCGCGGCCTCGACGAGAACAACCTCGTCGATGGCGCGACCATCGTCGGCGGCGCCATGCTCGTCGAGTTCCTCTCCGACGGCGCCCCCAGCGTGTCCTACTAGCGGAAGCGCCCGCCCCGTGTCCCCCCGGACCGCCACCGTCGAGCCCGTCGAGCGGCACCCCCTCGCCCCCGACGCCGGCTTCGACGGCGGCGACCTCGACTGCGGCGGCGGCCTGCTGCTGCTCATCCGCCGCCATATCGACCCCCTCGAACCGGGCGCCCTCCTCGAGATCCGCTCGACCGAGCCGACCGTCGAGATCGAGCTGCCCGCCTGGTGCCGCCTGACCGGGAACGAGCTCGTCTCCTGGACGAAGCGCGGCGCCCGGCGCAGCTACCTCGTGTCGAAGGGACCCCTCGCCGCGCGACGGGAGCCGCCGACCGCCCCTCCCCTCGCGCTCGACGCCGACCGGACCGTCGTCGAGGTCCGCATCCCCGAGGCGCTCCCCGCGCCCGCCCCCGCCCCCGCCATCGCGCCCCTCTCCGTCATGGGTATCGGAAGCTGGCCCCGCCCCCGCTGGATGCTCCAGGCCCTGCACGACCACCTCGAAGGCCGCCTCGACGCCGCCGCCTTCCACGAGACCGCCGACGACGCCGTCCGCCTTGCCCTCGACGCCCAGCGCCGCGCCGGCGTCGATGTCGTCACCGACGGCGAGCAGCGCCGCGACAACTACGCCAGCTTCGTCGGCGGCCTCCTCGATAACTGCCAGCTCATCCCCCTGAGCGACCTGACCGCCATGGTCGACGACCCCGATGAGTTCGAGCGCGAGCTGCGCGCGCTCGACGTGCCCGCCGCCGACGTGCGCCACCCCGTCGTCTACGGCCCCCTGGGCCGCAGCCGCCCGCTCGCCGCGCACGAGCTCGCCTTCGCTCGCTCCCAGACCGAAGCGCCCGTCAAGGTCGCCCTGCCCGGCCCCTACCTGCTGACCCGCACGATGTGGCTCGATTGCCTCCGCGAGAGCCCCTACCGGACCCGCGAGGACCTCGCCGTCGATGTCGTGCGCGTCCTGCGCGAGGAGCTGCACGCCCTCCTCGCCGGAGGCGCCGCGCTCGTGCAGTTCGATGAGCCCGTGCTCACCGAGGTGGTGTACGGCGAGGGCGGGGCGAAGCGCAGCTTCATGTGCGGCGCCCTCGGCGAGAAGCTCGCGCCCGAGCGCGAGCTCGCCTTCGCCGCCGACCTCCTGCGCGAGACCGTGCGCGGCCTCCCCCCGGAACGCCTCGGCCTGCACGTCTGCCGCGGCAACTGGACCCCGGACGAGTCCGCCGCCCTCTCCGGCGACTACCGGCCCCTGCTCGGCTTCCTCCGCGAGGCGCCCGTCGGCGCCGTCTTCCTCGAGCTCTGCACCCCCCGCGCCGGCGAGATGGAGCTCCTGCGCGACCTCCCCGACGACAAGCGCATCGGCGTGGGCGTGGTGAACCCCAAGGATCCCGTTGTCGAGCCCGTCGCCGAGGTTCGCGAACGCATCGCCCGCGCCGTCGACCTCCTGGGCGAAGAGCGCGTGCTCCTGACCCCCGACTGCGGCTTCGCCACCTTCGCCGACAACCCCGTCGCCTCCACCCGCGCCGCCGAAGCGAAGCTTGCGGCGATAGTGGATAGTGGGTAGTGGGTAGTGGGTAGTGAATAGTCATTAGTTCCCCCCGCCCCGCCGGTCCCCACACAAACCACGATTCACTATCCACCATCCACTATTCACTACCCCGCGAGCGCAGCGAGCCCACCATCCACCACCCAGTGGGTAGTGGATAGTGACTAGTGGATAGTCATTAGTTCCCCCCGCCCCGCCGGTCCCCACACAAACCACGATTCACTATCCACCATCCACTATTCACTACCCCGCGAGCGCAGCGAGCCCACCACCCACTACTCACCACTCACTACCCGCATGCGGGCGGAAGCGAGCGCCGGGCGCTAGTCCAGTAGCTGGGCGGCGGCGAGCGACACGCCGGCGACGGCCGTGATGAAGCCGGCAAGTATGAGGAGGGCGCGATTGAAGCGGCTCTCCATGCGGGCCAGTTCGAGGCTCAGGTAGTCGCGGGTGACGAGGTCGGAGGTGGCGTTCTGGATGACCTCGACAGTGGCGTTGGCAAGGGACTCCTCGGCGCCGCTCTCGCGGAGCGTGTGGGCGGAGGCGAGGGGGTCGAACGCGCGAGCCATGCAAGAAGTGTAAGGGGGACATTTGCGGTTGGCAAGGGGGGTAGTGGGTAGTGGGTAGTGGATAGTGGATAGTGGATAGTGACTAGTGGATAGTCGTTAGTTCCCCCCGCCCCCCGTCCCCACACAAACCACGATTCACTATCCACCATCCACTATTCACCTTCGCTTCCAATACTCCTCCCGCTTGCGCGCCGCCTCCTCCTGCAGGAAGCGCGGGTCCTGCGCTTTGCGTCGGTAGCGCTCGGCGTTGGCCTGCTGGATGCGACGGCGCTGCGCGGGCTTCGTTTCGTACGCCTCGCGCTTCTCGTTGCGGTTGTGCTCGCGGTAGTGATCCGTCTTCCGCCAGCACGCGTAGCAGAGGCCTTCTGGCCGCGGAGAGTTCATCCGCGGAGGACGTGTTTCGTCGCCACATTCTGAACATAGAAACATAGGGTATGTAGAACGGGTGTATGCGAGAGGGGGGCCGCCTCGGGGCGACCCCCCTCTCGAGGTACCAGTGGGATTGGCGCCGCCGGGGTTTAGCGGCGGCGGCGGGCGAAGGCGTGGCCACCCAGCGCGAGTGCCAGGGCGGTTACGCCGAGAATGGCGGCCAGCGATGCGCTGGTCCCGGTCGCGAGGCCGGCGCCCGTATCGGGCGGGGCGGTGTCGCCGTTGGCCATGCTGCCGTCGTCCGTCTCTTCCATCGGCTCCGAGGGCTCGCTGGGCTCTTCGCCCATGTCGTCCTCTTCGCCCATGTCGTCCTCGGGGCAGTCGTCGGCCATGCCGTCGTCCATGCCGTCGCCCATGTCGTCCATCGGCTCGGCGGGTTCGGAAGGCTCGGAAGGCTCGTCGCCCATGTCGTCCATCCCGTCGCCCATGCCGTCGTCCGGACATTCGTCCATGGCCGGCATCGAGGAGGCGGTCAGGTTGAGGTTGGTGTAGCCACCGGTGCTCCAGGTTCCAGTCTCGGCGGCTGCGTAGCCACCGACATGGAAGGAGACGGTGTCGCCGTGGTCGGCGCACGCGTCGGGCACGTTGATGGAGTAGGTCGAGCCGGCAGAGCCGGTGAGGACCGTGACGGATCCGCACTCGGCGCCGTTGACGATTGCGGTGACCGACGTTCCGGCAGCCGCGCCCTCATCGTCGAGGGTAACGGTGCCTTCGAAGCGGTGAGGCGGGCCAGACGGCTGGCCCTGGGCCTCGCCCACCTCTCCACTGAAGAGGCCGGCGAGGCCGAGCAGCATGACTGCCGCGACGCCTCCCCCGAGCCACTTGAGAGTCCTGGTCATTCGGTTTTGCTCCTTTAGCTGTCCGTTTGGCTGACGCCCGGACCTTCCCCGTGCCCCCGCCCCCGCTCGAGGCGGGGACGGGGACGGGGTTGGTTGCGGACAGGGTTACTCGACGATCACGAAGTACGCGTCGCCGTGGGTGAGCGATGTGAGGGTGGTGCCGCCCGGAACGTCGGCCGCCTCCACGAAGTAGCCGTCCCATTGGCCAGTACCGGCGTTGTAGGACCAGATGGCGATCACGCCCTCGCTGGCGCCGGCGGACGGATCGGCTCCGTCCTCGCCCTGCCAGGACACGAGGTTCTGGCCGGGGAAGAGCGGATTGTTCCAGGTGGGTGCGGGACCCTCGGGCTCGGGAGCCGGGGGCTCGCCGACGGTGAGGGTGATGACGTCGCGAATGGCGCCAGGACCACTACCGGCGATGACGCGGAAGACGATCTGGCCCTCAAGTCCGGCGGCGTAGCTGAACGTCGAGCTACCGTTGACCGTCATCGCGCCGCTCTCCGTAGCCTTGCCCTCGGCGAGACCTGCACCGGCGACCTTGATGACGTTGATGGCGGTGGCGCCAACAAGGACGCCATCTTCGTCACGGACCGTGACGGTGATAGTCGTGTCGCTCAGCGGCTCGACGGACTCGGGAGCTTTGCTCTCGATGCTGGCCGCCGGGCCTGCAACCGTGACCTCAGCCGAAGCCTTCAGCGTGCCCAGCGCGAAGTTCAGGGTGTGCACGCCGCGGGTCGCGGCTTCGTTGGTGGTGGTAGTCGTGTCGTCCGGAGGGGCGTGGACCTGGACCACACACTGACCAGCGTTATTCGTGCCAGTCGATGCGAACACGCCCACGACCGGCGGGTCAGCATCCGGGTTCGCGGTAACGGCTGCCACAGGACCACAGGCCGGGATGTCACCCTTGTCGACCGTGCCGTCGCCGTCAACGTCCTTGTTGACGTTGTACGGGGACGTTGCGGCATTGCCGTCGTCGGCCGCCTGACGCGTTGTTACCTTGATGGTGCTCGGATCCTTCGACGGTCCGACAATCGGATCCTTCGCTGCCGGCTGTGGCTGGGCGTTCCTTACCGGATTGCCCACAGCGTCCGTTACGGTGAGGACGACGAAGACGCTCCCGCCGACCTCAACCGAGGTCTGCTCAGCCTCGGCCGACAGGTTCTTGGCGGTGCCGTAGAGGGTGACCTCCGCGGTCTGGGCGCCGAGCGTGGGGTGGGTGACCGTGATGGTGGCCGTGCCTTCAAGGCCGGTGCCGCTGAGCGTCACGATCGCCCTGCCGTCTGCGTTTGCTGCGCCTCCACCGCTAGTGAAGTCGGTGCTGATCGTGGCAACTTGGCACCACTGGGCATTGCTCGCCCCAGGGAGGGCCGGCTCGACGTTGTTATCCGCAAGGCAACTCAACACGCCGAGATTCGTCTGAACGGTCATCACCTGGCCGTTCATCCCGACCGAGGGGCTCTGGTCATTCTTGACCGTGATCATGATCTCGGTCGTGCCACCTGTACCACCAGCTGCGGCGATGGTGGTGTTCTCAGCCTTCACCGTCAGCGAAGCCGGCTTCGGCTGCGTGGTGACCGTGATCACAACCGAGTCGTCGGTGCCGGCGATGGGCAGGATCGAGTCCCGCTTGACGATGATGTAGCCGTCCGCCGAGTCGGCGTCGATGTTCAGCTTGACGCTGATCTCATCTGCGTCCGTATCGGTGTCACAGCCGGTGCCCGTTGTCGTGTCGCTACAGGAGAGCACTTGCTCCCCACCGGAGTCGAAGCTGCCGGTCGACGTGCTGTTCGCCGTGTCGATCGTGAAGCGGACAATGTCGGTGCCGCCCGACGGATTCGGGATGACCACCGTGTCGCCCGGCTGGGCGTCCACCGTGGTCCCGGTCAGCGTGACCTCGGCGGCCTCGGCGGTCTGGCCGCTGGAGAGGACGCCGCTGAAGGCGACGGCCGCCACCATTGCTACGAGCGCCAGGAGCGCGGCGGACTTCCAGCCGGCAATGGCGCTAATCAGGTTGTTCTTCAATCCAAGCTCCTTGGAATGGTGTGGTGGGCCGGCGGCCCGGGGGCGTGAAACTAGGCGTTAGCTCGTCCCTGGGTACGCTCCTCCTCTCGTCCCTTAAGTAGTGAGTACCGATCGTTCACAACGCCCGGGTGTGGAAAAGGTTACTGAATTTCCCGTTAATTCCACCCCCAAGCTCTCACGCCCCCGATCAACCCACATCCCACCGAGTGTGTCAAGAGAACACTACCACTGAGAAAGGAGAAGGGGCGGTAGTGGGTGGTGAATAGTGAATGGTGAATAGTGGGGGTTTCGTCGGAGTAGTAACCCGGAGAAAGGAGGGGGAGTAGTGAATGGTGGATGGTGGGTAGTGAATAGTCGTTAGGCTCCCCGTCCCCCCGGCCCCCCCGGCGAGCGCAGCGAGCCCACTACTCACTACTCGCGATAGTGAATGGTGGATAGTGGATAGTGGATCGTCGTTAGGCTCCCCGTCCTCCCCGCCCCCCTCCCCGGCGAGCGCAGCGAGCCCACTACTCACTACCCGCGATTCACTACCCGCGAGCCGCAGCTCGCCCCCCACACAAACCACGATTCACTATCCACCACCCACGATTCACTATCGCGCGAGCTCCGCTCGCGTACACTTCTTGCATGGCCCGCGCGTTCGACCCGCTCGCCTCTGCCCGCAAGCTTCGCGAAAGCGGCGCCGAGGAGTCGCTTGCCAACGCGACGGTCGAGGTCGTCCAGGACGCGACCTCCGAGCTCGTGACCCGCGACGTTCTCCGCGCGGAGATCGCCGGGCTCCGCGGCGAGCTCTACCGCACCTTCTGGGTCTTCGGCGTCAGCATCGTCGGCATCAACCTCACCGCCCTCGGCATCGCCACCGGCGTCATCGTCGCGCTGGAGTAGTCGGTAGTGGGTAGTGACTAGTGGGTAGTGGGTAGTCGTTAGTTCCCCCCGCCCCCCGCCGCCCCCGGCGAGCGCAGCGAGCCCACCAATCACTACTCACGATTCACCATTCACCACCCAGTGGATAGTCATTAGTTCCCCCCGCCCCGCTCGCGCCCCCACACAAACCACGATTCACTATCCACCACCCACTACTCACTACCGCGCGAGCTTCGCTCGCGCTTGCCAGCCGCGTCGCCCCGCTCGCGCTCCTCATGTAGCCTAGCCACTCATGGCCGAGGACAAGTTCAGGGAAGGCGTCAATCTGTTTGTGACGGCGCTGGCACTGTCTCTGGAAGCCACGCTTGATCCGGACAGTCAAAGGGCGCTTCTGGATGACATTCACAGAAGGGCTCACGACCCTCAAGCGCTCGGGACACAAAACGATGAACCGCTTCAAACCGAAGTGCTTCGAGTTGCCGGTTCCCTGAGGGTGGCGATGATGATTCTGCGCGGCGAGGAGCTGGACTAGGACGTCGCGTCTCTGAGTCGCGTGAGGCCGAACCAGGAGACATGGCCTCAATCCCCCACCTGTCCGTGATGATCCGAGCCTATCACCCCTGACAACCCGCGCCTAGATCGGTGGGGAGTAGTGGATAGTGACTAGTGGGTAGTGGATAGTCATTGGTTCCCCCCGTCCCCCCGTTCCCCAGGAGCCAACAGCCAAGAGCCAATAGCCCGGCGAGCTCCGCTCGCCCACGATTCACTATCCACCATCCACTACTCACTACCGCGAGCCGCAGCTCGCCCAACCACCGACCACACGTCCCCCTTGTCCCAGGCGACCAGGACCTGCGCGGCCACGAAGATGCTGCTGTACGTTCCGGCGATCACGCCCACGAGCAGGACCAGCAGGAAGTTCTGGATGGTCACGCCGCCGATCAGGAACATCGCGATGATCGTCAGCACCGTCACGAACGAGGTGTTGATGGAGCGCACCAGCGTCTCCGTCAGGCTCACGTTCACGGCCTCGTCGAAGGGCACGAGCGCGTCCCGCGAGGTGACCTCGCGCACGCGGTCGAAGACGACGATGGTGTCGTGGACGGAGAAGCCGATGACGGTCAGGATGGCGACGATGAAGGCGGTGTCGACCTCCGTGCCGGCGACCTTCGCCAGCAGCGAGAAGAGGCCCAGCACGATGAGCGAGTCGTGCACGAGGGCGATGACGGCGCAGAGGCCGTAGCGCCAGGCGGCGCGCTGCCGCCGGAACGCGAACGCCACGTAGATCAGGATCGCGACCGCCGCCGCCGCTACCGCCAGCGTCGCGTCGCGCGCGATCTCGGTCGAGACGGTTCCCGAGACGGTCGCGAAATCGAGCCGCCGGACGGGCCCGAACTCCTCCTCCAGCGCCGCGAGGATGTCGTCGATCTCGCCGGGGGGCACTGGCCCCTCGCCCGCCTCCAGCGGCGGCGCGCCCTCGAGCTCGATGGTCCGCACGAGGTACGTGTTGAAGCCGGCGCCCTGCACGCGCGCCTCCTCGTGCCCGAGCCGCCCGAGCGCGTCGCGCAGCTCCTCCGGCTCCACCACGCGCACCGGCTCGGGCGCGGGCGGCTCCTCCTCCCCTTCGGCGGGCTCGGCCTGCTGCTCCTGGGCGAACTGGAGCGTGAACGTCGACCCGCCGGTGAACTCGATGCCCGCGTGCAGCCGCGGGGGCACCGCCAGCGTGATGACCGCCGCCAGGAACACCGCCAGCGAGAGCCCGAGCGTGATCCAGCGGCGCTGGGCGAACGCGATGAAGGTCGAGCGCGGGGTCGCCGGCGCCGCCTCCGGTTCGTCCGCGCCGCCGCCGTCGTCGTCGTCGCGCGAGGCGAGCGGTTCGGCGTTGAACAGCCAGCGCGAGCGCGCGATGCGCGTCCCCACGAACAGGCGCAGGAACGTCCGCGTCACGACGATGGCGGAGAACATGCTGACGGCCACGCCGATGGCGAGCGTGATCGCGAAGCCGCGCACGAACGAGGCGCCGAACTGGTCGCCGAACCAGAACAGGATCGCGCAGGTGATGAAGGTCGCGACGTTGGAGTCGCGGATCGAGGGCCAGGCGCGCCGGAAGCCCGTCTCGATGGCCGTCGCCAGCGGGCGGCCGCGGCGCAGCTCCTCCTTCATCCGCTCGAAGATGAGGATGTTGGCGTCGACGGCCATGCCCACGGAGAGGATGAAGGCCGCGATTCCCGAGAGGGTCAGCGTCACGGGCCACATCTTGAAGACGGTGAGCGTGATGAGCGCGTAGACGATGAGGGCGAAGGCGGCGAGCACGCCGGGCAGGCGGTAGTACAGGATCATGAACGCGAGCACCGCCAGCAGGCCGATCTCGGCGGCGTTGACGGAGGCCTTGACGGAGTCGTCGCCCAGCGAGGCGCTGACCTCGTTGGCCTGGATGGTGCGCAGGGGCACGGGCAGGGCGCCGGCGTTGAGCTGCTTCGAGAGGTCGTTCGCCTCGGTGAAGCTGTTGAGGCCGGTAATCGTGCCCTGATCCTCGATCACGCCCTGCACCACCGCGTCCGAGATCAGCTCGTTGTCGAGGTAGACGAGCAGCCGCCTGCGCGGGTCGCCCTGCTCGTACTGGAGGGCGCGCGTGGTGATCTGGCGCATCAGCTCGTTGCCCACGCCCGTCGTCTCGAAGTTGACCGCGAAGGTGGTGCCGCGGCGCTCGGCGTAGGTGTTGCTCCGCAGGTGCTCGCCCGTCATCGCGCGCTCAATCCCATCGACGATCCCGGTGGCGGGCACGAGCTGGCTCTCGTCGTTGAAGATGCGGTACGAGAGCGTGGCCGTTCGCCCTATGAGGCGCTCCGCGTCGGGCAGGCTCATGCCGGGAACCTGCACGTCGAGCCGGTTCCCGCTCGCGATCTGGATCTCGGGCTCGACGACGCCGAAGGCGTCCACGCGCCGCTCGATCACGTCCTTGGCGACCTCGAGCGACTGGGCCAGGTCGCCCTCGTAGTCGGCGGGGGGCTCGGCTTGCAGCACCAGGTGGGCGCCGCCCTGCAGGTCGAGGCCCAGGCGCATCGTGCGGCGCTCGTAGTCGCCGACGCTGATGCCGCGGCCCTCGGGCCAGAAGTCGCCGGGCAGGTAGCGGCTGGGAGCGCTGGGCCAGACGGCGAACAGGCAGAAGACGCTCGCCGCGAGGATCGCGACGAAGACGAGGCTGGTGGTGGGGCTACGCATTCGGGTCGCCGGCCTCGCCGGCGCCCGCCGCCACCGTCTCGAGCGCCTCGTCGGGCGCGGGCTCCAGGGTTGTCAGCCGGCGCTCGATGGCGTCGGTCAGTGCGCGTACGTGGATGCCGGGCGCGATCTCCAGGATCAGCTCGGTGGGCCCGTCGTCGGGGGTCTGGACGTCCTTCACCTCGGCGATGATCCCGCCGGTCGTGACCACTTCGTCGCCGATCCGGAGCTCGCGGACGGCCTTCTTGCGCTGGCGCTGCTGCTTCAGCACCGGCTGCAGCAGGATGAAGTAGAACGCCGCCACGGCAAGCACCGTGTAGAAGATGACGCTGAACATGACGGCCATGGCAGTCCCCCGGACCTAACGCTCGGCGGTCAGCCGTTCGAGAGATTGGCGCGCCAGCGCGAGAGCGGCCGCGCGATCGTCCACCTCACCAGCCAGCTGAGCCTCGCGCACGGATGTTAGGACAGCCCCTAGAAGCCGTCCACTGGAGAGCCCCAGCTCGCGCATCAGCTCCTCGCCGTCGACCAGGGCCGGCTCCTCCTCGCGCAGCGCCTCCGCCGCGCGCGTCACGATGTGCCCGAGGAAGGCGATGTGCCGCTCGAAGTGCTCGCGCCGGTACGCCGGACCGCGCGTCGCCATGCCGTCGGCGAGCTGGAGCAGCAGGAGCGGCAGCGTCTGGCCGTCCAGGTCGCGGGCGAAGCGTCGCAGCGCCCGGTCGGTCGGTGGCCACGAGCGCGCGAACTCGCCCGGGCGCAGGTGGTAGCGCACCATCGTCGTCACGAACTCGATGCTCGCGGGCTCGAACCCGAGGGCCGCGAGCCGCCCCTCCAGCAGCTCCGCCCCCACCGGTCCGTGCCGCGGGAACCGCAGCTTCCCCTCCCGCACCACCGCCGTCCGCGGCTTCGCGATGTCGTGCACGAGGCACGAGAGCCGCAGCAGGTGCCGCAGGGGCCGCCCGTCGATCTCCCGACCCAGCCACTCCGCCACCGCGATCTCGGGCGAGGGGTCGGGCATCCGCACCCCCTCCACCCCTTCTCCGAGCGCGCGGTCGAGCGCCCCCACGGCCACGAGGTTGTGCTCGAGCACGGTGTAGTGGTGCAGCGCGGGCTGCTCGAACCCCCGCCCCTCCTCCAGCTCCGGCAGCAGCCCCGAGGTCAGCGTGCCGTCCTCGTCGAGGGCGCGCAGGCGCGCCTCCGCGCCGTCGCGCGCGATCGCCTCGAGCAGGTCGCGGGGGGGTGTCACGCGGGCAGTCTACCGCCGCGGCCCCTCAGGCCCGCGGGTGCGCGCGGTCGTACTGCTCCCGCTTCTGCTGGTCGGTGAGCTGCGTGTAGATCTGCGTCGTCGAGATGCTGGCGTGGCCGAGCGCCTCCTGCACGTTCCGCAGCGGCATCCCGCCCGAGAGCATGTGCGTGGCGTAGGTGTGCCGCAGGGTGTGCGGGGTGATCCCGTCCAGCCCCGCCTCCCGCGCGTAGTTCTTCAGGATCAGCCAGAACCCCTGGCGCGTCAGCCGGCCCCCGCGACGGTTCACGAAGAGCGCCGCCTCGTTCCGATTGCGCACCATCTTCGGCCGCACGTGGAAGATGTACTGCCGCAGCTCGTCCACCGCCGGCTGCGGGAGCACCAGCGCCCGCTCCTGGTCGCCCTTGCCGATGCCCCGCACCGTGACCGGGTCGCTCTCCAGGGCCACGTGCCCCACGTCCAGCGACACCAGCTCCGTGACGCGCATTCCCGTGTGGTAGGCCAGCTCCAGCATCGCCTTGTCGCGCTGGGCGACGGGCGTGCTCTTGCGGGCGGGCTGCTCCAGCAGCTCGTCCACTTCCTCGGGCGTGAGCGTGCGCGGCAGCGCCTTGCCCACCTGCGGGGAACGCAGCTCCTCCGTCGGGTCGCAGGTCAGGATGCCTTCCGCCGCCATGAAGCTGAAGAACGACTTCACGGCCGCCACCTTCCGCGCGACCGTTGCCGCCTTGTAGCGGCGCTCGCGCAGCTCCTCCACGAAGGTCAGCAGCATCTGGTCCGTGATCGCCTCCCACGAGGAGCCGTTGCCAGAGGTCTGGCGGGCGACGCTCTTCTCGAACTGGGCGAGGTCGCTTCGGTAGGCGGAGATGGTGTTTTCGGAGGCGTTTTTTTCGACAGCCAGGAACGTCAGGAACTCGGATATGCGGGAATCCACTCCAGCCCCCCTCCAGGACACGGTTGGAACTCGTTTCTATGCGGAGGGCTCATCCTAGGGGGGCGTGGCGTTCCCCGCTACAGGAAGTAGCGCCTTCCGGTGAAGATTTCGACGGCGTGAAAAAAACCGCGTGAAGAACCTGTCCCGGGCCCGTGCGGAGCTTCCAGGATGTTGCGTCGAAACGGGGTCGGCGAGCCGTTCCCGTCCGGAAGGCGGCCCTACTTCCCTGCTCCCGTGATACGCAGCCAGCGACGCTTCCCCACCCGCACCCGCGACCCGACCCGCGCCGGCGCGCGCCCGTCCGCCACCGGCTCGCCGTCCACCGTCACCGCCCCCTGGTCGAAGAGACGGCGCGCTTCCCGCCGCGAGGGCGCCGCCCCCGCCTCCACGATCACGTCGATGAGCGCCTGCCCCTCGCGCGCCGCCGCCTCGGGCATCTCTTCCGGCTCCTCGCGGCGCTGGACCGTGCGCTCGAAGTGCGCCTCGGCGTGTGCGGCCTCCTCCTCGCCGTGCAGCTCCGTCACGATCGTCCGCGCCAGCCGCTTCTTCTCCGTCATCGGATCGCGCTCGTTGTTCGCGAGCCCCTCGATCGTCGACACTACCTCGCCCCGGTCGAGGTTCGTCGCCAGCTGGAAGTAGTTCGCCAGCGCCCCGTCCGGGATCGACATCGCCTTGCCGTACTGCTCCACCGGCGCCTCGTCCAGCCCGATGAAGTTCCCCGTGGACTTCGACATGCGCATCACGCCGTCGATCCCGACGAGGATCGGCATAGTCACCGGCACGTGCTTCCGCTGTCCCGCCTGCTCCTGCAGCTTGCGTCCCGCCATCAGGTTGAAGAGCTGCTCCGTGCCTCCCACCTGCACGTCGCACTCCAGCGCCAGTGCGTCGTACCCCTGGAGCAGCGCGTAGAGGAATTCGTGCAGGTAGACCGCGTCCTCCGACTGGTGCCGCTGGCGGAAGTTATCCCGCGTGAGCATCTCCGCCACCGTGAACTTCGACATCAGCGAGATCAGGTCGTTCAGGCCGAGTGAACCGAGCCACTCCGAGTTGTGCCGCACCACCGTCTTCGACTGGTCGAGGATCTTCGAGGCCTGCGCGAAGTAGGCCGCCTCGTTCGCCCGGATGGTCTCGCTGTCGATCTGCGGCCGCAGCTTGTTCTTGTCCGAAGGGTCTCCGATCAGCGCCGTGATGTCGCCGATCAGGAACACCGTCTCGTGGCCGAAGTCCTGGAACTGGCGCAGCTTCCGCAGCGGCACCGCGTGCCCCAGCGTCAGCGAGGTCGCCGTCGGGTCGATGCCGAGGTAGACGCGCAGGGGGCGGTCCTCCTCCAGCAGCTCCCGCAGCTCCGCCTCGAACGCGCGCCGCAGCCCCCCGTCCCCGTACTCCACCCCGCTCATGAGCACGAAGAGCTGTTCGTCGACCGGCGCCATCGCGCGGCTCACGACAGCGCCTCCCGCACGTGCCCGACGTCCGCCGCGATCTGCGCCCGCAGCTCGTCCGGCCCGGAGAACGCCTGCTCGGGACGCACGCGGTCCACGATCGCGATCTCCATGCGCTCGCCGTAGAGGTCGCCCTCGAAGTCCAGCAGGTGCGTCTCGACCGAGATGTGCCCCTCGTCGAAGGTGGGCCGCCGGCCGATGTTCGTCGCCCCCCGCAGCTCCCGCCCCGCCACCGTCGCGACCGTCGCGTAGACGCCCAGCGCCGGCAGCGCGCGGTCCGCCGCCACGGAGATGTTCGCTGTCGGGAACCCGATCGTGCGTCCCCGCTCGAAGCCCCGCACCACCGGCCCGGCCAGCGTGTACGGGCGTCCCAGCAGGTCCGTCACGGCGCGCATGTCGCCCTCCCCGAGGGCCTTCCGCACCATCGTCGAGCTGCACCGTTCGCCCCCCGCCAGCAGCGGCTCGATCTGCACGACCTCGAACCCCAGCTCCTCCCCGCTCCGCTGCATCCGCTCGGGCGTGTCCGCCGGCGCCCCCCGCCCGAAGGCCGCGTCGGGACCGAGCACCATCACCTGCATGTGCAGCAGCCGGTGGAACGCTTCCGCCAGCTCCTCCGCCGTCACCTCCGAGAGCTCCGACGTAAACGTCAGCGGGAGCACCCACGAGGCGCCCGCCTCGCGCATCAGCCGCAGCCGGTCCTCCAGCGAGGTCAGGTAGCTCGGCATGATGTCGGGCCGCAGCACCGTTGCCGGGTGCGGGTGCAGCGTCACGACGCCGGGCGAGAGCCCGCGCGCGTCCGCTTCCTCCCGCAGCCGCGCCAGCAGCGCCTGGTGCCCCCGGTGCACGCCGTCGAACACGCCCATCACGAGCGCGCTCCCGCCCGCGGGGGCGGCCATCTCCAGTTGGGCCAGCGTCAGCGATGGCAATGTCACGGTCATCGGTTCCGGACGGGGCGCTCCCGCGCCCCCGCACTCCACTCTCGCACGATGCCGCCAGCTACACTAGCCATATGCGCCTCCGGCTTCTGCTGGCGCTCCTGTGGCTCGGAGTCATGGTCGGGCTCGCGAGCATCCCCAGCCCCGAGGATCCTTCCAGCGGGGCGCTCGCGAACGCCGTCCACGCCATCCAGTACGCCGTCTTCGCGCTCATCGTGCTCAGTGTGGCCCGAGCCGTCCTTCCGCGCCTTCCCGTGGGCGTCCTGTTCGTCCCCATCCTGGGGGTTGCCGTGCTCGTGGGCGGCGTGCAGGAGTGGTACCAGTCCTTCCTCCCCTACCGCGCGGCCGACCCCAACGACATCCTCTACGACACGGTCGGCGCCGTCGCGGGCCTCCTGGTCGGGACCATCGCCGTCATCCTCTGGCAGCGCCGCCCGAGGCGTCAGCTCGCCGCCTTCTGAGCCGCCGCGCGCACGCGGATGTCCCCCCACGCCTTCGATTGCTCCACCTCGCACGTCCCCCGCTTCAGCAGCTCCAGCAGCGCGATGAACGTCACGACCACCTCGATCCGCGAGGTACACGCTTCTATCACCCGCCGGAACGAGAACGACCGCCCCCGCCCCCGCAACCGCCCCTCCAGCATCTCGATCTGGTCCGCCAGGCTCACCTCGCTGCGCTCGACCGCGCCCTCCGGTTCCTCGGGCATGCGCTCCAGCACCTCGAGCATGACCGCGTAGAGCGCATCGAGGGTCACGTCGGCGAGGGCGTTCCCCTCCGGCGGCTCCGGCGGCGGCGCCCCCCGCGGGTAGGTGCGCCACCCGGCCGCCACCCGCTCCCCGAGCGCGTCCGCCGCCTCGCGGTAGCGCCGGTACTCGAGCAGCAGCGCCACCAGCTCCTCGCCTGGGTCCGCCTCTTCCTCCTCCTCGTCGTCCTCGTTCCGTTCCGGCAGCAGCGCCCGCGACTTCAGTTGCAGCAGCTTCGCCCCGACCGAGATGAACTCCGCCAGGGCGCCCGCGTCCAGCGACTCGGCCGCGTGGACCGCTTCCAGGTACTGGTCGGCGACCGCCACCAGCGACACCGTCGTGATGTCGAGGTCGCGACGCTGGATCAGGGTCAGCAACAGGTCCAGCGGGCCCTGGAACGACGGCAGGCGGATCTCGTGCATGGCCTCCCGAAGGCCGCTCCCCGCCAGTGCGCCTCGTTGGGACTCGTCCCGCTGCCCCGGCCCCGATTCCGGCGCCGTGTGCTCGACTGCAGCGGCTCGACGAGCAGATTGCATAATCTCGCGGTTCGCGCCTACGGCAAAGCGCGGAGGCGCCTCACTCCCCCGCCGGCGCGGCCACGCCGTCCGCCGGCGCCAGGTCCGTCCGCAGCCGCTGCGCGTCCCGGAGGTAGATGTGCTGGATGTCCTGCGGCGCCGCGTCCGTGTTCACGTGCAGCAGGATGCGCACGCATTTCTGCATCGCCCCCGGTACGTTCATCTCGTGGCCGCAGAGCAGCGGCACGTACTTCCACCCCTCCAGCCGCCGTGTCGCTTCCGCCGGGAACTCCGCGTTCAGATCGGGCGAGGTCGTGAACTGGCACGACGCGATGTCGTCCGCCTCCACGCCGTTCGCCTCCACCATCGCCTCCAGCAATTCGCGCGTCCCCTCGAGGATCGCCTCGCGGTCGTTCCCGCCGACCGTGATCGCCCCGCGAATGCCGCGAACCGCCATGGATGCCACTCCCGGGGAACGATCTAGGCGCCCTCCGCGCCGCGTCCCGTGACCCGCTCGACGTACGAGCGGACGCGGTCGACGCAGCCGTCGACGCTCCCCCCTTCGATGGCCGCGATAATAGCAGAGCCCACGATCACGCCCTCCGCCACGCGCCCCACGCGCGCCACCTGCTCCTCCGTCGAGACCCCGAACCCGACCGCGATCGGCAGCTCCGTGTGCCGCCGGATCGCCGCCACCAGGTCCCCGACCTCGGGCGGCACTTCCGCCCCTCCCGTCGTCCCCGTCACGCTCACGCAGTAGATGAACGAATCCGCGACCGCCGCGACCTCCCCCATCCGCTCTTCCGCCGTGGTGGGGGCGACCAGTGGCACGAAGCTGACGCCGTTCCCGGCGCACGCCTTGCGGAACGCGTCCGCCTCGTCCGGCGGCAGGTCCACGACGATGAAGCCGTCCGCGCCCGCCGCTGCCGCGTCCGCCGCCGCCCGCTCCTCGCCGTAGGCGAGCAGGGGGTTGTCGTACCCCATCAGGACGAGCGGCGCCGCCAGCCCCCGCGCCCGCGCCTCCCGCACCATCGCGAGGCAGTCCGCGAACGTCACGCCCGCCGCCACCGCCACCTCGTTCGCGCGCTGGATGGTCGCCCCGTCTGCCAGCGGGTCGGTGAAGGGCACGCCCAGCTCGATCACGTCCGCGCCGCCCGCCTCCAGCCCCAGCAGGAGGGGCACCGTCTGGGCGGGCTCGGGGAAGCCCGCCATCACGTAGGCCACGAACGCCGCCCGTCCCTCGCCGTTCGCCTGCGCGAATCGCGCCCGCAACCGTTCCGACATCCGCTACGCCTCCGTTACCAGGAGCCGGGAGAAGCTGGCCGCGTTGAACAGCACGTGGAAGGCCACGCTCTCCCAGAGATTGCCGCGCCGCCAGAACAGCCACGCGAGCACGACCCCGATGATAAAGAATGGAATCAGGCTCCCCGTGTCCAGGTGGACGGCGCTGAAGATCGCTCCCGAGATCAGCGCCGCCGGCCAGAACCCCCACTGCTGCAAGCCCCCGAAGATGAGCCCCCGGTAGAAGATCTCCTCCGACAGCGGCGCCGTCACGATCACGGCGACCCCCGTCAGGGCGATCGTGGCCGGATGGCGCAGCACCTCGAACGGCACCGTGCTCTCCGGCTGCAGCGCCTCGATGTCGAGGGCGTTCACGATCGCCGCGTACACCGCGAGCATCAGGTAGCAGCCCGCGACCGCCAGCGCAGGACGCCAGAGCCCGAGAACGCTGAACCCCGTGAGCCGCAGGCGCTGCGCCAGCGCCCCCATGTCGTGCCGCGTGACCCCCAGCACCACCCCCACGAACGCGACCTGCAGCCCGAGCGTGATGAGCAGCGCCAGCGAGAGCGACGCCTGGTTTCCGCGGACCTGGGGAGGTTCGGGCAGGTCGATTCCCTCGGCCGCCGCCGCCAGCCGCTCGTCGGCGTAGGCGGCGATCTCCCTCGCCTTCACGAACACGTCGCCGACGTCCCGCGACTCGCCCACGGTCTCCAGCACGAGCGCCGAGAGAAGGAGCGTGACCGCCAGCGCCGCCAGCCCCCCCAGGATGCCGAACACCACCTGCGGCGGTCCCCAGGGCAGGGCCCCTCCCCGACCTCCCACGGGCTCCGGCGTCGCGGCCTGCATGCTCAGAGCGTGACGCCCAGCGCCTCGGCGACCGTGTGCATGTCCTTGTCGCCGCGGCCGCTCAGCCCGATCAGCACGTCGCCGCCCTCGCCCAGTTCCTCCGCCAGCCGGACCGCCGGCAGGATCGCGTGCGACGGCTCCAGCGCCGGGATGATGCCCTCGCTGCGCGTCAGCAGTTGGAAGCCTTCCAGCGCCTCGGCGTCGTCCGCCGCGATGTACTCGGCCCGCTCGCTCGTCTTCAGCCACGAGTGCTCCGGACCCACGCCGGGATAGTCGAGCCCCGCCGAGATGCTGTGCGTATCGAGGATCTGGCCCGCCTCGTCCTGCAGCAGGTACGTGCGCGTGCCGTGGAGCACCCCCGGCCTCCCCGCGACCAGCGTCGCCGCGTTCCGCCCCGGCTCCGCCAGCCCCTCGCCCGCGGCCTCCACGCCGACCAGCCGCACGGGGTCATCGATGAACGGGTGGAACAGCCCGATGGCGTTGCTCCCGCCGCCCACGCAGGCGACGGCCACGTCCGGCAGCCGCCCCGCCTGCTCCAGCATCTGCGCGCGCGCCTCCTTGCCGATGACCGCCTGGAAGTCCCGCACGATCGTCGGGAACGGGTGCGGCCCGATCGCCGAGCCGATCAGGTAGTGCGTCGTGCGCACGTTCGTGACCCAGTCCCGCATCGCCTCGTTGATCGCGTCCTTCAGCGTGCGGCTGCCCGAGTCGACCGGCACGACTTCCGCGCCCAGCATCTTCATGCGGAACACGTTCAGCGATTGCCGCCGGATGTCCTCCGTGCCCATGTAGACCACGCACTCGAGGTTCAGCTTCGCGCAGACCGTCGCCGTCGCCACGCCGTGCTGTCCTGCGCCCGTCTCCGCGATGATGCGCGGCTTCCCGATCCGCTTGGCCAGTAGCGCCTGCCCCAGCGCGTTGTTGATCTTGTGCGCGCCCGTGTGCGCCAGGTCCTCCCGCTTCAGCCAGAGTCGCGCGCCGCCGACCTCCTCCGTCAGCCGCTCGGCAAGGTAGAGCGGCGTCGGCCTGCCCGAGTAGTGGCGCTGGAGCTCCGCCAGCTCTTCCTGGAAGGCCGGATCGCGCCGTGCGACCTCGTAGGCCTCCTCCAGTTCCTCGTGCGCGGCCACCAGCACCTCGGGGATGTAGCGCCCGCCGAACTCCCCGAACCGCGGCGCCAGATCGCTCCTCGCTTCCGTGCTCATCGTCCTGCCCCCTTCGCCGCGCGGATGAACGCGCGCACCTTCTCGATGTCCTTGACCCCGTCGGTCTCGACCCCGCTCGACACGTCCACGGCCCACGGGTCGACCGCGCCGATTGCCTCCGCCACGTTGTCGGGCGCGAGCCCGCCCGCCAGCATCAGCGGCAGCCGCCGCCCCACCTCGGCCGCGACGTCCCAGTCGAACGTCTCGCCCGTGCCGCCTCGCGCCGTCGCCTTGCCCGTGTCGAGCATGATGCCCGCCGCTGCGCCGGGCGTGGCCGCGTCGATCACGTCCTCGGCCGTCGTCTCGGGATGGACGTGGATTGCCTTCAGGACCGGCGGACGCACCTGCCGCACGAACGCCTCGTCCTCGCCGCCCGAGAGCTGGATCAGCTCCAGCCCCGCCGCCTCCGCGATCTCGTTCGCGTCCTCGACCTCCTGGTCGGCGAACACGCCCACGATGAGCGGCTTCCAGCGCGCGAGCGCGTCATCGATCGTCTCGTTCCAGGCGCCGAACCAGCTCGCGCCCCGCACCTCGCCCCGTCCCGGCCCCTCGATCCGGGCTACCTCCGGGCTGCGGCGCGTCTCCCGCACCGCCTCGATGATGTCGTGGCACTGCTGCGGCGTGACCTGCCGCCGCGACTCCGCGAACATCAGCCCGATGAAGTCGGCGCCTGCCTTCACCGCCTCCCGCGCCGTCTCCGCGTCGCGCACCCCGCAGATCTTGACCCGCGTCATCGTCCCCGAAGCTCCGCGATCATCGCCGCCGGGTCGTCCGCCCGCATGAGCGCCTCCCCGACGAGCACCGCCTTCGCCCCCACCCCCTCGAAACGCTCGATGTCCTCGCGCGTGCTGATGCCGCTCAGCGCCGCCAGCAGCGCCGCCTCGGGTGCGCCCCCCGCCAGCCGGTCCGTGGTGCCGAGGTCGACGTCGAAGCTGCGCAGGTCTCGGTTGTTGATGCCCACCAGCCGCGCTCCCACCGCCCCCGCGCGCTCCATCTCCGCGGCGTTGTTCACCTCCACCAGCGCCTCCATCCCGAGCTCCCGCGAGCACGCCAGCAGCCGCGCCAGCGTCCCGTCGTCGAGGCAGGCCACGATCAGGAGGACCGCATCGGCCCCGTGCGCGCGCGCCTCCAGCAGCTGGTACTCGTCGATCAGGAAGTCCTTGCGGAGCAGCCCCGGACGCGCCTCGCCCTGCGCCTCCACCGCCTCCCGCGCCCCCCGCAGGTCGTCGAGCGTGCCCTTGAACCACGCCGGCTCCGTCAGCACCGAGATGCCCGCGGCCCCGCCCCGCGCGTAGCGCAGCGCCTGCTCGGCCGCGTCCATCCCCGGGGCGATGTCGCCCTTGCTCGGCGAGGCGCGCTTGATCTCCGCGATCACCGCCGGAGGCGACTCCGCCAGCCGCGCGACGAAGTCGATCGGCGGCGGCGCCGCGCTCGCCGCGCGCTGCAGCTCGCCGGCGGGCACGGCGGCCTTCGCTTCGGCCACGTCCTCGCGGCGCTTCGCCACGATCGTCTCCAGGATGCTCGGCGAGCTCACACGACCTCCTGTGTCAGCCTCACGTACGACTCCGCCACCTCCCGCGCCCGCCCGGACGCGATCGATTCCCGCGCCAGCGCCGCCCCTTCCGCGAAGCCGTCCGCCAGCCCCGCCGCCCAGCACCCCGCCCCCGCGTTCAGCGTCACGAAGTCCGTCACCGGACCGCCCGCCCCCGCCAGCACCTCCCGCAGCGTCTCCGCGTTCTCCTCCGGCGAGCCCCCCGCCATATCCTCGAGCGAGCCCCCCTCGACCCCGAACAGCTCCGGCGTCAGCTCCTCCTCCCGTACCTCGCCTCCCTCCAGTATCCACGCGTGCGTCGATGTCGCCGGGCTGATCTCGTCGAGCCCGTCCGCCGAGTGCACGACGACCGCGCGCTCGAGGCCACGCAGCCGGAACGCCTCCGCGAACAGCGGTCCGAGGTGCGCCGAGCCCACGCCCGTGAGCTGCGCCCGCGGCTGCGCCGGGTTCGAGATCGGCCCCAGCACGTTGAAGATGGTGCGTGTCCCCAGCTCCCGCCGCGGACCGCCCACGTGGCGCATCGCCGGGTGGAAGCGCTGCGCGAACAGGAACCCGAAGCCGCACTGCTCGATCACCCGCGCCACCGCCTCGCCCCCCAGGTCGATGCGCGCCCCCAGCGCCTCCAACAGGTCCGCCGAGCCGCAGTTGGAGGAGGCCGCCCGGTTGCCGTGCTTGGCCACGCGGCCCCCCGCGCCCGCCACCACGAACCCCGCCGCCGTCGACACGTTGAACGTATCCGCCCCGTCCCCGCCCGTGCCGCACAGGTCGACGACGTTGCCCGCCGCGCACGGCTCCGCGTGCTGCTCCATCACGGCCCAGCACGCCGCCACGATCGCGGGCGTCTCGCCGTGCAGTCGCATCCCCGCCAGGAACGCCCCGATCTGCGCCGGTGTCGCGTCGCCCGACATGATCGTTTCGAGCGCCGCCGCCGCCTCGTCCGGCTCGATGCCGCCCTCGTCCAGCAGCGCCCCGATGGCCGCCTGTATCGCCGTCATTGCTCCCACGTCCCTCCCCGGAGGTCGAGGAAGTTCTGGAGCAGCGCCTTCCCGTGCTCCGTCGCGATCGACTCGGGGTGGAACTGCACCCCCTCGACCGTGTACCGCTCGTGCCGGACCCCCATGATGACGCCGCTCTCGGACCGCGCCGTGACCTCCAGCGAGTCTGGCAACTCGGCCGGGTTCGCCGCCAGCGAGTGGTAGCGCACCGCCGTGAACGGATCCGGTAGTCCCGCGAATACGCCCTGCCCGTCGTGGCTGATCGACGAGGTCTTGCCGTGCTTGATCTCCCCCGCCCCCACGATCTCTCCGCCGAACGCTTCCGAGATGCACTGGTGCCCGAGACAGACCCCCAGCACCGGCGTCCGCCCCGCGAAGCGGCGCACGATCTCAGTCGAGATCCCCGCCCCCGCCGGCCTCCCCGGTCCCGGCGAGATGACGACCCGGTCCGGCGCCAGCGCCTCGCACGCCTCGACCGTCACCTGGTCGTTCCGGTGTACGACGATCTCCGCGCCCAGCTCCGAGAGGTACTGGTAGAGGTTGTAGGTGAAGCTGTCGTAGTTATCGATCAGGAGCGTCGTCATCGGTCCAGGCCCCCCTCCGCCGCCAGGTCATCCGCCACTTCCCGCAGCGCCACCGACAGCTCCTCCGGCGTGTAGCCGTAGCCCCGGCGGTCCAGGTGGAACTTCTCCGCGAGGTACTCCGCGTCGAACACGCTCGGCGAACCCAGATCGAGGGGGTACGCCGTCCCCGGCTCGCCCAGCAGCACGACAAGGAAGTACCCGTCGCCCGCGCCGCGTGCGTACCGGGCCGTTTCCTCCAGCAGCGGCACGAGCGCCAGGTCGAGCGTGTTCGCCCGGTAGAAGCGCGCCGCCACGTGCGTGACTGACTTCGCCGGCGCCGCGCCCGTCACGATGTCGCTCCCGCCGCTATCCGGCGCACGTAGGCCAGCACCTCCGACGGGTGCCCGGCGAGCAGGTCCGGCCCCTCTGCCCGCACCCGTTCCCCGTCGAGCGACCCCCAGGTCGCGCCGATCGCGTGGCAGCCCGCCCCCCGCGCCGCCTTCACGTCCGCGGGCGTGTCCCCCACGTACGCGATCTCGCCCGGCTCGTCGAGGCACATCCGCTCCATCGCCACGAACAGCGGGTCCGGCTCCGGCTTGTGCGCTTCGCAGTCGTCGTGCCCGACGACCGTGGCGAAGCGGTCAAGCAGTCCCGTCTTCGTCAGCTCCCCCGTCGCCCCCCACGAGATCTTCGAGGTCACGACCGCGAGCTCGAGGCCGTCCGCCCGCATCGCGTCCAGCGTCTCGACGATGCCGGGGAACGGCTCCAGCGCGAAATCGATGGCGTAGTACCGCTCGCGGTAACGCTCCGCGAAGCGCAGCCAGTCGTCACCCAGCAGGTTCCTCGCCATCTGCTCCAGCGTGCGGCCGTTGTGCTCCCGCCAGAGCGCCTCCGGGTCCGCCGGGCGGATGCCGAGGCAGTCCTCGTACGTCCCCGCGAGCGCGTCCATGCGCCCGGGAAGCGTGTTCAGCACCGTGTCGTCCAGGTCCCAGAACACCGCCTTCATGACGGACGCTCCGGTCGCGGAACGCCCCGCTCCGCGAAGACTTCCTCCATCACCGGCCACGCCGTCAGCGCCGCCGGGAAGCCCGCGTAGACCGCCACCATCCGCAGCGTCTCGACTACCTCCTCGGGTGTCGCGCCGTGGTTGAGCGCCCCGTTGATGTGCGACCGGAGCTGGTTGGGCCGCCCCGTGAGCGCGGCCAGCATCGCGACCACCTCAAGGCTGCGCGTGCGCCGGTCGAGCCGGTCGGTGCCCCACACCTCTCCCAGCGCGAAGTCGACCACGTCATCGGCCAGCTCCGGCGAGTTCGCCCGCAGGCCCGCGTGGCGCACATCCGGATCGCCCCCGCCCGAGAGCGTGCGCAGCACGTCCCGCCCCGCCTCCCGCCGCGACGCGAACCCGCCGGCGCCTTCCTCCGGAGCCACGCCCATCTCGCGCTGGAGCGCCTGCAGGACCGCCGCGCTGTCGTCGCGCGGCTCGGCCAGCCCGAACGCCGCCAGGACGCCCCCCCGCACGTGCTCGTCCATCGGCAGGTCCGCCAGCGCCCCCGCCTCCGTCCATGCCAGCTCGACACTGTCCGCCACCGCCGGCTCCCCCTCCCACGCGCTCGTCGCGAACAGGTTGTAGACCGTGTGCCCGTCCGCCGTCGGGATGAACAGCGTCTCGTAGAACGCCTCCTCGATGCCCTCCACCGTGATGCCCATCTCCCCGAGGATGGCCGCCATCCCCACGTCCACGTCGTCGTGCGCCGGCAGCAGGTCGCCGCCGGGCAGCCGCCACCCCGCCTCTCCCGCTTCCCGCAGCAGGAGGAGCTTCCCCTCCCGCTCGACGATCGCCGCCAGGTGGATGCGCTGCGCCATCGCTAGCCCCCCAACCGCGCGGGCGCCTGCTGCGCCGCCGCCAGCTCGGCCTGGTCGATTGCGCGCTCCAGCGCCAGCATCTTGTTCACGCTCTCCTGGTACTCCGTCGGCGGCTCCGAGTCGTACACGATGCCCCCGCCCGCCTGCAGGTAGGCGTTCCCGTCCTTCACGACCATCGTGCGGATGGCGATGCACGTGTCGAGGCTCCCGGCGAAGCTCGCGTACCCGACCGCTCCCGCGTAGATGCCCCGCCGCTCCTGCTCCAGGTCCGCGATGATCTCCATCGCCCGCACCTTCGGCGCACCCGAGACCGTGCCCGCCGGGAACACCGAGCGGAACGCGTCGTACGGCGTGCGGTCCTCCCGCAGCCGCCCTGACACCCGCGACACGATGTGCATCACGTGCGAGTACCGCTCGATCTCCATCAACTGGTCCACCCGCACCGTTCCCGGCTCCGCCACCCGCCCCACGTCGTTCCGCCCCAGGTCTACGAGCATGATGTGCTCCGCCCGCTCCTTCTCGTCCGCGAGCAACTCCTCGGCGAGCGCATCGTCCTCCTCCGGCGTCGCCCCCCGCGGGCGCGTCCCCGCGATCGGGTGCGTCGTCACCACCCCGTCCTCCACCCGCACCAGCATCTCCGGCGAGGCGCCCACGATCTGAAAGTCGTCCAGGTCGAGGTAGAACATGTACGGAGATGGATTCACCGTGCGGAGCTGCCGGTAGATCGTGAACGGATGGACCGAGGTCGGCCGCTTGATCCGCTGCGAGGGCACCGCCTGGATGATCTCCCCATCGACCACGTCCTCGCGGATGCGCTCGACCATCAGCTCATAGCCCTCGCGCCCCACGTTCGAGGTGCCCCGGCCGCTGACCCTCGCGACCTCGTCCACCTCCTCGACCGGGAGCGCCAGCGGCTGGCTCAGCCGGTCGAGAATCGCGTCGATCTTCGCCGCCGCCTCGTCGTACGAAGCCTCGATGTCGCCGTCGAGGCGGCAGTGCGAGACGGCGCGAATCGTGTGGCGCACGTGGTCGAACACCACCATCGAGTCGCAGAGCAGGAACATCGCCTCGGGAATGCCGACGGGGTCGGCCTCGTTCGCGGGAACGCGAGGCTCGAAGTGGCGGATCGCCTCGTAGCTCACGTAGCCGACCGCCCCGCCCGTCAGCCGCGGCAGACCCGGCAGCTCGACCGCCTTCAGCCCCGCGAGCGCCTCCTCCAGCGGCTTCAGGGGGTCGCCCTCGTACGCCTCCCCCGGGCCCGTGCGGATGACCCGGTACGGGTTCGCCCCGATGAAGGAGTAGCGCGCCAGCCGCTCGCCCCCCTCCACCGACTCAAGCAGGAACGAGTACCGCCCCTCGCGCACCTTCAGGTAGGCCGAGACGGGCGTCTCCAGGTCCGCCGCCACCTCGCGGTAGACGGGCGCCAGGTTCCCTCCGCCCGCCGTCGCGAGCGCCTTCACCTCGTCGAGCGTTGGGTGCAGCACGATCAGCCCCCTCGCGGCGGCCCGTTCAGGTAGTTGATCGCCATCGCGTCGCGGACCAGCGCCATCGTCTCCTGGGCCGCCCCCCGCGCCCGCGCCGTCCCCGACTCCAGCGCGTCCCGCACCTCGTCCAGGTGCGCCTCGTAGTGGGCCCGCCGCTCGCGGAACGGGTCGAGCAGGTTGTTCAGCGCGACCGTCAGCTTCTGCTTCACCTCGACATCGCCGACCTTCCCGACGACGTACCGCTCCTTCAGGTCGTTCACCTCGTCGGTGTCCGGGTTGAAGGCGTCGTGGTACATGAACACGGGGTTTCCCTCGACGTGGCCGGGGTCGGTCGCCCGCAGCCGCGTCGGGTCGGTGAACATGCTCCGCACCTTCTTCGCGACGGTGTCGGCGTCGTCCTTGAGCTCGATCGTGTTGCCCAGCGACTTGCTCATCTTCGACTGCCCGTCGAGCCCAACCAGCCGCGGGACGCGTCCCACCAGCCCCTCCGGCTCGGGGAACACCGTCGTGAACTGGCGGTTGAAGCGCCGCGCCATCTCCCGCGTCATCTCGATGTGCGGCAGCTGGTCCTCGCCCACGGGCACCAGGTGCGCCCGCGGCATGAGGATGTTCGCGACCTGCATCACCGGGTAGGTGAAGAACGCCACCGGCACCGACTTCTTCCCGAAGTCGGCCATCTCCGCCTTCAGGGTCGGGTTGCGCTGCAGCATCCCCAGCGGCAGGAACCAGCTCAGCCAGGTCGTCAGCTCCGCATGTTCCGGCACGAGGCTCTCGATGACGAAGCAGCTCTCCTCGGGGTCGAGCCCGACCGCGAGCCAGTCCAGCGCCACCTCCCAGACCGAGTCGCGCACGCGCTCGAAATCGTCCGCGTAGTCCGAGACCTGGTAGTCGGCGATGAGGAAGTGGCAGTCGTACTCGCGCTGCAGGCGGATCCAGTTCTCGAGCGCCCCGGCGTAGTGGCCCAGGTGCAGCGACCCGGTCGGCCGGATGCCGGTCAGGATGCGCTTTCGCTCGCTCATCAGGATCCTCCCTCGGCGGCCGCCGCTAGGCCGCCGCTCCATGGCAGCCGTCCAGGAACCCCAGCAGCCGCTCGCTCGCGCGCTCCGCCGCCGCGACGACGGCGTCGCCGTCCTCGCACAGTTCCTCGATCGCCGAGATCTCGGCGCTGGAGTGCGCCACGTCCGAGACCAGGTGCACCGAGAAGAACTCGAACTGCTCCGGTAGCAGGTCGTAGTGCTCCGTCAGCCCCTTGATCTTCTCCCACGCGATCGCCGGCACCTGCGACTCGTAGGCGAACAGCGTGGCCAGCGCTTCGGCCACGGGAGCGTTCTGCGCTACCTCGGCGTAGTGCTCGATGAGCGCCGCCGTCTGCGGGTGCGGCGTCGAGCCCTCGACCTCCTCGCCCGACACGCCCAGGGCCGCCGCGAACTCCAGCCACAGGGCCGGGTGGTTGCGCTCGCCGTGCTCCTCGTCCCAGAGGTTGTCCAGCAGCAGTTGCCGGATCGCGGGCGACTCCGTGCGCGCGTGGATGGCGCTCAGGAAGCGCGGGAACACCCGCTCGAAGTGGTAGTACTGGCGCGCGTAGTCCTGCAGCCGCTCGACCTCGAGTGTGCCCGCGCTCCACGCCTGGTAGAACGGGTGCCGCAGCAGCGAACGCTCCGCGATCGCCTCCCGCATGCGCGTCTCCAGCGCCGTTCCCGAGTCCGTCATCGTCATGGCCGACCTCCCTGGTCAAATTGCTCGCTCTTGCTCTCCTGGAGCCGCCACCTGCGCCCCTCGCGGCGCCGTTCGTACCGCTCGGTACGCTGAGGGGCGGCCCGGAAAAGAAAAAACCCCCGTCCGAAAAGGACGGGGTTCCCGCGGTGCCACCTTCATTCCCCGGCCGTGAGGCCGGAGCACTCAGCGGGCGCGCCTCCGTTGCCGGCCGGAGCGCCCGGGGCCGCTAACGGGGCCCATCCCGCCCTTGCCTACCCACCGTTGCCGGCTTCAGCGAGGGAGCTCCCGGGTCCATTCGCCGCTCACGTACCTGCCGGGCTTCCACTCTCCCCGGTTCGCTGCTGAGGCCGCCTGAGCGGGTACTCCTCCCGATCGTCGCTTCTGCGATTCGATTGTCGTTCGAGCCTAGGTGCGCGGGCCCGAGTGGTCAACAAGCGGAAGGCGTTATTCCACCGGCAGGAACTGGTTCAGCGCCGATATCGCGTCCGGTTCGGTCAGGAGCGGCGGATGCGCCGCCCCCGTCACCTCGACAACGCGCGCGTCCGGGTGCTCGCGACCCATCTTCGCCGCCGTCTCCCGGCTCAGGATGTCGCTGTGCTCGCCCCGCAGCACGAGGATCGGGCACTTGATCGAGCGGTACTGCCGCCAGAGCTCGTCCTGCTCGGGCACGCCCATGCCCACGTGCCGCGCGGCCGGGTCCATCTTCCACACGTACAGGCCGTTGTCGCTCAGCCGCACGTTCCAGCGCGCGTAGTCCTCGACCCGCTGGTTGGAGAGCCGCGCCGCCGCGGGGAAGTGCTCCTTGTAGTAGTTCACGACGGCCTTCAGGTCGGGGAACGCCGTCGGCGTCGAATCCGTCCGGTCGCTGATGCGGCTGACGCCCCCGCCGTCCACGTCCGGCCCGATGTCGTTCATCACGAGCGCCGTCACGCGCTCCGGGTACTTCGCGGCGTAGGCCATCGCCACCCCGCCGCCCATCGCCGTCCCCACGATCGCGAGGCGCTGGATCCCGAGCGCCTCGCGCACCGCCTCGAGGTCGGACACGTAGACGCTCTGCGTGTACTCGTCGTGGGGTCCCCAGGCCGATTCGCCCCGCCCCCGGAAGTCCAGCGCGAACACCTGGAAGCGTTCCGCCAGCTCCGTTGCGGCGCGGTCGAACATGCGCGCCTGGCCCACCAGGTTGTGCAGGAGGACGACGCTGGGCGCCGTCGACGCCCCCCTCGCGATGAGGTGCTGCCGCAGCCCATTCGCTTCGACGAAGATGTCCCGGACCCCGAACGCACTCGTCATGGCTCACCCCTCAAGCTGTCGCTGCTGCGATTGTACGGAATCCCCCGCCCCTCGAATGCAAGGGCCCCGACTAGAGCGGCTGCCTCCCCGCGTACCCCGTCTCGATCGGGTGCCAGTAGGCCAGCTCCGTCTCGCTCAGCTCGTAGCAGAGGAGCACCACCACCCCGTCCCGCTCGTGGGGGAAGTCGATCAATCCCCGCTCCGGATCCTTGACCTGGATGCCCCAGCCGTCGAGCAGCTCCATGCACTCCCGCAGCGTCTCCTCGTGGCGCTCCCGCGCGGCCTCGTCGCCGGGCGACGGCAGCGCGATCGGATGGCCGTCCGCCATCGACGCCCGCCGCTGCGCCGCCTCCCTCGCCCGCGACCCCCGCAGCTCCACGAACGCCGCGCGCAGCCGTTCCAGCACCGGCCGCACCTGCGGCAGCAGCGCCCGCGCCTCCTCGATGCTGAAGAGGCGCACGTCAGACGAAGAGGTGGAGCGGCATCTGCTCCGGCAGGACCGTCTCCCCCGACTCGATCGCGTCCAGCCCCGCCAGCTCCTCCTCCACCCCCGGACCGATGATCACGTTCCGCCCGACCGTCATCCCCGACGGGACCACCGCCCGCTTCCCCACGATCGAGATGCCGCAGTTCACGATATCCGGGCGCTCCCGGTTCACGACCGACTCGTCCCCCGCTCCCACCGTCGCCCCCGCCCCCACCTGCACGTCCTTGTCGATGATCGCCCGGTCCACCACCGCCCCCGAGCGGATGACGGCGTCGTGGCAGACGATCGAGTCCCGCACTGTCGCCCCCGCCTCCACCACCACCCCCGGCGAGATGACCGAGCGCTCCACGGCCCCGTCGATCTGCGCCCCCGGGGAGATGAGGGCGTGGCTCGGCGCTGCCTTCGCCCCGAACCGCGTTGGGGTCTGCGAGACCCGCGACGTCCGCAGCGGCGCGTCCGGATTGCCGAGGTTCAGCGGCGGGTACCGCTCGATCAGGTCCATGTTCGCCTGCCAGTACGCCTCGATCGTCCCCACGTCCCGCCAGTAGTCGAGGTACTGGTAGCCGAACACCCGCTTGCTCCCGAAGATGCGAGGCACGATGTCCCTGCCGAAGTCGTGCGAGCTCGCCGTCGCCAGGCTCGCGTCATCCTGCAGCGCCTCGATCAGCACGTCCCGGTTGAAGCAGTAGATGCCCATCGAGACCCATGTCGACCGGGGCTCCGGCGGCTTCTCCTGGAAATCGACCATCCGGCCGCTCGCGTCCAGCTCCAGTACCCCGAAGCGGTGCGCGTCTTCGATCGGGACCGAGTACACCCCGATCGTGACGTCCGCCTGCTGCCGCCGGTGATACGCCACCATGTTCCGGTACGACATCAGGTAGACGTGGTCCGCCGACAGGATCAGCACCTCCTCCGCCTGCGACTGCGCGATCAGGTAGAGGTTCTGGTAGACCGCGTCCGCCGTGCCCTGGTACCAGTCCATGTCCGCCCGCCCCAGGTAGGGCTGCAGGATCTCGAGGTGACGGTCCGGCGTGTCGTAGCCCCAGGCCCGGCCCGAGCCGATGTGGTTCACCAGCGAACGCGGCCGGTACTGCGTCAGCACCGCGACCTGGTCGATATCGCTCGCGGCGCAGTTGCTCAGGGCGAAGTCCACGATCCGGTACTGCCCGCCGAACACCACCGCCGGTTTCGCCCGCTGCTCCGAGAGCACCGAGAGCCGGTCCCCCTGCCCGCCCGCCAGGATCAGCGCGAGCACGTCGTGCATGCCCCGCATTGTAAGCACGCGGGAGAACGGACCCTGCGCCCCGCTCCGCTATCCTGTTCCCGTGAGGTCCGTCCGCATCGCCCTCGCCCAGATCAACACCACCGTCGGCGACATCGACGGCAACTGCGCCCGCATCCGCGAGGCCATCGCCGCCGCCCGCGAGGTCGGCGCCGCCATTGTCGCCGTCCCCGAGCTCGCCGTGACCGGCTACCCGCCCGAGGACCTGGTCCTGCGCCGCTCGTTCTGCGAGGCCTCCCGCGAGGCCACCGCCGCCATCGCCCCCGCCACGGACGGGATCATCGCCGTCGTCGGCTTCGTCGACCCTGCCGGCGGCGCCCCCCGCAACGCCGCCGCCGTCTTCGTCGACGGACGCTGGGCCGATACGTACCACAAGCGCCTTCTGCCCAACTACGGTGTCTTCGACGAGGAGCGCTACTTCGAGCCCGGGCTCACGACGCCTGTGTATCGCGCCGGCCCGCTCACCTTCGGCGTCAGCATCTGCGAGGACATCTGGGAAGCGGACGGTCCCGTCGCCGGCATGGTCCCCGGCGGCGCCGAACTCTGCGTCAACATCAACGCCTCCCCCTACCACCGCGGGCGCGGCGCCGAGCGAGCGCGCATGCTCGCGACCCGCGCAGCCGACAACCGCATCGCCATCGCCTACGTCAACGCCGTCGGCGGACAGGACGAGCTGGTGTTCGACGGGAACTCCGTCGTTCTCGATGCCCGTGGCGAGGTCGTCGCCACCGGCCCCCAGTTCGGCGACGGGCTCATCGTCGTCGACGTCCCCCTCGACGAAGCCGCCGGACGCCGGAAGGGCGGTGGCCCGGACGACACTCGCGAGGTCGACCTGGACTTCTCGCCGGACCTCACGCCGCCCGCCGAACCCGCCCGCCCCCACACGCTTCCCCTCCCCGACGAGGCCGAGGTCTGGGAGGCGCTCGTCCTCGGCACGCGCGACTACCTCCACAAGACCGGCTTCACCCGCGCCTACATCGGCCTCTCCGGCGGCATCGACTCCAGCGTCGTCGCCGCCATCGCCGTCGACGCCCTCGGCCCGGAGAACGTGACCGGCGTCTCCATGCCCAGCCGCTTCTCCAGCGACCACTCCCGCGACGACGCCCGCGACCTCGCCGCGAACCTCGGCATCGAGTACCTCAGCATCCCCATCGAGCCCGCACACGCCGCCATGCTCGAGATGCTCGCCGGCGCCTTCGACGGCTCCGAGCCCGGCCTCGCCGAGGAGAACCTCCAGTCACGCCAGCGCGGCAACGTCCTCATGAGCCTCGCCAACAAGTTCGGCGCGCTCGTCCTCACCACCGGCAACAAGAGCGAGATGGCCACCGGCTACGCCACCCTCTACGGCGACATGGCGGGCGGCTTCGCCGTCCTCAAGGACGTGCCCAAGACGCTTACCTACGCCATCGCGCGCTGGCGCAACGAGGCCGCCGGACGCCCCCTCATCCCCCAGAACATCCTCGACAAACCACCCAGCGCCGAGCTCCGCCCCGACCAGCTCGACGCCGACTCCCTGCCCCCTTACGAAGTGCTCGACCCGATCCTCGAGGCCTACGTCGAGGACGACCGCAGCGGCCCCGAGGTCGTCGCCATGGGCTTCGACGAAGCCACCGTCCGCCACGTCCTCGCCCTCGTCGACCGCAACGAGTACAAGCGCCGCCAGTCCCCGCCCGGCGTCAAGATCACCCCCCGCGCCTTCGGCCGCGACCGCCGCCTCCCCATCGCCAACCGCTACCGCGACTGGTAGCGAGCGCTACTCGTCCGCCGCCTCCGCCTCGGCGGGCACGTACCGCCGCAGCGCCTCCTCCAGTTCGCTCAGGAGACCTCGCGCCCGCGCAATGTCAACGAGTCCCACCGCGACATGTTCGGGGCCGCCCATTTCTCGAACCCCCTCCAGTACCGCCTCCAGGTATGCGACCTGATCCTCATCCGTCTGCAGGTACTCCGTAACGTCCCACGGCCGTGTCTCGATCTTCGCCATGGCTACACTGTAGCCCACGTGGCGGAGACACGAATGCAGCCCCAGGAGTCGCCTCCCCATCGCCAACCGCTACGGCGACTGGTAAGGCGCTACTCGCTCGCCGCCCCCGCCTCTACCGGCGCGTGCTGGCGCAGCGCCTCCTCCAACTCCTTCAGCACGCCCTTTGCCCGAGCGATGTCGACCAGCGTGAGCGCAATGAGGTCCGGATCAGGATCCTCAAACACGACCTCCAGGAAGGAGAGGATGTCCTTATCGGTTTCCCAGTGGTCGATCACATCCCAGGGCAGGGTTTTGGTCTTCTCCATGGATCCATCTCCCCTAGAAGTTGCGGGCCAGTTCGAGAGCCCTCTCGATGTCGCGCCGCTGGGACGACTTGTCGCCGCCTGCTAACAGGATAACCGTGGCGTCGTCTCTTCGCGTGAAGTAAATGCGGTAGCCCGGTCCGTAGTCGATACGCATCTCGGAGACGCCCTCGCCGACCGGCCGTACATCTCCGGCATTGCCCATCGACAAGCGCAGGATGCGCTTGTCAATGCGGTCCCGAGCTTCCCGGTCCCGAAGTCGCCGAAACCAGCGGGCGTACACGTCCGTCTGCCGGATTTCGGTCACGCGAAACACTTGTACAGAAATATGCCTCCCGCATCAACTTCGGGAGATTCCGTGCCCTCTGCGGCTAGGCGCTGCTCCCGACCGCCCCTACCCCTCCAGCCGCCCCGCCAGCTCCGCCCCCGCCAGGCCCAGCGCGTCCCAGAACGCCGGGTTCACCTCGCCCGACGCGATCATTCCGCGCGCGATGACGAGCGCGTCGATCGTCGTGCCGCCCTCGCGACGCAGTTCCCCCGCCGTCATGTTCAGCGCCTGACGCAGGTTCGGGGCCGGCATCACGCGGTCGGAGAGCGGGGTGCTGCCCTCGCCGTGGACGGCCCGCAGGGCGTTCTCCAGCGCGTGCGGCTCCGGCAGCCCCGACCGCCCCTCCTCGCGCAGCACGCTCAGGGCCCCCGCCAGCAGGAACTCGACGCTCTCGATGGCGACGTTCAGGTTCGCCGCCATGCGCTCGCCTTCCGCCAGCGCCAGCTCGCCGTCCGCCGAGAGCCGTATCTCCGCCATGCTCCGAGTCTACCGCCTGCTCACCCACCACCGAGCGGGGTGGTGAATAGTGAGTGGTGGATAGTGAATCGTGGTTTGTGTGGGGACCGGCCCCCGGCGAGCGGAGCGAGCCCGCCGGCTACCCAGCACCGACCACCGGTCACCGACCACCGACCACCAGTCCCCTCCGCTCCGCACTCGGGGCGAAGTCCAGCACCTCCAGCTCCATCCGCTCGCCCCGCCACTCGCGGCTGAGCGAGTAGACGATGTCCAGCTCGTCCGCGAGCTCCGCCTCCCCCATGCGGAAGGCGATGCCGGGCCACGTCGAGGCGCCCTCGCGCACCTTCAGCTTCAGGTGGCTCTTGTCCGACCCCACCCGGCGCGCGTCGCGAAGCTCGACGTTGCGGCTCAGCAGCACCGGACGCCGGTTCCCGTGTCCGCACGGCTCGAACTGCGTCAGCCCCCGGATCTCGACCCCCGACAGGTCCGCCAGCGACGCCTCCGCATCGATCGTCATCGACGGGCGCAGGTCTTCCGGCGCGAGCTGCTCCGCCGCCGTGTTCACGATCCGCGCCTTGAACTCGTCCAGGTGCTCGTTGCGAATCGTGAAGCCCGCCGCCGCCCGGTGTCCGCCGTGGCGGACCAGCAGGTCCGCCTCCTTCCGGATCGCCCGCACGATGTCGAAGTCCCCGAACGTGCGGGCGCTCGCGCGGCTCGTCTCCGGGCCCTGCTCGTAGACGATGGCCGGGCGGCTGCGCGCCTCCACAAGCCGCCCCGCGATGATCCCGATGATGCCCGCGTGCATCCGCTCGCTCCCGACCATCGTCAGCGGGTCGTCGCCCGCGCCCAGCAGCGCCTCCGCTTCCAGCAATCCCTGCTCGCACTCCTGCTGTCGCTGCCGGTTGAGGACGTCCAGCTCCTCCGCGATCCGGCGCGCCGCGAGGGGGGTTTCCGCCAGCAGCAGGTCGAGCGCCGTGCGCGCGTGCTTCATACGGCCCGCCGCGTTCAGCCGCGGGCCCAGCCCGAACCCGAGCGTTTCGGAGCGGATGCGGTCCGCGCTCGTGCCCGCGATCCCCGCCAGCGCCTCCACCCCCGGGCGCGGCGATTCCCGCATGAACCCCAGCCCCGCCGCCACGATCGCGCGGTTCTCGTCCTCCAGCGGCGCCACGTCCACCACCGTCCCCAGCGCCACCAGGTCCAGGAAGTCCCGCTCGGGAAGCTCCTGCCCCAGCGACTCGTACAGCGCCTGCAGGAAGCGGTAGGCCACGCCCACCGCCGCCAGCTCCCTGAACGGGTACGGCGACTCCTCCCGCTTCGGGTTGATCACCGCCAGCGCCGCCGGCAGCTCCGACGGCACGGTGTGGTGGTCCAGCACGATCGCGTCCATCCCCAGGCGGTTCGCGTGGGCGACCTCCGCCACCGAGCTGGTGCCGCAGTCAGCGCTGATGAGCAGCCCCGCTCCCTCCTTCCGGAGTTGGTCGACGGCCCCCACGTTCAGGCCGTACCCCTCGCGGAAGCGGTCGGGCAGGTAGGGGATCGTGACCGCCCCCAGCCGTTCCAGCGCCAGCTTCAGGAGCGCGATCGAGGTCACGCCGTCGACGTCGAAGTCCCCGAAGAGCGCGATCGGCTCCCGCGCCTCGATCGCCTCCCGCGTGCGCCGCATCGCGGACTCGATCCCCGGCAGCAGGAGCGGGTCGTGACGCGCCTCCAGGTGCGGCTTGTAGAAGCGCTCCGCCGCCTCCCGCGTCGTGATGCCGCGCGCCGCCAGCACCGTGCCCACCACCGGCGGCAGGTTGGGAAGCCGTTCCTGGTGGGCGAATGCGCGGCGCAGCTTCCAGCGCGGGGTCGCCCGCGCCGGATCCGTCATGTCGAGCGCGCGTGCTGGCGGAAGACGAGCGAGCTGTTGTGCCCTCCGAACCCGAACGCGTTCGACATGACCGCCCGCAGCGGCGCCGATCGCGCGGTGTTCGGGACGTAGTCGAGGTCGCAGTCCGGGTCGGGCGTCTCGTAGTTGATCGTGGGCGGGATGGCGCTGTGCTGGAGCGCCAGCACCGAGATCCCCGCCTCCACCGCGCCCGCCGCCCCCAGCAGGTGCCCCATCGCCGACTTCGTCGAGCTCATCGGCAGCGTGTAGGCGTACTCGCCGAACACCCGCTTCGCCGCCATCGTCTCGAACTTGTCGTTCAGCGGCGTCGAGGTGCCGTGCGCGTTCAGGTAGTCGATGTCGTCGGGCGTGGCCCCCGCATCCTCCAGCGCCGCCTGCATCGCCAGAACCGCCCCGGAGGCGTTCTCGGCCGGCTGCGTGACGTGGAAGGCGTCGCTCGTGGCACCGTAGCCCGCCAGCTCCGCCAGGATCGGCGCTCCCCGCGCGAGCGCGTGCTCCTCGTCCTCCAGCAGCAGGACGCCCGCTCCCTCGCCGATGACGAACCCGTCGCGGTTCAGGTCGAACGGGCGCGAGGCCGTCTCCGGGTCGCGCGATTCCGTCAGCGCCTTCGCGGCCGCGAAGCCGGCCACGATCAGCGGCGAGATGGCCGCTTCCGTGCCGCCCGCGACCGCCAGGTCCACGTCGCCCCGCCGGATCATCGCCGCCCCCACGCCGATCGCGTCGGCGCCGCTCGCGCAGGCGCTCGTCACCGAGAAGTTCGCCGCCTTCGCCCCGAGCCGGATGCTGAGCTGGCCCGAGGCCATGTCCGGCAGCATCTGCGTCATCAGGAACGGGCTCACGCGGTTGGGCCCGCGCTCCCGCAGGACCTCGTCCTCCCGCGCCATCGAGAGCACCCCCCCGACCGCCGTCCCGATGATCGTCGCCACCCGGTGTCCATCGTCCCCGGGGATCTCGTAGCCGGCCTGCCGCAGGGCCTCGTCGGCGGCTACGAACGCAAGCTGTGCGAAGCGGTCCGAGCGGCGCGCTTCCTTGCGCGGCATGAACGCCGTCGGGTCGAAGTCCTTGACCTCCGCCGCCACCACGTCCCCGAAGCGCTCGTCCTCGAACTGCGTGACCAGGTCCACGCCCGACTGCCCCGCGAGGAGGGCGTCCCAGGTCGTGAGCGCGTCAAGGCCGAGCGGCGTGACCATGCCCAGACCGGTAACGACAACGCGTCTGCTCATGTGCGTCCTGCCGGGGGGCGAGTATACATCAGCCCTCCGCGAGCTCCCGCACGACGCCCGGCAGCCGCGCCGCGAGCTCGCCCGCCAGCAGGCCGCCATCGCCGTACTCCGTCCGCAGCGCCTCGCCCACGGCGGCGTGCAGGTAGACCCCCAGGCCGGCCGCGTCGAACGGGCCCAGCCCCTGCCCCAGGTACGCCCCGATCATCCCCGCGAGCACGTCGCCGCTGCCGGCCGTCGCCAGCAGCGGGTTCGCGAACGGCGAGATGCGCGCCCGCCCCTCCGCGTCCGCCACCACCGTGTGCGCTCCCTTCAGCACGACCGTGCAGCCGTAGCGCCCCGCCGCCTCCCGCGCCGCCCCCACCCGGTTCGCCTGCACCTCCGCCACGCTCGACCCCAGCAGCCGCGCCATCTCGCCCGGGTGGGGCGACAGGATGGCGCCGGCGGGCGTCCGTTCGGCGCCGTCCTCGAGCGCCGCGAGCGCGTTCAGCGCGTCCGCGTCGATCACGACCCGCCCCGCCACGTCGTCAGCCGTGTCCGGTAGCAGCGCCCACACCAGCGCCTGCGTCTCGCCCGTGTGACCCAGCCCCGGCCCCACCACGCCCGCGTCGAACCCGGCCCACTCCCGCCGCAGCGCCACCGCCGCCTCCCCTACGAGACCGCCGTCTTCCGCCGCCTCCTGTGGGAGCCACGTCGCCTCAGCCGCCCCCGCCGCGATCGAGGCGATGACCGGCTCCGGGCAGGCGATCGTGACGAGCCCCGCCCCCGCCCGGTAGGCGGCCGTCGCGGCCAGCGCGGGCGCGCCCCGGTAGCGCGAGCAGCCCCCCACCACCAGCACCTTCCCGAACGTGCCCTTGTTCGCGTCCTCGGGGCGCGCGGGCAGCGCCTCGCGCGTCCACCGCGACGTGATCAGCTCCAGCGAGGCCTCCTCCATCGCCTCCGCCGGGATCCCGATGTCGACCACCTGCACCCGCCCCACCACGCCGCTCCCCATCGCCTGGTACATCCCCACCTTGGGCAGCCCGAACGTGACCGTCACATCCGCCGCCACCGTCAGGTCGTCGACCCCGCCCCCGTCCGCGTCGAGCCCCGTCGGCAGGTCCACGGCGAGCACCTTCGGCGGCTGCGAGCTTGCGTGCGCCTCCGCCAGCGCCGCCAGCGCCTCCCCGATCGGCTCGTCCGCCACGAGCGGCCGCGCCTTCCCCACCCCCAGCAGGGCGTCGACGACGAGGTCGGCGTCTCGCATGCGCTCAAGCGCCGCCGCGACATCCTCTCCGTCTACAACCGCAACCTCGCGCGCGGTCAGTTGCTCCAGGTTCGAGTCCTCCGAGCGCCCGCGCGGCGCGACGACCACCACGTCCGCCCCCCAGTCGTGCAGGTGCCGCGCCGCCACCAGGCCGTCGCCGCCGTTGTTCCCCGGCCCCGCCAGCACGACGATCAGCCGACCCTCGAGCGTTCCCAGCAGCATCCACGCTTCCTGCGCCGAGGCCAGCCCCGCCTCCTCCATCAGCTGCGCTTCGCTCGTTCCCGCCTCGATGGCGGCGCGCTCCATCGCGCGCATCTCTTCGACCGTCACCAGCTTCACGCGAAGAACCCCCTGTCTGGCTGAAGCCTGACACGAGGTGTGGCGGCAATCGGGCGTGCTTGCAGGTTCAACGGAGGCCCTCCTCGCGTACGAGCCGCTGCGCCGCCTCGCCGATGCGGGGCGTGTCCTCGGCTTCGGTGAGCGCCCGCTCCCCCACGACCGAGGCCATCGCGAACTCCTTCGAGTGCGTCAGGCTGATGTCGAGCCCCCGCAGCTCGATGCGTTCCGCCCGCCCCGCGCCCCGCCGGTAGAGGAACACGAGCGGCTTCCCCCGCCGGTTCGGCAGGATCTCGATGTCGCGCCATCCGACCCCGCGGACGCCCGTGCCCAGCGCCTTCATCACGGCCTCCTTGGCGGCGAAGCGGGCCGCCAGCTCGGGGACGCGCCCGCGGCAGTGGCGCACCTCGTCCTCGGTGTAGACGCGCTGCAGGAAGCGCTCGCCGTGCCGGTCGAGCACCGCCCGCACGCGTGCGATCTCGATGATGTCGATGCCGTGGGCGAACTTCCGGGCCACCGGATCATCCTAGCCCCTCGCCCTTCCCCACGCCCGGAACGTACCCTTGGCGCATGACCGCCGCCATCATCGACGGACGCGCCATCGCCGCCGAACTGCGCGCCGATCTCGCTGGCGAGGTCGCCGAACTCACCGCGCGTGGCGTCACGCCCGGCCTCGCCGCCGTCCTCGTCGGCGACGACCCCGGCTCCGTCAGCTATGTCACCGCCAAGGCCGAGGCCTGCGCCGAGATCGGCATCTTCTCCGAGACCATCCGCCTCCCCGCGGACATCTCCGGGGAGGCCCTGCTCGACCGCATCGGCGAGCTCAACCGCGACCCCGCTTCCACGCCATCCTCCAGCAGCTCCCCCTCCCCGCGCACATCGACGAGCGCGTTATCCTCGACGCCATCGACCCCACGAAAGACGTCGACGGCCTCCACCCCACCAACCTCGGCCGCCTCCTGCGCGGCGAGACGAGCGGCCCCATCCCCTGCACTCCCCGGGGCGTGATGCACCTGCTCGCCCGCTCCGGCGTCGACCCCTCCGGGGCGCACGCCGTCGTCGTCGGGCGCTCCTCGCTCGTTGGGCGGCCCCTCGCCGTCCTCCTCTCGAACAAGGCCGCCGGCGCGAACGCGACCGTCACGCTCTGCCACACCGGCACCGCCGACCTCGGCGCACACACCCGCACCGCCGACATCCTCGTTGTCGCCGCCGGACGCCCGGGGACCGTCACCGCGGACATGGTGAAGCCCGGCGCGACCGTCATCGACGTGGGCACGAACCGCATCGACGACGCCTCCCGCAAGCGCGGCTGGCGCCTCGTCGGCGATGTCGACTTCGCCGGCGTCTCCGAGGTGGCGGGCCGCATCACGAAGGTGCCCGGCGGCGTCGGCCCCATGACCATCGCCATGCTCCTCGCGAACACCGTCCGCGCCGCCCGCGTCGCCGCCGGCTAGCCCCTCACCCCGATCCTTGGGACACTGGCGCCATGCACCAGCTGCTGAGCCAGGCCCGCGACCTTCTCCTGCGCATCTCCGACACCCTGGTGCGTCTTTGACCTCCCCGTAGCGGAAGAACGACTCGCCGAGCTCGAGGCCCGCTCCTCCGAGGCCTCCTTCTGGGACGACGCCGAGGCCGCGCGCGCCGTCATGCAGGAGAGCGCTTCCCTGCGCGAGCGGGTCGAGACCTGGCGCGGCCTCGAACAACGCGCCCGCGACCAGGTCGAGCTGCTGGAGCTGGCGGTCGAAGAGGACGACGACTCCATCGCCGACCACGCGGCCGGGGATCTCGGCGCCCTCACGGCCGAGCTGGAGAAGCTCGAGTTCGAGCTCCAGCTCTCCGGCGAGTACGACCACCGCGACGCCATCCTCGCCATCCACGCCGGCGCCGGCGGCACCGAGTCCCAGGACTGGGCCGAGATGCTCCTGCGCATGTACCTGCGCTGGGCCGAGGCGCACGGCTACGGCACGGAAGTGCTCGATACCACCCAGGGCGAGGAAGCGGGCATCAAGAGCACGACGGTCGAGATCCGCGGACCGCTCGCCTACGGCTACCTCGCCAGCGAGCGCGGCGTCCACCGCCTCGTGCGGCTCTCCCCCTTCGACGCCGCCCACGCGCGCCACACCAGCTTCGCCAAGGTCGAGGTCATGCCCGAGGTCGCGTCCACCAGCGAAGTCGAGATCAGCCCCGACGACATCCGCGTCGACGTCTTCCGCGCCAGCGGCCACGGCGGCCAGAACGTCCAGAAGAACTCGACCGCCATCCGCATCACCCATATCCCCACGGGCATCGTCGTGACCTGCCAGAACGAGCGCTCTCAGCACCGCAACCGCACCAGCGCCATGAAGGTCCTCGAATCCCGCCTCCTCGAGCAGGAGCTGCTCGCCCAGGAGGAGGAGCGCGCCCGCCTCAAAGGTAAACATGTGGATATGGGCTGGGGAAACCAGATCCGAAGCTACGTCCTGCACCCCTATAAGATGGTCAAGGACCACCGCACCGATTTCGAGACGAGCAACACCACCGCAGTGCTGGACGGAGACCTGGACGAGTTGATGGGCGCCTACCTGCGAGCCCAGGTGGGAGAAGACGCGTGAGGCGCGCGCTCCTCCTGCCGGCGCTGGCGCTCCTGCTCGGCCTGGCGATCGGGGTGCCCCCCTCGTCCTCCGCCCAGTCGCCCGAGCTCAGCACGCGCATCGAGAACGAGTTCCCCCAGTTCCTGCGCTTCCGCCTGACCGGAAGCGCTCCCGGGACGGTCACCGACGTGAGCCTCCGCTACCGCGTCATCGGCTCCGGCTCCCTCGCCCGCGCCAAGCCCGAGCAGTTCGAGGCCGTGCCCGCGGACTCGATCATGCGGGTCGAGGTGAGCGTGGCGACCGGCACCCTCGGCTATATCCCCGTCGGCAGCGAGTTCCTCTACCACTGGGAAGTCGTCCTCGATGACGGCACGGTCATCGAGACCGAGGAGGACGGCTACCTCTACCTGCCGCCCGGCGAGGACTGGCGCAGCGTCCACAACGACTTCATGCGCGTCTACTTCCACGGCGACCGGGAGGACATCGCCCTCCGCTACCTCGAAGCCGCGGACCGCACCTACGCGCGCATGGGACGCCTCCTCCAGACGGAGCTCGAGGTCGTGCCCGTGAAGACCGTGCTCTTCGCCTCCGAGTCCGACCTGGAGGCGGCCCAGCCCAACCGCAGCGAGGTCTACGACGCCGCCACCTTCCTCTGCGGCAGCCAGGTCGCGAACAACATCATCTTCGTCATCGACCGCAGCTGCGGGACGCGCGACCGCAGCGACACCCTGCGCCACGAGTTCACCCACATCCTCGTCGAGGCCGCCGGCGAAAGCGCCCTCGGCAAGATTCCCTCCTGGTTGAACGAAGGCACGGCCGTCTACTCGCAGACGGAGCCCGGCCGGGGCTTCAGCGACCCCTTCGAGGTCGCTCTCGTCATCGACCGCCTCATCCCCTTCAGCACGATGTTCTCCACGAGCGGCGACCCCAGCGACGTCGGCCTCTTCTACGGGCAGTCCTACGAGATGGTCCGCTTCCTCATCGACCAGGGCGGTCAGGACGAGTTCGCCCGCCTCTTCGCGACGATCAAGGCGGGGAACCGCTTCGACCGCGCCATCGAGACGGTTTACGGCTGGACGCTCGACGAGTTCGAGAACGAGTTCCGCGCCCACCACGACCTCCCGCCCCGCGAGCCCCCCGCTACCGCCGAGCCGGCGCGCGAGCAGCCCACCCCGACCCCCGAAGCCACCCCCGAGCCCGAGCGCCCGCAGCCCACCCCGTCCCCGACCGCCGCCCCCGACCGCGCCGAGCCCGAGCCGGAGCCGACGGCCGCGGAACCCGCTCCCGCCGCCTCCACCGGCAGCGGTGGCGGCGGCCGCGACCTCAGCACCGTCGCCCTCGGCGCGATTGCCGGCGGCGCCGTGCTTGCGCTCATCGCCGTCTTCGTCTTCCTGCTCTCGGTCATGCTCGGCAACCGCGGCCAGCAGACCGAGCCCGCCGTCGCGGAGGCGCCGGAGGCCCCAGCGCCTTCCGCTGCCGGTCCGGCGGCCAGTTCAGCCCAGGGCGCGACCTTCGCCGCCAGCTCGCGGACGGAGGAGCCCGAGCCGGAACCGGAGCCCGAGGAGCCCGAGTACGACGAGTGGGGTCCGCCCCCGACCTAGGACTCCGCCTCTTCCCGGTCCTGCTCGTGCAGCGCCTTCCCCACGATCCACCAGCGCTGGAGGGCCGTGAGGTTCGCCAGCACGGCCAGGATGATGATCACGACCGTGAGTCCGTTCGCCAGCAGGCCGATGCCCAGCAGGATCACCCGTTCCTGGCGCCGGAACAGTCCCTCGCGCGTGGCCACCCCCAGCGCCTCCCCCCGCGCCCGCACGTAGCTCACCGCGATGCTCCCGAAGAGCGCCGCGTAGCCGAACCCCGCCTGCACGTCCTCCCCCCGCTCGGTGAAGTACCAGACGCACGCTGCCAGCACGAGCGCCTCCCCCACCCGGTCCATGACCGCATCCAGCAGCGCCCCGTACGGCGTCGCCTGCCCCGTCGCCCGCGCCACCGCCCCGTCCACGAAGTCCATGGCGCTGAACCCGAGGAAGACCGCTCCCGCGATCAGCAGGCGCTCCTCCGTGATCAGCCACGCCGCCACCCCGCTCCCGGCCACCCCCGCCAGCGTGATCATGTTCGGCGTGATGCCCAGCCTGCCCACGCCCCGCCCGATGGCGGCGCTCGCCGAGGCCGGGATGCGCTCCGGGAGAAGCTGCCGCCAGCGCCGGCTCACGCTCGCGTCGGCTCCCGCTGGGTCTGGGCCTCCGCCACCTGCCCCCGCTCGTAGAGCAGCCGCTCGTAGTACGCCATCACCCGCCGCGCCACGTTCTCCCAGCTGTAGTGCGCCGCCTGCGCCTGACCCTGCTCCGCCAGCGCCTCCCGCAGGTCGCGGTCGTGGCGCAGGCGCAGCACCGCGTCTGCGATCGCCTCGTCGTTCTTGGGCGGAACCAGCAGCCCGTCGACCTCGTTCGTGATGACCCCCGCGAATCCCTCGATGTTGCTCGCCACCACGGGCAGGCGGGCCGCCATCGCCTCCAGCAGCGCGATCCCCTGGCTCTCGTTCCCGGTGGCCGGCGAGCAGAAGGCGTGCGCGCTGTGGTGATAGCGCGGCAGCTCGCCGTAGGGCACGTTCGAGCGGAACACCACGTTCTCGTCCGGCCCCACGATGCGCTCGTACCGCCGGAAGCTCCCCGCCCCCACCACGATCAGCCGGCTCCGGGGCTCCGCCTCGCGGAGGCGCCGGAACGCCCGCAGCGCGTACTTCAGCCCCTTCCGTTTCTCCGGGCGCCCCACGAACAGCAGGTTGAAGCAGTCGTCGTCGAACTCCGGCAGGGGCTCGTGCTCGCCCGCGAAGTGCCCGAAGTCGATGCCGTTCGGGATCAGGTTGAAGTACCCGGGGAAGTACCGCCCCACCAGCCTCGACGCCGCCGGCGAGACCGCGATCTTCCCGTCCAGCCGCCGGAACCAGCGCCGGATCAGCGGCCGCGTGTAGCCGTAGAAGCGGTTCCCGCCCTCCTTCGCCGCGTGGAAGGTGCCCACGTTCGTCGCCTGCGAGTGGCGCAGCACCTGGTAGGGCAGGAGCGGCATCAGCGGCTCGTGCAGGTGCACGATCTCGAACGCACCCTCCCCCAGCAGGCTCTCCACCGCGCGTCCCTTCCAGGTGAAGCTGATGCGCGCCATCGAGCCGCTCGCCGGCACCGGCGTGGGCCGTCCCATCACCACGCAGTCGCCCTCCGCGCCCTCCGGGTCCGACGCCGGCGCGAGGATGGTGACCTCGTGCCCCCACTCGCGGAACTGCGCGCCGAGCTGGCCAATGTGGCGGTTCACGCCGCTCGGCACGGACCAGTCGTACGGCGATACGAACGCGATCCTCATCGTTCCCTCACCCACGTCCCTCGACGGACGATCTTACGGGGCGTCGCCGAGAACCCCCACGCCAGCCCCAGCAGGGACTGCCCCAGCCCGATCTCCCGCAGCGACGGAGGCCGCGAGTGCCCCTCGCGCACGGCCCCCGAGGTCAGCGCCGTGTACAGATCCTCCGCCGTGCTCCCCTCGAACTCCGTCCAGCCCGTGCCTAGCTGCGGCAGGTGGTGGCAGTCGCTCCCCCCGCACACCGGCAGCCGCCAGCGCTCCTCGTTCCGCTGCTGCGTCCTGCGCGCCGTCACCCGCCCCGCCGGGCTCAGGTTCGCCTCGATCGCGTCGAACATGACCCCCTCCTCCGCCTGCTCCACCACCCGGTCGATCGTGCGGCGGCTCAGCGAGCGCGTCAGCCAGCTCATCGGATGCGCCGCGATGGCGATGCCCCCCTGCGCGTGGATCGCCTCGATCGTCGCCTCCACCGACCGGAAGATTGGCGGCGTCTCCTCGATGAAGAGCGCCAGCAGGTGCCCGTGCCGCGTCGTGATCTCCGCCCCCGGCACCACCTCCACCCGCAGCCCCCGCTTCGCCGCCAGCTCGCGCGCCTCCAGCCCGCCCCGCACGTCCTCGTGGTCGGTGATCGCGATGATGTCCAGGTCGGTGGCGTGCTCCGCCCGCTCGATCACCGTCTCCACCGAGGCCATCCCGTCCGAGACGCGGGTGTGGATGTGCAGGTCCGCCTTACCCACAGCCATGCACCCCCCAGAAGTCTTCCAGCACGGTCCACTGCCCGGGATCCCGCCGCAGGTGCGCCCCGAACAGGTCCGCCCAGCGCTGCGCCGCCGCCGTGATCGCCTCCTCCCGCTCTCCCTCCGGCGGCACCGTGAACGGTTCCTCGATCCATACGGTCTGATCATGCGCGCCCCGCCGCGAGAGGAACAGGGGCACCACCGTCGCCCCCGAGCGGCGCGCCAGCTCCCAGGGTCCGCGCGGAAGCCGCACCCGCCGCCCCAGGAGCGTGGTGCACACGCCCCCGCCCGCCAGGTCGCGGTCCGCCAGCAGCGCCACCATCCCGCCCGCCCGCAGCTCGCGCAACGCCTCCCGCGTTCCGGCCATGTCGACCTCCACCACGTGCCCGCCGGCTATCTCCCGCAGCCGCGCCATCTCCCGCCCCAGCGCGGGCGGCTGCAGCGCTTCCACCAGCTCCACCCAGCGCCGTCCCCGCTGCGCGACGGCCACCAGCGCCAGCTCCGGATTCCCCGTGTGCGCGCTCGCGATGAGCACGGGGCCGGGCTCGAACAGCGCCGGGACGTGCTCCTCCCCCACGATCTCCAGGTGCTCCCGCTCGTAGGCGGTGTGGTCCCGGTAGGCCAGCGTAGCCAGGTCGACGTGGTACCTCGCCGCGTTCCGGAAGGCCCTGCTCGCCGCTTCCCGCGCCCGCTCCCGGTCCCCGTCGCAGGCCGGCAGCAGGTTCTCCTCGAGCCGCGCCCTCGCATTGGTCCGCAGCGTCCAGGCGACCCACGCTGCGGCTTGCGCCAGGGCGTACGCCGGCCGCGGGAAACGTCCCGCCACCGGCGCCCCCACCCTGAGAGCGGTCAATGTCAGGGTTCCTTCGAAGGTTCGTCCGAGGTAGGTGCTTCCCAAAACTCCCGGAACATATACCACTGTTCGGGGTACCGGCGGACGTACGCTTCGTGCGCCGTCATGATCGCCTGCGTCAGCGCCTGCACGTCGCGGTCGCTGTCGCCGCTCGGCTCGAAGTCCAGGTCGAAGTTCCCGAGCACGTCGATGCGCCCGGGTCCACGGCGCGGGAAGGCGACCGCCCCGATCGCCGCTCCCGTCCGCAGGGCCAGCCGCGCGGGCCCCGCCGGCACCACCACCTCCTCGCCGAAGAAGCGGACGCGCACGCCGCCTTCCTGCAGGGGCCGGTCGATGAGCGTGGCGACCATCTCGTTGCGCCGCAGCGAGCGCACCAGCGACGGCCCGATCTTCTCCATCTTCACCAGCCGCACGCCCAGCGCCTCCCGTCCCGACACGATCAGGTCGTCCAGCCCGGGATGGCCGAACGACTCACCCACCACCGTCATCGTGTAGCCCCGCGCCGCCGTGTTCGTGGCCGCCAGGTCCCAGTTGCCGAAGTGCATGGGCGCCACCAGCACGCCCCGGCCCGCCGCCAGTCCCCGGTCCACGCCGTCGAACGCGGGCGTCTCCACGCCCACCGCCAGTCGCTCCGCCGGCGAGAGCGACCCGCTGGCCGCGAACTCGACCATGTAGCGCAGGTAGTTCGCCAGCGACTGCCGCGCGACCCGCCGGCGCTCGCGCACGCTCGCCTCGGGGAGCACGCGGGCGTAGTTGCGCAGCATCGTCTCCCGGCCCTGGGGCCAGCAGTAGTAGATCGCGCTCCCGACGAGTCCCGCTATCGCGCAGAGGAGCGGCAGCGGGACCACTCGCGTGATTGCCAGCAGCGCCCGCCACCCTGTGTATGCGAACGTTCCCGCTCCCCCGGCTTCGACAGCTACGCCTCCGCGATGAACGACTCGACCATGTCCCTGGCTTCGTCGTCGTGATACTGCACCGGCGGCGACTTCATGAAGTACGCGCTCGGCGCCAGCAACGGCCCCTTCAGGCCGCGGTCCAGCCCCAGCTTCGCGCAGCGGACCGCGTCGATCACGACCCCCGCGCTGTTGGGGCTGTCCCACACCTCGAGCTTCAGCTCGACGTTCAGGGGCACGTTCCCGAAGGTCGTGCCCTCCATGCGGATGTGGCACCACTTGCGGTCGTCCAGCCAGGGCACGTAGTCGCTCGGGCCGACGTGTACGTCGTTCGCGGGCATTTCGTAGTCGATCTGGCTCGTGACCGCCGAGGTCTTCGAGATCTTCTTCGACTCCAGCCGCGACCGCTCCAGCATGTTCATGAAGTCGGTGTTGCCGCCGAAGTTGAGCTGGTACGTCCGGTCCAGGCGAACGCCCCGGTCGAGGAACAGGCGCGCCAGCGTGCGGTGTACGATCGTCGCGCCCACCTGGCTCTTGATGTCGTCGCCCACGATCGGCAGTCCCGCCTCCTCGAAGCGCCGCGGCCAGTAGCCATTCTCGTCCCGCGCGATGAACACGGGAATACAGTTGATGAACGCGCAGCCCGCCGCCAGCGTCTGCTCCACGTACCACTTCGTCGCCTCTTCCGAGCCGACCGGCAGGTAGTTGATGACGACGTCGACGTCGTTCTCGCGCAGCAGCTTGACGATGTCGGCCGTGCCCCCGGGCGCCTTCTCGATCACGTCGCCCAGGTACTGCCCGAGGCCGTCGTGCGTCATCCCGCGCTCGACCTTCACGCCCGCGTGGGGAACATCCGAGAACTTGTAGGTGTTGTTCTGGCCCGCGAACACCGCCTCCGACAGGTCCTTGCCGACCTTGTCGGCGTCGATGTCGATCGCCACCGCCACGTTGATGTCGTTGATGTGATAGCCCCCCACGACGGGGTGCATGATGCCGGGAACCTCGTCCCCTTCCTCGATGTGCCGGTAGAACTCCAGCCCCTGCACGAGCGAGGAGGCGCAGTTGCCCACGCCGATGATGGCCACGTTGATACTCAAGGTCGCAATCTCCAGAGAAATGGTTCAGTGAGCGCGCGGAGACTCGCTCAACGGCCACGCTCTTGCGGCCCACCGGCCGCGACGTAGTAGTCCACCCTACCACGCCCCCGCGAGCACGCTCCAGCCTGGGCGGGCGCCGGGTCCGTGGGGGTGCGTTGCGCTACTCGTTCTGGAGAATGGCGATGAGCGCGCCGTAGAGCGCCAGCAACGCCGTGAACCCCGCTCCCATGACCCACACCATCAGCCGCACCGTCCCCCGGATCTCGGCCACGTCGGCCTTCAGGTCCGCGAACTGGTCCTTCGTCGCGTACTCCTGGTGGGTGTGGTCGTCCACGGGGACCTCCTCGTGTGCCGACAACATGACACGCAGCCACGATATTGTCAAGAGGAACAATGGAGATCTAAACGCAACCAGGGGCCAGAGACGGCGAGCACGCTCCAGCCGCGGACCCGCGCCTCCCGCGTCCTACAATAGCTCCAGGCCCCCGTAGCTCAGCGGACAGAGCAGGCGTCTTCTAAACGTCTGGCCGCAGGTTCGACTCCTGCCGGGGGCGCCACGCCTCCTTGCAACGCCCTCCCGTACCCGCCACCATCCGCGCCGGAGGCGAACCATGCAGGTCTCCCCCAGCGTCCGCGCCGTCCAGGTTCCCGACGAGAGCCCCATGCGCCCCGTCTCGACCAACATCTACCTCGTCGGCCGCGATCAGGTCCTCACCATCGACTCCGGCGAGGCCCTCGACCGCTATCGCTGGATGCTGCGCGGCTACCTCGCCGCCACCGAGAAGGCCGAGATCGCCGTCGCCGCCGTCACCCACCACCACTCCGACCACTCCGGCAACCTCAAGTGGACCCGCGAGATCTTCGATGCCGAGATCGCCATCCCCGAGAACGGACGGCCCCTCCTCAAGGGCCGCCTCCCCGCGAAGGGCGTGCGCAAGCTCGCCGATGGCCAGCTCGTCGAGCTCGACGGCGGCGTCAACCTCCGCGTCATCACCTCCCCCGGCCACTCCGTCGACTCCATCTGCTACTACCTCGAGGACGAGGGTGTCCTCTTCACCGGCGACACCATGCTCGGATCGAGCACGACCACCATCGGCGACCTCGCCGCCTACCGCGCCACCCTCCAGCGCCTCGTCGACCTGCCCAACCTGAAGGTCATCTGCCCCGGCCACGGGCCCCTCGTCCACGACCCCCGCGAGCGCCTCCAGACGTACATCGACCACCGCAATACCCGCGAGCGGCAGATTCTCGACGCCCTCAGGGAAGGCGGCCCGAAGACGAGCTGGGAGATCATGCTCGCCATCTACGACGACATCGATACGCGCCTGCGCCGCGCCGCCGACGGCAACGTCCGCACCCACCTCGCCCAGCTCGAGGCCGAGGGTCGCATCCTCGCCTCGCCCGGCAGGCCCCGCCGCACGACCGCCCGCAAGCGCACCCGCGAGGAGGCCCGCCGGCGCGAGCGGGAGCGCATCATCACGCGCGCCCGCCGCCTCGAAACGGCCGCCCGCCGCGCCGAGGTTCGCGCCCAGGAGAACCCCCCGACGGACGAGTGGATCGAGCCCCCGCGCTACGAGCTGACCTGAGCCCGCCGAACGCCCCCGCGCGCGTGCGCTCCCCACGTTGACCGTAACGCGGTAAGATCGCGTCGCCGCCATCGGGCGGCTTTGTGATCCACGATGCCAGAGACGCACATCGTTCACCGCCGCCTCGACATCGGCGTCCAGAAGGTCCCCAAGCAGGACGCGGATGAGCGCATCCGCAACTGGGACGAGACCTACCTCGGCTTCGACCTCAACTCGGCCAAGATCGAGGCGGAGCGCTGCATCCAGTGCCCCTCGGCGCCCTGCCAGGAAGCCTGCCCCGTCAGCAACGACATTCCCGGCGCCTTCGCCCTCGTCGAAGAGGGCGACATCATCGGCGCCGCCGACAAGTTCCGCGAGACCAGCAACCTCCCCGAGATGTGCGGCCGCCTCTGCCCCCAGGAGAGCCTCTGCGAGGGCGCCTGCGTCGTGGGCTTCGCCATCCGCGCCGACGGCCGCGCCGAGCCACCCGTCACCATCGGCAAGCTCGAGGCGTTCGTCACCGACTACCAGCGTCGCGAGGTTGGCGGCTACCCCCGCTCCCCCTACCCGCCCCCGCCCAGCGGCCGCAAGGTCGCCGTCATCGGCGCCGGCCCGGCGGGCCTCGCCGTCGCCGAGCTTCTCGCCGAGATGGGCCACGCCTCCACCGTCTTCGAGTACTGGCCCGAGCCCGGCGGCGTCCTTGTCTACGGCATCCCCAACTTCAAGATGCGCAAGCAGATCGTCGACGACTACATCGCCCACCTCGAGGCGCTCGGCGTCGAGTTCCGCTGCAACACCTACGTCGGCAAGGACATCACCGTCGACGAGATGCTCGACGGCGAGTACGACGCCGTCTTCCTCGGCACCGGCGCCGGCGTCGGCAACGAGCTCGGCATCGAGGGCGAGAACCTCGAGGGCGTCCACCGCGCCACCGACTACCTCGTGCGCGGCAACCTCCTCCCCCACCAGCTCCCCGAGCACCTCCAGGAGCCCCTGCCCCAGCCCACGAAGGTCGCCGTCATCGGCGGCGGCGATACCTCCATGGACTGCGTCCGCACTGCCGTTCGCATGGGCGCCGAGACCGTGACCTGCGTCTACCGCCGCACCGAGGCCGAGATGCTCGGCCGCGGCGAGGAACGCATCAACGCGCGCGAAGAAGGCGTCCAGTTCGAGATGCTGACCTCGCCCCTCCGCATCCTCGGCGACGAGAACGGCAAGGCCACGGGCGTCGAGTGCATCCGCATGCGCCTCGGCGAGCCCGACGACTCCGGCCGCCGCCGCCCCGTCCCCATCGAGGGCAGCGAGTTCGTCATCGAAGCCGACACCATCCCCATCGCCATCGGCTACGGCGCCGACCCGGTCGTCCCCGACACCACCAGCGGCCTCAGCACCAAGTGGGGCGCCCTCATCGAGATCGACGAAGGCGGACGCACCTCCCGCCGCGGCGTCTTCGCCGGCGGCGACAACGTCAACGGCGCCGACCTCGTCGTGACAGCCCTCGCCGACGGCCGCGTCGCCGCCGAAGCCATCGCCGCCTACCTCGACACGCTGGACTAGGCCCGCTATTCGATCTTCGCGCCCTTCGACAGATTGTGCCGAGCGCACAGGAGCCGAATGTTGGATGCGTTCGACGCACCACCGCGCGAGAACGGAACTTCATGGTCGAAGTGAAGTTCGCCAGTGGCCCCACAAAGCACGCACTTGCCCCCATCCCTCGCCCAGACTTCTCGCTTCACGGGCGATGGGACGACGCGTGAGGGCTCCCGCTGCTGCGGTGGACGAGGGACCCCCGTCTCTTCCGTCACTTCAAGTCGGAACTTGAACACCTTGCGCCCGTTCGACGTCTCTGTCCAAGCGTCAGCTAGTAGGAAGGCGCCGTTGTAGACCCAAACGCCACCTAGGAGCTTCTCGTACACGCGCACGATCTCCCCGCCTGACTTCGCGGCTTCGAAGAACAGACCGTTCTGTTCGAGACGGCCCCGGGCGGTGCGAAGAGGCTGATCGACTGTCTTTGGCTCGGGGCCGCCGCGACTGCGGCGTACATCGTGCCCCTCGTAAACGATGACTGCGCCGTCTTCCAATACCTGGTCGTGGTAAGGGGCGCCTCGGCGTTGGCTCATCAGGACAACACTATGCCCAGGACTGAGGCGGAAGTTCATTCCCCGCTGAAGGCTTGCTCCCTCCTCTTCGCACATTGCGATGTAGCCAATCACTTCTCCGGGTTGAAAGGGCACTGTCTACTCCAGGGCTTATTTCGGGATAGAGGAACAGAGATACCGGCGAATTGGGAGCTTAGTCTTGAAACTAGCTACCTGCACCGTGCGAGTTACGAGCTATCGACATCGTAGCACCTGCCAGTCATCGCTCGCGGCAATCCGGGGAATGACGATGTCGAAGTCATCAAGGTCCAGCGTCAGCTCTTGGCTTCCCCGCCCCCGCTCAGCCGCCCGCAGGGCGGCGCTCCACTCAGCGCGGTGTCAACCGCGCGCTCTCCTCATCCCTCAGCGCGGCAACGCCGCGCGCTCTCCTCAGCTGGAGCGGGCGAAGGGAATCGAACCCTCGTCTCAACCTTGGGAAGGTCGCATTCTGCCATTGAACCACGCCCGCCCGCGCCGCCCGCATCCTATCATTGCCCGCACTTCCACCGGAGGCTGCCCGTGCCCATTCCCAAGGAGCTCGCCCTTACCCCCGACGAGATCGACGAGATCATGACCACCAGCTGGAACATGCGCATCGCCACCGTCGGACCCGGCGACCGCATCAACCTCACCCCCCTCTGGTTCGGCTGGGCGGGAGGCAAGGTCTACACCGCTTGCCGCGGCCAGAAGGTCGCCAACCTGCGCCGCAACCCCGTCGCCACTGTCCTCGTCGACAAGAACGAACGCTACCCCGAGCTCCAGGGCATCATGCTCCAGGGCCGCGCCACCGTCCTTGAGGACGCCGACGCCGAGAACGCCGACCCCCACCTCGAGGAGGCCCGTCTCCAGATGGGACAGAAGTACGGCCAGCCCGACGGTCGCCATGCGGCGACCGCCGCCGGACGCACCCGCCGCTGGGTCGTGCTCGAACCCGACCGCGTCGTCACCTGGGACAACTTCAAGCTCGGCCGGCTCCAGCGCTAGCGACCGCTACAGCTTCGCCGTCAGCCACTCCTCCGCCGCCCCCACCACATCGTCCCCGACGGCGAAGTGGCCGCCGGGCAGCGTCACGAGGTCCCGTTCCCCGGGAAGCCCCGCGTAAAGCTCCATCGTCGCGTCGGGCGACACGACCTCGTCCCGCTCCTTCGCGATGACCCGCACGGCCACGTCCGCCAGCCCCGCGAGGTGGCTCCCCTCGCCCTCCGCCGCTCCGCTCAGCGGCCCCGTTCCCGCCGCCGCGAACACCGCCGCCCGGAAGCGCCCGTCGCCCGCCACCGCCGGCACCCCCAGCATCGCCCCCAGCGAGTAGCCGTAGTAGCCCAGCCGCCCGACGTCGACCGGATACCGTTCCGCCAGCGCATCGACCGCCGCCGTCACCTCCCCCGCGAACTGCGCCGCCATTGCCGCCGCCTGCTCGGGGTCGCGCAGCGCCGCGAACGGGTCGGAAACCGCCCGCTCCCCGTGCCCCGGCGCGTCGAGTCCCAGGCAGGCCCAGCGATGGGCCGTCGCCCACGCCCGCGCCGGCCCCGCCACGAGCGGGTCGTCCTTGCTGCCCATGCCCGGGTGCTGGATCAGGACCAGCGGGAGCGGCCCCTCCTCTCCGTCCGGCAGCCACAGCCTTCCCGGCGTCTCGCCCAGCCGGAAGCGGATGTCGCGCAGCCCCCCGTACTCGTTCTCGCTCGTCTCGAACTCCGGCATCGCCGCGAGCCTACGCGGTCCCGCTGCCCGTCGCGCCCTTGCGCCCCCACAGCAGCAGCCGCCTGAAGGGGTACAGGAAGGGGCGTTCGTCGGGAAGCTCCGCCAGCAGCCGCTCGCGGAAGTCCGCCAGGTAGGCCTCGTACTCCTCGGGCGAGAGCCGGTTGCGGTAGTCGGTCAGCAGCGAGCCCTTCACCCACTCCACCACCTCCTCCGGCCCCGCCAGCCGGTGCAGGTAAACCTTCAGACGCACGTGCTGCTCCTCGAACCCCAGCCGCGCGAGCAGCTCCGCGTACCACTCCGCCTCCCGCAGGGGGTACCCGCGCACGTACCCGCCGAGCGCCTTCGCGTGCCGCGGTTCCCGCGCGACCTCGTGCGCCACCGTGTGCGAGGGGTGGTCGTGGTTCATGGGCATCTGTACGGCCAGTTGCCCGCCCTCCTTGAGCGTCGCCGCCAGCCGCGGGAACAGCGTCTCGTGTTCGTCGACCCATTGCAGCGCCGCGTTCGAGAACACCACGTCCAGGCCGTCTGCCGCGAACGCCGCGATGTCGCCCTGCTCGAAGCGCACCCCGCCGCCCGCGTGCTGCGCGCTCTTGGCCAGCATCGCCTCGGAACGGTCGACCCCCACCGTCTCCGCCGCCCCCGTGCGCTCGTGCAGCACGCGCGTCAGGACGCCGGTCCCGCACCCCAGGTCCACCACCCGCCCGCCGGGGACCGGCTCGACCAGCGCCAGCAGGTCGTGGAACGGCTGCTCCCGCTCGGCGCGGAAACGGGCGTACTGCTCCGGCTGCCAGGTGTCGCTCACGCGCGCGAGCCTACCAGCGCCCCCCGCTGCCGCGTACTTGACGCGCCCGCGCCCCGTCCCCAAGGTGGCCCGGCCATGATGCGCTGGGACGAACGCACCGCCCTCGTCGTCGTCGATGTCCAGAACGACTTCGCCGACCCGGAGGGCGGCCTCTCCGTCTCCGGCGGCGATGCCATCCTCCCCGCCGTGAATGGCGCCATCGCCGCCGCCGAGGCTGCCGGCGCCTGCGTCGTCTACACGCAGGACTGGCATCCTCCCGAGACGCCTCACTTCGCCCGGGACGGCGGCATCTGGCCGGTCCACTGCGTGCGGGATACCTGGGGCGCCGAGTTCCACCCCGACCTGCGCGTCGCCGGCGACGTCGTGCGCAAGGGGACCGGCGGCGAGGACGGCTACTCCGGTTTCACCGTCCGCGCCCCCGCCGGCGGCGACCCCAGCGACACCGTCCTCGAGTCGCTCCTCCGCGACCGGGGCGTCGGCACGGTCGCCGTCGCCGGGCTCGCGACCGACTACTGCGTGCGCGACACCGCCCTCGACGCCGCCGATCGCGGCTTCGCCACGTTCGTCCTCATCGACGCCGTCCGCGCCGTCGACCTCCACCCCGGCGATGGCGCCCGCGCGCTGGAGACGATGCGCCGCGCCGGCGTGCGCTCCGCCCTGGCCTCCCGGTGACCACGGAGGACCGCCTCCGCCGCTGGCTCGCGAGCGAGCACGGCATCGCCGAGCCCCGCCGCCTCGCCCGCGAGGACGCCGACCGTCTGCTCGTCTCGAAGTTCCCGTCCGGCTTCATCGCCCGCGTCGGCGAGACGCTGGAGCGCCTCGAACTGCTCGCCGATCCCGACCCGCTCGCCGACGCCTGCGCCGCCCGCGCCCGCCGCCACCCCCGCGAGTCGCGCGTCGAGAACTGGCGCGCCGCCGCCTGCGACCTCGTCCGCGAGCGCGCGACCGCCCGCGGCCTGACCGGCGAGGACGCCGAGCTTGTCACCGCCGGCATCGAGTCGGTCGCCGCGCTCATGCAGGCCGTGCTCTGGAGCGAGCCCATCGCCGGCGACGCCTACGAGCCCGCCGCCGCCGAGCGCGACGCCTGGCGCGACGCCCTCGCGCGCACCGAGGGCGCCGGCGACATCTTCACGCGCCACTACGGCGCCTTCGAGGGGCGAGCCGTCGTCGCCCACTGTCCGGGCGCGCCCTACGCCCGCGCCCTTCTCGAATCCGCCTGGCGCGCCTGCACGGGCACGCCACCGCCCGCCTAGCGCGGCGCGAGCGCCCGGATCGTCTGCAGGAGCGCCTCCTGCTCGCTCGCCACCCCTCCCGGCGCGATCGGGTACAGGAACGCTTCGTCGAGCCCCGCCGCCACCAGTTCCGCTGCCAGCTCGCGGCACTCGTCCGCGTTCCGCCCCACCACCGCGTGCGCCCGCACGAACGCCTCCGAGATGCCCTCGATCGCCTCCGTCCGCTCCCGCGCCAGCCAGCGCCGCTCGAACACCTCGCAGTCCTCCTCGAACCCGTCCTCGATGAAGATCTTGCGGTAGACGGGCGCCATCAGGTACGCCAGCAGCTCGTTCTTGATCGGCGCCGACGCCTGCTCGTACGACTCGTCGATGACCGTCCGCAGGAACGCCACGATGCGCACCTCTTCCCGCTTCCGCCCCGCCTTCGCGATGCCCCGCTCGATCGCCTGCACCGACCGCTGGATCACGGTCGCCGTCGGGTAGTTCAGGATGACGCCGTCAGCGATCTCGCCCGCCAGCTCCAGCATCCGCTCGCCCAGCGCCCCGATGTACACCGGGATCGGCGGCTCCGCCGCGTCCATCGCCGGCGCCCGCGTCTGGTACAGCCCCTCGTGCCGCAGCCGCTCCCCCGACGTGAGCCGCCGGAACACATCGACGTACTCCCGCATCCGCGAGACGGGCTTGTCCCACGGCAGCCCGTGCCAGCCCGACACGATCACGGGCGTGCTCACCCCGAATCCGGCCGTGACCCGTCCCCCGCTCAGGTCCTGGAGCGACCAGAACGACATGGCCGCGAGGTAGGGATCGCGCAGGCCGATCGGCACGATGCCCGTGCCCAGCCCGAACCGCTCCGTGGCCGCCGCCGTCGCCGCCAGCACCGTGATCGCGTCCGGCTCGCTGACCTCGGTCACCCAGCCGCCGCTGAAACCGTGGCGCTCGCCCTCCAGCGCCTGCTCGACGTGATCGCGCACGTGGTCGCCGTGCATCACCAGTCCGGAGTAGCTCATCGCCTTCCCCCCGCGTGGGTCGCGGCATCATGCCACAGCGCGAGGGGTCCCAACGTCAGCGGCGGCGCGCCTGCGGCTTGATGATCCCGCGCTGCATGAGCAATCGCATCACGTACCGAGAGACGGAGATGCCGAGCATGCCCGCCACGATCAGGAAGACGACCGTCGCCACGATCCCCGACCCCTGCACCGCGATCCCCAGGTAGAGCCCCACGAACAGCCCCACCGAGAGCGCGATGAACACCGGCATCGTGCGCCAGCGCCACTCCGCCAGCGGCGGCGCCGCCTGCTGCTTCGCGGCCGGCTCGCCCCCGCCCTCGGCGGGCCCGCGGATGCGCCGTCGCCGCCGTCGAGAAGGACTCATGCCGGCCCCCTTGCCTTCAGCATCGCCTCGACCGCCTCGCGCTCGAACAGGAGCGCGCCGCCCACCGTACGCCGGTGCGGGACGCGTCCCGCCGCAGCCGCCTCGGCAAGCTCGCCCTCGCTCATGCCCGCGGCCAGCGCCGCCTCCGCGAGGTCGAGCACCGCCGCCAGCGCCGGCGCGACCGGTTCCGCCGGCTCATCCAGGCAGGTGTTGCACATGAACACCAGCGCCAGGTGCGCCTCGCTCAGCGAAACCGTCCCGCAGTCCTTGCCGGGCACGTCCTCCCGCTGGTTCAGGTGGAACAGCTGTCCGCAGGCGTTGCAGTACGACTCGGTGTGCGGCTCGACGGGGTCGGCGCAGATAACGCACGGATCGGTGGGAACGCGCTCAGTCATGGGTGGGCTCTGAGAATAGACAATTTCTTGACACTTTCAAACGCCCGCCGATATGATCAAGCAACCCTAACAATTTCGTACGGTGGGGGCATTTTGGAGAGCACGGCCGCCGTGGTCCAGTCGCCCCCGAAGTGTGGCGACCTGGCGGAGAGGCTTGGTATCAAGCCCCTTCCCGATACCCTTCTCTGCGAGGCCCTCACGCACGCCTCCTATCCCAACGAGAGTTCCGCCAGCGCGATACCCAACGAACGCCTCGAATTCCTCGGCGATGCCATCCTCGGCATGGTCGTCGCGAACGAGCTCTTCCGCGCCTACCCGGAGGCCGCCGAGGGCGAGCTTACGCGCATGCGCGCCGAGATCGTCCGCGGCAGCACCCTCGCCAAGGCCGCCCGCCGTCTCGACCTCGGGAGCTACCTGATCCTGGGCCGCGGCGAGGAGGCCGCCGGCGGCCGCGACCGCGAACGCAACCTCGCCGGCGCCTTCGAGGCGCTCATCGGCGCCGTCTACCGCGCCCACGGGCTCACCGTCGCCCGCGCCCTCGCCCTCCGCCTCCTCAAGCCCGAGATCGACCGCATGCGCGACGGCGGCCCCTCCCTCGACCCCAAGTCGGCGCTCCAGCACCTGGTCCAGGCCCGTTGGCATCAACCCCCCGACTATGTCACTGTCGCGGAGCAAGCCGAGGAGGAGGAGCGGCGCTTCGTGGTAGAGGTTCGCGTTTCCGGCGAGATGCTTGGCCGCGGGAGCGGGTCGAGCAAGCGCGCAGCCCAGCACGAGGCCGCGCGCCAGGCCCACGCCGCCCTCTCAGTCGATGCCGCTCCCGGCGGCATCCCCGTGGGGGCCTGAGCCATGTACGTGAAGCGCCTCACCCTCCAGGGCTTCAAGAGCTTCGCCCAGGAGACGACCTTCGAGTTCGGCTCCGGCGTCACCGCCATCATCGGGCCAAACGGCTCCGGCAAGAGCAACGTCGCCGATGCCGTCCGCTGGGTGCTCGGCGAGCAGGGTCTGCGCCTCCTCCGCGCCCGCAAGCAGGAGGACGTCATCTTCGCCGGCGGCGGCGACCGCGCCCCCCTCGGCATGGCCGAGGTCACCCTCACCCTCGATAACAGCGACGGCTGGCTCCCCCTCGACTACAGCGAGATCCAGATCGGGCGCCGCGCCTATCGCGACGGCGACACCGAGTACCTGCTGAACGGCTCCCGCATCCGGCTGCGCGACCTCAACGACCTCCTCCAGAAGGCCAACGTCGGCCAGAACAGCTACGCCATCATGGGCCAGGGCATGGTCGACGAGGTCCTCAGCCTCTCCCCCCAGGATCGCCGCTCCCTCATCGACGAGGCCGCGGACGTCAAGCCCTTCCGCACGAAGATCGCCGACGCCCACAACCGCCTCGAGAGCACGCGCGAGAACATGGCGAAGGTCCAGATCATCATCGACGAGCTGGAGCCCCGCCTCCGGCTCCTCCGTCGCCAGGCCAACCGCGCCAGCGAGCACCGCGACCTCTCCGCCCGCCTCGCCACCCTCCTCCGCCGCCTCTACTCCGCCCGCTGGAGCGAGACCCGCACCGCCATGGCCCGCGCCCAGGCCGAGCTCGACCAGCGCGGCGCCGAGGACGAGAACGCCGAGTCCCGCGTCTCCACCCTGGAAGAGCAGCTCCAGACCCTTGGCGAGGAGATCGGGCGGCGCCGCGAGGCCGTCGCCCGCCGCGACGGCGCCCGCGACGACATCGAGGGCCGCATCCGCGGCCTCGAACACGCCCTCATCCTCGACCGCGAGCGCCACGGCATGACCACGACCCGCCACGGCGAGATTCGTACGGAGGTCGAGGCGCTCGAAGGGGAGAAGGCGACGCTCGCCGCCGCCGACCTCGAAAGCGGACGCCGCGCCATGGAGCTGGCCGACGAGATCGAAGCGCTCCGCGCCTCGCTCGAACGCGCCCGCGAGGCGCTCACCCTCGCCCAGCGCGAGGACTCCGCCCTCCACCGCCGCGCCGAGGAGCTCCGCGGTCAGATCGCCGCCCTCGACGAACGCATCCGGGAGCAGGGCGCCGTTGCGGAACGTACCGCCCGGCCCCCCGCCGAGGGCCCCGAGGCGGCGAGCGTCGGCGAGCGCCGGCGGGTGCTGCTCACGGACTACGTCGCCTACCGCCGCCGCCGCGCCGACCTGAGCGCGCTCGCCGACGCCGCCGAGTCGAGCCTCCGCGAGGCCCGCGAGGCCGCCTCCGGCGCCCGCGAACGGCTCGCCCGTGTCCGCAATGAGCTGCGCGACCTCGAAGAGGCGGGCAAGGAGCCCCTCCGCCGCCTCGACCACCTCCAGGGCCGCCTCGAAGTGCTCAAGCGCGTCCAGGCCGAGAGCGAAGGCATCGCCACCGGCACGCGCAACGCCCTCATCATGGGCCAGGTCCTCATCGAGAACGTGAAGCCGGGCAGCCTCGGCGAAGCGCCCGAGGTAACCGGCGTCGTCGGTCTGCTCTCGCGCCACCTGCGCGTCCCCGCCGGCCTCGAAGCCGCCATCAACGCCGCCCTCGAGAACCACCTCCACGCCATCATCGTCGAGCGCGAGGCCGAGGCCCACCACGCCATCGAGCTCCTCCGGGAAGGCGCTCGCGGCCGCGCCCAGTTCCTGCCCCTCGATGGCCTGCGCAAGGTCTACCCGCTCAACCTGCAGAAGGAGCGCGGCGTCGTCGGCGTCGCCTCCCGCCTCGTCCGCTGCGACGGCCGCTTCCGCGACCTCGTCGATACCCTCCTCGGCCGCATCATCGTCGTCGAGGACATGCGGGTCGCCAGGCGGATGATCGGCCGCGGCCTCGGCGCGGTCGTCACGCTCGACGGCGTCTTCCTCGACCCCTCCGGCGTCATCACCGGCGGGATCGTGTCCGACGCCGAAAGCCCCTTCAGCTTCACCCGACAGCGCGAGATCGACGAGCTTCCCGGCCAGATCGTGGAGCTTGAGGGCGTCGTCAGGGCGAACCGCGAGCAGATCGACAGCGCCCGCGAAACCGTCGACCGCCTCTCCCGCCTCGTCGAGGAGAGCGACCGCGCCCACGAAGAGAGCCGCACCGCCCTCGACGAGGCCCTGCGCGCCCGCGAGCGCGAGCGCGACCGCCTGCACCGCATCCGCCGCGAGATGACCGTCGTCCTCGCGCGGCGGCGCGACCTTGCCGGGAGCTTCGTCGATGAGCGGGCCGCGCAGGAGGCGCGGGCCCTGCTCGCCCGGCTCAGCGATCGCCGCGAGGCGCTCGGCGCCGAGCTCGATGCCCTCGGCCCCGACCTCGAAGCGGCCCCCGCCCGGGTCGAGGAAGCCGTCGAGGAGGTCTCGGAGTCGAGCGCGAGGCTCGCCGCCGCCGAGGGCGAGGCGAAGGCCCACGCCCTCACTCGCGAGCAGCAGAAGCGCGCCATCGAGCGCCTCTCCTCCCAGATATCCCAGCGCATCCTCCGCGCCCAGAACCTCGAGCTCGAAGCGAGCAACTTCGCGGAAGCGATCGAGCGCCAGACCGGGGAGCTCGAGGAGCTTCGGGTCGAGCAGGAGAGCTCGACCGACGACAGCGCTCCCGACCGCGATGAGCTGCTCCGCCTCGAGACCCACGAGCGCTCCGTGCAGGCCGAATACGGCGAAGCGCAGGCCGCCCTGCTCGAATCCCGCCGCCGCCACCTCGACCTCGAAGCCAACCTCGACCGCGCCCGCGAACGCCTCGAGACCCTGCGGACCGAGATGGCGCGCGAGGGCCTCACGCCCGGCGGCGGGCTCGACGCCCCCGCCGCTGCCGACGACGCTCCCGACCTCGCCGCCACCGAGAGCGAGATCGAAGAGGTCCGGGCCGCCATCCGCAAGCTCGGCCCCATCAACGAGGAGGCGCCCGACGACTTCCGCGAGAGCGAGGAGCGGCACGCCTTCCTCACCGAGCAGGTCCAGGACCTGACCGACGCGGAAGCGCAGCTCCAGGGTGCCATCGTCGAGCTCAACGGCGAGATTCGCACGCGCTTCCGAACCACCTTCAACGAGGTCGATTCCGCCTTCGGCAACTACTTCACCGCCTTTTTCGGCGGGGGCTCCGCTCGCCTTAAGCTCCTCGATCCCGACGACATCATCGATTCCGGCATCGAGATCGAGGCCCAGCCGCCCGGCAAGCGCCTCAGCACGCTCAGCCTCCTCTCCGGCGGCGAACGCTCGCTCACGGCCGTCGCCCTCCTCTTCTCCCTCCTTTCCGTGAACCCCGCCCCCTTCTGCGTCCTCGACGAGGTCGACGCCGCCCTCGACGAGGCCAACGTGGGCCGCTTCGTCGCCGAGCTCGCCCGCCTCGCCGATCGCACGCAGTTCCTGATCGTGACCCATAACCGCCGCACCATTGAGTCCACCGATGCCATCTACGGCGTCTCCATGGGCCCGGGCGGCGTCTCCAGCACGCTCTCCCTTCGCCTCTCCGACCTCCCCGGAGCCGGCGCGGCCCGGCGCGAGGCCCCGCACGAGGAGGCGGCCGGGGAGGACACGCCGGAGGAGGCTCCCTCCGAACCGCGAGCGACCGTCGAGGCCGCCAGCCGCTAGCACCCCGCTGGGGCCTTGGGGGAGAATCGGGCGTCGTCGCGCTGGCGACCGTGGAGGGGCGATGCGGTTCTGGCGAAGACGGCAGGATTCCGATGATCCCCGGCCCTCCGACGATCCCGCCTTCACCCCCGAGCAGGTCGAGGAGATCCGGACCCAGTCAGGGCGGGCGCTCGCCCGCAGCCGCTCCGGCCTGCTCGGCCAGCTCGGCCGGCTCTTCGACCGCCCCGAGTTCGACGACGACCTCTGGGAGGAGCTCGAGGAGATCCTGATCGCCGCCGATACCGGCATCGGGACCACCGAGCGCATCCTCGACAACGTCCGCGAGCGGGTCCGCGAGGAACGCGCCACCACCTCCGCCCAGGTGCGCGACATCCTCCGCGCCGAGCTCATCGCCCTCCTCGACGCGCCCGTCGCTGCCCCGCCCCGCTGGGACGCCCCCTTCCCCGACCTGCTGGTCATCCTCGTCGTCGGCGTGAACGGCGCCGGCAAGACCACCTCCATCGCCAAGCTCGCGTTCGCCCTCCAGGAGGGCGGCCACACCCCCATCCTCGCCGCCGCCGATACCTTCCGCGCCGCCGCCATCGACCAGCTCCGCACGTGGGGCGAACGCCTCAATGTGCGTGTCGTCGCCCACCAGCCCGGCGGCGACCCCGGAGCCGTCGTCTTCGACACGCTCTCCGCCGCCGAAGCCGATGGCGCCGCCGTCGCCATCATCGACACCGCCGGGCGGCTGCACACCAAGTCGAACCTGATGGAGGAGCTGAAGAAGGTCACCCGCGTCATCCAGCGCCGCCATCCCGACGCCCCCCACGAGACACTGCTCGTCCTCGACGCGACCACCGGCCAGAACGGCCTCCTCCAGGCGCGCGCCTTCACCGAGGCGGTGGGCGTGACCGGCCTCGTCCTGGCCAAGCTCGACGGCACCGCCCGCGGCGGCATCGTCTTCGCCATCGCCGGCGAGCTCGGCGTCCCCGTGCGGCTCATCGGCACCGGCGAGGGCCTCGGCGATCTCGCCCCCTTCGACGCCGAGGCGTTCGTGGACGCGCTCCTCGCGTGAGGCTTCGCCATGACTGAGGCGCTGGCCTTCTGGGGAGTCGCGATGGTTATCGCGGCCCTGGCCCTGCCCCTCGCCTTCCGCCTCTTCGCGCGCTTCCCCGATGCCGGCGCCGGCCTCTCCTTCACCCTCGGGCTGACCCTCGTCTCGGTCGGCTACTTCCTGCTCCGGGTCGTGGGCGCCTCCCCCGCCGGGCGAGGCGGCTTCATCCTCGCGATCGCCCTCTTCGGCTTCGTCATGGTCGTGCTCGCCCTTCGCGATCGCCGCTTCCCCGCGACTCTCCGCCGTGCCCTCCCCGGCCTTGCCGTCGCCGTGGCGCTCTTCTCCCTCCTCTTCTTCGGCTACGCCTGGTTCCGCGCCCACGCCCCCGACATCGCGCACACCGAGCAGCCGATGGACTTCCTCTACCTCAACGCCATGCTCGTCTCCCCCGACTACCCCCCGCACGACCCCTGGTTCGCGGGCGAGAACGCCAGCTACTACTACGGCGGCTACCTCCAGGCGGCCGTCCTCACGGGCGTTTCGGACGTGTGGCCGGCGACCGGCTTCAACCTCTCCCTGGGCGCCGTCTTCGCCGGCGCGGGGGTCGCGGCCGCCTCCCTCTGCGCCGCCCTCGCGCGCTGGCTGCTCGGCGCCCGCGCCCGCCGCTGGATCCCCGTCGCCGCCGCCGGCGGCGTCCTGTTGCTCCTCTTCACCGGTCCCCTCGCGAGCATCTTCGAGCTCGCCGCTGCCCGCGGAGCCTCCTCCGAGGGCCTCTACACCGCCTTTGGGGTCGAAGGCCTCGTGCGCTGCGGCGTCGGCGCCGATGACTCCTGTATCGGGCAACGCCTCGACCCCAGCGAACGCTGGTTCCCGGCCGACCACTGGGCCTGGTGGCGCATGTCCCGCATGTCCTACTGGGGCCCCCAGCCCCCTTACACCGACGTCGTGACCGAGGTTCCCGCCTTCAGTTTCCTCCTCGGCGACCTCCACCCCCACGTCATGGCCATCCCCGGGGTTCTGCTCGCGCTCGCCCTCGGCGCCGCCCTCTGGCGGGGACGCGGCCCCCTCTCCTGGCGAGACCACCGGCGGCGCCCGCTGTGGCTGCTCGTCATCGCCCTCGTCTTCGGCAGCCTCGCCTTCGTCAACACCTGGGACGTCATCACCCTCGCGACGGTGCTCGCCGCCGCCGTGCTGGCCCGGAACCTTCGCACCCGCGCGCCCCTCCCCGCCGCCATCGGCGCGCTCTCGTACCTCGCCGTCCCCGCCGTCCTCGCGCTCGCCGCCTACTCGCCCTGGATCGTCGACCTCAGTAGCGGGTCCGTCGGCGGCCTCTACGCCTACGCCGACTCGGGCACGCGCATCCGGCACGTCCTGCTCTTCTGGGGCACGATCATCGTCTTCAGCCTCCCGGTCATCGCGTGGGCCGCGCCCCGCCGGCTCACATCCGTCTCGCTCGGACGGATCGCCACGGCGTTCCTCTTTCCGGCGCTGCCGTTCCTCCTCTGGATCGTGCTGGCCGCCGCCGGACGGGCCGCCGGCGTCTTCGCCGAGGACGCCGGGCTCGGGGAGGCGTTCTCAACCCGCGGGGCCGGCGGCTGGCTCACGCTCGCCTTCTATGCCGCCGCCCTCTCGCTGCTCGCCTTCGCGACGATCAGCCTCGCCGCCCGCCGCCACCCGGGCGCGTCCGTGGCCGGCCTTGCCACCCTCGGCGTCCTCCTCCTTTACGGGACGGAACTGCTGTTCATCCGAGACGCCCTCTTCTTCGTTCCGCGACATAACACGGTCTTCAAGCTCTCCTACCAGGCCTGGATCGTCCTCTCCGTCGCCTCCCCCGTCGTCCTCGTCGCCGCCCTTCGCTTCGCCGCTCCCCGAACCCGGGCGTATCTGGCCGCCCCCGCCGGCCTCCTCCTCGCCGGCTCGCTCGTCTTCGCCGCCACGATGATGCCCAACCGCACCGACGGCTTCCGCGAGGCCGTCAGCCTGGACGGGCTCCACTTCGTCCACTTCTACCACCCCGACGAGTACGCCCTCGTCCGCTGGCTCGCCGAGAACGTCGAGCACGACGCCATCGTCGTCGAGGCCTCGGGACGCGTGTGGCGGGTCGGCGATGAAGGCCAGGCCCTCCTCGACGACCCCGGCGGTTACGGCTCGTTTGGCCGCGTGGGCTTCCGCACCGGTCTCCAGGTGCCCGTCGGCTGGCCCGGGCACGAACGCACCTGGCGCGGGCCGGAGGTCGCCCCGGAGGTGGACCGCCGCCGCGACCTCGTCGACTCCGTCTACACCGCCCCGGGTGGGGAGGAGGCGGTCCGCGCGCTCCGGGAGCTTGGCGCGACGTACGTCGTCGTCGGACGCGAGGAGCGGGAGCGCTACCGGGGCGGCCTCATCCCGCCGTTCGAGACGTTCCTCGAGACCGTCTTCGCCGAGGGCCAGGTACGGGTCTACCGCGTGCCCGTGATCGAGGCGGTGGCGACACGATGACCTCCGCCGTTTCCGCCCCCCGCCTCCCCACCGTCACGGTCGCCGCCGTTGTCTGGGTGCTCGTGCTGGCGCTCTTCGTCCTGCTGCGGGTCGGGCTGGTGTGGAGGGCGCCCGTCGGCGGCGCCGAGCTCGCCCACCTCGCGGGCGCCTGGCAGGCCCGCATCGGCATCGAAGACGCCCGCTATGTCCCCACCCTCTACCAGGCGGTCACCGCCCTCACCTTCAGCTGGACCGAGTCGGAGGAACCCGCGCGCGCCCTCGCCTTCGCCGGAACCCTCACGATTCCGCTCGCGCTCTTCCTGCTCCGGCGGAAGCTCGGCGAGGGCGGCGCGCTCCTCACCTTCCTGCTGCTCGCCTTCGACCCTACCGGCATCGCCCTCGGCGTGACCGCCACGGCGGCCGCCTGGGACGCCGCCATCGCGGTCTGGCTGATCGCCGCGCTCGTCGCCGGCCGGCCACCCCCCTGGGCGTGGCTCCCCATCGCCTTCCTCGTCGCCACCGCCGGACCGCTGCCCCTCATCGTCGCCCTCGGGGCGGCTGCCCTGGCCGCCCGCCACCGCCGGCGCCCGCCTCGCGACGCCCTCCTCTGGGGAGCGGCCGGCGCCGCCCTCGGCGTGCTTCTCACGAGTCTCCAGTTCGGCGTCGATGCCGGCGGCCTCCGCATCGCCGCCTTCTCGCTCTTCGCCGCCGGTTTCGATGCGTCCTGGTCGACGCTCACGGTCGCGGGGCTGTCCGCCCTCTACGGACTGCCCCTCCTGGTGGGCGGAGCGGCGGCGGTGGCCTGGCTGGCCGTCAATCTCCGCGACGAGCACAGGTCCCCGACCCCCGTGGAGGCGCTTGCCCTCGGCGCCGCCGGCATCGCCCTGGTCTGGTTCATGGTGGCGCTGCCGGCGCATTCGCCCTTCCCGCTCGCCGCCGCCACGTTCACGCTCAGCTTCCTGTTGGGCCCCGCGCTCGCCCGCGCCCTCGGCCTCCTGATGACCGCCGGCTGGTGGCGCCACGCCTGGCTGCTTCCGATCGGTCTGGGCCTCGCCGCGGTCATCCTCTACGTGCTCAGCGACTGGGCCCGCGAGGGCCGCATCGACGGCGCCTACGAGCGCGTGCTGGTGGCGATCCCCGTGTTCTTCGCCGTCATGGCCGTCGCCTTCCTCGCGTTCGCGCTTCTCTCCAGGTTCCGCGAGGACCTCCCGCTCGCGCTCCTCCCCGTACTGGCGGCGGGAGGCGTGCTCCTGCTGGCCGGTTCCAGCGGCATCGCCCTGAGCGCGGCCGGCGAGCCCCTGCCCGGGCCGGTCAGCCCCCAGTCCGCCCGCGCCATCCGCGATGTCGCGCTCTCCGCGAGCGCGTCGCGCGGGTCCATCGTCGTTCACGAACGCTACCGCGAGGCGCTCACGTGGCCGCTTCGCGACTCCGGAACCATCGTCCTCGCGAGTCACGTTCCCGCGGAGGCCGGCGTGGTCATCTGGCCCGCCGACCTGCCCGCTCCCGACGGCTTCTTCGCCCTCGATGGGCGCTGGGTGCTTGAACGCGCCATCGAGGGCCCCGATAGCTTCCTCGCCTTCGTCCACTGGTTCGCCGAGCGGAACAGCCTCGACCAGCGGCTCGAACTCGTGGCCGTGTACGTGAGGGCGCCATGACGGCCCGGCCCGCAGCCGACGCCGAGGGCAACGCCCTCGACCGCTTCCTCGCCCGCCGCATCGAGGTGGACTGGGTGCTGGTCGCCTACGTCCTCGTCTTCGCGGCGGCGTTCGCCCTGCGCTTCTGGGATCTGGGAGCGCGCGCCCTCCATCACGACGAGAGCATCCACGCGAAGTGGGCCTGGGACCTGGCCCAGGGCTCCTACACCCACAGCCCCGTCTTCCACGGCCCGCTGCTCTACGTGGTGCAGGGCTTCACCTTCGTCGTCTTCACCGCCACCGACTACACCGCCCGCATCTCCCCCGCCCTCTTCGGCATGGCCGTCGTCGCCGCCCCCTTCGCCCTCAGGCGCTGGCTCGGCTCGACGGGCGTGTTCGCCGCCGTCGCCTTCCTCGCCTTCTCCCCCACCGTCGTCTACTTCAGCCGCTTCCTGCGGATGGACATCTTCCTCGCCTTCTTCCTGCTGGTCCTCGTCGCGGCCATGTGGAAGTACCTCCACGACGGCCGAACGCGCTGGCTCATCGTCTTCGCCACGGCCCTTGCCCTCGCCTACGCCACCAAGGAGGCCGCCTTCCTCTTCGTGGCCTTCCTCCTCCTCTACCTGAACGGTCGGCTCGCCCTCGATCTCGCCCGCGACACCCTCCGCGCCCGCAACATCGAGAGCGCCCGGGAACGTTACGTTCTCGCCGCCGTCCTCTTCCCGATCGCCTGGGTGGTGGCGGGCCTGTGGCCCTTCCTGCGCCGTCGCCGCCGCGCCCTCGGCTGGCGCCACCTCCCCCGCTCCGGCGACCTGCTCGTCCTCACCGGAACCCTCACCCTGCCCCTCCTCACGCCCTTCGCCGGGCCGGTCCTCGAGCGCGTCTTCGCCACCGACACCCTCGACTACGCCGCCCTCTGCGCGACCGGCTCGATACGGGATGGGTGGGTGGTCGGCGGCGCCTTCATCGTCACGGGCGGAATCGCCGCCTTCGCCGGGCTCAACTGGCGCCGCCGCACCTGGCTGATCGCCGCCGCCGTGGCCTTCCTCATCTACGCCACCCTCATGACCAGCCTGTGGGCGAACCCCGAAGGCCTCTGCACCGGCGCCTGGGGCTCCATCGACCACTGGCAGGCCCAGCACGGCTACGCGCGCGGCGAGCAGCCCTGGTTCTACTACCTGATGGTCATGCCCGCCTACGAGTTCCTTCCCCTGCTGCTGGCGCTTGTGGGCGGCGCCTGGGCGCTCGCGAAGGGCTCCCCCTTCGCCCTCTTCCTCGTCCTCTGGTTCCTCGCCCTCTTCGCCGCCCTCTCCTTCGCCGGCGAGAAGATGCCGTGGCTCGCCACCCACCTCGCCATCCCCGCCGCCCTCGTCGCCGCCTGGACCATCCAGCGCGCGCGAGACCACTGGCGCTCCCCTCCGCTCGCTGCCCGCGACCTGCTCCTGATCGCCGTCGCCCTCGCGGCCGCCGCCCTCACGCTGGCCGCCTTCGCCCTCGACTGGGGGCCGACACTGGCCGTGCGTGTCACCTGGGGAGCCATCGCCCTCGGGGTGGCTGTCGCCACGGCCGCCTTCGCGTCCTCGCGCCTCGGTTGGCGAACGCTGCCGCTGCTCGCGGCCCTCGTGGTCGTCGCTTCCCTCGCGTTCTTCTCCATCCGCACCATGATCGAGGTCACTTTCGAGCGCGGCGATGTCCCCGATGATCTGCTCATCTACACCCAGTCCTCCCCCGACATCACCCGCCTGGCCGACGAGATCGATGCGCTCGCCGAGGCCACCGGCAAGGGCCTAGACCTGCGCATCGCCGTCGATACACCGCAGTCATTCGCCTGGCCCTGGGTCTGGTACCTGCGCGACTACCGCAACGTCTTTACCAGGGACATGGAGTCCGGCCTCCCGCCCGGCGAGTTCGATGTGGTCCTTGTCCATTCCTGGAACGCCGACACCGTGGCGGCCGACCTTGTTGCCCGCAACGTCACCGCATTTGCCCCACCCACCTTCTACCCCCATCGCTGGAACTACCCTGAGACCTACAAGGCCGCCATGTCCGGCTGCCTGGACAAGGAGTCCAACCCGAGGCCCTGCGCGCCCTACATGGCCGAGACGTGGCGCCGGATCGGGAGCCGGTTCTTCCGCGGGAACTGGGCCCGCGACGCCTTCGCCTACTGGCGAGATCACGAGGCCCCCGATGAATTCGGCCGCGTCAATGGGTTCGCCTACTTCCCCCTCGACTTCGACCGGGAAACGGGCCGCCTCACCGCCCAGACCTTCGAACCGGCTCGCCCGGGCGTCGATGACGCCGGCCGCCCCGTGTTCGGCGGCATCGGCGCGCGTCCCGGCCAGTTCTCCGCCCCCGTCGACATCGAGGCCGGCCCCGACGGCACGCTCTACGTCATCGACCGCGCGGCCCGCGTCCTCCAGCGCTTCGACTCCGAGGGGAACTTCCTCGCGGCCATCGAGATGCCGATCGAGGACGCGGACGGCTCCCAGCCATGGGGTCTCGCCGTCTCGGACGAGGGCGCCGTCTACGTCGCGGACACGTTCGGCTGGCGCATCCTCGCCTTCGATGCCGAGCTCCGGGGGCTCACGCGCTCGTTCGGCGAGCGCCCGCCGCTGGACGGAACCCCTCCCGGGCCCTACCGCCTCTACGGCCCCCGCGACCTCGCCATCGACGCGGACGGGAACCTCTGGGTGACCGACACCGGGCACAACCGCATCGTCGTGTACTCGCCGGGTGGCGAGTACCTGCGCGAGATCGGCGCCCCCTTCGACGCCGAGACGCTGGGCCGGGGGAGTGGTCCCGCCGAGTTCAGCGAGCCGGTCGGCATCGACATCGCCCCCAACGGCGAGATCGTCGTGGCCGACATGTGGAACGCGCGCGTCCAGATCCTCGACCCCTCCGGCGCCTACCTGCGCGAGTTCCCCGTCCCCGGCTGGGGCGGCGCCGACCATCTCGACAAACCCTACCTGCGCGTCCTTCGCGATGGCCGCATCGCCCTCTCCCTGCCCTCGCTGGGCGAGGTGCGGCTCTACAGCGCCACGGGCGAGCTCATCGCGACCATCGCCCCGCGGGACGAACCCCTCCGTTCCCCCTACGGAATCGTCGAGACCCCCGGTGGTAAGCTCTGGATCGTGGAAGGTGGGGCCGGGAGAGTGCGTCTCTTCGACAGTGCCGGGGCCGGGGAGCGCTGATAGCCGTGTTCCGCTCATTCCGCTTCTGGATTGCCGTGTCGATCGGCGTTCTGCTCATCGCGCTCTTCGTGCTTGCCACCGATCTCGGGGACATCGCCGACGCCTTCGAGGGCGCCACCTACTGGTACCTCGCTCCCGCCACGGCCGTGCTCTTCGTCTCCTTCTGGCTCCGCTGCTACCGCTGGTCCGTGCTGATGCGGCCCGTGGTCGCCATCAGCGCGCGCCGCCTCTTCTCCTATTCGATCATCGGCTACATGGCGAACAACCTCCTCCCCGCCCGCGCCGGTGAGGTCATCCGCGCCTACGTCCTCGGCGAGCGCGAGAACGTCTCCACCATGGGAACGCTCGGCGCGATCGCCGTCGAACGCCTCTTCGATGGCTGTGTGCTCGTCCTCATGCTGCTCACCGCCGGCGCCGTCACCGGCCTCGGCGATAGCCGCCTGCAGGCCATCGCCATCGCCGCCTCCGCGCTCTTCTCCGTGGCCCTCGTCGTCTTCTACTGGCTCACCCTGCGCGAGGAGCGCGCCTACCGCCTCGCCGGCTTCCTCCTCGCCCGTCTGCCCCGCCGCCTCGCCGAACGCCTCCGCCCCCATGTCGACTCGGTCATCGGCGCCCTCCGCTCCGTCCACGACTGGCGCAGCTTCCTCCTGGTCGCCTTCTTCAGCCTCCTCGGCTGGACCGTCGAGGCCGGCGCCTACGCCATCGTCGGGCTCGCCTTCGATATCGACCTCGGCTTCGCCCACTACGTCCTCCTCCTCGCCGCCGCCAACCTCGCCATCATCATCCCCACCTTCTTCGGCGGCGCCGGCCCCTTCGAGTGGGCGGCCAAGCTCGTCATGGTCAACGCCGGGCTCGCCGGCGGCCTCGCCGCCGCCTACGCCATCGTTGCCCACGCCGTCGTCGTCGCGCCCGCGACCGTCGTCGGGCTCATCCTGCTCTGGGCCTTCGGCATCCCCATCGCCCGCCTCGGGCGCCTCGCGACCGTGCCCGTCGAGGAACGCAGCGCGGTGACCTCGTGAAGGCGGGCATCGTCGGCGCGGGCGTCGCGGGCCTCGCCGCCGCCCGCCGCCTCCAGGAGCTGGGCCACGAGGTCACTATCTTCGAGGGCCGCGACGAGCCCGGCGGCCAGGTCGTCACCTTCGAGGTCGGCGGCGAACCCATCGAGTGCTTCTACCACCACATCTTCACCAACGACACGACCGTCGTCCGCTACTTCAACGACCTCGGGCTGGGCGACCGCCTCGAGTGGATCGAGCCCCACAACGGCCACTTCGTGAAGGGCCGCGTCTACCCATTTGTCACCCCCCTCGACCTCCTCCGCTTCGACGCCGTCAGCCTCCCCAGCCGTGTCCGTCTCGGGCTCGCCAGCCTCTGGCTGAAGCGCCAGGCCGATTGGCGCGTCTACGAGGACGTCACCGCCCGCTCCTGGATGGAGCGCGCCGTCGGCACGCAGGCCTTCGACGCCTTCTGGGGACCGCTCCTGCGGGGCAAGTTCGCCGAGCACGCCGACGAGATCGGCATGGCCTGGCTGCACTGGAAGATCCGCCTCCGCTTCGGCTCACGCGAGGGCCGTCTCGGGGCGAAGGAGACGCTCGGCTACCCGCGCGGCTCCTTCCGCTCCTACTACTTCGCCCTCGCCGACCACATCCGCGAGGCCGGCGGCCGCATCCACCTCGGCACGCCCGTCGAGTCGGTCGTGACCGAGCTCGGCGCCGTCACCGGCATTCGTGCGGACGGCGCCTTCCACGAGTTCGACCAGGTCCTGATGACCACCCCCAACATCATCACCAAGCGCATCGCCCCCGACCTCCCCGCCTCCTACGTCGAGATCCTCGACCGCGTCCGCTACCAGTGGGCCTCCTGCCTCGTCCTCGCCCTCGACCGCCCCCTCAGCGACGTCTACTGGCTCTCCATCGCCGACGACCTCCCCTTCGTCGCCTGCGTCGAGCACACCAACCTCGTGGGCGCGGAGCGCTACGGCGGCAACCACATCGTCTACCTCTCGAACTACGTCGCCCCCGACCACCCCGTCCTCCAGATGGACGCCGAGGAGGCCCTCACCGCCTACGAGGACGCGATCCGCCGCATCAACCCCGCGTTCGACCGCTCCTGGGTGCGCCAGAAGTGGTTCTTCCGCGACCCCGGCGGGCAGCCCGTCATCACCACCAACTACTCCGACTCCATCCCCCCCATGGAGACCGGCGTCGGCGGGCTCTACCTCTCCAACACGACCCAGGTCTACCCCGAGGACCGCGGCCAGAACTACAGCCTCCAGCTGGGCGAACGCGCCGCGGAGCTGATGGACGCCGGCGCCCGCGCGGTTGCTGGCGCGCGAGGGGCCCGCATATAGTAGTGCCGCATTTCACAAACGGGATCCACGCCAATGGCGGCTGAGCCGACCACTCGTGAGCTGCGAGAGCTCGTCGCCGAGTACGAGTTCGAACGCGGCCACCTTCTTCCCGCGCTTATCGAGATCCAGGAGCGCTACGGCTACGTCTCGCGCGAGGCGATCGAGGTGCTGGCGCGCCAGCTCCGCACCACCCCCGCGCTCGTGTACGGCGCCGTCTCCTTCTACGCCGACTTCCGCACCGAGCCCCCGCCCGAGCGCGAGATCGTCTGGTGCAGCGGTCCCGCCTGCCGTCTCCGCGGCGGCGACCGCATCCGCGAGGCGCTCCAGCACGCCCTCGAGATTCCCCTCGACGGCCAGAGCGACGACGGCGCCTACGGCTTCCGCCTCGGCCAGTGCAACGGCACCTGCAGCGAGGCGCCCCAGGTCTGGGTCGATGGCGAGGTCGTTGGTGGCCTCACCGTCGCCGGAGCCGTCGCCATCGCGCGCGACGTGAGGGGCGACGCATGAACGACCGCTTCACCGCCATCGCCTCCGAAGCGCGCGACCACTGGGATTCCGCTCGCGCCACCGGCCGCGAGCAGGTCAACGTCTGCCTCGATACCTCCTCCCTGGCCCGCGGCGGCGCGGAGACGCTCGCCGCCCTCCGGGAAGCCGTCGCCGCGAAGGGCCTGAACGTCGAGATCGCGACCACCGGTTCCTGGGGCTTCTGCTGGCTCGAACCGACCGTTTCCGTGCGCTCCGCCGCGGGCACGCGCACCGTCCTCTACCACTCGATCACGCCCGACCGCGTCGAGGAGTTCGTGCAGGCCACGCTCGTCGAGGCGGGCGAGCTCCCCGAGCTCGCCCTCGGCGTCGTCGAAGGCGCCCCCAGCGACGCCATCGGCCCCCTGGAGGAGCACCCCTTCATGCGCGGCCAGATCCGCCGCCTCATGGCCAACTGCGGCCAGATCGACCCCGAGAACATCGACCACTACCTCGCCAACGGGGGCTACGAGGGCTTTGTCAAGTCTCTCGACATGGAGCCCGAGGCGATCATCGAGCTCATGCTCGAGAGCGGCCTGGGCGGGCGCGGCGGCGCCGGTTTCCCCGCCGGCCGCAAGTGGGATTTCCTCCGCAACGCCACCGCCGAGCCTCGCTACCTCGTCTGCAACGCCGACGAGGGCGACCCCGGCGCCTGGGTCAACCGCATCCTCATGGAGGGCGACCCCCACCTCATCATCGAGGGCATGCTCATCGCCGCCATGGCCACTAACGCCGTCGAGGGCTACATCTACATCCGCCACGAGTACCCCCTCGCCATCGAGCGCATGGAGACCGCCGTCCGGCAGGCCCGCGAGCGAGGCCTGCTCGGGGACGACGTGCTCGGCAGCGGCAAGGCCTTCGAGCTTGTCGTCTTCGTTGGTGCCGGCTCCTACGTCTGCGGCGAGGAGACGGGCCTCATCAACTCCATCGATGGCTACCGCGGCATGCCCCGCATCCGGCCGCCCTTCCCGGCCCAGGCGGGCCTCTGGAACCTGCCCACCAACGTCAACAACGTCGAGACCTACGCCAACGCGCCCCTCGTCCTGCGCCACGGCGCCGAGTGGTGGTCGGGCGTCAGCGACGACGAGGCGAAGGGCACCAAGATGTTCACCATCTCCGGCGCCGTGAACCAGCCCGGCTGCGTCGAGATCCCCTTCGGCCTCAGCGTGCGCGAGCTGTTCGAGACGTACGGCGGCGGCGCCCCCGGCGGCGTGGCCCTCAAGGGCTACCAGCCCGGCGGGCCGCTCTCCGGCGTCCTCTCCGCCGAGGAGGCGGAGCTGCCCCTCACCCTCGCCCCCTTCCGCGACCGCGGCCTCTTCCTCGGTTCCGGCGGCATCGTCTTCTTCGATGAGACCACCAGCGTCGTCGACCTCTGCACCTACTTCCTCGGCTTCGCCGAGGACGAGTCCTGCGGGCGCTGCACCACGTGTTTCCAGGGTACCCAGCGCGCCGTCGAGATCCTCCGTCGCATCGGCAACGGCGGCGGCCGCGAGGCCGACCTCGACCAGTTCGAGGACCTCATCCAGACGATGACCTGGTCGAACTGCCTCCACGGTTCGTTCGCCATGACGACGGTCAAGCTCGCCCTGCGCTACTTCCGCGAGGAGTTCGAGACCCTCATCCGCGAGAAGCGCGACCCCACGCGCTCCCTCCCCGGCATGATCACGTACGAGATCACCTCGCCCGGCGACCCCACCCTCGCCGAAGCCGCCGCCGTCTGCCCCACCGAGGCCATCATCAACGACGGCTCCCGCTTCGAGATCGTCGACGAGCTCTGCATCCGCTGCGGCGCCTGCGCCGAGGTCGCCCCCAACGCCGTCACCGTCCGCGACCGCTTCGCCTAGCGTTCCAGGCCCTGCTTGACAAGCATGGGCAAACAAAGCTAAGCTACCGCAAGTATCTTCCCCAGCGTTCGCTAAAGGACGTTGGCAGAGTATCTAGGCTGGCGCTTCTATGAGGCGTCGGCCTTTTTCGTGGACACCCTCCGGCGTATCTGACCCCACCCCGCCCGCGTACACTGCCCCGATGCCCTTCGCTGAGCTTGACGGCTCCCGCATCTACTACGAGCAGCACGGCAACCCCGACGGCGGCCACGTCGTGTTTCACCACGGGGCGGGGGGCAACGCCCTTTCCTGGTGGCAGCAGCTCCCGGTCTTCGGCGAGCGCTACCGCTGCACGGTGTACGACGCCCGCGGCTGGGGCCGCTCCCTCGCCCTCGGCGAACACGACCGCGGCGCCTTCGGGCGCGACCTCGCCGGCCTCCTCGAGCACCTCGGCATCGACCGCGCCCACGTGATCGCGCAGTCGATGGGTGGACGCGCGGTCGCCGGACTGCTGCGCCTCGCCCCCGAGCGCGCCCGCTCGCTCGTCCTCTGCGGCACGAACGCCGGCGCGACCAACGACCGCGTGCGCGAGCTCCAGGCCGCCCTCCGAGTCGAGCGCGGCGACGGCGGCCTCCGCGCCCACGCCCTCGCCCCCCACTTCCTCGATGAGGATCCCGGGCGCGCCCTCCTCTACCACCAGATCCGGCGGCTCAACCCGCCCCGCGAGCGCAACGTGCTCGGCCCCCCGCCCGCGAGCTACCGCGGCAGTACCCACCAGATGCTCGTCGACTCCGGCCTGCCCATCGCGTTCATCGTGGGCGAGCACGACCGCATCACCTCGCCCGAGCTCATCCGCGAGGCGCGCTCGCTCGTTCCCGGCGCCGATCTCTTCGAGATGGCCGGCGCCGGTCATTCGACCTACTTCGAGCAGCCCGACGTGTTCAACGACTACGTCCTCGCCTTCCTCGCCCGCGCCGAGGCCGGCGAACGCGCCCCAAAGTGATCAGCCATCTGATCTTGAACGCCCCGCGGTCATGCCCTAGCGTCTCCCGCCCATGCCGAGCTGGACCGCCCGTTTCCGCCCCTCACTGCCCCGCCGCCGACGGCGCGGGTGGGTGCAGCCGGGCAATCCCATCACCCGCGCGATAGAGCGGGAGCTCGAGACCGGCCTCCCCGCCCACCTCCCCTCCGAGCCCGACCCCGTCCCCGCTCCGGTGGTCGCGACCGAATCCGGCGAGCAGTCCCCGAGCCGCCCCTCCAGCGCCGCCTGACGCCCCTCCCGCTATACTCCCCCCATGGCGATCTACGAGTACTACTGCCCCACCTGTCGCGACACCTTCGAGCGTCGCCGCCCCATGTCCGAGGCGACCGTCGCCACGGAGTGCGAGTCCGGCCACCGTGCCGAGCGCACGATCTCGAACTTCGCCGTCGCCGTTGTCGGTGGTGACTCCGCCGTCGCTCAGATGGAGCCGGAGTTCGGCGCGTCCGGCGGCTGCGCCTGCGGCGGTGGTGGCTGCGGCTGCTCCTCTTGATCCTCCGGGTCTTCTCCCTCCGCAGCAGGCTCGTCCTCCGGGGAGCCGTCCTCCTCGTCTGACTCCGCGGACGCCTCAGTTCCCTCGTCGTCGTCCGGCAGCGCTTCTTCCCCGGAGCCCGTCTCGTCCAGGCTCTCCTCGCCTGGCTCCGCAGCCTCTTCTCCGTCGTCGCCTTCCTCGGGCTCTTCCTCTGCCGCCTCTGCTTCTTCCGCCGCTTCCTCTGCTGGCTCGGCCTGCTCCGCGCGTGGCGGGCGCGTGAACCAGAGGTAGCCTCCCGCCGCCCCGACCAGGACGGCCGCCTCCGCCAGTGCCATCCCCACCACGATGAACGTCGCCTCCGCCCAGAACGTCTCCGGGAACATCTGGATGAGCCGGTCCGTGCGCGGGTCCAGCAGCCACAGGTCGTTCGGGAAGATGACCTCGTGCAGTTGCTCCCAGGCGCTGTCGAACCCCACCAGGGCGACGATCCCCACCGCCAGCCCCACCAGCGCCCCCACGCCGACCGCCGCCAGCGTCTCCTTCGCCAGGGTCCGCCCCGACCGCTCCCCCGCCCACAGGACCGTCGCCGCCACGTAGGCGAGCGCGAATCCCAGCGCCACCTCGTTCGCCCGGAAGATCGTGCGCATGAGGCCCTTCACGTCCTCCATGTGCAGCGTCTCGTCGTCGCTGAACAGCGCCGTCTCCTCCCCGCCCGTGAACACGAGGATGCGCAGCGTCTTCTCGTCGTCCTCGAAGTACCGCACGATCGCCCCGACGGCGTAGTCGAGCTCGTTCAGCGCGATGCCCGTGTTCTGCGCCGCGTCGTGCCGCCGCAGACCCCCCTCCAGGTAACCCGTGTCGCTGGCGAGGAAGCGGATATTCGTCGTGAAGAGCAGGATCGGCAGGGCCAGCACGAACCCGGCGGTCGCGATCGCGGGAAGCAGGCGCATCGGGCTCATGGCCGTCATGGTGGGGCCCCTCCGCGAGGCCGGTCAAACACCGTCACCGCCCGAACTGGCGGGCGAGCGTCTCCTCGCGGACGTGTATGAGTGTCGGGCGCCCGTGCGGGCACGTCCGCGGCGACGCCGTCGCCCCCAGGTCTTCCACCAGCTGCCGCATCTCCTCCAGCGAGAGCGCCATCCCCGCCCGCACGCTGCTGTGGCACGCCACGCTCGCCGCCGCCCGGTCGAACGGGTCCGCCACGCGCCGCTCGTCCCCGAGCTTCTCCAGCATGGCCCGCAGCCCCCCGGCGATGTTGCCGTCGCCGAACCCGGCGGGCGCCGCCCGCACGAGGCAGGCCGCGTCCCCGAACGGCTCCAGCGCCAGCCCCAGCTGCTCCAGGTGCAACCCGTGCTCCTCGAACACCGCCGCCGCCGTCCGGTCCAGCTCGACCAGCACCGGCTCGAGCAGCGGTTGAACGGCCTCCTCCCCGCCCGCCCGCGCCTTCAGCCGGTCGAACACGACCCGCTCGTGCGCCGCGTGCTGGTCGATCAGGTACATCCCGTCCGGCCCCTCCGCCACGACGTACGTCGTCGCCACCTGCCCCACCACCCGCAGCAGCGGCATCGTCTCCCGCTGCGTCCGCGGCCCCTCTTCCCCGCTCGATGGCGCCGCCCGTCCGAGATCCCCGCCCAGCGCCGGCTGCGCCCCCGCGCTCTCGGGCGGCTGCAGCCGCTCCCGCAGCGAGGGCCGGGGCGTTTCCGCGAGGGTGCTCTCGGTTCCGGGGGCGCCGCCCAGCGACCAGGCCACCACCTCGGCCCCCTCCAGCGCCCTCACGATCGCGTGGCGCAGGACTCGCGCCACGCCGCGCTGGTCGCGGAAGCGCACCTCCGCCTTCGCCGGATGCACGTTCACGTCGACCGCTTCCGGCGGCACGTGCAGGGCGACGCTCGCGACCGGGTAGCGCCCGCCCGGCAGCTCCGACTGGTAGGCGTCGCTCACCGCGAAGCGCAGGGCGGCGCTCTGCACCCAGCGCCCGTTCACGAAGAGCGCGATGCCCGTGCGGTTCCCCCGGTGCAGCGAGGGCGGCCCCGTCAGCCCCGAGACGGCGATGCCATTCTCCTCGTGCGCCACATCGAGCATCGCGTCGCCCTGCTCCGCCCCGTAGACCGCCGCCACCGCGTGCCGCAGGTTGCCGTCGCCGCTCGTCTGGAACGGGCGCCGCCCCGCCTCCAGCCGGAAGGCGATGTCGGGATAGGCCAGTGCGTAGTGCGAGACCAGGGTCGTGATCTGCCGCCCCTCGCTCGCCGCCGACCCCAGGAAGTTCCGCCGTGCGGGCACCTTCGCGAACAGCTCCCGCACCGTGATCGTCGTCCCCACCGGCGCCGCCCGCGCGCTGCGGCGCACCACCTCGCGGTCCACCAGCAGCGCCGCCACTCCCACCGGCTCCCCCTCCGCCCGCGTCACGATATCGACCTCCGCCGCCGCCGCGACCGCCCCCAGCGCCTCCCCCCGGAACCCGAGCGTCTCCACCCGCCGCAGGTCCCCCGCCCCCGCGATCTTGCTCGTCGCGTGCCGCTCGAACGCCACCTCGATCTGGTCCGGCGGGATGCCCCGGCCGTCGTCGTTCACCTCGATCGACCGCAGTCCGCCCTCGACGATCGTGACGCGGATGCGCTTCGCGCCCGCGTCGATGGCGTTGTCGAGCAGCTCCCGCACGACGGAGACGGGCCGCTCGATGACCTCCCCCGCGGCGATGCGCGCCGCCACCTCCGGCGGCAGCTGGCGGATGCGCCGCGCCCCGCTCACCCGTTCCCCCGCGCCCGCTCGCGCAGCTCCCCGAGCACGCGCATCGCCTCCAGCGGCGTCATCGACTCCAGATCGAGTTCCGCCAGCTCCTGCTCGATCTCGCTCGCCTCGCTCCCGCCGAACAGGGCCGCCTGCACGACCGGCGGCGCCGGCGCCCGCTCCATGCGCTCGGCCGGGTCGCGCTCGAGCTCCCCCAGCAATGTCCGCGCCCGCTCCACCACCGATGCCGGCAGCCCCGCCAGCCGGGCCACGTGGATGCCGTACGAGCGGTCGCTCGGCCCCGGCTCGATGCGGTGCTCGAACACGACCTCCCCGCCCTCGTCGTGGACGGCCACGTGGGCGTTGTCCGCGCTCCCCAGCGCGTCCGCCACTGCCGTCAGCTCGTGGTAGTGCGTCGCGAAGAGCGTGCGTGGCGGCCCCTCCGGACGCGCGTCGAGGAACTCCAGCACCGCCCGCGCGATCGCCATGCCGTCGAACGTGCTCGTCCCCCGCCCCACCTCGTCCAGGATCACGAGCGAGCGGTCCGTTGCCCGGTGCAGGATCTGCGCCGTCTCCACCATCTCCACCATGAACGTCGAGTGCCCCGCAGCCAGGTCGTCGTGCGCCCCGATGCGCGTGAAGATGCGGTCGAACAGCGGCAGTTCCGCCGTCTCCGCCGGCACGAAGCCGCCCGCCTGCGCCATCAGCGCGATGAGCGCCACCTGCCGCAGGTAGGTCGACTTGCCGCTCATGTTCGGGCCCGTCAGCAGGAGGATGCGCGAGTCTCCTTCGAGCACGCAGTCGTTCGGCACGAACCGCCCCGGCCCCAGCGCCGCCTCCACCACCGCGTGCCGCCCCCCGCGGATCGCCAGCCGCGTCACCTCGCCGAACTCCGGACGCACGTAGCCCCGCTCCGCCGCCGCCTCTGCCAGCCCCAGCGCCACGTCGATCGTCGCCAGCCCTTCCCCTGCCCGCTGCAGCGCCTCGAGCTGAGCCGCCAGCCGCTCGACCAGCGCCTCGAACGCCTGCCGCTCGCGAGCCGCCAGCCGCTCGCGCGAGGTGGTCATGCCGCTCTCAAGCTCCTTCAGCTCCTCTGTCACGTAGCGCTCCGCCCCCACGAGCGTCTGCCGCCGCTGGTAGCGCTCGGGCACGAGCTCCGTGTTCGCCACCGAGACCTCCAGGTAGTAGCCAAACACCTTGTTCTGCCCCACCTTGAGCGAACGGATGCCCGTCCGCTCCCGCTCCTCCGCCTCCAGCGCCAGCAGCGCCTCGCGAGCCGACCGCGTCCGCCCCCGCAGCGTGTCGATCTCGGGGTCGTGCCCGGGCGCGATCACGCCGCCCTCGTCGAAGGTCGGCGGCGGATCCTCGGCCAGCGCGCCGTCCAGCGTCAGCAGGGGCTCCGCGACCTCCGCCAGCGCGACCTGCGCCCCCTCCAGCAGCGCCGGCGGCTCCGAGGTCTCCAGCAGCGCTCCCATGTCGAGCGCCGCCCGCAGCCCGTGCCGCAGCGCCGCGAGGTCGCGGGGCGACGCCGCCCGCGCCCCCAGCCGCCCGCAGAGCCTCGCCACGTCGGGAATCCCCTTCAGGATGGTCTGCGCCCGCTCCCGCTCGATCGGGCGCTCCTGTGCCCACGCGACGGCGTCGTGCCGCTCCTCCAGCGAGGCCGCCTCGCGCAGGGGCTGCGCGAGCCAGCGTCGCAGCAGCCGCGCCCCCATCGGCGAGCGCGTCCGGTTCAGCACGTCAAAGAGCGAAGGCCGCCCGTCGCCCGTCGGCAGCGCCTCTAGGTTCGTCAGCGTGCGCCCGTCCAGCGAGACCGTGTCTTCGCTCACGAGCGTGCGCACGCGCCCCAGCGCCCCCGCCGCCTCGGGATACACCTCGCCCAGGTAGGCAAGCACCTGCGCTACCGCCGCCACCGCCACCTCGCTCCCCACGAGCGTCTCCGGCGCCGCCTCGCCGTACTGCTCCGCCACCAGCGCCGAGGCCACCGCCGCGCTCAGGTGCGGCCGCTCCACCTCGCAGCCGGCCGCGCCCAGCCCCGCGCCCTCCTCCTCCACCAGCAGCTCCGCCGGCGCCGCCCGCGCCAGCTCCGCCGCCGCCCCCTCCCCCGCCGCCACCCGCACCTCGCCCGTCGTCACGTCGGCCAGCGCCAGCGCCCGCTCCCCACCCCGCTCGACGAGCGCCGCCAGCTCGTTCGGCGTTTCGGCCGAGAGCGCCGCCTCGCTCGTGACCGTCCCTGCCGTGACCGTGCGCACGACCTCGCGCGGGACGATCCCCTTCACGCTCGCCGGGTCGGCCATCTGCTCGCAGATCGCCACGCGATGCCCGCGCTTCACCAGCTTCGCCACGTGTCCGTCGATGCTGTGGTAGGGCACCCCCGCCAGCGGCACGCGGATGCCCTTCCCCATCGGCTTCGTCGTCAGGACGATGTCGAGCTCGCGCGCCACGAGCTCCGCGTCCTCGTCGAACGTCTCGTAAAAGTCGCCCAGCCGGAAGAAGAGGATCGCGCCGGGGTGCCGCTTCTTCAGGTCCAGGTACTGCCGGCGAATCGGCGTCGTCACGCGCCCAAACCCCCTGGCCTGCGCGGCCCCGCCTATTCTACGGACATGTGTTCGAGTGCGTATCCCCAAGGGCCAGAACCTTCACAACCGCGACCGGTTCCGCGCCACGATCCCGTATCCGAACCCTACCAGGTCCCGCAGTGGCCGCAGCCAGAGCAGCCGCGCCGGCCCCCGCCACCCCAGCGCATGCAGCGTGAAGATGGTCGCATCCCCGCCCCGCAGCACCCGCCCACGCCGGGTGACCGCGTGCAGCGCCTCCGCGCAGGCCTCCCGCAGCTCCGGCGTCATCGGCGGGTTTGGCGCTTGCTGGTAGGCGACCACCCGCAGCCGCCCTGCCCGGTCCCGTTCCTCGACCCACGCCGCCAGCCGGCTGCAGAACCCGCAGTCGCCGTCGAAGAGCAGCCAGGCTCGCTCCCCGCCGCTCCCCTCCCCGCCCATCCGCTGGCTAGGCGTCGACCGCGTTGGCCCGCAGGTACGCCTCGTCGAAGCGCAGGCCCAGCCCCGGCTCGTCGCCCAGCACGACCATCCCGTCCTCCACTCGCGGCACCTCCTCGAACAGCGGGAAGGCCCAGGGCACGTGCTCCAGCAGGAGCGTGTTCGTCCCCGCCGCTGCGTGCGCGAACAGCTCCGTCGCGAGGTGGGTCACCACCGGCAGGTTGAACGCCTCCGCCAGGTGCGCCGCCTTCACGTACTCCGTGAAGCCGCCCACCCGGAACAGGTCGACCATCATGATGTCGATCGAGCGCGCCTCCACCATGTGTCGGAAGGGGACCAGTCCGTAGTGGTACTCGCCCGAGCAGAGGGGCGTGTCCAGCGCCGCCGCGATGCGCGCCATGCCCGCGTAGTCCTGGTGCTGGGTCGGGTCCTCGAGCCAGTACAGCCGGTGCTCGCTCAGCTGCCGCCCGATCGTCGTCGCCTGGTGCACCGTCCAGCCCTGGTTGATGTCGATCATGATGTCGACGTCCTCCCCCACCGCCTCGCGCAGCACCCGCATCCGCTCCACCTCGTCCGCCGCCGAGGACTCCGCACCGCAGCGCAGCTTCATGGCCGTGAAGCCCTCCTCCACCAGCGTGGGGCCCCACTGCTGCAGCTCCTCCAGGTTGTAGTGCCGCCACAGGTGGCCGCTCCCGTACGCATTCGCGCGGCCCTCGCTGCCGCCCAGCAGCTTCCAGCACGGCATCCCCACGGCCTTCCCCTTGATGTCCCAGAGCGCCACGTCGATCGCCGAGCTTGCGCGCGTCACCAGCCCCGCCGGGGCCGTGCCCCCGTTGCGCATTCGCAGGTCTCGCCCGATCGCGTCCGTCTCGAACGGATCACGCCCCACCACCTGCTCGCAGAGGCCGTCCAGCGTCGCCTTCAGCGCCGGCGCCACCGCCCGCGAGACGTAGGCCGCGTACGCGATCCCCTCGATCCCGTCGTCCGTGCGCAGCCGCAGGGTCGTGTACCAGGGCGTCACCTGCCCCGGAACCTCGCCCAGCCTCGTTCGTTCGGTGGGAAGCTCGACAACCTGCGTCTCGAATCCGGCGACCTTCATTGCATAGCTCCTCTCGGCCCGCCGCTTCGAGGTGGCGGGCGATCTCAGTCCAGAACGCCCTGCTTGAGCGCGATCGGCTCCAGCTCCCGCTCTTCCGCGGGACCGCCGCCTTCGACCTCGAAGCCGGCGTCCGCGATCATCGCGAGGTCCGCCTCCGCCGCCTGCCCCTTCGTCGTCAGGTAGTCCCCGATGAAGATCGAGTTCGCCAGGTAGAGCCCCAGCGGCTGCAGCGATCGCAGGTGCACCTCGCGGCCACCCGCGATCCGCACCTCCACCCGCGGGAACAGCAGCCGGAACACCGCCAGGATGCGCAGGCAGCGCTGCGGCGTGAGCTCGTTCAGGCCCGCCAGCGGCGTCCCCTCGATGGGGATGAGGAAGTTCACCGGCACCGAGTCGGGGTCGAGGTCGCGCAGCGCGTAGCCCGCGTCGAGCACGTCCGCGTCGCGCTCGCCCATCCCGAAGAGCGCGCCCGAGCAGGGCGAGAGCCCGCCCTCCTTGGCTCGTCCTACCGTTTCCTGCCGGTCCGCGAACGTGTGCGTGTCGCAGATCGCCTCATAGAAGCTCTCGCTCGTGTTCAGGTTGTGGTTGTAGGCGTAGACCCCCGCCTCCCCCAGCCGCTCCGCCTGCCCTTCGCTCAGCAGCCCCAGGCACGCGCAGATCTCCATCGCGCCGTCCGCCGCCTTCACCGCCTCCACCCCGCGCGCCACGTGGTCCACCTCCCGCTCGGTCGGGCCGCGCCCGCTCGCCACCAGGCAGAGCCGCGTCGCGCCCAGCTCGCGCGCGCGTTCCGCCGCCGCGCAGAACGTCTCCTCGCCCACCATCGCGTACGAGGGTATCGGCGCCTTCGAGTCGCGCGCCTGCGAGCAGTAGTGGCAGTCCTCGGGGCAGAGCCCGCTCTTGATGTTCAGCAGCAGGTTCAGCTTCACCCGCCGCCCGAACGCCGCGAAGCGCACGCGGCTCACCGCGGACACGATGTCCAGCGTGCGCTCGTCCGGCGCCTGCAGCAGCCAGGCCAGCTCGTCGCGGCCGGGGTCGCGCCCGTCCAGGCTCGCTTCGACCAGCCGTTCGAGGCGCTCTCCGAAGGTCTGTTCCATGGGCTCGAAGCATACCCCGCCCTCGCGCCACACGGCAGTCGCGTTACGATCCGCCGATGCCCGCCGACCCTGCCCCCGGCGACTACCCCCTCTGGCACCCCTTCACGCAGATGGCGCGCTTCGAACGCGAGCCACAACTCGTCGTCGCCCGCGCCGAGGGGAACCGTCTCATCGATACCGCCGGCAACGAGTACGTCGACGGCGTCGCCTCCCTCTGGGCGAACGTGCACGGCCACAGCCATCCCCACATCGTCGGCGCCATCCAGGAGCAGGTGGCGAAGCTCCAGCACAGCACCCTTCTCGGCATCACCCACGAGCCCGCCATCGAGCTCGGCCGCCGCCTCCTGCCCCACCTCCCCAGCCGCTCCCGTGTCTTCTTCAGCGAGAACGGCGCCTCCGCCGTCGAGGTCGCCCTCAAGATGGCCGTCCAGTACCAGGCCAACCGGGGTCGCCCCGAGCGCAACCGCATCGCCGCCCTCGACATGGCCTACCACGGCGACACCCTCGGAGCCGTCAGCGCCGGCGGGGAGGGGCCCTTCCGCGACGTGTACGAGCCCCTCCTCTTCGAACCTCTCCGCTTCCGCAACCCCTACCGCTACCGCTGCGAGCGCTGCGCCGCCGAACCCGCCTGCACCGACGCCTGCGTCGATTCCCTCCGCGACCTTCTCGAAGCGCGCGGCGAGGAGGTCGCCGCCGTCATCATCGAGCCGCGCGTGCAGGGCGCCGGCGGCATGATCGTCGCCCCCGAGGGCCACATCGCCGCCGTCCGCGCCCTCTGCGACGAGTTCGACACCCTCCTCATCGCCGACGAGGTCGCCACCGGCTTCGGCAAGACCGGCGCCATGTTCGCCTGCGACCTCGAGGGCGTCACGCCCGACATCACCGTCCTGGGGAAGGGCATCACCGGCGGCTACCTGCCCCTCTCCGCCACCGTCACGACCGAGGAGGTCTACCAGGCCTTCCACGGCGAGGAGGGCCGCAAGCTCTTCCACGGGCACACCTACGCCGGCAACCCCATATGCTGCGCCGCCGCCCTCGCCAGCCTCGACCTGTTCGAGGCGGACGACCTGCTTACCCGCACCCGCGACCGCGCCGCCCTCCTCTCGGCGCTCCTCGCCGAGCGCATCGCCGACCACCCCCTCGTAGGCGAGGTGCGCCAGCAGGGCCTGATGACCGGCATCGAGCTGGTCGCCGACCGCGACACCCGCGAGCCCCTTCCCCCCGACCGCGAGGCCGGCTGGCGCGTCTGCCTCGCCGCCCGCGACCGCGGGGTCTTCATCCGCCCACTGGGGGACGTTATCGTCCTCATGCCTCCCCTCTCCATCGAGGAGGACGAGCTCGCGCAGATCTGTGAGGCGGTCGCCTATGGCCTCGACCGAGTCCCCCGCGGCTAGCGGCTGGCTCGGCGAGCTCCGTGACGAGCTCGACGACCTCGACCGCCAGTCCCTCCGGCGCACCGTCCTCACCCCCCGCGACGGCCAGGGCGAGACGCTCAGCATCGACGGGCGCGAGCTGCTCAACCTCACCTCCAACAACTACCTCGGCCTCGCCGGCGATCCCCGCGTCGTCGAGGCCGCCGCCGCCGCCGCCCGCGCCTACGGCGCCAGCGTCAGCGCCTCCCGCCTCCTCTGCGGCTCGACCCCCCTGCACGAGGAGTTGGAGACTCGTCTCGCCGCCCTCAAGGGCCAGGAGGCGGCCCTCCTCTACTCCTCCGGCTACCTCGCCAACCTCGGCGTCCTCACCGCCCTCGCCCGCCCCGGCGACGCCATCTTCAGCGACGCCCTCAACCACGCCTCCATCATCGACGGCTGCCGCCTCTCCGGCGCCGGGACGAGGGTCTACCGCCACTGCGACGCCGGGCACCTGGCCGAGCTGCTCGCGACCACCCCCGCCCGCCGCCGCCTGATCGTGAGCGAGACCGTGTTCAGCATGGATGGCGATATCGCGCCCCTCCCCGCGCTCGTCGAGCTTGCCCGCGCCCACGACGCGGTCCTCGTCCTCGACGAGGCCCACGCGACCGGCGTGCTCGGCCCCGCCGGCGAGGGCGCCCTCGCCGCCCTCGGCCTCGACCCCGAGGGCACCGTGATCGTCGGGACGCTCTCCAAGGCGCTCGCTTCCGCTGGCGGCTTCGTCGCCGCGGACGCCACCGTCATCGACTACCTCGTGAACCGCTCGCGTCCCTTCATCTTCAACACCGCCCTGCCTCCCGCCAGCGCCGGCGCCGCCCTCGCCGCCCTCGACATCGTCGCCGCCGAGCCCGAGCGCCGCGCCCACCTCGCCGCCCTTGCGACCCGCCTGCGCGACGGCCTTGTCGCCGCCGGCTACCCGCCCTCCGACTCCGAGACCGCCATCGTGCCCCTCCTCCTCGGCTCCGCAGGCGCCGCCCTCGCCCTCGAACGCCGCCTGCGCGACGCCGGCATCCTCTCCCGCGCCATCCGCCCCCCCACCGTCCCCGAAGGCACGGCCCGCATCCGCTTCAACCTCATCGCCACCCACACCACCGACGACGTCGACCGCGTCCTCGCCGCCGTCCCCCCGCCCGCGTGACGAACCGCACCATCTTCGTCACCGGCACCGACACGGGCGTGGGCAAGACCGTCGTCGCCGCCTGGCTCGCCGCCACCCTCGCCCCCGACCGGCGAGTCGCCCTCGTCAAGCCCTTCCAGACCGGCGCCGTCGACCCCGCCGCCGGCGGCGACGAGGCCTTCTACCGCGCGGCGCTGGGCGACGAGGCGGGCGCGATCCGCACGCTCGTCTCCCTCCCCGAGCCGCTCGCGCCCTCCATCGCCGCCGAGCGCGCCGGTGCGCCCATCGATGTCGCCGCCGCGCTCGTCGAGTGCCGCGCCCTTGCGAAAGAAAGCGACATAATGCTCGTCGAAGGCGCGGGAGGCCTGCTCGTCTCCATCACCGCCGAGCACGACATGGCCGGCTTCGCCGCCGCCCTCGACGCCTCCCTCGTCGTCGTCGCGCGACCCTCGCTCGGAACCCTCAACCACACGACCCTCACCCTCGAAGCCGCCGAACGCCGCCGCCTCCCCGTCGAGATGCTCGTCATCAGCGGCTTCCCGAAGGACGCGGGCGTGACCGAGTGGGAGAACCTGCGCTGGTTCCGCGAGCGCTACCCCGCCCTGCCCCTCGTCGTCCTCGCCGAGGCGCCCCTTGCGCCCTCCGACCCCCTCGCCGGCCTCGACCCCTGCCTCCTCGGTCCCCTGCCTCCGCTCCTCGCAGGGCAGGACCTCCCCCCGCTCGACCTCCGCGATCAGCCCAGCGAGTCGTAAACCGCCTGCATCAGGCGCCCGGCTCGCGGGTCGTCCTGGGCGAGCGTGTTCGTCCACATCTGGTTCATCGCGTAGCCGAATCCGAGCCCGACGTCCGGGTCGCAGAACCCCACCGAGCCGCCCATCCCCGCGTGTCCGAAGGCGTTCTCGCCCCGCGGGTCCGGCACGCCGGAAACCGGCATCATGAACCCGAGCGTCCTCCGCACCGGCGTCTGCAGGATGAGGTCGCGGCCCTGCACCTGCTCCGTCCCCGCCAGCCGGATGCCGTCTTCGCTCAGCAGGCGATGGCCCTGCCACGCGCCCCCGCTCCCCAGCGCCCCGTAGATCGTCGCCAGCGCGCGGGCGTTCGAGTGCCCGTTCGACCCGGGCTGCTCGGAACCCCGGAAGGCGCGGCTGTTCCGGCCCTTGTTCGGGCCCCTCGGCGCGATGTTGAAGGCCCGCGCCGCCATCGATGTCGGTTCCAGCAGCGCCGCCGCCGCCAGGCTCGGCAACTCCTCGACGGGCACCTGCGCCAGGTGCAGGTCCGAGACGCGGTGGTCTTCCTCCGGCCCGAACCCGAGCAGGAACTCGACGCTCAGCGGCTCCGCGATCTCCTCCCGGATGAACGTCCCCACCGACCGCCCGTCCACCCGCCGGATCACCTCGCCTACGAGCCATCCGTAGGTCGCCGCGTGGTAGCCCGTCTTCTCGCCCGGCTCCCAGAGCGGGGCCTGCCGCGAGAGCGCCCCGGCCATGGTGTCCCAGTCCAGCTCCGCCCCCACGGGCAGTTCCTCGTCGATCGCGGGAAGGCCCGCCTGGTGCGTGAGCAGGTAGCGAAGCGGCAACGTCTCCTTGCCCGCCTGCGCGAACTCCGGCCAGACATCCGCCACCGGCGCCTCGAAGTCGATGAGGCCCCGGTCGGCGAGCATGTGCGCCGCCAGCGCGACCGCGCCCTTCGTCGAGGAGTAGACGAGCACGATGGTGTCGCGCTCCCACGGCTGCGTGCGCTCGCGGTCGATATACCCGGCCCAGAGGTCGACGACGACCTCGCCCTCGAGCGCGACCGCCACCGACGCTCCCAGCTCTCCCGACTCCGCGAAGTTGCGCGCGAACGCCTCACGCACGCGCTCGAAGCGCGCGTCGCACGCGCCGCTGATCGCCGGAACCTGCGCGTCGCTCACAGGGTGTCGCTGAACGCCGTGGCGATGTGGCCCTCGGCCTCCAGGCGCGCGTACTCCTCGTCGCTCACGCCCAGCAGCTCGCGGTAGACGTAGTCGTTGTCCTGCCCGAACGCGACCGGTGGACGCCGGATGCCGCCCTCCGACTCGGGGAAGTCGTAAACCGGGCGCGGGTAGCTGTGTACGCCGATGTCGTCCTGCAGCTCCTGCGGGACGTAGAGGCTCCGCGCCTGCACGTGCGGGTCGTCCAGAACCCGCGAGGCTTCCAGCACGGGCGCCGCCGCCACGCCCGCCGCCTGCAGCCGCGCGAACAGGTCCTCGTCGTCGAAGCCGGCGGTCCACTCCGCCAGATTCTCGTCGAGCAGGTCCTGCGCCGCCGCCCGGCCCGCGGCCGTGCCCAGCTCCGGTTCGCGCGCCCACTCGGGGTCGCCCATCACGGTGCGCAGCGCCTCCCAGGTGGCGTTGCTGGTCACGGTGATCGCGATCCAGCGGTCGTCGCCCGTCTCCGAGCCGCCCGGCGAGAGGCAGGGGTAGACGCCCGAGGGCGCCTGCCCGTCCGCCGCGTAGATCGAGCGGTTCCCGATCGCCTGCTCCACTTCGCCGGTGAGGCTGTAGTTCATGTACGCCTGCGCGAACATCGCGACCGCGTTCTCCGCCTGCGCCATCTCGATGAACTGACCCTTGCCGGTGTTGTTCCGGTGCCAGATCGCCATCATGATCGCCAGCGCGATCTGCGTCGCCGCGATGTAGTCCGCGGCGAAGATGCCGCTGTTCGAGTTCGGGTCGCTGCCCAGGTAGCCGCGCAGGATCTGGTGCCCCATCGTCCCTTCCAGGTGGGCGCCCATCGTGCGCGCGTTCGCGTACTCGCCCGTAACCCCGTAGCCAGGCGCCCGCAGGAAGATGATGTCGTCCCGCTGCTCCCGCAGCCACTCGTACGAGATGCCCAGCTTCTCCATCGTGCCCACGGCGCTGTTCTCCAGCACCGCGTCCGACATCGCCGCCAGCCGCCCCAGGATCGCCTTGCCCTCGGGCTGCCGGATGTCGAGCGTGAAGCTGCGCTTGTTCCGGTAGAGGCTCACGAACATGGGGTGGTAGTTCCACGGATTCTCGCCCGGTTCGCTGTTCGGCATTCCCGTGACCCAGCCCGCTCCCGCCTGCGCCATCGCCGGCGGGATGCGCGGCCCCGGCACGGCTCGCGTGCTGGGCTGCCACACGAACTGGTTTTCCTGCTTCAGCACCTCCGCCCCCAGGTCGGCCAGCAGCACGGTCGAGAACGTGCCCGCCCACACGCCGCCCAGGTCGAGGATGCGAATGCCTTCAAGCGGTTGGTTCGCCATCAGCGCACCTCCACCACGCCGGCCGAGGCCAGCTCGTCGATCGCTCCGGCGTCGTAGCCGGCCTCGCCCAGCACCTCCGCCGTGTGCTCGCCCAGCAGCGGCGCCGGACGGCGCAGCTCCCAGGGCGTCTCCGACATCAGGAAGGGGCGCCCGGGCATCTCGACCTGGCCCAGCTCCTCGTGCTCCGCCAGCTCCCAGAAGCCTCGCGCCCGGAAGTTCTCGTCCTCGAACACCTCATCGATCGTGAAGAGCGGCCCGCAGAGGAAGCGCACCTTGCGCGCCGCCTCCCAGATCTCCCGCTTCGTGTGCTCCGAGAGCCACACGTAGAAGAACGCGTTGAACTCCTCGATCGCGTCCGGGTTCATCTGGATGGCGGGGTCGTTCCACTTCTCGTCCTCCATCCAGTCCGGATAGCCGAGGAACTCGCGCGCGTTCGTGAAGCGTGGACCGCCGCCCTGCAGGTCGACCCAGCCGTCCTTGCAGGGGAACACGCCGTTCAGCATCCCGATCGCCGCTCCCGGCGAGCGCAGCGATTTCCGCCCCGAGTACTGGTACCCCATCACCGTCGCGTGCCGCCGATCGACGCCCACGAAGTGGCTGTCCGCGATCGAGAAGTCGACGTGCTGGCCGATGCCCTGGTAGCGGCCAGCCATAAGGGCGCCCATGAGCGCGGTCGCCGCCGCCGAGCCCGACTGCACCAGCGCCGCCGTGCCGTACATCTTCACCGGCTCCCGCTCCAGCAACCCCGTTGAGAACATCTCCCCGGCGAAGGCGTAGAGCACGAGGTCGGAGCCCTTGTAGTCCCGGTAGGGGCTTACCTGGCCGAAGTTCGTGATCGATATCAGCGGCACGTCGGCCTTGCGCTCGTGGATGGCGTCGAAGCCCAGGCCGAGGTCGTCCATCACGCCGGGCCGGAAGCTCTCGACCACGAGGTCCGCGCTCTCCAGCAGGCGCCAGAACGCCTCGCGGCCCTGCTCGCGCTTCAGGTCGAGCACGACCGACCGCTTGTTCGTGTTGAAGTAGAAGAACGTCCCGCTCTTCTCCGGGTGGGGCTCGCCGCCCTTGTAGGGACCGAGCCGCCGCGAGGGGTCGCCCCCCGGCCGCTCGATCTTGATCACGTCGGCCCCGAAATCCGCGAACAGCTTCGTCGCGTAGGGGCCCGCGATGTGCTGCGTCAGGTCCAGCACCCGGACATCGTTCAGAGGACCGGTCATCGCCTCCTCCGTAGCTCTGCGAGTGGCCCGCACGGGCGGGCGCAAGGGCGCATCTTACGGCCTTCGCGCCCCGCCGGTTCCCCGGGACGCAACCAGGGGGCGCAGCTTCAACGCTGCGCCCCCCGCTGTCGGGACGGACGAGGCCGTCGGGCCTAGTTGGTGTACGGGGCGACCTTCGCGAACTGCTCCGCGAGGAGGTCGGCCGGCATGGTCACGTAGCCGACTTCCGGCACGATCTCGTCCACGCTCTCCAGGAAGAAGTTGATGAACCCGGCCAGCTCGGGACGTTCAGCCAGGAGGCTGGCGCGGGTGTAGATGAAGAGCGGCCGCGAGAGCGGCGTGTACTCGCCGGCGAGAGCGGCCTCGAAGCTCGGGGCCACGCAGCCGTCGCCGTCATCGACCGCCACCGCCTGCAGGCTCTGGCCCGCCTCGAGGAAGTAGGCGAAGCCGAAGTAGCCGATCGCGTTCCTGTCGCGGCCGATGCCGAGGGCGAGGATGTTGTCGTCCTCGGAAGGCGTGCCGTCGCCGCGGTGCGTCGAGCCCTCGAACTCCTCGATGATGGCCTCGTTGAAGTAGTCGAAGGTGCCCGAGTCGGCGCCCGGGTAGTAGGCGATGATGTCGTCGTCGGGCCACTCGGAGCGGATGTCGCTCCACTTCCTGGCGCCGTCGGCGCGGAAGGCCTGGTTGAGCTCCGCCACGGTCATGCACTGGGCGAAGTCGTTGTCGGGGTGGATCATGACGGTGAGGGCGTCGATGGCGACCTGGATCTCGACGATGTCGTCGATGCCGTTCTCGGCGCAGGCCTCGCGCTCCGAATCCTTGATCGGGCGTGAGGCGTCGCTGATCTGGGTCTCGCCTCGGCAGAACTTCTCGAAGCCGCCGCCGGTGCCGGAGAAGGCCACGTTCACGCGCACGTCGGAGACGTAGCCGAACTCCTCGGCCATGGCCTCGGCGATGGGGAACACGGTCGAGGATCCGTCGATGCGGATCTCACCGGAGAGGCCGGCATAGGCGTCTTCGCCTGCCGGTTCTTCGGCCGCTGCGGGCTCTTCAGCTTCCGCGGCTGCCGCCTGGGTTGCTGCGGGCTCGGGAGCCTCATCGTCGTCGTCGCCGCATGCGACCGTGACGAGCGCGAAGGCCGCCAGGCCGGTGATGAGGAGCAGCAGCCATCGCCGCTGCGCCGAGTTGAGGATGTTCTTCTGGAAGGTCACGGAAGTAGTGATGCCCCCTGAGTGATTTGCCGGGCCGAACCGGACCCGGCTCTCGTCGCGAGGGAAGCTAGCCCGTGGGGCTTAAGTGGGCGTTAACACAGCCATCCGGCCCTGCGTTTGCGGGCCAGGGCGTACGATCGCCCGCGCGTTCTTATGGCTATCAACGTCGTCGCCCTGCTCGTCGCCCTCTTCGCCGGCTCCATCCCCTTCTCCTGGCTCATCGGTCGCTACCGCTACGGCGTCGACCTCCGCACCACCGGCGACCGCCACGTCGGCTCAGGCAACCTCCTCGATGTCGGCGGCATGCGGGCAGTGGTCGCCGCCACCATCCTCGATCTCCTCAAGGGCGCCATCGCGATCACCATCGTCATCGCCATCGCCAGCGACGAGTGGGTCGTGCGCGCCGCCGGCGTCCTCGTGCTCGTGGGCCACGTCTTCCCGCCGTGGCTTTCCTTCAAGGGCGGTCGCGGAGCCGCCCCGGCCATCGGCGTGGCCTGGGCGCTCTTCCCCCTCGCCGGTCTCGCCATGCTCGGCGTCGGCCTCGTGGCCCTCGTCTCGACCCGCAAGACCGTTGCCGGCATCGCCGCCGCCGTCATCGCCCTCCTCGCCGTCGCCTGGCTCATCGACGGCGACCTCAGCCGCCTCCTGTTCGTGGCGCTCCTCTTCATCGCCGTCGGCCTCAAGGACGTCGTCGACCGCCTCTGGCTCCGCCGCTCGTCCGGCTAGGCTCCGATGTCCCCACTCAGGCGGGCGGAGCCCGCCGCTTTCCTCAGCCGCGCGTCAGCGCGGCGCTCTTCTCGTCCTCAGGCGCGCTCGCGCGCCGCTCTTCTCACGGTGAGCGGCAGCGAACGCACGCCCCGGTGCTGCAGGCTCGGCATCCGCGGCAGCGCCGCGCCGTCCGCGCGCCTGATGCCGGAGAACCGCGAGAGCAGCGCCTCGATCGCGATCGCGCCCTCCAGCCGCGCCAGCGGCGCCCCCAGGCAGAAGTGCGTGCCGATCCCGAACGTCAGGTGCCGGTTCGCGTTCGCGCGGCGGATGTCGAACGCGTCCGCGTCCGGAAACACCTCGTCGTCCCGGTTCGCCGACCCGAACCACAGCACCGCCTCCTCCCCCGGCTCGATCCGCGCCTCCCCCACCACCGTCGCCGCCTTCGCCCGCCGCGACATGTACTGCGCGGGCGCGCTGTAGCGCAGCACCTCCTCGACCGCGTTCGGCGCCAGCGACGGGTCCGAGCGCAGCAGCGCCAGCTGCTCGGGGTGCTCGAGCAGGGCCAGCACCGTGTTTCCGATGAGGTCGCGCGTCGTCTCGTTCCCCGCCACCAGCAGCAGGATGAGCAGGTGGATCAGCTCGTCGTGCGTCAGCCGCGACCCCTCCACCTCCGCCCGCACCAGCCCGCTGACCAGGTCGTCCCGCGGCTCCGCTCGCCGTGCCTCGATCAGGTCCGTGAAGTACGCCCGCAAGGCCGGGAACGCCCGGCCCCCGAGCGGGTAGCGCCCCGGCCCCCGACTCCTCGTCTCGATCGCGATGATCGCCTCGTCCGACCACTGCTTGAACTTCGCCCGGTCGCTGCTCGGGACTCCCAGGATCTCCGCGATCACGATCACCGGCAGCGGGTGGCTGAACGCCTCCACCAGGTCCACGCGCCCATCCGCGGGGAAGGCGTCCAGCAACTCCTCCGCGATCTCCCGGATGCGCGGCGCGAGCCGCTCGACCGTCCTCGGCGTGAACGCCTCTGCCACCAGCGACCGCAGACGCGTGTGCTCGGGCGGGTCGCTGTTCAGCAGGCCCACCGTGCGCGGCAGCCGCTCGCCCGTCTCCGGGTCGAGGTCGTACTGACCTGCCCGCGGCTCCATCGTCCAGTGCTCGTGGTCCCGCGAAATCTCGACACACTGGTCGTGCCGGAACACGAACCAGACGCCGTGCCCCCGGCCGAACTGCACCGCCACCCGCTCATTGATGCGGCCCACCTCGTCGCCCCACGCCCCGCTCCGGGCCGTGTCCACCCGCAGCGGGCTGTGCTCCCGACCCCATGCGTAGAAGTCGTACGGATTCGCGAGGAACGGGTCGTCCTCGCGCCAGGGCGCTTCCGACGGCGTGAACGTCTCGGCCATGCCGCCCTCCCGTCGCGATTCTAGCCCCGGACGCTAGCTCCGATCGGGCGCCGGTCGCCCCTTGATCGCCTCGATCTCGACGATCCGCTCCTGGAAGCGCCAGAGCCCGTCCTCGCAGCGTCGCACCGTGTCCTTGTACCGACCGAACACGAGCACGTACGGCTCCTCCGTCTCGTCCTCGTCCAGCCGCGTGAAGAAGCTCTCCACCTGCGCCGTGTCCCCGTCCACCGCGATCCGCGGCTGGACCATCATGTGCTTGTGCCACGTCTCCGGCGCGCGCGTGTGCGTCGCGATGAACGCCGCCAGCGCCTCCCGCCCGTCGATGCGGTTCCCCACCTTGTCGAAGTCCGGCGGACGGCGCATGTCGAAGGCCCCGTCCTCCGTGAAGCAGTCGACCCACTCCGCCTCCAGCCCGTAGTCGATGCTGTGCGCATAGCGGTACATGTTCGCGACGACGCCGCGCTCGTCCTCGAGCGCCGACAGCCGCGCCTCCAGTTCGGCCAGCCGCTCCTCCGTGCTCATCGCGACCCCCTCCGGCCAGCGCGCCGGTCGCGCGACCCTACCCGGCGGCCCGCCCCCTCGCTACCCCGCCCCCGCCTCCGCCAGCGCCGCCACCGGCGTCTCGGGATGCGAGGGCATCCGCCGCAGCCGCGGGTTGCGCACCAGCACGAACGCCACGATCCCCACCAGCACTATCGTCGCGAACGCCGGCCAGCCGTCATCCTGTACGAGCGCCCTCCCGCCCCGCGCCAGCGGAGGCGCCAGAAGTCCCGCTGCCGCTGTGAGTGCTACGTAGATGCCCATCACTCGCCCCATGACCGTGACCGGCGCGTGCGACTGCACAATGGTCAGGAACAGCAGCCCCTGGACCCCGACTGCCACTCCGGACAACGCCATCGCGAAGCCCGTCAGCCCGTAGCTAGTGGAGAACCACGCGCCAAGGGCCGCCAGGGCGGACGCGACGACCACCACTCCGTACCAGGCTCCCGCGCCCCGCACGCGGCGGATGCACGCAAGGGCGACCGTGCTGACGATAGCCCCTATCCCCAGGAAGATGCCGAGGAAGGCCACTGCCCGTACGCCGACGTCGAGCCGATCCTGCATCGCCGGGAAATCCAGCACGAGCCATGGCGACAACAGCGCTGATAGAAGCAACACGACGAACAGCAGCCGCAGCTCAAGCTTCGTCCAGACGAAGCGGAACGCCTGGGCCATGTCGCCGAGGATCGTCGCAGGTCCGTTACCGGTTGCGACTGGCCCGCCGCAATCCGGCGCCAGTTCTCGATCGGGCACGCGAAGCGGGAAAAGGAACAGTGCCCCGGCGGCAGCGACCACGGCCAGGACCACGAAGCTGCTCTCAACAGGCCACGCATCAAGGGCCAGGCCAGTCAGGGGAATCCCCGCCACGGCGCCGAGCCCTGCTCCCAGCCCGCTGAGCGCGTTGCCGTTGAGGATTCGCTCCCTCGGGACAAGCGCCGGAATGAGGGCGAGCCGCACGGGTTCCCCCATAGTCATCCCCATTGCCGCCAGCACGGTCATCACGAGGACCAGCCCCAATGACAACACGCCCGCCGTCGTGAGGATGGCTGTGAGCAGCAAGACCAGCGCCACAGCCAGGTGGCTCGCCACCAGCAGGAGTCGCCGGTCCGCGCGATCGGCGAAGCGACCTGCTGGCAACCCTAGGAGCAAGGCCGGGATGGCCAGCGCCACGGTGAACAGTGTGCTGGGGTAGTCGCGCTCCAGCGTCTCAATGACCAGCCAGATGATGAGGAAGCCCTGCGCTCCCTGCACGGCCCCGTGGCAGACGTTCGCCGCCCACAGCCACGCGTAGCCCCGGTACCGAAACGACGCGAACGGCGACTGCAGCCAGCCCCGCTTCTCGGCCGGCTGCGCTGCTGTGCTTGTCATGCCGCTCCGACCGGCCCGTCCGCCGGTCGCGCGACTCTAGCTGAAGGCGTAGACCACCGTCACGTAGTACGTCAGTCCCGCAAGCGCGGTGAGCAGGTGGAAGAGCTCGTGGTAGCCGAATACGCCTGGAAACGGGTCCGGTCGCCGGCGCGCGTGAACCACGCCCCCGAGTGAGTAGAGAACCCCGCCCGTGAACAGTAGTGCCAGCACGGTCGAGGATGCCGCCGAGGCGAACGGCGCGATTGCGATCAGGCCGATCCACCCCAGCCCCAGGTACAACGCCAGGTTGAGCCACCGCGGCGTCGTCGGATGGACCGCTTTCGAGGCGACTCCCATGGCCGCCAACCCCCACACAACCGAGAGAATGGGAATGCCCCAGCCGTTTCCCAGCAACACGAGGCAGAACGGCGTGTAGGTCCCTGCAATGAGCACGAAGATCATGGAGCGGTCGATCCGCTGCAGAACCGCCTGTCCCCTTTCGATCAGGTGATAGGCGCTGCTTGTCGAGAAGAGCAGCAGCAACGACACGCCGAAGATCGCTCCCCCCACGTATTCCCGGGCGTTGTCGGCAACGAGGACGAGCACCAGCAGTGCAGCCGGAGAGGCCAGCGCCATCAGCAAGTGGAACTGACCGCGAAGCGCAGGGCGTACCTCAGCCATCACCCTTCCAGCCTAGCCGCCCGCCGGGCCAACTCCGGGGAAAGGCGCCACGGCCAGCCCAGGCGGTACGATCGCGGCAATGAACGCCGCATTCCGAAGGTCGCATGTCTCCCGATAAGCCCGAGCGCCCCCGCGACGAACTCGGGCGCCCCCTCCCCGCGGGCTCGCCCAACCGCCTCGCCGTCGACAACCTCGATGGGCTCTCGGCCGATGAGGCCAATGAGCTCGCGCTCGCGCATTTCGATGCGGGCCGCTACTTCCTCGCCCACGAGGCCTGGGAGGCGGCCTGGCTTGAGAGCAAGGGCACCAACAGCGAGTCCCTGTTCAAGGGACTCGCCCAGCTCGGAGCGGGCTACACCCACGCCGCTCGCGGAAACGCTCATGGCATGCGCGTCCTCCTGGAGCGGGCCCTCGACGCCATCCGTGCGGCGCCTGGCCCCGCCTGGGGCATCGACCTTCCCGCGCTTGGTTCACTCGTCGAACGTGACCTCGATCGCGTGCGGGACCTCTCGACGGGCGCACCCCTGCCGCCGTCCGCGCCCTGGCCGCTACCCCGAGCCTGACTCAGCCGGCGGCGCCACCGGCGTCTCGGGATGAGACGGCATCCGCCGCAGCCGTGGATTCCGCGCGACGATCGCAACCGCCGCCACGGCAATCACCACGCCCGCTGCGACGCCCCATGCGTCGCTCTGCACGGCCTCCCGGTCGATTGCCACGGCGATGCCTCCCACAACTGCCCCCAGGGCTAGGATGAATGACTGCATGGCCATCACTCGACCCATCAGCCTGGTTGGCGTTGCGGACTGGACCAGTGTTAGGAAGACAACCCCCGAGACGCCCGCAGCGAGTCCGTAAAGCACCACCAGAGGCACTGCCAGGCCGTAGCTGGACGCGAACCAGATGGCGATGACTAGGACGGCTCCGGCTGCCACCATGGCGGCGTACCAGGTTCCTGCGTATCGGAGTCGTGGGATCGAGGCGATGACAAGCAGGCTGACCAACGATGCTCCGCCTATCAGCAGGTAGAGCCAGGCGGCCGTCCGCAGGTTGACATCAAGGTTGTCTGCCAAGTCCACAAGATTCAGGGTCAGCCAGGGGCCAGCCAAAGCGGTGACGAGAAGAAGCGCGAACAGCGAGCTCAGCACCGGCGTCCCCGAAGCGATGAATTCGTAGCTCTCCCCAATAGCGTCCCACATTCCCTGGCGCGGCTGCGGGTCTGTTCCGCCTTCTTGTGAGCAGGGAAGGGGGTCTCGCGCCGGGATGCGCAGCGGGATTAGAAAAAAGGTCCCGACGATCAACACCGCTGCCACGACCAGGAGGGTCTCCACCACGCCCAAGCGGTCGCTTGCCAGGACTGCCAACACGGGCCCCGCTGCCACTGCCAGGGCCTGACCCATCGCATCCAGCGCATTCCCGTTCAGTAGCCGGTTGGCCGGGACAAGTGCCGGGATTAGCGCTTTTCGGACCGGTGCCCCGATGGCCAAGCCAATAGCGACGAGAAGCATGGTAGCCAGCCCGAGGAGGGACTGTGCAGGTCCCAGGAATGCCGTGAGCAGTATCCCGAGTGCGACGGCCACATGACTCGCGATGAGGATTGCTCGCCGATCCCTGCGGTCGGCCCACACGCCTGCCGGTAGCACGAGCACCAGAGCTGCGGCGCCGAACAGGAACATGATCAGGGCAAGGAAACTGTTCCCTCCTCCCAGCACGTCTATCACCAGAATCCCGAGAAGGAAGAGCATGGCGGCTTCACCTAGCCTCAAACAGACATTCGCCGCCCACAACCACCGGTAGTTCCGGTACCGGAACGAGGCAAACGGGCTCAATCGCCGTTCACGACCGCCCTCATCCCACTCCTGCGCGCTTGCCATGTTGCTCCTGCCAGCCCATGCGCCGGCCCGCGGCATTCTAGGGGGCAAGGGCTCCGAATTACGCCCGCCCCCGCCGCTACCCCGAGCCTGACTCCGCCGGCGCCGCCACCGGCGTCTCGGGATGCGAGGGCATCCGCCGCAGTCCCGGATTGGTCAGCAGGAAGAACGCCCCCACGGCCACGCTCGCCGCGCCGCAGATGGAGAACCAGTGACCCGCGCCCAGCCACGCTGCCCCGAGACCCCCCAGCAGCCCTCCCACCGGCGTCCCGCCCAGCATGATCAGCGTGAAGATCGCCATCACGCGCCCCATCACCGGCTGCGGCGTGTACGACTGGATCAGCGTCAGGTTCAGGTTCGAGAAGACCCCCGCGCTCAGGCCCGTCAACGCGAGCAGCAGCGCCGTCAGCAGGTAGCTGTTGGAGAACCCGATGATGATTGCGAAGGCGCTGCTCGTCATCAGCGCGCAGGTGAACCAGCCCCCCGCGTTGTTGAGCCGTCGCACCGAGGCCAGCGCGAGCGAGCTGCACGTCAGACCCATCCCCAGGAAGACGAACAGCCAGCTGGCGGCGGGGCCGTCCGCATCGAGCTGTAGCTGCGCCACCCTCGGCAGCAGCGTCACCCAGGGGCCGTTGATCACCAGCGAGGTGACCAGCAGCAGGATGAAGAGCGAGCGCATGTTGTCGCTCCTCACGATGAAGCGGAACCCCTCGACGAGGTCGACGGCCATGACGCGCAGGGCCGAGCCCGCCGCCAGGGCCGGCGCAAGGGCGCGGGCGGGGATGCGAAGCGGGATCAGGAACAGGAGTCCGGCGCCCATCAGGATCGCCTGGAGGGCGAAGTTGCCCTCCAGCCCCGCGACCCAGATGGCGAGTCCACCGAGGCCGGGCCCCAGCATCTGCGAGACGGTCTGCCCCGCGGTGTTCAGCGTGATCGCGTTCATCAGCCGGGGCGCGGGCACGACTGCCGGGATGAGCGCCTGGAGCACCGGCTGCCCCACCGCGATCCCGGTCCCCACGAACAGCGCCATCCCCAGCGCCACCCGCAGGGTCATCAGGTCCCTCCAGATGAGGACGGCCGCCAGCAGCGCTCCCGCCAGCACGATCACCTGGCTCACGATCAGGAGGACTCGCCGGTTCCAGCGATCCGCGAGCACGCCCGCCGGAAGCGAGAAGAAGAAGACCGGGATGCCCAGCGTGAAGGCCGCCAGCCCAAGGTAGATGTCGCCCGCCTCGAGGATGTCGATGACGAGCCAGGCGAACGCGAACCGCTCGATGCCCTGCACCAGGGCGAAGCTGAAGTTGTTCGCCCACAGCAGCCGGTAGTCCCGCAGCTCGAAGGCCGCGAACGTCTGGCGGCTGAGAACGCCCCGGACCTGCTGCGCGATGCCTGTGGTGGCCACCGGAAGACCTCCGATGCGTGGCCGCCGCCCGATGCTACCCCGATCCCGCGTCCGCCGGAGCCGCCACGGGCGTCTCCGGGTGCGAGGGCATCCGCCGCAGGCTGGGCTGTGTCACGAGGAACACGCCCGCCACCGCCGCCACGGCCGCGCCGCAGATGGCGAACCACTCGCCCGCGCCGATTAGCTGCGCGCCACCGCCCGCCAGCAGCCCGCCGAAGGGAGAGCCCCCCATCAACACGAGCGTGTAGATCGCCATCACCCGTCCCATCACGTCGCTCGGCGTGTGCGCCTGGATCAGGGTCAGGTTCAGGTTGATGAAGAAGCCCGCGTTCAGCCCGCTCAGGAACATGAACAGCACGGTCAGGAGGTAGTTGTGCGAGAGCCCGATCCCCACGGCCAGGCTTCCCCCGATGATGAGGGTGGTGGTGAACCAGCCTCCCGCGTTCTCCAGCCGCGGAATCGAGGCGAGGATGAGCGAGCTGATCACCGTACCCACGCCCATCGCGCCGAACAGGACCCCCGCCCGGAACGCCTGTGCCCCCAACTGCTCCTCCGCCACCTTGGGCAGGAGCGTCTGCCACGGCCCCATGATCACGAGCGAGGATGCGAGCAGAAGCAAGAAGAGCGTGCGGATGTCAACCGCCCCTCGCACGAAGCGGAAACCCTCGGCAATCTCGCCCAGCATCTCGCTGAGCAGCCGCCTTCCGATCTGGGCGGCCCGTTCCGCTGCGGGCACCCGGAGTGGCACCAGGAACACCAGCCCGACTCCCATGAGTACGCCCTGAACTGCGAAGCCGCCCCCATTTCCCCAGAGGTCGATTGCCGCGCCACCCAGAAGCGGACCGACGATCTGCGAGACGTTCTGTCCCAGGCTATTGAGCGTGATGGCGTTCATCAGCCGGTGCGTCGGTACGACCGCCGGCACCAGGGCCTGGCGCACGGGCTGACCCACAGCGACGCCGACACCTATGAGGATCGCCATCACGATCGCCATCCCCACGCCCATGGCGCCCGTCCAGATGAGCACCGCCGTCAGCATCGAGGTGGCAAGCACCCAGAGCTGGCTGGCGAAGAGCAGGTAGCGTCTATCCCACCGATCCGAGAGCACCCCCGCGGGCAGCGTCAGGAAGAACACGGGGATGCCGAGGCCGAACGTGACCAGCCCCAGCACGAGGTTCTTCTCGCTCAGGTCCGCTGCCAGCCACACGAACGCGAATCGCTGGATGCCCTGCACCAGCGCATAGCTGAAGTTGTTCGCCCACAGCAGCCGGAAGTCCCGCAGCTCGAAGGCCGCGAACGTCTGCAGGCTGAGGCCTCCCCCACCCGGTCGTGCGGAACCCGCTCGCGCGCCGCGCCCAGTCGCTCGTGCCAATCCACCCACCAGCGCGAGCGCGGCTCTTCTCACGCTCTCGCGAACGTCAACGTACGCGCCGCATCGGTGGCGGGCAAACCGCGCGGCCCCTCCAGCGCGTACCATGCCCACGCCGGAGCACCGACATGACCGCCGCCTCCGACCCCGCCGCCCCCCTGCCCCTTGAGGGCATCCGCGTCTGCGACTTCTCCTGGATCGTCGCCGGCCCCCAGGCGACCCGCATCCTCGCCGACCTCGGCGCCGAGGTCATCAAGGTCGAGAACGAGGACCACCTCGATACGGTCCGCATCATGCCCGGTGAACCGACCCCCAACCGCCGCGGCATGCACAACAACTTCAACCGCAACAAGCTCAGCATCACCGCCAACCTCGGCCACCCCGGCGGACGCGAGCTCGTCGAACGCCTCATCGGCGTCTCCGACCTCGTCGTCGAGAACTTCAGCCCCGGCGCGTTCGCCCGCATGGGCTTCCCCTACGAGCGCCTCCGCGAGATACGCCCCGACATCGTCTACATGTCGATCTCCGGGTACGGCCACGCCGGCCGCGATACCTCCTACGTGACCTGGGGCCCGACCGCCCAGGCCGTCTCCGGCGCGACCGCCGTCTCCGGCCTCCCCGACCAGCCCCCCGCCGGCTGGGGCTTCTCCTACCTCGACCACACCGCCGGCTACTACGGCGCCATCGCCGCCCTCATGGCCCTCTACCACCGCTCCCGGACCGGCGAGGGCCAGCACGTCGACCTCTCGCAGGTCGAGACGGGGATGCTCCTCGCCGGCGTCAACATGCTCGACTTCCAGGTCAACGGGCGCCCCTCCGAGCGCATCGGCAACCGTTCGCGCTGGCCCGCCGTCGCCCCCCACGGCATCTACCCCTGCGCCGGGGACGACCGCTGGATCGCGATCGCCGTCGAGGACGACGCCTCCTGGCGCGGCCTCTGCGCCGAGCTCGGGCTGCCCGCCCTCGCCGCCGACGAGCGCTTCACCACCAACGAGCGCCGCGTCGCCAATCAGGACATCCTCGACGCCGCCATCGCCTCCTGCACGCCCGAGCGTGAGCCCCACGAGCTGATGGAGGCGCTCCAGGCGCGCGGCGTCCCCGCCGGCGTCGTCCAGACGATGGAGGACCGCATGGAGCGCGACCCCCAGCTCGCCGACCGCGGCTTCTATCCCGTCGCGCCCCACCCCGAGCTCGGCGACCATCGCTTCGAGGGCGTCCCCATGCGCTTCTCGAAGGCGCGCTGGCGGCTTGATCGCGGCGCTCCCCGGCTCAGCGAGCACACCCGCCACGTCGCCACCGAGATCCTTGGCTACAGCGAGGCCGAGTACGACAGGCTCGTCGCCGAGGGGGCCGTCTGATGCCCGGCCCTCTCACCGGCCTCACCGCCCTCGAGATCGGCGACCGCGGAGAGGTCGCCGGCAAGCTCCTCGCCGATGCGGGCGTCGAGGTGATCCGCGTCGAGCCTCCGGAGGGCGCCCGCACCCGCCACACCGGCCCCTTCGTCGACGACCGGCCCAATCCGGACGCCAGCCTCCGCTTCGCCTACCTCAACACCAACAAGCGCGGCGTCACGCTGGCCCTGACCGAGCCCGGGGACGCCGCCCGCTGGCGCGCCCTCGTCGCCCGCGCCGACCTCGTCATCGACAGCGCCGAACCCGGCGCGCTCGATGCCCTCGGCCTCGGCCATGAGGCGCTCGCGGAGGACTCGCCCCGCCTCCTCTGGTGTGCGATCACGCCCTTCGGGTTGACCGGCCCCCGCCGCGACTGGAGCACGACCGACCTCGTCAGCATGGCCCTCGGGGGTCCGCCCATGAGCACCGGCTACAGCGACCACGACCTGCCCCCCATCCGTGCCGACGGCGAGCACTCCTTCTGGATGGCGGGCGAGTACGCCGTCGCCGGCATCGTCGCCGCCCTCCTCCAGCGCACGCTCACGGGTCGGGGGCAGCTCATCGACGTTTCCATCCATGAGGCCGTCGCCTGCACCACCGAGGGCGCCTTCGAGAGCTGGGAGTACCGGGGCCGCATCAACCAGCGCCAGACCGGCCGCCACTCCGCCCCCGACCCGACCCCTCCCTCCCAGTTCCTCAGCGCCGACGGCCACTACCTGCAGATCCTCGGCGGCGGCGTTCCCCGCCGGAAGCGGCTCTATCCGCTCCTCCTTGAGTGGCTCGACGAGCACGATGCCGCCCAGGACCTGCACGACCCCGCCTACAGCCGCGCCCTCTACGACGGCGAGGGCGATACCGCCGCCGCCACCCGCCACGTCGGGGAGGTCATCCGGGACTTCGTCGCCACCCAGCCTGCCGAGGACCTGTACCGGCGCGGCCAGTCGATGCACCTCCCCTGGGGCACCGTGCGCTGGCCCGAGGAGAACCTCGACGACCCCCACTGGGACGACCGCGGCTTCTTCGTCGAGGGCCCCGTGCCCGGCGCCCCCGATCCCGCCCGCTACCCCCGCGCCGGCTACCGCTTCACCGCCACGCCCGTCGAGTTCCGCCGCCCCGCTCCCCGCCTCGGCGAGCACAACGACGAGGTCTTCGGCGAACTCGAAGCCGGCTGAGCCCCGCTATTCGCCCCGCTTCAGCCGCGTCCCCGCCAGGAACGCCTCGAACTCCGCCCGGTGGTCGCTCGCGATCGCCGCCAGTTGCCCGATGTCGATCAGGTGCGACTCCGTCCGCACCACCAGCGTCCGCAGCAGGCTCGACTCCTCGCATGGCGCCTCGTGCTCGATCGCGTCGTATCCCTCGAACGGCCTCGCGGTGGTTGTCACGTCTTCCAGCGCGACATCGTGTACGCGCTGCCAGCGGTCGGGCACGTCGTCCGTCTCGGCGGAGCCCCGCACGCGGATCGCGAACGCCGACGCTCCCTCCTTCCGGAACAGGACGGCGTAGTCCGCGGTCTCGAACCGCTCCCAGCCCTCGGCCGTCAGGTCCGGGATGCCGAGTTGCCCCCCGTCTCCAAGCCAGATTCGCGGCTGCTCCCCTGTTCCGGTCATGCGGGCCTCCCTGGCGCGATAGACTACCGCCCGCCGGGGACCGGCTGGAGGGCGATGTGGGAAGGTTGGACGGAAAGGTCGCGCTCGTCACGGGCTCCGCGCGCGGACAGGGCGAGGCCGAGGCCCGGCTCTTCAGCGCCGAGGGCGCTTCCGTCATCGTCGCCGACGTGCGCGTCGACGAGGGGACGAAGGTGGCGGCCGAGATCGCCGAGTCGGGCGGAAGCGCCGAGTTCGTGCAACTCGACACCACCCAGGCGGACGGCTGGAAGGAAGCGGTTGCGCACGCCGTCGACCGCTTCGGCAAGCTCGACGTCCTCGTGAACAACGCCGCCATCTGGCGCGGCGAGGGCGGCATCGAGGACATCACGCCGGAGAACTGGAACGACCTCTTCGACGTCAACTGCAAGGCGGGCTTCCTGGGCATGCGCGCCGCCATTCCCGAGATGCGCCGCGCAGGGGGCGGCTCCATCATCAACGTCGGCTCCACCCTCGCCATGCACGGCGCCACCAGCAGCGCCGCTTACTCCGCCGCCAAGGCCGCGCTGGCGCTCATCACGCGTTCCGCCGCCCTCCAGTACGCCGCCGAGAAGATCCGCGTCAACATCATCCATCCCGGCTCCATCAACACGCCCATGCTGCGCGAGGGCACCCACGGCCGGCACCTCGATATCGCCAACCGCATCCCCATCGGACGCCTCGGCGAGCCCATCGATATCGCCTACGGCGCCCTCTACCTCGCCTCCGACGAAGCCTCCTTCGTCACCGGCATCCAGCTCGTCATCGATGGGGGGACACAGGCCTGATGACTGCCCAGGTTCTCGTCGAACGAAACATCATGGCCCCCATGCGCGATGGCGTTCGCCTCGCCGCCGACATCTACCGCCCCAACGATGACGCGCAGTACCCCGTCCTCGTCCACCGCATCCCCTACGACAAGTCCGTCGCCCAGAACATCGGCAGCCAGATGGTGAACCCCATCGTCGCCGCCGAGCACGGCTACGCCGTCGTCGTCCAGGACTGCCGCGGCTGTTTCCAGTCCGAGGGCGTCATGACCCTCTACGGCGACGAGCGGGACGACGGCTATGACACCATCGAGTGGGCCGCCGTCCAGCCCTGGAGCAACGGCAAGGTCGGCATCTACGGCTCCTCCTACATGGGCGTCACCACGCTGCAGGCCGCCGCCGCCGCTCCCCCTCATCTCGAGGCGGCCATGGCCTACCTCACCGCCGCCAACCTCCACGACGGCTGGGTCTACAGCGGCGGCGCCCTCGAGCTCAGCTTCAACCTCGGCTACACCCAGGGCCGCGCCCTCCCCGCCATGATGCGCATGGGCGTCGACCCCGAGCGCCAGCGCGAGCTCCGCCGCCAGATGGCCGAGTGCGCCGCCGACCGCGCCGCCTTCCTCCGCACCATGCCCCTCAGCGAGGCGCCCGTCCTGCGCGAACGCGACATCCTGCCCTACTGGCACGACTTCATCGACCACGACGGCTACGACGACTACTGGAAGAAGCTCGACGCCCGCGCCGACCTGATCCAGGCGCCGGTCATGCACATCGCCGGCTGGTACGACCAGTTCCTGAAGGGCCACCTCGGCCTCAACCTCGGCCTCCAGGAGCACCCCGACGAGCGCATCCGCGACACGCACCGCTTCATCGTCGGCCCCTGGGACCACAACTCGTACATGGGCTACAACCTCTCCCGCGCCGGCGACCGCGAGTTCGGCGGGCGCGCCCTCAGCGGCGTCGATGCCGTCAGCGACATCCTCCTCCAGTGGTTCGACCACTGGCTCAAGGGCGAGGACACCCCCCTCATGTCCCGTCCCCGCGCCCGCTGGTTCCTGATGGGCGACCGGAACGAGTGGAAGGAGAGCGACACCTGGCCGCCCCCCAGCACACCCGCCCGCTACTACCTGCACAGCGGCGGCCACGCCAACACCCGCTTCGGCGACGGCGCCCTCTCGACCGAGCCCCCCGCCTCCGAGGTGCCCGACAGCTACAGCTACGACCCCGAGGACCCCGTCCCCACCATCGGCGGCCGCGTCTTCGCGACCGTGACGGGCCCCGGCGGCGTTCGCGACCAGGCCGAGGTCGAGACCCGCGACGACGTGCTCGTCTACACCTCGCCGCGCCTGCTCGAACCCCTCACTATCGCCGGCAACATCACCGTCGACCTCTGGATCGCCAGCAGCGCCCCCGATACCGACTTCACCGGCAAGCTCGTCGATGTCGAGCCCGGCGGCTACTGCGCCGTCGTCGCCGACGGCATCCTGCGCGCTCGCTTCCGCAACTCCTTCGAGGAGGCCGAGTTCCTCGAGCCGGGCGAGCCCACGAAGCTCACCATCGACCTCTGGGACGTGGCCTACACCTTCAAGCCGGGCCACGCCCTCCGGCTCGAGATCAGCAGCAGCAACTTCCCGCGCTTCAGCCGCAACGCCAACTCGAAGGTCCGCCCCGAGTTCGCCGGCCCCGAGGACGTGCGCGTGGCCGTCCAGCAGGTGTTCCACGACGCGGGGCGCCCCTCGCACCTCACCCTCCCCGTGCTGGATGATGCGGCGGAGGGGTAGCGTCGCCGCCCAGACCCGATAGGCTTGGCATTCGTAGAACCCGAGGAGCCCCCGTGTTTATACCGCCCGAGAGCCGCTGGTCCGTCCCCTTCGATGGCTCCTTCGATGTTCGCGCCCACCCCACGGCCCCGCTGGCCGACCCCCCGGCCAAGAAGGAGCTGCGCCGGCAGCTCACCTCCGTCATCAAGGAGATCGACGACCTCCAGTACCGGCTCTTCGTCGAGGACAGCCGCTCGCTCCTCCTCATCTTCCAGGCCCTCGATGCCGCCGGGAAGGACAGCACCATCCGCGCCGTCTTTCGCGGCGTGAACCCGGCCGGGCTCCAGGTCACCTCCTTTGCCGAGCCTTCCTCCCTCGACCTCGACCACGACTTCCTCTGGCGCACCTACCGGGTGCTGCCCCAGCGCGGCCGCCTCGGCGTCTTCAACCGCAGCTACTACGAGGAGGTGCTCGTCGTCCGCGTCCATCCCGAGTTCCTGAAGCCCCAGCGTCTGCCCGCGATCGAGAACCTCGACGACCTCTGGGAAGGACGCCTCACCTCCATCCGCGACCACGAGGCGCACCTCGCCCGCAACGGCACCACCGTCCTCAAGTTCTGGCTCAACGTCTCGCGCGAGGCGCAGGCCGAGCGCCTCCGCGCGCGTGTCGAGGGCCGCGAGAAGCAATGGAAGTTCTCCGAGTCCGACGTGCGCGACCGCCAGCACTGGGACGCCTATCTCGATGCCTACCAGTGCGCCCTCAACGCCACCTCCCGCCCCTGGGCGCCCTGGTTCGCCATCCCCGCCGACCACAAGCCATACATGCGCCTTGCCGTTGCTGAGATCATCGTCGCGACGCTGCGCGCCATGGACCCGCAGCTCCCCCAGGTCGCCCCCATCCATCCCGACGAGCGCCGGCGCCTCCTCGGCCTGCTCGACGAGTAGTGGAGTAGCGCCCTTCTCGCCCTTTGCCGTCCGGCCGAACACACGAAAAGGGCCTCCCGAATCTCGGGAGGCCCTTCGCGGTTGGTCTGGTAGCGGGGGAGGGATTCGAACCCCCGACCTTCGGGTTATGAGCCCGACGAGCTACCACTGCTCCACCCCGCGCCGATGGCCCTCGTAGGACCTTCGCACTGAGGAGCGATGAAACCGCGTCGATTCATGGCGAGCCTCAATTGAGGTCAAGCCCTCGACCATTAGTACGCCTCAGCTGAACGCGTTGCCGCGCTTACACCTGGCGCCTATCGAACAGGTAGTCTTCCTGTGGTCTTACTCCCTTGACGGGATGGGAAGTCTCATCTTGAGGTCGGCTTCGCACTTAGATGCTTTCAGCGCTTATCCGATCCGAACATGGCTACCGGGCAATGCTCCTGGCGGAACAACCCGCACACCAGCGGTTCGTTCACCCCGGTCCTCTCGTACTAGGGGCAACGCCTCTCAAACTTCCTGCGCCCACGGCGGATAGAGACCGAACTGTCTCACGACGTTCTGAACCCAGCTCGCGTACCGCTTTAATGGGCGAACAGCCCAACCCTTGGGACCTACTCCAGCCCCAGGATGCGACGAGCCGACATCGAGGTGCCAAACCTTGCCGTCGCTATGGACGCTTGGGCAAGATAAGCCTGTTATCCCCGGGGTAACTTATATCCGTTAAGCCACGGCCCTTCCACTCGGAACCGTAGGATCACTTTGACCGGCTTTCGCCCCTGCTCGACTTGTAGGTCTCGCAGTCAAGCTCCCTTGTGCCAATACACTCAACAGGTGATTTCCATCCACCCTGAGGGAACCTTTGTGCGCCTCCGTTACTCTTTAGGAGGCGACCGCCCCAGTCAAACTGCCCACCAGACACTGTCCTCCTGCTTGATCAGGAGTTAGAAAGCAAACCACAGAAGGGTGGTATTTCAAGGTTGGCTCCACCATGTCCGCAAACACGGCTTCCAAGCCTCCCACCTATCCTACGCATCTAAGGCCCACTCCCAGTGCCAAGCTGCAGTAAAGCTCCACGGGGTCTTTTTGTCCTGCCGCGGGTCGGCCGCATCTTCACGGCCAATTCAATTTCGCCGGGTCCTTCGTCGAGACAGTGCCCAGATCGTTACGCCTTTCGTGCGGGTCGGAACTTACCCGACAAGGAATTTCGCTACCTTAGGACCGTTATAGTTACGGCCGCCGTTCACCGGGGCTTCGGTTCGAAGCTCTCACCTCTCCCCTTAACCTTCCGGCACTGGGCAGGCGTCAGCCCCTATACGTCAGCTTTCGCTTTTGCAGAGACCTGTGGTTTTGGTAAACAGTCGCCTGGGCCTGCTCACTGCGGCCCTCTACCGCTCACCGGGCATGCCGGTTCACAGCCGAGGGCGATCCTTCTCCCGAAGTTACGGATCCAATTTGCCGAGTTCCTTAACGAAGGTTCTCCCGTTCGCCTCACGGTACTTACCGCCACCTACCAGTGTCGGTTTGCGGTACGGGCACGTTGGCAACTTGCAGCGAGGCTTTTCTCGCCGGCTTGGGCTTAACCCCGTCGCTTTGACAAAAGTCTCTACTTCTCCCGGGTCCTCAGCTTATCCCGGAGGTGGATTTACCTGCCTCCGGACGCCTACGGCCCAGGAACGGACCATATCCATTAGGTCCGCGGGATCTACCCTTCCGGGTCCCCCCTCTGCATTAAAACGCGGCCATCGTGGTGCTGGAATACTAACCAGCTGTCCATCGCCTACGCCTCTCGGCCTCGGCTTAGGCCCGACTAACCCTACGCGGACTGACCTTCCGTAGGAAACCTTAGGTTTACGGCGGGTGCGGTTCTCACGCACCTTACGCTACTCATGCCGGCATTCTCACTTCGCTCCACTCCAGGGCGCCTCGCAGCTACCCCTTCTCGGCTGAAACGAACGCTCCCCTACCGCCATCCGCCAAATGCGGATGACCCACAGCTTCGGTGTCACGCTTAGCCCCGTTGAATTCTCGGCGCAGAACCACTCGACCAGTGAGCTGTTACGCACTCTTTAAAGGGTGGCTGCTTCTAAGCCAACCTCCTGGCTGTTTTTGCAATTCAACATCCTTGTACACTGAGCGTGAACTTTGGGACCTTAGCTGGTGGTCTGGGCTGTTTCCCTTTCGACAATGGAGCTTATCCCCCACTGTCTCACTCCCGGATTTTGTCCGGCGGCATTCGCAGTTTGGTTGGGTTTGGTAGGCGGTAAGCCCCCTAGCCCATCCAGAGCTCTACCTCCGCCGGAGATACTTCCGAGGCTGCACCTAAATGCATTTCGGGGAGAACGAGCTATCTCCTGGTTCGTTTGGCATTTCACCGCTACCCACAGGTCATCCAATCGTTTTGCAACACAAGAAGGTTCGCGCCTCCATCCGGTTTTACCCGGACTTCACGCTGCCCATGGGTAGATCACCAGGTTTCGCGTCTACTCCACGCCACTCAATCGCCCTGTTCGGACTCGCTTTCGCTACGGCTCCATGACTGCGTCACTTAACCTTGCGACGTAGCGTAACTCACCGGCTCATTCTTCAATAGGCACGCCGTCACCCGTCGTAACGGGCTCCGACTGCACGTAAGCACACGGTTTCAGGATCTCTTTCACTCCCCTCCCGGGGTACTTTTCACCTTTCCCTCACGGTACTTGTCCACTATCGGTCATCAGGAGTATTTAGCCTTGGGAAGTGGTCTCCCCAGATTCCCACAGGGTTTCACGTGTCCCGTGGTACTCAGGTGCCTGCTCGGAGTCGCAAACCATTCGTCTACGGGGCTCTCACCCTCTCTGGCCGGCCGTTCCAGTGCCGTTCGCCTTGGTTTGCGATTGGTAACTCCGTGCCCGAAAGCTTGCAGGTCCTACAACCCCGGCTGGGCGAACCCAACCGGTTTGGGCTTTTCCCCGTTCGCTCGCCGCTACTTAGGGAATAATCTCTTTTCCTCGGGGTACTTAGATGTTTCAGTTCCCCCAGTTCCCTCTGCCAGGTCTATGTGTTCAACCTGGAGTGACCCGGTAATCCCGGGCCGGGTTTCCCCATTCGGAAATCTCCGCCTGAGCTTGTTTGGCAGCTGAGCGGAGCTTATCGCAGCCTTACCACGTCCTTCTTCGGCTCCTGATGCCTAGGCATCCACCGCGCGCCTTAGTAGCTTGACCTCAATTAAGGCTCGCACGCATGAATCTCTTCCCGGCTCCGCCGCACTCCCCCCGAAAAGGGGAACACAGCGAACCCGTTCGCAGTTTCATCGCTCTTCAGTTGTGAAGGTCCGTACCCGGCTTCGCCGCCGGAGAGCGCCTCGTGGCGCTCTCCGAGTGCGAAGCCCGCTCTTGCCGCTGCCCTGGGGGGGTGGTGGAGCCGAGGAGACTCGAACTCCCGACTTCCGCCTTGCAAAGGCGGCGCTCTCCCAGCTGAGCTACGGCCCCTTGCGCCCGGCGCCAGAGTGGTGGGCCATTCTGGACTCGAACCAGAGACCTCAGTCTTATCAGGACTGCGCTCTAACCAGCTGAGCTAATGGCCCCCGTTGGGCCGGCACGGCCTTTAAGAGCTGAATAGCGGACGGAAGAAGGCCGCCTGGAGGCCTTCAGGAACACCTCGAACCGAAGCTCGAGGCGATCGACCTGGGATCGTCCCTGCCGCACTCCGCAACACCGTTACGGGGTGTCTTACCGGAAGGGCGTACTCCCTAGAAAGGAGGTGATCCAGCCGCAGCTTCCGCTACGGCTACCTTGTTACGACTTCGTCCCAATCGCTGGCCCCACCCTCGACGCCTGCCTCCTTGCGGTTAGCCGAGCGGCTTCAGGTGTTGCCAACTTTCATGACGTGACGGGCGGTGTGTACAAGGCCCGGGAACGTATTCACCGCAGTAGTGCTGACCTGCGGTTACTAGCAACTCCGGCTTCATGCAGGCGAGTTTCAGCCTGCAATCCGAACTGAGGATGGCTTTGATGGGATTAGCTCCACCTCGCGGTTTCGCGACCCGTTGGACCACCCATTGTAGCGTGTGTGTAGCCCCGGACGTAAGGGCCACGCTGACCTGACATCATCCCCTCCTTCCTCCGGGGGTTTCCCGGCAGTCTCGTCAGAAAAGTACAACTGACGACAGGGGTTGCGCTCGTTGCGAGACTTAACCCAACACCTCACGGCACGAGCTGACGACGGCCGTGCAACACCTGTGCATGCTCCCCGAAGGGTCCCTCAGCTTTCACATCAGTACCACATGCATGTCAAATCCGGGTAAGGTTCTTCGCGTACCATCGAATTAAACCACACGCTCCGCTGCTTGTGCGGGCCCCCGTCAATTCCTTTGAGTTTTAGCCTTGCGGCCGTAGTCCTCAGGCGGAGTACTTATCGCGTTAGCTTCGGCACTGAGGGGGTCGATACCCCCAACACCTAGTACTCATCGTTTACGGCGTGGACTACCCGGGTATCTAATCCGGTTCGCTCCCCACGCTTTCGCCCCTGAGCGTCAGGACAGGGCCAGAATGCCGCCTTCGCCGCTGGTGTTCCTTCCGATATCTACGCATTTCACCGCTACACCGGAAATTCCGCATTCCCCTCCCTGCCTCAAGCCTGGCAGTTTTCCAGGACCCCTCCCGGTTGAGCCGGGAGATTTCACCTGAAACTTGCTAGGCCGCCTGCGGGCGCTTTACGCCCAGTAAATCCGGACAACGCTCGTCACCTACGTATTACCGCGGCTGCTGGCACGTAGTTAGCCGTGACTTATTCGCGAGGTACCGTCAGTACTTCTTCCCTCGCAAAAGCGGTTTACAACCCGAAGGCCTTCCTCCCGCACGCGGCGTTGCTGCGTCAGGCTTTCGCCCATTGCGCAAGATTCTTAGCTGCTGCCTCCCGTAGGAGTCGGGGCCGTTCTCAGTCCCCGTGTGGCTGACCATCCTCTCAGACCAGCTACCGATCGTCGCCTTGGTGGGCCGTTACCTCACCAACTAGCTAATCGGCCGCGGGCCCCTCCCAGAGCACCGGAGTTTTCACTACCCGATCTCTCATCGGGAGTCGTATGCGGTATTAGCCCGGCTTTCGCCGGGTTATCCCCCACTCCAGGGCAGGTTACCCACGTGTTACTCACCCGTCCGCCGCTCTCCACCGGCCCGAAGGCCGGCTTCTCGCTCGACTTGCATGCCTAATACACGCCGCCAGCGTTTGTCCTGAGCCAGGATCAAACTCTCCGTAAGAGCACTCAGACCGAAGCCTGAGTTAATTCCCTTGACGGGTTCCCAGACGTTCTCTTTCGTCCGCTATCCAGTTGTTAAAGTCCGCTGGGCCCTCAAGAAGGCCCGACGAACAAGAATAGGCGCGCGCCCGATCGGTGTCAATCGCGAACGCTCCTGATCACCTGCCCGCTCACCGCGTTCGCAGGTACGTCAGCGGCCCCTGCTGCCGCACCAGGCCCCGCAGCTCCAGCGTCAGCAGCGCCCCCGTCACCACCTCGATCGGCAGCTCCGCCCGCCGCGCCACCTCGTCCACGTGCAGCGGCCCCTCCTCGAGCCAGTGCAGCACCCGTCCCTCCTCCGCGCTCGTCTCCACCGCCGCCCCGACCGGCGCCTCGCGCGGCGTCCGCGACGGCGCCTCCAGCGAGAGCTGCGTCCCCAGGCTGAGCAGGTTCAGCTCCTCGCAGAGCTCCTCGGCCGAGCCCACCAGCTTCGCCGCGCTCTCGCGGATGAGCCGGTTCGCGCCCGCGCTCTGCTGCGAGAACACGCTCCCCGGCGTCGCGAACACCTCGCGGTTCTGCTCCAGCGCGTGGTGCGCGGTGTGCAGGGCTCCGCTCGTCATCCCCGCCTCGATCACGAGCGTCGCCCGCGCCAGGCCCGAGATGATCCGGTTCCGTCGCGGGAAGTAGTCCGCGCGCGTCTTCACTCCGGGCGGGTACTCCGAGAGCACGCAGCCGTGCGCCATCACCCGCTCCGCCAGCCCCGCGTTCTCCTTCGGGTAGATGCCGTCGATGCCGCCCGCCAGCACCGCCACCGTGGGCGCCCCCTCGTCCACCGCCACGCGGTGCGCGATGGAATCGATGCCGCGCGCCAGGCCGCTCACGATCGCCACCCCCGCCCGCGCCACCGCCCCGCAGAACTGCTCGCAGACCTCGCGCCCGTAGGCCGTCACCCGCCGCGTCCCCACCACCGCCAGCGCCTGCTCGAACTGCGGCTCCGCGCTCCCCCGCACGAACAGCACCGGCGGGCTCTGCGGGATCTCCTGCAGCAGCGAGGGGTAGGCCTCGTCCTCCCAGGTGAGCGTGCCGACGCCGTGCCGCTCGAGCGCTTCCAGCTCCCGTTCCGGCGCGAACTCCCGCCGCGCCCGCTGGAAGCCGCGTACGTACTGCGGGCGCAGCCCCGCCTCCCGCACCGTCCCCGACGGCGCCTCCCACGCCTCGGCGATGCTGCCGAAGTGCGCGATCAGGCTGCGGAAGCTCTCGGACCCCAGCCCCGCGCGCCGCAACGCGACCCACTGCATTCTCTCTGTGCCGTTCCCAACCATTGCGGACGAGACTCTAGCACGTCCGGGAGTCAGGCGCTCGCAGCCTCCCGCGCCACCCGCAGCCGCCGCAGCCTCCGCCCCGACATGCTCAGCACGCGCAGCCGCAATCCGTCCACCTGCACCTCGTCCCCCACCGCCGGCAACCGCCCCAGCTCGTGGATGACGAACCCCCCGACCGTGTCGAAGTCCTCGCTCTCCGCGGAGTAGTCGAACAACTCCTCCAGCACGTCCGCGGGCATGCTCGCATCGAGCAGCACCTCGTCCTCCGAGATCTGCTCCATCGCCGGCCCCGCCACGTCGTACTCGTCCTCGATCTCCCCCACGATCTCCTCGATCAGATCCTCGATCGTGATCAGCCCCGCCGTCCCCCCGTACTCGTCGACGACGACCGCCAGGTGCGTGCGGTTCGCCCGCATCTCCTTCAGGAGCTCGTCTGCGTGCTTCGTCTCCGGGATGAAGACCGCCTCGCGCAGCAGCGCCCGTAGCGAGGAGTCCCGCCCCGAGAGGATCGCGTCGAGCATGTCCTTCGCGTAGGCGAGGCCCGCGATGTCGTCGATGCTCTCGCCGTAGGCGGGGATGCGGCTGAAGCCGCGCTCCGTGGCCAGGCGGGCCGCATCGCTCACGCTCGCTTCGACTTCCGTCGCCACGATGTCGATGCGGGGCACCATCACCTCCCGCGCCGTCTTGTCCTCCAGCCCGATGATGCCGCGGATCATCCGCTCCTCCTCCTCCTCCACGCCCCCGCTCGCCTCCTCCCGCTCCAGCAGCGCCAGGATGTCCTCGTTCTGCGATCCCGGGCCGACCCCCTGGAGCGGCGCCGCGATCACCCTCGCCGGCACGCTCAGCGCCCACGCCGGCGCGGCGAACACCCAGCGAGCCGCCACGATCACGCGGTGAAGCTGCAGCACGGAGTACTCCGGACGCCGCGCCGCCAGCGTCCCCACCGTCATCTGCACGAGCGCCGCGTAGGCGCCTCCGGCGATGCCGATCCAGGCCGCGCCCCCCGTCCCCAGCTCGACCGCTCCGATGTAGGCGAACGCCGAGACCACCCCCGCCGCCGCCAGGATTCGCGCCGTCGTGAGCGGGCCCAGCGGTTCCAGCGGCCGCTCCACCGTGCCCACGATGCGCAGCGCCGCCGCGTTCCCCTGCCGCGCCAGCGACTGGATGCGCGCCACGTTCGTGCGCTCCAGCGCCGTCTCCGCCCCCGCCACCAGCGCCAGGATCACGGACGCCGCCAGGATCACGACGATGGCCACGATCTCGCCCGTCGCCATCGCTACGCCTCCCCCTCGTCCTTCGCGGGAAGCTCGCGCGCGGGCACGCCCGCCACCCGCACCCCGGCACCGACGTCGCGCGTGACCACCGCTCCCGCCGCCGTGAAGGCGCCGTCGCCGACGGAGACGGGCGCGATCAGCATCGTGTCGCACCCCACGAACGCCCGCGTCCCGATGCGCGTCCGGTGCTTGTCCACCCCGTCGAAGTTCACGGTCACCGCCCCCGCCCCGATGTTCGCCCCGTCGCCCACGTCCGCGTCTCCCAGGTAGCTGAAGTGGTGCATCTTCACCCCGTCTCCCACGACCGAGTTCTTGACCTCCGCGTAGTTGTGGATCTCGCACCCGTCCCCGATTGCCGCCCCCCCGCGCACGTGTGCGAACGGCCCCACCGTCGTCCCCGCCCCCACCGAGGAGTCCTCCACCACCGAGTGCTCGACCCGGCTGTCGGCGCCGATGCTGGCGTTCCGGAGCGTGGCCGCCGGCCCGATCACCGCGCCCGCCGCCACCGACGTCTCCCCGTACAGGTAGCAGTTCGGCTCGACGACCACGTCCGCCTCCAGCCGCACGCCGCGGTCCACGTAAACCGACCACGGGTCGCGGAAGGTCACGCCCGCCTGCTGGTGGCGGGTGATGAGCCGTTCCCGCACGAGCCCTTCCGCCAGCGCCAGCGCCTGGCGGTTCACGAGCCGCAGGCTCGCCTCGTCTCCCGCCGCGACCGTGGCCGCGGGGCTCCTGTCCGATTGCGCCCGCTCGACCAGCCACGCGGTGAAGCTCCCGCGCGGGTCCTGCTCCACGAGCCAGGCGGTCTCCACGCACACGCCCACGTCGTCCCCGTCCCCGCTGGTCAGGTAGGCGCGCCGCGCCCGCGTCTCCTCGCGCCGCTTCACGACAGCCAGCATGGCGGAGGGGTCCAGCAGGGGCGTGTCGCCCCACACGAACAGGGTCGCCTCGCACTCCCCCAGGGAGCCGAACAGCTCGCGCGGTCCCACGAGGAACGCATCGGCGCCCGTCAGGGCCTCACGCCCCTGCCCCCGCTCGTCTCCCACCACCACCACGGTCGCCGGGTCGAGCCTGCGCGCGGCATCGATCACGTACTGCGCCGCGGGCGTCCCCGCCAGGCGGTGCAGCGCCGGCGGCACATCCGACACCATCGCCTCGCTGTGCTCCCCCGCGAGCACGACCACGCCCAGTCCCGCGCTCATCGTGCGCGCGGCAACGCCCGGCGTCGGGCGCGCTCGGAGAGACCGGCCGGGGGAATGGGCTTGCGTTCGTGGGGTTCGGGATCGTCGCTCATAGGCGTTTGGCGGTGTGCGTGGCCAATGCTAGTGGGCCATAAGACGTTGTCAAGGAGCGAGCCCGCTCCCTCGCTCGACACGCGACGGGTTGCGCTCGTAGCATCCGAAGGCAGCGATGCCTGCTCCCCCACGAAGTTCCGACGAGATTCGCGCTGCGTTCGTGGACTTCTTCGCGGAACGCGATCACCGCCAGCTTCCGCCCTGGCCGCTTGTCCCCGTGGGCGATCCCACCACCCTCTTCACCACCGCCGGCATGCAGCAGTTCAAGCCGTACTTCACCGGCCAGGCCGAGCCCCCCGTGCGCCGCGCCACCACCGTCCAGCGCGCCTTCCGCGTGACCGACATCGAGGAGGTCGGCGACTTCAGCCACTGCACCGCCTTCGAGATGCTCGGCAACTTCAGCTTCGGCGACTACTTCAAGGCCGAGGCCGTCGCCTGGGCCTGGGACCTCAGCACGCGCGTCTACCAGCTCCCGCCCGAGCGCATCCACGTCAGCATCCACGACGACGACGACGAGGCCTACGAGGCCTGGCGCGACACGGGCGTGCCGCACGAGCGCATCCACCGCTACGACGAGTCCGAGAACTACTGGTACAGCGGCCCCGTCGGCCCCTGCGGCCCCAACACCGAGATCTTCTACGACTACTTCCCCGAGCGCGGCGTCGAGGGCGCCGACCCCGCCGAGGACGGCGAGCGCTTCCTCGAGTACTGGAACCTCGTCCTCATGCAGAACTTCCGCCACGAGGACGGCTCCCTCAGCGACCTGCCCAAGAAGAACATCGATACCGGCAGCGGCCTCGAGCGCGTCGCCGCCATCCAGCAGGGCAAGAGCTCGATCTTCGAGACCGACATCTTCCTGCCGATCCTCCAGGAGGCCGCCGCCATCGTCGGGGTCGACTACCTCGGCGGGAACGCCGGCGCCTCGCAGGGCCGCGCCATCCGCGCCATGTCCGAGCACGCCCGCGCCGCCACCCTGCTCGTCGGCGACGGCGTCGTGCCCAGCAACGAAGGCCGCGGCTACGTCCTCCGCCGCATCCTCCGGCGCGCCGTCTACCTGGCCCGTCGCGAGGGCGTCGGCGAACCGTTCCTGCACCGCCTCGTCGAGGCCTCCATCGGCAAGCTCGGCCCCGCCTACCCCCACCTCGAACAGGAGCGCGACTTCATCCTGCGCGCCATCGGCGGCGAGGAGGACCGCTTCCTCCGCACCCTCACCGCCGCCTCCGCCCGCCTCGACCTCGTCCTCGACCGGCTCGAGGGCGCCGGCCGGAGCACCCTTCCCGGCGAGGAGGCGTTCTCCCTCTACGACACCTTCGGCCTCCCCATCGAGTTGACCCGCGAGATCGCCGGCGCCCGCGACTTCGCCGTTGACACGGACGGCTTCGAGACCGCCCTCGAAGCGCAGCGCCGCAGCGCCCGCGCCGCCTCCGCCCTCCTCGGGGGCGAGGAGCGGCCGGCGCTCGCCGCCATCGGCGGCGACCACAGCGCCTTCGTCGGCTGGCGCCACGTCGACGGCGACGCCCGCGTCGTCGCCCTCCTCCGCGACGGCCAGCCCGCGGAGGTCGCCCCCACCGGCGCCGAAGCCGAGGTCATCCTCGACTCGACGCCCTTCTACCCAGAGGGCGGCGGACAGCTCGGCGACCGCGGTCTCCTGCGCGCCCCCAACGGCGTCTTCTCCGTCGCCGACACGCAGGCCGCGAGCGGCGCCATCGTCCACTCCGGCACGGTCAGCGAGGGGGAATTGCGCCTCGACGACTCCCTGCGCGCCGAGGTCGACCTGCCCTGGCGCGGCGGCGTGACCCGCAACCACACCGCCACCCACCTCCTCCACGCCGCCCTCCGCGGCGCCCTCGGCCAGCATGTGCGCCAGCAGGGCTCCCTCGTCGCCGACGAACGCCTCCGCTTCGACTTCACCCACCTGGAGAGCGCCCCCCGCGAGACGCTCGACGAGGTCGAAGCGCTCGTGAACGGCGTCATCCGCCGCAACCTGCCCGTCGAGTGGCGCATGACCACCTACCAGGAGGCCATCGACGGCGGCGCCCTCGCCTTCTTCGGCGACAAGTACGGCGCCGAGGTGCGCGTCGTCGAGATCGGCGGCGACGGGACGCCCTTCAGCGCCGAGCTCTGCGGCGGCACGCACGTCGGCCAGACCGGCGAGCTCGGCCTCGTGCACATCCTCCGCGAATCCGCCGTCGCCGCCGGAACGCGCCGCATCGAGGCGCTCTCCGGCGTTTCCGCCGAGCGCTACCTGCTCGACCAGCACGCCCGCCTCCAGCGCATCGCCGAGCGCCTCTCCACCCCGCCCGCCGACCTCGAAGCGCGCATCGAGGGCATCCAGGAGGAGCTGGCCGGGCTCCGCTCCCAGGTCGCCGACCTCCAGCGCGCCCAGGCGGCGGAGCAGAGCGTCGAGCTGGCCGACGCGGCCGAACGGATCGGCGACGCCCACCTCGTCGTCGCCCGCGTGCAGGCCGCCTCCCGCGAGGCCCTGAAGGAGCTCGCCGACGACCTCCGCCGCCGCCTCTCCCCCTCCCTCCTCGTCCTCGCCGCCGTCATCGACGACCGGCCCGCCTTTGTCGTTGCCGCCACCCCCGACCTCGTCGAGGCCGGCGTCCACGCCGGGAACATCGTGCGCGAGGTCGCGAAGGCTGCCGGCGGCGGCGGCGGTGGCCGCCCCGACCTCGCCGAAGCGGGCGCCCGCGACCCCGGCGGCATCGACGACGCCCTGGCCGAGGGCCGCCGCCGCGCTGGCGACGCCCTGGCGGATCGGTAGCCGCGATGGACGGCTCCCCCGAATCCGACTCCCCCGAGACAGGCGAGCCCGAGCCGCCGCCCGCCGGCGCACCCCCGCCACCCGCTCCCGAGGCTGCGGCCCCCGCCGAGGCTCCGGCTCCCCAGCCGGAACGAGCCCTCGCCTCGGTCATCCCCATCGGCCGCCACGAGCCCATCGACGGCATCTGCGGCCGCATCGACGCCGCCCCCTCCCTGGCCGTCGTGCTTCACGCGCCCAGCGGCAATCGCGCCATGTCCGAGGAGCTGGGCCTGCGCCGCGTCGCCCGCCACGTCGAGACCTCCGGCCGCCTCTTCGCCATCGCCACCCGCTCCGGCATCCTCACGCGCCGCGCCCGCGCCCAGGGCATCCCCGTCGCCACCAACCCCCGGCGCGTGCACTGGGGCTCCGGCGGCAAGATCGTCGTCCGCCTCGGGTTCACCACGCTGCTCGTGCCGCCCTTCGGCCGCTACGCCCAGTACGTCGCCCTCGCCGTCTTCATCCTCGCCGTCGCCGCCGCCCTCTACACCGCCGGACCGTCCGCGACCGTCCGGGTCTACCCGCCCACCGAGACCGTCGAGGGACTCACGGTTGTTCGAGCCTCGACGCGTATCGACGAGATCGACCTCGAACGGAGGGTGCTCCCCGCCACCGTCATCTCCGTCGAACGCGAGGTCCTCCTCGCCGTCCCCACCACCGGCGAGGTCATCCAGGGGGTCGCCCCCGCCACGGCCATCCTCAGGCTCGAAAACCCCACTTCGGCCGCGATCGTCGTGCCCGCGGGCGCCGTCATCTTCGGCGTGCCCGACTTCGTCCCCTTCGTGGTGGACATCGACGTAACCGTTCCCGCCGGGGCGAACGCGTTCGTTCCCGTCACCGCCCGCGAGGCGGGTTCCCAGGGCAATGTTCCCGCCGGCTCCATCACGCAGTGGCGCAGCATCGAGCTGGCCGTCCTCACCGCCGCCAACCAGGAGCCCGCCTCCGGCGGTGCCGACGAGCCCCGCCGCGCCGTCGCCCCCGCCGACATCCGCGCTCTCGAATCGCTCGCCACGGAGATTGCCGAGGGCACGCCCCCGGCGTCCATCCTCACGAGCGCCCGTCCCGACCACGGGATCATCGTTCGCAGCGCCATCGTCACCGTCACGCTGGGGGAGCCGAGCGCCGAACCCGGAACCCCCGCCGATGCCGTCTTCATGCAGGTCCAGACGACGATCGAGGCGCTCGCCATCGCCCCCGAGGTGCTCGAAACCCTCGCCCGCTCCCTCCTCACCGCCCCCGAGGGCGCCGGCGAGCTCGTGCCCGGCGCCGTCCGCGGCCTCGAGACCGGCGACCGCCAGATCGACCACTCCGACGGATCCTTCACCTCCGAGCTGCGGATCACCGCCGAGTTCCCCCGCGGACCCTCCCCCGCCGACATCGAGGACGCCGTCGGCGGCCGCACCCCCGAAGCGGCGGTCGCTGAGCTGGGAACGCGCTATGCTCTTGACGATGTCGAGATCGACCTCACCCCGGGCTGGGCGCCGCGGCTCCCCCGCTTCGGGTTCCGGATCGACGTCGAGTTCGGCAGCCGCGCCTTCGAACCCCCAGAACCCGAACCCGATGCCGAAGCCAGCCCGTCTGATGGCCCTTGACGTAGGCTCCCGCCGCACGGGCGTGGCCGTCAGCGACGAGCTTGGCCTCTTCGCCCACCCGCGTCCCGCTCTCACGGGTGGAGCGCGCGCCGTCCTCGACGCGCTCCCCGAACTCGTGGCCGGGGAAGCGATCGCCGAGGTCGTCGTCGGCCTCCCGCTGACCCTTGCCGGGGCGGACTCCGCCCAGACCGCGAGGACGCGCGCCTTCGTCGAGCGCCTCCGTGAACGCCTCGACGTGCCCGTCACCACCTGGGACGAGCGCCTCTCCAGCGTCGAGGCGGCCCGCTACGTGCCCGCCGACCAGCGGCGCGACGGATCGCTCGACTCGGCCGCCGCCGCCGTCCTCCTCCAGGCCGTCCTCGATTCGCGTGCAGGCGGCGGCGCATGATCCCGATGCTCCGCTACCTGTTCAGCGGGCGCTCCGTGCTCATGGCGCTCGGCTTCGGCGTCGTCATCGCCGGCGTGATCGTGGGGGCCGCCCTGTTCGCGGGCACGCCCCGCGCCACTCTCGGCGGCGACGCCCTTCCCTCTCCCACCCCCTGTGAGTCCGGTCCGCCGCAGCGCTACATCCTCGCCGAGGGCAGCACCGCCGACGACGTGGCCGGCCAGCTCGAGGAGCTCGGCATCATCTGCTCGGCCACCCAGTTCAAGATCCTCGCCTCGCTCCTCGGCCTGCAGAACCGCCTCGTCTCCGGCGTCTACACCCTCCAGCCCGGCGACTCGACCCTCTCCATCATCCGCGCCATCACGGTCGTCGATGAGATCGAATCCACCCTCGTCACCTTCCCGGAGGGGCTGCGCATCGAGGAGATGGCCGAGATCGCCAACGAGGCGGGGTTCGGCCCCCCCGAGGAGTTCATCGCCGCCGCCCGCGAGGTCGAGCTCCCCCTTCGCTTCGCCGTCGAGCTTCCCGAGGGCGTCGGCCCCGAGGGCTATCTCTTCCCCGACACCTACGACATCCCCGTCGCGTGGACCGCCGCCGAGATCGTGCAGCTGATGGCCGAGACCATGCACCTGCGTTTCTCCGCCGACCTGCGCGAGGCCGCCGACCGCCTCGGCCTCACCCCCCACGAGGTGCTCACCCTTGCCTCCCTCATCGAGCGCGAGGTCTCGGTGCCCGAGGAGCGCGCCGTCGTCGCGGGCGTGCTCTTCAACCGCATCGAGGCAGGCGACCGCCTCGGTGTCGACGCCACCACCCAGTACTGCGTGGCAAACCAGGATCCGGCCAGTGTCGAGACCTACGGCTGGTGGAAGCCCGGCAGCGAGTTGACCTTCGCCGACCTCGACTGCGACTCGCCCTACAACACGCGCCGGTTTACCGGACTGCCGCCGGGACCCATCGCCAGCCCCGGGCTCGCCTCCATCGAGGCCGTGATCTACGCCGTGGAAACCGACTACTACTACTACCAGGTAGATGTCCGCGCCGATGACGGCTCCCACTGCTTCGCCGTCACCTTCGAAGAGCACGACAACCCCAACCGGTGCGAGAAGGTCGAGAGGTGAGCGCCCGCCTCGGCATCATCGGCCACCCCGTGGCCCACTCCCTCTCGCCTGCCATCCAGGGCGCCGCCCTCCGGGCCGCGGGCGTCGACGCGACCTACGAGCGCTGGGACACCCCCCTCGACGCCCTCCCCGCCCGCATCGCCGCTCTCCGCGCACCGGACTGCCTCGGGGCGAACGTCACCATCCCCCACAAGCAGAACGTCCTCGTCCTCCTCGACGAGGTCGCGCCCCTTGCCGCCGGGATCGGCGCCGTCAACACCGTCGTCAACGACGGCGGGCGCCTCTCGGGCCACAACACGGATGGCGGCGGCTTCGTCGCCGCGCTGCGGGAAGCGGGCTTCGAGCCAGGCGGGAAGCGCTTCCTGCTCGTGGGCGCGGGCGGGGCCGCCCGCGGGATCGCCTTCGCCCTCCGCGAAGCGGGCGCCGCCTCCATCGCCATCTCGAACCGCACGGCCGCCCGCGCCGGGGCTCTCGCCGCAGCCGTCGGGGCCGAGGCCGTGCCCTTCGACGCGCCCCCCGCCCCCTACGACTGCGTCGTGAACTGCACCTCCGCCGGGATGCACGGCTCCGGCGCCGAGGACACCCTCCCCTGCGACCCCGCCGCCGCCGGCCCCGCCACCCTCATCGTCGATATCGTCTACGCCCCCGAGGAGACGCCCCTCCTCCGCGCCGCCCGGGAGGCGGGGCTGCCCGTCCTCGGCGGCCTGCCCATGCTCATCCACCAGGGCGCGCTCGCCTTCGAGCTCTGGACCGGCCGTCCCGCCCCCCTCGACGCCATGCGCGAGGCCGCTCGCGCCGCCCTTGCCGGGGAAGCGCCATGATCATCGTCGGCACCGTCCTCGGGCTCGCGTTCTTCCTCTTCGTCGGCTGGATCATCTCCACCGAGATGTTCCAGACCCGCGCCTGGCGGAGGCGTGTCGCCTCGGGCGACACGGAGATCGTCGAAGCGCTCATCCTCGAGGCGATGGCCTCCTGGCGCCGCGCCCGCCCGCCCCGCGACGTGCCCGCCAGCCTCTGGGCCGGCGTCCAGCGCGCCGAGCTTGCCGCTGCCACCGCCGACCTCGCCGTCGTGCAATCCTCGGCGGAAGGCGAGTTCCGATCGGTGGAAGGCCGCCGCGAGCAGGTCTCCTCCGCGCTCGACGAAGCCTTCGCCCTCGCCGCCAGGCTGGTGGAGATGATGTTGTACGATGTTCCCAACCTCAGCCTCGGGAGCGTTCGCGTGGACGTGTACTCCACCTTCACCGCGGACGGCGGGGCCGCCTTGCAGAAGCCGATCCTGACCACTACCGCTCACCGCGCCGGCGCCGATGGCATCGATTGGGACGAGTTCGCCCCGGACGAGATCCTCGCGCGCTTCGAGACCGCCTGGGAGACCACCGAGTCCGGGCTCGCCGCCCCTATCGCCCTGCCCCCCATCCCCGGCGCGGACGACGATCGGCAGGCCTCCTGATGGGACGCTTCCGCTTCCTCACCTCCGGCGAGAGCCACGGCAAGGGCCTTACCGCCCTCATCGAGGGCCTCCCCGCCGGCCTGCCCCTCACCGAGGACGACATCGCCGTCGACATGACCCGCCGCCAGGGCGGCTACGGCCGCGGCGGCCGCATGAAGATCGAGAAGGACCGCGCCGAGATCACCGCCGGCGTCCGCCACGGCCTCACGCTCGGCTCGCCCGTCGCCCTCTGGATCACGAACCGCGACTGGGTGAACTGGACCGAGAAGATGGCCGTCGAGCCCGTCGACGCCGAGATCGAGCGCGTCACCCGCCTCCGCCCCGGCCACGCCGACCTCCCCGGCGCCATCAAGTACGGCTTCGACGACGTCCGCAACGTCCTCGAGCGCGCCAGCGCCCGCGAGACGGCCGCCCGCGTCGCCGTCGCCGGCGTCGCCAAGCGCCTCCTCGACGAGTTCGGCGTCTCCTTCCGCAGCCACACCCTCGCCATCGGCGGCGTGCGTTCCGGCGCCGGCGAATCCGTCGACTGGGAGGCCGTCGAGGCCGACGCCGTCCGCTGCGCCGACCCCGCCGCCTCCGAGCAGATGGTCGCCGCCATCGACGCCGCCAAGTCCGACGGCGACACGCTCGGCGGGCAGGTCGAGGTGCGCGTCTCCGGCGTGCCCCTCGGCCTCGGCTCCTACGTCCAGTGGGACCGCAAGCTCGACGGCCGCATCGCCCAGGCCATCTGCAGCATCAACGCCTTCAAGGGCGTCGGCCTCGGGCTCGGCTTCGAGGCGACCGAGCAGCGCGGCTCCCAGACCCACGACGTCATCCTTCCTGCCGACCGCTGGGGCGATCGCCCGTGGCCCCACGACACCAACCGCCACGGCGGCATCGAAGGGGGTATCAGCACGGGCGAGGACATCGTCGTGCGCGCCGCCGTCAAGCCTATCCCCACCCTCGCCCACCCTCTCCCCTCCGTCGATCTCGACACCGGCGAGGAGGTGCTCGCCCACTACGAGCGCAGCGATGTCTGCGTCGTGCCCGCCGCCGGCGTCGTCGCCGAGGCGATGGTCGCCATCGTGCTCGCCGACGCCTGGCTCGAGAAGTTCGGCGGCGACAGCCTCGCCGAGATGCGCACGAGTGTCGAAGCGCACCTCGCGGGCCTCGGTCCGCGCGCCCGCTCGGGCTGACCGCCATGTCCGACCACATCTTCCTCGTCGGCCTCTCCGGGAGCGGCAAGTCCACGGTCGGACGCCTGCTCGCCGATCGCCTCGGCTGGACCTTCGTCGACAGCGACACCCTCATCGAGCGAACCGCCGGACAGTCCATCCCCGCCATCTTCAGCGAGCAGGGCGAAGCCGCCTTCCGCGACCTGGAAGGCCGCGCCCTCGCCCGCGCCACCCGCTCCTCCCGCGTCGTGGTCGCGACCGGCGGCGGCGCTCCCACCCACGATGCCGGCCGCGAGGTGCTCGCCGACGGTTTCACCGTCTGGCTCGCCGTCAGCCCCGCCGTCGCCGCCGATCGCCTCGCCGCCCAGCCCACCGACGAGCCCCGTCCCCTCCTCGCCGGCGACCCGCGAGAGCGCCTCGAGGCGCTGCTCGAATCGCGTCGCGACGACTACGCCCGCGCCGACGCCTCGATCGAGGTCGACGGCCTCACCCCCGAACAGGTCTGCGATCAGATCGTGCGCCTCTGGGAGGGGGGCGACTCCGGCGCCGACGCCATCCCCGGCGTCGCCGCCACCGTCACGACGCCCGGCGGCAGCTACCCCATCGTCGTGCGCGAGGGCGCCCTCTCGGCCCTCGGCGACCTCTGCGGCCGCGTCGGCCTCTCCGGTCGCGCCTTCGTCCTCACCGACACCGGTTCCGGTCCCCTGTTCGCCGCCACCGCCCTCGAATCGCTCCGGGCCGCCGGCTTCCAGGCCGCCGACCTGGCCATCCCCGCGGGCGAGGAGCACAAGACCCTCGCCACCGTCCAGACCGTGTACGACTGGCTTTTGGGCGAGCGCATCGAGCGCGGCGACTTCGTGGTCTGCCTCGGCGGCGGCGTCGTCACCGACCTCGGCGGGTTCGCCGCGGCGACGGTCCTGCGCGGCATCCCCTTCGTGCACGTTCCCACCACCCTCCTGGGCATGGTCGATGCCGCCGTCGGCGGCAAGACGGGCGTGGACCACGCCATCGGCAAGAACCTCGTCGGCGCCTTCGCCCAGCCCCGCCTCGTCCTCACCGACCCCGCCCTCCTCGCCACCCTCCCGCCCCGCCACCTCCACGGCGGTCTCGCCGAGCTCGTGAAGCACGGCTTCATCCTCGACGAGGAGCTCGTCCGGCTCTTCGAAGCGCGCGCCGGCGACCCCGCCGCCCTCGCCACCGAAGAGCTGATCGCGCGCAGCACCGCTATCAAGGCCCGCGTCGTCTCCGAGGACGAGCGCGAGGCGGGCTCGCGCACGCTGCTCAACTACGGCCACACCATCGGCCACGGCATTGAGGCCGCCGCCGGCTTCAGCGGCTACCTCCACGGCGAGGCGGTCGCCATCGGCATGCACGCCGCCGGACGGATCGCCTGCGAGACCGGCCTCCTCCCCGCCGCCGCCCTTGAGCGGCAGCAGAACCTCCTGCGCGCCTGCGGCCTCCCCGAGCACGCCGAGGGCATCGACCGCGCCGCCGTCGTCAGCGCCATGCGCAGCGACAAGAAGGTGCGCGCCGGCGCCATCTCCTGGGTGCTCCTCGAACGCATCGGGCAGGCCGCCGTCTACCGCGACGTGCCCGAAGAGGCCGTCGAGGCCGCCCTCGACGCCGTCCTCGCCTGAGCATGTCCCTTACGTTCCGGCTCGACGGCGGCGGTGACGGCCCCACCGCCCCCCGTGCCGGCACGCTCACCACCGATCGCGGCGAGGTCCCCACGCCCGCCTTCATGCCCGTCGGCACGCTTGCAAGCGTCAAGGCGCTCACTCCCGACGAGGTCGCCGCCACCGGCGCGCGCATCACGCTCGTCAACGCCTACCACCTCTACCTCCGCCCCGGACACCGCCTCATCGAGTCGCTCGGCGGCGTCCACCGCTTCATGGGCTGGGACCGGCCCATCCTCTCCGACAGCGGCGGCTACCAGGTCTTCAGCCTCGCCCGTCTCCTGCGCGTGGACGACGAGGGCGTGCGCTTCCGCTCCCACCTCGATGGCTCCGAGCACCACTACACCCCCGAGCTTGCGATCGAGGTGCAGAGCGCCCTCGGCGTCGACATCGCCATGCCCCTCGACCACGTCCTCCCCGGCGACGCCCCCGCCCCCGAGCAGCGCGACGCCGCCGAGCGCACCCTGCGCTGGTTCGACCGCTCCCGCGACCTCGACCCCGACCCCGCCCTCTTCGCCATCGTCCAGGGCGGCGTCGACGAGGACCTGCGCCGCTGGCACGCCCGCGAGCTCACCGCCCGCGAGGCGCCCGGCTACGCCATCGGCGGCCTCTCCGTGGGCGAATCCAAGGCCGACCAGTACGCCATCACCGAGATCGCCTGCAGCGAGCTGCCCGTCGACCGGCCCCGTTATCTCATGGGCGTCGGCAGCCCCGAGGATCTTGTCCACGCCGTGGCTGCCGGGGTCGATATGTTCGACTGCGTCCTCCCCACCCGGCTCGGCCGCACCGGCTCGCTGTACACCGACGACGGACGCGTCAACATCAAGGCCGCCCGCTTCCGCGAGCGCCCCACCCCCCTCGACCCCGCCTGCGACTGCTCCGCCTGCGCCGGCTACTCCGCCGCCTACCTCCACCACCTCTTCCGCAACGAGGAGCTGCTGGGCTACCGCCTCGCCAGCATCCACAACCTGCGCTACCTCCAGCGCCTCTGCGAACGCATGCGCGAAGCCATCCTCGTGGGTGAGTTCGAAGCCTTCGCGGAGGAGTTCCTCGCCCGCTACCAGCCGGCCGACGAAGCCGCCCGCGCCGAGCAGCGCGCCCGCTGGCGTTCCCGCCCCCGCGCCTGACCCGGACTCGACAAACTCGCGTACTCCCTTCTACGCTCGGGAACCGAGGACGCCTTCCAGCGCGTCCCGACCGACGAGGAACGATGCCGAAACGAACCTCCTCCGCCACCGCGACAGGCGCCAGGAAGGCCGCGAAGCGCGCCCCCGCGAAGGGCGGCGCGAAGGCGCCGCGCGCCCGTGGCGGCAAGGACCTCGTCATCGTCGAGTCCCCCGCAAAGGCCCGCACCATCGAGGGCATCCTCGGCGACAAGTACCGCGTTATCGCCTCCGTCGGCCACGTCCGCGACCTCCCGAATTACGGCTACGGCGTCGACGTGAAGGGCGGCTCCTTCGAGCCCACCTACGAGGTGCTCAAGGACAAGAGGGACGTCGTCAAGGAGATCAAGACCGCCGCCGGAAAGGCCGGGCGCGTCTACCTCTCCACCGACCCCGACCGCGAGGGCGAGGCCATCTCCTGGCACATCCTCGAAGCGGCCAAGATTCCGGCGGAGAAGACCCAGCGCGTCGTCTTCCACGAGATCACGAAGCCGGCCATCGAGGCCGCCTTCGAGCACCCCGGTGAGCTCAACCGCGAGCTGATCGAGGCCCAGGAGACCCGCCGCGTCCTCGACCGCCTCATCGGCTACCCCCTCAGCTGGTTCGTGCAGGGCAAGGTCGCCCGCAGCGCCAGCGCCGGCCGCGTCCAGAGCGTGGCCCTCCGCCTCATCGTCGAGCGCGAGCGCGAGATCGAGGCCTTCACTCCGCAGGAGTACTGGACCATCCACGCCCGTGTCGCGAAGGACGGCGAGGAGTTCGGCGCGAAGCTGACCGGCCTGCCCGGCGTGAAGAAGCTCGACGAGAAGCGCGACATCCCCGACGAGGCGACCGCCAACGAGCTGCTCGCCGCGCTCCGCCGCTCCGACTTCTCCGTGAAGTCGGTCAGGAAGGGCGAACGCAAGCGCCGCCCCGCGCCCCCGTTTACCACCAGCAGCTACCAGCAGGCCGCGAACAACCGCCTTGGCCTCGGCGCCCAGCGCTCGATGGCGCTCGCCCAGCAGCTCTACGAGGGCGTCAACATCCCCGGCCAGGGACCCGTCGGCCTCATCACCTACATGCGCACCGATTCGCTCAGCATCTCGCCCGTCGCCCGCCGCGAGGCCCGCCGCTTCGCCACCGACCGCTGGGGCGACGACTACGTGCCCGAGAAGGAGCGCGTCTACCGCTCCCGCGCCCGCGGCGCTCAGGAGGCGCACGAGGCCATCCGCCCCACCTCCGCCTTCCGCACCCCCGAGTCGCTGAGCACGGTCCTCAACCGCGACCAGCTCCGCGCCTACACCCTGATCTGGCAGCGCTTCATGGCCAGCCAGCTCGCCGACGCGCGCTACGCCACCGTCGCCGTCGATATCGAGGCCCGCGAGTCCGGCGAGTTGCGCGGCGCTTTCCGGTCGAACGCCCAGCGGCTCGTCTTCGCCGGACACCTCGCCGCCCTCGGCATCGACGCCACCGAGGAGCGCGCCGACACCCGGAACGCCGACGCTCCCGAGACCGTCGCCACCCTCCCCGAGCTGGCCGAGGGCGACGCCCTCGACCGTCGCTCCGTCGACGGCGACCAGCACTTCACCGAGCCCCCGCCCCGCTTCACCGAGGCCTCGCTCGTCAAGGCGCTGGAGGAGGAGGGCATCGGCCGCCCCAGCACCTACGCCTCCATCGTCCAGACCGTGCTCAACCGCGCCTACGTCGTGCGCGAAGGCCGCGCGCTCGTGCCCCAGGAGCTCGGGTTCGCCGTGAACGACCTGCTCGTGCAGCACATGGACCGCTACGTGGCCGTCCCCTTCACCAGCGAGCTCGAAGAGGAGCTCGACGAGATCGCCTCCGGCGAGCGCGACTACGGCGAGGTCGTGCGCGGGTTCTGGGAGCCCTTCAACACCGCCCTCGAGACGGCCAAGCAGGAAGCCCGCAAGCAGGTCGAGGAGACCGACATCGTCTGCTCGAAGTGCAACGAGCGGAAGATGGTCGTTCGCTGGAGCCGCAACGGGAAGTTCCTCGGCTGCTCCGGCTATCCCGAGTGCAAGCACGCCATGCCCCTCACCGACGAAGGCGAGCCCCAGCCCGCCCCCGACCCCCAGCCCACCGACTGGAAGTGCCCCCGCTGCGGCTCCGGCACGGAGCTGAAGCACGGCCCCTACGGCGAGTACATCGACTGCGTGAAGCGCGACTCGAAGGAGTGCGATTTCCGCGCCGGCAAGCCCGTCGGCGTGGCCTGCCCCGAGGAGCCCGACTGCGGCCAGCTTGTCGCCAAGCGCGCCCGCCGCGGGGTCTTCTACGGCTGCTGGAACTACCCCGACTGCACCTACACGACCAACAGCATCGAGCCCGGCAAGCTCTCGCCCGTGCGCACCGCCGAGGAGCGCGAAGCCGCCGCCGAGAAGGCGAAGGCGCGCTCGAAGAAGGGCCGCCGAACCACGCGCCGCTCCGGGACCCGCCGCCGTCGCGCGAGCTAGCGGCTCCGTCGCCCTTTACGAATCCTGTCGTATTCTGTCGACATGGCCTCCCCGCCCGCCCACAAGACCGCCGAGGCCTTCCTTGACGCCTACCTGCGCGAGCTGCGGAGCGTCGGCGGCCGCTCGCCCCACACCATCCGCAACTACCGCACCGACATCGGCCACTTCCTCCGCTTCTGCGAAGAGTCCGGCATCGAGCCGCTCTCCATCACGCGCGCGACCTTCCGCACCTACCTCGCGAGACTCCGCGAGGACGGGATCGCCGCCGCCTCCGTGACCCGCCGCACGACCACCATCCACGGCTTCTACCGCTACCTCCAGCGCGAAGGCGCCACCGACCGCGACCTCCTCTACGGCGTCGCCCTCCCCAAGAAGCCGAAGCGCCTCCCCAAGGTGATCGAACCGCCCCACCTCCAGGCCCTCATCGAGGCGCCCGACACGGACACGCCCCAGGGCCTCCGCGATCGCGCCATCCTCGAGCTGCTCTACGGCGGCGGCCTGCGCATCTCCGAGCTGGTCGGCCTCGATGTCGCCGGCCTCGACCTCGTCGACGGCCAGGCCATCGTCCGCGGCAAGGGCGACAAGGAGCGCGCCGTCCTCTTCGGCGAGCCCGCCGTCCGCGCCCTCCAGGCCTACCTCTCCGCCGGTCGTCCCGAGCTCGCCGGCGATCCCGAGCCCGCGCTCTTCCTCAACCGCTCCGGCAAGCGCCTCAGCGCCCGCTCCGTCCAGTACGCCGTGCGCCGCTACGCCCTCGCCGCCGGCATCCCCGAGGAGGTCCACCCCCACCTCCTCCGCCACTCCTTCGCCACCCACCTCCTCGACGGCGGCGCCGACATCCGCATCGTCCAGGACCTGCTCGGCCACACCTCCGCCAACACCACCCAGATCTACACCCATGTCAGCCGCGCCCGGCAGGCCGAGGTGACCGACAAGGCCTGGCAGGAGGTCGGCCTGAAGGCGCTCGAACGCGCCCGCTCGAAGCGCCGCGTCTCATGAGTCCGCCGGACGCCCCCCTGCTCCTCCTCGTGCACGGCCCCAACCTGAACCTGCTCGGCGAACGCCGCCCCGAGATCTACGGCAGCGCCACCCTCCCCGACATCGAGGCCGACGTGGCTGCCGCCGCCAACGCGCGCGGCGCCACCGTCCTGAGCTTCCAGAGCAACCACGAGGGCGCCCTCATCGACTTCCTCCACGAGCACCGCCGCCGGGCGAGCGGCGTCATCCTCAACGCGGGCGCCTACACGCACACCTCCATCGCCCTCCACGACGCCCTCGAGTCGATCGCGCTCCCCGCCGTCGAGGTGCACCTCTCCAACATCCACGCCCGCGAGCCCTTCCGCCGACGCTCCGTCATCGCCGCCGCCTGCATCGGGCAGGTCGCGGGCCTCGGCCGCGCCGGCTACACGGCCGCGACGAACCTTCTCCTCGACCATCTCGGCGCGCCCGACTAACCCCACGATTCGTCGAGCGCTACACTGACCCCGTGGCTATCCCATCGCTTCCCGCCCAGCGCCTCGAGCGCGTGCGCGCCGCCCTCGACGAGGCCGGTCTCGACGGCCTCTACGTCGCCAGCCCCGTCGACGACGTCAACCACCGCCACTCCGCCAACCGCCGCTACCTCACCGGCTTCACCGGCTCGACCGGCTACGCCGCCGTCTCCGCGACGGAGGCGGTGCTCGCCGTCGATGCCCGCTACACCGCCCAGTCCCGTCGCGAGGCCGAGCCCCGCGGCTTCACCGTCTTCGATACGAAGGGCCCGCAGTCGGCCTGGCTGCCCGAGTTCGTCTCCGCCACGGGCCTTGCCGGCAAGCGCGTCGGCCTCTCGCGTTCCGACCTCAGCTACGGCGACTTCGTCACCCTGCAGGAAGCGGTCGCCCTCATGCCCGAGGCCGACCGTCCCGACCTCGTCCCCGCCCCGCCCGTCATCGAGCTGCTGCGCTCACGCAAGGACGCCGAAGAAGTCGCCCTCCTCGAGGAGGCCATCGCCATCGCCGAGCGCGCCTTCCTCGACGTGACCGCCACGGTCGAGCCGGGCATCACCGAGCGCGGCTTCGCCGCCGCCCTCGATGCCGCCGTGAAGGCGCACGGCGCCCGCGGCCTCTCCTTCGAGCCCATCGTCGCCGGCGGCGAGCGCGCCGCCATGCCCCACGCCGACCTCTCCGACCGCCCCCTCGGCGCCTCCGAACCCATCATCGTCGACTGGGGCGCCGAGCTCTCCGGCTACTGCAGCGACCTCAGCCGCACCTTCTGGCTCGGCGACGAACCGGAGCGCTTCCGCGAGGTGTACGAGGTCGTGCGCGCGGCCCAGCAGAACGCCATCGAGCGCGTCGAGGCCGGCATGACCGGCGCCGACGCCCACGCCCTTGCCGCCTCCGTGGTCGAGGAGCACGGCTACGGCGACGCCTTCACCCACGGCCTCGGCCACGGCGTCGGCCTCGATGTCCACGACTACCCGCCCTACCTCGGCCCCACCTCCACCGACGTGCTCGAAGACGGCATGGTCTTCACCATCGAGCCCGGCGTCTACCTCCCCGGTTGGGGCGGTGTCCGCATCGAGGATATCGTGACCCTCGAAGGCGGCCGCGCCCGCCGGCTCAGCACACTCGATTCAACCCTTCCAGCAGGAGCCCGTCCTTGAGCCAGATATCGACCTCCGAGTTCCGCCGCGGCGTCACCATCGAGATGAACGACAAGCTCTACGCCGTCCTCAGCTACGAGCACAACAAGACGGCGCGCGGCTCCGCCCAGGTCCGCATGAAGCTGCGGGATGTGCGCAGCGGCTCCATCATCGAGCACACCGTCCAGGCCGGAACCCGCTTCGACCGCGCCCGCGTCGACCGCCGCGACATGCAGTACCTCTACGCGGACGAGGACTTCTACTACTTCATGAACACCGAGACCTACGACCAGATCCCGGTCGAGATCGCCAAGGTCGGCGATGCCGCCAGGTTCCTCAAGGAGAACGACACCTGCGAGGTCGCCGTTTACGGCGAGGAGGTCATCGCCGTCGAGCTGCCGGGCTCCGTCGCCCTGGCCGTCGCCTCCACCGAGCCCGGCCACCGTGGCGATACCGCCCAGGGCGGCTCCAAGCCCGCCACGCTGGAGACCGGGCTCGTCGTCCAGGTCCCGCTCTTCATCAGCGAGGGCGAGGTCATCCGCGTCAACACCGAGACGGGCGAGTACATCGAGCGAGCCAACTAGTGGACCCCATCCGCGTCTCCCAGCTCGTCTATCTCCTCAAGGACATGCTTGAGGGGAGCGAGTTGCTCTCCGACCTCTGGGTCGTGGGCGAAGTCGCGGACTCGACCCGCTCCCGCCTCGGCCACCGCTACTTCTCCCTGCGCGACGGCGACGGCGCCATCCGCGCCGTCCTCTTCCGCGACGACATGCCCGGCGCCGAGGTGCCCGCCGGCGAGCGCGTGCTCGCTCACGGCCGCGTGACCCTCTACCCCCAGCGCGGCGAGCTCCAGTTCGTGTGCGACTTCTTCCGGCCCGAGGGCGTCGGCATCGAGGCCGCCCGCCTCGAACGGCTGCGCGAACGGCTGGAGGAGGAAGGCCTCTTCGAACCCTCCCGCAAGCGACCCCTCCCCGCCTATCCGCGCCGCATCGGCGTCGTCACCTCCCCCACCGGCGCCGCCCTCCAGGACGTCCGCGACGTGCTCGCCCGCCGCTGGCCCCTCGCCGAGCTTGTCGTCTCCCCCGCCCTCGTCCAGGGCGACCGGGCCCCCGCCGCCATCGTCGCCGCCCTCCGCGCCCTTGCCGGCGACGAGGCGCTCGACCTCGCTCTCGTCGTCCGTGGCGGCGGCGCCTCCGCCGACCTCTCCGCCTTCAACGACGAGAGCGTCGTACGCGCGGTCTTCGGCTTCCCCGTCCCCGTCGTGACCGGCATCGGCCACGAGACCGACACCTCCCTCGCCGACTTCGCTGCCGACCTCCGCGCCCCCACCCCCAGCGCCGCCGCCGCCCGCGCCACCCCCGACGCCGCCGAGGTCGCCGCCCGCTTCGACTCGCTCGAACGCGCGATGGCGCGCGCCGCGCGCGGCCGCTTCGAGGCCGCCGCTGCCCGCCTCCAGGGCCTGTCCGCGAACCTGCGCCACGCCGCCCCCAGCCCCGCCCGCGCCGCCGAGCGCGTCGAGTCGCTCGCCGCCCGCATGGGCGACATCGTCACCGCCCGCCTCGCCGCCGAGCGCGCCGTCCTCGACCGCACCGGCGCCCAGGTCGCCGCCCTCAACCCCGCCACCACCCTCGCCCGCGGCTACGCCATCGTCGAACGCCTCGGACGCCGCCGTCGCGTCGTCCGCCGCGTGAAGGACGTGAAGTCCGGCGCCCGCATCGCCGTCTCGGTCGGCGACGGCGCCTTCTGGGCGGAGGTGAACTGATGGCCGAGCAGCCGCCCTTCGAGGAGCTCGTCGCCCAGCTTGAGGAGCGCGCCCGCAAGCTCGAGGAGGGCAACATCCCCCTCGAGGAGGCGATGACCACCTACGAGGAGGGCGCCGCCCTCGTGCAGCAGCTCCGCAAGCTCCTCGACGAGGCCGAGCTCCGCGTCCAGCGCCTCCGGGGCGACCTGGAGGAGGGCGCGAGCTTCCACGAGGAGCTCGAGCCCTACGACGAGCCCGCCGCCTCCGATGACGACGGCTGAGCCCCTCCGCATCGCCTGGCTCACCACCGGGCGCGGCCCCGGCTCCTATGGCGCGCTCGAAGCCCTCTTCGGGGCTATCGACGATGGCCTCCCCGTCGAGCTGGCGGTCGCCTTCGTGAACCGCGAGCGGGGCGAGTTCGAGGCCACCGACCGGCTCCTCGACCTTCTCGAAAGCCGAGGCGTGCCCGTCGAGACGCTCTCTTCCGTGCGCTTCCGCAAGGAGCAGGGCGGAAAGCGCTCCCGGCCCGGCGAGCCCCTGCCCCCCTGGCGCCGCGCCTTCGACGAGGCTGTCGCCGGACGCCTCGCCCGCCATGCCTTCGATCTCGCCGTCATGTTCGGCTACATGCTTATCGCCACCGAGTCGCTCTACGATCGCTTTCCCATCATCAACGACCACCCCGCCCTTCCCGACGGCCCCACGGGCGCCTACCAGGAGGTCATCGCCCGGCTCATCGCCACCGGCGCGACCGAGTCGGGCTGCATGTACCACCTCGTGACCGGCGACCTCGACCGCGGTCCCGTCCTCAGCTACTGCCGCTTCCCCATCCCCGCCGACCCCTCCGCCCACGTCCCCCCCGACGCCACCCGCGCAGACATCGAGGCCCTTCCCCTCTACGGCGAGATCCGCGCCCGTGGCGTCGCCCGCGAGCGCCCCTTCCTGACGGAGACGCTGCGCGCCCTTCACGAGGGCCGCCTGACCGTGCCCGCAGCCCGGCCCCTCGACCTCTCCGCCGAGGTCGAAGCGGCCCTCTCGCGGGGCGTATAGTCGAGGCCATGGACGACGCGGCGCCGGAGTTGCTCCTCTGTCCCGAGTGCGCGGAACCCTACGACGCGACCGATAACTACTGCCGCGAGTGCGGGATGTTCCTCCGCGATCAGCGCCTGCCCGTCGCCCGCCCGACGACCCTCGCGCTCGAACCGCGCCGCCCCGTCCTCCCCACGCCCGTGCGGCGCGCCGCCACTGCCATCGCCATCGGCACGGCCCTCAAGATCACGGCCAACCTCGTGGGCAAGCTGCTCGCCCAGCGCGCCGCCGGCAAGACCGCCTCCGGGAAGACGGCCGGCCGCGCCGTCGCCCGACGGCCGCGCGAGAGCACCGTCGTCAGCGAATCCCTCTTCGTGCGCCGCACCTGGATCCAGCGCGACTAGCGTCGCGGACGTCTCAGGGCGACTGGGGCGTGTTCGCGACCCCTGACGCAGCAAACACCGACCTGTCGTACGCTTCGCTCCGCTAGAGGAGATCCCCTATGTTCGCAACCATCGGACACACCTTCGAACTCATGAAGATGAGCTGGCGCGTCCTCATGCTCGACCGCGAGCTGATCTTCTTCCCCATCATGTCGGTGGTCGCACTGGCCGCGGTTGCCGGCGCGATAGCCGCCGGGGGCCTCCTCAGCGGCTCCTTCGCCCTGGCGGAGGAGGGTGGCGAAGGTTCCACCGGCGATCTGATCCTCGGCCTTCTCCTCGCCTTCGTCTCCATGTCCATCGTGATCTTCTTCAACGCGGCGCTGGTGGCCGCCGCCATGGAGCGGCTCCGCGGCGGCGACCCGAACGTCGCCTCGGGCCTGAAGGCCGCCTCGGCCCGTATCCCCCAGATCCTCGCCTGGGCCGTCGTCGTGACCGCCGTCATGCTCATCCTGCGGGCTCTCCGCAACCGGGGAGGCATCGCCGGCCAGATCGCGTCGTGGGTGGGCGAAACCGCCTGGGAGCTCGCGTCGTTCTTCGCCGTCCCCTTCATCGTTGAGGAGGGCGTTGGCCCGTTCGATGCGTTGCGGCGCTCGGCGTCCCTCCTTCGCCGGACATGGGGGCAGCAGATAACGGCCGGGTTCGGCTTCGGCCTCGTGACCATCGGCGCGATCATCGTGGCCGTGCTCATTGCCCTGCTGCTTGCGGCTATCCACCCGTTCGTGGGCCTGGCCATCGGCATCCCCCTCGTGGGGCTGGCGTGGGCGACCGTCACAGCGCTTGAGGGCATCTTCAAGGCCGCCCTCTACGACTTCGCCACCGGCAGGGAACCGCACGGGTTCGACCGCGCCACCCTCCAGAACGCCTACGGTCCGCAGGTCGGTGGCGGCATGAGGGGCATCGTCTAGCGTTCCCATGCCCCCGAGTACGCAAGAACTGCTCTGGCGCGGCCAGCGCCTCACCCTGCGCCCCGCCACGCACGACGATGTCCCCGGACTCGTCGCCCTGCACCGAGGCGTCGAGCAGCCGCCCCTTCCCCCCGACGCCTCCCCGGTCGAGTGGTTCCGCATGGGCGGCCCCTGGATGCACGAGCACTTCTGCGTGCGCCACATCCAGGCCTACCGCGACCTCGGCTGGGACTGCCGGGTCGTCGAACGCAACGGGACGGACATCGTCGGGAGCGTCGAGGTCCTGTACGCGACCGAGCCCGAGCCGTTCGGCCGCTACGCCCACCTCGAGATCCTCGAGCTTGCCTCGGATGTCGACTCAGCACAGGTCGAGGAGTGGGTCCTGGACTGGTGCGAAGCGCGCGCCCGCGCCCGCGGCCTCGACCGCTTCTGGTGCCGTCCCGTCGGCTCCGGCGGCAGCTTCGACGTGCTCGACCGCCGCGGCTATGCCGAGCGCCTGCGGCAAACCTGGCTGCGAATCGGGAATCTGGATCGCAGCGAGCCTCCCCCCTTCGCCGCCACCCCGCTCACGGGCGACTACGACACCGAGGCCTCGCACCTCCGCGCGCTCGACCACCGCGAGTCCGCCGCCTACCGCTGGGGCTACCTCTGGCGTCCCGTGCTCACGCCCGACGCGTCCGATTTCCCCACCGACGTGTCGTTCTCCGGCCGGCGGATCACCCTCGCCGGCCGTCCTGCCGCCAACGCGCTGGTCACGGTCTGGCGCTGGCGCGATCCGCTGGAGGCCTGGGCCGACCTCTTCGTCGAACCCGCGCTCGCCGGCGACGCGAGCTTCGTGGCCGACCTCGTAGCCGTTGCCGCCAGCGAAGCGGCCTCGATGGGCGCCACCTCCCTCAGCGTTGTCGTCCCGGAGTCGCTCGCCGACGCAGTCCGCTCGCGCTACGACGCCACCGTCGCACCCCTCGAACGCGGCGACCCCTGGTTCGTCAAGGAACTCGCGCCCGCTCCGTAGCGCCCTCGCGTCCCTGCCCCTAGGATCGCCCCACCCTCAACCGGAGCCGTGTCCAATGCAGCCCCTGTCCGAAGAGCAACTCGCCGCCCTGCGCGCCTGGCCCTCCCCCGCCATCTCCAACGCCATCGAGACGTTCCAGGTGCGCGCCCGCAACTACGGCGCCATGACCCCCGACATCCGCTGCCACTTCCCCGAGATGGAGCCGATCGTCGGGTACGCCGTCACCTGCAAGATCCGCGCCAGCATTCCCCCCGACCAGGACCCCGAGGTCCGCGTCGAGCGTGGCGACTGGTACGACCACATCGAGTCCATCCCCGCTCCCCGCATCGTCGTCATCGAGGACCTCGACGACCCGCCCGTCGGCTCCTTCTGGGGCGAGGTCAACGGCAATATCCACCGCGCCTTCGGCTGCCTCGGCGTCGTCACCAGCGGCGGCGTGCGCGACATGGAGGAAGTGCGCGAGCTCGGCTTCCAGTTCCTCGCGAAGGAAGTGCTCGTCTCCCACGCCTACGTCCACCAGGTCGAGGTCGGCGGGCCGGTCACCGTCGGCGGCGTCACCGTCAACCCCGGCGACCTCCTCCACGCCGACCTCCACGGCTGCATCTCCATCCCCCACGAGATCGCCGCCGACGTTCCCGCCGCCGCCCAGATGGTCGAGGACCGCGAGCGCGTCATCATCGACTACGCCAAGTCCCCCGAGTTCACGCGCGAGGGGCTGATGGAGCGCTTCCGCGGCGGCTTCACCCGCCCCCGCGAGGAGCCGTAGGCGAACCTAGTCGAACATCAGCACGGAGCGAGCGACCTCGCCCGCCTTCATCGCGCGGAAGGCCTCGTTCACGTCCTCCAGCCGCATGCGGCGCGTGATCATCTCGTCCAGCTTCAGCCGCCCCTGCATGTAGAAGTCGATGTAGCGCGGCATGTCCACGCGGAAGCGGTTCGAGCCCATCGAGCTGCCCGTCAGCTTCTTCTCGCTCAGCAGCGAGCGCCCGTCGACCTCGACCTTCTGCCCCACCGGGATCATCCCGATGATCGTCGCCGTCCCGCCGCGGCGCAGCGCCTCGTACGCCTGCTCCGCCGCGACCTTCAGCCCGATCGCCTCGAACGCGTAGTCCACGCCGTCGCCCGTCAGGTTGCGGATTGCCTCGACCGGGTCGCCCGAGGAGGCATCGACGACGTGCGTCGCGCCCAGCTCGCGCGCCTTCGCCAGCTTCGACTCGACCATGTCGACGGCGATGATCATGCGCGCGCCCGCCACCAGCGAGCCCTGCACCGCCGCCAGCCCCACGCCGCCCACGCCGAACACCGCCACCGTCGAGCCCGGCTGCACCTTCGCCGTGTTCACCGCCGCCCCGAAGCCCGTCGTCACGCCGCAGCCGATGAGCGCGGCCGCGTCCAGCGGCATGTCCTTCCGGATCGCGACCACCGCGTTCTCATGGACCAGCATCTTCTCCGCGTAGCTGGAGAGGTTGGCGAACTGCGCCACCGGCCGGCCGTTCCAGGTGTACTTCGGCGGCTCGTCCGCCCCCCGTGTCACCGCCTCCTTGTCGCACGCGTAGGGCTGGCCCGTCATGCAGCGCTCGCACATCCCGCAGAACACGGAGAGGCAGCAGATCACGTGGTCGCCCGGCTGCACGTACGTCACCTGCTCGCCGACCGCCTCGACGACGCCCGCCGCCTCGTGCCCGAGGATCGCCGGCGCATCGAACGGGTAGAACCCGTCCACGAAGTGCAGGTCGCTGTGGCAGACCCCGCTCGCCGCCGTCTTGACGATGACCTCGCGCGGCCCCGGTTCGTCGATCACGACCTCTTCGATCGTGAGTGGCTGGTGCGCTCCGTGGAATATCGCGGCCTGCATGGCGCTCCTCCTGACGGAAAGTGCGCCTACTCTACGCCGCGCCGCTGGAGATTAGTCCCTCGCGGGGAGTGAAGCGCGGGGCTGGACCCGCGGGTTCGCCACGAACTGCGGCCAGCGGCCCTCCATCAGCCCGACGACCGTCTCGCCCACGCGACGCCGCATGCTCTCGAACGACTGGTCCGAGTACGAAGCCGAGTGCGGCATCAGCACGACGTTCTCCATGCGCGCCAGCGGCGACTCCGCCTCCAGCGGCTCGCGCTCGAACACGTCGAGCCCCGCGCCCGCGATCCCACCCCCGTCCAGCGCCGCGATCAGCGCCTCCTGGTCCACCACCGGGCCCCGCGAGGTGTTGATCAGGTACGCGGTCGGCTTCATCGCCGCCAGCTCCGCCTCGCTGATCAGGTGGCGCGTCTCCGGATTCAGCGGCGTGTGCACCGACACGTAGTCCGAGCGGCCAAGCAGGTCATGCAGCGACTCCACTCGCTCGACGCCGTGCGCGCGGAACACGCCCTCGCCGATGTACGGGTCGTGGGCGATCACGTTCAGCCCGAACGCCTTCGCCCGCGGCACCACCGCCCGCGCGATGTTCCCCAGCGCCACCAGGCCCAGCGTCTCGCCGCCGATCGGCCCCATCGGCCCCAGCGGACCCGGGCGCCAGCTCCCGTCGCGCACGGCCGAATCGAGCAGCCGCAGCTTCTTCGCGCAGGCGAGCAGGAGCAGCATCGTCTGGTTCGCGACCTCCGGCTGGCAGAAGTCGGGGAAGTGCGCGACCACGATCCCGTGGTCCGTCGCCGCCGGGATGTCGAGCGTGTCCAGCCCCACCCCGTAGCGGATGATGAGCTTGCACTTCGGCATCGACTCCACCACCCGCCGCGTGATCTGCGCCGATGAGACGAGGATCGCGTCCGCGTCCTTCACGTTCGCGATCAGCTCGTCCTCGCTCGACGAGCTTGTCGCGGCGAACCTCCCCCCTCCCCCTTCGATGATGCCCTGCTCGATCTCGAAGGAGATGTTCGGGCGCTTGTCGACGTGTACGACCAGATACGGTTCAGACATGCGCGAGAGCGTACAGATGCCGCCCCGACGGGGCCAGCGGCGACGCGCTTCCGGGTTGCGTTCGCTCGCGTATCATGCGCGCTCACGCACCCGGACGCCCCAAGGAGCCACCCATGACGACAGCCGAGCAGACCTGGACCGAATCCAGCACCGAGGTCGCGGGCCTCAACCTCCGTTACCTGCAGGGTGGCAGCGGTCCCGCCGCCGTCGTGCTCCACCACTCCACCGGGAACCTCGGCTGGGTTCCGTTCTACGAGGCGCTCGCCCGGAACTTCACCGTGACCGTGCCCGACCTGCCCGGCTACGGCCAGTCGGAGCGCCCCCCCTGGGCGCGCGACGCGCGCGACATCGCCATCCTCATCAGCCGCTTCCTCGCCCGTGTCGCCCCCGACAACCCCACGCTCGTCGGCCTCGGCTTCGGCGGCTTCATCGCCGCCGAGCTTGCGGCGATAAACCAGGAGCGCCTCGGCTCCCTCGTGCTCGTCGGCGCCGCCGGCCTCCAGCCGGACGAAGGCGAGATCCTCGACCAGATGCTGATCAGCTACGGCGAGTACATGACCGCCGGGTTCCGCGACGAGGCCCACTACCAGGAGATCTTCGGCGAAGAGGTCGCCCCCGAGGTCCGCGAGCTCTGGGACTTCAGCCGCGAGATGACCGCCCGCCTCAGCTGGAAGCCGTACATGTTCAACCGCCGCCTCGCGCCCGTGCTCGGCGAAGTGCAGACGTCTGCGCTCGTCGTCGCCGGCAGCGAAGATCAGGTCGTTCCGCTCACGTGCGCCCGCCAGTACGCCGCCGGCCTCGCCAACGCCACCCTCGAGATCGTCGAGGGCGCCGGCCACTACGTCGACTACGAAGAGCCCGAGGCGCTCGCCGCGCTCATTACCGCGCACGCGGGAGGGTAGGGCGAGAAACGCCCCCGGGTTCCCCCGGAGACCGCCTCATACCCTGTGCGAAGGCGGTATGATGCCGCCAACTAGGCGCCGCCGTGTCTTCGAGCGCGCCGGCCCGGAGGGCAACGCATGTTCATCGGCTACTTCACCGAGAGGCCCTACCAGGACCAGGAGTCCGGCTATTTCGGCTCGACCGGTCGTGATATCGCCGACCTCGGCATCAGCAACAGCGAGTACAACCCGAGGCTTGGCTCGGACCTCTACAACCGCTACCTCGACGAGAAGGTCTACGCCGAGGAGATGGGGTTCGATGGGGTCATGCTCAACGAGCACCACAGCACGCCCTTCTGCATGGGCGGCGTGGTCAACGTCGAGGCGGCCATCCTCGCGCGCATCACCCAGCGCGTGAAGATCGTCATCCTCGGCAATGTCCTCCCCATCTGGGACGACCCCCTCTGGCTCGCCGAGGAGCTCGCCGAGATCGACATGATCTCCCGCGGCCGCCTCGTCACCGGCTGGGTGCGCGGCACCGGCCGCGAGAGCGTCGCCCACAACGCCCAGTCGCCCTTCAACTGGGAGCGCTTCCAGGAAGCGCACGACCTCGTCCTCGCCGCCTGGACCCGCCCGGGTCCCTTCCGCTGGGAAGGCGAGCACTACAACTACCGCTACGTGAATCCCTGGGCGAAGACCTACCAGCAGCCCCATCCCCAGATCTGGATTCCCGGCGTCATGAGCCGCAACACCGTGAAGTGGGCCGCCGAGCACCGCTACCCGTACGTCATGCTCGCCACCGAGCTGGAGCCCACCAAGAACTCCTACGACTACTACACCCAGGTCGCCGAAGAGAACGGCTACGAGGCCGGCACCCAGCACCGCAGCTACCTCTTCAAGGTCCACGTCGATGAGACCGAGGAGCTCGCCGACCAGGCCGCCCGCAAGTACGTCGAGGGGCCCAGCAACCCCTTCCTCGAGGGCAACCAGGGAATCGTTCGCCCCTACCTCCAGAACCTCCCCGGCATGACCTCCCGCACGAACCTGCTGCCCACGGTGACCAGCTTCACGCAGTCCACCGCCCGTGGCCGCCAGGTCGCGCACCAGCAGGCCACTGACGGCGATCAGGCTCCCGAGGACTACTCCAGCTACGAGTCGCAGAAGGAACGCATGTCCATCATCACGGGCACGCCCAAGACCGTCATTCCGAAGATCCGCCACGTGCTCGAGTACCTGCGCCCCGGCAGCATCTTCTTCTGGGACGGCGACGGCGCGATGGACCACGACGACGCCATGCGCAGCCTCCGTCTCATGGGCGAGGAGATCATTCCCGCCACCCGCGAGATGGCCAAGGAGTTCGACCTCAAGGGTCCCTTCGAGGTCGACACCAGGACCAACGAGCCCATCGAGCAGGAAGAGGCCGTCCCCGCAGGCGGCCAGTAGCCTTCCCAACCGTCACCGACCGAAGGCGTCGCAGCTTGCTGCGGCGCCTTTCCGTGTCTGCGCCCCGATGCGTGTTGCGCAGTGATTTAGTATCTACTTATATTAGTACCCTCTTCAAAGGGGGAAGACCATGGAACTCGACATCGCAGGACATCTCGGGGCCGTCGAGCGCTCCGTCTCGGAGCTGGAGGTCGAGGGGCGACCGGCTCGTGCTGTCACGCTCACCCGCACCTTCTCGACGACCGTCGACGACTTGTGGGACGCCCTGACGAACGGCGAGCGCATCCCGCGCTGGTTCCTCCCGATCAGTGGGGAACTCGCGCTCGGGGGACGCTACCAATTCGAGGGCAACGCCGGCGGCGTGATCACGGCGTGCGAGCGCCCGTCGCGCGTCGCCGCCACCTGGGAGTTCGGCGGGGACGTGAGCTGGGTCGAGGTGCGCCTCTCGGGCGACGGACCCGGCGGCGCGCGCCTCACGCTGACGCACACGATGCACCTGTCCGACCAGTGGGAGACCTTTGGCCCGGGCGCCACCGGCGTTGGCTGGGAGGGAGGCCTTCTGGGCCTCGCCCTCCACTTCGGCAGTCCCGACGAAGCCATCTCCGACCCCACCGGCTTTGCCCTTTCCGAGGAGGGCCAGGCCTTCTACCGCGGCGCCAGCGAAGCCTGGGGAAAGGCCGACATCGCCGCCGGAACCGACCCCGCGACCGCCCGCGCCGCCGCCCGCCAGACCGCCGCCTTCTACACCGGCGAAGCCGCACCTGAGTCCTGATGCACGCCTTCGACGTCCTCCGCGACCCCGTCCGGCGGCGCATCCTCGAGCTTCTCGCTCGCGAGGAGCATCCCGCCGGCGCGGTCGCCGACGTCATTCGGCGCGAGTTCGGCATCACCCAGGCAGCCGTCTCCCAGCACCTCAAGGTCTTGCGCGACAGCGGCTTCGCGACCGTGCGGATCGACGGCGCCCGGCGCATCTACACCGTCGACCCGGAACCGCTGAGGGACGTCGACGCGTGGCTGGCGGGGTTCCGGCGGTTCTGGGAACCGAAGCTCGATGCGCTGGAAACCGAGATCGAGCGCGGCAAGCGCAGGCCCCAGTAGACGGCGTCCGTCAAGATAAGCGGCGCGCCACTGCCGCTACGTTGTGCGACCATTTCCGCATGACCGACTTCGACGTCGATGTCTTGGTCGTGGGCGGCGGTCCCGCCGGTTCCGCCGCCGCCACGATGCTCGCGCGCAAGGGCTGGCGCGTCCGCCTCTACGAGCGCGACCGCTTCCCCCGCGAGCACGTCGGCGAGTCCCTCCTCCCCGCCTCCATGCCCGTCCTCGCCGAGCTCGGCGTCCTTCCCGCCGTCGAGGCCGCCGGCTTCCTGCCCAAGTACGGCGCCACCATGGTCTGGGGCCGCGACCCTGACCCCTGGAGCTGGTCCTTCCGCGAATCGAGCCCCCGCTATCCCCACGCATTCCAGGTCGTCCGCGCCCGGTTCGACGAGATACTCCTCCGCAACGCCGCCGAACACGGCGTTGACGTGCACGAGGGCTGCCGCGTCCTCGAAGCGGAGGCCGGTCCCTCCGGCGCCACGCTCCGCGTGGAGGACACCGAGGGTGCTGAGCACACCGCCCGCGCCCGCTTCGTCGTCGATGCGAGCGGGCAGGCCGGGCTCATCGGGCGCGCCCGCGACTTGCGCGAGCCCGACCCCTTCTTCCGCAACCTCGCCGTCTACGGCTACTACGCCGGCGGCTCCCGCCTCCCCGACCCGGACGCCAACAACATCCTCATCGAGTCCATCGAGGACGGCTGGCTCTGGGCTATCCCCCTCCACACCGGCCTCGTCAGCACTGGCGTCGTCGTCGATAGCTCCGTCGGACGCGAGCGTATCAACGAGCTTGGTCCCGAGACCTTCTTCCGCGAGCACGTCGCCGGCGGCGCCCATACCGCCGCCCTCCTCGAAGGCGCGACTCTCGTCGATGGCCCCACCGTCGTCCGCGACTGGTCCTACTCATCCCGCGAGCTTGCCGGCGAGGGATTCGTCCTCGCCGGCGACGCCGCCTGTTTCGTCGACCCGCTCTTCTCTTCCGGCGTGCACCTTGCGCTCTCCTCGGGCGTGCTCGCCGCCGCCTACGTCACCTCTGCGCTCAAGGACCCCGACCTGGGGCGCGCCGCCGCCGCCGTCTATGCCGGGCAGTACCGCCAGCAGTACGAGCACTTCCGCGAGCTGGCCCGGCTCTTCTATGACAGTAACCGCACCGTCGACTCCTACTTCTGGGAAGCCCGCCGCATCACCGGCGCCGACGACTCGACCCCCGCGCGGCTCGCCTTCGTCCGCGCCGTCGCCGGCCAGCCGCCGGCCGGCTACGAACGCGCCGTGCTCGCCCACGGCGAGACGCCCCGCAGCTTCACCGAGGCCGTGAGCGCCGTCGAGCGCCACCGCGCCGCCCGCGCCGCCGCCTTCGATGCGCGTTTCGGAGGCGGCCTGTCCCGGCTCCTTGCCGCCGCGCCCGCCCTCATCCCGGAGGCTCGGCTCGAACGCAAGGCTGTCGTCGGCGAGGGCGAGTTCGAATGGGGACAAGTCGTCGTCACGCCCGAGCGCACGGATGGCGTCCCCGTCAGCGACCTCGTCGCTCTCGTCGTCGCCCAGATCGATGGCCGGCGCACCACCGGCGAGGTCTTCGACCGCATCGCCGCTCGCCTCCCCGCGGAGACGCTCGACCAGGTCCGCCCCGCCGTTGTCCAGGCCCTGCGCCTGCTCCACGTCGAGGGCGTGATCGAGCGCTTCGAGGAAGGCGCCCACGCATGAACGCGGCCCGGGGACGCATCGTCCAGCTCAGCGCCTCCAACGGTGGAGTGCCCAAGCTCCCCCTCACCGAGGCGACCGTCGATGCCAACGGCATCACCGTCGACCGCCAGGCCGACCGTCGCGCTCACGGGGGGCCGAGGCGCGCACTCTGTCTCTTCGCCCTCGAACGCATCGAGGCGCTCGCCGCAGAGGGCCACCCCATCGCCCCAGGCGCCACCGGCGAGAACGTCACGACCGAGGGCATCGACTGGGACCGGGTTACCCCCGGCGCCCGCCTCCGCCTCGGCGACGCGGTGCTCGTCGAGGTCACCGGCTACACCGAGCCCTGCTGGAAGAACGCGCAGTGGTTCCTCGAAGGCGATTTCTCGTGCATGGACCAGGAGGCGCACCCAGGCTTCAGCCGCGTCTACGCCCGTGTCATTGAAGGCGGCGACCTCCGCCCCGGCGACCCGGTCGAGCTCCTCGCCGGCACCGCCGCGGAGCGCATCGAGCGGACGCAGCCGACCACCATCCGCTGGCGCCCGCCCGGTTCCTGAAGCTGGTGGAGACCCTCGCTGCGCGCATCGCCCGCGCCTTCCCCGCGATCGGGCGGGTGGAGCCGCTGCGCGAGCTGGGCTCCGGCGTCAGCGGCGACGTCGTCGAGACATCGGGTGGCTTCGTCGTCAAGGTCGCGCGGGTCGCCGGCCCAACCCCTGCCTACGAGCCCGAGTGGCGAGCCCTTCCCGTTCTCGCCGTCCACCTCTCGGCGCCCATCCCGCGCCCCCGCTGGCGTTCCCCGGCTGGCGAGGTGTTCCCGCACGGGGCGCTCGCCTATCCCTCCCTCCGTGGTGACCCTTCTCCAGAGCAAGGCTCCGAGGGCATCGCCCGCGACCTCGGGAGCCTGCTCGCCGAACTGCACGCGCTTCCCCGGGCCGTCGCCCACGAAGCGGCCCTCCCCGAGTGGGAGCCCCGTGCCCGTTACCTCGAATTGCGTCCCGGAGTCATGGAGGAACTCGCCCGCCATCTGGCTCCCGCGCAGTACCGCCACATCGACGCCTGGTGGGACACCTTCGCCCGCGACCCCGCCTTCCCCGCGACCGATCGCGCCATCTGCCACCACGACATCTGGCACGACAACATCCTGGTGAACGAGGATGGCCGCCTCGCCGCCATCCTCGACTGGGAGCACGTCGATTGGAGCGACCCCGCCCACGACTTCGCCCCCCTGCTCCACTTCGGAGAGGCCTTCTTCGAAACGGCTGTCGCCTCCTACCGCGAAGCCGGCGGCCGGTACGGCGACGGCATCGCCTACCGGGTCGAGCGCTACTGGCCTGCCCGTGCCCTGGGAGGCCTCTCCTTCAGCCTCAGGCACGAGACCGAGGCAGAGGTGCTGGACCAGGTCCGCAAGGTGCGGGAGATCTTCTTCGGTTCCTGACCCCATCCGCCGTTGACGATCCCGCCCCTTGTGTGGCACAGTTACCTCTCTTACTTAGTGTATCTGCGACACTAAGTCCGGCCGCCGGATCGGGAGGGATCGTCCGATGACCGCTACCGCGCCAACCTCCGACCCCGCGGCCCTGCTTGAGCTGTACTCCGATCCCGATACCTGCCCCACGGACCGCCTCGAGCCCCTTCCCCTCGTCGAAGAGCCCGCGTTCGTGAGCTGGCAGCAGGATATCCCCCGCAGCTATCTCGGCCTTCCGCCCGAGGAGGTCGACCGGCGCATCCGCGCCGCCCGCGCGGCCCTCGGCGACCGCCTTGTCGTCCTCGGACACCACTACCAGCGTGACGAGGTCATCCAGTACGCCGACTTCACCGGCGACAGCTTCAAGCTCGCTCAGCACGCCGCCGAGCAGCAGGGCATCGACTTCGTCCTCTTTTGCGGTGTCCACTTCATGGCCGAGTCCGCCGACATCCTTACCCCGCCCGAGGTCTCCGTTGTCCTCCCCAACATGGCCGCCGGCTGCTCCATGGCCGACATGGCCGATCCCGGCGATGTCTACGCCGCCTGGGACGAGATGACCGCCGCCCTCGACCCCGCCACCCGCATCATCCCCATCACCTACATGAACAGCGCCGCCAGCCTCAAGGGCTTTGTCGGCAAACGCGAGGGCATCGTCTGCACCTCCAGCAACGCCCCCAAGACCTTCGAGTACGCCTTCGAGCGCGGCGAGAAGGTCCTCTTCTTCCCCGACCAGCACCTCGGCCGCAACACCGGCTACGAGATGGGCATCCCCCTCGATGAGATGATCACGTGGGACTGGCGCCTGCCCCTCGGCGGAAACACGCAGGAGCAGCTTGAACGCGCGCGCGTCATTCTCTGGAAAGGCCACTGCAGCACCCACCAGCGCTTCTCCGTCGACCAGATCGAGCAGGCCCGCGCCGAGCACCCCGGCGTGAATGTCATCGTCCACCCCGAGTGCTCGTGGGAAGTCGTTCAGGCCGCCGACGCCAGCGGCTCGACAGAGCGCATCATCAAGGCCGTGAACGCCGCCCCCGCGGGCTCGACCTGGGGCGTCGGCACCGAGATCAACCTCGTCAAGCGCCTCAACGACGAGAACCCCGACAAGACTGTCTTCTGCCTGGACCCCGTCGTCTGCCCCTGCAGCACGATGTACCGCATCCACCCCGCCTACCTCGCCTGGACCCTCGAAGGTCTCGTCCAGGGCCACGTCATCAACCGCGTGAAGGTCGACGACGAAACGCGCGAATGGTCGCTCGTCGCCCTCGAACGGATGCTGGCCCTCCCCTAGCCCACTCCCTCGTTCCTGTATCGTCTGCGGCGTCACTCCAGCCCCCCGGAGGAGCCGCATGAATGGCCGCATGCCACTCGCTGCGCGCCTCCTCTACGCCTCCGGCTCGCTCGGCGGCAACGCCCTCGGCCGCACCCGCGACCTCTGGCTCATCTTCTTCTACCTCGGCGACGACGACGGCGACGTCGAACGTCGCGGCGCCGCCTTCGCCCTCGGCGCCGTCCTCGTCATCGGCCGCCTGATCGAGGCCTTCGACGACCCCCTCATCGGTTACTGGAGCGACCGCACCCGCACCCGCTGGGGGCGCCGCATCCCCTTCGTCGTGGCCGCCACTCCCTTCATGGCCATCCTCTTCATCTTCCTCTGGACGCCCCCCAACCCCGGCGAAACCATCGGCAACGTCATCTACCTCTTCGCCATCTTCTGGTTCTTCAACCTGTTCTCGACCCTCTCCGGCGGGCCGCTCGAGTCGCTCCTGCCCGAGATCGCCCGCCGCAGCGAGGACCGGCTCAGCATCGTCAGCTGGCAGGTCTTCTTCGGCGTCGTCGGAACGGCGATCGCGTTCGTCGGAACCGGTCTCCTCGTCGACTCCTTCGGCTTCGTGGCCATGGCGATCATCGTCGCCGTCGTCGCCCTGGTCTCCCGCTACGTCGCCCTTACCGGCGCCTGGCGGCGCTCCATCGAGGTCTCGCAGGAGATCTACGCCGAGGACGAGAAAATCGAGCGTCCCTCGGTGTGGAAGTCCATCACGACCTGCCTCCGCAACGACCAGTTCCTCGTCTTCCTGCCCTCGTTCATCCTCTACAGCGTCGGCGTCCAGATGATCACGGGCGTGCTGCCCTTCTACGTCGAGGCCGTCCTGGGCCAGGACGAACCCGGCACGATGGTCGCGGTCCTCACCGGTTCCGCCCTCGCCGTGCTCATGCTCGTCCTTCCCGTGGCCGTGTTCTTCGCGCGGCGGCGCTCCAAGCGGCAGGTTTACGGCTGGGGCATGCTCTTCGCGGGGATCTACTTCCCCCTCTTCGCGATCGCGGGGTTCATCCCGGGCATCCCCGTGGTCGCCCAGGGGATCGTCTACGCCCTCCTCATCGGGCTCGCCCTCGCACCCGTGCAGACCTTCCCCAATGCCCTCATCGCCGACATCACCGACTACGACACCGTGCGCACCGGCCTGCGCCGCGAGGCGACCTACTACGCCACCCAGCAGACCCTGGAGAAGATCGCCGGAGCCGCCGCACCCGGCCTCCTCATCGCCATGCTCGCGCTCGGTTCATCCGAAGAGGACCCCCTCGGCATACGGCTGATCGGACCTCTTGCCGGCGGTCTCGCGTTCGTCGGCTACGTGGTCTTCCGCCGCTACTGGCTCCCCGACAATGTCACCGAAGAGTCGGTCGCGGAAGCCCGCCCCTCCTAGCCCCCGTCCCCCGACAGCTCCGCGAACACCGCCTCGTTGTCCTCGCCCAGCAGCGGCGCCCGCCGCCGGATGCGCCACGGCGAGCCCAGGAGCTGGTAGGGCGCCCCCGGATACGTCACCGTCCGCTCCAGCTCCGGGTGCTCGACCTCGACCGGGAAGCCGCGCGCGACGAAGTGCGGATCCTCCAGCACCTCCTCGGGCGAGTAGATGATCCCGATCTGGAACCCGCGCTGCTGCCCGCCCGTGAAGAACTCGTACGCCGTCAGCCGAGACGCCAGGAAGTTCATCGCCGCGCGCCCCGCCCCGAAGATCGCCATCAACTCCTCGTCCTGCTGCAGCATCGACATGTCGAAGCGCTCCCGCCGCATCCCCTCCTCCAGCAGCGGGAACTCCAGGAACTCCTCCTCCAGGCCTGCGCTCTGGAGCCACTCGCAGACCGCCCCGAACGACTCCGGCCGCCGCGGCGGGATGCCGGTGTTGACGTAACGTCCATCCGCGCACAGCACCTGCGAGGGCATCGACGGGTTCACCCCCGCGTGCCGCCCCGTCTGCCGCTGCACCGTCTCCTGGGCGACCAGCCACGTGTACGTCCCCGCCTCCGTCGTGACGTTCGCGGCCGCGTGCGCGTTCACGTCGATGTGCTGCCCCCGCCCCGTCTCGTCGCGGTACAGCAGCGCCACCAGCGCCGACATGACCGCGAAGTGGCTCGCCGTGTGGTAGCCCTGGTTCCCCCCGCCCCGTACCGGCGGCAGCGAGTGGTCGTCGTACCCGCAGTTCCACACAGGCCCGCCCCCCGCCAGGATCGTCAGGTCCGTCGACGCCTCGTCCTCGCGCGGCATGCCCCGCCCGAACGGACTGAGCGTGACCATGATCAGCCCCTCGTTCGTCTCCCGCAGCGACTCGTACTCGAGGTCCGCCCCCGCCTCCCCGCTCTGCAGCAGGATGTCCGCCCGGTCGATCAGCGCCCGCAGCCGCCCCCGGTCCTCCTCCTCCCCGAGGTCGAGGGTGACGCCCGCCTTGCTCGTGTTGTAGTGCCAGAAGTAGAGGCTGCGCTCAGGACCGGGCTCGTCGTCGAGGAAGGGCGGGTACGTGCGCGTCCGGTCCCCCTCCGGCGGCTCCACCTTGACCACCTCCGCCCCCATGTCCGCCAGCAGCTTGCCCGCGAACATCCCCAGCTCGTCGCACAGCTCGACGACCCGCACCCCCTCCAGCGCGCCCGGCCCCGGCGGCGTTCCCGCCTCCGTCACAGCACGCCCTCCTCCGTCAGCGAGGCGATCTCCTCCGCGCTCAACCCCAGCAGCCCCCCGAACACCTCCTCGTTGTGCTCCCCCAGGCACGGTCCGCCCCGCTCCATCGTCCAGTCCGTCTCCGAGAAGTGCACCGGCAGCCCGTCGACCCGTACATCGCCCATGTCGCGATGCTTCACCGTCGGCCAGAGCCCCCACGCCTCCGTGTTCGGGTCCTGGTCGATGCGCTCCTGCGGACGCTGCACCGCCGTCGCCGGGACGCCCGCGCCCTGCAGCAGCGCCGCCGCCTCGAAGTTCCCCCGCGTCTCCGTCCACCCCGCCACCAGCGCGTCGAGCGCGTCCTCCGCCACCAGCCGCCCGCGCAGGTCCGAGAAGCGCCCCTCCCGCGTCCACGCCTCCCCCGTGACCTCGCCGAACGCTTCCCAGTCGCGCTCGTCGCGGCAGGAGATCGCGATCCAGGTGTCCTCTTCCCGCGAGGGGTAGATGCCGTGCGGGGCCATCGCCGGGAACTGGCTGCGATTGCTGTTGGGGCTGCCCTGCCGCCGCAGCGGCCGCCCGTTCACCGTGTAGTCGAGCATGGCCGGACCGGTCAGGCTCGCGCCCGCCTCCGTGCACCCCAGGTCGACCCACTGCCCCTCGCCCGTCCGGTTCCGGTGGCGGAGCGCCATCAGGATCGCGATGGCCATGTAGTAGGCGCCCGTGTGGTCCATGTACGAGTAGCCCCAGCCCGCCGGCGGCTCGTCCGGAAGCCCCGAGCTGAAGGTCAGCCCCGAGACCGCCTGCACGATCGGTCCCCACGTCTTGAAGTCCCGGTATGGACCGCGGTGCCCGAACCCGCAGTTGGAGACGTAGATGATGTCCTCGCGGATCGCCTGCAGCTCCTCGTAGCCGAACCCCCACCGCTCCATCACCCCTGCCGAGAAGTTCTCCGCCACCACGTCCGAGACCGCGACCAGCTCCCGCAGCAGTTCCTTGCCCCGCTCCGTGCGCAGGTTGAGCGTGACTCCCAGCTTCTCGACGTTGTGGTTGTTGAACGGCCCGCCGAACTCGACCCCGCGACGGTCATCGACGTACGGCGGCATCCCCCGCAGGATGTCCCACCGCCCCTGGTTGACGGGGTCCTCGATGCGGATGACCTGCGCCCCGAACGCCGCCAGGAAGCGGGTCGCCCCCGCCCCCGCCAGCTGTCCGGTGAAGTCGCAGATGCGCAGATGCGAGAGCGCTTCCGGCATGGCCCCTCCAGCCGCGGGAGCATACCCGCGCCCGCCCGCGCTCGCACTCCCCGAGCCGGTCAGCGGTCCGGGACGTCCTCCGCCTGCGAGAGCCGGCGCTCCAGCCGGCTGAGCGACTCCCGCGCCGCCCGCAGCTCGTCGATCAGCTCATCCCGCGTCGCCACGCTCTCCAGCTGCCGCAGACGCTCTTGCTTCGCCTCGTCCAGGTTGCTGATGACCACGGCGATGAAGAGGTTGATCGTCACGAACGAACCCAGCACCACGTAGCTCACGAAGTAAACCCAGGCGAACGAGTTCAGCTCCATGGCCACGTACATGATGTCCGTCCAGTCCTCCAGCGTGACCACCCGGAAGAGCGACAGCAGCGAGGTACCGAGATTGTTCCAGTGCACCGGGTCGTGCTCGTGGAAGAACTCGTAGCCCAGGATCGCGTAGATGTAGGACAGCACGCTCATCACCGCCACGATGTGCAGCATCCCCGGGATCGATCGCACCAGCGTCGTCACGATCAGCCGCAGCTCCGGCACCGCCGAGACCAGCCGCAGCAGGCGCATCAGCCGCGCCATCCGCGCGACGATGGCGAACGTCCCGACCGCCGGGATGAGGGACAGCACGATGATCGTGAAGTCGAAGACGTTCCAGTTGTCGCGGAAGTAGCGCTCCGATCGTGGAGCCAGCGCCAGCATCTTGAGCACCGCCTCGACGATGAAGATGCCGATCGTGACCCAGTGTCCGGCGCTCAGCCAGACCGCGTACCCCTCCTTGATGCTCGGGACCGTCTCGATTCCGAGCAGGGCGCCGTTCCCGATGATCAGCCCGACGATGAAGTACTCGAAGCGGTTGGACCGCGTGATGCGCCCGGCGAGCTCCCGCATCCCTAGCGGCGCGCCCGAAGCTGGCGCTGCCGGATCCGCAGATTCCGCAGCGTGGGCGTGTGTGCTTGCTTCTGCGGTTCTCTCACCATCATCGTCGCGACCGAGGCGGTCGTGACCGACAGCGCCGCGATGCCAAAGATCATGAGGAAGCCCGCAACCCCCCGCCCCATCGGCGTCACCGGTGCGTAGTCCCCATACCCGACCGTGGTCATGGTGACCATGGCCCACCAGTACGAATCACCGAGCGAGGTGATCTGGCTGCTCGCGTGGTTGTGCTCCGCGATGAAGACGAGCGTTCCGCCACCGACCACTGCGATGAGCAGACAGGCGAGCACGAATCCCGTTCCGCGCCGCAGGAAGAACCTGCGGATGAGGCGGGTATTCAGTCCCACCGCCACTGCCAGCCGCAGCAGCAGGAGGACTCGCATCAGTCGCAGGGGCCGCAGGAAAGGCACGACCACCATCGCCGCCTCCAGCGGATGGGTCTTCACGTAGCCCCACCGGTTCGGAGCCACCACCAGCTTGGCCCCGAAGACCAGCACGAAGGCGCCCCAGATCACGTAGTCGGCGATCAGGAACCACCGGTCGGCCTGTGGAGTCAGATCCGTGGTCAGCGGCAGGAGGAGCAGCGGCACCATCAGGAGCGCCAGCGTGAGCAGCGGGTACTCCGTCGCTCGCTCGATGCGGGCCAGCCGCTCGGCGCTCTGCACCGCCCGAAGCTGCTTAGCTATCACGCTGCAGCTCCTCCACCGCCGCCACGACATCGCGCGGCTCCATCCGGTAGCGGTAGTCCGACAGGCAGTGCCGCGAGCGGATCACGCCGGACTGGTCGATCACGAACGTCGCCGGCGTTGGCAGCCGCCACCCCGTCCCCGGGTTGCGGTCGGGGAAGCCCATGCGCGCGTACCCCGCCTTCAACCGGTCCGGCAGCTCGAAGCTGATGCCGTAGGCGTCCATGGCCGCGCCTTCGGTGTCGGCCAGGACGGGGATGTCCGTCTCGATGTTCGAGAGCAGCTTGCGCGCGTCCTCCTCGGTCTCGGGACCGACGAAGAACAGCGTCGCCCCCAGGTCGCGAATCTCGCCGTGCCGTCGCTGCAGACCCTGCAGCTCAACGTTGCAGAACGGTCACCACTCGCCCCGGTAGAACGACACGACCGCCGGCCCCCGCGCGAGCGCCTCGCTCAGGCGCACGGTGCGGTCGTGCGTCACGTCGCGCAGCTCGAAGTCCGGCGCCTGGGCGCCCACGTCGAGCGCCCGACCGATTGTCTCCGCCTCGATCTCCTCGATCGCCGCCTCCATCGTGTCCATGAATTGCGGCGCGCGCTCGGCGAAGCCGTCGCGCAGCACCTTCAGTTCGTCGTCAAGAAGTCGCTCCTCGGCCATGTCGTCCTCCTGCGGGCATTGTACGAACGCGAGACCCGCCTGCCTCCGCTATCCTGCGCCTCGTGCAGACCGACCTCCTCCTGATGCCCTTCGGCGCGACCTACGCCCAGATGCGCGAGGCCGCCGTCACCGCCGAGGAGGCGGGCTTCGACGGCATCTGGACCTGGGACCACCTGCGCGACGCCGACTACAACAGCGGCCGCGTCCCCGAAGCCCTCGTGGCCCTCACCGGCATCGCCGAGGCGACCTCGCGCGTCATGCTCGGCACGCTCGTCCTGAACGTCGCGAACCGCCACCCGGGCCTCCTCGCCAACATGGCCGCCACCCTCCAGGAGGTGAGCGGCAACCGCTTCATCCTCGGGCTCGGGGCGGGCGGCGGCCCCTCCCTCCCCTACGCCCCCGAGCAGACCATGCTCGGCCGCCCCGTACCCCCCGACCGCGTCCGCGCCGCCCAGGTCGCTGAAGCCGCCCAGGTCCTGCGCCGCCTCTGGTCGGGCGAACGCGCCACCTTCGACGGCGAGCACTTCCAGCTCCGCGCCGCGCACGGCTTCCCCCGCCCCGAGGTCGCCCCGCCCATCGTCGTCGGCGGCTGGGGACCGCGCATGGCCGCTATCGCCGGCCGCCACGCCGACGGCTTCAACACGCAGGCCGGCCACCCCCGGCTCGAGTCGTTCGCCCAGATCGCCCGCCGCGAGCACGCTGCCTCCGGCCGCAACCCCGACGACTTCCTCCTGACCGTCTTCGCCGGCTTGAGCGAGCCCTACGTCCGCGCCGACGGCTCCGCCCGCGCCGCCCTCGAGCACAAGGGCGTCGACCGCCTCATCCTCCTCACCGCCCCGCCCTACTACCTCGAGGAGATCCGCGAAGCCGGCCGCATGCTCGCCACCTGACCGTGTCGGCTCAGGACGTGCAGTGCTTCTCGGTAAGCTCCGCCATGGTCGTCGGGAGCCGGATGATCAGTTCGGTCCGGTCCCTGTCCCCATCCGTGAACGGCTCCGCCTCTCCTCGACCCCCGCCCCAGATCCACTGGTCTACAGCGACGAACCCCTCCGCGCCCCACTCCCCGACGTGCACCAACTGAAGGACATTTTTGTCGCTGGGGCACCGGAGAACGAGGCCGAGCGTGTACCCACTCTCCGGTGCTGCGAACTCGAACCCTCCAATCGCGTCGGTCTCGCCAATCCCTGCCGCCCACGCCTCACCTTCTATTCTCACTAGTGCCACCAGGTACACTCCCTTGACCGGCACACTGTCGGAGCCGAGCACCGTTCCCCCGACGCGCCAGTCGAAGGGCGGCACTGCCACCCGCCCATACGCCTCAAATGAGCTTCGAAACACTCCCAACGGCATCCCAAATGCCGACTCAAAGGCAGTCTGGTTCCCGCCCAGGCGAAAGAACTCAAGAACGGCTTCCGTGCCCACCCCTTCCATCAGCCAGTCAGTCGCAAGGAAGCCATAGTCGTACGAGTACCAGGTCCGCTCCAGACGACCCGCCGACCATGCGAGCTGCTTCCCTTGGCGCAGGGTAGCGAGGGTTCGGCGCCCCTGTGCTTCATCGACGAGGGCGCCTGCATACTCGGCCGACCCCTCAACGAGCCAGAGCAGCCAGTGGTCGCTTGATTCTGGGAGACCAGCTTCGTACTGGAGGATGTGGAAGTACTCGTGCGCCAGGGGCCCGCCGAAGAGCCGAAGTTCTCTTGCGCACCCCTCGAGTGTCAGGAAGACGGCCCCCTTAAACGCGCGCCCGCCGCATGTGAACCTGATCTTCTCTCCCTCGAACTCGACAAGTTGCTCGTTGAGCGCGTCCAGCTCTGTGCTTACGTACACCGTGAAGTCCGACGTGACGGCCCCGAAGTGCTCGGCGAACACCACCTGCGCGACCCTCAGTTCCCGCCTGATCGACTCCTGCTCCCTCTTCGTCAGGTCACCAAGGAACACGAACTCCGCTTCGGGCACACCCAGGTCGGCCCAGCGCTCCTCCCACGGGTCCGGTTCGCTCGACCCGAACGCCAGCACGAAGCCGAGCACGACCCCGAACACGAGGGCGCCCCCCAGGAACGCCAGGCTCACGACTCCCCTACGGCTCAGAACCATGTCGTCTCCCCGGGGTCGGCATCCTAACGTCGGCAATGCTCCGCGATCAGCGACTCCCGCGTCTCGGGGAGCTCGATGATGATCCCGACCCGGTCTCCCTCCCCGCCCGCGAACGGTTCCGCCGCCTCATCCCCTGTCTCGACGAATCCGTCCGCGTCGGCAACGAAGCCGTCGGCGCCCCACTCGCCCGTGTAGACCAAGTCCCCCTCCACACCGTCACCGCGGGGGCATTGCAGCCAGACCCCCAGGGTGTACCCGCCTCCCGGCGCAGCAAACTCGAACCTCCCTTCCTCATCCGCCTCGTCCCCCGCCATCGGCCAGGCCTCACCCTCAGTCCGCACTATTGCGAAGACGTGCATCGCTTCAGTGGGCGCCCCGTCGGGGCCAAGCACTGTCCCCTCTACTCGCCATTCGAACGGCGGCGCGACCTCCAGCCGGTGTAGATCAAGGGCAGCTCTGAATTCGCTCAGCGTCATGCCGAACGCTGACTCGAACGCGACCCTGTGCCCGCCAAGTCGGAAGAACTCCAGGACTGCCTTGGGACCTGCCTGCTCCACGAGCCAATCGGTGGCGAGGAAGCCAACGTCGTAGGGGTCCCACGAGTAGGCGGACAGCTTCCCGAGGAAAGACCAGCGGAGCCGTGAGTGCTGGCGCCGGACCGTCAGTGGCCGGCGGCCCGCCGCATCCGCTACGAGGGCGCTTGCGTAGACTGCCGATCCCTCTGTCAGCCACCGAAACGACCCCTCCGCCGTGGTGAAGGCGCCAGCAACGCTCTGCAGGATGTGGAAATACTCATGCGCGAGCGGTCCGCCGAGCGCCCGCCATTCAGGCGAGCAGTCTTCAAGCACAATCGCTATGGCGTTGCGGTGAGCGAGGCCGCCACAGGTAAACCACACCCTGGGGCCCGCGTCCTGCGAGAGGCGTTCATTCAGCGCATCCACGTCCGTGCTCACGTACACGGTGAAGTCCGACGTCACCGCCCCGAAATGCTCGTCGAACACCACCTGTGCGACCCTTAGCTCCCGCCTGATCGACTTCTGCTCCTCGCCCGTGAAGTTGCCAAGGAACACGAACTCCGCTTCTGACACCCCCAGGTCGGCCCAGCGCTCCTCCCACGGGTCTGGTTCGCTCGACCCCCCGAATTCCAGCACGAGTCCGAGCACCACCCCGACCACAAGCGCCGCCGCCAGCGCCACCAGGCTCGCGGTGCCCGCACGACCGAGCGCCATCACCCAGTCCTCTCACCGACCACCGACCACTAGAAAATCGCCAGCGGGTTCACCGGCGAGGCCGTGCCCCGCTCCAGGCGCAGGGGCGCCAGCGTGAACAGGAACTCGTAGCGGTTCCGCTCGCGGCAGGCCGCCACCAGACGCTCCAGGTTCATGTTGTCGATCAGGTGGATGCCCATGTTCGCGATGGCGACGCTGTGGAACGGCATCGGCCAGTCCGCGAGGCCGCTCGGCATCGCGTCCGTCACGCCGTCGCAGCCGATGACCGCAACGTCGCGCTCGCGCACCCAGGGCAGGCAGCCTGCGTCCATGCCGGCCAGCCCGTCGAACGGCGCGCCCGGCCCCTTCGAGTCCCGCCGCGGATCCCGTCCCGTGTACACGAGCAGGATGTCCCCCGACTCCACCCGTACGCCCTGGCGCGCCTCCGCCGCCTCCAGCTCGCTCACCGTGACGCGCTCGCCAACCTCGATCCAGTCCGCGTCGCGCACCGAGGGGATGTCGAGCAGCACGCCCCGGCTCACGATGCCGTCCGCCCCCGCCATGATGCTGTTCTTCTGCGCGCCGTCCGTGCGCACCTCGTCCTTGCTGTAGCCGTTGTAGATCTTGCCCTCGTAGAAGATGTGGCAGAGCGCGTCGAGGTGCGTCGTCGCCATCCCGTGCGGCGCGATGCCGAAGTAGTCCGTCGCGAACGCGAAGCGGCTTTCCGCGCTCACCTGGTCGCCGCCGCTGATCATATGGTGCTGCACTGGCGAGGGGTTCTCCTGCGAGGGCGTGACCGGTAGCGATCGCGCGCAGCTCACCGACAGTCCCTCCCGCGCCAGCGCTACCGCCTGCGCGCGCTTCTCGTCCGTGATCAGGTTGAGCGCCCCGCGCTCGTCGTCGTCCCCCCAGCGCCCCCAGTTCCGCAGCTCCACCGCCATTCGCGCCAGTTCGTCCGAGGTCGGTGTTCCCGTTGCATCCGTCATCGCCGTCGCCCCCCGCAGCGCACCGCTCTGCGGCCGCGCCGCTCGCCGCGATGATACGTCTCTACGCGGCGCCCCTCAGCATCACCGGCCACCGGTCACTAGAAGATGGCCAGCGGATTGACCGGCGAGGCCGTGCCTCCCTCCAGGCGCAGCGGCGCAAGCGAGAAGAGGAACTCGTACCGGTTCCGCTCGCGGCAGGCCGACACCAGCCGCTCGATCGACACGTTGTCGATCAGGTGGACGCCCATGTTCGCGATCAGCACCTGGTGGAGCGGCATCGGCCACTCGTCGATGCCGCTCGGGGTCGCGTCCGTGATGCCGTCGCAGCCGACCACGGCCACGTCCCGCTCGCGCAGCCAGGGCAGGCAGCTCGCGTCGAGCCCCGCCAGTCCGTCCCACGGCGCCCCCGGCCCCCTCGACGCCTCCCGCGCCTCCCGTCCCGTGGCCACCAGCAGGATGTCGCCCGGCTCCACCCGCACGCCCTCCCGCTCCTCTGCGGCCTCCAGGTCCGCGACGGTGATTCGACGGCCCGGCTCCAGCCACTCGACGCCCAGCACCGGGGGAATGTCGAGCAGCACGCCCCGGCTCACGATGCCGTCCGCCCCCGCCATGATGCTGTCCTTCTGCGCGCCGTCCGTGCGCACCTCGTCCTTGCTGTAGCCGTTGTAGATCTTGCCCTCGTAGAACATGTGGCAGAGCGCGTCGAGGTGCGTCGTCGCCGGTCCGTGGGGCGCGATCGAGAAGGAGTCCAGGCAGAAGGCGAAGCGCGCGTCCTCGCTCACCTGGTCGCCGCCCACGATCATGTGGTGGTGGGCGGGCCGCGTCTCCAGTCCCCGCGATACCGGCAGCTCATTCGCGCAGCTCACCGAGAGCCCTTCCCGCACGAGCGCCGCCGCCTGCGCGCGCTTCCCGTCCGTGATCAGGTTGAGCGCGCCCCGCTCGTCGTCGTCCCCCCAGCGTCCCCAGTTGCGCAGCTCTACGGCCATCCGCGCGAGCTCGTCCGAGGTCGGTGTGTCCGTTGCGTCCGTCATCGCCGTCGCCCTTCGCGGCGCGCGGCATCGGTGGCGCGCCGCCGGCCGCCGATGATAAGCGCCGCGCCTGCGCCCCACGCTGGTAGGATCGGCCCCCGCTGAGAGCGCGTCCCGGAGGAACGAACCGTGCCCATCGAGAGTCTGCTCGTCGCCAACCGTGGCGAGATCGCCATCCGCATCATGCGAGCGGCCGGCGAGCTCGGCATCCGCACCGTCGCCGTGCACTCCGAGGACGACGCCCGTAATCTCCACACCCGCAAAGCCGATGCCGTCCGTCCCCTGGAAGGAAGCGGCGTCGCTCCCTACCTCGATATCGAGCAACTCGTGGCCGCCGCGAAGCGCGCGGGCTGCGACGCCGTCCACCCGGGCTACGGCTTCCTCGCCGAGAGCGCGCCCTTTGCCCGCGCCTGCGAGGAGGCCGGGCTCACCTTCGTCGGCCCTACCCCCGGGACGCTCGACCTGTTCGGGGCGAAGACGCAGGCCCGCGCCCTCGCCGAGGCCAACGACGTTCCCGTCGTCCCCGGCCTCTCCCACGCCGTCACCGTCGAGGAGGCGCACGCCTTCTTCGCCGACCTCCCCGAAGGCGCCGGCATGATCATCAAGGCCGTCGGCGGAGGCGGCGGGCGGGGCATGCGCACCATCTCCGAGGCCTCCGCGATCGACGCCGCCTTCGAGCGCTGCGCCTCCGAGGCGGGGCAGGCCTTCGGCGACCCCAGCCTCTACGTCGAGCGCTGGATCCCCCGCGCCCGCCACGTCGAGGTGCAGATCGCCGGCGACGCGGGCGGCGCCGTCACCCACTTCGGCGAGCGCGATTGCAGCGTCCAGCGCCGCCACCAGAAGATCATCGAGATCGCCCCCGCCCCTGCCCTCTCCCCCGCCCTGCGCGAGCACATCACCGATGCCGCCGTGCGTCTCGCGAAGGCGAGTGGCTACCGCAACCTCGGCACCTTCGAGTTCATCGTGGAAACCGATGAGGAGGGCGAGACGGGCGAGTTCTGGTTCATCGAGACGAACGCGCGCCTCCAGGTCGAGCACACCGTCACCGAGGAGGTGACCGGCGTCGACCTCGTCCAGCTTCAGCTACGCCTCGCCGCCGGCGAGTCGCTCGCCGGGCTCGGCCTCTCGCAGCAGGACGCGCCATCCCCCCGCGGCTTCGCCGTCCAGGCGCGCGTCAACATGGAGACGATGGCCGCCGACGGCTCCACCCGCCCCTCGGGCGGCGCCCTCACCGCTTTCGACATCCCCTCCGGTCCCGGCGTCCGCACCGACACCTTCGGCTACGCCGGCTACCGCACCAGCCCCAGCTTCGATTCGCTCCTCGCCAAGGTCGTCGGCTACTCGCCCACCCCCGACCTCGGGGACGCCCTCCGCCGCACCTCCCGCGCCCTCGCCGACTTCCGCATCGAGGGCGTTGCCACCAACGTCGACCTGCTTCAGACCATCCTCGCCCATCCCGACCTCGCCGCCGGCCGCGTCTACACCCGCTTCGTCGACGACCACGTCGCCGCCCTCGTCGACCCCATCAACGCGACCCACCCGCGGCGCTTCTTCGAGCGCCCGGCCGCCCCCGGCGCGGCCGCCAGCGGCCAGGCCGGCGTCACCGTCGACCAGAGCGACCCCCTCGCCGTGCTCGTGCACGGCAAGGAGGGCGGCCCCGCCGCCCCTGCCCCCGAGCCCGAGCTCGATATCCTCCCCGCGGTCGACGTGCCCGAGGGCGTCCACGCCGTCCTCGCGCCCCTGCAGGGCACCATCGTCACGATCGACGTCGCCGCCGGCGATACCGTTCGCGAGGGCCAGCTCCTGCTCGTCATGAACGCCATGAAGATGGAGCACGAGGTCCACGCCCGCGCCAGCGGCACCGTCCGCGAGGTCACCGTCTCCGCGGGCGACACCATCTACGAAGGCCACCCCGTCATCCTCATCGACGAGGGCCATGTCGACGACACCGGCGAGGCCGCTGCCGAGGAGATCGACCTCGACCACGTCCGCCCCGACCTCGCCGAGGTCCACGAGCGCCACGCCGCCACCCTCGACGAGAACCGCCCCGACGCCGTCGCCCGCCGCCGCCGCACGAAGCAGCGCACCGCCCGCGAGAACGTGGACGACCTCTGCGATCCCGGCACCTTCGTTGAGCACGGCTCCCTTGCCCTCACCCCCGGAACCGGACTCCCCCTCGAGGAGGTCGTCCGCCGTTTCCCCACCGACGGCATGATCACCGGCGTCGGGTCCGTCAACGGCGAGCACTTCGACGACGAGGACGCGCGCTGCGTCGTCCTCGCCTACGACTACACCGTGCTCGCGGGCACGCAGGGCGCTGTCAACCACCCCAAGACCGACCGCATGCTCGAGCTCGCGGGCAGGTGGCGCCGGCCCGTCGTCTTCTTCACCGAGGGCGGCGGCGGACGCGCCGGCACCGGCGGCCGCCGCGAGGGCGGCCAGGCCGCCGCCGAAGCGCCCACGATCGGCGGCTACCGGCCGCTCGATACGCCCACCTTTGCCACGATGGCCAAGCTCAGCGGCCTCGTGCCCCTCGTCGGCGTCACCTCGGGGCGCTGCTTCGCCGGCAACGCCGTCCTCCTCGGCTGCTGCGATGTCATCATCGCGACCGCCAACTCCAACATCGGCCTCGGCGGGCCGGCCATGGTCGAGGGCGGCGGCCTCGGCGTATTCACCCCCGAGGAGATCGGACCGATGGACGTGCAGGTTCCCAACGGCGTCGTTGATCTCGCCGTCGAGGACGAGGAGGAAGCCGTCGCCGTCGCGAAGCAGTACCTCTCCTACTTCCAGGGCCCCATCGACGACTGGGAGTGCGCCGACCAGCGCCTCCTCCGCACCCTCGTCCCGGAGAACCGCCTCCGCGCCTACAGCGTGCACGCCATCATCGAGGCGATGGCCGACACCGGCTCCGTCCTCGAGCTACGGCCCCACTTCGGGATCGGCATGGTCACCTCCCTCATCCGCATCGAGGGACGGCCCATCGGCGTCATCGCCAACAACGCGACCCACCTCGGCGGCGCCGTCGACAGCGACGGCTCGGACAAGGGCGCCCGCTTCATGCAGCTCTGCGACGCCTTCGATATCCCCATCCTCTTCCTCGTCGATACCCCCGGCATGATGGTCGGTCCGGAGGTCGAGAAGACCGCGCTCGCCCGCCACTCCGCCCGCCTCTTCGTCACCGGCGCCAACCTCACCGTCCCGCACGTCGCCATCTTCATCCGCAAGGGCTACGGGCTCGGCGCCCAGGCCATGGTCGGCGGGAACACGAAGGAGCCGTTCTTCGCCGCCGCCTGGCCCACGGGCGAGTTCGGCGGCATGGGCCTCGAGGGCCAGGTCAAGCTCGGCTACCGCAACGAGCTCGCCGCCATCGAGGACCCCGAGGAGCGCATGAACCGCTACCAGGAGCTCGTCGACCGCGCCTACGAGCGCGGCAAGGCCCTCAACCAGGGCGTCGCCTTCGGCGTCGACGACGTCATCGACCCCATGGACTCGCGCGCCTGGATCAGCGCCGCCCTGCGCTCCGTCCCGCCCCCGCCGCCGCGCGAGGGCAAGAAGCGCCAGAACATCGATACCTGGTAGGGCGCGCTACTCCGCGTCCTCGATACCCAGCGCTTCCGCCAGCGCCGCCACCGGCGCCGACGCATCCTCCACCGCCTTCTCGATCGACCGCTGCCAGAAGCCCGCCACGGGCGCCAGCTCCTCCGCGTTGAAGCGCCGCTCCCGCATCGCGAACGAGTCCTGCGGGTAGACCACCGCGTCGACCGGCGGGCCCACGTCCGTCGAGCTGGCCTGCGTCGAGTTGAACGACAGCAGCCCCACCCGCAGCGCTTTCTCCAGCGAGGCCTCGTGCCGCAGCGTGCGGTCCAGGATCGGCTTCCCGTAGCGCGTATCGCCGATGATCACGTACGGGGTCCCCTGCGAGACCTCGACCCAGTTGCCCTGCGGGTACAGCAGGTAGAGGTGGGGCGAGTCGTCCTCCTCGAGCTGGCCGCCCACGATGCAGTGCAGGTCGAACCAGAGACCCGCCTTGAGGAGCCAGTCGTTGTCCTCGTCGTGCACCCGCCGGATCTCCTCCGCCAGCGCGTTCACCGCCTCGTAGGCGCGGGCGAGGTTCGCTCCGTTCTGGAGGCGCTCCTCGAAGTACGTGATCGCCTTGTCCCGCACCGAACGCAGCCCGCTCGTGAGCACGAACATCGCGTGCCGCTCGCCCTGGTGGACCGCGATCTTCTTCGCCGTCGAGACCTCCGACCCGCTCGTGATGCGCGTGTCCGCGATCGCGACGAGCCCGCTCTCGCACTTGATTCCCAGGCAGAACGTCATCTCAACCCTCGACAAGCCGGGCCGGGGCGACCGGACTCGGCTCGGCGCGGAAGATATCCTCCGTGATGGACCGGTCAACCTCGATCAGCCGCGCCTGGAACTCGTCCAGGAACTCGTGCAGGCCCTCATCGACGACCTCTTCGATGTCCGCCGCCCCCAGGTCCAGGTTCAGCAGCGCGATGCCCCGCTCCGCCGCCGCCCGCCGCCGCTTGGGCGTCTCCTCCGTCGCCTGCTGGTAGTGCCGCGCGAGCGCCTGCACGGAGAACGCGAGGCTGCGCGGGAACTCCCGCGAGAAGATCAGCAGCTGCGCCACCAGCAGGCCGTCGACCTCGCTGTGTCCCAGCAGCCGGTACGCCTCCTGCGCCGATGCCGAGCGCAGCACCGCCACCCACTGGAACCGGTCGAACGGTCCTCCGACCGAGTCTCCCCGCGGCAGCAGGATGTGGTACTTCGCATCGACGATGCGGCTCGTCATGTCCGCCCGCTCCAGGTACATCCCGCAGCGGAACCACTCGCGCCCCTCGTCCCGCAGCACCGTGTTGTCGTACAGCCCCAGGATCGTCTGCGTGCGCCGCTGCGTCTCCGTGCAGAGGTCGTGGACGTCGCTCGCGATGTACTGCCTCCGGTTCGCGAGAAGCAGGTAGAGCGCGTTGATCTCCTCCCACACCTCCCGCGAGATGTGCTCCCGCAAGCCCCGCGCCAGCTCCCGCGCGCGCACGAGCGTCGACCGCAGCGACCCCGGGTTGAGCGCCGAGAACAGCAGGAACTCCGAGTGCGTCAGCCCCGGGGATTCCAGCAGCGCCTCCCAGTACAGCTCGTTCGAGGCGGTCGTGCTGACGAGGCTGTGCCAGACCTCCTGCCCGCCCTCCAGCGAGACCTCGTGCTCCACGTGCGCCATCCGCGCGATGTTCTCCGTGCGCTCCAGGTAGCGTCCCAGCCAGTACAGGTTCTCGGCCACGCGGCTCAGCATCAGTCCGGCTCCTCGTTCAGGACCCAGGTGTCCTTGCTGCCGCCGCCCTGCGACGAGTTCACCACGAACGAGCCCTCACGCAGCGCCACGCGCGTCAACCCTCCGGGGATCACCCAGGTCTCCCGTCCCGAGAGCACGAACGGCCGCAGGTCCGCCCGCCGCGGCTTCAGCCGGTCCTCGTCGAACGTCGGGATGGTGCTGAAGTGCAGCAGCGGCTGCGCGATCCAGTTCCGCGGCTCCGCCTCCATCTGCGCCAGCGTCGATGCCAGCTCCTCGTCCGTCGCCTGCTCGCCGATGAGCACGCCGTAGCCGCCCGACTCGTTCGCGGGCTTCAGGACGAGGTTCCGCGCGTGCGCCCGGATGTAGTCCCGCTCCGACGGGATGAGCGCCGAGAACGTCTCCACGTTCTGCAGGATCGGCTCCTCCCCCAGGTAGAAGCGGATGATCTCGGGTACCCAGCGGTAGACCACCTTGTCGTCCGCCACGCCCGCCCCGGGCGCGTTCGCCAGCGTGACGTTCCCGGCCAGGTAGGCCCGCATCAGCCCCGGCATCCCCAGCAACGAGTCCTCCCGGTACACGAGCGGGTCGAGGAAGTCGTCGTCGATGCGCCGGTAGACCACGTCGACGCGTTCCAGGCCCGTCGTCGAGCGCAGGTAGACGCAGTCGTCGTCGCCCACGGTCAGGTCCGGGCCCTCGACCAGCGGGATGCCCATCTGCTTGCTCAGGAACGAGTGCTCGAAGTAGGCCGAGTTGTAGATGCCCGGCGTCAGCAGCACTGCCCGCGGCGCCTCGCTCGCCTCGGGACCGACCGAGAGCAGCGTCGCCAGAAGCTGGTTCGGGTAGTCCGTCACCGCCTGCACGCCCCACCGCGGGAACAGGTCGGGCGCCACCCGCAGCATCACCGTCCGGTTCTCCAGCACGTACGAGACGCCCGAGGGCGTCCGCAGGTTGTCCTCCAGCACCACGAACTCGCCGCTCTCCGCCCGCACCAGGTCGCACCCCGCGATGTGCGCGTAGACCCCCAGCGGCGGCTCGAAGCCCGCCATCTCCGGCCTGAAGCCCGGCGAGCTGAGCACGATCTCCTCCGGGACCACGTTCTCCTTGAGGATGCGCTGCTCCCCGTACAGGTCGCCCAGGAACAGGTTGAGCGCCCGCAGCCGCTGCTTCAGCCCGGCGTCCACGCCCCGCCACTCCTCCGCATCGACGACTCGCGGGATCAGCGAGAACGGGAAGATCCGCTCAGTCCCCTCGGCCTCCGAGTAGACGTTGAAGGTGATGCCGGCGCTGAGGAGCGCCAGGTCCGCCCGCTCCTTGCGCTGCTCGTAGTCGACCAGCGACCACCGTTCGAGCGCATCGGCCAGCTCCTGGTACGCCGGCCGCAACGCTCCCGCGGCGTCGACCATCTCGTCGTCCGGCGCGCCTTCCGCGTAGCTGCGAAGCAGCTCTCCCTCCAGCATCACCAATCCTATGGGGCCTAGATTACAGGAGAGTTTCGCCGCCCCGCGCGTCTGGCGAGCCCCTCGGCCGGGCCGTAGAGTCGCGCCATGCCAGTCGCCCGTGGCGCCCCCGGCGCGGCCCAGCGCTTCGAGTTCGACGTCGCCGTCGTGGGCGGCGGCATCGCCGGCCTCTCCGCCGCCCTCAGCGCCACCGAGGCGGGCGCCCGCGCCGTCCTCGTCGAGAAGGCGCCCCTGCCCGAGCGCGGCGGCAACACCCGCTTCGCCGACGCCCAGATGCGCTTCCCCCACGAGCCCGACGAGTTCGGAAAGCGCGCCTACACCGCCGACGAGATGTTCGACGACCTCATGCGCATCTCCAGCGGCCGCGCCAACCGGGACCTCATCCGCACCCTCTGCGACAACGCCTCGGACGCCATCGAGTGGCTCACCGCCTTCGGCGTCGAGTGGGAGGAGGGCTACCCCCACACCGCCGGCTACCGGCGCATGCCCAGGTCCGGCGGCCAGGGCCTCGTCGACCTGCTCTACCGCCGGCTCGAAGGGCTGAACGTGCCCGTCAGCTACCAGACCGCCGCCAGCGACCTCATCCTCGACCCCGACGGCTCCGTCTGCGGCGTGCGCTGCACCTCGCCCGACGGCGTCACCGACATCGAGGCGGGGGGCGGCGTCATCCTCGCCTGCGGCGGCTTCCAGGCGAACGTCGAGATGCGCGTCCGTTACCTCGGGCGCTTCGCCGACTCGCTCATCCTTCGCGGCTCGCGCTACAACACCGGCGAGGGCCTCACCATGGCCATCGCCGCCGGCGCCGCCCCCGCCGGCCAGTGGGGCGACTACCACTCAGCCGTCCTCGATGCCCGCTCGCCCGCCGTCGAGTGCGGGGTCACCGCCCTCTACAACTACCAGATGGGCCTCTTCGTCGATTCACGCGGGCGGCGCTTCATCGACGAGGGCGAGGACTTCCGCGACCACACCTACGTGAAGTTCAGCAAGCGCATCATCGAGGAGGCGGGCGGTCGCGCCTGGTGCCTCTTCGACCAGCGCGCCTACCAGCGCGAGGAGTTCGCCCGCGCGTGGCGCCCCGTCGGACCCCCGTTCGAGGCCGCCACGCTCACCGACCTCGCCCGCGACATCGGCCTCCCCGGCGAGGACCTGCTCGAAACCGTCGCCGCCTACAACGCCGCCGTCATGGACGGCGACTACGACCTCGACCGGCTCGACGGGAAGGGCACGCGCGGCATCACGCCGCCCAAGAGCAACTGGGCCCTGCCGCTCGATTCCCCGCCCTACCTCGCCATCCCCGTCACGGGCGGCATCACGTTCACGTTCGGCGGCCTCGGCTGCGACGCCCGCGCGCGCGTGCGCCACACCGCCGGCCACTCCATCCCCGGGCTCTACGCCGCGGGCGAGCCCATGGGCGAGTTCTTCTACGACAACTACCCCGGCGCCAGCTCCGTCATCCGCGGCGCCGTCTTCGGGCGCATCGCCGGCGGCGAGGCCGCCGCCCGCGCGTCGGCCTAGAAGCGCTCCAGCTCGTCCGGGACCGGCGGCTCCGCCAGGCACTCCATGATCTGGCCGGATGCCCCCGTGTGGTAGTCCGCCGTTGAGTACCGCTGGAACGCCTGCTCGTCGTCGAACGACAGGAACAGGACGTACGTCAGCGGGTCCTCGACCCCGCGCCGGTACTCGAAGATGCCGCTGGGCTCGTTCTCCGCCACGTCGCGCACGAGCTGCGAGGTGAGCCGCTCGAAATCGGCCTGCTTCTCCGGGGCGACCTTCAGCCGCCACAGTGTCGTTGGCATCGAACTACTCCTCGATCGGGCGGAACACGGGAATCGGGTAGTCGCCCTCTTCCTGCTCCTCGAACTCCACGCGCACGCGCTGGCCGATGGAGATGTCCGTCGTCGGGTCATCGACGCCCACGACGCTGCTCATCATGCGGAAGCCCTCGTCGAGGTCGATGTAGGCCACCGAGTACGCGCCCAGGTCGATGAAGCCCGGCATCCGGTTCTGCCGCACGACGGAGAACGTGTAGACCGTGCCCTCGCCCGCGGAGACGTGCCAGTCGAGGTTGGCCGACCCGCAGGTGGGGCAGTGATGTCGCGGGTAGAAAACTACTGGCTCGTCGCAGTCCTCGTTGCAGCGCTGGTAGCGCAGCTCGCCCTCCTGGGCGCCCTCCCAGAACGGCTCGGTGTGGGGCTCGGGGAATCGCGGTTGTGGTCGCTTTGCCATCGTCCTAGTCCTTCGCCAGAATCACGGTGCCGCCGGTGTGCGTTCCGCCCAGCAGCCCGCCGTTTCCGTGGGCCACGGCCAGTTGCGCGTCCGGTACCTGCGAGGTCGATTCGCCCCGCAGCTGCCGCGCGCCCTCCAGCAGCAGGAAGATGCCGCGCATGCCCGGGTGGTTCGAGGAGAGCCCGCCGCCGTCCGTGTTGAGGGCCGGTCCCTCGCCGCTATCGAACGCCAGCCGTCCGCCCTCCACGTACGCCCCGACCTCGCCCTTGGGGCAGAAGCCGAGGTCCTCCAGGCAGACCGCGACGGTGATCGTGAACGAGTCGTAGATCATCGCGATGTCGATCTCGTCGGGCGTCACGCCCGCCTCGCCGAACGCGATGGGCCCGCTCTGCGCGCCCGCGCTCGTCGTGATGTCGCCGCCGTTCTCGCGGTACTTGGTCGCCTCGCCCCCGCCGATCAGCCACACGGGTGGCTTCTTGCAGCCGCGCGCCACGTCCGCCGAGGCGATGATCACCGCCCCGCCGCCGTCGCTGATCATGCAGCACTCCAGCAGGTGCAGCGGGTCCGCCACGATGCGCGAGTCCAGCACGTCCTGCGGCGTGATCTCGTTCACGCCCACGAACTGCAGGTCCGTCATCGCCTTCACGGCTTCGGGATTCCGCATCGCGTGGTGCCGCGTCGCCACCGAGATGCCCGCGAACTGCTCGTCCGTCGAGCCGTACTCGAACATGTGGCGCTGCTTCACCATCGCGTAGTTGGCGATCAGCGTGGCTCCGTAGGGCGTTTCCATGTTCGTCGCCCACGTCGCCGGACCGCCCCGCCCGCCCGTGCCGATCGCGACACGGTTCGAGGCCGAGGTCGAGCCGTAGCTCAGGACCGCCACGTTGCACTTGCCCGCGGCGATGTCGCGCATCGCGTGCGCCGCCTGGAACTCGTACGAGGAGCCTCCGACCTGCGTCGTGTCGAGCACGGTCGGCCGCAGGCCGAGGTAGGCCGCGAGCTGCAAGCCGCCGCCCGCCTCCCCGTCCTGTGCGTCGTAGATCGCGTCGATGTCGCTCCACTTGAGCCCGGCTTCGTCCAGCGCCGCGCGGATCGAATCAACCTTGACGTTCATCGCCGAGACACCCGGAGCCACCCGCAGGGGGTACTCGTGGATCCCGACGATGGCCGCCTGCCGCTCTTGCGCCATCGTTCCTCCTCGGATCGCGGTTGCGGTGGGGTTTCGTGTCTGCTGCCGTTTGCGCCACCGCCCGCGCGTCCCGTACGGTGCGCGCGTGCGCGTCGCGCTCCTCGCCGATACCCATCTCCCCTCGCTCATCCGTCAACTGGATGAGCTCGGATCGGGCCCGCGCGAGCTGCTCGCGACAGCGGACCTGATTCTACACGCAGGCGATGTCACCGCACCGAGCGTCCTCGACTGGTGCGAGGCGCACGCGCCCACGCTCGTCGCCCGCGGCAACAACGATATCTTCGAGGACCCCCGCCTCTCCGAGCGCCAGATGCTCGACCTCGAAGGCTGGCGCCTCGGCATGACGCACGAGCTCCGCCCCGAGTCCCGCCCCATCCCCGTCCTCCTCCAGGAAGGCATGAACGGCGAGCGCGTCGACGTCCTCATCGCCGGCGACACCCACGTCGAGCGCCTCGAGTTCCGCGAGGACGTGCTCTTCGTGAACCCCGGCAGCCCCACCCTCCCCCACCACAAGGAGTACCGCCTCGGCACCGCCGCCATCCTCGACATCGAGCGCGACCGCATCCGCGCCGAGATTCACCTGCTCGGCCAGACGGAGGGCCGCCCCAACCCCTGCACCGGCAGCGTGCTCGAGATCGCCCGCGACAACGGGCGCGTCCGGGTCGTCGTATGACCGGCCACGCGACGGTCACCCAGATCAACGTCTCCAACGGCGGCGTGCCCAAGCGCCCCATCGAGCGCGCCGTCATCGGCGCGCTCGGCGTCGAGGGCGACCGCCAGGCGAACACGGAGCACCACGGCGGCCCCGAGCGAGCCCTCTGCCTCTTCTCCCTTGAGCGCATCGAGGCCCTGCAGGCGGAAGGCCACCCCGTCGGCCCCGGTGACGCGGGCGAGAACATCACCATCACCGGCCTTGACTGGGACGCCGTCGCTCCCGGCTCACGCCTCCGGCTGGGCGAGGCCGTGCTCATCGAGATCACGCGCTACACCGCGCCCTGCTACAAGATCGAGGCCAACTTCGCCGCCGGCGACTTCAACCGCATCAACCAGAAGACCAACCCCGGCTGGAGCCGCGCCTACGCGAAGGTGATCGAGGGCGGCGCCCTCCTCCCCGGCGACACCGTCGAGTTGCTGTCCACGAGCTAACCCCCGCGCAGGAACCACGACGGCGGCACGGCTACCGGCAGCATCCCGAACTCCTCCGCCAGGATCCGCTCCAGCTCGCTCGCCGAGCGGATGGCGTGGCGCTCCATCTTCCCCTCCCGCGTCGTCATCAGCAGGCCCCGCGCCGCCGTGATCCGCCCCCCGCCCTCCAGTGGCCGCGTAACGATCCACCCCTTCGTGAACTGCGACCTGGCCGAGGTCGTGTGGAAGGCCAGCATCGGCAGGAATCCCTCCGCCGTCGTCGGCGCGGAGCGGAAGTGGTAGACCACCTCCCGCTCGGTGGCCTCGTCTTCCCGGAACTCGACCTGCCACGCCTTCGCCGCGGCCGCCCGCCCCTCCACCGCCGGCTCCCCGTCCTCGCGACGCACGACGCGGTAGGCCCCGCCCCGCTCCTGCGGCGTCCACGTCCCGTCCCACGGCAGGGGCTGCTGGAACGTCTCCCCGTTCCCCACGTCCGCCAGCCAGTCCCTGTCCTCCAGCGCGACGCGCAGGGTCATGTGGTCGTACGGCGGGCCGAAGCCCCCCTCCCGCCGCCGCATCTGCCCCTCCATCACGTCCACCTCGAACCCCAGCCCGCGCAGCGCCGCCGCCAGCAGCAGGTTCAGCTCGTAGCAGAAGCCGCCCCGCCGGCGAGCCACCAGCTTCTGCGTCAGGCGCCGCGTCTCGAACGAGTACGACCGCCCCAGGTGGATATCGAGGTTCTCGAAGGGGATGGAGAAGTGGTGCGCCCGGTGGACCGCCCGCAGCCCGTCCACGTCCGCGGCCGGACGCCCGTCCAGCCCGATTCGTTCCAGGTATGCGTCCAGCGAGTCGCCCCCAAGGGCCTCAGCAGGTTGCTGCAGCAGGTTGCCAGCCCTCGGTTCGGATGGCGATCATGCTCCGAGCGCGGCGGGCGGTTGTCAAACCGCCCGCACTCACCGCGCACGGCGGTACCCGCATGACGACCGACCAGTTCGCCGAGATCGACGGCTTCGAGCTTCGCTACCGCCTCTACGGCGGCGACGACGCGCCCCTCGCCGTCATCGGCCACGGCATCTTCGCCTCCCTCGACCAGTACGCCGAGCGCCCCGAGGCCCTCGACATCCTCGCCGAGCGCTACCGCATCCTCCTCTACGACGCCCGCGGCCACGGCGAATCCGAGGGCCCCGAGACTCCCGACGGCTACTCCTGGGGGAAGCTCGGCGAGGAGATGCTCGCCCTCGCCGCCCACGCGGGCGAGGAGCGCGCCATCCTCGGCGGCGCCTCCATGAGCGCCAACGCCGCCCTCTGGTGCGCCCTCGAGCGCCCCGAGGCGGTGCGCGCGCTCGTGCTCATCGCGCCCCCGCCCCTCGGCCCCCGCGAGCAGCGCGACGAGGCCGAGACGCAGGCCCTCCAGATGCTCGCCACCCTCGCCGGCGCGGTCGAGTCCTTCGGCCTCTCCGGCACCGCCGATATGGCCGCCACCATGCCCGCCTTCGCCGCCGCCGCCGGTCCGCGCGGGACCGAGATCCTGCGCTCCCAGAACCCCCGCACCATCGTCCCCATCATCCGCGGCCTCCACGAGCACACGCCCCGCGAACCCGCCGAGTACGCCGCCATCGAGGCGCCCGTCGCCGTCTTCGCCCACCCCGACGACGCCCTCCACCCCGTCCGCTCCGCCAACCTCCTCGCCGAGCACGTCCCCGGCTGCCGCCTCCACCTCGGCCCCGAGCGCGACTACTGGCAGAACCACCCCGACGAGCTCGCGCGCGAGATCATCGCCTTCCTCGACGACGTCCTCTGACCCCTGAGCCCCTCCAGTGTCGCTATCATCCTCGCCGCGACGCAAGGACGAGGAGAAGCCCCATGACCGCCTTCAACGAACCCATCGCCCACCACCTCGGCTGGGCCGTCTACGACGCCGACGTCACCGCCGCCCGCTACGAGCAGATGCTCGGCGCCAAGTTCAAGCTCCAGCCCATCTACGAGCTCCAGGACATTTACAACCGACCGGCCAAGCTCAAGGTCTACTACGGCGCCTTCGCCGGGATCGCCATCGAGATCATCGAGCCCTTCGAGGGCGAGACTCCCCACGCCACCTTCCTCCGCGAGCATGGTGAGGGCATCCAGCACCTCGGCATCTGGGTTCCCGACGTGAAGAAGGCGACCGCCGACATGATCGCCAAGGGCGCCCGCCTCACCTGGGTCTACTCCCAGGAGGACCACGATCCCGAGGCGGCCCGCGCCGCCGCCCAGCTCACCGTGGCCTCACCGTACGAAGAACTCATGGAAGCCGTTCCCGCGAACGGCCTCAGCTACCTCGACATCAAGGAGGGCGGCACTACGATCGAGCTCCTCGGCCCCTTCGTCCACGACGTCATCTACCGAGGCGGCCCCCTCGAGGGCATGGAGGAGTGGATCCAGGCCTTCCCGCCCCTGGACGACTAGGCCACTACCTCGCGTCCGGGTCCAGACCGCGCTCCTCGCGCGCCTTGCGCATGCGCGCCACGTCGGAGCTGAGCCGCGGCCCCATCTCCTCGCGAGGTAGCTCGCCCCGCACCATCCGGTCCGCCTTCGTGCCGTTGAACGTGATCCACTTCTCCGGCGTGACCTCGATCACGATGCGCAGGGGCGAATCCAGCCGCTCGACGAAGGCCTCGACCGCCGCCGCGTCGTCGCCCAGCGCCTTCCCCGCCAGCGCGGGGTAGAACCAGTCCTTCGTCTCCCGGTCCTCGCGCACGATCGCCCGGCCCTTCGCCGTCACCGCGCCGCGCTGCTCGAAGTTGAACGCCACCATCGCGCTCACCGAGACGGAGACGCGCGGGTCGCGCTTGATCGCCGCCACGCGGTGCCGGTTCGCCGTGCAGGTGATCCAGAACTTCCCGTCCTTCCAGAAGAACTGGTGCAGCACGCCCACGGGCCAGCCGTCCTGCGTGCCCCACATCAGCACGCACTCCCGCGCGTCGTTCAGCAGCTCGTCGATCTCCGCCTCGCTGAAGGGAAAGATCGAGACGACCTCGTGATCCTTCATGACCTCTGGCTCTGGCATCTCCGTCACCTCGTGCGTTCTGGCGGGAGGCCCGGCGGCCTCCGGCGGCTCGCGATGATACCCGCCCACACCGCCCCCCGCCCCCGCACTCCCCTATAGTGGCCAGCGCCCCGCGGGGCTGAAGGGAGCGCTGGTGGCTGAAACGTCGGCCTCCCCAGATACTCCGCCGCCCCTTGGTCTGGTCGACACCTTCCGCGCCGCCGGCGACTCCTTCCACGACTCGGGCTTCGCCCGCTACTTCTGGAGCAACGCCCTTCTCTTCACCGGGCAGGGGCTCATCCTGCTCGGCGCGCAGTGGCTCCTGACCGACCTCACGGGCTCCCGCACCATCCTCGGCCTCATGGGCGCGATCCACGCGATCATCGTCATCGTCCTGTCCCCTCTCGCCGGTGTCATCGCCGACCGGGCCGCTCGGCGCGACCTCCTGATTGCGGGCCGCATCGGCCTCGCCGGTGTTGGCATTGGCATGGGGATCATCGTCGCCACCGGCGCCGCCCAGGTCTGGATCGTCCTGGTCGCCGTAGGCTTCGAGGCCGCCTTCCTCGGCCTCAGCCAGCCCGCCACGCAGAGCTACGTGTACGACCTCGTCGGACCTCGCCGGCTGCCCAACGCCATCGCCCTGATCGCCCTGTCGACCGGTGTCCTCGGGGTGGCCGGCCCCAGCCTCGGCGGACCCCTCCTCGCCGCGGTGGGCGCGCAGGCCACCTACCTCATTGGCGGCGCCGGCTTCGTGGTCGGTGCTCTCCTCCTCCTCGCGATCCCGATCAAGGGCAGGACCGAGGGCGCCGTCGCGACTTCGGTGTCCTTCTTCTCCGATGTCGTCGAAACCGTCCGCCACCTCCGCCGCGACACGCTGTTGGTCTGGGTGCTGATGCCCGCCACCTTCATCACCATCTTCGCCGGCGCCATCCTCATCATGCGGCCGGTCTTCGCCAGGGACGTGCTCGAGGTCGGCGCGGGGGGATTCGGCTGGCTCAGCGCGGCCTTCGGACTTGGCAACCTCTTCGGCTCGATCGTCGTCATCCTCCTCGGCGATCGCCTCAAGCTGAAAGGACTCACGCTGCTCGTCGCGCCCCTCGACTGGTGCGGCTGCATGATCGTCTACGCGATCTCCCCCTGGTTTGCGCTCACTCTCGGCGTCGAGTTCGTGATGGGTATCAGCTCTCCCTTCTGGCAGGTCGCCATGATGACCATCCTCCAGATTCGCGTGCCCGCCGAGCTCCGCAGCCGCGTCCTCGCCGTCTACTTCATGGTCCTCCAGTTCATGCAGCTCAACTGGGTCTACTCGGGCGCCATTGCCGATGTGATCGGCGACCGCGAAGCCCTCTTCATCATGGGCGCCATCCCCTTCGTGCTCCTCCTCCTCATGTTTTCTGTCCGCCCCCTCGTCACCCTCGGCAGCGACAGCAACCCCCTCGTGACCTGGACGCCGCCCGACCGCTCCTGACTCCGTCCGCTTCTGGCAGAATCCCGCTATGACCCTCTCAGACGTCCGCGCCCTCACCTTCGATGTCTTCGGTACCGTCGTCGACTGGCGCACGACCGTGACCCGTGAGCTCGCCGCCACCCTCGGCGAGGGGAAGGGGCTGAGCGCCGACTGGGAAGCCGTCGCCGCGCGCTGGCGGTTCGAGGGCTACGTCGGCGGCATCGGCGCCATCCGCAGCGGCGAGCGCCCCTTCACGACCGCCGACGCCCTCCACCGCGAGAAGCTCGACGAGATACTCGCCGAGCTCGGCGACCCCCTCGACGAAGCCGAGGCCGCGGAGCTGAATCGCGTCTGGCACCGCCTCGACCCCTGGCCTGACTCCGTCGGCGGTCTCGGACGGCTCCGCAAGCGCTTCGTCGTCTCCACCCTCTCGAACGGCAACTTCGCCCTGCTCGTGAACATGGCGAAGCACTCCGGCCTGCCCTGGGACGGGTTCCTGAGCGCCGATCTTCTCGGCCACTTCAAGAGCGACCCCGAGACCTACCTCTCCGCCGCCCGCGCCCTCTCCCTCGAGCCCGAGGAGGTGATGATGGTCGCCGCCCACAAGGCCGACCTAGATGCGGCGGCGGGCTGCGGCCTGCACACGGCCTTCGTCCCGCGCCCGAACGAGATGCCCGCGGGCAGGCCCTCGGACCTCGAGTTCGAGGACCGCTTCGATTTCAACGCCACCGACTTCCACGACCTCGCCACGCAGCTCGGCTGCTGACCCGGGCCGAAGACGCGCCGGGGCGAGGGACTATCGATAGCCCCTCGCCCCACTGTCGCCGAGCCTGGTCCGGGGGGGCTAGCCCTATCCCTGAGCGCCGTGCTCCCGCGTCTCCCACGATGTAAGCACAAGTTTCATATCGTAGATCTGCCAGCCGACCTCGGGCGTGTAGCGCACCTTGTCGAAATACGTGCCCCGGTAGATGCCGATGTTGCCGCCGGGCGAGAACTCGTGCAGGGCGTTCAGGTAGCTCTGCATGATCGCGCCCCCGCCGCCGCGCACGTCGTCCGGCAGCGCGGTGATCTCGACCAGCTGGGTGCCGAGCATGTGCTGGGTCGCGGAGAACGCGCCCAGCGCGGCCGCGACCTTGTCGGCCCAGTCGTCCGGCCCGACGCCGGTCAGGGCTCCGCCGGAGGCGTCGATGGTCGCGTCCTCGGTGAAGATGCGCCGGTAGATGTTGCGGGCGATGTAGTGCTTGATCTCGCTGGACAGCGTCCCGTCGTCGCCGAAGTGGTCGTGGTCCTTTCCCGCGCCGAGGAGGTCTGTCGCCCTCCCGTACATGCGGCGCAGCTCCGAGATCTGCGCCTTCGCCACAACCTCGTCGATAGTGGAGGCCGACGCCGCCTTGCTCGTGCCGGTCGAGGCCAGGAGCGCTGCCGAGCCGGCTGCCAGCGTCGCTCCTCCCACCATCAGCTGCCGCCTCGAAATGGACTTTCCGCGTTTCCTGGCTGAGAGCATTGGAACCCCTCCTGTTGGGTTGTCGCGAACATAGCCACCCGTCATAAGCGCGTCAACGAACCCACCGTGCCTGGGCACTTCACGCCCTCGAAAACGGGCGGTAGGCTGCGCCGCCCAGACCACTCCAGAGGTGACCTCATGACCGTTCAGCGCGATATCCCCGTTGCCCACCACGTCGGCTTCGTTGCCCGCGACGCCGAGAAGATGGCGCGCGCCTACGAGCGCCTCCTCGACGCGAAGTTCGACCTGCTCGACCCGCTCCCCGTGCACAACCTCTACGACGAGCAGGCCACGATCCGCGTCGCCTACGGCGCCTTCGCCAACCTCGTCGTCGAGATCATCGAGCCGATGGACGGCCACCTCCCCCACCACGACTTCCTCGACAAGTACGGCGAGGGCATCCAGCACATCGGCTTCCAGGTCGACGACCCCGCTGCCTGGACCGGCCGCATCGCCGAGGCGGGCGCCCGCATCGAGTGGATCGTCGACGACACGAACCACCTCTCGATCGGCTACCTCACCCCCGACTCCAGCAACGAGGAGATGGTCAAGCGCATCACGCCCGACTGCCTCTCTTACCTGGACGCCGGCATCGGCAACGTCGCCATCGAGTTCATGGGCCCGCAGATCCAGGGCCGCATGCTCAACCGCTGGGACGGCCCCCTCGGCGAGACCAAAACCACCACCCCCACCGATCCCTCCCGTGGCGGCGTGCCCTCCGAGCATCCGCTCATCGGCGAGCTCATCACGACCACGCCGCCGAACTGGTTTACCGGCGAACGCCGCGGCTGACCGCTCCCCTCAGGAGGCCGATCGGTCGTACAGCTCGATGAACTCGCCCGTCGGCCCGATGATCTGCGAGAAGCCGGCCTCGTTCGGCGGGAAGAACCACGTCCCCAGCCCGCTCGACTCCACCCGCTCGGAGACCGCCTCCAGGTCCGCGTTCAGCAGCCGGAAGTGGTTCGAGCCCAGGTAGCGCTTGCCCGCATCGGCCGCCGCCACCGGCGTCCCCTCTTCCACCACCAGCTCGACCCGCCCGCCGCCGCCCTCCAGCGCCCAGCGCTCGTCCCCCGTGCCCTGCGTCGTGAGCGACTTGAGCCGGTAGCCGAGCACCCGCTGGAAGAAGCGCCACGCCGTCGCGAAGCCGCTGCGCGCGTAGTGCACGTACACGAACGGCTCGCCCCGCGTCAGCACGTACCGCTGGCTGTCGACCGTGAACGCGACGCCGTCCTCCTCCGGGCACGGCGCCGCCTCCGACCAGGCCAGCTCGGGCGCCGCCGCGCGCATCGCCTGGTACGCCCCCTCCGGGTCGCCCGTCGCGATCCCGATCGTCAGGTCGCCCTGCGCGGGCTCCTCGCCGGGGCGCTCCAGGAGCGTCCCCGCCGCCGTCAGCTCCACCAGGTCGATCTGCTGCCGCGTCGCCGGGTTCTCGATGAACCACGTACGGATCTCGTCGCCGAGCGTCGGCGCGATCATCTGGCCGATCGCGTCGCCCGGCTCGTTCCGGTAGTTCCGCGGCTCGGTCGCGTCCCCCTCGATCGCCGTGAAGCCGATCGCCCCGACGGCGGCCGTCATCGCCTCCAGGTTGCTGACCGTGACGCCGTGGTGCGCCTGCGTCTCGCCCATCGCGCGCTCCTAGCCGTCCGGCGCGAGCGCTGCGATCTCGCGCAGCGCCTGCTCGCGCGAGGTTCCCGAGGCGGCGAACAGGAGCAGCTCGCCCGTCGGGCCGTCCGGCCCGTGCGCGAGCACGTTCAGCGCCCCCTGCGCGATGTCCGCCGGCATGATCTCGGCCGGGCTGTCGTGCGTCGCCCGGAACATGGGCGAGTCCGTCGCCCCCATGCAGAGCGCGTTCACGCGGATGTTGTGCGGCTTCAGCTCGACCGCCCAGGTCTCCGTCAGCCGCGCCTGCGCGAACTTCGCGGCGTCGTAGCCGGTCGCCGCCGCGAGCCCCGTGATCAGGTGCCCCTCGTGTACGTGCTCGGTGATGACGTTCAGGATGTTGCCCCCGCCCGCCGCCTGCATCGAGGGCACGGCCGCCATGGCGCAGTAGTAGCTGCCCAGCGCGCAGATGTCCATCGAGTCCTCGAAGCCCTTCGCCTGCGACTCGAAGGTCCCCGACGTGAGCGCCGTATCGACCCAGATGGCGGCGTTGTTCACGAGGATGTCGATCCGCCCGAAGCGCTGCACGACGCTGTTCATCGCCCGCCGCACCTGCGCCTTGTCGGCCACGTCGCAGTCGACGGCGAGGCCGTCCCGTCCCGTCGCCCGCACCTGCCGGATCGTCTCCTGGTTGCTGAGCGCGTCGATATCGAGCGAGGCCACGTTCGCGCCCTGCTCGGCGAAAGCGACGGCGAACCCCCGCCCGATTCCCTCGGCCCCTCCCGTGACGACCGCCACCTGTCCTTCGAGCTGCATGACGCGTACCCCCTCGTTCGTGTGAAGCGAGCCGATTCTGAGCGATACGCCCCCGCTTTGCCAGCAGGCTCGCCCCGCTACAATCGCGGCATGACCTCCGACGCCGGCCCCCTCCCCGATTTCGACGGCGCCCGCCTCTTCGACGCGGACCCGCAAGTGCTGGCCGACCCCCACCCCTTCTACGAGGCCGCCCGCGAGCGCGGCCCCATCGTGCGCGAGCCTCACTACGGCGTCTTCGTCGTCACCCGCTACGCCGACATCCTCGCGATCTCGCAGAACACCGACGACTTCTCGGCGGCCGTCTCCGCCTACGGCCCCTGGGCCGTCGATGTCCTCCCCCAGCGCCCCGAGGGCTGCCCCTTCGGGCAGGCCGACGTCAGCGACGAGCTTGAGCACTGGCGCCAGGAGACGCCGTTCGGCTTCATCCCCGTGCTGACCGCCGACCCGCCCCGCCACACCGACCTCCGCTCCGTCGCCAACCGCCTCTTCACCGCCTCCCGCCAGCAGGAGATCGAGCCCCGCCTGCGCGAGATGGCCGAGGAGATGGCGGACGAGTTCGCCGCCGACGGCGAGGTCGAGTTCGTCTCGCGGTTCTCCTCCCTCTACCCCTTCTTCGTCATCACCGAGCTGTTCGGCATCCCCCGCGAGGAGCAGGACCGCCTGCGCGAGCAGTTCCGCGCCCGCAGCGCTGCCGGCGTCACCTCCCGCCCCGACCAGAGCGACAACAGCGAGATGCGCGACCGCATCCGCAACGAGCGCGACCCGGACTCCGACCCCCTCGACTCCCTCACCCCCAACGACCGCCAGTTCCTCGACTACATGCGCGACCGGCGTGCCCACCCCCAGTCGGACATCCTCACGCAGATCGCCACCGCCCGCTTCCGCGACGGCTCCCTGCCCGAGCTGGAGGAGCTGGTCGAGGTCTCCAGCGTCGTCTACGGCGCCGGGAACGGCACCACCACCGACCTGCTCACGAACGCCATGGAGGTCCTCGCCCGCGAGCCGGACCTCCAGGCCCGCCTGCGCGAGGAGCCCGCCGAGATCCCCGCCTTCATCGACGAGGTGCTCCGCTTCGCCTCGCCCGTGCAGGGCCTCTTCCGCTATGCGAAGCGCGACGCCGTCGTCGATGGCGTCGAGATACCCGCCGGCTCCGTCGTCTGGCTCGTCTACGCCGCCGCCAACCGCGACCCCGAGCGCTTCGAGGAGCCCGCGACCTTCGACCCGCACCGCGAGAACGCCCGCCACAGCGTCGCCTTCGGCCACGGGCCCCACTTCTGCCCCGGGCAGCCTCTCGCACGCCTCGAGGGGCGCCTCGCCTTCGAGACCCTGCTTGCTCGCATGGGCGACATCCGCATCGATGAGGACCGGTTCGAGCCGCGCTGGCCCGCCTGGTATGTCGTCCGCGGGCTCGAGTCCCTCCCCCTCACCTTCACCCCCCTCCGGCCGTGAGCGCCGAGACCTGGTTCGAGGCGAACCGCAGGAACTGGGACGAGCGCGTCCCCATCCACCGCCGCTCCGCCTTCTACGACGTGCCGGGCTTCCTCGCCGGCAGAAGTTCCCTGGAGCCCGACGAGCCTGGAGAACTCGGCGACGTCGCCGGCAAGTCGCTCCTCCACCTCCAGTGCCACTTCGGCATGGACACGCTCTCCTGGGCCCGCCTCGGCGCGACCGTCACCGGCCTCGACTTCTCGCCCCCCGCCGTCGCCGCCGCCCGCGACCTCGCCGCCGAGGCGGGCATCGCCGCCGAGTTCGTCGAGGCCAACGTGTACGACGCCGTCGGGGCCTTGGGTGGGCGAACCTTCGACATCGTCTACGCCAGCCGCGGAGTGCTGGTCTGGCTCCCCGACCTGCCCCGCTGGGCGGAGACTGTGGCGAGCCTGCTCAAGCCCGGCGGCGTGCTCTACCTGCGTGAGGGCCATCCCTTCGCCCACGTCTTCGACGACGAAGCCGAAAGCGGCCTCTCCGTGCGCTACCCCTACTTCCACGGCCCCGAACCCGACCGCTGGGACGAACCCGGCACCTACGCCGAACCCAGCGCCGAGACTGTCGAGAACGAGACCTACGAGTGGTCCCACAGCATGGGCTCGATCGTGACCGCCATCGGCGAGGCCGGCCTCGCCATCGAGTTCCTGCACGAGTTCGACCACCTCTGCTGGCAGGCCTTCCCCTGGATGGAGCCCGGCGATATCCCCGGTACGTTCGTCCTCCCCGGCCGGCGCAAGAGCATCCCGCTCGCGTACTCGCTCCGCGCCCGCAAGCTCGCGTAGCGCCCGCTATCATCCCCGCCATGAAGGCCACCGACACTCGCCCCATCGGACGCACTTCCCTGAGCGTCACCTGCCTCGGGCTGGGCGGCGTCTTCCTCGCCCGCGACGCACCCCGCGCCGAGGCGGAAGCGCTCATCGACCGGGCCTACGAAACCGGCGTGCGTTACTTCGACACCGCGCCCATGTATGGCCTCGGCGAGAGCGAGCGCCGCTACAACGGCCCCCTCTCCCGCCTCGATCGCTCCGGCTTCGTCCTCTCCACCAAGGTCGGACGCCTCCTCCAGGAGGACGTCGGCGGTTCGGAACCGTGGCACTTCGACTTCAGCCGCGACGGCGTCCTGCGCTCCTTCGAGACCAGCCTCCAGCGCCTCGGCCTCGACCGCGTCGACATCCTCCTCGTCCACGACCCCGACGACCACGCCGACCAGGCCATCCGCGAAGCCTTCCCCGCTCTCATTGAGCTGCGCGAGCAGGGCCTTGTCGGAGCGATCGGCGCGGGCATGAACCAGTGGGAGCTGGAGTTTCGCTTCGCCCGCGAGCTTCCCCTCGACTGCTTCCTCCTTGCCGGGCGCTACACCCTCCTCGAGCAGACCGCCCTCGCCGAGTTCCTCCCCCACTGCGAGGCGAACGGCATCAGCGTCATCGCCGGCGGCCCCTACAACAGCGGCATCCTCGCCTCGAACCTCGACCATGCCGCCAACTACAACTACCGCACCGCGCCCCCGGAGATGCTCGACAGGGCCCGCGCCATCAAGGCCGTCTGCGACCGTCACGGCGTGCCCCTCAAGGCCGCCGCCCTCCAGTTCATCCTCGCTCACCCCGCCGTCGCCGCCGTCATCCCCGGGGCCGCCTCCGTGGCCGAGGTCGAGGAGAACGCGCGCATGGTCGAGGCCCCGGTCCCCGCCGCCCTCTGGGCCGAGCTGAAGGAAGCCGGCCTGCTCGACCCCGCCGCTCCTGTCCCCGCCTGACCCCCGGCTAGTCCTCCGCCAGCTCCCGTACGAGCTGCGTGAGCAGCTCCGGGTAGAGCGACCGCGCCGGCCACGCGAACCCCCCGTCCTCGCCCGCCTCCCCGGCGTCGAGCGCCAGCTCCGGCGCCTCCTCCACGAACGGCCATGTGACCACCGGCCGCACCCCCGCCTCCGCCAGCCACCCGTCCACCAGCTCCCCGAGCCAGACTCGCTGCTCCCCCACCGCCCGCGCCGACCCCGCCAGCCCCGCCGCCTCGTCCCCGAACAGCCGCGCGAGGTCGGCTCCCTCCCCCGGCCGCCCCGCCCGCAGCGCCCGCCCCACCCGGACCGCCGCCGCGAGCCTTCCCGCCAGCTCGCGCCACGCCGCCGCCGGCTCGCGGTAGAGCCGCAGCGGCACCGTCCATCCCTCCGTCAGCGAGGTGCGCGGGAACAGGTCGTTCGCGGATTCCCCGTCACGCGGCGCGCCGCCCGTGATGACGCCGGGCCGGTCGTCTTCCGCGCAGATGCCGAGCACGCCGAAACGCCGCACGAACCCCGCGAACTCGGCCAGGGGCGCATCCTCCAGCGACAGGAACGCCTCGAGGCATCCCTCCGGCCGCTCCCCCCGCGCGAATCCGTAGTCGATGTTGCCCGGCGCCCGCACCCGCCACGCCACCCACTCCCCGTCCTCCCCCGTTTCGACCGCCACGTCGAGGGGCACCGCCAGGGTTCGCGGGTAGCTCACCCCGCCGTGGCCGCGAGGTAGGCCGCGAACCGCTCGAACGTCTGCCGCACGCCCTCCTCCATGCCCGAGGCCATGGCTCCATCCCGCGACTCCGTCACGGGGTGCAGCACGACCGATGTCATGCGCGTCCCCGCGCCCTCCGCCTCGAAGGTCGCGGTCACGGTCGTCTCGAAGTCCGGCATTCCCGCCCAGATCTCGGTGTTGACGATGCGGGAGCCCGGCACGATCTCCTTGAAGACTCCGTACAGGACCGTCTCCTCCCCCGATTCGTCCCGCGTCCCGTAGCGCCAGGCGCCCCCCACCCGCAAGTCCTGCTCAGCCACGGTCAGCGTGTGCCCTTCCGGGCCGTACCACTGCGCCATCCCCGACGTGTCGTTCCACGCCTCGAACACCCGCGCGGGCGGCGCGTCGAAGCTGTACGCCATCACGATCTCGCGCTCCCCTCGCCCCTCGAAGAGGAAGTTCCCGCCGTCGTTCGAGCTCATCCCGCTGCTCCCTTCTCGGTCGTGCGTTCCTCGATCTCGTACCAGTCGTCCATGCCGGCGGCCTGCTTGATCGCTTCGTAGCCGGCCGCGATGGCGCGCTCGTCCTCTCCGCTCGCCCCCTCCTCGAGGAAGTGCCGCGAGGCCTCCCGCGCCGCCAGCCAGCCCGCGACCTGCCCCGTGAACGGGTCGATGACCAGCGGCCACCCGAGCGCTGCCCACTCGGCTCTCGTCCGGCTCCCGAACGAGGCCATCGCCGCCAGCGGCGCGTCGATCGCCGTCACCGCGTCTCGCCATTGCTCCGGCGTGTCCGGGCGCAGCATCACGAGGTCCGCCCCTGCCGCGCGGTACGCCCGACCCCGCTCCACCGCCGCCTCGTACGACTCGTTCCGCACCGCCCCCGTGCGCGCGATGATCAGGAAGTCGGGGTCGCTCCGCGCCGCCACCGCCGCCTCCAGCTTCCCCACCATCTCCTCCGGCGAGACCAGGTGCTCGACCCCCTTGTGGTGATGCGCCCGCTTCGGCGCCACCTGGTCCTCCAGCTCGATCGCGGCGGCGCCCGTCGCCTCTATCTCGGCGACCGTGCGGCTCGTGTGGACCGCGTCCCCGTATCCGACGCCCCCGTCCACGATCAGCGCGATGCCCGACCGCGCCGTGATCCTCCGCGCGGTCTCCGCCATCTCCGTCACGGTCAGCAGCGCCTCCGAGACGGCGAGCTGGAAGCCGAGCGCGCCACCGCTCAGGTAGGCGGCGTCGTAGCCCTGCGCCTCCAGCGTGCGCGCCGTCAGCGGGTCGAGGCAGACGGGCGCGAACACAGGCGCGCGCGTCTCCAGCAGCTCCCGCAGACGCCGGCGCGCCACCCCGCTACTGCCCCCGGAACTGCGGCCGCCGCTTCTCCATGAACGCCCGCCGCCCCTCGACGTAGTCCTCGCTCGCGAAGCACGCCTCCACCATCGACTCGATGCTGTCGAGGTCGCGCTCCTCCGGCTCCTTCGTCGCCTCCACGATCGAGGCGCGCAGCAGGTTCACGGTGAGCGGCGCGTTCTCCGCGATCGCGTCCGCGATGCGGCGCACCGCCGGCTCCAGCTCCTCCACCGGCACGACGCGGTTGATGAGCCCCCAGCGCACCGCGTCCTCGGCGGGGAAGCGCCCGCCCGTGAACAGGATCTCGCGCGCCGCCGCGGCGCCCACCGTCTCGACCAGCTTGTGCGTCCCGCCGAAGCCGTACCCCAGCCCCAGCCGCGCCGCCGGGATGCCGAACTGGGAGCCCTCCGCCGCCACGCGGATGTCCGCCTGCAGCGCCGTCAGCAGGCCGCCGCCCATGCAGAAGCCGCGGATCATCGCGATCAGCGGCTTCCCCAGCTCCCCGTACGCCGCGTTCGCCGCCGCGCCGATGGCGTTGAACTTCGCGATCGACTCCGGGTCGGACCGCCGCTTCTCGAACTCGGAGATGTCGGCCCCCGAGACGAACGCCTTGTCGCCCGTCCCCGCCATCACCACCGCCCGCACCTCCGGGTCGTCCCGGAAGTTGTGCAGGATGACCGGGACCGCCTCCTGCATCTCGATGCTGAGCGCGTTCCGCCGCGCCGGATTGTTGAAGAACATCCAGCCGACGCCGCCCTCCTTGCGGGCGATCATCTTGTCCGTCTTCAGCTCCAGCTCCATGCAGTCTCTCCCGTTTGCGCCTAGATGACGCCGTTCTCGCGCAGCTCCCGGATGGCGTCGCCGTCCATCCCGAGGCCGCGCAGGATTTCGTCGCTGTGTTCGCCCAGCTCCGGCGTGGGGCGGTGGCCGGGGGGCTGGGGCGTTCGCGCGAGGTTGATCGCCTGCCCCACCACGTGGATGTCGCCCAGCCCCGGATGCGCGACCGGCCGCGCGATGCCGAGCGCCTCCACCTGCGGGTCCGCGAACGTCGCATCGATCGTGTTGATCGGCCCGCAGGGAACGCCCGCCTCGTTCAGCACCTCGATCCACTCCGCGCTCGTGCGCGAGGGCGTGACCTCGGCGATGCGCGCGTTCAGCGCCTTCCGGTTCCGGGAGCGAAGCGTGTTGTTCGCGTAGTCGGGGTCGTCGAGCAGCGCTTCCAGCCCGAGGGTCTGGCAGAGCCGCTGCCAGAGGATGCCCCCCGAGGCCGCGATGTTGATGTGCCCGTCCGCCGTGGGGAAGACGCCCGTGGGGATGCTCGTGGGGTGGTCGTTCCCCGCCTGCGGCGCCACCTCCTGCGAGATCAGCCAGCGCGCCGCCTGGAAGTCGAGCATCTGGATCTGCGCTTCCAGCAGCGAGGTGTGCACCCACTGCCCTTCGCCCGACCGCTCCCGCTCGAACAGCGCCAGCAGGATGCCCTGCGCCAGCAGCATTCCCGCCGTCAGGTCCGCGATTGGGATACCGACCCGCACCGGCCCCTGCCCGGGCAGCCCCGTAATCGACATCAGCCCGCCGAGCCCCTGCGCGATCTGGTCGACGCCAGGCCGGTCGCGGTACGGCCCTTCCTGCCCGAACCCGCTGATGCTCCCGTAGACGATGCGCGGGTTCACCTCGCGCACCGCCTCGTAGTCGATCCCGAGCCGGTGCTTCACCCCCGGCCGGTAGTTCTCGACGATCACGTCGGCGTCCTTCGCCAGCCGCATGAAGATGTCGCGGCCCGCGTCCGCCTTCAGGTTGAGCGTGAGGCTGCGCTTGTTGCGGTGCAGGTTCTGGAAGTCGAAGTCGTGCCGCTCGCCCGTGATCCCGTCCCCGCCGCCCGGCCGCGGCGGCAGCTCGATCTTGATCACGTCCGCCCCCCAGTCGGCGAGCTGGCGCGCGCACGTCGGCCCCGCCCGCGCCCGCGTCAGGTCGAGCGCGCGTATCCCCTCAAGCGGCAGCCCGGATGTGCCCACGACTCCTCCGGCGCCGATCCTACGCGCGAGCGGCCCCCTTGTGCCGCTGGACATCGCGCGAGCGATCCCGTCTGCTTGCCCCACCACCCGAAGGAGCGACCCCCATGCGCCTCCCCACCCTCGACGAGCAAAGCCTGAACGCCGACCAGACCGCCATGGCCGAAGCCATCCGCAGCGGTCCTCGCGGCCCCAATGCCGGCGTCACCGGCGGGCCGTTCGGCGTCTGGCTGCACAGCCCCGGTTTCGGGAACCCCGCCCAGGAGCTCGGCGCTCACTGCCGCTTCAGCGCCGCCCTCCCCCGCGACGTGTCCGAGTTCGCCATCATCCTCACGGCGAAGCGCTGGCGTGCCCAGTTCGAGTTCTGGGCGCACGCCCGCATCGCCATCCAGGAAGGCATCCCCGAGTCCGTCGTCGAGGCGGTCCGCACGGGCGCGCCGCTCGATCTCGACCGCCCCGACCTCGCCCTTGTCCACCGCCTCGTGACCGAGTACTTCGAGACCAGCCGCGTCTCGGACGACACCTTCCGGGAAGCGCTCGACACGTTCGGCGAGACCGGCCTCGTCGACCTCGTTGGCACGGTCGGCTACTACGGCCTCGTCTCCGCGACCCTCAACGTCTTCGAGGTCGAGCTGCCACCCGGCGTGGAGGAGCCCCTCGCCTAGGGCGTCTCCCTACAGCCGGTCGAGCGCGGCCCGCGCGCCGTGCAGCGCCTCCAGGTGGCCGGCCGTGTCGAGCCCCACGCCGAGCGTGCGCAGGCACAGGTGCGAGACGCCCGTCTCGCGCCAAGCCTCGACCTCCGCCAGCCACTCCGCCTCCGACTTGCCCACGATCTGCACCGCGCTCTCCGACCCGAGCGCCGCCGGGTCGCGCCCCGCCGCCTCCGCCTCCGCCGAGACGGCCTCGCGCACCGCCCCGTACGCCTCCGGGGCCATCAGCGCGAACCACCCGTCCGACAGCCTCCCGATGCGGCGCAGCACCGAAGCCCCCGGCTCCCGCGCCCCACCGATCCAGATCGGGATGGGCTGCTGCACCGGCAGCGGGTTGATCCGTTCCCCCGCCAGCCGGTCCCAGCGCCCCTCGAAGTGCACTTCCTCTTCCGTCCACAGCCGCCGCAGGATGTCGATCTGCTCGTCGCAGCGCCGCCCGCGCGTGTGGAAGTCCTGCCCGAACGCCGCGTAGTCCTCGGCGCGCGCCCCTACCCCAACTCCGAACCGCAGCCGCCCACCGCTCAGCCGGTCGATCTCCGCCGCCTGCTTCGCCACCACCACCGTCTGTCGCGTCGGCAGCACGATCACGGACGGCACCAGCTCGATCGTCGAGGTGTGCGCCGCCACCCAGGCCAGCAGCGTGAGCGGCTCGTGAACGTGGTCGACCCCCACCGCCGCGACGCGGTCGGGCACGCGCAGGTGCGTGAACCCGAGCTCCTCCGCCTCGCGCGCGAACTGCGCCATGCCTTCGTGGTCGTCCTGCAGGTCCCTCACGGGAATGGAGATGCCGATCCTCATAGTGTTCCTCCTTCAGACGTCACCAGGCTGCTTGGCCTGCGAGTCGTCCTCCCCTCGCGGGGAGAACGGTGCCGACCCTACAGATCAAACTCGATCTCGAGATGCTGGAGACCCCGCACCCCGCCCCGCCCCGGTGGCGGGAAGGCAATCCCCTCGTTCGGGACGTCCGCCAGTCGCGGGTTCTTGAGCCGGTCCAGCAGGATGCGCGACGAGATCACCGACTCCTGCCGCGCCAGCGCGTACCCCATGCAGAAGTGCGTCTCCTGCCCGAACCCGAGGTGGCTCGCGACCCCGTCCTGCCAGAACCCCGTCCGCAGTTCCTTCCCGAAGTACAGGTCGTCCCGGAAGATGTTGAACGTGTCCGGGTCCTTGAACACGCGCTCGTCGCGGTTCCCCGACCCCAGCCCCAGCCACGCCGTCGCCCCGACGGGCAGCACCCGCCCGTGGATCTCCACCTCCACCTTCGCCCGCCGCCGCTGCCAGTGGTTCGAGCCGTCGAAGCGCAGCATCTCCGTGAATACGCGGTCCATCAGCTCCGGGTCGTCCCGCACGGCCTCGTACTGCTCGTAGTTGCGGAGCAGGTTCCACCACATCGCGTCGATCGCCTTGTGCGTCGTGTCGCCGCCGCCCACGAGCAGCAGCGCCACGTAGCCGCGCATCTGGTCGCGCGTCATCTTCGCGCCGTCTTTCTCCGCGTGGCAGAACACCGAGAGCAGGTCGTCCCGCGGCTCCGTGATGCGCTCGTCGAACATCGGGTCGAGGTACGCGAACAGCTCGTCGCGCGCCGCCACTCCCCGCCGGAAGTGCGCCCGTCCGTACCCGTTCCCGGCGAAGAGCCGGTCGTACACGGCCTCGAAGTAGTCGTTGTCCTCCTCGGGCAGCCCCAGCATCCCCGCGATCACCCGGATCGGGAAGCGCTCGCTGAACTGCGACACCAGGTCCACCATCCCCCGCGACGCCTGCCCCGCCTTCTGGTCCGCCCGCGCCTTCTCCACGAAGTCATCGATGATCTTCGTCGCGATCCGCTCGATCAGCGGCACCCGTTTCTCCAGCCGCTTGCCCACGAACTCGCCCGCCACGATCCCGCGCAGCCAGATGTAGTCCTGCCCTTCCCCCAGGTCGTTCAGCGTGAACCCCATCGTCGAGTCCGACCCGAACTTGTGCTTCCCGTGCGGGTCGTAGGTCGCCCGCGTGAAGCGCGCGTTGTCCTTGTAGATGGCCCAGATGTCCTCGTAGCGCGAGATGATCCAGCGGTTCTGGAACTTGTCCTGGTAGGCCGGCTCGTACTCGCGCAGCCGCTTGTAGATGGGGAACGGGTTGATCCGGAACTCGTCCGTGACGAACTCCTGCGGCTCGATCAGGCTGGGGTCGGCTACTGGCTGTTGGCTGCTGGCCATTGGGGGCTCCCCGCCGAATGGTACTCCAGCGGCGATGCCCTCGGGCGTGCTACCAGAGCGCCTCGATGTCGCTCCACTCCAGGACGTTCTCCTCCCGCATCCACCCCTCACGAAGCGTGAACTCGACTTGGTGCTGCTTCTTCAGCTCGTTACGGCTATCACCGACCACGAACGGAACTACCGTGATGGCACGGTTGGAGATTTTGGCGAGGATGCTCGCCATCACGTACTGCCTGATGAGTTGGTGGGTCAGGATGTACGCGCTGTTCCCATCGAAGTCGGACTCATGCTTGGCCTCGCCGATGAACAGGTGTTTAGGCGACTCTAGGACGATGTCGATCTCTGTGTGAAAGAGGTTTCTGGCGAGCTTGGTCTTGTTCTCAGGCGATGACAGGTAGTTCTCGTCGCGCAGCGGACGTAACCGGCCGGAACGCTGGAACGACTCGACCTGCCCGCGCAAGTCCCGGAACTCCTCGGAGTAGGCTGTCGCGAGGGACTCTTCCTCGGCCGCCAGCTTCTTCTGCTTCCTGTCGAAGTAGTCCCGCATCCCGACCCAGAACAACTCCAGCCTGACATCCCCCGGTTGCAGCCTCGCTCGTTCCTCTTCCGTAGCGAGTAGTCGCCGGGCTAGCCGCACGCTGTCCGCTCCGAACAGCGGCGCGAAGTGCCGCGCCGTCTTCCAGTTCTCGGTCCGGTTCGTGATTCCCAGAATCGCCACGTTAGACCTCCCGTCGAATCGAATGGGGCCGGGGTGGGGACCAACAGCCAACAGCCAAAGGCCAACAGCCCGCAGTGAGCGCGCCTAGGCGCGTTCCCTGCGAATCAGCTCCGCCACCCGCTCCCCGATCATGATGCATGTCAGGTTCGTGTTGGCCCGCACGATCTCCGGCATGATCGACGCGTCCACCACCCGTAGCCCCTCAATGTCGTGGACCCGGCACTGCGCGTCGACCACCGCGCCCGGGTCGCTCGCCGGACCCATCTTCGCCGTGCCCACCGGGTGGAAGTTGTGCGACCCCTTCGCCCGCACGTAGGCGTCGAGCGCGTCGTTGTCCGCCAGCACCTCAGCCGATGGCGTCTGCAGCGCTTCCGCGTACTGCGCGATCGCCGGGTGCTCCCCCATCCGCTGCGAGAGCTGCAGGCCCTCCCGCAGCCGGCGGACATCGTCGCCGTCGGGGTCCGAGAAGAAGTTGAGCTCGATGCGCGGCTGCGCGCGGTAGTCGGCGCTCTCGAAGTGGAGCCTTCCGCGCGACTTCGGCCGCTGCAGGATCACCAGCAGCGCGAAGTTCCCCTCCCGCCCGGGGAAGTGGTTGACCATGTAGATCTGCATGTCGTTCGTCTCGCCGCCGCTGGCGGTGTAGCGCAGCATCGTCTGCACCGGCGGGTCGGGCATGACCGACACGCCCGGCTTCGAGCGCCACACCACCGAGCAGAGCGGGTGATCGATCAGGTTGCGGCCCACCCCCGGAAGCTCCCGCACGAGCGTCGCTCCCACCGCCTCCACGTCCTCCCGCGCCCCGATCCCCGACCGCACCAGGATCGGCGGCGACATGATCGCCCCCGCCGAGAGGACCACGTTCCGCCCCCGCACCGTCTGCATCTCGCCGTCGCTGTCCACCTCCACCCCCGTCGCCCGCCCGTCCTCGATCACCACCCGGTTCACGAGGCAGCCGCCCCGGATAGTCAGGTTCAGCCGGTTCCGGATCGGCTCCAGGTACGCAATCGCCGTCGAGACGCGCGTGTCGGCGTTGCGGTTCTGCGCCATCGGGCTGACGCCCGTCGCCTCCGGGTCGTTGAAGTCCTCCGCGTAGGGGAAGCCGAACTCCTGGCACACGTCGATGAACGCCTGCCCCGGCCGTCGCATCTCCTCCGGACGCCAGCGCACGACCGGCAGCGGACCGTTCTTCCCGTGAAAGTCCCCCGAGGCGTCGAGGTCGTGCTCCAGCTTGCGGAAGAAGGGCAGGCAGTCTTCCCACGACCAGCCCTCGTTCCCCAGCGCCGCCCACTCGTCGAAATCCTCCGGCGTGCCCCGGATCGCGAGCGTGCCGTTCACCGCCGAGGAGCCGCCCGTCACCCGCCCGCGCGGGTAGTAGACCTCCCGATCCGGCGTCGCGTTCGCCGTGAAGCCCCAGTCGTGGTCGACCACCGACACGCGGTGCGCGTAGCGAAGGTCGTGCGGCGTTGCGTCCGTCGTCGCGTAGTCGGGCCCCGCCTCCAGCAGCAGCACCGAGCGGTCCGCGTCCTCGCTCAGGCGCGCCGCCAGCGCCGCCCCCGAGGACCCCGCCCCCACCACGATGTAGTCGTAAACCGTGCCCACGGCGCGCAAGGATACCGGCATTCCCGAACGCATGGGCCCGGCGCCCTGTGTGGCTGGCGACGCCCGCTCCGGGTACGCCGCCACCGGCGGCTGGCCGGCTCCCGCAGGTGCCTATAATCCGGCCCGCAGTTCACACCCCCGGGGGAAGCCATGGAATCCTCGACCATTGCCGAAGCGGTGCGGCTCGCCGAGGCTGACGCCGAGTTCCGCGCCCATGCCGCCGGGTGGGCGGGCTCGCTGACCCTGGTGGTCGACGGCCATGCGACCGTGATCCGCATCACCGATGGTTTCCCTGCCCTGTCCGCGGGGGACGCCGCCCCCGAGCCCGACGCCGACAACATCGTCTGGTCGGCCGACGACGCAACCTGGGGCCAGCTGCTGACCTCGCCTCCTCCTCCCTTCTTCACCGACCCCTTCGGCGCCATCCTCGCCGGCTTCTCGTTCGAGGCGGGACCCTTCGACCGCCAGCGCCACGCTGCCATGAGGCGGTTCTGTGAGCTGCTGCGCCACGCGCGCAATGGCACCGACCCGACCCCTCAGGCGGCGGACACGCCCAGCCGCCATGGACAGCACGATGCAGCCGTCGGGCGCTACATCCATCTTGACATCGACGGCCTCGACTACCGCATCTACTACGAGGAGGCGGGATCGGGGATCCCCCTGCTCTGCCAGCACACCGCGGGCGCGGACGCCCGGCAGTGGCGGCACTTCCTCGAGGACGAGCGCATCACCAGCCGCTTCCGCGTCATCGCCTACGACCTCCCCTATCACGGGAAGTCCCTGCCTCCCGCCAACCGCGCCTGGTGGGCCGAGCCCTACGTGCTCACCCGCGACTTCGCCATGGCCGTTCCCAACACACTGGCCTCCGCACTCGGCCTCGAGCGCCCGGTCTTCATCGGCGCCTCCGTCGGCGGCATGCTCGCCCTCGACCTCGCCCGCTACCATCCCGATGCCTACCGGGCCGTCATCGCCTGCGAGGGAGGGCTCAAGATCGACACCGACACGATCATCGACAACGCCGTCTTCCAGCACGTCCTGGCTACCCCCGATCCCGCCCACCACGCCGAGCTCATGATGTGGGTGATGGCCCCCCAGGCCCCCGAGACCTTCCGCCAGGAGACCCGACTGCACTACACGCAGGGCGCTCCCGGCGTCTTCACGGGCGACCTGAACTACTTCAGCTACGACCACGATCTCCGCGGCGAGGCCGACAGGATCGACACGTCCAGGTGTCCTGTGTACATGCTCACCGGGGAGTACGACGGCTTCACGATACCCGTGTCCCAGGAAGCCGCGGACGCAATCGACGGCGCCGAACTCCAGATCATGGAAGGCCTCGGCCACTTCCCCATGTCGGAGGATCCCGAGGGCTTCGCCACCTACGTGCTCCCCATCCTCGATCGCATCGCCGCCGGCAGCTGACCTCCTCGTCCCCGCCGCCGGGGGAGGAGCGTTGACAAGGGCGAGAGCGCCGCTGACGATGCCGCCAATCGTCCCCCGCCCCCTGGAGAAAGGTGCCCCCCATGGCCGACCGAATCGCAGGCGCTACCGTCGACGAGAACGTGATGATCCCGATGCGTGACGGCGTCCGCCTCCAGGCCGATGTCTACCGCCCCTCCGGCCCCGGCAGGTTCCCCACGCTCGTCTCCCGCACACCCTACGGTCGCACGGCCCTCGGCCCCCTCGTCATGGCCGACTTCTGGACCTCGCACGGCTACGCCGTCGTCACCCAGGACACGCGCGCCCGCTTCGGCTCCGAGGGCGACGTCTACGAGCCCCACGTGAACGAGGCCCTCGACGGCTACGACACCATCGAGTGGGCCGCCGCCCAGCCCTGGTCGAACGGGTCCGTCGGCACCTACGGCCAGTCCTACCTCGCCGCCGTCCAGTACATGGTCGCGGCCGAGTCACCGCCCTCGCTGAAGGCGCAGATGCCCGTCTCCGGCTCCACCGACTTCAAGCAGAGCTGGATCTACCACTCGGGCGGCGCCTTCGAGCACGGCTGGATGGCCGCCTACGCCACCTCCAAGGCGCGCGACACCGCCCGCCGCCTCGGCCTCGACCCCGACCTCCCCGAGCTCGAGTCCGAGCTCGCCCAGGCCGACGGCTTCCGTCCCCTCCTCGACCACTCCGCCCGCGAGATGCCCATGACCGCCTGGGCCGACCGGCTCGCCACGATCGCGCCCTACTTCGCCGACTACCTCGCCAATCCCGACGACGGCCCCCACTGGTGGAACATCAACCTCCGCCGCCGCTTCCACGAGGTCGACCAGCCCATCTACCACGTCGGTTCCTGGTACGACATCTTCGAGGAGGGCGCCCTCGAGGGGTACAGCGGCATCACCGCTCGCGGCGGCGAAAACGCCCGCCCCAACCAGAAGCTCCTTATGGGCCCCTGGGGCCACATCGGCTACACCGTCCCCACCACCGGCGGCTGCGGCGACCTCGACTTCGGGCCGAACGCCGCCATCGAGCTCAAGGAGGAGCAACTCCGCTGGTTCGACCACTGGCTCAAGGGCGAGGACACCGGGATCATGGACGACCCGCCCGTTCGCGTCTTCGTCATGGGCGATAACGTCTGGCGCGAGGAGAACGAGTGGCCCCTCGCGCGCACCGTCTACACGCCCTGGTACCTGCACAGCGAGGGTTCCGCCAACACCCTCAACGGCGACGGCGCCCTCAGCCCGGACGCCCCCGGCAACGAGCGCCCCGACACGTTCGTGTACGACCCCGACGACCCCGTCCCCACCCTCGGCGGCAACAACCTCATCACGCCCCCCGGCGTGTTCGACCAGACCCCCGCCGAAGAGCGCGGCGACGTGCTCTGCTACACCAGCGAGCCCCTCGCCGCGGAGATCGAGGTCACCGGACCCATCTCCGTCACCCTCTGGGCCACGAGCAGCGCCATCGACACCGACTTCACCGCCAAGCTCTGCGACGTGCGCCCGGACGGTTACGTCCAGAACGTCCAGGACGGCATCATCCGCGCCCGCTACCGCAACTCCCTGCTCGAGCAGGAGCTGATGACCCCCGGTCAGTCCTACGAGTTCACCATCGACCTCTGGGCCACGAGCCACGTCTTCAAGCCCGGCCACCGCATCCGCGTCGACATCAGCTCGTCGAACTTCCCCCACTTCGACCGCAACCCCAACACGGGCCGCCCCATCCACACCGAGACGGAGCTGGTCCCTGCCCAGCAGACCGTCTTCCACGACGCCAACCGCCCCTCCTGCATCACCCTCCCGGTGATCCCGCGCTAACGCGCGGGGGCTGTTGGCCGTTGGCTACTGGGCTGGGAGCCTCACGAGCCACGAGCCACGAGCCACGAGCCACGAACCACCGAACACCGGCGCACGAAAAAGCGCTCCACCCGAGAGTGGAGCGCTTTCCGCTGGAGGTAGTTTCCCGGAGCCGGCGCGCCTCGGTTGCCCTCGGCCCACCTTCCCGTCCGTCTCCCCCGAAGGGGCTCCGTCCGGTCCTCCGCTCACCCCGCCTCCAACGCAATCGAGGTTACTCCCGCGAAATTTCGCCTGTAAACCCCGCCCGCGAGTTCCTTGACGATCCCTTCATGCAGCCCCGGACGTTATAGCGGCGCTGTCTCTCGCAGGTGCGCGAACCCAGGCATGGATGCCTCGGCGACGGCCTCATCCCCTGAACTGGTCGGCATACTCCGCCGTGAGGTGCCCGGGCTTCTTGGCGGTCACTGCTGGCCTCTCTACCAGCGCTGGCAAGCGGGCTGACCTGAAGCATGCCGCATGCCGCGGGTAGTCGCTTCGCCGCGACGGAACTTGTCCGACGCTCATGGGCGCATGGACAAGTCTCCCCCGGTGGCGCGTTGACGCTCGGGTGCCAACCACGCCTAAGGCAGCTCGACTGTACGGTGGAAGCGGCCGTTCGGCCGGCCGGGAGGAGCGCCAAGCGTGACCAAGCCCACCGAACTGACGACCGAACGCCTTCTCCTCAGGCCGTTTCGGCTGTCGGACATCGGCGATGTCCTCCGCTACGCCAGTGACCCCGAGTGGGCAGCGTTCTACCCGCGGCCCTACGACCGCGGGGTCACCGAACACATGGTTGCTCGATCCGTGGTGATCTCCTGGGAGAGGGAAGCGGTCTTCGCGATCGAGGCCGCTGGTCGCGTCGTAGGCCTGGTGAGTCTCGAGGTGGAGCAAGAGTCCCGGATCGCCGAGTTGGGTTACGACCTCGCCCGAGACGTGTGGGGACAGGGTCTCGCGACGGAGGCCGCCGCCGCCGTGGTCGACTGGGGCTTCCGCGAGTACGGGCTTGCCAGAATCTTCGCAGAAGCGGACGCGCGCAACGCGCGCTCGCTGCGAGTCATGGAGAGGCTCGGAATGACTCGCGAAGGCGTTCACCGGAGGGACCAGATCGAGCGAGGAGAACGAGAAATTGCCCGATACGCGGTCCTGAGAAGCGAGTGGAGCGGGCGTAGCGAACCGCTGCCCTCCGTCACCCTCCCGTCCGGAGAATACGACACAACCGACGGCAACCAGCTGCCGGAGTTGACCACTGCGCGGCTCGTCCTGCGAAAGTTCCGACCGGGCGATGCTGAAGACGTGTACACGTTCGCGGCCGACCCCGAGTGGAACCGGTATCTCGGACTCCCCGAGCCCTACTCCCGTCGCGACGCCGAGGAGTTCGTAGCGAAGGCCATGCTGTACGAACCCGAGGCCGTTTCCATGTGGGCCATCGTCTACGAGGGGCAGTGCTCCGGCAGCATCTACTTGCGGGGAGAGAGCGCTGGCTCTGCCTCCCTCGGCTATTCCATCGCCAGGCCGCTCTGGGGGCGTGGACTGATGACCGAAGCGGCACGCACAGTCGTCGCCCACGGTTTCGAGAACCGCGGACTGGCCCGTATCTACGCCTTCGTGATAGTCGGCAATGACGCGTCGGCACGGGTACTGGAGAAGGTCGGGATGAAGCGCGAGGGGATCCTGCGCAGCAACCGCGTGGTTCACGGCGATCGCGTTGACGACATCCTCTACTCCACCCTGCGGGAAGAGTGGGAGGCATAGGGGCATGGCCGGACACGTCTCTATACGAGATGTTCGCGACGACGAGGTGGCGAAACGAATCACGGCCCTCGTTGAGAGGGACCATCCTTGGGCCACCGGCTTCTGGGACGCCGCGGGCTACGACCTCGACGAAGGGATGGCGCGCTACGTGCGCAACCTCTAGAACGCCGCCCTCGCGAGGCCAACTGGACCCTATCCCGCCCCAGACTGAATCGAGTTGTGGTACGACCCCTGAACTCCGACCACCGACCACCGACCACCGGCCACCGACCACGCGAAAGCGCCCCACCCGAGGGTGGAGCGCTTCTCGTCGCTGATGCTGGCACGGGGCCGGTGGCCCGGTGGCCGGGGTGGCGACCAACAGCCAGGAGCCAACGGCCAACAGCCGCGCGCCTCCGGCGCGCTCGCGCCTAGCCCCGCCTGACCTCTGCGTACTGCTCCGGGATCTCTTCGCCGAGCCACGACTTGCCCATGACGCCGTAGTGGCGCCAGCTCACGCCGCCGTGCGCCGCCGCCTGGTGGGCGTCGCGCAGCTTGCGCTCCAGCGGATGCTCCATGCGCGCCGCGGTCGTGCCCCCCAGATTGTGAATCCGGTCCACGACCAGCCGCGAGGCCTGCGCTGCATGGGTCGATGCGAGCAGGCCCAGCCGCAGGAGCGGCCACTCCGGCACCGACCGGCCGCCGTCAAGCGACCCCAGGTTCGCCTCGATGTCCTCCTGCGTTTCCATCACGAACGCCCGCGCCGCCCGCAGCGTCGCCTCGCACTCGGCTATCCCGATGTACGCCTCGGGCTGGTCCTTCAGGGTCGAGCCCGACATCCACGGGGTCTTCACCATCGCCAGATCGACCAGCTCGTCGATCGCGCCCCGCGCGATGCCCAGCGCCACCGCCGCCTTGTTGTAGGGCACCTGCGAGGGGTTGCGGTAGGTCGGGTTCTCCCAGTGCTCGGTCGAGTCGAGCGCGTTCTGCGGCAACATGTGCTTCGGGGGCACGTACTGGTCGACGATGCGCACGTCGTGGCTGCCCGAGCCCCGCAGTCCCGCCATGTTCCAGGTGTCGACTGGTACGAACTCGCCCCTCGGCACCATGAAGGAGGCGTCCGCCATCTCGCCGGTGTCCTCGTCCACCACCTCCGCGGCGGGATTCAGGACGAGGTTCCAGGTCGCGTTGAAGCAACCGCTCGCGAACGCGCCCTGGTAGGTCGTGCGCCAGCCCTCGCCGTCCCGCTTCGCCGTGCGTCCCGGGAACTCGCCGTTCGGCGTCCCCAAGCCCGAGCACACGAGGTAGTACCAGTCGTCGCAGATCTCGTGGGCGAAGTCCGGCTCCATCTGCCGCAGCACGAGCGCGTTGATCTCCGAGTTGATCTGCACGCACCAGCCGACAGACCCGTCGATCGCGCAGGTGTCCTCGATCGCCTCGATCTGGCCCCGCGCCGTCATGTCCTCGCCGCCGAGCTCCTTCGGCAGCGTGTGCCGGTAGAGCCCCGTGTCCGCCATCAGCTTGGAGACCCAGTCGGGCAGGCGCCGAAGCTGCTGCGCCTCGTCCCCACCCGCCGCGAGCTCCTCCTTGATGTTCGCGATGCGCTCGGACATCGGCGTCTTCTGGAGCTCGGTACTCTTGTCAATGATTTCTTGTCGTACCATAATCTGCATTCTCCCGTGTGAAGTTCGCGCGGGGATACTACCGAATCCGGCGAACCGGTACCTGCAAGGAGCCCCCGATGCCCGACGTCAAGCCCGTTCCCGACGACTACAGCGCCATCACGCCCTACCTGGTTGCCGAAGACGCCCCCGGCCTGCTCGACTTCCTCGCGAACGGCTTCGCCGCGGTCGAGCGCATGCGCCTGCCCATGCCTGATGGCTCGATCGCACACGCCGAGGTCGAGATCGGCGGGGCGCCCGTCATGCTCGGCTCTGCCAGTGCCCCCGACTTCCCGCCCCTTGCGGCCCAGATCCACCTCTACGTCGAAGACGTGGACGCCGTATACGCCCAGGCCGTGAGCGCCGGCGCGACGCCCGTCGCCGAGCCCGAGGACCAGTTCTACGGCGACCGTATCGCCCGCGTCCTCGACCCCGCCGGCAACCACTGGTCCATCGCCACGCACATCGCCGAGGTCAGCGCCGAGGAAATGGCGCAGGCCATGGAGCAGATGGGCGAAGGCTAGCGTCGCTCAGTCCGCCAGCCGCACTTTGAAGTCTGCGGGGTCCAGCCCTGCTTGCTTGACGTTCTTTCGCGCGTTGTTCAGTGAATTCGCGGCATTGGTGTGGTAGCTGGGGGTATGGACGCTGTGCCCCTTGGTCTCTAGCCACTTTGCGACCTCGCGCCGTAGCGAGTTCCAGCCGGTGGCCAAGACCTGTTCATCCGTGGGGAAGCGCAGCTCAGCCGGGCCCGGCTTGGATCCCTTCTGTGGCACCAACTGTGCCAAGTCCTCCAGTGAAACCCACTGCTCCTCGGGCGCTGGCGTCTCAGGCTTGGGTGGAGTCACTACGGGTTGCACCTCATCAGTCACGTGCCCTTCTGTGACGCTGGGCCTCCACAGTGTCAGCGCCCGTAGCGACACCCTCGCTGGGGAGTCTCCCAGCACATCAAACTCGGTGATCAATTTTTCGTTGACTGCGACCTGGCGGAACGTCTCATAAACCGCCCAGCGCCTTCCGTCGGTTACTGCGAAATAGGGCGTTCCTTGCCCGACGCAGTAGGCAATGCTCTGGTTCAGTCCGTCCTTGAGCGGACGGTCAAGCCGCTTTGCTTCTACTACGACAGTCAGCTTCTTGTTCGCGTCGAGTAGGCCGTAGTCCGCCCGCCCGCCGGATGCGTCTTGCTCCGGCACGACTTGATCGGGGTCATCTAGATCCCAGCCCAGCGCGCGCAACAGGGGGTCAATGAGGGCGTATCGCGTACGAATCTCGTTCTGGCTAAGCAGTGGGCCGTGCTCGTGGACCCGTCCCCGCAGCGTCTCGATCGTCTCCAGCAGGTCATCCAGCGGCATGGCGTTGCACTATACCGCCGCCCCTTCGTCCCCCAAACAGCCAGGAGCCAACAGCCTCGTCACTCGCGAGCGTCCAGGCGGGCGATCGCGCCCGGCCAGTCGAGCAGGCGGGCGTCGGCGGTGATGAGCCGGTGGCCTTCGAGGGCGGTGGCGAGGATCAGGCGATCGGCGGGGTCGCCGTGGATGTCGCGCAGGCGGCCGGCGCGAGCCGCGATGGCGCCGTCGACGGGAATCTCGACGAGCCCGTCGCGCAACAGCGAGGCGCGCCAGGCCGCGATATCAGCCTGCAGGCCGATACGGCTCTTCTCCTGCAACAGGCCTGCTTCCCAGAAAGTGATGGCGGAGACGGCGGCTTCTCCCCGGGTCCATGCCCGATCGATGGCGCTGCGCGTGCGTCTCCCAACCTGGCGCTCGTCAAGGGTCAACCAGAGAAGAACGTGCGTGTCGAGCAGGATCATGGGTTGAGCACGCGGTCGGGGTCCGACTCAGCCTCCCACTCAACGTCGACCGGCTCGATGATGTCCCCGTGGATAGTCAGGATGTCACGGTCGCGGCCCCAGGGCGCTCCTTGCCGGTTCTCGCAGGGCGCCAGCTTCGCCACTGGCTTGCCGCGCTTGGTGATGACGATCTCCTCGCCGCTCTCGGCGATTTCGTCCATCAGCGCGAGACACCTGGCCTTGAACTCGGACGCTTTCATGGTCCGGGGGTCGCCCCCCATGCTCTCTGTCGCCATTGTGTTCCCCGTCTTTACGTGACCACTAGCGTACCGAATCTGACCATTGCCGTCCCGTCTGGGCAGAGTCACGGGTTGAGCACGCGGTCGGGGTCCGACTCCGCCTCCCACTCGACATCGATGGGCGAGATGATGTCGCCGTGAATCTGGATGATGTCATGGTCTCGGCCGAACCAGCTCACGAGCTCCGGTTCAAAGGGGACCAGCTTCGCTACCGGCTTGCCACGCTTGGTGATGACGATCTCGTCGCCGCTCTCGGCGATTTCATCCATCAGCGCGAGGCACCTGGCCCTGAACTCGGACGCCTTCATGGTCCGGGACGGGCCGCTGCTCTCCGTCGACATCTCACGCGCTCCCGCCAATGTGACCAGCAGGCTAGCATCTCCTGACCACTTCCGTGGCGTATCCAACTCCCGGGACACTGTCCCTCTCCCGGTGGAACGTCCTCACCGACCACCGACCACCGACCACCGCCGTATAGTCACCAGCCACTAGCCACGAACCACCAGCCACCAAGGAGCCCCCATGCCTCCCCTCCGAGTCGGCCTCATCGGCAGCGGCGGAATCGCGCGCGCCCACATGCCAGCCTTCCTCGAGCACCGCGACGAGGTCGAGCTCGTCGCCGTCTGCGATATCCGCGAGGAGGCCGCCGCGGCCTACGCCGCCGACGCCGGCGTCGACCCCAGCGGCGTCTACACCAACACCGCCGACCTTCTCGCCCGCGACGACGTCGAAGCAGTCGACATCGCGACGATCCACGACCAGCACGCCAGCAACGCCATCGAGTCGGCCCGCGCCGGCAAGCACGTCCTCCTCGAGAAGCCGATGGCCTGCTCCGTGCAGGAAGCGCGCGACATCGTCAACGCCTGCGATGGCGCCGGCGTCACCTTCATGGTCGCGCAGATGCTGCGCTACCTGCCCCACTACCAGAACGTGAAGCGCATCATCGAGGCGGGCGAGCTCGGCGATATCTGGGCCTGCCGCGCCGATAGCTGGTTCGGCGCCGCCCTCGCGGGAAGCGTGACCACCCAGACCCGCGGCGACTGGTGGGGCTTCGACGGCAAGCGCAACGGCGGCGGCAGCGTGATGATGGTCAGCACCCACCAGGTCGACCTGCTCCGCTACTTCGTCGGCAACGTCGTCCGCATCACGGCGAAGACCTGGGGCGACCACCCCCTCATGAAGAACGGCGCCGAGGACCGCGCCGTCGCCACCTTCGAGTTCGACAGCGGCGCCATGGGCACGCTCCTCTCCAGCTACAGCGCCCGCACGCCCTGGATGTACCAGTCCCTCATCATCGGCACGAAGGGGAGCATCTACACCGTGCCCGACCTCGACGGGAACGTCGTCGACCAGCACCACGCCCCCGCCCACATCGCCTCCGAGGCGCGCGAAACGCAGCCCGGCCACAACGGCATCCATGCCTTCAACGAGGTCGGCCCCGACATGGAAGGGCTCGTCGGCGACAACCCCTTCACGAACGAGATCGTCCATTTCGCCCGCTGCATCCGCGAGGGCAGGGAGCCCATCAGCAGCGGCCACGACAACCTCAACACGATGGAGGCCGTCCACGGCATCTACGCTGCCGCCGAGGCCGGCCACACCATCGAGGTCGCCGACCTGTAGCGCCTGCCGCTACCCCGCCTCCGCTCCCTCCAGCTTCCGGATGTTCACCGGCAGCGAGGTCATGCGCGGCATCCCATAGATAGGGTCGAAGTCCTCGTCGAAGCTGACGAGCTTGTTGGTATTACTCCCCCATGTGCGGAAGGTGCTCTCCTCCCGCTCGACGCTGTCGCCCCACGAGTGCGCCATCGAGATGACGCCGGAGGGCACCGTGTCGTCTGTCTCCACCACGCCCCGGATGGCGCCGTGCTTCGACGCGATCTCGACGATGTCCCCCGCCTCCAGCCCCAGCGCCCGCAGGTCGAAGGGGGAGAGGAAGGCCGGGTTGTAGCTGTATTGCTCCATCAGCTCCGGAATCTGCTGCCCCATGCCGTTGAAGACCTGCCGCATCCGCCGCGTGATCAGCCGGTGCGAGTACTCCTCGCCCGGTTCCAGCGCCGCCCCGCCCGTGAGCGGCTCGTCGCGCACCTCGCGCAGGTCCTCCATCATCCGCCTGAAGCCGACGTTCAGGCGTGCGTCCTTCCCCGGCTCGCGGGCTTCCACGCGAATGCTCGCGTCTGGGTAGAGCCGCCCGCCCGGTGTCCCCTTCACCTCCTCGAAGGGGATGCGCGAGCCTTCCATCATCACGTCGAACATCTCGTCCGAGGTCAGCTTCCTCTCGATGTCGAGCGGCTTGCCCCGGAATGTCATCGGCGTCCGCATGCGGTGCGCCAGCCCCCAGAAAAGCTCCCACTCCTGGATTACGTCGAAGTCCGGCTCGATCAGCGCCGGCGTGTAGTGCGCGTACGGAACCGTGTAGCCGCCGTGCCCGTACGTCTCCGCCACCGCCTCCGGCAGCATCGTCACGTCGGGCCGCTCCAGCGAGAGCTTGCACGCGACGACGTAGTGCGAGAGCTTCGCCGTCGCCGACATCCGCCAGTCGATCGTGACCAGCAGCTCCAGGTTCTTGAACGCCTCCACCACGCGATCGTGGTTGGGGATGCTGACGGCCGGGTCGCCCGCCATCACGAACAGCGCCCGTACCTGCTCCGGCCCCGGCGTCAGGATCTCGTCCGCCAACACGTTCGCGGGGAACTGCCCGTCGTTGTGCTTCAGCCCGCGGAAGCGGCTCTCCAGCGCCGAGTCTTTCGGCAGCAGCGGCTCCAGCTCCTCCGTCTGCGCGCGCCAGGTGCGCCCCGGCAGCAGGACGTACGGGTTCGGAACTTCCTCGCCCTCGCGCAGCCAGCGCCCCGTGATCGTGTTCAGCGCCAGCACCAGGTACTCGTGCAGCGTGCCCCGCGGCTGCATGTCGAGCCCCGTGCCCGAGGTCACGCGTCCGCGCTGGCCCGCCGCGAAGGTGCGCGCCGCCTCCTGCATCAGCGCCGCCGGGACGTTCGTGCGCTCCTCCACGTAGTCCGGCGTGTAGTCCGAGACCGTCTCCCGCAACTCCTCGAACCCCTGCACGTTCGCCTGCACGAAGTCGGCGTCGTACAGCCCCTCTTCGATGATGGTGCGGATGATCCCCGCCAGCAGCGTCGCATCCTCGCCCGGCTTCACCTGCAGGTGGATATCCGACCGCTTTGCGCACTCGGTCTTCCGCGGGTCGATCACGATCAGCTTCAGACCGGCCTTGCGCGCGTCGTTGATTCGCTTCCAGGGGTTCTGGTGGGGGATCCCGCCCCACATCGAGATCACCGGGTTCGCCCCGATCAGCATCCACGTGTCCGCGTCCTCGAAGGGGTGCGCGCCCGCGTCCCACTTGCCGTGCATCGACTGCGCGACGGGCTTCGCCTCCTGGTCGATCGTCGCCCCGCTGTAGAACGACGGCGAGCCGATCGCTCGCAGCCAGTCCCCGCTGATGCTCAGCGACATGAGCGCGCCGCCTGCCCCGCCCCACAGCGCCACCGCCCGCGGCCCCCGCTCCTCGATGATCGCGGTCAGCTTCTCCGCGATCTCGTCGAGCGCCTGCTCGCTGCTGATCGATTCGAACGTGCCGTCGGGCCGCCGCCGCTGCGTCGCGCGAACGCGGTCGGGGTGGTTGTGCTGGTCGGGCAGGTGGCGGCCCTTGATGCAGGTGTAGCCGCCGTAGATGGGATCGGAGGCGTCGCCCCGAACCTCGGTCGCGCGGTTGTCCTCGATGTCGACTTCGATCGCGCAGTACGCGTGGCAGAACCGGCAGAATGACTTCTTCGTCTCGAGCACGGCAGAACCTCCGCGGGAACCTCGCGGCGGTCAGCGCTCGCCGCGCCCCGTCGCCGCCATCCTACCGCTCTGGAGAGGCCTCCGACGGCTCCGCGCCCTCCTCGTGGCGCCGGTGCGTGTCCTCGATCGCCACGTCCAGGTCGTCCCAGAGGCGCTCCACCATCGAGCGCAGCCGCATGTTCTGGTACGCGCCCCAGACCGTCATCGCGGGCGGCACCACGAGGATGGAGACGATCAGCGAGTACGAGATCGTGATCGCCGCCGTGATGCCGAACTCCTGGAACGACTGCAGCGGTGAGAACGTCAGCACCGCGAAGCCCAGCGCCGTCGTCAGGGCCGATCCCAGCAGCGCCGAGCCCGTCGTCGCCAGCGTGCGGATTGCCGCCTGCTCCGGGTTGCGCGATTTCGAGAACTCCTCCCGGTAGCGGTGGATCACGTGGATCGTGTAGTCCACGCCGATCCCGATCGAGAGCGCCGTGATGATCGAAGTGATGATCGAGTAGGAGATGCCGAGCAGCGCCATCGTGCCCAGCACCCAGATAAGCACGAGCACGATTGGCCCCACCGCGATCACCGACAGCGCTGCCTGCCGCAGGGTCACCCAGAAGAAGATGGTGAGGATGCCCAGCGCCACCGCGATCGTCGTCGCGATCGCTCCCGTCTGCCGCTCCGTGATCTCTTCCGCGACGGTGAGCGTGATGATGTCCTGCGAGGTCGTCCGGATCTCGTCGTCGTCCCCGAACCAGAGCCCCTTGATGTCCTCCACCATCCCCTCGGTCTCATCGCGATCGCCCGAGTAGGCCCGGAATTGCAGCAGCATCGTGTCGACGCCGTCCGGGTCGTTCACCAGCACCCGCCGCAGCCCCACGGGGTCGACGACGGCGAGCGCGTCGAAGAACCGCTGGACCAGCTCCGGGTTCAGGTCCAGGCCCGCCGTCGCCTCCGCGAACAGCCGCTCCAGGTCGGCGTCGTACCGGTCGCCCGGCTCGCCCGTGTCCGTGATCCAGTCCTCGATGAGCAGGGGCAGCGACGCCTCCATGTGGCCTTCCGCCGCCCGCGGTCGCGTCCGTTCGTCCTCGAACGCGTTCGAGACATCGAACAGGTTCTGGAGGATGCGCGTGCTGGTGATCTCCGCCCGCACGAGGATGCTCGCCACCTCCGTCGAGCCGCCCACGGCCTCGTCCAGCGTGTCCAGGTCCTCAAGCACCTGCCCGTCGCCCGGGAGGAGGTCGCGCACGCTGAAGTCGGTCGTCAGTCGCGTGGCCGCCAGCCCCAATCCGATCGAGACCAGCGCCACGAAGATGATGTAGGGCGCCGGTCTCCGCGCGATCGAGGCCCCCAGCCGCTCCGCCAGCCGGTCGATGCCGGGGATGGCGTTCGCGATCGGGCGCACGGGAGGAAGCGTGCCCCGCGCCTCGCGCCGCCGGTCGATGATCGTCCGAGCGGCCGGCACCAGCGTCAGCATCACGATCAGGCTCAGCCCCACCCCGAGCCCCGCCACGACGCCGAAGTCGCCGATCGGCGGGATCGGAGAGAGCAGGTTCGTGAGGAAGCTCGCGATCGTGGTCACCGCCGCCAGCAGCAGCGGGATGGCGACGGCCCGCAGGCCCGCTCGCGTCGCCACGGCCACCGGTTCGCCCGCGATCCGGTGCTCACGGTAGTGCGAGACCGCCTGGATCGAGTAGTCCACGGCCAGGCTGATCAGGATGAGCGGCACCATCGCAGTGAGCGCGTTCGGCGGGCCGATCGCGCCCAGCGCGTCCGGCCCGAGCCAGCCTTCCGCTCCGATGGTCCAGATCAGCGCGAGGATCAGCCCCGCCAGCGTGAGCAGCAGGTCCGAGAGCGTCCGCATGAACAGCAGCGTCAGCAGCGCGATGACCAGCAGGGCGGCGCCCAGCAACGGCGCCATCCTCGATCCCGTCGCCTCCTGGACCTCCTCCTCGATCACCGCGATCGAGATGCTGCTTACCCGCAGGGGCCCCTCGTCCTCCGCCGCCAGCTCGTCGATGCGGAGCTCGGCCTCGTCGACGACTTCGTCTCCCGTGTCGAGCAGGCGCACCGTGCCGGCCGCGATGGGCGTGCCGTCCGCGTCCGTGCCCACGGTCGCCTGCAGGAAGGCCCGCAGGGGCGCCGCCTCGGGCGCGATGCCGAGATAGGCCAGCGCCCCGTCGATCTGCTCCTGCGTGACCGACTCGAAGTCCTGGACCTGGAGCACGGCCTCTATCAGCAGCGACGGCGCCAGGATCGCGTTCGCGGGCGGCAGCAGGTCCGCCACCTTCGGGTCGCTCGCGATGCGGTCGAGCAGGCCGTCCATCTGCGCGAGCCCCTCGGGCGTGAGCGCCTCGCCGCGGAAGACGAGCGTCACCACCGTGACATCGGCGCTGTCGCCGAAGAGAGAGTCGACCTCGTCCATGGCCCTGGCGACGTCGCTGTCGCGCGGCAGGAACGTCTCCTGCTCCGCTTGCGGCGCGCGCTGCCCGACCCCGGCGGCCAGCACGAGCGTGATGATGGCGATGACGGCGAGGGTCACCCATGGCCGGACGGTCACCAGCCGGCTCAGCCAGTCAAGCGCCTTTCCCATATCGAGCCATTCTCACGACGCCCCCGCGGGCTGACAACACGGACGTGTGAGCGCCCTTATGGCTCCTCCCCGAGCTCCGTGCGCGCCCGCTCCACGGCTTGCCGCAACCGGAGGTTCTGGTAGGCGCCCCACACGATCATCGCCGGCGGCACGACCAGCACCGCCGCGATCAGCGCGTACGCGATCGTGAGCGCCGTGACGATGCCGAACTGCTGGAACGGCGTCAGCGGCGAGAACACCAGCACCCCGAAGCCCAGCGCCGTCGTCAGGGCCGAGCCGATGAGCGCGGACCCCGTCGTCGCCAGCGTGCGGCTCGCCGCCGCCTCCGGGTCGCGCAGGTGGGCGAACTCCTCCTTGTAGCGGTGGATGACGTGGATCGTGTAATCCACCCCGATGCCGATCGAGAGCGCCGTGATCAGCGCCGTCACGACGTTGTAGGGGATGCCCAGCAGCGCCATCGTCCCCAGCACCCAGACCAGCACGAGCACGATCGGACCGACGGCGATGACCCCGAGCGCCGGCTGCCCCTGCGTCACCCAGAAGAAGACGGTCAGGATCACGAGCGCCGCCGCGATCGTCGTCACGATCGCCTCCGTCTGGCTCTCCTGGATCACCTCCACGATCTCGAGGCTGATGATGCTCCCGGAGGTCGCCGTGAACTCGTCCTCCCCGCCGAACCAGAGGCCGTTGATGTCCTCCAGCATGGCCGCCGTCCGCTCCTGGTCCCCGGACAGCGCCCGGAACTGGATCAGGAGCGAATCCGCGCCGTCGGGGTTATTCACCAGCACCCGCGTGACCGCTTCGGGATCGAGCTCCGCCAGCCGGTCGAGGAACGCCTGCGCCACAACCGGGTCGACCCGCACCCCCGCCGACCCCTCCTCGAAGAGCGTGGCCAGGTCGGCGTCGTACTTGTCGCCGGGAGCGCCGCTGTCCGTGATCCAGTCGAGGACGAGCAGTCCCACCGACCCCCGGACATCCCCGGTCACCCCCACCGGTCGGCGCAGGTCGTCCTGGAAGGCGTCCGTGAAGTCGAGCAGGTTCAGGATCGTGCGCGCCTCCGTCACCTCCGCCTCGATGAGCACGTTCACCGTTTCCGTTGCGCCCCCGAACGCGGCGTCGAGCGTCTCCAGGTCCGTCAGCGCGTCTCCGCCCGAGGGCAGGAAGTCGCGCGGGTCGAAGGTCGAGTCGATGCGCGTCGCCGCGAGCCCGAGCAGCACGGTCACCACCGCCACCAGCCCGAGGTAGGGCGCCGGCCGCCGCGCCAGCTCCCGCCCCAACGCCTCCACCGCCCCGCCCACGCCCGGCAGCGCGTTCGCCACCGGACGGGCCGCCGGCAGCCTCCCCTTCGCCTCCCGCCGCCGGTCGATCAGCGCCCGCCCCGCCGGCGTCAGCGTCAGCATCACGATCAGCCCGAACGCGACCCCCATCCCCGCCGTGATCCCGAAGTCGCCGTTCGCCGGGATGGGCGAGACGAGGTTCGTCAGGAAGCTGACGACCGTCGTCCCCGCCGCCAGCGCCAGCGGGATCGTGACCGTGCGCAGCCCCTGCCGCACCGCCCGCTCCACCGGCTCCCCCGCGCTCCGCCGCTCGCGGTACAGCGCGACCGTCTGGATGGCGTAATCGACCGCCAGCCCGATCAGCATGATCGGCACCATCGTCGTCAGGATGTTGGGCGGGCCGATCCACCCCAGCGCGTTCGGCCCCAGCCACCCCTGCGCCCCCGTGATCCACACGATCGTCATCAGCAGCCCCGCCAGCGTGAGCAGCAGGTCCGAGGGCGAGCGCATGAACAGGAACGTGAGCGCCGCGATCACCAGCAGCGCGATCCCCATCAGCCGCAGCATTGTCGAGCCCGTGGCCCGGTCGCCCTCCTCGTCGATCGTCGCCTCCGAAACGCTGCGGGCCGCCAGCGGCCCCTCGACCGACTCCGTGATCTCGTGGATCGCCAGCTCCGCCTCGACCAGCCTCTCGTCGTCGCCCGGATCGCGCAGCCGGATGGTCGCGATGGCGACGGGGGTCCCGTCGGCGTCCGTGCCCGTCAGCGAGTCGAGCGTTTCCCGCTGCTCCGCCAGCCCCGCCTCCCGCCGGATGCGGTCCAGCGCCGCGTCGACCTCCGCCTGCGTCGTGGCGCCGAATTCCTCCACCCCCAGCGCCTCCGCCAGCGGCTGTGTCGGCGCGACCACCGCCTCCCCCGCCGCCAGCACGCCCGCCACCCGCCCGTCCGCCGTGACCCGCTCGATCACGCGATCGATCTGCGCGAGCCCCTCCGGCGTGAGCGCCTCCCCGCGGAACAGCAGCGTCACCGCCGCCGACTCCGCCGACTCCCCGAACCGCTCTTCGAGCTCGGCGAGCGCGACCGCCACCTCGCTGTCGTCCGAGAGGAAGATCTCGTTGTCGGCCTGCGGCGCCCGCTGCGGGATGCCCGCCCCCAGCGCGACCGTGATCGCGGCGAGCACGGCGAGGGTCACAACCGGCCGTACGGTCACGAGCCAGCTCAGCGCGTCGAGCACCCTGCCCATGGGGCGCCATTCTCACCGCGCCCGCGGCCGTCCGCCAACCGTGATCGTCGTGGAGGCGCTAGCCCCAGTGCCCGGCCATCGGCGGGCTGTTCCAGACCTCGGTGATGCGACCGTCCACCACCCGGAACACCTCGATGCCGCAGATTCGCAGCTCGTCCCCCGCCACTTCCGCCTCCACCCCCGATTCCGCCAGCGCCGTCCCCGCTGGCCCGGTCATGTTCCAGACCCAGGTCACGTCCCGCCCGTCCCCGGCCAGCAGCAGCGTCTCGAAGCGCAGGCTGCGCCCGTCCGCCGCCGTCCCCGCCGCCCGCTCGCCCGTGACCCGTTCGAGCTGCTCCGCATGGCTCATCACGCGCGACCGGCCCGCGTCGTGCCGCACGTACGGGTCGGCGCAGTACTCGACCACCGCCGAGCTGTCGCCGAGGTTCCACACCCGCTCGACGTAGCTCGCCACGATGTCCCGCGGCCCGGGTTCCGGCATGGGCGCAGTGTCGCACATCGCCGCCCCGCGCTCCCCCGCCCGCAAGCCGGTATCATCCCGCACCTACTCCCTCGAAGCGGAGGCCAGCCTTGGTCCGACAAGAGATCCTCGACCGCCAGGAAGCCCTACACGACACCCCCATCCTCGACCGCCTCGCCAACCTGCGCGAAGCGCTCGTGCAGGCGGGCGATGAGGCGCAGGAACTCCGCCACATGCCCGCCTGGGCCGTGACCGAGATGGTCGACGCCGGCATCTACCGCATGGTCGTCCCCGCCGAGCTCGGCGGCGAGGACCTTCGCGCCCGCGAGCAGATCGAGGTCATCGAAGCCGCCTCCGCCATCGACGGTTCGGTCGGCTGGTGCGTCCAGATCAACTCCGAGATCAACGCCCTCGTCCTGCGCCAGATGACGCCCGAGTTCGCCCACCAGATCTGCGACGACTGGGAGTACCTCGTCTGCTCCGGCCTCGGATCCCCCAACGGCCCCTTCCCCGGCCGCGAGGCCCAGCGCGAGGGCGACGGCTGGCGCGTGACCTACCAGGGCGCCTTCGCCAGCGGCTGCCACAGCGCCACCTGGAACCTCATCCTCACCGGCGAGACCATCGACCCCACCACGGAGAAGCAGGTCGACGCCGCCTTCATGGTCCCGCAGGGCGAGTTCGAGATCGTCGATACCTGGGACATGGCCGGTCTGCGCGGCTCCGGCAGCCACGACGTCCGCATCGTCGGCTACGTGCCTCCCGAGCACGTCCTCCCCCAGGCCGCCCTCGCCCCCACGAAGACCTGGGAGAACCCCACCTACCGGAACCCCAACCAGGTGCCCTACAACAAGGGCGCCGTCGCCCTCGGCATCGCCCGCGGCGCACTCGACGAGTTCACCACCCTCGCCGTCACCAAGACGCCGTGGGGCGCCGGCTCGCTCCTGAAGGACCTGCCCGAAGCTCCCGTCCGCCTCGGTGAGATGGAAGCGACCTGGGCCGCCGCCCGCGCCTTCCTCATGGAGACGCAGGACGAGATCGAGGACGACCTCGGACCCCTCGACGGCGGCAAGGAGTACCCCGACTGGCCCCTCGCCCGCCGCGGCCTCCTCGCCTCCACCCACGCCGCCCAGGCCTGCCGCCACGTCGTCGACGTCATCCACAACACCGCCGGCACCACCGCCAGCCGCATGAGCCACCCGCTCGAGCGCAAGCTCCGCGACGCCCATCAGGCGGCGGCCCACGGCGGCGTCAGCTGGCGGCACTACGGCAACATGGGGCGCACCTGGCTCGGCGAGGACCCGCCCCCGCAGTACGCCACCCCCACCCGCGCCTAGGAGTCCCGCATGGTTCGTCCCGAGATCATCGAGCGCCAGAACGCCATCAGGCAGACGCCCATGCTCGAACGCATCGCCGGCATGAAGGAGATGCTCCTGCAGGCCGGCGACGAGGCGCAGGAGCTGCGCCACCTCCCCGAGTGGGCCTCGAACGAGATGGCCGACGCGGGCCTCTACCGCTTCGTCCTCCCCGAGGAGCTCGGCGGCGAGGAGGTCAACGCCCGCGCCCAGATCGAGAACGTCGAGGCCGCCTCCGCCATCGACGGCTCCGTCGGCTGGTGCGTCCATATCAACTCCGAGATCAACGCCCTCGTCATCCGCCGCATGGAGCCCGCCCTCGCCCACGAGATCTGCGACGACTGGTACGTCCTCGTCTGCTCCGGCCTGGGACCGCCCAACGGCCCCAACCCAGGCCGCAAGGCCCGCCGCGACGGCGACGGCTGGCGCCTCAACTACCAGGGCTCCTTCGCCAGCGGCAGCCACAACGCCACCTGGAACTTCGTCATGGCCTCGCAGATGACCGATGAGGACACGGGCGAGACTCCGGTCAACTCCTTCATGGTCCCCCGCGGCGAGTTCGAGGTTGTCGACACCTGGGACACCGCCGGCATGCGCGGCTCCGGCAGCCACGACGTGCGCATGACCGATTGCTACGTTCCCCCCGAGCACACCCTCCCCGAGGTCGCCCTCGCCTCCAGCGAGATCTGGGAGAGCCCCACCTACCGCAACCCCACGCACGCCGTCTACAACAAGGCCGCCGTCGCCCTCGGCGTCGGCCGCGGCGCCATCGACTCCTTCATCGAACTCGCGAACGTCAAGACCCCCTGGGGCAGCGGCTCGATGCTCAAGGACCAGCCGCAGGCCCAGTACCGCGTCGGCGAGGCGGAAGCGACGCTGCAGGCCGCCCGCACCTTCGTCATGGACACGCAGGACGCCCTCGAGGCGCACCTCGGCCCGCTCCCCTCACAGGGCGGCCTCCTCACCCCCGACTGGGAGCACGCCCGCCTCGCCCTGCTCGCCTGCGCCCACGCCGCCCAGTCCGTCCGCCAGATGGTCGGCGTTCTCAACAACACCGCCGGCACCACCGGCAGCCGCATGGACAGCCCGCTGGAGCGCAAGCTCCGTGACGCCCACCAGTCCGCCACCCACGCCCTCATCTCGTACCGCCACTACGAGAACATCGGCAAGACGTGGGTCGGCCACGACCCACCCCCCAACTACCGCGAGCCCGAGCGCGCCTAGCGGGGCTGCCGGCTGCTGGCCGTTGGCTCTTGGCGGGAGCTCGGCCCCGGGTTACTCGATCCGCGCGCCCTTTTCGAGATTGTGACGCGCGCAGAGGATGCGGACGTTCTCGATCGTCGAGCCACCACCTCGCGAGAACGGTATGTCGTGGTCGTAGTGCATCCCATCATCGGCTCCGCAGAGCACACACCTTCCGCCATCCCGCAGCCACACCGCCTTCTTCACCGCCGACGGAATCACCCGCGTGGGCTCCCTTCGCGAGGTAGTCGATGCCGAAGCGCCATCGACTACCTTGAGCCGGAACTTGAACACTCGCCGCCCGTCCAGGACTTCCGCCCACGCATCAGTCAGGCTAAAGGCGCCGTTGTACACCCAGAGCCCCTTCAGGAGTTTCTCGTAAACCCGGACCAGTTCCGGAGGGTTCGCGCCTGCTGCCTCGAAGAAGAGCCCGTTCTGTGTCAACCGCCCGCTTGGCGTCCTGAGTTCTTGGTCAGCGGAGTCTGGATCGGGCGCCTGTGGTCGGGGGACGTTGTGACCCTGAAAGACGATGACAGTCCCATCCTCCTCGACCCTGTCGGTGTAGGGGGCTCTCTCCTGCTGGCTCATCAGGATGACGCTATGGGTGGGGCGCAGGCGGAAGTTCATGCCCCGCTGGAGGCTAGTGCCCCCTTCTTCTTGGCACATCGCGAAGTACGTAATGACTGTATCTGGCTCGAGCGGCACCGGCGGCTCCGTCTATCCGCTATATCCACCGCCAGGATGCCAGGCCGAGTCGCTAGGCGCGCGAGACCGTCATCGGTCTCGTCGAACGGTGAGCGCGAGGGCTGTGCGGCTCTACGCGAAGCTCGTGAGTCTCGCCCTCTGGCGATCGTGCCAGAGCCCGTAGAGGTGCTCGTCGCACCAGTCGCTCGTGTGGGTCGCGAACATGTGGGCGACGACGCCCTTGTGGGAGCTGCCAAAGCCCGCCCAATTTCCACAGCGATTGCAGTCCGCCACCCACTGTTCCCCCTCCTTGTAGACGGTGTACGACTCATCCCCGTCGTACTCCGGCCGGTCGAGGGGCTCATGCTCTTGGACGGAGAATCCGTTTTGCTCTCGCGTGTAGGTGTAGTGAAACCCTTCCTTGAAGTCGACACTCACGGGGAGCCTGTAACACAGCCTATGGTCGCGGCTGCCCCACATCTTCGACGAGACGGTTCGGCGTGTCTTACCGGTGGAGGCGGGGTACCCGCAGAAGTTGCATTCTGCCAACCACTCGCCGCTCTCCTCATAGAGAGTGAACGAACGCATACCCTGATCGGGCGGTCGCGCGTCGGGAGCATGCTCGGTAATGGTGATGCCCTTACCGGTGAGCGTGTAGGTGTAGTGCGTCTCCACCATGCGTCGTCTCCCGTCTGGACCCTACACGGATTGGAACACTCGTTCTACCCCTCCACCGCCAGCGCCAGCCCCTCCACCACCTCCACCCCCGGGACGCGCCTGAGCGCGTCCGGCGCGACCGCGATCTTGGAGCTGCGCACGCCGCTCCCGAGGATGACGCGGTCGAGCTCGAATACGGCCGCGTCGACGTAGATCGGGAGGCCCTCCGGCAGCGCGAAGGCCGTCACGCCGCCGATCGCCATGCCCGTGTGCGCGACCGTGTCCTCCGCCGACGCGAACGACGCCTTGCGCACGCCCATCAGCTTGCGCACGCGACGGTTCACGTCGAGCCGCGTGTCGGCCCGCACGACGCAGGCCGCGAACTGTCGCGGCTCGCTGCGCGAGGCGATCAGGATCGTGTTCCCGCACTCGGGAACCGGGTAGCCGTACTCGCGGCAGAAGTCGGCCGTGTCGCCGAACGCCGGGTCGATCTCGATGCGCTCGTACTCGATTCCCAGCGACTCGAGCGCCGCCAGCACGGCGCTCTCGGCGCCGGCGGTGCTCGTCACCCGGCCAGCGCGCGGCCCAGCGCCGCCAGCTCGTCCGCCGCCCAGCGGCGCGACAGCACCGAGGTCGGGACGGAGCTGTTCGAGCCGTGGTAGGCCCCCGGGTAGACGTGCAGCTCGACGGGCACGCCCGCGTTCGCCAGGGCCCGCGCGTAGGCCACGTCCTCGTCGACGAACAGGTCCAGGTCGCCAACGTTGATGTAGGCGGGCGGCAGGCCCGCGAGGTCCGTCGCCCGTGCCGGCGCGGCGTAGGGCGACACGTCGTTGCCGCCCGCGTTGCCCGAGAGGTAGGCGTTCCAGCCCGCGTCGTTCGACTCGCGGTTCCAGGTGCGCTGGTCCGTGACCGCGTAGCTGCTGCGTGTCTCGTTGCGGTCGTCGAGCATCGGGTAGACGAGCAGTTGGTAGCACAGCGGGATCTCGCCCCGATCCCGCGCCGCCAGCGCGACCCCCGCCGCCAGCCCCCCGCCCGCGCTCGCCCCGCCGATCGCGATGCGCTCGGGGTCCAGCCCGAACTCCTCCCGCGAGCGCCACAGCCACGCCAGCCCCGCGTAGCAGTCCTCCAGCGGCGCCGGGAACGGGTGCTCCGGCGCCAGCCGGTACTCGACCGACGCGACCAGCACGTTCAGCTTGTCGGCGATAGTGGCGCAGTACAGGTCGTTCATCTCGACGTTGCCCATGACCATGCCGCCGCCGTGAATCCAGTAGAGCGCGGCCGCCGGCTGCGGCCCCTCGGGGCGGTAGAGCCGAACGGGCACGTCGGGATCGCCCTCCGGACCGGGCGCCGCGACGTCTTCGATCGCGACGTTCGCGGGCAGGACCGGCTGGGGCAGGGACGCTCGCATCTCCGCCATCCGCGCCCGCGTGCCGGGTATGTCCGACCAGTCCCGCTGCGGTCGGGGCATCCCCTCGAAGACGGGCCGGTGCTCGTCGTCGAGCCGGCTGGCGATGTCGATCGGCGCTACGTCCATGGCGTCCTCCTCGTGCGTCGCGGGGCGAGTCTACGCCGCCCGCCCGCCGCCCCGCTCGCGTACGATTGCGCCGGTTCCCGGAGGTCACGATGGGTACGCTCGACGGCAGGGTCGCGATCGTCACCGGCGCCAGCCGCGGCATCGGCGAGGACGTGGCGGTTGCGCTCGCGGCCGCGGGCGCGAAGGTCGCCGTCGCCGCGCGCACCGAGGAGGTTCGCGACAAGCGCCTCCCGGGCACCATCCACACCGTCGCCGAGGGCATCCGCGACGCGGGCGGCGAGGCGCTGGCCGTGCGCATGGACGTGCGCGACCCCGACAGCATCACCGCCGGCGTCGACCGCGTCGTCGAGGAGTGGGGCCGCGTCGACATCCTCGTGAACAACGCCGCCATCCTTGTGCCCGGCTCCATCGAGACCGTCCAGCCCCGCCACCTCGACCTCATCTGGCAGATCGACCTGCGCGGACCGCTCCTCCTCATGCGCGCCTGCGTGCCCCACATCCGCGCCGCCGGTGGAGGGCACATCGTCAACGTCTCTTCGCGCGCGGGCGTCTTCCCCGGCCCCGGCCCCTACCCCGAGACGCGGGCGAGCGGCGGCTTCTACGCGATGGTCAAGTCGGGCCTCGAACGCTACTCGCAGGCCCTCGCCATGGAGCTGCAGGACGACGGCATCGCCGTGAACGTGCTCTCCCCCATCGGACGCATCCGCACGCCCGGCAACATCTGGGCCGAGAACGACCCGGAGAACCCGACCCTCGAGTTCGAGCGCGCTCCCCACATGGCGAAGGGGACCGTCTGGATCTGCGAGCAGCCGCCCGCCGAGTTCACCGGCCACATCCTTTTCGACGAGGACCTCTGCGCCGAGAAGGGCCTCTAGCGCCCGCCTACCGCGTCAACTCCGAGATATCCGGGCCGCCCTCGGTCGCGACCACCCCCGCCTCGCGCAGGGCCTCCACCTCGTCCGCGCTCATCCCCAGCAGCTCGCCCAGCACCTCCGCCGTGTGCTCCCCCATGCTCGGCGGCGGCCCCGCGATCCCCGACTCCGACCGCGACAGCCGCACCGGCGTGCCCGCCACGGGCAGCGTGCCCGCGACCGGGTGCGTGACCTCCTGGATCATCTCGCGGTGCCGCACCTGCGGGTCGTTCACCACGTCCTCGATCGTGTTCAGGGGCCCGCTCGGGATGTCCGCCGCCAGAAACTCCTTCAGCCAGTGGTCCCGGGGCTGCTTGCGGAACGCCTCGAACAGCAGCGGTTCGAGCGCCGCGTGGTTCGCGGTGCGCTTCGGACCCGTGTCGAAGCGCGGGTCGTCGATCAAGTCGGTCACGCCGAGCAGCGCGCAAAGGATCGGCCACTGCTCGTCGCGGAAGGCCAGCGCCACGACGATCCAGCCGTCCGCCGCGGGGAACGCCTGGAACGGCGTCGCGCTCGGATGGCGCGTGCCCAGCGGCTTCGGCGCCTCGCCCGTCACGAAGTACCGCATGATCGCGTTCTCCAGCACGCTCACCTGCGCGTCGAGCATGCTGATGTCGATGGCCTGCCCCTCGCCGCTCTTCCCCCGCTCGTGCAGCGCCGTCAGGATGCCGATGGCCGTGTAGAGCCCCCCCACGATGTCGCCGTACGAGACCCCCGGCCGCACGGGGTCGCCGTCCGGCTCGCCCGTGATCGACATCACGCCGCCCATCCCCTGCACGATGATGTCGACCGCCGGGTGGTCGCGGTACGGACCCGTTTGCCCGAACCCGGACGTGCTCGCGAAGATGAGCCCCGGGTTCCGCTCCCGCAGCGTCTCGTAGCCGATCCCGAGCCGGTCCATCGTGCCCGGCGTGAAGTTCTCCATGACCACATCGACCTTCTCCGCGAGGTCGAGCAGCAGGTCGCGGCCCTCCTCGCGCGTCAGGTCGATCGCGATCGACCGCTTCCCCCGGTTGATGCTGAAGAAGTAGCCGCTCCAGCCGTTCTGGTAGGGGCCGCTCGTGCGGGCCACGTCCCCCCAGGGCGGACGCTCCACCTTGATCACGTCCGCCCCCAGGTCCGACAGCACCATCGCGGCGTACGGCCCCGAGAGCACCCAGGTCAGGTCAAGGATCGTGATGTCGTCCAGCGGTTTGGCCACGGCCCGCGAGTATACGGCTGCGTCCCTAGCGCTGGCCCCGCAGGCGCGGGTCGAGCGTGTCGCGCAGGGCGTCCCCGAAGAGGTTGAAGGCGAGCACCGTGACGCTCAGCGCGAGGCCGGGGAAGATGGCGATCCAGGGCGCCCGCACGAAGTAGGTCCGGTTGCTGCCCGAGAGGTCGGCCCCCCACGACGGCGTCCCCTGCTCCACGCCCACCCCCAGGAAGCTCAGCGCCGACTCGGTCAGGATCGCCGCCGGGAGCGTCGTGCTCATGACGATGAGGAGCAGCCCCACGAGATTCGGGAAGATGTGGCGCCACATGATCCGTGTCTCGCTCGCCCCGATCACTCGCGCCGATTCGACATAAATCGCCGCGCGCTGCTCCAGTACGTTCCCCCGCATGATGCGGAAGATCACCGGCGTGAACACGATGCAGATCGCGACCACCAGCAGGAACTCCTCCGCCGCCAGCACCTGCCCGAGATTCGGTAATTCGTCGCGTAACGAGGCGTGCAGCGTGAGCGCGAACAGGATCGATGGGAATGCGATCAGCACGTCCGCCACGCGCCCGAAGGCGAAGTCGACGATACCGCCGAGGTAGCCCGCGATGAGCGCCAGCGCCGTGCCCCCCAGCGCCGCCACGATCACCGTCGCCAGCCCGATCTTCAACGAGACGCGGCCCCCGTACAGCACCCGCGACCAGACGTCCCGCCCCTCGCGGTTCGTCCCGAAGAAGTGGCTCCCGCTCGGCCCTTCCAGGATCGGAGCGACGCCGAAACCCTCCGGGTCGCTCGTGCGGAGCACCGGCGCCGCCACGGCGCCGATAACCATCAGGATGATGAGAACCGCGCCGATCGTGCCCAGCCGCTGCTGCTGCAGGAATCGGAGCACGCCCGTGCCGCGCCGCGCCTGCGGGCGCAACGCCTCCTGGCTCAGGGCCGCGGCCGCTTCCGTCGTCTCCGTCATCAGTACCGGATCCTCGGGTCGACGAACGTGTAGATGACGTCCACCGCGAGATTGATGATGGTGAACATGAAGGCGAACACCATGATCGCCGCCAGCGCCACGGTGTAGTCGATCGAGACGACCGACTCGAACACGAGCAGCCCGAGCCCCGGTATCCCGAAGATCTGCTCCGCGATCACCGAGCCGCCGAGGACCGCTCCCAGCTGGATGCCGATCACCGTGATCACCGCGATCATCGAGCTGCGGAACACGTGCCGCAGCACGACCGCCCGCTCACGCAGACCCTTCGCCCGCGCCGTCCGCACGTAGTCCGAGTAGAGCGTCTCCAGCATCGAGGAGCGCACGATGCGCGCCACGTAGGCGGCTGTCGCGATCGCCAGCGTGATGGCCGGCCAGATCACGATCTTCAGGTTGTTGAGCGGGTCATCCTCGAAACGCACGTACTCCCAGAGCGGCGTCCAGGCCCACCAGATCGCCGGTAAGGTGATCACCAACGTGGCCACCCAGAAGTTGGGCACGGAGATCCCCGAGATCGTCACGATGCGTAAGGCGCCGTCGAGGAACGTCCCCGGTCTGATGGCCGAGATGATGCCCACGGGTATGCCAATCAGCGCCGTCAGCAGCACCGTCAGCAGGCCGAGCTCCGCCGTCACCGGCAGCCGCGACCGTATCTCCGGCGTCACCGGACGGCGGTTCTTCAGGGAGATGCCGAAGTCACCCTGGAGCGCGTTCCAGGCCCAGTCCCCGTACTGCACGAAGAAGGGCCGGTCGAGCCCGAACTCTTCCTCGAGGCTGGCGATCGCCTGCTTGTTCTGGTCCGGCGAGACCAGGCCGAACCCCGTCAGCGCCGCGTTCCCCGGCCGCAGGAAGAGCAGCCAGAACAGCAGCAGCGACATCCCGAACAACATGAACGGGACGGCGATCAACCGGCGGGCAATGTAGGCCTGCATGTTCGGCGGACTCCACGGGGCGGGGTGAGCGCGAACGCTCGCCCCGCCTCCGGTCTGGACTCCCTAGCCCTTGATGTACATGTCGTGCGTCCGGTTCAGCAGCCCACCGAGGAGGGTGTCGTCCTCCGGGAAGTTCCCGATCCGGGAGTTGTACACGACCCAGCTGTGGCCCGGCACCGGCAGGTTGATTCCCGGCACCAGCTCATCGAGGGCGAAGAGCTGCATCTCCTCCATCTTCTGGAGGCGAAGATCCGGGTCGACCTCCTGCGCCTGCGCGGCCGTCAGGTCGATCAGCTTCTGGGCGTTGGCCACCAGGCTCGCGTCCGGCTGGTCCACCCCGAAGCTCCACGACACGCCCGCGAAGGCGTCCGGGTTCATCATCGTCATGTTGTAGATCTCCGGCGTCGTGCTCGCGTTGTACGGCACCACGAAGAGCTCCCACTGCTTGATTGGCTCGCGGGCCCGCGCCACGTACGTCGTGACGTCGTGGATCAGGGGCTCCGCCGTGACTCCGAGGTTCTCCTCCATCTGGCGCGCGAGGAACTCCGCCATCGTCGAACCGCGCGGGTCGATGCTCGACTCGATGCGGATATGTTCGACTTCGGTGCCCGATGCCTCCCACAGTTGCCGCGCCTTCTGCGGATCGAACACCCGGTACGACTTCAGCGTCTCCTGGTCGAGCGCGAACCCGGGAAGGGCCTGCCCCACGGGACCGTCGTACACGCCGTCGCCCGCGTACAGCGTCGCGATCATGGCGTCGTAGTTGATCGCCAGCGACACCGCCTCGCGCGCCCGCCTGTCCGTGAACTTGATGTTGTCGTATGCGAGGAAGCGTGCCTCCGTGGAGGCCACCTCCTTCGCCACGAAGCGGTCGTCCCCGGTGAACTCCTCGAACTCGATGCTGTCCGCGATCGCCGGGATGTAGTCGATGTCTCCCGCGAAGAACGCCGCCTTCACCGCCGCCCGGTCCACGATGATACGTGTCTCGTGCCGGTCGATGTAGGGAGCGCCCTCCAGGAAGTGCGTCGAGGGGTTCTCATGCGCGTAGTAGTCCGGATACCGCGCCAGCGCGACGCCCGCGCTGTCGCGCTGCTCGATGACGTACGGACCCGCGCCCGCGTCCAGCTCCTGGACGTTCCCGTTCGCCTGCTGGTCCAGCAGCGCCTTCGAGACGATGCCGTAGGCCGTCGAGGCCATCAGCACCGGCGCCGAGGCGGCGGGCGCGTTCAGGTCCACCCGCGCCGTCGACTCGTCGACCGCCGTGATCGTGTCCATGAAGCCCCAGTTGGCCTCGTTCACCTGCGAACCCTGGTCCGCCAGCAGCGCGGGGAAGCGGCTCCACGTGCTCGCCACGTCCTCCGCCGTCACGGCGCTGCCGTCGTGGTGGAACGTCATCCCCGACCGCAGCGGGAAGATGATCGTGACGTTGTCCGGCTGCTCCATGTCCGTCGCCGCATCGAACAGGAACTCGTTCGTCGAGACCTTGTAGAGATGCGTGTGGTTGTAGATACGCGCCAGGATCTCGTTGTTGTTGATGACCTTCAGGCCCGGGTCGATGCCGTCGTCGACCTGCGTCTTGCTCTGGCGGAACGTCCCCCCGGGAGCGGCGCCATCGGCAGGCGCCGCTGCCTCGGTCGCCTCGGGCGGTGGTTCGGTCGCCGACGCGGCGGTTGCCTCCGCGGCAGCCGGTTCCGCCGGCTCCGCCGGCTCGTCGTCATCGTCGTCATCGCCGCACCCCACGGCCACCAGGGCCGCCGAACCAGCTGCCAGCGCCGCGCTTCCCATGAGGAAGCCTCGGCGTGATCGTCGGCGCCTCCAGTAGCGCCCCCAATAGCTCTCTCGCATGCTGCCCTCCCGGGTGCCGATTCCGCGGCAGTCTAAGTCAATTGGGATATGCCCGTCAGCCTGTTTCGCAATCCTGACCGTAGCGCCTGCCGCGCTATCATCCTGCCGTGGCTCAGGTCGACTGGCACCGCGTCGCCGGCCTCGATGACCTCGAAGAAGGCGACGTCAAGACCGTTCTCGCCGGGCGAAACGTGCTCGTGCTCACGCTGCACGAGGGCCGCTACGGCGCCCTCGACAACCGCTGTCCGCACGAGAACGCTCCCCTCGGCGAGGGCTATATCGACGGCGGCTGGCTCATCTGCCCCCTCCACAACTACGAGTTCGACCCGCACGACGGCCACCCTTCCCCCACCTACGAGGAAGGCCCGCCCTCCTACCCCGTCGAGGTGCGCGACGACGGCGTCTACGTCGCCATCGAAGACCTTGCCGCCAGCTACGAGGAGGCGCGCCGCGCCTTCCTCGCGGCCACCGAGGACGCTACCGCGCTCGTCAACGCCACCGATGGCGCCCGCGCCGTGACCGGCGACTGGCGCCGCGTCGCCGTCGCCGGCACCGAGGTTGAGCCCCCCGAGGGGATGCCCCGGACCGTCGATGCGGCGGACCTGCCCAACGCCCTCGCCATCGCACGCGCCCTCCGCGCCTGGCACGACTCCTACGAGGCGATGCGGGTCGCCTTCAACCGCATCCCCCGCGAGGAGAAGCCCAACGTCGCGCGCCCGCCCCGGAAGTACCCCGCGCCCTCCACGGCCCCCGTCCCCCGGATGACCTTCGGCTAGCGGCCATGAGGGAGCTGAAGCGGCGCAGGCTCGGCCGGTCCGGCCTCATGGTCCCCGAGCTCGGCCTCGGCGCGATGGATACCCCCACCTCGCCCGAAGGCGGCGACACCCTCCGCGCGGCCATCGAGGCGGGCATCACCTTCATCGACACCGCCCGCGAGTACGCCGGCAGCGAGATGCTCATCGGCCGCGCCCTCCGCGAGGCGGCGCCGCCCGACGACCTCTGCCTCGCCAGCAAGACCTTCAGCCGCACCGCCAACGGCGCCCAGTACGACATCGACCGCTCGCTCCGCGCGCTCGGGCGGGAACGCATCGCCCTCTACCAGCTCCACGATGTCTCGACGCCCGAGGCCTGGGACGCCGTCATGCACGAAGACGGCGCCCTCGCCGGCCTCCAGGCCGCCCGCTACCGCGGCCTCATCGACCACATCGGCATCTCCTCGCACGCCGCCGGGATCGCCCGCAAGGCCATCACCTGCGGCGAGTTCGACACGGTCATGATCGAGTACTCCGCCTTCTACCCGGCGACGGCTCCGCTGATCGAGCTCGCCGCCGAGCACGATGTCGGCGTGATCGTGATGCGCCCCGTCGGCGGCTCGGGGCGCACGAGCGCCATGCGCGGCCGCATCGCGGAGGGCTACGACGGGCCCCTCACGCCCGCCAACCTCCTCCGCTACGTCTGGTCGAACCCGGGCGTTTCTGTCGCCATCCCCGGCGCCCGCTACCCCTCCCGCATCCACGACAACGTCGCCACGGCCGTCGGCTGGAGCCCCATGGACGAGGCCGAGCGCCGCGCCCTCGAAGCCGAGGCGGCCCGCCTCTACTAGCCGGGTGCGCGTTCACACCGCGCCCGCCGGGGGGCGGTATCGTGCGCCCCGACCGCTCGCCGTGAACGCATCCGATTCCACCCCCTCTCCCGACCGCGCGATCCTCTGGGAGACCGTCGGCTACTTCCTCCGCCTCGGCGTCGTCGCCTTCGGCGGCCCCGCCGCCCACGTTGCCATGATGCGCCGCGACCTCGTCGAGCGTCGCAAGTGGCTCACCGATCAGGACCTCCTCGACCACCTCGCCGTCGCCAGCCTCATCCCCGGCCCCAACTCGACCGAGCTGGCGATGCACCTCGGCGCCCGCCGCGCGGGCTGGGCCGGCCTCTGGCTCGGCGGCGCGGCCTTCATCCTGCCCGCCTTCGCCATCGTCCTCGTCTTCGCCTGGGTCTACGTCGAGTACGGCGAGACGGCTATCGGCCTCGACCTGCTTCGCGGCGTGCAGCCGGTCATCCTCGCGATTGTCGTGCAGGCGATCTGGGGCCTGCGCACGACCGCCGTCCGCGCCCGGGATACCGCCGTCGTGGCCGCTGCCGCCGTCGCTCTGGCGGTGCTCGGGCTGAACGAGGCGGTCGTCATCGTCGGCGCCGGACTCGTCCTCCTCGCCTGGCGGCGGCTCGCGCCCGAGCCCCTCCGCAAGCCCCTGGCCGCGCCCCTGCCCGACCCCCGCGTCGCCTGGCGCGCGGCCCGCCGCTGGCTTCGCGTGACGGGGCGCCGCGCCAGCGGCCTCGTGCTCCTCGCGAGCCCCGCCGGGTTCGCCCTGCCGGAGCTGTTCTGGGTGTTCCTCAAGATCGGCGGCACGCTCTACGGCAGCGGCTACGTCCTCGTCGCCTTCCTCGAGGCCGACTTCGTCACGAATCGCGGCTGGCTCACCGAGCAGACCCTCGTCGACGCCGTCGCCGTCGGCCAGTTCACCCCCGGACCCGTCTTCACCACCGCCACCTTCGTCGGCTACGTCTTCGATGGCTTCCCCGGCGCCATCATCGCGACGCTCGGCATCTTCCTGCCCTCGTTCCTGTTCGTCGCCATCACCCACCCCCTCGTCCCGCGCCTCCGCGAAGCGCCCTGGGCCTCCGGCTTCCTCGACGGCGTGGGCGCCGCCGCTGTCGTCGTGATGGCCGTCGTCGTCATCTCCCTCGGCCGCATCGTCATCGACGACGCCTTCGCCGCGGTCCTCCTGGCCGTGGCGGCGGTCGTGCTCGTCCGTTTCTCGCCGAGCACGGTCTGGCTGGTGCTCGCCGGCGGAGGCGCCGGCCTCGTCGCTGGCGCGCTCACGTAGCCGCGCGTAGGCTCGCGGCCCGTCGGCGGCTCGCCGCCTGCCCGCTCCGTGAGATTCCCTTGGCGTACGCACGAACCGCAGCCTTGATCGCTCTTATCCTCTCCGCCGCCGTCGCGCTGCTGGTGGCCGCCACGGGCCGAGGCCCCGCCCCCTGGGCCGCCGCCGCCCAGGACGAGGGCGAGGTCACCCTCACGCTCCTCCACAACAACGACGGCGAGTCCGCCCTGCTCCCGCTCACGAACGCGGTCGAGGTCGATGGCGTCACGGTAGAGGTTCCCGTGGCCGGCATCGCCGCCTTCGGCGCCGTCATCGAGCGCGAGATCGCCCAGGCCCGGGCGGCCGGGAACGCGGTTCTGGCCGTCTACGCGGGCGATGCCTACCTCTCCTCCGCCGCGTTTCTCTGCGGTCAGCGCGAGGGCGCCCCCTTCTTCGACGCCGTGGCGCAGGGCGCCATCCCCTACGACGCGCACGTCATCGGCAACCACGAGTTCGACTCGACGCCCGATGTCCTCGAGCGTTTCATCCGCAGCTTCGCGGACCAGCCCTTCCTCAGCGCCAACCTCGACTTCTCCGGTGAGGCTGGCTTCGCCGACCTCCTCGATGAGGACGGGCTTATCGAGGCGCCCGCCGCCGCCGGTCGCGTGCTCGGGCGCTCCATGATCGCCGACGATCCGGCCACGGGCGCGCGCTTCGGCCTGGTCGGAGCGACGACCCCGAGCCTGACCCGGATATCCACTCCCCGCAACGTGACCGTCACCCCCGATCTGCCCGCGACGGCAGCCGCCGTTCAGGCCGAGATCGACCGCCTGCTCGCGCTGGGCGTCAACAAGATCATCTTTGTCAGCCACCTCCAGGACCTTGCCAACGACGTGGCCGTCATCGCCCTCCTCCGGGGGGTGGACATCGCCGTCTCCGGCGGCGGCAACGACCTTCTCCAGAGCGCCGCCGTCGACGCCTCCCTGCAACTCCTGCCGGGCGAGGGCGCTCCCGTCGCGGGCGAGTACCCGCTGGAGACCGCCGGTGCCGATGACCGCACCGTCTACATCGTGACCACGGCCGGCAACTACCGGTACGCCGGCCGCCTCGACGCCGTCTTCAACGCCGCCGGCGAGGTCGAACGTATCGTGACCGCCACCAGCTATCCGCGACCGGTCGTCCCCGAGAGCGAGGCCGCCGCGGCCGTGGGGTTCGCAGCCGCCATCGCCCCCGACCCGGCGCTCGTCGCTTCGGTCGAGGAGCCCGTGCGAGCCTGCCTCGCCGGTTTCGCGAGCACGACCATCGCGACCACGGAGGTGCTGCTCGATGTCTCGCGGGCGGGCCTGCGAGCCGGCGAGAGCAATGCCGGCAACCTCGTCGCCGACGCCTTCCTCCACGCCTACGACCGCGCCGCCGTTGCGCTCGGCCTGCCGGAGCGCGGTCCGGGGAACCCCGTCATCGCCGTTGCGAACAGCGGCGGCATCCGCCAGAACGCCGGCGATACGCTGCCCACCAGCGGGAGCGTTCCAGGCGACATCTTCCTCGTCAACACGCTCGATGTGCTTCCCTTCCCCGACGCCGTGTCCGCCATCCGGAACGTCTCGCCCTCCGACCTCAAGGCCGTCTTCGAGGTCTCCGGCGCGCGCTACCCCGCCACCAGCGGCGCCTTCCTCCAGGTCGCCGGGATCGCGGTCGTCTACGACGCCTCCCGTGCCGCCGGGGGTCGCGTGGTGAGCCTCACCCTGGCGGGAGGCGCGCCGATCGTCGCGGAAGGCGAGATCGTGGAGGGAGCGCCCGCCGTCACCGTCATCACCAGCAGCTTCGTAGCCAACGGCGGCGACGGGTACGAGGTGCTCGGGGCGAACCCGGACAAGCTGCGGATCCTCGCCAGCTACGAGCAGGCCCTGCGCGAGTACCTGCAGGACATGGGGACCGTTTCCGCCGACGATCCGCGCTACGCTCCCGGCGGCGAAGGCCGCAGCGCCTTCCTCGAAACCCCGAACGAGACCGCCGTTGATGAAGCCTCCCACGGCTCCACCGCGCCCGACACCGGCAGCGGGCTCGCCCCCGCCGAGCGCTCGTTTCCGGCGCTGCTCGTCCTGCTTATTCTTGTCGGGGCGGCTGCGGTGGCGGTCATGGGGAAGCGCCGCCGCTCCTGACCCGGAACGTGCGCGCCTCCTGAAGCGGGCGCGCCGGTTGGAGGAATCCCGTGGATGTTGGCCTCGTTTCCCTCGGTGACAACCTCCCCCACCCCCAAACGGGCGAGCGTCTCAGCCCGCACGAGCGCTTCCGCCAGCTTGTCGACCTCGGGGCGCTCGCCGAGGAGCTCGGCTTCTGGTCGTTCCACCTCGGCGAGCACCACTTCAGCGAGTACATCCTCTCCTCGCCCACACCCATCCTCGCCGCCGTCGCCGAGCGCACGGAGAAGCTGCGCCTCTCGACCGCCGTCTCCCTCCTCCCCCACCACGACGCCGTCCGCCTCGCCGAGGACTATGCCACCGTCGACGTGCTCTCCGGCGGGCGCGCCGAGCTGGTCGGCGGACGCGGCGTCTACCGCGCCCACTACGCCCTGTTCGGCCAGGACCAGGAGCGCTCCGCCGAGATGCTCGCCGAGTCCGTCGAGCTCCTGCGCCGCCTCTGGACGGAGGAGCGCGTCACCTGGTCCGGCGACTTCCGCCCGCCGCTCGATGGCGTCACCGTCCACCCCCGACCCGTCCAGCAGCCCCACCCGCCCATCTGGCTCTCCGCCAGCTCGCCCGAGTCCGTCGACCGCGCCGTCGCCCTCGGCTGCCCCATCGTCATCCCGACCGTGTCCGTCGGCGTCGATGCGCCCCCCGCCCTCGTCCGGCGCTACCGCGAGGGCTGGCGGGAGGCGGGCCGCGACCCCGAAGCAGGCCGCGTCGCCCTCCACGTCCACTGCCACGTCGGCGCCGGCTCGACCGCCGAGGCGGTCGACTCCTGGCGGCCGTTCCAGACGGGCTACCTCTCCTGGGTCCTGCGCGACGTCGCCGGGGCCGATGGCCCACTGCCTCCGCACTTCGAGGCGCTCGCCACCCCCGAGGCGCAGGCGGTCTGCGGCAGCGTCGGGGACGTGCTCGACGATATCGAGCGCCGCATCCGCGCGACCGGCGGCGTCGAGCTGTTCCTGGTCCAGATGGATCAGGGCGGCCTCCCGCCGGACGAGACGGTGGCGACGGTCACGCGCTTCGCCACCGAGGTGCTCCCCGCGCTCCGCGAGCGGCTCCGTTCGTAGACCGTTAGCCGTCCCCTGTCACCCTTCACGCCTGCGAAGGAGCCGTCGGTGACGAACACCCAGACCGTCAATCCCCGCGTTCTCGATGCTACCGTCGAGGGCGCCGTCAACCTGCGCGACCTCGGCGGCTACCGCACCGGCGACGGTCGCGCCGTCCGTTCCGGCGGCGTCTACCGCTCAGGGATGATGCACACCATCACGCCTGCCGGCCTGACTACCCTCCGCGACGATCTCGGCGTCCGCACCGTCGTCGACCTGCGCAACGCGCAGGAGCTCGAGGCCGACGGCGTCTCGCCCTTCGCGGACTACGGCATCGCCTGGCGGAACGCGCCCATCGGCGGCGAGACCGTCACGACCCCCGAGGAGCGCCGCGAGCGGGTCAGGGCCTACGTCGCGAACACTGTCGACTGGTGCGAGTCCTACGTGCACATGACCGACCGCAACGCCGCCGCCTTCCGCGACCTCTTCGAGGCGATGGCCGACGGCGAGAACGCACCCCTCGTCTTCCACTGTTCCGGCGGCCGCGACCGCACCGGCGTCGGCGCCGCCCTCCTCCTCTCCTCCCTCGGCGTCGACGGCGAGACCATCGCCCTCGACTACGCCCTTACCGGCGATCTGCTCCAGCCCCACGTGGACCGTTTCCAGCGCCAGATGGAGGCCGTCCGCATGACCCGTGAGAGCTGGGCGAGGCTCCTCGAGACATCGGCGGACGCGATGCGCCGCTTCCTGGGGCACCTCCGCGACGAGCACGGCGGCGCCGAGGCGTACCTGCGGGCCTCCGGCGTCCCGGAGGCCGCCTTCGGGGCGGCGCGGGAGCATCTGCTTACCCCGCCTGTCGTGTGAGCTGACCCGATCGCGGTTCGCCCCGTCGGGCTATCATCTGGGGTACGAGAGAGGAGGGTCTCGTGTATTCATCTCTTAGGCTCCGTCACTTCGCACTGGTTCCCCTGTTCGCCCTGCTGGCCGCGTTCCTGGTCGCCGCCTGTGGGGACGACGATGAGGCCGAACCCACCCCGTCCACGCCCGAGGCCGCGGCTGCGGCCGCCACGCAGGCCGCAGCGACCGAAGCGCCTGCGATGGACTTCGAGGCGGTTCCCCTGAAGCTGGGCGCCGTGCTTCCCGAGACCGGCGCGCTCGGCCCCCTCGGCATTCCCATGGTCGAGGCCGTCAAGCTCGCCGTGGCCGATATCAACGCCGCCGGTGGGAATATCACCCTCACCATGGCCGATTCGGGCACCAATCCCGATACGGCCACGGAGGCCGTGAACCGCCTCCTCGGCGAAGGCAACGAGGTCATCGTCGGGGCCGCCGCCTCGGGCATCACCCAGGCCTTCATCCAGACCCTCTACGACCAGAAGATCCCGCAGTGCTCGCCCTCCGCCACGTCCCCGTCGTTCAACGACCAGGAGAACGCCGGCTACTTCTTCCGCACCGTGCCGCCCGACGAGGCGGTCGCTCCGATCATCGCCGACGAGGTCGTCAGCGACGGCGGCACACGCGTCGCCATCGTCGCCCGCGCGGACGACTACGGGAACGCGCTTGCCGCGCTCGTGGCCGGCGCCCTCGCCGAGCTCGGCGCCGAGTCCCGCACGATCCTGTACGACCCGGCCGCCACGACCTTCGATTCCGAGGTCTCCGCCGTCAGCAGCTACGGCCCCGACGCCATCGTCAACATCGGCTTCTTCTTCGATGGCACGAGCATCATTCGCGGCCTCATCGAAGCGGGCTTCGGCGCGGACATCCAGTACGGCTCCGACGGGCTCTTCCTGCCCTCCCTCTGGGAAGCGATCGACCCCGGCGATTCGAGCGTGCTCAACGGCATGAAGGCCATCGCCGCTTCCGGCGGCAAGGACTTCAACGATCGCCTTACCGGCATCACCGAGGGCAACCTCATCTATGGCGGCCAGGCCTACGACTGCGTCGTGCTGCTGGCGCTGGCTGCCCAGGTCGCCGGCGGGACCGACGGCGACGCCATCATGGCCGCGATCGACGGCCTCACCGAGGGCGGCGCGGAGTGCTCCTCCTACGCCGAGTGCGCGGCCATGATCGCCGCCGGCGAGGACATCGACTACACGGGCGTGAGCGGTCCCCTGGAGCTCGCCCGCGGGGGAGACGATCCCGCCACGGGCTCACGTAACCCCACCGTCGGCACCTACGCCGTCGCGAGATTCGAGGACGGCACCCTCGTTACCGTGCGCTCGCAGGCCACGGGCGCGAGCGTCAGCGTCCAGCCCGCGCCGGCGGAGCCCGTGCTCAAGATCGGCGTCATCCTGCCCGAGACCGGCGCGCTCGGCTCCTACGGCACTCCCATGATCAGCTCCGTGCGCCTGGCCGAGGAGGACATCCTCGCGGCGGGCGGCAACATCCAGGTCACCTACGCCGACAGCGGCACGGACCCCGATGTCGCCGGCGAGTCGGCCAACCGCCTGCTCGGCGAGGGGAACCACGTCATCATCGGCGCGGCCGCCTCGGGCATCTCCCAGTCGATCATCCAGAAGTTCTACGACGAGCGCATTCCCCAGTGCTCGCCTTCCAACACCTCGCCCAACTTCACCGGACAGGCGAACGCGGGCTACTACTTCCGCACCGCTCCATCCGATGCCGCCATCGCCCCCGTCATGGCCGACACCGTTGTCGAGCGTGGCGGGACCCGCATCTCCATCGTCGCCCGCGCCGATGACTACGGGAACGCGCTCGCCGCCCTGCTCGAGGGCCGCCTCGCCGAGCTCGGCGCCGAATCGGAGACCATCAGCTACGACCCGCAGGCCGTCACCTTCGACTCCGAGATCGCGAACGTGCGCGGGTATGCCCCCGATGCGATCGTGCTCATCGTCTTCGACGAGGGCCTCAACCTCATCCGCGGCCTCCTCGAGGCCGGCTACGACCCCTCCATCTTCTACGGGTCGGACGGCATCTACCGCCCCGACCTCTGGCAGGACATCGACGCGGACAACCCCGACGTCCTCGAAGGCATGACGCTCTTCGTCGCGACGGCGCCCGCGGGCGCCGTCTACGACGAGTTCATCGCGCGGCTGGAGAGCGTCTCCGAGGGCAACTTCGCCTTCGGCGCCCAGTCCTACGATTGCACCGTCATCCTCGCGCTCGCGGCCAAGGCCGCGGGCAGCACCGACGGCGACGACATCATCGTTGCCGTCAGCGAGGTCACGAGCGGCGGCACCGAGTGCACGACGTACGCCGACTGCGCCTCTCGTATCGAGAACGGCGAGGATGTCGCCTACGTCGGCAAGGTTGGCCCGCTGGCGCTCGATGCCGGTGGAGACCCGACCATCGCCACCTACACCGTGAGCCGCTTCGAGGGCGGCGAGCTGGTGGAGCAGGCTTCCGTGCGAATCGACCTCGCGCGGTAGACCGATTCCGCGAACATCGAGGGGCGTCCGAAGCGACGCCCCTCGGTCGTTCAGTCGCGCCCGCCGGCGCTGAGCGTGCCCAGGTAGAGCTCGACGACTCGCTCGTCGTTCAGGAGCTCCTCCCCCGGACCGGTGTAGGCGTTGCGGCCCTGGTCGAGCACGTAGCCGCGGTGCGCGACCTGCAGGCAGCGGCGCGCGTTCTGCTCCACCATCAGCACCGAGACGCCTGCGCGGTTCACTTCCAGCACCTGCTCGAAGACCTGCTCCTGGTACCTCGGCGAGAGCCCCGCCGAGGGCTCGTCCAGCAGCAGCACCGAGGGGTTCATCATCAGGGCGCGGCCCATCGCCAGCATCTGCCGCTCGCCCCCCGAGAGCGCCCCCGCCCGCTGACCCGACCGCTCCCCCAGCAACGGGAACAGCGCCGCCACCGCCTCGAACCGCTCTTCCCACGCCCGCGGCTCCAGGAACAGGCCCATCTCGAGGTTCTCGCGCACGCTCAGCCGCGGGAACACGTTGTCCGTCTGTGGGACGTACCCGATGCCCTCGGTCACGAGCGAGTGCGGCTTCTTCCCCAGCGTCGAACGGCCCCGCAGGAGCACGTCCCCTTCCCACACCTCCACCAGCCCGAAGGCCGCCTTCAGCAGCGTCGACTTCCCCGCCCCGTTTGGCCCCACGATCCCAGCGATCTCGCCCTCGAACAGGCTCAGGCTGCAGTTGTTCAGGATGGGCACGCCCGGCAGGTACCCGGCCACCAGCGATCGCGCCTCCAGCAGCGGCCTCGCCTCAGGCATCCTCCGCCTCCTCCCCCTCCGCTCCCTCGCGCGCCCGCCCGAGGTAGGCGTCGATCACCTCTTCGTTGGCGACCACCTCCTGCGGCGGCCCCTCCGTCAGGATCCGGCCCTGCGCCATCACCACCACCCAGTCGCTGATGTCCATCACCACGTCCATGTTGTGCTCGACGAACACGATCGTGACGCCCTCGGCGTTCAGCTCCCGGATGTGCTCCAGCAGCGACTCCGTCAGCGCCGGGTTCACGCCCGCCGTCGGCTCGTCGAGCATCACCAGCGTGGGGTCGGCCATCAGCGCCCGCGCCATCTCCAGCAGCTTGCGCTGCCCGCCCGAGAGCGTCCCCGCCTGCTCGTCCGCCATGTGCGCCAGCCCGAAGCGCTCCAGCAGCGCCTGCGCCCGCTCCGCCACCCGCGCCTCCTCCGGTTGCCAGAGCCAGCGCAGGAGCGCCCGCTCGAGCCGCTCGCCGCGCTGCGTCTGCGCCGCTACCGCCATGTTCTCGAGCACCGTCAGCCGCGAGAGCGACTTCGTCAGCTGGAACGTGCGCACCATCCCCAGCCGCGCGATGCGGTGCGGCGGCAGGCCGCCCAGCAGCCGCCCGTCCAGCCGCCACGAGCCCCGATCGGGCCGGTCGAACCCCGTCAGCAGGTTGAAGAGCGTCGTCTTGCCCGCCCCGTTCGGCCCGATGATCGCCGTGATCGTGCCGCGCTCGATCTCCAGGTGGTCGATGTCGACCGCGCGGATGCCGCCGAACGTCTTCAGCATCCCGAACGTGATCAGGATCGGGTCGTCCTTCAGCCGCCCCGGTGGGGCCGCTTCGAGCGCCGCCTGCGTCAGCTCTGGCCGTACCACCGTCACGTCGGTCATGTCCCCAGGTGCAGGTCCCTGCGTCTCCCGAAGATTCCCTGCGGCCGCAGCGCCATCAGCCCCACCAGCCCGATGCCCATGAGCGCGATGCTGATCGCCCCCTCAGCCCCGTCGAGGAAGTCGGCGAGGATCTCGGGTAACCAGCCCTGTCCCGAGAACTCCCGGATGAACGACTCGACCCCCTCCCGCAGGAACCAGAACAGCATCGCCCCCACCACCGGCCCCACCGTCGTCGCGAGGCCGCCCAGGATGAGCGCCGCCCACGCGAAGAACGTCACCTGCGGCTCGAAGTTCTCCGATCCCACGCCCGACTGCTGGAGCGCGTCGATCACCCCCGCCAGCCCCCCGATCACGCCCCCGATCGCCAGCGCCTGGAGCTTGTAGGCGACCGTGTTCTTGCCGAGGCTGAGCACGGCGTCCTCGTCCTCGCGGATGGCCCGCACGACCCGTCCCCAGGGGCTGCGGATCAGGCCCAGCACCAGCGCCGAGCAGAGCACCACCAGCACCCACGCCACGAGCATCACCCAGAGCTGGTTCGAGGAGTAGGTGAACGTGCCCCAGCCGAACCGCCCGTCGGGCAGGAAGTTGAGGTCGTAGAAGCTGTTCGCGATCGCCTGCAGCCCGAACGGCCCGCCCGTGATGTCCGTCGCCGGAGAGGATCGGATCAGGAGCCGCAGGATCTCCGCCGCCGCGATCGTCGTGATGGCGAAGTAGTCGCTGCGCAGCCGCAGCGTGGGGATACCGAGCGCCAGCGCGAACGCGACGCACAGCCCCAGCCCGAACGGGATCCCCAGCCAGAGCGACCCGCCCCACGTCGCCACCATGATCGCCGTGCCGTAGGCGCCCAGCATCATGAACCCGACCTGCCCGAAGTTGAGCAGGCCGGCGTAGCCGAAGTGCAGGTTCAACCCGATCGCCGCCAGCGCGAAGATCGCCGCCTGCGGCCCCAGCCCCGCCCGCGCGGCGTTCCCGAAGATGACGTCGAACTCCATCTACCCGATCCGTTCCCGCTGGCCCAGCAGCCCCTGCGGCCGCAGCAGCAGCGCCAGCACCAGCACGGCCAGCGCGAACACCGCCTTGATCTCCGGGCTCGCCCAGACCGTGCTCACCTCCGTCACCAGCCCGATCAGGAGTCCGCCCACCATCGCCCCGTAGGCCGTCCCCAGCCCGCCCAGCACCACCGCCGCGAACATGAGCAGCAGCAGCCGGAACCCCATCAGCCAGTCCACCGCCTCCACCGACCCGAAGAACACGCCTCCCACCGCCGCCAGCGCCGCTCCCGCGATCCACACCACCAGGACCACCCGGTCGACGTCGATCCCGGACGACTCCGCCAGTTCCGGGTTGTCCGCGACCGCCCGGATCGCCTTGCCCGTCCGCGCCCGCTGCAGGAACACCGCCACCGCGATCAGGATCACCGCCGAGAGCGCCATGATCGTGAAGTCCCGCGGCGTCACCGCGAACGGCCCGAACGTCCACTCCGCCTGGAGCGCGTAGTCGACGTAACGCTCGCGATCCGGCCCGAAGAACAGCAGCATCACGTGCCGCGCCAGCAGCGACAGCCCGATCGTGACCACGAAGAACTGGAAGCTGCCGAGCCCTCGCGCCCGCAAGGGGCGCAGCAGCGAGAACTCGACACCGCCTCCCGCCGCCCCCGCGACCACCACCGCCAGCACCCCCGCGAGCAGCAGCGGCGCGCCGAACGTGTCCGCGTTGAAGTACCAGGCCAGGATCGCCCCGAGCGTCACCAGCTCCCCGTGCGCGAAGTTGATGAGCCCCGTCAGCCCGAAGATGAGCGACAGCCCGATCGCGCACATCGCGATGATCAGCCCGAACTTGACCCCGTTCAGCACTGCCTGCGCGAGCTTCTCCCCGATCGTGGGCCCGCCGGTCGCAGGCTCGCCGAGCGCGAAGATCAGCGGTCGCGAGCGCCCCGCGGTGACCGTTACCTCCAGCGTCTGGCGCTCAGGGTCGCGCAGTGTCACACCTTCCGGGAGCGTCTCCGTGTCGATGGTCGCGCGGTAGGTGCCCGGCCCCGGCAGATCGATCCGCCAGCGCCCGTCCGCTCCGCTCACCGCCTCGCCCACCGCCTGCCCCGCGGCGTCGACGACGGAGATGCGTACGCCCTCGACCGGTTCGCCGTTGAAGCGCAGCGTGCCCGAGAAGGCTTCGCCCTCTCCGTCCTGGGCCTGCGCCGAGCCGAACAGGAAGAGGGAGAGAACCGCCACCGCCACCAGCGCAACCACACTCCGCAACGAGCGGGCGTTCGACAAGTCGCACCCCTTCCGATGGCTGGGCTGCGGCCCAGTATAGGTGGCCCGCTGCTCCCTCGGGCCGTGACATCGCTTACCCCGCCGATCCAGCCTCGATACGCGCCAACCGGCCCTCGCGAGGCGCTAGGATGGCGGGATGGCGAAGCACTCGTTCCGCGTGTTCGGCGCGCTCATGCTGGCCCTCGGGCTCGGCTCCCTGCTGCTCTCGCAGTGGGCCGCGCCCGGCCAGGCCAGGGGCGACTACATCGGCGTCCTGGAGATCGACGGCCCCATCGACGCCGTCAGCTCCCGCTACCTCTCCCGCGCCATCGACAAGGCCGGGGGCGATGAGGCCGTCCTCATCGTCGTCAGGCTGGATACGCCCGGCGGCCGCCTCGACTCCACCCGCGACATGGTCGCGACCATCCTCGAGTCGCGCTCCCCCGTCGCCGTCTACGTCTCCCCGTCGGGAGCGCAGGCCGCCTCCGCCGGCACGTTCATCACCGTGGCCGCCAACTTCGCCGTCATGGCGCCCGCCACCAACATCGGCGCCGCCTCCCCCATCAGCGGCTCCGGCGAGGATCTGCCCCCGACGCTCAAGAGCAAGGTGATCGAGGACACCCGCGCCTTCATCAGGTCTATCTCCGAGCAGCGCGACCGCAACGCCGAGGCGCTGGAGGCGACCGTCACCGAGGCGAAGGCCTACTCGGCCACCGAGGCGCTCGATATCGGCATCGTCGACATGATCGCCACCGACCTCGACGACCTGCTCGGCCAGGTCGATGGGCGCACCGCCACGACGCCGGCGGGGCCGGTCGTCGTCGAGACGGAGGGCGTGCGGGTCCGGGACGTCAAGATGAGCCTGCTCGAGCGGTTCCTCGCCATCATCGGCGACCCCAACGTCTCCTTCACGCTCCTGTCCCTCGGCACCCTCGCCCTCATCGCCGAGTTCTATACGTCGTTCTTCGGCCCGGGCATCGCCGGCATCATCATGCTGGGGCTCGCCTTCGTGTCCTTCGGCGTGCTCCCCGTGAACTGGCTCGGGGTCGCCCTGATCCTGGTCTCGATGCTCCTCTTCTACCTGGAGATGGAGGCGGTCGGCATCGGCGTGTTCGGGATCGGGGGACTGGCCAGCTTCGTCATCGGCGCGTTCCTGCTCTTCGGGGGCTTCTTCGGTTCCTCCAATCCCCTCGACCTCACCGTCGATATCAGCCTCTGGCTCATCATCGTCATGACCATCGTCCTGGGCAGCGGAGTGCTCATGCTCTACTGGCTCGTGCGGGAGGGCGGCAGCTCCGACGCCTACCTCGGCGCCGCGGGTGGCGCCGAGGGCGGCCTTATCGGCGCTCCCGCGACCGCGCTTTCCGATCTCAACCCGACCGGGCGCGTTCGTGTCGAAGACCGTGAGTTTTCCGCTACGATGGAAGAGGGGCAACGCGTTCGCGCCGGCGCGGATGTTCACGTCGTTGCCGTCTACAGTGGCAGGACGCTCAAGGTGTCCAGCGCGCCCATGCCGGCAGGCCGGCGGGCGCGCCGGTCGTTGGCAGCGTTCGCCAATCGATTGCTTAAGGCGTTTAGGAGGTAGTTCATGGCGCCAATTATCCGAGTGGCAGGTCCGAACGAGGCGTTGATCAGGTCCGGAGGCGGCTCCGCGCCGAAGATCACCGTCGGCGGCCGGGTCATCGTCATCCCCATATTCTTCAAGGCCCAGACCCTCTCCCTTGAGGTCATGACCCTCGCCGTCGAGACCGCCAAGGTCTATACCAAGGAAGGCGTGGCCGTCACCGTCGACGGCGTCGCCCAGGTCAAGGTCGCGCGCTCCGAGGAGGCGATCCGCACGGCCGCGCAGCAGTTCGTCGGAAAGCCCCAGCGCGAGATCGCGGAGGTTGCCCTCCAGACCCTCGAAGGCGCCCAGCGCGCCATCCTCGGCACCATGACCGTCGAGGACATCTACCAGGACCGCGAGTCCTTCGCCCAGAGCGTCGGCGAGGTGGCCGAGCCGCACATGGCCAACATGGGACTCGAGATCGTCAGCTTCACCATCCGCGATATCCGCGACGACCAGGGCTACCTCGACGCCCTCGGCCGGAAGCGCACCGCCGAGGTCACCCGCGACGCCGAGATCGGCGAGGCGGAGGCCCAGCGCGACGCCTCCATCAGGCGCGCCGAGGCGGAGCGCGATGCACGCGTGGTCCAGGCGCAGGCCAACCGCGACCAGGAAACGGCCAAATACGACGCGGACACGCGCATCGCCGAGGCGGAGCGCGACTTCAAGGTCGAGCAGGCTCGTTACCAGCAGGAGACGAACGCCCGCCAGGCCGAGGCCGAGCTCGCCTACGCCCTCCAGGAGGCGACCACCCGCCAGGAGATCCGCGAGCAGGAGGTCCAGATCGAGGTCGTCGAGCGGACCAAGCAGATCGAGATCGAGCAGCAGGAGATCCTGCGCCGCGAGCGCGAGCTCGAGGCCAACGTCAAGCGGCCCGCCGAGGCCGAGCGCTACCGCCTCGAGACCATCGCCGCCGGCGAGAAGGCGCAGGTCGTGGCCGGCGCCGAGGCGGAGGCCGAGTCGCTCACACTCAACGGCTCGGGCGAAGCCAACGCCATCCGCGCCCGGGGCGAGGCCGAGGCCGACGCCATCCGCGCCCAGGGTCTGGCCGAGGCCGAGGCCATGCGCGTGAAGGCCGACGCCTGGAAGGAGTACGGCCAGGCGGCCATGATCGACACGCTCCTCGAGTCCCTGCCCGAGGTCGCGTCGTCTGTCGCCCAGCCGCTCGCCCAGACCGATCGCATCGTGATGATCAGCGGGGGCGACAACGGTTCCATCGGCGCCAGCAAGCTCACCAACGACGTGACCAGGGTGGTCTCGCAGCTTCCCGACCTCGTCGAGAGCCTGACCGGCATCGACATCCTCGGGACGCTCAAGAACCTCCCGCGCGTCGCCACCACCGACGGCGCCGGCGCCGCCGAGGCTGCTCCCGCCGCTGTCGCGGCGGCCGCGCCCGCCGAGGCGGAAGCTTCCGACGGGACCGATGCGGGCGAGGAGTCGTCCGCCCAGTAACGCGCCAACGCTTCGGGGCGGTGGGTCGCAGATGGCCCATCGCCCCGGGTTTGCGACGCCGACGCCGTCGTTACGCTGCCCGAGCTTGAGAGGGAGCTTGAAGCCGGAACCCTGGAGGGGTAGCCAGCCCTACGCGGGAACTTCCTGGGGCGTAGCCGCTGTCTCGGGTGGCCGCTCCAGCGGCAACTCGATGATCATCTCCGTGTACTCTCCGGGAACGGAATCGACCCGGATCGTGCCGCCGTGCCGCCGCACGATGTCGCTCGACAGCGACAGGCCCAGGCCCGTTCCCTGGTCCGTCGGCTTCGTTGTGAAGAACGGGTTGAAGATCTTCTCGACCACCTCGGGCGGCATGCCCGTGCCGTTGTCCTTGATGCGGACCTCGATGTGCTCTTCGAGGCGGCGGGTGCTCAGCCAGATCGTCGGCATGTAGGGCCCGCCCGCCATCCCCGCCCCCGGTGTCGAGGCGCGCCGCTCGTTCGTGGCGTAGCAGGCGTTGCTCACCATGTTCAGGAAGACGCGGCCCAGGTCCTGCGGGATGACCTCCATCTCGCCCGTGTTCGGGTCGTACTCGTCCTGGAGGTCCAGCTGGAACTCCGAGTCGGTCGCCCGCGCGCTGTGGTACGCCAGCCGTGCGTGCTCGTCCAGCAGCCCGTTGATGTCGGCCATCTGCCACTCCCCGGAGCCCCGCCCCATGCGCAGCATGTTCTCGACGATGCGGTTCGCCCGCTTTCCGTGGGACTGGATCCGGTCCAGGTTGTCCGTCAGGTCGCCCGTGATCTCCTCGATGTACGACTTCTGGTCGTCGCTCAACTCCACGCCATCTTCCTCCAGCACCTCCTGCAGCTCCGTCAGGAGCTCGCCCGAGACCTCGGAGAAGTTGTTCACGAAGTTCAGCGGGTTCCTGATCTCGTGGGCCACGCCCGCCGTCAGCTCGCCCAGCGCCGCCAGCTTCTCCCGCATCACGATCTGGTCCTGCGCCTTGTTCAGCTCGCCCAGCGTGCTCTCCAGCTCGACGTTCTTGTCCTGCAGCTCGTTCGCGAGCTGCTCCACCAGGTTCAGCCGCTGAACCTCCAGGGCGTGCCGCCGGAACACTTCCAGAGCGGCCGCCATGTCGGCGACCTCGTCCCGCCCCTCCATCTCCACGCTGGTCTCGATGTCTCCTCCGGCCATCCGCCGCATCCAGTCCGAGAGCAGATTCAGGCGCCGCAGCAGGATCCTGCCCAGGTAGAGCCAGATGATGAGCACCGCCCCCGTGACGCTGATCGCGCTGATCACCAGCAGCAGCGTCCGCCCGGTGAAGATCGCCGCGGAGGAGGCCTCGGTCGCGTCTTCCGCGCTCGCCTGCGCGTCCGTCACCAGCCCGTCCACCTCGGCCACGACGCTGATCGAGAGACCGCGGTTGCTCGCGAGCAGCTCCGCCTGCCGCGCCTCGATCCGCAGTTCCCGTGCGAAGAGGCCGAAGACGCTCTCCTCGCCTTGTCCCAGCGCGAAGAGCCGGTCGAAGGTCGGGCTCGCCGCCTCGTGGAAGGCCGTTCCCTCAAGCGTGCCCAGGTTCCGCTCGATGCGGTTGTTCGCCGCCTCGAACCGCTCCCGCAGCGGCTCGATCAGGGAGGCGTCGGAGAGCGTGAAGGCGTTCGCCAGCAGCTCCGTCGCGATGTTCACGTCGCCCTGCAGCTCGCTCAGCCGCCGGTAGCGGACGATCTCCTCCTCCGTGAAGTGCCGGGAGCGCGCCGCCGCCGCCTCGTCGAGGCTGGGGTACCCCGTCAGGATGTAGAAGAGCTGGTCGTCGATCGCCGGCGCGAGCAGGTTATCGAGCTCGAAGCGCACCTGGGTCAGCTCTCCCTGGAGCCCTTCCAGCCGATCCCGCAAGTCGAACACGCCCGCCGTCTCGCTCCTGAGCGCCTCGATGTTCGAGATGAGCGTGTCCGCCAGCACGCGGATGCGCCCCACCCGCTCCTGGTCGGTCGCTTGCTGCGCCTCCAGCGTCGCGAGCTGCTCCTCGAACCCCGCGTAGGCCTCGTCGATGTTCGCCACCACCTGCGCGAACTCCTCCGGCGTCGCCGCCGCGGTCAGGTTCGGCGCCGCCGCCACCAGCACGCCGCTGTACTGCAGCACGCCCGACGATGCCGCCAGCTCGGGCACGCTGCCCTCGTTCACGCGGTTCTGCACCGTGCCCATCCGGTCGAAGGAGAACCAGCCGACGAGACTCGCCGCCAGCGTGAGCACCACCGCTCCCCCGACCGCCAGGTAGAGCTGCGTCGAGATACGGAACCGGCTGTCCAGCAGGCGCTTCAGTCGTTCAACCACTCTGTCTCTCGCAGTATCTCGATCTCGCCGAGCGATTCAATGGCATGGTACTGCTCGCCGGGCCCGATGACCGTCAGGAATACCTTGTCCGACCCCTGGTTGTCATCCGCCCCGTACCGCAGCGCGAACCCTTCGATATCGAGCGCTCCGGAGCCGCGCAGGGCCGCGAGGAAGCACTCCCGATCGAGATCGGGACCGCATCGCTCCAGCCCCGCGATGGCCAGCCGGCCCGCCAGGTAGCCCTCGAGCGAGACGAACCCGGGCGTCGCCTCCGGCGCATAGGCCGCGAGGGCGCGGTGGTAGGCGGCCACCACCGCCAGCGAGGCATCCTCCGGGAACGGCACCACCTGCGTGACCAGCACGCCCACTCCGTCGGCCCCCAGCTCCCCCGCGAGCGCCGTGCTGCCGACGAACGAGACGTTCAGGAACAGGGCGTCCATCCCCAGGATGCGCCCCCACTTGATGAACTCGGCCATCGGCTGGTACGCGCCGATCATGATGACCGCCTCGGGGCTGCCTTCCTGGATGTCCAGCACGGCCGCCTTCACCGCCGAGGTGTTCCGCGTGTAGCGCCCCACCGCCACCGCCTCCGACCCCCGCCGCGCCAGCGCCTGCTGCACGCCGTCGTAGCCGCTGCGCCCGTACGAGTCGTCCTGGTACAGGATCGCGATCCGCTCGATGCCGAGGTCCATGGTCAGCCGCTCCACCATCTCCTCGGTCTCCTGCGCGTAGGAGGCGCGCAGGTTGATGATGTTCTCCCACTCCGGATCGCGCAGGAACCCCGCCCCCGTGAACGGAGCGATGTAGGGAACCCCGGCCGCCGCCGCCAGCGGCGTAGCGGACCGCGAGGTTGGAGTCCCCACCGCCCCGATCAGGGCGAAGACGCCCTCCTCGATCAGGCTCTGCGTGTTCGCGATCGCGGCCTCCGGCTCGTAGGCGTCGTCCAGCGACGTCAGCTCCAGCATCCGGCCGTGCACGCCGCCGTTCGCATTGGCTTCGTGGAAGGCCGCCTCGATCCCGAGCCGCATGTTCTTGCCGAGCTCCTGCGCCGGCCCGCTGAACGCCGCCGACTGCCCGAAGAGCACGCGGTCGTCGAAGACGCCGGGCGTGCCCGTGTCGACCGCCTCGGTGGCCTCGGGCGTTGGTGTCTCCGTACCTGCCGGGCCGCCGCCGTCTCCCGAGCAGCCCACCGCCAGCAATGTGACCAGAAAGAAAGAGACGCCTGCCGGCCAGGCGATGCGTGCGAGCGGCGACCGTCTCATCGCACCTTGCGGGTTACGATGCTCAGCCGGTTCCTGCCGTCCTCGTGCGAGTAGCGCACATCGTCCATCAACGTCTTCGTCAGATGGACTCCCAGCCCCCCCACGCGCCGCTCGCCAACCGCCGCCGTCAGGTCCGGCGTGGGGGCCTCGGTCAGGGGGTCGAAGGGCCGGCCGCCGTCGCTGAGGTCGATCGTGATGGAGTCCTCCTCGGATGCCAACACGAGGGAGATGTCGGGGTCGCCCCCATCCGTCCCGTAATCGATGATGTTGAGGATCAGCTCCTCCAGCACCAGGTTCACGCGGAACACGAGGTCGTCGGGCCAGCCCTCTTCCTGCCCCAGGGCCTCGATCGCTGTCGCGATGCGCCCCAGCTCATCGCGGGTGGTCTTGATCGCCATCGACAGCGTGGCGCCCATCGCTCAATCCCGGTGGAGCGTCAGACAGGTGATGTCATCGTGTTGGGGGGCTTCGCCCGTGTACTCCAACACCCTGTTCAGCATGCCCATGCAGGACTGTTCCGCGCCCGCGGGAGGCGACGCGGCAAACAGTTCCTGGATTCCCTCGATCCCCATGAGCTCGCCCTGCTGATTCGTCGCCTCGGTGACGCCGTCCGTATAGAGGCAGACGGTGTCCCCCGGCGCCAGCTCGAACGAGTCCTGGCGGTACTCGAAGCCACCCAGGACCCCCAGGGCAATTCCTCCCGTTAGCGGCTTCAGTTCGGAAGTCCCGTCGGCGCGAACCACGAGGGGCGGGTCGTGACCACCGCTGGCATACGTGAACACGCCCGTCGCCGGGTCGTACACCGCGTACAGCATGGTTACGAACATGCCCGTCGTCTCGTCCTCGTTCAGGAGGTTGTTGACCTCCGTCAGAACATCACCCGGCGCTTCGGTTCCGATCGCCGAACCCTTGAGCAGCGTGCGGCTCGACATCATGAAGAGGGCCGCCGGCACGCCCTTGTCCGAAACGTCCGCAATCGCGAGCCCGACCTTGTCGTCTGCCAGCCGGACGATATCGAAGAAATCCCCGCCGACGTCCTTCGCCGGGTGCATCGTGCCGAAGATCTTGTAGGAAGGGCCGCTGGGGAACGCCGTCGGCAGGATCGACTGCTGCATCTTGCTGGCGACATCCAGCTCATTCTGCAGCGCGACAAGCTTGTCGCGCGTGCTGAGCGCCTCGCGCCACTGCTCGATGTGCTCCAGCGTACGATCGATCGTGAACTGCAGGTCGTCGAAGTCCACGGGCTTCGTCACGAAGTCGAACGCGCCACGGTTCATGGCCGTGCGGATGTTCTCCATGTCGCCGTAGGCGGAAACGATGATCGCGCGGATGTCCGGACTCACGTTCGGGATCTGCTCCAGCAGCGTCAGTCCGTCCATGCGGGGCATGTTGATGTCCGAGACGACCATGTCGATCCCGGGATCGGCCTCGAGCTCTTCAAGGGCCTCGATGCCGTTGTGCGCGAAGACGAACTCGTAGCGCCCGCGACGGATGTGCCGGCGCATCCGCTGCAGAACCAGCGGCTCGAGATCGGGTTCGTCGTCGACTACGAGAATCTTGTAGGTCATCGGCAGCGCGCGCCTCGGCGAGCCTTCACGTCCCGGCGCCGGCGCGGGCTATCCGCTGATGGCCGCGGTTGCCTCGGCCTGGGAGTCGTGAATAGGGATGATGTTATCGAACCCGCTGATCCGGAAGACCTCGCGGATCGGCTCCGAGAGCGAGCACAGCGCCAGCTTCGCCCCGTTGCCTTCCAGGGTCTTGGCCGTCAGCAGCAAGACCCGCAGGCCGGCGCTGCTGATGTAGGAGACGCTTTCGAAATTCAGGATAAGCGCCTGGTCGCCGTCCTCGATCACCGCTTGCAGGTCCGCCTGGAACTCGCTGGCGTTGGAGCCATCGATGCGCCCGTCGGCCTTCGCCACGACAGTTCCGCCTTCCCGTTCGGCGCTTATTGCCATCTGGTCCGTCTCCTCAACCGTGCTTTTCGACTCGTGGTGGTGGAGTCTACGGCCTGCGCGCCGCAACGTCTCCCTGCTGGCTCCGGTCGGAGCGAATCTGCGGGAGAGCCCGCGGTCCGCGGCGCCGAAGTATACACCACCGCGCCCCGAGCCACGGTCCGGGGTCATGCCCGCACCCGCGGTGCGCGCGGGCGCGCCATCCTCATCGCCCGGATCGTGGAGCCGTGCGAGTCTCCCGCGACGCAAGCCCGATCGGAGCGAGACTCCCTATCAAGTGCTTCTCATCCGCTCGTGTATAACGAAATCCAGCTAATACGCGATAGGAGTTTTGCATGGCACACGACATTCACGAATGCGACGAGCACGAGCACCACGGCGAGCCTGGTCACGTCCACGATCCCCACGAGTGTGACGATCACGAGCACCATAACCACGAGGGTGGCGGGGACGTTGTCCACGTGCACCAGGAGCACGAGTGCGACGAGCATGAGCATCATGGCGGCCCCGGCCACGTGCACGACCCGCACGAGTGCGACGAGCACGAGCACCACGCCGCATAGCTCTTTCGCCGCCACCCCCGGGGTGGGCGGCAGCTCCAACCGCGTGCCGGTGGGGAGGCGCTTCCCCTCGGGGGGGCGCCTCCCGCCGGCGCTAGTGATGCCGCAGACTCGCTACTATTCCCTATGTCCCGGAACACGTTGCCTGTGAGGTAAGCGCGCATGTCTTCTGCGTCAGGTTCGGCCGCCGGAGGGCGTGACGCCCACGATCACGACGAGCACGACCGCCATGATCATGAGGCCCATGCCGAGCACGACCACGATGCTCACGACCACGACGATGACGGGCACGACGATGACGGGCACGACGAGCATGGACACGAGGGCCACGACCACCACGACCACGAAGACCACCACGGCCACGCGCACGACCACTCGCACGACCTGCGGGGCCTGAGCCGCCGCAGCCTTACCTTCGCCCTCGTTCTGATCGCCGGCTACATGGTCGCCGAGATCGTGGGGGGCATCCTCTCCGGAAGCCTCGCCCTGCTGGCCGATGCCGGCCACATGGCCACCGACGCGGCCGCCATCGGGCTCGCCCTGCTCGCCATGTGGATCGCCGAGCGCGCCGCCTCCGCCGAGCGCACCTTCGGCTTCTACCGCACCGAGATTCTCGCCGCCCTGCTAAACGCGGTCGCCCTCTGGCTCATCGTCGCCTGGATCTGCTTCGAGGCCTACCACCGCTTCCTCCAGGAAGGGTCGCACGTCGACGGCTGGCCCGTGCTGTATGTCGGCCTCGGCGGCCTCGCCGTGAACATCGCCGCCGCCTTCATCCTCCACCGCTCCTCCGAGCACAGCCTCAACGCCGAAGGCGCCTTCCAGCACGTGCTGGCCGACCTCCTCGGCTCGGTCGGCGTCGTCGTCTCCTCGATCCTCATCATCACCCTCGGCTGGCACGTTGCGGACCCGATCATCAGCATCGTCATCGGGCTCCTCATCCTCGTCAGCTCGTGGGGCCTCATGACGAGCGTCCTCCACGTCCTCCTCGAAGGAACGCCGGAGCACATCGATGTCTACAAGCTCTGCAGCGATCTCGAGGATCTCGACGGCGTCACCATCGTCCACGACGTCCATGTCTGGACCATCACCTCGCAGAGCGACGCCTTCACCGCTCACGTCCTCATCGACCCGGACTTCGATGGCGACAAGGACTCGCTCCTCACCTCCATGAAGAACATCGCCCACGAAGAGTTCGGCATCTCGCACGTCACCATCCAGATGGAGGAATCCGTCCGGGGTTGCGATGAGAACCACCACGTCGACCACCTCGTGCAGCGCTCGCGCATCGTCAGGGAGCGAGCCACCTGGGGGTCGCTGCGCTTCCTCCTGCCCGGCACCTGACCGAGCCCGCCCCCGCGCCCCGTGTTCCCGCGGCTTCCCGTGCGCGTAGGATCGCGCCCTGAACACAGGGGGAAGCCATGAGCACCGCCGAATTCATCCAGCGCAGCCTCGAGTTCACGCACGCCGCCCTCATCGACGCCCGCAACGGCAGCGACGAGCAGCTCCACTTCGTGCCCGAACACGGCAGCCACTCCATCGCCTGGTGCCTCTGGCACACCTCCCGCATCGAGGACCTCATCATGAGCCGCGTCACGGGTGAGCCGCAGGTCTGGAGCGAGGAGTGGGCCGACCGGACCGGCCTGCCCTTCGACGGCTTCGGCGCCGGCATGTCCGACGAGGACGCCCAGCAGGTCCGCGTCGCCGGCATCGACGCCCTCGGCCGCTACCAGGACGCCGTCTTCGCGCGCACCACCGAGTTCCTCGCCGGCGCCACGGAAGAGGACCTCGAACGCGAGATCCCCGCGCGCACCGGCACCGAGACCGTCGGCGAGGCCATCTCGCTCCACATGATGGGCCACTTCAACGGCCACCGCGGCGAGATCAACACGCTCCGGGGCATGCAGGGCATGCCCACCGTGATGGCAGCCCAGGGCACCCACTAGCGCCTGCCGCACCCACCCCGTGTTCGCAGGAGACCCCGTCGCCCGGCCAGGGGTTAGCGTAATTCGGGACTTGCCCTGCTAGAGTCCAGGCGTGTCGCGCGGAACCGACCCGCTGGCGCTTCTCGGCCGCAGCCCGACCCTCGGACTCTCCCTGGGCCAGCGCCGCAACCTGCGGCGCGGGGCGCTGTGGGTCCTGCTCGCTTCCCTGGCGATGAGCGCGTTGATGGGAATCGTGGCCCTCGTGGGAGATGACTTCGGTGACACCGACGCGAACCTGCTGCTCACCTCGTTCGCGTCCTTCGCGGCGGCCGCCGTCGCCCTTGCGTGCGGGCTCGCCTGGGAGCGAGGCCACCTCGGCGCCGTTCCCCCGCTGGGGATCGCCCTCGGGCTGCTCGGCTTCGCGGTCGTGGTCTACGCGATCTGGTGGGAACCGGACTTCGAGTACGACTTCTGGTGGAAGGCCTACTTCACCGAGATCCTGGTAGCGGCGGCCGCCACCCATGCCAGCCTCGTCGCCGTTTCCGGAACACCGTACCGGCAGCGCTGGGCGTCGCTGGCGGACTATGGGTCGCTCGCGGCCTATGGACTGAACGGTCTGGGCGTCCTCCTGTGGCTCATCGCCATCTGGGGTGAAGTCGAGAGCGATGGATTCGGGCGCTTCTTCGCGGCGGTCATGGTCCTGCTCTTCGCGGTGACCATTGCCGTGCCCGTCCTGCGCCGGCTCGAAGGCGGCGCGGCCACCGTGACGGCCTCGACAAGCGCGCCCACCCTGGCCCGATTCTGCCCGCTGTGCGGGTCGCCGCTTGATCCCCCCGGGGTCGACCGGTGCGAGGCTTGTGGGGCGGAGTTCCAGGTGCGCATCACCGCGCCCTAGTTCGAGTCGTCGACGCCCGCTCTTCCCAGGAGCCGGACAACACCCTCCGCGCCGTCGACCTCGATCAGCGCCCCGTCCGCGATCTCGCGCGTGCCCGTGCGCGTGCCCACCACCGCCGGGATGCCGTACTCGCGCGCGACCACGGCCGTGTGCGAGAGCGCCCCGCCCGCGTCCGTCACCACCGCCCCCGCGACGGCGAAGTACGGCGTCCAGGTCGGCGCGGTAACGCCGCAGACCAGCACCTCGCCGTCGCCGAGCCGCCCCGCCTCCGCCAGCGAGCGGATGACCCGTGCGACGCCCCGGTACCGGCCCGGCGACGCGCCGGTCCCCCGCAGCACTCCCGCTTCGCGGTCTTCGGCGGCGAGAGGTTGGCCGAGGACCGGCGGCGGCTGCACGGCCCGGTAGGCCGCCTGCTCCCGCCGCCGCTCCGCGAGCGTGTCGCTGCCGGGAGCGTCGCCGCCCTCCAGCGCCTCACGCAGCTCATCGAGCGTGAAGGAGAAGACATCCCCGGCGTCTTCCGCGAGCCCCCGCTGCACCAGCAGCCGGCCGATGCTCAACCAGCGGTAGCGCGAGGCCGCCCCGAGGCGCTGGTCGCAGAGCGTGTTGTGGTCCTCGCGGACGGGCAGCAGCTCCTGCGCCGCCGGGAGCGCCTGCAGCAGGTCCCTCGCGCGCGGGTCGGTCTCGGCACGCGCGCGCACTTCCCCCTCCAGCACCTCCCGCCGGGCGACCTGCGCGGCGGCGGCGCGAGCGGGCGCCGCGTCCTCGGGCTCCTCCGCATAGCGCAGGACCAGGTCGAGCGCCGGCCGCGGGTTCTCTCGCCACGCCGGCGCATCCGGAACCTGCGCGTCGATCGTGTGCCCGAACTCGTCGAGGAAGGCCGCGAGACGGCGGTCAAACGCTGCGTGCCCCACCTCCCCCCGCCCCTCCGCGACCGCATCCGCGACGGCTGCCCGGAGCGCTGCGTCCGCGCGCACCTCGCGCCCCAGCTCCCAGAGCGCGATCGCGCGGTCGAGCGTCCGGTTGGGGAAGCCCTGGAGGATGGCGTGACCGTCGGCCCGGCGATGCTCGCCGAACACCTCGACGTACGCCTCGACGAAGTCCCGCGCGAGCTGCCCCGAGGTGAGGACGCACTCGCCGTGGACCCCCGCGAACACCCGCCGGAACTCGGCCGCCTGCCGGTCGAGCACCTCCCGCCACTCCCCGCTACGGACGGTGTTCGCGTCGAAGCCGCACAGCTCGTCGAAGAGCGCGTTCACCTCCGGCAGCCACTTCTCGTTCCAGGTTTCGAGCGCGGTCGAGCCGCCCAGGTCCGGCAGGTCGAAGGAACTCGGCATCTCGCCCGTCGGTCCCGAGCGGAAGTAGCTGTACCCGTTGATGGTCAGCCGCGAGGGTGGAGCGCCCGGCTCGGGCGGCGGACCGAAGCCCGCGTCCCGCGTGAGCGGCGGCTGCGACGCGGGCCCGTGCTCGTTCTCGTACACCCAGGTGTACTGCTCAAGCTCGGGGTCCGGCAGGACGAATTCGACGGCGGTCATCTGCGCATCATGTTCCGGCTGCTCTACTCAGAACATCGGGCCGGCGAGCGCCTCGTACAGGGGCGCCTCCCGCTCCCGCTGGCGGGCGAAGTAGCTGCGAATCGACGCCAGCAGCTCCTCGTGAAGCTCATCGCCAAGGCTGTCCCGATCGTCGTGGACCACGCGCACGAGCCGCTCAAGCTGCTCGTTGAGGGCCGCGCTCTCCTCTTCCAGCGAGGCCACGGTGGCGACCCCGCCCCGTTCCCGCGAGCCGGTCGCCGCGAGCAGCGCCTCGACTTCCGCCCGCATCGACGGATGGCTGGGGGTCGCCCGGCCGTCGAGCCGGTCGCAGGCGCCGGCGAGCACCTCGCGGAGGTCGGCGTTCCCGTCGGCGAGGATCGTCAGCTCGCGCTCGACCCGCACCGAGAGGTGGGCGAGGAGCGTCCCGATGCTGCGCAGCGAGCTCGCCGCCCACGGGTCGGTCACTGCCGGCGCCACCCGCGTGTCCAGCGCCTCCGCGATCGAGTCGATGAGTTCCTGCGTGCTCGGTCTCATGAGCGCTCTCCCTGGATGTAGGCGCTCGGGGCCGCTCTCGGGCCGGCGAGCGCCGCTGCGGCCTCCTCGATGTCCATCCCCACGACCGAGGCGAGCCTTCCCGCGGCGTTCCGCGGGCTGGAGATGCCCATGACCGCGACGCCGGGCCGGCGGTCGCGGCCATCCATGAATCCCCGCAGCGCGCTGTTCAGGCACACCGTCGACTTGAAGGCGATGAAGAGCTGGCTGAACGCCATCGTCCGGGGCGAGAGCTTGAAGCCCGCCGCCGCCTCGTAGTGGGCGAGGGTCTCGCCGGCGTCCCAGAGGCTGAGCATCCCCTGCGAGAAGGCCCAGTCCTGCGCGGCGTCCCCGAGCGCCGCCAGCTCCCAGTCGCTCATCGCGACGATCCTGGCGTCGCGCCAGATCTCCTCGCCGATGCCGTTGTTCCCCTTGATCAGGGAGACGCGGGGACTCTCCGTCGGGATCTGCTCCTCCAGCCAGTAGAGCGCGTCCGTGATCTCCGGGTACGGGGCGGAACGGCACTCGAACCAGATGTCCCTCCACATCTCGAAGTCCTGCCGGATGGCGTCGGCAGCAGACGCAGGGGCAGGCAGCACCTCGTCCAGCCCGTACCGCTTCCAGTCGAGCGAGTGCACCAGCGCCAGCTTCTCCGCGTGCTCGAACGCCACGGCGCGCCTCAGCTCGTCGCCCTCCGGCCCCGGCTCCATCAGCCCGGGGATGCTGGTGGCGCCCTCGACGAGCTCGCGGACCATGTGCGGCCGCCCCTCCGCGAAGGGAAGGCCCTCGTCGTACCAGAGCGGCTCGGCCACGGGCACCGGCGAAGGCCAGAGCCGCACGTACACCTCCCACTCCGTCTTCAACGGCAGCGGGACGATCCCGCCGCTCGGCAGGTCGATCCGCAGCACGAGGTCCCGATGCTGTTTCGCGGCGCCCTCCCCTACCTCCGCCCCCACGATCCACGTCTCCCGCGACATCCCCGGGAACGTCTGCTTGAGGGAGGTGATCGCGACGGGCTCGTCGAAACGCTCGGTGAAGTAGCCCGCCACCGCCTCTGCATCGACCATCGCTACGTCGCCTGGAGGCCGTACCGCTGGTTCGGCCCCATCACCATGATCGGCAGGTGCCCGAAGCCGGGCTTGCCGTTCACGGACAGCCGGACCGGCTGCTCGCGGTGCCCCGACGGGATCTGGGCGCCGTCGAGGTTCCGCACGATCTCCGGGTGCGAGACGTCGTAGACGTCGGTCTCCTCGAGGTACTCGCCGCGATACGCGCCGAGCCCCTTCTCGTCGTCGTACCCGTTGCCGTAGCCGGTCCCCTTGTAGGCCCAGGCGGTGAACACCGGCTCCGCCTCGATCTCCCAGCGCTGCTCGTCCTCGGTGGTCAGAACCAGCCGTGCGTGGCTGAAGGCGCGCGTTCCCTCGTGGAAGGTCAGGTCGTGCTCCATGTCGACGATCGCAAGCTCGGGGCGACCCGCCTCCCCGGGCCAGACGAGCGCCCCATCGAGCGATTGCCGCCGCCCGAGGTGGTCCTCGTGGAGCTGCACGTAGCCGCCGAGCTCACCCACGCGGAAGGCGAGCCAGATGAACAGGCGACCCCCAACCCCACCCGCCGCCCCGCCGGTCACCGGTTCGAAACCCCCGACGCCCGGCCGCACGCCCCACGAGTGGTCCCGCGCCCCGAACCAGTCGCTGGCCTCGAAGGCCCGTCCGTCGATGCTCAGCGCCCCGCTCACGGTCCCGACCTGGGCGAAGCGGTACATGTCGGACACGACGCGGCCCTGCGCGCGGGAGAAGCTGTGGCCCTCCAGGCGGGCGGGAAGGCTGCCCGTCCACGTCAGGTCGCAGGCGAGGGGGTGGTCGCCCTCCTCGAGCCGGAGGCGCAGGACCTTCAGCGGCTCGACCAGCGAGACGCTGAGCCCGCCGACCTTCGTCTCGGCGAAGGCGGGCCGCAGCTCCCTGGAGAAGCGAACGTTGTACTGCCTGCCCCCGGTCTGCGCGGCCACGAAGCCGTCGAGCACGTTCATGTTGGCGTAGCGCCCCATGCTCACGAGCACGCCCGCCGACCCGTCCGGCGCGAACGCCTCGAACCAGTAGCGGTCGTAGAAACGGTGGTCGCTCGCTCCCACGAATGCGAACGGAAGCGGGGCCTGGTGGAGGAGGGTGTCGTCGAGATCGGTCAGCACGGGACGCTCCTGCTGGCGCTTGCCTCCGCGGTTCTACCAGAGCCGTGGCGCTCTAGCCGAGCGGCGGCAGCCCTTCCCCGCGCCGGACGTCGTTCAGGGTCTCCAGCACGCGCTGCCGGAACGGCGTGTACTCGACCTCGAACTCCTCGACGAGACGCGAGTTGTCCATCAGGAAGAGCCCCGACGAGTCGCGCCCGCCCTCCTCCTCCTCGAATGCGATCTCCGCGTCCGGCAGGAAGTCCCGCACGATGTCCGCGAGCTCGCCCAGGCTCGTCGAGTTCCCGCCCGAGTTGTAGATCGGGTAGGCCGTCTCCTCCGCGAGCGTCACCCGCAGGAACACCTCGGCGATGTCCTCGACGTGCAGCGGCAGCGTCATCGTGTCCTGATACGGGAAGCGCACGGGCTCGCCGCGCGCCGGCAGCACCTGGCACTGGACGTGGTTCATCGAGCCGCGCTCCTTGTCCGGCCCCGTGATGTTCGCCGGACGCACGCCCGTGATCGCCATGTCGAACGCGGAGTTGTACCACTCGGCCTGGTGCTCGTTGAAGATCTTGGAGACCGCGTAGATGCCCGTCCCCAGGCAGAGGTCCTCCTCGGTCACCGCGCGCTCGCCGTGCAGCCGCTGCGGACCGTACACCGCCAGCGAGCTCGCGTAGACCACGCGCCGGATCCCGAGGATGCGGGCCGCCTCGAAGCAGTTGTCCATCCCGAGGATGTTCAGCCGCACCTGCGGGTGCGGGTCGTCCTGCCCCGCGCCCAGTGCGTACGCCAGGTTCAGGACGCGGTCCGGCTTGCTCAGCGTCAGCGCCTCCACCACGTCGTCCATGAGCGTGATGTCGCCGCGCGTGATCTGGATCCGGTCGCGCAGCGGGTCGAGCGCCGGGGCGTTGGGCGCGATGTCCATGCAGTGGACCTCGTGCCCGTGCTCGACCAGCCGCCGCATCACGCGCGGCCCGATGAATCCGCTCCCTCCCAGCACTGCAACGCGCATCCCGCTAACCCTCCGCTACCGCTAACGGCGGCAGACTACAGCTCCCGTCCCAGGAACGCCCCCGTGTGAATCGCGTTGCGGATGCTGTTGCGACCCTGCGCGTCCCCGACCTGGTGGACCTCGATGCCCTCCGCTTCGAGGTCGGTCGCGAGGTACCGGTTCGGTTCGTGGTGGGTGACCATGATGACGGTGTTGGCCGGGATCGTCCGCACGCGGTCCGTGTGCAGGACGCCGATGTCGACCTCCCCCGGGCGGATCTCGCGGAGGTAGTGCCCGCCGATCAGGTCGAAGTCCCCCGACATCAGGCGCTCGCGCGCCGCTCCTACCGTCACCGGCGGGTAGGGCAGGTTCTCGCCCAGGTCCTTCAGGCGCGAGACCAGGGTCACGTGGACCCCCGCCTCCAGCAGCACGTCCGCCGCCGAGATCGCCTCGAAGGAGCCCGTGTCGTCGAAGACGAGCGCGGGCCCCTCGATGTTGACGGGATCGCCGTACCCCATCAGGTCCTGCGCGTTATGGACGTGCGGCAGGTCGTGGCCGGGAAGCGGCGCCGAGGGCGTCGCCACCTGGAACCCGTCCGCCCGCGGGCTCGCGCCCGCCGCCAGCACCACCACGTCCGCGTCCGCCTCCAGGACCGTCTCGATGTCCACGAGCGAGTTCAGGCGGACGTCGACCTGCAGGCGCTTCAGCTCCTCGCCCAGCCAGTGCGTGATCGCGCCCACGTCGCCCCGCCTGGGAGCGCTCGCCGCGATGTTCACCTGCCCGCCCAGCTTCGGCGTCGCTTCGTGGAGTTGTACGTGGTGACCGCGGATGGCGGCCGTCCGCGCCGCCTCCATGCCGGCGGGCCCGCCCCCGACCACGAGCACGCGCCTCGGCTCCTCGGCGGGCACCTCGGGCTCCTGCGTGACCGTCGCCTCCTGGCCGGCGGCCACGTTCACGACGCAGCTCAGCCCCTGCCCGCTCATCAGCCGTCCGACGCAGCCCATGTTCGTGCCGATGCAGGGCCGGATGAGGTCCTCGTCGCCGCGCTGGGCCTTGTTCACCAGCTCCGGGTCGGCGATCAGCGCCCGCACCATCGAGACCATGTCCGCCTGGCCCGACTCCACGAGGGCGTGGGCGTGATCGACCGTCAGGATTCGCCCGACCACGATCGTCGGCTTCGTGATCACGGGCCGAATCGTGCTGTTCGGGGCCATCTCGACCCCCAGCGGGTCGTCCGTCGGCGCGATCAGCTTGTGGAAGCGCCAGTACGACCCCATGTGCAGCGAGACGTAGTCGACAAGCGGGTCGACCGTCTCGGCGATCTGGCGGTTCAGCTCGGCCGTGAGCCCGCCCGGCACGTAGTCCTCGTTCGGAAGCCGCACCCCCACGGCGAAGTCGCTGTCGCCAACCTCCCCGCGGATGGCGTCGATCACCTCCAGGACGATCCGCATGCGGTTCTCCGGCGAGCCGCCGTACTCGTCGTCGCGCTGGTTGAGCGCCGGGGAGAGGAACTCGTGCAGGAGGTAGCCGCTGGAGGCGTGGATGTCGACGCCGTCGAGGCCGGCGTCGCGGATGCGCCGCGCGGCGCCGGCGAAGTGCTCGACGAGGTCGGCGATCTGGCCCTTGCTGATCGCGACCGGCACCACGGCGCCGCCGAGGAAGTTCGGGATCTCGCTCGCCGACCACGCCTCCGCGCCCCCCACCATCTCCGCCTGCGAGGCGCCCGGGTGGTAGATCTGGTGGAACATCTTCATCCCGTGCTCGTGCACGGCGTTCGCCAGCTTCGACAGGTACGGTTTGCAGTCGTCCGACCAGACGGGGATCGCCCCCGGAGCGTTCGGATGGACGCTCGTCGCCGACACTGTCGACATCCCCACGCCGCCCTTCGCCCGCGCAACGTGGTAGGCGATGAAGTCGTCGCCGAAGAGGCCCGTCCCGTGGGGCGAGCGCACGACCCGGTTCTTGATGGTCACCCCGCCGACGTCGATCGGCTCGAACAGCTTGTCGTACATGTCGCCCTCCCTCGGAGCGTTAGGCCGCAGTCAATGTGTAGCGGATCGGCAGGCTCTTGATGCCGCTCACGAACGTGGCCGTCGAAGTGGTGACCTCGCCCGCGATCTCGACCGATGCCAGCCTCGGCAGCAGGTGCCCGAAGAGCGTCGTCATCTCCAGCCGCGCCAGGTGCGCGCCGAGGCAGAAGTGAACGCCGTAGCCGTACGCGATCTGCTGGTCGGCGGCCTCCCGCGCGACATCGAACCGGAGCGGATCCTCGAAGGTCCGCGGGTCCAGGTTCGCCGCCGCGTACGACAGCATGAGCCACTCGCCTTTCGCGATCGGTTGCCCCGCCACCACGGCGTCGTCCTGCGCGGTGCGCATGAAGTGCCGGACCGGCGAGGAGATGCGGACCAGTTCCTCGACGGCGTTCGGGATGAGCTCCGGCCTGCGCTTGAGGAGCGCGACCTGGTCCGGGTTCTCCGCGAGCAGGCGCATCCCCTCGGACATGGCCGCCGAGGTCGTGTCGTGGCCGGCGGTGGTCACGATCAGGTAGTACCCCATCGTCTCCAGGTCGGGCATGGGTGCGCCGTCGATGAGCCCGTTGGCGATGCACGTGGCCAGGTCGTCGGTCGGATTCGCGCGGCGGTCCGCGCTCAGCTTCGCGAAGTACTGGAAGAAGTCGCGCAGCACGGCCAGGACATCCTCTGGGTCGCGATCCTTGGGGATGAAGTCGGGGTCGCCGGCGCCGAACATCTCCTGCGTGAGCTGGAGCATCCGCGGGTAGTCCTCGACCGGCAGCCCGAGGATCGTGAGGATCGTCTCGAGCGGGAACGGCAGCGCGACCTCCGTGTTGAAGTCGATCTCGCCCCCCGCTTGCTCCATCGTCGCGAGCGCCTTGCGGCTCAGCTCGTCCAGCCGCGGCTGGAGCCGCCTCACGCTGCCGGGCTTGAACCAGTCGTTCGTGAGCATCCGGTACTTGCGGTGCTCGGGCTCGTCCATGTGGATGAGCGTGTGCGCCCGCGGCCCGCCCTGGGCCCGCAGCGCGATGTACTCGTCCTTGGTGAGGATCGGCTCCGGCCCGTTGGTGAAGAGCTCGTGCTGCGCCTCGATCTCCAGGACCTCGTCCCTGCCGATGACGGCGCGGAAGGGGCCGATGCCCTCCGCCTCGATGGAGTGAAACGCGCCCTCGGCGTGAAGGGCGAGCGCCTCCTCCCGCCACGAGGTCATGTCTCCGAACCGCTTCGGGTTGGTGAACAGGTCGGTCGTCACTTGGCCCTCCCTCGATCGGACTGGCGACCCGCCGAAACTGGCGAGCGTCTGCCGCCACCGCCGGGCGTGCGCGCAGTCTACTGTCTGGGCGGCCCGGTCTGGCTGCCCGCGTCCTCTCGACCACGTCGCCGCCGGGAAGGGCTAGGCTTAGCGCCCATCCCGACGGACGGAGATGGAGGGAGGTCGCGGAGCTATGCAGGCAATGGTATTGCGGGGAACCACGCTCACCGTTGAGGAGTGGCCACGCCCCACCCCCGGCTCCGGCGAGGTGCTCGTACGCGTCCTCGCGGCCGGCATCTGCGGCTCCGACGTTCACGCCGCCGAGCACCTCGAGTCCATCATCGAGGAGACGGGGCCGACCTCCTGGTACGAGAAGGCCGACCTGGCCAACGGCATGGTGATGGGCCACGAGTTCGTCGCCGAGGTCGTCGAGGTTGGCCCCGACGTCTCCGGGTGGTCCCCCGGCGACCGTGTCGTGAAAGCGCCGGCGCGCGCGACTACTCGTCCCCTCCCGCCGCGGATGGCGAGCGCCTACAGCTCCGAGCTGAACGGCGCCTTTGCGGACTACATGGTGCTCTGGGAGCCGACCCTGCTCGCCGTCCCCGGCAACGTCAGCGTCGAGGTGGCCGCCACCACCGAGCCCTGCTCGGTCGCTCGCCACGCGACCCACGTGGCCGAAGTCGAGCGCGGCGAGCGACCGCTCATCATGGGCGCCGGCCCGATCGGGCTCATGGCCCTCCTCTGGCTGAAGCACGACGGCGTCGAGTTCGTCGCCGTCAGCGACCCCGTCGCCGAGCGCCGCGAGCTCGCCTCGCGGCTGGGCGCCGACCTCGTCCTCGACCCCTCCGACCCCGCCTTCGGCTCCGACCTCGACACCGGGTTCGAGGCGGGGCCGGACATCGTCTTCGATTGCGTGGGCATCCCCGGCATCATCCGCCAGGCGATGGACGCCGTGAGGCCCCGCGGCAGGGTCATCGTCGTCGGCGTCTGCATGGAGGAGGACCGCTTCCTGCCGTTCGTGGGCATCAACAAGGCGCTCACCATCACGTTCTCGGTCGCCTACACGCATGCCGACTTCGAGGAGACGCTCGCCGCCTTCGGCAGCGGCGCCATCGACACGACCCTGCTGGTCACCCGCACCGTCGACCTCGGCGAGCTGCCGGAGGAGTTCGCACGGATCACCGCCGGCGATCAGCTCGACTGCAAGGTGCTCGTCCGCAGCGCCGCCGGCGACGCCTGAGAGGGAGAGACATGCCGCCTGAGCCGTTCACCGTCGCGATCCCGGATGAGGCGATCGACGATCTCCGGGCCCGCCTGTCGCGTATCCGCTGGCCCGCCGACTTCAACAACGAGGACTGGCGCTACGGCGTACCGCGCTCCTACCTGGAGTCGTTCGTCGAGTCGTGGAAGGAGTACGACTGGCGCGAGACCGAGGCCGAGATCAACAGCTTCGGCAACTACCGCGTCACCCTCGACGGCATACCCGTCCACTTCCTGTACGAGCGGGGGAAGGGGCCGAACCCGCTCCCCATCATCCTCACCCACGGCTGGCCCTGGAGCTTCTGGGACTGGAAGGAGGCGACGCGCAGGCTTTCCGACCCCGCCGCCTTCGGCGGGGATCCGGCCGACGCCTTCGACGTCGTCGCGCCCTCCCTTCCCGGCTTCGGCTTCTCCACGCCCCTTACCATCGACGGCGTGCAGACCCAGTGGACCGCCGACCTCTGGGCCACCCTCATGTCGGACGTGCTCGGGTACGACCGCTTCGCCGCGGCGGGCGGCGACTTCGGCGCCGGGATCAGCGCCCAGCTCGGCCACAAGTACGGCGATCGCGTTGCCGGTATCCACGTCAGCATCGCCCCGATGCTCGGGGGGTCGGCCGGAAGCGGCACGGGCGCCCAGAAGCCGGGCAGCCTCCTCGGCCTGCGGCGGACCCTCGACGGGCCGACTTCACGGCTCAGCCGGGACGACTTCGAGCCGGACGAGCAGTGGTGCTGGGACATGATGGATGACCGCTGGACCACCGCCCTCGCCCACGTCGCCGTCCACACCACCGACCCGCAGACGTTCGCCTACGCCCTGCACGACTCCCCCGTCGGGCTCGCCGCCTGGCTCATCGAGAAGCGCTACAACTGGAGCGACAATCGCGGCGGTCCCGATAGCGTCCCGTCCCGGAAGTTCCTGCTCGATCTCGTCAGCATCTACTGGTTCACCGAGAGCTACGTCACCTCGGCGCGCTGGTACTGGCACGTCTTCCGCACGCCCTGGGACCGCGCCCACGAGCGCACGCCCGCCATCGAGGTGCCGATCGGCGTTCCCGGCTTCCCCCGCGAGATGGTGTTCGCCCCCCGTAAGATGGTCGAGGCGAATAACAACCTCACCCACTGGGGCAAGCAGGAGCGCGGGGGCCACTTCCCCGCGGCAGAGGAACCCGACCTCTTCGTGAAGGACCTCGTCGAGTTCTTCCGACCCCTGCGCTAGCCGGCGGCGACCGGCGTGACCGCGCCGAGCAGCCAGCGCGCGATCGCGGTCATCGCCGCATCCTCGTGCTGCTGGCCGAATACCTGCACCCCGACGGGCATACCGCCGACGCTCATGAGCGGCATGCCCACGGCCGGGGCGAACAGCATCGAGCTCGGGAAGTTGAACACCGGATCGCCGGTCGGGCGCGGGGCGAGCGGTTTGCCCGGCTCGTCACCGAGCCAGACGTGCGCCGGCCCCGGACAGGAGAGCGTGATGATGGCGTCCCCCCACTCAGCGAGCGCCGAGTGCGCCTCCTGGGCGAACTCCCTCGCGAACAGCAGCGCCCGGTAGTCGTCCACGGTCATGGCCTCGGCCTCGGCGAGCACGGCCTTCGCGCGCGCGCTCACGCCGTCGGGGTGCTCATCGACGAGATTCCGCGTCGCCCAGCGGTTCTCCCAGCCGGTGATCGCGTTGCACACGTCGCGCGCGTTCCCGATGGCGCCTTCGAGCGACTCGACCAGCGGGTCGTCCCGCCGCCCCACGATCTCGATGCCGAGCCCCCGAAGCTGGTCGAGGACCGCCGCGAAGCCCTCCTTGCTGGCTTCGTCCAGCTCCTCCCACCCCTGCGTCTCCAGCACGATCAGCCGCTCGGGCCTGACCGGCTCCGGGGTGGTCGAAGGCCCCTCCAATCCCCGCCACCCCCGGTCCCCTCCCGCGCGCCGCGCGATCTCGATGGCGACCTGCCACATGTCCTCGATGCAGCCGGCGTGGACGCCGTGGGTGCTCATGCTCGTCACCTGCCGCTCCCCGCGGTTGATGCCGCCCTGCGTCGGCTTGAGCGCGACGTTCCCGCAGTAGCCGGCGGGCCGGATGATCGAGCCGCCGACCTGCGTGCCGAGCGCCGCCGGGAACATGCGCGCCGCTACCCCCGCCGCCGAGCCGGAGGAGGAACCGCCCGGGGAGCGCCGCGGGTCGAAGGGGTTGGTCGTCGGGCCGGGATGCGCGCCCCCCAGCTCGGCCGTAACCGTCTTCCCGAGGATCACCGCGCCCGCCTGCCGCAGCGCCCAGACGGCGGCGTTGTCCCGCCTGGGGAAGTTCCCCCGGAACGCCTCGCAGCCGTACTCGGTCGGCATGTCCTTCGTCTCAAGCAGGTCCTTGATCCCGACCGGCATGCCGTCGATTGGCGAGCGTGGCTCGCCCGCCGCCCAGCGAGCCGTGCTCGCGTCCGCGGCGGCCCGCGCCGGGTCCCGGTTCAGGTGCGCGAAGGCTTGCACGACCGGCTCGCGTGCCTCGATGGTCGCCAGGCAGCGTTCGAGGTAGGCGCGCGGGGTGTCGTCGCCCGTTCGGAACCGCGCCGTCGCGTCGTGGAACGTCAGCGGCTCATGGGTCAGCGGGTCGTAGCCAGTCGCCGCGGCTTGCGCCATCGCCAGGCCTCCCCCACCCGCACCCTAGCCCCGCGACCTGGACGTGCCAAGCGTCTGTGCGGCGCGAGACACGCGGTGAGCGTCCGGGGTATCGTCCCCCACTGGCCGATACCTCGGGATGGAGCGACGCGTGGGCCGGCACGCTGAACTGTTGGCGCGACATCGGGGCGTGATGCCCTCCTGGATGACCCTCTACTACGACGACCCCATCGCGCTCGTCGATGGCGAGGGCCGGCACGTCGTCGATGCCGAGGGGAATCGCTACCTCGACTTCTTCGGCGGCATCCTCACCACCATGACCGGCTACCGCGTCCCCCAGGTCGTCGAGGCGATCCAGGCGCAGGCGGCGCGCATGCTCCACACCAGCACGCTCTACCTGATCGAGCCGCAGATCGAGCTGGCGGAGCGCATCGCCGAGCTCTCCGGCATCCCCGACGCGAAGGTGTTCTTCACGAACTCGGGCAGCGAGGCGAACGACGCCGCCCTGATGATGGCGACCCAGTTCCGCGCGTCCGACCAGATCCTCGCGCTGCGGAACAGCTACCACGGCAAGTCGCACTCCACGGTCGCCGTCACCGGCAACGCTTCCTGGTCGGCGACGGCGCTGAGCCCGTTCAACGTCACCTATGTCCACAGCGGCTACCGGCTGCGCTCGCCCTTCGGCGGCCTTCCCGAAGAGGAGTTCGTCGAGGCCTGCGTCGACGACCTGCGCGACCTCCTCGCGGTCGCGACCGCGGGCGATGTGGCCGCGATGATCGCGGAGCCGATTCAGGGCGTGGGCGGCTTCGTTGTCCCCCCCGACGGCTACTTCGGCGCCCTCAAGCAGGTGCTGGACGAACGCGGCATCCTCTTCATCGCCGACGAGGTGCAGACAGGCTGGGGCCGCACCGGCGACCACTTCTGGGGCCATCAGGCGCACGGCATCACCCCCGACCTCCTTACCTTCGCGAAAGGGCTCGGCAACGGCGTCGCCATCGCCGGCGTCGTCGGCCGCGCGGATGTCGTCGACTGCCTGCCCGCGAACTCGCTCTCCACGTTCGGCGGCAATCCGCTCGCGGCCACGGCCGCGCTCGCGAACCTGGAGGTGCTCTTCGAGCAGGACCTCCAGGAGAACGCGCGCGTGCAGGGACGCGCGCTCAGGGATGGGCTCCGGCGTCTGGCCGAAGGAGTACCCGAGATCGCCGAGGTTCGGGGCAAGGGCTTGATGATCGGCATCGAGTTCGCCGCTCCCGGCACGCTCGATCCCCTTCCCGAACTCGCGGACGGCGTGCTCCAGGCGGCGAGGGCGGAGGGCCTGCTTGTCGGGAAGGGCGGGCTGCACCGCAACGTGCTCCGCATCGCCCCGCCCCTCTCGGTCACCCCCGGGGAGGTCGCGGAGGGGCTGGCCATGCTCGACCGCGCCATCGCCGCCGCCACGCAAGCCGACCAGACCCCGTAGCGCTTCCGCCCAGGACGCTCGCCGGAGGCCTCAGGAACGGGTGGCGCCGGCGCTCCGGGCATTTCGGTGGCTGGCGACTCGGCGGGCGAGGGCGGGGAAGGTGGGGTCGATCTCGTAGCGGTAGCCGTCCCAGTAGCCGTCGCGGCCCGGGTCGAAGCGGCGGGGCGGCGTGGCGCCGGCGAGGGCGCGCCGTTTCATCGCCCGCTCGATCGCGGCTCGCTCCAGGACGGCCTCCTCCGGCGCGACCGGTGGCAGCACCGCGACGCTCATGGACTGGTTGAGGCGCAGCGTGGGCGCGAACGGGTGCTCCCAGACACGGTGCCCGCCCGTGACCACGACCGGGAGGAGCGGGCGGCCGAGGCGTCGCGCGAGGTTGAACGCCCCCGGCTGGAACGCGACCTCGATGCCGAGGATCGAGCCCTGCGGGAAGAGGAGCAGGCTGTCCCCGGCTTCGATCGCGGCGCGGCCCTCTCGGCAGAGGGTGCGGGCGCTGCCGAGCGCGTGCTCCGGCCTGACCAGGAGGTGCCGCCCGCGCCTGAGCTGCGAGCCCAGGAACGGGAAGGTGGCGAGTTCGTCGCGGGCGACGGCGGTCAGGGAGAGGGGAAGGTGGAGCAGCGCGAGCCCGTCGGCGAAGCCCTCGTGGAGCGCCGCGACCACGTACCGCTCGCGCGGGTCGATGTGTTCGAGACCGCTGATGTCGAGGCGCAGGCCGAGCAGGCGTGCGGCGAGCCGCGCCCACCAGCGCTCCGCCGCGCGGCAGGCCGCCCGCCCCCGGTCCGGCGCCAGCGCGGCGAGCTGAAGGACGAGCCTCGCGGGTCCGAGGAGGACGATCGCGGCCGCCCAGGCCTGGAGCCATGCGCGGGTGGAGGCGACGCGGAAGTAGCCGCCGAGGAGCGCGCGGGGCGCCCGCTCCGCCGGGGTTGCGACGGCGCCGGCCGCGTCAGCCCGCATCGGCGCCGGCCGGCGCGGCCTCGAGGGCGCGACGAAGCGCTTCCTCGTCCGGCACGACCCCTTGCGTCGCGACCTTGCCGTCGATCGTGACGACGGGAGGGTGCCAGCCTCCGCGCCGCAGGGCATCGAAGAGGTGGTTGAACCAGGGCTTGATGCGAACCTCCACGTGCGGGAGGTCGGAGGCGACGCGCTGGACGAGCCGCACCGTGAGGTCGCACTCCTCGCAGATCGCGTGCGGCACGTTGACGAAGAGTTGCCGCCCGGTCATCGGGTAGACGGTCACGATGGTCGCCGCCCTCGCTGCGTCGGTCATGCGTCGAGGGTACGCCAGCGGGCGCCGGCGTGGCGCGTCCACGGGTAAGGGTGCTTGCCGCCTCGCTAGCCGTTCGCCAGCAGGGTCCGCATCCGGTCGACCCCTTCGACGATCTCCTCGCGCGAGGCGGCGTAGCTGAAGCGCAGGTAGCCCTCGCCGAGGTGCCCGAAGCTGGTCCCGGCGATCACCGCCACTCCCGCCTCTTCGAGCAGACGCTCCTGGAGCGTGCGCGCGTCGATGCCCGTCCCCGAGATATTGGGGAACGCGTAGAACGCGCCGCCCGGATCGACGCAGCTGACGCCGGGCACGCTGTTGAGCTCCCTGACGATGACCTTGCGGCGCTCGTCGAACGCCGCCGTCATCACATCCACCGCCTCCTGCGGGCCTTCGAGCGCCTCGATCGCCGCGTACTGCGTCGCGGCGTTGGGGCAGCTGTAGCTGTTGATCGCGAGCCGCTCGGCGAAGGGGAACAGGTCCGGCGGGAAGACGCCGTAGCCGAGCCGCCAGCCGGTCATCGCGTACGTCTTGCTCCAGCCCTCGAGGACGATGAGCCGGTCGCGAAGCTGCGGGTAGTTGAGCCAGGAGACGTGCCGGCGCCCCTCGTAGAGGATGCGTGAGTAGATCTCGTCGCTGAGGATGACCACGTCGGGCCACTTTTCCAGCCCCTCGACCAGGCACTCGACCTGCTCCCGCGTGTACACGCCCCCGGTCGGGTTCGCGGGACTGTTGAGGATGATCAGCCGCGTGCGCTCGTTGATCTGGCCGAGGACCTGCTCCGGGTCGAAGGTGAAGCCGCTCGCCTCGTGCAGCTCGATCGGGACCGGCGTCGCGCCCGAGAAACGGATAACCGATTCGTAGATGGGGAATCCCGGGTTGGGATACAGGATCTCCGCTCCCGGCTCGCCCGTGAGCAGCGCCGCGAAGAACATGACCGGCTTCGCTCCGGGCGTGATCAGCACCGTCTCCGGGTCGACCTCCGCCCCGTGGCGGCGCTTCAGGTCGCGGGCCACGGCCTCGCGCAGTTCGGGGATGCCCGCGCCGGGCGTGTACCCGTGCCTGCCCTCCGCGAGGGCGCGCCGGCCCGCCTCCACGATGTTGTCGGGCGTGGCGAAATCGGGCTGGCCGATGCCAAGGTTGATGATCGAGCGCCCCTCGGCGGCGAGCCGGTTCGCCCGCGCCAGGACCTCGAACGCCGTCTCCGTGCCGAGATTGCGAGCGGCTGAAGTTGGAAGGACCACGGCCAACCTCCGAGCGCTGAGATTCGCTCCGCCATGGAGGGTACTCCGCGGCCAGGCCCCGCGACACGTTTCGTTACCGGCGCCCACCCCAATGGGGCGCGTGCGCTCGCCCCTGGATGCTCGCTTCAAACGCTCCCACCGGGCTGCGGGGGTTCAGTGCCAGTCGTGGGACTCGGGCATGGAGACGCCGGTGGCGACGGGCTCGACGTGGGAGACGGCGAGGTTGGTGGTGCCGTCCCAGCGCGAGACCGTGCCCCGCACGAGCAGCACGCGGCTGCGCAGCGCCCGGCGGTAGCGGGCGAAGACGCGCGGCCAGAGGATGATCTGCACCTCCCCGCTCTCGTCTTCGATCGTGACGAAGACCGTGCCGTCCTCGCCGCGCGGGTGCTGGCGCGCGATGGGCCAGCCCGCCACCCGCAGCGCCGTTCCCTCGGGCAATCCCTCCACGTCCGCGCAGGGGGTCACGCCGGGGGGCAGCGAGGGCCGCACGAACTCCATCAGGTGGCCGCGCGGGTAGACCCCCAGCGTGCGGTACTCCCCCGCCATCTTCTCGTACTCGCTGGAGTCGGCGAGCGCGGGGACGCCTGCCGCTCCCGTCTCGGGGAGGGCGCGCTGCCCCCCGGAGGAGGGCGGGGTGGCGAGGCCCGCGTCCCAGAGCGCCAGCCGGCGGTTCGGGACGGTGGCGTCGAAGGCGCCCGCCTCCACCAGCGAGCGCGCCGCCCGCGGCTTCAGGCCCGTGCGGCGCACTAGGTCGCCGGCGCCGGCGTAGGGGCCGTGCCGCTCGCGCTCCGCCACGATCAGTGCCGCCGCCGCCTCGCCCACGTCCTTCACCATCTGGAGCCCCAGCCGCACGCAGCCATTGTCGGGAATGGCGCGCGCCTCGCTCCGGTTCACGCACGGGTTCAGGAAGGGCGCGCCGAAGCGGCGGGCGTCCTCCTTCAGCGTCTCCAGCGGGTAGAAGCCCATGGGCTGGTTGTTCACGAGCGCGACGAAGAACTCGAGCGGGTGGTAGCGCTTCAGCCAGGCGGCCTGATAGGCGGTGATGGCGAAGGCGTGGGAGTGCGACTCCGGGAACATGTAGTGGCCGTTGATCTTGCCGAAGATCGTGCGCGCCGTTTCCTCGGGAACCCCGTTGCGGCGCGCCCCTTCCAGGAAACGCCGCCAGTGCAGGTCGATCAGGTGCTCGCCCTGTGGCCGGGCGAAGGCGCGCCGCAGCTCGTCCGCCTCGGCGGCGGTCATGCCCGCCACGTCCATGATCAGCTGGACCACCTGCTCCTGCCAGACGATGACGCCGTAGCCGCGCGCCAGGGCGCGCTCCTCCAGCGGATGGTCGTACGTCCACTCGACCCCGTGGCGGTGGCGCTCGATGAACTGCGAGACGGCGCTGCCCTGCACGCCCACGCCGGGCCGCACGAGGGCGACCTGGTAGGCGAGGTCGAGCAGGTTCCGGGAGCGGATGCGCTGGGCGATCTTGAGCTGGGCGGGCGACTGGAGGAGGAAGACGCCCTTCGCCCGTCCCTCGTTGATCAGGTCGTAGACGTGCGCGTCCTCGGGGTCGATGCGGCTCAGGTCGGGGCGCGTTCCCTCGCGCTCCTCGATCAGCTCGAGCGCCTCCTCGATCTGATCGAGCACGGGCAGGGAGAGGAGGTCGATCTTGGCGAAGCCGGCGTCGGCCACGCTGTCCTTGTTCCAGTCCATGATGAAGCGGCCCGCGATCGCCCCCTCGCGGATGGGGACCATCCCCGGGATGGGGCCGTCGCTCAGCACCAGGCCGCCGACGTGCTGGCCCAGCCCGCGGGGCGCGTGCAGCAGCTGGGGCGCCAGCTCCGTCAGCTCGCGCCAGCCGGGGACGTCCACCCGCTCGCGGAAGGCGGGCAGATCCAGCATCGCTTCGCGCAGCCCCTCGCCGCCGCGGGAGGGCAGCTGCTTCGAGAGCAGGCGCAGGTCCTCCCGCGGCAGGCCGAGGGCCTTGCCCAGGTCTTGCACGGCGCCCTTGAGCGAGTAGGTGGCGACGGCGCCCGCGAGCACGGCGTACTCCTCGCCGAAGTGGCGGTGCACGCGCGCGATCAGCTCGTTGCGGAGGGCGCGGGGAAAGTCGAGGTCGATGTCGGGCAGGGTCTGCATGTCCTCGGGCATGAAGCGCTCGAGCGTGAGGTTCCAGCGCAGCGGGTCGACGTGGCTGATGCCGATGAGGTAGCCGGCCAGCAGCGCCACCGAGGAGCCCCGCCCCCGTCCCGGCGGGCGCTCCTCGATGGGCGTATCCGGCTGGGCCAGCCCCCGCTCCTCCATGATCCGGCGGGCGAGGCGGACGATCTCGCGGTAGAGCAGGAGGAATCCCGCCAGGCCGTGGCGGCGAATGAGCCGGAACTCCTCGTCGAGGCGCTCGCGCACCTGCTCCGTGAGGGCGCCGTAGCGCCGCCGCGCGGCCTCCTCGCAGAGCCGCCGCAGGTAGCTCTCGGGCGTGTGGCCGGCGGGCACCGGGGGCTCGGGCAGGCGGTAACCCAGGTCGGTGCTGAGGTTGAAGCGGCACTGCTCGGCGACGCGCAGGGTATTGATGGTCGCCTCCGGGTAGTCGTGGAAGAGGCGCGCCATCTCCTCCGGCGGCTTCAGGGAGAAGTGGTCGTTGGGCCTGATGAACGGCAGCGCGCGGTCGATCGTGGCGTTGCGGCGCGCGGCCGCCAGCGCGTGCTGCAGCCGGTAGCGGGCGGGCTCGTGGTAGCGCACGTCGTTGGTGGCGACCAATGGCGCGCCCGCCTCCCGCGCCAGCTCCGCCAGCTCGCGGTTGCGGACGGTGTCGCCCTGCAGCAGGTTCTGCTGGAGCTCCACGTACACGGAGTCGGGGCCGTACCACTCGCGGTAGCGCTCGAGCAGCTCGCCCGCCTCCCGCCGCCGCCCCTCCAGCGCCAGCCGCGCGAGGCGCCCGTCCCGTCCGCCGGTCAGCAGGAGCAGGCCCCCGGCGTGGTCGGGCAGGCGGGCGGGGTCGAGCCGCGGTTCGCGCCGGTCGACGGCGTTGGCGAGGGTGAACAGCTGCGAGAGGTTGGCGTACCCCTCGCGCGTCTTCGCCAGCAGCGCCAGGCGCGAGCCGTCCGTCAGGGTCAGCTCGCCGCCCGTGACGGGCTGGACGCCGAGGCTGTTGGCCAGGCGCGCGAACTCCAGCGCCCCGCAGAGGTTCGTGTCGGTCAGGGCGAGGGCGGGGCTGCCGTGCGCCTTCGCCCGCGCCAGCAGCTCGTGGACGTGCGAGGCGCCCTCCCCGAAGGAGTAGAAGCTCCGCGCGTGCAACTCGACGTAGTCCGCGGTCACGGAGGGGCTCCGCCTAGCAGGCCTGCCGGTACCAGCGCGCCTCGCGCCGGTCGCGGAAGAGCGTGACCCGCCGTCCGTCCTCGCCGCGGACGCGGTAGTAGTCGCGGCTGAGGGGCGCGGGCAGCCACCAGAGGTCGAAGCTCCAGCGGTCCTCGATGCCCGCGACCGGCCGCCAGCGCCGCTCCAGGCGCACGGCCACGGGTTGCCCCTCCGGCCCCTCCTCCACCGCCACGGGAGCGGGCGGCGCGAGCGGCCGCATGGCGTCGCGCGCGGCTGGGTCGACGGGCGCCTGCAGGACGCGCATCTCGGGCGCCGGGTGCCAGGGCGCGACGGAGGCCATCCGGTAGAGCGCGGGCCCGCCGAGGCGGGCGCGGAGCTGCCGCTCGGCTTCGCCCAGGCGGCGCTCGCGCCCCGCGCGCGCATCGGGGAAGAGGCCCAGCTGCTCGCCCACCCCCTCGCCGAGGTCGCCGAGCTCCAGCACGAGCTCCTCGATGGGGGACTCGGGGTGGTCGTGCTCCAGACGCCGCCGGATCACGGGCGAGGCTTCCTCCCAGCGCGCCACGCCCTGCCGGAAATGGAACGCTCGCTCCCAGGGCGGCGCCCCGTGCAGGAGGCATGTCAGCGCGGCCCGCCCGGCGCGCCGTCCCCGCGCCGCGGGCCGTGCGAAGGCGCGCCTGAGGAGCGCATCGACCCCGGTCAGCGCGAGCTCCAGCGAGGCCGAGGCGAAGGGCAGGGGGATGCGTTCGACCACCGACTCCTCGGTTGCGAGGGGAACCAGGGGGCTGTCGTCGATGCCCCGGCAGAGCTCCCAGGCGCGTTGTCCCTCGTGCCCGAACTGGTCGATCAGCAGATCCGGCGGCATGGCGGCGACGGCGCCCATGGTGTGCAGCCCGAAGCGGAACAGTCCGTCGAGTGCGTCGCGGGAGAGGGGCAGCAGGTCGATCGGGTGGGGCGCGAGGAAGGGGGCGGGAGCGGCGGGAACGGTGACCGCCTCATGCGCCCTGCCCAGGTGGGCCGCGACGAAGGCCGGGAACTTCGCGTCCGCCACCCCGGTCCGCGCTTCCAGGTCGCGGGGGAGCGCCTCGCCCAGGGCGCGCACGAGCGCCGCCTCGCCGCCGTGCAGGCTCTCGAGGCCGTCGAGACCGGCGTAGGCCACGCCCAATTCCGCCCCCTCCACGCGGTCGCTGACCCCCTGCAGGGCGGCCAGCGCCTGCGTGAACTCGCGCCGGTAGGCGGGCTCGTCCGCCTCCAGCACGGTCGCGTCCGGGTACCGCGAGAGCGCCTCGTCCAGCGCCATGCCCGCGACTGCCCCGGAGGCGGCCGGGAAGGCGTCCAGCACCCGCGGCTTGCCGGCGGAGCGATCGGCGATCACGGCCGGCCGCGCCCGCAGGTGGGGCCGCCGCCTCAGCTCGACCCTGGCCCTCAGGTGCGTGACGAGCACGCAAGCGACCCGCACGGCATCCCTCCCGCTGGCGTCTCGGGCGACCGTGGCCCGGACGCGCAGGGTACAGAACGTACGTTCTGATAGTCAACGGAGGTTGCGTCGGGAGAGCGCGGTAGGATAGGAGGCAGGCGCACGCCGGGAGGAGCAGCCATGACCACAACGGTGAAGGCTACGTACGCCAACGGCGTGTTCACGCCGGTCGAGCCCGTCGACCTCGAAGAGGGCACCGAGGTGGTGGTGTCGATGGACGGCATACCGCGCGAGTCGGCGGACGGGGTGGAGGCAAGCGGCGCTTCGCTCCTGCACCTGATCGAGGACCTGCACGCGTCGGCCCTCGTCCGCGAGCCGGGCGCCCGGCCGGTTGACCTCGCCGAGCACTACAAGCACTACCTGTACGGCCATGCGAAGGACGAGGCTCCGTGAGCGAGGTGTTCGCGGATACGGGCTACTGGGCCGCGCTACAGGACACCCGGGACCGGCTCCACGGGAGGGCGCTCGCCCTGACCAGGGAGATCGAGCCCCGCCGCATCGTGACGACTCAGATGGTGCTGGTCGAGGTTCTCAACATGTTCGGGAACCGGGGGGAGCAACAGCGACGCCTGGCCCTGGAAGTAGTGGAGCGAGCCGGGCGCAGCCGGGACGTCGAGATCGTGCCGCAGACGGACGCGCAGTTCCGCGCCGCGGTCGAGCGCTACGCCGCCCGCCCGGACCAGGCGTGGAGCCTCACGGACTGCGCCAGCTTCATCGTCATGGAAGAGCGCGGCATCACCGATGCGCTCGCCCACGACCGCGACTTCGAGCAGGCCGGCTTCACCGCCCTGCTCCGCAGCCAGTAACGTCCTCCACGCTCCGGCCGGTCACGGGACGGCGCGTGCAACCGTCGCCTCCCCGCCGGCGCCGTCCACTCAGTTGCCCCCGTTCGGAGCGCCTGGCGCCGACTCCGCGACCTCCGCGGGCGGCTCCGGCGCGGCCAGGTGGTAGCCGACGCGGCGCTGGGTGAAGAGGTAGGCGGGCTGGCGGGCGTTGTCGCCGAGCTTGCGGCGGAGGCGCTTGACCACGTCGCGGATGGCCCAGGGCTCGCCCACCCGCTCCGGACCCCAGACCCGCTGCAGCAGGAAGCCGTGGCTGAGCACGCGGGGCGCGCGCACGGCCAGCTCGTAGAGCACCGCGTACTCCGTCGCCGTCAGATCCAGCGGCTCGCCCGCCAGCGTCGCCCGCCGGCGCGCGTAGTCGATGGCCAGGTCGCCCGCGACGTAGGGTGTCGAGGAGGTCTCGTCCTGCTCCGGCTCCAGCCGCTTGCGGAGGGCGGCGCGGATGCGCGCCGCCAGCTCCGCCGGCGAGAAGGGCTTGACCACGTAGTCGGAGGCGCCCATGTCGAGGGCGCGCGCGACCGTCTCGTCCTGGCTGTAGCGGGAGAGGAAGATGATGGGCACGTCCGCCGCCGTGAGGATGTCGTGCATCAGCTCGATGCCGTCGGCGCCCGGCAGCACCATGTCCAGCAGCACGAGGTGGGGCCGCTCCTCCGCCATGAGACGCAGCGCGTCGCCCGGGTCGGCGGTCACGATCGGCGCGTAGCCCGCCCCTGAGAGGACGTCGCGGACGTAGCGCAGGTCCTGGGGGTCGTCGTCGACGGCGAGCACGCGCACGCTGCGCCGGGAGGCCCGCGCCGCGGCGGGTGAGGCGGGCGTGGGGACGGGGGCGGCCTCGACGGCCGGTAGCGTGAAGGTGAAGCGCGCGCCCAGGCCGGGGCCCTCGCTCTCGGCGCGGATGCGGCCCCCGTGCGCCTCCACGATGCCCTTGCAGATGGCGAGCCCCAGCCCCGAGCCGTCCGCGTCCCCGGCGTGGCCGGCGGCGGCGCGGGGGACGCGGCGGAACAGCTCCGGCAGCAGCTCCGCCGGGATGCCGCGGCCCTCGTCGGTGACCGAGACGGCGACGTGGACCCCCTCGCGCGCGGCGCTCACGCGGATGGGCGCGTCGGCGGGCGAGGAGCGGGCCGCGTTGGAGAGCAGGTTGCCCAGCACCTGCACGGCGCGCGTGCGGTCGGCCATGACCTGCGGGAGGTCGGCCGGCAGCTCCAGCTCGACGGCGTGGACGCCGCCCGCGCCCGCGAAGCGGCTGCGCGCGTCCTCGGCCAGCAGCCGCAGGTCGGAGGGCTCGGGGGCGACGGCGAGCGCGCCCGTCTCGATGCGGGCCACGTCGAGCAGGTCGCCGATCAGATCGCGCATCTGGTCCGACTGGTCGCGGATGATGCGCAGGAACTGGGTCGTCTCGGCGGGATCGAGCGCGCCCGCGGCCTCGAGCAGGGTCGTGACCGAGCCCTTGACCGCCGCCAGCGGCGTGCGCAGCTCGTGGCTGACCATCCCCAGGAACTCGGCCCGCAGGCGCTCCTGCTCCTCCAGCGGCGCCAGGTCCTGCAGCGTCACCACGAAGGAGGCAGGCTCACCGTCCCCGCCGGGGATGGGGGTGGCGTTGAGGAGGGTGTTGACGCTGCGGCCGTCGGGGACGCGCAGCACGATCTCCTCGGCCCGCACCGTCTCCCCCGCGCGCAGCAGCTCCGCCAGGGGGAGCTCGCGCAGCGAGTGCTCGCGGCCGTCGCTGCGGACGCAGGTCACCGTGCCGAGGATGTCCTCCACCGCCTGGCCCTCGTCGCGCAGGCCTTCCACGATGCGCAGGGCCTCGCGGTTGACGGAGAGGGGCGCGCCTGAGCGCGCGTCGAACACGACCACGCCCACGGGCGAGGTCTCGACCAGCGTCTCCAGGTCGGCGCGGGCGCGGCGCTCCTCGCGGTGGGTGCGCGCGTTGGCGATCACGAGCGCCGCCTGCGAGGCGAACATCACGAGCGTCTCCTCGTCCTCCTGGCTGAACTCCCCGCCGCCTTCCTTGTCGCCCACGAAGACGTGGCCCACGCGCGCGCCGCGGTGGAACATCGGCGCCGCGAGGAAGCGGTAGGCCGGCACCGTTGGCTGGGGCGTGCTGAAGTCGCCGAAGCCCAGGCCGCGCACGTGCGTCTCCAGGTCGGGCAGCCGCAGCGGTTCCGAGAGCTCGGTCAGCGACTGGAAGATGCGCAGGCCCTCGGGCGTCGACCAGACCCGCTCCGCCTCGGCCGCGCTCAGCCCGGAGGCGAGGGAGTCGCGCACCTCGCCGCGCTCGTCGAGCAGGGTCATCAGCCCGTGCCGGGCGGCGGTCAGCGAGCGCGCCGCGTCCAGCACCCCCTGCAGCACCTGGTCGAAGTCGAGGCTTTCGTTGATGCGCAGGCTCGCCTCGGAGAGGCGGGAGAGGCGCTCGCGCAACGCCTCGAGGTCGCGGTCGCGCTCGTTCGGGTGAGCCACTGTGTGCCTCCTGATCGGGCCCGTCGCGGCGGCCGTTCCCGGCCTCCACGGAAGATTGTACGGAATCCACGAAACTTTGTATGAAGTCTACCCTAATTTTCATGTGTATTCCACACAACGTGTCGTAGGCTCTTTGTGGCTCCCATCACTTGGGGAGGGCCTCCTGTGCGCGAACCGCTTTCCCTGACCAGTCTGTGCCCCCCCGACGGCACCGCCACGCCGCCTGTCGGGGCGGCCATGCGTCTTACCCCCCGAGTACCTGTTCCGGCGCCGCCCGCCACGCCGGGAGCGCGCGATGCCTGAGCGGAGCCGCGCCCTGGGCGGCCTCGCCGCCGTTCTCCTGCTGGCCCTCGCGGCGGGCCTCCTGCTGCTGCTCCCGGCCGTCCCGGCCGAGGGCCAGACCGCCACCACGCTCGTCAAGAACACCGGCAGGCAGCAGGCCAACACGTCCGACTTCGAAGGCAAGGCCTACTCCCAGCGGTTCTCTACGGGTAGACACGTCGGGGGCTACGCGCTGAGCGGCATCGGCGTGGCTCTCACCGGCACGGCGACCACGGAGCAGCGGGCAACGTTCCGGGCCGAGCTGTGGTCCGACAGCGGCGGCAACCCGGGGATCAAGCTCGCGGATCTGACGACCCCGTCGAGCATCGCCGCCGGCGTCAATACCTTCGCCGCCCCGGCGGGCACCACCCTCAGCCCGAGGACCAGCTATCACCTGGTCATCTCTACCACCGGTGATCTGTCCGACGTTGCGGTCTCGAGGACGTCCTCCAACGCAAACGACGACGGCGCGGCCGCCGGTTGGGATATCGCGAACAACTCCCGTCTGACCGAGGCCAATACGCCCACGGAAAGCAGCACGTGGGCCACGCGCGCCTCCAACCTTCGCATCGAAGTCAACGGGTACGCGCGAGTCCCCACCACCCTCGAGCTGACGACGAGCGCGACCAATGACACCGCCGCCGAGAACGCCGGCACGGTCATGGTCACGGCCACGCTGGACGTGCCGACGGCGACGACCATCTCCGTCACCCTGGCGGCGACCGCGGCCTCGACGGCCACGGTCACTTCCGACTACACGCTGCTGGGGGCCGTCACCATCTCCGCCGGCCAGACCACGGGCATCGGCGGGGTCAGGATCGTCAACGACGCCATCGTCGAGGACGAGGAGAGCATCGCCCTTACGACCTCGGTGAGCGGCCTCACGGTCACGGGGGTGACGCTCACGATCACCGATGACGACGCGGCGAACGCGAGGATCGCCTTCGGGACGAACGCGGCGAGCACGGCGACGCACACGCCGGGCGTGGCGGAGAACGTATCGGGCGGGACGTTCAACGTGCCGATCACCGTGAGCCACCTGCCGAGCGCCTCGACCACGTTCGACGTCGAGGTCCAGGCCGGCGGCACGGCGGCGCAGTACCAGAGCGCTCAGAACCCGGGCGACTACCGCATCATGAACACGTCCGTGACGTTCACGGCGACCGGCAACAGGACGCAGAACCTCGCGATCACGATCACCAACGACATGCTGGTCGAGGGCGCCCAGACCATCAGGCTGCGCATCGCCGACAGCGAGGGCTCCGGCCTGGGCCAGCACTACACGCGCCACGCCATGGGCCGCCTCGCGACCGTCACGATCAACGACGACGAGGACGACACGGCCGATGTCGCCTTCGGCACGAACGCGGCGTCCACGACGCCGTACACGGACGACGAGGACGAGACGGGCGGGTCGCTGACCGTGCCGCTCACGATCAACCACCGGCCGGAGTCGGACACGACGATCACGGTGGAGGTGCTGGCGACCGGCTCGAACCGGGCGACGGAAGGCACGGACTACAGCATCGGAAGCAAGTCGGTGACCTTCACGAGCACGGGCGGCACCACGCAGAACATCACGGTCGCGATCACGAACGACATGCTGGTCGAGGAGGACCAGACGATCCGGCTGCGCATTGCCGACAGCGCGACGAACAGCCTCGGGCGGCACTACACCCGCAACAACCAGGCGACGCTGACCATCACCGACGACGAGGCGGACGGGGCGACGATCGTCATCGGCAACAACGCCGCGTCCACCACCGAGTCCCCCGTCACGGTGACGGAGACGGATGCGGACGCGGCGGTCAGCGTGCCGGTGACCATCAGCGCCGCGCCGGAGTCGAGCGTCACCATCCCGCTCACGGTGGTGACGATGGGCACCACGGCGACCAGCGCGGACTACACCATCACCACGAGCTCCGTGACATTCACGGCAACGGGCGGCACGACGCAGAACATGACGGTCACCGTCAGGGGCGACGGGCTGGTGGAGGAGGACCAGACCATCATCCTGCGGCTGGCGGACACGAGCGGGCTAGGGCGGCACTACGTGCGCAACGCCACCAGCCGCCAGACCACGTTCACCATCCAGGACGACGAGCGGCCGGCGGCGAAGATCGCCTTCGGGAGCAACGCCTCGGGCGAGGTGGCCTACACGGACACCGTGGACGAGGACGACGGCACCATCAACGTGCCGATCACGATCACGGACCTGCCCGAGTCGCTCACGCAATTCACGGTCGAGGTGCTGGACACGGGGACGGCGACGAACCCCGGCGACTACCGCGTGCTCGACAACGAGACGGTGACCTTCCGCCCCACCGACGCGACCAACACGCAGAACCTGCGCATCCAGCTCACCAACAACGCCCTCGTCGAGTACCCCGAGACGGTGGAGCTGCGCATCGTGGCGGCGGACACGACGGCGAACGACCTCGGCGACCACTACGACCGCCACGCCCAGAGCAAGCTCGCGACGGTGACGATCGACGACGACGACGCGGAGGCGGCGGAGATCGCCTTCGGCAACGACGCCGGCTCGATGGCGGAATACGCCCGCACCGTGCGCGAGGACATCGGGGGCTTGTCGTACCGCGTCCCCGTCACGGTGAGCCACCTGCCGTCCGAGTTGACGACCTTCAACATCGAGGTGCTGGCCACGGGCGACGAACCGGCGACGGAAGGCACGGACTACACCATCGGAACCAAGTCGGTCACGTTCGAGAGTTCGGGCGCCACGACGCAGTTCGTCACCATCACGCTCACCAACGACGCGCTGGTCGAAGAGGATCAGACGGTCGCGCTGGGCATCGTGGCGGCGGACGGGACCGTGGACGATCTGGGCGACTACTACACGCGCGACACGAACGGAGCCCTCGCAACCGTCACCATCGAGGACGACGAGCAGCGGAAGGCGAAGATCGCCTTCGGCGACAACGCGTCGGCGATGTCCAGACACACGCTCACGGTGGCCGAGGACGTCGAGGGCGGGTCCTTCACGGTGCCCGTCGTCATCAACCACCTGCCGGAATCCGCCACCGTCTTCACGGTCGAGGTGCTCCCGGCCGGCACGGCCACGGAGAACACCGACTACGGCGTCGTCGCCAAGGACGTGACCTTCGACCCGTCCGGCGCCATGACGCAGGACGTCACGATCGTGCTCACCGACGACGCCCTCGTTGAGGGCGCTCAGGACATCGCGCTGCGGATTGTCGCGGCCGACACGGAGAGCGATGACCTCGGCGACCATTACGAGCGCCACGCCAACGGCGCCCAGTCCCTCGTGACCATCACCGACGACGATGCGGCGGCGGCGAAGATCGCCTTCGGCGACAGCGCGGACCGCACCGTCACCTACCGGACCACGGGCGCCGAACCCGGGAGCGGGGACACGACCTTCAACGTGCCCCTCACCATGAGCCACCTGCCGGAGTCTTCCACCACCATCGCGGTTCGGGTCCTCTCCGGCCTGGCGACGGAGACCGCGGATTACAGCATCACGACCAAGTCCGTCACCTTCCAGCCGTCGGGCAGCCACACGCAGAACCTCCCCATCACCCTCACCGCGGACGAGCTCCGCGAGGGCAACGAGACGATCAACCTGCAGATCGTCCCCGCGGACGTCACGGTCAACGACCTCGGCGACCACTACGACCGCGACGACCGGGGCGCCCGCGCGTCGGTGCTGCTCACCGACCCCGACTCGACGGAGACGCTGAGAGTGCTGCTGCGGCTGACCGAAGCCGAGAGCTCGGTATCGTCGAAGTCCGTCGCCGAGGGCGGCGGCCCGGTGATCGTCTACGCCAGCCTGGCCGGCGGCGCGTTTGCCGGCTCCGACGGGGTGAGGGTGACGCTCCTGCCGGCCGAGGGCACGACAGCGGCAGACAACGAGTACCGGATCCCGACGACCTTCACCATCCCGAGCGGCACCAACTTCGAGAGGGTGAACCTCACCCTCGTGGACGACCCGACCGGCGAGGGGAGCGAGAACCTGGTGCTGACGGCGGCCACGTCGCCCGGGTACGCGGTCGAAACCGCCACCATCACGATCACCGACGACGACGAGGCGGGGGTGATGGTCCCGTCCTCCCTCAGGGTCGTCGAGGGCGGCGTCTCCACCTACCAGGTGAGGCTCGATACCCGGCCCATCGCCAGCGTCACGATCACCCCCGTCAGCGGTGACACCGACAAGGCGACCGTGTCCGGTCCGCTGACCTTCACGACGCTCAACTGGAGCAACCCCCAGACGGTCCGGGTGACGGGCGTGGACCAGGGCGAGGGAATGACGACCATCAGCCACGAGGCCCGGAGCTCGGACCCCATGTTCGAGGGTCTGATCATCGACTCGGTCGCGGTCACGGTCGCCCCCGCGGGCAAGAACTTCTCCATCGCCTCCGCCACGGCCGAAGAAGGCGGAACCGCCGCACTCGAGGTGAAGCTGGGCGAGGCGGCGCCCACCGGCGGGCTGACCCTGAACCTCGCCTACAACTACTCGGGCAGCGCGGCCACCACCGACGACACCGGCACGACCGCGGAGACGTTCACGGTGATGGAGGGATCGAGGACGGCCACGCTGAGCGTGCCCATCGCCGCCGACGATCTCGTCGAGGGCCCGGAGACCTTCACGGTCACCATCAGCGCCTCGGACTGGAGCCCGGTCTCCGCCGGCTCGGACCGGGCGACGGTGACCATCACCGACGACGACGCGGCGAACGCGAAGATCGCCTTCGGCGACAACGCCGCATCCACCTCCTCGCAGACCGCCTACTCCATCTTCGAAAACGCGACGCCCGGGACCTTCAGCATCCCCGTCACGGTCAGCCACCTGCCGCAGTCGAACACCACCTTCCCCATCCAGACCCTGACCACGCGCGCCGGCCAGGCCACCGAGGGTTCCGACTACACCATCTCCCCCAAGTCCGTCACCTTCGGCCCCTCGGACAGCACCATGACCAAGAACGTGACGATCAACATCAGGAACGACGCGGCCGCCGAGGGCAACGAGGAGGTGCAGCTGCGCATCGCGGCGGCGGACAACCCCGCGAACGACCTCGGGGACCACTTCGCGCGGCACCCCCTGGGCTCCCTGGCGACCCTCACGATCACCGACGACGACTCGGCAACCGAGGTGAGGCTGACCACCAGCGCGAGCGGCGACTCGATCGCCGAGGACGGGGGTTCGGCCACGGTCACGGCGACCCTCGACCAGCCCGCTCCCCCGGGCGGGGTCACGGTCACGCTCACAACCATGGGGAGCGCCGGATCCCCGGGCGACTACACGCTCTCCAGGACCTCCCTGACGATCCCCCCCGGCGCCACCACGGCCACCACCAGGGTCACCATCGTCAACGACCGCATCAGCGAGACGGACGAGTCCGTCGTCCTCGCCGGCAGGGCGCGCTCCAACACGGGGGTGTATCCCGTCCAGGGCGTGACGCTGACGATCACCGACGAGGACTCCCCGGGCGTGACCGTCAGCCGCTCCACGCTCTCGCTGCCGGCGGGCGTGATGACCGCCTACACGGTCAAGCTCGACAGCCCGCCCACGGCCAACGTCACCATCACGCCCTCCAGTGGATCCACCGCCACCGCGACGGTGTCGCCCCCCTCGCTGATCTTCACGCCGGGCAACTGGAGCGTCACGCAGCAGGTCGAGGTCACGGGCGTCGCCGGCGGGAGCACGACGGTCACGCACGCGGCCGTCAGCGACGACGCCATGTACGACGGCCTGGCCATCGCTTCGGTGTCCGTATCGGTGAACACGCCGGCGAAGACGATCGCCATCGCCTCCGCCACGGCCGAAGAAGGCGAGAGCGTCGAGCTGGCGGTGAGGCTGGGGGAGCCGGCCCCCGCCGGCGGGCTGACCCTGGCCGTCGCCTACGACTATTCGGCCGGCACGGCCACCGCCGACGACACGGGCGCGACGGTGGCGTCGCTGGCGGTGCAGGAAGGATCCTGGACCGCGACCCTGATCGTGCCCATCGCCGCCGACGACCTGGTTGAGGACGAGGAGACCTTCGCGATCACGATCAGCGCCTCGGGCTGGTCGGCGTCATCCGCGGGCGCGGACCGGGCAACGGTGACCATCAGAGACGGTGACGCGCCCGCCGCGGCGATCGCCTTCGGGAACCTCGCCTCCTCGGCCGTCGCCTACGAGGTCAGCGTGGCCGAGGACGTCGTGGGCGGGATCTTCAACCTGCCCGTCACGATCAGCCACCTCCCGCAGGAGGAGACGACCTTCGAGATCGAGGTCCTCCCCGGCGGCACCGCGACGAGTGCGGACTACTTCATCACGACCCCGTCGGTGACCTTCGGCCCCTCGGACAGCACGACGAAGACCCTCGCGATCACGATCGTGATCGACTCCTCCGTCGAGGCGGCCGAGACGATCAGGCTGCGCATCGCGGCCGCGGACGACCCCGGCAACGACCTCGGCGACTCCTACACGCGCCATGCCGAGGGGTCGCGGGCGACGGTGATGATCAGGGACAGGGGCGCCCCCACGGGTGGCGGCCCTACCGGCGGCGGGCCCACAGGCGGCGGTCCCACGGGCGGTGGTCCCACAGGCGGCGGTCCCACGGGCGGCGGTGCTCCTACGGGCGGCGGCGGCGGCGGTGGTGGTGGCGGCGGTGGCGGCGGCCCCTCGCCCAGCCAGGAGGACTTCGAGTGGACGGTGAAGCGCGATGTCGAAACGCTCGCCGGCGGCCACGACCGGCCCGCGGGCATGCAAGGCCAGGGCTCGATCGTGTGGCTGCTCCAGAACGGCGCGGGCGCGAACGACGCCGTCTACGTCTACGACCTCGAGACGAAGAAGCGCGACGCCCGGCGGGAGTTTGAGCTGGACGAGCGCAACCGCGCGCCGCGCGGCATCGCCATCGCGGACGCGGTCGCCTGGATCTCCGACAGCGGCCAGGACCGGCTCTTCGCCTACGACACCGCCTCGGGCGAGCGCCTGGCCGAGCGCGACGTCGCGCTCGACGAGCGCAACCGCGATGCGCGCGGCCTCTGGATCGGCGGCGGCATCGCCTGGGTGCTCGACGAGGGAAGGGACACGCTCTTCGCCTACGACCTGGCGACGGGCGCGCTGCTGGGCGAGTACGCCCTCGACCCCGCCAACCGCGACCCCCGCGGGGTCTGGTCGGACGGCGTCACCATCTGGGTCTCCGACCACGGCGCCAAGCGCCTCTTCGCCTACCGCCTGCCCGCCCACCCGCGCGAGGAGGCGCAGGCCGCGACGGCGCCGGGCACGGTCCGGGCCGCGCAGGGGAGCGCCGGCGAGCCCCTGCCGCTGGACCGCGTGCGCGACGAGGAGTTCGAGGAGCCGGGGCGCATCGGCAACAACAGCCCACGCGGCATCTGGTCCGACGGCGAGTTCATGTACGTCGCCGACGAGCTCGACGGCAAGGTCTACAGCTACAACATGCCCGACGCGATCGACGCGCGCCTCGCCTCGCTCAGCCTCGCCGGCGTCGACTTCGGCGAGTTCTCGCCGGCCCGCACCGCGTACGAGGGCGCCGCCGCCGAGGGCGTCACCGTGACCACCGTCGAGGCGCAGGCGGCGCAGCGCCGCACGACCGTCGTGATCGACCCGCCCGACGCCGACCCCGGCCGCGCCGGCCACCAGGTCGCGCTCGAGGGCCTCGATGCGCTGACCGTGACCGTGACCTCGCAGGACGGCAGCCGCACGCGCATCTACCGCGTCGTCCTGGGCGAGCCGCAGTCGCCGACCGAGCCCTGGGCGCACTGCCTCAAGGGCGCCGTGGCGGCGGGCTTCAGCCTGCTCGTCTACGAGGGAGGGACCGTGGACGAGCTGGCCGCCTGCGCGGAGAGCCGCGGCGTGGTCGCGCTCTACGCCCTGCACGAGGGCCGCTACCTGGTCCACATCCCGGGGGCGCCGGACTTCGTCAACGAGCCCTTCGCCGAGCGCTACCCCGACGGCGTGCCGGCGCTCACGCCGCTCGTCGCCGCAGGCGTTGGCCCGGGCGAGGACCCCGTCGGCGTGCTCGCCGCGCCCGCGGACTGGCCCGCCTGCCTCCGGGGCGAGGTCGCCGGGGGCTTCAGCCTCGTGCTCTACGAGGGCGGCGGCGTGGAGGCGCTGGCCGAGTGCGCGCGCGAGCACGCCCTGTCCGCCGCCTGGGCGCTGCACGAGGGCGAGTGGGTCTCGTACACCCCGGGCGCGCCGGACCTCGCGAACCGCCCCTTCGCCGAGCTGTTCGCCGGCGGCCTGCCCCCGCTCACCCCGCTCGTCGTCCGCGGCGATCCCCCGCCCGACGCCTCGGGCGGCGGGAACTGAGGGGGAGCGTCGTGGGACGGGCAGGCACAGGCGCCCGCAACGGCGGGCGACCGCAAGACCAGAGCCAACCGGCGCAAGAGCCGGAGATGAGGAGCGTCACTCGATGAGACCGAACGACTGGAACCCGGCATCCCGCCCGTCACCGGCCCCCGCCGCCGGCGCGGGCCCTTCCCGTGCCCTGCTGTTGGCCCTCGCGCTCGCCGCGATGGTGGTCCTCTTCGCCCACGATGCGCCGGCCGCCCTCGCCCAGGGCGGGGAGCAGCAGGCGATCGAGGTCCCCGGGCCGGTGACCGGTCTGACGCTCTCGTCCACCGCGGACAGCGTGACGGTGCGCTGGCAGGCCCCGGAGCGCGGCGGCGAGCCAGCGCGCTACATCGTGCACCTGCGCCCCGAGGGCGGCGAGACCGGCAGCGGCCGCACCAAGACGCCCCGGGCGAAGAGAACCTCGGTGACGTTCGACAACCTGGAACCCGGCGCGACCTATCGGGTCTGGGTGCGGGCGCGTAACGCCGGCGGCAAGGGCGAGCGGACGCACGCCGCCATCACCCTGCCCGCGACGGCGTCCGTGCCGGACTCCTACGAGCGGCCTCTCGGGGTCATCCACTGCGAGGACTACTTCTCGAAGGCGTACTGCGACTCCTTCTAGGAGGCCCTCAAGCGGGGATCTGGATGCGGGCGCAGAACGCCCTCGGCAAGGGCGAGCGCGTGTACGCGACGATCACCCTGCCCGCGGCAGGACATAATCCTCCGCCATCCGTCCGGAAGGACACGCGCACGCGCGCACCGGCTGCCCCGACGAACCTCCGCAGTCCGTCGGCAGGGCGCGCCGCTTGTTGAGGGCGGCGATGCCCGTTACCCGGCGCGCATGGTGGCGGAGGAGGCGGGAGCCGTCACGATCCCGATGCCCGAGGACAGCCCCCTGCGGGGCGGCAAGGCCGAGGATGTGGCCCTCGGCGGCCCGGTACTGTCTACCGTCAGGCCTGGTGGGCCTACACGTACTGTATTGCGAACTTTCCGCTGGGCGGTGGCGCTTTAGAGGCCAAAGCCACAAGCCACCCAGCGGGCACCCGTGCCGACCCTAGTTAAGGGTGCCAGGTTACGGCACACCTCATCGGTATCAGGCCGCCTGGGACGCCGACACAGGATCGGGGACTCAGGGAGGAGCACCGTAGAGTGAGACCGTGCGGGATCACCACCACCACTTGCGACCTGTCCTCGAGAGGCGGCCTCGATCTCTGCCGCCAACTGGTGACAAAGAACTTCGAACCGGTTATGCGTATGTGTGGACGGTCTCTAGCCCTGGGATAGCTGACGCTGCTGAGTCAAAGCCACCTCGGCCTGCTCCCGCAAAAATTCCGTAACCACTGGATCGTCCAGACTCTCGGCGAGGGCCTCCATGACCACCAGCGACAACTCTGCCAGTTGATCCAGAGCGTGCGCAGCCTTGTCAGGATGCTCAACTGCCCACCGCACACCTAGGGTAACCACCGCCCCGAGGATGAACATCTTCACGTCTCGCTCGCTCATGTGAGTACCTCCCTTCTCATTATACGCACCCTCCGCAGCCAAGGGGTGGGGTGGGCGGGATCATCGCCGAGCGGGGCCCTCATATCGGCAAAACCCGGACCCTGCTCCGGCTTTCGTCGACCACGACGAGAGCTCCAGCCGACAGGTCTTCCTCATGCTGACCCAGCGCGGCTACGACTGCGGTCCCTAGATTGTCCGGTAGGACGTTCTCGGCTCGAACCTGAAGCACGCTCGGACCAGATTCGTGCGAGAGCGCGAGCATGGTGCCGAAGTCGAGGTCGTGGGTGAATACGACGTATTGGTTGGCGGCCGCCCAGTCCATAATCTCCCTGTCGGTGGCCCTCGGGTCGCCAACCGCGGTCCAGTGAATGGTCTCCCACCCCTGCGATCGCAGCAGTGCCACCCACTCGGGCGACAGGTTCATGTCAAGGAGGAGTTTCGGCCTCACGGCGTCGAAAGGGGAACCTCGTGTTCCTCCAGCCTCCAGGCCGCGTAGGCCAAGGCCTGGTCGATGTCCTCCCGTTCGAGATAGGGATAGGCCTCGAGGATTTCCGCAGGCGATCGCCCGGCTGCGAGCAGGCCCACCACGGTCCCCACGGTTACTCGCAGCCCGCGTATGCAAGCCTTACCGCCCATGACCTCGGGATCGATGGTAATCCTGTCCAGCGTCTTCATGGTCATCACCTCTCCAAATGCTGAGGCTTGGGGCGTGCCCATCGCAAGTGGGAGGGGACTACAAACCCAGCTTCACGGGGACACGGACAGCCGCGCGAGGCTGTCCGGCGGGCCTAGCTGGATTCGATGGCCTTCCACTCTTGGAGGAAGCGCCTCTTGGCATCTTCGATCTGTGCTCTGCGCCCGTGCTCGGCATCGTGGCGCTGAGACTTCTCGTCTTCTGCGAAGACGGAGTCGAGGATGTCGATAGTGTCGCCGGTGAACTCGACGTCCTGGAACAACCTGAGGTAACCCTCGCGCTCCTCACGAAGCTCCTCCGCAGCTGAGAGGGCTGCGTCTCGCTCTTCGTCAGCTGCTGTCACCGCTTCGACGAAGCGCAAAAGGACTTCCTTGGCTTGCTCTCTAGAGCCGGCGATGCTCATTGCGCTGCCCCCTCTTGGTGATGCTAGGAACTGCCACACTCCCGCGCAAATACGCTGGCCTCACGCCGTCCGGCTAGGAAACTATCCAAGCACAGCAGACGACTGGGGGGCGTCGTGCGCCCCTTTCATGGGCTTTCTGCGTTTGGCCCGTTCCTCGCGGGACAGTCCATCGCCAGAAGTGGAGCTGAGCCGGCGCCGAGTGTTGGCCAGGTTGGCACTCAACCTGGTAACCCTCGTTATTGTCTTTGGTGTCTGCGCAGCGGTGTACGTAGTCGTGGTGTACCTCACCTACGACTATATCGAGAGCCGGCGCGCGAACTCAGTGGCCTCAAGCCTCAAGCCCCACGCTAGGCCTAGTGCCCTTCGCGTACGCAGGCAGCCACTCCCTACGAACTGCTCGCAGGTGAGCTTCATGCTCACCAACCCGCTGAAGCACACGCCTTGTGCTTGATCTGCCAATGCCAGAAACAGTGCACCTACTCGCATAGCCTGAGCTTGTATCATCCGCCGGACCCTGCGGCCAACAGACTCGCTCGGAGCCCTCCGCAATGCCAGCCCGTCAGCCGCATCCCAGTCTTGAGTTCCTTCAGGAAGAGTTCCTGCTCGTAGAGGCTTGGAAGAAGACCGTCGCCCACCTCCGGGCGCACAACTGGTTTACCGACACTCTCGATATCGATCGCGCCTCCGTGGTGCTGCCCCGGTTTCTGAGGTCCTTGGCGCGTCGCCTGTCCGACCCGGGTGGATTCGAGACTCGCCCGCTGCGCTTCGTCCCAGCGCCGAAGAGCTACCGATGGACTTTCACCGAGAACGAAGACGGAACCAATTGGAGGCCGGACGTCGAACCGCAGGAGGTGGGACCACGCGTGCGTCCGCTAGCGCATGTTGATCTAGGAGATCAAGTAGCTGCCACAGCGATAATGCTCTGCCTCGCTGATCGCGTTGAGACTGCGCAGGGCGACCCGACTGGATCGCCAGCAGAAGCGGCTCACCGGCGACGGGTCCTGTCATACGGAAACCGCCTCCTCTGCGACGTCTCCGACGAGGGCTTACGTCATCGCTGGGGCTCAAGTGCTCTCTACCGAGGCTACTTCCAAGACTACCGGACGTTCGTGGCTCGCCCGTCGACTGCGGCAGAGGCTGTATTGGGTGACGACGAGCGCATCGTGATCGTCCAGTCCGACCTTCAAAATTTCTATGACCGTGTGAGGCCAGCGCTGCTGGCGAGAAAGGTACGAACGCTCCGGCGTCCGGGAGAACCCCGTGAGTTCTTTGATCTTGCCGCGAGGGTTCTCTCTTGGCGCTGGGATAGGCGAGATGAAGCCGACGTGAGTGCCTATGCCAGACGAGAGAACATCCGAGACTTCGCCGACGTTGCTTTGCCTCAAGGACTCGCCTCCGCAGGCTTCTTCGCAAATGTCGTGTTGCTGGGGTTCGACCAGCGGCTTCGCAACTCGCTTTCCACGGAGATCTTCGACGGGGCCTACCTCGAAGATGTCTCACGCTACGTGGACGACCTACGCATTGTGCTCCGGCTGAGCTCAGCGAGCCTTGACTTGGTGGATATCGAAGATGAGACCTCAGCCTGGTTGGACTCGCTGCTCACGGAAGAGCAGGACCTCACAGTCTCAAGAGAGAAGACCCACGCCGCCGACTTCGGCGTGACGGGGGGGCGTCCGACAGTCCGTCAGGGCGATCGGATGAGTCGGATCCAAAGCGCAGTGTCCGGAGGATTCGATGTCGCTGGCGGTGAAGCCATCCTCGAGGCCGTTCGCGGTCTAATGCAAACCCAGCGGCACCACCCACAGCAGCCACTTGACGCAGCCGGCTGGGCCTTGTCCCCAATCGCCGATGTCCCCGACGCAACTGTCGCACGGTTCGGCGCAAGTCGATTCCGACGGGTGTATCGATGGTTGCGCCCCCTATTTGAAGATCCCAAGTCGTCGATCAGTGACCCCGAAGGGGCCGACGCTCCTAGTTCCGCATCAACTGATACTCCTTACGGCAGGGTTCGAACTCGATCCGAACTAGACAATGATGCAGAGGTGTTCGCCGCAGGACTGATTCAGAGTTGGGTCGAGGACCCTTCGAACATCAGGCTGCTTCGGGTCGCGGTGGACATGTGGCCGTCCGCCTCGACCGCAAGTCGCATTCTCGCCCTCCTGATGCCCTATGCGCAGCGTGAGGACAACGACGAGGCGCATCAGATCGCCCGCTACTGCCTCGCCGAACTCCTCCGAGCGGGCGCGACAGAGACTGGGCTTGTCCAAGACGCGGAGGCTCTTCCACTCGACATCGGCGGGTATCGCGAAGCTCTTCGGGTCGCGGCCGAGCAAATTGTGAAGCACGAGGGAGCCGAGGCCCCGTGGTATCTGCGGCAGCAGGCCTTGCTTTTTCTGGCGGCGAACGGCTCGAGCGATGGCGAACCTGCTGGGCGAGATCGGGAAACCTCGCAATACGCGGCACTGCTGCGGTTCCTAAGGGACCCTGACTCGGCCTCTTCCGCAGCGGACTTCGCTACCTACTCCGTCTTGGCACGTCGTTCCTTTGTACCGACCGGAGCCGCCCGGAAGATTCTGGATCACGTCGACCGTCCTCGACTCGCGAAGATAGCGGAGGCGGACCCCGCCCTGGCGATCGAGTTGGTTGGCCTCCGTCCGGGGCTCTCTGATCTTCTCCCTGACCACATCAGGCGCGACCTATGTCTGACCGATACCCTGCCTTCTGGGAGCACCTCCCTCGCTGACCTGGTGCTCGGCGAAGAGAACCCCTTCCGCGATGAGCTTGCGCTTTTACGGTTCGCGGTTCAGGTCTTGGAGATTCTTCGTCGGGGACAGTCCGGCACCATCACACCCATCGACTTGGAGGTGGTGCTCCCCAACTCTGCGCCATGGCGTGTCCGGGACGGGGACTTCCAACTGAAACTGCATAACCGCAGGCGGTTAGCAAGCTCCATCTACTCGCCTCCAAGTTGGTGCCCTGACGACGAGCGCTGGCGCTTTCAACTCGGGTATCTACTGCGCTTCGTGCTCACAGGCAGGGAGGACTTCACTGTCTCCGTCCGACCGACACCCTGGAGAGAGTCCCGAGGCGACTCGTACCGACCTGCACCGATGCCTTGGAGAATGAGACGCTACGGGTTCTATCACGCCCACGAGGCCTTCGGCGATCGATGGCTGCCCATTACTGAGTGGACTACGGAGCTTCTAATCGGTCTTCTAGCTTGGCCAGGGGCTCGGCGCCCGGATCATCCTTGGATTGAGCTTGGGATCGACGAGACGTTAACCGCCATCCACAACCGAATCCAGGAGATTCTCGAGTTACAGGGCCACGGGAGGAGCGAGCTGTTACTCAGAGCAACGGAACGGCCTACGCCTGTCGGCCGGACTCGCTCCCTCCGTGCGGCTGTCGTTCAGACCGTTCTCCCCGAACAGCACTGGTTCAGCCCAGGGAGTGAGTCGCTCACTTCCAGCCAACGCAAGCTACTCCGCCGCCATCTCACAGCAGCGCTAGAGGCTGTTCGCTCAACGCTGCGGCTACGAGAGACTCACATGGACGGCGGTGATGAGCTTAATCTGCTCGTCTTACCTGAGCTCTCTGTCCACGTTGACGACCTCAACATCCTCAGGATGTTCGCAATCACGCACCAAACAATCGTCCTCGCGGGCCTCGTCTACCACGAGGCGCACCCAGGCAAGGGGCTTCCCCTCGTAAACTCAGCCGTCTGGCTGATACCGGAGACAACCGGTCTTGGTGGGACTCGAGTTCGAGTGGTCGAGCAGGGCAAACACCATTTGGCCCACGAAGAGACAGAAGCTGGCCTGAATATTCGCCCTTTCCGAACCAGCCAGTGGCTAGTCCCGTACCGGTGGTCACCAGACGGTGAGACGGACTACCTGTGGCTGACCGCTTCAGTGTGCTACGACGCAACCGACTTCGCTCTGGCGGCAGACTTGAAGGGGCGAACTGACGTCTATTTGATTCCGGCGCGCAACCACGACATCCCGACCTTCGACCAGATGGCGTTGGCGCTCCACTATCACATGTTCCAGATGGTGATCGTGGCGAACAATGGGGCGTACGGGGGAAGCAACGCTTACGTGCCCTATCGAGATCGCGTCAAGCGGCAGGTGTTCCACTTCCACGGCCAGCCTCAAGCCGCGATCGCCTATGTCGAAATCGATCCGATTGCCGAGTTCTTGGATCGCGTGCGGAACGCGCAAGGCCCCGAGGAGGATCGCCGCTACAAGTTCCCTCCAGCAGGGCTGAGTTGATTAGCGATCTTTGCCAGGAAGTCTCCCGCCTCGAGCGGCCAAGAGGATTTCCTTGACCTCATCCGAGAAGGTACCGCCGAGCATCCAGTCGATGTATCCCGGATCAGTGGCCAGCACCGTGGCCAGCGGGACCCCTTGGTGTTTTCCGACGTTGAGGCAGACGGACTCGGAGCCCCGGATCAACACTCCATCCGGGTCCAGCCACGAGGGGTCTGGTCCTGGTGGCCCGGTGAGAAGCCCAAGTCCATCTATTTCGGTGGGTAGATCGGAGTATCGCTCAAGCTGCGCAGCAAGCACCTCCAACGATCCGATGACATCCCCCTCCGCGCTATGCGCATCCTCCAACTCTCTACCGCAATAGAACCGCATTGCGGCACTGAGGTCGCGAGGTTCGCGGGCAAAGAAGATCGCGAGTGCATCGACGACGGTCCGCTCACGCAAGGAGAACTGAAGCTCTGCTCGCGCGAACTCTGCCTCGAGCACGCGAAGGTCGAACCGAGCGACGCCGAAGCCCGCGATGTCGCAGTCATCGACGAACGAGAGCAGTGAGGCCGCGAGCCGGCGGAAGGTGGGTCGATCGCTAACGTCGGCGTCAGCAATGCCGTGGACTGCGGTCGCCTCGGGGGGAATCGGAATCCCCGGGTTCAAACGCTGCGACCGCAGGTCGACCGTTCCGTCAGGGAAGAGCTTGAGCACAGCGACTTCAACGATGCGATCGGTGCTGGCACTTGTTCCCGTCGTCTCGAGGTCGATAAATGCCAATGGGCGTTCCAGCTTCAGCGTGGCCACCAAGCCGCGCGCTGTTTCCAGGTGTTCAGGTGTGAGTGTCATCGACTGCGTCCGTTGGCAGGAGTGCGGGGCGTGTCAGACAGCAGTCTAAGGAACCCGCAGCTTCGACCGTACCTTGGCGGAACCGTGCCCCGTGCCACTCGGGGGGGGGCTGTACCCGGGCGTTCAGGGAGCCGCATACCGGTCAGCGGGCGCCCGACAGGATTTCCCAAATTTCTCGATAATCAGATCCGGCGAGCTGACTGTCGCTCGGGCGTGCCTGGTCCCAGCCTGCTTCCGGCAGATCGGATAGGAAGTCTCGAGCGACTGACGGTCGGCGACGGTCTTCTTCCCCAACACTTCCAGCAAAGGCCTCACCTAGCGACTGTGCGATTGAACGTGGGACGAGGTTCATCCTCATTAGCACTGCAGGCTCCGACGACACACCGTAGTGAATCATCGCAGGCAGCAACCGCACTGCTCGCAACTCCTCTTCGGACATGGCATCAAAGTCGAGCCCTGAGCCCGGTAGTCGACTCAAGCCCGACAGCCCCCAGGTCGCACTCAACGCGATGGAGCGGTACAGAGCTCTCGAGGCCTCGGAGATGGCTTCTGTGGCGTCATATTCGCCCTTGGAATGGTCCCAGAAATACGATCGCGCCAGTTCATCGAATGTCGCGCCTGAAACCCAGTCGCGCACTAGGTCAGCAACCCGCTTGTGCACATCTCCGGGGCCGGCGATCTCCTTTAGCTCCCCTCGGAGTTGTGGGATGCGCATCATCACTCCGACCAACTCGGGGAGAATCGACTCCTGCGGCCCAAAGAGCCGCTCGGCCGACCACGCTTCACTGTTGACCACTGGGCCGAGCCCGCGCAGCCCTCTGATAGCCCGTTGGATCGCAGCTGGGTCAAAGCCTGTCGCATCAGCTAGGGGGGCGACCCCGGGTTGCTGAGCGACGGTCTCGGCGTAGTGGCGGGTAGCTGTCAGCAGGAGGTCTGCGGACCCAGCGCTGGTCTCATCCGTCTCCGATCGGGCGACGGTGTAACCCAGCGTGCCGCGGAGGACCTGTTCGGTTGTCGACAAGAAGGAACCCAAGTCTCTGTTCTCGTTCCAGGCGTGCGCGACGAAACTGCGAAAGTCTGCCCACTCTTCACTTTGTTCAACTGCGTCCAACGCGAACTCTTCACCTCTAGCTCGAAGTTGCCTCATCATTGTGAGGAGCCGCGAGACAAGGGCCTGATCTGCTCGCCCCAAATATGCGCGCGACTCACGAGCATGCCTGGAGTCGGAGCCCTCCCACAGCCCCACTACCCCGAGCGGCTCTTGACCAACCCTACCGGCACGTCCCGCAAGGTTCAGGAAATCGCGATGAGACATCTCGCCGGCATTGATGCCCGCGTAATGGCGCGATGCAAGGAACACCGAAGACACGGGGAAGTTAATGCCCTGCGCGATGGTGGTTGTAGCGCACAAGACTGACAAGTCTCCGCGCTCGGCGAGCCACTCTACTAGGTCGCGGGTCTCGTCCGACAATCCAGCATGATGGACAGCGACCCGCTTCTCCAAGAGCCGTGCGAGTTCGAAGTCGGGGCTGATCTCCTCTCGCAGGAAACGCTGGACCAAGTCAATCGCATCTCGATTTTCCCTCGTGCGGTCGGAGTGGTCGGATATGCGACGGGCCATCCTCCAAGTGTCGAGTATGGTTCGCGCCACAGCGATGCTCGTACCGCGCCCTGACATTCGAAGGGCAAGGGCAGCCGTGCCTGCAACACCTGAAGAAGCCTGCGAGAAGCTGAGGTCGAGTGGACGACTGGATGGAATCTCGAGGCTCCTACCTGACACGAGTGCAGTCCGTGGAGTCGTACGGAGCACATCCAACTCGACCGTCCAGTTACCACTCCCCGGCCGCTTCCGCACACCGAACGTGCCGGTCACCCTGTCGTTCGGTTCCCACCGGCTCGTACCCAGCGAAATCGTTCGCCCCGATTGCGGGTCAAGCCACGAAGTCAGGTCTTCTGCGTTAGGCACAAAGGGCATCAAGAGCATGAAGTTCGTAGTGCTTGACTCGTTCTTGACAGTCGCCAATAGCAGCTCGATTCGAAGACCTCGCTGCTCATCTTCGATGTTCTGAGCTTCATCCATGACCAGGAGCGCTAGAGGGCGGCCCGCCAGTGCACCGTTGCGGACCACCATGCCGAGCTTCTCAGGGGTGGCCACCAACACATCGAATGCACTCTCTGAGTCGTCCGCGAGCATCTGCTCCTCAAGTTCATCGATCTCGACAGCTGCACTCAGCTGCTCGACTACCACGTTCACGGGCGCGAGATCTCTACGTAGCCGCCTGGTGATCTGGGAGACGAGAGCCCTAGTTGGGGCGACATAGGCAACCCACCCCTGTGCCTCCCGAAACTGGTTGAGGGCCTGCAGGATCCTGAACTCGGCGAGGATCGTCTTTCCCCCTGAGGTTGGGAAGTCGACGACTACCGCCCGACTGGCTGGATCGAGCAGTCCATGTTCCCTAAGGGCACTCAGTTGAGGCGGCAAGAGCTCGAACGTCCCAGCTTGAGCGGAACCCTCAGCGAATGCAGCAACGTGGGAGTTCACCGAGCGTGCAACCGACCAGATGGAGCCAGACACCATCTTCCGGCTGGCAACATGCAGCCATTGAATCAACACATCCAGCGATGGGTCACCCGCCAGGAGTGCGCTTCGCTTTGCTCGGTCAAAATGAGCATCAAGGTCGGCCTCGATAGACCCGGGGTCGCCCTGCAACATGTACGTTCCCAGAATTTCCGTAGCCCGCGCCCAGTGATAGAGAGCAAGGAGCTGAAGCGCCTTTGGTGCTACCTGTTCCCCGGCCGACTCCAGCGCATCAGATTCCCACTGGGCTTGTTCTTCGCGCAGAACTTGGATGTCGGATGCCACACCGTGTAGGTCGTCCCAACCACGCTTTCGAAACAGGCGCAGCCACGCCGAATAGACACGACTAAGGAGCCGGTCCTCCCAGCGCAGTCCAAGCTCGCTGGGCGGACCGACTACAGCCTCGTGCTCCGCTAACCAACCGCGAAGGTCAGTCCACTCGTCTGCTACGTACGCAAGGGCAGAGAGCCTGAGAATCCAGAAGAGACGTCCGTTCCCCACACCGGGAACGGGCAGAACCCTCCTAAGGCCGTAAGCACGGTACGCGCCAGCCTGAGCTTGCTCGGCGAGCAGTCTACTTTCGTCATCTGCAGCTGGGCTGATCAGGCGGTCCAACCCCTCGGCGGCGGCAACCTCAAAAGCGCTGGCAGCCCGGTCGATCAGATCGAAAGGAGCTTCCGAATTCGCGCTGGATAGAGCGCCCAAGGCCTCGTCGACATAGACCAGCCGCGAACCCAAGGTGTCTCGCACAAATGCCGACTGGGCCGCCTCCTCCGCCACCCCCAGGGCTTCATCTCCGAGCGATTGGACCGCCCAGTGCCGGAGGAGGCGTTCGAGGCTTTCGGTGCTTACGGTCATCAGGATGCACTCAGTCTCAGGCCATCGAGTCGTGCCGACGACACGTACAAGCCCAGCAGCTCCAGGCTCATCTCAGGCGCGCAGTACGGCACGACTTCTCTCGCGCATCTCGCCAAGTCTTCGACGTTGGGGGAAGTCGTTCGAACGAGGACACCGAAGATCGCGACATCGCCCTGCTCCTCGAAGAACCGGATGGTGGCACGCCTGAACCGTTCGGCCCACTCTGAGCTTAGCGCCCGGGGCGCTAGGTAGAGTACCAAGTTGGCGCGTGTGCCTGCGGTCCCACAAAGGGTCGAGAGTTGCGCTTGTAAGCCGTCACGTGATTGCGTGACCACCCGCGGCGGGATGGCTTTGTCGTCGGATGTCTTTACCTCCCCAAAGGCGAAACGGTCACCTGCGTCGTCTAGCGTGAAGCCTACGAGGTCCGTACCAGCTGGGGAGGCATTCGGATTGCGGAGGTCGACACTAACCGGCCATGGAAAGAGGCATGCCCGAGCGTCCTCCAGAAAGCACTGGCCGAGGGCTTCTCCTACTTTCCACGCGGGGGGTGGGGCGCTGTCTTCCTTCAAGAGGATCGTCTCAAGCGTCTGGGAGTCGAATTCAGATCCGCTCAGGAGCTCGTCCAAGGCATCCCGTTGACGGGCATCGCCCAAGAGGGCTCTGACCCGCTCAGCGACCCCGTCGTCAATCCCGCCATCGAGCTCCAGGCCGACGACTTTGCACCCCTCATCGCCGTCCTCATACGCCGTCACGCCCGTGAGCATCCCGTGAGTCTACGTACTTCCGAGAGTCGAACGGCCGATGTTCAGCGATCCGGTCGAGGTCCGAGGAGACTTGTATGCCCGGAGCCCACGCCCTTGGTGCGGCATCGGTATGCCCTGCGCTGGCCACCAGAGTTCGCAGTACAGTACGCCATGGTCGGAAATGGTGGGCCTACACGTACTGTACTGCGAACTTTCCGCTGGGCGGTCTCACTCTAGGCATGACTTGACAGCAACCGCAGGGAACATCACGAGTGCTGCCTTGTTGGCTGAGATGTGACTGTCGCCGCTCACCTCAAGGCCTTGTTGATGGCCTCGATCAGCGTCGTCCACTGAGCACGTTCGGTTTCGGTGAGGTCTCCCGCATCGTGGTCGCGGCACCACCGAAGGTAGGCCTTGGCAAGGTCGTACTTGGAGAAGCCCTTGCCTACTTCACTTCCGAAGATGTCGGCAATTGGGCGAGCCGGCTGCTGAGCGGCGACCTCGTTCACATCGCAGTGCATTTCCTCGGCAGCCACCCGAATGAGGGTGTCCCGGAGGAGGTCTTCGATTTCCGGGCGCTTCACTGCGCCCTGGTAGGCATCGGCGGTCCGCAAGATATTCTTGTTGCCAAGGGTGTGAACGAGCGTCTCGACTTCCGCAGCGGCATCACCTGCCGCATCCGAGTCCAGCAACGCCGCCACCTTGAGCTTGTTGGCGTGGAGGATTGTGGCGAAGTACACCACCTTGCCTGCGGCATTCGCCGGGACCAGGGAAATCTTGTCGCTGAGTTCAGTCCCTCCAGCGGCCTTGAGCAAGGCGGCAGTGGCTTCCAGGTACCAGTAGTCAGTCAGGCCCTCCAAGATCAGGTTGCGCTGTTGGGTGAATAGGCTCTGCGCGAGGTCATACCCCAATGCCTCTTGGAGGGGCAGGAGCGAGGCTGAGTCACCAGCCGTTACCGTTGTGTGTACCTTCGTGCCCACCTTCCGATCGGTCATCTCCACAACTCGCACCAGGTCGAGTTCGTCTGGGCCGACCATGAAAGGTGAATGGGTTGTGTAGAGGAGTTGATTGGACTTGGCGAGACGCGAGACCGTGGTTCGGAACTCCCGCTGTTTCAACCCGTGCAGGCTAAGGCCAGGCTCATCGAGAAGCAGCACAGCGTTCTTGTGACGGTCTCGGGCCTCGGCGAAGAACACAACGAAGAACGACACCAGCCACTGGAAACCCTCCGAGCGTTGGTCCAATTCCACTTCGACACCGAGGTCATCCTCAACAACAACCTTGAGATACTGTTGGTCAGCTTCCACTCGCAGCCGGTCGGCCTCGCCTCGCTTGTCATCCGGCCGCCACACCTCGTTGATGTGCTCTGTCAATCGAATGCTCGCGGCGTTGAGTCTATAGCTGCGAGTATCCAGTTGGTCTTGGTACGCCTTCTTGGCTTCTGCATCGTTGGGGTTGGGCTCCGGGGCCTCGCCGAGGTCCGAGAGTTCTCGCGCAGTAAACCCCAGGAGGTCAAGAAGGCAGGAGTTACCTCGGTCGTATTCATCGTCGTCGAGAGTGTCCTGCTCAATCCGGTCTGCCAAATGCCTCAAATGAAGCCTGGGGTGGACCCTGAAGTAGTTGGAGAAGTAGACGAACACAGGGAGGCGCCTGCGGAGCGCCATCACAGCGGCGTTTCGGATTCCCGACACTTTGACCGCCGCGTTCAGCTTCTCGAAGCGCTTCTCTTCGGTTGCGTTGCCCTCCTCCACAAGGGGGAAGACCTCGTCGAGCCACTGCTCGAGCTGTGAGGCACCCTCTCCTTGCACGGTAGTTGTGTCCACCCAACCTGCAACGATCGCGTCCAACGCCTGACGGTGAGGCGACTCCGAGATTGCGCCGGAGTCGGCAGAGACCCGTGCATCAACGTGGGAGGCAAGCCTCAAGAGGTCCTGCCGGATTTCCCCGTATGGTGTCGGTGTCGGCCCGCCGTCAATCGTGTGCCAGAATGTGTTGTCGAGGCATCGGCCGAATCTGTACGCGCTTCCCCTAAACCGCGAGTCAATCTGGGCGACAGCATCCTCATCCTCGTCGTCCAACTCGAATGAGGCCTCTACGACCGTCACCTCCCCTGGGGTTAGGTGTCCTCCGCTCGTTCCCTCGAGCTGCAGATCGCTAAGTTCAGAGCGAGGGTAGTCGCGCAGGGGAACGAAGTTGGATACGTCATCCGGCGGGTTGATTTGTTGGAGAGCCTTCAGCAGGACCGTCTTCCCGGCCTCATTGGACCCCACCAAAATGGTCTTGTCCGGCTGGACCTCGAACCACCCGGTGTCCCGGATGCTCCTGAAGTTCCGCACCCGGGCCTCCTGAAGTCTCATGGACGAACCCGCCTCCGCGAAATGGCAGTCTGCCTAGTCTATTGCTGAGAACGCGTAGGGGCAGAGCGCCGGATCCGCAACTTCTCAGCTGGCAGGGGCACTTGGGCCCAGTTGGTCAATACCGCTTCCCTAGGTACAAGGGCCGGCGGAAGAAACTTCCTCATCCGCCCTGTAAAGCGGCCGTCGTAGTTCGCAGTACAGTACGCCATGACCGGAGGTCGTGGGCCACACTTACTTTACCGCGAACTTTCAGCTGGCCAGTTACCCTGTGAGGCACTCGGTCCGCACGCCCTCAAGTTCCTAGGCTCGCCATCTCCGCCCGAATCGGGGAGAGTCCTCAGCGACTCGCCGTCGGCTTGCTGTACCCCTGTCGCAGGGTGCACAGGGCGGCACCAGCTCGGCACGTGATGGTCGATCTGACGTCGGTGCCGCGCGGGTGCCTCTATTCGTCAGGGAGAGGCCTGTGGGACGCCAAGCACGCTGGCAATCGACCGCGTCGCTTCCCGAAACACCTGGTCGCCATCAGAGGACTCCAGGGCTGAAGACACCCGATCACGGAAGTCGCGAACCGCTTGCTGGTCTTCGTGCGAGCGAAGCAAGTCCGGCGCAGAGCGGAGAAGGGCCGCGAGCCACCTGAAGCCGTAGGAGTTGCGGTGAACAATGAGCGGTCGGCACACTCGGTCGACGAAGCCCGGCTGCGCCAGAAGGAAGTCTCTGTCCGCGATGAGGTCCCCGTAGAGGGCGAAGAATGGTTCGCGTGCAGCACCGTCACTGCCTTCGCCCTGTCCACTGCCCACGCCTCCTCAACTGCGATCGCACCTGTCGCGCACCCACGAGTTTATGGGAGGGACTGGGAGAGGCCGGCCTCGTGGCGGTCAATGGACTGGCGGGGCTGGCATATCTCCTGTAGCTCTTCGGGCTCCGGGACCCGGTTGGTCGCCCCACGGCGTATGTAGTATTGGATTCCACTCTTTCCCGTCACCCCGTACGGGCGGCCATCTCCTGGTTCGACAAGCATCGCAATCACGGTGCGCTCATCAACAGTACCAGTGAGGAGGTCGTACCTAGGCAGCCGCCTGACCCTGCTGCGGACGATGTCAACAAGGCGGTCACGCGCTTTGGCCTCGTTACCAACCCCGGCAACCTCTCCATCGTCGCGGATCCCGAGGATGAGCGTGCCACCGTTACCGTTTGCAAACGCGGCAACGGTCCTTGGGATGCCATCCTCTTCCGGGAACTCCTTCTTGAACTCGACCGTTTCGCTCTCGCCGCCCAGCCTCAACCGGTTGAGTCTCTCGTTGAGATCGTCGATCTCATACACGATGCCCTGCCGCTCGCGCCGCGTAGGCCATTGACTGCTGATCGTAAGGAAGTCGAGGCACTCCTGCCCGCGTACGAGCGACACCCAGACGTCGGCGCTGTCGGCGCCGCTGATTGGCACGGAAACATCCCCCGGCTCGCTGACGGGCTCTTCCCACGGGTTCCCCGCCGAGGACACCTGTAGATGCACACCCTCAAGGTCCTCACCGCACACCGAGACGGTAATGGCGGCGGAAGACACTCGGACTTCCCCGATGTACGCCTCGGGGTGCGCGATCCTGATGAGTATCCCGTCACTCGGGATGCTTCTGTTGGCAGGCGCTGAGTGATCGTCCAGGAGCAGCGACGCGGCGGCGGCCGTCTCGTCCGGAAAGAACGGCCGGCCTACCCCGGCAAGCGGAATGCCACGCGAAAGCTGCTCGGTCCGGTCCCCCGAGATAATTGAGTACTCGGTGTGCGGCACCGTGAGGAGATGCCCGTAACGGCCGTACGTGTAACTCGCTGAACGAATCCAGTTGCAGTTCGGGCTGAGTTCAGGGAGGGAGAACTCGAGGCCGTCAACCTCGCCGCTCCCACCTGCGAGCCAGTCGGCCACGGTGGAGCCGTCCAGTACGGTCTTGACGATGGCGACTTTGCCGTAGTCGTACGGTGCTTCGTCGAATCCGGCGCTGTCTTCGCCTGCCTCGACGATCCCCGTGACCAGACAAAGCCTTTCGTCGGCTCGGCGCATCATCAACCGCACGCGGACACGCCCAAGGGAGCGCAGCATGCTCCCGAGTTCGTCGATGGTCGAGCGGCCCTGGTCAATCATCCTCACCCTCCGTCGCCCTGACGTGCACCCACATCCCCGTCTGGGGCGGGCGAGGTCACATGCGTTCAGAACGAGTGTATGCCGGTGCGTGTCTACCCTCACGCCCGCGTACGCCGCCGTCTGCCCAGGCGCCGGTGTCAGCGGCTTGCCGAGGAGCATTCGGGCCCCCGTGACCAGCGACGAGCTTAGCCAGCGGGCGACTGTAGCCGCCGTCTGTGACGTCGACAGTCACTCGCGTACCCTCAGCCCGGGCAATTCGCGCACGCCAGCCACGGAGCTCGACACAGGAGATCAGGCCATGGGCGAACTGGAAACGACAAGCGTCTCGATCGGCGCGCTCGCCGAGCGCGTGAGGAACGGTGAACTGGCACTTCCGGAGATACAGCGCTCCTACGTGTGGAACCGTCCACAGGTGCGAGACTTCCTCGACTCGCTGTACCGGGCATTCCCGGTCGGCACGCTGCTCCTCTGGCGCGCAGGGGAAGTGGGCTACTCACGGAACATCGAGAGCGAGGTGGCCGAAGGCTCAGGTGCAACCCGGCGCACCGACTTCGTGCTCGACGGCCAGCAGAGACTGACTGCGCTGGCGCGCGTCATCTACGACGGCGACCCGGACATCCGCTTCAACCTCGACACGGAGCGGTTCGAGGTCGCGAACGCGGCGATCCGCCGGGACTCACACTGGATTCCGGTGACCGACATCTTCAGCAAAGGCGCGACGCGCGTTGCGCTGGAGCGCGACCTCATTCGGGAGGGCGGAGCGGAGGCCGAAGAAGCGCTGCAGCGACTGAACCGCGTCGCGGAGATCAGGAACATCAGTGTCCCCGTGCATACGCTCGACGGCTTCGACTACGAAGAGGTCACCGAGGTTTTCGTGCGGGTGAACTCGAAGGGGACGCGCCTGCGCCAGGCCGAGCTCGCCATCGCCCAGCTTGCGTTTCGCCTGCCCGGGATGGTGACGGACGAACTGAAAGCCTTCGAGGATGAACTCGACGACTCCGGCTACGACATTGACCTGCGGTTCCTTGTCAGGTGCCTGACCGCTGTCGCGACCCAGCAGAGCCGCTTCCGCGCCCTCGGTGCCGCCGACTCGAAGGATGTCGAGCGGGCATGGCGGGCCACCCGCCGCGCCATCGAGTTCTTCCTGAATCTCGCCAAGGAGAACCTTGGCCTCGAGTCGTGGGACTGGGTCCCCTCCAACAACGCACTGGTCGTACCGGTCGCATACCTCGCCCGTCGCCCGTACGAAGAGGTTGACAGCAAGGCGTTGCTCCGCTGGTTCCTGCTCTCGTCGATCTGGCAGCGCTACAGCGGCTCGGCCGAGACCGCCATGGACCAGGATCTGCGCCTTGTTCGCGATCCTTCGCCGTTCGAGGCACTGGAGCGAGCACTCCTACAGGACGTGGGGCGCCTCGAGGTCACTGCCGACGACCTTGACGATGCGGGAGTTCGGAGCGCCTTCTTCCTTGCCGCGTATCTGGCCTGTCGGCATCGCGGAGCGAAGGACTGGGCCACGGGCGTCGCGCTCAGTTCGACGAATCTCGGAACGCAGCACCTCCTGGAGCTGCATCACATCTTCCCTCGCGCGCAGATTGCTGATCGCTACGATCGCAAGGACGTGAACGAGATTGCGAATATCGCTTTCATCTCGAAGGCGGCGAACCTCAAGATCGGCAAGACGCCGCCCGCAGAGTACCTCGACACCATCCCCCGCGAGCGGTTGCAGCAGCAGTTCGTTCCGGCGGATCGCGCGCTGCGGGAGCTCGACGCCTATCAGCAGTTCCTCAGCCGCCGCCGAGAATTACTGGCGGAAGGAATCAACGCCATGGTCGCTTCCATTCGCTAGCGCCGTCCTGGACGCCCGCCGTCACTTCGCCTCAGGCCGCGTCCTTCGGATCCGCTCCCCGGCGCGCACGAGTTCGGTTGACGGCGCCGTCGGCTGCTCGTTTGGGTGAGGGGGCTGCGTCAGCGAGCGCGCTACGGGCGATGATGCGCTCGAGGGCGCGTAGACCCTCGATGCGGAGCCGCTCCTGGGGCAGGAGGACGGTGGCGGCTAGTAATTCACCCATCTTTGGTCAACGCCTCGTCAAGGGTAGGGAGGAGTAGTTGCTAGCGGGTGGCGCGAACGCCCCTCAGCGCCCCAGCGCCCTTTCCACTCCTCGAAAGTCAGGCATTGTCCCTGTACTTCGGCGCCCACCATCGGGCGCTGCATTTCCAGCCCTTCGGCCCGCAGCGCCCGCTCGCACTTGAACCAGGTTTCCGTGGGGATGTGGGCCCCGTTCACGAGGTGATCGATCTGCATGCAGCTGCAGGCGTGGAGGAACTCGTCGCTGTAGCGCTCCGGGCGCGTGAGCAGGAAGACACTGAGGGCGGCGGCGACGAGGACGAGCACGCCTGCGGCGATGGCTCGGCGGGGGCGTTGACCGATAGCGGCGAGGAGCGTTCGCGTAGCGACCACAAGGCTATCCCACGGTGACTAGGGCCACCGGACCGAATGCTAAGCGATCACATCCGTGAGAAGTGTGTCAAACGGCATCGGCGTTGCATGCAGTCTGCGTGTGGAAGCGGTGCTCCCATGCCTCATCGGCTAGATTGAGGCGATGGCCAGGCGAGGTCGACCACGACACCCGGATGTCCTCACGCCCGCCGAGTGGCGCGTTCTGGAGGAGTTGCGGGCGGGTGGCACGTACGTGGAGGTCGCGGTCCGGCTCGGGATTCAGGTCGGAACCGTCAAGTTCCACGCCAGGAACATGCGCCAGAAGCTCCACCTTGAGACCCGGGAGCAGCTTGTAGCCTGGCGTCACGAGCGGGAGACCGGGCACCGCCGTGGCGTCCTTGCTCCCCTGGCGCTCTTCACGAGCTACCTCAATCCGGCGCTGTCCACGGCTGCGGTGGTTGCAGTGGGCGGGGCGGCAATCGCGGCCGCTGTCTTCGTCTACGCAGTCGCGAACACCGGGGAACCATCGGAGGATCCGGCCATGCCGGCGACCTCGGCCACGCCAACACCCACGGCTTCCCCGTCCGCCCCTTCCCCCACGCCACCGGCGTCGGGGAGCCTGGACGACTTGCCGGCGATCCACTTCTGGGGGGAGATCCCACAGGCCCAGCAGGTGGCCATTCGTGCCCGCACGGCCAGCATCGTGGAGTTCTTCGACGCTCGCTACGGCGTCCGTGTTCCCGACCTGGAGATTCACGTCGGCGCCGACGACGCGGCACTGGACGATGCGACCGAGAGCGCGGAGGGCGAGAGGGCCTGGGTGGGCTTCGGGCAGTACCGCGGTGGAGTGCTGTTCATCCGGATGGATGTCTCGGCGCACTTGATCGACCGCCTCTACTTCCATGCCATCCAGGACTACCTGTCGCAAGGGCGAGAGTGGGGACCGTGGTGGCTGAGCGAGGGGGCAGCGGTCTATGCCAGACACCTGCATCAGCACGCGCGAGGAGAGAAGTCCCTCGACGAGGCCATCGCCTCCGACCGTATGCTCTCCAGCTACACCTCCGTTCGTCTTGACGAGATCGAGGCCGGTTCGCCGACTGCGCCCGAGGGGTCCGAATACAGGATCGAGTCCCTCGCTGCGCTTGCTGTGGCCTGGCTGGTTCGGCAGGGGGGAGAAGACTCCCTGATCAGCTACTACCAGCAACTTCCCGAGAGCGAAAAGTGGAGGGAAGCGTTCGAGGCTTCCTTTGGCCTCCCCTTCTCCGAGGTGTATTCCGCCTTTGCCAGGTACCGCGGGGAGCCCGTCGCGAGAAGGGATGTGAGCGGCGCTGTGCTGGGACCCGGTGGGAAGCCGGTGGAGGACTGGACAATCGACATCGTTGCCTTTCCCGAGGACGCCCGGGGGGTGTTTCACCCTGGCGGGGATGCAACCGACGCGGGCTTCAACGGCAACTTCACGTTACGGGTCGTCGACGGTGCCTATGTGCTGTCGCTCGCCACTGTCTGCCGGGGGAACTGGGTCGACCTCGGCTGGTACGGGGGCGAGAGCGGATTCACGGCCAGCGATGCGGACGCGACGCACATCGTCGTGGAGGGTGAGAACCTCGACGGGCTCGTGATCCGGCTGCCGACGCTGCCCGACGAGATGTTCCCGGAACGATGCTCCCACGGGCCGCGAATAACCGTCAGCGGGGTCGTCGTTGGCCCGGATGGGCAGCCGATGCCGGACATCTACCTCTCGGGTTTCGAGCCCGTCTCGAGTGTCTGGCCTGACAGCACGTTCTCAGGGGCAGATGGCTCGTTCACCCTGAACCTGCCCGAGAATGCTGCCTACCGGATCGACGCCGGCAGAGTATGCGAACACGACGGTGAGACCATAGCGTCGGAGGTCGGGGAGTACGGTATCGAGGGCGACGTGCCTCTTGACGCCGACGGGCTCCTGGTGGTGGGAAGCGAAGATGTCGCCGGCGTCATCATGAGGCTCCGGGTTGTCTATGAGAATCCGGATTGTCTCGTCTACAGCCCCAACTAGGGGTCGGTTGGGGGTACCTCCTGCAAGCGGAGGCTGGCGGTGGGCGCGACGATGCGCCATCCGCGGGAGGTTGTGAGCGCGAGGGGCGTGTTCCACCCGTGGGATCGAGCCTAGGGGTTAGTGTAATTCGCCCACCAGCTTGCTAGCGTTCCGTAGGTCGTCAGCATCACATTGCTCGCGAAGGGAGAAACGCAGCCATGGTCAAGACCGTCACCCTCGCCGCCCTGGTTGCTGCTCTTAGCCTGAGCTTCGCTCTCGGCGTACTTGCCCAGGGGCAAACCTCCAACATCGAAGTGCGTGTCTGGGAGCGCATTAGTGACCCGGAGCAGAACTACATCAGCGCTCGCCCCGCCGGGGGGGCGTGGAGCACCCTCGGCACCATCTCGCTCGATTTGGACGGCGAGTCCCGCAGCGGCACCTTCCGCTACGGTGACATCAGCCTCGACGTTCCCCTGGAGTCTGGGCCAGTGCCCCAGGTTGCGGAGTACGCTTCTCCACAGGCTCACCTGGTCGAAGTCACCTGCACCTATTACCGCGGAGCGCTCAGCGGAACAATCGACGGTGAGCCGTACCGAACGCCCGAAAGCTGGACGTTCGCGGGCACCTTCAAGCACAGCATGCCTTGGCCCACATTTGTCCACATCGGCTTGCAGTTTGTGGGCTCCTCCGACATACCGAGTAGCACCGGGGCCTCCGACACCGAGGCCTACTGGAAGAAGACCTTTTATGACGAACGCCTGCTGCTCTTCCACGAGCAACTGTACGACGGACTTCCTGGGCAGGGACTGCCTCCTGGACGTGAAATCGATTGGAGCAGGAGCGGCGGCTACCCCACCTACGCTGGACCCTATGGTGATGGAGACGACTTTGAGGTGACGGGTGCCTACGTCGTGGCCGTCTACCACGGTGCCAATCAGTGGCCTAATCACCGCATCACGCTCAACCCGCCGGTCCAATGCACCTGCGGGATTGAGTCCGTTTCTCCGCAGGTGCTGCCGTATCTCGAGTGGTCTTGCTAGGTACAGCAGAGTGTTGCCCCGGTTGGCGAAAGGGGAGACGGGCACATTGGCCCAAAGCCTGATCATGACCACGCTCGTCGCCGTCACCGCCGTCACCGCCGTCACCGCCGTCACCGGCACGTTCACTACCGCTGCTCCCAGCACAACGCCGAGGCAACCGTCGAGCTCCGCGTCTGGCAGGACGTAGGAGATGAACTTGACATCTACATCAGCGCTCGCCCGGCGGGTAGCTCGTGGCGCACGCTGGGAACGATCCCGCTCCCGCTGGATGATGGGGTTCAGAGGTGATGCGTGCGCCGCCCCAGCAGCGCTACTTCCCGGCCCCCGCAGGCGTCTCGGCCTTGGGCGACGCAATGCCGGACGACGTGCCGCGCCCCTCTATCCCGTATCCCGCCAGTGGTTTCGGCTGCTCATGGAGCGACTCGACTCCGTCGCCGTCGTTACCAAGCGGCGGCGTTTGTCGCCGAGGCGGACCCCGAGAAGGCACAGGTGCGCGTCGACCACTACCACTAGGGGCCGTACGACGCACTTGTCACGCTCTCCGGCGGGGGCTGAGTTGGGCGCCTGCTGGACGCGGCCGCCTGGGGCGCCAGCGAGACGACGCGCCCTCCGCACATGGATGGCGAGCGCGCGGGACGTGTTCCACCTGCGCGGGAGCCCCTGGCCTCGGGGTTAGTGTAATTCGCCCCCCGGCTTGCTAGCGTTCGGGCCCGGACCCCGGATGGGCCGAATCTTGCTGGCTGTGACGTGCCCCGTACTGGAGCGTCCTTCGCCGGTCTCGCCAGCATCAGGGTGAGACACACGCCACGCGGCCCAGAGTCGGAACTGGAAGGAGAGACATGGGATGAGGACCGTCATCGTCCCCCTAGTCTTCGTACTCGCCGTGCTCGGCGGGACCGTCACCGCCGAAGCGCAGGAACGCGCGGCCGTTGAGGTTCGTGTCTGGAACGCTGTCGCCGACGCCGACGCCGACCGCCACTTCATCAGCGCCCGTTACGAGGGCGGCAGCTGGAACACGCTCGGGACCATGCCCATTCCCCTCGAGAGTGAGACGGCCAACGGCCGCTACCGCTACGGCGACATCAGCCTCGACGTTCCGCTGCAGGACCGTGATGGCATCCTGGTCGACATACGGGTCTGGAAGGCTACCCGCGGAGATCAGGGGATCTACGTCAGCGCCCGTCCCGAGGGCTCTTCATGGAGCGAGTTGGGCACCACCCCGCTCCCCCTCGAGAGCGAGACGGCCAACGGCCGCTACCGCTACGGCGACATCAGCCTCAGCGTGATGACGCCGCTGCCGCTTCCGCAAGTGACAGGGGTCGAGTTCTTCGGGGATTTCACTGGCGACCAGCGTGTCCGTTACGAGGCCGCGATCGAGGAGGAGCTCGAGAGCGTGGCCCGCTTCTTCCGAATGCGAAACGGGGTGACCGCCCCAGATCTGGCGTTCGTGCTCGCGGTCCGTGGCGAACCAGAGTCGCTGGGCTTCGCCTATGGCGACGGAACCATCTACCTCGTGCAGGATCGCCCGGAGGTGGTGGTTCAGGAGCAGATCGGGGGCACCGTGACGATCGGCCCGTACGAGTTCGACTTCCTGGTCCACCTAACCCATGAGTACGTTCACGCCCTCCAGGATTCGGTGGCGCCGGAGGACAGCATCGCAGCGCCTCTCTGGCTCAGTGAGGGCATGGCGTGGTATTTCGAGGCGATCTACACCCGGAGCCAGGGGCCGACCCATTTCTTCTCGCGTGAGAGCCTCTGGTGGGCGGCCAGGGGCTGGGATGTCCCCCTTCGTGCCATGGAACGACAGCGGTGGCACTACGGTCTCGGCTACCTCGCCATCGAGCAACTCGTCGAACGATCGAGCGAGGAAGCGCTGTTCGACTTCTACCGGAGCCTTTCATCCGACACGACCTGGCCGGATGCCTTCGAGGAGTCTTTTGGGCTCACGGTCGGTGCTTTCTACGAGGAATTCGAGGAGTGGCGCGCGCGGGAGGTACCGCCACAGGTGTTCTACAGCGGAGTGGTACTGGACCCGGATGGCAACCCGATGGAGGACATCCATGCCACCGTCCTGTGGGAAAGGCCGAGGCCCCGGCCCGGTGGGGAGGGTAGGTTCCAATACTACGAGTCCTGGATCTCGGTCACGGGGGCGGACGGCAGGTTCAAGCTGCCAGCATTCCCGACGCCCGCAGCGGTGATCTATTTCTGGACCCGCGAGTGCTCTGAAGTGGGGATTCTGGCCCGCGACGGCGGCATCACACAGGATGGATCGCGGGCACGCATTTTCGAGACGGGTTTGGAGGGCGTATCGGACATCGTGGTGACGATGCCAGCCCAGCGCGATCAACTATGCACGCCACAGACCGCCAACTCGTTCTTTGCGAGCCGGGAGTTGGGATGGGGCTGGCGCTAGGCCGCTGAGCGGGCGCGCGGCGCCTGCTGGAGGATGTTCTATATCTTCAAGCACTACGTCCCGTCCCAGCGGATCCCCGAGTTGGAGTAGCCGGGTTCCATGGGTGAAATTCTTCTAATCTGCGGCGTCGGGCCCTTTGTCGGCGGCTTTGTGGCGGACTTGCTCTTCGGAACCAAGGGGCGCTGGTGGCGCTGGTATTACGCCCCCTGGTGGTCGGTATCCCAGGCTCTATCCTGTGCGCTTTTGTCGCAGTGGCAGCAGTGGCAGCAGTTGATTCGGGGGATCTTTCGGGGGATCTCACATTAGTGGGCGTGCTGTTCTTCATAAAGCCTGTTCTTCGTTCTCTTGCCAGTCGCGGCGGCCGCGAGTGGTGTGGGGCTGCGGCGGTTGGGAGCGTGGGCGGCGCGACTGGCAACCACGCCCCCTTACCCCCTGACCGCCGGGCAGCCCTACGCCTTAGCCGTGGGCGCAGCGCTCGTGAGCGCGAGGCTTCAGGTGGGGTTGAGTGCAGCCACGAAGAAGCCGCCGGAGGCGAGCGCGAGTGAGAGCACGCTCACCGGGACGGCGCGGTCCCTGTCCGAACGCACCTCGTCCGGCGCGTCTCCCCGGCACGCACCCGTGAGCGCCGTGATCGCCAGCGCGAGCAGGACGGCGGCGAAGCGGATGCTGCGGTGCACCATGGGCGTCCACCGTAGCGCAGGACGCCTCGCCGCACCCGCGCCTCCGCGCCCGCGCGCCTCAACCACCAGCTCGCCCATCCGCCGACCGCGCCTCCTCCCGCTCTGCCCCGACCCCGTCCGGCGTCAGCGGCAGCTCGAACGCGAAGCGGCTGCCCTCGCCTGGCTCGCTCTCGGCGGAGATCACGCCGCCGTGGGCCTCCACGAGCTGCTTCGCGATGGTGAGGCCCAGACCGGCGCCCCCGCTGCTGCGCGCGCGCGACGGATCGACGCGGTGGAAGCGCTCGAACACGGCGGGCAGCTCGCCCGCGGGAATGCCCGTCCCGCTGTCCGTGACCGCGACCCGCGCCCGGCCGCCCGCCGTGACCCCGGCGGCGACGGCGACGCGTCCGCCCCGCGGCGTGTGGCTGATCGCGTTCTCCAGCAGATTCCCCACCACCTGGGCGATGCGCGCCCCGTCCATCTCCACGAGCGGGAGGTCCGGCGGCAGCTCCAGCGAGAGGGCGACGCCCCGGGCCTCGGCGCGGGGCCGCACCGCCGCCACCGCCACCGTGAGCACGCGCTCCAGCGAGTCGGGCGCTCGCTCGAGGCGCAGCGCTCCGGCATCGGCCAGCGCCAGCAGGCGCAGGTCCTCGACCAGGCGCACGAGCTGGAGCACCTGCTGGTGGACGGCGTCCACGGTGCGCTCGTCCGGCTCCAGCAGCCCGTCGCGCACGGCCTCCACGTATCCCTGGACGTTGGAGAGGGGCGTCCGCAGCTCGTGGGCGGCGTCGGCCACGAGGTTGCGCCGCTGGCGCTCGGCCCGCTCGAGGTTCGCGGCCATCGCGTTGAAGGTGCGGCCCAGCTCGGCGAGCTCGCCCCCGCCGCGGACGGGCACCCGCTGGGAGAGGTCGCCCCGGCCGAGCAGCCGCGCCGCCGAGCCGAGCGCCCGCGCGGGTGCGAGGACGCGGCGGGACAGCAGCGAGACGAGCAGCACGCCCCCGAGGCCCGCGGCCAGTCCCGCCCAGAGCAGCGAGCGGTTCAGCGCCGCCGCGAGTCTCGCTGTCGAGGGCTCGGGGATGTCCCCGGGCGCCGCGCTCGGGGCCAGCGCCACGGAGCCGATCTCCTTCCCGTCCGCCAGGATCGGCTGCCCCGCGTCCGCGTCCAGCGCGGGGGCGTCGCTCCCGGTGCTGGCGATGGACGCGGGGGCGTCGTGGGACGGGGGGTTCGAGTCGCTCTCGGTGTTGGCGATGGAGACGGCGCGCGAGTCGGCGACGACTGCCCCGCTCTCGTCCCTGACCACGATCGCCACCCCGTAGAGGGAACCGGCCTGCTCGATGCCTGCCTGCAGGCCCTCCCAGTCGCCGGCGGGGGTGTAGTAGCCGCTGATCACGCGCTCCAGCCGCGCCGCCTCCGTCCACTCCACGTCACGCTCGAATTGCTCGGTCGCCTGCCGGGCGGTGTGGCCGACGTACGCGCCGACGCCGCCCAGGGCGAGGGCGAGCGCGAGGGCGAACGCCGCGATCAGCCGGAACTGAAGGCCGGAGAGCCAGTCAGGCCTCGCCAAAGCGGTACCCGACCCCGTAGACGGTCTGGATGGCGCCCGAGGCATCGCCGCCCGCGCCGAGCTTCCTGCGCAGGTTGGAGATGTGCGCGTCGACGCTGCGGTCGAAGCCGTCGAAGTCGTAGCCGAAGGCGTGCTCGATGATCTGCTCGCGCGTGAACGTCCTGCCGGGCTCGCGCATCAGCATCACCAGCAGCCGGAACTCCGTGGGGGTGAGGACGACCTCCACGCCCCCGGCGCGGACCGTGCGCAGACGCAGGTCGGCCCTGACGTCCCCGCAGATCAGCTGCTCCGGCCCCTCCCGGACGGCTGCGCCGTCGCGCGCGCTGCGGCGCAGGACGGCCCGCACCCGCGCGGCCAGCTCCCTGGGGCTGAAGGGCTTGGTGACGTAGTCGTCGGCGCCCAGGTCGAGCCCCGCGAGGCGATCGGCTTCGTCGACGCGCGCGGTGAGCATGACCACCGGCACGTCCGACTCCTCCCGCAGCGAGCGGCACACCTCCAGCCCGTCCAGGCCGGGCAGCATCAGGTCGAGCACGACGAGGTCCGGCCTCGCCTCGCGCGCCAGGCGCAGCCCCTCGAGGCCGTCCCGCGCCTGCATGACGGCGTGGCCGTCGCGGCGCAGGTAGAGCTCCACAATCTCCCGCGTGCTCTCGTCGTCCTCGACGATCAGGATGGCGCTGCCGCTCATCTGCCGTGCCCCCCGGCCGCGATCGTTCCGTGCCGGGCGGGGAGGGGTAGCCCCTCCCCGCGACTCCAACCCGGTCGCCTCGATCCCACTTCAGGACTTCTCCGGGTCCTCCGTCAAGCCCAGGTCCGCGTCCCCGACGGGAGACGGATCCGACTCGGCGTGGTCGGTCGCCTGCTCCTTGGCGGACAGCGTGTAGGACTCGGTCCCTTCCTCGCCGTTCTTGTCCCTCCACGCCACCTCGATGGTGGCCTCGTCGGTGACGATCTCCTCGACCCCGGTTTCGGTTGCGCCGGGGTCCGTCCCGCCCTCGTAGCCTTCCTGCGCCAGCGCGGCGCCTCCGGCGAGGGCGAGAGCCAGGGCCAGCGCCCCCACCAGCACGGCGGCGGGCAAGCGGCCGAGCGTCCTGCGTTGCTCCATGACGATGCTCCTCTCTCCTGTCGGCTGCTTCCGGTATAGCGAGAGACCTTCAAGGAAGTGTGAAGACGCTCGCGGGCGCGTTTGGAGCAGTTGGCCGACGGGCGGCATCAACGCTCCCCAAGGTCGTCGTCGAGACGGCGCGGCCGCCGGCCCGGAACAGTCCGCGCGCGACGCAGAGGGCAGCGCCGGTCAAGGCCGAGCACGATCACGACGACGATGGCGAGGATCAGCAACTCGCTCGAACCGATTGCGGCCTGCGCCGGCTCCGTTCCAAACCGTATCGCCCTCGCGGCGCGGCCGGCGGCCTGCACCCCGGCCGCGGATGAGCGTCCTTCGCGGAAGATTCTTCGATTCACACGGAAATTGTACGGATCTGGTCACCCGCATGCACGGAACCGAGACGCTCATATATTGGACAATGCGCGGAAGCTGATCTCACTGGCGTGCGGTCCACGCATGCCCGGGAAGTTGCATGCGCGGGCTTGTCCGCGACGGAGCCCGTAGAACCGAGGTGAATGATGACTGGACCAACACGTACCCCGGCTCGACCCGCACGCATGTGGGGGGTGGGATGGGTAGTGGACGCCGCCCCGTCCCGGCGGCATCCGCGGTCGCTGCGGCCCTGCCGTTGAACGGGCGACGCCGGTGAGTCCGGGCGAGGCGAAGCCCCCGCGCAACCCGCTCCAGGTCACGCTCGACCCGGCCCCGGTGTGGGCCTTCCTCAAGGAGCGGGACATATCCCAGAACGAGCTGGCTCGTCGGGTCGGGATCTCCTCGGGCTATCTCTCGCAGCTAATGAGCGGCAGCGCCCATCCCTCGCCGGAGGTGAGGGAGAGCCTGCAGCGGGAACTGGGCCTGGACTTCGATGACCTGTTCACCATCACCGGGTAGGACGGTACCCGCCGTTAACGACGAAAGGCGCCCACGCAGGGACGGACAGCGCCCCCTCCTGCTCCTGCTCCAGCGCCCACTCGAAGAGCGAGAGCGTCGGAGCCTCGTCGCGCCGCCGTGGCTTCGGCGGCTCGTCCGGCTCCCCGGCCATGAATTCCGCCCACGAGAACAGCGTGCGCTGCCGATCGTCAGCGTGTTCGTGACGACCGTCGCCCTCAACCCCGACCGGGGCGGCGTCCTCCTCGCCCGCCACGATCTTCCTGGCGAGCGCCAGCATGAGGAGGTCGACGATCCCCCCACGACCGTGGTGAAGATGGTCCTGAGGATGCGCTTGCGCCGGCGGTTTACGGTGGAACATGGGTCATCCTCCCACCTCACCACCCGCCTGGGTGGTGGAGTAGCAGCTCCGCCACGTCCGATATGGGAGCGGCGGTCAAGTCTCCAGCCTGAGGGTCAGTGTAATTCGTCCGTCAGCTTGCTAGCCTTCCCTCATGAACCAAGCCGCGACGGTGAAGGCCTAAGCAGGCGGCTGGTCGCCGCCGTCGCGATGATGCTTGCTGTCGCCGCTGCCCTGGGCGCGCTCACGGTCTTCATCGCTGGCGATAGAGAGCCGACGCCGTGGCGATGAGGACTTGGCTGCCCTGGCTCGCGTTCGCCGCGCTCATGGCCGTCGCCATCGGGGGGGCCGTGTGGAGCACGTGCTTCGCCGACGCCAGGGCGGCTCGCCTCCAGACCTACGCGGAAAAGGTCTGCGTCGGCGACGAGGTGGTGTGGGGGGCGTTCAGAGTGACTCACCTTGGGCCCTCGCGGCCCATCTACCGCACGTGGGACACGGCGGCGGCGGCGGAGCGCGATCTGAAGGCGCAGCTGCGGCAACTCAGCACGATCTGGCCGCCACGGGGGCTTGGGGAGGTCCACGGCGCCGCCCTCGACGCCCTGCGGGGGACGCTCGAGGAGCTGGAGGCGCTCGTCGAGGCGGGAGAGCGCGACGAGTGGGAGGAGGAGTGGGTAGCGCGGTCGGACTCGTACCCCGTGCGGATCTACGAGCTCCCAGGGTTCCCCGTGCGGATCGAAACGATCGAGGGGGGCGGGCTTCCCTCCACTCACGCCATCCACTGGGCCTTCCACAATCTCCCCGACGACATCCGCGACGTGATGTACAAGCACGGCTGCCCGAGCGGGCGGTTTCGGCACTAGTGAGTGGACCGGCGTCGCGAAGCTCCCTTTTGGGCCGGCCCGTGCTTACGCTCGCCCGCATGCGACGAGCGTCCACCGTGGAGTTCGTCATCGTGGCGATCCGGACGACCGTCGCTCTGCTTGTGGTCGGGGGCCTCGTCGCCTTCGTAGTCATCGTCGTGTGGGATCGGCAGCCGCCGGAGCTCGAGGAGGGGCAGGTGGTCGAGGGCGACGGCCGCAAGCAGTGGAGAGTGCTGGACTTCGTGATCACCATCCCGGATGGCGCTCGCCTGGTGGGCGGGGGCTACGCCATTGGGGGGGACGGGCCGGGCACGTGGCTGACGGACGCTGCAACGGGGGCGGTGTTGTATTTGAGCGACTGCGGCGAGGAGTACGGCCGCCGCGGTCCACCCAGTGCGAATGCGCTCTTCGACGAACTGATGGACTCGGTGCGGCTCGTCGATGATCCCCTGCACCCCGCCTGCAAGCCGTCGGAGTGAAGGCCCGGCTTAGCGCTCGTTCGAGGCCCAGCAGCCGGCCGCGACGATGCGCGCCCGCAGGTCGGGGGCGAGGTCCTCGGCAGCGAGCGCGAGGAGCTGCGCGGAGGCCGGCCAGGGGACGACCATGACCGCGGCCGCCTCCTCCGTCAGCGACCCCTCGTAGTCGTGCGCCTCGACAAAGGCGAGGATCATCGCCAGGGCCTGCAGGCGGCGGGCGCGAGGGTCGGGCCGCCGAGAGACGTCAGCAGGAGCACGAGCGCAAGCAGGATCGGCAGCCTGCGCACCCTCTTGCCACCGATGGCCTTACGTGCACGCTCGCACGCTAGCCAGGGGGCGAATGGCACTAACCCCCGGGCCGGGGGCTCAAGCGTGTGATCCAGGAGCCACTTGCTCATCGTTCGTCCTGGTCGTAGCAGGATCCCCGCCCCCGTTCGTGGCGGCGGGGAGACCGTTGGCGCGCGTGATCGCCTCCCTGCCCGGCGTGAGGTCTTCCTTTGGAGGCAGATTCAGCCTCGTGGAGAACGGCAATCCCGATCTCATGGCCTGCTCGCCCGTTCGAGGCGTCATTGCACCACCGGCTGTAGCCGGAGTGACGCTCTCATCTGGTCGAATAGCTGAGCATGACCAGCAGGCCAGACCCCACACGGTGGCACTGTCGCCACTATTCCCCCCTCGAAGCCCACCTCCTCCGCCGCTTCGACATCCACGAGAGTCCAGTCGCCGGTGGACTGCTCCGAGACGGCAATTCGCCCGTCGGAGTAATAGCCCGGGGGGGACGCACTCACAACCAGACCGCCAGGCACGTCGATGACGGTAGCGCTGTCGTGCAGACGCCATGTCCTGCCACCTTCGGCCCTTTGCCCGTAGCCATGGACGTAGCCATGGAGCTGAGGGATCCCGTCGGCTCCCACAACAGCGGGGGCACCGAGCACCTCAAGCGACGGGACTCCCGCAACACCATCCGCGACGGCACGCACCTGGAAGCCCCATGCCGTGCCTTCGGGCCGACCACTCACGCTGTGGCTATCGGTATCCCCGTCGCTGCCGGGGACTTCGGTCCAACCGCCCCACGGGAGCTCTGGCCCTCCGCCTCCGATGGAGTACGGGCCACGGAGGCGATACTCCCAGCGGGTGGCATCGTCAGCGCCACCGACCCATCTCAGAGTGACGATGCCGCGATCACCGGGCGTCGTCGCCGACAGATCCGGTTCGGCATCCAGCTGGACTCGCGCTGAGGCCACGATCTGGTCGAACAGTGCGCCCACGTCACGCCCTGGAGCAGCGGGGCTCAGGTGCCGCCAGCACTCCGCCCCGAAGTCGGTAGCCAGACCCAGCTCCGAGCCGCTCTCGGCATCGACGATCACGCCTTCCTCGTAAGGGAGACTCGGATCGCCTAGAGGATAGGCTGTCGCAAAGGCGCGCATGCCAGCGGGAATGTCGACCACCGTCGCGCCCACGCGCCAGGCCCGGCCACCCTCGGCTAGCTCATAGAGCCGGGGAACACCATTGGCATCCAGCGTAGGAGTCGTGTTCCACACGTCTCCGGAGGGCTCACCTGCGACCGTTCCCACGATTGCCCGCACCTGGACGCCGTAGGACGTCTCCTCGTGCAGACCGCCGAGGCGATAGCGGCGCGTCTCCACGCCGCCCCCAGGAATGTCCGTCCACTCTCCCCATGCGGCCCGGTCGCTGTACCACGGCCCGCGCGTACGGTACTGCCAGCCGGTCGCGTCCGCGGGGCCGCCGGTCCACTCGAGGTTGAGGGCATCCGGCGCGCCGTCGGAGACCACGACCAGCACGGGGACCAGCAACTCGATCTGTGGCGGCTGGAGGTTCCAGGTGATGTCGGCTTCGCCCAGGTAGTCGGTCTGGATGAACTGTATCTCGCGAGTGCTGCTGCCCCACCTGACCGCACCCCACTTGCTAACTCCATCCCCCAGGCTGAGCGCATCGAACACGGGGAAGTGGACCCAGCGGTCAGCGCCGTCGTCGTAGATTCCCGCCAAGTCGTAGAGGAAGACACCGCTACCGACGCCGGGGGCCGGGAGCGGTCCCCAGCTGTGTGGCGGTGCTGACGGGGGGACGGGAAGGGGACTCAGGGCAGGGGTTGTGTGCGGGCGCATGACTGCGAAGCCACCCTCCACCCGGATGACCAGCCCCTCGCTAGTCGGAAGCCACTGCCCCGCCCACCCGTGGTCCAGCAGGATGGCATAGCGCACACGAAGGATCGGCTCGCAGGTCCCGGCATCGGCGATCACGACCGACGGAACGGGCTCCTCCGGCCCAACCTGATCGAGGTACTTCGCGGTTGCTGCACGACCTTCCATCCACGCCGTGTAGCGCCCGTCCGGCGAGAGCCGGCCCTCGCAAAGGGGCTCGGAGCCGGCGCCTTCCCACGTGACGCTCCAGGTCTCCTCGATCGCCCGCGACAGGACACCAGGGCGGTAATAGCTTGCGACGACATGCAGACCTCGGCCTTCGCTCAGCGGTCTCAGCTGGGAGACGTAGCCGAAGTAGCCTTCGGGGGGAGCAGGCTGCACCACTCGCGTTGGTTGGCCGGTCTCCACGTCGACGACATACACGCGGTCGCCGGAGTCTCCTCTCCACAGAAACGCGACAGCGCGCCCGTCTGGAGAGAAGAAACCTGGCTTCCGCCAGTTCCACCAGCGGTCTCCGAATTCGATGACGAACCGGGCCTGCTCGTCCATCGTCGCGTTGAGGATGTAGAAGTGTTCGTGTGCGCGCGAGGCATTTCGCTCCGCGATGAGGAGGCGATCGGCCGAGAAAGCCACCACCTCAAGCTCTGCAGAGGGCCACTGCCATGCCCTGCCCGTTTCCCGGTTCAGGAGATAGGTCGCCTCCTCAGCCTCGGCCACCACCCAGTGGCCGCCGAGTCCCGTGTTGTAGTGGTCCCCGGGTCCCGTGTTGTAGGTGGCCGGGAGCCGATAGCCCTCAGCCCGGCCAGTGTGGGTATCGATGAAGAACACTCCATACCACCCGTCCACAGCCTCGCCGGGGTTATAGACCTTGCGTTCAAAGGCGCTGGGCGCCTCTTCCAGGCAGGAGAGCCCGCTGCAGGATGTCGAGGTTGGCATCGGAGTTGCTGCGGGCTTGGGGGTGGCCTGTGGCGTACTCGCGGGCGCGGGCGTGGCCGTCGCCCCTGGGACGGTTGCCTCGGTTGAAGCCGCCGCTGGCGGTGCGAGCGTCGCAGTCGCAGTGGCGACGGGCGTGCTCGCAACCGGGGTTGGGGCGGCAACCCGGGTTGGGGTCGCCGGCACCTGGGCCGTCGTTCGAGTCACCTGTGGGTAGTGATCGGGCCCGGGGGCGGTGTCCTCGCCGCCACCGCACGACAGCACCAGCAGAAGGGGGACAGTCACCAGCGATGCGAGGAGTCCGCGCGTCATGAGGCAAATGTAGCGTCGGCAGTCGCGAATTACACCGTCCGTTCGGGAGTCCAGACTTCCTCCTGCCGCGCCGCCTCGGGGGGCGCCGGGGGCCCCGGTAACGCCTCCCGACCCGTGCAAGACCTCACCTGTCCGGGGCCATCTCTTCGCTACTAGCTCCCGATAGTGGGTACGCCGAGGGTGGGCCAGAGTAGGGCCACGCCCGCCGCCAGAGCGAGAAGGAAGCCTAGAGCGTCCCACGGCCCAGGCTGCGAGTTCACTCCGTCATGTGCTGCCCGCAGTCGACCACGCTTCGTCTGTGCCCGAGATTGGTGGGCCCATTAGCGGGCCGCCTGCACGACCACCACGGCGAGCGCGAAAATCCAGAGTCCGCCGAGGAGCGCCACGAGCACGGGGTGGGCGCGCGCCTCCTGCCAGAGCAGTGCGGCGAGGCCGGCGACGGCCTCCACGACTGTCATGAAGATGGCCTTGAGGATGCGCTCGCGCGGGCGGTTACGGTGGAACATGGACATCCTCCCCTCTGCGGGGGAGTGCGGCCTCGAGACCGCTACTTCCCAACGGCGTAGCGGAGCACGTCCTCCACGTCGCCGTCGTAGCGCTGGGCCACCTCCTGAATCGTCATCGCCGGGTCGTCGACGACGATGCCGTTCTCGCCGAGCAGGTTGATCAGCTCCTCCGTCTCCATCCCCAGCAGCGTCGCCACGACCGGTACCGGCGCCTCCCCGACGCGCTCGACGATGGCGTTCCGCGTGGGCAGCGAGTGGTCGTTCATGGTGATCACGAAGAGGGCGACGGCGCCGCCCAGGACCAGGGCCACGACTGCCGCTCCCAGCCACCGGGTGAGATGGTTCCGGAACGGGCGGAAGTTGCTGACGATGTGGAGCACGATGGCGGCGGTGAAGACCAGCCCCATCAGTTCGTGGGCGAACTTGAAGGGCGCGACCACGTAGAAGAACATCAGCAGCCCGGTCGCTACGGAGAAAAGGCTGGCGCCGATGATCATCGGCGTGGACCAGCGCCTCGTGTTGAACTTGCGCAGGGGGATTCGGTTGAGCGTCATGTCCTCACCTTTCTGTCTTTGAGTTAGCGGCCAGCGTCGGGGTAGTAGGTCGGCTGCGTAGCGTCATCGGCGGGCCGGATCACGCCGCAGGCGACGCGCGCGCCCGCGCCGGCCGGTTCCCTGTAGGTGTCGGGCTGCGCGTGGATGATGACGGCCGAGCCGTCGCCGTCGAGCAGCGAATGGGCTCGCCGTACGTCAGCGTCGTCGCGGCCGTGAACACGTCGGCCGCCGCCGTGCCATCCGCGGCGGCGTACAGGTTGGGCAGGTCGCTGGCGTGGCGGCTGGGGCCGAAGAGGGCGCCGTGGCTGACGTTCGTGGGATTGAAGTGATCGCCGGCGGCGGCGAAGCGCAGGAAGCGGGCGGAACCGCTCGGCTCCAGCGCCAGCGGCGCCGCAGACGTCTGCCAGGCGCTGTCGCCGGCGCGCGTGCTCAGGTACAGCACCGAGCGGTCACTGGCGCTCTGCCAGACCACGACGTCGGCGGTCGTGGAGCGCGCGGGGTGCGCGGCGAGGGCGATCCCGCCGATGAGCGCGAGCGCGAGGACGCCCGCCAGCGAGGCTGCGACGCGGTTCTTCACGAGGACCTCCGGGGGTGACGCGTCGTCGCAGGGATGGTGGCCGGGGGAGCGCCTCCCGGCATGCGTGACCACACGTCAACGGGATCATCTTCGCGCGTATTGTCCGACATGTGAGCGTCCTGGCCGCGTGTAATCCGGTGACCAGACCCGTCCAATTTCCGTGTGAATCGAGGAATTTTCGCGAAGGGACGCTCATCCCGGAAGGTCTCGAGGCTCGTCTCCATCCGCAGCGGCGACGGTTCGTGCGTGCCGCGTGCAGCACCCGGGCACGGTGCCCGCTCCCGGCTACTCGGCGGCCCTGGGGGTGGTGTTCTCGCCCTTGATGCGGACCCACTCGCTGGACTCGGGGCTGTCCTCGTTGTAGTTGCCGCCGGTGAAGGAGCGGATGAACACCCCCGTGGCCACGCCGTTCCGGAGGCCGGTGATGGCGTAGGTGTACACCCCGCCCTCAACCGCGACGCCGTCGTTGGGGCCGGCGGCGTTGGGACCGGCGGGGTTGGCCCAGACGCCCGGCTCCTGGCTCCAGCGCAGGGCGTGGCGGATCGCGTCGTCCTCGAGCCCCTCCCGGGGCGCGATCGTCCAGGTCACGGTCAGCGTTCCGTCCCCCGGCGTGACCTGCACGTTGTACGGCTCGGTCTGGCCGGGAACGGGCGCCCCCAGCTCCTGCTCTTCGGATTCCTGCTGCGGCGGCGGGTCGCCCTCGCCGCCCCGGACGACGCCGTCGGGCAGGGTGATGCGGTCGTGGACGCGCTCGCCCTTGCCGGCCTCGTTCTGGGCCCGCACCCAGACCCGGTAGGCCGCGCCGGGTTCCAGGCTGCGGAAGGTGGTGGTCGTCTTGCCCGCCCTGGGCCGGTGGGTCTTGCCATCGCCGCCGTCCACGGGTTTCAGATGCACGATGTAGTTGTCCACCGCGCCGCCGGAGGCCGGGGCCTCCCAGGTGACGATGACCCTCTTGCCCTTGGCCGTCAGTTGCAGGTTGACCACCGGGCCGGGGATTTCCACCGGCTCCGCCGTCTGCTGCTGTTCGGGAGTGTCGTCCGTCACCGACACGGCCACCGGCGCAACCGCGATGCCGTGGTAGTTGGCGTCGCTGCTGGCCGCGCCGTGGCTGATGGTGACGCTCTCGTCGTCGGAGTCAGCGTCGGCGACGCCGGACACGACGAAGGTCTGCGAGAGGTTCCAGCCGGACGGCGTGAAGGTGTACGACGCGGGTGAGACGCTCGCCGCGCCGTCGTCGCCGCTGGTCACGGTGACCGTCACGTCCGCCGTGGGGCGGCTGTCCAGGGTCACGGTGTAGGTCGCGCTGCCGTCCTCGGCGACGCTCAGCGTGGTGGGGGTCACCGTCACGCCGGCGGTGTCGTCGTCGGTGATGGTGACGGTTGCCGTGTCCCGGCCGTCGCCCGCCTTCTCCCAGCCCTGGGCGTTGGCGGATATGGTCACGGTGAAGGTCTCGTCGTCCTCGTCCACGTCGTCATCCACGGTGGGGATGGCGATTTGCAGTGTGTCGCTGCCCGCGGGCACGGTGACCGGAGAGGCGATGCTCCCCACGTCGTCCGCCGTTGCGGTGGAGCCGCCGCCGTAGCCCGCCGTCACCGTGAGCGCCACGCCGCCGGTCGGGGCGGCCTCGCTCAGCGTGACGGTCAGCGTGGCGTTCGCTCCCTCGGCGGCGGTTGACGCCGCGCTGACGGAGTAGGTCTTGGGCTCAGGGCGCGCCTGGGTCACGTCGATGCGGTAGGTGGTCATGCCGCCGGAGCCGCTGACCATCAGCCACAGCTCGGTCGCTCCGCCGCCCGGCGCGAGAGCCAGCTCGACCGCCGTGCCGGAGGGCCGCACCCGCGTGGGGCGGGTGTAGGTGGTCCCGCCGTTGCGCGAGCCGGCGAACACGCTCGTCCCTTCGGCATAGTCCGGAGTGAGCGTGACGCTGGTCGTCCCCGCCGGGACCGTGGCCCGGTACGAGGTCGTGTCGCGCGCGAAGTCCGGGCTGAACGCCACCGATTCCGACCCGGCGGACAGCACGATCCCGCACAGCGGGCCGGTGTCGGCGTCGCACTCCGGCCGCGCCAGCACCTGCGTCTCCGCCTCCTTCGCGGCGTCGTGCCGCGTCACCGTCAGGGTGTACTCCCGCACCGCCGGAACGGCCGGGGCGCTCACCTCGACCCTGATGGTGTTGTCGCCCACGTCCAGCGGCACGTCCACCGACGGCGTGGTGTCGTCCACCGCCTGGCCGTTGACCTTCACCGACGTGGTCTCGTAGGCGGCGGCGGGTTTCACCGTCACGCTGGACACGGCGCGCGGGACGGAGAATGTGTAGTCGTTGCTGGCGTCGGAGAGATCCACCGCGTTCTCCGGCAGGCCCTCCTGCGGGTCCGTCGAGGACACCGTCAGCGAGCGCAGCACCAGGCTGGCCGGCTCCTGCAGGGACAGGGTCTTCGCCACCAGCCGGGGCGCGTCCGACGACGCCCGGATCTCGAGGGGCGGCCCGTCCCTCCACATCACGCACAGCTCCGCCGTGGCCTCCTGTCCGCCGGGCGGTATCTCGATCACCTTGCCGCCCCAGGTCCCGGGGTATCTCCTGGGAGGGTCGCAGTGGTCCCACCAGGCCGCGCCGAGGCCGTTGATGCTGAGGGTCACGGTCAGGCCGGGCGCGGTGGGCCGGTCCAGCCGGGCCGTCACCGTCACCGGGCCGCCGTTCGCCACCGCCTGCGGGTCGGCGCTCAGGGTGATCGCCGTGGGCGGGTTCGGCCCCAGCGCCCGCACCCTGATGGGGGTCGCCTCGATATCCGTGCCTATCCCCGCCGTGACCGTCATCGTCACGCCGGCGGTCGCGCACAGCTTCCTCGTCGTCTCCGTCTGGCCGGCGGCGATCAGGTTGATGGTGCCGTGCTCCCAGTCGCAGTCCGGGCCCCAGCGCGCCGCGCCGCCGTCGCCCTCGGTGTCGAACCTCACCTCCATGAGCCTCGTCGCCGGCGCGCCCAGGCGAGCGGTCACGGTGACCGAGCCGCCGTGGGGGATGGCGCCGGAGTCCGTGACCAGCCGCAGCGGCCACGAGGAGACGGGGACGCCCTCGCCGGCCAGGCCCCAATCCGAGTACCCGGTGGCCGTCACCAGGCGGAGGCCGACCTCGTAGAGCTTGCCCGGGACGGGGGCGACGCAGTTGGCGCAGTCCCAGGGCGGAAGGGTGGCGCTCCTGGCGGCGTGCTGCTCGCTTCGGACCAGGACGCCGTTTTCGGGTACCCACGGACCGGGCTGGTCGCCCGCCGTGGCGTGGTCCGCGTCCTTCAGCCGCCAGCGGACGATGGCGCCTGTAGTCGTGTAGCCCGGCCAGCCCCAGGTCACGTTCAGCCAGCCGGTCACCTTCAGCCCGTCGCCGCTGAGCCCGACCGCCATGTTGGGCGGCGGCGCGGCCCCGGTGGAGCAGGACGAGCCGGAGGGCACGATGCTCAGGGCGAGGAGCGCGCCCGGAACCCATTCCACGTTGGGCGCCCACTCGACCCATTGGTTGCCCGTGGTGTGGGAGGCCGACGAGAACGGCAGGGCAGTCTCGCCGACGCACATTGTCAGCGTGTCCAGGGCCGTGCGCACGTCGGAGGCGAACTCCATGTAGAAGCTGCTGAACGTGTCCCAGCCGGCGACCTCCACGATCTGGTAGGTCGTGGCTCCGACATCGAATTCATCGTCCGACAGATTGGCAGTGTCAGTGCAGAGCCCACCAGATTCGTCGTTACTGCAGCCATGGTACGACCCCAATAGTTGTTTCACCGTCAGCGTCGCGGACCAGATGGCGTCCGACGGGACCGCGGCGCGGTCGATGATGGTCACTTTGGACGGGCCCGAGAAGTTCGCGTAGGGGCCCTCCGGGGCGCCCCGCACCACGGAGGAGGGCAGCCGGCCCAGGGACACCGTGAAGGTCTCGTCGTCGCCGTCGTCGTCCCAGTTGATCTGAAGCGTGACCTCCCCCGAGGCCTTGTTGGCCGGGATGGTGATGGACGCGGGGTTGAGGGGCACGAGGTCGCCCGGCTCGGACGTGACGTGGGTCACCGTGATCGGGAGCGTCACGTCTCTCCCCGGCTGCTTGGTCAGCAATACCTGCACCTTCACCGTCCCGCCCTCCAGCACGTCGGCCGGAACGGCCACGATGTACGCCCGCGGGGCGTCGGGGTCATCGTCGTCGTCGGCGATGGTCACCTCCACGGAGGTGCGGCTGGTCGCCGGCCCCAGCGTGGCCGGCAGCGGGCCCAGGGACGCCGTGAAGGTCTCGTCGTCGTAGTCGGCGTCCTCCGCCGTGGCCACGGTGGCCGTGCCCGAGGACTGCCCCCTGAGGATGGTGATGGACGCCGGGGTAAGCGCCCCGTAGTCGCCGCTCTCGGCGGTGCCCGCGCTCAGCAGCACCGGGACGGTCACGCTGTCGCTCCACAGCCAGTTGTAGGGCAGCCGCGCCGTGATGGTCACCGTCTCGCCCTCGCTCACCGGGTTGGGAGAGGCCCACAGGGAGACGGTCGGGAGCCCGGCCCCCTTGTCGTCGTCGTTGATGACCACGGTCACGGAGGTCTGGCTGCCCGGCGTCACCGAGGAGGGCAGCGTCCCCAGGGACACGGTGAAGGTCTCGTCGTCGAGGTCGTCGTCCTCCATCGTGGCAATCGAAGCGATAGCGAACTCGGAGCCGGCTGTGACGGTGACGGAGGAGAGCGAGGCGTAGTCGCCGGGCTCCGCCGTGCCCGCGGTCAGCGTGATGGGGATGACCACGTCGCTGGCCGGCGGCGCGGAGGACCTCACCCACACCCACACCGTTCCGCCTTCCGTGACCGGGTTCCCGGTCACCGACAGCGTGACCGCCGGGGTCGCCGTCGAGCCGGCCGCGTCGAGGTCTCGGATGGTCACCCTGACCGAGGGCTGCGCGCCCGCCGCCACCGACGCCGGCAGCGACGCGCCCAGGGACACGGTGAAGGTCTCGTCGTCGCGGTCGCTGTCCCGCGTCGTGGCGATGACGCCCGAGGCGGAGGTCTGGCCGGCGGGGATGGTGATGGACGCCAGCGTCCCGTAGTCGCCGGGCTCGGCGGTGCCCGGGGTCAGCGTCAGCGGGATGGTCACGGCGGCGGACAGCGGTTTCTGCAGCAACGCCTCCACCGTCAGCGAGGAACCCTCGTGCACCTCACCAAACGCCGACAGGGAGACCTTGGGCACGTTGCCGGAGCCCGCCCGGAACACCGTGACGGTGTAGGTCTTCATCGTTGCGCCGTCCGGCGCCGTGACCACGACCTTGAACGAGTTCGCGCCGTTGTTGCGGACCGCGAGCGGGCGGCTGTCCGCGCCGCTCCTCACCGGGTAGAGGTCGGTTGCGGGACCCACCTTCACGGTGGCGTCCGGGTCGTTCACCGTCGGCGTCAGCCGCACGTTGGTGACGTTGTTGGCCACCGAGGCGGTGTAGGCCGTCGTGGCCCCCGAGAAGGCTGGGCTCAGCGCCAGCGACGTGCCCGTAACCGCCGTCTCGGTCGTCTGCTGCTTGGCCGTCAGGCCGCTCAGGTCGGCGTCGTAGGAGACGCTGCAGTCCTCGGAGATCCGGACCAGGACGGGGTCGCGGCCGGCGAACCAGTGCTGGTCGGCGGCGGCGCCGTCCCATTCGGCCCAGGTGTTGCCGCCGGTGTGGGCGGCGGTGGAGAAGGGGAGCGCCCGCGCGCCGATGCAGACGCTGTAGCTGTCCAGCGCGGTCCGCACGTCGCGGTCGAACTTCATCGACAGCGCGCCCGTCACCTTCTGCGACAGCACGGCGGTGACGCTCCAGGTCGTGGCGCCGACGATGAAGTCGTCGTCGGTGAGCACGGATTCGGTGCTGCACTCGGCGCCGGACTTGTCGTTGTCGCAGCCGGCTTCGGTGGTGGTCTTGTCGGCCACGTTGAGGGTGGCGGACCAGAGGGTGGCCGCCGGCGCGCCGTCGTTGTCCTCGATGGTGAGGGTCAGCGAATCGGTCACGCCGCCGCCGCAGTTGATCTCGATGATCGCGGTCTCCGCCGATTCCTCCGCGCTGTCGTCCTGGACGGCGACATTGAAGGTCGCGCTGGTGGCTCCCGCGTTGAAATGGACCAACGCGGCGAAAAGCCGCCAGTCCCAGTCGGAGGTCGAAGACCCCTCCGGGCGGACCTTCGCCGTGGAGGCGCTGCCGGGCGTCACGGCGCAGGAGTGCTGCGCCGCGTACCCGACGTCCAGCGTGGCGGTGACGATGACCAGGCCCGCCGCCACGCCCTCGGAGACGGTGTCGCTGGCCGCGCTGAGGGTGACGGAGCCGGTGGTGGACGACCTCGTCACCGTCAGGGTGTAGGTCTGCTTCGTCGTGCCGTCCGGGGCGGTGACCTCGACGTTGATGGCGTTCGCGCCCGTCGAGAGCGGGATGGCGGCGCTCTCCGCGCCGCTGGCCACCGCCGTCAGGCTGGAGCCCTTGCCGACCTTGATGGTGGCGGAGGAGTGATGCGCCGTGGGCGTCAGCTTCAGGTGGGTGACGTCGCCGGCGACCGAGGCGGTGTAGGCCGTGGTGGCTTGTGCGAACGTCCCGAAGTTCAGCGGGGTGTACGTGCCCGTGGCGCTGGTGGCGGTCTTCGCCGTCAGACCGGTGAGGTTGGCGTTGTTGGAGAGGGTGGCCGCCGCGCCCTTGACGCGGATGGCCATGCGGCTCAAGGAGTCGGAGACCCAACTGAGCGTCTGGCCGGTCGGCGTATTCGTGCTCGTGAGTGCCTTCACGCCGTTCGCGATGCTCCAGCCGGTCGCCCCGCCGGAGTCCTCGTTGCCGGAGGTCGGATTGCCTATGGCCAGGTCTACGGTGCCGGTCGTATACAGCAGAAAGTAGTACGTCGTGCTCGCCATGAGGGTGGTGTTCGCCGGCGCGGCGAAGGACAGCGTGCCCGCCGCGAATGTCGACGGGACCGTCAGGTCCGCGAGCTTCGAGCCCGGGTTGCTGTCCGTGCCTGCCGACCACAGCTCCGCCCGGACGGTCGCGCGTTGGGTGGCGTTCAGGTTAGCCGCGATCACTGCGTCGATGCTCTTCAGCGTGTAGCCCGCGGTGTGGCTTCCCGTCGTGAAAGCCTGGGCGGGGACAATATTTTCTGTACTGACTGTCGAGGTGGACTTGGCCTGCCCGACGTTGCTCACCAGGAAGCGGTCGTCGTCGGTGATGGTGATGGTCAGCGAGGTCGGCGTGCCCGCCGTCACGGAGGAGGGCAGCGAGCCCAGCGTGACGGTGAAGGTCTCGTCGTCGGTGTCGGTGTCCTGGTTGGTGGTGATGGGGAGTGTGACGACGGTGAGGCCGGCGGGGATTGTGACGGCGAAGGTCCCCTCCGAGAGGTCGCCGGACTCGGCCGTGACCGCGGTCGCCGTCATCGACACCGCTATGTCGGTGGCCAGCGCCGACGACAGCGTAATCCTGATTTCCGCCGGCGAGCCCTCGGTCACCGGGTTCTGCACCGGCGAGAGAGAGATGGTCGGGGTGATGGCCGGGGTCGCGGCCTCGCCCTTGACGCGGATGCGCAGGACGCCGGTGGTAGTGTCCTCAGACCAGGTAGCCCCGGAGGTTGTCGGCGTATCGACGGCGTAGTACCAGAGGGAGTCCGCGATTGACCAGCCTGTCGCGGCGCCGGAATCCTCATTATCCGAGCTCGTGACTTTTACTCCCGGGTTATAGGTGCCGACCGTGTACAGGACTAAGAAATAGGTCGTGTTTGCCGCGAGGGTGGTGCTCGACGGCGCCGCGAAGGACACCACAGTGTCCGCCGCCCAAGTCGAGGGAACCGTCAGGCTCGCGAGCTTCGAGTCCGGCCCGCCGCCCGTCGCGGCCGACCACAGCTCCGCTCTGGTCGTCGCGCTCTGAGTGGCGTTCGCGGTGAACCTCAGTGGCACATCGATTCTCGACAGCGTGTAGCCGCCCGAGGCGCTTCCCGTCGTGAACCCCTGAGCTTGGGTTGAGCCGCCCAAAGCGACCGCTGTGTCAAACGTCTGCCCGACGTTGCTCACCAGCGTCGTGGCGTCGTCGTCAAGGATGGTCACCGTCAGCGAGGTGGTCTCGCCCGCCTCCACGCCGGAGGGCACGCTGCCCAGCGTCACGATGAGCGTCTCGTTGTCCCGGTCGTCGTCCTGGTTGGTCTGGATACCAAAGCTGGCCCAGGTGGCGCCGGCCGTAATCTCCAGGGGGTAGCTCGCCAGCGCCGTGTAGTCGCCAGACTCGGCCGTGCCCGCGGTCACCGTCGCCTCCATTTGCACGGCACTTGCCAGCGCCTTCGACAGCGTGACCGTCACCGTCACGGCGGACCCCTCGGTCACCGGGTTCGGCGCGGCCGAGAGCGTCACCGTGGTCGGCGTCCTCTGCTTGAGGCCCAGGGTCACCGGCGTGCCCGCGGTCCAGCTGAGGCCCGAGCTCGCCTTCACGTAGGTGGTCCCGGAGCCGCCGAAGTCGGCGAGGGGTATTTCCGCGCTGTTCACCGTCAGCACCAGGTCGCGCTTGGCGTAGGCCGGCAGGTTACCGGTGAACGCCAGGCCGAGTTCGCCCGAGCCGGTGTTCAGCTGCATCACGTTGAAGGTGTAGGTCTCGCCGCGGTAGGTGAAGTCGTCGTCCGTCAGGGTCGTGGTGTCGGAGCACTTCTGGTTGCCGGGCGACGTGTGGTTGCAGCCCACGTGCGTGGCGCTGAGCGTGCGCGGCGTCAGGGTCGCCGACCACACGCTGGCGCCGGCCGCCGGGGCCGCGGGGAAGCCGTTGACGCGGATCTTCAGCTCCGTATTCGAACTGGTCCAGTTCGTATCCGTGGTTAGCCGGTCATAGTGGGTGTTGGCGATGCTCCAGCCGGAGGCGGCGCCGGAGTCCTCGCCGTCGGTGGACGACCTCCGCAGATGCCCCTCGGTGGCGCCGGTGGCGTACAGCACCGCGAAGTACTTGGTGCTGGCGGCGAGGGTGGTGTTCGCCGGCGCGTAGAAGGCGACGTTGCCGGTACCGACGGTCGACGGGACCGCCAGGCTGGCGAGCTTGGATCCCGGTTCTCCGTTGGTGGCCGAGGACCACAGCTCCGCCCGGATGTTCGCGGGCGCGGACACCGCCGTGGCCACGTTGAACTCGATGCTCGTCAGCGTGTAGCCGCCGGCGTTGGCTCCGGTGGTGAACTGCTGGGCGTTTATGATGGTGCCATCGACATTATCATAGAGGGAGCTTAGGCCAACGGCGTTGGTCTGGCCGACGTTGCTCACCAGCGCCAGCGCGTCGTCGTAGTCCCTGATCGTTATCGTCAGCGAGGTCGTCGCGCCCGCCGTCACGCCGGAGGGCAGCGTGCCCAGGGCCACGATGAAGGTCTCGTCGTCGTGGTCGGTGTCCTCGACCGTGCCGATGATGAAGCTGGCTACGGTGACGCCGGCGGGGAAGTCGATGCGCTTGTCCTCGAATCCCATTGAGCCGAGGTCGCCGGACTCGGCCGTGACCGAGGTCACCGTCGCCGTGATCGAGAAGTCGGCGGCCGGCGCCGACGACAGGGTCGCCGTGATGATCACCTGCTCGCCCTCGCGCACCGGGTTCTTGTCGGCCGACAGGGACACCGTGGGGGTGGACTGGGCCTGGGCGGGCGCGGCGTCCACGTCCAGCAGGAGGAGCGTGCCGAGCAGCAGGGCGGCGAGGAGGAGGGGGAAGCTCGAGAGGCGTCGGGGAAGGGCCGCGGCGAGGAGGCGCGTCGGCTCAGCGGGCCGGGACGAGGGACCGCGGGGAGGCCGCCGGGACGGGGCGGAGTCCACTACCCCCCCCCCCCCCCCCCGAACATGAGTTCGGTACGGGCCCGCAGGGGTACGTACCGGATCAGCCATCGTCCACCTCGGCTCTACCCGGGCACGCGTGACCGCACGCCGGTGAGATCAGCTCCCGCGCATTGTGCAATATGTGAGCGTCCTGGTTCCGTCCATTCGGGTGATCAGAGCCGTACAAGTTCCGTGCAAATCGAGGAATCTTCGCCAACGGACGCTCATCCGTGGCCGGATGCGGGCCGCAGACCGCGCCGCGAGGCCGACTCGAGGGCAGTCCCGAGCACGGGGCCCGCCGCCATGGCCGGCGCCATCACCACCGCGCTGCACGCGCAACCCCGGCCGTTCCCGCGCCGTGTACCTCAACCGCGACCGGGTGCGTAACGAGTCCGATGGGAGCGCCCGCTGTTTCGGGCGCTCCCGCACCGGCGACTCGGGCTACTGGCACGCGGCGCTGGCCGCACGGGCCGCCCTCACCTGTTCAGCGGTGGCCGTGCCCGCCACATACTGGTCAACCGTGGTCTTGATGCTCGCGGCGCAGCGGATGATGCGCTCTTGCAGCTCGGCGAGGTAGGGGTCCGAATGGTGGGGCGGCGGACTGGCGGACTCGCTGCTGGTGGGCGTGGGCTGGTCGCTGGCGGCGATGTCGATCCGCAGGCTCGCGAGCTGGTACGCGAGCACGCCGGACCTGGGGAGGGCCGCTCTCGTCGCGTGGACATTGCCGAAGTCGGGCGTGATGACGATGGACTCCGCGCCCTCCACGGCGCTGTCGTCGGTGATCGTGAGCGTCGCCGTGCCCGACCGCTGCCCCGCCGGGATGGTGATGGTGCTGGTCGACAGGGAGTAGTCAGTACCCTGGGCAGTCGACCCCGCGGTGCTCAGATTGATGTATGCGTCGGACTCGGCGTTGCGCGCCAGGCGGGCGGTGATCGTCACCGTGCCGCCTTCGCTGACCGACGTGGCGCTGGCGCTCAGCAGGTTGAGCGGCGTGGCCGCGGGCCCGCCGGGGGGCGCCTTCGGCGAACCCTGCGCCTGCGTGGACCAGGGGCTGACGCCGGCGGCGCTCAGCGCCCGCACGGTGCCGTGGTACTGGCGGCGAAGGGCATAGCTGGCGTCGAGGGTCGCGCGCGGGGTCGTCCCCACCTGCGTGGTCACCCAGCCCGTGGTCGGGTCGCCCGCGACGCTGGCGGCGGCGTTGCGCGCGTGGAGCGCCTTGTAGCGCACCTCGTAGCCGGTGATGCGCGCGGTGAGGCTGTCGTCGGGCGCGGTCCAGGCGGCGGCGATGGTGTCGGTCCGGGGGCCGGGGGAGAAAGTCAGCGCCGTGGGCGCGGCGGGCGGCGCGCCGATCAGCCGCAGCCGCACCCGGTCGCCCACCGACCAGTTCAACGTTGAGGCAACGTTTGTGGCGATTTTGCCGGAGACGGTGCCGCCGTGAAGTTCTGTGCTGCCGACCCGAATCTGGAAGGGTTGGAGACCGGAGGGGATGTTCTTGTAGAACGTCCAGGTCACGATGCCCCCACCAAGCGCTATGCCCCTCAGCGTGTACTCGACGCCACCATAGACGAAGGCATCGTCGGTCAGCGCCGTACTGCATGGATTCGCCGTGGTGCCGCAGCCGACGCTGTTGTTCTGTACGACGTCCTTCACCGTCAGGGTCGGGCTCCAGGACCGCCAGTCGTCGTGCAGGCGGATCAGCTTCACCGAGACCCGGTCGCCCACCGACCAACTCAGGCCGGTGTTGTACCACGACGCCGTGTCATTCTGGACTGCGTCGGTGTCAATAGTGGCATCCAAAAGCAAGAAGTTCTCGCCGTCGACCTGCAGCGTCAAGGCCTTGAGACTATCCGATATGGGATTGTCGAGCGTAAGCTTCAAATGCTGGTCGCTAGCACTTGACTGGCTGAAGATGTCAATGCGGTAGTCCGTACCGTCGACGGTGAAGGAATCGTCCGTAAGCACGTTTCGGTTGCTGCACTTGTTCGCTGTATTGGAAGCTGGGTACAGCGAACAACCCTCCCGGTTCTCGCCAGCGGTCTGGACGGTCAGCGTAGCGGACCAGACGGTGTCGGATTGGGCCTGGGCGGCGCGGGGCGTGGGCGCGAGCAGCGCCGCCACGCCGATCAGGAGGGCGGCCAGCAGGAGCGCGGAAGGGCGGAGAAGCCGGCAGGCCGGCTCAGCGGGCCGGGAAGCGGGAGCGCGGCGAGGCCGCCGGGACGGGGCGGCTCCCATTACCCCCCCCCCCCCCGAACATGCGTGCGATACGGGTCGCAGGGGTACGTACCGGTTCAGTCATCATTCACCTCGGCTCTACGCGGTTCCCTCGCGGACAACCGCACATGCACTTCCCGGGCATGCGTGACCGCACGCCGACGGGATCAGCTCCCGGGTATTGTCCAACATGTGAGCGTCATGGTTCCGTGCATTCCGCTGACCAGAGCCGTAGAATCTCCGTGTGAATCGAGGAATCTTCGCGAAAGGGCGCCCATCCGCGCCCGGATGCGGGCCGCAGGCCGCGCCGCGAGGACGGTGACGGATTGGGAACGGAGGCGCCGGTGCCGACCAACGAAGCGCTGCTGCGCGAAGTCGCCGCGCTGCGCGAACGCCTGGCGCGGCTGAACGAGGCGGGGCTGCGGATCGCCGAGGACCTGGACCTGGACACCGTGCTGCGCGAGGTGCTGGACGCGGCGCGCTCGCTCACCGGCGCCCCGCGCGGCGGGATGACGCTGCTCGACGAGTCGGGCGCCCTGCAGGACTTCATCACCTCCGGGCTGAGCGAGCGGGAGCACGCCTCGCTGCTCGAGATGCCGGAGGGACCGGAGTTCTTCGGCTACCTCAACACGCTGGAGGCGCCGCTGCGGGTGGAGGACATCTCCGCCCACGCCGAGGCGCTCGGGCTGGGCCGCCCGCCGCTGCCGCTGGGCAGCTTCCTCTGCGTGCCGATCCGGCGCCGCGGCCGGCACGTCGGCAGCGTGCACCTCGCCGACAAGGAGGACGCCGGGGGCTTCAGCGCCGAGGACGAGGAGACCCTGGGCATGTTCGCCGCGCAGGCCGCGATCGCGATCGCCAACGCGCGCCGGCTGCTCGACGAGCGGCGCGCGCGGGCCAACCTGGAGACGCTGATCGAGACGGCGCCGGTCGGCGTGGCGCTGCTCGACGCCGCGACCGGAGCGCCGCTCTCGTTCAACCGCGAGGCGGAGCGGATCATCGAGCCGCTGGTCGAGCCCGGCCGGGCGCCGCAGGAGGTGCTCCGCTACCGCCGCGGCGTCGGCCGCGAGGTCAGCGTCAGCGAGTTGACGCTGACCCGCGTCCTCGGCGCCGGCGAGACGGTGCGGGCCGAGGAGGTCGCGATCGAGGCGCCGGACGGGCGCCGGGTCAACGCGCTGGTCAACGCCACGCCGATCCGCACCGACGACGGCCGCATCGAATCGGTCGTCGTCACCCTGCAGGACCTCTCGCCGCTGGAGGACCTGGCCCACATGCGGGCGGACTTCCTGGCCATGGTCAGCCACGAGCTGCGCGCGCCGCTCAGCTCGATCAAGGGCTCGGCCGCGACCCTCGTCCAGGCCGGCGACAGCCTGGACCCGGCGGCGACGGCGCAGTTCCACCGCCTCATCGAGCAGCAGGCCGACCAGATGCAGGCGCTGATCACCGACCTGCTGGACGTGGCCCGCATCGAGTCCGGGGCGCTCGCCATCCTGCCCGAGCCGGTCGCCCTGGCCGTGCTGGTGGACGCGGCCCGCGGCACCTTCCTCTCTGGCGGCGCGCCGCACGCGCTCGAGATCGACCTGCCGCCCGACCTGCCGCCCGTGCTGGCCGACCGGAGGCGCGTGATCCAGGTGCTGCTCAACCTCCTGACCAACGCCGCCCGGCACTCGCCCGACGGCGCGCCGATCCGGCTCGCGGCCGAGCAGCGCGACGTCGAGGTCCAGGTCTCGGTCAGCGACCGGGGCGTCGGCATCGCGGCCGAGCAGCTGCCGCTGCTGTTCCGCACGTTCGCCCGGGACGACGCGGAGCGGAGCGGCGCGCCCGCGGGCCTGGGCCTGGCGATCTGCCGCGGCATCGTGGAGGCGCACGGGGGCCGCATCTGGGCGGAGAGCGAGGGCCCGGGACGCGGGGCGCGGTTCCACTTCACGCTGCCCGCGACGGAGGCGGCGGCGCCCGAGAGCGGAGCGCGGCCGGAAGGGGCGGTCGGCGGCCGGCCGCGGGTGCTCGCCGTCGACGACGACCCGGAGACCCTCCGCTACGTGCGCGAGGCTCTCGCCGGGGCGGGCTACGAGCCGATCCTGACCGGCCATCCCGACGCCGTGCCCGAGCTGATCGCGGAGCACCGCCCGCACCTGGTGCTGCTGGACCTGATGCTGCCCGAGACCGACGGCATGGAGCTGCTGCGGGAGCTCCCCGCCCTGCGCGCCCTCCCGGTGATCTTCCTCTCCGCCTACGGCGGCGACGCCCGCATCGCCCGCGCCCTCGAGCTGGGCGCCGACGACTACATCGTCAAGCCGTTCTCGCCGACCGAGCTGATCGCCCGCATCCAGACCGTCCTGCGCCGCTCGGCGCTGAACCGGCGGCCCGAGGCCGAGCCGGACGAGCCGTTCACCTACCGGGAGCTGGTGATCGACTACCGCGAGCGGCTGGTCACGCTCGCGGGGGCGCCCATGCACCTGACGAACCTCGAGTACCGCATGCTGGTCGCGCTGTCGCTCGGGGAGGGCCGCGTGCAGACGCACGCCGAGCTGCTGCCGCTGGTCTGGGGGCCGGCGCACCCCGGCCGCAGCGGCGCGGTGCGGACGCTGATCCGCCAGCTGCGCGGGAAGCTGGGCGACGACGCGGACGACCCGGCCTACATCTTCAACGTCCCGCGCGTCGGCTACCGCATGCCCAGGGGGGATGCGCCGCAACGGGAGGAGGGATGAACGCGGCGGCAGGATGTGACGGCCGCGACCAAGCTGCCGACCACTGAAGACCTGCTGGGGCGCTTACACTCGATAGTGCACGCGGCGAACTGATCCGGGGGATGCACTGCGAGGCGATGCCGCCGGGCAGGGTTCGGCAGGTTCCGTGGTCTCGCCCAAAGGTGATGGATGAAAGAGCGACTGGAAGCACTTGGCACGATCTACTTCCAGGATCGCAGCGTCGTGCGCACTGCTATCGTTACCACCGATTACAGTGTTCCGCAGCTGGAGGTTATTCCCGCGGACATCAAGGCGATATACGTTTCCTCGAAGACCGTTGCTGGGCGAGATGTTATCTATGGCAGCATACTTCACACCATAGACGAGGCCGTCAGGCCAATCTACCGCGCCCAGCGGCTCCTGAGAGAATCGCACGAAGCACATCCGCAGCGAGGACAGGCCACGGGCGTCATTAGACTCGGCAAGAATGCTGAGTCCCGCGAGCTTCCGCCGGGGGACGCGACTGACGCGAGACTCCACAGGCAAGAAGAGATTCTGAAGGACGCCCTGCTGCTTACCGCGGTGCACGTTAGAACGCTGCTTGAAGATTTCAGCGGTACCGGCAACGTCTCCGTACCCATATATGACCGAGAGGACAGCGTAGCTGGCAGCGTCTCGTTGGCCGAGGTCTTCCACACGCTGGCACACTACCGGTACTGCGTAATCTCGGGCGCGTTTGTTCATGATGTCTTTTCGAGGAAAGGACAGCTGGGGTCAGAGCAGCTGGTAGGGGCGAAGATGAGGACCGACGAGGTCTTCGATGCGGTCCTCGAGTCTCTATCAAAGATACGAGTAAGAGACTTCGTGGGACTGTTGTGGGGAAGGCTTGAGAATCTGTCAATCGATTCGGAGAGGCACGATGCGATCTTTGCCGTCCAGAATATCCAAGCGCTCGGGCGGATTGTTCGTGAGCGAGCGACCACGGGTGGTGCGGCTCCCGCCTTTATGCAGTTTCTCGCCTCACAGCTGCCGGCAGAGGAAGAAAACGAAATGCCGGATACGGAATTCGTCAACATACCAGCAGGCCACTGGTTGAGACGCACTGGCATCCCCAACTTCCAGGTTGGGCACACCCTCCAGGATAAGACGATACAGGTCGACATGTGCTTTAGCGAGGATGGGGAAAGGAACGTAACCGTCCTCAAGTGGGATGACTTCTTTCGCGAGTTGGTGAGCTCCCACGGAGACGAGCCCCTTGTACTCCCCGGCGTGCTCAGATCCAGATTCGAGTCTATGGACGGTCTTGGACGGTAGGTGGCCATCCGCCTCGGTCGGTGAGGCTATCCGTTGCCGGGCGACTTGCTCAGGCTCGACGCCGAGGGCGTGCACGGCAAACTGATCCGGGCGGCTCTGCGAGTCAATGCCAGCTGAAAGTGCGTCTATCGTGCCGTGGATCATGGCGGGCCGTGATCAGGTACTGCCTGCCACCGTAGTCGATGGCGAATGCGGTACCAGTTGTCTCCCCACACTTGATATGGAATGTGCGCCGCAGAGTGTCGGTGGTGAGCATCGGTTCCAGTCCCCTCTTCTCTTGAGCGATGGAAAGCCCGCCATGCTGCGAGCCGGACTTCCACGCTCTGTGTGGAGGCCTTTACGGCTACGGCCGTCCTATGGGCTCCCGCCGCCCGCCCGGCTCCTGTGTGGGTCGCAGTGGAGTACCCCCATCCTGGGACGAGGGCTCGATGGCGCTCGTCTCCCCGGACTCCGGGCAGGAGACGCCCGCGGAGACGATGTACTGCATGGCCTGGGCCGAGTTCCAGTTCAGCAGCTCGATCTCGTCGAGGGGTAGCTGCGCGAGCCAGCCCGACTGGGGCAGGGGCGTCGAGGGCATGTAGACCACCCCGAAGGGCGTGCCGGCGACGTCGATGACGCCCATCAGGAAGCCCACGGACCACACGCCCCGGCGCGGGTACTCGATGCGCACGACCGTCTCGAAGCCGGTCGGGGTCGGGCCGCCCTCGGAGTCGGCGAGCAGCTTCCTGGTCGTGCCGTAGACCGACCCGACGCCGGGAACCGCCGTGACGCCGCGCTCGAAGAGCGCGCCGAGCGTGCGGAACACGAGGTGCGAGCTGAGGGCGCCGACGAGCAGCAACGCGACGATGATGACAGCGAAGCTGAGTCCCGGGATCTCCTCTCCGGCGGCTGCGGCGATCGCGGGCTGGAGCAGTCCGTCGAGGGTGTCGAAGGCGAACCGGAACAGCCGCCTCTAAGACAGTGTCGGCGGCCCCGGAACGCCCGATCACCCTCCGCTCGGTCCGGTCGGGCTCCGCCTAACCTGCCAGCTATCGCCCGATTCCGATGATGTTGCGCTCCTTCTCCCTGCCCCAGTACGTGGTCGCGCTCCCCGTCGTCCCGCACTGCGAGCCCGATCCAGCCCGCTCTCCAGTACACCGCCGTGACCAGGCCCTCGGCCGCGCCGCCCATCCTGAACGAGACCTCCACGCCAGGCTCCGCGCCGTCGCAGCCTTCCTCGACGGTGAGGCTGTACGTCATCTTGCCGTAGCGGGGGCCGCCGGTGGTGAAGGTGTCGCACACCTCGCCCCCGACCACCGCCGACACCGTCGTGCCAGCTGGCGGCAGGTCGTAGCTCCAGTTGTTGGGTCAAGGTCCTGCGGCACCTCGCGCGCGATCGCCACCTCGCCGTCGTAGCGCGTGCTCCCGGGCGCGGCCGTGACCGCGGGCGTGCCGTCTACCACGTGCGCGGCCGTCACGAACTCGCTCTCGCCCACGTAGAAGGCGCTGCCGCTGCCACTCGGAGTGGTCACCCGTACGACGCCGGGCGTCACCAGCTCCGCCGTCGCCTCCGCGCTGCAGATGAGCCGCTCGTCCTCGTCATCGGCCGCCGTCGCCGCCGGGCCGTCCTCGACGGGCTCCGTCTGGGGGTGCCCGGGCAGGGGCACGTCCCCTCACGGTCTATCCCAGCAGCAGGGCCGCGCCATCCTCACCATCTCGCAACTGCCGCGGCTCACCGCCCTCGACGTGCAGACGCTCGATGACGAGCAGCTCGAGCAGGCGGCACGCCTGTTCGACGAGTTCGCGGAGCGCGACTTCCTGCCGGCCAACGAGGCCTACCGCGACGAGACGCGCCAAGCTCTCGACCGTGCCGTCCTGTGTGGCCTGCTCGGCCTCCCCGAGTCGATCCTCGGGCCGTTGGCGGCGCTTCGTCTGCAGTGGTGCGAGGAGCCCTCGGTGCATGGCGGCAAGCCGACGCGCCCGGGCGGCGGAGGTTAGGGTGCGAGCGGTCTCGACGACGGAGCGTGCATGCGAAGACCAACGACTCCGGCACATTGAATTCGAGTGGTGGTCGCCCTGATACTCTCAGTAATCCTCCCCGCCGCTCCTTCGGGGGCTGGCGGGGTTTTGTGTACCCACGGTGGCTGCCATGAGCCGCGTCATAGTCTTCGTGGACGCCCAGAACTTCTACCGTAGTGCCCGGCGAGCATTCTTCGACGATGCGACCGACCCCTACAGAGTTGGTCAGTTTCGCCCGCAGGCTCTGGGAGAGTTGCTCTGTGCTCGCGATGAAGACCGGTCGCTTGCCGCCGTCAGACTGTATACGGGGCGGCCTGATGCTTACCTGCAGCCCGCGGCATCCCGAGCAAACGTCCGGCAGTGCCAAGCTTGGGAGCAAGCCGGCTGCTACGTCTTTACTCGCCAGTTGAGATACCCCTACGGTTGGCCCGACAACGCCGACGGGCGGGGGCCGCAGGAGAAGGGCATCGACGTCAGGATGGCGCTCGATATCGCGCTGCTCGCACACAGGGGTGAGTATGACGTGGCGAACAGGCGGCGGCGATCGCGACCGACGAGGACGTGACGCTGGTGCTCGCCGGCGCGGGCACCGGCAAGACCGCCGTCATCACCGGCAAGGTCGCCCACCTCGTCCGCAACGAGGGCGTCCCGCCCCCGGAAATCCTCGTGCTCGCCTTCAACCGCAAGGCCGCGGAGGAAGTCCGTGAGCGCCTCCCGGACGATCTCGCTGACGCCCGCGTCGCCACCTTCCACGCCTTCGGGCGCCGCGTGCTCGCAGGGGCCGGAGCCGCGCCCACGATGTCGAAGCTGGCGGAGGACGAGTCGCAGCTCGATCGGGCTGTCGACGGCATCCTCGGCGAGCTCCTCGTGGACCCCCGGCAGAGCGATGCGGTGACGGACTTCATCCTGAGCCACCGCGCCGCCTACCGCTCGCAGTTCGACTTCGCCACCCCCGGCGAGTACTACGACTACGTGCGCCGCTCTGAGCTGCGGACCCTGAGCGGAGACCTCGTGAAGAGTTTCGAGGAGCTGGCGATCGCGAAATTCCTCAGTCCTCGCTGGGCTCGCTGGAGACGCAGACTTCGAGGTTCGACACGAAGTTGCGAAAGCAGTCGGGAAACTCGCCGCCGCGAAGCCCAGTCTCCGGATCAGCGAACTGGCCCGGCGCATCGCAGATCACCGAGGAACAGACCTCACAGAAATGCTCCTTATCGGCCTGGGCCAACATGACGAGGCACTCTCGGGCATCGGCGTGGAACTAGCGCAACACCTCAAGGGGAGCCCTTCCGCTCGCGTGCGACACCGTGCTCAGCGCCTCCTCAGTCGGCACTCAAGCCAACAGGCAACCTGATTGCCGCCCCATGACGATCGCTCTGGCCCTCGCTCCTCCGTAGCGCTTCTCTGATCTGGGGAAGGCGTCCCTCACACACGCTCGCTGGGAACTAGTGCAGGCGCTGTTCTGGCGCTGGGTGCGGCTCGTGCTCACGCTCGGCTTGTGGCGGAGGTGGTGCGCCAACTGGCGAGGGAGTGAACCCCGAGCGCGAGGAGCGGCTGTTGGCGTTGCTGCGCGACCGTGTAGAGGAAGCCGGGCGCGGGAAGAGGCCGAGCGCCCGGCAACGGCGCAACTGCAGGAGCGCGTCGAGATCCCATTGGCGGACGGCGCGCCGTGGGTGCTCGCAAGGCCGGTCGTCCGCCCATAGCCCACGATGGAATACTCAAATGCGAAGCTGGTAGTGTCCCAATTGCCGACGTCCCCGTCGGCGGGTGAAGACGACGGCTCGTAGCCGCAGGTTCGTCTCAGGTTTCGCTCGCTGAGAGCGGCACGGGCGCTAGCGGTGCCGATTATCCGCGGTGCCGGAAAGATGCGGATGCTATTTTCTGTGGAACTCATCGTGGCACTGATCGGCACGCTAGCGTCGCTGATCGCCATCGCCGAAGCCGTGCGTCGATTCCGTCACAGGTCCCGATCCACAGACCTGGACGGGCTCGACAAGCCGTCACAGGCAGTCCGAAGTCTCGCGGCAGGGGTGCAGCTGACATATTTCCAGGAGCGCCTGGGAGACCCAACCTTCACGACCCAGGGCGAAGAGTTCGACGAGCACATCTTCGTTCACGATGCGTTCTACGTTCAGGCGATCACGGACCCGAGCGGCACCGTCACGTTGTACTCCGTGACGACACGCGCCGAAGACTTCAATCCAGTCCTCGACATCGACTATGGCTGGCCCACGCTAAAGGTGACTCTCGGGCGAGACACCTTCGCGTCGGTCGGAACGGAGCCGGGCTCCCGAGGTGGCTGCGTAGGAGCGCGGAGGTTCCACTACTGGGAGAGTCACTATCTCGGTAACCCGGGGCTCTATCAAACGTACATCGTGTCGTTGAACGACGCTGGTTATATGGGGGCCCACGGCGACCTTGTGGCCGCGATAGGCGCATTGAGTGCCTTGAAGTCTGAGGATGGGTTGGCAACCGCAGCGGAAGAGGAAGCTAGCGAGCTACTAGATCGCTTCGCAGCCGAGACGGTCGTCAACACGTACAGCGTCGCGTCTGACTCCTTCCCCCCCGAACGACTTCGGTGCATGCGATTCGGACCAGATAAGGATCGGGTTCGCGTCATTTGATGTTGCAGATGCACAGTCCGCCCCGACCGAGGCAACCCCGCTCTGCGCAGAGTTCGGTGCGCTCACTCCTCCTCGTGGCGCCAGCAGGTACTCTCGCTCGCGGAGGCGGTGCGCGGCCGGAGGCGGTGCATCTGCTGCGGGGCAGGGCGCGGCCCGTTGGGCGCGCTCGAAGAAGTGCCACAAGCGTGTAGCGCGACACGCCGAAGGCCGCCGCCGTGCGCGCGTAGCCGTCTCGCTCGACGTGCGCGTGCAGGTACTCGCCGATGGCGTCGGTCAGTTCCCGTTCCACCGCTTTGCTCCGGTCATGTGCCTCTCCAGCGGATTAGTGCTCGGCGCCCTGAGCATTTCCCATGGCTTCACGAACGCCGCTCTGGGACGGGGTAGGCCACCCATCCACTCCCACCAGCCGATCACCGGGATGTATGAGTCCTGGCGACCATCCCGGCCCCCGGCCTATCCAGACCTCTTGGTGGGGCGATACCCTGAATTTGTCCAGAAGCGATGCCGCAAAGGGAGGAACCCTCATGGACGCGAGCGCACATACCGTCTGCGACAGGCTCGTCGAAGTCGCCAGTCAAAGGAAGACGGTCTCTTACGCTGCTGCGGGAGCTTGGGTCGGGCTGTCGATGGAAGTCCCGGCGCACCGCCAACACCTTGGGCAAATCCTCGACAAGGTCAATCTGCACGAACACGAGGCTGGGCGGCCACTCCTGTCGGCGCTTGTGGTCTACGCGGATACGGGGATGCCTGGTAGGGGCTTCTTCGCCCTAGCAACCAGGCTCGGCCATCACCGACCCGGAGATGACGACGAGCTGTACTGGACGTGGGAGTGTGAACGGCTTTATGCGAAGTGGGGCCAGGAATGACCCCTCATGGCGTCGCTGCCCGATCTGCGCGAGCGGCCGGTGGACCTTCCCCTCCGCTTACGGCGGCGCCCAGCACGTCGCGAAGGCCCTCGAGCCGGGGGCTGGCGACTACATCGTCAAGCCCTTCTCGCCGACGGAGTTGATCGCCCGCGCCAAGACGGTCCTGCGCCCCTCGGCGAACGCCAGCGCGGGAGGCAAGAGGTCTTCACTGAAGGGGCATCGCTCGCACAGGGTCTCCAGGCAGGTTCGTAGTGCTGGCCCTTCCAGCCGCCGACCTCGGGTAGTGCTCGTGGTGACACGTGCCACGGTAGGCCGAATTCGAGGGTTGCTACACTGCCAGAGGGTGGTGCGATGAACAGCCGGGAACCTTACCCTGAACCGGGGCCAGTTGCTCGCGGTGCCTCGACGGTGTCTGCGCTCGTATCCCTCATCCCCGAGTTGGGAGCCCCGATTTCCCAATTGGTCTCGATGGTGCTCGTACCGTCGCTCGAACGGCGGCGGGCCGCTTGGCTTAACGACATCGAAGCGAGGCTGGGGGCAGCGGAGCAGAGGGTCGAGGAGTTCACGGTTGCCGCGCTGGCGGACGACGAGAAATTCGTTACGGCGATGCTGACCGGGACACAGATAGCGCTGCGGAACCACGATGCGGAGAAGCTTGCCGCCCTCCGGAACGCGGTGGTCAACGTCGCGTTGCACAGGGAGCCCGATGCCGAGCTGCAGTCGATCTTCCTCACGTTCGTGGATATCTTGACGCCGTTGCACTTGCAGTTGCTGGTCATATTCAGGGATAAGCCGGAGCCGAAGGGGGACCCCTTAGAGGGGACTGATCGCATTCCTGTACCTGAGAACTATGTGCGAGTTCTCCTGCCGCATCTTCCGCCAAACACCTACGACCTTCTGTGCCTTGACTTGGAAAACAGGAAGCTGGTAGTGGGCTCACAAGACCTCGTACTGGGCGCTATCCCGGGTAACCTGACCGAGCTTGGCCGCAAGTTCCTGGCATTCATCAGCGAGCAGTAGGCGGTCACTTCCTCCTTGCAGGGAGTTCGTTCGCACCGGGCGTTGCGGTAGGGCGGAGAACAAGCACGAGTGGCAGCGTGGCCAGAAGGTGCATCCCCGCGGTGGCTTCTCCGATAAGGACACATTATGGGAGGGGCCATGTGACTGGCAGGGTCAGAACCGAAACACTGCCCAGCCAAGACCCGGTCGCGATGCGCCGCGTCGTGCCCGAGAGTGTGGAAAAAGGTGCTGCGGTCGACACGGATGGCCACCTGGCCTACGCGCACGGAGCGAGTACGAGCACCAGGCCGTGAGCCACAGCGTGGGCGACTACGTCATGGGGCAGGCTCACACGAACGGCATCGAAGGGTTCTGGGGCGGCATGAAGCGTGCCTGCACAGGCACGTTCCACAAGCTGACCTGGAAGCACCTTCAGCGGTACGCGGACGGGGTTCTCACAGCGGCAGAACCTGCGGGAACTGGACACCAACCTACGTCATGGGCGCGATCGTCGAAGGCATGTCGGGCAAGAGGCTGACCTACGACGAACTGACCGCTTGACTCAGCGGGCGAGGAAGCTGGTCACTGAGTTCTGAGCGAGGATGAGGTCCAAGACCGCAGCACGTCGCTGCTCCTCTAGCTTGCGGTACTGACTCGCGAGGTCGTACAGCTGCGCACGCTGCTTCACCGAGCGCTCGACTTCGAGGGCGATGCTATCGAGCAATCCCTTGGTGGCGATGGTGCTGACCAAGGAAGGGGCGACGCTGTCGAGCAATCCCCTTGCGGCGAGGGTGCTAGCTACCGAAGGAATGCTGTCAAGCAGGCTCTTCTTGGCGAGGGTGCTGACTACGGAAGGGCCGAGCTGGACAACGACAGTTTCGTTGTGCTTCTTGGGCCATCGGGCTGGCGCACGCTCGGGAACGTTGTCGTGATGGGCTATTAGGTGTAGCCGGTAGAGTCGCAAGGTTTCCTCCTTGCGCCTTCATCCTCTCCCCTAGTTTGTTCTTTGGCAAGGGGGAGGGTATGCCCACCAATCTTTGATCGACTGATCGCGTCTGTCTACACCCGTACGGCCCGTGCCACGCCCATGCTGTCATGTCCGGCTTGGTGCCTGCAGTTCATTGGTCGGGGCACCAGGACTTTGATTGCACGTATCACTTTGGGAGGGCTGTGTTCCGGGTGCGGGCGTAGGCCTCCGGGTCACCCCTTCGCGTCAACGGCAAGAAGCGCTGTCTGACGACCGTGGGTGAACACTCGCAGGCGTTCACGCTGGCTGTCCCCCACGAGGGGACGGAGCGCAGCCGCGACGATGTTGGCTCGCGAGGATTGACACGCGCCCGTCGTCCGCACGCCAACTTGGGGCGTCGGCTTTCAGTTGGCCGTGCATCCGCCCGGCCAACTCGACATCCAGGTGGTGAGCGGAGGAGACGGGACACGTGCTTGGAGACGACCACGACCGCGGTGCGAGAGCCCGGCGATTAGGACCGCCGACGAGCAGCACGCCAGGGGCGGGGTCCGCATGTGCGAGCTCGAGCTGCTCATCATCGGCGACCATGAGCTGACGCTGCCGCCGTCGACGTAGCCGTGGGACGAGTCCCACGGACACGATGAGCTGCTCTGGGTGAAGGTGTCTCTGCTTGCGGCTCGCTGGGAACTGGTGCAGGCGCTGTTCTGGCGCTGGGTCGGGTCGTGCTCACGCTCGGATGCTGGCGGAGGTAGAAGGGGCCGCATGGGCTGTGGAACGACCCGCTAGTTCAACGCAACGAAGACCGCCGCCACAGCCATCGCCAGAATGAGAACGCCGGAACCAATCGCGACGGCGGTGTTCCGACGCGATAAGCGTTGAACGGTCTCCGTGAGTTCTGCGAGTCCCGCCGATTGCTCACCGACGGTTGTGATCACCTCGCCCACCTCCCGCGCAAGGCGGTCAGCGAGCTCGCCAATTCGGGCTTCGAGATCACGCGCCGACGAGCGCATCCCGTTCAGGTCGCGGGACGTTCGTTCCTCGGCTTCTCGTTGTCGGTCGCTCAGCAGGCGGTGCGAGGTGGTTAGGTCGTCGAGCTTCACCAGCTGCTGCCGGCGGAACTCCTCAAACATCGTCGTCAGCTCTCCGCGTGCTGCGTTGAGCGCTTCCCCTTGCTCTGCTACGAACTCCGATGCTGTCTTCTCGAATTGCTCTCGGGTGGTCCTATTGGCGAGTTCCTCCGACGCAGCGCGCTCGAGTGAGTGCAGTTGCTCTTCCTGAATGCGCCGTGACATAGAGTCGAGTCGTTCGCCGAGACGCGTCATATCCGCAAGCGAAGCCAACACGCCGGACTTGAGGCTAGCCGTCTCATTTCCGAAGCTCTCGCGCTCATCACTCAGGCGAGCGATCGAGTCTCGAACCTCGTCCTCAATGGTTCGCAATCGCTCATGAAGGTCTTCGAGCGCGCTCACGAGCGTGGTCACCGTGGCGAGCGCGGTCGCCGCACCCTCGACTCGCTCAGCGAGAACGCCCGGATCGGATAAGGGCCGAGTATCGTCGTTCACACTGCGACTCTTCGAATCCGAGCCAGCAAGTCGTCGTCGATGAGCCCGGCTGCGTGCTTGAGCTCGTCGACGACGACATGTCCTGCCATGACCACAGAGCGAGGGCCGTCGCCACCCGACGCGAAGTCCCGCAACAGCCGGCCGTGCCCCTCGCGATCGTCGAACGTACCGCCAACCCTGTCTGCAAGGCCGAGCGCGACTGTAGCATCGACTTCGAGTGCCGCTTCGTAGAAGCCGATTGTCGCCTCGCGGTTCCCCACCCTCGACTCGCTGGCACGATAGCCGTCGGCGAAGTGAACTAGCGCCTCACGGTTGATCTCCGCTGCACGAGGGCTGTCACCACGTGCTTCTGCTTCCTTCGACCGTTGTATCGCCGCCCGGCCGGCGATCGCGCGTGCGGTGATGTTGGTGACGTCCGCCTCGAGGGCGTGCTCGGCTCGCGCCTGCAATGCGGGCAGGGCCTTGCGGCTCGCGGCCGTCTCGATAACCCACGAGACCTCGTTCTCGTCGTAGATCTTGAGCACCTCAGGCAGGCGATTGCTGACCTCTTGGAGCTCGAGATCGGGATCGGGGGAGTACGCGTGAGCACGTTCAAATGAGAGATCGGGGCGGCAGGAATCGCAGAATCCACACCTGTAGTCCTCGTCCGCAATGGGCACGCTGTCGAGCGCGTCGCGAATCGAGGCCCGTCGGCAGCCTGCTCCGTCCGAAGCATAGCGCCAGAGGTGAAGGAGCATCTGATAGCGCATGCCCTTGACAGTCGCATATGTCTCCCCCACCAATGCGTCGAGCGCTGAGTGCAGGAAGGCGAGGGATTCCGGCTTTTGGTCGTCTTTGGGTTCGAGTTCGTCGACGAACGAACGCAGACGTCGGAGCCGTGCCTGTCGATCCGACAACGCCAACCGTGCCAGAGCATCGAAGAGGTGCTCACGTGCGGACGGGACACTTGGAGCTCCCTGCGACTTCACCCGCATCATCGCCAGGGCGCGGCCTCGGTATTCCAGTTCGTGTGACTCGACCCAGCCGAGTTGCCGCAGCCGATGGAGGGCGATCTGCGCACGCTTCAGTCTGCGCTCGCGGTACGGGCCAATCTTGACCTCGGAAGCACCATGCGAGTGAATGAGGCGGCGAGCAATGTCGAGCGCATCCGATACATCCTGGCCCTCGCCGGGGTACGAGTCCTTTATGAATCTCGCCTGCAACCCGTAGTCGCACAGGTTACGGAGACCATAGGGGCAACGCCAGAACTGGTAAGAGCCTCCTTGAACGCACGGCGGCTCCAGAACTGTCTTCCCGAAAAGATCTCCTCCGGGATGCAGATGTTCGGCGACGCAGTCCTCGGTCGGAGGTTCGTAGATCAACGCGGCGTGCGAGTGGCTGCGGTCTCGCCCAGCCCGACCCACCTCCTGGAAATAGCTCTCGATCCCAGATGCGAAGCTGATGTGAGTGACGGTTCGGATGTTGGGCTTATCGATGCCCATCCCATAGCCCTTGGTTGCGACCAGGACCGGGAAACGGTCTCGCTTGAACTCGTCCTGGTTCTTCTTCATCTGTTCGTCCCACTGTTCATAGCGGGGGACGGGCTCCTGAAACTCGTGGCCCATCTCACAGACATGTCGCTGTAACTCGCGGTCGCGCGAGAAGCGATGCGTGCCGCATCCCGCAACCGGACAGACGGTGACCGGAGTGGACGCGTGGATTCGTGAGTCACGATCACCAGGACGGACGAGTTCCGCCTGGACGAGCGCGTCGCGCACCTCCGCGACGCCGAGCGGCATTGTCTGGCGTCCGTGTGGATCGGCGTACATCGTGAAGATCACGCTAGCGTGCTCCGCACGCGCTGCGGAGTCTACGATTCGGGGCAGTAGCTCATCGATCTCGAGATCCAGCGCTCGCCCAAGACCCTCCGCGAAGAGACTCACGAGGTGCTCGCTCCGCGCTTCGCCAGCCTGAGCGTCAACGGGATGTACTGAGAACGAGATCTCCGGCCGATCCACTGTCCCGTAGGTCACTAAGCCTGACTCATCGATATCGAGCACGCGGAGGACATCCTGCCGCACCAGCTCGGAGGCCGTTGCCGTCAGGGCGAGGACCGGGAGTGCAGTGCTGCGACCCTCCGAAACTGCTGCCACAAAGTCAGTGATCCCGAGGTAGGCCGGCCGGAAGTCATGACCCCACTCGGACACGCAATGCGCCTCGTCGACAACTAGCAGCCAGACGCCCCACTTGCCCACGTTGGGCCGGAGCTCATGGAGAAAGGATCGGATCTGCAGCCGTTCAGGAGAGAGGTAGAGGAGCTTGAAGGCGCCACGCTGCAAGGACTGAAAGAGCGTGTCGCGCTCTGCTTGCGTGTCGTCGCTCGTCGTCCCCGTCACACCGGTGATCCCCAGCTCCGCGAGCGCTTCAAGCTGATCACGAATCAGCGATCTGAGAGGGCTAACGACGATCACGAGGCCCGGCGATAACAACGCAGTCAGCTGATAGCAAAGCGACTTGCCGCCACCGGTGGCCAGCAAGATCAGTGAGGACTCGCGGGCCAGCGTGCGCAGAATCGTCTCGTACTGGGGGCGGTACAGGAAAGGGATGTCGAAGAGGCGGCGCGCAAAGTAGTCGAGCACGCGTTTCCCGGGCGCGGCCTCAGCGAAGCGGGAGTCCTTGTTACCTGGCTCGAAGGGCGTGAGGCGGACACTTGGGTGCACCAACGGTCCACGCTCAAGCACTCCCCGCGCCTCGACGTCCGATTCCGCATCGACCGGCGACCAAAGCTCGGTACCCTCGGGGACCTCCAGAGGCGCGTCGAAAGGTGGCTCGGCTGCCACTAGCATCGCGCCCGGTTCGACGGCTATCGTCGAATCGAAGCGGACATTCCGGTTGGTTACCTGGAACTCGGATGCCCCGTCGAGTCGAGCGTCGAGCCCGTCTTCGAAGTAGCGGGGGTTCGCGTAGTAGGACGCGAGCGCCGTCTTGAAGTCCCTCTCGTCCTCAGCGCGGACGAGATTCAGAATCTGGACACGGGGTAGGCGGACGTCGAGGCCGTAGAGCTGTGTGCACCGCTCCATGAGGACCAGTAGGTCGGCGATCGCCATGTTCACTAGCCCCCATTTGGGAGCCACATTGACGATCCGCAGGTCCTCGTGGCTCGAGGCTGCTTCGACGAGCCGGGCGAGGACGACGACTTGCAGTCTCCGAAATGCGACGGGGAACTCACGGAATAGGTACGCAGCTTCCGCGTAGCGGGCGGTACGGCTGGGATCCGCAGCGACATCGGCCTGCCCGAGAAAGTTCCTCAGCACCGTGTCCTCCGCGCACAAGGTGGTGAACGCCTCCAGCGCTGCGCCTGAAGCCACCTCATCGAATGAGAAGGGCGTGTATGCGTATCCCGCTCGCTGAAGGTCGCGCTGGCGCCGCTTCTCGTCCTCGAAGCGTTCGCGGCCGATCGACGAGGCGTCGTGGAACTGGCGCCCTTCGAGTTCTACAGCGTAGGCGCGTGACCCGGATAGCACGAAGTCTATCCGCCGCTCGCGCCCATCAGAGCCGACCATAGGAACTTGGGGCTCGATCCGGTCCAGCGCATTGCCCCCCAGGGCGGGGAGGAAGACCTCAGCCAGAAACCGCCGCTCGAGGTAGTGCTCGTCGCCTGCAAACGTGTCCGCCTTCAGGTCGGGGTGCGCTTCCAGGAACGCCCTCAGGGCGTCCGAAAGGCTTGCGAATCTAGCCGGCGTGGCGGTGAGACCCGCCGCGATCAGATCCCCCAGGACGTCATCCAGGCACTCCACCCGATCGACAACCCTGAAGGAGGCGTCGGGTGGGTAGTCCGCATTCTCAGTCTCAAGTGCATCAATTGGTGCCTCGCGGGCGCGGATCGCGAAGAGCCCCGGGAAGTGCTTGTCTAGTTGGGCAGCGATAATGTTCCGGACCTCGGGAGGCAGCCGCCGAAGCTCGGCTGTGTTGCGGTGTCGCGCGACGGGTGACAGCGGACCGTGACCGGACTTGACATCAAGGATCTGCAGGGCCATTCGACCGAGCGCCCTCACGGCGGGGTCTTCGCCTAGCATGGCGCGCGCGATGATACGCGAATGGCCGCCCGGCAGGCAGATCGCCTACGTCCGGTAGGGGGCGTTTTCCTCTGTACCGTCTGCGTTTCACGCCTCGATTGCCTTTTCTGCAATCTCCCTCTTTCTCTGTACGCGCCCATGACATGCCATCTGCCCCGCAACCTGCAATCCGGGGCAGGCGGCGCACCCCCCCGTGCTCGCTCAGCCCTCCGTCTGACCCGCACCCGGCCGGTCTGCGCGTCGATCACCTGGGTGGAAGTGCGCCTCGCTCGGAAGGGGTTGGCGCCGCGCTGGGGAGCGCCGCCACACTCCCTTCACACCAAGACTCCCTCTCTCGTTGGGGCCGTGTATGCTGACTCCGCGAAGCTCACGCTCGGAAGGCAGGCCAATCTGACATGCCGCAGAGGCGGAGGCGACTCCGGCAGGACTTCCCCTTCAGGGACATATTCTTGGCCTCTCTGTCCGACTACAGGCGCTGCCCGACCTACTGGTACATTCCGAAAGCCCGCGTACTCAACGACGAGAACGTTTTATTCTGCGCCCAGGTGCTACAGACGATCTTCGACAACTTTCTTGGCGCGACGTGGAACCGCGACACACAGGACAGGCTCCTCTCCCGCCTAGCGGACAAGGACCTCCTTCACCCTTCCGCCGAAGGGGCGACTGTCGGGGACCGTACTGCCTTAGTAAGAATAGTCAACGCGCTCCTCGGGACACTGGGCTTTCTCTGGGCTGAGTCCGACCAAGAAGTCTTCATCACTGACGCTGGGCTAGCACTGGTCGAAGCGCTGGAGAACGATACAGACCCTCGCCCCGTAGTTGAACGGCAGGTTGCGAAGATACAGTACCCGCACCCCTTGCTTTCATCTGCCAATCGGGAAGGCTTCGGAGGCCTTATTCCTCATGTATTCCTGCTTCAAGTCCTTGAAGATACAGCTGGGTATTTGACTTTCGAAGAACAGGAACTTTTCGTCAACCTATCAGCAAAACAAAGTGATGTGGAGCGTATTGTTCGCTACGTACAGCACTGGAGGAATCTGACGCCAGACGAACAAGCAGAACTCCTAGAGATTTTTCGAACAATGTCAACAGGATCTGCACCCGGAAATGGGGAGCGCTTCAATCGTATTCGGCTTGATGCATCCTATCAGCGATCGTTTTTCTGCTACCCATCATGGCTAGAGGTAGACAGCGCAAGTCGAGTCATACGTGTTCTGGAACCTGTCCGCACAGCCCAATTGATCCGTTCAGATCTCAAGGTTACGGGCTTCGAGAGTCGCGAGGACTGGTTCGCCTATCTCGGTGACCCGGAACAGCATCCGTCCTGGTTCACATACCTCGCGTTCACAGTGGAGACAGCAGAGTCGAGCGAGAAGGCGAGGGAAGAGATCGAACAACACGCCGACAAGCTATCTCCAGAGGAGTCGGCTGAGATCGCCCGCCTCGGGATCGAAAAGGCCATTGAGTCTTCGTACGCTGAACGACCTGAACTGCTGACCACACTTGAGGATGGCCTCCAGCTGGTTGGCCGACAGGTAGAGACACCGATCGGACGAATCGACCTCCTCTGCCGGGGTACTGACGGAAAGTATGTCGTGGTCGAAATCAAGGCCAAGAGCGCAGAAGACTCGGTGTTCGGACAGATCCTAAGGTACATCGGATGGGTGCACAGCAACTTTGACGACGGCAGGGGGAACGTTCGGGGGATCATTCTTGCCAGCCAGTTCTCCGATAAGGCGCGATACTCGCGCATCGGTTTGCTCAAGCACGATTCGGAGCAGTTTCTGCGGTTCCGTCAACACGTATTTGCTGGGGCGGAGGTTTGATGTGATGGAACACCGAATCCCTGACCAGAGCCACTGGCCAAGCGACTTTGTCGACCGCATCGTGTGCGCTGATGCACGCGAGACGCTCCGCGAGTTGCCCGATGAGTGTGCAGCGCTCGCCGTCACCAGCCCGCCCTACTGGAACGTGGTGGACTACGGGATCGAAGGGCAGATCGGACAGACAAGCTATGAGGACTACCTCAGCGAGCTGCTGATCGTCTGGCGCGAGACGCAGCGCGTTCTCATCCCAAACGGCAAGCTTGCGATCGTGACGCCGGTGATGCCGATTCCCAAGAGCCAGATTGGCGATCAGCATACCCGGCACCTCAAGAACATCGCCTTTGACATCGAGTCCACCATCCTTCGTGAATTGACCGACCTACACCGCTTTGGCTTGTTCGTGTGGAAGAAGCAGACGACAACGAAGATGTTTGGAAGCTACCCATACCCGCCCAATATCTACGAGGACAACACGATCGAGTTCATCAACGTGTATGTAAAGGGCGGTGCACCACCGCCTATCCCCAAGGGGGCCAAGGAACCAAGCAAGCTGACCCAGGCCGAGTGGCGGAATCTCAGCATGCAGGTCTGGCCGATGTACCCAGAGGACGTGAAGCGCACTGGGGGACACCCAGCACCGTTCCCGACCGTGCTGCCACAGCGGTTGGCGATGATGTACTCCTTCGCGAAAGCGCCCTCGGTTGACTTTGGGGGAGACCTTGTGCTGGATATGTTCAACGGCACGGGTGCGACAACTGCCGCCGCCAAAGCGATCGGCAGGCGCTGGCTCGGCATCGATTTGAACCCTGACTTCTGTCAGCATGCGCAGAGACGGCTGGACTCCAGTCCGGTGAACTCCCGCGGCATTATGCTCGACGATGTCCGCGTCCTGGGGGCACGCGACAGCAGGCAAATGGATATGTTCCCTGTCCTAGAGTCCAATGCGAATTGAGTTGGGCCAGCCCACGACGGTTCGCGCCCGTTGGTCCGAGCGACCTGAGGATGCTTGGCACGGGCCATTCCCCACGGCCTACGAAGCACTGTCGGCTGGCCGTCGCTTCGGGAAAGACACGCGCGAGGCGTACTGCCGCTCGCCCCGGCCGACGGCGTGAGCACGGTGGATCCGGGAAGCAACGGGGTGGCGAACGCGCCGCAGGTGTTCATGCCCATCTACGAGCGTACAGGCGAGGGCGAGCTGTTGACGATCATGGTGGTATACCGCAGCAGGGCCGAGAACGACGGGATCGGGGACGACGTGGTCTGGTGGGCCTGTCAGCGCTGTGAGCGCATCGGCACGAAGGTACCGATCTGGGACTGGCGGCGGCGGACCGCAGGCATGTACGCTCACATCCGCTGGCACCTCCGGCCACAGGAGGCCCCTGCCTGAGCTTCTACGTCTACGCGCACTTCCGCACCCAGCCAGGCGCGGGTGCACGAACTTGGCAGCGGGCGGCGCACACAAGATTCGCATACCTATCCTGTTGGGAGGTGACGGCGTCGACGCGGCTTCCTCTGTTGCGCGCGGTCTGTTCCCCGGCTCGGTGTCGCTGACGCCGCCCCTGCCCGAGTCCGCCTTCGACCAGCCTGCCAGCGGGGACTGGCCTCCGGGCAGGAGGCAAGAGCTCTGCGTTGTAGGGAGGCAGCTCCTACGACCGGCTCCCACGAAGGGTCTACTCCCTGGGAGTCAGGCCGACTCTATTCGTGGCCAGACGGCAGCCTCGCGACCCACGAGTAGCGCAGCGTTTGGTGTGGATTGCGAAACCGATAACTCCATCTCGTACCACACGATCGCCGGCAGCAGGCACTCTCGGGCAGGTTACGGCTGAGGGGCCGTTTGCTTCGCTCGCTCGGTCATCTCGTAGCGCACCGGCTTCTTTCCCGGGTTTCCCATCTTGACGCCCCGGCTCTCAAGAACTGGCCAGATGTTGTTCTTGAACTCGACGCCAAAGGCCGAGCCATGGGCCTTGGCGAGACGGTGGTTGGGCCATCGTTCGGAGATCAGCCTCTGGCATTCCGTACTCTTGAACGAGCCCACCTCGATCTCGGCCACGATTGCAGCAGCCATTTCGGTCCAGTCTTCCTGAGTCGTGGTCTCAGGCCGTGAGCCCCGGTTCCTCGCGCCGGTTCCATAGGCCTGAGAGCTGGCGTTGAACCGAACGACATGGAGTTGCTCCGAGGGAAAGAACTGCTTGATTCTCGGCGAGAGGGATCCGACCCGGTCGGTTACCACCCAGAGAAAGGGAACCCTGCCGCCTTCTGAGGGAACAGTGGGTTCGTCGCGGATGGCAACAAAGACCGACATGAAGTCGCTGTCGTCGCTGAAGATGGCGACGTGCGTCACGCGCCCGGCAACCAGGTCGGCGACGGCACTGGTGGCAATGGCAAGGTCGGCCGCATTCTTGGACGAGGATTTGCTGAAGTGCTGCGTGCCGTGGACCACGACGCCCAGGTCTTCGAACTTGCTGGTCGCCCACGCCTTCCAGAGTTCGACTTCATCTGCTGGCGAATAGAGCGCGATGCGTGAGGGCTGCGGAAAGGTGGCCGGCCACTCCTCAATCAGGCTCTCCACCATGGCTTGGCCCTCGCCCTGGAGGTTCTCGAGGTCGACGTAGAGACCTGTCGAGGTGAGGTCTTCTGAGTGGCTGCTAGCCCGGTCGCGGTCTTCTACAGTCACCAGCATCCTCCTGTAGGCATTTGGTGGGTCGGCCCCGGTCGCGACAATCGAACACACCGCATCGAAGCTCAAGCTTGCCGCCGATACGCCACTCATTCCGTGATAGAGACATGGGGGGTACGCCTGCCGCCACTGGCGGTCAGGTGGAAGAGGGTTCCTCGGTGGTCTTTCGCTCGATGACGATGCGTCCCCCGTGCTCGACATCGAGGCATACGCTGTACCCGTCGAGCAACCGCATGCCCGCAAGCGGCGCAGCGTCCGACACATAGACATCGACACTCCTGGACTCACCGTCCAGGAGCACCGTGACCCTATATGTCGAAGGTCGCCTCGCCACCATCGGCCAGAATCGCCTGGCCGATGGTCACGAAAGGCAATCCCAGTTCGCTCACGAGCACCGGAGGCAGGGTGAGGAAGCCGTTGTAGCCAGTGTCGATCACCGCTTCGATGTTCCGAACGCGCCCTGCTGGACCGCTCACGGCCAGAGGAACGACAGCTTCGTAGGCGGCGTTGACGACGCCCTCGATCAACCGGCTCTCCGCACGGAGTTGCCCCCGAAGCTATAGACCGCACGATGCCCGACCCGCAGGCTCCAGACGTTGACGGCGCCTGGACACTGCGCCCGGAGGAGATCCGCCGCTCCGAGGACGCTTTCGGCAACGGCCCAGTTTCCGCTATCGACGTCGATCGACACGATCTCCCCGTGATGGGACACCTCGACCTGAGGCCGGATGTCGCGCTCATAAATCTCGTCGCCGAGACGGGCTGTCTCTTCAGCGGGGCGGCGCTTGGGCATCTTGGTGTTCTCTCCTAACTCTGACTCAACATGTAGAAGATAGCGTTCTCCGCAGGCCTGTCCAACCGCAGCGCCTCCCATGGGGGCGGGCGCCCACCCCCGTGGGTCGCATCCCCCGCTGCCTCGTTAACGCACGAAAGGCCCCACACACGGGGGAGGCGGGGGCGTCGCCTCGTGGACGACGCCCCCCATTCGTGCGCGCGAATCAGCCGGCGGCGGCCAGTGCCCCCTCCTGCTCCTGCTCCAGCGCCCACTCGAAGAGGGACAGCGTCGGAGCTTCGTGGCGTCGCCGCGGCTTCGGCGGCTCGTCCGGCGAGTCCCCGGCCATGAACTCCGCCCACGAGAACAGCGAGCGCTGTGGCGCGCCGTCCTCCTCGAGCAGATCGTCCGCACCGGCCCCGACGGCGACGGGCTCAACCGCCACCGGCTCGGGCGCGTGCCAGCCCTCGTCGACCAGCAGCGCCTCGGCTTCCGCCGCGACCTGCCGGGCCTGCTCGAAGACCGACTCCACGGAACCGGCGTCCGCCTCGCCCGCGACGATCTTCCTGGCGAGCGCCAGCATGAGGTCGTCGCCCTCGTCCCCGTAGGCGGCGAGGCCGTCCTCAGGCAGCTCGCCCTCGACGGCGAGGGACGATTGCAGCTTCTGCGCCACGAGCTTGAGCGCGTCCGCTTGCAGGGTGTTCCGGTAGGCCATGAAGACGACCTGGACGGGCTCGGTCTGGCCGATGCGCCAGGACCGGCGAGAGGCCTGCCTCATGGTGTAGACGGAGTAGTCCGTCTCGTACCAGCACACCGTCTGGAACTCGACCAGGTCGAGGCCCGTCTGGACGAGGCGAGGATGGCAGACGAGCACGTCGACGCCCTCCTCGACGCGCTGCGCGACCCACGCCTCGCGGCGCTCGGGCGGGACGGCGTCCGCCTTCATGACCGCCACGTTGAAGCCGTGGCGCTCCAGGATGGACTCCATCCGCTCCGTGATGTCGCGCGTGCCCGTGTGGGTGGCGTAGACGAGCACCCGGCGTCCCGCGAGCCGCTCGGCGGCGACGAGGTCGACGAGCGCCTGTTCCTTCGGGTAGAGCCGCTCCTCGGAGAGGGGCGGGACCTGCACGAGCAGATCCTCGCTTTCGGGGTCGAAGACCGTCTCGCCCCGCGTGCAGCCGTCCGGGTAGGCCAGGAGCGTCTGCAGGTAGGTGGCGAGGAGCCGCTTCGAGCCCGTCGCCAGCAGCGCCGTCAACGCCGCCCGCAACGTCCCGAAGAGCTCGTCGTAGGCGCTCCGCTGGGAGAAGCCGGTGCCGTCCTCCTCCGTCTCCATGTCCGAGAGGAGCACCCGCTCCTCGTAGGGCGGGAGCCCCGCGGCCACGTCGGAGAGCCTCAGGAAGACGCTGTTCCCGATGAGGTGGAAGAGGGCGGCGGGGGCGAGCCCCGGGCGCTCCCTCACGACCTTGCGGAACTTCTTCCTGCGGCTGGTGCGGCCGTCCTCTTCGGCGATGCCGTCGTCGCGCCCGATGGTGTGCTCGACGAAGCCGTAGCGCTCGATCCAGCGGGATTCCTCACCCCTTTCGAACTCCCCCCGGATCTCCGGCGAGAACCGGTAGAGCAGGTGGAAGAGCGTGGAGGAGTAGCCGCCCATGAGCGTGCCCGAGAGGGAGAGGGACTTGCCGCAGGCGTCGGCGAGGATGCCGGCGGCGATGCCCTGGGCGGAGCCCCTTCCCTTGTGTAGGGTAGGCCGCCGGCGAGTTGCTCCGCGTCAGCGGAGTACTTTTCCGTCGGCCCCCCTCCGAACCGGACGTGCGCCTTTCAGCGCATCCGGCTCTCCAGTGGTTCGTTCTGCGATTTCGGATTGCTTTGTCCGGCGTGGACGTTGACGTGGCACCGACGGCAGACCACGAGGGTCTTGCGCCGTCGTCTTGCCATGAGTTCCGCCCAGCCGGTCTTCGGCTGCCGCCCCTTGACCTTCAGGTCGCGGAGTGCGCGGACGTGATGGACTTCAACGTCCACCGTGGAGCCGCACAGTTCGCATTCGTCCGCGAGGAGCCGTTTTACGAGCTCCGAGCGGTCGGTCCTGTGGCGTTGGGGTTGCTTGTCAACGAGGACGGCTTCCCGCTTCCGTTTCAGCGGGATGCCACCGAACTGCGCCACCAAGGGGCGCTTGCCGTCGCCACGTGGCACCACGACCCGGAGGCAGGCACGCGGTCCATGCTCGGTTTCGGCGACGCTCTTGTAGCGCCTCCGCATCTTCCGGGCGGTGGACTTGTGCTTGGCCGCGAGGGTCCTGGTCAGTGACATCTCCATGACCCGTTGCAGCCTTCCGAGGTGGAAGGCGTTGTAGGCCAGGAGGTAGTACTGGACGACGCCCCGGAACTCCGAGCCGTACCTGCCCACGATGCTGAAGTCGTCATCGTGGATGAGTGCGCTGCGGTGTGCCGGTTTGCCGTCGCGCATGTAGGCGCGGCAGTGTCGTTCGATGACGTCGGTCGGAACCCGCAATCCGATGCGGCCGTTGACCTTGCGCTGACCGCGATGGTCGAGCTGGTCGTCGGCCTGCTGGTTGACGAGTTCGTAGCCGAGGAACCGCGCCGCCTTGGTGGTGGCGTGGGTGATGAGGGTCTTTTCCCGGGAGAGTTCCAGTTTGAGCGACTTGCTCAGGAACCCTTCCAGGGCTGCCCGCACCTGCTCGGCTTCGGCCTTCGGCCCGATGAAGCCCAGCACGAAGTCGTCCGCGTAGCGGACGTAGCGGAGCCGACGGTACCCAGGGTCATGGGGATCGCCAGACGGGAGCTTCCGCAATTCCTTGCGGAGTTCCTTCGCCCGGTCGTGATGTCCCACTTTCCGGTGGTATGCCATTCGGTTTCGCAACCTCGTGTAGGCAGGGTTCGGCTTTCGGGCCGAACCTCGGGTGTGTGCTGGGGTGAGCACGTTCTCGACGAACTGGTCCAACCGGTCGAGGTAGACGTTGGCGAGGATGGGGCTGACCACGCCCCCTTGCGGCGTGCCGCTCAGGGTCTGGCCGTAGCGCCACTCCTCCAGGTAGCCCGCTCGGAGCAGGTGCTTGAGCAGGCGCAGGAAGCGGTTGTCGTGCAATCGCTCCCCGAGCACCGACAGCAGGACCTCATGGTCGATGTTGTCGAAGCATCCCTTGATATCTCCCTCGATGAACCAGCGGGTTCCGGTCCAGACTTCGGCCACCTCGCTGAGTGCGGTGTGGCAGCCCCGTCCGGGCCGGAATCCGTGGGAGCGGTCGGAGAACTGCGGCTCGTAGTAGGCCTCCAGAATCATCCGGATGACTTCTTGGAGCAGCTTGTCCGACCACGTCGGTATGCCCAGCGGTCGGGTCTTCCCGTTGGATTTCGGGATGTGGACCCGTCGCACCGGCGTCCACCGATACCGTTCGAAGCGCAGGGCCTCGATGATGGCGTCGATCTTCGCCAGGGACATGCCGTCCACTGTTTCTGCGGTTGTGCCCTTGGTCATGGCTCCCCGATTCCGGTAGAGCCGACCGTAGGCCCGCAGGTACAGGTTCCGGTTGTACAGTTGCCGGTAGATGTCCTCCAGCGGCAATCCTCGTTCTCCGCGGTCGCGGATGACGTTCAAGACAGTTTCGGCTGTTCTCATCACGAGTACCTTTCTGTGTTGTTGGTCGTGAACCACCTGCCCTCCTTCGCCATGTACCGGGCTTTCCCCGGCTCGGACTACTACGAGGGCTCCGTGACCTTGGGGGTCTCCCCCTGTAGGCCATCCCGCGTTCCGTTGACATAGGACGTGTCGAGCGCGACGTAGGCGCCCCGTTCGTTCCCTTGAATGGCCACATCGGCCATCGCTCTACCCATCAGAGGTGCACCGGTCACGAGTACCGACCAGTGCAATGGGCAACGCCGGGTTGCAAGCGTTCTACCGGCGGGTGAAGTGCAGACACCTCTGGGAACTGGGGTTCAGGCAATCAAGCTTTCGCCATATCGCGCGGGCCTTGCGGAACCAGCCCTACAACGCTTTCGGGCTGTAGCCGCTTTACCGACATGCTGTTGTCCCCTTCGGCTTTCGCCTCCGGGTAGGTCGGTTGGCCCAGAGATTTCCTCCGAATCTCTCCCGGTTGAGCCGGGAATCCTATGCCGCGTTACGCGGCGCACACTCGTGGCACTCGTCACCGATGAGCAGGTCGAAGAAGCCCCGCAGGTGGTGCTTCACGTAGTCGGCGAGGGGATACCGCTTCGGTCCGCTTCGGTCGGCCTGCCAGAGGGCGGAGCCGCACTCGTCGCAGGTGCGCTTCCGGCGGGCGAGGTCCCGCTGCGTGAGCGGCACCCCGTCCTTGTCCACGATCTGCGCGTGGCAGTCGGGGCAGCAGGGGACGCGGAACGGCTCGAAGGTCTCCTCGTCCCGGACGAGCCTGCCGTCGACGGTGGCCCAGCGTTCCACCACGGCGGGCTGCCAGCGGTACGAGAGCTTCGCGCGCTCGCGGGACATGACCGCGAAGAGCGGCCCCGGTCCGTGGGAGAGGCGCAGGCGCTCCAGGTCGGTGATGGAGGCGACGATGACGGCGCGGGCGTCGGGCACCGTCTCCTCCACCTCGCGCTTCCACTTCATGGTGAGGTGGGGCGGGCACAAGACCAACACCCGCCGGAAGCCGGCCAGGTGGGCGGCCGATGCGCCGATGAACGTTTTGCCCGTCCCCATCTCGCCCACGACGGTAGTGCCGCGGTGGGCCTCGAGGGAGAGGGCGGCGCCGCGGATGGCGTCCGCCTGCGCCCCCAGGGGCGTGCGCAGCAGCGCCGGCAGCGGGCGACCGTTCGCGGAGGGCCGGTAGCGGGGCGGGTAGGACTCGACGACGCGTTCGGCGATGGCGTCACGGTAGGTGTCGATGAACTCGCTGAGGTCCATGGTGTGTCTCCTTCTCCGTGGAGGGACGACACCAGGACCTGGGCGCACTCCGCCCCCCAACGCCACCAGGGCAGGGAAGGGGTCAATGCACAGGCCCTGGAAGCGTCCCCGGTTCGTGTAGGGTTTCGAGGCGGCCGCCCGTGCGGCCGTTCCTATACAGCGAGGCCCCGCTAGCCAAGGGTGGCAGGCGGGGCCTCGTGCTATGCGGATCGGCGTCGATCCGTCGGGAGCCGCCCGGTGGAGGCGGCTTGAAACTAAGCGGCGATGTCGGTGACCTGGCCCGAGTCCAGGTCGAGGGCGACGACGGTGGTGGAGAGCCGTTCCCGGAAGGTCTCCTTGGTGGGTGTGCGCTCGACGAGCGTCATCTCCTTCGAGGTACGGCCCTTGACGAGGATGCGGCTGCCGTCGGCCTCCAGCTGGAGGTTGTCGAGGAAGCCCGCCGCCACGAGCATGGCCAGGTGGCCGCGCCGGAGGGGCATGAGCGGTCGTGTGCGCTGGTCCCTTGCGGGCCAGAGCAGGTCGGTGACGTCGGTGCTCGCCCAGAGGCCCGAGTCGCGCGCCTCGGAAGCGGCGGCGACGGGGTCGATGGAGCGCGTGGCGAAGAGCACGTCCCCCGCGGGCGTCGCCGGGGCGACGTAGAGCGGGTAGCGCCGCGGAGCGAGCGTTGCCGCGTCGCCCGCGACCCACTGCTGGATGCGCTCCTCCGCATGGGCCTCGTGGGACACCTCCGCCTTGCGGTAGCCGAGGACGGCGACCTGGTCGTAGGCCTCGCGCTCCGGGTCGGGGAAGGCCCAGCAGTCCAGCCGCGAGAAGTGCGAGGCCAGGTAGCGGGCCGAGACCGCGAGGCGGTGGCGTGGCACGACGAGGACGAGCAGGCCGTCCTCCGCGAGGTAGCGGGTGCAGTGCGTGAGGAAGGCGTGCTCGACGCGCTTGTCCTCGCCCGAGTCCCAGTCGTAGGGAGGATTGAGGTAGAGGAGCCCGAAGGCGCCGTTGGCGATCGAGGTCTGGAAGAGGTCCGTCCCGAGCACGTGGTCGAGGCGGGACCTTGCTTCCTCCGCGCGCTCGGCGTGAAGCTCCACCCCGAACGTCTCCACGTCCGCGGCGTGCGGTTTTCTGAGGGCGTCGGCGAGCCGCACCAGCGCCTCACCCTCGCCGCAGCAGGGGTCGAGGACGCGGAGCGTCTCGTCGTCGCGGGCGTATCCGGCGGGCGGCTGGATGAGCTCCGCGATCAGGTCGGTGACTCGTGGCGGCGTCGGGTAAAACCCGCCTTTTGCCTGTGCGGCCAGTCTCATTGCGTGTCTCCTTTCCGGTAGGTGGTCGGCGTGGATGGTTCCTCACGCGGGAGGGTGAGCAGCCCCGAGGCGACGGCGACCGAGAGGTCTTCTCTCAGCGACTCGGCGTCCGGGTCGCAGCGGTAGGCGACGACGCCCTCCGACTGGAGGGGCACCGTCTCCCCCTTCGCCAGCGCCCGCCGCCAGAGCCAGTCCGCCCAGGAGCGGTGCAACGGCAGGGGGCTGCGCTTGTCGAGGAAGCGGTGATGGAGAGCAGGTGCTTCCTCCTCGCTCGGTGCGAGCAAGAGGAAGGCGTCCCGCTCGAAGGCGTACTCCGCCAGCTTCGTGTAGACGAGGCCGTGCCAGCCTCCGCAAACCGGCAGGCGGGCGATCTTCGTCGTCCACGTGCCCACCGTCTCGCGGGGGACGTGGCAGTGCTGGTAGCCCCCGGAGAGGGCCATGCCGTCCGCCCCCCGGATGAGGTGGGCGGGACCGGGCGGCTGCTTGAGGAGGGAGGCCCAGATCGCCTTGAGGGCGGTCTGGGAGCCCACCATGGAGAGGAACCAGAGACCACCCGAGTCGGGGTCCCGGGCGAAGGCGTCGGCCGTGGCGGAGAAGCCTCCGGCGCTGACGGTGTGGAGGTCGTCGGCGTTCACGAGGCGGCCTCCAGGTAGTGCGCCCCGAAGGCGGCGCCCAACTCGCACCAGTCGCCCGTCGCCAGGGACCAGCCGCCGCAGCCGCAGCGCCCGGCGTAGAAGCGGGGAGCGGCCTGGAGCGACACGGTCAGGTCGTGGGGAAGCCACCACGAGGGCAGCTTCTCCAGCGCCGCCAGCTCCTCGGCGAGGTGCCGGTCGCAGTAATGCCCCCAGCTGTCGCCGGAGGGGTCGTCGACGATCTCGGTGGTCGCGGGCTGCGGCTGCGGACAGTCGTCGCAGAGCGTCCCCTCGGCGGCGGATTGGGTGACGAAGGTGCGCCGGCGTTCGTCCAGGACGGCGCGGATGGTGGTCATGGCTCGTTCTCCTCTCGGTGAGTGGGCGGAAACGACGGCGGGGCCGCTCCCCGAGAGGGAGGGCCCCGTGTGGCGGCGCCGGGCGGCCGGGAGCCGTCCGGTCGAGTGCGCGTCAGGCTGCCTCGGGCATCGCCTCCACCGGGATGTCGGCGATGCGCCCGAGGACGTGGTCGGCGGCGTGCTGCGCCTGCGCGGCGGCGACCACCGCGAGCCGGCGGTCGTCCTCCAGCGCCTTCAGCCAGGAGGCGATGTAGGAGGCGGAGTGCTCGATGCGCGAGGGGTCGATGCCCGCCTCGTTGCCGAGGAAGGCCGCCGCGAACTCCGCCACCAGCTCCTCCTGCGAGTAGCGCTCGGAGCCGAAGGGAGCCGCCGTGCGGTAGCTCTCGCGGTCCAGGCGGCTGGGGTGCCCGGTCGAGTGCGCGAGCTCGTGGAAGAGCGTCGCGTAGTAGCCGTGCGCGTCCCCGAAGGCGTCGCGCGGCGGCAGGTGCACCTCGTCCCGGTCGGGGACGTAGTAGGCGCTGTCGGCGTCCTCGTGGATACGCGGGCCGTCCGCGTAGCCCGCGACCACCGCCTCGGCCCGCTCGATGGGGTCGAAGCAGTCCTCGGCCTCGGGCTCGGCTCGGGGGAGCCGGACGCCCTCGCACTGGGCGAGGTTGAAGACCGTGAAGAGCCGCAGCAGCGGGTAGTGCTCCGGCCGCTCCGGGTCGGCGGAGTCCTTCTTCTCGATCCACTTCCAGAGCACGACGCGCGTGCCGTGCTGCCCGCGGCGGACGTGCCCGCCCGCCGCCCGCGCCTGGCGGTAGGTGAGCCAGCGGGGGTCGTTCCAGCCCCGCTCCAGCGCCGCCATCTGCAGCACCAGGATGTTGATGCCGCGGTAGGGGCGGTTGGTGCGGGCGTTGCGGTGACCGCGTGCGCGCCACGGCGTCCGCCAGGGCACGGTGCCGCGCTCCAGCGCGGCGATGATGCGATCGGTGATCTCCTCGTAGGCGTCGTGCATGACTTTCTCCTTCCGGTAGAGGGATGGGTGGACGCGCAGGGGTCTCGCCCCCGCGTGGCGCCGGGCCGCGATGCGTGCGCCGGTCGTGATGGGTTGGGGCCGCTAGAGGAGGCCCTGGTCCTTGAGGCTGACGACCTCGTTCGCGCCGATGACGACGTGGTCGAGGAGCTTCAGCCCGAGCAGGTCGGCCGCTTCCCGAAGCTCCTTCGTGACCTGCAGGTCCTGGGGGCTGGGAGTCGGGTCACCGCTGGGGTGGTTATGGGCGACGATGAGGTGGGGGAGGCCCTCCACCACCGCCGGGCGCAGCACCTCGGCCGGCCTGACGACGCTGGAGAAGGCGTTGCCCTGGTAGATCGTTCGCTGGGCGACGACGCGGTTGCGGCGGTCGAGCAGGAGCACGCGCACCTGCTCCTGGCAGAGCGCGCCCATCTCCTCTCCGAGAAGATGCTGCACGTCGTCGGGGCAGGTGATGGAGGGACCTCCGTCCGCGCGTGCGGGGTCGGTCTCGACCTCGTAGCGCACGGCCAGCTCGTTGAGGACGTGCAGGTTCTGGCGCAGCGCCTCCAGCAGGGCGTCGGCGTGAACGGCCGCCGTCACGATCCCGCCTCCCCGCAGATGCAGTCCTCGTGGTCGGGGGAGTCGGGCTCCTCGCAGGTGCGGCAGTTGCCGCAGTCCGGGCAGGGGTCGGTCTGATGGGCTTCGTCGCGGGCGACCCGCCGGGCGACGGTCTGCTCCCAGCAGCAGTTGCGCTCGCAGTTGTCGCCGCACTCCTCGGGCTCTTCGCAGTCGCGGCACCAGGTCCGCCCCTTGACGACGGGGGTGCCGCAGCCGCGGCAGTCGCCGCCGTAGTTGTCGATGGCCTCCAGCTCGGCCCTGACGGTCTTGCGGACGAGCGAGTCGTCGGTGGGGCCCTCGGACTCGGCGATGTAGTGCCAGGCCCACTTCATCCCCAGGTCGGCCCAGTCGTCCGTCCGGTAGGACCAGCGGTCGCAGGTGCAGTGGCCGTTGTAGTGGTCGGGGCCCTCGAGCAGGGTCATGACCAGGGTGTGCCTGCTGACGCAGGGGCGGTCGTCGCGGGTGTGCTCTTCCGGCATGTCGGGTTCTCCTTCTGTGGTGCTGTGGGTGCGGAGGCCGCACCGGGCGTAACGACGGCGGGGCCGCCCCTCGCGTGAGAGACGGCCCCGTGATGGCGCTCCGGCGGGGAGCGGCTGGGCTCAGGTGATGCGGATGGACTCGGAAATCTGCTCGGTGACGATCTCCTTGCGCGTCTCCGCGTCGAGGAGGGCGTTGAGTCGCTTGTGATCGACCGCGTAGCGCTTGCTGCGCACGAGGCTGACGGTGTGGCCCTTGACTTCGGCCTTGGCCGAGCCCTTGGCGCGCATCCACGCCTTGAGGGTGTCGAGGGCCTGCCGCTTCGCCTGCTCGGGCTCGCGCAGGCCCTCCCTGGCGGCGACGTAGGCGGTGACCGCCTCGCGGGCCTCCTCGTCGCTCACTTCGGGGGCTTCGTCCTCTGTCGTCTCCTCCTCCGCCTGCTCCCCGCCCTGCGGCTTGCAGGTGGCGAGGAAGGGGCAGGAGGAGCAGCGCCAGCTACCCGCCTCGAAGTCCCGCTCGGGCAGCGTCTCGGGGTCGGGTCCGTGGGCGGCGTAGTGGTCTCCCAGCGGCGCGAGCCAGGCTCGTGTCCGCTCAAGGGCTTCCTCCACGCGCTCTGCGGGGACGGTCTCGGAATCCCACGCACGGTCGCCCGTGTCCAGGACGGCGATGACGGCGTCGCGCGCCTCTCCGAAGCGCCCGTAGGTGTAGAGCGCGGCCTGGGCGACGGCGTCGGGATGGCTGCGCTCCGCTCCGAGCGTCTGCCAGCGCTTGAAGGCTGACGGCCCGCGGGTCTTCACCTCGATGACGGCCTCATCCCCGAAGAGGGGTGGCGTGCCGGTGGCGTCGGGGTGACCCGTGACCGTCACGGCCGGCGTGAGCGGCACGGTGACGGCCTCGGGGCGGTCTGCATTTGCGGGCGTGACCTCCCAGCCCGCCCGCTCCATGGCGCGCAGCACCACCGGCTCCAGGGCGCGCCCCGTCTCCATGACGGTCAGCGCTTCGTCGCCGGGCGGTGCGGGCTCGTGGCCCGTGGCCGCGTACCAGAGGGCGCGCCGGCAGTTTCCAGCGGCCGAGGCCCGTACGTCGATGTGGCCCTGCCCGTCGAAGCGGGCGCTGGGCCGGTCGTAGGCGTCCGCCCGCGTGCCGGGCGGGTCGGTCGCCCCGGAGATGGCTCCGGGAATCGTGTCCTTCATCTGCTCCTCCTCTGAAACGAGAGCGGGGCCGCCCTGTGAGGGAGCGGCCCCGTGTGCGCCCGCACGCGGCGGGCGTCAGTCGGTTGGCTGTTCGAGCGCCTTGATGGGCGCCTCCTCTCTGCCCCTGGCGGGGCGTTCAGGCCGCCTGCGGCTTCTCGCCGCAGTCGTGGCAGCGGGTCCGCCCCTTGACGAGGGGGAAGCCGCAGCCTTCGCAGCCGCCGCCGTAGTCGTCGAAGGCCTGCAGCTCGGCCTTCACGGCCTGCCGGATGAGCGGATGGTCGTCGGGGTCTTCGGACTCGGCGACGACGTGCCAGGCCCAGCGGGCGCCGAGCTCGGCCCACTCTTCCGTGCGCCAGGACCAGCGGTTGCAGGTGCAGTGCCCGTCGAAGCGGTCGGAGCTGAGGTGTTCCGCGCCGTCCAGCGCGGTCACGATCAGCCTGTGCGTGCCGTCGTCCGTGTAGTACACGGCGGGGTCTCCTTCCGGCTTGCTGGGGCGCGGCCCGGCCGCGCCGGTCGACAACGAGAGCGGGGCCGCCCCCGGTCAGGGAGCGGCCCCGTGCGTTGTGGGAGGGCCTAGAAGACCTCCGCGGCGGCGGGGGTATCGGCGGCCTCGCGGCTGCCGTTCCCGTTGCCGTTGGAGCCGCCGTTGCCCCCGTTCCCGTTCGAGTCGAGGAAGACGACCTCCTGGGCGTGGACCTCCGTGCGGTACCGGCGCTGGCCGTCCTCCGTCTCGTAGCTGTTCTGGGCGAGCGAGCCGGAGACGTAGAGGCGGTTGCCCTTGCGGACGTACTCCGCGACGGCCTCGGCCTGCTTGCCCCAGCAGACGATCGAGTGCCAGTCGGCCTCCGTCTCGCCGTTCTGGCGGCGGCGGTCCGTCGCCAGCCGCAGCTGGCAGACGGCGGTCCCGTTCTGGCTGTACTTGAGGTCGGGGTCGGCCCCGACGCGGCCCAGCAGTTCGACTCGGTTAATCGTTCGCGACATTTTCAAAATCTCCTCTTGGTGGTGATGTCTGGCGTCACTCGTGGGGGTAGCGGTGAGACCGCGACCCGGGCGGATGGATGGCGAGACCGATGCCGATCCCGTGGTGGGCGCTCCTGGAGGGAGCGTCGGGGCGTAAAGGGTCAGGCGGCCTTCGGCTCTTCCTCGGAACCGGAGGCCTGGAGCTTCTGGGCCATCGCTTCGACGAGGGTCGTCAGCCCGGAGACGGGCAGGTCGTCGAGCTCCTCGCCGGTGCGCTGGCGCACGGCGTCCCGCACCTGCAGCTCCTCGAAGCCCTGCTTGCGCCCCAGCTCGACGATCGTGCGGCGCAGCCGGGGAGCCACGTCGCCGGGAGCGCCGTCGCCGGAGAGGCTGTTCCCGAACTGCTCGCCGTAGCCCCGCAGGGCGCGCTTGAGCGCGTCCGTCACCGCCCCCTTGAAGGCGGTCTCGTGGCCCTCGACGGTGTCCTCGACGAGGGCCTGGAAGCCCACGTCCGTGCGCGAGGGAGAGCCGGGGACGGTCACCCTGACGGTGGCCGAGTAGGCGCGGATGCGCGTCGTCTCGCCCGTCTTCTGGTCGACGCTCTCGCCCTCGCGGAGGGTCACGTCGCCGACGAGCTCGTACCCCCACCCTCCGAACCCGAAGATGCGGTTGGCCTGGTCGATGGCGGCGTGGCCCTCGAGGTAGGCGAAGGTCCGGCCCTTCCGCCCCTTGCGGTAGGAGACGAGCTCCTCGTCCAGGGGCTGCGAGAGCTTCTGCGTGACCACGGGCGGGAGCCCGTCCCAGAGGAGGTCGTGCTCCTCGACGGGGGCGGGCCCGGGGGTTGAGCCGTTGCGGCTCACGAGGGCGGTGGTTCCGTTGTTCATGGTGGTGCTCCTTCGTGCTGTGCGTTGGGTGGATCGGTGCGGGCCTCCCGCGGGAGGCCCGTGGGCGGGGCGGAGCCCCGTCGGTCTCGTGTCGTCGCGCCTCCTTTCTCAGTGTTGGGGGCTCTTCCGGCGGGCACGGGGAGTCCACCCGGCCCCTTCGGGGAACCGGGCGGGTTGTGCCAGCCGGTGGGATGGGTGAGTTAGCGGGCGGCGCGAGCCGCCCGTTCGAGCAGGCGCAGGAAGATCCTGCGCCCGCCGGGATGTGTGGCCAGGTCGGCCACGTCGGCGACGCCCTCGGGCAACTCCACGGCGGCGGCGCTTCGGCCGAGCAGGCCTGCGAGCCGCTCCGTTGCGTCGCGGCCGGCCTCGTCGCTGTCGAAGGCGAGGAAGACGCGGGGGCAGCCGCGCAGGGCGGCTGCGATCCGTTCCGTCCCCCGCGTCCCGAGCGCGGCGCAGGCGGGGAGGCCCCACTCGCGCAGGACGAGCCAGTCGAAGAGTCCTTCCGCCACGACCGCCCACGGCGGGGCGGAACCGAGCCGCCCCAGCCCGAGCACGGGCTTGCTGCGAGGCAGCGCCTGGAAGCGCGGCGAGCGACCGGGGTTGATGGCCCGCCCCGCCAGCCAGCGGACGCGTCCGCCGGCGGTCTCGGGCACGACCACCATCCCGGCGAAGCGCTCGCCCCGCCCCGTGAACAGCCCGCTCGTCGTGAACCGCTCGCGGGGGAAGCCTGCGGAGGCAAGCGCCGCGCGCAGGCCCGCCCCCGGCGCGTAGCCGAGGCCGAGCCGCCGCGCGGTGCCGGGGCCGACGCCCCGCGAGGCGAGGTACGCCCTCGCCTCGGGCCTGCTCCGCAGCTCCCCGGCGTAGTACCGCGCCGCAGCCGTCAGCAGCGCCGGGTCCGCCGGCGCGACCGCATCGTGATTGCGCCGCTCACGGGTCGCGTGACGGACGGGAGCGGTCGTGGGAGGGGAGGCGTCGAGCCTGCGGATCGCCTCCGGCAGGCTCAGGTCCTCGATGCGCTGGACGAAGTCCAGCACGTCGCCGCCCTCGCCGCAGCCGAAGCAGTACCAGCGCTCCGTGTCGGCGTACACGGTGAAGCTGCCCTCCCGCTCCTCGTGGAACGGGCAGACCCCCTGGCGGACGCGTCCCCTGCCTCGCAGGGGCACGCCCGCCGCCTCGACGACCTCGCCCAGCGGGTGGCGCTCCTTGAGCGCCACGATGTCCACGGAAGCCTGCGCGGTCGCCATCACGAGCCGCCCGTCGCCAGGGGCCGGAGGCCGCGCAGGCTGCGCCGCGAGACAAGTTTTCCAACCGGCCAGCGCATCCCCAGGACGGCGAGCACCTCCAGCGTGCCGCCGTCGCCACGCGGCGCGAGTACGGCGGCACGCCCCGTGGCGGGGCTGTAGAGAGCCAGGCCTTCGTGGTCGCGGAAACGCCGCCTGGCGACGCCGAGCCACTCGCCGTAGGCCCAGCGCACCTCCTGCTCGCTGGACCCCTTCAGGTTCGCGCCGGCGAGGAGCGCCAGCGCCCCGTCGGGGTCGCCTTGCTGCCTCAGCCGCCGCGCCTCGTGGACACGGCGGGTGAGGCTCTGCTCCTCGCTGGCGGGCGCGGCTCCGAGCAGCGCCTCGAACACCCGGTCCACCAGCTCTTCGAGGCTGCGTCCGGGACGGTCTCCCGCCTCGCTCACAGCCGTGCTCATCGTCGTCGTTGCCATCGTCATCAGTGCCCTCCTTGTGGTGGTCTCGTTGCCGTGTCGTGCGCCCTCGCGGGCAAAGAAGCGGGGCCGCCTCCGGAGAGACGGCCCCATGGCTGGATGGATGTGGCGGACCGTCGCCGGCCCGGTTGCGGTCAGGACCGGAAGGCCCTCCTCGCCCTGCCGGGAAGCCCCCCGAGGAGCATCCCGGCGACGCCGAGCGCGGCGACGTTCGCGGCGGCCGTCTCCAGGCCGTGCCCGAGCGCCAGCGGCGCCGCCAGCAGCAGCGCCGCGCCCGCGACGAGCGCGAGCCTGCGGCCCGGCCACCGCCGAGTGGCGGGCGTCGCGGCCGCGGCCTCGGTCAGCGGCTCGTAGGCCGTCCAGACGGGCAGCCCGATGACGCCCTCGATGGCGGTGACGATGTGGCCTCGCGTGCAACCGCCGGTGTGGCAGCGCACGTCGATGCCGTTGCCATCGGGCCGCTGGCGGAACGCCAGCCCGTCGGGCTCGTCGCCCTCGTGGCAGACGGCGGTGCTCGTCCGGAACCAGCCCCGCTCGAAGCTCACCTCGTGCGGGACGAGGTCCGCGATTCGCCGGGCGCTCGGTCCCGTGTACTGCCGCGCCGTGGCGCGCATCTCCATGGCGTCCTGCTGTGCTGCGTGCATTCCCGTGACCTCCCTGTCACTGCTGTTGCTCGTTGCTCGTGCTGGCGACCCGCGCCGGCATCCGGGCTCGGGTCTGGCTGGCTGGATTGACGCTGAACGCACTCCGCCCACGGTCTGATGCCGGACTGGGAAACGGGGTGGCTGGGCCGCGACCATGCGAAGCCGCCGGACTGCGAGTGATTCGCGGACCGGCTGGTGTTCAGGGCGCGGCGGACGTGGGGAACCTGACCGGGCGCTGGGCGCACCTCGTCCAGGGACTCCGAGGGCCTCGTGCGATGCACTCGGCCGCTGCGGCAGGTGTCCCTCGGGACCAACCTTCGGGAGAGCTCGGCTCTACCCCTCCGGTTGAGTCCCCCGGGCGACCGTTCGGTGAGTTCGACTCGAACCGCTCGGTCATCCCAGGGTCAGGGACGGACCCTCCAGGTTTCTGGGCAGGAAACGCTGGGAAAGCCGGAAACTGCCGTCGAGTGTCCCCGGCGGGACGTGCCAGGGGAAGGGGGTTCGCCCGAATCAATGGCTGCTAGGGTGCGCCATTGAAGCAGGGAATCCGCCGTGTCTACCGCCACCACAGCCCGAGCGTGAGCGCGCGCCGCAGCCAGCGCAGGGCGACGCGCCGCCGGCGCTCCCCCCGGAGGTCGTCCAGCTCGCGCCGGCGCCACCCGAGGTAGCGCTCCCGCTCCGAGGGATGGAGCGGCTCGGTGTTCGGCGGCAGCGCCAGCCCGTGCTCGCCGATGAGCGCGATCTCCAGCTCCATGACGCGCTCGCGACGCTTCGCCTGCTCGGCCTTCGAGCCCTCGCCGCGCCCGTGGACGAGCGCACGCCACTCCTCGACGAGGGCCAGCGCCTCGCCGTAGGACAGCCCCTCGTCCGGCTGCGGCTCGACTGTGACCACGCCCCGTCCGGCTGGGGTGGAATCGCTCGCGCCGATCACGGCCGGCCCGCCGTGGTCCCCGCGAACCTGCCGCTGCTCCAGGCGAGCCAGCCGGCCCGCCAGCGCCTCCACCGCCGCGGTCCCGTCCTCCAGTCCGCGGGTCAACTCGCCGACCGCCGCCCTGGTGGATTCCCCAGCCGCCTCCTGTGTGTGTTCCAGCTTCGCCGCGCGCTCTTCCAGCGCCCCGGCGCGCCGCTCCAGCGCCTCGACCCGCGCCAGGTGCCGGAGGCTGGCCTCACCCCCTTCCTCCAGCTCGCGCCGCTTGAGGGCGTCGCGTATGCGCGGCAGCAGCACGCCCGACTCGAGGGCACGGTCCAGCGTGCGGTAGCTCACCCCCAGGTACGCGGCGGTCTTCATCTTCCGGTCGTCGCCGACGAGGTCGCGGAGCAGGGCGAGCAGCCGTGCCTCCTCGCTGCGCTCGTCCCGGTTGGGGGCTGGCTGGTTCCCGTTCACGGCGTCGCCGCCCTCGTCAGGGGACTGGCCTGTTCCGTGCATGGGGTCTCCGCCTCCGTCAGCGGGGCGCTCGTGACCGTTCACCGCGTCTCCCCCTCCCACTTCTTGAGGTGTGGGCCGCCGGCCCCGGTCACCAAAGGGCAGCCCGCCGGCTTGCACTTCTGCAAGTTCCCGGCCCTGGAGCTGGCAACCGGGCCGTCCACCGAGGTGCTGGCTGCGATGTAGCTGTGCTCCCGCGACACCCTGCTCTTCCCTTGTACCGGCGGTACCTTCGACCGACTTGCATTCCTGCAACCGGCGTTCGATCTCCTGTACGCCCCTACTACATCACAACGCCCGCCCCGACTTGCACGCCTCGTGAGGGGGCTCGCACGCGAGCCCGGCCTCGCGCGGGAGCCTCCTCACGGCCCATGAACAACCGCTCCTCGGCTCCACACACTCGATCGCCGTCACCACCACCAGACCGAGGAGGCCACGGTGCGACGGCAATCGAGAACCACATCCGGTAGATGGAGGCGGCTGCGGACGCTGGCGGCGGCGCTGCTGCTGGCGGCGCTGGCCGCGATCCCCGCCAGCGGGACGGCCCTCGCCCAGGAGCCGCCCGACCCCAACTCGCCGATCGTGCTCGTCAACGCGGACGACGACGACCTCATCGACCGCAAGAAGGACGGGCGCTTCATCGCGCGGCCCGTCTTCGACCGCGAGATCCCCGCCCTCTACTACGGCGTGCGCGACGGCGACACGGGCGAGTGGATCGTCCCCATGTACCGCGTGCGCGGCGGGGAGAAGGAGCGCCGCGACGGCTGGGAGTACGGCTTCGAGTACCCGTTCGCGGACGGCCAGACCGAGCTCGACCCCGACCGCCCCTACCTGCTCGTCATCCTCGCCAAGAGCTGGGCGGAGGTGAACACGCACTTCTACGCGGTGATCCCGCCGCACCAGCCGGGCGGCATCTGGAACAAGGTCCTGCGCGCCCTGGACCCGCCGCGCTGGGGCCGGGCGATCGCCGGCTGGGTGATCGAGGGCGCGCACGGGATGCTCTGCGGCGTCGTCGAGCGCGCCTCCGGCAGTGACGCCGAGGTCTGCGAGGTCTCCCCGTGAGCGACATCTTCACGGGCACGCCCGCGGGCCTCACCTACGACCACGAGATCGTGCGCCAGGCGTGGATGGCCGTCTGGATCATCACGTCGGGCGCGCTCGTCGTGATCGTCGCCTGGATGGGGCTGAGCCTCATCGTCGGCGACCACGTTGGCCGCGCCCAGGCGGGCTGGCGCGAGCTGGTGCCCCGCCTCGCGCTCGGGCTCACGGCCGCCGCTGCGTCTCTGTGGTGGTGCGCGCTGGTCATCGACGTCGCCGACGCCGTCTCCGGCTTCATCGCCGCCGAGCTGGGCGTGACCGCCGGGGACATGCTGCGCTCGACGCTGGAGACGCTGCTGACGGCGGTGCAGGTCGGCAGCGTGGGCATGGCCCTGCTGCTCGCGGTCATCTACCTCGTCTACGGCTTCTTCGTCCTCTACCTCGTCGTGCAGATGGTGCTGCGGCTGGCGCTCATGGACATCCTGCTGGCGCTGGCCCCGATCGCGCTCGGCCTCTGGATCCTCCCCCACACGGCGGGCTGGGGCCGGCACTGGCTGCGGCTCTTCATGACGACCGTCTTCCAGCAGGCGATCCAGCTCGTCGCCCTCGCCCTCGGGATCGGCTTCCTCAACGAGTACGCCGCCATCGGCGGGGCGGACGGCCTCCAGGACCTGATGTGGAAGCTGCTGATGTCGCTCGCCTTCATCTACCTGGCGACGCGCGTCCCTTCCCTGCTGGGCAACGCCGGCACCTTCGACGCCTGGCTCCACACCCTCTACTTCGGCATGTCCCTGCCCGGCTCGATGGCGCGCTCCGCGCGCTCGATGGGCCTGCTCATGGCGGGCGGCGCGGCGGGAGGCCCGGTCGGCGCCGCCGGTGCGGCTGCCGCGGGCGGAGCGATCGGCGCGGGGGCGTCGGCCGCCGCCTCGGGCGTGCGCTCGGCAGCGGAGACCTCGACGCCCTCAGCCGGAGGCGGCAACGCCGCGCCCGGCTCGGGCATGCCGCGCAGCAGCGGCGAGTAACCGACCAACGACAGCGAGACGACGGAGACGGAGGAGCGGAGCGATGTGCCGGTAGGCGAGCGAAGAGCAGCACCGAGAGACGAACGACCACACGCAACACGCGAAGGAGCGAACACGAAGTGCAAGACCTGGTTCAGACCATCTCCAACCTGGCGGGCATCCTGCTCGGGGTCGTCGGCGCGATCGGCGTCGGCTACTTCATCTACGGGTCCTACCTCTACCTCACCGCCTCGGGCGCGCCCCACCAGATGGAGCGCGGCAAGAGCGCGATGATGACCGCCCTCGCCGGCATCGTGCTGGCGATGGTCGCTTTCGGCGTCGTCGACCTCGTGATGGACGCCGTCGTCAACCCCGCCGTCGAGATCGGCGACGTGCCCGACCCCACCGGTGGCTCCACCACCACCGAGGACGGCGGGTAGGCGATGCGAGCGCACGAAGTCCCCACCCACGTGCAGGCCGAGGACCGCGTCCTGCTGTGGCTGACCTTTCCCCAGATCGTGGCGATGACGGCCGTCTGCGCCCTCGCCTACGGTCTCTACCACTACGCCCCCGTCGGTCCATCGGGGGTGCGCATCGCGGCGGCCATGCTCTTCGGGCTGGCGGGCTTCGCCGTCGTGGCGGGGCGCGTCAACGGCAGGCGGCTGCCGCTGGTGGCGGCCGACCTGCTCCGCTACGCCCTGGGGGCGCGGCGCTTCGCCGGGCCTCCCGCCGAACTGGCGCGCAGCGAGCCGCCTCCCCCGCCCCCGGGCAGGGAGGCCGACCCGCTGCGGCTGCTGGCAAAGCGCGCCCTGCGCCGGACCCGCCGCGCGGGCCAGCGGCGGAAGGAGGGCGAGCGCCGCAACGGTCGCCTGCCCTTCCGCCCGCACGGGCTCTTCGGCAAGCGCCGCCCGAGCGGCGAGGAGCCGGAGAGCGACAAGCGGGCGGCGACCCGCGAGGACCGGGCGCAGCGTCTCGGCTCGCAGCGCCGGGGCCGCCGCGGCTTCTGGCGGGCCTTCCTGCTGGCGGCGGCGCTCGCGCTGGTCGTGCTCACCGCCCTGCCCCTGGCGGCGGCGTTCGCCCAGGAGCCCGAAGACGAGGGCTGGAGCTCGGACGCGATCGAGTTCCAGCCACCGCCGCCGGTCAAAGGGCGGCGGCTCTTCATCGAAGAGCTGACGGTCACGGGCGACCGCGCCGCCGTGAAGCTGCGGGCGGCGGCCGACCTGCACCTGCGGGTGCGCGCCCACGGCGGCCCCGAGGGGCGGTACCTCCGCTACTACAGGAACGCATCCCTCAAGGAGGGCGAGCGCGCCAGCTACGACCTGCCGCTGGACGGCGCGAGCCCGTCGCTCGTGTTCTCGTGGCAGGACGAGCCGGGCGAGGCGGGCGCCGTCAGCATCGACGGCGAGCGGCTGCCCTGGCCGCTGCCCGAGGCGGCGGACGAGCTGTGCAGCCTGCGTGTCACCTCGCTGGGCTGGACGCCCGACGCCATCCAGGGAGCGATCGCCTCGACGTGCGCGAGCACGATCGAGCACGCGGTCGACCTCGCGATGGTCGCCGGGCACGCCGAGGTCGGTACGAAGGCGCTGCTGGAGGCCGGGGTCACCGCCGTCGGCGGGACCGTCACGGTCACGTCCGGCGTCCGCGCGACCGAGGTCGCGTTCGTGGCCGGAGGTGAGACGCGCTTCCGGCTGCCGGTGGCGCCGGGCGAGGGCGTCCACCCTGTCGCCTTCGAGGCAGAGCTGGAGGCGTCGCTGCGCATCGCGCTGCCGCCGCTGGTGGAACTGACCCACCGTCCCGAGCGAACGGAGCGGCTCACGGAGACGGCCCTGGTGAGCATCCCCGCCTACGGCGACAGCGTGACGGAGACGGTCAGCGTCCCCGGCGAGGACGGGACCTCTACCGAGCACAGCGTCACGGCGAGCTGCTTCGTCCCCGCCTCGACGGTCAGCCAGGACGTCGTCTTCACGGTCGTCCACGACGAGCGCGTCGAGGCCGAAGTGGTCGCCCGGGTGCCGCTGACGCGCACCCGCTCCGAGACGCTGGCGCTCGCGTCGAGCGTGTGGGGCGACGACCCCTACCGCTCGCTCGCCGCGCCGGAGCCCGAGCCAGAGCCGGACCCCTCCACGCAGACGCCTGCGACAGGCGACGACCTGCGCGAGTGGTTCGAGGACCTCGGCTGGGAGTGGGTCTGGTGAGGCGCGCTGCGACCGCCCTGCTGCTCACCGGGGTCGCGCTGGTCACGGCCGGCGCGGCCCCGGAGGAGGAGCAGGCCATGCTCGACGCCTTCGACGCGGTGCTCACGGCGTTGGCCTACGCAGCCGCCGGGCTGTGCGTCTTCGCGCTGGTCTGGGCGGGCTTCCTGCTCATGGCCGACGGCGCGGAGGAGCGCGGCCTCGGTCGCGCCCGCAGCGCCGTCTTCCTGGCCGCGGCCGGCCTCGCCCTCGTGCTCTCCGCGAAGGGCGTCGCCGCCCTGCTGCGGGCGGGCGTCATCCCCATTTCCTAGCAACACGGACGGAGGAGACCTTCCGATGAAACAGCTACTGGAACTGATGAAGCGCGCGGCGGCGGTCCTGCCCGGCGGGGCCGCCGCCTCCGCGCCAGCGGCGGAAGGCGCGGACGACGCGCCTCGCTCCGCCGAACCCGAGGCCCCGGCACCGAAGCTCCCGCCGGGACTGCCGCTCGCCTTCATGCTCTCCCACCTCGAGGAGGACGGCCCCGTGCGCCTCGACGGCGTGCAGGTCGCCGTCTTCGAGGTGCTTGGCCTCGAACTGGACGAGCCCAAGCTGGGCGCGTTCGCGGGCGCGCTCAACGCCTGCGACTTCCCCGTGCAACTGCTCGTGCGCCAGCACCCGCCCGGCCTCGGGAAGCTGCGCGACGACCTGGAAGCCGCCCAGCCGGACGACCTCCCGCCCCAGACGCGGACGGCCGCCGAGTCGACGCGGCGGCTGCTGGGCGAGCTGGAGCGCCGCGACGGCATCCTCGATCGCCGCTTCTACGCCGTCTGCGAGCGTGAGCACGCGGGTGAGCTGCGCGGCCTGCTCACCCGCGCCGGTCTCTCCGTTCACCCGCTCGTCGGCCGCCAGCTCAGGATGCTCGTCCTCGCCTCCGCCCTCGGCGGCTCCCCGCGCGAGATCGACGAGGACCAGCCAACCGGGGTCACCGTCAACCGGCGCGAGATCCGCGTCGGCGACCGCCTCGTGCGCGCGCTGCACCTGGGCAACTGGCCGCGCTCGCTTGCCCCCGGCTTCCTGCAGGCGCTGATGGCGACGGGCGCGCCGATGGACCTCTCCCTCCACCTCGGGCCGATCCCGGCATCCGTGGCGGCGCGCACGCTGGAGTGGCAGAAGGTCCGCTTCGAGTCGGCCCAGAGCCTCTCCTTCAAGCGCGGCAAGAGCCTCTCCTCGGAGGCGGAGATCGCCCTCGAGGACGTGATGCGCCTGCGCGACGAGGTGCAGCGCGGACGCGAGCGGCTCTTCCACGCCTCGCTGTCGGTGACGCTGCACGCCCCCGACGACGAGACGCTGAACGAACTGACGCAGCGCGCCAAGGCGCACTTCGCCGCTTCGCTGGGCAAGCTCGACGCGCTCCCCTTCCGCCAGCGCGAAGGGCTGCTCTCCACCCTCCCCCTCGCCCTCAACGCCGTCGCCGCCTGGCGCACGCTCGACACGTCGAGCCTCGCGCGGCTGTTCCCCTTCTCGCCTCCCGACCTCGACACGCGCGGCGGCTCGCTCTACGGCATCGACATGCGCGCCTCCTCGCCCGTCGTCTACGACCCCTGGGATGGCACCCACCTCAACGCCAACACCGCCGTGCTCGCGCGCTCGGGCAGCGGCAAGTCCTTCGCCACCAAGCTGGGTGTGCTCAGGGGCGTCACGCGCGGCGTCGTCGCCTACGTGATCGACCCCGAGGGCGAGTACGCAGACATGGCGCGGGCGGCGGGCGGGCGCGTGCTTTCCCCGGGCGTCGACGGCCAGGGCATGAACCCCTTCGTGATCGACGCACGCGACCCGGAGGAGCTGCTGCAGCGCATCGGCAGCCTGCGCCGGCTGATCGAGGTGATGGTGGGCGAGTCCCTCGGCGCGGAGCGCCGCGCCGCTCTCGACCACGCCCTCGCGGCCTACTACGACCAGCCCCGCGAGCGCACCGGCTTCGGGGACTTCTACACGTACCTGAAGGACAGCTCGGAGGGCGACCCCGCGCTGGCGAGGCTGTTGCGGCCCTTCGCCACCGGCAGCCTGCGCCATCTGCTCTCCGACGAGGGCGACGACCTGCTCCGCAACGAGGCGCTCGTCACCGTCTTCGACCTCCATCTCCTCGAACCGGAGCTGCGGCCCGCCGCGACGATGGTTTGCACGGAGACGGTCTGGGCCGCCGCCGCGCGCGATCCGAGGCCGCGCCTGCTGGTCGTCGACGAGGTCTGGTCGATCATGCAGCACCCCGAGGGCGCCGCCTTCATGGTGAGCATGGCCAAACGGGCCAGAAAACACCGGCTCGGGCTGCAATTCATCACCCAGGACGTGCAGGACCTGCTCTCCGAGGATCCCTCGCGCGCCATCACCGGCCACTCGGGGCGCGCGCTCCTTCAGAACGCCGCCTTCAAGCTCCTGCTCCAGCAGGACGCCGCCGCCATCTCGACGGTGGGCGACGCCTTCGACCTCCCCGAGGACCTGCAGCGCTGGCTGCTCTCCTGCCCGCGCGGCGACGGCCTGCTCCTCGCGCGCGGCAACCGCTTCCCGGTCCGCATCGAGGCCACGTCCGAGGAGGCCGAGCTGATCGAGTGGCGGCCGGGCTCGCAGCGGAACCCCGGCGGCGAGCACAAGGAGAGCGGAGAGCGATGACCAGCGCAGCCCGCCCCTGAACCCCAACGACCCGACAAACGCAATACACGAAGAAAGGAACACCACCTTGCGACTCAACCCCTTCACGACCACCCCGAAGATCCCCGTGCTGCTGGCGGTGACGCCGCCCCGCAGCGCCGAGCGGACCGTGCTCGGCGTCGAGAACCTGCTGTCCTCGATCGCCGTGCCCGAGCCCTTCTCCCTCGAACTCGCGGGCGACGCCGACGGCGTCACGCTGATGGCGCGCTGCCTCGACCAGGAGGTCGTGCGCCAGCAGCTCTCCGCCCACTACCCGCAGGCCCGCATCCAGCAGCTGGAACCTGATGAGGACCCGCTCTCCCTCGCCGGGGGCGAGCAGGCCTGGCACATGCGCCTGCGCGCGAGCGGCCCCGAGTACGTGCCCCTGCGCGTCTTCCGCGACGACGACCTGCTCGACCCCGGCTCCGACCCGCTGATCGCCCTGCTCGGGGCGCTCTCGGAGCTGCGCCCGGGCGAGCGCGTGGTGGCGCGGCTGCTGCTGCGCTCGCTCGGCCCCGACTGGTCGCAGGGCCACCAGGAGCGGGCGCACCGCCCCGCCGTGCAGGAGCCCCGCCACGACTCCTCCACGGGCGAGGTGCGCCGCCACACCCAGGACGGCGTGGCGATGGCCGCCCTCGCCCTCGGCGGCCTCGCCTTCTTCAAGGGCTACCAGTGGTGGCAGGCGGGCGAGACCTGGAAGGCGGTCGCGCTCGGCGCCGGCCTCACCCTCGGGCTGACCGTGGGCGGCTGGGCGTGGGCGCGCTGGAAGCGCTCCCGCAACCGCGTCTTCGACCCGCTCCTGATCCGCGAGAAGGTCTCGCGCATCGCCTTCGAGGCGGAGCTGCAGGTGACGGCCGTGCTGCCGGAGGGCGACCGCCGCCAGCGCGCGAAGGAGCTCCTCGGCCAGGTCGCCGCCGCCTACCGCCACTACGACCACCCCGCCGGGGCGCGCTTCCGCGTCGGCAAGGTGCGGACGGGGCTGCCCGACCCGCACGCGATGGCGCCTCCGGGTCCGGGGCTCCTCGGCGGGCGCAGCGTGCTGGGCGTGCGCGAGGCGGCCTGCCTCTGGCACCCGCCCGGGGCCAGAGACGAGACGCCGCTGGTGGCCCGCTCCGGGGCGCGGGTGCTCATGCCGTCGGCGCGTGACGTGCGCGGCGGCGCGCTCGTCGGCCACACGACCACGGGCGCCCCGCGCGAGATCCGCTTCTCCGACGACCTCACGCGCCGCCATCACTTCTACACGGCGCGCACGCGCATGGGGAAGTCGACGCTCATGGAGCACCTCGTCGTCCACCGCCTGCAGGAGAAGGCGGCGGGGCGGGACGGCGACGCGATCGTCGTCATCGACCCCCACGCCGACCTCGTGGAGAGCATCCTCGGGCACGTGCCGGAGTCGCTCATCGGCTCGGTGCGGCTCGTCGACCTCGCCGACAGCCGCGGCGCGCCCGGCATCAACCTGCTCGACACCCGCGTCTTCGCCGACCGCGACCGCACGGCCGACTCGGTCGTGCGCGTCGCGAAGGGGCTCTGGGAGCAGTGGGGGCCGCGCATGCAGTCGATCCTCGAGCAGACAGTGAAGACCCTGCACGAGGCCAACGCCCACCCCTCGATCGCCGCCGACGAGCAGCACACCATCCTCGACGGGCTGCGGCTGCTCGGCGACGAGGGCTTCCGCATGGACGTGCTCAAGCGCGTCTCCGACCCCTACCTGCTGGAGTGGTGGGCGCGCGATTTCGGGGGCTGGCGCAGGGAGTACGCCGCCGAGGCGCTCGCGCCCGTGCAGACGCGGCTCTCCTACTACGCCTCCTCGAGGCGCGCCCGCGCCATCCTCGGCCAGCGCCGCTCCACCATCGACCTGCGCAGGACGATCCTCGACGGCGGCGTCCTGCTCGTCTCCACGGCGCAGGGCACGGCGGGGAAGGACGTCGCCGCCCTCGTGGGGGCGTCCATCCTCAACCTCGTCGACGCGGTCATCCGCGAGCAGGGCGAGCTCCCGCCCGAGCAGCGGCGCGGCGCGCTCGTCGTCGTCGACGAGATGCAGTCCATGCCGGGCGTGCCCTACGAGTCGATGCTGAGCGAGCTGGGGAAGTTCGGGGCGAGCTTCGTGCTGGCCACGCAGAGCCTGGCCAAGCTGGCCGACCTCTCCCCCACGATGCAGGACACCCTCCTCGCCAACATCGGCTGCCTCGCCGTCTTCCAGGTGGCGAGCGCCGACGCGCGACGGCTCGTGGGAGAGCTCGACCGCGACCGCATCTCCGAGGAGGACATCGTCTCCCTGCCCGTCCACCACGCCTACGTGCGCGCCACGATGGGCTCGGAGCGCATGCCCGCCTTCTCGATGGAGGTGCTCAAGCCGGAGGGCGGGAACCCGCTGACGGCCGAGCGCGTCCGCGACGAGGCCGCGGGCTACCTCACCACGACCCGCGACCTCGACGCCGCCGAGGCGGACGCGCTGGAGCGCGTGCGGCGCTTCCACGAGGAGCTGCAGGCCCTCGACGAGGGTGACGGCGACGGCGCGGGGGCGGACGGCGCGGAGGAGACGCCTCCGCCCGGCTACCAGCGTGCGCGGGACTCCCGCGACGGAGACGGGGCTTCGTGAGCGCTTCCGCCACCGCGCTGCGGCGGCTGGCCTCCATGCCGTTCCTCGACCGGCTGGAGCTGGCCGCCGCGGCCGGCATCTCCGACCGCTCGGCCTACCGCGCCGTGGCCGCCCTCGAGCGCCGGGGCCTCGTGCGCTCCCTGCTCCACGGCACGGAGCGGCTGCGCACCACCCGCCGCTACCACCTCACGGCCGCCGGCGTTGGCCGCCTGGCCGCGATCGAGGACGAGTCCCCGGAGGCGCTGCTGCGCGCGCGACCCGTCTCCGCGCAGTCGCTCCGCATCCTGCTGGAGCGCCTCGACGCCGTCGCCGTCATCTACCGCCTCGCCGCCTCGATCGCCGCCCTGCGCGGCGCGATCGGCTTCCGCTGGTACCGCGCCTTCCCAATGGACGCCTCGATCGTCCTCCCCGGCGGGGCCGTCCTCGCCGTCGTGAGGCAGGGGCCGACCGCCGACCGCACGGGCTTCGCCAAGCGGCTCTGGCGGCTGCGCGAGGGACCGCCCCCCGGAGGCGTGCTCCTGCTCGCCCCCGACGAGACGCGGCTGCGGCACGCCCGCCGCCTGCTCGCCACGGCGCCCTTCCCGGCCCTGCTCGCCCTGGAGCACGAGGCGGTCGGGGCGGGCCCCGCCCATCCCGCCTGGCGTCCGCCCTCGGTGCGTGGCGCGCTCGGCCTGCGCGACGCCATCGACTACGCCGCGCGCGGGGCCGCCCTCCCCGCCGAGCGCGAACCGGCCCGGGCGACGCTCCCCCTGGACCTCGACGCTGCCGGTACGACGCCGGGCTGGCTGCTCCCCGCCCGCCTCGGCCCCGCCGAGAAGCGCGTCCTCGACCTGGTCGCGGACTGGCCCTGGATCGCCCCAGGTGACCTCGCCGTGCTGCTCGGCCTCTCTCGCGCGCGGCTGTCGCGGCTCGTCGTCTCCCTCGAGGCGCTCGGTCTCGTCGCCCGCATCCCCGCCGCGGACGGGCGGCTCGCCGCCACCGAGCGCGGCCTGGCCGTGCTCGCGCGCCGCGACCGCACCGCCGTCGGGCTCGCCCGCGGCCGCTGGAGCCCCGCACCGCTCGACACGGGCGTCGCGGGAACGTGGCGCGACGTGCGCGGCCGCAACAGCCGCCAGTTGCTGCGCCACCTGGAGCACACGGCTGCCGTGCATCGCTTCGTGGCCGTGCTCGCCCGGCAGGCGCGCGCGGAGGGCCGGGAGATCGCGCAGCTCGACCCGCCCCGGCGCTCCTCCCGCTACTTCCGCCACGGCGGACGGGTGCGCTCCGTCCACCCCGACGCCTTCGGCGTCGTACGCGGCGACGGGGCGCCGTGGGCCTTCTTCCTGGAGTGGGAGCGCCGCGCCGTCAGGCCCTCGACGATGGCCGCGCGGCTCGCGCCCTACCTGCGCTACTACGCCTCCCACCGCCCCACCGACGACCACGGCGTCCGGCCCGCCGTCCTCGTCGTCCTCCGCGACGCGATCGCCGCCGACCACTTCCTGCGTGTCGCGCGGCGCGAGATGGAGCGAGCCCGGGTCGCGCTGCCGCTGGGGGTTTCCCACGAGGCGCTCCTCGACGCGGAGGGGCCGCTCGGAGACGCCTGGCGCGCGCCGGGGGGGCGCACCTCGCATGTCCTGCCGGTGGCATCCTGAGAGCAGGCGCATGCAGCCGGAGCAGTTCCGCGTCGACGGCTTCGCGTTTGCCGAACCCTACGTTGATGACTACGCCGCCCGCGCGCGCCTGCGGCGCTTCCAGCGCAGGAAGCCGATGAACGTCCGGATCAACTTGATGTCCCGTTCGGGGAGGTGCGCGACGGCGTCCCGGAAGGTGGCCGCGGCCGCCTGAAGCCGCTCCCGATCGGGTCCTGTCCGTCCCTCCAGCGCGCCCACATCGGTCCCACAGTGGGAGGCGACCTCAGTGCGGTGCTCCCAGGTGGGCTTCATCCGGCCCGCCTCCCAGGCCCAGACGGTGTGGGGGGCCACGCCGACGAGCGCGGCCAGCTCGCGCTGGGTGAGGCCCGCGCCCAGGCGCGCCTCGCGGATGCGCGCGGCGACGCCGTCTTCGGGATCTGTCTGCGGGGTGCTCATCGCGCTCGCTTCGGGGAGCGGGGGCGGCCTTCCCGTAGTTGAAGCACGAGGGGAGGCGGGGCGTCGGTCGCGGCGGCCGGCGCTGTCGCGGCGCGGGGAGCGCCCGGGGTGATCTCCTCGCGGCGCACCGGCAGGCTGCCGGTCTCCGAGAGCGCTTCGGCGAACGCGCGTCCCGCCTCCGTCAGCGTGACCGCGCGCGCGAGGCGTCGCGCGCGAACGATCAGTCCCGCCTCCTCGCACCAGTCCAGCGAGTACGTCACCACCGACTTCGAGCTGAACCCGGTCTCGTCCATGATCTCCTGCATGGTCGGCGGGTAGCCGTGCCGGGCCGCGTAGCGGGCGATCACCCCGAGCACCGCGCGCATCCGCTCTCCCCGCGACACCACGAACCCCGCGGGCGAACGCCGTCCCCGAGAGGGGGACTCCTGTTGCTCCGGTGCGAGCGCGGGCGCCCTGCAGTGCAGGGCGATGCCCCGGCGGTGCCTGCGGGTGGGGCTCGTCCGGCCCGCCTCCCATCTCCAGACGGTCTTGCGGTTCACGCCGACGAGTGCGGCCAGCGCGCCCTGGCTGAGGCCCGCGCTCCGGCGCGCCTCGCGGATGCGGGCGGCGATGCCGCCTTCGGGATCGATCTGCATGGTCTTCATCGCGTTCGCTCCATGAGGGGTGGCAGAGGCTCCGGTAGGGGGAAGAGAGGGTCGACGCGGGGCGTCAGTCGTCGCGGAGAGGCGCTGGCGCGGGGCAGGTCGCGCTCGGGGCGCATGAGGACCCCGTCGCGGAGCTCCATCGCCTCCGCCAGCGTGAGCAGCAGGAAGAGATGCGCGCCGCTCGGGACGACCCCGCGCCGCCACAGCGACAGCCGGTAAGTCGTGACGCCGAGCATCGACGCGAGGGAGCGCCAGCTCAGACCGGACACCTCCCTGAAGCGTTCCAGGCGCTCGGGAAAGTCCGGCGGGAATCCGTGCCCGAGGGGGCGCGCGACCTGTCGCTTCACTCCCATTGCTCGTCCTCCTCCTCGGCCTCCGCCGCGAGGCTGCCGGTGAACTCGGGATAGAGCGCCTCCATCCCGCCCGGCGTGCGCGCCGCCAGGACGAGCAGTCCGTACATCGCGTCGCCGCTCGGCGTGCGTCCCTTGCGCCAGGCCGCGACGCGCCGATCGCTCACGCCCAGCTGCGCCGCGAACTCACGCCACGACCACCCGGCCGCCTCGATGAAGCGCTCCAGCCGCTCGGGCAGGTCGTCGAGGTAGCGCCTGCGGATCTCGTCCCGCGTGAGGATTGGGAAGTCGCGGCCCCTCACCCTGATCGTGCCTTCCGTCGTCGGTTCCATGTGCATCACCTCCTCGGTGTGACTGCGGTTGATCGATGTCCTGGCGCGTCGCGGCCACCCGCCAGCGGTCCGGTCGGAAGCCAGATGGAGGGCGCGGAGCGCTCGCCGTCCTCGTCCAGCAGCAGCCGGACGCCGCCGGGACTGCGGTCGGCCAGCAGGAAGAGCGCGTACGTGGAGTCCCCGCAGGGCTTCGTCCCCTCGCGCCAGCGCTGCAACTGCCGGGGGTCGGCGCCGATGCACGCCGCCAGCACGTCCCAGGAGACCCCCAGCGCCTCCTTGAAGCGCTGCAGCCGCCGCGGGAAGTCCTCGGGCAGGAACGGCTCGTCGAGCAGCAGATCCGAGGGCGGCACGCTGCGGATCATGCCACGGCCTCCATCACGAAGAGGTCGTCGAAGTCGGTGATGCCGAGCGCCACCATCAGGCGCGTCCGCATCTCCGGCGACGGAAAGCGCCTGCCGTTCATCATCTGCGAGAAGTAGCCCGGGTCGATGTCGAGCCGCCGCGCGAACGCGTTCTGGCTCAGGTTGTGGCGCGTTAGGTACTCCCAGATCACCTCCGGCCTGAGCCTCGCCCGCAGCGCCCGCCTGGCCCGCCTCATGCCGCGCCGTCCCTGCGGCCCGGCTCCTCGCCCGCCGGCGTCTTCCCCGCCTCGCGCTCCGCCGCCCCGTAGCGCTCGGGATGGGCGAGGGCGTGGCGGGCGATGATGCGCGCCAGCCTCCGCAGGCCATCGAGGCGCTGCGCCTCCTGTTCGTCGCTCAGTTGTCGCTTGGTACTCACGGCTCTGTCCCACTGCGGTTTCCTGATCCCGGCGGCGCCGGTGGTGGTCGGCGGCCGCGCCGGGGCTGTACACTGCAACTACCGTTTAGAACGGTAGTTCTAGGGCGGGAGGCTAGCAGTGGCGCACACGCCGGACAATGCTCGGAAGGGGTCTTTTGGGCTCTTTTCGGCCCTTTTCGGCAAATCACTTGATCCGGTGTAGCTGCGATGGTGCAGGAGTCGATCAAGTGGCCCGAGATCACGCTAAGGTGAGCACGCAGATGAGGAGAATCACGCGATGACAGACCGACCCGAACCCACCCCCGCCGCGCTCTACGCGCGCGTCTCCAGCGACCGCCAGGACGTCGACCTCTCGGTCGCCGCCCAGCTCCGGGCGCTCCGCGACTTCGCCGAGAAGAACAACTACGTCGTCGCCCGCGAGTACGTCGACGAGGCCGAGAGCGGCCGCGTCGCCGACCGGCCCGAGTTCCGCAAGATGCTCGACGCCGCCACCGCCGCCGACGCGCCCTTCGAGCAGATCCTCGTCTGGAAGTTCTCCCGCTTCACCCGCAAGCGCGAGCACGCCGTCGCCTTCAAGTCGATGCTGCGCCGCCGCGGCGTGCGCGTCGTCTCCATCACGGAGCACGCCGACGACTCCCCCACCGGCAAGCTCATGGAGGCGATCATCGAGTCGGTGGATGAGTTCTACAGCGCCAATCTTGCCGAGGAGGTCACGCGCGGGATGCGCGAGGCCGCCTCGCGCGGCTTCTGGGTCCACCCACGCCCCCTACGGCTACAAGAAGGTGCGGGTGCAGGACGGGGCCAAGGAGCGCCCGAAGCTGGAGCTCGACCCGCCCGCCGACGCGGTCATACGGCGCATCTTCGAGATGACGATCGCGGGCAAGAGCGTGCTCGACATCGTGCGCACCCTCAACGACGAGGGCATCCCCACCCGCAACGGCGGGCGCTGGCTGAAGAACACCGTGCACGGGATGCTCACGAACGAGGCCTACGCCGGCACGCTCGTCTGGGGCAAGCGGACGAAGAGCAAGGCCCCGCCCGTGCGCGTCGAGGGCGCCGTGCCCGCGATCGTGAGCCAGAAGGAGTTCGAGCGCGTGCAGGCGCTGCTCAAGGAGCGCGCCCCGAAGGTCGTCCACCCGCGCCGCGCCTCCAGCCCCTACCTGCTGAGCGGCCTGGTCAAGTGCGAGAGCTGCGGGCAGGCGCTCACGGCCGCAGAGGCGAAGAGCGGGAAGTACACCTACTACGTCTGCCAGTCGCTGATGAAGCGCGGCAAGGAGGCCTGCGCGACCCCGAGGCTCAACGCGAAGCGCTTCGAGGAGACGATCGTCGGCCAGCTCCGTGACCACGTCCTCACCGAGTCCAACATCCGCGACCTCGTGCGCATGCTCGACGAGGAGATGGACGGCGTCGCCCACGAGCAGCGCCAGAAGCTGGAGAGCATCGAGGCCGAGCTGGAGGACGTGCGCCGGCGGATGAGCCGCGTCTGGCAGGTCGTCGAGAACACCGACCTCGACATGGCCGACGCCTCCGAACGCATCAAGGAGCACCGCGAGCGCCAGCAGCTCCTCGAGGTCGCGGCCGACGAGGCGCGCACCATGCTGGCCGAGCGGCGCGTGCTGCTGGACAGCGCCGAGACCGTCGCGGCCTTCGCCGAGGAGATGAGCGAGTTCCTGCGGACGAGCGAGATCACCGAGACGCGGGCGTTCGTGCGGTCCTTCGTGAAGGCCATCCTGGTGCGGCCCGGGCAGGCCACGATCCACTACACGATCCCGACCCCGCCCGACAGCCCCATCGGGGGCGGAGACGCCGCAGACGTGGCTCTGTCAGGCCAAGTTATGAGTACGGTACGTGCTGGTGGGCCTACACGTACTGTATTGCGAACTTTCCGCTGGGCGGTGGCGCTGTAGGGGGCCGAGCCACTCGGCTACCGCGCAGTGGCCGAGCGTCGACCCAAGAGAGCCGGTCCCCGTGCCGTCCTAGTCAGCGGTCACGGGCGACAGTACACACCACGCGCGTCAGACCGCCGGGGATGCCGGCGCGGGATCGGGGGACTCGGGTAGGAGCGCCCTCACGGCGGGAACGAGATCGTTCGGGATCACCATCACCGTTTGGGATCTGTCCTCGAAGGCGGCCTCGATCTCCGCAGCCAACTCGTCGTCCGTCTGCCCTTCGTAGTGCTCGATGACGTCGCGCACGCGCTCCTCGTCCCAGCCGGGCGGGAATCTGTTGGTCGTGTCGCTCATCGTTGTCTCCTCCGCCTCCGCCGCCGGAAAGCGCGGAGGGCGTTGCCGGACAACTCGTACGCGGTGATGACGAACGCGCTGTCTGGCTCCGGGTCTCGCACATACACTACCAGAAGGTAGCGACCGCCAAGCGTCTGTCCGATGGCAAGGCGCGAGTTGCGGCGCCCGGGCACATCCTCGGCCGGGGACGCCATGACATCCTCGACTTCCTGTTCGCGCACCCCATGCCGGTGGATGTGGGGATCACCCGTCTCAGGGTCAACGTGGAACCGTAGATTCATCTTTGAGTCTCGCCTCGTCCGGGTCGATCTCTCCTCCGCAGTCGTACCCGTGGCGCAGCTTCCGGGCAACAGAAGCCCGCGCAACTGGAGAAAGCCCGGTGCGGCGTGGGCACAATCCCGGAGGTCGGCTGCCTCTTCCCCGTTGCGGAAACACAGTGCCGGCGCCGTTAGCGGTAAGAGCGTCCATGGTCCCGGTGTACACTCACTCTATGGATACCATCGATCGCCCAGCACACCTCCGTAATGTGGACACATGGAACTCCGGCGGCGGAGTAGAGGTCGACATCCTCGAACTCGATGACGGAACGACACTCGTGGTCGGAGACGAGACCGTCTCCTTCTATCGTTCCCTGGATGACTTTTGGGCGGAGACCGAGGACGGCGACGACGGTCGCCGCACCGTCACGCTCCTGCGCCAGACGGGGATGCCACTCGACTTGGCGGGCACTCGGTAGACGAATCGTCGGCCCAGGGACTCCCCCCGACTTTCTTGGCGATGCACAGGCGACTCTCTCTATCCGCCACCCATGCCCCTCAAGCGCTGCGTATTGGGCAACAGGCCGTTAGGGTCAGCAGTAACGGGTCGAGTCTCGAGGTGGAGGGATGCACCCGTGCGTGACCTGCTACTCCCGGACTCTTCAAGAGTGCCCGGCCGATGAAGTTCGTCGACCTCTTCGCTGGCCTCGGCGGCTTCCGCGTCGCACTCGAGCGCTTTGGGTACGAGTGCGTCTTCGCGTCCGAGATCGATGACCAACTCCGCGAGACCTACGACCGGAACTTCCCTGGAGGGCCGCCGGCCCACGGCGACATCAGACTGGCCAAGGACGAGGTCCCCTCGCACGACGTGCTTTGCGCGGGCTTTCCTTGCCAGCCCTTCTCGAAGTCCGGCGCTCAAGCCGGCATGAGCGACCCGACCTCTGGAACGCTTTTTCACGAGATTCTGGAGATTCTCGAAGCGCATCTGCCCAGCTTCGTCATCCTCGAGAACGTAGGGAACTTCGAGCGCCACGACGAGGGACGCACGTGGCAGGTGGTCAAGTCCAGCCTCGAGGGACTGGGCTATGAGGTCCGAGGAACTGAGCATGTAGCGAGCGGCGGCGAAGGGCTGCTCTCCCCCCATCACCTCGGATTCCCACATCACCGCGAGCGCTTCTTCGCCGTCGCCGCCCTCGATGGGCTCCCGGCCAAGCCATTCCCATCCAGAAACCGGGAGGCATCGACATCAATGGCCGACGTTGTCCAGGAGGAGAGCGAGCTCTCAACTCAGGATCGGACGGAGACCCGCATCACTGACCAGCACCGGCGTTGCATCGAGCACTGGAATGCATTTCTAGCCGCCTTGCCTGAGGAGAAGTTGCCCTCCTTTCCGATCTGGGGAGATGAGTTCGACGCGGAGTACACGTACGACGGCGGCACTCCGTGGGCCGAGGCCCAAGCCGCAGTGAATGGCATGCCCGTGTCCAGCAACGGGGCCAGTCCAGTCTGGGAGGATTTCGACCTCCTGCCCAGCTACGCGAGGACCAAGACAGACACGTTTCCACCGTGGAAGGTGAGCTTCATCAGATCAAACCGAGCCTGGCTCTCGAAGGTTCAGGATGAGCTTCCGACAGATTGGGTGAGTGGTCTTCGGAACTTTCCGCCATCCCTCAGGAAGCTCGAGTGGAACTGCCAGGGGGAAGAGCGGGATCTCTGGAAGCACATTCTCCAGTTCCGGCCGTCGGGTCTGCGTGTCAAGCGATACCTGAACAGCCCTTCCCTGGTTGCGATGACAAGCACCCAGATACCCATCCTCGGCCCGGAGCGCCGCCACCTGTCCCGGGTTGAGGGTCTGCGCCTCCAGGGGTTCCCCGATCACTTCAGTGTTCCTGTTTCAAAGGACGCGACCTTCAAGGCCCTGGGGAACGCCGTACACGTCGAGGTGGTCCACAGCATCGCGGCGAGGCTTCTGGCCAACAGTGAGCCTGGAGCGGAGTGCTCTCACGGCGTTGCTGCCGGCAACTCGTCCTCTACTGCAGATCTCGTAAGTCGGGATGGCCCACCCCGTGCCGGATGCCAATGAAGCGGCGCACCCTGCGAGTGCAGACACCGCGAACGCCCTCCGCTTCTCGCACGTCGAACAGACGTTGGCGGAGCTGGTAGTCGCCTGGTTCCGAGAGAACGGGCGGGCGTTTCCTTGGCGGGAGACGACGAACGCGTTCCACATCCTTGTTGCGGAGGTGCTACTGCGCCAGACCCAAGCGCATCGAGTCGCGGAGCCGTATGCGGAACTCGTCGCCCGGTACCCCGACCCCGAGTCGCTTGGTCGTGCGGAAGTCGCCAGTTTGCGTCAGTGGTTCGGACCCCTTGGCCTGGTCAGAAGGGCCGACAGTTTGATCGAGACCGCGAGGCTTCTTGTGCAAGAGCACGCAGGGCAGGTGCCGCAAGACCTTGAGGAGCTTCAGACCCTACCTGGTATCGGGCGATACAGCGCGCGAGCCATTCTCTGTCTCGCGTTCGGACGACCGTTCCCGATGATCGATGAGGGGAGCGGACGAGTCCTGCGACGAGTTCTTGGCCACGAGATCGACGGACCAGCCTACTCGAGTCGCTCGCTCATGACTCACGCCCAAGCACTCCTTCCGGAGGACTCAGCAAGGGAATTCAACCTCGGGCTCATCGACATCGCCGCCCGCTTCTGTCGGCCGCGCAAGACACTTTGCAGCGAGTGCCCTCTCGCCACGGAGTGCGCACAGGGGAGGGCAACGATTACTGGGACCGGTGATCCGTCCAAGGGCCTGAAGTCCTAGGTTGCATAGTCGCCCGGGACGCTAAGGCTCTGCCGGAACAGTTGCCGCGAGCAGCTCGCCATACTCGACCACCTCCTGTCGAGTCAGGGCCGGCGCCCCGGAGAGATCCGACACGTACCGGACGTCAGAGACCTCGGGGGGTACGTCAGGAGGGATGGACGGGACATCTTCGACCGAGAAGAAGCGAAGCGACTCCGACGCAAGCTGCGAGTCGAAGGCTGCGCCCATGCCAGAGCGCCAGTCGGCTCCCAAGGTGGCGGCCACAACGTGATCGAGTCGTCTCCGCCCCCGGGGGTGGGCAACTCGGCGTCGGATTCGCTCGACCAAGGAGGCGACCGTCGAGCCGCCTCCCGAGCTCTCGACAAAGACGGATCCGATTGCGACCCGTGTACCCGCCGGCGGAGTGAGTTGCCGGTGCGAGAAGTGATGCCGCCTGACTCGCCGCTCTGCGCTCTTCAACTCGATGCGCTCAGACCCACTGTTGAAGTCGTACACATCTGTGGGCTTCGCGTGCCAGGCATCGAGAAGAACCTCCGGCTCTCGCGCTCGCGCAATCAGCCACAACTCGGCCCATAGACCCTGGATGGTCCCCCGCGAGGGCTGAGTGGCCAGTCTGAACAGCTCGATCAGGCCCGCGATGACCTGGCGAAGGTCTTCCGTCGCAGGAGTCTCGCCGAGAGAACGTAAGAGCGTCTCAATCGCCTCAAGGAACCGGTCCCTGAGAAGGTCATCGGCCTCGATGCACTTCACCACCGAGAATCGGCCGCGCTCCACCTCGGCACCAGCCACGGTGATGGCGCAGTTCACCCCGTGGTTGATCTGGAGGTGGCGGCCCTCGAAGTCCGGCAGCGCCGCAGCCCCTGCCGCACCAGTCGTCTCTATCAGGACAACCGCATTGCCTTCACTGTCTCGGCCGACCCGATAGCGCGAGTCGCGAGCTATCCGTATCGCCTCGTAAGCGCGCCCCGCGCCCGAGGGAGGCGTACCCACATCAGCCAATAGCCTCTTGAGGTCTCGAGCTCTCGCGCCCCGTGTCACGATGCGCTCTCCACCCATCGCCCCTACGTCACCGTTGCCATCTCGTCGAAGACGCCCACGCGCATGGAGCTGGGCACCCAGACAGCGACGGCGGGTACGTGGCCGCGCTGAAGCTGTTGATCCGCGTCGGTCAGGTCGAGGTCGTGGATCTGGACGGTGACCGCATCCGCCGCGTGGATCCGCCGGTCACCTGGGTAGACGCTCCCTCGGAGCCGCGCGGGCTTGACCGGGGCCTCTCCTTGGAACAGGTTCACAATCCGCTCGTCATCGTCGATCTGTCGACGGCGCCTCCCCCCGCCCGGAAGCGGAGGGCGTTGGGCAGCCATGCGGTAGACGGCGGCAGTCAGGTCAGGATTCTTCCTGAGGTGCCACTGAATGGCCAACTCGACGGCTGAGAAGTCCGGAGCATCACGCCAGGAGAACCACATGGGGACCAAGAGCTCCTCGAGGACCTTCACGAGGGGAACGTGTTCCGCGAGAGCGTTTCGTTGTTCCCGCGTACGCTCATCGCTCCCCGGGTCCTCCTCAAACGGCAAGCCTTCGACGAATGCCTCGATGAGGTTCCAGTTCACCGCCACCGCAGCATCATCGACCGGACTCCACGGCGACGCCTGCTGGGTCCACTCGGGGACCCGCCGGTGCCGGTAGATGTCCGGAAGCACGGAAGGGCGAGTTGGCCGGAGCGAGTGCGCGAGCAACATTCGTCGCCGCCACTCCGACATCGGCTCTCCTGACTGTGCGAGCTGCCCCAGCTCCTCCATTACGTAGGACTCGTGCTCGATGTAGTGCTCGTAGTCGCCCCGCACATTGCCCTCAAGGAACACGCGGCAAAGACCAAGATAGTTGCTCTTGTATCCGAAGAATCTCCCTCGCTGCTGAATCGTATCGGCAACGCCGGTTCCTCTGCCCCTCGGCATGTAGGTCACCGTCAGCCCTTCAACCGTGAATCCCCTACCGAGATTCTCGCCGCCTACGAGTATGTGCGAGTACGCCGAGGGCCAGTTGTCCTGCGTCCACCGATCAAAGTCCCGCGAGTTCACCTCCCATGTTGGCGTTGTAAGGATGGCCTGGTGCAGATAGTCGAGAACGTTCTCGAATGAGGGGAGCGTCTCGTGGGCCTCGTTTTGCTGCGACTGAATGTCTGTTGTGGCGACTAGCTCGTCGTAGGCAGAGCGGAAGTCCTGCACGAGCTCATCGCGATCGGGAGACTCGACGCCCGGCTGGAGAAGCTCAATCCACGAGGCCTTCGCGCCGTCGACCCAACGCTTACATCGCAGATGATCCAGTTGGAGCATCGACGGATGGACAAGCATCGAGCGGTACCGCTCGGTCGGCTCTCTCTCCCCCCGATGGAAGGCTTGGGCTGCTACCCCCACATAGAACAGACGCATCGCTTCGAGCAGGGTCTCTGGAGGGCCGACATCACCATCATCGACGATGGCCTCTAGGTCGTGGTCAGGGATAGTCCTGACGAGCCCATGCCCCTCGCCCTCGAAAAAGGCGGAGCCTCCTGAGTACCCTGCGCCCGCTGAGATAACCCAGCCGAACTGTGGCGACAGGCTGTCCAGGACGCTAATCAACAGAAGGGCCTGCGGTGTCGCGGTGTACTGGACATACGTATGCCGTGGTAGCGCGTCGCGCAGAGAGAGCAAGGCTCCGTACACGGCACTGCTCTCACCCCGCCTGACCTTGGTGTTGAGCCCGTGTTGATCGGCCTCATCGTCGATTATCAAGCACGGACGGTTTCGGAGGTCCAAGTGACGAAGGGCATCGACGAGGCCGTCAACCCTCCGCCGATTCTTGAGGACCGTAATGATCGCGGTTGCGGGGGAAGCCCTTCAACTCCGGTTGGTCCCACTGCTCCAGGAGATCCCCGAGCTGCTGATGAAGATCGGGGTTGCGAGTCTGCGCCTCGAAGATCCGCCACCTGCCAGCGGGACTCTCGTCCAGGTCCAGATCCCGGCGGAGGCGCTTCACGGTCTGGTTATAGAGGTTCGTCTTCGTGCCAGAAAGCACGATGACCAGAGGGAAGCGATTGTCGCATGCGAGCGCCGCGACGGTCGTGAACGAGAGCGTCTTGCCGCTCTGCACGTAGCCAACGACAAGGCCGGTCTCCTGACGATCGGTCTCGTCGTTCGGCGGCACGCACCGAGCGATGATGTCCAGCGCAGACCCCATGACCTCGTCCCGAGCACTCTCAGGTAGTCTGCGCTCTGCGTAGCGCTGAAGCAGACGTTGAGCTTCGCCGCCCTCGATGATCTGAGGGCGCCATTGCCATCCCGACGGCAGTTCCGTCTGCAGCTCTCGGACGACCTCTAGGGCCTCTTCGTTTGCCACGACACCCTCCGTCGTCGTTAGCCCTTACGACGATGAAAATACGGACCGGAGCAGCTCGTTGAACCTACGCCGTACTTCGCCTGCTTGGCGCGCGCCAGCCTGCCGCGCCGTTATCTCGGCGATCGCCAGGGCTGCCGCGAGTCGAGTCAGCAACTCAAGGTTCTCATACTCGACCCCCGCATAGCGCTCGGAAAAGGGATGCCTTATGGACATGCGCAAGCGGATGACAGTGCTCCGGCTCCCAGTGTCGTCGGACTCCACGTGCTCCGCCACCTCAAACCAGTCCCCCGCGAGCGCAGCGTCATTGGAGATCTCGACCGTGACGTGCCATCGCCGCGAACGGTACGTCACCTCGATAGTCGCGGGGAACAGTTCAGTTGCGGACGGGAGGTCGTAAGGGGCTGCGCCCTCCGTGACCGTCAACTCCCCGACCCTCGAGCGGCTGAGCTCGCGGCCGATCACGCTGGCGGTTCCCGTAGCAGCGTTGTGAGCCTCCTCGCTCAGCTTGCTCTCCGACGAGCGTCGCGTACCTGTACGGAAGCCGCGCGCCTGCCTGATCAATGGGAGAGGCTCCTCGTCAGCATACTCGCGGAGAAGGTCGACGAACGGCTCTTCGTGCTCCTCCCACCTGAAGCCGTCCTTCGTATGTGAGATATCGAACCCCTCAAGCGTAAGCTCACCGAAGAGACGCTGGTACTCGTACGAGTTGGAAGCGCCGAATATTGCCCGCGGCCGGTATGTCTCGTCTCCGCTCCCCTCTATGAGACGCTTCCGGCGGAAGAGGGCCAGACCAGCGTTGGATGTGCTACCCACTGCCCGGATCGCCAAGAAGCCGTGCGCCCGCAGACCATCACCCAAGTCGAACTCGATGGGCTTCTCCCAGAGACGATGCTCACCCTCTGGGTCGTCGAATCGCGGTGCCTCGAGGACGGCAACCTCCTCCGCCTCCAAGCGTTGCTCCGCGTTGATACCGTGCTGGAAGGTCAGTTGGAGTGAGTCGTCTCTGAGGAACAGACGATAGATGCTCGCTAGGTGCTCTCGGATCTTGCTGATTGTCTTGCCCCGGGGCGGCCGATGCAGTCCGGAGACGATCACGTCTGTGCCGTGCTCCTCTGGCTTCGCAGGGAAAGTCTCCGGCTGTACCGTCTCGATCCTCTTCTCGATGATTTCGTCGAAGTCAAGTGTGATTTGACGTCCGACCGGCTCGCCCAGTGCCGTCGAGCGCACCGTGAGCCGGCGTCCGAACCACGCCGCAGCCGTCTTCATGCCCATTCCGAACTCGGCCAGGCCGGACCTGTCCGGCGGAGGCTCGGCTGGGCGGAGCGCACGTGCCCACTCCTCGCGGAAGATCCCAGCCGCGTTGTCCGAGACCTGAATGAAGCCATCGCCCGAGGTGTCGATCTTTACGCGCACAAGCAGCTTCGCTGCAGGACCATCGACGCGAGCAAGTTCCTGCTCGTGGTCCTGAAAGCTCTGAATCGCGTTGTCGACGAACTCCGCTGCTGCGAACCACGGACGGTAGTTGAGGTGCCGGAATACGCCGAGGACGCTCACCTCGGGGCGAATGTCTATCGACTCGACATCGCGCTCCGATGTCATTGCAACCGACTCCTACGGGTCAAGTCCATCTACCGACGCCTGGAGTGCGCCAGCACGGCCAACCGTAGCGGCGATCAAACCAAGACTCCACCTACATCGACCGCAGCCGCTCCTCCATTTGGTCTTGCAGGTGGCTGATGATTCCCCGCAGTCCTGACTCAGCCGGGCCTTCCGTCTGGATGGAATATCTCGCCATCGCGTGCATCAACGCTCCAGCCACATCCTCCGCGCTCATGGTGGGTCGCCATGCCACAAAGTTGGTTTGCCATCACGTGGCCGATGTCGAGGGCGTTGCGCTCGCCCACGTTCTCTGTCTCGGGCATACCTTCTCCTCATGCGATCTGCGGGAAGGCGATGCTACTACGCGCCTACTCCCTCGCAACGCGCTGACCTTGCCGTGCCAAGTGCTGCGGCGGCCTGCCGCATCCTGTACCCGGCGAGTTCTCCCACGAGTCAGACCACCGCGTGATACAGGCTGTGATCTCGCTTGGGATTGATGCGCTATACTCTCCCCATGACGACGACACCCGTTGCCCGCCCAGACTACGACGCGCACGCGCGAGCGACACGCTCCGCCTTCCCGGAGGTGGTTCGCGAGGTGCGCGACATCCTCGGTGCGAAGCTCTGCGCGTACCTGGGGGCGGTGAAGGAAACCCGCGCCGTCCACCAGTGGGCGGAGGGGTCGCGCGCCCCGAGCGCGGAGGTGCAGCGGCGATTGCGCGTCGCCCTGCAGGCCGCCGCGCCGATCGCAGCGGCCGACTCGGCAGCCGTCGCGCAGGCCTGGTTCCAAGGCCTGAACCCGCAGCTCGACGATCGCTCGCCCGCGCACCTGCTCCGCGAGGCCGACCTCGACGAGATCGGCCCCGCGGTGATCGGCGCCGCGCGCTCCTTCCTGGCCGGCGGATGAGCGACACCCTCGAGACGGTGACCGCCGACGGTCCCGTCTTCCGCCTCGCCCGTGCCCCCGACCCCTGGGCCTGGCCCGACTGGAGCCAGGCAGGTCTGGACGGAACCTTCGGCAATCGCTGGGACGACTCCGAGGGCGAGTACCGCGTGCTCTACGCGAGCTCGACCCGCTTCGGCGCGCTGCTCGAGACGCTCGCCCGCTTCCGCCCGGACCTCGCGGTTGTCGCCGGCCTGCGCGAGATCGAGGGAGACGACGACGCCCTGGCCGCCGGTACCGTTCCCCGCGAGTGGTTCGAGCGGCGGCTGATGGGTGTGGCCGAGCTCTCCGGCGCGTACGCCGAGATCGGCGCAGCCGCATCGCTGGCGACGATCCGCTCGCAACTGGCCGCGAAGGCGCTCCAGCACGGTCTGACGGATGTCGATGCCGCCGCGATTCGCGCCGCCGCCCCGCGTGGCTTCACACAGGAGGTATCGAGGTTCGTGTACGGGACTCGCACCGCGGAGGGCGAGCCGCTTGCCGGCATTCGCTACCGCTCGCGCCTCGACGACGACACCGACAACTGGGCCGTCTTCGAGCCGGCGCCTGGAACGCTCGCTCCGCTGCACACGCTCGACGCCGAACCGGTGCGCTCGGGCGATCCCGAGGTGACTCGCGCGGTCAGCGCACTGGGACTCCGGGTCCGGTAGGGCGGGAGTGCTCGCGCTCCGGGTCTGAGCGAGCATGCTATTGGCCATCACAGATGCCGCTCGCTCCCGCCGGCCAAGCGAACATCGAACTGAGCGTGACGAAGAGCGAGACCAGAGACGATGCAGCACAGCTACCCGGAACTCCATCGCCTGATCACTCGCGCGGTCGAGGACACGACGGCGCTCCGTCCCGGCACCCCGGTGGGGCAACTGGTCCCAATCGCCCCGGAGCAGTTCCGTGCCATTGTCTCCAACCTTCGGGCGCACTCGCCGGACGAAGTCCACAGCTTCGCCCAGCGCTTCGCACCCACAGAGTCAGCTGGCTTGACCGCCCTCTCGCACTACCTTCGATCACTGTCCGCGCTCGACAGGTACTTCGACGACGCGCGCGAGTACATCACGTGCGTCGCCAGCCCCGGCATGTCCGCGAGTGTGCCGATGCCACTGGCCCGCGCTTCGTCGAAGATCGTCATGAGCGCGATCCTGAATTCGGTTGACGTGGCCGCAGATACGCTCGACCGCTTCCTGGAGCACGACTCGCTTCCGATGACCCTTGTCTTCTTTCTGGCTGGGACGGAGATTGCCGGGAAGATCGTCCTGGATGACCAGACCAGACTGATCCCGGCTGGCGAGGCATCGTCGATGGTGGACACGTCGTCGACCATCTTCGCCGAATCGGCCGCGCTCGACTCCGGTATGGCGTGGTGCGCGCTCCTGACCGAGGTGACCGTCGAGCCCGGCACATGGGACCTCAACCATCGCGTTGATGTGAGGGTTGACACCCAGGGAGTGGCCGACGTCGGCATCGACGTCCTGTGCGGCCTCATCACGCTGATCTCGCGGCGGGCGTTCCGCCCGGTCGCGCAGACGCACGTTGTGGAACAGGCGATCGTCGACACCGTGCCGATCACGGAACACTCGCGGACCGGCGGCTGGGCCGTGGAGAACCGCCTCGTCCCGTTCCTCGCGGGCGGTTCGGTGCTTCCCTATCTGGATACTCAGGGGCTTCGTGCGACCGTCGCCAGCTACAGGTCCGCCGACGAAGAGGTCCAGAGGCGCCTGCATCTCCCGCTGATGCGATTTCGAAGTGCGAAGGCACGGCTCGGCTACGTTGACCGCTGCATCGACCTTGCCATCGCCTTCAGGGGAATGCTCACGACGCGGAACGAGGACAGCATCGCGCGGCTGCTAGCGGAACGGGCGGCGTGGCTCTACGCCGAGACCGAGCAGGAGCGCGCGTGGGTGGAGGACCGGATGCGGACCTTCTATCGCCACCAGTCCGACATCTTGGCCGGCGAGGTGGTGGATGAGGACGCCGACCTCTACGCCGACGCGGAATCGATCTTCATCGTCTGCCTCAGGAACATTTTGGCCCGTCAGTCGTACCCCGACTGGGCTGCGACCGATGTGGCGGGAACGCTCGCATCCCCCGCCAACGACCCGGCCGCGATTCTCTCGGCGAAGCACGACACAACGAACTGGACGGTCGGGGAACTGGAGCTGATTGACGACGCGCTCTCTTCTCACTGGAGGGGCGTGCTGCATTCGCTGCCGCCGGGGAGCACGGGCGGAATGACGCACACCCACGACGTCACAGCCACCGTCGCGGAACTCGAGAGCAGGGGCGAGGCATGCGTGGTGGCGGACCCACACGCGCTGAGAGACGCGCACCCGATGTGGCGAGGGGCGTCCGAGCGTGGCGACGAGGCGCGCATCTGGCACTGCGGCGAAGACATCAGGAAGCACATCCGGTTGTGGATCGAAGCCGCCCTGGAGAAGCGCCTGACCGTCGTGGTCGACGACGGGTCCGAGTTCCTCCGGGACCACCCGCTGTAACCAGCAGGCCGCGGACCGGGCGCTCCCGGCTCGCACGGAACGGCGCAGAGCGCCGCGGGCCGGCTCTCTGCGAAACGGGCGGCTGGTTCGCGGCCTATTGGTCCGTGTGGTCGTAACGGCCCGGCAGGTATCCGGGTCACCGCTCGGAGGTCGTGTCAGGATCGCGGCGAATTCGGGACGGCGGCCCCCAGGGCGCGTGCAGAAGAGACTCTTGGGAACGACTTGTGAGGCGGTGTAGTGCGCCCCGCTGGTACAGGGCCAGCGCATCGATCTCATCCAGGTCGGGCACAGCGATGACAGCCCCGTCCGCCCGGATCTCGACGTGGTCGAGTGGTTCTCCCTCGCCCAGGTCATACAGTACGTGGACGCCATTGTCGTAGACGAGACTCAAGCCTCGATGGTCCTGTCCAGTCTCACGATGCTGGGTAACGACGGGTCGCACCGATACAACGCTCGGCACCGGCTGCCTGGCCAGCCCTTCCGTGAGCATCCAGTAGAAGCTGACAAGCGGGACGGCGCCCTCTCTCTCCCAGAAGACTGATCCCCCGTACATCCCAAGCTGGTTGAGGAAGTCAAAGACGTGCTTCGTCTCGAGAACGATTCCATCACCCACTTCGAACCACAGCAGCACTTCACACCTACCGGTGTGATCCTGCGAAGCCACCCGATCATTGTGGAGTAGATCGTTCCGTATGTGATTGAGGTCGCCAAGGACTGAGGTCTCTGGCTCGATGGCATCCGGTGCAAGCGGCTGGAAGGCTGCCTTCAGCGCCGACCGGCTCCTGTCATTCGCACTCACCACCTCGGCGACCCAGGCAAGGTAGGCGGACTGCTCCACACTCCCATGTCGCGAGAGCGGGTCGTCACCATCCGGAACTTCCATGCTTACGAACACGTCCAGATATGACGGCAGGATCATGGGCGTTGAGCGGCCTACCTGACTGGAACGCACCGTCGATCGCAAGAGCTCCGTTGCGGTCAGCAACCTGAAGAGCCGGTGGGTTGCGCCGGCTACCTCAAACTGGAACTTGCGATGGGCCTCGTGGACTGCCCGTTCGACATCTGCCTGATTGCTCATCAGCCCGCTTCCTCTGACTCCCGCTCCGGCATCCGGTAGCCGACGCGGGGCTCGGCGAAGATGTAGGTGGGGTTCCGGGCGTCGTCGCCCAGATTGCGGCGCAGGTGCTTTAGGTGCGTGCGCAGCACGCGCACCCTCCCCGGCTTGAAGACGAGCGGCGCGGGAACCCGTGTAGACTTCGGGGCATGGGTAAGAGCAGCGACGACAACCGAGCCAACCAACTCAATCCCAACAACGACGCTTACTGGCAGTCACGGGGCGAGGACGAGCGCCCGGACGACTGGGAAGACGACCGCCCGCAGCAGCGCGGCGGCAAGGACCGGCCTCCCTCGAAGAAGTAAGTCGCGCGGGGGCAGCCCGCCGGCGCCGTACCGCTCGCTCGCCGCCGCCAAGAAAGTCGAGCGGCGGCTCTGGCGCAGCCATGTGGTAGCCGACGCGGCGCTCGATGAAGAGGAGAGCACGGACGCTAGTCGTTCTCCTCGGAGCTGAGGAGAGACCGCCGCCGGCGCAGCTCGTCACCTGAGTAGACACGCGTGGCTGACACCAGGCGTACGGGGTACTTGAGGGGTTCCCCAGCCCCGTCAATGAACGAGTACCGCATCCTCTCCTCCGAGATCAGGGTGTACCCGTCGCCGAGGTCGTAACCCTCTTCCCGGTCGAGTTCCCTCTCCTCCGCCGACGGCCTTTCCACCCCTGGCGGCGGGAAGACTTGGGGATCGAGGCTGATCGTCTCGAAGAGGTCGCGCTGTTCGTGCCAGGTGTGAATGACTTCGTTCGGGGTCGCCATCAGGGCTCCTCCTCGTGGGCTGCCGCGCGGGGAGGATAACAGGGGGTTTCGTCTCGTTATCGCATGGCTCACTCGGCTCCGTCCGGGGAGTCGGGTAGCGGCCCTGCTCCCCCCTCTCCCGCTCGGGGCCGACTCGCGGAGTCGGCGAAGATGCACCTCGGGTTGGCGGCGCCCTCGTCCAGCACGAAGGTCTCCGCCGACTCACGGTGCACAGGTTCCCTGAACAGGCGTACGGGCCGCCCTCATCCTCGCCGGCAGCGCCGTCGGCGGGAAGGGCTTGACGGTGTTGGCCCGCGTTCCGTCCGACAGCTTCTGCCGGGTTCGCCCGTCGGGCCTATCCGTCCCCGTCCGGCCCGTCGGGCCCGGGCATCCGGTAGCCGACGCGGGGCTCGGTGATGATGTACCTGGGATCGTCCGCGTCGTCCCCCAGCTTGTGGCGGAGCCGCTTCACCACGTTGCGCACCAGCCAGGGCTCGCCGACCCGCTCCGGACCCCAGACCTGCTGGAGCAGCACGGCGTGGGTGAGCGTGCGGGGGGCGTGGACCGCCAGCTCGTAGAGCACCGAGTACTCCGTGGCCGTCAGCTCCACCGGCTCCCCGTCCAGCGTCACCCGGCGCAGGGCGTAGTCGACGCCCAGCCCCCCGACGCCGTAGGGTCCCGAGGGCTCGCCCTGGAAGGGGTCCAGCCGCTTCCTGAGCGCCGCCCGGATCCTCGCCGCCAGCTCCGTTGGCGAGAAGGGCTTGACCACGTAGTCGGCCGCGCCCATGTCGAGCGCCCTGGCGACGGTCTCGTCCTGGCCGTACACCGAGAGGAAGATGACCGGCACGTCCGCCCGCTTGCGGATGTCGTTCATCAGCTCGATGCCGTCGCCCCCCGGCAGCACCAGGTCCAGCAGGACGAGGTGGGGCTTCTCCTCGGCGATGAGGCGGGGCACGTCGGCGGGGTCGCCGGTCGCAACGGGCGCGTAGCCCGACCTGATGAGGACGTCGCGGACGTAGCGCAGGTCCTGGGGGTTGTCGTCCACGGCCAGGACGCGCACCCGGGGCGTCCGCCGCGAGCCGGCAGCGGGGGAATCGGGAGCCGGAGCCGCCGGCTGCTCCACCGCCGGCAGCGTGAAGGTGAAGCGCGCCCCCAGGCCCGGCCCCTCGCTCTCGGCCCAGATGCGGCCCCCGTGGGCCTCCACGATGCCCTTGCAGATGGCGAGTCCCAGGCCCGACCCGTCGATGCCCGGCGCCGCCGCGGGGCCGGACGCCCGCGAGAACTTGCGGAACAGCTCCGGCAGGAGCTCCGCCGGGATGCCCCTGCCCGAGTCGGCGACGGAGACGGCGACGTGGACCCCGTCCCGCGCCGCGGTCAGCAGGATGGGCGACCCCTCGGGCGAGTACCCGGCGGCGTTGGAGAGCAGGTTGCCCAGCACCTGCACGATGCGCCGCCGGTCGGCCAGCACCATCGGCAGGTCGGCCGCCAGCTCCACGTCCAGGGGGTTCCCCGCATCCCCGCTCTGGAATTGGCCCGCCGCCTCCTCCGCCAGCAGGCGCAGGTCGGCGGGCCCGGGGTCCACCGGCAGGGCGCCCGTCTCGATGCGGGCCACGTCCAGCAGGTCGCCGATCAGGCCGCGCATGTGCTCGGCCTGGTCCTGGATGATGCGGAAGAACTGGCGCATCTCCGCCGGGTCCAGCCGCTCCGACTGCGCGGCCAGGGTGTCGGCGGACCCCTTGACGGACATCAGGGGGGAGCGCAGCTCGTGGCTCACCATGGCCAGGAACTCGGCCCGCAGCCGCTCCTGCTCCTCGAGCGGCGTCAGGTCCTGCAGGGTGACGACGAAGGACGCCACCTCGCCGTCCTCGGCGCGGATGGGCGTGGCGTTGAGCAGGACGCCGACGCTGCGCCCGTCGGGGACCCGGAGCACGATCTCCTCGGCGCGCACCGTGTCCCCGGCCTTGAGCACCTCGGCCAGGGGCAGCTCCCGGAGGGAGAACTCGCGCCCGTCCGAACGCACCCAGGTGACCACCTCGAGCAGGTCCTCCGCCGGCTGCTCCCCCTCCCGCAGGCCGTCCACGATGCGCAGGGTCTCCCGGTTCACCGACACCGGCGCCCCCGTCCGGGCGTCGAGCACGACCACGCCCACGGGCGAGGTGTTGACCAGGGTCTCGAGGTCGGCCCGCGCCCGCCGCTCCTCCCGGTGGGTGCGGGCGTTGGCGATCACCAGCGCCGCCTGCGAGGCGAACATCACCAGGGTCTCCTCGTCCTCCTTCGCGAACTCCGCTCCGCCGTCCTTGTCGCCGACGAAGACGTGGCCCATCCGCTCGCCGCGGTGGGAGATCGGCACCGCCAGGAACGAGCAGGGCCGGCCCACCGGCACGGGGATGCTGAAGCCGCTGAAGCCCATGGCCCGGACGTGCTTCACCACGTCGGGGATGCGCAGGGGTGCGGAGATGCCGGTCAACGCCTCCAGGACGCGCAGCCCCTCGGGCATGAGCCACAGCGCTTCGGCCTCCTCGCCGGTCAGCCCCGAGGAGAGGAAGTCCTGCACCTCACCCCGTCCCCCGTCGTCCAGCAGGGTCATCACCCCGACGCTGGCGGCCGTCAGGGAGCGGGCGGAGTCGAGGATTCCCTGGAGCACGGCGTTGAAGTCCAGGCTCTCGTTGATGCGCAGGCTGGCCTCGCTGAGGCGCGACAGGCGCTCCCGCAGCGCTTCGTTCTCCCGCTCCCGCTGATCTGAAGGCACCGAGTCCTCCCTCCCGGCCTCGACGCGGCCCTGCCCGCGCGGCCCGGCATGTCACGAATCGGGCACGATGATACACAACATTCCCCAGAAGAAGGAGCGAAAGATACGCAGGTGATACGGGCGGTTCGGTAGAGTTCTGCGGGACCGTGCGTCCCCGGTCCGGGGGACGGCGCTGGCCGTCGCCTGAACCGGCCCGGGGAGGTTGGAAGCAACCGCTCCGACGCCGGGGCGGGCGGGTTCATCTCGACCGATGCAGCAGACCGTTGCTAAGAGGAGACGATAGCCATGTTCGATTTCGGGAACAGCAGCCGTAGGGTGCGCCGGCTTCTACCCCCCCCCCCGATTTTCAGCCGCTGAACCCCACGGGAGGCCCACTATGATGCGGGCCTCCGTCTTCCGACTCTCCCCGCTCCTTCTGCTGGCCGTTGCGCTGATGGCGCTGGCCGTCCTCTTTGCGCCCGGCGCACAGCCCGCACAGGCTCAGACCACCACCGTCTGGTCCGCCACGCTGTCCGTAGTGGTGGGTACGAGCACCGGGCTGACTGGCTGCTCTATACAACCGCCGTGCAGCTCTCAGCTCACAGACGATGACTTCACGTATGGCGGCGTGGAATACACCTTCACGACAATCTACGTTAGCGGTGGCTCTCTCAACGTAACCGTCAACAAGGCAATCCCAGCGGCTCTCAAGTCGGCCCTGACGCTGCACGTCGGCAGCAGTCAGTTCGCCCTTGCAGGTGCCGCTTTTACAGGCAATGACCGAGTTATGACGTGGACCAACTCCGGCCTGAGCTGGTCCGCCGGCGATACGGTCTCGCTGAGCCTGACGGAGCCTTCCACGACTACCCCGACCACCCCGACTCTGCCGCCCGGGACCACCGAGTACTGGTCGGAAACGCTCGCGGTGACGGCCGTGGACTATGGATTCGGCTGTGGGTACAGGACAGGGCAGCCGCAGTGCGACGCTGCGCTCGCGGACGACGACTTCAGGTACGGCGGAGTGGAGCACACGGTCGAGCTGGTGCACGTCGCCTACGGAGATACCCTCCAATTCATCCTGGACAGGGAGCCCAGGGACAGGAATCACCCGACGAATGAGCGGTCGCGCATGGCGCTGTACGTCAACGAGAGGCAGTTCCTCGTCAGGGACGCCCTGGTCAGCTATGGCATCGCCGAAAACAATGTGTGGACCAACGAGACCGCATGGGTGCTGACCTGGACCGGCTCCGGCCTGAGCTGGTCTGACGGCGACTCGGTGTTGCTGACCCTGGTCACGCTGCCCGCCGGCGGCCTGCAGAGCAGCCCCGGCAACGTGCCGCCGCAGCGGGGCGGCAGCGGCGGCACGGACGGCGACCTCGGTGTCGTCCACAACCCGAATGCCGGGAACCCCTACGCCAGCCTGATCGCGGATGTGAAGCTCTGGCGCGACGACCCCTGCTGCGCGAGCAACACGGCCCACACGGACCGCTGGGACCGCGTCCTGCTGGCCCTGGGCGAGTCGGTCGCCGACGCCTCGCTGCAGCCGATGACGGCGTCGGACGCGCAGGGCCTCGCCGACCGCGGCTGGAACCGCTGGGAGCGCGTGGCCGAGGCGCTGCGCGAGCTGGAAACGGCCGGCGATGCGCCGGAGGCGGGACCGGGCGCCGGGCCGGAGCCGGCCAACCAGGCGCCGACGGTCTCGGCGACGCCGGCCGACGTGAGCGGCCTCGAGGCGGGCGCGACGCGCGAGGTCTCGCTGGCCGGGGTCTTCCACGACCCGGACGGCGACGCCCTCACGATCACGGGCGGTCCCGACGACGACGCGATCGTCACGGTCGAGGTGGCTTCCGACGGCTCCAGACTGACCCTGACCGGCGTCTCCGAGGGCACGGCGATCGTGCTCGTCTTCGCCGCGGACCCGTCCGGCGCGTCGGTGTTCACCGAGTTCAACGTGTCCGTGGTCCCGGCCCCGGAGCCGGAGACGGAGGGGCTCTCGGAGATCGCGGCCCGCTACGACGCCGACGCGAACGGCAAGATCGACGTCTCCGAGTACCGCCGGGCGCTCAACGACTACGCCGCCCGCACGATAACGTACAGCGAGTTGCTGGAGGTCGTGAGGGCCTACCAGGCCTCCTGACGGGGGCGACGGGCCCGGCGAGGCGGTCGTGGAACCGACCCCTCGCCGGGCGCGCCCGCCTGCCGGTGACGGCGAGATGACGCACAGGCGCAACCGGTTTCGGGTCAGCCTCAACCCCGCCCCGGTGTGGGCCTTCCTCGACGAGCGGGGCATCTCCCAGAACGAGCTGGCGCGCCTGGTCGGGATCTCCTCGGGCTACTTCTCCCAGCTGATGAGCGGCGCGGCCCACCCCTCCCCGGAGGTGCGGGAGCGCCTCCAGCGGGAGCTGGGCGTGGACGACTTCGACGAGCTGTTCCGCATCGAGTAGCCGCCGTCGCCGCCGCTTCAGCGGACGATGGCGCTACGATGCCGCGCACACGGGCCGCCCGGCGAACGCCGTCCCGCGCGGGAGAGGAACGATGCGCTGGCTGCTCCCCGGCATCGTGCTGCTCCTGGCGGCCTGCGGCAGCGGAGAGCACCCGCTGGCCGGCACGGAGTGGCGGCTGGTCGCCCTCGGCGACGCCGGGGCTCCCGCCGGGGTGGCGGGGGGCGACGCGACAGCCGAGTTCACCACCGCTGCGGAGATGACCGGCTGGACGGGCTGCAACTCCTACGGCGCGCGCTACCGCGTGCGGGGCTCGGAGCTGCGCCTCGACGACCTGCGGTGGACGGAGGCCGGCTGCCCGTCCCGGGCGCTCTTCCAGCAGGAGCAACGTATGCAGGGCTCGCTGGCGACGGTGGAGCGGTTCGAGGTCTCGGGGGAACGACTCACGCTCCACAGCGAAGGCGGGCAGGTGCTGGTCTTCGAGCGCGCTGGGGAGTAGCCGCCTCGCCACCGCCCTGCTCGCTGGCCCGCGCGGGATCGGCGGACACGACGAAAGGCCCCATACATGGACGGGGGCCGGGGACACCGCCGTAACCGGCGATGCCCCCGCGTCCGTCCCGCCTAGGCGGCCAGCGCCCCCTCCTGCTCCTGCTCCAGCGCCCACTCGAACAGCGAGAGCGTGGGAGCCTCGTCGCGCCGCCCGCGCTTCGGCGGCTCGTCCTGCTCCCCGGCCATGAACTCCGCCCACGAGAACAGCGTGCGCTGAGGCGCACCATCCTCCTCGGGCAGGTCGTCCGCAGCGACCCCGACGGCGACGAGCTCCGCCTCGACCACCGCAGGCTCGGGCGCGTGCCAGCCCTCATCGACCAGCAGCGCCTCGGCCTCCGCCGCGACCTGCCGCGCCTGCTCGAAGACCGACTCGACCGAGCCGTCCTCCTCCTCGCCCGCGACGATCTTCCTCGCCAGGGCGAGCATGAGGTCGTCACCGTCGTCCCCGTAGGCGGCGAGCCCGTCCTCGGGCAACTCACCCTCGACGGCGAGCGACGACTGGAGCTTCTGCGCCACGAGCTTGAGTGCGTCGGCCTGGAGGGTGCTCCGGTAGGCCATGAAGACGACCTGCACGGGCTCGGTCTGGCCGATGCGCCACGAGCGCCGCGACGCCTGCCGCATCGTGTAGACGCTGTAGTGGGTTTCGAACCAGCAGACCGTCGGGAACTCCACGAGGTCGAGCCCCGTCTGCACGAGCTGCGGGTGGCAGACGAGCACGTCGACGCCCTCCTCGACGCGCTTCGCCACCCACGCCTCGCGGCGCTCGGGCGGGACCGCGTCCGCCTTCATGACCGCGACGCGGAAGCCGTGGCGGGAGAGGAACTCCTCCATCCGCCCGGTGATGTCGCGCGTCCCCGTGTGGGTGACGTAGACCAGCACCCGGCGGCCCGCCAGCCGCTCGGCGGCGACGAGGTCGACGAGCGCCCGCTCCTTCGGGTAGAGCCGGTCCTCCGGCAGCGGCGGCACCTGCACGAGGAGCTCCTCGCTCTCCGGGTCGAAGACCGCTTCGCCGCGCGTGCAGCCGTCGGGGTAGGCGAGCAGCGTCTGCAGGTAGGTGGCGAGCAGCCTGCGCGAGCCCCTCGAGAGGGCGTCGGCGAGCGCCGCCCGCAGCGTCCCGAAGAGCTCGTCGTAGGCGCTCCGCTGGGAGAGCCCGTCGGGGCCGGCCTCCGTGTCCATCGAGGAGAGCAGCACGCGCTCCTCGTAGGGCGGGAGCCCGGCCGCCACGTCGGCGAGCCGCAGGAAGACGCTGTGCCCTATCAGGTGGAAGAGCGCGGCGGGGGCGAGGCCCGGCCGCTCGCGCACCACCTTGCGGTAGCGCTTGCGGCGGCTGGAGCGCCCGTCCTCGAAGGAGTCGCCGTCGTCCTTGCCGATGGTGTGCTCGACGAAGCCGTAGCGCTCGATCCAGCGCTGCTCCTCGTTGCGGGCGAACTCGCTCCGGATCTCGGGCGAGAACCGGTAGAGGAGGTGGAAGAGGGTCGAGGAGTAGCCGCCCGCCAGCGTGCCCGAGAGGCTGAGCGACTTGCCGCAGGCGTCGGCGAGGACGCCGCCGGCGATGCCCTGCGCGGAGCCGCGCCCCTTCAGCTCGTGCACCTCGTCGGCGATCAGCAGCTCGAAGAAGCCCTTGAGGCGGAGCTTCACGTAGTCGGCCAGCGGGACGCGCTTCGGCCCCGTGCGGTCGGCCTGCCAGAGGGCGGCGCCGCACTCGTCGCAGGTGCGCTTCCTCCGCGCGAGGTCGCGAGCCGTCAGCGGCACGCCGTCCTTGTCGACGATCTGCTCGTGGCAGTCGGGGCAGCACGGCACCCGGAAGGGCTCGCCCGTCTCCTCGTTGCGCACGAGCCTCGCGCCCGCCGTCGCCCAGCGCTCCACCACGGCCGGCTGCCAGCGGTAGGAGAGCTTGGCGCGCTCGCGCGACATGACCGCGAAGAGCGGGCCGTCCCCCGCGAGCGTGCGCAGCCGCTCGAGGTCGGTGATCGAGGCGACGATGACGGCGCGGGCGCCGGGCACCGTCTCCTCGACCTCGCGCTTCCACTTGCGCGTCAGGTGCGGCGGGCAGATCACCAGCACGCGCTCGAAGCCCGCCGTGTAGGCCGCCGCGGCGGCGATGAAGGTCTTTCCCGTCCCCATCTCGCCGACGACGGTCGTGCCGCGCTGCGCCTCGAGGGAGAGCGCCGCGCCGCGGATCGCGTCGGCCTGCGCGCCCAGGGGAGCGCGCAGCAGGTGGGGGAGCGGGCGGCCCTGCCCGGAGGGCCGGTAGCGGGGCGGGTAGGACTCCACCACCCGCTGGGCGATGGCCTCCCGGTACGTATCGATGAATCCTGCCAGGTCCATGGTGTGTCTCCTTCTCCTTGTGAACGGGACGGCACCAAGACCTGGACGCACTGCGCCCACCACCGTTGGGATGGGGACGCTTCCATGCGCAGGTTCTGGAGGGCGTCCCCTGTGGGTGGCTGCGAGGCCCCGGGGATCAGATGACCGCCGGGGCCTCGTGATGCGGCTCCGGGGAGGAGCCGTCTATGCGGCGTCGCGCCGGCTGCGCTCGCAACCGTCCAAGAGGTGCTCGGCCGTCACCCGGGAGGAGACGGCCCGTCCGTCGGGGGCGAGGTCCACGGACGTGGTCCGCATGACGGGCTCGCCGGGGCGGATGGGGCGACCGCAGCGGATGCAGGTCTCCGGGTCGAGGGGCATCTGCATCGTCCTGTCTCCCTGCGTCACGCCGCGATGTCGCTGATCTCGCCGAGGTCGAGGTCGAGCGCGACGACGGTCGTGCGCAGCCGCTCGCGGTGCACCTCCTTCTCGCGGGTGGTCTCGACCAGCACCATCTCCTTCTGGGTGCGTCCCTTGACGAGGATGCGGCGGCCGTCGGCCTCGAGCTGGAGGTTGTCGAGGAAGCCCGCCGCCACGAGCATCGCCAGGTGCCCGCGCCGCAGCGGCATGAGCGGCCTGGTGCGGGCGTCCTCGGCGGGCCAGAGCGCGTCCGTGACCGTGGCGCTCACCCAGAGCCCCGAGCGCCGCGACTCGGCAGCCGCAGCCACCGGGTCGATGGTGCGGGTGGCGAAGAGCACCTCGCCGCCCGCCGTCGCCCGCGCGTTGTAGACGGGGTAGCGGTGGCGGGTCAGCTCCTCGATGTTGCCCTCCAGCGCCTCCTGCAGCCGCACGGCCTCGTACTGGTCGTGCTGGACCTCGGCCTTGCGGATGCCGGTCACGACCACCTGGTCGAAGGCGTCGCGCTCCGGCTCCGGGAAGGCCCAGACGCGCAGCCGCGCGTAGTGCGAGGCGAGGTAGCGCGCCGACTCCGCCAGCCGCCGCCTGGGGATGACGAAGACGAGCAACCCCTGCTCGGCGAGGTAGCGCGTCGAGTGGCGCAGGAACGCGTGCTCCGTGCGCCTCTCTTCGTCCGAGGCGTCATCGTCGTAGGGCGGGTTCAGAAACAGCATCCCGAACGCCCCGTTGGCGATCGCGGTCTGGAAGAGGTCCGCGCCGAGCACGTGCCCGAGGCGCTCCTCCGCCTCGCGTGCGCGTCCGTCGTGGAGCTCCACCCCGTAGGTCTCGACGGCGGCGCCGTCGGGACGGGCGATGCGCGCTGCGAGGTCGGCCAGCGCCTCCCCGGCCCCGCAGCAGGGGTCGAGGATGCGCAGCGTGGTCTCGCCGCGCGCAACCGTGCGAGCCTGCGCGAGGCTCGCGATCATCTCCACGACGCGCGGCGGCGTGGGGTAAAACCCTCCTTTAGCCTGGGCGGCCAGTCTCATCGTGTGTCTCCTTCCTTGCGTTCGTTGCTTGCCGTCTCACGCGGGAGCGTGAGCGTGCCCGCCGCCACCGTGGCGGCGAGGTCGTCCCGGAGCGACTCGGCGTCGGGCGCGCAGCGCCAGGCGGCGATCCCCGCCGACTGGAGCCGCGAGATCTCGCCCTCCGCCAGTCCCCTGCGCCACAGCCACTCCGCCCAGGAGCGGTGCAGGGGCAAGGGGCTGCGGCGGTCGAGGAAGCGGTGGTGCAGGGCCGGAGCCTCCGCCTCGCCGGGGGCGAGCAGCAGGAACGCGTCCCGCTCGAAGGCGTACTCGGCCATGCGCGTGTAGACCATGCCGTGCCAGCCGCCCGAGACGGGCAGGCGCGCGATCTTGGTCGTCCACGTGCCCACGGTCTCGTGCGGAACCTCGCAGCGGTGGAAGCCGCCCGAGAGCGCGATGCCGTCCGTGCCGGCGAGCAGGTGGGCGCTCTCCGGCGGGCGCTTGAGGAGGGCGGCCCAGATCGCCTTGAGGGCGGACTGGGCGCCGACCATGGAGAGGAACCAGAGCCCCCCTGAGTCGGGGTCGCGCGCGAAGGCGTCGGCCGTGGCCGAGAACCCTCCCGCCGAGATCGTGTACAGGTCGTCCGGGTTGATGGCGGCGTCGGCCGCGAGCATGTGCTGTTCTCCTTCCGGTAGGTGGATGGGTGGGTGCGCGGGGCAGAAAACCCGCGTGAGGGCCGGGCGGCCGGGAGCCGTCCGGTCGGGTGAGGCCGGGTCACGCCGCCTGCGGCACCGCCTCCGGCGGGGCGTCCGGCACGCGCCCGAGCACGTGGTCGGCGGCCCGCTGCGCCTGCGCGGCGGCGACCACCACGAGGCGGCGGTCGTCCTCCAGCACCTTGAGCCAGGAGGCGATGTAGGAGGCGGACTGCTCGACGCGCGAGGGGTCGATGCCCGCCTCGTTGCCGAGGAAGGCCGCCGCGAACTCCGCCACCAGCTCCTCCTGCGAGTAGCGCTCGGAGCCGAAGCGCGCCGCCGTGCGGTAGCCCTCGCGCCCCAGGCGCTTGGGGTGCCCGGTGGAGTGCGCGAGCTCGTGGAAGAGCGTCGCGTAGTACCCGTGCGCGTCCCCGAAGACGTCGCGCGGCGGCAGGTGCACCTCGTCCCGCTCGGGGACGTAGTAGGCGCTGTCGGCGTCCTCGTGGATGCTCGGGCCGTTCGCGTAGCCCGCGACCACCGCCTCGGCCCGCTCCAGCGGGTCGCAGCAGCCTGCCTCCTTGCGGACGGGCAGCCGGACGCCCTCGCACTGGGCGACGTTGAAGACCGTGAAGAGCCGCAGCAGCGGGTAGTGCTCCGGCCGCTCCGGGTCCGGGGAGTCCTTCTTCTCGACCCACTTCCAGAGCACGACGCGCGTGCCGTGCTCGCCGCGGCGGACGTGCCCGCCGCCCGCCCGCGCCTGGCGGTAGGTGAGCCAGCGCGGGTCGTTCCAGCCCCGCTCCAGCGCCGCCATCTGCAGCACCAGCGTGTTGATGCCGCGGTAGGGGCGGTCCGTGCGGGCGTTGCGGTGGCCGCGAGCGCGCCACGGCGTGCGCCAGGGCACGGTGCCGCGTTCGAGGGCTGCGATGATGCGATCGGTGATCTCCTGGTACGCGTCGCGCATGACAGTCTCCTTTCGAAGCGTTCCGGGGTTGATCGACGGACGCGCGGGGCGGCGCCCCGCGTACGGGCCGGGACGGCCCGGCGGGCCGCCCGGTCGGGGAGGGAATGGGTCGCTAGAAGAGGCCGCGGTCCTTGAGGCTGACGGCCTTGTCGCCGCCGATGACCACGTGGTCGAGCAGCTCGACGCCGAGCAGCGCCGCCGCCTCCGCCAGCTCCTTCGTGACCTTGATGTCGTCGGGGCTGGGCGAGGCGTCGCCGGAGGGGTGGTTATGAGCGACGATGATGTGCGGCACGGCCGCCACCACCGCCGGGCGCAGCACCTCCGCCGGCCTCACGACCGACGAGTACGCGTTGCCCTGGTAGACGACCCGCTGCCCGACGACGCGGTTGCGGCGGTCGAGCAGCAACACCCGCACCTGCTCCTGGGCGAGCGCCCCCATCTCCGGTCCCAGCAGCCGCCATACGGCCTCCGGGGAGCAGAGGGCGGGGGCGTCGGGGTCGCGCTCGGGGAGCGTCTCGACCTCGTAGCGCACGGCCAGCTCGCCAAGCACGTGGAGGTTCTGGCGCAGCGCCTCCAGCACGGCGTCCGCGTGCTCGGGGGCGCTCACGCCGCCACCTCCACTGGGATCGCCTGCCCGAGCGGGCAGATGCAGTCCTCGTGGTCGGGCGAGTGCTCGTCGTCGCAGTCGAGGCAGAGGCCGCAGTTGCCGCAGGCCACCCGCTGGTGGGCGGCGTCGCGCGCGACCCGCCGCGCGACGGTGTCCTCCCAGCAGGAGGGGCACTCGCAGTTGTCGCCGTGGTCCTCATCGACCGTGGCGTCGGGCTCGCACGTCCGGCAGTGCGTGCGGCCCCGGATGATGGGGTAGCCGCAGCCGGCGCAGTCGCCGCCGTACTCGCCGTGCGCCTCCAGCTCGCGCCTGACGAGCCTGCGGGTGAAGGGGTCGCCGTCGGGTCCGCCGGACTCGGCGACGTAGTGCCAGGCCCACCTCGTCCCGAGGTCGGTCCAGTCGTCGGTGCGGTAGGACCAGCGGTCGCAGGTGCAGTGGCCGTTGAAGGGCTCGTCGCCCTCGAGCAGGGTCATGACCAGCGTGTGCGCGCTCCAGGTGGGGAGCGCGTCGCGTTCGTTCGTGCGCGCCATGGTTCGGTTTCTCCTTCGTGCAGTGGTCGGAAACGAGAGCGGGGCCGCCCCCGCGAGGGAGCGGCCCCGTGTGCGCCCGCGACGTGGCGGGCGGCTCTGTGCGCCGGTGGCTGGGCTAGAAGACCTCGCTGGCCTCGGACTCCGTGGCGGCCTCGCGGGCACCGTTGCCGCTGGAGCGGCCGTTGCCGCCGTTCCCGTTCGAGTCGAGGAAGATGATCTCCTGCGCGTGCACCTCGGTGCGGTGGCGGCGCTGGCCGTCCTCGGTTTCGTACGTGTTCTGCGCGAGCGAGCCCGCGACGAACACGCGGTTCCCCTTCTTGACGTACTCGGCGACGGCCTCGGCCTGCTTGCCCCAGCAGACGACCGAGTGCCAGTCGGCCTCGGTCTCGCCGTTCTGGCGGCGGCGGTCGGTCGCCAGCCGGAGCTGGCAGACGGCGGTGCCGTTCTGGCTGTAGCGCAGCTCGGGGTCGGTCCCGACCCGGCCCAGCAGCTCGACGCGGTTGATCGTGCGTGACATGTTCAGATTCTCCTTCTGGTGTTGGTTGTCACCGTGGCGGCGCGGCCTCGCCGCGCCTGGTTCGTAACGACGGCGGGGCCGCCCCGCAGGACGGCCCCGTTCGCGCTCCCCATCTGGGAAGCGGCTCTGTAACGCTGTGTCTCAAGCACCTGCGATCGGCACCTCCTTTCCTTCGTTCACTGGCTCCGCGAGACCGCTCAGGCGGCCTTCGGCGTCTCCTCGGCGCGGGGCTCCTCGCCCGCGTTGTCCTGCTGGAGCTTGCGCGCGGCGGCCTCCACCAGCGGGATGAGGCTCACGGTGGGCAGATCGTCGAGGTCGCGGCCCGTGCGCTGGCGCACGGCGGACCGCACCTTCGCCTCGTCGATGCCCCGGCACCTGCCGAGGTCGATGAGGGTCTTGCGCAGCGACGGCGCGCGGTCGGCCGGCGCGCCGTCGCCGTACAGCCCGTTGCCGAGCTGGTCGCCGTAGCTCCTGAGCGCGCGCTTGAGCGCGTCGGTCACGCTGCCCTTGAAGGCCGTCTCGTGGCCCTCCACGGTGTCCTCGGCGAGGGCCTGGAAGCCGACGTCGGTGCGCGGCTGCGAGCCGGGCACCGTGACCCGCACGGTCGCGGCGTAGGCCCGCCAGGGCTTCGCCTCGCCCGTCTCCTGGTTGACGCTCTCGCCCTCGCGGAGCGTCACGTCGCCGACGAGCTCGTAGCCCCAGCCTCCGTAGCCGAGAACCCGGTTCGCCTGGTCGATGGCGGTGCTGCCCTCGAGGTAGGCGAAGCTGCGGTTGCCGCGGCCTTTGCGGTGCGAGACGAGTCCCTCGTCGAGGGGCTCGCCCAGCCGCTGCACGACGGCAGGCGGGAGGCTCTCCCACATCAGGTCGGGCTCGCGGATCGGCTCGGGGTGCGCCCCGTTGGGGCTGGCGCCGTTGCGGTGGCCGTTGACGGTCGGTGCTGCGTTCGTCATGTGTCTCTCCTTCGTGCTGTGCGTTGCCTGGGTGGACTGGTGCGGGCCTCCTCGCGGGAGGCCCGTGCGCGGGGCGGAGCCCCGTCGGTCATCGGTCATCGCGCCTCCTTCCGGTGGCGGTTGGCGGCGGGCACGCGAGTGCGGCCCGGCTCCCGTGGAACCGGGCTGACGTGTGCTCGCCGGGGGGATGGGTGGGTCAGCGGGCGGCGCGGGCCGCCCGTTCGAGCAGGCGCAGGAAAACCCTGCGCCCCTCGTGGTGAGTGGCGAGCTCGGCCACGTCGGCGACGTTCTCGGGCAACTCCACGACGGCGGCGCGGCGGCCGAGCAGGCCGCTGAGCGCCGCCGTGGCCTCGCGCCCGGCGTCGTCCTGGTCGAAGGCGAGGAAGACGCGGGGGCAGCCGCGCAGGGCGGCGGCGACCCGCTCCATCCCCCGCGTCCCGAGCGCGGCGCAGGCGGGGAGGCCCCACTCGCTCAGCACGAGCCAGTCGAAGACGCCCTCGGTCACGACCGCCCACGGCGGGGCGGAACCGAGCCGTGCGAGCCCGAGCACGGGCTTGGGGCCGGGCAGCGCCTGGAAGCGCAGGGTGCGCTCCCGGTCGATGGCCCGCCCCGCCAGCCAGCGGATGCGTCCGCCGGCCACCTCGGGGACGACCACCATCCCGGTGAAGCGCTCGCCGCGCCCCGTGAAGAGCCCGCTCTTCGGGAACCGCTCGGCGGGGAAGCCTGCGGAGGCGAGCGCCGCGCGCAGCCCGTGCCCCGGCGCGTAGCCCAGGCCGAGCCGCCGCGCGGTGTCGAGGCCAACGCCTCGCGAGGCGAGGTACGCCATGGCCTCGGGCCTGCTCCGCAGCTCCCCCGCGTAGTACCGCGCCGCCGCCGTCAGCAGCGCCGGGTCATGCGGCGCGACAGCATCGCGGTTGCGCCGCTCACGGGTCGTGTGGCGGACGGGAGCGGTGGTGGGAGGGGAGGCGTCGAGCCTGCGGATCGCCTCCGGCAGGCTCAGGTCCTCGGTGCGCTGGACGAAGTCCAGCACGTCGCCGCCCGCGCCGCAGCCGAAGCAGTAGAAGCGCTCGGTGTCGGCGTAGACCGTGAAGCTGCCCTCGGCCTCGTCGTGGAAGGGGCAGACGCCCTGGCGGACGCGGCCCCTGCCATGCAGCCGGACGCCTGCCGCCTCGACGACCTCGCCGAGCGGGTGGCGCTCCTTGAGCGCCGCGAGGTCCACCGTGGCCGGCGCGGTGGTCACTGCGAGCCGCCCTTCGCGAGGGGCCGGAGGCCGCGCAGGCTGCGCCTCGAGACGAGCTTGCCCGCCTCCCAGCGCATCCCCAGGACGGCCAGCGCCTCGAGCGCGCCGCCGGGGTGCGGCGCGAGCACGGCCGCCCGCCCCGTGCCGGGGCTGTAGACGAGCGCGTCCTCGCGGTCGGCGTAGCGCCTGCGCGCCAGGTCGAGCCACTCGGCGAACGTCCAGCGCGCCTCCTGCTCGCTGGCCTGCTTCAGGTCGGCGCTCGCGAGAACCGCGAGCGCCCCGTCGAGGTCGCCCTGCTGTCTCAGCCGCCGCGCCTCGTGGACGCGGCGGGCGATGGTCTGCTCTTCGGTGGCGGGCGCGGCTCCGAGGAGCGCCTCGAACACCCGGTCCACCAGCTCTTCGAGGCTGCGTCCGGGGCGGTCTCCCGCCTCGCTCGCAGCCGTGCTCATCGTCGTTGCCATCGTCATGACCGTCCTCCTCGTGGTGGTCTCGTTGCCGGTCGTGCGCCCTCGCGGGCAAGGAAGCGGGGGGGCCGCCTCCGGAGAGACGGCCCCATGGCTGGATGGATGTGGGCAGCCCGGCGCCGGCCCGGTTCGGTCAGGACCGGAACGCCCTCCTCGCCCTGCCGGGAAGCCCCGCGAGGAGCATCCCGGCGACGCCGAGCGCGCCGACGTTCGCGGCGGCCGTCTCCAGGCCGTGCCCGAGCGCCAGCGGCGCCGCCAGCAGCAGCGCCGCGCCCGCGACGAGCGCGAGCCTGCGGCCCGGCCACCGCCGAGTGGCGGGGGGCACGGCTGCGGCCTCGGTCACCGGCTCGTAGGCCGTCCAGATGGGCAGCCCGACGACGCCCTCGATCGAGGTGACGATGTGGCCCCGCGTGCAGCCGCCGGTGTGGCAGCGCACGTCGACGCCGTTGCCGTCGGGCCGCTGCCGGAACGCCAGCCCGTCGGGCTCGTCGCCCTCGTGGCAGACGGCGGTGCTCGTCCGGAACCAGCCCCGCTCGAGGGCGACCGGGTGGGGGATGAGCTTGGCGATCCGGCCGGCGCTCGGTCCCGTGTACTGCTGCGCCGTGGCGCGCATCTCCATGGCGTCCCGCTGTGCTGCGTGCATTCCCGTGACCTCCTTCGTCACTGCTGTTGCTCGTCGCCTGTGCTCGCGACCCGCGCCGGCATCCGGGCTCGGGTCTGGCTGGCTGGACTGGTCATCGCTGGACGCACTCCGCCCACGGTCGGATGCCGGACCGGGGGAACGGGGTGGCTTGTGCCGCGACCGTGCGAAGCCGCCGGCCTGCGATTCACTCGCGGACCGGCTCTGTTCAGGGCGCGGCGGACGTGGGGAACCGGACGGGGCGCTGGGCGCACCTCGTCCAGGGACTCCGAGGGGCCTCGTGCGATGCACTCGGCCGCTGCGGCAGGTGTCCCTCGGGACCAACCGTCGGGAGAGCTCGGCTCTACCCCTCCGGTCGAGTCCCCCGGGCGACCGTTCGGTGAGTTCGACTCGAACCGCTCGGTCATCCCAGGGTCAGGGACGGACCCTCCAGGTTTCTGGGCAGGAAACGCTGGAAAAGCCAGACACTGCGGTCGAGTGTCCCCGGCGGGACGTGCGAAGGGAAGGGGGTTCGGGCCGCTCCGCCCGAATCAATGGCTCCAGTGGTGCGCTGATGAAGCAGGGAGGACGGCGGTCCTAGCCCCACCACAGCCCGAGCGTCAGGACGCGCCGCAGCCAGCGCAGGGCCACGCGCCGGCGGCGCTCCCCCCGGAGGTCGTCCAGCTCCCGCCGGCGCCACCCGAGGTAGCGCTCCCGCTCCGAGGGATGGAGCGGCTCGGTGTTCGGCGGCAGCGCCAGCCCGTGCTCGCCGATGAGCGCGATCTCCAGCTCCATGACGCGCTCGCGGCGCTTCGCCTGCTCGGCCCTCGAGCCCTCGCCGCGCCCGTGGACGAGCGCGCGCCACTCCTCGACGAGGGCCACCCCCGCGCCGAAGGACTCCGCTTCCCCCGCGTGTGGCTCCAGGGTCACGACGCCCCGCCCGCCGTCGATGGGACGAGTCGCGTCGCTCCCCGCCGGCCCACCGCCGTGGTCGCGCCCCCGCCGAGCCTCCAGTCGCGCCAGCCGGCCCGCCAGCGCTTCCACCGCCGCTGTCCCGTCGTCCAGTCCGCGGGTCAGCTCGCCGACCGCCGTCCTGGTGGATTCCCCCGCCGCCTCGTGTGCTTGCTCCAGCTTCGCCGCGCGCTCTTCCATCGCCCCGGCCCGCCGCTCCAGCGCCTCGACCCGCGCCAGGTGCCGGAGGCCGGCCTCGCCCCCCTCCTCCAGCTCGCGCCGCTTGATGGCGTCGCGTATGCGCGGCAGCAGCACGCCCGACTCGAGGGCCCGGTCCAGCGTGCGGTAGCTCACCCCCAGGTACGCGGCGGTCTTCATCTTCCGGTCGTCGCCGACGAGGTCGCGGAGCAGGGCGAGCAGCCGCTTCTCCTCGCTGCGCTCGTCCCGGTTGGGGGTTGGCTGGTTCCCGTTCACAGCCTCTCCGTCCTCGGCGGGATGTGGCTCGTGGCCGTTCACGGCGTCGCCGCCCTCGCCGGCGGACTGGCCTGTTCCGTGCATGGGGTCTCCGCCTCCGTCAGCGGGGGGCTCGTGACCGTTCACCGCGTCTCCCCCTCCCACTGCTTGAGGTGTGGGCCGCCGGCCCCGGTCACCGAAGGGCAGCCCGCCGGCTTGCACTTCTGCAAGTTCCCGGCGCTGAAGCTGGCAACCGGGCCGTCCACCGAGGTGCTGGCTGTGATGTAGCTGTTCTCCCGCGACACCCTGCTATTCCCTTGTACCGGCGGTACCTTCGACCGACTTGCATTCCTGCAACCGGCGTTCGATCTCCTGTACGCCCCTACTACATCACAACGCCCTCCCCGACTTGCACGCCTCGTGAGGGGGCTCGCGCGCGAGGCCGCCTCGTGCGGGAGCCTCCTCACGGCCCATGAACAACCGCTTCTCCGCTCCACACACTCGATCGCCGTCACCACCCACAGACCGAGGAGGCCACGGTGCGACGGCAATCAGGAACCACATCCGGTAGGGGCAGGCGGCTGCGGACGCTGGCGGCGGCGCTGCTGCTCGCGGCGCTCGCGGCCGTCCCCTCGAGCGGGACGGCCCTCGCCCAGGAGCCGCCCGCGGGCGACGGCATCGTGCTCGTCAACGCGGACGAGGACGACCTCGTCGACCGCAAGAAGGACGGGCGCTTCATCGCCCGCCCCGTCTTCAACAAGGAGCTGCCCGCCCTCTACTACGGCGTGCGCGACGGCGACACGGGCGAGTGGATCGCGCCGATGTACCGCGTGCGCGGCGGGGAGAAGGAGCGCCGCGACGGCTGGGAGTACTCCTTCGAGTACCCCTTCGAAGACGGGCAGCCCGAGCTCGACCCCGAGCGCCCCTACCTGCTCGTCATCCTCGCGAAGAGCTGGGCGGAGGAGAGCGCGCACTTCTACGCGGTGATCCCGCCCCACCAGCCGGGCGGCATCTGGAACAAGGTCCTGCGAGCGCTGGACCCGCCGCGCTGGGGCCGGGCGATCGCCGGCTGGGTGATCGAGGGCGCGCACGGGATGCTCTGCGGCGTCGTCGAGCGCGCCTCGGGCGCCGACGCGGAGACCTGCGAGGCCTCCCCGTGAGCGACATCTTCACGGGCACGCCCGCGGGCCTCACCTACGACCACGAGATCGTGCGCCAGGCGTGGATGGCCGTCTGGGTCATCACCTCGGGCGCGCTCGTCGTGATCGTCGCCTGGATGGGGCTGAGCCTCATCGTCGGCGATCACGTGGGCCGCGCCCAGGCGGGCTGGCGCGAGCTGGTGCCGCGCCTCGCGCTCGGGCTCACGGCGGCGGCCGCCTCGCTCTGGTGGTGCGCGCTCGTCATCGACGTGGCCGACGCCGTCTCCGGCTTCATCGCCGCCGAGCTGGGCGTGACCGCGGGCGACATGCTGCGCTCGACGCTCGAGACGCTGCTCACGGCGGTGCAGGTGGGCAGCGTGGGCATGGCCCTGCTGCTGGCGCTGATCTACCTCGTCTACGCCTTCTTCGTCCTCTACCTCGTGGTGCAGATGGTGCTGCGCCTCGCGCTCATCGACATCCTGCTGGCGCTCGCGCCCATCGCCCTCGGGCTCTGGATACTCCCGCACACGGCGGGCTGGGGCCGGCACTGGCTGCGGCTCTTCATGACGACCGTCTTCCAGCAGGCGATCCAGCTCGTCGCGCTCGCCCTCGGTATCGGCTTCCTCAACGAGTACGCCGCCATCGGCGGGGCGGACGGCCTCCAGGACCTGATGTGGAAGCTGCTGATGTCGCTGGCCTTCATCTACCTGGCGACCCGGGTGCCGTCCCTGCTCGGCAACGCCGGCACCTTCGACGCCTGGCTCCACACCCTCTACTTCGGCATGTCCCTGCCCGGCTCGATGGCGCGCTCGGCGCGCTCGATGGGCCTGCTCATGGCGGGCGGCGCGGCGGGCGGTCCCGCCGGCGCCGCCGTGGGAGCAGCCGCCGCCGGAGCGGGCGCGGGGGCGGCCACGTCCGCCGTGCGCTCCGCCGCCGAGACCTCGACCCCCTCCGCCGGAGGCGGCAACGCCGCGCCCGGCTCGGGCATGCCGCGCAGCAGCGGCGAATAACCGACCAACCCACACCAACGACGGAGACGGAGGAGCGGAGCGATGTGCCGGTAGACGAGCGAGGAGCAGCACCGAGAGACGAACGAACACACGCAACACGCGAAGGAGCGAAACAGTGCAAGACCTGGTCCAGACCATCTCCAACCTGGCGGGCATCCTGCTCGGAGTCGTCGGCGCGATCGGCGTCGGCTACTTCATCTACGGGTCCTACCTCTACCTCACCGCCTCGGGCGCGCCCCACCAGATGGAGCGCGGCAAGAGCGCGATGATGACCGCCCTCGCCGGCATCGTGCTGGCGATGGTCGCCTTCGGCGTCGTCGACCTCGTGATGGACGCCGTCGTCAACCCCGCCGTCGAGATCGGCGACGTGCCCGACCCCACCGGCAGCGGGGACGGGGGGTAGGCGATGCGAGCGCACGAAGTCCCCACCCACGTGCAGGCCGAGGACCGCGTCCTGCTGTGGCTGACCTTTCCCCAGATCGTGGCGATGACGGCCGTCTGCGCCCTCGCCTACGGTCTCTACCACTACGCCCCCGTCGGTCCCTCCGGGGTGCGCATCGCGGCGGCGGTGCTCTTCGGGCTGGCGGGCTTCGCCGTCGTGGCGGGGCGCGTCAACGGCAGGCGGCTGCCGCTGGTGGCGGCCGACCTGCTCCGCTACTCGCTGGGGGCGCGGCGCTACGCCGGGCCGCCCGCCGAGCTGGCGAGGAGCGAGCCGCCTCCCCCGCCTCCCGGCAAGGAGGGCGACCCGCTGCGGCTGCTGGCGCGGCGCACGCTGCGCCGGACGCGCCGTGTGAGCCAGAAGCGGAAGGAGGGCGAGCGCCGCAACGGGCGCCTGCCCTTCCGCCGCCGTTTCGGGAAGCGCCGCCAGCCGCCCCCGGACGAGCAGCAGGGCGAGCAGCGGCCCGGGTCACCGCGCGGTGGCGGCCGCGGCTTCTGGAAGAGCTTCCTGGCGGCCGTCGCCATCGCGCTCGTCGTCCTCGGGGCGCTGCCGCTGGCGACGGCCTTCGCCCAGGAGCCCGAAAGCGAGGGCTGGAGCTCGGACGCGATCGAGTTCCAGCCACCGCCGGTGGTGCCCGGGCGTCGGCTCTTCGTCGAGGAGCTGACGGTCACGGGCGACCGCGCCGCGGTGCAGCTGCGGGCGACGGCGGACCTGCACCTGCGGGTGCGCGCCCACGGCGGCCCCGAGGGGCGCTCGCTGCGCTACTACGCGAGCACGTCCCTCGAGGAGGGGGAGCGCGCGAGCTACGACCTGCCGCTGGACGGCCCGTCGCCCTCGCTCGTCTTCTCCTGGCAGGACGAGCCGGGCGAGGCGGGCGCCGTCAGCATCGACGGCGAGCGGCTGCCCTGGCCCCTGCCCGAGGCGGCGGGCGAGCTGTGCAGCCTGCGCGTCACCTCGCTGGGCTGGACGCCGGACGCCATCGAGGGATCCGTCTCCTCGCGGTGCGCGAGCACGATCGAGGAAGCGGTCGACCTCCAGACGGTCGCCGGGCACGCCGACCTCACCACGACGGCCCTGCTGACCGCCGAGGTCACAGCCGTCGGCGGGACCGTCACGGTCACGTCCGGCGTGCGGGAGACCGAGGTCGCGTTTGTGGCCGACGGCGACACGCGCTTCCGGCTGCCGGTCGCGCCGGGCGAGGGCGTCCACGCCGTCTCCGTCGGGGCGGAGCTGGAGGCGTCGCTGCGGATCGCGCTGCCGCCGCTGGTGGAGCTCACCCACCGTCCCGGGCGCACGGAGCGGCTCACGGAGACGGCCACGGTCCATATCCCCGCATTCGGCGACAGCGTGACGGAGACCGTCTCCATCCCCGGCGAGGACGGGACGTTCACCGATCACAGCGTCACGGCGAGCTGCCACGTCCCCGCCTCGACCGTCAGCCAGGACGTCGTCTTCACCGTCGTCCACGACGAGCGCGTCGAGGCCGAGGTCACGGCGCGGGAGCCGCTGACGCGCACGCGGACGGAGACGCTGGCGCTCGCGTCGAGCGTGAGGGGCGACGACCCCTACCGCTCGCTCGCCGCGCCGGAGCCCGAGCCCGAGCCGGACCCGCCCACGCAGACGCCCGCCACGGGCGACGACCTGCGCGAGTGGTTCGACGACCTCGGATGGGAGTGGCCGTGGTGAAGCGGATAGCGGCCCTGCCGCTCTTCCTCGGGGTCGCGCTGGTCACGGCCGGCGCGGCCCCGGAGGAGGAGCAGGCGATGCTCGACGCCTTCGACGCGGTCCTCACGGCGATGGCCTACGCCGCCGCCGGGCTCTGCGTCTTCTCCCTCGTCTGGGCGGGCTTCCTGCTCATGGCCGACGGCGCGGAGGAGCGCGGCCTCGGACGAGCGCGCAGCGCCGTCTTCCTGGCCGCGGCCGGCCTCGCCCTTGTGCTCTCGGCGAAGGGCGTCGCCGCCCTCCTGCGCGCGGGCGTCATCCCCATCTCCTAGCAACACGGACGGAGGAGACCTTCCGATGAGACAGCTACTCGAACTGACAAAGCGCACGGCGGCGGTCCTGCCCGGCGGGGCCGCCGCCTCCGCGCCAGCGGCGGACGGCGCGGGCGACGCGTCTCGCTCCGCCGACCCCGAGGCCCCGGAACCAAAGGCCCCGCCCGGGCTGCCGCTCGCCTTCATGCTCTCGCACCTCGAGGAGGACGGCCCGGTGCGCCTCGACGGCGTGCAGGTGGCCGTCTGCGAGGTGCTGGGGCTGGAGCTGGACGAGCCGAAGCTCGGGGCCTTCGCCGGCGCGCTCAACGCCTGCGACTTCCCCGTGCAACTGCTCGTGCGCCAGCACCCACCCGGCCTCGGGAAGCTCCGCGACGACCTGGAGGCCGCCCAGCCCGACACGCTTCCCCCGCAGACGCGGACGGCGGCCGAGTCCACGCGCCGCCTGTTGGGCGAGCTGGAGCGTCGCGACGGCATCCTCGACCGCCGCTTCTACGCGGTCTGCGAGCGCGAGCACGCGGGTGAGCTGCGCGGCCTGCTCACACGCGCCGGCCTCTCCGTCCACCCGCTCGTCGGCCGCCAGCTCAGGATGCTCGTGCTCGCCTCGGCGCTCGGGGGCTCGCCGCGCGAGATCGACGAGGAGACGCCCACCGAGGTCACCGTCAACCGCCGCGACATCCGCGTCGGCGACCGACTGATCCGCGCGCTGCACCTGGGCAAGTGGCCGCGCTCGCTGGCGCCGGGCTTCCTGCAGGCGCTCATGGCGACCGGTGCGCCCATGGACCTCTCCCTCCACCTCGGTCCGATCCCGGCCTCGGTGGCGGCGCGCACGCTGGAGTGGCAGAAGGTGCGCTTCGAGTCCGCGCAGAGCCTCTCCTTCAAGCGGGGCAAGAGCCTCTCCTCGGAGGCGGAGATCGCCCTCGAGGACGTGATGCGCCTGCGCGACGAGGTGCAGCGCGGGCGCGAGCGCCTCTTCCACGCCTCCCTGTCGGTCACCCTCCACGCCCCCGGCGAGGAGACCCTCGACGAACTGACGCAGCGGGCGAAGGCGCACTTCGCCGCCTCGCTCGGCAAGCTGGACGCGCTCCCCTTCCGCCAGCGCGAGGGCCTGCTCTCGACCCTGCCGCTCGCCCTCAACGCCGTCGCCGCCTGGCGCACCCTCGACACGTCCTCGCTGGCGCGGCTGTTCCCCTTCTCGCCTCCCGACCTCGACACGCGCGGCGGCAGCCTCTACGGCATCGACATGCGCGCCTCCTCCCCGGTCGTCTACGACCCCTGGGACGGCACGCACCTCAACGCCAACACGGCCGTGCTCGCGCGCTCGGGCTCGGGCAAGTCGTTCGCGACCAAGCTCGGCGTGCTGCGCGGCGTCACGCGCGGCGTGGTCGCCTACGTGATCGACCCCGAGGGCGAGTACGCCGACATGGCCCGCGCCGCGGGCGGGCGCGTGCTCTCCCCGGGCGTCGACGGCCAGGGCATGAACCCCTTCGTCATCGACGCCGGCGACCCCGAGGAGCTGCTGCAGCGCATCGGCAGCCTGCGCCGGCTGATCGAGGTGATGGTCGGCGAGTCCCTCGGCGCGGAGCGCCGCGCCGCCCTTGACCACGCCCTCGCCGCCTACTACGACCAGCCGCGCGAGCGCACCGGCTTCAGGGACTTCTACGCCTTCCTCAAGGACGACGAGGCCGACGGCGATCCCTCCCTTGCGAGGCTCCTGCGGCCCTTCGCCACGGGCTCGCTGCGCCATCTGCTCTCCGACGAGGGCGACGACCTCCTCCGCAACGAGGCGCTCGTGACGGTGTTCGACCTGCACCTGCTGGAGCCGGAGCTGCGCCCGGCCGCGACGATGGTCTGCACGGAGACGGTCTGGGCCGCCGCCGCGCGCGACCCCAGGCCGCGCCTGCTGGTGGTCGACGAGGTCTGGTCGATCATGCAGCACCCCGAGGGCGCGGCCTTCATGGTGAGCATGGCGAAGCGCGCCAGGAAGCACCGGCTGGGGCTGCAATTCATCACCCAGGACGTGCAGGACCTGCTCTCCGAGGACCCCTCGCGCGCCATCACCGGCCACTCGGGGCGCGCGCTGCTCCAGAACGCCGCCTTCAAGCTCCTCCTCCAGCAGGACGCCGCCGCCATCAGCACCGTGGGCGACGCCTTCGACCTGCCCGGGGACCTGCAGCGCTGGCTGCTGTCGTGCCCGCGCGGCGACGGCCTCCTGCTCGCGCGCGGCAACCGCTTCCCGATCCGCATCGAGGCGACGCCGGAGGAGGCGGAGCTGATCGAGTGGCGGCCGGGCTCGCAGCGCGAGAGGGCGGCCACCCCCGACGAGAACGGCGAATAGAGGAACCGGAGGAGCCGAACCGATGACCACGACAGCGCGCCCGTAACCGACCCCCAACCGCACCCATCACCCACGCACTGCTCAGGAGGACTCCGTGAAGCGCACGGACACGAACAGCGAACGCCATTCCAACCCGACGCACACCACGAAGAGAGGACACCCCCTCATGCGACTCAACCCCTTCACGACCACCCCGAAGACCCCCGTGCTACTGGCGGTGACGCCGCCCCGCAGCGCCGAGCGGACCGTGCTCGGCGTCGAGAACCTGCTGTCCTCGATCGCCGTGCCCGAGCCCTTCTCGCTCGAGCTCTGTGGCGACGCCGACGGCGTCACCCTGATGGCGCGCTGCCTCGACCAGGAGGTCGTGCGCCAGCAGCTCTCCGCCCACTACCCGCAGGCCCGCATCCAGCAGCTGGAGCCCCAGGAGGATCCGCTCTCCCTCGGCGAGGGCGAGCAGGCCTGGCACATGCGCCTGCGCGCGAGCGGACCCGAGTACGTCCCGCTGCGCGTCTTCCGCGACGACGACCTGCTCGACCCCGGCTCCGATCCGCTGATCGCCCTGCTGGGAGCGCTCTCGGAGCTGCGCCCGGGCGAGCGCGTGGTGGCGCGGCTGCTGCTGCGCTCGCTCGGCCCCGACTGGTCGCAGGGCCACCAGGAGCGGGCACACCGTCCCGCCGTGCGGGAGCCCCGCCACGACTCCTCCACGGGCGAGGTGCGCCGCCACACCCAGGACGGCGTGGCGATGGCCGCCCTCGCCCTCGGCGGCCTCGCCTTCTTCAAGGGCTACCAGTGGTGGCAGGCGGGCGAGACCTGGAAGGCGATCGCGCTCGGCGCCGGCATCACCCTCGGCCTGAGCGTGGCCGGCTGGGCGTGGGCGCGCTGGAAGCGCTCCCGCAACCGCGTCTACGACCCGCTCCTGATCCGCGAGAAGGTCTCGCGCATCGCCTTCGAGGCCGAGCTGCAGGTGACGGCCGTGCTCCCCGCAGGCGACCGCCGCCAGCGCGCGAAGGAGCTGCTCGGCCAGGTCGCCGCAGCCTACCGCCACTACGACCACCCCGCCGGGGCGCGCTTCCGCGTCGGCAAGGTGCGGGCGGGGCTGCCCGACCCGCACGCGATGGCGCCGCCCGGTCCGGGTCTCCTCGGCGGGCGCAGCGTGCTGGGCGTGCGCGAGGCGGCCTGCCTCTGGCACCCGCCCGGGGCCAGGGACGAGACGCCGCTGGTGGCCCGCTCCGGGGCGCGCGTGCTCATGCCGTCGGCGCGCGACGTGCGCGGCGGCGCGCTCGTCGGGCACACGACCACGGGCGCTCCGCGCGAGATCCGCTTCTCCGACGACCTCACGCGCCGCCATCACCTCTACACGGCGCGCACGCGCATGGGGAAGTCGACGCTCATGCAGCACCTCGTCGTCCACCGCCTGCAGGAGAAGGCGGCGGGGCGGGACGGCGACGCGATCGTCGTCATCGACCCCCACGCCGACCTCGTGGAGAGCATCCTCGGACACGTGCCGGAGCCGCTCATCGGCTCGGTGCGGCTCGTCGACCTCGCCGACAGCCGAGGCGCGCCCGGCATCAACCTGCTCGACACGCGCGTCTTCGCCGACCGCGACCGCACCGCCGACTCGGTCGTGCGCGTCGCGCGCGGGCTCTGGGAGCAGTGGGGGCCGCGCATGCAGTCGATCCTCGAGCAGACGGTGAAGACCCTGCACGAGGCCAACGCCCACCCCTCGATCGCCGCCGACGAGCAGCACACCATCCTCGATGGGCTGCGGCTGCTCGGCGACGAGGGCTTCCGCATGGACGTGCTCAAGCGCGTCTCCGACCCCTACCTGCTGGAGTGGTGGGCGCGCGACTTCGGGGGCTGGCGCAGGGAGTACGCCGCCGAGGCGCTCGCGCCCGTGCAGACGCGGCTCTCCTACTACGCCTCATCGAGGCGCGCCCGCGCCATCCTCGGCCAGCGCCGCTCCACCATCGACCTCCGGCGCACCATCCTCGACGGCGGCGTCCTGCTCGTCTCCACGGCGCAGGGCACGGCGGGGAAGGACGTGGCCGCCCTCGTGGGCGCGTCCATCCTCAACCTCGTCGACGCCGTCATCCGCGAGCAGGGCGAGCTGCCGCCCGAGCAGCGGCGGGGCGCGCTCGTGGTCGTCGACGAGATGCAGTCGATGCCGGGCGTGCCCTACGAGTCGATGCTGAGCGAGCTGGGCAAGTTCGGGGCGTCGTTCGTGCTGGCCACGCAGAGCCTGGCCAAGCTGGCCGACCTCTCCCCCACGATGCAGGACACCCTCCTCGCCAACATCGGCTGCCTCGCCGTCTTCCAGGTGGCGAGCGCCGACGCGCGCCGCCTCGTCGGGGAGCTCGACCGCGACCGCATCTCCGAGGAGGACATCGTCTCCCTGCCCGTGCACCACGCCTACGTGCGCGCCACGGTGGGCTCGGAGCGCATGCCCGCCTTCTCGATGGAGGTGCTCAAGCCGGAGGACGGGAACCCCCTGACGGCCGGGCGCGTCCGCGACGAGGCCGCCGGCTACCTCACCACGGCCCAGGACCTCGACGCCGCCGAGGCGGACGCGCTGGAGCGCGTGCGGCGCTTCCACGAGGAGCTGCAGGCCCTCGACGAGGGTGACGGCGACGGTGACGGTGCGGGTGCGGACGGCGCGGAGGAGACCCCTCCGCCCGGCTACCAGCGCGCCCGCGAGTCCGGCGACGGAGACGGGGCTTCGTGAGCGCTTCCGCCACCGCGCTGCGGCGGCTGGCCTCCATGCCGTTCCTCGACCGGCTGGAGCTGGCCGCCGCGGCCGGCATCTCCGACCGCTCCGCCTACCGCGCCGTGGCCGCCCTCGAGCGCCGGGGCCTCGCGCGCTCCCTGCTCCACGGCACGGAGCGGCTGCGCACCACCCGCCGTTACCACCTCACGGCCGCCGGCCTCGGCCGCCTGGCCGCGATCGAGGACGAGCCCCCGGAGGCGTTGCTGCGCGCGCGCCCCGTCTCCGCGCAGTGGCTCCGCATCCTGCTGGAGCGCCTCGACGCGGTCGCCGTGATCTACCGCCTCGCCGCCTCGATCGCCGCCCTGCGCGGGGCGATCGGCTTCCGCTGGTACCGCGCCCGCCCGATGGACGCCTCGATCGTCCTCCCCGGAGGGGCCGTCCTCGCCGTCGTGCGCCAGGGCGCGACCGCCGACCGCACGGGCTTCGCCAAGCGGCTCTGGCGGCTACGCGAGGGACCGGCCCCCGGAGGCGTGCTCCTGCTCGCTCCCGACGAGACGCGGCTGCGCCACGCCCGCCGCCTGCTCGCCACGGCGCCCTTCCCGGTCCTGCTCGCCCTGGAGCACGAGGCGGTCGGGACGAGCCCCACCCATCCCGCCTGGCGTCCCCCCTCGGTCCGGGGAGCACTCGGCCTGCGCGACGCGATCGACTACGCCGCGCGCGGGGCGGGCCTCCCCGCCGAGCGCGAACCGGCCCGGGCGACGCTCCCCCCGGACCTCGACGCTCCCGGCACAACGCCCGGCTGGCTGCTTCCCGCCCGCCTCGGCCCCGCCGAGAAGCGCGTCCTCGACCTGGTCGCGGACTGGCCCTGGATCGCCCCAGGCGATCTGGCCGCGCTGCTCGGCCTCTCGCGCGCGCGGCTGTCGCGGCTCGTCGTCTCCCTCGAGGCGCTCGGCCTCGTCGCCCGCGTCCCCGCCGCGGACGGGCGGCTCGCCGCCACCGACCGGGGGCTGGCCGTGCTCGCGCGCCGCGACCGCACCGCCGTCGGGCTCGCCCGCAACCGCTGGAGCCCCGCGCCGCTCGACACGGGCGTCGCGGGAACGTGGCGCGACGTGCGCGGCCGCAACAGCCGCCAGTTGCTGCGGCACCTGGAGCACACCGCCGCCGTGCACCGCTTCGTGGCCGTGCTCGCCGAGCAGGCGCGCGCGGCGGGCCGGGAGGTCGCGCAGCTTGACCCGCCCCGGCGCGCCTCTCGCTACTTCCGCCACGGCGGGCGGGCGCGCTCCGTCCACCCCGACGCCTTCGGCGTCCTGCGCGGCGACGCGAGGCCGTGGGCCTTCTTCCTGGAGTGGGAGCGCCGCGCCGTCAGGCCCTCGACGATGGCCGCGCGTCTCGCGCCCTACCTGCGCTACTACGCCTCGCACCGCCCCACCGACGACCACGGCGTCCGGCCCGCCGTGCTCGTCGTCCTCCGCGACGGGATCGCCGCCGGCCACTTCCTGCGCGTCGCGCGGCGCGAGATGGACCGCGTCCGGGTCCAGCTGCCGCTAGGGGTCTCCCACGAGGCGCTCCTCGACGCGGAGGGGCCTCTCGGAGACGCCTGGCGCGCGCCCGCCGGGCGCGCGCTGATTCCCCGGCAGGCGGCGTCCTGAGTGCCGGGTGCCGTTCTCAGCGTGGCAGAATCGAACGAGAGCACGTGGGGGATGCCACGTGCGACGACCGGAGTTGCCTACATGTACACGCTTCGTCGCCTACTTGAGCCGGAATACCGCGAGTTCATCAGTCGTCTCTACGCACTGATGACCACCTTCGTCTTGGGGGTGTCGGGGCACTGGGGCATCGTCGTCTTCACGAACTGGCTGAAGTGGCCACCCGTGGTTGAGGGCCTGATCGCCGTCGCCTTCTTTGTGGTCGTGATTGGCATCGGTCTCGCTTGCGTGAGGGCGCTAGCCAAAGCTGACCCGGCGCCATCGGAGCACGAGCAGATGCTGATAGTGCTGCGGGAGATCGCCGATCGCCCATCCGAGCGTGATCAGTAGGAAACTGACTCCGGCCCCGGCGGCTCGCCGCTCTCCGTGGGCGCTGCGGCGAACGCGCGCCCCTCCTCCGTCAGCCTGATCCCGCGCGCGATCCCTCGCGCGCGAACGATCAGCCCCGCGTCCTCGCACCACTCCAGCGAGTAGTGCACCACCGAGAGCGAACTGAACCCCGTCTCATCCATCAGCTCCTGCATGCTCGGCGGGTAGCCGTGCTCCGCCGCGTGGCGGGCGATCACCCCGACCACGGCGCGCATCCGCTCTTCCCGCGGCAGCGTCACGGGCAGGCTCCGTTCCCCGGAGGCCGCGCCGGCCGTCCGGCAGTGGAAGGCGATGGCGGCAAGGTGCTCCCGGCCGGGCGTCGTCCGGCCCGCCTCCCAGCCCCGGATGGTCTTGTCCGTCACACCGACGAGCGCGGCCAGCGCGGCCTGGCTGAGGCCCGCGCCCCGGCGCGCCTCGCGGACGCGCGCGGCGACGCCGTCTTCGCGATCGGTCTGCGGGGCGGTCATCGCGCTCGCTCCGGGGCGTGCGTGCGGTCCTCCCGTAGCTGAAGCACGAGCGGAGGCGGGGCGGCGGGCGTGGCGGCCGGCGCTGCCGCGGTGCCGGGAGCGACCGGGGCGACCTCCTCGCGGCGCACCGGCAGGCTGCCGGTCTCCGAGGGCGCTTCGGCGAACGCGCGTCCGGCATCCGTCAGCCTGACCGCGCGCGCGAGGCCCCGCGCGCGAACGATCAGGCCCGCCTGCTCGCACGCGTCGAGCGAGTAGCCCACCACCGACTTCGAGCTGAACCCGGTCTCGTCCATGATCTCCTGCATGCTCGGCGGGTAGCCCTCCCGGGCCGCGTAGCGGGCGATCACCCCGAGCACCGCGCGCATCCGCTCTTCCAGCGGCACCACGACGGGCGAGCCCTGTCCCCGCCCCGGGGACTCGCGTCCCGCCGGTGCAAGCGCTGGCGCCCCGCAGTGCAGGGCGATGCCCCGGCGGTGCCTGGGGGCGGGCCTCGTCCGGCCCGCCTCCCATCTCCAGACGGTCTTGCGGGTTACGCCGACGAGTGCGGCCAGCGCAGCCTGGCTGAGGCCCGCGCCCCGGCGCTCCTCGCGGATGCGGGCGGCGAGGCCACCGTCGGGATCGATCTGTTTGGTGTTCATCGCGTTCGCTCCTCGGGGAATAGCGGAGGCTCCGGTAGGGGAAGAGACGGTCGGCGGGGCGTCAGTCGTCGCGGGGGGCGCCGGCGCGGGGCATGTCGCGCTCCGGTTGCATCAGGACGCCGTCGCGGAGCCCCAGCACCGCCGCCAGCGTCAGCAGCAGGAAGAGGTGTTCCCCGCTGGGAACCGTCCCGCGTCGCCACAGCGAGAGCCGGTAGGTCGTGACCCCGAGCAGCCGCGCCAGCGCCCGCCAGCTCAACCCGGACGCCTCCTGGAAGCGCTCCAGGCGCTCGGGAAAGTCCGGCGGGAACCCGTGCCCGAGGGGGCGCGCGACCTGTCGCTTCACTCCCATTGCTCGTGCGCCTCCTCGGCCGCCGCCGCGAAGCCGTCGGCCAGCTCGGGATAGAGCGCCTCCATCCCGCCCGGCGTGCGCGCCGCCAGGACGATCAGTCCGTGCATCGCGCCGCCCTTCGGCGTGCGTCCCTTGCGCCAGCCCGCGACGCGCCGCTCGCTCACGCCCAGCTGCGCCGCGAGCTCCCGCCACGACCACCCGGCCGCCTCGATGAAGCGCTCCAGCCGCTCGGGCAGGTCGTCGAGGTAGCGCCTGCGGACCTCGTCCTGCGTGAGGATCGGGATGTCCCGGCCCCCCAACCTGATCGTGCGTTCACTCGCCGGTTCCATGTGCATCACCTCCTCGGTGTGACTGCGGTTGATCGATGTCCTGGAGCGTCCCGGCCGCCCGCCACCGGTCCGGTCGGAAGCCAGATGGAGGGCGCGGCGTGCTCGACGAAGCCGTCCAGCAGCAGCCGCACGCCGCCGGGACTGCGGTCGGCCAGCTCGAAGAGCGCGTAGGTCGAGTCCCCGCAGGGCTTCGTGCCGTCGCGCCAGCGCTGCAACTGCCGGGGGTCGGCGCCGATGCACGCCGCCAGCACGTCCCACGAGACGCCCAGCGCCTCCTTGAAGCGCTCCAGCCGCTGCGGGAAGTCCTCGGGCAGGAACGGCTCGTCGAGCAGCAGATCCGAGGGCGGCACGCTGCGGATCATGCCACGGCCTCCATCACGAAGAGGTCGTCGAAGTCGCTGATGCCGAGCGCCACCATCAGGCGCGCCCGCATCTCCGGCGACGGGAAGCGCCTGCCGTTCATCATCTGCGAGAAGTAGCCCGGGTCGATGTCGAGCCGCCGCGCGAACGCGTTCTGGCTCAGGTTGTGGCGGGTGAGGTACTCCCAGATCACCTCCGGCCTGAGCCTCGCCCGCAGCGCCCGCTTCATGCCGCGCCGTCCTTGCGGTCCCGACCGTCGCTCGCCGGCGCCTTCCGCGCCTCGCGCTCCGCGGCCTCGTAGCGGTCGGGATGGGCGAGGGCGTGGCGGGCGATGATGCGCGCCAGCCTCCGCAGGCCCTCGAGGCGCAGCGCCTCCTGTTCGTCGCTCAGCTGTCGCTCGGTACTCACGGCTCTGTCTCACTGCCTGCACTCGCTCCGGCCCTGGGGGTGGTCGCCTGTCATCGCGGCGGCTACACTTCCATTGGAACGTACGTTCGAGTCGGAGCGAGGCTAGCAGCGCCGAACACGCCGGACAACGCTCTACAGGGGGTTTTCCAGCCCTTTTCGGGCAATCACTTGATCCGGTGTAGCTGCGGTGTAGCAGGAGTCGATCAAGTGGCCGAAGATCACGCTAAAGTGAGCACGCATATGAGGAGAAACAGGACACGATGAACGACCACACAGAGCCCACCCCCGCCGCCCTCTACGCGCGCGTCTCCAGCGACCGCCAGGACGTCGACCTCTCCGTCGCCGCCCAGCTCCGGGCGCTGCGCGACTTCGCCGAGAAGAACAACTACGTCGTCACCCGCGAGTACGTCGACGAGGCGGAGAGCGGGCGCGTCGCCGACCGGCCCGAGTTCAGGAAGATGCTCGACGCCGCCACCGCCGCCGACGCGCCCTTCGAACAGATCCTCGTCTGGAAGTTCAGCCGCTTCACGCGGAAGCGCGAGCACGCCGTCGCCTTCAAGTCGATGCTGCGCCGTCGCGGCGTCCGCGTCGTCTCCATCACGGAGCACGCCGACGACTCCCCCACCGGCAAGCTCATGGAGGCGATCATCGAGAGCGTCGACGAGTTCTACTCGGCGAACCTGGCAGAAGAGGTCACGCGCGGGATGCGCGAAGCCGCCTCGCGCGGCTTCTGGGTCTCGACCCACGCCCCCTACGGCTACAAGAAGGTGCGGGTGCAGGACGGGGCCAAGGAGCGCCCGAAGCTGGAGCTCGACCCGCCCGCCGACGCGGTCATTCGGCGCATCTTCGAGATGACGATCGCGGGCAAGAGCATGCTCGACATCGTGCGCACCCTCAACGACGAGGGCATCCCCACCCGCAACGGCGGGCGCTGGCTGAAGAACACCGTGCACGGGATGCTCACGAACGAGGCCTACGCCGGCACGCTCGTCTGGGGCAAGCGGACGAAGAGCAAGGCCCCTCCCGTGCGCGTCGAGGGCGCCGTGCCCGCGATCGTGAGCCAGAAGGAGTTCGAGCGCGTGCAGGCGCTGCTCAAGGAGCGCGCCCCGAAGGTGCTCCACCCGCGCCGCGCCTCCAGCCCCTACCTGCTGAGCGGCCTGGTGAAATGCGAGAGCTGCGGGCAGGCGCTCACGGCCGCCGAGGCGAAGAGCGGGAAGTACACCTACTACGTCTGCCAGTCGCTGATGAAGCGCGGCAAGGAGGCCTGCGCCGCCCCGAGGCTCAACGCGAAGCGCTTCGAGGAGACGATCATCGGCCAGCTCCGCGACCACGTCCTCACCGAGTCCAACATCCGCGACCTCGTGCGCATGCTCGACGAGGAGATGGACGGCGTGGCCCATGAGCAGCGCCAGAAGCTGGAGAGCATCGAGGCCGAGCTGGAGGACGTGCGCCGGCGGATGAGCCGCGTCTGGCAGGTCGTCGAGAACACCGACCTCGAGATGGCCGACGCCTCCGAGCGCATCAAGGAGCACCGCGAGCGTCAGCAGCTCCTCGAGGTCGCCGCCGACGAGGCGCGCACCATGCTGGCCGAGCGGCGGGTGCTGCTGGACAGCGCCGAGACCGTCGCGGCCTTCGCCGAGGAGATGAGCGAGTTCCTGCGGACCAGCGAGATCACGGAGACGCGGGCGTTCGTGCGGTCCTTCGTGAAGGCGATCCTGGTGCGGCCCGGGCAGGCCACGATCCACTACACGATCCCGACCCCGCCCGACAGCCCCATCTGGGGCGGGGACGCCGCGGACGTCGCTCTGTCGGACCGAGTTATGAGTACGGTACGTGCTGGTGGGCGATACTGGATTCGAACCAGTGACCTCTGCGATGTCAACGCAGCGCTCTAACCATCTGAGCTAACCGCCCACGGGCTGACCAGCATAGCGGATGGTCGGTCCTGGGGCTGCGGCAACCACTGATCTCACGGCTGTCGTCCCGGTAGAGGGCGATCCGGCTGATGCCGCTCGCGGCGAGCGCGCAACGCCCCCGGCAGGTCGCGGTAGGCCCCGTCCGCTGGTGGTTGGCTGACCACCAGCGACGGGAGCCTCCCTACTTGCCGCCGGCACTTCCTTCCAGAGCCGGCTCGGGGAGCGGTCCCTTGCCCGGAGTTCGGCCCGCGAGCACCTCGCGCAGCCGCCGCCGTTCCATCGCCTCGACCCTCGGGGTGAACCGCACGACCAGGACCAGGCTCGCCGCCGCCACGACCGCCACGCCCATGTAGAGGAAGGCGTCCTGGAACGCGAGGCTCTCCATGCGGAAGAGGAAGCCCGCCGCCACCGCGCCCGCGTTGCCCCCGGCGCCCACGATGCCGGCAACCGTTCCGAGCGCCTTGCGATTGATGAACGGCACGACCGAAAAGGTCGCCCCCTCCGACATCTGCACGAAGACGCTGAAGACGAGCATGGCGGGGATCGCCAGCAGCAGCGCGTCCATGCGGGAAAAGAAGATAAGGGCGATGCCCTCCATCAACAGGACCCCGCCGAGGAACAGCACCCGGCCCCGCAGGCCGAAGCGGATACCGGCGCGGTCGCCGAAGAAGCCCCCCGTCGTCCGGGCGAAGATGTTCATGAGCCCGAAGAGCCCCGCGATCACCCCCGCCAGTCCCACCCCCATGCCGAAACGGTCGTGGAAGTAGAGGGCGGCCACGTTGTTGATCGTGAGCTCGATGCCGAAGCAGGCGCCGTAGATCAGGAACAGCGCCCACACGCGGTGGTCTCGCGCCGCCGACCAGAACGCCCCCTTCGATTCATCCGACTGCGGCAGCATCCCCCTGGCGCGCAGGTCGCGGAAGTCGCCGTCGGGGGCGTCCCGGGTGACGCGGTAGTAGGCAATGCCGGTCAGGAAGAGCGCGATGCCGGGCACGACCATCGCCACCCGCCAGCCCAGCGCTTCCCCCACGCCGAGGGCAATGACCACCGTGAGCACGAGGGGCATCACCATCTGGGTGACGCCCCCGCCGAGGTTCCCCCAGCCGGCCGTGGTGGCGTTCGCCGTACCGACGACGTTGGGGCCGAACATGACGGAGGTGTGGTACTGCGTGATGACGAACGAAGCGCCAATCACGCCGATGCCCAGGCGGAACAGCAGGAAGGTCTCGTAGCTCTGCGCGAGCCCGATACCCATCACCGGGAGGGAGCCGAGAATCAAGAGCCCCGTGTAGGTGCGTCGCGGCCCGTAGCGGTCGCTCAGGTAGCCGATGACAAGCCGGGCGATGATCGTGATCGCGACGGACGCGATGATCGTGTTGCCCACCTCGGCCCTGGAGAGGTCGAGGTCCTCGCGCACGATCGCCATGAGCGGCGCAATGCCGAACCAGCCGAAGAAGGCAAGAAAGAAGGCCGCCCACGTCATGTGGAACGTGCGCATCTGCATGCTCTTCAGGCTGAACAAGTCGATCCGCGACGCCTTGTTCCGGATTTGGGCTGTGTCCAACGGATACCTCCAACTGAAGCCGGTCTCGGTCCTGGGAAAACGGTAGGAGCCCCGCGTTTAAGGCTGTTTGCAACCAGGTGAACTCCGCGAGAACACCGTGCTTCAGGTGCGTTTCATGGCTGCCATGTTTCGCGCTGCTCGCGGCCGATGCCGGGCCGGGCCTCGCCCCACGCAGCACCGGCAGGCGCTCTTTCCCGGAGGGGACGCGATGGCTACAGCGGTTCCACCCGTACGGCGGCGAACTTCAACTCCGGCTGCTTCGAGCGCGGGTCGAGCGCCTCGCTGGTGACCGCGTTTACAGGCCCTCCGACGTGACGCAGGGCGCCCCAGTGGAACGGCGCCCAGACCGTGCCCGGCCTCACCGCCCGGTCGACCCGCGCACGGGCCTGGAAGCTGCCTCGCCGAGAGCTGACGCGCAGGGGCCGGCCGTTGCGGATGCCCAGGGGACGGGCGTCCGCGGGATGGATCTCGACGACGGGCTCGACCTCGCTCTTGTTGAGCTTGGGCACGTTCCCCGTGCGGGTCATGGTGTGCCACTGGTCTTTCACCCGTCCGGTCACGAGCGAGAGCGGATAGCGTTCGGTCAGGGCATCGTCCGGCTCCCGGTAGGCGGGAACGTGGAAGCGCGCACGACCGTCGGGCGTGGCGAAGGGCGTGTCCCCGAAGAGCCGCGGGTGCTCGCGGCCGCCCTCGGGAAGGGGCCACTGCACCCCGCCCGGCGAGGCTCGCAGCAGCTCATAGCTGACACCCGTGATGTCGAGGTCCCGTCCCCGCGTGAACTCCCGGTACTCGGCGAAGATCTCCTCGACATCGCCGTACGAGAACGCCTCTTCGTATCCCAGAGCGGCGGCGACACGGCTGATGATCTGCCAGTCCGGAAGCGCCTCCCCCGGCGCGTCGCCGATCTGTTCGAGGAGGCAGATGCGGCGCTCGCTGTTGGTCATGGCGCCGGTACGCTCCGACCACTGCGCCGCGGGCAGGAGGACGTCGGCCAACTCGCCCGTCTCCGTGGGGTAGTAGGCGTCCTGCACGACCACCATCTCGGCCTTCGCGAAGGCCGCGCGCACGCGTTCGCTGTTCGGCAGCGAGGCGACGGGGTTCGTAGCCGCCACCCACACGACCTTCAGTTCACCGCGTTCCAGCGCCTCGACCATCTCCGACGCGGTTACGCCGGGACGAGAGGCGATCGACCCTGGCGGAATGCCCCAGGCCGCTTCCACCTCGGCGCGATGCTCTGGGTTCGCGAGGAGACGGTGGCCGGGAAGGGTGGGGGCCAGACCGCCCGCCTCCCGCCCGCCCATCGCGTTCGGCTGGCCCGTCAGCGAGAAGGGGCCCGCGCCCGGGCGGCCGATGTTCCCCGTCGCCAGCGAGAGGTTGATCAGCGCGAGGTTCTTGTCCACCCCCGACGTGCTCTGGCTCGCCCCCATTGTCCACAGCGTGAGGACCGGGCCGTTCGAAGCGATCACCCGCGCGGCGTCGACGATCTCCTGCGCGACGAGCCCGGTAACGTCGGCCGCGCGCTCGGCGGACCAGCCAGCGAGCGAGGCGGCCAACTCGTCCCAGCCGCTCGTCCGTTCCGCGATGAACGCCTCGTCCAGGCCCCCCGCGAGCCGTATTTCGAAGAGCAGGGATTGCAGGAGGGCGACATCCGTGCCCGGCCGGACCGGCAGGTAGAGGTCGGCGATCTCGGCCGTTCGTGTCCGGCGCGGGTCCACGACGATGATCTTGACGTCGTCGCCGCCCCGGCGCTTTCGCGCCTTGATGCGATCGAACAGGATGGGGTGGCAGGCCTCGATGTTGGCGCCGAGGATGAGGAACGTGTTCGCCTGCTCGATGTCCGCGTATGAGGAGGGCGGCGAGTCCGTACCGAAGGCGAGGTTGTAGGCGGCTACCGTGCTGGCCATGCACAGGCGCGAGTTCGTGTCCTGGTTGTTGGTCCCGATATAGCCCTTGGCGAGCTTGCCGAAGAGGTAGTAGTCCTCCGTGTGGAGCTGGCCCGAGCCGTAGAACATGACCGAGTGCGGGCCGTGCTGCTCGACCGCCGAGCGGATGCCGCCGGCGACGCGATCGATCGCGGCGTCCCAGGAAGCCGGCGCCAGGGCGCTCCCCTTCCCCTCCCGCATGGCCGGTCTGAGGAGGCGGTCCTCTGACTCGAAGATGGCGGGGAGCAGGGCGCCCTTCGCGCACAGGCGGCCCCGGTTCACCGGGTGGTCGGGGTCGCCCTTGACCTTCGTGACCACCCTATCCCTGGCTTGGGCCAGGATCCCGCAGCCGGTCCCGCAGTAGCAGCAGATCGAGCGGAGCCAGTCCTTGCCGCCGCGTTCTCCCGGCACCGGCGGCTAGCCCGCCGCCTCGGAGGCGGAGTCGCGATCGCGCACCGCCGCGCTGCCGCGTATCGAGCGCAGGGCGCCGGCCACGGTTTCGGGCAGGTCGTCGACGAGCACCCCCGTGCTGACCCGCTCGCCGAGCGCGGCACCCTCCCCGAGGCTCCCGCCCACGAAGAGGTCGGCGGCGTCGACGATCGTCTCGCCACGGCGGACGCGGCTGCCCAGCAGGCCGATCTCGCCGGCGCGATGCTGGCCGCACGAGTGCGGGCAACCCGACATCTGGAGCCGTACGGGCGCATCGATCTCGTAGCGTGCGTCGAGGGCGCGGGCGAGCTTGAGCGCCTCACCCTTGGTGTCGATCAGGCTGAAGTGGCAGTACTCCGTCCCCGTGCAGGTGACGACCGACCTCATCCACGGCGACGGGTCGGGGCTGAATGTCTCGAGGAGTGGTTCCTTGAGAAGAGCGCCGAGCCGCGACTGCCACACGTGCGGAATGAGCACGTTCTGCTGCACCGTGAGCCGAAGTTCGCCCTCGCCGTACTTGCCGGCCAGCCGGCCGAACTCGATGAGCTGGTCCCCGGTGATCCTCCCGACCGGGACCAGGCAGCCGACGACGCGTCGTCCCGGCTGCCTCTGGGCGGTCACGCCGATGTGGTCGCCACCGTCCCGCCGGGTTGCCGGTTCGCCCGCCTGCGCCAGCGGGCGCCCGAAGCGTTCCTCGACCACCTCCCGAAAACGCTCGATGCCCCATTCGTTCAGGAGCACCTTGAGCCGCGAGGCCCGTCGGGACTCGCGAGGGCCGTGGTCGCGAAAGACCTCGAGGATGGCTGTCGCCAGCGGAACCACGCCCCCCGGCTCGACGAAGACGTCCAGTGGCCGGGCGTACATGGGCTCGCGGCCACCCATCGCGCCGCCCACCAGGACGTTGAAGCCCGCGGTCCGCTGCTCCCCGGCCGGGGCGGGAACGAAGGAGAGGTCGTGGGTCTGGGCGTGAATGCAGTCGTCCCGGCAGCCGGTGATGGCCAGGTTGAACTTGCGAGGGAGGTTGCTGAAGGCCTTGTGCCCGATGATCGCCTGCTGGAGCCGCACCGCGAGCGTGCGGCTGTCGATCAGTTCCTCCGGATCAAGGCCGGCGATGGGGCAGCCGACCACGTTGCGAACGTTGTCCATGCCGCTCTGCTGCGAGGTGAGACCGGCAGCGGACAGACGCTGGAAGATCCAGGGGACGTCCTCGATCTCGATCCAGCGCAGCTGGATGTTCTGCCGCGTGGTGATGTCCGCCTGGCCCCGCCCGCAGCGATTCGCGATCTCGCCGATCGCCGCGACCTGCTCGCTCGTGAGCACGCCGTTCGGAATCCGCAGCCGGAGCATGAAGTAGCCCGGGTTCGCCTTGCGGTGGAAGAGCCCGTACCACTTGAGGCGTTCGAAGTCGTCCGGATCGATGGCGGCGTGCCCTTCGCGCGCATAGCGAAGGAGGTCGGGGTACACGTCCAGCCCGTCCTTCGCCTGCTTCAGTGTCTCGATCTTGTTCGCCATCGACACCGCACCTCACGCTTCACGGTCGGCGATGGGTGTTGCGACAAGGTGACGGGCCGGTGAACGTTGGATGAAACCCATGCCGTCGCGGAGCTATCCGGTCGGCGCTCGCCCGGGAGGAGAAAGGCGCGGCGGCGCGGCTCGCAGACGACTGCGATTGGCCGGCCGGCGCCCTCGCAGGGGGCTTCCGCGGCCCGGCAGTTCTCCTTGTAGGCTAGCCACCAGCAACTCGCTCGGACTCAGCAAACGCCATGCCGCTCCGGCCCTTCTCCCCCCACGCGACCGTCGACCCGTACCCGGGCCACCGGCGCCTGTTGCGGCGGAGTTCGCCCTACCATGAGCCCGACCTGGGCGCATGGGTCGTGACGCGCCATGCCGACATCGCGAACATCCTGCGCAACCCGCGCGTGTTCTCCTCCTCCGGCAAGACCGGCATCGACGATCCAAGCCGCATCATCATCCTCGTCAACGACGATCCCCCACGGCATACGGAGCGGCGTGCCCTCGTGCAGCGCCCCATGACCCGCCGCCTCAACGACGACCTCGACGCCTGGATCGAACGGCGTGTCGACGAGCTGCTCGACGCAGTCGATCCGGAGGGCGTGGAGGCGATGGACGACTTCGCCGTCGGGCTCCCCGTGTCCGTGATCACGCACCTGCTCGGCATCCCCGACGAGGACAGCCACCGCTTCATGCGCATGCGCAGCCCCCAGCGAGGTCAGACGCAGCAGCAGCGCGAGGACGAGTTCACCGAGATCGTCTACTACCTGCGAGGCCTTGTGGCCGAGCGCCGGCGCGATCCCCGCGACGACCTCATCAGCGAGCTCTTCGCCCACGATCGCCATGGCCCCAGCCTGCAGGAGTGGGAGATCATCGGGCTCTGCATCACCCTGCTGGTCGCCGGAAACGAGACCACCAGCAACCTCATCGCGAACACCCTGGACGTGCTCGCCGGCCAGCCCGATCTCTGGGGGCGTCTGCGCGACGATCGTGAGCTCATCCCCACGTTCATCGAGGAGATGGTCCGCTGGCGCTCCCCAACCCAGACCATCTTCCGCACGACGACGGAGCCCACCGAAATCGGCGGCACGCGTCTCCCGGCGGGCTCAGTGATTGCTCTCGGGGTCGGCGCGGCGAACCGTGACCCGCGTGTCTGGACCGATCCCGACGAGATGGACCTCGACCGCGACCTGCGCGACCACCTCGGCTTTGGCAGCGGTGCGCACTACTGCATCGGCGCCCCGTTCTCGCGCCTGGAGACGGAGAAGCTTCTCCACGCCCTGCTCGACCGCTACGACCGCATCGAGCCCGGCGAAGTCAAGGCCCAGCGCCAGACCGAGTCGCCGTTCATCTACGGCTTCCGCCGCCTGCCGCTCGTCTTCAAGCGCTAGCGGCTTCTGAACAAGGCAAGCGGCCCGCCATTCGGCGGGCCGCTGCTGTTGGGCAACTGCCGCAGTTGCGTTCTAGCCGATGCGCTCCTTCTCCGCCGGGTCGATCCAGAGCTGCTGGAACCACGAGGTGAGCCCCGCCACCAGCACGACATCCTTCAGGTAGTTCCACCACGTCGGGTGGAACACGATCTGGGCGCTGAAGATGTGCGGCGCTTCGTCGAGCAGGAAGTCGTCCGCCTCGCGGATGACGGCCGCCCGCTCCTCGATGTCTACGAGCCCCCGCTGCTTCTCGACCAGCGCGTCGAAGTCCGGGTTGTTGTAGCTCGCGAAGTTGAACGAGCCGCCCGAGTGGAAACGCGTGTCGATGTAGTGCCCGGGGTCGATGGCGCCGTTGTTGCTGGCGATGCACATGTCGAAGTTCTTCTGCTGCCGGGCCACGATCCACTCCGTGGTCGGCACCTCGTTCAGCTCGAGGTCCACGCCGATCTGCTTCAGGTTCTCCTTGAAGGCGATGCCGTGGTTGCCGATGTAGCCCTGCTTCAGGGTCGTCAGCTGCAGCCCGTCGCCGAAGCCGGCGGCCTCCAGCAGTTTCTTCGCGTCCGCGAGGTCCTCGTCCTTCGGCTGGCGGTAGCCGGGAAGCTCGTAGATCTCCTGCTGCGTGCGCCCGTACAGCGGGAAGTACCCCGCCTGCGGCACCGCGGTCATGATCAGGCCCGCTTCCTTGCCCCAGGCGTTCAGGAACGAGTCGCGGTCCGCGGCCAGGTGTATCGCCTGCCGTACGCGCTTGTCGCCGTACGGCTCGCGCGTCAGGTTCAGGTCGATGTCGTACGTGGAGGAGAGCACCTTCGGGCGGCTCTGGATGGCGTCGCCGAACTCCGCCTGCAGCTCATCCACTGCCTGCTTCACGTTGCCCGTGATGAACGAGCTGGCGTCGATCTGGCGGCTGCGGAAGGCCGCGTCGCGCGCCGAGCGGTCCGCGATCGGAACGAAGTTCACCTGGTCGAGGTAGGGCTGCCCCTCTTCGTAGAAGTTTGGGTTGCGGTTGAGATGGCTCCCGACGCCGACCTCCAGCTCGCCGCGAACGAAGGCGCCCGTGCCGATCATGTTCTCGTAGAGCTTGATGCCCTCGTCGCCGACGGCGTCGTTCTGCTCCTTGTTCACCATCAGGTAGGCGTCGTCCGCGATGACGGTGATCATCGGAGCGTGCGGAACGCTCGTCGTGAGCTTGTAGGTCGACTCGTCGATCACCTCGTGGCTCTGCGCGGTGTCCAGCTTCGACCCGAAGACGAACTCCGGGTTGTCCTTGGCCATGCGCTGCACGCCGAAGGAGGCGTCCTCGGCGGTGAACTTCCGTCCGTTCGCCGGCGGCAGGTCGTGCCAGTGCACGTTGTCCCGGATGGTGAAGATGTACGTGACCTCGTCCGGCTGCTCCGGCGGCATGGCGATGTCGGGCAGGATGTTGAACTTGTCGTCGTACTTGATGATGCGGGAGTAGACGTACCCGAGACCGAGCGAGTACGTGCCGCCGAGGATGGTGATCGCCGGATCGAACACGTCCGGCTCGCGCGAGGCGCCCTCGATGTTGAACACGCCGCCCTGGACCGGCCCTCCGGCTGCTGCCGCCGCCGCTTCCGTGGCCGCTGGCGCCTCCGTGGCTGCCGCCGCCGCTTCCGTGGCTGCCGGCTCAGGTTCCGCTACGGCGTCGTCATCGTCGTCATCGTCGCCACAGCCCGCGATCGCGAGCGCGCCGAGGCCGGCGGCTCCGGCCGCGGCCCCTCCCAGGACCGCACGCCTCGAAACCCTCCTTCGCCAGTACCGGTTCCAATAGTTTTCCATGCGAGTCCTCCTTCGGACGCTGATTGCAGATCGTCATTCTACGCCCGCATGCAAGCCCTTCTAGAGCGAGCGCAGGCGTGGATCCCAGACGTCGCGGATGGCGTCGCCGAACAGGTTCACGCCGAACACGGCGAGGCTGATGGCGATGCCGGGGAAGATGGCCAGGTGGGGCGCGTAGAGGATCTCCCCGCGCGATTCGTTCAGCAGGTTGCCCCACTCGGGTGTCGGCGGCTGCACGCCCAGGCCGAGGAAGCTCAGGCCCGCGCTGATCAGCAGCAGGCTTCCGATCGAAGTCGTGATGAGCACGGCCACCGGCGGCAACAGGTTGGGCAGCAGGTGGCGTCCAAGCACGCGCGGTGTGCCCGCGCCCATCGCGTAGGCGGCCTCGATGTAGGGCTCGTTCAGGAGGGAGAGGGCCACGCTCCGCGCCACCCGGATCGTTGGCGGGATCACGAGCAGGGTGAGCACGATGATCAGGTCCAGGGTGTCCCGCCCCAGCACGGTCACGAGGAAGAGCGCCAGGATGATGCCGGGCAGCGCCAGGAACGAGTCCACGATGCGCTGGAAGAGCAGGTCCACCCAGCCCTTCGCCCAGGCCGAGACGACGCCGAAGAACGTGCCCCCGATGAAGCCGAAGATGACCCCGATGACAGCCAGCGCGATCGTCGGCCGTCCGCCGCTCATCATGCGCGAGTAGTAGTCCCGCCCGTTGTTATCCGTACCGAACCAGTGCTCGGTGCTCGGTCCCTCCTGGAAGGCGGGGGAGAGCGCGTTGGGATCGGTCCGCACCATCCACTCCCCGAAGATCGCGATCACCAGGATCAAGATCACGAGCACAAGCCCGATCGCTCCCACGGGCTGCGTTCGTACGAACCGTACGAAGCGCCGCAGGAGCGCGATCGAGCGCTCACGCAGGACGTTGGGGGCTTCGACGCCGGGTTCGGGGGCCGTCATCGCCGTCATGAGTAGCGGATCCTCGGATCGAACACGGTGTAGGTGAGGTCGATGAAGAGGTTCACAAGCGTGAAGAGGACGCCCGCGAGCAACACGAAGGCCTGCACGGCCGGGTAGTCGGACTGGTTAACGGAGTTGACGATGTACCGCCCCAGTCCGGGCAGTGAGAAGATCTGCTCAAGGAAGACCGAGCCCGAGATCATTCCCCCGAGCGAGAGGCCGATCACGGTGATGACCGGGATCATGGCGTTCTTGAGGACGTGCCGCCAGACCACCGTGAAGCCCAGCAGCCCCTTCGCGCGCGCCGTGCGCACGTAGTCCTGGCGCATCGCTTCCAGCACCTGCACGCGTGTCAGCCGCAGGAGGATGGAGGAGAAGGCCAGCGCCCCCACCGCTGCCGGAATCGCAACCTGTTCGAGGTTGGCGAACGGGTCCTCGAGGAAGTCGACGTACCCGAACTTGACCGACCAGTCGGTAAACACCGGCGGCAAGCCCACCACGAGCGTCGCCGAGACGAACACGGGTACCGCCAGCCCGAAAGTGGTCACGAAGCGCAGGACGTGGTCCTCGAACTTGTTCTGGCGCACCCCCGCGATGATGCCCGCGCCCACGCCGAACATAGTGGACATAAGCAGGGTCATCAGGCCCAGTTCGAGCGTGACCGGCAGCCGGTCCCACAGCTCACTGCGGATGGGCCGGTCGTTCCACAGGGAGTTGCCGAAATCGCCCTGGAAGATGCCGCCCAGCCAGTCCAGGTACTGGATGATGACCGGACGGTCCAGTCCCAGGTGGGCGCGCAGGGCCTCGGCCCGCGCGGGCGTGTACGAGTTCTCCAGCTTGGCCGCCACGATGTCGCCCGGGATCGCGTCCACCATGAAGAACACCGCGATCGACAGGATGAACAGCACAACCGGTACTGCGACCAGGCGGCGGACGATGTAGGCGGTCATCCCTTCGAACGATCCTCCTGCGGTTCAGGCGCTGCCGTGACGCAACACCCTGCCCGGTGTCGCGCCCGTACACTCGCCTTCCTCGAACGTCACTTCGCCGTTGACGAGGGTCCAGCGGTAGCCCGTCGCCTTCCGCACCCGCCGCCACTCGTTGGCGGGGAAGTCGAACGCCTTTTCCTGCGGCTGCAGCGCGAGGTTCTCGTAGTCGTACACGATGATGTCGGCGGGAGCGCCCTCGCGAATCCAGCCGCGATCCCTCACGCCCGCCGCCAGCGCCGGATAGGCGGAGAGCCGCCAGTGCGCCTGCTCGAGGTCCATCACGCCGGCGTCGCGGACCAGCTTGGTCAGGTACTCGGTCGTGTAGGCGCCCAGCGTGATGAACTTCGTGTGCGCGCCCCCGTCGGAGACGCCGGGCAGCGCGAAGCTGGAGTTGCAGACTTCCCTGATCGCCGCCATCTCCCCCTCGGAGCGCTCTCTGGGCGGCGTCACGAAGGTCGTCCGGAGTTCGTCCTCGACCGCGAGGTCGAGCATCGCGTCGATCGGGTGCTTCCCCGTCCGTTCCGCGATCTCGGCGATCGTCAGCCCCTCGCAGTCACGCAGCTCGTCCTTCTCGACGCCTTCGACGATCATCGAGGCCACGCCCCAGACGTTCACCCCGCCCACGCGCTCCTCGGTGCCGCCACCCGCGATCGGGCCCTTGCCCGCGTCGAACTCTTCGCGCAGGGCCGCTCGCCGCTCCGGGTCGCGCATCTTCGCGATGCGGGTGGGCACGTCGCCGAGCGTGATGTCGCGCCAGTGGGGGCTCGAGTCGAAGAGGTTCCAGTCCTCCAGCGTGAACTCGAACCCGACCTCGGCCGTGATCAGCTGGGCGAAGACGCGGTTGCCGCGCTGGTTCGCATCCTCCAGCCACTGCATCTGTTCCTTGTAGTTGGCCATGGGCTGGCCGTGCTGGTCAGTCGTCACGCCCAGGCCGCTCATGACGGGGCGGCCGCTCGCCTGGCAGAGCGCCTCCGTCAGCTCTCGGCTCACTCCCGCTCCCTGGATGAATCCCCGTCCGACCTTCTTCAGCACGCGCGCAAGCTTGATGACGTAGTCGTGCGGCATCACGTCCGTGATCATCGGCGTGCCGTCGTAGTCGCGCTGGACGCTGCCTTCCCCCGAAAGCTGGGTGGAGAAGCCGCAGCACCCGATCTCCATCGCCTCCTCGAGGATCTGGCACATGCGGTCCATCTCCTCGTCGGTGGCCGCGCGCCCCTTCTCCTCGATGCCCATCACGTAGACGAGCAGCGGGTTCAGGCCCAGGTAGCTGAGCAGGTTCACGCCCTTCGGTGTCCGCTCAAGGCTTTCGAGGAATTCCGGGTAGGTCTCCCAGTCCCAGGGCATCCCCTCCTTCATGGTGGCGAGGGGCACGGCTTCGTTGCGCGCCATCGTCAGCATGGCGCGGTCCTGGTCCCTCGGCTTCACCGGCGCGAAGCCGAAGCCGCAGTTCCCGATGACGACCGAGGTGACGCCATGCCACCCCGAGATCGAGCACCACGGATCCCAGAACACCTGCGAGTCGTAGTGGGTGTGCAGGTCGACAAAGCCGGGCGCGACGATCATGCCGCTCGCGTCGAGCACCCTGCCCGCGTCCGACGCGTTGACAGCGCCGATCGCGGCGACGCGTCCGTCCTTTATCCCGATGTCCGCCTTGAAACGCGGCGTACGCAGGCCGTCGATGACCGTGCCGCCCTTGATAACCGTGTCGAACGTGGACATCAGGAGCCACCTCCAGCGCTGTAGGTGAATCCTACAACGTCTGGCAATACGCCCTGGAACGGAAATCTCTGGCGCTTATCCGAGATGAGCAGGTGTCGGCCAGGCCGCCCAGGCGTCCGGTTGGAGGGAGCCGCGACGATGGCGCCGATTGCGCAGGGGCATCGCGCCGCCCGTCACGGGCGGCCGGCGTAAGCGGCACAGCCCACGCCGCCCCGGAGGTGGCTGCCGAGCAGGGATTCGAACCCCGACCAAAGGCTCCAAAGGCCCGTGTGCTACCGTTACACCACTCGGCAGAGCGCGGCTGCCAGAGGCTGGTGCCGAAGGCCGGACTCGAACCGGCACGGGCTTAACGCCCAACGGTGTTTGAGACCGTCGCGTCTGCCAATTCCGCCACTTCGGCTGTTGTTGACGGTAGCCCCGCGTCGCGCGCGCGGTCAAGGAGCGACCGCGTGGGAAGGCGTGGAGCGGAAGACGAGGGTCGAACTCGCGACCTCCTCCTTGGCAAGGAGGCGCTCTACCACTGAGCTACTTCCGCGCGCTTCGCGAGTATAGCAAAGGCCCCACCTATGACCCGGGGCCCGCAGCTCCCCCCACCGCGGCGCTAGCCGTTCCGGTGGCTACAGTCAGTTCGAGCCGACCCAGAGGATCAATCGCCCAGGCGCGAGGTGTAGCCCAGCGCGGTCACGTCCTCGACGTACTGGCTGCGCCAGCCCGGGTCGGGGACGCGCACGTTGTGGTCGCGGAACCAGCGGTGGATGCGCAGGTACTCCTCTTCCATGCGCGCGCGCCAGCCGTCCTCCTCCCGGAACGTGTCCGGGTCCACCTCTTCGAGCTTGCGCGACATGTCCGCGAACTCGATCTCCGCCTCTTCCTTCCAGTAGGTCGAGAGGTAGTCCAGCGACTCCTCAAGGTTGCGGCGGCACTCGTCGAGCTGGACGCCCATCCAGCCCGCTTCCGTCATGGGCTGGCCGTTCACGCGGTAGCGGTTCGCGCAGAGTTCGCAGACCACGACCAGCTTGCGCGCGTCGCAGTCCGTCTTGTCGGTGCAGTCCTGGCAGCGCGCCGCGAACTCCGCCGCTTCCGCGTTGCGCGTGTAGCCCACGATCATCTCGTCGCCGAGTGCATCGCAGGCCTGGCAGGCGAGCGTGCCCGCCAGGATCTCGTTGATCGTCTTGTCCCAATCCACCGACATCAGCTTGCCTCTACCCCCCGGAGTCCCTCGCGAGCCTATTCGGCAGTATACCAACCGGTCTGCCCCGGCATTTCCTCGATGCCGACCGTCAGCCGCTTGATGTTGGACGCCCCGTGCTCGGTCAGGGCCGACCGCAGGCGCTGCGCGAACCACTCCGCCAGCCGTTCCGCCGTCGAGTTGTCGATGGGCAGGGCCGCCACGTCCGACTTGGGGAAGACGTACCGCCGATCCTCGTACGAGATCTCCCAGTCGTGCTCCTTCTCCGCGATCGTGAGGACGCGGCTCTCGAGCTGGAGCACGAACTTGTGGTCGAGCTCGTCTGCGATCGCCTTCGTGAGCCGCTTCAGGTCGCCGAAGTCCCACACCCACGAGTCCTCCGTGAGGTCGCCCTCGACGTCGACCATGACGTCGTAGTTGTGGCCGTGCAGGGGCTCGCACTCCCCCAGGAACGTGGCGAAGTGGGCGGCGGCGAAGCGCAGGCGGTTGCGTTCGACGGTAACGCGGCGGGTGACGGTCATGATGCGGCCTCCAGGTGGCGATCGCTCCCGATCGTCGCACCCTTGGGCCGCACACGCTCGCGGGAAGGCCTAGCCGCGGCCCAGCAGGCCTCCCGCGTCCATCGCGAAGATGCCCGCCATGTCGCGGTTGATGCGGAGTTGCAGGTAGGCGCGCAGCTTCCGGATGAGCTCCGGCGCCTCCTCCCAGCCCTCGCCGTCGAGCCTGTGCAGGTGGCCGATCGCCTCGGTCAGCAGTTCGCTCAGCTCCCCGTAGCTCTCGTTGATAGCCGCGAACGGGGGCACCTCCGGGAACTCCGGCGCCGCCGCTACGCGCTCGCCGATGGCGCGCAGGCCGTCGGCCGACTCGCCGTCGCGCGCCGCTGCCGCCGAGGCCGTCTCGCTCAGGACGCGCGCCATGCGCCCGCACTCGTCGGCCATCCACTGCTGCTCCACCGGCAGCCGCCGCTCAACCGAGAGCAGCATCTGCTGGATCATCTGCACCGTGACCCTGGCCGCGTTCGTCTGCAGCTCGGGCATGACGTCCCGTTCGAGGCTCTCGCGGATCAGCTCCAGCACCCGGGGCGAACTTGGATTGGTGAACATTGCTCCTACTCCTCCGCCTCGGGGTAGCCGAGGATCATGCAGTAGCCGGGCTGCGCCGAGACCAGGGGCTGCAGCATGTACGTGCTCAGGAAGTTCTGCGCCTCGCCGTCGAGGCCGCGCCGCACCGCGTCCAGGATCGGCGCCGCCAGCGCCGCCGACGAGAACACCTGGAAGAAGCCGACGTCCTCCTCCGTGATGGGGATGCCGCTCAGCTTCGAGTAATGCTGCAGGAATCCCCCGTCTGCCTTCACGCTGCCGGCCAGGTCGAAGCCCGTGATGCGCGAGAGCTGGTAGAGCCAGCCGATGTCCTCGCGCGGGTCGCCCACGTGCGCCGCTTCCCAGTCGATCACGCCCGTGATGCGCCCGTTCTCGTAGAGGAAGTTGGAGGGTTGGTAGTCGCCGTGGCACATCGCCAGCGGCACCGGCTTCGGCAGCTGGTTCGGCAGGCTCGCGTACATGTCGTAGAAGACCGGCAGCGGGTCGAACGCGATCCGCTTGTAGCTCTCCATGAAGAACTCGATCGAGCTGGTCATGTACGGCTCCCAGCTCGACGCATCGATGCCCACGCCCCGCGCGTCCCGGAAGTCGCCCTCGGGGTCGAGCGTATCGAGCGAGGTCGCGTGGAGCTCCGCGATGCGCTCGCAGAAGTCGGTCGCCACGGCCTCCAGCTCGTCCTCGTTGCCGGGAGCGAACAGGGGAGTCAGGTCCGCGCTTCCCCGCAGCCGCTCGATCACCATCGCGGGCCGGTCGAGCGCCGCGCCTTCTTCGTCGAGGAAGTAGGGCGTGGCGACGGGGATGCCGGTCCGCTCCCCCACCCGCTGGGTGATCTGGAACTCCAGGCGCCGGTCCGTCGGCAGGATGTCCTGGTCGGGGGGCGGGTCGCGCCGGATGATCAGGGGGAGCGTCTCCGCGTTCCCGCCGCTCTCGACGACGGCGTCGGCGCTGTAGGTCTCCTGCGAGTAACCGCCCGCCAGCAGCTGGAAGTTCTCGACCCGCACCGAGTCCGCTTCCGGCCGCTCTTGCTGAATGAATCGCTCGAGCTGAGCCTCCATGGGTACCCTCCGCCGCGGAAGTCTACGGCGGCGGTCCCTTGTGCTCAGCCGACGATGGCGAGCCCCTCGCCGCGCAGGTCGTGAGCCGCGGCGATGCCCTGCCCCGAGACGACGGCGAGGCACGCCCTGCCCGTCCACCCGTCCCACGCCGCCAGCGGCTCGAAGGCCAGCCCCTCCGCCCGCAGCGCCTCCCCGAGGCTGTCCGGCGTACGCGACTCCGCGTACAGCGTCCCGTCCGTGTCGAGCGCCCAGCGGGCCGCATCGAGCGCGTCCTGCGCGTCGGCGCCCCGGCGCAGGACGGCGTCCAGCACCTGCACGTTCGTCTGCGGCTGGCGGTGCGCCCCCGGCGTCCCCCCGACCGCGACGAGCTCGCCGTCCCGCGGCCCGGACGCCTCGCCTGCCAGCGGCAGGTCGGGGATCGACGTGACGATGTAGTTGTGGAGCGTGTGCATGGGGCGCTTCCCGCCCGCGAGCTCGTTCGGGTGCCCCTCCTCGAGGCTGAAGCCGCGCATCCGGTTGTTGAACACGACCCCCGTGCCCGCCGGGAGCACGCCGCTCCCCCAGGCCGAGAACACCGACTGGATCAGCGACACCGCGTTCCCCTCCCCGTCGATCGCGAGGAGCGCGGTCGTGTCGCCGTCGCCGCCGCCGGCGACTCCCGCCCGCGCCGGCGCGCCCCCCGCGCGCAGCAGCGCGGCCGCGTCGAACCCCGTAACCGCCGGGTCACCCGCCTCCTGGTCGACCGCCGCGAAGGCCTCGCGCAGCGCCTCGACCTGCCTCCCGATGCCGCCCTCCGAGCGCGCCAGCCGCTTCAGCGCCAGCATCGTCACGAGCCCGCGTGAGGGCGGCTGCTGCGTGTGCACGTGCAGGCCCCCGAACTCGACCGAGAGCGGCTTCACCCACTCGGCGGGGGCGCGCCAGTCATCCGGTGTGAACGCGGCCCCGAGTCCGTTCAGCGTCGACAGGCAGGCCTCGGCGATGTCGCCCTCGTAGAACGCGTCCGCCCCGCCCTCCGCCAGCGCCCGGAATGTGGCCGCCAGCTCAGGCTGGACGACGTGCTGCCCCCCGTCCCCCGCCACGTGCCCGAACGTCGCCTTGAACGCCCCCGCCGGGTAGACGCGCTCCCGCCCCACCTGCACCGCCCGCGCCAGCGCCCGCGAGGCCGGGAACCCCTCCCGCGCGACCCGCTCCGCATCCTCCAGAACCCGCGACCACGGCAGCTTGCCGTAGCGCTCGTGCAGCGCGCCCCACCCCGCGACGCACCCCGGCACCGTGACCGCCAGCGCGCCCGTGTCGGGGATGCCGCCCATCTTGCGGTACCCCGCCGCGTTCGCGGCTGCCGGAGCGGGACCCGAGCTGTTCAGCGCCTCGACCGCGCCCGTCGCCGCGTCGTACACGGTCGCGAAGGTGTCACCGCCGAGGTGGCTCATGAACGGCTGCGCGACCGTCAGCACGGCCGCCATCGCGACCGCCGCGTCAGCGGCGCTGCCGCCGTCGTGCAGCGCGCGCTGGCCGGCCGCCGCCGCTAGCGGGTGGTCGGCGATGACGCACGTTCGCGAGCCCCGCAGCGCCCCCCGCCGCGGCCCGTCGCCCCCCGCGACGCCTTCGACGCCCTCGCGTCCACCGTCGGCGGGCTGATCCGTCATCGTGATCCCCTCTGCCTACGCCCCGCGCAGCAGCTTCAGGACGGCGTCGGCGTTGTCGGCGGCCTTCGCCCGCTTCCAGACCTTCGTGAACGTGCCGTCCGGCCCGATCACGAACGTCGAGCGCGTCATGCCGATGCTCTTCCGCCCGTACAGCGTCTTCTCGCCCCACGAGCCGTACTCGGTCGAGACCTTTGCGTCCTCGTCTACCAGCAGGGGGAAGGGCAGGTCGTACTGCTCCCGGAACTTGGTGTGCGAGGCCGCGGTGTCCGTCGAGACGCCCAGCACGACCGCGCCCTCCGCCCCGATGTCCTCGTGGTTGTCGCGGAATCCGCAGGCCTGCTTCGTGCAGCCGGGCGTGTTGTCCCGCGGGTAGAAGTAGAGCACCACGGTCTGGCCGCGGTAGTCCTGCAGGCGGTGCGTCTTCCCGTCCTGATCCGGCAGCTCGAAGTCCGGGGCCGTGTCGCCCGCTCCCAACGTGATCGGCATCGCTTCCTCCTCTGTCGCCGCTCGCTAGCGGATCACGCCGGAGACGCGCTCCGGGTGGATCCGCAGGATCACCCGCCGCTGCTGCTCCAGCCAGGCGGGCAGATCCTCCGGCTCGGTGAACCCCGAGCCCTTGATGTTCTCGAACACGAGGTGCGTGGCGTGCTCCAGGCCCTCGCGCTCGATGTCGCACCGCCCCTCGACCGTCACGAAGTTGAACGGCGCCGCGTCGTTGAACACCGTGATCGTCACGCGCGGGTCGTTCTCCAGCGTCTTCACCTTCAGCGTGGGCGCGGTCGTGCTCACGACCAGCGTGTCGCCCTCGCGCGCGTACGCCACCACCGAGCTGCTCGGCTGCCCGCTCTTTCGCACCGTCGTGATGACGGCCCAGCGGTTCTCGCTCACGAACCGGTCGAACGCCTGCGTCCCGATCATCCGCGCCTCCTTCGCTCCGGCCGTGTCGCCGGCTGGCCCCTATTCTCGCGAACGCGGCGGCGGCGGTCACGCGCCCCGCCGCCGCCCTACAATGGCGCCCGACCTCAGCACGGGAGTCCCCATGTCCGAGCTTCCCGCCTTCACCCTCACCGACGGCGACGGGCGCGAGCGCGCCTTCCCCTCCGGCCGCCCCTCCCTCCTCGCCTTCGTCAAGGAGGACTGCCCCACCTGCGGCCTCTCCATGCCCCTCATCCAGGCCGCCCACGAGGCCTTCGGGGAGGCCGTCGACGTGCTCGCCATCGGGCAGGAAGCCGAGGGCAACGCCGTCCTCGTCGAGCGCCACGCCCTCACCGCCCCCATGCTCGACGACAGCGCCCTGCACACCTCCTACGCCTACGACCTCGATACCGTTCCCACCCTCATCGTCACCGGCCCCGACGGCGCCGAGCGGAAGCGTTTCATCGGCTTCGGCCGCGATGACTGGCAGGACCTCTTCGGCGACCTCGCGGGGATCGCCGGCGTGGACGCTCCCGATCCGGGCTGGGACGAGTACCCGGACTCCCGGCCCGGCTGCGGCTCGCGCTCGGTCGAGCCCGGCATCGCCGAGCGGCTCGCCGCCGAGGCGGAGGGCAGCCCCCTCCGCGCCCGCCGCATCGACATCGGCGCCGGCGACGACCTGCACGAGTTCCTCTTCGACCAGGGCCTCACCGACGGCCTCCCCGTCGTGCCCCCCACCGCCGAGCGCGTCATGCGCATGCTCGAAGGCACGACCCGCGACGCCCAGGACGTCGTCGCCGTCGTCCCCCCGAACCTGGCCCCCGCGACCGTCGAGAAGGTCGCCATCAACGCCGTCATGGCCGGCTGCAAGCCCGAGTATCTGCCCGTCGTCATCACCGCCATCGAGGCCTGCGTCACGGAGGAGTTCAACGCGCACGGCGTCTGGGCGACCACGATGGGCGCCGCCCCCGCGATCGTCGTCAACGGACCCATCCGCCACCACGTCGGCATGAACATGCGCCTCGGCGCGCTCGGCCAGGGGAGCCGCGCCAACGCCGCCATCGGACGCGCCGTGCGCCTCGTGATGCGCAACGTCGGCGGCGCGAAGCCGGGCGGCACCGAGCGCTCCACCCTGGGCACGCCTATGAAGTACACCCTCTCCTTCGCCGAGTGGGAGGAGCGCAGCCCCTGGGAGCCGATGCACGTCGAGAAGGGCTTCGAGCCCGACGACAGCGTCGTCACCGTCTTCCCCGCGACCAGCGGCCCCCAGCTCATGGTCGATCAGACCGCCCGAACCGCCCGTGCGCTCACCGGCATCCTCGGCCTCACGATGGCCGCCGTCGGCAACCCCCGCACACCCACCGGCCACGTCCTCTTCGTCGTCTGCCCCGAGCACGCCGACACCATCTGGCGCGACCGCTGGAGCAAGCAGCAGGTCCGCGACTACATCCTCGAGGTCACGAGCATGCCCCTCCGCGACCGCCTCGCCACCCCCGACGCGAGCGGCATCGAGCCTTCCCAGTTCGGCCCCGACGGCCCCACTGAGGAGCAGCTCGACAAGCGCTACTCGAAGTTCCGCGGGCCCGAGTTCATCCACATGGTCGTGGCCGGCAGCGAGGCCGGGAAGTTCTCCGCCGTCCTCGGCGGCTGGGCCAGTTCACCCGTCAGCCGCAAAATCGAAAACATCCCGTAACGAACGGGACCCATTTTCGCTGGCGCCTTCGGAAACCGCCGCCTACGCTGGATCTGCGGGTCGGAGCGACCGGCCCCGGAGAGGTGCTGCGATGAGCGGTGCGATTGGCCCCGGTAGCGAAGGCATGAACCTGGAGCACATCAAGACGTGCGTCCGTTGCGGCCTCCGCTACGACTGGCGCCGGTCCTCGAGCGCGTCCCTCAAGATGACGTACTGCAGCCACCTCTGCGAAGCGGGCGATCTCGGCTTCACCCTCGAAGCGCTCCTGCACGCGCAGCCGCCCGCCTCCACCGAGGCGGAAGAGCCCGAGACGGCCGCGATCTAGCCGCGCATCCCGCCACTCCTACGTGACGAGTGGCGTGTCCTCGCGGTTCGCCCACTCGTACATCGAGCCGTCGTACACGCGCACGTCGTCGTAGCCCAGCAGGGTCAGGGCGAAGGCCGAGTGGGCCGCGCGGATGCCGCCCTGGCAGTACGTGATCGTGCGCGCCCCCGGCGCCACCCCCGCCTCCTCCAGCAGCCGCTGCATCTCCTCCGCCGGCAGGAAGCGGCGCGTGTCCGAGCGCTCGACGAGGTCCGTCCACTCCAGGTGCCTCGCTCCCGGCACGTGTCCGACCCGCTTGTTCCCCCGCGAGTTCGATCCGTCCCACTCCCCGTCGCTGCGAACGTCGAGCACCGTGCAGGAGTCCGAGTCGTGCTCCGCGATCAGATCCTCCGCGCTCGCGTGCAGCGCCGGAACCGTGCGCGACTCGAACGTGCGCGCCTCCGGCCGCGTCGCGTGGAACGTGACCTGACGCTCCTCCGTCAGCCAGCGATGCCAGCCCCCGTTCAGCACCTTCGCCTTCGTGTGACCGTAGTAGTTCAGCACCCACCAGAGGCGCGACGCCACGAGCGCGTTGTTGTCGTCGTACGTCACGACCGTCGTGTTCGCGTCGACCCCGAGCTTCCCCATGAGTTCGGCAAAGTCGTCCGGCGGCATCACGAACATGCCCGCGCCGCCCTCGCGCTCGCCCTCCTCCTTGATGTAGTAGTGAACGGGCAGGTGAACCGCCCCCGGGATGTGGGCGCGCCGGTACGCCTCCAGCGTCGCGCAGTCGATGATCCGCACCTGCGGGTCGTCCGCGTGTTCCGCGAGCCAGTCCGGCTCGGCGAGCAGCTCCGGTCGGGCGTACGGCATCGCTCACTCCTCGGGTCGAAGGTCCGCAGAGGATAGGACGAGCGCCCCCGCCCCGCTACGCCGGCAGGTGCTCCTCGAAGTACGACACGAGCCGCCTCTCCATGTACTCCAGCCCGGCCGCGTCGCGGGGCATGTGGCGCTCCTCCGGGAAGATCTGGATGTCGTACGGCTTCTGCGCCGCCGTCAGCGCCGTGATCAGCCGCGCCGTGTGCCGGAAGTGCACGTTCTCGTCGACCATCCCGTGGACCAGCAGCAGCTTCCCCGAGAGGCCCTCCACGTGCGTCGTCACCGCCCCGTCGCGGTACCCGTCGGGGTTGTCCTCGGGCGTCGACATGTACCGCTCCGTGTAGCCGGTGTCGTACCCGTCCCAGTCGACGACCGGCGCGCCCGCGACGCCCACGCGGAACACCTCCGGCGCGCGCATGAGCGACATGCAGGTCATGTACCCCCCGTAGCTCCACCCGTAGATGCCGACCCGCTCGCCGTCGGCGAGCCCTTCCGCCGCCACCTGCTCGACCGCCGCCACCTGGTCCTCGACCTCGATCGTGCCCATGCGCCGGTGCAGGTGCGCCTCGAACGCGAGCCCGCGGTTGGCGCTCCCGCGGTTATCGACCGCGAGCACGGCGAACCCTGCCTGCGCGAGGTACTGCGCGCGCAGGTCGACCGTGAGCGCCCAGTCGTCGAGGACGCGCTGTGCGTGCGGGCCGCCGTAGACGGACACGACGAGCGGGTGCGGCCCCTCCCCCTCGGGCCGGTAGAGCGCCCCGAACATGGGCGTGCCGTCGGCTGCCGCCATCACGCGCAGCTCCGGCGGCCGGAGCCCCTGCCCCGAGGCGGTCATCTCCGGCTCCTCGAACAGCGTCGCGATCACCTCGCCCCCGTCCGTGCGATGCAGCGTCGTCACCGCCGCCCGCTCGCGCGATGAGAACGTGTCGACGAACGCCGAGCCGTCCGGCGCGACCGCGCAGCCGTGTACGCCCGGCTCGCTCGTGAGGCGCTCCACCTCCCCGCCGTCCAGCCCCACCCGGTACAGGTGCCGCTCGATCGCCCCCTCCCGCGTCCCGCTGAAGAACACCGTCCGCCCCGCCTCGTCCACCTCCACGATGCGCGTCACCACCCACTCCCCCGAGGTCAGCTCGCGCGACTCGCCCAGGTCCGCGTCGTACAGGTAGAGGTGGCGGAAGCCGCTCCGCTCGCTCGACCACAGCAGTTCGCCCGTTTCGAGGAAGCGGAAGTCGCCGAGGTTCAGCCACGGCTCGCTGCGCTCCTCGAGCGTGCGCAGCACCGCTCCTGTTTCCGGGTCGAAGAGGTGCAGGCGGAGCTCCGTCTGGGCGCGATTCAGCATCATTCCCGCGAGCACGCCGTCCGGCCGCCAGACGACGCGCGGCAGGTAGATGTCGTCCTCCTCGCCGAGGTCCATCCAGACCGGCTCCCCGCCCTCCGCCGGCGCCACGCCCAGCCGCACGCGCGCATTGGGCGCTCCCGCGAACGGGTAGCGATGGTGCTCGGTGTCGAGCGCGTCCTGCCCCTGGTGGACGATCGGGTAGTCGGGGATGTGCCGCGCGTCGACCTCGACGAAGGCGATGCGCGAGCCGTCCGGCGACCACCAGAATCCGTCGGATTGCCCGAACTCCTCCTGCGCGATGAAGTCCGCGAGGCCGTTGGTGAAGCCGTCCTCCGCGCCGCTCGTGAGCCGCCGTGCCTCCCCGCCCCCGGACGGCATCGCGAACAGATCCCCCTCCCGCACGAACGCGAGGCGTGTGCCGTCGTCGGTCAGCCGTGGCGTGATCGCCCCCTCCGCCCCCGCGATCGCGACCGGTTCGCTGTCCTCCACGATGAGCCGCGGCCCCTCGCCTCCCGGCAGCAGGATCGTGCGTTCCGGCGCCTTCGGGGCGAAGCGGTAGTCGGTCACGCCCACGTCCCGGAGGCGCGCGCGTTCGCGCCTCAGCTCCTCCTCCCGCGAGATCGGCCCGCCCCCGCCCGCGGGCCCCGCCAGCGCCCGCCGCTCTCCCGTCGCGATGTCGTACAGCCAGAGGCTGCGCACGAGCCCGCCGTCCTCGCTGGCGAGGGAAGCGATGCCGCTCCCGTCGGGCGTGAACGACCAGCGCATGGGCCCGCCCATCCCCGGACGCGGGTAGCGCGCGACCTGCTCGATGGAGATGCGCTCGTAGGGAGCGGTCACGCCTGCAGCCCCTCCGCCCGCAGCCCCTCGATCGCATCGAGCGCCTTCGGCGTCGCCGCCGACAGCACCTCCGCCGACGCCTCCGTCACCAGCACGTCGTCCTCGATGCGGATGCCGCCGAAGTCCAGCATCCCGTCGACCCGCTCCCAGTCCACGTTGTCGCGGTAGCGCTCGCGCAGGTCGGGGTCCTCCAGCAGCGCGCGGATGAAGTAGATGCCGGGCTCGATCGTCACGACATAACCCGGCTGCAGGGGCAGGTCCGCGCGCAGGTAGCGCAGCGTCGGGCGGTCGCTCGGCAGGCGATCCTCGAGGCAGCCGCCGGCGTCGTGCGTCGCCAGCCCCAGCATGTGCCCGAGCCCGTGCGGGAAGAAGAGCGCCTGCGCGTCCCGTTCGACCAATCCCTCCGCGTCCCCCCGCAGCAGCTCGAGGTCAACGAGCCCCTGCGCGATCTCGACGCTCGCCGCCAGGTGCAGGTCCCTGTACTCGACCCCCGGGCGCGCCCCCGCGATGGCTCGCTCCTGCACGCCGAGCACGAGCGCGTACAGGTCGCGCTGCACGCCCTCGAAACGCGGGCCGACCGGATACGTGCGCGTCACGTCGCTCGCGTAGCCGCCCACCTCCGCCCCCGCGTCCACCAGGATCAGTTCGCCCTTGCCGAACTCGCGCGCGGTCGGCGTGGAGTGCAGCGTCGCGGCGTTCGGACCGCCCCCCACGATCGAGCCGTAGGCGGTGCGTTCCGCCCCCGCCCGGAAGAACTCGACCTCGATCTCGATCTGCAGGGCCCGCTCAGACATCCCCGCCCGCGCCTTGCCCAGCCCCGCCATGTGCCCCCGATGCGTCGCCGCCGCCGCCTCCCGCATCAGCGCCAGCTCGCGGGGGTCCTTCGTGCGTCGCAGCTCCGCCACCACCGTGCGGAGCCGCTCGCTCTCCTCCTCGTCCGGCGCGAACTCCAGGCCGGCCCACGACTCAACCCCGTACTCCGCCGCCCGCAGCATGATGTCGTCGTTCCCGATGACCGCCAGCGGCTCGCCCCGCCGCCGCTCCAGCCACCCCCCGAGCTCGGACGCGGGGCGCACGCGCTCCAGCCCTGAGGCCTCCTCCACCGCCGCCGGCGACGGCCCGTCGCCGGTCCAGACGCGCTCGTCTGCGTCCGGCTGCGGCACGAACAGCGTCCAGCCCTCGCCCGCCTCGAACGCGAGCACCCCGCCCGGCTGCCCCACTCCCGAGAGGTAGTGGTGCTCCGGGTGCGCGTGGTACTCGTGGAACTGGTCCGTGCCCGCGATCGGCAGCATCAGCCCCGCCGGCACGAGCACGACGCCCCGGTCGAGGTTCCAGCGCTCCGCCGCTCGCTCCCGCCGCTGGGCGACAAGCGCCGCCACGTCGTCCTGCTGCATGCCCGCAGTGTAGCGATATCGCCTCGTTCTCTGCCCGCGCGGGTGTACGCTGGACAAGACCTCCCCGTAGCGGCAGGGGACTCCATGAACGCCCGCGCCACCAATCTCGCCCTCTTCTTCCTGCTCCTGCTGGAGCTGATCTCCGGGCTCGCCAGCTTCCTCGCGGGAAGCCCCGAGGGTCGCTGGGTCTTCTGGCTGCACAGCGCGGGAGGCCTCTCGATCGTCGTCCTGCTCGTCTGGAAGTGGCGCATCGTCGTGCGCTCCTTCGCCCGCCGGGGCGCCGGTCTCTGGTCGCTGGCGCCCGCGCTCCTCGGCGTGCTCTTCCTGGGAATCCTGCTGACCGGTCTCTGGTGGCTGGTCGTCGGGCGCGGAACCCTGCTCGTCCCCTGGTACGGCGAGATGCGGCCCCTCGTGCTCCACACCATCCTCGGCCTCGTGCTGGTGCCGTTCTTCGCCCTCCACGTCGTGCTGCGCTGGCCCCGACGCCCCGCCGCCGCGTTCGCGAGCCGCCGCGCCGTCCTGCGGCTCTTCGCCGTCGGAGGAGCGGGATTCGCGCTCTCCCGGGGGCTGGCCGCCGCCGCGCCCCACTCCGGCCCCGACCGGCGCTTCACCGGCTCCCGCGAGGAGGCCAGCTTCACCGGCAACGCCCACCCCGTCACCAACTGGCTCTTCGACAACCGCCAGCGCATCCGCGAGAACGAGTGGCGCCTCGAAATCAGCGGCGAGGTGCGCGAACCCCTGACGCTCGACTACGACGAACTGACCGCCCTCGCCGAACGCACGCGCCGCGCCACCCTCGACTGCACGGGCGGCTGGTACACCGTGCAGGACTGGAGCGGCGTCCCCCTTTCCGCTGTCCTCGAACGCGCCGGTCTCACCGACGACGCCCACAGCGTCGTCGTCACCTCCGCCACCGGTTTCAGCCGCCGCTTCGGACTCGGCACGGTCCCGCGGCTCCTGCTCGCCACGCAGGTCGGCGGCGAGCGGCTCAGCACGGGCCACGGCTTCCCCGTGCGCCTCGTGGCCCCCGGCCGTCGCGGCTACAACTGGGTGAAGTGGGTCGTCAGCATCGAGGTCAGCCACCGCCCCGGCTGGTGGCAGTCGCCCCTCCCCACGCAGTAGGGCCGGGGACGCGCGAGCATGCGAATCGCCGGTACGGACATCCAGTGCATCGTCTTCGACCTCTTCGGCGTCCTCATCTCCTTCGACGACGACCTCGTGATCGCGCGGCTCGCCCGCCACTGCGCCGACCCGACCGACGCCTTCGCGCGGCTCCACAAGCTCACCGCCCGCCACGACATCATCACCGGCGAGGCGGCGCTGCCGCAGGTCCATCGGGAGCTCGTGGATGACCACGGGCTGGCGCTGTCGTCTTCCGGGTTCGAGGCGGCCTGGCTGGAGCCGTATCACGAGGCCATCCCCGGCATGGCGGCCCTCGTCGAAGCGCTTTCCCGCCACTACCGCCTGGTGCTGCTCTCCAACGTCGACCGCGACTACTGGCGGGTCGTGCGCGGGATGCACCCGGAGCTTGAACGCTTCGAAGCGCTGCTCGTGTCCGCCGACCTCGGCATGGCCAAGCCCGACCCGGAGGTCTTTCGCCACGTCTGCACCCTGACCGGCACGGACCCTTCGCAGTGCTTCTTCGTCGACGACACCGCCCTGAACGTCGACGCGGCCCGGGCGCTCGGGTTCCGGGGCCACGTCTTCCGTTCTGTCTCGGGGCTGCGCTCCGCCCTGGAGCAGGCGAACGCCAGGGGCCTGGAGCCGCCGCCCAGGCAGTAGGCGCGTTTCCCGCCCCCTGCGTAGGATCGACGGCCATGCCCCTGACCGAGTTCGGGCCCGTCCAGCACCTTTCCGCCGAGGCCGTGGGCCAGCCGGGACAGCGCCGCTTCCGCCTGCGCGCCATCAGCCAGGGCGGCTCCTACGCCTTCGTCAGGATGGAGAAGGAGCAGCTCACCGCCATCGGCGAGGCCATCGAGACCACCCTTGAGCACGCCGAGGTCGACCTCACCCCGACCGGCCCACCGGAGCCCGAGCCCGTCTTTCCCCTGCAGGCCAACTTCGACCTCGACGTCCGCGCCGGACGCCTCTCACTGGGGTTGAACGAGGAGACGCGCCGCATCGTCGTCGTCGCCGCCGAGGGCGCCTCCGAAGTCGAGGGCGAGGCCATCTCCCTCGAGTTCGACTTCGACACCGCCCGCCGCCTGCGCCTCCAGATCAACGAGGTGGTGGCCGCGGGACGCCCGCCCTGCCCCTTCTGCGGCGCGCCCATCGACCCCGAGGGGCACGTCTGCCCCCGCTCGAACGGCCACCAGCGCGAGGAGTAGCGCCGGCCCGCTACAGGCCCCGCACGAACGCGATCATCGCCTCGTTCACGGCCTCGGCCGCTTCCTGCTGCGTCCAGTGCCCCACGCCGGGAATCATGACGGCGTCTCGCAGGTTGGGAGCCGCCTGCTCCATCTGCTCGCGCCAGTTCGGTCCCATCAGCGACACCACGAGGTCGCGGTCGCCGCTCACGAACAGCGAGGGCGGCGTCACCAGCTTCCCGTTGAAGGCGCCCATCAGCTCCCAGTTGCGGTCGATGTTGCGGTACCAGTTCAGACCGCCGCGGAAGCCCGCCCGCTCGAACTCGCCCGTGAAGACATCGAGGTCGGCCTCGCTCAGCCAGTCCGGCAGGTCGTCGCCGGGGTCCTGCATCGCGTCGAGGAAGCCTGCCGTCTTCGGCAGCGCCGCCGCGGCCGGGTTCGGCGGGCAGTCCCCCGAGGCCGTGTAGAGCAGCATCCGCATCGTCGTGCGCACGTCCGCCTCCAGCTCCGCCTCCGCCTTGCCCGGCTCCTGGAAGTAGAGCTGGTAGAAGAAGGTGTCGCCGAAGCGCTGTTTCATCCCCTCCGTCGGCGGGATCTTCCCCGACCACGCGTTCGGCGGGACGCTCAGCCCGGCCACGCCGCGGATCCGGTCGGGACGCAGGATCGCCGTGTTCCACGCCACGGGCGCGCCCCAGTCGTGTCCCACGATGACCGCCTGCTCCTCGCCCAGCGCGTCCAGCAGCCCGACGATGTCGCCGATGAGGTGGAGCTGCGTGTACGCGTCGATCGCTTCCGGCGCGTCCGTCTGGCCGTAGCCGCGCTGGTCGGGCGCGACCGCGTGGAACCCCGCCTCCGCCAGCGCTGTGATCTGGTGGCGCCACGAGTACCACGACTCGGGGAAGCCGTGGCACATCACCACCAGCGGCCCCTCCCCCGCCTCGGCGATGTGCATGCGAATGCCGTTCGTCTCCACGAACCGGTGCGTGATCTCGGTCATGTGGCCCTCCCGCGCGCGCATCGTAGCCGTTCGCCGCATAACGGAACTCGCTAGACTCGCGCCAGTGCGCGCAAGCCGACGAACGAGCCACGGGGCGGCAGCCCGCGAGTGAGCGCGGAGCGAAGCGCAGCAGTCGAAGGAGCAAGGCCAGGGCGAAAGCCCGCGAGTGAGCGCGAAGCGAAGCGCAGCAGTCGAAGGAGCAAGACAAGTGAAGTTTGGAGTCCACCTGATCCAGCAGAACATCGAGATGGCGGAGCTTCGCCGCCTCTGGACCTGGGCCGATACCGCCGGCTTCGACTGGATCGACGCCTCCGACCACTTCTACGAGGCGCCCCTCGTCCACGAGAACCACGGCGACTACTGGGAGGGCACGACGATCATGACCGCCCTCGCGTGCGAGACGAAGAACCTCCGCATCGGCTCGCTCGTGCTGGGCATGAACTACCGCCATCCGGCCGTCCTAGCCAACGCCCTCGCCGCCATGGACCACCTCAGCGGCGGGCGCATCGAGCTCGGCATCGGCGCCGGCTGGTACGAGGACGAGTACCGCGCCTACGGCATCCCCTTCCCCTCCCTCGGCAAGCGGCTCGACATCCTCGAGGAGGGCATCCAGGTCATCCGTCTGCTCCTGACCGAGGACCACGTCAACTTCGAGGGCGAGCACTTCACCCTCACCGACGCCTGCTGCAACCCCAAGCCCCTGCAGGACCGCCTGCGCATCTGGGGCGGCGGCGTCGGGCGCAAGCGCACCCTGCCGATGATCGCCCGCCTCTGCGACGGCTGGAACGGCCCCTACCTGACCCCCTGGCAGTTCCGCCATCTCTCCCGCGTCCTGCGCGAGGCCTGCGACCGCGAGGAGCGCGACTTCGACGAGATCGAGAAGAGCGTCAACCTCAGCTTCCACCTGGCCGCCAACGAGGCCGCCCGCCCCCGCGCCGAGGAGCACGCTCGCACCGTCTTCGGCGGCGCCATCGACACCTGGCGTGAACGCGGCCTCATCATGGGCACCCCCGACGAGGCGAAGGAGCTCGTCGCCGAGTACCGGGACCTCGGCTGCGACCTCCTCAACATCGCCATCCGCCCGCCGCTCGACTGGGAGGCGCTCGAAGCCTGGGCCCGGGAGGTCATCCCCGCCTTCGAGTCCGAGTGAGCCCCGCTCCCGGCATCCCGCGCTGACGGCCGAGTCGCCCATTACCCTCGTGTTGGGGAGAATCACCCTGGGCGGCGCCGGCTGACGCATCCCGTTCATGAACGCGAGGCCTCTCGCTGCTCCCGGTAAGACAGACACCGGAACGCACGCCCCACCGAGACGCATGACTGATTCTTCCGAGCTGGACACCCCATGACCGCGACCATCGAGTCCGGCGTCGCCAACGCGCTGCGGCGCAACATCGCCATCATCGCGCACGTCGATCACGGCAAGACGACCCTCGTCGACGCCATGCTTCACCAGAGCGGGGTCTTCCGGGCGAACGAGCGCGTGGAGGAACGGGCGCTCGACAACATCGATCTGGAGCGCGAGCGCGGCATCACCATCATGGCCAAGAACACGGCCATCCGGCACGGCGACTGCATCGTCAACATCGTCGACACGCCCGGCCACGCCGATTTCGGCGGTGAGGTCGAGCGCACGCTGACGATGGTTGACGGCGTCCTGCTGCTGGTCGACGCCTCCGAGGGCCCCCTCCCGCAGACCCGCTTCGTCCTGGGAAAGGCCCTTGAGCACGGACTGCCGGCCATCGTCGTCATCAACAAGATCGACCGCAAGGACGCCAGGCCCGCAGAGGTGCTCGACGAGATCTACGACCTCTTCATCGACCTTGAGGCGACCGAGCAGCAGATCGACTTCCCCGTCGTGTACGCCAACGCCAGGGCGGGAGTCGCCAGCCTCGACGCGGACGAGCCCGGGCTGAACCTTCGCCCCCTGCTCGACGCGATCGTCGGCGAATTGCCGCCCCCTCGCGGCAATCCCGAAGGCGCCCTGCAGATGCGGGTCGCGAACCTCGACTCAAGCGACTACCTGGGCCGGATCGCGATCGGACGGGTCGTCAACGGCCGCGTGGCCCTGGGCGACGAGATCGCCGTGTCGAAGCTCGATGGCTCGGTCGTGCGGACCCGCGTCACCAAGCTGTTCGTCTTCGACGGGCTGGAGCGGGCGGAGGTGGAGCAGGCGTCCGCCGGCGATATCGTCTGCCTTGCCGGCCTCGACGACATAACGATTGGCGAGACGATCACCGCGCCCGACGACCCCCGGCCCTTCCCTCCCATGCACGTCGATGAACCGACGGTCTCGATGATCTTCGGCGTCAACACGTCGCCTCTCGCGGGCCAGGACGGTCAGCACGTCACCTCCCGCAAGCTGCGCGAGCGGCTCGAGCGCGAGCTGGTCAGCAACGTCTCCATTCGCGTCCGGGAGACGGACTCGGCGGACCAGGTGCAGGTGATCGGCCGGGGCGAGCTCCAGCTCTCGATTCTCATCGAGATGATGCGGCGCGAAGGCTACGAGCTGCAGGTCGGCCGCCCCCGGATCGTCACCCGCGAGCGCGGTGGCCGGGTCGAGGAACCCTTCGAGGAGCTGGTCATCGACGTAGCGGAGGACTACCAGGGCACGGTCATCGAGAAGCTCAGCGCGCGTCGGGCCCGGATGACGCGGATGGTGAACCATGGCAGCGGGCGCATCCGCCTCGAGTTCCTGATCCCGACGAGGGGGATCATCGGCTTCCGCTCCCAGTTCCTCACCGACACCCGCGGCACCGGCATCATGAACCACCTCTTCGCCGGGTGGGAGCCCTGGAACGGGCCCATTGCCGGACGCCCGAGCGGGGCGCTCGTGGCCGACCGGGCGGGAACCGCAACCGCCTACGCCATCCACAACCTGCAGGAGCGCGGCGAGCTATTCATCGCTCCCGGCACGCCCGTCTACGAGGGGATGGTCATCGGCGAGAACGCCCGCCCATCGGATATGGACGTGAACGTCACCAGGGAGAAGAAGCTCACCAACATGCGCGCGGCCGCCGCCGATGAGTCCCTGCGCCTCGTTCCGCCGCGGCTCCTGAACCTGGAGCAATCCATCGAGTTCATCAACGACGACGAGCTGGTGGAGGTCACGCCGGGCGCCATACGCCTGCGGAAGCGCATTCTCGGGGCGACCCCGAGGGCCAGGAGCCAGTCCTCCCCAGGCCGTTGACACGGAGCGTCGCGATCGGCAACGTGCGCGCACAGTAACCGGAGGTACCCCATGGCTGACGACGCCTATGCGCCCGACCCCACCAAGGATCACGAAACCGTTTCCATCTACCCCCTTGATGACGACGTCAAGGAGGAGCTGCTGAACACCGTCGGCGAGGCCGTCCTCAACTGGTCGACGAAGGACGGCTGGCCGGTCGGCGTCATGCACGCCGTCGTCTGGGCCAAGGGCTCCTTCTGGATGACCGCCGCCGCCCACCGCCACCGCATGGCCGCCCTCCGCCGCGACCCGCGTTGCTCCGTCGTCCTCACGAGCACCGGCACCCACCTCGGCCCCGGCAAGACCATCACGGCCAAGTGCCGCTGCGTCATGTACGAGGACCGCGAGACCAAGGACTGGTTCTACCACGCCCTCGCCTTCCGGCCCGGGGCCGACCCCGAGCAGGCGGCCGCCTTCGAGAAGTCGCTCGACTCGCCGCTGCGCGTCGTCATGGAGCTTGTGCCGGAGAAGTGGATCACCTTCGATGGCGCCAAGATGGGCATGGCCACCGCCGGCGTCCTTCCTGACGAGCAGAAGGGCCCCATGCTCAGCTCCGACGCCGTCCGCCTCGACAAGGAGCTCAAGGCCCGGGGCCTCGCCTGACGCCCGTGCGGATCGTCTCGCGGAGGGCGCTGCGGGGGAGGTGTAGCCGTGGCCAACGTCAAGCCTGTGCACACCGAGGCTGATCACAAGGCCGCCCTTGCGCGTATTGACGCCCTGATGGGCGCTGCCGAGGGCACTCCCGAGAGCGAGGAACTGGATGTGCTCGTCGATCTGGTCGAGCACTATGAGGAGCGGAACGATCCGTTCGGCTACCCCGATCCGATTGAGGCCATCCGCTTCCATATGGACCAGCAGATGCTGAGCGAACGAGACCTGCCCTGGTTTGGGGGATCCAGCCACGGTCGCTGCCATCCTCGCCGGGGATGAGGCGTTGACCCTGCCCATGGCGCGCGCTCCACGAGCGCTTTGGCATTCCCGCCGAGTCGCTCCTGCGGGAGCCGGCGAACGTCTAGCTCCGCTCCGCCGGCGTTCTTCTCGCGCTCGTAACCGGAACGGGTCGTTCCCTCTCGCCTCGTTCACGGTTCCGCGCTACGTTCGTTGCAGACCTCTGGCAGGGAGGACGCGGACGTGCGTGTGGGGATCCTGACCGGCGGGGGCGACTGTCCCGGCCTGAACGCCGTCATTCGCGCCGTCGTCACGAAGGGCGAGCGCCGGTACGGCGACGAGGTCGTCGGCTTCCGCAACGGCTGGGCCGGCGTCATGGAGGGTGACCTGATGCCGCTCAGCGCCGAGCGCTGCCGCGACATCCTCCCCCTCGGCGGCACCATCCTCGGCACCTCCCGCGCCAACCCCTGCGCAACCGAGGGCGGCGCCCAGGCCGTCCGCGCCACCCTCCGGCGTGAGGCGATCGACGCCCTCATCGCCGTCGGCGGCGACGACACCCTGAGCGTCGCCGGCCGGCTCGCGGCCGAGGGGGTCACGATCCTCGGCGTCCCCAAGACCATCGACAACGACCTCGGCGTCACCGAGCTCACCTTCGGCTTTCACACCGCCGTCCAGACCGCCACCGAGGCCATCGATCGCCTGCGCACGACCGCCGAGTCCCACCACCGCGTCATGGTCGTCGAGGTGATGGGCCGCGACACCGGCTGGATCGCGACCTACGCCGGAATCGCCGGCGGCGCCACGGAGATACTCATCCCCGAGGAGCCGTTCGACATCGCCGCCGTGGCCGAGCGCCTCCGCGCCCACCACGGCCGCGACATCTCCGCCTCCATCGTCGTCGTGGCCGAGGGCGCACGCCCCATCGATGGCGAGGTCATCACCCAGACGGACCAGCGCGATGCCTTCGGCCACGTGCGCCTCGGCGGCGTCGGCCGTTTCGTCGCCGACGAGATCGAGGCGCGCACCGGCTTCGAGACGCGCCTCACCGTGCTCGGCCACGTCCAGCGCGGCGGCGCGCCCACCGCCTTCGACCGCGTCCTCGCCACCCGCTTCGGCATCGCCGCCATCGACGCCGTCCACGACGGCCACGCGGGCCAGGCCACGGTCCTCCAGGCCAACCAGATCCGCCTCGCCCCCCTCGCCGACCTCACCGCCACGACCAAGGTCGTCGACCGCGACCTCTACGAGACCGTCGCCGGCGCCCTCGTCTCCCTCCCCCAGTAGCCAACAGCCAATAGCCGACGGCCAGCAGCCCTCCCTATAGTCCCCCCATGCCGCCACGACCCTTCCGCATCGACGTTCCCGACTCCGTCCTCGACGACCTCCGCGAGCGCCTCGGCCGCACGCGCTGGCCCGATGCCATCCCCGATACCGGCTGGGACTACGGCGCCGATGTCGCCTACGTGCGCGAGCTCTGCGACTACTGGCGCAACGAGTACGACTGGCGCGCCCAGGAGGTCGCGCTCAACGCCTGGCCCCAGTTCCTCTGCGAGGTCGACGCCGTCGACATCCACTACTGGCACGTCCGCGGCAACGGCCCCGACCCCCACCCCCTCCTCCTGACGCATGGCTGGCCCGGCTCCATGTTCGAGTTCCTCCACCTCATCGGCCCCCTCACCGACCCTGCCGCCCACGGCGGCGACCCCGCCGACGCCTTCGATGTCGTCATCCCCTCCATCCCCGGCTTCGGCTGGAGCGGCAAGCCCAGCGAGCGGGGCTGGGGCCCCTCCCGCGTCGCGGACGCCCTCGACCACCTCATGACGGCCGAGCTCGGCTACGAGCGCTACGGGGCCCAGGGCGGCGACTGGGGCGCCATCATCAGCACGCGCCTGGGCGCGGCCCACGCGGACAACCTGAGCGGCATCCACCTGAACATGGCCCTTGCCGGTCCCCCCGACCCGCCCACGGAAGCGGACGAGGCCGGGCTCGCCTCGCGTCGCGTCTTCCAGGCCCGGGAGACGGGCTACAGCAACGTCCAGGGCACCAAGCCCCAGTCCCTCGGCATCGCCCAGGCCGACTCGCCCGCCGGCATCGCCGCCTGGATCACGGAGAAGTTCCGCTCCTGGAGCGACTGCGACGGCGACGTGGAGTCGCGCTACTCGAAGGACACCCTGCTGACCAACATCATGTTCTACTGGGCGCCCAACAGCATCGCGTCGGCCGCCCGCATCTACTACGAGGCCCGCGCCGAGGGCGTCGGCGGCCGCGTCCCGCCCGTCGAGCGCATCGCCGTGCCGACCGGGTTTGCCGCCTTCCCGAAGGAGATCCTGCAGTCGCCCCGCCACTGGGTCGAAGCCGCCTACAACCTCGTGCACTGCACGGAGATGCCGGCAGGCGGCCACTTCGCCGCCCTCGAGGAGCCCGACCACCTCCTCACCGACATCCGCGCCTTCTTCCGCCAGGTGCGCTGAGGGTTGGGGATCAGCGCTAGTTGCCCGTGACCGCGTACACGAGGAGCGGCGACGTAAGGGCCAGGAAGACCCCCAGTGCCCCACAGGCGAAGAGGTACCATGGTCGCGAAGACGGAAGCATCCTGTTCGCGCACCAGCCCAGTCCGGCAGCCACGGCAAGGCCCCCGACAACGGGAACCCAGCCGAGCAACACGCCGGAGCCGGCGGTCTCTAGTGACCCCAGCCCGACGATGAATCCCGCTACCACCACGAACCCTGCCGCCCCTGCAAGCGCACCTGCGCCCGTCGTCTTCAGGCTGACCAGCTTTGGGACTGCCGAACGCGCCATGGTCCCCTCACCGACTCTAGCAGCCGTGAACCGGAATTACGCTATCCCCCCGCCCGCTACGACCGTCCCCCGCCATCCATAAGTCCCCCGCGGGCTATACTGCCTCGCGCGCATTTTGTCGCGACACCCGTTCGCGGTCGTATGCCCGGAAGGACGACGGATAGCGAGATGCCCAGCGAATCGAAGCAGGAGTGGCTCGAAGGGACCTACCGCAAGGCGGTCGAGCGCAACCCCGAGCGCGCCGAGTCGTTCCGCACCACCGGCGAGACCGTCCTCGACCCCGTCTACTCGCCCGAGGACGTGGCCGCCAACGGCGACCTCGCCTTCCCCGGCGAGTACCCCTTCACCCGCGGCGTCCAGCCGACGATGTATCGCGGGCGCCTCTGGACGATGCGCCAGTACGCCGGATTCGGCACCGCCGAGGAGTCGAACGAGCGCTACCGCTATCTCCTCGACCAGGGCCAGACCGGCCTCTCCGTCGCCTTCGACCTGCCCACCCAGATCGGCTACGACTCCGACGACCCCATGGCCCTCGGCGAGGTCGGCAAGGTGGGCGTCGCCATCGACTCCATCGACGACATGCGCACGCTGTTCAAGGACATCCCCCTCGACCGCGTCACCACCTCCATGACCATCAACGGCACCGCCGCCGTGCTGCTCGGCCTCTACATCGCCGTCGGCAAGGAGCAGGGCGTGCCCCTCGACAAGCTCGGGGGCACCGTCCAGAACGACATCCTCAAGGAGTACATCACCCGCGGGACGTGGATCTATCCGCCCACCCCGAGCATGCGGCTCATCACCGACGTCTTCCAGTTCTGCTCCGAGAGCGTCCCCCGCTGGAACACCATCTCCATCTCCGGCTACCACATGCGCGAGGCGGGCTGCACCGCGGCCCAGGAGATCGCCTTTACCCTCGCGAACGGCATCGCCTACGTCGACGCGGCCGTCGCCGCCGGCCTCGATGTCGACGCCTTCGCCGGTCGCCTCAGCTTCTTCTTCGCCTGCCACAACAACCTGCTGGAGGAGGTCGCCAAGTTCCGCGCCGCCCGGCGCATCTGGGCGACCATCATGAAGGAGCGCTTCGAGGCGAAGAACCCGCGCTCGATGATGCTCCGCTTCCACACGCAGACCGGCGGGGCGACGCTCACCGCCCAGCAGCCCGAGAACAACATCGTGCGCACCACGCTCCAGGCCCTCGCCGCCGTCCTCGGCGGGACGCAGTCGCTGCACACGAACTCGATGGACGAAGCGCTCTCCCTGCCCACCGAGAACGCGGTCCAGATCGCCCTCCGGACGCAGCAGGTCATCGCCTTCGAGAGCGGCGCCGGCGACGTCATCGACCCGCTCGGCGGCTCCTGGTACATCGAGTCCATGACCGACCGCCTCGAGGGCGAGGCGCGCGACTACCTGAAGACCATCGAGGACCTCGGCGGCGCGCCAGCGGCCCTCGAGCAGGGCTTCCAGCAGCGCGAGATCCAGGAGGCCTCGTACCGCTACCAGCGCGAGATCGAGGAGAAGGACCGCGTCATCGTCGGCGTCAACGACTTCACCGTGACCGGCGAGGAGCCGCCCGAGCTCCTGCGCGTCGACCCCTCCATCGGCCGGCGCCAGGTCGAGCGCCTGCAGGCGCTCCGCGCGGGGCGCGACAACGCCGCGGCAGATGCCGCCATCGCCGCCCTCGAGGAGGGCGCCCGCGGGACCGAGAACCTCGTCCCGCTGATCGTCGCCGCCGTCGAGGCGCGCGCCACGCTGGGCGAGATCAGCCACGCCCTGCGCCGCGCCTGGGGCGAGTACCGCGAGATCGTGGTCGTCTGATGCCCGAGGACGACACCCGCAGCTTCGCGGACGACCGCCGCCGCCTGCTCGGCGAACTGGAGCTGGAGCGCAACCAGCTCCTGCGCAACATCGAGACCTGCCGCATCCGCGACATCGAGCGCCCCATGATCGACGAGTGGTCCCTCAAGGACATCATCGGGCACGTCGCCAGCTGGGAGGCCGAGGTCGTGAGCGCCCTGCTTGATATCCAGGAAGGACGCCGCCCCGCCATCCTCGACTTCGACGAGGAGCGAACCGACGCCTGGAACCAGGATCACGTCGAGCGCAAGCGCAGCCTCACCTTCTGGAGCGTCCTCGAGCAGCTCAAGGCCGGCCGCGAGCGCCTGCTCGCCACCGCCGCGCAGTTCGACGATTCCGCCATCGGCGAGGAGGGGCGCGTTCCCAACCAGCTTCTCCGCGTGGTCGCGCAGCACGACCGCGAGCACTGGCACATCATCGCCGCCTACCTCGCCGGGATGCCCGCCGTGCGCGAAGGCGCGCCCGCCGCAAGCAACTAGCACCTAAAGGAGCCCCATGCTCAGCAAGGTCCACCACGTAGGCATCGTCGTCCGCAGCGCCGACGATGCGCTCGGCTTCTACCGCGACGCCCTCGGCCTGCCCGTCAGCGTCGACCGCGTCATCGAGGACCAGGGCGTGCGCGGCGTGCTCCTTCCCTGCGGCACCGCCGAGATCGAGCTGCTCGAGCCGACGCGCGACGACACCGGCGTCGCCCGCTTCCTCCAGGGCCGGGGCGAAGGGATGCATCACGTCTGCTTCGAGTCCGACGATTGCGGCGCCGACCTCCGCGCCGCCGCCGACGCGGGCGTGCAGCTCATCGACGAGGCGCCCCGCGCCGGCCTCGCCGGCATGATCGGCTTCCTCCACCCGAAATCGAACCACGGCGTCCTCATCGAGTACGCGACGCCCGTCGAGGAGTCCCACGTCGGCCCCGGCGACGACGCCCTCGCGGAGCGCATCGACCACATCGGCATCGTCGTGCGGGACATCCCCACCGCCGCCGCCACCTACGAGCGCCACTTCGGCTTCAGCCTCGACCCCGAGATGGGGGGCCAGAACGACGCCCTCGGCATCGAGAACGCCTTCATGCTGGCGGGCAACGCCCACCTCGAATTCATCCGGCCCACCACCGAGGAGGGGCCGGTCGCGAAGTTCGCCGCCGAGCGGGGCGAGGGCTCGTTCCTCCTCTCGCTCGCCGTACCCGATGCGGAAGCAGCCGTCGCCAATCTGCGCGATGGCGGCGCCCGCGTCGGCAACGCCAACGGCGGCGTCGCCTTCGTATCGCCCCGCTCGTCCTTCGGCGTCAACCTGCAGCTGGTCGAGCGATCCTGACCCCACGACACAGAGGAGCAGCACCATGACCGCATCCCCCGAGACCTCCGCCGGACAGAAGATCCGCGTCCTCATCGCCAAGCCGGGCCTCGACGGCCACGACCGCGGCGCCAAGATCGTCGCCCGCGCCCTGCGCGACGGCGGCTGCGAGGTCATCTACACCGGCATCCGCCAGACGCCCCAGATGATCGCCGAGGCGGCGCTCCAGGAAGACGTCGATGTCGTCGGCCTCAGCATCCTCTCCGGCGCCCACCTCGAGCTCTTCCCCCGCATCGTGGAGGAGCTCAGGTCGCGGGGCCTCGACGATGTCCTCCTCTTCTGCGGCGGCATCATCCCCGAGGAAGACACGGATGCCCTTGAGGAGATGGGCTTCAGCGCCATCTTCCGCCCCGGCACCAACACCCGGGACATCGTGTCGTTCGTCTACGACAACGCCGCCTCCGAGTGACGGACCTGGTCGAACGGTTCCTCGCGGGCGAGCGCCGCGCCCTCTCCCGCATCCTCACGCGTGTCGAGAACGGCACGCCCGAGGGGCGCGAATACCTGCGCCGGCTCTACCCTCGCTCCGGACGCGCCCACACCATTGGCGTCACAGGCAGCGCGGGCTCCGGCAAGAGCAGCCTCACCGGCTCCCTCGCCGCCGAGCTGCGCAAGCGCGGCCACGAGGTCGGCATCATCGCCGTCGATCCCTCCAGCCCCTTCACCCAGGGCGCCATCCTCGGCGACCGCATCCGCATGCAGGACCTCGTCCTCGACCCCGGCGTCTTCGTCCGCAGCATGGCCAGCCGCGGCGCCCTCGGCGGCCTCGCTCCCACCATCGACGACGTGGTCGCGGTCATGGACGCCTTCGGCTTCCCCTACGTCTTCATCGAGACCGTCGGCGCCGGCCAGGACGAGGTCGAGATCGCCGGCACCGCCCTCTCGACCGTGCTCGTCAACAACCCCGGCACCGGCGACGACATCCAGGCGCTGAAGGCCGGCATCATCGAGATCGCCGACGTGCTCGTCGTGAACAAGGCCGACCGCCCCGGCGCGGACGTGCTCGTGAGCCAGCTCCGCGCCCTCCTCTCCCTCGCCCCGAGCGAGGGGCGGGAGGTGCCCATCCTCTCGACCGTCGCCACTACCGGCGAGGGCGTCCCCGAGCTCGTCGACGCCATCGACGAGCATCGCGCCTGGCTCGACAGCTCGGGCGAGCTCGACAAGCACCGGCGCCAGGAGGCGCGCCACCAGGTCCTCTCCGTCGCCCAGCGCATCCTCCTCGACCGCATCCGCCGCGAGACCTCGGAGGAGGCTCTCGGCGAGCTCGTCGCCCAGGTCGCCGGACGCGGCCTCGACCCCCACACGGCCGCCGAGCAGCTCGTCGAGCAGGGTGAGCTCGTGTGAGCGAGGCCCGCCAGCGCCTCCGTGCCCGCTTCCGCAAGGGCGAGCGCGTGCGCCACATCTCCCATCTCGACGTGCTCCGCTACTGGGAGCGCGCCATCCGCCGCGCCGGCCTGCCGCTCTGCTACTCGCAGGGCTTCACGCCGCATCCCAAGATCGCCTTCGCCGCGCCCCTTCCCCTCGGGTTCATCGGGGAAGGCGAGATCATGGAGGTGCTGCTCGAAGAGCGCGTCCCCCTCGACCGCTTCGCCGCCGACCTGACCGGGCAGACCACCCCCGACCTTGAGCTGCGCGACGCGACCGAGGTCGCCCTCGGGCTGCCCGCCCTTCCCACCCTCCTGCGCTGGGCCGACTACCGCCTCGCCCTGGGGGGCGTCACGCCCGAGCACGCCACCGAGTCCGTCAACGCCTTCCTCGCCACCGAGACGTTCCCCTGGCGGCAGGAGCGCGAGGGCAAGAAGGCGCGCGAGTACGACCTCCGCACCGGCGTCGCCTCGCTCTCCGTCGACGCGGCCGGGGAAGCCGCGTCCCTCGACGCCCGCCTGAGCTGCGGGCAGGAGCTGACCGTGCGCCCCGAGCAGCTTGTCGCGGCGCTGTTCCCGACGGCGACCGTCGAGCGCTACGTCCGCACCCGCCTCGTGCTGGAGGAGCCGTCGGTGGCCCTTGAGGCGTGGCGCAAGAAGGGGCAGTACGAGTGAGGCTGTACCTCGTCCGCCACGGCGAGACCGCTCACAACCGCGACGGGCTCGGGCTCGGCCGCGAGGACGCGCAGCTCACCGAGCTCGGCCTCCGCCAGACCGCCGCCGCCGTCGAGCGCCTCGCCGGCGAGCCCCCCGATCGCATCCTCACGAGCCCCCTCACGCGCGCTGCCTCCATCGCCCGGGGCCTCGCCGAGCGCACGGGCGCGCCCCTCGGAATCCGCGAGGCGCTGACCGAGATGGACGTCGGCGAGACGGAGGGCCTTCCCTTCGCCGAGATGCGCGCGCGCTTCCCGGACTTCCTCGAACAGTGGCGTGCCCCCGACCCCTCGGACGTCCGCATGCCGGGCGGCGAGAGCCTCGCGCAGGTCGCCTCGCGCCTCGAACCGCTCATCGCCGAACTGCGCGCGCTGCCCGACGAGCACACGGTCGTCGCGGTCTCCCACAACTTCGTCGTGCGGCTCCTCATCTGCCGCCTGCTGGGCCTCGAAATCGCCGCGTTCCGGGCCTTCAGCGTCGATCTCGCGTCCGTCTCGACGCTCTCGCTGCGCGGCGAGTGGGCCTCCCTGCGCTCCCTGAACGACACCTCCCACCTTCCCGTCGACCCAAATGCAAGCGCTTGAATCTTGAAGGTCGTGCCCCTAATTTGGTCACATGCCTATCCCGGTGTTCACTAAGACAACCCTGTTTCTTCTGGTTTGTCTGCTGCTCGCCGGGTACTTCGCCTACACGGCCTCCTCCGGAACCGTCCGCCAGCGCCAGCAGAACGAGGACCACGAGGCGGCCCTCGCCGAGATCGAGAATCTCCAGTCCCGGCGCGACCATCTCCTCGCCGTGTACGACTACGTCGTCTCCGACGCGTACGTCGAGCAGGCCGCCCGCCGCGAGCTTGGCTACATCCGCGCGGGCGAGACCGCGTTCGTCGTGCTCAGCCCCCCTCCCCCCTCCGACGAGGACCTGTCCGGCGAGTGGTGGGAGCGCCTCTTCCCCAGGTAGTGCCCGAGCACACGCCCTCGCCCCTTGAGCGCGTCCGCCGCTTCGCCGAGCGCGAGCACCTCTTCCGCAGCCTCGAGAAGGTCGTCGTGGCCGTCAGCGGCGGCGCCGACTCGGTCGCCGCCCTCCTCCTCCTGCGCGAGCTTGGCGAAGCGCAGGGCTTCGAGGTCGTGGCCGCCCACTTCGACCACCACCTGCGCCACGAATCCGCCGGCGACCGCGAGTTCGTGAGCGACCTCTGCGAACGCCTCGGCGTGCCCTGCATGACGGGCGAGGGCGACGTGCCCCTCGCCGCCGGGGAGATGCGGATGGGTATCGAGGAGGCGGCTCGCAAGCTTCGCTACCAGTTCCTCGCCTTCGCCGCCGAGCGTCAGGGCGCGGGCGCGGTCGCCACCGGCCACACCGCCGACGACCACGTCGAGACCGTGCTCCACCACATCGTGCGCGGCAGCGGCGTGCGCGGGATGCGGGGCATGCTGCCGAGCGCCCCCCTCCCCGGGATGCCCTCGCTGCGCCTTATCCGGCCCCTCCTCCCCCTCCCGCGCGCCGACACCGTCGCCGTCTGCAACGCCGCCGGCATCGACTATCGCGAGGACGCGACCAACGCGGAGCTGCACGCCACCCGCAACCGCATCCGCCATACCGTGCTGCCCCAGTTGCGCGAGGAGAACCCCTCCGTCGACGCCGCCATCCTCGGCCTGGCCGAGAGCGCCCGCGAGATGTTTCGCTCCGTCGAGCGAGCCGCCGACCTCGCCCAGCCCCGCGACCGAGCCCCCGGCTCCGTCGTGTTCGACCTCGACGCGCTCCGCTCGCTCGGCAGCGAGGCCCGCCTGCTCGTCCTCGAACGCGAGGCGACCTTCCTCAGGGCGGAGGTCGACGCCAACCGCACGCGCCTCCGCAACCTCGACGACGTGCTGACGCGGGGCGCCGGACAGGTTGCCTTCGGCGGTCTGACCGTCGAGGTCTCCGCCGGTCTCGCGCGGCTCTCGGGCGAATCGGAAGAGGAAGAGGCTCCGGAGGTTCCGGAGCAGTTCGTCAACATCCCGGGCATCACCCGCGCCGGCGAGCGCGTCCTCCAGGCCGCGACCGACCCCTTCCCGGACGGCGCGGCCACGCCCGCCGCCGCCGTCCCCGCCGACCGCATCGAAGGGGCGCTCCGCCTCCGCGCCCTCGCCCCCGGCGACCGGATGCAGTACCACGGCTACCGGCGCAAGGTCAGCGGCATCCTCAAGACCGCGCGTATTCCCGCCTGGGAGCGTGGCGCCCTCATCGCCCTTGCCGGACGCGAGGATGTCGTGGCCGTGCTGGGCGCGAATGTCGCCATCGCCGACGGCGGCGAGCAAGACGATTGCTACTACTTCCGGATCGCGCCGCCGCCCCCTCCGGCCCCGCCCCTAGCCGCTGTGGACGGCGGGTAGCACTTCCTCGATCAGCCGCTGCGTCTGCGCGTAGGCGTCCTCGTCCGAGTCCGCGAGCGGGCGCAGCACGAACTTGCTGATTCCGCACGCGACGTACTCCCGCGCCCGCGCTGCGATCGCCTCCGCGTCGCCGACGGCGAACAGCGCCTCCGGGTCGAGCGCGGCGAAGCGGCTGTACGCCTTCGCCGTGCGCGCGATCGGTTCGTCGTCCCAGCTCCCGAAGCGGAAGGGGAAGCCCGCCCCGTAGTGGTCCTCGTCGATGGTGCGGCCCGCCTCCGCGACGGCCGCCTTGATCTTGGTCACCACCGGCGCCACCTGCGCCGGCGTCTGGATTCCGGCCAGCCACCCCGTCCCCCGCAGCGCCGTCCGCTTGATCGCGGCGTCGCTGCTCCCGCCGATCCAGAGCGGCAGCGGCTGCTGCACCGGGCGCGGCGCGATCGAGGCCGCCTCGTACCGGAAGTGCTCGCCCTCGAACGTGACCTCGTCCTCCTCCCACAGCCGCACCATCAGGTCGATGACCTCGTCGGCGATGGCCCCGCGGCCGCGCGGCTCGCGCCCCGTCGCGCGCCACTCGGGCGCGTTCAGCGCGCCCACGCCGAAGGCCGGCAGCAGGCGCCCGTCGCTCAGGTAGTCGATGGTCGCGCACTCGTTCGCCAGCACCAGCGGGTCGCGCAGGGGCAGCAGCACGACGTTCATCCCGAACTTGATCCGCTTCGTCGCCCCCGCGACGGCCGCCATCGCCGTCATCGGTTCGAGCGCGCGTTGCGGCCCCGCCAGCCGCTCGCTGAACCAGATCGAGTCGACCTCGCTCTGCTCGCACAGGTCGACCCAGCGGAAGAACGATGCGGGCGTCGTTTCCGGCAGCAGCGCCGCTCCCAGCCCGATGCGTACGCTCATCGCGATGCCTCCGCGCGCATCCTAGCCCGTCGCGCGCTTCCCTACCGCGAGAGCCTCTGGAAGTACTCGCTGATGCGGGCGTGCAGCCCCGCTTCCGCCACCAGCAGCCCCCGCACGATCGGGCTGGGCTGGTTGAACTCGATCGGTTGGCCGTTCACGTCCGTCACCGCCAGCCCCTTCGCGAGGCAGAGCGCCGCCCCTGCCGCCACGTCCCACTCCTGGCGCGCGTACCACGTCACGACCACGTCGCCCTCCCCTGCCGCCACCAGCGCCAGCCGGTAGGCCACGCTCCCGACCCCCCGCGTACGCGCCTGGCCCGGGAGCGGCGGCACCTCCCCCAGCATGTCCTCTCCCCGGCCCACGAGCGCGAGGTAGCCCTGCTCGCGCCCGTCGCGAGGGACGGCCTCGGGCGCCGGGTCGGGGCAGACGGCCGCGTGCATCTCGTCCGTCGCGGGGTTGTGTACGACGCCGAGCGCGGGCCGCCCCTTCACCACCAGCCCCACCGAGATGGCGTACTCGGGGCGCCCCTGCAGGTACTCCCGTGTCCCGTCGATCGGGTCGACCACCCACACCCGCTCCCGGTCGAGCCGCTCCGCCGTGTCGCGGTGCTCCTCGCTCAGCCAGCCGTCGTCGGGGAAGGCGCCGGTGAGGATCTCGTGCAGGATCTCGGCCGCATGGATGTCGGCCTCCGAGACGAGCTCGTAGCCGCCCTTGCGCCCGTAGCGAAGCCCCTCCCCCCGCATGCGCGCGACCTCCGCGCCCGCACGCCGCGCCGCCTCGACCGCCACTTCCAGCTCGCGCTCCAGCACCGCCCCACTGTGGGGCCGACGCTCCATCGGGGCAATCGCCAAAGCCGAGGCCCACGTACACTACCCTCGATGCCGAACCGTCTCGCGGATGAAACCAGCCCCTATCTCCTCCAGCACGCCGAGAACCCCGTCGACTGGTACCCCTGGAGCGACGAAGCGTTCGCCAGGGCGCGGGAGGAGGACAAGCCCGTCCTCCTCTCCGTGGGCTACAGCACCTGCCACTGGTGCCACGTGATGGCTCACGAGTCGTTCGAGTCGCACGAGACCGCGGGCGTCATGAACGAGCACTTCGTCAACATCAAGGTCGACCGCGAGGAGCGCCCCGACATCGACGGCGTCTACATGACCGCCGTCCAGGCGCTCACCGGGCAGGGCGGCTGGCCCATGACCGTCTTCCTCACTCCCGACAAGAAGCCGTTCTTCGCCGGCACCTACTTCCCGCCCGACGACGCCCACGGACGACCCGGCTTCCCGCGCCTCCTCCAGACCATCAGGGCCACCTGGGACGAACGCCGCGAGGACATCGTCAACTCCGCCGAGTCGATCAGCGACCAGCTTGCGGAAGCGTCCACGCGCGCCGTCCCGCAGGAGGCGTTCGACCCGACGGTCACCGCAAGCGCCGTGCAGGCCATGCTGCGCTCCGCCGACGAGGTCTGGGGCGGATTCGGCACCGCTCCCAAGTTCCCCGCCCCCGCCAACCTCGACTTCCTCCTCGGACGCGCCGCCCGCGCCGGCGAGTCCGAGCACGCCGCCATCCGCGCCATGCTCGAACGCACTCTCTGGGGGATGGCCAGCGGCGGCATGTACGACCAGATCGGGGGTGGGTTCGCCCGCTACAGCGTCGATGTCCAGTGGCTCGTGCCCCACTTCGAGAAGATGCTCTACGACAACGCCGCGCTCGCCCGCGTCTATCTGCACGCCTTCCAGCTCTTCGGCGATCCCGCCCACGAGCGCGTCGTGCGCGAGGCCCTCACGTATCTCGAACGCGAGATGCTCCATGAGGAGGGCGGCTTCTACAGCGCCCAGGACGCCGACAGCGAGGGCATCGAGGGCAAGTTCTTCCTCTGGACGACCGCCCAGATCGAGGGCCTGCTCGGTGACGACGCCGATGCCTTCGACCAGCTCTTCGGCGTCACCCCCGAGGGCAATTTCTACGACCCCCACAACCCCGAGCTGATCGGCCGCAACGTCCTCTCGCGGCGCACCGACCCCGCCCCCGGCGCCGCCTCCGCCGAGCGCATCGAGGGCTGGCGCCGGACGCTCTTCGAGGCGCGCGCCGGGCGCATCCCCCCCGAGACCGACGACAAGGTGCTGACCTCGTGGAACGGCCTCGCGCTCGCCGCCTTCGCCGAGGCCGCCCGCGTCTTCGACGACGCCCATCTGCGCCAGATCGCCGAGCGCAACGCCCGCTTCGTGCGCGAGCGCATGTGGTCGAACGGCGTGCTCCTCCATACCTGGAAGGACGGCGTCGCCCGCATCGAGGGCATGCTCGAGGACTACGCCTACTACGGGCTCGGCCTCGTCGAGCTCTACCAGCTCACCGGCGACCGCGAGCACCTCGATTGGGCGAACGAGCTCCTCGACGTGATCGTCACCCGCTTCCACGACGACGGCGACGGCGCCTTCTTCGAGACGGCCGAGGGCGCCGAGGAGCTGCTCTTCCGCCAGAAGCCCCGCTTCGACCAGGCCACCCCGAGCGCCGGCGCCTCCACCGCCCGGCTCGCGCTCATGCTGCAGCGCTACGGCCTCTGCGGCGACGGCGAGACCATCGCCCGCGAGGTCGTCGCCGGCGTGCAGGGGCTCATCCTGAACGCGGCGACCGGCTTCGGGGCGACGCTGCAGGTCATCGACCTGCTCGCCGCCCCGCCACGAGAGCTCGCCATCGTCGGCGCGCCCGAGGCGCGGGCGCCCTTCGAGCGCGCCGTCGCCGCCCGCTACCTTCCCGGCCTCGCCATCGCTCCCGCCGCCGCGCCCAACGGCCTCCCCCTGCTGGAGGGCCGAGAGGCCCCGGCGGATGGCGCGACGGCCTGGCTCTGCGAGAACATGGCCTGCCAGCTCCCGGCCGGTTCGCCCGACGAACTGGGCCGGCAGCTGACCGAGACCTTCCCGCCAATCCCCGACCAGTCCCCGGAGGCATCCCCATGACCGCCCCTTCCCCCGTCCTCGAGGTGACCGACGCGACCTTCGCCGAGGCTGTCATCGAGGAGTCCAGGAACCGCCCCGTCGTCGTCGATTTCTGGGCGGAGTGGTGCGGTCCCTGCCGCGTCCTCAGCCCCATCATCGAGCAGGTCGCCGCCGAGTTCGGGGAGGACGTGCTCCTCGCCAAGCTCGATACCGACCGCAACCCCCTCATGTCGAGCGCTCACGGCATCCAGGCCATTCCCTCCGTGAAGGCGTTCGTCGATGGCGAGGTCGCCGGCGAGTTCGCGGGCGCCCTCCCCGAGGAGCACGTCCGCGCCTTCTTCGCCCAGCTCGTCACCTCCCCCGCCGAGATGGCCGCCGCCGAGGCCGAGGACCTCGCCGCCTCGGGCGATCTCGCCGGCGCCGAGGCGCGCTACCGCGAGATGCTGGAGGAGGACGAGGACAACGCGGACGCCCTGACCGGTCTCGCCGTCATCCTGCTGGAGCGGGGAGATCGCGAAGAGGCCGAGGAGTTAATCGAGCGCGCCGGCAACGACCGTCGCGCCAAGGCCCTGCGGCACCACATCTTCCTCGAGGAGTTCGCCGGGAAGCACGACGCCGCCGAGCTGGAGCAGGAGGCCCGCCTCGACCCCGACGACCCGCGAGCCCGCTACCGCTGGGGCGTCATGCTCGCCGCTTTCGGCCGCTACGAGGAAGCGCTCGACGAGCTGCTCGAGTCGGTCCGCCTCGACCGGAGCTTCGCCGGCGATGCCGCGCGCAAGGCCGTGCTCGCCGTCTTCGACATCCTCGGTCTGGAGAGCACCCTCGTGCGCGAATACCAGCGCCGCCTCACGCAACTCCTCTTCTGAACCGCCCCCTCGGCCGCCTCAAACCGTCCGAGACTGGTCTATTGACGGCGCGCATAGGAAGATGGGCGTTCGAAAATGGATGGAGAGCCTCCAATTATGATCATCCACATGGTCGAAGGCGCCTCGGATGAGCAGACCGAGCGCGTGATCGACCGAATCGTGAGCGACTACGGTCTCCAGTGCCAGACCATGGTCGGCGCCGGAAGCATCGTCATCGGCGTCAAGGGCATGGCCGGCATCATCGATGAGGGCCGCGTCACCGAACTCCCCGGCGTCGACCGCGTCATCCGCATCACCGAGAAGTACAAGGACGCCAGCCGCAACTTCCACCACCAGGACACCATCGTCGACGTGGGCGGCACCCTCGTCGGCGGCGGCAACCTGACCATCTTTGGCGGCCCCTGCGCCATCGAGACCGAGGAGCAGGCCGTGGAGTCGGCCGTCATGTCCCGCGACGCCGGCGTCGACATCCTGCGCGCCTTCGTCGACAAGTCCCGCACCAGCCCCTACGACTACCGCGGCCTGGAGATCCAGCGCGGCCTCGACATCGTCAAGTCCATGAAGGCGGCCACGGGCCTGCCCGTCGTCTGCGAGCTCATCGACCTGCGCCACCTCGAGGCGTTCCTCGAAGCGGGCATCGATATCATCCAGATCGGCGCGCGCAGCGCCCAGTACTCGCCCCTGCTCGAGGAGCTTTCCCGCATCCGCACGCCGGTCGTGCTCAAGCACGGCTTCGGCAACGACCTGAACGAGTGGCTCTGCGCCGCCGCCTACATCATGTCCGGCCTCGACCGGGCCGGGAACCACACCGGCGCCGGCAACCCGAACGTCATCCTCTGCTACCGCGGTATCCGCTCGTTCGAGTCCGAGACGCGTTTCGCCGCCGACATCTCCATGATCCCGCAGGTGCGCAAGAAGTCGCACCTGCCCCTCATCGCCGATCCCTCCCACAGCTCCGGCGACCGCTCCCTCGTTGAGCGCGTCTCCTACGGCTTCGTGGCGGCGGGCGCCAACGGCCTCGAATTCGATATCCACTGCAACCCCGAGGAGGCGCTCTGCGACGGCCGCCAGGCCGTGCGTGAGGAGGCGGGCCGCATCGTGACCCATGCGCGCCAGATCCACGCGCTCCTCGCCGGTGTGGATAGCGGCGTCGCGGCCGCCGCCATCTCGAAGTAGCGCGACGGTCGAGCGGCGATGCTCCTGAAGCGCGAGACGCTTGAGGGCATCGCCGAGGGCCGCATCACGCTCGCCTTCCGCCGCTGGAAGCGCCCCACCGTGCGCGCCGGCGGCGAGCTGCGCACCGCCATCGGCGTGCTCGGCATCGATGGCGTCGATGCTATCGCCGAAGGCGACATAACCGACGACGACGCCCGCGCCGCCGGCTACCCCACCCGCGACGCGCTCCTCGCCGAGCTGAACCGCCGTCCCGAGGGCGACCTCTACCGCGTCGCCCTCCACCTCGCCGGCGCCGACCCCCGCACCGCCCTCCGCGAGCAGGACGCCCTCGACGCCGAGGCCGTCGCGGCCATCGCTGCGCGGCTCGCCCGCTTCGACCGGTCCGGCCGCCACGGCCCCTGGACCGAGACGGTCCTGCGCCTCATCGAGACCTCGCCCGGCGTCCGCGCCCCCGACCTCGCCGCCTCCCTCGGCCGCGACACCCAGCCCTTCAAGCGCGACGTGCGCAAGCTCAAGGAGCTCGGGCTGACCGAGAGCCTTGAGGTCGGCTACCGCCTCTCGCCGCGTGGCCGCGCCTGGCTCGCCACCCTCGACGGGGAGCGCTAGCCGCCACCCTCGTCCGGCGACAGGTCGCGCTCGGCCTCGCCCCGCGCCAGCTCCCCCAGCCGCTCCGGCAGCGCCCGCTCCCCGAACCGCCACGCGACCGCCTCCTCGAACACCTCCGCCGTCTCCGCCGGCACGCCTCCCTCGCTCGCGAGGATCCAGGCGCCCGCGAGCAGTCGCAGGTGGTACGCCGCCGCCCCCCGGTACAGCTTCTCGTCCGCCTCCGCCGCCTCCGCCGCCAGCTCCCCCGTGACCCGCTCCGCCAGCGCCTCCGCCGGCCCCGCCACCATCGGGTCCGCGTCCACCGTCCGCCCGAACGACGTCATCAGCCGCCCGTAGTTCTCCTCCGTGATCAGCGGCCGCCGCCGGAACAGCCTCATCGCGCCATCATAGCGAGCCGCCCTCGCGTACCCTGAGCGCATGACCGAGGGCGTGACCGGCATCATCGTCGCCGGGGGCCTGAGCCGCCGCTTCGGCTCCGACAAGGCCTCCGCGAGCCTGCGCGGCCGGCCCCTCCTCCAGTGGGTGCGGGACGCCCTCGCGCCCGCCGTCGACGAGATCGTGATCGTTACGGCCGCCGGCCAGGCCCTGCCCCCCATGCACCCCGCCCTCCCCGTCCGCGTCGTCGAGGACCGCGAGCCCGAGCGCGGGCCGCTCGCCGGCCTCGCGGCCGGCTTCGCCGTCGCCGCCTCGCCCGTCTGCTTCGTCACCTCCTGCGACGCCCCCCTCCTCCGCACCGCCGTCGTCGAGCGCATCGTGAGCGCCCTCGGCGACCACGACGCCGTCCTCCCGGAGGTGGGCGGCTTCCAGCAGCCGCTCGCCGCCGCGTACCGCCGCGAGCCCTGCCTTGCCGCCGCCGAAGCCGCCCTCGACGCGGGTGGCGCCAGGGTCATCGACACCTTCGCCGAACTCGATGTCCTCGCTCTCGCGGAGGACCGCCTCGCGCGCGTCGATCCCGACCTGCGCAGCTTCCGCAACGCGAACACACCCGAGGAGCTGGCCGAGATCGCCGCACTCCTGGAGTCGCCCGCGCCCGACGCGTCTGCTTCCCGCCGCAAGCGCGCCCGGGCCCGCGGCAAGAGTCGCCGCCGCCACTAAGCCCCGTCCTGCGTACAATTCGCGGTCGGCGCCCCGCGATGGGGCGGATCGAAAGGACACGAAAGCAATGAAGGTTGGCAGCGGATTCGGTGGCGGCTGGCTCACGGACGTAGAAGCAGGCGCGGTGCGCGCCGAAGAACTCGGATTCGACTTCGCGAACGTCGCGGAGACGGCCCACGACTCGATCCTCTCCTCCACGCTCGCCCTGAGGGCGACCGAGCGCATCGAGGTCGCCACCTCCGTGACGATCGCCTTCCCCCGCGCCCCCATGATCCTCGCGATGCAGGCCTGGGACCTTCAGCACCTGAGCAAGGGCCGCTTCTCGCTCGGTCTCGGCAGCCAGGTGAAGGGCCACAACCAGCGCCGCTTCAGCGTGCCCTGGGTGCCGCCCGCACCCCGCATGAAGGACTACATCCGCACGCTCAAGGCCATCTGGAAGACCTTCCAGACGGGCGAGAAGCCCGACCACGTCACCGAGCATTACCAGTTCACGCTCATCAACCCCAACTTCAACCCCGGCCCCATCGAGTACCCCGCCCCCAAGGTGATGCTCGCCTGCGTGGGCGCCGGCATGGCCCGCGCCGCCGGCGACGTCGCCGATGGCGTCTACCCCCACGGCTTCATGACCGACAAGTACATGCGCGAGGTCGTGCTCCCCAACATCGCCATCGGCCTGCGCCGCTCCGGCCGCACATGGGATGACATCGAGCTTTCGGGCGGCGGCTTCACCGTCTTCGGCGAGAACGAGTCCGAGATCGAGCAGGGCCTCGAGGCGCTGCGCCAGCCTATCTCCTTCTATGGCTCGACCCGCAGCTACCACGATGTCTTCGAGATCCACGGCTGGAAGGACATCGGCATGCAGCTCCACTCCCTCTCGCTCGCAGGGAAGTGGGACGAGATGCGGCAGGTCATTCCGGAAGACGTCCTCCGCGGGTTCGCCCAGACCTCGACCTACGACAACCTGCCGAACTTCATCCGCGAGAACCGCGAGTACGCCAGCCGCGTCGGCTTCGGCATGCCCGTCAAGACCCCCGAGCAGCGTGAGCGCTTCGACCACATCCTCGGCGAAATCCAGAGGGTAGAGGTGCCCGGCGTGCCCCGCGGGCTCGAGGACGCCGTCCTCCCGAGCGCGGCCGCGTCCTAGGCGCCCGTCCGTGGCCGAGCGCAGAGACGGTCCCTACGTCTGGCTGACCTGGCTCGCCCAGTGGATGAGCGGGCAGAACACGTGCGAGTGGGCCGTCTGGTTCAAGGCCCACTGGCAGGACTACGAACGCGTCCCCGACGAGACCGACTGGGCCGCCTACCGCGCCCGCCACACGATCCTGCTGCGGGAAACGCACCGCGCGCTGAACGGCGACGGGTACCGCGTGAAGCGCGAGAACCAGAACCGCTTCACCTACCGCCACGAGGCTGCGACCGACGTGGTCGTCGGCGGGAAGCCCGACCTCGTGGCGCTGGGCGAGCACGACAACATCGTCCTCGACGCGAAGACGGGCAGGGCCCACGACTGGCACGAGTTCCAGGTCCTGATCCCGATGGCGCTCCTGCCCCGGTCGAACCTGGTCGAGCACCACGAGCGCCGCTTCCGTGGCCGCCTCGTCTACGAGGACGGCGCCGTCAGGGACTTCGATCAGCGCCAGGCGGACGACATCCTCGAGCAACTCCCCTACTTCCTCGACATCCTCGGCGGCCCCGAGGAGGGCGCCCTGCGCGTCCCGAGCTGGCAGGAGTGCCGCTACTGCCCCATCAGCAAGACGCACTGCCCCGACCGCGTCGAGGCCGCGCCCGCCGGGGAGTGGGACGGCTAGCTAGAGCCGGCCCGGGTGCCCGGGATGGTCGTCGGGTGTGGCCTCGACGCCGGGCGTGAAGCTCCCGATGCCCACTACCTCCCGCCGCGCGAACAGCCACTCGCCGTCGACCTTCTCGACCTCGTCCACCCAGCGGCCCCAGTAGTGCATCTGCTCCATCGTGCCCTTCAGTCGGTGGAACGCGTACACGTACGACTGCGCCCGCGCCGTCGACTCGCCCGTTAGCTCGATCTGCACGTTCGTGAGGTGGTGGCTGGTCGCGTGGAAGCCGGCGAGGATGCCCGTGAGCCGCTCCGCGATCGCCTCGCGCCCGCGGTAGTCGCCCCAGTACACCCCGATGCCGTCCGGGGCGAAGCAGGCGGCCGCGCCCACCGGGTCGTTCGCGTCGATGCGATCGGCGTAGCGCGCCATCAGGCGCGTGATGGCGTCCCGCTCCAGGAGATCGCGCAGGGCGTCGGCGTCGGACATGTCAGCCCTCCCGTGGCCCCCGGTACTGCCGGTTCGGCCAGACGAAATCGATGTACGTGCGCGCGATCTTCCACTCGCCGTCCACCTTGCGGTACACGTCGTCGTAGATGCCCATCAGCATCAGCGGGTTCTGGTCCGCGGGGCCGCTCAGGGAGAGGTCGAGCAGGTACCAGCGCGCCTTCGCCGTGTCCGGTCCGGTGAGCTCGATCCACTCGTTCGTGTTCGCGTGCATGGCGCCGGTGAACTGGCCCGCGTCGCCGCTGAACTCCTCGTAGCCGGCGCGGATCCGCTCCTTGCCGACCCAGTCGCCGCCGTAGTTCGGCCCGAACTCGCAGACCGCGTCGTCCGTGAACAGGTCCATCAGGCTGTCGATGTCGGCCATGTCGTAGTAGTGCGAGTAGAGGATACGGACGCGCTTGATCGCCTCGACTTCGAGCAGTTCCTCGACGGTCAGCGGTGCGGTCGATGCCATGCGGGGCCTCCTTGCGGGCACGGGAGTCGCTCGTGCGCGCGGTAGCCTAGCACGGCCTTGAGCGGCCCGGTCAGGTTGCCAGGATCCTCCGCAGCGAGGGCGCCAGCCCCCGTGGCGAGAGCGTGAACACGATCAGGAAGAACAGGGCTGAGGTCACCACGATCGCCGGGCCGGCGGCCACGTCTGCATGGAAGGAGGCATACAGCCCGATGACCACTGACAACACACCGAAGACGGCGCCCACAAGCATGATCAGCGGCACCCGGCGTACCACCAGGGCGGCCGTCGCCGCCGTGGCCACGAGCATCGCCATCACTAGCGCCACCCCCACCAGCCGGAAGGCCGCCACCGCCGCCAGCGCCACCAGCACCATCAGGCCTGTTTGCACGAGCGCCACCCGCACGCCCGCGGCCGCTGCCATCGTGGGGTCGTACGCCACGAACAGCATCTCCCGGTAGAAGATGGCCATCACCACAACGACCCCGATCGAGAGCACGACCATCACGATGATGTCCTCTGTGGGCACCGTCAGGATGTTCCCCACCAGGAACGAGCTCAGCTCGAGGGTGTAGTTTCGCGCCCGGCTGATCAGCAATACCCCAAAGGCGAAGAGTGCCGCGAAGAGGATGCCGATGGCCGTGTCCTCGCGTAGCCGTGCGCGCGTTAGCGCCGAGACCCCCACCGCCGTCACTCCCGCTGCTGCCGCTGCCCCAAGGCTGATGGCGATCGACCCGCCCCCTGCCAGGAACGCGATCGCCGCCCCCGCCAGCGAGGTGTGCGCGACGGCGTCCGTCAGGAACGCCAGCCCCTTGATCACGACGAACGCGCCCACAACCGAGGACGCCATCGCCACCAGCGCGCCCGCGAGCAGCGCGCGACGCATGAACTCGAACTGCCAGGGCTCGGTCAGCCAGTCCATGCCTGCCCCTACCCCCGGCCGCGCCCCTCGTGCCCGTGCACGGGGTGGTTGTGGCGGGCGTGCTCGCGGTCCCGGCGGGGGTCTTCGCGCTCGTGGTGGTCGTGGGGCGAGAGCGCCAGCCTGTTGCCTTCCGCCCCCATCACCAGCGCATGCCCTTCGAACGTGCGGTTGAGCATTTCCTCCGTGATCGTCGTCGCGGGCGGTCCGTACGTGACGACCTGCCGGTTGAGGAACAGCGTCAGGTCGCAGCACTCGGCGGCGCAGCCGATGTCGTGCGTGCAGAACACGATGCTCGCGCCGTCGGCGGCCAGCTCGCCCAGCAGGTCGATCATCTCCTGCTCGGAGCGTGCGTCGAGCCCGGCGGTCGGCTCATCCAGCAGGAAGAGATCGGGATCCCGTACCAGCGCCCGCGCGCAGAGCACGCGGCGCTGCTGTCCCCCGCTCAGCTCGCCCGCCTGGCGGTCGGCGAGGTGGTCGACGGAGAGCCGCTTGAGCGCCGTCATGATGCGGTCCTTCTCCTCCGACCTGCGCCGGAAGCGGTCCAGCCCGAGCGCCTTCCGGTAGAGACCCATCGCCACCACCTCCCGCACCGTCACGGGAAAGTTCCAGTCGATGTCCTCCGCCTGCGGCATATAGCCGATCTGTCGCCGCGCCTCCCGTGGCGCGCCGCCGAGGACGCACACGTCGCCCTCCCACGGCTCGATCAAGCCGACCAGCGTCTTGATCAGCGTGCTCTTGCCCGAGCCGTTCGGCCCCAGCAACCCCATGACCTTTCCCTGCGGCAGCGAGAACGACACGTCCTCGATGGCCCGGTGCCCCCGGTAGCCCGTGGTCAGGCTCTTGACCTCAATGGCGGGAACCACCTTGCGTTACTCCGCGATGCCGCGGGCGATAGCGCGGAGGAACTCCACGTAGGTCGGGTATTCCTCGGCCAGGCCCCCGGAAGGAATCGTGCGGACAGTCGCGCCCGTGTCGCGGGCGATCTGCTCGATCACGCGCGCACTGAACTGCGGCTCGGTGAAGATGAAGGGTATCCCCAGCTCAGTGATGCTCTCCACCAGCTCCGTGATGGCCGAGGCGCTCGGTTCCTCCTCCGGTCCCTCGACCACGAAGCCCAGGATCGTCAGGCCGTAGCGGTCCGCGAAGTACCCGTAGGCGTCGTGGAACGTGACGAGGTAGCGGCGCTCCTCCGGCAGTTCGGCCAGCTGCTCGCGGATCTCCTCGTCGAGCTCTCGCAACTCCGCGATGTAGGCATCGGCTCGCTCGCGGTAGTGGTCCGCCCCGTCGGGGTCGAGACGTGACAGCTCGTCGCGGATTGCCTCGACGGCCTCGATCGCGAAGTCGATGTCCATCCAGAAGTGCGGGTCGAAGGAGCCGTGGGCGTGTCCTCCCTCGTCGCCGTGGCCGTCGCCTTCCTCACCGTGGTCGTCGTCTTCGTCGTGGCCGTGGCCGTCGCCTTCCTCACCGTGGTCGTCGTCCTCGTCGTGGCCTTCGCCTTCCTCTTCACCATGGTCGTCGTCCTCGTCCTCGTCGTGGCCTTCGCCTTCTTCCTCACCATGGTCGTCGTCTTCGTCCTCGTCGTGGCCCTCGCCTTCTTCCTCACCATGGTCGTCGTCTTCGTCCTCGTCGTGGCCGTCGCCTTCCTCCTCACCGTGGTCGTCGTCCTCGTCCTCGTCGTGGCCCTCGCCTTCCTCCTCACCGTGGTCGTCCTCGTCCTCGTCGTGGCCTTCGCCTTCCTCCTCACCGTGGTCGTCCTCGTGATCATCCTCTGCGTGCGCCAGACCCTCAGGGAAGGGTCGGAGGTCCATATCGTGGGTCAGCTCCAGCACCGCACCCTCGGTGCTGCGCTCAAGGTCGTCTTCCATCGCAGCCAGATCGGCCCCGACGATCACCACCAGGTCCGCCTCGGCCGTCTTGCGGATGTCGCTGGGTGAGAGGGTGAACGTATGGGGATCCGCGCCGGAGGGAACGATGCTCTCGACCGTGACCCGATCGCCGCCGACCTGCTCTACCAGGTCCCCGACGATCGTCGTGGAAGCTATGACCGAGAGCGCTGCACCGTCGCCTTCCCCGTCGTCGTCGCCCCCGCAGGCTACGGCGATGAACGCCGCTCCCACGAGCAGGCCGGCGAGCGCGAGGCGGAGCCCCTTGAGGTACGGCAGTCCCATCGGTATCTCCCCTTGTTGAGTGTAAGTATCAATGCGACGTTGTATCACTGCGACGCCGTATCATTAGATGAGCCATATCAAGTGTCAAGGGGCCCGCTTGCATGGCCGCTCGTTGACACCCCCTTCCGGCGATCCCTACGATCGAGGCTGTGAGCACGATCCCCGACTCCTCGGATCGCCTTGAAGACACGGGCTATCGCCTGACCGCTCCCCGTCGCGCCGTCCTCGATGCCATCGCGCGAACGAACCGCCCCTTCACCATCGAGGAGCTCAACGATCGCCTCCCCAACATCGGGCGCGCCACCGTCTTCCGCACGATCAAGCTCCTGCAGGAGCTCGATATCGTCTGCCGCGTTCCCCTTGAGGATGGCGGCATCCGCTACGAACGCTCCCGCAGCGGCCGCCACCACCACCACCTGATCTGCAGCGAGTGCGGCTCCGTAACCGAGTTCAGCGACCCCACCCTCGACGAGGCCATCGAGCAGAACGCCGAGGCCGCCAGCTTCGAGCTGGATAGCCACAGCACCGAGCTCTACGGTTGCTGCGACCGCTGCAGGCGAGGCAGCTAGCTCCACCGCCTGCCCCACCCTCCTGCTACCATCCCGCGATGCTCGGCTCGTACCGCGTGCTCGACCTCTCGGACGAGCGCGGCCTGCTCTGCGGCTACCTCCTCGCGGACCTCGGCGCCGACGTGATCCTGGTCGAGCCGCCCGGCGGCTCCCCCGCCCGCCGGACCCCTCCCCTGCTCGATGATGCTCCGGCGGGCGAACAGTCCCTTTTCTGGGCCGCCTACGCCCGCAACCGGCGCAGCATCGAGCTCGACCTCGATTCCCCGGCGGGCCAGGCCGAGCTGCGCCGCCTCGCCGCCTCCGCCGACATCCTCATCGAGTCCGATGACCCGGGCGCGATGGCCGCTCGCGGCCTCGGCTACGAGGACCTCGCCGAGGTGAACCCCGCGCTCGTTTACGTCTCGATCACGCCCTTCGGCCAGGACGGCCCCAAGGCGAACTACGCCGCGACCGACCTGGTGGTCGCCGCCGCCTCCGGAACCCTGCACATCGCCGGCTACCCCGACGCCGCTCCCGTCCGCGTGACCGCCCCCCAGGCCTGGCACCACGGCGCCGGCGAGGCCGCGGGCGCGGCCCTCATCGCCCTCGCCGAGCGGGCCCGATCCGGTCGCGGCCAGCACGTCGATGTCTCCGCCCAGCAGGCGCTCAACCTCGGGGCGTTCGGCCAGCTCGTGAACGTCGCCGCCGGCGCGCCCGAGACGAAGCGCGTGGCGGGCGGCGCCGTCATCGGACCGGTCACGCTCAGGCTCATCTGGGAGGCGAAGGACGGCTACGTCTCGCTCACCTTCTTCTTCGGCCAGGCCGTCGGCCCCTTCACCCGCCGCCTCATGGAGTGGATCTGCGAGGAAGGCGCCTGCGACGAGGCGACCCGGGACAAGGACTGGATCGCCTACGCCGCGCTGCTGCAGGGCGGCGACGAGCCCTACTCGGAGTTCGACCGCATCATCGGCGTCGTCGAGGACTTCCTCAGGACGAAAACGAAGGCCGAGCTGATGATGGAGGCCCAGCGCCGCCGCCTCCTCATCCTCCCCGTCGCGACCGTGCCCGAGGTGCTCGAGAACCCGCAGCTCGAGGCTCGCGGCTACTGGCGCGACCTGCCCGTCGCCGGTCGCGAGGCGCGCCACCCGGGCCCCTCCGTCCGCCTCTCCGCCTGGCCGTATCCCGAGGATCGCCCCCCGCCCCTCCCCGGCGAGCACACCGCCGACGTGCTCGCCGAGCCCGCCCGCCCCGCGCCACCCGCGCCCGCGGACCCGCCCCCGGCCACCCTCCCCCTGGAGGGCCTGAGGGTGCTCGATTTCATGTGGGTCATGGCGGGACCCGCCGTCACCCGCGTCCTCGCCGACTACGGCGCCACCGTCATCCGCGTGGAGACGCCCTCCCGGCCCGGCGCGGGTCGCAGCATGGCGCCCTTCCACAGGGGCCGGTTCGCCCCCCAGAACTCGCTCTTCTTCGACAACATGAACGCGGGCAAGCTCGGCCTCGCCCTCAACCTGAGCATCGAGGAGGGCCGCGAGGTCGCCCGCGACCTCGTGCGCTGGGCCGACGTCGTCGCCGAGTCCTTCGCGCCGAGGGCGTTCCGCGCCTGGGGTCTCGACTACGACTCCCTCCGCCGGATCAAGCCGGACCTGATCATGATGAGCAGTTGTCTCTTCGGTCAGGATGGGCCGCTCTCCGACGTCTCTGGCTTCGGCACGATGGGCGCCGCCGTCTCTACCTTCATCGACCTGACCGGCTACCCCGACCGCTCCCCCGCCGGCCCCTTCAGCGCCTACACCGACACCATCGCGCCGCGCTTCCTCCTCGCGGGCCTGCTCGCCGCCCTCGACCACCGCCGCCGCACGGGGGAGGGGCAGTACATCGATCACTCCCAGGTCGAGAGCTCCGTCCAGTTCGTGAGCCCCTACCTGCTCGACTACCAGCTCAGCGGCCGCGCCCTGACCCGCATGGGCAACCGCGACCCCGACATGGCCCCCCACGGCGTCTACCCCTCCCGCGGCGACGACGACTGGGTCGCGGTCGCCGTCCCCGACGATGCCGGCTGGCAACGCCTCTGCGCCGTCATCGAGCGCCCCGATCTCGCCGGCGACGAGCGCTACGCGACCCTCGCCGGACGCCTCCCCGCGCAGGACGAGCTCGATGCCGCCATCTCGGCCTGGACCGCCGAGCGTACCCCCGCGGAGGCGGAGGCGACCTTGCAGGCGGCGGGCGTCCCCGCCCACGCCGTCATCCGCGCCGGCAACGCCGTCGACGACCCGCAGCTCGCGCACCGAGGGCACCTCGTCCGCGTTCCCCACACCCTCCATGGCGAGTCGGTCGTCGAGGGCTCGCGCTTCCGCCTCTCCCGCACCCCGGCCCGCATCGGCCGGCCCCCGACCGTCGGCGAGCACACCGAGCAGATACTCAAGGAGATCCTCGGCTACGACGACGACCGTATCGCCGAGCTCGCCGCCGCCGGCGCCTTCGATTAGCGGCGTTCGCCCCTCCCCCCGCGCGCCGCTACGCTAGCTGAATGGCTCGCCGCCGGCGTCGCAGGCAGGAGATCCCCGAGGAAGAGCGCTTCCGGACCGTTCGCATCGAGCGGATCGTGGCGGGCGGGCGCGGCCTCGGCCGCCTGCCCGACGGCAAGGCGCTCATGGCCGCCTTCGCCGCGCCGGGGGAGCTCGTGGAGGTCGAGGTCGAGCGCATCCACAAGGACTACGTCGAAGGCGTCGTCACGAACGTGCTCGAACCCTCCCGCAGCCGCGTGGAGCCGGAGTGCTCCCTCTTCGGCGACTGCGGCGGCTGCCAGCTCCAGCACCTGGAGTACCCCGCCCAACTCGCCGCCAAGGAGGGCGTCGTGCGCGAGCAGCTCGCTCGCATCGGCGGCCTCCCCGACGCGACCGTGAACCCCGTCGTCGGCGCCGATGACCCCTGGGGCTACCGCAACCACATGCGCTTCTCGACGGGCCGCAAGTTCGGCGACGCCGGCTTCATCCACCGCCGCGGGCGCGGCCTGCTCAAGGTTGTGAAGTGCCCCATCGCCGACCCCTGGGTGAACGAGGTCCTCCCCCGCCTCCAGGGGCACGCCCGCGGCGTCCACCAGATCCAGCTCCGCCGCAACGCTTCCACCGGCAGCACGCTCGTCGCCCCCGCCCTCGAGGCGCTTCCCGAGGAGAGCGGCCAGGACCACTACGTCGAGGAGCTCGCCGGGCGGCGCTTCCGCGTGAGCGCCTCCTCCTTCTTCCAGGTGAACAGCGCCCAGGCCGAGAAGCTCGTGAAGCTCGTCGCCGCGGAGCTCCCGAAGCAGGGCCGCCTCCTCATCGACGCCTACGCGGGCGTGGGGACGTTCGCCGCCATCTTCGCCGGTCGCTTCGAGCGCATCATCGCCATCGAGGAGTCGCCCTCCGCCCTCCGCGACGCCGAGGTCAACCTCGACGGCGTCGGGAACGTCGAGTTCCGCCGCGCCAAGGTGGAGGAGCTCCTGCCCGAGCTTGCCGAGGAACCCGATGTCGTGCTGCTCGACCCGCCCCGCGTCGGCTGCGCCCCCGAGGTGCTCGATGCCCTCGTCGCCTTCGCCCCGCCCACGATCGTCTACGTCTCCTGCAACCCCACGACACTCGCCCGCGACCTGCGCCGCCTCACCGACGCGGGCTACCGGCTCGAAGGCGTGACGCCCATCGACATGTTCCCCCAGACGGCCCACATCGAGTGCGTCTCGCGCCTGACGCGCCCCGCCGAGTAGCGTGCCCGCTCCCGTCGTCCTCGCCTCCGCCTCGCCCCGCCGCCGGGAGCTGCTGCGCGCCCTCCTCGACGAGGCCGCGGTCGATCCCGCCGACCTCGTCGAGCACACGACCGACGACCCCCGCGCCGACGCGCGCCGCCTCGCCCGCGAGAAGGCCTCGGCCGTCGCCCGCCGCCACCCGGGAGCGGTCGTCATCGGCGCCGACACCATCGTCCACGACGGCCAGCGCGCCTACGGCAAGCCCGGCGACGCCGGGACGGCGACGGCCATGCTGCGCGCGCTGCGGGGCAAGACGCACCTCGTCGTGACCGGCATCGCCGTCGTCTCCGCGAGCGGCGCCGCCAGCGAGGTCAGCGCCTCGCGCGTCACGCTCGCGGAACTCGACGATGACGCCATCGCCGCCTACGTCGCAAGCGGACGTCCCCTCGACAAGGCGGGTGCCTACGCCATCCAGGACGAGGACGTGCCCACCGTGACGGCCCTCGACGGCTGCTACTGCTCGGTGATGGGCCTGCCGCTCTGGCGCCTGCGCGCGCTCCTCGCCACCGCCGGTGTCGTGGCGCGTGAGCCGCACCACTCGCTGGCTCGCTGCGAAGGCTGCCCCGAGCGCTAAGAGCGCGTCGCCTGCGGCAGCGCCCGCGCGGCTGCCGCCGCCGCCCGCTCGAAGCTCGCGAACACGGGGATGCGCCGCTCCGCGAACTTCAGCCGCACCTCCGCCACGAACGCCTCCTCGTGCGCGGGGTGCATCACCATCAGGAACGGCTTCGCCGAACGCTCGATGTGGCTCGCCAGCGTGTCGACCAGGTCCTCGACGCGCTCCGGGTGGTCCTTCCACTGCCGCGCCCCGAACATCGCCGACTGCTCCATCACGAGCGCGTCGACGCTTTCGTCGGCGTCGAGGATGCCGAGGATGCGCTCAAGCGTTTCGCGCTTGCCCTGCACCGTGCCCGCCATGTCGAGCGGGTTCTGGAAGCTCCCGCCGATGATGTTGAAGAAGCTCGACAGCTCCTCGTACGACTGCTCGCTCAGCCGCCCCACCTCGAACCCCTCCCCCACGAACGCGTCCGTGATCGAGACCGACTGCCCGCCCGTCATCGCCATCAGCGCCATCCGCTTGCCCGTCGAGGGCCTGGCGTCCAGCAGCACCTTCACGGCGTCGACGGTCTCGTCGAGGCTGTTCGTCGAGATCGCGCCGCACTGCCGCATGATTCCCCGCCACACCGCGTGCGGCGAGGCCAGCGAGCCCGTGTGCGACATCGTCGCGCGCGCGCCCGCGTCCGTCTGTCCGCCCTTCCACACCACCACCGGCTTGCGCGCCGTCGCCGCCCGCAGCGCCTTCACGAAACGGGGGCCGTCCTTCACGCCCTCGACGTACATCGCGATGACTTCCGTCTCGGGGTCCTCGGTCAGGTACTCGAGGTAGTCGCTGATGTCGAGCACGATCGCGTTGCCGAAGCTGGCGCAGCGGCTCAGGTGCAGCCCGTTCGCGCCCATCACCAGGCTGAACATGATGCTGTGCGTCCCCGACTGCGAGACGAACCCGACGCGCCCGTCGTCCGCGACCGGTACGTCCGGGTTGAAGCGCACGCCCACCCGCGGCAGGTAGAGTCCCATGCAGTTCGGCCCCACGACGTTGAAGTTCGCCTCGCGCGCCATCTCCGTGAGCTGCGCCTGGAGGCTCACGCCCAGCTCCTCGCCCGTCTCCGCGAAGCCCGACGTGAAGAACGCCGCGCCTCCCACCTCCGCCTCGATCAGGTCCTTCATCACGTACGGCGAGACGTGCCGCGGCACCGCCACGAGCGCGTAGTCGACCGGCTCGGGGATGTCCGTGAGCGCCCGGAAGTTCTCGACGCCCAGCTCCTCGATGCCCGGGATCTCCTCCTCGTCGATCTGGACCGAGTAGAGGTTCCCGCCCCGCTCCTTGAAGGGCTGGTTGTTCCGCAGCCACATGTAGTTGGGGCCCTTGTCGCCGATGATGGCGACCGTCTTCGGGTTGAACATTCGGTCAAGCGGGTGCCCCGGTACCGACATCTCAGGCCTCCGCCAGCACGATGCGCGCGTCCACCGCGATCGCGCCCTCGGGCGAGGCGATCACCGGGTTCAGGTCGAGCTCCGCCACATCGGGGTTCTCCGCCGCGAACACCGACACGCCATCGAGCATCGCCTCGATTGCGCCGATATCGACCGGCGGCTGTCCGCGCACGCCGTCGAGCACCTGCCGCCCCTGGATCTCGTCGATCATGTCCCGCGCGTCGCCTTCCCCGAGGGGCGCCAGGCGGAAGGCGACGTCGCCCAGCACCTCCACCATGATCCCGCCCAGCCCGAACATCATCACCGGCCCGAACTGCGGGTCCGTCGTGACCCCGACGATCACCTCGACGCCGGGCGAGGCCATCTCTTGCACGGAGACGCCCTCGATAACCGCCGAGGGCTGGGCCGCCTGCACCGAGCGGATGATCTCGTCGTACGCCTCGGCCACCTCCGTGTGGCTCTCCAGCCCGAGGACCACGCCGCCCACGTCGCTCTTGTGCGCCACGTTCGGCGAGACGACCTTCAGGGCCACGGGATAGCCGATCGCCTCGGCCTGGGCGGCCGCCTCCTCGCGCGTCTGCGCGAGCGTCGTCGCCGTCACGGGGATGCCGGCGTTGCCCAGCGCCGCCTTCGCCTCCACCTCGGAAAGCAGGGTGCGGTTCTCGGCGCGGGCGCTGGCGATGGTCTCGGCGAACGTCATGGGCCGTCCTCGGCGTGGAGTCGCCGGATTCTAGCCGCCCCGCTCTCTTGGCGCGCGGCCGGCGGGGAAAGTGGGGTTGGAGGCGCCGACCGGAATCGAACCGGTGATAAAGGTTTTGCAGACCTCTGCCTTACCACTTGGCCACGGCGCCGCGGGAAACTGGTGCCCAGGGTGAGATTTGAACTCACACGCCTATAAAAGGCACTGCCCCCTCAAGACAGCGTGTCTGCCGGTTCCACCACCTGGGCCCAGACCATCGATCGTAGGCAGCGAGCCAGCCTGCGGCAAGCGCCCGGAAGGCCCCGCATCCCGATCGCGGAAGGAGGGTTTGGCAGGGGTGGCAGGACTCGAACCCGCGACACTCGGATTTGGAGGCCGATGCTCTACCAACTGAGCTACACCCCTGCGGCCCTGCGATCGTACCAAACACCCGCGACACGGGCCCCGCCCGCCCCGCCCCCGCGATCATTGTTCGTTGGCCGTCGCTCCCCAACACTCGGTGAATGACACGACATCTGCTTGACTCCGCCGACCTCACGCCTGCCGAGATCGGTTTCCTCCTGGAGACCGCCCTGGAGTTCAAGCGCCGTCCCCGCAGGCTGCTCGAAGGGCAGCACCTGGCTCTCCTCTTCGAGAAGCCGTCCCTGCGAACCCGCGTCAGCTTCCAGGTCGGGATGCACCACCTCGGCGGCGAAACCCTCTACCTCGCCCCGCAGGAAGTGGGCCTCGGCGAGCGCGAGGCGATCAAGGACGTCTCCCGCGTCCTCGCCCGCTACGTCGATATCGTCGCCGTGCGCACCTTCGGCCAGGGCATCGTCGAGGAGTACGCGCGCTTCTCCGATGTCCCCGTCGTCAACGCTCTCACCGACGAGCAGCACCCCTGCCAGGCGCTCGCCGATCTCCTCACCCTGCGTGAGCGCTTCGGGGACGTGCGCGGCCACTCCCTCGCCTTCATCGGCGACGGCAACAACGTCTCCTCCAGCCTCATCGTCACGGCTGCCTCGCTCGGCATGGACGTGCGTCTCGCGACGCCCGAGGGCTACCGCCCGCCCGAGGCCCTGCTCACCGAGACGCAGGTTCGCGCCGGCCAGACCGGCGGCTCCTTCCTCGTCACGGCCGACCCCGAAGAAGCGGCCGCGGGCGCCGACGCGCTCTACACCGACACGTGGATCTCGATGGGGCAGGAGCGCGAAGCGGAGCAGCGCCGTATCGACTTCGTCGGCTACTGCCTCGATGAGGCGCTCGTGGCCCGTACCGCCCCGAACGCGCTCATCATGCACGACCTGCCCGCCCACCGCGGCGAGGAGATCACCGACGAGGTGATGGAGTCCCCCAACTCCATCATCTTCGACCAGGCGGAGAACCGCGTGTGGGCGCAGGTGGCGGCTGTCGCCTTCCTCCTCGGCCTCGTCGGGGCGCCCTCCGCCTGAACCTCTGCCCGCGGGCGCGTTCGCTATGATTGCCCCGGGAGCGCGGCGCACGGGCGCCGCGAGCGATGAGCCATGGACTTCCAGGAGGCACGCGAAGTCCTCAACCAGTTCGACTGGTCGGCGGCGATTGACGTCCTGCTCATCGCCGCCGCCATCTTCGCCGCCTTCCGGCTGCTCAGCCGCACGCGCGCCATCACCCTCCTGCGCGGCTCGGTGGGCCTCATCCTCGTCCTCGTCATCCTCGGGCTCGCGCTCGACCTGACCGCCGTCAACTGGATCCTCCAGAACGGCCTTGTCGCCCTCATCGTGGGCGCGGCCGTCATCTTCCAGCCCGAGATCCGGCGTGGCCTCGACCTCCTCGGCCGGACCGGCATCCAGGATCTCCTCGCCCACGACCCCACCGACGACACCATCGACGCCGTCGCCGAGGCCGCCACGCGCATGGCCCGCGATCGGCACGGCGCGCTCATCGTGTTCGAACGCGAGACGGGCCTGCAGGACGTGGTCGAGACCGGCGTCCCCGTCGATGCGCGCGTTTCCGCCGAGCTGATCGAGGGCATCTTCTTCCCCAACTCGCCCCTGCACGACATGGCCACCGTCGTGCGCGGCGCGCGGGTGGTCGCCGCCTCCTGCGAGCTGCCCCTGGCCGACGAGGTCCGCGGCAGCGTGCGCCGGCTCGGCACCCGCCACCGCGCCGCCGCCGGCATCACCGAGCAGACCGACGCCCTCTCCGTCGTCGTGTCCGAGGAGACGGGCGAGATCAGCATCTGCCAGGGCGGCCGCCTCGATCGGGTAGCGCGCGGCGTCATGCTCGCCCAGGAGCTCCATCGCCGCATGGCGCGCAACACCGAGGGCGACCAGCAGGAGCAAGCCGGGCTCGAGCGCGTGACGAATGAGTGACCTCTGGGTTCGCCTGCGGCCCCTGCTCCTCACCGCGCGAGCGCTCGTGGTCGCCGCGGTCGTGGCCGTCTTCCGCAACTGGTTCCTGGCCATCTTCAGCCTCGTGCTCTCCTTCGCCATCTGGTTCCTGGTGGAAGACGTCGAGAACCCGCGCATCGAGGCGACGGTTCCCGGGGAGGACCAGGCACCCATCGCCGTCGAGGTCGTGAACGTTCCCAGCGGCCTCATCGTCGGGGAGGTCGAACCCATCCGCGTCTTCGTCGAAGCCCGTGCGGAAGATGTCGACGAGTTGCGCGCGGCGGACTTCAGCGCCGTGGTGGACGCCTCCGCCGTCGCGGCCGGCGACTCCCGCAGCCTCCCGGTCACGGTCACGACCGAGCGCCGCGAAGTCCGCGTCATTCGCCCCGAGCCCGGCACCGTCGAGGTCTCCGTCGTCGCGACCGTCAGCCGGGAGCTTCCCGTTACCGTCGTCATCACCGGCGAGCTGCCCTCCGGCTTCCGGCAGGGGCTGGAAGCAGTCGATCCCCCCTTCGTGCAGATCACGGGGCGCGAAGAGCTGGTGGAGTCGGTCGACGAGATCCAGGCGACCGTCTCGATCGCGGGCCTGCAGAACACCCAGACCTTCAACGTCGAGCTTGTGCCCCGCACGAGCGACGGCTCCCGCGTGACCGTCACGCTCTCGCGCAACCGCGCCCGCGTCACCGTGCCCGTCGAGGAGGCGCTGCTGACGCGCCAGATCGCGGTCCTCGGCGGTTCCACCGGCACCCCCGCTCGCGGCTACACCGTGACCGACGTGTCCGTGAGCCCCTCCCCCATCGAGGTCACGGGCCCGCGCGAGATCGTCGAGAGCCTCTCCGCCTTCGTCGTCGAGGACGCCGATGTCAGCGGCGTCCTCGCGCAGGTCATCGAGAGTCGCGACCTTGAGTTGCCCGAAGGCGTGTCCGCGAGCGTCGAGACCGTCTTCATCACCGTCACCATCGAGCCGCAGGAAGGGTGGCGGGTGTTGCGGGTCGTCCCCACCTTCAGCGATACCCCCGACGGCCTGGATCTCGCCGCGGGCGTGTATTTCGTCGAGGTGCGCCTTGCCGGCCTGGAACCGGACCTCGCCCAGCTCGGACTCGACGACGTGACCGCGACCGTCTCGCTCGCCGGCGCCCCGCCCCGCTTCTCCCGCCACCAGCCCGAGGTCACCGTGCCCGAGGGTATCGAGGTCGTGTCGGTCGCCCCCCTCTGGGTCGAGCTCGTCGAGCCGGTGGAGGAGGAACCGGCGGAGGACGAATCGGCGGAGGAGGAACCGGCGGAGGACGAGGCCGCGACCGGGGAAGAGGCGGAGTCCGAGGAGACCGGCGCAGAGGATGAGGCGGCCCAGTGATCGCCTCCGCCCACCTCCCCCGTGTGGCCATCGTGGGCCGCCCCAACGTGGGCAAGTCGTCCCTCTTCAACCGCATCGTGGGCGAACGGCTCGCCATCATCGAGGACGAGCCCGGCACTACCCGTGACCGCCTTGAGGCCGAGGTCGAGTGGCGCGACCGGCCCTTCCTGCTCCTCGATACGGGCGGCTTCCAGGTCGAGGACGAGGGCGACTACACCGACCTCATCCGCGCCCAGATCAAATCCGCCATCGCCGAAGCCACGCTCGTCCTCTTCTGCGTCGATTCCCGCGACGGCCTCACCGCCAGTGACTACGACGTGGCCGACGCCGTCCGGCGCGGCGAGACGCCCGCCATCCTCGTCGCCACCAAGGCCGACAACGAGTCCCGCGAGGTCGTCGCCGCCGCCGAGGCCGGCGCCCTCGGGTTCGGGCCGCCCCTTCCCGTCTCCGCCCTGCACGACCTGAACGTCGGCCTCCTCCTCGACGAGGTCGTCGAGCGCCTCCCCGAGACCCCGCCCCTCGTCGAGCGGGACCGTGTCCGCGTCGCCATCGTCGGGAGGCCCAACGTCGGCAAGTCGACCCTGGTGAACGCGCTCATCGGGGAGGATCGCGTCATCGTCAGCGAGGTCGCGGGCACGACCCGCGACGCCATCGACACCGATCTCGATGGCCCCGAGGGCGCCTTCACGCTCATCGACACCGCCGGTATCCGGCGGCCGGGCAAGCGCGGCCAGGGCGTCGAGCGCCACGCCGTGCTCCGCGCCACCGCCGCCCTCGCCCGCTGCGACGTCGCCGTCGTCCTCATCGACGGCTCCCAGGGCGTGATAGCGCAGGACACGCACATCGCCGGTCTCGCCCAGGAGGCCGCGACCGGCATCGTCGTGGCAGTGAACAAGACCGACCTCTGGGAGAGCCCCGAGGAGGATCGCGTCCGCCTTCTGGCCGCCATGCGCGAGCGCTTCCGCTTCCTCCCCTGGGCGATGTTCACGTTCGTCTCCGCGGAGGAGGCCGCCGGCCTCCCCGACCTGCTCCGCCTGACCGCCGAGGCGCGCGAGGCGCGCCGCCGCCGTATCCCCACGGGCGAGTTGAACGGCCTCTTCCGCCGCGCCGTCCGCGACCACGCGCCGCCCGTCATCCACGGGAAGCGGCTCAAGATCCGCTTCGCCACCCAGCCCTCCGTCGACCCGCCCACCTTCGTCGTGTTCGTGAACGACCCGAAGCTGCTCCACTTCAGCTACCGCCGCTACCTCGAACGCTGCCTGCGCGAGGCGCACGACTTCGAGGGGACGGCCATCCGGTTCGCCTTCCGTGGCGGCAACGAGGAAGATGAGCCGGAATGATCGGCGAGTACCTCGGCAACGTCGCCATCGGCTACGTCCTCGGCTCCATCCCGACGGGGCTGGTGCTCGGCTACATCTGGCTGCGCCAGGACATCCGCCAGTTCGGCAGCGGCAAGACCGGCATGACCAACATCCTCCGCACCGCCGGCCCGGTCCCCGCCGTGCTCGGCCTGCTCGTCGACGTCGGGAAGGGCGCCGCGCCCGTCGTCATCGGCCGCTTCCTCTTCGACGACGTGGGCGTCGCCATGGCCGGCGGAGGGGCGGCGGTGCTCGGGCACGTGTGGCCCGTCTTCGCCGGCTTCCGCGGCGGGAGGGGCGTCGCCACCGCTCTCGGCACGCTCCTCGGCGTCATCCCCCTGCTCGCCCTCGCGATGCTGGGCGCGGGCGTCATCGCGCTCGCCATCACCCGCATCGCCTCCGTCATGTCGCTCGTCGGCGGGATCGCGGCGGTGGGGGTCACCGGCGGACTCGCCCTTGCCGGCAGGCTCGACGACATCGTCGCCTGGTACGCCCTCGGCGCCGTCGCCTTCCTCTACTACATGCACATCCCCAACATCCGCCGCCTGATCGCTGGCGACGAGCCGAAGCTCGGGCAGGGCGGCGACACGCCCGCGAGCGGCTGACCCGTGCCCGCCTTCTCCGTCGCCGGCGCGACCTCCTGGGGCGTGACCCTCGCGAGCTTCCTCGCCCGGGGCGGCGCCGACGTGACCATCCTCGCCCGCACGGCGGACGAGGCCGCCGCCGTCGCCCGCGACCGCGGGCTCGCGCGACTGCCCGGCTTCGAGCTGCCCGCCGCGGTGCAGGTCCGCCCCATCGAGGCCGCCCCCGCGGCCGACGGCATCGTGGTCGCCCTGCCGGCGCAGTCCTTTCGTGCCACCGCCGAGCACCCCGCCCTCTCCCGCGAGGCGCCCGTGCTCACCGCCGCCAAGGGAATCGAGCACGGCTCGCTGCTGCGCATGAGCGAGGTGCTCGCCGAGTGCGGCTGGCCCGCCGGGCGCATCTCCGCCCTCTCCGGACCGAACCTCGCCCGCGAGATCGTCGCCGGCCTGCCCGCCGCCTCCACCGTCGCCTCCGCCAGCGAGGCCGAGGCGGAGATGTGGCAGCACGCCCTCAGCACCGCCCGCTTCCGCGTCTACCGCTCGGCAGACCTCGTCGGCGTCGAGCTTGGCGGCGCCCTCAAGAACGTTGTCGCGATCGCCGCGGGCGTGGCGGCGGGACTCGGCCTCGGCGCGAACGCTCTCGCCGCCCTCACCACCCGCGGGCTCGCCGAGATCACCCGCCTCGCCGTCGCCGAGGGCGCCTCCGAGCGCACCCTGCTCGGCCTCGCCGGCGTCGGCGACCTGATGGCGACCTGCTACTCCCCGCTCAGCCGCAACCACCGCTTCGGCGAGCGCCTCGCGGCGGGCGATACCTCCGCGCAGGCGATGGCGGCGGCGGGCGGCGTCGTCGAGGGCGCCGCCACCGCGCCCGTCGCCCTCGCGCTGGCCGCCCGCCACGGTCTCGACCTGCCCATCGCCGAGCAGGTCAACGCCGTCATCTCCGGCGAGAGCTCGGTCACCGAGGCCCTGGAGGCGCTCCTTTCCCGCGACCTTCGCGCCGAGGGCTGAGCCGCTGTGTACCATCAGTGGCATGACCGCCTCCCCGACGCCGCTCGCCGAGCTCAACGAGGCGCTCGAACGGCTCGCCGGGGGCGCTGACCTCCTCCCAACCGAGCTTCCCGTCCTCTCCGACCTCGACCGCGAGCAGGTGAAGGCGCTCGAAGCCGTCTGGCCCCGCATCCCCGACGAGACGCGAGTGCGGGTCATGACCGAGGCGGTCCGCCTCTCCGACGAGAGCCTGGAGGTCGAGTTCTCGCGCTTCGCCGGCGTGGCCATCGCCGATCCGCTGGCCGAGGTACGCGGCGCCGCTGTCGAGGCCCTGCGCGAGTCCACCCACCGCACCACCGCCCGCCTCCTGACGTCCGTGCTCCGCGACGACGACGACGAGGACGTGGCCGCCGACGCCGCCGACATCCTCGGCGAGTTCGTCATGCGCCTGGAGCTGGGCCACTTCCCCGAGCGCGAGGGCGAGGCCGTCGTGGACGGCCTCCGCGCCGCCGTTTCCGACCCGGCCCGCGCCCCCGCCGTCCGCGCCAGCTCCCTCGAGTCGCTGGCGCCCCTCTCCCTCCCCTGGATCGGGGGCCTGCTGCTTGAGGCGTACTACGGCGACGACGAGACCGTGCGCCTGGCCGCCGTGCGCGCGATGGGGCTCTCCGCCCGCGAGGACTGGCTCGAATACGTGCTCGAGCAGTTCGACGCCGGCGATCCCGAGTTCCGCCGCGAGGCCGTCATCGCCGCCGGCGAGATCGACTCCGAGGAGGCCGTCGATCGCCTCGCCGACCTCTTCCTCGACCCGGAAGAGGAGGTGGCGAAGGCGGCCATCGAGGCGACCGGGGAGATCGGGGGCGAAGTCGCCCTGGAGTACCTGCGCGAGTTCGCGGGCGAGGCGCCGGAGGAGTGGGCCGGCGTCATCGGCGAGGCCATCGAGGCCGCCTCGGCCGTGCAGCGCGACTTCGAGGAGTTCGACGAGTGAGCACGCGCGCCGCCCGCCGCCTGCCCGTCATCGACTCCGTCTCCGCGGGAGGCGTCGTCTGGCGCAGAGATGCGGAGGGCGCCGTCGAGGTCGTCATAGGCTACCAGGCCCGGGACCGGCGCTGGGGGCTCCCGAAGGGCACGCCCGACCGGGGCGAAACCCTCGAAGCGACCGCCCTCCGCGAGGTGACCGAGGAGACAGGCCTGGAGGTGGCGCTCGGCGAGAAGGTCGGCGTCATCGAGTACTGGTTCTCGCAGGACGGGCGGCGCTACCACAAGCGCGTCCACCACTGGCTCATGACCCCCGAGGGGGGCGACTTTGCCGAGCATGACCACGAGTACGACGAGGTCATCTGGGCGCCCGCCGCCGAAGCCCTCGCGCAGATCACCTTCGCGACCGAGCGCGCCATCCTCGAGAAGGCGCTGGCGGCCCTGGGGGCGGGCGAGTGAGCGAAGGGAAGCCCGCCGTGTTCGTCGCCGAGACGCCCCGCCTCCGCCTCCGCGAGAAGCGCATCGAGGACGCGGCCGCCGAGTACGCCTGGCGTCGCGACCCCGAGGTCGCCCGCTACGACGCGACCCCGCCCCTCATCCTCCCCTACCACGAGTTCGTCCAGCAGTTCGAGCGCGACCTGCGCTTCTCCAACCCCGCCCGCCACGCCTACGCCATCGAGACCGTCGAGGGCGAGCACATCGGTGCGCTCATGTACTACAACGCCGACCACGTCTCCGGCACGGCCGAGTACGGCATCTCCATCGGCCCCGCCGAGCATCGTGGCTCCGGGCTCGGCACGGAGGCGACGATCGCCTTCCTTCGCTTAGCCTGGAAGTCGCTGCCCCTCCGCCGCATCTACCTGCACACGCTCGAATGGAACGAACGCGCCCGCCGCTCGTTCGAGCGCGCGGGCTTCCGCCAGACCGAGACGGTGTTGCGTCGGAACGAGCGCTTCCTGCGCATGGAGGCCAGGCGCGAGTGGTGGCTGCTCTGGGACAGCGAGGGGCGCTTCGCCGGGTACGCGGGCGCGGCTTCGCCGGCGCGCGAGGCGACGGCCTCCGAGGGCTAGCCGCTCCCCTGCGAGTTGTGCGCTTCCAGGATCGCGTTCGCGATCAGGCGGGCGTGGGGGAACGGCTTCCAGCCCTCGGGCGTGTTGTAGTAGCGCGTCCCGATCTGCACCTCTTCCGGCGGACGGTTCCCGTACTCGACGTCGATCCCCTCCACGCGGATGCTCGGGGTTCCCAGGAACTTCTTCGCCGTCGCGTCCTCCTGGCTCAGCACCTCCGTGTACGTGACCTCGACCTCGACACCCGTCGCCTCGATGGCGAGACGCAGGTTCTCCTCGGCCTCCTCGCCCGGCGCCTGTCCGCGGGCGTGCAGAACCTCAACCCGAATCGCTGCTGTCAGAGCGTTCCTCCCCGGGCTCCCCTTGCCGGGCGAGGCGTTCGGCCAGCGACGCCTCCGCTCCCAGCGAGCCCGCGTGATAGTACCGCGTCTCGCCCAGCTCTTCGGGCAGGTAGCGCTCGCCCTCCGCGTAGTGGCCGGGCTCGTCGTGCGCGTAGCGGTAGCCCGAGCCGTAGCCCATCTCCCGCATCAGCCCCGTCGCCGCGTTGCGCAGGTGCAGGGGAACGGGCAGGTGCGAGGTGCGCCGCGCGTCCTCGCTCGCCCGCGCGTACGCCGTCAGCGCCGAGTTGCTCTTGGGCGCGAGCGCCAGGTAGAGCGCGCACTCCGCCATCGGCAGGAACCCCTCCGGCATTCCGATGAAGTGCACCGCCTGCTGGCAGGAGGTCGCCACGCCGAGCGCCTGCGGGTCCGCCAGCCCGATGTCCTCCGCCGCCAGGATCACCATGCGCCGCACGATGAAGAGCGGGTCCTCCCCCGCCTCCACCATCCGCGCGAGCCAGTAGACCGCCGCGTCGGGGTCCGACCCCCGCACCGACTTGATGAACGCCGAGATGGCGTCGTAGTGATAGTCGCCTTCCTTGTCGTAGTAGGGGCGGCGCTCCTGCAGCGCGCGGCGCACGTCGCGCTCTCCGATGCGCTCGCGCCCGTCCCGCCGCGCCGAGTCCGCCGCGATGTCGAGTGCGCTCAGCGCCGCGCGGGCGTCGCCGTGCGACCCCTCGACGAGCGCTTCCCGCGCCTCCTCCTCGATCGCCAGGTTCAACGACCCCAGCCCCCGCTCGCCGTCCCCGAGCGCGCGCTCGACGATGCGCACGAGGTCGTCCTCGGCCAGCGCCTCCAGCCGCACCACCCGCACCCGGCTCAGGAGCGGCGCGACCACCTCGAACGAGGGGTTCTCCGTCGTCGCCCCGATAAGCGTGACGGTCCCGTTCTCGACATACGGAAGGATGACGTCCTGCTGCGCCTTGTTGAAGCGGTGGATCTCGTCGATGAAGAGCACCGTGCGGACGCCCGCGTCGCGGCGCTGCTGCGCCTCGCCGATGACCCGCCGCAGCTCCGCCACCCCCGATGCGACCGCGGAGAGCGCCACGAACTCGCCCTCCGTCTCGTTCGCGAGGATGCGCGCGAGCGTCGTCTTCCCGCAGCCGGGCGGTCCCCAGAGGATGATCGAGGGCAGCGCCCCGCCCGCCGCCACCCGCCCCAGCAGCGCGTCCGGTCCTACCGCGGATTGCTGCCCGACGAACTCGGCGAGCGTCCGCGGCCGCATCCGCGCCGCCAGCGGCGCGTCGGCGCGCTCGCCCGCGGAGAAGCCCAGCGATGCCTGCAATCCTCGCGCGTCCCGCTGGCGGGGCATCGTCAGCCCGCCAGCACGGCGATGGTCACGCCGTCGCCGCCTTCCCGTGGCGGCGCCGTCTCGTAGCGGCGCACGAGCGGGTGCCGCGCCAGCGCCTCGCGGATGGCCGCGCGCAGGGCGCCCGTGCCTTTCCCGTGGATGATGCGGATGGACGGGAGCCCCGCCCGGAACGCCTCGTCCAGGTGCCCCTCGAAGTTGAGGACCGCCTCCTCCGCCCGCTGCCCCCGCAGGTCGAGCTCGGCCGCGACCGAGGCCGCGGGGGGCAGGTCGCCGGTCGCCCTTGCCGCCGGTACGACCTGGGGCTCCGTTCGCTCGATGCGGTCGACCGACACCTTCATCCGCATCGAACCGAACCGTACCTCCACGCGCCCGTCCGGCCCCACGCCCGTCACCGCCTCCCCCTGCTGCGGGATGTCACGCACGCGCACCACGTCGCCCGGCGAGACCGGGTCGAGCCAGGCGGTCGCCCGCTCCGTGGCCTGCTTGCCCGCCGCTTCGATCTCCGCGTCGAGCGCCTGCAGCCGCTCCGCCGCCTCACGGTCGACCGTGCGCTCCCGCTCGCGTCGCTCAAGACGCTCCAGCTCGCGCTGCGCCCGCGCCACCAGCGACTCGCCCTCCCGCCGCGCCCGCCCCAGGATCGCCTCCCGCTCCGCCTCGATGGCGCGCCGTTGCTCGGCGAGCTCGTGGCGCAGCTCTTCCGCTTCGCGCCGCGCCTCCTCCTCGCGCCCGCGCGCCTCGGCGGCGCCCGCTCGCTCGCGACGGGCCTCGTCCAGCAGGCCGTCCAGCTCCCGCGTCTCCGGCGCGACCCGTTCCTCGGCGCGCTCCAGCACGCCCTCGTCGATGCCCAGCCGCCGCGCGATGGCGATCGCGTTCGACTGGCCCGGCAGCCCGATCGTGAGGTGATAGGTCGGGCTCAGCGTCCGCAGGTCGAACTCCACCGATGCGTTCCGCAGGCGCGGCTCCTCCTGCGCGAACGTCTTCAGCTCGCCGTGGTGGGTCGTGGCGATGATGGTGCAGCCGCGGTCGAGCAGCGTCTCCAGCACCGCCCGCGAGAGCGCCGCGCCCTCCTCCGGATCGGTGCCCGCGCCCAGCTCGTCGAGCAGCACCAGCGTGCCCGGCGCCGCCGCCTCCAGGATCCCCCCCACCGTCCGCATGTGCGACGAGAACGTGGAGAGCGACTGCTCGATCGACTGCTCGTCGCCGATATCGGCATGGATCGCCCCGTAGGTCACGAAGCGGCTGCCCTCGTCGCAGGGCACGGGCAGCCCCGCCTGCGCCATCAGGGTCAGCAGCCCGACGGTCTTCAGCGCGACCGTCTTGCCGCCCGTGTTCGGACCCGTGATCAGCAGTCCCGGAACGTCCTCGCTCAGGTCGAGGTCGATGGGGACGACGTCGCCGCGCAGCAGCGGGTGCCGCGCCCGCACGAGCGTGGTGTCGCCCCACTGCCCGAGCCAGGAGGCGTCGCCGTCGGCCCGTGGCAGGGCCGCTCCCATCCGCTTCCCCAGGGACACCTTCGCGCACAGCAGATCGAGCCGCGCCATCGCCTCCAGCGTCGCGAGCGCCTCGTCCTCCCGCTCCCCCACCATGCCCGAGAGCCGCAGCAGCACGCGGCGCTCCTCGCGCTCCTCGGCGAGCTGCAGCTCGCGCACCTCGTTGCCCGTCTCGACGACGCTCATCGGCTCCAGGAACACCGTCGCCCCGCTCGACGACACGTCGTGGACGATGCCGGGAAGCTGCCCGCGGAAGTCTGCCTTGACGGGGATGACCATGCGCCCGTTCCGCTCGGTCAGCAGCTCCTCCTGGGCGATGCCCCGCCGGACCGCGTCGGCGAGGGCGGTCCGCGCGCGCTGTTCGAGGCGCCCGTGCGCGACCCGCAGCTCGCGGCGGACCGCCGCCAGCTCCGGGCTCGCGTCGTCGGCCACCGCCCCCCGCGACGTGATCGCGCGCTGCACCTCCGCGACGAACGGGCGGAAGTCCGCGATCGCCTCCGCGATTGCGGCGATGCGCGGCGTGCGCTCGGCGAGGCGTTCGGCCAGCCGCCGCGCACGCCAGGCGGTGTCGAACGACCCGGCGGCATCCTGCAGGTCGGTAGGCTCGAGCGCCTGCCCGATGGTGGCGGCGTGGACGAGCGGGCGCAGATCGCGCATCCCCCCGAGGGGCACGTCGAGGCCCATCTGGTCGATGTGGGTCATCTCCGCGGTCTCGGCCTGCAGCGCCAGCACGGCCTCGTGCCCGCGCTCCGGTTCGAGCGCGAGCGCCAGCTCCCGGCCCAGGCTGAAGGCGGTCTCGCCCGCCAGCATCGCCCGCACCTTGTCGAACTCCAGCACGCGCAGGGTGTGCTCGTTCATGGGCTCAGCGTACGTCCTCGCTCACGGCGGGACCACAAAAGGGGAAAGGGCCGCGTGTTTCGGCGCTCATCACAACCCGCTAAGCTGGATTGCCCAGCGCTCGGCGCAGGAGAGAGCAGGTTGGATGCTCCAAAAGGTTCTGGTCGCCAACCGTGGAGAGATCGCGCTGCGGGTCGTGCGCGGTCTGCACGACCTCGGGATCGCGTCCGTCGCGATCTACTCCGAGGTCGACCGCCTCTCGCGCCACGTGCGCTACGCCGATGAGGCCTACCTCATCGGTCCCCCCGTGGCCGCGGAGAGCTACCTCAACGCCGAGCGCATCATCGATGTCGCCGTCGCCTGCGGCGCCGACGCGATCCACCCGGGCTACGGCTTCCTCGCGGAGAACTCGGCGTTCGCCGAGGCCTGTGAGGAGGCGGGGCTGACCTTCATCGGTCCTTCCGCCGCCGCCATGCGCCTCCTGGGCGACAAGAACGCGGCCCGCTCGCTGGCTGCCAGCGTGGGCGTCCCCGTCGTGCCCGGCACCGACCCCCTGGACTCGCTCGACGACGCGCCCCGGCTGGCGCGCGAGATCGGATACCCCATCGCCATCAAGGCGGCCGCCGGCGGCGGCGGTCGCGGCATCCGCTTCGTCGAGCGCGAGGAAGACCTTCCCCGCGCCCTCGACATGGCGCGGCGCGAGGCGATCGCCGCCTTCAAGGATGGGTCGCTCTACCTCGAAAAGCAGATGCAGAACGTGCGGCATATCGAGGTCCAGGTCATCGCAGATACGTTCGGGAACGTCATCCCCCTCGGCGAGCGCGAGTGCTCGATCCAGCGCCGCCACCAGAAGATCATCGAGGAGACCCCCTCGGTGGCCGTCGGGCCGGAGCTTCGCCGCGCACTGAACCGGGCCGCCGTGCGCATCACGCGCGCCGCGGGCTACCGCAGCGCGGGCACGGTCGAGTTCCTCCTCACCCCCGCTGGAGACTTCTACTTCCTGGAGGTCAACGCCCGCCTCCAGGTCGAGCATCCCGTGACAGAGATGACCACGGGAGTCGACCTGGTGAAGGACCAGATCCTCGTCGCCAGCGGGGAGGAGCTGGCCTACGACGAAAGCGACCTGCTCACCCGCGGCTGGGCCATCGAGTGCCGCATCGTCGCCGAAGACCCCCAGAACGGGTTCCTCCCCTCCGTCGGGCGCGTCGTTCTCTCGCGCGAGCCCGCGGGCCCGGGCATTCGCGTCGAGAGCGCTCTCCACGACGGGTACGAGGTGACCCGCTTTTACGACTCCCTTCTGGCGAAGGTGACCGCCTGGGGCCCCGACCGCGAGGATGCGCGCGCGCGCATGCTCCGCGCCCTTCGCGAGTGCCGGGTCGTCGGCGTCGCCACCAACATTCCCTTCCTGCTCGAGATCCTGAACATGCCCGAATTCGTCGAGGGGAGCCTCGACACCGGCTTCCTCGACCGGCACGAAGTCGCCACCCGGCAGTCGGAGGAACCCCTGCGCGAGGTCGCGGCCATCGCCGCGCTCCTGACCCTCACCGGCGAGAGCCGCTCCCGGAACTCGCTCGCCCCGGTGGAGTCGCGAACGCGCGGCCCTTCTCCCTGGCGACAGCAACAGGCGATGGGACGATGGCCGAAAAGTATCTGATCCAGGTCAACGACAGCGTGAGCGACAGTCTCCTGGAGGGCGAGATCGAGCACTCCAACGGGCGCGGCGAGGCGCGCGTGCGCCTCGACCCCGACGGCGAGTGGCAAATGGCCGAGCTGCAGCACGTCCGCGCCGGACTCCACGTCGTCATGCTCGATAACCGCCCCGTCGAGCTCTACATCGAGCGGCGCGGCAGCGGGGTGGACGTCACCATTGGACGGCGTACCTACCACATCCAGATCGGACGCGGCCGCCGCGCTGCCGGCATGGCCGCGGGCGGCGCCGCCGGCGACGGCCTCGTGCGAATCCGGGCGCCCATGACCGGCACCATCCTCGAGGTGCGTACGGAGCTGGGCGCGGAGGTCGAGGCCGGCGACGTCCTCGTCGTCATCGAGTCGATGAAGATGAACAACGAGCTCCGGGCTCCCGCCGGTGGGGTGGTCGAAGCAGTCGGAGCGGTGGTCGATAGCCAGGTCGAGGAAGGCGACGAGCTGGTCGCGATTCGCCCGCCGGACAATCCGAACGGTACGGCCTGAATTACGCCTCCGTTGACCCGTAAGATGGAGTTACGTACGGTACGCGCCCGGCCGTGCTAGGCGGGGAGCTAGCGGTGCCCTGTTACCCGCAATCCGCTCCAGCGGGGCTGAATTCCCGTCCGAGGGGTCGTCTCTCCGGGGACTGCCTTCGCAAAGCGGCGCTGACGATCTGGTCCTGCGCGACGGAGCACTACGAACCTGGTCAGGTCCGGAAGGAAGCAGCCATAAGTAGAACGCTCCGGGCGCCGCAGATTCACCGGGTCCGAGCTGGCTCGCGCGGTGCAAGCCTGGAATTCACTTCGACGGCGGGTGCACGGTCGCTATCGCACTTCGCCGGCTGCCCCTCCTCCGGCAGCCGGCGTGAAGGGGGTGCACGTGGCCCGTAGTCTGCCTCGTCCCCCTGCCGGCGAACCCCCGCCGATGATCGGGCGGTCCTTCGCCCGGTTCGACCCCCTCGAGTTCTCCCGGTCCGCTCCGGGGCGGCGGCATGCCGCGGCCATGCTCGTGGTGGCGCTCCTGATCGTGCTCGCCTTCCAGCTGTTCCCCATCCAGAACGTCACCCTGGTGACGGGCGACACGACCGTGCAGGTGCGCTCCACCTTCGGCGCCGAGCAGGAGGCGCTCTCGACGGCGGCGCTCACGCTCGCCCCCGGCGATCGCGTCCTCGTGGCCCGGACCGGCGACCAGGCCGCGCTCGCCGTCCAGCGAGCCATGCCGCTGGTCGTCCACGCCGATGGCGCCCGGATCGAGGTGCGAACCCGCGCCCGCACCGTTGCCGGGGCCCTCGCGCTCGCCGATGTCGAGGTGGGCGAAGGCGACCGCATCTACGTCGAGGGCTCCCGGGCGTCGCCGGACCACGAGCTTGACAGCCTCGCGTCCGGCTCCGTTTCCGCCGCCTCCGATGGGCCGCCTCTCCGCATCGAGGTTGTCCGCGCCCTCCCCGCCGAGCCCGTCACGGATTCATCCGCGCAGGCGTCGCCCTCGGCGGATGCCGGGACGGCCCCCGTGCTTGAGGCCGTGCCCGCCCGCCGGACCCTCAGCGTCCTCGTCGACCCCCACGCCTGGAGGCCCATCGAGAGCTCGTACCCGCCCGACCTGGAAACGCTCTACCGGGCGGTCGTGGCGCTCCCCGAGCGGGTCCTGCTCACGGTCAACATCGGCGGTCAGGTCGACATGCTGCGGGTCGCCGCCGAGCGGGTCGAGGATGTGCTCGCCCATCTCGGGATCGAGATCGGCGAGCACGACCGTATCTCCCACCGGCTCGACGCGGCCGTGACCGATGACATGGAGATCGTCGTGCTCTTCGTCGAGAAGGTCGTCGAGGAGTACATCGAGTACACCGAGCCGGCGATCTACTGGCGTGACGACCACACACTCGCCCCCGGCGAGGTGCGCGTCGTCGAAGGGACGCCCGGCGAGGTCCGCGTCTGGGAATCGGTCGTCTACGAGAACGGAGCCGAGGTGTCGCGCGAGCCGCACTCGGCGTTCGTCCTGTCGGAACCCGTTTCCGGCGAGCGCCTGCGCGGCCCGGTGGCCGAGGACGGCGTCTCCCCCATCGTCGTCGATGACTACGATGGGCCCTATACGCAGAAGCTGCGCGTGTGGGCCACCTGGTACAACGCCACCCACGGCTGGGCGCCTCCGGGTCACCCCGCCTATGGCATTACCTACTCCGGCGTGCCCCTTGAGTACGGCATCTGCGCGGTCGATCCGGACTACATTCCTCTCGGCACCAGGTTCTACGTGCCGGGCTACGGCGAGTGCCTCGCCGCCGACACGGGCGGCCTGATCAACGGGTACGACATCGACCTCGGCTTCCCCATGGATCACGAGCCGGACCCCTGGCACACGGGCTACGTCCACATCTACATCCTCGACTGACCCTCGTGGCCGGGCCTACCATCGCGTCATGAGCCCGAAGTCCCGGGGGCCGCGCGCGCGCAAGGCGCTCGGCCAGCACTTCCTGACCGATACCGGCGTGCTGGCCGACATCGCCGCCGCCGTGCGCCCGCCCGAGGGCGGCGTCCTCTTCGAGATCGGCGCCGGCACGGGCCAGCTCACCGAGACCCTGCTGGACGCCGGGCACGAGGTCGTCGCCCTGGAGATCGAGCCCCGCCTCCTCGACCACCTCCGCCGGCGTTTCGCCGGTCGCGAACGCCTCACGCTCGTCGAGGGCGACGCCCGTATCCTCGACCTCACCGGCGTCATCCCGGCGGGACGGCCCTTCGGCGTCGTCGGGAACCTGCCCTACTTCGCGGCCAACCCCATCATCCGCCACCTGCTGGAAGGCCGGCCGCGCCCGGCCGAGCTGGTGGTGATGGTGCAGCGCGAGGTCGCCCGCGAGATCACCGCCAGCCCGGGCAAGCTCTCGCTCCTCGGCATCTCCGTCCAGAACCACGCCCTCCCCGAACCCCTCTTCGACGTCCCTCCCATCGCCTTCGACCCGCCCCCTGCCGTCCACTCCTCCGTCGTGCGGCTGACGCTGCGCGAGGCGCCCCTCGTTCCGGTCGAGCGCGACGAGGCCTTCTTCGCGCTCGTTTCGGGAGCCTTCCGCAACCCCCGCAAGCAGATCCACAACGCCCTCTCCCGTGCACCCGGCCACGTCCCCGACGCGGTCCGCCCCGCCCTCGACGCCGCCGGCATCGCTCCGCAGCGCCGCCCCGAAACCCTCGATATCCCGGAGTGGCTCGCCCTCCTCGACGCCTTCGAAGCGACGGCCTCCCATGCCTGACGCGCTCACCGGCCTCGCTCCCGCCAAGATCAACCTCACGCTTGAGGTCGGCGGCGCGCGTCCCGACGGCTACCACGACCTCGCCAGCATCCTCCAGACCCTCGCCCTCGCGGACGAGGTTACGCTGGAACCCGCGGCGTCGACCTCGATCGAGAACAGCGGCCCGTTCGCCGAGGGGTCGCCCACCGGCCCCGAGAACCTCGCCTGGCGCGCCGTCGATGCCCTCGCGGATGCGCTCGGGCGCGAGCCCGAGCCGTTCCGCATCCGCCTCGTGAAGCGCATTCCCGCCGCGGGCGGCCTCGGCGGCGGCGCCTCCGACGCCGCCACCGTGCTCCGCATGCTCGCCCGCCGCTGGCCCGGCGCCTCCGAGGCGGCGCTCGCGACCGCTGCCGCCGCTATCGGCAGCGACGAGCCCTTCTTCCTCGCGGGCGGCACCGCCCTGGTCGAGGGGCGCGGCGAGCGCGTGACCCCGCTCCCCGACCTCCCCGGGCACGGCGTCGTGCTCTTCATCCCCCCCGACACCCTCCCCAACAAGACCGCCACCCTCTTCCGCGCTCTCGATCGCGACGGCCGGGTCGACGGACCGGCCGTGAGCGCGGCGCTGGCAAAGCGTCTCCCGGCGCGCGTCACCGGCGCCGACCTCTACAACAGCTTCGAGCGCGTCGCCTTCGACTGCTTCCCCGGTCTGGCCGCGCTCTGGGAGCAGCTCGAGGCGCGCACCGGGGAGGCCATCCGCCTCGCGGGGGCCGGCCCGACGCTCTTCTGGATCGGCCCTCCCGACCAGACCGAGCGCGTGCGCGCTTCCGCCGAAGGGCTCGACTGCGCGGTCATCCCCACGGCCACGGCCGGTTCGCCATGGCGGCGCTGATCGCGGGGGCGATAGCGGGATACGTGATGGCCATGCTCACGAGCGTCGCCGTTACCTACCTCGTGTTCCGCGCCCGCGAATCCGAGCTCGTCCAGCGTTGGGTCGACCGCGACGTGGCCGGTCCCCTCCTCCTCGTCCCCATCCTGACGGCTTCCGTGCTGGCCTGGGTCTTCGTCGGGCTCGTCGCCGCCATCATCTACGAGGTCGCCGATTTCGGCGCTCAGGCCGACGGCCTCGCCAGCCCGAGTGCCGTGTTCACGATCATCGCCGTCGTCTTTTCGGTTGCGCCGGCGATGCTTCTCACCATCCTCTGGCCGCGCCTCTGGTGGATGTGGGTGGCGCTGGGGCTGCCGTGCGTCGGTCTCTTCGGCTGGCTTCTGCCTCACCTGGCGGGCCGATAAGATAGCTGGCGCGCTTGTGCTCTGGTTCACGAGCGTGGAGGCGCTCGTGGCCGGCACCATCGTCGATATGCACCTGCACACCACCCGTGGCGCCTCCGACTCCATGCTCGATCCCGAGGACCTCATCGCAGAGGCGAACCGCATCGGCCTCACCGGCGTGAACATCACCGAGCACGACCGCATGTGGGAGTCCTGGGACCTGAATCCCTTCCGCAAGGCCCACCCCGAGACCTTCATCTCGAACGGCATGGAGGTCTCGACCGACATGGGCCACGTCATCGCCGTCGGCCTGCGCGGCTACGAGAGCGGCATCCGCCGCCTCGAACGCCTCCGGGAAGTCGCCGACGAGCAGGGCGCCTACCTCATCGTCGCCCACCCCTTCCGCCACTTCTTCGATCCCGTCCACTTCAAGCGCCAGGGGAAGCCCGCCTTCACCCTCACGCCCGAGGAGGCGGCGAAGCTGCCCGTCTTCCAGCTCGTCGACGCCGTCGAGGTGCTCAACGGCTGCAACACGCCCCGCGAGAATTTCTTCGCCCTGCAGGTCGCGAAGGCGCTCGGGAAGCCGGGGACCGGCGGCTCCGACGCGCACTCGAACCAGGGCATCGGTTACTTCAGCATCCAGCTCGACGAGACCGTCGAAACGCCCGAGCACTTCCTGCGTCTCCTCCACCGGGGCGCGTTCAACCCGGTTCGCGGCCTCCCCCAGGGCGAGCTCGAGAACTTCTGGGACGCGCCGCCGCCCGAGGAGGTTCCCGCATGACCGAACGCACCCGCTGGGAGTACGCCCGCGTCGTCGTGAGCGGCATGGAGCAGCCCATCGTCGCCAACTTCAGCCATCAGCCCGAGGACGACCGCGAGTACGGCACGAACGACCTCGCCGAAGCGCTCCGCGACCTCGGCGACGCGGGCTGGGAGATGGTTTCCGACGCGCGCGTCGAGAACTGGGTCGGCACCCAGCTCGTCTTCCGCGAGATGCTCTACTTCAAGCGCCCGCAACAGGACGACTCGTGAGCGAGGAGCAGCCCTTCGCCGGCATTACCGTGCTGGAGTTCGGGCAGTTCGTGGCCGTTCCCTACGGCGCCCAGCTCCTCGCCGACGGCGGCGCCCACGTCATCAAGGTCGAACCCCTCGAGGGCGAGGCGGCCCGCCACACCGGCTACCGCTGGGAGGACGTCACCCGTCACTTCCTCGCCCGCAACCGGGGTACCCACTCCCTCCCCCTCGCCCTGCGCCACGAGAAGGCCGCCGGCATCCTCGACGCCCTGCTCGCCAAGACGGACGTGGTCCTCACGAACCTCCGCCCCGGACTCGCGCAGCAGTTCGGCCTCGACTACGACAGCCTCTCCGAGCGCTATCCCCGCATCATCGTGGGGAACGTGACCGCGTTCGGGGAGCAGGGGCCGGACGCCGGGCTTGCGGGCATGGACCAGGTCGTCCAGGCGCACAGCGGCCTCATGGCCATGAACGGCGGCATGCGCGACGGCCGCCCCATCGCCGAGGGCTCGCCCATCTCCGACTTCATGTGCGCGGCCCTGCTCGCCTACGGCGTCGCCTCCGCCCTCTACCGCCGCACGAGCACGGGCCGTGGCGGGCGCGTCGATACGTCGCTGCTCATGTCCGCGCTCATCCTCCAGAACAACCTCCTCATCCGCGTCGAGGACCAGGACGCAGAGACGCACGCGACCTACCTCGACTGGCTCGCCGGGGCCCGCGCCGGCGGCATGCCCTACGCCGAGCAGGCCACCCACATGCCCAGCAGCCGCGTCGCGCGGCTCGTCAGCATCTACTACCGCACCTTCACCACGAAGGACTCGGCCATCGCCATCGCCTGCCCGAGCGTGGGCCTGCGCCGCCGCCTCATGGAGGTCATGGGACTGCACGACCCCGCCCTCGATCCCAGCCTCCCCCAGGAGCAGCGCCACGCCCTCGATACCGAGCTGCGCGACGAGATCGAGGCGCTCTTCGCCTCCGAGACCACTGACCACTGGGAGGGACGCCTGCGCGAGGCCGGCATCCCCGTCTCCCGCGTCCGCTTCCCCACCGAGCTCATCGACAACGAGCAGGCCGCCGCCAACGATCTCTTCATCCACCGCGACCACCCCGAGGCGGGTCCCTTCACCGTGCTCGGCAGCGCCCTCAGGCTCGACGACGAGGGCTTCACGCCCGCGCCCACGCCCGCGCCCTTCCGCTCCGAGACGCGCGACATCCTCGCGTGGGCGGGCCTCTCCGGGGAGGCCATCGCGGACGCGATCGACAGCGGCGCCGTCGCCGCTCTCGACTCCGACTGAGGCGGCGACCGGCTAGCGCCCCCGCGCCCACTCCTTTGCGTGGTACGTGATGATGATGTCCGCCCCCGCCCGCCGGATCGACGTGAGCGCCTCGTCGATCGCGCGCTCCTCCTCGATCCAGCCCTGCGCCGCCGCCGCCTTCAACATGCTGTACTCGCCGCTCACGTTGTAGGCGGCGACGGGCACGTCCACCGCCTCCCGCACCGAGCGCAGCACGTCGAGGTAGGGGAGCGCCGGCTTCACCATCACCATATCCGCCCCCTCGTCGATGTCCGTCAGTGCCTCGTCGCGGGCCATGCGCGCGTTCGCGGGATCCATCTGGTAGCCGCGCCGGTCGCCGAAGGCCGGGGCGCTGTCCGCCGCCTCCCGGAAGGGCCCGTAGAACGCGCTCGCGAACTTGGCCGCGTACGAGAGGATGGCCGTGTCGCTCCGGCCCGAGCCGTCGAGCGCCTCGCGGATGGCGGCCACGCGGCCGTCCAGCATGTCGCTCGGCGCGACGATGTCGCAGCCCGCGTCGGCGAGGCTCACGGCCATGTCCGCCAGCAGCGGCAGGCTCGCGTCGTTGTCGACCTCGCCCTCGGTTGTCAACAGGCCGCAGTGCCCGTGGCTCGTGTACTCGCACAGGCAGACGTCGCCGATCACGAGCATCTCCGGCACGGCGTCCTTGAGCCGCCGGATGGCCTCCTGCACGACGCCCCGATCGTCGTACGCGCCGGAGCCGCGCTCGTCCTTGGCGGCGGGGATGCCGAACAGCAGCACCGCGGGCACGCCCGCCGAGCGCAGCTCCCGCGCCTCCTCCACCAGCGCCTCCAGCCCCAGCCGGGACTGTCCCGGCATCGCCTCGATCGGCGCGCGCCCCTGCAGGCCTTCCTCGATGAACAGGGGCGCCACCAGGTGGGCCGGCGTCAGCTCCGTCTCGCGCACCAGCCCCCGCATGGCCTGCGAACTGCGCAGCCGCCGGTGCCGCCGGAACTCCAGCCCCTCCATGACCAGCCTCCCCGGGCGCTACGCCGTCAGACCGCGCACTCGCCCTCGCCGCGCTCCAGCACGTAGAGCTCGAACTTCGTCCAGTCGATGAACATCTCGCGGTTGTCGTCCGAGAACTCGCCGGGAATGGTCAGGTCGCGAACGGCGTCCTCGAACGGCTCCTTGCCCACGCGGTCGAAGTAGGCGTTGAACTCCTCGCCGTCCTGGCGGCCCTGCCGGTACAGCTCGAGCCAGCGCTGCACGGCGTCGGGCGTGCGCTTCGCCGGCAGGCGCAGCTTGAGCTGCGTCCCGACGCGCACCTTGCCGTTCCCCTCCTCGTAGCCGCCGCCGATGAAGGCGTGGTACGCGGGAAGCTGGTGTCCGTCGACCTTCATGGCCGCGCCGTGGAAGCCGATGTTGCCGAGGTGGTGCTGGCCGCAGCTGTTCGGGCAGCCGCTCATCTTGATGTGCAGCTTCTCCACGAGCGGATCCGCCACGGCCAGGTCCGTCACGCGTTCCTGGATGGCGCGGTTCAGCCCCATCGAGCTCGTGATGCCGAGCTTGCAGCTGTCCGTGCCGGGGCAGCTCACCACGTCCGTCACGGTGCCCGCTCCCGCCTCCGCCAGGCCAAGCTCGACCAGCCGCGCGTAGACCTCGTACAGGCTCTCGTCGCGAACCCAGCGCAGCACCATGTTCTGCTGCACGCTCGTGCGCGCGTTGCCGCCGCAGTACTCGCGCATGATGTCGGCGATGCCGTGGAACTGCGCCGGCGTCAGGTCGCCGCGCGTGATCTTGATCTCGACCGTGCTGAAGCCCTGCTGCTTCTGCGCCTTTACGTTCGCCGAGACGAACCGGGTGAACGCGGCAGCGTCGTCGCCCGGCTGCTCGTAGGAGTCGCGGCGCGCGGGCGCCCGCTCCTCCTCGTTGTCGAGGAAGAGCAGCCGCTCGGGGCTGAAGTCGCGCTGGGCCCAGGGCTGGGCCAGCTCGTCGTCGACCATCTCGAGGAAGCGGTCCGCGCCGATGCGGTCGATGAGCACCTTGATGCGCGCCATCGCCCGGTTCTTCCGCAGCATGTCGGCCGCGTTGAAGATGCGGATGACCGCCTCGCTCACCTTCAGGTACTCGTCCAGCGAGACGAACTCGCGCACGACGATCGCCTCGCGCGGCATGATCGCGAGGCCGCCGCCGCAGACCATCTTGAAGCCCCGCACCCCGTCCTGGATGCGCGGGATGAAGCCGAGGTCGTGGATGCCCGTGATCGCCACGTCCGCGTCGTCGGCGCTGAAGGCGACCTTGAACTTGCGCGGCAGCAGCTGGGTCAGCGGGTTCCGCAGCCAGAAGCGCGCGAACGCGCCCGCGTACGGCGTCGCGTCGAACAGCTCACCCTCGGTCACGCCCGCCCACGGGTCGGCGGTCACGTTGCGGACGGTGTTGCCGCAGGCCTCGCGCGTCGAGAGCCCGACGCTCGCCAGCAGGCGCAGCACGTCCGGCATCCTCGCCAGGGGCATGTGGTGGAACTGGAAGTTCTGGCGGGTGGTGATGTGCCCCTTGCGCAGCGGCGCGAACCGCTCCGCCAGCTCGCCGAAGGCGTCCATCTGCTCCGGCGTCACGCCGCCGAAGGGGAGCTTCACGCGCGTCATCTGCACGTTCGGCTGGCGCTGGCCGTAGACGCCCTGCTTCAGCCGGTAGCCCTGGAAGACCGCCTCTTCCGCGTAGCCGCCCGCCAGGAAGCGCGTCGCTTCGGTCTCGAAGTCGTCGAGCTCCTCGGTCAGGATGGGCAGAACCTTGCCGGGAGCGTTGGTCTGGACGATAGTCTCGACTGCGCGCATCTACGCTGTCCTTTCGCGGCAGGCCCTTCCGGGCGCGGCCATCGCGGGCTCGGAGTGTGTGAAGCGACTGTAGCATGTAGGACGCGCCCAGTCGTTGCCGGCAAGTCGCATTGTTGATATTGTTGAGCGACGAACTCAGCTTTACGCGGAGCTGTATTTCAGTGCCCCTCACCGCCACCCTGGACGACACCGCCATCGCCGCGCTCAACGAGCGCTTCGAGGCCGCGAGTCCCGAGGAGATCGTGCGCTGGGCCGTCGACACGTTCGGGGACGGCCTCTCCGTCGGCGCGAGCTTCGGCGGTCCCACGGGCATGGCCATCCTGCACATGACGGCCGCGCTCAAGCCGAACGTCCACGTCTTCGTGCTCGACACCGACTACCTCTTCGAGGAAACCCACCAGACCCGGGAGCGCGCGACCGCCGCCCTCAACCTCACGAACGTCCAGATCTACAAACCGAACCTGACCCACGAGGAGCAGGCTGCCCAGCACGGCGCCGCCCTCTGGATGCGCAACCCCGACCTCTGCTGCGACCTGCGCAAGGTCGAGCCCAACCGCCGCGCGCTCGCCGGCAAGACCGCCTGGATCTCCGGCCTCCGACGCGACCAGTCCGAGGGCCGCTCCGACGTGCCCATCGTCGCCTGGAACGAGAAGTTCGGCCTCGTCAAGGTCAACCCGCTCGCGCGCTGGACCGAGAAGGACACCTGGAACTACATCTCCAAACACGACGTTCCCTACAACCCCCTGCTCGACCACGGCTTCGTCAGCATCGGTTGCTTCAACTGCACCGTGCCCGGCAAGCAGGGCCGCCAGGGGCGCTGGGAAGGGTTCGACAAGGACGAGTGCGGACTCCACACCTGAGCCGGCCATCGTCCACCACCACCGAACGGCGGCCCCGGGGCCGCCTTCTTGATGAGCATCCGGCGCGCAGGCGCCATCACCATAAGCAGGGAGAAACACCAATGCGTCTGGAGAACAGCCAATGAGCGATCAGGGCTTCGTCATCTGGTTCACGGGGCTCTCGGGTTCCGGCAAGAGCACCCTCGCCGAGGCGCTCGCGCCGGTGCTGCGTGAACGCGGCCGCAACGTCGAGATCCTCGACGGCGACATCGTCCGCACCAACCTCTCGAAGGGTCTCGGCTTCAGCAAGGAGGACCGCGACACGAACATCCGCCGCATCGGCTTCGTCGCCAGCCTCCTCGCCCGCAACGGCGTCGGCGTCATCACCGCCGCCATCTCCCCCTACCAGGAGATCCGCGACGAGAACCGCGCCATGACCGAGGGCGACGGCGCCGTCTTCGTCGAGGTGCACGCCGCCGCCACCGTCGAGCAGTGCGAAGCGCGCGATGTGAAGGGTCTCTACGCGAAGGCGCGCGCCGGCGAGATCAAGGGCTTCACCGGCATCGACGACCCTTACGAGGAGCCGCCCTCCCCCGAGGTGCGTTGCGAGACGGGGGTCGACCCCGAAACGAGCAGCCTCCAGCAGATCATCGACTACCTCGAGTCCCGCGGGCTCATCGGGAGGGCGCAGTCATGAGCAACCTCGGCGAACCGTACGGCGGTACCCTCGTCAACCTGCTCGTCGATGACGAAGAGCACGTGGAGCTCGGTCGGGAAGTCGCGGACCTCCCCACGATCGAGCTCGACTCCCGGCACCTGGCCGACTTCGAGCTCCTTGCCAACGGCGGCTTCAGCCCCCTCACCGGCTTCATGGGCGAGGCCGACTACCACTCCGTCGTCGAGAACATGACGCTGGCGAACGGGCTCCCCTGGTCGATGCCGGTCACCCTCTCCGTGCCCGAGTCCCGCGCCGGCGAGCTGACGCCGGGCGTCCGCGCCGACCTGCGCGACCAGGAGGGATTCCCCCTCGGCGTCATCGACATCGAGGAGGTCTACCGGCGCGACAAGACCCGCCTCGCCGAGCAGGTCTACCGCACCACCGACGAGGCCCACCCGGGCGTCGCCGCGCTCTACGCCTCCGGCGACCTCGTGCTCGGCGGCTCCGTCAGGGCCCTGCGCCTGCCCGACCACGGGAACTTCCCCGAGCACCGTCTCACCCCCGCCCAGACGCGCGCCGCCTTCGCCGAGCGCGGCTGGCGCACGGTCGTCGGCTTCCAGACGCGCAACCCCATCCACCGCGCCCACGAGTACCTCATCAAGGTCGCGCTCGAAGGCGTCGACGGCGCCCTCATCCACCCTCTCGTGGGGGACACGAAGGACGACGACATCCCCGCCGACGTGCGCATGCAGTGCTACCAGGTGCTGCTCGAGCGCTACTTCCCCGAGGACCGCGTGCATCTCTCGGTGCTGCCCGCGGCCATGCGCTACGCCGGTCCGCGCGAGGCGATCTTCCACGCCATCATGCGCAAGAACTACGGCTGCACCCACTTCATCGTCGGGCGCGACCACGCCGGCGTGGGCAACTACTACGGCACCTACGACGCCCAGCGCATCTTCGACGACATCGACCTCGACGCTCTCGGCATCCAGCCGCTCTTCTTCGAACACGCCTTCTGGTGCCTCCGCAGCGGCGCCATGGCGACCACGAAGACGAGCCCGGCCACGCCCGAGGAGCGCCTCTTCCTTTCCGGAACGAAGGTGCGGGAGATGCTCGCCAACGGCGAGGACCTTCCCGTTGAGTTCACCCGGCCCGAGGTTGCCGCCGTGCTGATGGAGAGCGCCCGGAGCGGCTGACGTGACGCAGCGGGCGCGTTCCGTCGCGCGCGACGACGCGCCCGCCACGCGCGGCCTCCGCCGGTTGCGTCCCGCGCTCCTCGTGCGCGCGGCCGCAGGCGTCCTCGGCCTCGTGCTGTTCGCCCTCGCCCTCGAGATCACGCGCGCGGGCGCCGGGTCGCTGGTCCCCCTGCTTTCCGACATCAGCGTGGAGGGCGTCGCCAACGGCCTCGGCTTCGGCTGGCTCTTCGCCTACGTTGTCCTGAGCGGCTCGCCCGTCGCCGCCATCGGCGTGACGCTCCTCTCCGAGGGCGTCTTCCACACGACCGAGGCCTTCGCCGTCATCGCTGGCTCGCGGCTGGGCGCGTCCTTCATCGTGCTCGCCGTCGGCTTCCTCGCGTTCCGCTTCGGCCGCCGCAGCGGCGACGGCGTCGCCATCGGCATCGTCGCCATGCTCGTCACCTTCACGACGCAGGGACCGGCGGTCGCGCTCGGCTTCCTGGCGCTCCACCTCGGCTGGTTCGACGGCGCCATGCCCTCCGCCCCCGACGCCCTCCTGCAGGGCACCGACGCCGCCTTCGGCCCCGTCACGGATGCGCTCGACTCATTCCTGCCCGGCCTGCTGGTGTTCGTCGCCGGCGCTGCCGTCCTGCTCCTCGCCTTCGCCGTCTTCGAGCGCGCCCTGCCCCGGCTCGAAGGCGAGGCCGAGGGCATCCGCCGCCGCCTCGATATCCTCAACCGCCGCCCCCTGATGTTCCTGATGGGCGTCATCATCACGCTAACCACCCTCAGCGTGGCCGTCTCCCTGACCGTGCTCGTGCCCCTCGCCCTGCGCGGCTACGTCCGCCGCGAGCACATCATTCCCTACGTCCTCGGCGCCAACATCGCGACGTTCGTCGATACGCTTGCCGCCGGCGTCCTCGTCGGCGGCGAGGCCGCCGTCGCCGTCGTCCTCGCGCAGGTCGCCTCGATCGCGGTCGTCGCGGTGGTCGTCCTGACCGTCCTCTACAGGCCCTACCGGACCGCCATCCTCCGGAGCGAGCGCTGGATCGCCGCCCGTCCCAGCCGCCTCGCCGGCTTCCTCGGCGTCATCGTGGCGGTACCGGCGGTCCTGCTGGTGGTCTAGCGACCCATCGCCGCCAGAATCGCGATCGCCTCCCCCACCGACACCCTCCCCTCCGCGCCGCCCAGGTGGACGCTCAGCACGAACCGCTCCCGCGCGGCCACCACCGCGTACCGCACCCGCCCGTCCGGCTCGATCAGCCGGAACGCGCGCGTCCCCTCCGCACCGCCCGCCGCCACCTCCGCCAGCGTCGTGCCCTCCGCAAGCGCGATGCCCGCGACCGTGACGCTCAGCCAGTCCGCTTCGACCGGCAGGTTCTCCACGAAACGGGACGCTTCTCCGGCATCTCCGAAGGCCACGGCCTGGCACACGACCTCGACGGCCGGGTCGTCCTCGAGGCTGTCCTGGCGCTCCTTCCAGTAGGCGAAATGGCCACCGTCGACGCCCGCCGCCTCCAGCGCCGCCGCCCCCACCTCGCGCCCCATCTCGTTCCGCGAGAGGTTGCCGAACGTCAGGCGCTCGAATCCCTCGGGCAGGTCCGCTTCGTCGCAGACGCGATCGGCGAGCAGCTTCGATTCCCCGCCCCCGCACCCCGCCAGCAGCGCGAGGACGATCACCGCGGCGAGGACGGCCGCCGCCCTACTCGTCGTCGAAAGGAGGGTCCGGTTCAGGGCCAATCAGTCCGTGTTTGCTGGAGTAGCGCTCCACCGCCACGATGAGCGCGAAGAAGGGGATGAAGCCGATGAGCGCTCCCAGCCCCCAGTACCAGAACCCCCCGATGCAGAAGAGGATGCCCGCGGCCGTGAAGAACGACATCCCGATGATCGAGAGGATGCGTCCCGCGACCACGTACGGCGAGATCGGCGCCTTCAGCACGAGGCGTCCCCTCCTGCCTTGCGCGCCGTCACCACGCTGTTCTGTTCGCCGATAGCCGAGCGCCACGCGTCGCCGAACCCCGCCTCCTCCAGCAGTTCCGCGATGCGCGACTGCGTGCGGTTCTCCCCGCCCAGCATCGCCATCGTCAGCCCGCTGACGGAGGCGTGATCGGGTCCGGTCAGGTCTTCGGCCAGCATCGGCTCCACGACCACGATCGTACCCGCTGGCTCGATAGCGTCGTGGCACGCCGCGAGAATGCGCCGGCACTGCGGCGTCTCCCAGTCGTGCAGGATGTTGCCCAGCAGGACCACGTCGTGGCCCGGCGGCAGCGGGTCGTCGAAGAACGACCCCGCGACGAAGCGGCAGCGGTCGCCGAGCCCGTGCTCCGCGATGCGCGCCTCGGCCAGCGGGCGCACGTCCGGCAGGTCGAAGATCGTCGCCTCCAGGCGCGGGTGCGCCTCCAGCAGGGCGAGGGTGTAGCCGCCGCTGTTGCCGCCCACGTCGAGCAGCCGCCGGAACGCCGAGAAGTCGACCTCGCAGCGGAGCCGAGCGGCTCCCGCGATGGCGTTCGCCAGCATGCCCTCGGCGAACCAGCGCTGGTCCTCCTCGTCGAAGCCGCCGAACAGGTCCGCCTGTCCCGCGTCCGCCAGCGGCCTGCCGCTCGCGAGCGCCTCTCCGAGCCGCCCGATCCGGTCGTGGAAACCCTGGAACAGCAGCGCCCGTCCGCCCGCGAAGTTCGGGCTGGACCGCACCAGGAACTGCTCGGTCGCGGCGGTCGCCCGGAAGCGCCCCGACTCGTCCCGCTCCGCCAGCCCCTGGCTCGCGAGGAACGCGAGCAGCGCCGGCGCCACGCGCGGCGCGAGCCCGAGCTCCTCCGGCGTCGAGGGCCCCTGCGCGAGGCGCTCGAACAGCCCGCTGCGCAGGCAGAACGTGAGCGCCTGCGCGCGCATCGCGCCGTCCTGCAGCGCGTAGATACGCAGCCGTGCGGCCTCGAGATCGTCGGTCACGGCGGGCATGGGCTCCATTCTCTCGCGGGTCCGGGGAGCGGGCCAGCGACGCCCGTTCCTACCCGAACGCGTACCAGGCGGCGGCCAGTCCGCACACGCCTATCACGAGCCAGGCCGCGATCGAGAGGGCCGCCGCCGCGTCCTCGTCGGCGTCGTGCTTGATCCACGCCCACACGAAGAACGGCAGCAACACGAGCCCGATGAGGAACGACACAAGGTCCAGTCTAGCGACGGGTGCGCCCGGCGGGTTGCGCTAAGACAAATGTTCGGTATGGTCCCTTGAGGCACGCAAGGAGGGACTTGGATGGAGCAAGAGTTGACCATGGGTGAGGTGCTGCTGGAGGCTGCGCAACGGGGAGAGGGCTTCGCCCGCCTCTGTGAGGGTATGTCAAGGTGCCATCGTGACTTGGCCGTTCGCTACCCGGATGCCTCCTCACACCAGCTTCACCTATCGAGCGAGTGGGTCACCCTGGCACGAGTCGCGCGCGAGTACGCGAACCAACTCTCGGACGTGGCGCAGTGGTACGTCGACTTTGTTCCCCGGGTATCTCCCTCCTCAAATCCACGTCGCCTCGACGAGTTGCTGGGGGGTTCTGGGGCGGCTGGAGTCGACCCCGACAACCCAGTCTAGCGAGGTACGGCGGCGCGGTAGGCCGGTGGGCGGTAGAGTGCCACCCACACCTCCGGAGGTCGCCAGCGTGGAGTTCTGCAGCTACGAAAAGAAGGACCGTGTCGCCTACATCACCATCACCCGCCCGGAGGTCATGAACTCGCTTCACGTCTACGCGAACCTCGAGCTGCACGAGGTCTGGGAGGATTTCGCCAACGACGACGACCTCTGGGTCGCCGTCTTCACGGGCGAGGGCAGCCGCGCCTTCAGCGCCGGGAACGACCTCAAGTTCACCGCCGAGATGTCCCGCCTCCCCGCCTCCGAGCGCCCCGCCGTGCGCTGGCCGGGTACCGGCTTCGGCGGCCTCACCAGCCGCTTCAACCTCTACAAGCCCCTGATCGCCCGCGTGAACGGCTACGCCCTCGGCGGCGGTTTCGAGATGGCGCTCGCCTGCGACATCGTCGTCGCCGCCGAGCACGCCCGCTTCGGCCTCACCGAGCCGAAGGTCGGGCTTATCGCCGGCGCGAACGGCGTCCACCGCCTCCCCCGCCAGGGCCCCCTCAAGGCCGTCATGGGACACATGCTCACCGGCCGCCATATGACCGCCCAGCGCGCCTACGAGCTCGGCCTCGTCAACGAGGTCGTTCCCATGGAGGAGCTCGACGAGGCCGTCGACCGCTGGGTCACGGACATCCTCAGCTGCGCCCCCCTCTCCGTGCGTTCCACCAAGGAGACGGCCATGCGCGGCCTGGAGATGGCCCTGCCCGACGCCTCCCAGACCGTCTTCACCTGGGAATCGCGCCGCCGCCAGTCCCCCGACTCCGTCGAGGGGCCGCGCGCCTTCGCCGAGAAGCGCGACCCCGACTGGACAGGCGCCTGGACATAACTTCATCCCGTCAGTCGCATAAGGCGAGCCGCTAGAATCGTGGCGGAGGGCGCTCGCGTGTCCCGTTCCGGCGTCCATGTGGTCGAGGCGCACTACACGTCGTCCTGGGACCGGCTGACCTCCTCGCTCCGCTACGAGCAGTTCCGCTGGCTCTACATCAGCAACATCTGCTTCATGTTCGCGATGATGGCGATGTTCCTGGTCCGCTCCGTACTCGCCTACGACCTCACCAATAACAACGCCTTCGCCCTTGGCATTGTGAACCTCGTCGTGGGCCTCCCGATGGTTGTTGTCTCGCCGCTAGGCGGCGCCATTGCCGATCGAGTCGATCGGCGCAAGCTCATCCTCTTCGTGCAGACCGCGGTGCTGGTCGACGAGGCGCTCGTTTACTTCCTGCTGATCACGGACCAACTGGCGTTTACCCACCTGCTGGTGCTCACCGGAGCACTCGGCATCCTCTTCCCCTTCATGATGCCGGCTCGTCAGGCCATCGTGGCGAACGTCGTCGGGAGGAGAGGGCTCGGTAATGCGATGGCCCTGCAAATGGGCGGAATGAACTTCACGCGCATTACCGGGCCCGCTGCTGCCGGTCTGCTCATTCCCCTGGTGGGCATGGGGGACACGTATGTGGTCGCCCTCGTGCTCTACGGCGTCGGCCTGGCCGCGATGCTCCGCGTTCGCCCCTCCTTTCCCGACGATATGGAAGATCGCGGCTCCGTCTTCGGCGACATTGTCGATGGCTTCCGCTATGTCGGGCAGCACGCCCCGGTACGCATTCTGCTCCTCTTCGGTCTTGTCCCGACCCTCCTCGCGATGCCCTTCCAAGTACTCCTCGTCGTATTCGCCATTGATGTTTGGCACAAGGGCGAGTTCGGCCTGGGTCTGCTGAACGCGGCGGCGGGAGTCGGTGGTCTGCTTGGCGCAATCTGGGTGGCTTGGGGAGGTGAGTCGCACAAACGCCTCCGCCGCATGATGGCCAGCATCTACGCCTTTGGAGCCACGCTTGTCCTCTTTTGCTACAGCCCCATCATCTGGATCGCCTTACCGCTGATCCTGCTCGCCGATGTCTTCGTGACCATCTTCATGGTGCTCAACAACACAGCCATTCAGGTTCTGATTCCCGACTCTGTCCGCGGCCGCGTGATGAGCCTGCTCATGATGTCCTTTGGTCTGACGCCGTTCGCCGCGCTCCCCATCAGCTGGCTAGCCGAGGAGTTCGAGGCGCCCATCGTCCTTGCCCTCTGTTCTGGGCTCATGATGATCCTGGCGGCCCTGTTCTTCGTTCTCAGCCCCGCTCTACGCCGGATCGACACGAGCACGCGCGAGGCCGAGATCGAGTTCGGCGAACTGGACCGGCGTAGCAGACGCGAGCGGGAGTTCACGCCCGCGGCCAAGTGATCGACGAGGGGGGAAGGGTGGTGCTGAGGCCCAGAATCGAACTGGGGACACCTGCGTTTTCAGCGCAGTGCTCTACCAACTGAGCTACCTCAGCGTGAAGGCCATCGTAGGAAGCGGCTTCGGCAGGGGCAAGGCGGGCGCTAGCCCGCCCCCGCCCGGATCCGCCCCACCACCTCGTCCGCCGGCACGATCTCGTTCTCGCCCGAGGTGCGCTCCCGCAGCTCGATGCCGCCCTTTCCGAGGGCGCGCGGGCTCACGGTCAGGCGTACGGGCATGCCCAGCAGGTCCGCGTCCTTGAACTTGGCGCCCGGCGACTCGTCGCGGTCGTCGATGAGCGCCTCCAGCCCCGCCGCCTCCAGCGCCGCCTCCAGCCCGGAGAGCGCCTCCGCCACCTCCGGCTTCTCCCCGCCCAGCACCACGACGTGTACGTCGAAGGGCGCCAGCGTCGAGGGCCAGATGATGCCGTCCTCGTCGTGGTTCGCCTCAAGCACGGCCGCCAGCAGCCGGTCGACGCCGATGCCGTAGCAGCCCATCACGGCGTGATGCCGCTCGCCCTCGCCGTCGAGGTAGCGTACGTCGAGCGCTTCCGCGTAGCTCGTGCCCAGCTTGAACACATGCCCGAGCTCCATGCCCGAGCGGACCTCCAGGCGGCCGTCGCAGTTGGGGCAGCCGTGGCCCCCTTCCGCCAGCGCGATGTCGTCGACCAGGTTCGCGGTCCAGTCGCGGCCGTGGTTCAGGTTCAGCAGGTGCGCGTCCCGCTCGTTCGCGCCCCCCACGAGGTTCGCGGCTTCCGTGGCGCTCCAGTCGGCCACCACCCGCATCCCCTCCAGCCCCACCGGCGAGGCCGATCCCGCCACCAGCCCGTGCCGCGCCACCGCCCCGTCGTCCATCGGCTCCAGCTCGACCGCCTTGAGCAGGTTCCGCAGCTTCGTCTCGTTCACCTCGAGGTCGCCGCGGATGGCGACGAACACGGGCTCGCCGTCGGCGGCGTAGAACACCGCCTTCACCGTCTGCCGTTCCTCGACCCCGAGGAACGCGGCCAGGCTCGCGATCGTGGCGACGCCGGGCGTGTCCACCCGCTCCACCGGGGCGGGCTCGGCCTCGACCGCCGGCTCCGCCCGGAAGGTCGCCTTTTCCGCGTTGGCGGCGTAGCCGCAGGAGGAGCACAGGAGCACCTCGTCCTCGCCGTTCTCGTTCAGGTAGATGAACTCCTGGCTGTCCTTGCCGCCGATCGCGCCCGAGTCCGCCTCGACCGGCACCGCGGGCACCTCCGCCCGCGCGAAGATGCGCGCGTAGGCATCGAACATGGCCTGGTACGACTCGTCCAGCGTGTCCCAGTCGGGGTCGAAGCTGTAGGCGTCCTTCATGCAGAACTCGCGCAGCCGGATCAGCCCGCCGCGCGGACGCGGCTCGTCCCGGAACTTCTGCTGGAACTGGTAGAGGGTCACGGGCAGGTCGCGGTAGCTCTGCACCTGCGAGGCGGCCAGCGCGCTGACCGCCTCCTCGTGCGTCGGCGCCAGCACGAAGTCGCGCTCGCGGCGGTCCGACACGCGATAGAGCACGCCGCCGAACGTCTCGTTGCGCCCCGACCGCTCCCACAGCTCGACCGGCTGCAACGCCGGCAGCCGCAGCTCCTGCGCGCCGGCGCGGTTCATCTCCTCGCGCACAAGCTCCTCCACCCGCTGCATCGCCCGCCATCCCAGCGGCGTGAAGCAGTAGAGCCCCGCCGCCAGCGGCATCACGAGGCCCGCGCGCAGCAGCAGCCGGTGGCTGGCCAGCTCCGCCTCGGCGGGCGCTTCCCGCAGCGTCTTCAGGAAGTACCGGCTCATCCGCGTCGATACGGTCATGGACCTACTCTCCCCGCCCCGCCGCTCCGGTCAAGCGCGCCGCGGGCGCTCGAGGTCGGCGCTGTCGATGAGCAGCGTGACCGGCCCGTCGTTCACGCTCTCCACCTCCATGTGCGCGCCGAAGCGGCCGCGCTCGCAGCGCACGCCCTCCCCCTCGACCGTCGAGCAGAAGCGCTCGTAGAGCGCCTCCGCCCGCTCCGGCTCCGCCGCCTCCGTGAACGACGGCCGCCGCCCCTTGCGCACGCTCCCGTACAGGGTGAACTGGCTGACGCAGAGCACCGCGCCTCCGACGGCCGCCAGGTCGAGGTTCATCTTCCCGTCGCCGTCGTCGAAGACGCGCAGCCCCACGACTTTGCGCGCGAGCGCTTCGGCGGTGGCCTCGTCATCGGAATGCGTCACCCCGAGCAGGATCAGGAAGCCGCCCTCGATCGCGCCCGTGACCTCGCCGTCCACGCGCACGCTCGCGCGGCTCACGCGCTGGACGAGGGCGCGCACGCGGCGCTAGTCCTTCGAGGAGGAACTGCTGCTGGACTTGGCGCTCTTCTTGCTCTTGCTGTCGCTCTTGCCGGAGTCGCTGGGCAGGCTCATCGTCTTCTCGCTCGAGCTCGTGCTCTTCTCCGACTTGCGGCTGTCGTTCACGTAGAAGCCGCTGCCCTTGAAGACGACCGTGGGCGCGTGCAGCACGCGCATCGCCGTGCCGTTCTCGCAGCGCTCGCAGGGATGGCTGCTGGGTGCGTCGAACCCCTCCCGCAGGTCGTATCTGCGCTTGCAGGAATCGCACTGGTACTCGTAGGTGGGCACGAGAGTCCGTCCAGGCCGAGCGAAGTCTGACAGCGGCAGTCTAGCACTCTCGCATCGTGAGTGCTAACTCCGGTTCCGCCGGTCCCGTTCTACAATCGAACGCGGAGAGGTGCCCGAGTGGCTGAAGGGACCCGTCTTGAAAACGGGCGTGGCTGATACCCACCGTGGGTTCGAATCCCACCCTCTCCGCCACGTTCCGCTTACACCGCACTCGGTTCCTGCCCCGTAAAATCCGGCCTGGACGCTGTCCCTGGAGGTGGTCCCTGTGCCCGTGACGATGACGTTGCTGCACGATGGCCGCGTCGACGAAGTCGCTGTCGCCGACCTTGCCCGCCCTACCATCCCCCCGGAACACCTTGAGAGCCTGCTCGGCTGGGAGTTGAAGCCCGAGGGTCTGTGCCAGGGCCACATGTGCATCCCCGTCGACCAGGCTGGGCTCGTCGGTGAGGATGGCCTCGACCTCCGCGTGCTGGCCGGCGCCCTCCAGCGTCCCTTCGTCACGGAGGAAACGCACGCGGTCGCTTCCCTCGGCGCTTCGCACCACGACCGGGCCGAGGCCCTTGTCTCCCTCGATGCCCCCGACTTCACGCTCCCCGACCTCGGCGGCAATCTCCACTCACTCAGCGACCACCGCGGCAAGAAAGTGCTGCTCGTCGCCTACGCCTCCTGGTGAGGCTGCCGCTACGACCTGCCGGTCTGGCAGTCCCTGTACGAAGAACTTGCAGGAGAGGGCTTCACCATCATCACGGTGGGCATTGAGAGTTCCCTGGACGATGCCCGGCCCTGGATCGAGAGAGCCAGACCCCTGCACCCCAGCCTCATCGACATCGAGCACCTCGTGCCCGACCTCTACGGCATGATCAACGTCCCCACCGTCGTCTGGATCGACGAGGAGGGCCGCATCGCCCGCCCCAACGACGCCTCCTTCGCCTCCAACCGGTTCAAGCTGCTGACGGGCGTCGACTCCAGGCGACACCTCAGACACCTGCGCGCCTGGGTGCGCGGTGACGCCCCCGCCCTGACGCCTTCCGAGGTCCGCAAGCACCAGGACCTCCCGACCTCCGCCGACCAGGAGGCGCGCGCCGAGTTCACGCTGGCGTGGTGGCTCTCCCGGGAAGGCCACGAGGAAGACGCCGAGCGCCACTATGTGCGCGCCGGAGAACTCGCCCCGCACGACATCACCATCAGGCGCGGCTCCATGCGCACCCGCGGCCTCAACCCCATGGGCCTCGCCTTCCTGAAGCTGGCGATCAAGAGCGCGCTGAGGGGCAATTCCCTCTACCGCCCGCTCAAGGACAGCCCATGACGCCGCTCCCGTAGAATCCAGCCACCTGCTGTTCCTGGGAGCCACCGAAATGTCCGCCACCCTGACCCTGCTGCACGACGGCCGCGCTGACGAAGTCACCGTCGACGACCCCGCCTGCCCCACCATCCCCGCCGCCGCGCTCGAGGAAACCCTCGGATGGGACCTCCAGCCCGAGGGGCTCTGCCGTGGCGTCGTCTGCGTCCCCGTCGACCAGTCCGCCCTCGTTCGCGGGGACGCACTCGACCTGGGCGTCCTCGCCGGCGCGCTCCAGCGCCCCCTCGTGACCGACGAGAAGCACGCCGTCGCCTCCCTCGGCGCTTCCCACCACGACCGCGGCGACGCCCTCAACTCGCTGGAGGCGCCCGACTTCACCCTCCCCGACCTCGACGGCAACCCGCACTCGCTCGGCGACCAGCGCGGCAAGAAGATCTTGCTGGTCGCCTACGCCTCCTGGTGAGGCTGCCGCTACGACCTGCCGGTCTGGCAGTCCGTTTACGAGGAGCTCAAGGACGAGGGCTTCAGCGTCATCACGGTCGCCATCGAGCGCTCGCCGGAGGACGCGCGCGAGTGGATCGAGGCGGCGAAGCCCGCGCACCCCAGCCTGATCGACACCGAGCACCTGGTGCCCGACCTCTACGGCATGATCAACGTGCCTACCATCCTCTGGATCGACGAGGAGGGCCGTATCGCCCGCCCCAACGATGTCGCCTTCGGCTCGAACGACTTCAAGGAGATGACGGGCATCGACTCCGAGGCGCACCTGGACCGCCTGCGCGCCTGGGTGCGCGGCGAGGGCCCCGCGATGACGCCCGGGGAGACACGCGCCGTGCAGACCCTCCCCACCGCGGCGGAGCAGGAGGCGCGCGCCGAGTTCACCCTCGCCTGGTGGCTCTCCCAGCGCGGCCACGCCGACGACGCCGAGCCCCACTACGTCCGCGCCGGCGAGCTCGCGCCCCACGACTTCACCATCCGGCGCGGCACCATGCCCATCCGCGGCCTCGACCCGATGGGCGACGACTTCATGAAGATCGTGAACGAGTGGACCGAGGCCGGGAACGCCTTCTACCGGCCCATCGAACCGGTGAGCGCCTCATGAGCGACCTCGAAGGCACCGCCGCCATCGTCACCGGCGCCGCTCACGGCATCGGCGCCGGGATCGCCCGCGTCCTCGCGGGCGAGGGCGTCGCCCTCGCCCTCTGCGACATCCATCCCGCCGTCCACGACCTCGCCTCCGAGCTCGAAGCCGGCGGGGCTACCGTGTTGGCCGCCGAGGCCGACGTGAGCGTGCCGGACGACGTTCGCGGCTTCGTCGATGCCGCCATCGAGCGCTTCGGGCGCATCCACACGATGGTCAGCAACGCGGGCATCTGGCGCGCCACCTACCCGGTCGACCCCTGGGAGAAGGCCATCGACGACTTCGACGCCCTCGTTGGCACCAACCTCAAGGGCGTCTTCCTCTGCGGCCGCGCGATCGCGCCGCACATGGTCGAGATGGGCGGCGGCAACATCGTCAACATCGCCACCGACCACATCTGCCCGCCGCCCGGCTACAACACGGGCGGCGGCACCCGCATGGATGTCTACGACGCCTCCAAGTGGGGCATCAACGGCTTCACGCAGGCCTGGTCGCGCGTGCTCGAACCCCACGGCGTGCGCGTGAACGCCCTCTGCATGGACGCCACCGACTCCGAGATGATCCGCGGCGCCCTCGGCATGACGCCCCCGCAGGAGCTCCTCGACCGCTGGATGCGTCCCGAGCAGATCGCGGGCCTTCTCGTCGATCTCCTGAACGAGGGCCCCGAGGGGCGCACGGGCGAGAACATCGGCATCTGGCTCGACCACGAGATCACGCTGCCGCCCCGCGTCGATCCGCTTCCCCACCGCTTCCAGTAGGCGGCGCTAGGGTCCCGACTGCCCCTCCGCCAGCGGCTTCGCCGGCGGGGGCGGCGGCTGCGCCCGCGCCTGCCGGCGCCGCCACCAGAGGTAGAGCCCGCTCAGGATGATGGCCGCCACCCAGACGGCCACGATGATGAGCGTGATGCGCAGGTCGCGCCCGAGGCTGTCGCCCGCCACCACCCCCACGGTCGTCGGCGTGAGCATGCCCAGGAAGCTGAAGAAGAAGAACCGCCAGAAGCGCATCGCCGTCAGACCCGCGAGGAAGCTGATCCAGTCGAAGTTCACCACCGGCAGCATCCGCGCCCAGAAGATGAGGCGTCCCCCCATGCGAATGGAGAGGGAGTCCATCTGCGCCGCCGCCTTGCTGCCGACCAGCTTCGACAGGTGGCGGCGCCCCAGCCAGCGCGCCACCCAGAACGCCATCGCCGAGCCCCACATCATCCCGATCATCGAGTAGACGGTGCCCAGCACCGGTCCCCACACGAGGCCCGCGGCGAGGAAGATGGGCGCGTTCGGGACCGGGGCGAACAGCACCGAGAAGGCCATCACCGCCATGAACGCGATCGGCCCCCACACGCCCCACTGCTCCACCCACTCCTGCAGCGGCTCCGCGTCGAAGCTCAGCGAGATGTCGAAGACCTCGGCGAGGATGAAGTAGGCCGCCACCAGCGCCAGGAACACCACCGCGATGCCCGCCAGCACGCGCGGCCGCAGCAGGAGTGGTGTCTCCTCCCCTTCGGCCACGAAGTCGGTGATGGTGGGCCTGCGGAGCGTCCGCGCGGAGCGGTCCTCAGCCATCCGACCGGCCCCCCGCCCGCTCCAGGTGCGCCAGCAACAGCTCGTTGACCCGCTCCGGCGCTTCCTGCTGCACGAAGTGCCCCACGTCCGGCAGGTAGTGCAGGTCGAGGTTGTGCACGAACCGCTCCGTCCCCACCGTCAGCTCCTTGCCGAGGGCGAAGTCCTCCTCGCCCCAGATCATGGTCGTCGGCGCTCCGATGATGGGCACGGGGTCGGGAAGGGGCTGGGGGTTGCGCATGAGCGCGCGGTACCAGTTGATCCCGCCGCCGAGCCCGTGCTCCCGCCAGCTCTTCCGGTAGAACGCGATGTCCCTGCGCCGCTCCTCGCCCGACGGGATTCCCCGGAACACCGACCGCGCCAGCCGCCGGTACCCGCCCAGCGCGAGCGCCTGCTCGGGCAGCCAGGGCAGCTGGAAGAAGGCGATGTACCAGCTCCGCCGGAGTTGCGCCATGCTCCGCAGCCCCTCGCGGAAGAGCGCCGGGTGGGGGATATTCAGGATCGCGAGCGAGCGGACGGCCTCCGGGTGGTTCATCGCCAGTTGCCAGGCGATCGCGCCGCCCCAGTCGTGCCCCACGATGTGCGCGCGGCTCTCGCCCAGCGTCTCGATCAGCCCGAGCACGTCCTGCTGGAGCGTGGTGGTGTCGTAGGGAGGGCGGGCCTCGGTCTCGTGGTAGCCCCGCAGGTCGGGCGCGACGACGTGGTACCGCTCCGCCAGCGCCGGCAACTGGTGTCGCCACGAGTACCAGCACTCGGGGAAGCCGTGCAGGAACACGACAGGCTCGCCCTCACCCCCCTCGACATAATGCATGCGGAGCCCGTTCGCCACGACCTGGCGGTGCCGGGGCTCGAACGGGGCGTCGGCGACCATGTCCCTATCTTAGGCGAGCGCTCCGAACGGGCAGCCGCGCGCGTTTCGGTCAGGTGAAGTTCGCGACCAGGTAGACGACCGGCGCCACGCCCACGATCGAATCGAGCCGGTCGAGCAGGCCCCCGTGTCCCGGCAGCAGGCCGGACGAGTCCTTGATGCCGGCGGTCCGCTTCATCCAGCTCTCGGTCAGGTCGCCCGCCTTCGCCGCGACGCCCAGCCCCAGGCCCAGCCCCACGACGCCTGCGATGGGCAGGTCCAGGTCGAACCACATCGTCAGCACCCAGACCGCCAGGACGGCTGCGGCCAGACCTCCGAGGGCCCCCTCCCACGTCTTGTTCGGGCTGATCGCGGGCCACAGCTTGTGCCGCCCGAACAGCGACCCGATCGCGTACGCGCCCGTATCCGCCGTGAACGTCGTGAGGACGAGCAGCAGCACCCAGTCGCGCCCCTGGTCGAGGTCGCGGGCGAGCACGATGGTCGAGAAGATGATGCCGGGGTAGATGATGGCCCAGCCCATCACCCGCAGCGGCTTGCGCGGCCCGAACAGGTTCGTGCGGGTGTACCCCGCCGCCAGGAACAGCCCCGCCAGCAGCGCCCCCGCGATGAGGAAGCGTTCGTCCGCGTGTACGCCCGCGACCACGATCGCCGGCGCCAGCAGGAAGGGGCCGAGGGTCGCCACCTCCCGGTACGGGCGCGAGGGCATGAGCCACGCGTGCGCGAACTCGATCGTCCCGCCCAGCGTGATCAGCCCCGCGACGATCGCGAACGGCCAGCCCCCCGCCCAGATGACCAGCAGCAGCAGGGGCATGCCCACGGCCGCCGTCGCCAGGCGAAGCGCGAGGTTGCGGGGGATTCGCACTAGGCGTCCTCGAACGTGTCGAGGTCTTCGGGCGCCAGCTTGCCGAACTTCCGCTTGCGGCGGCCGTACTCGGCCAGCGCAAGGTCGACGTCCTCGCGCCCGAAGTCCGGCCAGTAGGCGGACGTGAAGTAGAGCTCTGCGTAGGCGTTCTGCCAGAGCAGGAAGTTCGAGATGCGCTGCTCCCCCGCCGTCCGGATGACGAGGTCGGGATCCGGCAGCCCGCCCGTGAGCAGGTGCGCCGAGACCGTCTCCTCGTCGATCTCCCCGGCGGGGATGCCTTCCTTGGCGATCTGCCGCACGGCCGTCACGATCTCGTCGCGGCTGCCGTAGCTCAGGCAGATGTTCAGCATCAGGCCGTCGTTGTGACGCGTCACGCGCACGGCTTCCTCGACTCGTACGGCCAGCGCCGCCGGGAGCTGCTCCAGGTGGCCGAAGTGGCGCACGCGCACGTTGTCGCGCTGCATGTTGTCCAGCTCCCGCTGCAGGAAGCGGTCGATCAGCTGGAAGATGACCGATACCTCGCTCGCCGGCCGGTTCCAGTTCTCCGTCGAGAACGCGAACAGCGTCACGTAGCGCACGTCGTGCTCGGCGAAGCGCTCGATCACGCGCCGGATGTTCTCCGCTCCGGCGCGGTGCCCCGCCGCCCGCGGCAGGCCCCGCTCCGTGGCCCAGCGTCCGTTGCCGTCCATGATGATGGCGATGTGGCCGGGCACGCGCCCGCCCGTCAGCGGCGAGATGCGATCGCCGCCCGGGTCGGTCCGGGATTCGATTCCCGCGCGCTGCGCCAGCCTATAGCTCAAGCAGCTCCTCCTCCTTGCGCTTCATCGCCTCGTCGATGCGTCCCGTGTGGGCGTCCGTGAGCTTCTGCAGCTCCGCCTCGTAGTCGCGCAGGTCGTCCTGCGTCATATCGCCGCCGCGCTCGCCCCTACGCAGGTCGTCGTGCGTGTGTCGGCGGACGTTGCGCACCGCCACGCGGGCGTCCTCCGCCTTCTGGTGGACCCGCCGCACGAACTCGCGGCGGCGCTCCTCAGTGAGCTGGGGAATGGGCAGCCGGATGAGCTGCCCGTCGATGTTCGGGTTCAGACCCAGGTCCGAGGTCTGGATCGCCTTCACGACCGACTGCACGGCCCCGGCGTCCCACACCTGCACGGTCAGCAGCCGCGCTTCCGGGGCGTTGATCGTGCCGATCTGGTTAAGCGGCTGCGACTGGCCGTAGTGCTCCACCTGCAGCCCCTCGATGAGGCTCGGGTGCGCGCGCCCCGTCCGGACGCCCGCAAGCTCGCGTCCGAACGCCTCCACGGCGCCGTCCATGCGCAGCTCGGCGTCGAGCATGATCTCGTCTGGGTCGGCCATGCGTCTGCTCTCGTTCTAGCCCGGATGGGCGGGTTCGGTGAGCGCTCCCGCGCTCACGATCGTGCCGATGCGCTCCCCGTTGAGCGCCCGGAAGATGCTGTCCGGCGCCCGCACGTCGAAGACGACGATGGGGAGCTCGTGCTCCATGCAGAGGCTCAGGGCGGTGCTGTCCATCACCTGCAGCCGCCGCTGGATCGCCTCGATGTGGCTCAGCCGCTCGAAGCGGGTCGCGTCCGGCGAGGTCGCCGGGTCGGCGTCGTACACGCCGTCCACCCCGTTCTTCGCCATCAGCAGCGTCTCGCAGTCGACCTCGATGGCTCGCAGCGCCGCGGCCGTGTCGGTGGTCATGAAGGGATTGCCGGTGCCCGAGGCGAACACGACGACGCGTCCCTTCTCCAGGTGCCGGATCGCTCGCCTCCGGATGTAGGGCTCGGCGATCTGCGCCATCGCCAGCGCCGTCTGCGTGCGCACCTCGGCGCCCGCGTGCTCCAGCGCGTCCTGCAGCGCGAGCGCGTTCATCATCGTGCTGAGCATGCCGGCGTAGTCGGCGGTGGCGCGATCCATGCCCGTCTCGGCGGCGGCCTGGCCGCGCCAGAAGTTGCCGCCGCCCACGACGATCGCGACCTCGATGCCCTCCGCCGAGGCGCGCGCGATCTGTCCGGCGAGATGGGCGATGGTGTCGGGATCGATGCCAAACTCGCGGTCGCCCATCAGGGCCTCACCGCTGAGTTTCACGAGCGCGCGCCGGTACGCGTCGGTCACGGCTCCCCCTTTACGATCCGAGTTCGAAGCGCGCGAAACGCCGCACGCGGATGTTCTCCCCCGTCTTTGCCATCGAATCCTGCACCAGGTCGGAGATCGTCTTCGATGCGTCCTTCACCCACGGCTGGCTCAGCAGCGCGACCTCGTCGTCGGCGCCTTCCAGCTCGGGCTCGCGATCGTCGGCGGAGACAACGGCCGGATTCATCGCCGCGACCTGCATCGCGATCTCGTGTACGAGCGCGCGGAACTCGTCCGTGTTCGCCACGAAGTCGGTCTCGCAGTTCACCTCCACGAGCGCGCCGATGCGGCCGCCCGCGTGGATGTACGTGTCGACGACGCCCTGGCCGGTCTCGCGCTCGGCGCGCTTGGCCGCCGCCGCCAGTCCCCGCTCGCGCAGGATGGCGGCGGCCTGCGTCATGTCGCCGTCCGCTTCTTCCAGGGCGCGCTTGGCGTCCATGACGCCCGAGCCGCTCGCGTCGCGCAGCTCCTTCACCATCGCCGTTGAGATGCTAGCCAGTGGTCTGCTCCTCTGGTGCCGTCGCGGCCGCCGCGGCGACCGGTTCTTCTTCCGCGGGCGCTTCCGCCTCGGCCGCCGCAGCTTCCTGCTCGGCCGCGAGTTGCGCCATCTCCTCGCTGTACGCCTCCGCGCCCACGCCCGCTTCGCGCGCCGCGCGGCCTTCGATCGCACCGTCGGCGATCTTGCCCAGGATGAGCTTGATCGCGCGGATGGCGTCGTCGTTGCTCGGGATCGGGTAGGCGATCGGGTCAGGGTCGCAGTTCGTGTCGACCAGCGACACGATCGGGACGCCCAGCCGCTCGCACTCGGCCACCGCAATCGCCTCCTTCATCGTGTCGATGACGAAGACGGCGCCGGGAAGCCGGTCCAGGTACTTGATGCCGCCGAAGTAGCGGTTCAGCCGCTCGATCTCGTTGGCGATGTCGAGCTGCTCTTTCTTGGCGCGCCGCGCGAACTCGCCGCGCTCGGTGCGCTCCTCGAGGTCGCGCATGTGGCGGATACGCGCCTGGATCGTGCGGAAGTTGGTGAGCGTGCCGCCCAGCCAGCGGTTGTTCACGTAGGGCAGGCCTGCGCGTTGCGCTTCCAGCTCGACCGTTTCGCGGGCCTGCTTCTTCGTGCCGATGATGAGCACGTCGTTGCCGCTGGCCACCACGTCGCGCACGAAGTCGATCGCTTCGTCCAGCCGCGTGACCGTCTGCTGCAGGTCGATGATGTGGATGCCGTTGCGCTCGGTGAAGATGAAGTGCTGCATCTTCGGGTTCCAGCGGCGTGTCTGGTGGCCGAAGTGGACACCGGCCTCAAGGAGCTGTTTCATCGTGACGGGCGTGACCAAAGTCCGCCCCTTTCCGCGCGACGCATAGATTTGACGCAGAACGCCAGGCGCCGCGCGCCCGCTCAGAATAAAGGGGCTCCCCCACACGCGGAAGCGCGCCCCTCCCAAACCTCCCCGGCCCTAGCCAGCGGGCGGCTGGACCTTTATCGTGAGCCGTAAGGAAGGAGGTGATGCGCATGGACGACCACAGTAGTAGCCAACCCCATGATCTAGCGCAGGAGGTGACCTCCTCCTAGAAACAGCGTTGAGCTACGAACGGGGCCTGAGCGGTGCGATTGCCGCCAGGCCCCTTTTTCATTCCCGGAAACGCGCCTGCCATGCCCCAGCCTCCCGCCTTCGACGCCGAACGCTTCGCCGCCTCCCTCCGCACCGCCGCCCTCGGCCGCGACTTCCGCTACGTCCTCGAGACGCCCTCGACCATGGACCTCGCCCGCACCGCCGCCGCCGAGGGCGCGCCCCACGGCGCCGTCATCCTTGCCGAGGCGCAGACGGCGGGCCGCGGGCGTCGCGGCCGGGGCTTTTTCAGCCCGCCCGGCGGCAGCCTCTACTTCACGCTCATCCTGCGCCCCTTGCTGGACGAGTACGGCCGCCTGCCCCTCGCCGTCCCCCTCGCCGTCTGCCGCGCCTGCGCCCGCGAGGGCGTCGACGCCCGCATCAAGTGGCCGAACGACATCTGGGTGGGCGAACGCAAGCTCTGCGGCATGCTCATCGATGGCGAGACCGGCCCCGGCGGGCTCGTCGCCTACGCCGGCATCGGCATCAACGTGAACGCCGACCCCACCGCCGATCCCGAACTGCGCGACACCGCCACCAGCCTCGCCCGGGAGCTCGGCCGCGAGGTCGCCCGCGAGCCGCTCCTGGCGCGCATCTGCGACGAGCTCGAGGCCGCCATCGCCGCTCCCGAGGCCGACCTCGTCGACGCTTACCGAGCCGTGAGCCTCGTGCTGGGCCGCCTGATCACGGTCCAGGAGTCCGGCGCCGCCTACGAGGCGCGCGCCGTCGAGATCGCGCCCGACGGCGCGCTCGTCGTGGAACGCGAAGGCGGCGAGCGCCTTACGGTGCTCGCCGCCGATGTTTCCGTCCGTCCGGGGGAGTAGCGGCGCCCGCTACTCCTCGTCCTCGTCGTCGCCGTCCTCGATGAACATGCGGATCAGGTCCATCGGGAGCGGGAACACGATCGTCGAGTTGTTCTCGACGGAGATCTCGCCGAGCGTCTGCAGGTAGCGAAGCTGCAGCGTGATCGGCTGCGCGGCCATCACGTCCGCCGCCTCACGCAGCCGCTCGCTCGCCTGGAACTCGCCGTCCGCCGCGATGATCTTCGCGCGCCGGTCGCGCTCGGCCTCGGCCTGGGCGGCCATCGCGCGCTGCATCTGCGGCGGCAGCTCGACGTCCTTCACCTCGACCGCGCTGACCTTGATGCCCCACGGCTCGGTCTCCTCGTCGATGATCGATTGCAGCTCCTGATTCACTTCCTCGCGCTGCGAGAGCAGGCCGTCGAGGTCGGTCTGGCCCATCACCGAGCGCAGGGTCGTCTGCGAGATCTGCGAGGTCGCGCGGACGAAGTCGAGGATGCGCACGACCGCCATCGTCGGCTCGACGACGCGGAAGTAGACGACGGCGTTCACCTTCACGGTCACGTTGTCGCGGGTGATCGCTTCCTGCGAGGGCACGTCCAGCGTGATCGTGCGCAGGTCCACCTTCACCATGCGGTCGATGAACGGCAGCAGCACGAAGAGGCCCGGCCCCTTCGCCCCCTGCAGGCGCCCGAGCCGGAAGATCACGCCCCGCTCGTACTCCGCCACCACGCGCACCTGGAAAGGCAGCAGCGGGACCAGCAGGATCGCGCTCAAGCCCAGCAGGAAGACGCGAATGATGGTTGCGAGCAGGCTGCTCGGCGGCTCCTGGTCGATCTGTTCCGGTTGTGGCAGGTCCTGGGTCATGGGTGGTTCTCCTTCCGTACCCTGAGCATCAAGCCGTCTGCGCTCACCACGCGCACCTCTTCGCCCTCCGAGGCGGAGCCGTCTTCCAGCTCCGCCCGCCAGCGCTCGCCCTGGATAAACACCATGCCGTCCGGTGTAAGCGGCGTACGTGCGATCGCCATTCTACCGACAAGAGCCTCCGCTCCGGTTTCCGAGCGCATCTTCCGCATCCGCGCCAGCCCTATCGCCATCGAGACGAACACGATCACGAGCAGGAACCCCAGGACGCCGACGACGATGCGGTTGGGTTGGAACTCCGTGGGCGTGTCGCGGAAGGCGATGATCGCTCCCAGCACGAGCGCCACCAGGCCGCCCCCGGCGAGGATGCCGCCCGAGGGCACGAACAGCTCCAGCGCGAAGAAGAGCAGCGCGATCCCGATCAGGACCAGCCCGATCGTGTCGACCGGCAGCACGCCCAGCGCGAGGAAGCCGATGGCGATGGCGAGCACGCCCGCCACGCCCGGGAAGATGGTCCCCGGGTTGGAAAGCTCGATGAAGAGCCCGATCATCCCCAGCGAGATCAGGATCGTCGCCAGCGTCGGGTTGGCGAGGTGCTCGAGCATCCGCTCCCAGACGGTCATGCTCGTGTCCACGCGCGGCGCCTCGGGAAGCCCGCTCAGCGTCACGAGCAGTCCCGGCTTCAGCTCGATCGTCGTCCCGTCGATCCGGTCCAGGATCTCGTCGACGTCGCCCGCCACGAAGTCGACGACGTTCAGCTCGACCGCCTCCGTCTGCGTCGCCGCGACCGCCTCGCGCACCGCCTGCTCGGCCCAGTCGGCGTTGCGCCCGCGCAGCTCGGCGATGCCGCGGATGAAGGCGACGGCGTCGTTCTCGACCTTCTTCCCCAGCGTCCCCTCGATGTCGCTCCCGTCGGCGTTGATCGCCGCCGCCGCCCCGATCGACGTGTTCGGCGCCATCACCGCCACGTGCGCCGCCATCGTGATGAACGTGCCCGCGCTCGCCGCCCGCGCCCCCCACGGCGACACGTACACGACCACGGGCACGTTCGAGGCCTCGATGCGCTGCACGATCTCGCGCATGGACGAGCTGAAGCCGCCCGGCGTGTCCATCTGGATGATGATGAGCTTCGCGCCCTCGTCCTCGGCCTTGCCGATGCCGCGGTCGATGTAGCGCTCCGTGATCGGCCCGATGCCGCCGTCCAGGGTCAGCAGGTGGACGCCCCCGCGCTCCGCGTCGTCGCCGGCGCATGCCGCGCCGATCCCGACCGCGATCAGGATGAGCAGGAAGGCGCGCCGGACCATCTTCAGGGAAGGCATCTGCGTCGAGTATAGCCAGCGTGTTCGGCGCTTTGGGGGAAGGCCGTTACCCTGATGCGAGGGGGTCACGATGGCGGACAAGGGCCGTGGACTGTCGGAACGCATCGACGCGCGACGCAAGCGCGCCATGGTGCGCGAACTCCAGACATGGCTCCGGGAGGAACGCGACGAGGACGTGGGCGAGCTCGCCGCCGGTTTCCTCCTCGATTTCGTGCTCGACCTGGCCGGCCCCGACCTCTACAACGCCGCCCTCACGGACGCCGCGAAGGCGTTCCGCGAGCACGCCGACATCGTCGAAGCGGAACTCGCGTCGCTCACCCGGGACGCGTTCAAGCCGCGCGAAACGGAGGACTGACGCCTCCGCCTACCCCTGCTGGAGCGGCTCCACCGGCGGGAAGGTCGTCTCCCAGTACTCGTTGAGACCCGCCACCGCGCCGCCGACGACGCCCGTGTGAATCGGAGGCCCGAGCAGCTCGAGGATGGGGCCGCCGCCGGCCGCGTGCAGGTAGGTGAGGCTGCCCGGAAGCGTCTCTCCCATGATCTCGTCGAGGGAGCTGTCGAAGTTCAGCTGGACGACGCCCGCGTTCGGGTAGACCCAGCGGATCTCGCCGCCCTTCTCGAGCAGGTCCTTCGTCGCCGCGACCACGTCGTCGACGTACAGGCCGAGGTGCTGGACGCCCTCGCCGCGCTCGTCGAGCCACTGCTGGTGGGGCGTATCGCCCCGCACGGGCTGGATGATCTCGGCGATGCTCCCCGCGATGGCGCCGTAGTAGACGCGCAGCTCGGCCTCTTCGCCGGCCATGGAGTGGACCATGTAGGGGGGCATCAGGCGGAACTCGGCGCCCAGCAGGTTCGTGTAGGTGTTCGCCATCTCGTCGGCGTCCTTCACGACGAACCCGAGGTGGTGCATGACGGGCTTTCCGGTGTGGATGGTCATGAATCTCTCTTCCGTGCGTTCAGAGTGCCCGCGCACGCTACGCGATCGCGTGTTCGCGGGCCAGTAGGCGCGGGACTTTCGGGAGGCGCGCCTACGCCAGGCTCGCGCGCACCTCCGCCAGCCGGCCGATCGAGGCGAGCGCGTGCTCCTGCGTCGGCATCAGGTTGCGCACGATCACGTCCGTGTAGCCCGCTTCCTCCAGGGCGCGGAACTCCGCCGCCACCGTCTCCGGGCTGCCGATGGCCAGCGCCGTGGGGTCGATGCCGCGATAGCCCGCCTCGACGATCGGCCTTGCCGTCTCCGCCGCCTCCTCGTCGCTCTCGCCGACATACACGTCCCGCCGGATGGCGACGGCGCCGGGATCCTCGTGACCGTGGATCTGGCGGCGCTCCAGGTACTCGGCCGAGTGCCGCACGGCCCGTTCCCGCGTCAGGCCCGGCTGCGCCAGCCAGCCGTCCCCGAGCCTGGCGGCGCGGTCCATGGCCGCACGCGCCACCGCCCCGATCCACACCTCCACCCCGTCCGGAGGGACGGGCGAGATGCGCGCGTTCTCGATGCGCCAGCGCCCCTCCGAGCTGACCGCCTCTCCCGCCCACAGCCGCCGCATGATGTCGAGCGACTCCTCGAACATCGAGGGGCGGTGCGTCACCTTCACCCCGAACGCCGGGAACTGGTTGTCGTCGGGTCCGATGGCGCATTGCATCACGAACGGTCCCTCGTGCAGGGCCGCCAGCGTCCCGATCTGCTCGGCCAGCAGCACCGGGTGCCAGAGCGGCAGCAGGAAGAGCGCGCCCGCCGGGCGGTCGCCCCACTCCGCCAGCATGCGCGCCAGTACGGGCACGTTCTGGTAGTAGGTCATGGGCGCGGTGCTGTGGTGGTCCCCGACGAAGAGGCTGTCGAGCCCCGCCTCGCGCGCCGCCGCCGCCCGCTCGACGAGCCAGCGCCCGCCCGAGCGCGCGTCCGGCGCCCTGAGCGCCGTCGCCACCGATATCCCGACTCGCATCTGTAGTCCTTTCTGCCGCTTCGGTCTCCCTCAGCGTTCGTAGTCGACCACGTCGACGTCCTCGATGGCGCCGTCCGTGGTGAAGCGCCAGATGGCGACCGCCCCCCGCGCGAGATCGCCGTTCTCATCCCAGTCGAGCGATCCCGCCGCGCCCTCGTAGTCGACCTCGCCGCCGTCCCCGAGGATGCGGAGGGCGCGCGCGACCCCCTCCGGCCCCGCGATCACGGTCTCGCCGGGCGCGGCCCCGATGGCCCGCAGTTCGTCCCGGATGGCGGCGCCGTCGACGCTCCCGGCGGCCTGCGCCGCGAGCGCGATGGCGATGGTGGCGTCGTAGGTCTGGCGGATGTAGGTGAGGTCGGGAACCTCGCCGTATTCCGCGAGTGCCGCCGCCTCCCAGGCCCTGGCGGCGGCCGTGTCGCGAAGGTGCGCGCCCGCGACCCCGTACATGCCGCCAAGGTGGGCCCCGCCGACCGCGTCGATGAGCTCGGGACGCCGGAGTGCGTCGCCGAACACGAACTGGTCGTAGAGCCCGTTCTCGATCGCCTCGCGCACGATGATCGCCCCCTCTGTCCCGAAGGTGATGAGGACGAGCGCTTCGGGGGTTCCGCCTGCGCTCCGTTCGAGCTCGGAGAGGTAGCTTTCCTGGTCGGGCGCGACCGCGACGGCGGTCACCTCGCCCCTCCAGGCCTCCTGGAAGGTGTCGGCGAGCCCCTGGCCCCACGCGTCATCGCGGTAGAGCAGGCCCACGCGCTCGTATCCGCGGTCGAGCGCGAGCTGCGCCAGCACCGGCCCCTGGGCGATATCGGAGAGGACCGTGCGGAAGAAGAAGTCGCCGTCGGCGGCGGAGGTGAGCCGGGGGGAGCTGGCCGAGGGGCTGATGACGGGCACGCCGTCCTCTCCGAGGATCGCCTCGATGACGAGCAGCGAGTCGGCGCTGCTGCTTGGTCCGACGATGGCGTGGACGCCCTCCTCTTCGACCAGCCGGCGCGCTTCCGCTGCCGGCCCGCCGGGCGCGGAGGCGTCTCCCACCGCGACCTCCACGGGCCGTCCGAACACGCCGCCGCCCTCGTTGATGTGCTTGATGGCGAGTTCGAAGGCGCGCTGCCGCCCGAGCGTCGTCTCCGAGGGGCTGTCTCCGAAGGACAGGATGAGTCCGACCTTCAGCGGCCCCGGCTCCTCCTCCCCGCCGCAGGCCGCCAGCACTCCCGCGAGGAGCAGGGCGAGTCCACCGAGGAGGAGCGCAAGGCGCGGCCAGCTTCCGGCCATCTACTTCGCCTTGAACTCGATGTGGAGCTCCTTCAGCGCCCGCAGGAACATGTGCGGGTGGTGCTTGAAGTCGTTCTTGTCCGGCGCGAACCACATCTCGTCGACCCGCTCCACCAGCGTCTTGAAGCTGTAGTACAGCTCGCGGCGCGCGAGCGGGGCGCCCAGGCAGTAGTGGATGCCCGCGCCGAAGGTGAGGTGCGCCATCGGGTTCTTGCGCTCCAGGTCCACGTCCGCCGGGCACTCGAAGCGCCGCTCGTCGCGGTTGGCGGCGGCGTAGCGCGTCCCGATCGACGCGCCCGCCGGGATCGTGACGCCGTGCATCTCGACATCGTTCAGCGCGACTCGCCCCAGCATCTGCACCGGTGACTCCAGCCGCAGCACCTCCTCCACGAACGTGCGCAGGTAGGTGTCCGGGTCCGACTTGAGCTGCTCCCAGATCTCGGGCCGCTCGATCAGGATCTTGACGCCTTCGGCGATCGCGTTCGTGCTCGTCTCGGAGCCGCCCACGAAGGTGTCCGACATCATCTCCGACTGCAGCTCGCCGTCCGTCAGAGTGCGCCCCCACTCGGGGATCTCCGTGTTCACGAGGTCGGAGAGGAGCGTGTCGTCGGGTTCCTCCCGCAGCCGGTCGAACACCTTCTTGAAGTAGTGCTGGGCCGCGATCTCCAGCTCAAGCGCCTCGCGCTCCTCCTCCTCGCTCACCATCTGGCCGAAGCGACGGACCCACGCGTCGGTCGCGCGCTTGATGAGCCAGATGTCCTCTTCCTTCACCCCCATCTGGTGCCCGATCACGATGAGCGGCAGCGGGACGGCGAACTGGTGGACCCAATCGCAGCGCCCGTCCTCGATGAAGGCGTCGAAGAGCCGGTTCGCGACGCTCTCGACGAACGGGTCGAGCTGCTTGATCTTCCCCGGCCGGAACGCCTTGTCGAACATGTTGCGCATCTGGCGGTGGTTCGGGTCGTCGCGAGCCGCCAGCGTCGGCTCCGGGAGCCAGCCGTCGTTCTCCTCGTACACCGCGAGCATGCGCTGCTGCCGCTCGGTCAGCTGCGGACGCGCCTCCGCCTGGGCGGCGCGGTTGCCCCCGTTCCCGAAGTTCTCCGTGTCGAGCAGCACCTCGCGCAGGTCCTCGAAGCGCGAGATCACGTACTGCCCCGTGTGCGGGTCCTGGTAGACCGGCGCCTGGTCGCGCAGCACCTGGTACGCCTCGTAGGGGCAGTCCTGCACCTCTGGGTCGAGGAAGTTGAAGTCGTCGGGCGTCTTCCCCTGGGTCTCTGTGGTTTCGCTCATCTCGTTCCTCCCTGGCAGTCGGTGGTCCGTGGACGGCGGCCGGTGGGTGGCGGGGACCGATCACCGGCCACCCTCAGTGCGCCGCCGCGTAGTGCTCCGCCAGCAGGTCGCGCCCGAAGTCGCCCTCGGGGTCGCGCCAGACGGTGTGGCTGTGGTTCGCGTCGTTCTGGACGCAGTCGTACTCGATGAGGACGCGCGGGCCCTGCAGCCGGTAGTAGTGCGGCTGCTTCCGCTCGATGCCCCCGGCCCAGGCGAAGTGCAGCTCCGGCAGGATGCCCATGAGGCGCTCGTGCTCGGCCGCCGCCAGAGGCTCCGGCAGCCGCTGCGTGTACTCGCGCAGCAGCGCCTCGAGGATCGCGAGCTGCGCCTGCGACATGCCCGCCGCCGCCAGCCCCTTGGGCGTGAGCGAGTAGCGCGCCGCCTCGCGGTCGGCGTCGGTCATCGCCTGCCGCCCGTCGAGGTCGTTCTGCATGATCGTCAGGCGGTCGGCCGTGCCCTCGTCGGGCAGGCCGTTGAACACCATGGAGATCCACTCCGGCTGGGCCCCGTCCTCCACCCGCGAGCGGTTCGACTGCACGATGTCGAAGGGCGCCGCCTTCGAGATGATCGCGACCGATCGCTGCTCGGTGTCGAGGCTGTGCACCAGCTCGCGCGCGAGGTCTTCCTCGCCGGCGACGGGCCGCAGGCTCTGGTAGTCGCTCAGGGCCGCCTCGTGCGGGTTCGCCCCGAAGAACGTGGGCGTCACTGACACGATCTCGCCGTTCACGATCGTGTTGTGCACGGAGACGTGGTGCCCCCCGAAGCGCCAGCCCCAGCCGTCGCTCCCCGGCTCGCCGAACACCATCGCGAAGTACATTGCGGGATCTGAGCCGTGCATCGTGCCGCGCATCGAGCCCCGCGGGATGCGCCAGCCGCCGAGCGCGTCCTGCCACGCCTCCAGGTTCATGATCACCGTCGCGCGGCGGTAGGCGGGCAGGCTCAGCCCCGAGGCCAGCAGCCGGTGCGCGAGCTGCACCTGCCGCATGGTCAGGTCGGCCATGGGCACGCCCTCGTGGTTCGTCGGCGTGTAGTACCAGATCTCGCGGCGGGGGTCGGCGAAGGGCGGGTTTGCCGCCGCCCGCAACTCCTCGGGCAGCGAGTCGAGCCAGTCGCTGGCCGCCTCCGCCATTCGTGCAACGACATCCTTCGCGGCGACGCTCATCCTGACCTCCGATCGCCGCGCAGCCTACGGCGCGGAAGGGTCCGCGTGAAGCGCCGGAGCCCCGCGAACGGCTGCACGGTTCCGCCGGCCTCGCCCTGAACGTCGGTAGCGCCGGGAGTGCGGGCGGGGTCTGCTAGTTCGGGTTGACTCGGACCTGAATGGAGTGCTCATTCGCCTTGCCGGGTAGTGACGGGAGTGGGTGAACGATTCAGCGCTGCGAAATCTCAGTACTAGTGCTATACTTTAGGGGCACAAGCAATCAGGAGAAATGGGCATGGTGAAGTTCTCAACGGTGAAGGCGTCGGCTGCTCCCGGTCCGATGCGTCAGACTGGTCGGCTTACTGCGCGAATGCGGCAGTACGAGGACTATGTCAATTCGGTGAAGTCCGATGAAGCGGGGAAGCTCACGCCCGAAGAAGGCGAGACGACTCGCGGACTCGCACTCCGTATCTCCCGCGCCGCCAAGCGCGTCGGCAAGAGCGCCGACACCTGGGTGCGCGACGGGGCGGTGTACTTCGTCGTTTCGTAGCGCGCAGCGTTCCAGGTGACCTTGTAGAACGAACGCTCATGGGAGCCGTTCACCCTATTCGGTCCGATTGAGGAGGGTTGCCCCCGTCTATCGGCAGCCGACCGCATTGATCCGCCGGCGGTCCCCCGGACCTTCTCCCGGCGATTAGCCGCCCGCCGCGCTTGCTGCCGCCTCCCGCTTCGGGTCCGGCGCCGAGCTCATGCGCCGCAGGTCGGTCTGCGTGGTGACCATGATGACGCCCAGCAGCAGCAGTCCCACGCCGCAGATCGCATACCACTCCTGCGCCCCCACCACGTCCGCCATCAGGCCGGCCACCAGGGCGCCCAGCGGCATCGCTCCCGCCATGCAGAGCTGATACATGCTCATCACGCGGCCCATGATCGCGTTCGGCGTGTGCGCCTGAACGAGCGCCATGTTCAGGTTCGTGAAGAAGCCCGCGTTCCACCCCGTGACGAACATGATGACGAGGGCCAGCGTGTACCAGGGCGCCACCCCCAGGCCGATGTTCAGGAAGCCGCCGACCACCAGCGTCATGAGGAAGTAGAACCCGGCGCGGTCCACCCGCCGGAACGACGCGAGCACGAGGGACGTGATCAACGTGCCCCCCAGCATCACCGTGAACAGCATCGAGGCCTGGAAGGGGCCCGCATCCAGATTGTCGACGGCGATCTTCGGGAGCAGCGCCTGGAACGCTCCGCCGATCACCAGCGATGTCGCCAGCAACGCGATCATGAGCGAGCGAATGCCCGCGTGGTGAACCACGAAGGTGAACCCCTCCCGCAGGTCTTCGCCCATCCGTCGGGAGATGTTCGTTCGCACCGTGGGGACGCGCAGGGGGATGAGCGCGAGCAGGCCCAGCGTCAGCAGCCCCGCCTGCGCCGCAAAGGCCGCCGATATCCCGCCGAGCTCGATGACGGCGCCGCTGATCACCGCCCCGCCCGTCGCGACCTGCGCTCCCACGTTCATCAGCGTCACCGCGTTCAGGACGCGTTCGGGAGGCACGAGCGACGGCACGATCGCCTGGCGTACGGGCATTCCGAAGGCCACCGCGGAGCCGAGCACGAACGCCAGCGCAAGGACGCCCCAGATGTTCAGCGAGCCCATTGCCACCAGCGTGGCCGCACCCGCCGTGATGGCGATGCCCGCGACCTGGCTCCCGAACAGGAGCAACCGCCGGTCCAGCCGGTCCGCGAGGATGCCGGCGTAGAGCCCGAAGAGGAGGATGGGGAGGCCCAGGGCCGCGATGACAAACCCGAGCACGGCTCCCTCTCCCACCGTGAACCCGGACCAGAGTTCAACGCCGCCTTCCCCGATCTCGATCGCCAGCCAGGCGAACGTGAACTGCTGGATCGACTGCGAGAGCGCGAACGTGATCGTGTTCGCCCACAGCAGTGTGAAGGGCTTCGAGCGGAAGGCGGCGAACGTCGAGTGCGAGAGCCCGTGGCCCTCGTGCTCAACCTCTACCGGGTCCGCGGCTGTTTCGGAGACAGAACCCACGTACCGCCGATGCTACAGCGCCCGGACTGCCGCCATCCGGGTCGCGCCGGCCATGGTCACCCGGCAGCGCTCCCTGCCATCGCCGCCGCCGTGCCCGCCGGATCGGGCGCCGAACTCATCCGCCGGAGCGCCGGTTGCGTCGCGATGACGGCGACTCCGAGCAGGAACAGCAGCACGCCGCCGATGGCGAACCAGTACCGCGCGCCCACGACATCCGCCATCGGTCCCGCGATCAGCGCGCCGATCGGCATCGCTCCCGCCATGCACATCTGGTAGATGCTCATCACCCGCCCCATGATCGCGTTCGGCGTGTGCGCCTGGACGAGCGCCATGTTCAGGTTGATGAAGATGCCGGCGTTGAAGCCGGTGATGAACATGATCACCAGGGCCATCGTGTACCAGGGCGCGAGCCCCAGGGCGACGTTCAGCACGCCCCCGGCCACGAGCGTGCAGAGGAAGTAGAACCCGGCCCGGTCGACCCGCCGGAACGAGGCCAGCACGACCGACGTGATGAGCGTGCCCACGAGCATGATCGTGAACAGCATGGAGGCCCTGAACGGCCCCGCGTCCAGCTCATCGAGCGCGATCTTGGGGAGGAGCGCCTGGAACGTGCCCGCCATCGCGAGGGCGGTCGCCAGCAGCACGATCATGAGCGTGCGGATGCCCGGGTGGTGGATCACGAAGGACAGGCCCTCGCGGAGGTCTTCCCGTATCCGTCGTGGTGTGTCGCCCCGGACGTTGGGTACGCGGATCGGGATGAGGACGAACAGCCCCAGCGTCAGCAGCGCTGCCTGCGCCGCGAAGGCTGATTCGATCCCGCCAAAGGCGATGACGGCGCCGCTGACCGCCGCCCCGGCCTGCGCCACCTGCGCGCTCACGTTCATCAGGGTGACGGCGTTCAGGACGCGTTCGGGCGGGACGAGCGAGGGCACGATCGCCTGCCGCACCGGCATCCCGAAGGCGGTAGTGCAGCCCAGCACGAAGGCGAGGCCGAAGATTCCCCAGATGTTCAGCGATCCCATGGCCACGAGCGTCGCCGCGCCGGCCGCGAGGGCGATTCCGCCGAGCTGTGTGCCGAACAGGAGCAGACGCCGGTCCATGCGGTCGGTGAGGATTCCCGCGTAGAGACCGAAAAAGAGCACGGGCAGGCCCAGCGCGGCGATGACGAGGCCGACGACCGTCCCCGACCCCGCCGTGAAGCCGGACCAGAGCTCAACGCCCTCGTCGCCGGCGATGTCCAGGGCCAGCCAGGCGAACGTGAACTGCTGGATCGCCTGCGCCAGCGCGAACGTGATCGTGTTCGCCCACAGCAGCGTGAAGGGCTTCTGCCGGAACACGGCGAAGGTCGAACGGGACAGGCCGCGCCCGCCCTCGCTCGGAACCTCGACCGGCCCCGCTTTCGTCTCCGAAACAGATGCCACCTTTAGGCGATGCTACAGGGTTTCCCTTCCGCGCCCGCCGACCGTGTCCCGTGGGCCTAGCTTCCCGCCGGCGCGGCCGCGCCCTCCGGCAACGGGTCGGGCGCCGAGCTCATCCGGCGCAGCGCCGGTTGCGTGGCGATCATCCCGAGGCCGAGCAGGATCAACATCGCGCCGCAGATGGCGAACCACTCGCGCGTGCCGACACTGTCCGCCATCAGGCCCGCTATCAGCGCGCCCAGCGGCATGCCCCCCGCCATGCACATCTGGTAGATGCTCATCACTCGCCCCATGATCGCGTTCGGCGTGTGCGCCTGAATGAGCGCCATGTTCAGGTTCACGAAGACGCCCGCGTCCAGGCCGTTCAGGAACATGATCGCGAGCGCGATCGTGTACCAGGGCGCCAGCCCGACGCTGACGTTCAGGATGCCGCCAATCACCAGCGTTATGAGGAAGTAGAGGCCTGCCCGGTCCACCCGCTGGAAGGAGGCGAGCACCAGCGACGTGATCAGGTTGCCACCGAGCATCACCGTCAAGAGCGCCGAAGCCTTGAACGGCCCGGCCCCCAGGTGGTCTACCGCGATCTTCGGAAGCAGCGCCTGGAAGGCCCCCGCCATCACCAGCGCCGTCGCCAGCAGCACGATCATCAGCGACCGGATACCCGCGTGCTGTACGACGAAGGCAAACCCCTCGCGTAGGTCTTCCCGCACGCTTCGCTGAACGCCTGTGCGCACCACCGGCACTCGCAGGGGGATGAGCGCGATCAGCCCCAGCACGAGCAGTCCCGCCAGGGCGGCGAACGCCGCCTCCGTCCCCCCGACGCTGATGATGGCGCCGCTGACCGCCGCCCCGCCAAGGGCGACCTGCTGGCCCACGTTCATGAGCGTCACCGCGTTGAGCACGCGCTCGGGCCGCACCAGCGAGGGCACGATCGCCAGCCGTACCGGCATCCCGAAGGCGACAATCAAGCCGAGCACGGCCGCGAGCCCGAAGATGCCCCAGAAGTTCAGCGTGTCCAGCGCCACGAGCGTCGCCGCTCCGGCCGTGATGGCGATACCCGCCACCTGGCTCCCGAAGAGAAGCACTCGTCGGTCCAGCCGGTCGGTGAGGATGCCTGCGTAGAGCCCGAAGAAGAGGACCGGGACTCCCAGCGCGAAGACGATCAGCCCCACGGCCGTCCCGGAACCCACCGTCAGCCCGGACCACAGCTCCACCCCGTTCTCGCCGATCTCGAGCCCCAGCCAGACCAGGGTGAACTGCTGGATCGACTGCGAGAGCGCGAACACGATCGTGTTCGCCCACAGAAGGGTGAACGGCTTCGAGCGGAAGGTGCTGAATGTCGAAGGGGTGGGCTCCCCGTCACCGGGTTGCCCCGGGCTATCCGAGTGCGCTGCCACGTTCGGGCGATGCTACAGGGCCGCGGGCGTACCTACCCCGCGACCGGCAGCCGGCGCCTTCCCCACAGGAAGAACGGTGCGATCCGCTCGCCGTCTCCCAGGAGCCGGAGGTCGGGGCAGCGCTGCAGCAGCGTGCGCAGCGCGACGCGAGCCTCCAGCCTCGCCAGCGGCGCCCCCAGGCAGAAGTGGACGCCCAGCCCGAACCCCAGGTGCCGGTTCCGCTCGCGGTCCAGCGAGAACTCGTCCGGCGAGGGGAACGCCTCCGGGTCCCGGTTCGCGGCGGCGTAGTGCATCATCACCTTCGCGTCCTTCGGGATCGTCCCTCCCTCGAGGTCCACGTCCTTCGTCGTCGTGCGGTAGAGGCCCAGCACCGGCGGGTCGAAGCGCAGGCTCTCCTCGACCGCGGTGTCGATCAGGCCCGGGTCCGCCACCAGCCGCTCCCAGAGGGGGCGGTCCTGGAGGAGCCGCCAGACCATGTTCGTGATGAGCGACGTCGTCGTCTCGTTGCCGCCCACGAAGAGCTGGTTCACGACCCCGAGCAGCTCCTCGTCGGTGAGCCCCTTGCCGTCCTGCTCGGCGGTCACGAGCTCGCTGATGAGGTCGTCGCGCGGGTTCTCCCGCCGCTCACGGATGACGCCCAGCAGGTAGGTGGCCAACTCGCCCATCTCCGCCGCCCACGGCGTCGGATCCTCGGCGCCCATCGCCTCGACGGTGATATCGGACCAGTACTTGAACTTCTGCAGGTCGTCCCCGGGCACCCCCAGCATCTCGACGATCACGATGACCGGCAGGGGGAAGGCGTAATCGTCGTGCATGTCCCAGTTGTCGACATCGGCCCGCTTGTCGAGCAGCTCCTCCGAGATCTCCACGATCCGGTCCGCCCACTCGGCGATCGCCCGCGGGGTGAACGCCTGCTGCACGAGGCCCCGGTAGAAGGTGTGCTGGGGCGGGTTCGAGAGCATCCCCCCGGGCGGGCTGTGGCGCGGCCCCTGCCCCCACTCGCTCGAGTACGTCTCGATGTCGAGCAGCGCCCCCTGCACGTCGGCGAAACGCGAGAGCGTGTAGAAGGGCGGCTCGAACTGCTCGAAGAAGTGGACCGGCGCTTCTTCGAGCAGGTGGTGGTAGGCGACGCTGGGCTCGGCCCGGACCTCGTCCGAGAGCGGGTTGTATCCGTCGACCATCCCGGTGCTACGCCGTGACCGCCGCCCGGCGCTTCGTGAACGCCAGGTCGAGGTGGTACAGCCCGAGCATGATCCCCGGCTGGTGCTCGAAGTCGTTCGTGTCCTTCAGCTCGATCGTCTCCAACCGATCGAGCAGGGCGTTCACGGCCACGTTCTGCTCCATGCGCGAGAGCCCCGCCCCCGGACAGGAGCGCGGGCCCTGCGAGAACGTCAGGTGCCGCCCCGCGTGCGGGCGCGACAGGTCGATCTGGTCGGCGTTCGGGTAGTGTTCCGGGTCGCGGTTCCCCGCCCCGAAGCGCAGATGCAGCGTCGAGCCGGCGGGGATGTTCACCCCGCCCATCTCGAAATCGATGCGCGCCGTTCGCGCCGTCAGGCCCTGCGTCGGCGCGTAGAGGCGAAGCGCCTCCTCGACGAAGAAGCGCACCTTCGTCCGGTCCGCGCGCAGCTCCTCGACGAACTCAGGATGTTGTGCGAGCAGCATCGCCTCCGCCGTGAGCGCGTACTGCGTCGTCTCGTTGCCGCCGATGTGCATCAGCAGCGCGACGCTCGTGATGTCGCCGTCGCTCAGCTTCTGTCCGTCGAACTCGACCTGCGCCAGGTAGGAGATCATGTCGTCCTGGGGGTTGCGGCGCTTCTCCTGGATCCGCTCCGCGAGGTACTCGTTGAACAGCACGAGTTCGCGCGCGTTCTCGACCTCGTCCTCGTCGCTCATGGTGCTGTTCACGCCCCGGCCGTAGACGAAGCGGCGCACCTGCGCCTCCTCCATCTTCCGCAGCATGGGCATGTCCTCCAGCGGCAGCCCGAGGATCGTCGTGATCACCGTCTGCGGGAGGGGAGCGGCGAAGCCCTTCACGAACTCGACCTCGCCGTCCTCGATCCAGTTGTCGATCAGCCGGTGCGCGGCCGCCTCCGCCATCTTCTGGTGCCGCTGCGCGCCCTCCGGTCCCACCCAGGGGTCGGTCACGAGGCGCTTGTAGCGCATCGCCTGCTCATCGCTCGAGCGCAGGTCCTGCTGGGCGTTGAACGCGTCGCCGAAGCCCGCCTCCTCGAAGATCTCCTCCTGCAGGGGGCTGTTGCCGTTCCCCTGCATGGCCTGGTCCTCGCGACCCAGCACGAGGTTCCGGTCGCGCGCCACCCGCGCGATGTCCTCGTACCGCGTCAGGATGAACGCGTCCGTCCCCGGCTCGCGCCCCTCGCCCGGCAGGCGAATCACCGGGCACTCCTCCTGAAGCTTCCGGTAGGCCTCGAACCACCACTCCTGCGACCCGGCCGCGAAGAGGTCGATCTCCTCATGGTTCACCGGACACTGCGCCGGCGCGGTCGGAACCTCGGTGGTCCCGTGATACGTCATCGACATCGCGCACTCCTCTCCGCGCCCCAACGGGCGTCGGATGGGGTTAGCCGAATGATTGCACTACCCGCCACACTCCGCCACCATGCGGTGCCCTCATGAATGGGCCATTGAGGGATACGTCTAGAGAGGTACAACGTGAGCAAGCAAAGCGATCGCGACAACCACGCCAACCAGCTCAATCCGAACAACGACGCTTACCACCAGTCGCGAGGGCTGGACGAGCGCCCCGACGACTGGGAGGAGCAGGAGCGGGAAGGCAGCAAGGGCAGGTCAGGCAAGGAGCAAGCGCGGAGGAAGTAACCTACCCGCCCCACCGCTCCCAGTGCGTGACCTCCTGCCAGGGCTTGCGCCAGGGGCGGCCCCATGGGCCCTTCGGGTAGCCGACCGGGATGAGCGCCGTTACCGTCACGTCCTCCGGGAGGCCGAGCACGTCGCGGACCTCGGCCGTGTCCTCGGGCTTGATGGGCGAGTAGTCGGTCGCCAGCGTCAGGAGCACCGTGCCGAGACCGCGTGCACGGGCTGCCAGCAGGATGTTCTGGACGGCCGGGTACGTCGAGCTGAAGAAGCCCGAGGAGATGTCGGAGTTGTCGGGCGCGCGGCCGTGAAGGCAGGTCACGATGATCGCCGGCGATTCGTCCAGGTGCTCGACGTTGTGCATCGCCTTCGAGTACACCCGCTGGCGGTCCGGCGTGATGTCCGGGTCGGCGAGCACGCCGTCGCGGATGTAGCGGTCGCCCACGTCCTTGTAGGCCGCGCCGATCTTCGCGATCTGCTCCGGGTCGGTCACGACCACGTAGGCCCACATCTGCGTGTTGCCCGCGCTCGGCGCCATCGTCGCCGCCTCGATGATGTACTCGAGGTCCTCGCGCGCCACCGGATCCGGTTTCAGGTGACGCATGCTGCGCGTCGTGAAGATCGCTTCGTGCACCGAGAGGTCGCCCATCGTTTCGCTCCTGCCCCGCGCCGCGAGACGCGGATCCTGATGACGCCGCACGATAGCCACGCGCCCTCGGGGCCACAAGCGCCTCCGGACCCGCCCGGGAAGCCTTCGCAAACCGCGGGAATGCTGGTATCGCGGCAGGTGCGGCGGTAGGATTGCGTTACGTCTATCCCCCTGGAGGGAACTCATGCCCGAATTCGATACCGTCATCAAGAACGGGACGGTCTTCGACGGCCAGCGCACGCCGCGTTTCAGCGGCGACATCGGCATCAAGGACGGCCATGTCGCGGCCATCGGCGGCAAGATCCACACGTCCAGCGCGGGCAAGGTCATCGACGCCAGCGGCCTGAACGTCGCTCCCGGCTTCATCGACCTGCACACGCACTACGACTCCCAGGTGTTCTGGGATCCGTACTGCTCGATCTCGGGCTGGCACGGCGTCACCTCGGTCGCCATCGGCAACTGTGGTTTCGGCTTCGCGCCCTGCAAGCCGGAGGACCAGGACCGCGCCATGCTCACGATGTCGCGCAACGAGGCGGTTCCCCTGGAGTCGATGCAGGAAGGGATGCCCTGGGATTGGGAGACCTACCCTGAGTTCCTCGACAGCCTCGACCGCACCCCCAAGGGCGTGAACATCCTCAGCTACATGCCCCTCAACCCGCTGATGATGTACGTGATGGGCCTCGAAGCCGCCAAGGGCCGCCCCGCCAACGACGAGGAGATGGCGGAGATGCGCCGCCTGATGATCGAGGGCCTCGAGGCGGGCGGCTGCGGCTGGTCCGGCCAGTTCGGCGACAACGACGTGCAGCGCGACTACGACGGCACGCTCATGATCACGAACCTCATGAAGGAGCAGGACCTCGTCTCCTTCGCCCGGGTCCTGCGCGAAGTCGGTCGCGGCTTCATCCAGTGCATCGGCGCCTCCCGCGAGCTCACCGAGACGCTCGCCGACGAGAGCGGCCGCCCGGTCATCTACAACGTCCTCGCCGTGGCCATGGACCAGCACGGCGTCGCCATGCCGCAGTACAAGGACACGATGCGGTGGCTGGACGAGTGCAACGCGCGGGGCACGCGGGTCTTCGGCCAGGCCCTCACCTCGGAGAACAACTTCCAGTTCACCTTCGAGGAGTGGAACCTGTTCGACACCAGCCCCGTCTGGCGCGAGATGACGCTGGGCACGGTTCCGGAGCGCGCGGCCAAGCTCGCCGACCCCGAGCGCCGCGCCGCCGCCAAGGCCGAGTACGACGACTCCGAGCGCACCGGCCAGGGCGTCGTCTTCTCGATGGACGACCTCATCATCGGCGAGGTGCACAAGCCGGAGCTCGAAAAGTACACCGGCCTGACCGTCGCCGAGGCCGCCGAGGAGCGTGGCCAGCACGTCATCGATGCGATGCTCGACATCGCCCTCGCGGACGACATGAAGGCGCTCTTCGTCACCTCCCCGCGTCCGTACGACATGGACGCCATGCGGGAGATGGCGAACTCCGCGTTCGCCCTCCCCGGTGTCTCCGACGGCGGCGCCCACACGAAGTTCATCACCCTCGGCCGCTACCCGACCGAGTTCCTCGCCCTCCTCGTTCGCGACAACGAGGTGATGGACCTGGAGCAGGCCCACTGGCGGCTGAGCGCCTACCCGGCGCTGGCGGCCGGCTTCCGCGATCGCGGCACCATCCGCGAGGGCGCACCCGCCGACATCGTCATCTACGACCTGGAGAGCCTCGCCATGGGCGAGGTGGAGAAGGCGTACGACTACCCGGCGGGCGCCTGGCGCCTCATCCGCAAGCCGGAGGGCTACCGCCACATCATCGTCAACGGTGAGGAGACGTTCGTGGACGGCGAGTGCACGGGCGCGACGACCGGCAAGCTCCTGCGCCACGGCTCCGCCTGACCGGAACCGTCAACGGCAACGCACCAGCGCGGGGCGCCCACTGGGCGCCCCGCTCCACGTCACGGCGCGTTGCGCGATGCCATAGAATGCGCCGCACCGCACTCTCGCTCGGACCAAAGGAGGGAACATGGCGGAGAACTACTGGACCAGGTACATGCGCAGGCGGCCCGTCAGCCGGAGGGGATTCCTGTCGGGCACGGCTGTCGTAGCTGGCGGCGCCGCCACGGCCGCCCTCATCGGCTGCGGCGACGACGATGACGACACACCGGAGCCGGCAGCGACCGAAGCCGCACGCGCAACCGAAGCCGCCGCGGCGGAGGCCACCGAAGCTGCCGAGGAGGCAGCAGCGGATGCTACCGAGGCTGCCGCGGAAGCCACGGAAGCCGCAGCGGAGGCCACGGCCGCGCCCGTGCGCACGGACATCACGCGTGGCGGGATTCTGACGCTCGCCAGTCCGGTCACCGGCGACCAGGTGTACGACCCGGCCATCACGAACCACGCGACCACGTACGCGATCGCCATGGGGCGGACCTTCAACCGCATCCTGAACTACGACGGGACGGGCCGGGTGAACCCCGAGCTGGCCGAGTCGCTCCCCGAGCAGCCCGACGACCTCACCTACGTCTTCAAGCTGAATCCCAACATCCACTGGCACGACCTGCCCCCCGCAAACGGGCGACAGTTCACGGCCGAGGATGCGGCCTTCGGCATCAACCGCTTCAACGAGGACAACGCCGAGTTCATCCAGGGTCAGCTCGATCAGGTCGACCGCATCGATGTGATCGACGACCTCACCTTCAGCATCACGACGAAGGAACCCTTTGCCCCGATGCTCCGCTTCCTCGCCGATGACCCGGTCCTCATGGTCAACCGCGAGCAGCGGGAAGCCGTCGGCGACGAGGGGATGAAGCTCTACGAGAACCAGCTCGGCACCGGCCCCTTCATCCGGAACACGTTCGACCCCGGCGTCTACGCCAAGGTCGACCGCAACCCGAACTACTTCGAGATGGGCGAGGACGGGCAGCAGTTGCCCTACCTCGACGGCATCGAGCTCGTCGCACTCTCGCGCGAGGCCTACGAGGGCGCCTTCATCACGGGAGAGGTCGACCTGGTCAGTTTCACGACCGGCCTGAGCCTGACCGAGGCCGAGTCCCTCCAGGGCCAGATGGGCGACCGCATCGACGTCTACCGCAAGCTGCACTCCGCCATCTCGGAGACGCACATGCACACGCAGAAGCCGCCCTTCAATGACGCGCGTGTGCGCCAGGCCGTGCACCTGGTGATCAACCGCCAGATTGCGGCCAACCCCCTCGGCCCGGGCAGTGGCGTGCTCATGGGCCCCGTGCCCCAGAACTTCGTGCCCCAGGCCTTCACGGAGGAGGAGCTCCTCCAGATGCCGGGCTGGCGCGAGGAGAAGGACCAGGACATCGCCGATGCTATCGCGCTCATGAACGCCGCCGGCGTCGGAGTGGGCGCCGACGAGACCATCACCATCAACACGCCCATCCAGTGCCCCTGTCACGCCACGGGTATCAAGGCCGACGTGGAGCAGCTCGGACTCAACCTCGAGCTCGAGCCGGCTACCAGCGCCGACTACTTCGCCGAGCGCGCGCAGGGCAACTTCATCATGAACATCGGTCTCGAGGTCGGCGGCATCGACCCCGACACCTACATCTACCACCGGTTCCACACGGGCGCCCCGTTCAACCGGACGGCCTTCTCCGACCCCGAGGTCGACCGCCTGCTGGAGATCCAGCGCGCGACTCTCGACCCCGAGGCCCGGGCGGACGCCATCCGCGATGCGTCGCTGGCCCTCATCGAGCACTCGCCCCAGGCCTTCACGGCCCAGCTGGTGTTCTGGCCGGTGTCCCGCAGCTACGTCCACGGCCATGCCGAGCCAGTTCCGGCCGGCCTGACCTTCAACTTCGCGCGCCTCTGGAAGGAAGCGTAGCAACGAATCAAATCCGCACCGTATACCGAAGAGGCCGCCCCGTCGGGGCGGCCTCTTTGCTGTCGGGGGGAGCGGCGCCGGCCTAGGTCCCTCTCAGTCGCGGATCCCACAGGTCGCGCAGCGAGTCGCCCAGGAGGTTCACGCCCAGCACGGCGAGGGCCAGGCCGATCGACGGGAAGATGAACAGGTGTGAGGCGCTGGCGACGTACTGGCGGCTATCCGCGATCATCTGGCCCCACTCGGACTGAGGCGGCTGCACGCCCAGCCCAAGGAAGCCCAGGGTGCCGGTCACGAGCATCAAGTTTCCGACGCCCACCGCGAAGATGGTTCCGATCGTTGGCGCGATGTTCGGCAGCACATGTCGCAGCAGGATGCGGACCCCCGAAGCGCCGACGACCTCCGCCGCCTCGACGTACGGGTTGGTCAGCGTTGAAAGGGTGGCCGCTCGCGCAATGCGCACGAGGGCGGGGGTCACGGACAGGGCGACCACATAGATCAGGATCTCAACGTCCTTCCCGAACACGGTGATGAACAGGAGGATGAGGAAGAGGCCCGGAAGCGCCAGGATGGCGTCGATGAGTCGCTGGAGCAGGAGATCGAGGATCTTCAGGTAGGCGGACGCCATGCCGATGAGCGTCCCGGCTGCTGTCCCCAGCGCCAGCGCGGCCACGGCCAGCACCACCGTGATGCGTCCGCCTGCCAGCGTGCGTGAGAAGTAGTCGCGTCCCTTCAGATCGGTGCCAAACCAGTGCTCGCCCGATGGCGAGGCGAGCAGGTTTGTGGTTTCGGCATCCGGCTCGTGCGTGGCGAGGTACGGCCCGAAGACGACGATCACCACGACCACAAGCGTGAGGAAGAGACCGAATACGCCCACAGGCTGCGAGCGGGCCACCTGCCCCAGCCTGCGCCACACGCTCGGACGCGCTGTCAGGGTGGAGGCGTCTGCCTCAAGCATGGCCGGAGCTGTGGATTCCGTCACGAGTACCGAATCCTCGGGTCGAGCCATGCGTAAGTGATATCCACGACCAGGTTGACCATCACGAACATGAAGCCGGAGAAGACCACGAAGGTCTGCACGACCAGGTAGTCCTCCTGCCGGACGGCGTTCAGGGCGTACAGGCCCAGCCCGGGCAGGCTGAAAATCTGCTCGATGATGACCACCCCGCCGAGCGCACCGCCGAAGGAAAGCCCAAGGACGGTGATGACGGGGATGAGCGCGTTCCTGAGCGCGTGCCGCCAGATCACGGTCATCTCGCGGATGCCCTTCGACCGGGCGGTGCGGATGTAGTCCTGCCGCAGGACCTCCAGCATCTCCGTGCGGGTGAGCCGGATAAGGGTCGCCATCAAGCCCAGCGCTCCCACGACAACGGGGATCGAGTAGACCTGCATGTTCCGCAGCGGGTCATCCTGGAACGGCACGTACCCTAACGGGGGCAGCCAGCCCCACCAGATGGGGGGAAACTTCAGGGCGAATACCGCAATCACGAAGCTCGGGACTGCCAGCACGAGCACGCTGATGATGCGTATGGAGTGGTCGTTCAGGCCGTTCTGTCTCACGGCCGCGATCGCTCCAAGCGGAATCGCGAGGATCGCCTGCACGACCAGCGTGAGGACGACCAGCTGGATGGTCACGGGAAAGCGCCGCTTGATCTCGTCCACGATCGGGGTGGCGCTGATGAAGGAGCTTCCGAAGTCGCCCTGGAAGGCATTCGATATCCAGTCGTAATACGCCTCGAAGGGCCCTTTGTTCAGCCCGAGCTGTTCGCGCAGGGCTTCGGCGCGTTCGGGGGTGTAGCTGTTCTGCAGGCGGTAGTCGACGACGTCTCCCGGGGTGAGCCGCATGATCATGGCCGTGCCGAAGGAGAGGATGAACAGGGTCACCGGCACGAGAAGCAGTCGCCGCAGGATGTACGTCCCCATCGAGCCCTACCCGCCCAGGAACCCTTTCACGGCCGTTGCGGTCTGCTCCAGCTGCTCCATCTGCGGGACGTGTCCCGCTCCCGCGATCAGCTCGACGCGCGCGTCCGGGATCGCCTGCTCGAAGTCGCCCGCATAGAGCGGCGGGACGAGGCCGTCCTGTTCGCCCCAGAGGATGAGCGTGGGGGCCGTGATGCGGTGCAGCCGCTTCTTCAGGCCCTTGTCGGGGATGGGCCAGACGAACTTGCCCGTACACGCCAGCGACCAGGTCGTCCGCAGCGCCATCTGGATGCCCGTCTCCGGGTCCGGGGGAGGGGCCGCCATCATCTGCGCCGCCGGCCCCGTCGGGTCGGCGAACAGCAGCGGGCCGAGGTCCTGTGGCGCCGTCGCCATCCAGTTCTTCACGGGCGCGTCGTCGCGCCAGAGCCCGACCGGGTCGATGAGCGCCAGGCGGCTCACCCGCGACGGGTTCGTCGCCGCGACCTCCGCCGCCACCATCCCCCCGAACGAGTGACCGACGACGGCCGGGCTCTCCAGCCCCAGGTCGTCGAACACCTCGTAGTAGGAGAGGACGAGGTCCCAGAGGTTGTCGATGGGCTTGATCGCGTCGGGCAGGCCGGGCGTCGTGCCTGGGTGTTCGGGCGCGTACACCGTGAAGGACTCCGCCAGCGCATCCAGGAACGGGTCCCAGTTCAGGCCCATGGCTCCGTGGAAGAAGACCAGCGGCGGCCCGTCGCCCGCGACCAGCGCGCGCGACTGCACCTTGCCCTGCCAGACCGTCGTCTCGCGCTCGCTGACGGTCGCCATCAGGAGCCGCCCGCCACGGCCGCGACATCGGCCTCGGCGTTCATCCGCCGTCCCCCGCGGAGGCTCTCCGGCCACCACTTGTTCTCCCACTCGTCCGTCCAGTGGTGGCGGATGTGGGGGAGCACTTCGGTCGCCATCAGCTCGATGTTCTTCATCGCCAGCTCATGCGGCATCGAGCCGATCTGGAGCAACAGCATAAGGTTGCCCACGCGCAGGCTCTTGATCAGGTTCTCGAGCTGGTCGCGCACGGAGGCGGGGCCGCCCGAGATGACGAACTGGTTATCGACATAATCCTTGAACTTCCACCCGCTCAGCCGCTGCTGCTCCGACATCTGCTGCGAGAGCATGCGCCGCAGCGAGTTCTCGAGACTGCGGTAGTCCTGGTGCCCCGGCGGCGTGAACTCGGGCGCGATGTGGAGGCACTTCTCGAAGAAGTACTTGATGTGCTTCTCGTAGTCCTTCTCCGCCTGCGCGTCCGTCTCGGAGACGGCCACCAGCTGGAGGAAGCCCGCCCGGTACGGGTTCAGCTCCTTCTCCTTGCTGTCCATGAACTCCCAGAAGCTGTCCATCACCGCCTTGCCGCGAGCGTGCCCGAAGTAGCTCAGGAAGCAGTAGCAATGGCCCTGCTCGGCGGCGAACTCCCACGTGCTCAGGCTGCCCATGCCCGGAACCCAGACGGGCGGATGGGGCTGCTGCACGGGCCGCGGCCACAGGTTCACCATCGGGAGCTGCGTGTACTTCCCGTTGAAGGGGAAGGGCTTGCGCGACTGCCACGCCTTCAGGATCAGGTCGTGCGCCTCGTAGTAGCGCTCACGCTGCTCGATGGGCGTGATGCCGTAGCCCATGTTGGCGTCCATCGCCGTGCCCAGCGGCATCCCCGCCACCAGCCGCCCGCCGGAGATGCAATCCAGCATCGCGTACTCCTCCGCGATCCGGATGGGCGGGTTCGTCGTCGGGAGGGTCGCGCCCATCTGCACGAGGGCCACGTCCTGCCCGCGCGTTGCGCGCGCCAGCGCTCCGCCCATCACGTTCGGGCCGGGCATGAAGCCGTAGGCGTTCTGGTGGTGCTCGTTCACGCAGATGCCGTCGAACCCGAGGTCGGCCGCGTGCATCAGCTCGTCGAGCGTCCAGTTGTAGTAGTCGCCCACCCGCTCGGCCGTCGCCAGCTCGTGGAAGGGCGGGTCCACCCAGACTGAGTGGTAGCGCTGCTCGAAGTCGTCCGGCAGCTCCCGGTGGGGCATCAGGTGAAACATCGAGATCTTCATCGAGTACCTCCCGGCCGCCGCTGCGGCGTGCCCTTCCGGAGGGGCCGCGCGGCGGGTGGGGCTCGGCGCCCACGCTAGCGATCGGCCAGAGGCGGGTCAATACGCGAGATCCCCGCACGCCTTGGCCCATCGCCATCTACCCTAGGCAGATGATCCGGAGAGACATGATCCGGCGCGCCCTCCGCAGGTTCGACCCCCGCTCCGGCGCCGGCTCCAGCCGGATCACCAGCTTCGTCCGCCCCGTCCAGGAGTTCGTCCAGACGGAGAGCGCGGGCGCCGTCCTCCTCATCCTTGCGGCCGTCGCCGCTCTCGTCTGGGCCAACTCCCCCTGGCGCCACGAGTACGAGGCGCTGCTCCAGACCAGCCTCAGCCTCGATCTCTCCTTCTGGGCCGTTGAAGGGAGCCTCCACTTCTGGGTGGACGAAGTGGCGATGGTCCTCTTCTTCTTCGTGCTCGGCCTGGAGATGAAGCGCGAGATCACCATCGGCGAGCTGTCCAACCCGCGCGTCGTCGTCGCCCCCGTCGCCGGCGCCATCGGGGGCATGCTGCTCCCGCTGGGGCTCTTCCTCCTCATCGCCCAGGGCGCCGAGGCGCGCGAGGGCTGGGCCATCCCCATGGCCACCGACGTCGCCTTCGCCCTCGGCATCGCCACCCTGTTCGCATCGCGGGTGCCGCTGGGGCTGCGGGCCATGCTCCTCACCTTCGTCGTCGTCGACGACATCGGCACCGTCGTCGTCATCGCGTTCTTCTATTCGGGGGACGTCCAGGTCGATCAGCTCGTGCTCACGGTCTCGCTGGTGCTCCTCATGCTGGTGCTGTACCGGTTCGGCGTGCGCAACGTGGTCGTGTTCCTCGCCGTCGGGATCGTGGCCTGGGGCGCGATCCTCGAGTCGGGCGTGCATCCCACCACCCTCGGAGCCGTGCTCGGGTTCCTGACCCCCTGGAGGCCGCCCGTGCCCCTCGACGGCTTCGTCCGGACCGCCCGCCAGCTCCTCGAACGCTTCCGCGCCGGCGACGAAGACCCCGAGACTCCCCTCGGGCACGACCAGATGGTCGACTCCCTCCTCAGCCTCAGCGACCTCAGCAGCAACGCCGTGCCCCACGTCGACCGCCTGGAGCACAGCCTCCATCCCTGGGTGGCCTTCCTCGTGATTCCCGCCTTCGCGCTGGCGAACGCGGGCGTCCACCTCGACCCCGATGGCCTCAGCGAGGCGTTCTCGAGCACCGTGACCTGGGGTGTCCTCGTCGGCCTCGTGGTCGGGAAGCCCGTCGGGCTGGTGGCCGCCACCTGGTTCGCGGTCCTCCTCGGCGCTACCCGGCCCACCGGCGTGACCTGGCGGGGCGTCTGGGCGATCGGGTTCGTGGCCGGGATCGGGTTCACCGTCGCGCTCTTCGTGGGAGACCTCGCCTACACCGACGCCGAGCTGCTGCGTCAGAGCAAGATCGGCATCCTGGCGGCCTTTGCCGTCGCCGGCCCCCTGGGCTTCCTCGCCTTCCTGCTGCTGCCCAGGGTCACACGGGGCGATCGCCCCTCGGGCCTGGAGCAGGCGGCCGGGGCCGCCTCGGCGCCCTGAGGGTGGGCAGCCCTACAGGCGTCCCTCCCTCGCATGGTCTTCCACCCCTCCTTGCGCCCGCCGAAAGGAGTAGGCTGGACGCGAATCCGTTTAGGGGAGGGTCGATATGCGGTTCTTTCGACGTGGAGAAGAACAATCGAGCAGCGCGCAAGTAGCGGAGGCTGCTCCAGAGACCTGCGAATGTGTGCTCCTTGTCCCCCACTGGGATGACCCGGCGAACATGGGTGTCGAGGAGAAGGCGAGCAGCTACCGCTGCAACACCTGTGGCGAGAGCTTCACGCGGGAGGAAGAGGAAGTCCTGCGCGGCACCGAGGCGGACCGCATCCGCCGGGGCCTCCAGGAGCGCCCGAACATCCAGGCGCGCTATCCCGCCACCTGGAACCTCGCCGACGGGCGTGAGGTGGAACTGCACCACCTGAGCCCCTCGAACCGGGGCTCGTTCCTCCAGTTCGCCCGCGGGCTTCCCCACGACGACCTGCTCTTCCTGCGGGAGGACATCTCCAACAGCGCCGTCGTCGACTCGATGGTGCGGAACGTGCAGGACGGCATCGACTTCGCCCTCGTGGCCGAGAATCGCGACGCCCGCCAGATCGTCGGCTATGCCTCCCTGCACGGCGAGCCCATGCGCTGGACCCGCAACGTGGGCGAGGTCCGCGTGATCGTGGCCAGCGACTACCGCGGCAGCGGCCTCGGCGGCCGCCTCGTCCGCGACGTCATCGACGCCGCCCCGAACTTCGGCTCCCGCAAGATCACGGCCCAGATGACAGTCGACCAGGAGGGCGCCCGCGGCGCCTTCGAGCGTCTCGGCTTCAAGGAGGAGGCCACCCTGCACGGCTGGGTCACGGACCGCCGCGGCCTCCCCCGCGACCTCCTCATCATGTCCCTCGACCTCGCCGGCTAGGAGAGGGGCGGCCGGCCGGGGGTCCCGCCCGGCGCAGCGCACAGTCGAGAGCGGCCCGCCAATCTGGCGGGCCGCTTCTGTGTCGTAGGTCCGAGAGTTGAGGCTGCCGGGCGTTGCTCAGCGCAGCGCCGGCATGACCTCTTCCTCGAAGCGCCGCGCCGCCTGCTCGGCCAGGTCCGGCGTGACCAGCGCCGACGGCCCCGAGATCACGAACCGCTCGACGCCGAGGTCGATCAGCGCCCGCAGGCGCTCGATGCAGACCTCCGGCGGCCCGATCACCGCAAACCGGTCGATGAAGTCGTCGGGGACGACCTTCGACTGCGGCGATCCCTCGCGGAAGTGGCCGTGCAGTTCGTAGTTGTCGTGCACGGTCTCGTACACCTCGCGGTCGGCCTCGGAGACGGGCGCGACGGCCTTGCCGTACATCGCCGTGAAGCGCGCCATCGACGTGGTGGCGCCGCTGAGCATGCGGCGACCCGCCACGAGGTCGTCGGTCACGGCCACCGGAACCCACGAACCGAGGTTCACGGGACGCGTCACGCCCGCCGCCTCGCGGGCGTCCCGCACGACGCCGAGCGCCCAGGCGACCCGCTCGGGGTGGCCGCCGACGGCCGTCGTGACGTGGTCGGCGTGCCGCGCCCCGATGCCGAGCACCTTCGGCCCCGTCCCGACGAGGTCGAGCGGCACGGGCGGGATGTTCCGCATGAACAGCCCGAACTTCGCTTCCTCCGCCGTCGAGACCAGCCCGAGCCGATCGACGGGCGGGAAGTGCCCGCCGCCGTCGAGGTCGTAGTCGAACGGCTGCGGTTCGTCCTGCAGGTAGTTGCGGAGGCGGCTCACGTAGCGCTCGAAGAACTTGACCGGCGCCGGCGCCATGCCCAGGTAGGCCATGGCCGAGTCGCCCCGCCCCAGCCCGAGCACCGCCCGGCCCTCGGACACGGCCTGCACGGTCTTGATCGACCCCGCCGCGGCCGCCGGCGTGTGCGATCCGGGCGTCGCCACCCACGTCACCACCTTGATGCGGCTAGTCGCGGCCGCGACGGTCGACAGCACGACGTATGGGTCGGGGGCCATGGTGGGGGCGTAGGGCACGCCGATGCCGTCCCAGCCCGCCTCTTCCGCCGCAGTGGCGGCCTTCACCACCACCGGCGGCAGGCCCATCGAGGTCGTCCAGAACTCGACCATCGCCGGCCCCCTACAGGTTCGTGCTGGGCTGGTACTCGCGCCGCGGCCAGAGGAAGTCGATGCGCGTGCGCGCGATCTTCCAGCCGTCATCCGTCTTCTTGTAGGTCTCGTCGTAGATGCCGAAGAGGATGAGCGGGTTCTCGACGCCCGGGGTCGTCCGCAGGTCGAGCAGGTACCAGCGGCCGTGGGCCGTGGTCTCGTCCGCGAGCCGGATCCACGGGTTCGTCACCGCGTGCATGACCCCGTGCGGGTCGTCGCCCTCGCCGTCGATGAAGTTCTTGTAGTTGTTGTAGATCTGCTCCCGGCCGACCCAGTTGCCGCCGTACTCCTCGCCGAACTCGCAGACCGCGTCCTCGGTGAACAGGTTCGCGAGCTCCTCGACCCGCTGGCCGTCGTAGTAGTGCGTGTAGAGGTAGCGAACCTCCTTGATCTCCTCGATCTCGCAGAGTTCCTGGGGTGTGACCATCGTGTTCCTCCTGTCTGGCGGACCCCGCGGGGCCCTGGGGCGAATGCTCCGGTCGGGCCGGCTACATGTCCGTGTAGTCGATGTACTCCCGGTTCGGCCAGAGGAAGTCGAGCCGCGAGCGCTGGATCTTCCAGCCGTCCGCGGTCTTCCGGTACGTGTCGTCGTAGATCCCGAACAGGCTCAGCGGATTCTCGGTCCCCACCGTCGTGCGCAGGTTGAGCAGGTAGCACCGGCCCCGCGCCGTCGTCTCATCGACGAGCTTGACCCAGGGATTGGCCATGGCGTGCAGGACGCCGTAGTCGGGGCTCTTGTTCGCCACGATCCGGGCGTAGTTCTCCCGCACCTCCTCCAGCCCGACCCACTTGCCGTACCCCTCGCCGAAATCGAGCACGGCGTCCTCGGTGAACAGCCCGAGAAGGTCCTCCAGACGGTTCCCGTCGTAGTAGTGCCCGTACAGCTGGCGGAGTTCCTTGATCTCCTCGATGTCGCAGAGCTCTTCAGGGGTCACCACGATTCTCCTCGTGCTAGCGCGAGCCCCACGAGGTCCACTCCTCGATGGGCTTGTCGGGCGTGATCACGAGCAGCACGCGTTGGTCCCGACGCAACTCCGCGAGGAAGTCCTCGTCGTTCTGCTCGCGACCGTGCTTCGCGCGGATCGCCTTGAACTGCTCGAAGACCGCCTCGTGGTCGTCCCGCAGCTCGACCGTGCCGTCGATCAGCACCGTGCGGAACCCGGTCGCGTCGTCGATCGCGAGCTGTACGCGCGGGTCGCGGCTGAAGTTCTCGAACTTTCGCCGCGTCTTCGTCGTCGAGACATAAAACCGCGACCCGTCCCAGTGGAACCAGTTCGGCGTCATCTGCGGGCGTCCGTCCCTGCGGATGGCGCCCACCATCGCGTTGCGGGGCTCCGCCAGGAACGCCTCGATCTCCTCGCGGCTCATGCCGCCCGGGCGAGTCATTCGCGGATCCCAGGAAGGGCAGTGGTCACCGCGCGCTCGCCTTGGGTCCGTCCCAGTACTTGATCAGCTCGTACCAGCCGGAGCCGTTGACCGCGATCGGGATGCCGCCAAGCTTCTCGCCCGTCTCGCGGTGGACCTTGCGGCCTTCCCAGGCGTCGGGGTCGCGCTGCCAGGCGTTCAGCGTCGTCTCGGCCTCGTCGTAGCTGTCCGCCTCCACCTCGTAGAGGGAGAGGTAGCCGGAGACGGTCTCGCCGTTCCCGTGCGGACCGCTCAGCTTGAACACGCTCCCGCGGATGAAGTTCGGGCACTTGGCCGTGTCCTCGATGTGCTGGTCGACGAACCACTCGTCGAACGCCTCCTGGGCGTCTGGGCCTGTGGGCTCGCAGAGCCCGATGAGCACGAATTTCGGCATGATCTGGTTCCTCCTGCCTGTTGCCGTGCGCGAAGGGTAGCACTGGCGTGCCTGCGTGTTCCGGCCGCTGCGGTGTCAGGTTCCTCGTTGTCGCGGGTCGAGCACGTCGCGCATCGCGTCGCCGAGCAGGTTGAAGGCCGCGACGGTGAAGGTGATGGCGCCGCCGCCCACGATGCTCATGACAGGCTGCGAGTCGAACGTCAGGCGTCCCTGCGCCACCATCTTCCCCCAACTGGGACCGGGCGCCCCCAGATTCAGGAAGGAGAGTCCGGCCTCGGCGAGGATCGCGGTGCCGACCGAGATCGAGAAGATCACGATGATCGGCGCCGCAACGTTCGGAAGCAGGTGCCGCGCGACAATTCGCAGGTGACTGGCGCCAACCACCCTCGCAGCTTCCACGTAAACCTCGTTACGGGTTGCGAGCGCTGCCGACCGCACCACGCGCGCAGCCCCGAACGATCCCAGGATCGACAGGGCGAGGATGACTCTGAACAGGGTCACCTCGCCGATCTGGATGAGGAGGAGCAGGAAGATGAGGCCCGGGATGGCGATCATCGCGTCGACCAGTCGCTGCAGGATGAGGTCGACGAGGCCGCCGAAGTAGCCGGAGGCAATGCCGATGACCGCTCCGATCATCGTCGCCAGGGCGGCCGAGGCGAAGCCGAAGTAGAGCGCCCGCCTTGCCCCCACGAGCAGCCGCGTGAGCAGGTCGCGACCCTTGTCGTCGGTCCCGAGGGGGTGCGCCCAGGTTGGGTTCGAGAGCCGCAGGAGCGTCGTCGGGCTGATCTTCTCCGGGTCGGTGCTGCTGCGGTCGTAGTTCGGGTTCACGACGCTGAACGCCTCGTCCTTGTCGTACGGCGTCATGTACGGGCCCAGCACGCCCAGCACCAGGAAGATGATGGCCATGCCGAGGCCGATCGCGCCGACCTTCTTCTGTCGCACGAACCGTCCGAAGCCCGCCACGGCCTCCCGGACCCTGGACCGCTCCTCCTCGTGGCCGGCCACCTCCAGGTTGTGCTCCTCGAATCCCACGCTCGATGTCATTCGGCAGCCCCCACCGTGACTCGGGGGTCGATCAGGAAGTAGCTGAGGTCAACCAGGAGATTGATCATGACCACCCCCACGACGAGCAGGAGGGCCATGGCCTGGGCAACCGGCACATCCCGGATCAGGAGCGCCTCCAGGAGCAGTCTCCCCATGCCCGGAATGTTGAACATCGTTTCGAGGATGACATTGCCGCCGACGAGGGCGGCCAGGGAGATACCGAAAATCGTCACGATCGGGATGAGCGCATTGCGGAGCACGTGGCGGGCAATGACGGCGCTGCTCTGGAGGCCCTTCGCTCTGGCCGTTCGCACGTAGTCCTGGCGCAGCACGTCGAGCAGCTGGGACCGCAGGAACCTCATCAGGATCGCCCCGAAGCCGAGCCCGGCGGCAAGGCTGGGGATGATCATAAGCTGGATGCTTCCCCAGGGATCCTCCCAGATGCCGGGGTGCGCAATCACGTTCAATTCCAGGATGTCGTACTGGAGCGACCAACCCGAGCCGAGCGTGGCTATCCAGAACGGCGGCGCCGCAAGGAAGAACACCGCGAACAGACGAAGGCCGCCGTCAAGCCAGGAGTCCTGTCGCAGGGCCGAAATGATCCCAATGGGGAACGCCAGAATGAGCGCGATGACTACTGACATGAGGCCGAGCTGGAGCGTATACGGCAGCGCGGCCCGTACCGAGGTCAGGGAAGAGTCCCCCGTCCGGAACGAAGTCCCGAAGTCCCCTGTGACGAGGTCGCGAAGGAACTTTCCGTACTGGACGGGGATGGGGTCGTGAAGCCCCAGGCGCTCACGGGCCAGGCGGAGGGCTTCCTCGGGGTCGCCGCCCCGACCTGCGAAGAACTGGTCCGAGACCTGCTGCGCGGCGAAATCGCCCGGAAGGATGCGCAGCGTGATGAAGATGAACGTCATCACGATCAGGATGACGACGAGATTGAGGAGCAGGCGTCTCGCGATGTACTGCGTCACGGGGCACGCTCCGCCGGGGTTCCGGCACGGCATCCCCGGCGCGAGGCCGGGGCGCTAGGCGTCATGCCTGCTGCCTACCCTGCGCCGTGGCGGATGAGGCGGCCCGGTGTGGCCCCTGTCGTCTCCCCGTCCTCCACGGTCACCTCGCCGTTCACCAGGATCCAGCGGTAGCCCTCGGCCCGGCGCACGCGACGCCACTGGCCCGCGGGAAGGTCGTAGACCTTCTCCATCGGCCCGATGCCGAGGTTCTCCAGGTCGTAGATCACGATGTCCGCCGGCGAACCTTCCCTGATCCAGCCCCGGTCCTTGAACCCGGCGGCCTGGGCCGGGTAGGCGCTCAGGCGCCAGTGCGCCTGCTCGAGGTCCATGATCTCGTGGTCGCGAACCAGCTCCGACAGCATCTCCGTCGGGTAGACGCCCATCGCCAGGAACTTCGTGTGCGCGCCCCCGTCGGAGACCCCCGGCAGCGCGAAGGGCGAGTTCGCCACCTCGCTCATCGATTGGACGTCGGTCTCCTCCGGCGGCGTCACCCACGTCGTCTGGAGGTTGTCGGCCACGCCCAGGTCGAGGAAGGCGTCCACGACGTGCTTGCCGCTCTGCTTCGCGATCTCCCCGACCGTGAGTCCCTCCAGGTGCTCCAGGGAGGGATCCTCGACTTCCTGCACGGTAAGAACCGCCAGACCCCTGCCGACGTGACCGTCGACCTCGGCTTCCTCGTCGCGGCCGGGCGCGCTGGGCCCTTTGCCCTCGTCGTACTCGGCGCGAAGGGCGGGCCGGCGCTCGGGGTCGCCCATCTTCGCCATTCGCTCCTCGACCGTTCCGAGCGTCATCTCCCGCCAGAGCTCATGCGTATCGAACATGTTCCAGTGCTCGAGCGTGAACTCGTAGCCGATCTTCACGGTCACCGCCTGGCCGTACACCCGATTGCCGCGTGCGTTCGCCTCGTTCAGCCACGCGATCGTCTTGTGGTGCCCCTCCATCTTGTTCCCGTGCTGGTCCTGCGCCATCGCCAGGATGAGGTTGTAGATCACGGGCCGGCCGCTCACCTCGGCAAGCTGCTCGTTCAGCTCCATGCTGCCGCCGGTGAGCTGGATGAAGCCCGCGCGGCACCTGGCCAGCACCTCCGCGAACGACACCAGCGTCTCGGGCGCCATCGTGTCGGTGATCATGGGCGTGCCGTCGTAGTCGCGCTGGCCGCTTCCCGGGCCCAGCACCTGCGCCGAGAAGCCGCACCCGCCCGCCTTGATCGCTTCCTCCAGGATGCGCGACATCTCCGCCATCTCGGCCTCGGTCGGCTGGCGGTTCTTGGCCGCCTCCAGGCCCATCACGTACATCATCAACGGGCCAAGGCCGACGTAGCTCAGGAGGTTCACCCCCTTCGGCGTGCGTTCAAGACTGTCGAGGAACTCCGGGTAGGTCTCCCAGTCCCACGGCATCCCCTCCTGCATCGACTCCAGCGGGACCGCCTCGTTTCGCGCCAGCGAGAGCATCGCCCGTTCCCGGTCGTCCGGCTTCACCGGCGCGAAGCCGAACCCGCAGTTCCCGATCACGACGGACGTCACCCCGTGCCAGCCCGAGATCGAGCAGTACGGATCCCAGTAGACCTGACCGTCGTAGTGCGTGTGCAGGTCGACGAAGCCCGGCGCCACGATCAGCCCCTGGGCATCGAGCACGCGCTCTCCATCCGAGGCGTTCAGCTTGCCGATGTAGGCGATGCGCCCGTCCGTGATGCCGATATCGGCTACGTACCGGGGCGTCCGCAGCCCGTCGATGATCGTTCCGCCTTTGATGACGGTATCGAACTCAGCCATGCCCCAACCTCCGCTGGCCGTTTGACGCTTGCAGGCTCACTTTACAAGGTGGGCTTGCCCGCGTACGTGGGATCGGTCTGGTCCAGCCAGGCCCGCCGGCCGAGCTTCTTCTCGAAGTCGAGGAACCCGGGCTCGGCGCCGTGCAGGTATGGCCAGTGCAGGTACTGGCGGAGTGAGCCGGAAATGGGGATGTGGCCGGTGCCGCCATCCCCGAGCGTGAAGCGCTGCGCTTCCCTGAGGATCTCCTTTGCGCGTTCCGTATCGAACTCGGCGAACATCTCCGCAATCAACTCCTCCATTTCCGGAGTCGTCGTCTTGTAGAAGTTGATGTTGCCCTCGATGCCCCACAGACCCTTCCAGCGTTGCCGCGGGTCGGGTGAGTGCCACTGCGTCCAGCCGCCGAGGTAGCCTCCCGAGCCCTGGTCAAGCAGGTACTGAAGGAGCGTGCCCACGGGCACGGTATGCAGGGAGAACTTATCCGTCCCGAGGTTCTCGTTCATCATGGCTGGCCACCACTCCTTGATGGCCTGGTCCTGGACGTCGATGATGGTCATCTCGAACCACATCGGGTCGATGGCATCGCCACCACCCGCTTGCCACAGCGCCCGGGCTTCCTTGATGTCCTCCTCCTTGTCCGCTCGGTAGCCCGGCGTCGTCGCCAGTTCGTCCTGCGTGAGCGCCCAGTCCTGGAACGGCCAGGGCACTGGTGGGTTCGGCCGAGCGACGCCCTGGAAGTACTGCTGCCCGCTCAACACCCGGTCGGTGGCGATGAAGATGGCGTTGCGGATGTCCTTGTTGTTCCAGCCCTCGCTCTGGAGATAGGGGTACGTCAGGCCCAGGTTGCTGTTCGGCTCGCCCACCGACAGCCGCACCGCGTCGGGCTGCGCCGCCTCGACCGCGGAGATGACGTCGTTGGTCGATTGCATGATGTCGAGCTGCTTCTGCTCGAACGCCAGCCGGATCGCCTGGGCATCAGCGATCGGCGTGTAGATGATTTCGTCGAAGTACTGTACTTCCTCGCCCGCGGCCTTGAGGAAGTAGTCGGGGTGGCGCCGCGCCCGTGCTCGCGTGTCGAGGTTGTACTCCTCGAACACGTATGGCCCCGTTCCGAGGATGACCTCGGCATTGGTCACGGCGAAGTCGAGCTCGATCGCCTCAGCCGTCTCGCGATCGTTGATGACGTTGAAGCGGTCGCACATCTCCGAGAGCCAGAGGACACTCGGAGCGTTCAGCGTGATCGTGAACGTCGTATCGTCGATGTAGTCGACGTTCTCGACGTGCGAGTAGAGGGCGCTGTAGCGGTAGAAGTCCTCGGTCTCGGTTCCGTCCGCCAGCTTGCGCTCGCGCTGGCGCTCGATGTTCCAGCGGATGTCCTCCATCGTCATCGCCCGGCCGTTCGCGGGAGGCTTGTCGTGGAACTTCACGTCGTCGCGAATCTGGAAGGTGTAGGTCACCTCGTCGGGCTGCTCAGGTACGCCCTGTGCGAGCTCGCCCCGGATCGTCGCCGCCTCGATGTCGTCCCATGACACCAGCTGGTTGTAGGCCAGGCTGAGCATCTCGCCGCGGTTCGGATAGAGCTCGCGGTGCATGTCCAGCGTTGCCCCATCGAGGCCGCGGTGGAAGCTGTACTGCCCGCCGTCGGTCGGTACCGTGCCCGCCGGAGCCTCGGTAGGAGCTTCGGTGGGGGCCTCGGTTGCGGCTGCAGTGGCTTCCGTGGCTGCTGCGGGCGCTTCTGTCGGCTCCGCGTCATCGTCATCATCGCCACAGCCCACGACGACGAGCGCGCCGGCCCCCGCCGCCCCCGCGATCGTGCCCCTCAGGAGCGCACGCCGGCTCACTCGCTTCCGGTCCCAGTGTCGTCGCCAGTAGTTGTCAGCCATGCCGTTCCCTCCATGCCGCTGGGCTCAATGCCCGGAGTGGAACGCTCACGGTCCGTCAGCGTTCCGTGCTCTGTGGCCTCGTCGAATCCGGCTTCTGGCTATGGGCGGGCCTGCGCCCACGACTCCCAGGGGTGCCAAGCCGCTATCGGGCAGGCTACGCCGTGCCAGAACGCCCCGCAATAGCTTCTAGTTGCAGGGTGATATGGAGGTTGCGCCGAGCAGGCGCTACAGCCGAGGCATCACTTCCGCCGCGAACCACGTCTTGTAATCGGCTCCCGCCAGCGTGGGCGGAACCGAGCGCGCGACCGGCGCGCCCGGCACCGGCATCGGGACCGGGTGCGGCACCACGATGTCGACCCGCCCCACGGCTTCGATGGCCGCGCGCAGCTGGCCCGCGATGTCGTCCGCCGAGCCGAACAGCGCGAACGAGTCGGCCGTCTCCTCGTCGAGGAAGCTCACGAGATTGCCCGACTCGACGAGGTCGGGCGCGTGGTGGAAGTCGGGGTACACCTGCTTCTTCAACTCCTCGACCGAGGGCCCGTCCCATGGCAGTCCCGGAATCTCGAAGAGCGCCGGCGAGTACTCGTAGTAGCCCGCTGCCATCGACCGCGCCGTCGCGCGAATCTCGTCGGGGTCGTCGCTCATGACGGTGTGGAAGATGAGCCCGATGCCGATCTCGTCCGGATCGCGCCCCGCCGCCCGCGCTCCCGCGTGGACGCGCGCGATGGCCGTGCGCAGGTTCTCCGGATGGCGCCCGACGCGCAGGAAGACCCCGTCCGCCACGCGACCCGCCATCTCGATCGTCTTCGGCCCGCCCGCCGCGATCCAGACCGGAACAGGACGCGCGTGCCCGAGCTCCGCCGGACGGACCGCCCCCACGTCCACCGCCTCCCCCGCGAGGAGCCGGCGCGCGAGCACGGTCGCCTCCTCCAGCTCCGCCATGCGCGCGGGACGCAGCCCCAGCCAGCGCACGGCCGTATCGCCCACGCCAAGGGTCAGGAACGCCCGCCCGCCCGACATGATGTCGAGCGTCGCGATCGAGCTGGCCGAGGCGGCCGGGTGGTGCAGCACCGGGTTATCGAGCAGCAGCCCCAGCTTGATGCGCGACGTCTGCCCCGCCGCGATCGCCAGTTCCATGTACGGGTCGCGCCGCGAGAGCGGGTTCCAGGGGATGAGCGCGTAGTCCCAGCCCACCTCCTCCGCCCGCTGGATATCGGCCACGAAGGCCTCCGTCGAGGTCCAGTCGAAGCGGTTCAGCCCGAACGCCGGCGCGGCGTCCATGCGGCGGTTCAGCTCGCCTTCCTGTAGAGCGGGCTCTCGGCCGGGTCGCGCAGTTGCAGCTTCTCGAAGAGGTTCGCCGCCTCCGAGATGCCGACGATGTAGACCATCCGCTCCTTCACCGCGCCCTCGGCGTGGATGGCGCCCGCCGGGATCACCAGCTTGTCGCCCGGGCCGAGCGGGAACCGCTCGCCCTGCTCGTTGAGCACGTAGCTGCGCCCCTCCAGCACGTACCCGCAGTTGTCGACGTCGTGCCAGTGGAGCGGCAGCTCATCCATCCGCTCGGAGACGTAGGTTGTCGGCCAGAGGTCGAGGCGCTTGATGTCCTCGAGCACCTCTTCCTTGGTCGTGAAGGCGTTATGGATGACCTGCATGGGGCCCGGTTCCAGTGCCACGGTCTGCTCCTCGTCGCCAGTCGGGCGTTGCCGCCGGCGAGTGTCGCACGTTCGCGTCTTCCTCGGCCACGCACCACGCACGGAGCGCGTTCCGGGTCGTCGAGGTCAGGGTTGGGGCAGCCCGGCTCGGTACTCCGCGAACTGCTGGTAGAAGTCGTCGATGGCCAGGCCGAAGGCCTGCTCGAATGCCGCCTGCCAGCTTCCCGCGCCCTCGTAGGTCAGGTCCTCGGGATCCCCCCTTGGCAGGAGGCGGAAGTACTCCATGACCGCCTGTTCGTCTGCGATCTGCGTCAGCAGGTCCACCGCGACGAACGCGAGCGCCCGACTGTCGGCCCCCGCGGCAGCCCAGCCGTCCTGGTCTTCGATCTGCTGCAGGGTCGCCGAAGCCTGGTGCGCCGTTCCGATCCGCGTTGCGAGCTCCGCATCGTAGGAAGCGGCCCCGATGCTGGCTTCGTAGGCCACAGCGGCGTAGTCGCGCGCTCCGATCGCGAGCCAGGACGGACCTGACCGGATATTCGACCGAAGCACGTTGAAGTACCCGCGGAAGTAGGAGTGGTGGTTCAAGCTGGTCGGGCAGTCCTGGACGTGAAAGATCAAGCGGAGCGAGGTGCGGAGCGAGCATGCATACGACCCCCTCACGAGTCCCTGGCGGGAGAGCGCGCCGAAGGCGGCACGCCCTGATTCCTCGTCCGCTGCGATGTACACGAGGTAGGCCAGCCCCTGCGCGCCCAGCCGCTCCGTGAGGAACCGGTACGTCCCCTCGACCTCCTGCTCGATCGCCTCTCGTGCGGCCTGCGGTACGTCTCCGGCGAACAGGACGACGGGTTTCGCCAGTTCCTCGCGATAGCGCTCGAACTCCGGATAGAAATCCACGGCGCTGATTCCGAAGGCGGCCTGGAAGGCTTCCCTCCACCCCCCGGAAGAGGCGAGTAGCCGGTAGTACTCGATGTACGAGTCGTGGTCGGCCTGTTCCGCCAGCGGTAGCGGCCCCTCGGGAGGCGGGTTCTCCGCGGCTTCCGGTTGCCGTGTGGAGTGCCCGACCAGCCAGTCCATGCCCATGGCGCCCAGGTTGTAGGTCTCGCGATATTCGGCGGATGACGACCTGGCGTCCTCGAGGTTCCCGAGCTCCTTGTAACGGGGTACGGAGGCGAGCAGCCAGTACTGCCGGATGTTGCCGCCGTCTCGGTCCAGCTGGGACACCTCGTAAATTCCGCTGGCATAGGTCGCGGCCCCTTCGGTCATCCACGCAGGGGGGTAGGGGTACCGGGCGAAGCTGTGCTGAAGCACATGGAAGTACTCGTGCGCCAGCGTGCTCTCCAGATCGTCCCCCACGAGGTGGTTGGCAATCTGAAGCGTGCTCAGGATGACGCGACTTGCTGGTGGAATGCCGAGAAACGTGGTGGTGACGGCACTGGAAGAGCCCTCACCGGTGCTCAGGGTGAACTGCGGTGGCTCGACTCCATAGCGCTCCGCGAAGAACCCGATCACGTTCGTCAGCGCCCGCCGGACCTCTGCCTGGCGCTCGGCTGATACGCGCTCGCCAAAGGTGAAGTGGGTGTTTCCCGTCTCCGACTGCCACCACCGTGCCTCGCGGGCCAGCTCGATCCAGATGGCGTCGCCACGGTTCAGCTCGCCGAGCGTGTTGAATGCGCCTGCGCCGGGAAGGTAGCTGTCGAACCGCTGGGTCTCCGCGTCCCACCGGAATGCGGCGCGAACCTCGTCGCCGAACCGCCTGAACGCTTCCTCGATCGGTGTGCCGTCACTCCCCGTCCAGCCCACGAGGTTGAGACCCGCCTCCAGGGAGAGCAGGACGTGCCTGTCGCCGACCGGGCGTTCCCAGTCGACCGCTGCCTCGCCGCCGATCTCCAGCCACAGCCCCTGTCCACCAGTGACCCGGCCCATCCCGTATCCGGTGCTCGTCCGGGTCGATCGCCGGAAGCGCTGCGCCTCGGCGTCCCATCCGCGTACCTGCTGGAGTTCCGGGATGGCCGCGAAGAGGTCGGCCGTCGCTGTCGTGTTCCCGACCCAGCCCACCAGGTTCCAGCCCGGATACAACCTCGTCGTGACCGTGGGCGCCTCGTCCTGCGCGAGGGTGACTCCGGGCGTCGACCCCGCCCAGACCGCAAGTGCAACGAGGAGCACAGCGACGAGCGCGCGCGCGGATCGAAGCCTCAACACTGCCTCCCCGGGAAGACTCGGTCGGCGCCAACCGCGAGTGCGGCCTTTCCCCATCCCATCCTGGAAGAGCCCGGTCCGAGTGATCCCGCCACTGCTGGACGGGCGACCCTCAGCCTTCGCTCCCATCCGCCTCCAGCGCCGCGTACCGGACCCCCGTCAGCTCCTCCGACAGATCCCAGAGCCGCCGCGCGACCGCCTGGTCGTGGGCGGCAGCCGACGCCTCGACCAGCACGGGATGCCCCGTCGTCTCGTTGAGCCGCCCGGGACCGTAGTACTGGCCGCCCGTGGCCTCGGGGTCGGTGGCCGCCCGCACCGTGGGAAGGGCGCCCATGTCCGGCCCCTGGATGATCCTATTGAAGATGCGGAGCGCTATCCGCATGTGGAGTCGTTCCGCCATGTGCCCGGTCAGGTTCGAGGCGGAGAAGCCCGGATGCGCCGCCAGCGAGTGCGCGTCGATCCCCGCCCGCTCGAAACGACGCTGGAGCTCGTACGTGAACAGCAGGTTCAACAGCTTCGTGCGGGCGTAGGCCGCCCAGCCCCCGTAGCCGCCCTTCTCGTAGAGGAGGTTGTCGAGGTCGAGCTCCGCTCGCTTGTGCCCGAGGCTGCTCACGTTCACGACCCGCGCGCCCGGCGTCGCCAGCAGCACGTCGAGCAGCCGGCCCGTCAGGGCGAAGTGGCCGAGGTGGTTCGTGCCGACCTGCCGCTCGAACCCGTCCTCCGTCTTCCCGTACGGGACCACCATGATCCCGGCGTTGTTCGCCAGGACGTCCAGGCGCGGGTAGCGCTCGGAGAACTCGGTCGCGAACTGCTCGATCGAGGCGAGGCTGGTCAGGTCGAGCGCCATCAGCTCGGCCTTCGCCTCGGGAACGTCCGCCTTCAGCGCGTCGAGGGCGGCCTGCCCCCGCTCCGGCGAGCGGGACGCGATGACCGTCTCGGCGCCCTTCCGCGCGACCGCCTTCACGGCCCCGAAGCCGATGCCGCTGTTCCCGCCCGTCACCACCACCACCTTGCCGGTCAGGTCGGGAACGTCCTCGGCGGTCCACTTCTCTCGTCTAGCCATCACGGTCTCCTGTTCCGGTGGTCCGGGGGATGTTTGAAGAAACTGGAGCGGGAGACGAGGATCGAACTCGCGACATCCTGCTTGGAAGGCAGGCGCTCTACCGCTGAGCTACTCCCGCTCGCGGCTCTCGCGATTGTAGCAACCGCGCCCCTTCCGCCCCTCCCAACCTCCACCCCCGATGCGGTAGCCTTGGCCTCACGATACCCACCCGCGGGAGAGCAGCATGACGGCACCCGAGCAGGCCATGACCATGGAAGAGGCCATCAAGCAGCAGCTTGCGCTGGCCATCGAGCCCCAGGAGTTCGACAGCCCCGAGTACATCAAGAACCCCTTCCCGCTCTACAAGCGGCTCCGCGACCACCACCCCGCCTACCAGGACCTCTTCCACAACAACTGGGTCGTCACCCGCTACGACGACATCGTCTCTATCTTCCAGAACAACGACGACTTCGACCGCGCCGAGTACGATCCCAGCGGCGACTACGAGTTCGGCAAGAAGCACGTCTTCGGGCCGAACATCCTCGAGTACGGCAACAGCGACGAGCACCGCTTCCTGCGCAACGTCGTCGCCGACCAGTTCGTCGGGAACCGCCTCCAGACCTTCCTCCCCTTCATCGAGCAGATCGCGCGCGAGCTGATGGGCAAGATCTGGGCGAAGTCGGCGGACGACATCGCCCAGGGGTTCTCGAAGACGGGCGAGGTCGAGCTGGTCAGCGAGTTCACCACCCAGTTCCCCATCCGCGTCATCTCCAACATGCTCGGCCTCCCCCGCGAGGACGAGGACACCTTCGTGCGCTGGTACCAGCACCTCATCGAGGGGCTGGGCTTCGGCGGCGAGCATCTCGCCCGCGGCCTCCAGGCCCGCAACGAGATGTGGGACTACCTCGACCCGCTCATCCGGCGCGCCGAGGACGCCCCCGGCGAGGATCTCGTCTCCCGCATCGTGCACGCCGAGTTCCGCGGCCAGCGCATGAACGCCGACGAGATCAAGGGCTTCATCGCCCTGCTGCTGGCGGCGGGCGGCGATACGACCGACAAGGCCATCGCCCTCATGTGGTACCACATGCTCTACACCCGCCCCGACCAGTTCGAGGAGGTCAAGAAGAGCCCCGAGCTCTGGACCAACGTCTTCACCGAGATGATGCGGTACGACCCCGTCGTCCACTTCCAGTACCGCTACACCACGCGCGAGGTGAAGCTCCACGGCGAGGTCATTCCCGAGCGCACCAGCATCACCCTGCTCCTCGGCGCCGGCAACCGCGATGAGCGCGTCTTCAAGGACCCCGATACCTTCGACATCTTCCGGGACGACCTGCACATGGGCCGCGAGCTCCGCTCCGGTCGCTACCCCGACGGCAAGCACGGCCACCTCGGCTTCGGCATGGGGCAGCACTTCTGCATGGGCTACGCGATGGCCCGGCAGGAAGCGATCATCGCCAGCACGCGGCTGCTCGAAGCGATGAAGAACCCGCGGCCCAAGTTCCCGACGCACCCGGGCGTTACCTCGCCGAACCTGGGCTCGGGCGGCTTCCGCTCGCCCGTCGAGCTCTGGGTCGAATTCGACCCGGAGTAGGCCCGCGCACGTCTGGGGGACCCGATGGCGCTCGATCTGGAGGTCATCGCCCGCGAGGCGGAGGGCGGCTCGCCGCATCCGCCCCTGCTCTTCGTCCACGGCTCCTGCCACGCCGCCTGGTGCTGGGACGAGCACTTCCTCCGGTACTTCGCCGAACGCGGCTTCGACGCCCATGCCCTGAGCCTGCGCGGCCACGGCGAGAGCGCGATCCGGGGAAGCCTCCGCTGGACCTCCATCGCCGCCTACGTGGCCGACGTCGAGCAGGTCGCCGCGACGCTGCCCCGCGAGCCCGTCGTCATCGGCCACTCGCTCGGCGGCCTGGTCGTCCAGAAGTACCTTGAGCGCCACCAGGCTCCGGGCGCCGTGCTGGTCGCTCCCGCCCCCGCCGTCGGGATGCTCTCCTCATCCGCGCGCATGTCCCGCCGGGACCCGCTGCTGAGCCTGAGGATCCTCCTCTCGATGGAGCCCTACACCATGTTCGCCACCCCCGAGCGAGCGCGGCGCTTCCTCTTCTCCCCCGATGTCGATGGCGACACCCTGCACCGGCACTGGTCCCGGCTTGGCCGGGAATCGTTCCGCTCCTGGACGCAGATGCTGACAACCCGCCCCGACGCCGAACGCATTCGCCGCACCCCCATCCTCATCCTCGCGGGCGGCGGCGACCGCCTCATCCCCGAGTCCGCCCTCCGCCGGACCGCCAACCTCTACGGCGCGGAGCTCGCCCTGGTCCCCGACACCGCCCACGACATCATGCTCGAGGCGAACTGGCGGGAAGCCGCCGAAGCCATGCTCGGCTGGCTCAACCGCACCCTCGCGTCCCCCTGATCCGCGCCCTGTAGACTCACCTGCCACCGACCACCGGCCACCGGCCACCGAGGTTCCCGATGACGCTCAGCATCGACGACGTTGACCTCTTCTCACCGGAAACGCAGGAAGACTGGTATCCCTCCTACCACGCCATCCTCGAACAGGCCCCCGTCTACCCCATCCCCGGCCGCAACATGTTCCTCATCTCCAAGTTCGAGGACATCGCCTGGATCGTGCGCAACCCCGACCGCTTCCCCCACAACGCCACCGGCAGCCACGGCCTCCTCATGAGCGACGAGGCCAAGGCCTACCACGAGGAGCACGGCTACCCCCGCATCCAGCCCCTCAGCACCAACCCGCCCGAGCACCGCCGCTACCGCGAGCTGGTCGACCCCTTCTTCTCGCCCGCCGGCGCCACCCGCCGGCAGGAGATGATCACCGCGACCATCGAGGATCTCGTCGACGAGATCGTGGCGAAGCGCCGCGTCGAGTTCGTGGAGGACTTCGCCGTCCCCCTCCCGGTGCGGGTGATCACGCTCATGCTCGGCTTCCCCCTGGAGGACATCCCCGACCTGCGCGTCTGGTCGAACGCATGGGTCATGCCCTTCCAGATGGGCCTCACGCACGAGGAGCAGATGTACCTCGCCGAAAAGGGCGTCGAGTTCCAGAAGTACATCGAGGGTTTCATCGACGAGCGCCGCGCCAACCCGGGCGACGACGTGCTCTCGCACCTCGCCGCCCGCGCCGAGTATGCTGGCGAACGCCCCCTCTCGAACGCCGAGATCGTCGGCATCATCAGCCACCTCTACATCGGCGGGAACGAGACGACGACCTTCGCCCTCACCTCGGCGCTCTGGCTGCTCACCCAGGATCCGTCGCTCTGGCCGCGACTCAAGGAAGACCGCTCGCGCGTCCGCTTCTTCGTCGAGGAGGTCCTACGGCTCGAGTCGCCTACGCAGGGCCTCTTCCGCATCGCCGCCCGGGACGAGGAGATCCGCGGCGTCAGGATTCCCGCCGGCTCCGTGCTCCACCTCCGCTTCGCCGCCGCCAACCGCGACGCCGACGAGTTCCCCGCTCCCGACGACTTCAGCCTCGAACGTCCCAACGCCGCCAAGCACGTCGCCTTCTCGCAGGGCGAGCACATGTGCCCCGGCGCCGGCCTCTCGCGGCTCGAACAGAACATCACCTGGGAGACGATGCTCGACCGCGTCGAGCGCTTCGACCTCGTGCCGGAAGCCAACGACTTCAGCCACCTGCCCGGCTTCGTCCTGCGCGGCCTCAAGGAGCTCCACGTCGACATCACGCCCGCGGAGTAGCGGGGGCGGCGTCGCCTACAGGTTCTCGACCAGCCGGCGCTGTACCTCGGCGCACCTGAGGAGGTGTCGCGCGCACCACGGGGCGAAGTCGGAGCCGTCCTCGGGGAACGGCTCCATCCAGCGCACCTGGAGCCACTTGCAGCGGAGCAGATCGGCGCGAGGGTGGTCGGCGGCGTACGGCTTCGGGACGCGCTTGTACTCGATTCCCGCGACATCCGCGCCCGTGTCCGCCACCAGCGCCGCCACCGCCGAGGCCAGCGGCGCGCCCGTCGCCTCTGCGTCGACTTGCTCCCGCCAGCGGTCCAGCGACGCCGGCATGACGCCCGTGGCGAAGCCCACCTCGTCCGCGGCCAGCCGCACGAACAGCGTGGGCGCGGTCTTCTTCTCGTCGCCTTCCCACCAGCGGAAGAGCAGGTGGTCCTTGTAGGGCGTCTTGTCGGCGGAGAAGCGAGTGTCGCGGTTGATCGGCGAGATGGAGCCGTTGACGCGGGGCACGCCCACGACCGCCGGCGACAGCTCGTTCCGGAGGTCCGCCGCGATCGCCTCGACCAGCGCCTTCGCCGGCTCGGCGATCAGCGCCTGGTAAGCGGGACGGTTGGCGTCGAACCATGCCTTGTCGTGCGTGGGAAGCTCGCGCAGGAAGTCCCGCGCCTCCGCTGGGAACGCGACCGCAGCCGTCATGACGACTCCCCGTTGACAAACGCGCGCCCCTCGTCGAGGAGCGCCTGCCACAGCGCGGCGTCGCGACTCGGCACATGAACCCATTCGCGGAAGCGCCGTCCCGCGGGCGCGAAGGGCAGGCCCGCGCCCTCCGCGATCAGCGCCTCCACCCGGTCCGCGGGCAGCTTCACGACCAGGTCGCCATTGCGGTGCTCGGCCATCGCGAGGAAGCCGCCCTTGCTCGTGCGCAGGCAGGGGAAGCCCATGATGGTGCCCTCGTCCACCTGGCCGGCGGCAAGCAGCGGCTCCGCCAGCTCCCGGAAGAGCGCGTCGTCCGCGTCGGGATCGCGCCTGATGGGACTCACTGGCCCTCGAGGGCGCGGCGCACTCGGTTGATCGCGACGGCGGGCTGGGGGGCGCTCCCTCCGAACCTGGGGATGGCGTCGCCCCAGCTCAGGCGCATGTCCCACGCGGCCAGCGGCGCCAGCAGGATCGCGGGCAGGATGATGATCGCCTCGACTCCGATCGCATAGGAGAGCGCCGCCGCCTGCGTCTCGCCCAGAGCCACCAGCGCCTCCTTCGCGAGGAACGCGAGCCCCACGCTCGCCTGCGCCAGCGGGATGCCTGCGCCGATGTTCGCCGCCGCCACCACGAAGATGTGTACGAGGAAGTTGAGGCTGATGCCGAGCGAGGCGGCGACCGCCCAGTAGAGGAGCGCCTCGCTCATCCAGATCGCCGCCGAGAGGACGAGCACGTTCGATGTCTGGCGGAAGCTCTGCACCGAGCGCAGGCCGCCCAGGAACGGCGCGACCCGCGGGTGCGCCAGCATCCCCCGCCAGCCGATCGCGGAGGGCGGCTCCCCCCGGTCCCGCGTCAGGAACCACGCGAGCGCGATCCCCGCAGGGGTGCCGAACAGCATGAACGCCCCCAGCCCCGTGAAGCCGTCCCCGATCGTGAGCGTCGCGATCGCGACCGCCATCAGCAGCGCGAAGACGAAGCCGTCCATGATGCGTTCGAGCGACTCCGCCCCCAGCAGCTCCAGCCGCCCGATCCCGAACTTCCGCGCCGTCACCTGGATCATGAGCACGTAGCCCAGCCCGAACGGCAGCGCCATGTTCGCCGCCTGCCCGAGGATCACGCGCGGGAACGCCCGCCGCGTCGTCACCGCCTTCAGATGCTCGACCAGGATCTTCCAGCGGATGGCGCGCAGCCAGTACCGCGTGAAGAAGACCAGCGCGATGGGGACGAGGAATCGCAGGTCCGCCTTCTGCAGCGTCCGCCCCACGTCGCCGAGGTTCACGTCGCGAAGCAGCAGCCACACGAGGAAGAGGCTGATGGCGAGGCCCACGGCCAGCCGAAGCGGTTTGGCAAGGCGCCCGAGCGACACGCACTCCCTCCGCCGTCGCGGGCGGTCGAAACGTTCCCGCGACAAGCGAGCCTATTGTGACCGTTTGGGCGAACGCTGGGTAGCGCCTCCCGGCCGCTCGACTCGCGGCTGCGCCGGCGAAGCAGGCTAAGATCGAAGGTACCGTCGGCCACGGGAGAGATCGCCATGCCCCTCCAACTGGACCACACCATCGTCCCCGCCCGCGACAAGGTGAAGGCGGCCACGTTCATCGCCCGCGTCTTCGGGCTCGGCTACGACGGCGGGACCTGGGGGCACTTCGCCCCCGTCGCGATCAACGACACGCTCACGCTCGACTTCAGCGACTCACCCCAACCACACTCCAACCACTACGCCTTCCTCGCCTCGGACGAAGAGTTCGACGCCGTGCTCCAGCGGATCAGGGAGGAGGGCATCGCCTTCGGCAGCGGGCCCGGCTCGCGGACGGACGGGAAGATCAACCACCGGCACCAGGGGCGGGGGTTCTACTTCGAGTGCGAAGACGGCCACGTCTGGGAAGTGATCACGCACACGTACATCACCGGCTAGCGCGGTAGGGTCCCGGCTCCTCTCGGGACGCCTACAACACCTCGGCGGACCCGGCCCGGGGCAGCTCCTCGATCTGGTCGAGCACCGCCTCCTCGGGGTCGCCCTCGCCCCGGCCCTTCCCGCTCGCGCTCACCCCGACCGCCTCCGCGAAGCGCCGGTACGACTCCAGCGAGTCGCCGTACTTGCGGTGTCCCGCCGTGTGCCAGGCGCTCGCGAGCAGCAGCGTGTCCCGCCGCGACGAGGTCGAGTGGCCGTAGTCCTCGGCCAGGCAGAGCCCGATTTCCTGGTTGTGCGGGTCGTTTCCGTGCTTCACCGCCGCCGTCGTCAGCGTCTGCACCAGCGGAGAGCGCCCGAACCCGGCATCGAGGTACGCCTGCGTCCAGGCGACGCTCTCCTCCTTGTTCAGCGCCATCAGCGCGCCGTCCAGCCGCGACAGCAACTGGTCGCCGGAGAGCGACTCGGCCCCCTGCGGCGTAGCGATGAGGGGTCGCCCGTGTCCCTTCAGGTTCGCGATCCAGCGCGCCGCCTGGTTCACGAACGAGCCCGCCACGAACAGCAGCTTCGTGCGGTGGGGATGCTCGAAGTTGTCGTAGAACCAGCGGACCGTGTTCGTGTACTCGTAGGCGTGCTGCGGCATCGAGAACTCGTCCGGCACGACCGTTTCGAGGAGCACGTTCGCCGCCGCCACCTGGATCGTGTCGATGATCTGGCGCGGACCCCGCCCCGCCAGCAGCAGCGCCACCAGGTGCTCGATGTAGTCCGGCTCGGGCATCGTCGTGAGCGCCCGGATCAGCCCCTCCGCCTCCGGCTCGGAGAGCGGCGCGTCCTGGGCGAACAGCTCGGCGTCGCGGTTTGCGCCAGGCGTCGGGTCGATGGAAGAGCCGGGAAGCTCCTCGCGCAGCCGGTACAGCTCGACCTGGCAGGCCATCTCGTACTCGGAGTGCCAGCGCGGCCCCACGGCCACGTCGAGCACGCCCGCGTAGAGCACGTGGTGCGCGTTCTCCCAGCCGATCGCCTGCCCCAGCTCGATCGTGGCGCGGGCGCGGTAGGCCTTGTGGCCGGTCGTGTAGGAGCGGTTGTAGAGCAGCCGTCCCTGCACGTCGATGAGCCCCGCGAACACGAGCTGCGCCAGCAATTCCTTGCGCCGCTCCGTCTCCTCGAACAGGCCTAGGAAAACGCGGTAGGCGCGCACCACCTCGCCCTGCTCCACGAGCGTGAGCCACTCGTTCAGCCGCTCCTCGAACGTGCCTTCGATGTGCAGCGCCTCCTGGTCTTCCCAGTGCCGCTCGGGCGGCGGCGGCTCCACGCCGGGCACGGGCTTGTACGTGCGCCGCCCGTAGTGCCCGGGCATCCGCCCGATGAGCTGGTTCCACGGGTCGAGGCCCGTGGGCACGTACCAGAGCGTCTGCGCGATGGGCAGGTGCTTCAGCTCCGGCGGGAGGTAGCGGGGAAGGGTCAGGCTCGTGCGCGAGCTCAGCATGCAGTGGTCGTTGTTCACGAAGCGCATGACCCCGCCGTCGACGCGCTGGTGGTAGGGAACGTTCGTGTAGGGACCGTGCGTGCGGACGGTCTCGCTCAGTATCTCGACGGGGTCGCGGTCCGCCGCCAGCAGGTCGAGCAGCGTCTGTCGGGTGGCGTGCTGGTCGCGCCCGAGGATGCTCTCCTCGAGCTGGGCGAAGAGCCGGTTGGCTTCCCGGTCGCGCGTTGCCGTGGCCGTCATCGCGAGCCTCCCGTCGGCCCGATTATAGGCGCGCTCGCTAGCTCGCCGCCGAGGCCTCCGGCTCGCCCTCGTAGCGGCCGTCGCGCGCGAGGCCGTTCAGGCGCGCCCGCTCATGGAACGCGGCCTGCGCGGCGGACTCGTTCTCGACCTTGCCGCCCCAGGCCGCCAGCGCCGGCGCCTGCAGGCCGCGTCCGTAGGAGAAGCTCAGCGCCCACGGCTTCTCGCCGGGGGCCGTGTTCATCGCGTTCAGGTTCTCCGTCGACTCGACCGCCGACTGCCCGCCGGAGAGGAAGTTGATCGTCGGCACCGCCGCCGGCACCGCCCGCCGGAAGACCGTCAGGGTCGCGTCCGCGACTTCCTCGGGCGAGGCCTTGCGCCCGCTGTCGCCGCCGGGCAGGACCATGTTCGGCTTCAGCACGATCCCTTCGAGCAGCACGCCGTGCCGGTCCAGCGCGGCGAACACCGCGTGCAGCACCGCCTCGGTCACCTCCGCGCAGCGCTCGATCGTGTGGCCCCCGTCCATCAGCACTTCCGGCTCGACGATGGGCACCACGTCCGCTTCCTGGCAGATGCGCGCGTAGCGAGCCAGCACCTCGGCGTTGGCGGACACGGCCAGCGAGCTCGGGAGGTCGTCGGCGATGTTGTAGACCTCGCGCCACTTGGCGAAGCGCGCGCCCTGCTCCTTGTACCCCTCGAGCCGTCCGGCGAGGCCGTCCAGCCCCTCCGTGATCAGGTCGCCCGGGGCGCCTGGCAGGGGAACCGTGCCCTTGTCGACCTTGATGCCCGGCACGATGCCGGCGGCGGCCGCCATCTGCGGCAGGGGGGCGCCATCGCCGTCGGTCTGGCCCAGCGTCTCCTCGAACAGGATCACGCCGCAGATGTACTCGCCGGCGCCCGGCGTGGTCAGCAGCAGGGACCGGTAGGCGCGCCGGTTCTCCTCCGTCGATTCGACGCCGATCGAGTCGAAGCGGCGCTTGATCGTGCGCGTGCTCTCGTCGGCGGCGAGGATGCCCCTGCTCGGTGCGACCAGGTCCGCCACGGTCTGCCGAAGTGTGCCTTCGTCCATGTCTTCCCCCTGCGCTGGATGGCTTCGATGGGCGCAATCTTACGCCCGTGATTCGGAGCCGCTATCCGGTTGGGCGAAGGATTCACACACGGGTCCGCGGAGGACGCTCGGTCCCGGCGGGAAGTCGCTCAGGCGGCAGTCGGGCGGCGGCCGCGCAGCCAGTTCAGGAACGCCTGCACCCGTGGATTCGGGCCCTTCTCGGCGCTTCCCGAATCCTCGAGCTCGGCGAAACCGCGGCCGCATGCCTGGCAGTAACCGTAGACGTTCAGGTTCTCGTGTCCGCAGGCGGGGCACTTCTTCATGGCGCCAGTCTAGCCTGCCCGTTCGGCTCGGGCACGGCCCCCCGGATTGTTCGCACGGATCGCGCCTAGCAAACTGGAAGGACTACCGCCGGGAGTGCCCACGTGAGCCTTGATCCCATCCGCGACATCATGCCCCTCGTCATCGAGTCCGACGGGCGCCGCGAACGCGCCTACGACATCTACTCGCTCCTCCTGAAGGAGCGCATCGTCTTCCTCGGAACCCCGATCGACGCGATGGTCGCGAACATCATCATCGCCCAGCTCCTCTACCTCGACCGCGAGGACGACGAGAAGGACGTGACCCTCTACGTGAACAGCCCCGGCGGCAGCGTCACCGCCGGCCTCGCCATCTACGACACGATGCAGCTCATCCGCCCCGACGTCGCGACCGTCTGCATCGGGCTGGCGGCGAGCATGGGCACGGTGCTCCTGACCGGCGGCACCAAGGGCAAGCGCACCGCCCTTCCCAACGCCACCGTCCACCTCCACCAGGTGATGGGCGGCGCCGAGGGCCAGGCCTCGGACATCGAGATCCAGGCCAGGGAGACGCTGCGCCTGCAGGCCATCCTCCGCAACATCATCCACGAGCAGACCGGTCAGCCGATGGAGCGCATCGAGCGCGACACCGACCGCGACTTCTGGCTCGACGCGCAGGCCGCCCGGGAATACGGGCTCATCGACGAGGTGCTCGAGGGGCCGGTGGCCGGCGCCAACGGCGCGACCTCCGACTCGGCCGGCAGCTAGGCGGAAGCCTCCGGCTCGATTCGCGTTATTCCGCCCATGTAGGGCTGGAGCACCGTGGGAACGGCCACCGAGCGGTCTTCCTGCTGGTAGTTCTCGATCACCCCGATGAGCGCCCGTCCGGGCGCGAGCCCGGAGCCGTTCAGCAGGTGCGGGAAGCGGGGCCGCGCGCCTGCTTCGGGCCGGTAGCGCACGTTCGCCCGCCGCGCCTGGAAGTCGAAGGTGTTGGAGACGGAGCTGACCTCCATCCACTCCTCCTGCCCCGGCGCCCACATCTCGATGTCGAACCCCTTCGAAGCCTTGAAGTCGAGGTCGCCGCTGCACAGCTCGAGGACGCGGTAGGGAATGCCGAGCTCTTCCGGGATGGAGCGGGCGCGCGACACGAGCAGGTCGAGCTCGGCGCCGCTCTGCTCCGGCTCGCAGAACGAGAACATCTCGACCTTCTCGAACTGGTGTACCCGCTTCAGGCCGCGCGTGTCGCGGCCGGCGCTCATCTTCTCGCGGCGGAAGCAGGGTGTGTGCGAGACATACCGGAGCGGCAGCGCGCCCGGGTCGAGGATCTCGTCGCGGTAGAGGTTCGCGAAAGGCGCCTCCGCCGTGGGAATGAAGAGGTAGTCCTCCTCGGTGTCCTGGTACAGGTTCTCGCGGAACTTCGGCAGGTGCCCCGAGGCCAGGAACGACTCCTCCGTGAGCATGTACGGCAGGTAGTGCTCTTCGAAGCCGGCGGACACGTGCCAGTCGATCATCCACTGCGTCAGCGCGCGGTGGAGGCGGGCGGTGGGGCCGCGCAGGACGAAGAAGCGCGTGCCCGACATCTTCACGCCGCGCGCGAAATCGATCCCGTTGAGCGCCTCCCCCACCTCCCAGTGCGGGCGCGGCTCGAAGTCGAACTCGCGGAACACCCCGGCCGTCTCCACGACCACGTTCTCGCTCTCGTCGGCGCCCCGCGGGGCCGTCGGGTCGAGGATGTTGGGAACCTCGTAGAGCGCGTCCCGCAGCGACGCTTCCGCCTCCCGAAGCTGCGCCTCGAACCCGTCGAGCCTGTCGCCGAGCGCCCGCGCCGCCTCGATGCGGCGGGTGCGCTCCTCCGCGTCGCGGGTCTGGCCGATGGCCTTGCTGGCCGTGTTGCGCTCCGCCCGCAGCCCCTCGACCTCGCCGATGAGGGCGCGGCGCTGCTCGTCGAGCGCGAGGATGTCGTCGATGGGCGCGTCCGCGCCGCGCGCGGCGAGGTCGCTCCTGACCCGTTCGAGGTTCTCGCGGATGAACTGCGCGCTCAGCATCGCCGCCCTGCCTCCGCCGCCGCATCCAGCGCCCGCACTCCGAGCAGTCGAACGTCTTCCGCCACGGGCACGAGCGTACCATCGGGCGCGGGGAGCGAAAACGCGTCCGCCAGCGCTTCCCGGTCGACCCACCGGCAGGGGCCGTGGGGAATGGCCGCGTCGTAGTCGACCGCCCCCGTCGCGCGCGTGAAGTAGACGTGGTCGATGTGCTGGTGGAAGGGCTGGTCCTCCCGCACGATGTCCTCGATCAGGATCACCGCCGGGGGCGGCACCACCTCGGGCTCGCCCACGGCCAGCAGGTCGGGTGGCGGGATCACTTGCACCTCCAGCCCCGACTCCTCCTCCGCCTCGCGCAGGGCCGCCTGCACCGGGTCCTCGTTCGGCTCGGCGTGGCCGCCGGGCGCGAGCCACATCCGCAGCTTGGCGTGCCAGAGCAGGAGCGTGCGGTCGCCCGCGACCACGTAGGCGGTGCTGGTGTGGTGGCGCTCGAACGCCGCCGTCACCCGTCGTCCCGCCGCGAGAGGCTGCGGTGCTGGGGGAAGAGGATCACCTCGCGGATGCTCGCCTGGCCCGTGAGCAGCATCACCAGCCGGTCGATCCCGAACCCGAGGCCGCCCGCGGGCGGCATCCCATGCTCCAGCGCCAGCAGGAAGTCCTCGTCCGCCAGCTCCACCTCGTCGTCCCCCGCCAGCCGCAGCGCCTGCTGCGCCTCGAACCGCTCGCGCTGGTCGACCGGGTCGTTCAGCTCGGAGTAGGCGTTCGCGAACTCGAAGCCGCCCGCGAACGCCTCGAAGCGCTCGACGACGCCCTCCACGCCCGCCTTCCGCTTCGCCAGCGGCGAGAGCTCGATCGGGTAATCCAGCAGGAACGTCGGCTGGATCAGGTGCGGCTCGACGAGGCTGCTCGCGGCGATATCGATGAGCTTCCCGCGGCTCGCTTCGGAGGGCGCGTCGAGCCCCCGCCGCCTCAGCTCCTCCCGTAACGCCTCCGTCTCGCCGAACTGGGCGAGGTCGAAGTCGCCGTACTCGCGTAGCGCCTCGTGGTAGCCGGTCCGCCGCCAGGGCGGGCTGAGGTCGATCTCGTTCCCGCCGAAGGAGACGGTCGTCGTGCCCAGCACTTCCTGCGCGACGCCGCTCACCAGCTCCTCGAGCAGGGTCGCGATCGTGCCGTAGTCGCCGTACGCCTCGTACAGCTCCAGCATCGTGAACTCGGGGTTGTGCCGCTGGCTGAACCCCTCGTTGCGGAAGATACGCCCGATCTCGTACACGCGCTCGTAGCCGCCCACCAGCAGCCGCTTCAGGTGCAGCTCCAGGCTGATCCGCAGCGCCCGTTCCTCGCCGAGCGCCTGCGAGTACGTCTCGAAGGGCCGCGCCGCCGCGCCGCCCGCCTCCTCCTGCAGCACCGGCGTCTCCACTTCGAGGAAGCCGCGCTCGTCGAGGTCGCGGCGCACCGCCGCCACGATCCGGCTGCGCATGCGGAAGGTCTCCCGCGCCTCCTCGTTCGCCATCAGGTCGAGGTAGCGCCGGCGCTGGCGGATCTCCACGTCGGTCAGGCCGTGGAACTTCTCCGGCGGCGCCCGCAGCGCCTTCGTGATGACCTGCCACGAGGTCGCCCCCACGGTCGCCTCGCCCGTGCGCGTGCGCATGGGCGCGCCCCGCACGGCCACGAAGTCGCCGAGGTCGAGCAGCTTCAGCCGCTCGTAGGCCTCGTCGCCGACCACGTTCCGGCGGATCAGCGCCTGGAGCCGCCCGCTCCCGTCCAGCACGTCGAGGAAGCTGGCGCGGCCCATCCCCCGCTGCGCCACCACCCGGCCCACGATGGCCACCGGGTCGAGGTCCGGCTCCTCGCCGTCCCCCACGCCCTCCAGCAGCGCCTCGACCTCGGCGTTCGTGTGCGTCCGCTCGATGCGCGGGGGATACGGGTCGAGGCCCGCCTCGCGAAGCTGCCGGGCGCGGTCGATGCGCTGGGCGCGCAGGCTCTCCGCCCCCGTTCCCGTGGGGGTCGCCTCCTGGTCCCGCGTGTCCTGGTCCTCGCCCATCCTCGTCTCGGTCCTGTTCTGGCAGCAACGAGGGCCGCCGGTTGGCGGCCCTCTCCGGCTGTCACCGTCGCGCCGCCGTGCTAGTCGATTTCGAGCACCTTCAGCGTGATGACGCCACTCGGCACCGTGATCTCGACCTCCTCGCCCTTCGCCCGGCCCAGCAGGGCCGCGCCGATGGGCGATTCGTTCGAGATGCGGCCCTCGGCCGCGTTCGCTTCCGGCGGACCGACGATCTGGTAGTGCAGGGTCTTGCGCCCCTGCCGCACCTTCACGCCGCTCCCCACGACCACGCGCGAGGCGTGGTGCGCGCCTTCCTCGTCGATGATGACCGCCCGCCGCAGGAGGTCCTCCAGGTTGAGGATCTTCCCTTCCAGCAGGCTCTGCTCCTGCTTGGCGTTGTCGTACTCGGCGTCGTTCTGGCTCGTGCCCAGCTCGCGGGCCTTGTGAATGTGGTCCGCGACGGTCTTGCGATCCGCTTTCAGCCCCTCAAGCTCCTCGTGGAGCCTGGTGACGCCTTCGCTGGTCATCGGCACTGGATCTTGTGACATGGTTCCTTGCCCTTACGCACGCGAGCCGCCTCCGGGGAGGCCGCTCGCAGGACATGGAGTATACCGCAACGGCGCCCGCCCCTTCCCCGCTCTGGATGTTGGGCGCTGGTAGGTCATAATCGCGCTTGAGGTATCTCGTGTCGCTCTCCGACTCCGGCCGCGGGGCCGTTTGCCCCCTCTCGCTCGCACCGGGTTGGACGCCGTGATCCGGCCCGGCCCCCGCCGCGGCTATGCCGGAGGAGCGGTGCAGCGCTCGGCCTTCGCGACCGGCCGCCGGCCCTCGCCCATGCGCTTCCTGGCGCTGGCCGTCATCGCCATCGCCGTCATCGTGGTCGGCGTTCTCGTCTGGTTCTTCTTCGGCCGCTCCCCCGGCGAGTGCACCGATTCCTACTGCGAGGTCACCGGAACCGATATCGAGATCCCCCCGGACTTCGAGCTGTACAGCAGGCTCTTCGAGCGCAACCCCAACGCCGACCCCCTCCCGGATGGGTTCGACCTGCAGATCACGATCCCGCTCGCGATCCCGACGATGGATGACCGCGGCCTGAGCTTTTACGGCTACAACCCCGACATCGAGCTCTGGGAGCCGGTCGCCGGCGCCGCGCTCGACGAAGCGGGAGAACGCGCCACCGGCATCTTCGCCGATCCCCCGCGCTTCCTCGCGGTGTTCCGGCGGCTGAACGAAGGGCGCCAGGTCGTCGCCTACCTGGCCCCGGGCGAAACCCTCCACCCCACCGCCGCCCTCCTCGCGACCGTCGTCCACACGCTCGACTTCACCCCCGCGCCCGACGGCTCCCTCCGGGGCCAGCCGAGCCCGCGCCCCCCGACCACCGCCGTCCACTATCCCGTCATCTCCGCCTCCGCCGAGATCGACGGCTCCGTCCCCACCGTCGACAACATCCTCTCGACGGGCGCCGATCGCACGAACCACGTGCGCCAGATCCTCCAGCGTGTCGCCGCCCACCGCCTCTCCGGGGTCGACATCGCCTACCTGGACCTGCGCGCCGATCACCGCACCTCCTTCACCCTGTTCATCTCCGAGCTGGCGGAAGGGCTGCACTCGCAGGGCAAGACGCTCACCCTCACCCTTCCCGCCCCCCTCAAGGCGATCGACCGCATCGACGAGGGCGCGTACGACTGGGCCGCGCTCGGCCAGTCCGCCGACCTCATCAAGATCGCCCCCGTCCGCGACCAGAGCACCTACCGCCTGCACATGCCCGAGGTGCTCGAGCACATCACCTCGGCCGTCGACCCCGGCAAGGTCATCCTCACGATCACGCCCTACGCCTCGGAGAAGTCGGCCGACGGCCTGCGCGCCCTCACCCTGACCGAGGCGATGACCATCGCCAGCAAGCTCGCCGTCCGCAGCGAGAGCGTGACGGCGGGCGCCGATGTCCAGGTCGTCGGCGTGAACATCGACCGCGACGAGGGGTTGAGCGGCCTGCGCTGGCAGGCGGAGACCGCGACCGTGGCCTTCACCTACAAGCTGAACGGCGGCCGCACCGTCTGGCTCGAGAACTCGTTCAGCGTGGGCTTCAAGCTCGAGTTCGTGAGCGTCTTCAACCTCGGCGGACTCGCCGTCGAGGACTCCAGCGACAACGTCTTCCTCGGCAACATCTGGACCGCCGTCGAACCGTTCGTGGCCTCGGGCCAGGCCGTGCTCCTGCAGCCCAGCCACGCCCACCTCCTTCCCGAGTGGGAGGTCACCGCCGGCGCCCTCGTGGGCGGCGACCGCGGCCTCGTGACCTGGCAGACGCCCCTGGAGGCGGGCGCCTACACCGTGACGCTCACCCTCAGCGACGGCGTCGAGCGCTTCGAGAGCCGCATCGTGCTCGCCCTCCCGCCGGCCGAAACCGAAGAGCCCGAGTCCGAGCCGGAGTCCGAGTCCGGGGAGACGCCCTGAGTGCCACGGACGCGCGTCCGCGTTACCGGCGGCTCCCTGCGCGGCTTCCAGCTCGCCGAGCCGGGCGGCGACCGCCTGCGCCCCACCAGCGCCCGCGTGCGCGAGGCCATCTTCAACGTGCTCGCCGCCCGTATCGAGGATGCGGCCGTGCTTGACCTTTTCGCCGGTACGGGGGCGCTCGGCATCGAAGCGCTCAGTCGCGGGGCCGCCCGCGCGGTCTTCGTCGAGAACCACCGCTCCTCCGCCCGCTCCATCGTCCAGAGCCTCGCCCGCGCCGGCATGAGCGAGCGGGGGTCGGTCGTGCGGGGCGCGCTTCCGGGCGCTCTCGACGCCGCCGAGAGCCCCTTCGACCTCATCTTCCTGGACCCGCCCTACGACTCCGAGCAGGCGTCGCCCACCCTCAGCGCAGCCGCCCCGTTGCTCGCCGCGGGCGGTCTGGTCGTCTATGAGCACCGGAGCCGATACAATCCCCCCGAGCGCCCGCTCGGCCTCACGTTGTCCGATCGGCGGGTCTACGGCGATACCGCAGTGGCGTTCTTCGTGGCGCTGGAGGGTGAATGAGAACCGCGATATTCCCGGGCGCCTTCGATCCCGTCACCAACGGGCACCTCGATCTCGTCAAGCGCATGACCGGCCTCTTCGATCAGGTGATCGTGGCCGTCATCCGCGGGCGCGAGAAGAGCGCCATGTTTACCTGCGAGGAGCGCATCGAGCTCTTCCGCGACGCTGTCAAGGAGCTCCCCAACGTCGAGGTCGAGATGCTGGAGGGGCTTACGGTCGAGTTCGCCAAGCAGCGCGGCGCCGTCGCCATCGTGCGCGGCATCCGCGGCGGCGGCGATTTCGAGTACGAGTTCGACATGGCGCTTATGAACCGCAAGATGGCTCCCTCGATCGAGTCCGTCTACCTGATGACGAACCACGAGTACATCTACGTGAGCGCCAGCCGCGTTCGCGAGGTCTCCCAGCTCGGCTACGACGTCGACGGCCTGGTCCCGGATCACGTGCGCGAGGCCATACGCGAGCGGGTCGGCCTCAGGGCCTGACCGCGGGGAGGCCCCGGTGGAACTCCTCGATCTGATCGCCCGCCTCGAGAACCTCGTGGTCGAAGCGCGCCGCCTCCCGGTCGGCGGCAACCTCGTCATCGAGCGTCGCGCCATCCTCGACCTCGTCGACCAGTTCCGCCTCGCCGTGCCCGAGAACGTCCGCCAGGCCGCCCAGGTGCTCGAACAGCGCGAGCAGCTCCTGCGCGACGCCAAGGAGCACGGTCAGGCCGTCATCGAAGAGGCGGAGCGGCAGCGCGCCCAGCTGGTGAGCCAGACCTCCGTGGTGCAGGAAGCCGAGCAGCGCAGCCAGGAGATCATCATGGGCGCCGAGGGGCGCGCCCGGCAGACCATCGCCGATGCCGACGCCACCGCCGCCGCCCACCTGAGCGAGGCCGCCCAGGCCGCCGCCAGCCAGCTCCAGGACGCCGATCGCTACGCCGTCAGCGTCATCGAGCGGCTGCAGGACGATATTCGCTCCGTCCTCGAAGCCCTGGATCGCAGCAGCGAGAGCCTCCGCGAGTCCCGCTGACCCTGACCGTCCCTTACGACGCGCCGATCGCGTCGCGCACCGCGTCGTGCGTGATGCTCCCGTGCGAGGCCGCCCAGCGCGCCCTCGCGTCGCGCAGGATCAGCACCTGCGGCGACTCGTGCTTCACGCCCGTACGCGTCTCGACCGAGCGGGTCAGCTCCCGCCCCTCGGCCACGTCGATGAGGGCGATGTCGCTTTCCACCTGCGACATCTCGTCGTAGGCGCGGCTCGAGATGGGGCACCAGTAGTCGTGCAGGAACAGCACGATGTCCCCCTCGCGCGAGCGCTCGAACAGCGCGTCGAGCTCGGCCATCTCCGTCAGGTTCCGGAAGTCCTTGGCGCCCACGGGCGACCCTCCTCGCCCCGTGCCGGGGTCGCGCCCTCACGATAGCAAACGCGCGGCCCGCGGGCGCTCAGGAACGCCGCGCGATCGCGTACGTGACCCGCCCCGCCGCCGCCAGCTCCCCCGCCTCGTCCCGCACCTCCACCGATACGAACACCGTCGTTCGGCCCGCGCGCAGCACTCGCCCCTCCGCCCGCGCCTCCCCGCGCACCGCCCGCAGGTACGAGACGTTCAGGTCCGTCGTCGCGTGCCCCGCCCACGTCTCGTCCTCGGGATCCCGCAGCGTCGCCACCGTCGACCCCGCCGCCGCGTCGATGAGCGAGGCGATCGCGCCCCCGTGCATCACGTCGGGGCGGCGTGTCGCGAGCTCGCCCCGCATCGGCAGCCGCAGCGTGACGTGGCCGCGCTCCGCGTCCACCAGTTCGATCCCGAGCAGCGACCAGTACGGGATCTGGTCGGCCGCCACCAGCTCCGCCATCGCAGGGTCCATCGGCGCTCCCCCGCACCGTATACTGCCGCCCGCCAGCGACTCGGTCACGGAGGCAGGTATGGTCACCATCCCCACCGCCGCCGGCGCCATCGAGCACACCGACCTCGGCGCCACCCTCATGCACGAGCACGTCTTCATCCGCTCGCCGGGCGTCTTCGAGGCCTGGCCCGAGCTCTGGGACCGCGACGCCGAGGTCGCCAACGCCGTCGACCGCTTCCGCGAGCTGAAGGCCGCCGGCATCGACTCGATCGTCGACCTCACCACCATCGACCTCGGCCGCGACGCCGCCATGGTGTCGGAGGTCGCCCGCCAGGTCGACCTCAACATCGTCATGTGTACCGGCGTCTGGCGGCAGCCCCCCAACCTCTTCCGCCAGATGGACAGCGACGCCATCGCCGACCTCTTCGTCCGCGACATCGAGCGGGGCATCGAGGGCAGCGACGTGCGCGCCGGCGTGATCAAGCTTGCCACCCAGCCCACCGTCGACGAGGAGAACGAGGTCATGCTGCGCGCGGGCGCCCGCGCCCACCGGCGCACCGGCGTCCCCATCAGCACCCACACCGATGTCTCCACCGAGTCCGGACTGGCCCAGCAGGATGTCTTCGAGAGCGAGGGCGTCGACCTGACGCGCGTCGTCATCGGCCACTCCGGCGACAGCGACGACACCGGCTACCTGAGCCGCATCATGGACCGGGGCAGCGCCATCGGCATGGACCGCTTCGGCATCGATCGCACCCTCAACACCGAGGGCCGCATCGAGACCATCGTCAGGCTCTGCGAGATGGGCTACGCCGAGCGCATGGTTCTCTCGCACGACACGAACTGCTTCATGGACACGATGCCGCGCGCCTCGTCACGGGAGTGGGCGCCCAACTGGCACTTCCTTCACATCTCGAACGACGTTCTCCCCGCCCTCCGCGAGCGCGGCGTCACGGAGGCGCAGGTGAACGCGATGATGGTGGAGAACCCGCGGCGCATCTTCTCGCGCCGCGACGCGTACTAGGGGAGCGGGGTCCGGCGGCGCTAGAAGTCGAGGTCGCCGCCCATGTCGAGCCCGTCCATGCCGGGCATGCCACCCATGCCGGGCATGCCGCCGCCCATGTCGGGCATTCCGCCCATGTCCGGCATGCCCAGATCGCCGAGGTCACCGAAGTCGTCACTGCTACCGCCCACGCCGATGATCGCCGCGCCGAAGATGCGCTGCGCGTTCTTGCCGCATTCCGGGCAGCGAGCGCCCTGGCCGGCCTTCTCGACCGGACGCTTCCGCTCGAAGACCTTCCCGCACGAGTGGCAGCGGAATTCGTAGATGGGCATGGCGGATGGTTCCTTTCCGGAGGTACGGCGCGTAGTGCCGCCCGATCGTAGCACTCCCGCCGGAGCGGTCGAGGCTGGTGCGGGAGCGCCCCCGACGCGCTACGATCGTCGCTCGCCGGGCCCCCGTAGCTCAGCGGATAGAGTGTCGGCCTCCGGAGCCGAAGGCAGAGGTTCGAGTCCTCTCGGGGGTACCACCTGGCTCGCTTCGCGGTGACTCGTGCGTGGGCTGCGCGATAGACCGCCGGTTGGGAGAATGGGGCCGGCAGCGGTGTCCGTCAGTCTCCCTTCCTGCTCCCGGCGGGCGCACCTCACGAAACGAGGCAGCCAGACGTGACCCTCAAATCAGCGGCAGTCCTTCTCGGCATCGCGCTCCTGGCGGCCGCGCTGGCGGCGTGCGGTTCCGACGAGCCTTCGCCCGGCGAGGACGCGACGCCCTCCGCCACGACCGCGACGGCGGAACGCGCGCGTGCCGCGACCCCGACAGCCGTGGCGACGCCCACGGCCACGCCGGCGGCCGCGACGCCCACGCCTGCCGCCACGCCCACCGCGACCCCCGCTCCGGAGGCCTACGACCCCGACGCTGTCGTGCCCTTCGACCCGAAGGTCGTGCGCGGCACGCTCAGCAACGGGCTCGCCTACTACATCAGGCGCAACGTGGAGCCGCCCGAACGAGCGCACCTGTCGCTCGTCGTGAAGGCCGGCTCGGTGCTGGAAGAGGAGGAGCAGCGCGGGCTGGCGCACTTCGTCGAGCACATGGCCTTCAACGGCACGGAGCGCTTCGCCAAGCAGGAGATCGTCGACTACCTGGAGTCGATCGGCAGTAGCTTCGGCGCCCACCTGAACGCGTACACGAGCTACGACGAAACGGTCTATTTCCTCGAAATCCCGACGGACGATCCCGAGATCCTCGAGAAGGCGTTCCAGATTCTCAGTGACTGGGCCTACGCCATCAGCTTCGACCCGGAGGAGGTCGAGCTCGAACGTGGCGTGGTGCTGGAGGAGTGGCGCCTCGGCCAGGGCTTCGACTCCCGCTGGCGAGACGGCATCTACCAGGCCCTGTTCGGCGCCTCCCACTATGCCGAGCGGCAACCCATCGGCCTGCCCGAGGTGATCGAAGGGGCCCCGGTCGAGCAGCTGCGCGCCTACTACGAGCGCTGGTACCGGCCCGGGTTGATGGCTCTCGTGGCCGTGGGCGATTTCGACCCGTCACTCATCGAGGCAAAGGTGAAGCAGCACTTCGCGCCGCCCCCCGAGGGCGAGGCCCAGCAGGATCGAGCGGCGGTTGCGCCGTTGACCGACCGCCCCCGCTTCGAGATTCCAGGGCACGACGAACCGCGCGTCGACATCTTCACCGACCCAGAGGCCCCCGGGACGCAGCTCATCCTCGTCCGCAAGGTCGCCCCGGAAACCGGCCAGGACCTTGCCGCATTCAAGCGCTTCGTCGCGGAGCGGCTGGCCTTCATGATGCTGAACGCGCGGCTGTTCGAACGCGGCCAGGCCGCCGACCCGCCCTACCTGTGGACGCAGGGCGGACGGGGAGGGTTCGTGAACCCGATCGATATCGTGACCTTCTCGGTCGTGACCGAGCAGGACGGCATCGAGGAGGGATTCGCGGCACTGCTCGAGGAGCTGCAGCGCGTGCGTCAGCACGGCTTCACCGCGAGCGAGCTGGACCGCGAGAAGGTCAACCTGCTGAGCTCGGTCGAGAGCCTCTACAAGGAGCGCGACCAGCGCGACTCCAGCCTGCTCGCGACCGAGTACCGCGAGCACTTCCTCTCGGGAACTCTGGTTCCGGGCGCGGAGGCGGAGTGGGAGCTGTATCAGCAGGTGCTGCCGCGGGTCTCGCTGGCGGACGTCGATGCGGTAGCGGCGACCTGGTCGGACACCACCGATACCGTGCTGCTCGTCCTCCGCCCCGAGGATCCCGAGTCCAGCTCCGACGAAGCGCTGGGCGCCACGATGCTGGGCCAGATTGAGGCCGCCGGCGCCGCGCGGGTGGCGGCCTATGACGACACCTTCGACGACGCCCCGCTGCTGGAGCCGCTCCCGACTCCCGGAACCATCACCGGCGAAGAGCGCATCGAGTCGATCGATGCGGTCAGGTGGACCCTCTCCAACGGCGTCACCGTCATCGCCAAGCAGACCGACTTCCAGAACGACGAGGTGCTGTTCACGGCCTTCAGCCCGGGCGGCCACTCCCTCGCCTCCGACGAGGACCACGTGTCCGCCCTGTATGCCGCCGACCTGGCCGGCGGCAGCGGCGTTGGACCCCACGACAGCGTCACCCTCGACAAGCTGCTGGCGGGCAAGCGGGTCTCGGTGTCCCCCTACATCGATGCGCTCTTCGAAGGGCTGAGCGGGAACGCTTCGCCCGAAGACCTGGAGACGCTGTTCCAGCTGATTACGCTCTACGTGACCGAGCCCCGGTTCGATCCGGCCTATTTCTCGACGTATGAGGCGAGGTTGCGCAGCAGCGCCGAGAGTCGCGCGACCGACCCGGACTCCGTGTTCTTCGACAAGGCGAACAGGGTTCTCGCCCAGAACCACTACCGGGCCCGGCGCCTCACCGTCGACCTCCTCGAGGAGCTCGACCTCGAGCGGGCGACGGCGGTCTATGACGAGCGCTTCGCGGACTTCGGCGATGCGACCTTCGTGTTCGTGGGCGCCTTCGACTGGGACGAACTGCGGGACCTCACCTCCCGCTACCTCGCCAGCCTGCCGACCACCGGTCGGGTCGAGCAGTGGGTCGACCATGACGTCGATCCTCCACCGGGGGTGGAAGAGCACGTGGTCCGCAAGGGCATCGAACCGCGCAGCCAGACGATCCTGATCTACGCGGGAGACGCCGCGTGGACCCGCGAGGAGGCGCTCACGGTGACGGTGGCCGGGGAAATCCTCGGCACCCGCCTGCGCGAGCGCGTGCGCGAGGCGCTGGGCGGCACGTACGCCATCGGCGTCGGCGCCAGCCTCAGCTTCATCCCCGACTCCGAGTACCTCCTGTACGTCCTCTTTGGCAGCGACCCCGCCCGGGTGGAGGAGCTGACCGCGGAGGTCGCGGTGGAGGTCGCCTGGCTCCGCGACGGTGGCGAGCAAAGCTACCTGGATACCGTCAAGGAGCAGCTCCGGACCTCTCGCGAGGAGCAACTCCGCGAGAACAGCTTCTGGCTGAACCAGATCCGGGACGCGACGCGGCGGGGTGAGCCGCTCGCCGAGATCAACGGCTTCGACGAACGGCTGGAGGCGCTGACGCTGGAGGAGGTCGCGGCCGCTGCCCGGCGCTACCTGCTCGACGACCGCTACATCCGCATCGTGCTCCTCCCGGAGGAGGAGTAGGCCTCCGGGACGGAGTAAGGGCGGACATGCGGCGGATTGCCATCGTGGGGGGAGGCATCTCGGGGCTGGGCGCCGCCTGGGCCCTGAGCCGGCAACCCGATCGCTTCGACTTCCGGCTGTTCGAGGCGCAGGACCAGATCGGCGGGAACGCCATCACCGCCGACATGCCCCAGGACGGCGGCGGCTCCATCCCCTTCGATATCTCCGTCACCGCCTGCATCCCCTCCATCTACCACCACATCGTGCTGCTGCTGGAGCGCTTCGGCATCGACCTCGTCGAGACCCGCTTCAACTACAGCGTGAAGTACGGCGGCCGCATCTACGCCCACGACTTCGACTCCGACATCCGTGAGCAGTTGCATCCCGAGATCGCCAGGTTCCAGCGCCTCCTCCGGCGGCTGCACCGGATCGGCTGGCTGACCCGCTCGCAGTCGAAGTTCCTGAACGCCCTCAACCCGTTCAACTACATAAGCATGGGAACCGTGCTCAACCTGGGCGGCTTCTCCGCCGACTTCCGCTACAAGATCCTGAAGCCGATGTTCGTCAACTTCCTCATGGCGACGAACGTCTTCGACATGCCCGCCGCGCTCTTCTCGCGGTACCTCGAGTTCTTCGATATCGAGACCGCCACGCCCATGCAGACCTGGGACCAGGGCACGCGCCGCATCTACGAAGAGCTGTCGGCCGGCTTCCGCGACCGGATCTCCCTCAACCGGCCCGTCCAGAAGGTCTATCGGGATAAGACAGGCGTCGTCGTCGAGGACCAGGACGGCGTGCGGGAGACGTTCGACGACGTCATCTTCGCCTGCAACGCCAACCAGACGATGATGCTCCTCGACAGGCCCACGTTCCTGGAGCGCTTCCTCCTCTCGTCGATCCGCTACGAGAGCGAGCTCCACAACCACACGGTGGTCCACTCCGACGCCTCGGTCCTCCCGGACAACGAGACGAAGCCCCTCGCCACGCGGAGCAACTACATCGAGCAGTACGGGGCGAGGCCGGACAACTACGAGCTCACCTACATCATGCACAACCAGCAGCCGTGGGCCGGGGAGTCGGACAAGCCCTGCCTCGTGACCTACAACCCCATCAGCCCCATCGACGAGCGCAAGGTGGTCAAGCGGTGGTGGTTCCAGCACATCGTCCACGACGTTCGCCACGTCGCGCTCACGGTCAACAGCTTCCGCTTCATCCAGGGCAAGCGGCGGACGTGGCACTGTGGCGCCCACACCCTCGTCAACGCCCAGGAGACCTGCTTCGTGACGGGACTCGCGGCGGCGCGGCAGCTCGGGGCGGACTACCCCTTCGACGACCCCGCGGCGAGGCGGTCGTTCAACTACTACGGGGGCATCCTCTACGGCTGGCGGTTCCGGAAGGCGTAGCGCCGCATCCGCTCAGGGGGCGGCGTCGTGGCGCTCGCCCGGGTCCGGGTAGAACTGGGCGCAGTAGTCGCGGAACAGGGCGATCTCGCCGTCGGCCCGGTTCAGGCGGGGCCGGGCGCGGTACTGCTTGCGGCTCCAGATAGCGGTGTCCTGGAGCACATCGAGCCGCTGCTGGGAGGCCATGAACCTGTTGATGACCGGTCCGCGCAGCCTGTTCGGAAGGAACGCCGCCCCGGCCACTCGCCGCTTCGGCGTGCGTTCCGGTCTCACCTGCACTGGCATGAAGAGATCGATGAGCGTCCCATCGACGGGCGTCGCCAGGATCCACAGGCGCATATCCATGGGGATCGAGTGCTCGCGAACCTCAACGTACGAGTATCCGAGCCCGAAGACGCGGGTGTGGGCGGAGAAATCGAGGGTGAGCCTGCCGAACCTGGCGATATTGCGGACGCTTCGGAAGTCCCATCGGCTCACGAGCAGCGGCCCGTCCACGCCGACCGGGTGGGTGCGGTCCACGTTGTCGTAGCCGTGAACGTAGCGCAGGTGGGCGATGTCCACCGAGTTCTCAGTTGTCTCCTGGGGGTGGCCGGGGAAGCGGAGACTCTGGATGTGCAGGCCGCTCCAGCCATCCTGGTCGAGCGTGTCCTCGGGCAGGCGCCACCCGGGCGGCCGCCCCCCGATGCCCCACCAGGCGAAGATCATGCCGGCGATCTCGTGCGTCTCGAAGACCCGCAGCCTTGCCGAGCGGGGCGGGTCGGCGAAGGGCGTGGCGACGCACTGCCCGCCGGCGTCGAACTCGAAGCCGTGGAACGGACAGACGAGGCGGCCCTCGCGGACGCGCCCTCCCGCGGCCGGTCCAAGGTCGGAGCCGAGGTGCGGGCAGACCGACTCGGCGACGCAGATGCGCCCGTCCTCGTCGCAGAAGGCGACGATGCGCTCGCCCATCCAGGTCTTCTCGATGAGCCCTGCCTTCTCGATCGCCTTGCGGCTCTCGATGAAGTACCAGCCCTCCGGAAAGGGGGACGGCAACGTGGTCTTCGCGGACTCTCGCGGCTCGACCGTCATCACCCAACTCCCCCAGACCCGGAGTCCCGGCCGGAGTCCCCCTTGGGGCGGCTTCGCCCCCGGACCCGGCGCCACGGTGGAGAATACGAGAGCCGCACCGGCGTCCTGGTGCGCTCGCTCACGTCGGTTGCCGCCCGCGTGACTGCCTCCTCCGGCATCCGTTGGGCTACACTACCGGTACGGTCGTTCGGTTGTCGTGGCCTATGCGGAGCTTCGAATATCGGGCGCGATGGACTGGGGCTTATGACACTCGCTGAAGCAGAACCCACGACCCGGACCTTGTCCTTGACCGAGGAGCTTCTCCTGATGCTCCTCAACGAGGAGAGTGGCTACTTCCACCAGGTACCCGGCTGGGACTTGAACTGCACGGTTGTGGGCGCCGCGCTCGCGGAGCTGTCCCTCATCTCCCGCATCGATACGGACGTGGAGTCCCTGATCCTCCTGGACAGCACGGAGACGGGTGACCCCATCCTGGATCCGATCCTGGCGGAGATCGCCGCCGAGCCGGAGCAGCGCACCGCCCAGTACTGGATCGAGCGGCTCGCTCCCCGCGCCGAATCGATCATCGACCTCACGCTGGACCGCCTGGTCGATCTGAAGATCCTCGAGCACCACGACGGCGAATTCTGGACCCTCTCCCGTACCGTCAGGCACGGGGATAGCTACGGCGACTCCGGCGACGGGACCGCCGTGGAGTTCGTCAGGACCCGGATCAGCAGGGTCATCTTCGACAACGTGCTTCCCGACCCGCGAGACGTCGTCATCATCGCCCTCGTCAATGCCTGCGATGTCCTGCGCTTCATGTTCCAGCTGGACGACGAGGCCGAGGAGCGGATTGGTCTCATCTGCCGGCTGGACCTGATCGCCCGGGCCATCGTCGATGCGGTCGGTCAGAGCGTCGCCAGCCCGATGCTGCGGCGCACGCCCCTGAACAGGCAGATTCCAAAGGTTCCGCTGCACGAGCTGATCCGCAATCCCAATGCCCGCAAGGGCAACCTGCCCGCGCTCTTCGCCGATCTCGCGGAGCGCCACGGTCCCGTGTTTCAGATCCGACCGCCGTTCCAGGCTCCCATGATCTTCCTCGCCGGGCCCGAGACCAATCGTTGGGTCCACCGGCATGGGCGCATGTACCTGCGAGCCGGGGACTACATGCAGGATCTGGAGAATATCTACGGCGCACGGGGGCTCATCCAGGGGCTGGACGGGCCCGACCACTTCCGCATGCGGAAAGCCGTGCAGCCGGGCTATTCCCGAAAGAGGATGGAAGGGCGGATGGACGCTCTGCTCCAGTATGCCCGGGGGCACATGGCGACCTGGAAGCAGGGAGACGACCGTCCGATGCGCGACGTGTGCCGTGAGTTGATCAATGCGGAGCTCTCGCCGCTCATGGTCAGCGTCGAAACCCAGGATGTCATTCAGGACATGCTGAGGTTCAAGGAACGCGCGCTCAGCACGCACGTCGCTGGGATTCTGCCGAAAATCCTCCTCCACACGCCCGGAATGAGGAGCCGTTCCAAGGTTATCGACACAGTAGTGGACAGGATCCAGCGTTCCCACACGCCGGCCCAGCGCGCCGGCTGTCCCCGGGACCTCGCGGACGATCTGCTCAGCCTGCATGCCAGCGACCCCCAGCTCCTGCCGGAGACGAACATGAGGTTCTTGCTCTCGGCGCCCCTGCTGGCCAGCATGTACCTTGGCGATGGGTTCAGCATGGCGGCCTACTCCATGGCCACCCACCCCGAGATTTGCGAGCGAGTCCGCGAAGAGGCGGACGCCCTGTTCGACGGTGGCGATCCGGATGGTGACGCCTTTGACGATTCGGCAATCGGCGTGACGCGCCGTCTCATGATGGAAAGCCTCCGCCTGTACCCGATCGTTCCCATGTCCATTCGCAACGTGATGAATACGTGCGTCGTCGAGGGCTATGAGCTGCCGGAGGGAGTCCGCATCTACATTGCCCAGACAGCCGCGCACTACATGAGCGACGTCTTCCCCGATCCCCTGACGTTCGACATCGATCGCTACACCTCCCCGCGGGATGAGCACCGCAGTCCCGGATACGCGCCGTACGGGCTCGGCACGCATACCTGCCTCGGCGCGCGCTGGGTGGATTTGCAGATGGCCACCAACCTGCTGCTGCTCGCTCACTACTTCACGTTCGAAGTGACTCCCCCGGATCCCCCACCCAGACTGAGCCCGTTTCCTTCGATGTCCCTGGGGAAGAAGGTGAAGTTCACCATCACCGGGCAGCGGCGCGAGATCCCAGCCTGAGGCGCTGGTTCGCTTCGGACTCCGTTCGACGATCTGTCGGCCGGCCATAGACGAGAGGCAAGGGAGGACGCCGCGCCGTGCAGCTACGGACACTCCTGAATGAGTTGAACCGCTCCTACGGCGGCTCCGACGTCACGGGTCGCGTGCGAGACTTCAACAACTGGACCGACCTCGCGGCAACGGGCGCCGATGGGGCGGGCGACTACTCCCACAGCAAGACGGCGAAAGAGTATTACGACCTGTGCACGGCGTTCATGGTCTGGGGCTGGAGCGAATCCCTGCACTTCGCGCCGCTCAAGCCCTCCGAGGGCCTGGAGCAATCACAGGAACGGCATCAGCGGCTGATGATCTCCAGGCTGGAACTGCAGCAGGGCATGACCGTGATCGACGTTGGCTGTGGAGTCGGTGGCCCCATGCGTCGGGTTGTCCGTGAGGCTGGCGTCCACGTTTCGGGAATCAACATCAACGAAATCCAGCTGGCGATGGCGAGACGGTTGACCGCCGAGGCGGGCCTCGACCACATGGTCGATTACCAGACGTGCAGCTTCATGGACATGAGCGCCATACAGGACGCCACCTTCGACCGGGGCTACGCCATCGAATCAACCTGCCACGCGCCGGATAAGCAGGGCGCGTTCGCGGAGATTTTTCGGGTCCTGAAACCGGGAGCCCTCTTCTGGGGGCAGGAGATGTGCCTGACGGAGAAGTTCGATCCGGACGACGACCGCCACAGGGCCATCAAGCACGAGCTCATGCACGGCATTGCGCTGAACGACATCGCGACGTTCGCGGAGGTGAATCACGCGCTTGAAGCGGTTGGGTTCGAGGTCATCGAAGGGATGGATCGGGATGTCCAGGACGGACCATCCACACCCTGGTATCAGCCCATGGAGAGTCGCCAGGGAACGCTGGGGGGCGCCTTGCGCAGGCTTCCGTGGGGCCGCAAGGCGATGATCGGAGGGGCGAAGCTGGCCGAAGCGGTGCGGCTGTTCCCGTCGGGCTCCGCTGAAGTCGTCCGGCTGTTGGACCGGACCGCGGAAGCCTACGTCGCAGGCGGCAAGACGGGGATCTTCACGCCGCTGTACTGTTTTCTGGCTCGAAAGCCCCTCTAGCCCCCGGCGCCTACGACGACTCCTGCTCGTACTGCTCGTGAACGCCCTCGATCGCCACGTCGAGGTCGGCCCAGGTCCGCTCCACCATCGAGCGCAGCCGCATGTTCTGGAACGCTCCCCAGACGGTCATCGCCGGCGGCACCAGCAGGATCGAGATGATCAGCGAGTAGGCGATCGTGATCGCGGCCGTGATGCCGAACTGCTGCGAGGCCAGCAGCGGCGAGAGCACCAGCGCCCCCAGTCCCAGCGCGGTGGTCAGGGCCGAGCCCAGCAGCGCCGAGCCCGTGGTCGCCAGCGTGCGGACCGCCGCTTGCTCGGGGCTTCGCGAGTGGGAGAACTCCTCCCGATAGCGGTGAATGATGTGGATCGTGTAGTCCACGCCGATTCCGATGGAAAGCGCCGTGATGATCGAGGTGATGAGGGTGTAGGGGATGCCCACGAGGGCCATCGTCCCCAGCACGCAGATGAGAACGAGCACGACCGGCGCCACCGCGACGAACGCCAGCACGGGCTGCCGCAACGTCACCCAGAAGAAGATAGCGAGGATGCCGACGGCCACGGCGATCGTTGTGCTGATGGCGGCCGTCTGGCCGGCGGTGATCTCGTCCTGGACCGCGACCCCGATGATTTCCAGGGAGGTGGCCGTAACGCTTACGTCTTCTCCGAACCAGAGCGCCTCGAGCTCATCCTGGAGCGCCCTCGTGGCAGTGGCGTTGCCGGAGTAGGCCGGGAACTGGACCAGCAGTGAATCGATGCCCTCCAGATCATCGACGAGGACATGGGCGAGGGCGGGTTCCCTGGCGCCGAGCCCGGCAAGGAACTGCTGCAGCAGCTCGGGGTCGAGCCTCACGCTGGCAGAGGCCCGGCCAAAGAGGTCCGCCAGCTCGGCGTCGTACTTGTCTCCCGGCTCCCCGCTGTCGGTTATCCAGTCGTGCACGAGTAGCTCGTAGGACGTGTGGATGGGCCCGGCGGCCGCTCGGGGGCGGAGGTCTTCATCCTCGAAGGCGGTCCTGAGATCGTGCAGGTTCAAGTAGGTGCGGGTGTCGGTGGATTCGGCTTCGATGAGGACGCTGACCATCTCCTCGGAGCCGCCGAAGCTGTCAAGCGCCTCGAGGTCCTCCAACACGCTCCCGCCCCTGGGCAGGATGTCGCGGATGTTGAACCCGGCCTCGAGCCTGGTGGCTGCGAACCCCATCCCGACCGTCACGGCGAGCACGGCGATGATGTAGGGCGCCGGTCGGCGTGTGACCGACGTTCCCAGCACCTCCGCAAGGCGTCCAATCCCCGGCAGCGCGTTGGAGACGGGCCGGACCGGCGGCAGCTTGCCCCGCGCCTCTCGCCTTCGGTCGATGATCGTGCGTCCGGCCGGCAGCAGCGTCAGCATGACGATCAGGCTCATCCCCACGCCGAGCCCGGCCACGATGCCGAAGTCGCCGGCCACTGAGATGGGGGAGAACAGGTTCGCCAGGAGACTCACGATCGTCGTGACGCCGGCCAGCAGCAGGGGCAGGGTGACGTTGCGCACTCCTACCCTGACCGCCTGCACCACCGGCTGTCCCTCGACTCGCTGTTCGCGGTAGTGCGAAACGGCCTGGATGGCGTAGTCCACCGTAAGGCTGATGACGATGATCGGGACCATCGCCGACAGGGAGCTCGGCGGACCGATCCAGTCCAGTCCGTCCGGCCCGAGCCACCCTTCCGCGCCGATCACCCAGATCAGCGCGAAGAGCAGCCCGACGAGGGTGAGGAGCAGGTCGGAGAGGGTGCGCAGGAAGAGCAGAAGGAGGGCCGAGATGAGGACCAGCGCCAGCCCGATCAGCGGCAGCGTCCCCGACTCCGTGGCGTCCTTGTACTCATCCTCGACCACCACCGGGGATACGCTGCTTACCCGCAGCGGACCCTCGTCCCCCACCGCGAGCTCGTTGATCCGGCGCTCGGCCTCATCGATCTTCGCTTCATCGGCGTCGCTCAGCCGGATGGTGGCGATGGCGAGCGGCGTGCCGTCGGCGTCGGTTGCGGTCATCGCCGCGAGTGCCCCCCCAATCGCGGGGTCACTGCGGGCGGCATCGATTTGCCCCTGCGTTACCGACTCGAAGCCGTCAACCTGGAGCGCGGCCTGGAGCACCAGCGTCGGGGCGATGACTGCATCGCCGGGCGCCAGCAGGTCCGCCTCGTCGCCGGCGATGCGATCGACAAGGCCGTCCATCTGGGCGAGCCCCTCGGGCGTGAGGGCATCGCCTCGGAAGATGAGGGTGATGACGGTGATGTCGCCCGAATCGCCGAAAAGCTCGTCGATCTGATTCGTTGCTTCGACAATGCGGTGGTCGGGAGGAAGGAACGCCAGGGCGGCGCCTTCGATCACATCCGCGCGCCGTCCTGCCCCTGCGGCGAGGAGAACGGTAATGAGCAGGAGGACGGCGATCGTGATCCAGGGGCGGACCGTGATCAGCCAGCTCAGCCTGTCGAGCACACGGTTCATGGCGGGCATTCTAGCCGAGCAAACCTGCCGCCGACCGCCGTTGCGCTTACATGCCCCGCGCCGCGGGGTCTCCCCCTCACCGCCCGGGAAGCGCTCTCGGTCTGTCTCCGGGCCCTGCCGCTATACTGCGCCGACCTGTGGCTCGTGGGGCTCCCGCCGTGTCGCCCAGCCGAGCCCCGCGAGGTGAGAGATGAGCAGCGAACCGTTTTTCCAGGGCCACATCGGGCGTTACACGAGCGAGTCGACCCCCTGGTGGCCCGATCCCCCGACGCCCGTGCCGGGAAGCCCCAACGTCGTCTTCGTCATGCTCGACGACGTCGGCTTCGGCCACCTCGGGTGCTACGGCTCCTCGATCGACACGCCGAGCATGGACCGGCTCGCAGCCAACGGGCTTCGCTACCGCAACTTCCACACCACCACCATCTGCTCCCCCTCGCGCGCCTGCCTGCTGACCGGACGGAACCACCACTCCGTCGGCATGCGCACCATCTCCAACTACGACACCGGCTTCCCCAGCGCTCGCGGCGCCATCTCCCCGAGCGCCGCCACGATCGCGCAAATGCTCCAGCAGACCGGCTACAACACGGCCGCCTTCGGCAAGTGGCACCTCGCGCCAATGGCCGACGGCTCGGCCGTCGGGCCCTTCAGCGGCTGGCCCCTGGGCAAGGGCTTCGAGCGCTACTACGGCTTCCTCGACGCGCTCACCGACCAGTTCGCCCCCGAGCTCATCCTCGACAACCGTCACATCCCCTCACCCTCCGACCCGGACTACCACCTGAGCGAGGCCATGGTCGACGAGGCCATCGAGTTCGTCCGCGACCAGACCTCGCTCTCGACCAGCCCCTTCTTCCTCTACGTCGCCTTCGGGGCCTGCCACTCCCCCCACCAGGCGCCGCAGGAGTACCTCGACAAGTACCGCGGCAAGTTCGACGAGGGCTGGGACGCCACCCGCGAAGCGTGGTTCCAGCGGCAGCTCGAGCTCGGCATCGTCCCCGAAGGGACCCAGCTCGCCCCGCGCAACAACGGCGTCCCCGCCTGGGACGACCTCTCCGAGGACGAAAAAGCCGTGCGTGCCCGCCTGCAGGAGGCGTTCGCGGCCATGCTCGACCACATGGACCACCAGATCGGGCGCCTCGCCGACTACCTGGAGGCGATCGACCAGCTCGACAACACCCTCTTCGTCGTCGTCTCCGATAACGGCGCCAGCCAGGAGGGCGGCCCCCTCGGCGTCGTCAACGAGGGCCGCTTCTACAACCAGGTTCCCGCCAGCGAGGAGTACAACCAGGCCAACATCGACGAGATCGGCGGGCCCAGGTCCCACACGAACTACCCCTGGGGCTGGGCCCAGGTGGGGAACACGCCCCTCAAGCGCTACAAGCAGAACACGCACGGGGGCGGCATCCGCGACCCGCTCATCATCCACTGGCCCGACCGCATCAAGGACGCCGGCGCCATCCGACCGCAGTTCCACCACATCTCCGACATCGTGCCGACAGTGCTGGAGGTGCTCGGGGTCGAGGCGCCGGAGATGTACCACGGCGTTCCCCAGCTCCCCATCCACGGCACGAGCATGCTTTACACGTTCGACTCCAGCGACGAGCCCACGCGCAAGCGCACGCAGCACTTCGAGATGTTCGGCCACCGCGGCATCTGGCACGACGGCTGGAAGGCCGTCACGTTCCACGCGCCCGGGGGCAGCTTCGAGGACGACCAGTGGGAGCTCTATCACCTTGACGAGGACTTCTCCGAGTGCAACGACCTTGCCGAGTCGGAGCCCGAGAAGCTGAACGAGATGATCGAGCACTGGTGGATCGAGGCGGCCAAGTACGACGTGCTGCCGCTCGAAGACGGGCTCCGCGGCGCCCGCGGCACGCCTCCCAAGAAGGGCTCGCCCCAGGACCGCACGAGCTTCGTCTACCGCCAGGGCATGGCCCACACGCCGACGAACGCCGCCGCCGACGTGCGCAACCGCGACTACACCATCACCGTCGAGCTGACGCGCGAGACGGAGGCCGACGAGGGGGTCCTTATCGCCCACGGCGGGCTCACCGGCGGCTACTCCCTGTTCATCAAGGACAACCGCCTGGTGCACGAGTACAGCTACGTCGGCGAGCGCTACCGCATCGTTTCCGATACGACGGTGCCCATCGGGCAGTCGGTCGTGACGTTCGAGTTCACGAAGACGAACGAGCTCGCCGGCACCGCCATCCTCACCATCAACGGCCGCCAGGTGGGCAGCGGGGATCTTCCCGCCACGCTCGGCGGCATGTTCGCGATCGAGGGCCTCGACGTGGGGCAGGACCTCTACACCCCCGTCAGCGAGGACTACGAGGTGCCGTTCGCCTTCCCGGGCGCCATCGCCGAGGTGCGCATCGAGCTCGGCTCCAACCAGGTGCTCGACCGCGAAGCGGAGTTGCGGGGTCGCATCATCGCCGAGTAGCGAGAGGGGCGGAGCATCGGGCGTATCGTGCGGCTGTGACCCGCGTTCGCCGTCCGTTCGCCACCGGGTTCGGTAGCGCGATCGACCGCGCGGGGCGGCGCGTTGCCCGGAGGCCGGCGTGCTAGAGGCGATCCTGCTCGTCCTCCTCGGGCTGGGGGTGGGCGTCTTCGGCGCAATCGTCGGCGCCGGCGGCGGCTTCCTCCTCGTCCCCATCCTCCTCATCGCCTACCCCGACCGCGACCCGGCCACGGTCACGGCCATCTCCCTCGCCGTGGTGTTCGCGAACGCGACCTCCGGCGCCGTCGCCTACGCCTGGCAGCGGCGCATCGACTACCGCAGCGGCATCTGGTGGGCGCTGGCCGCCATCCCGGGGGCGCTCGGCGGAGCGCTCCTGGTCGGCATCATCCCGCGGGACGTGTTCGCCGTCGTTTTCGCCGTGGCGCTTGCCGGCGTGGCGACCCACCTCATCCTGCGGCGGCAGGCGACGGGCCTGCGCGAGCCGATCACGGGGCGCGGCGCGATCTCCCGCCGCATCCGCGACCGCGAGGGGCAGAACTTCTTCTACACGTTCCGCCTCTGGCACGGTCTCTCCATCGCCGCGGCGATGGGATTCGTCTCCGGCCTGCTGGGGGCGGGCGGGGGCGTCCTGCAGGTCCCTCTGCTGACCATCGTCCTGCGCTTCCCCGTCCACATCGCCACCGCCACGAGCCAGTTCGCCTACGCCCTCATCGCCCTCGAAGCCACCGTCGTGCACATCGTCACCGGTGGCCTCCACCTGGACGACCACCTTGTCGAGGCCGCGTTCATCGCGGCCGGCGCCGTGGTGGGCGCGCAGATTGGCGCCCGCGTCGCCGCCCGGATTCGCGGCGCCGTGATCCTCCGCGTGCTCGCCGCCGCCCTGCCGCTCGTCGCGGCCTGGCTCGTGGTCGATGCCTTCGCCCGCTAGGGCGAGGCCGCCGGCCTACAGGTCGCGCACGCAGCGGAAGCCCGAGTTCGCCGTCGAGGAGTCGGGCGTGTTCCCCGTACGGGCCGCGACGCGGTAGCGGTTGCAATAGGAGACGTGGCAGAGGAACGACCCGCCTCGCTGCACGCGATGCGTCCCCATCGGCGGCCCGATGGGGTTCTCCCGCGTGGCCGCCTCCTGCTCCCGGTGGTAGTCGACGCTGAACCAGTCGGCGGTCCACTCCCAGACGTTCCCCGAGGTGTTGTACAGCCCGTAGCCGTTCGGCTCGAAGCTATCGACCGGGCAGGTGCCGGTGTAGCCGTCGGCGCCCGTGTCGTGGTCGGGGAACGCGCCCTGCCAGATGTTGCAGCGATGCTCCCCGATGGGCTCGAGCTCGTCGCCCCAGGGGTAGATGGCCTGCTCCAGGCCGCCCCGCGCGGCGTACTCCCACTCCGCTTCGGTCGGAAGGCGCGCCCCCGCCCATTCGCAGTAGGCCTGCGCGTCGTTCCAGGAGACATGGACGGCGGGGTGCCGCTCGCGGCCGCGGAGGTCGCGCCCCGGACCTTCCGGCAGGTCCCAGCGCGCGCCCGGCACGGCGATCCACCAGGGCGCCTGCACGACCGCGTTCGTCTTCTCCAGCCGCCGCGCCATCTGCCGCGAGAGGTGCCGCCGGAACACGAACGACCACCCGAACCGCTCCGCCTCCGTCGTGTAGCCGGTCGCCTGGATGAAGGCCGCGAACTGCGCGTTCGTGACGGCGTGCGCGTCGATCGCGAAGGGCCGGAGCGTCACCTCCCGCACGGGCCCTTCGCCGTCGTGGTCGGGCTCTCCGTTTGGGGAGGCGCCCATCAGGAACGAACCGCCCGCCAGCTCGACCGCCCCGTTGCCGGATACCGCTGATTCGGGCCGGATGCCGCCCGCTCCGGCACGACGGCCCGACCGCTCGGCCTCCCCGGGCGCGGAGTCCGAGCGCGACGGCGCCCACGAGGTCGTGCTGGGCGTACAGCAGGCGTCCCCCGGTTCGTGCGACACGATCGCCTCCAACGAGTCGATTCCGGCGGCAACCATGGTGATTGCCGGTGTCGTAGAATCTCGCCACTCCACGGTCCCGGTCAAGGGACGTGGAAACAGGAGTCTGGGCGGGCATCGCCCGCAGGAGGAATGACTCATGACGTTTCTGAAGGATCGAAGGGTAAGCCGCCGGGCCTTGCTGGCCGGAAGCGGCGCGGCCGCGGCAGGCCTCGGGGCGGCGGCCCTGGTCGGCTGCGGCGACGACGACGACGACGCCCCGGCGCCGGCCGCGACCCGGGCGGCCGCGACCGAGGCGGCCGCCACCGAAGCCGCGGCGACCGAGGCCGCGGCAACCGAAGCGGCCGCGGCGACCGAAGCGGCCGCGACCGAAGCGGCGGCAACCGCCGCCGCCACCGAGGCGCCCCAGCAGGGCGGCCCGCAGACCGGCGGAACGCTGCGCGGCTCCGCCCCCACGTTCATCTGGAACACGGGCTTCCCCTACTCCTTCACCTGGGAGAACGAGCCCTACTTCTCCGTCCTCGAGCCGCTCGTTCGCTACCGCGACAGCCTCGACCCGTTCCCCGTGCTCGCGGAGCGCTTCGAGTACAACGACGACCGCAGTAAGCTGACGGTCACGCTCAAGCCGGACCTGGAGTTCCACGATGGTTCGCCGGTCACTCCGGATGACGTGTTCCATGGCATCGAGGTCATGCTCGACCCCGAGCCGTGGGGCATCACCGGCCGGTTCCAGATCAGCTCGTTCGCCGTAGCCCTCACGCGCTGGGAGGCGGTCGACTCGCGCACGATGGAGTTCGAGTTCGACAAGCCCCGGCCGAACATGACCGACTTCTTCGCCCAGCTCCTCGTCACGAAGAAGGACACCTACCGCGAGCTGCAGGAAGGCACGAACATCCAGGGCACCGGGCCCTTCGCCTTCGAGCAGTGGACGCCGGATGTCGGCGCGAGCTTCGTCGCGAACCGCGGCTGGCACCAGAGCGCCGTCGAGGGCGGACCGTACGTGGATCGCATCGAGCTGCAGAACTTCCCCGATGCGGAGTCACTGGGCCTCGCCCTTGAGGCAGGCGATATCGACTGGTCGCTCGGCGTGGCGCCCTCGGTCGCCAGGCGCACGGGGCAGGGCTTCCTCGCCCCCAAGGCCGGCATCGTCTACGTCGGCTGCGTCACGAACAGTCCCAAGCTGGTGGACCCGCGTGTCCGCCAGGCCCTCCTCTACGCCATCGACCGGCGGCGCATGACGGAGGAGCTGCGCGAGGGTTTCGGTGACCTCACGGCCCAGCCGTGGCCGAGCTCCTCGCCCGCCTTCGATCCCGACCTCGAGAGCGAGCTCTACGAGCCCGACCGCTCCCGCGCCCTCCTCGAGGAAGCGGGCTGGTCGCAGGACTCGCCCCTCATGATCGAACCCATCCCGGGCACGGAAGTCACCGCCGAGATCCTGAAGAGCAACTTCGCGGACATCGGCGTCGACGTCGAGATCGTCACGCAGGAGATCGGCGCCTGGGTCGGCAAGCTGCGGCAGCGCGGCTTCGTCGACCTGTGGGTCGCGCCCCACAAGTTCTCCAACCTCTCGCCGCTCACCACCATGCAGCAGACGTTCCCGTACCGCATGGGGAATCCGAGCTACTACGAGACGGAGACCTACCTCGATATCATCGCCAACCTCGAGCAGTTGGACCCGCTCGGCGAAGAGGCGAGGGAGCAGTACGCCCGCTTCAACCGGATGTGGCTCGAAGACCCCTGGCTCCTGCCGGTCCACACGAACCAGCGAATCGAGGTGGCCAACGCCAACGTGAAGGGGTACGACGAGCATTTCGTGACAATCTTCGAGCAGCCGAATCTGGCGAAGGTTTGGCTCGAGGGGTAAACCTTGCTCGCCTACGTCCTCGCCCGCGTTCTGCAGGCGGTTCCCGTACTTGTGCTGGCGAGCATCGGGGTCTTCCTGATGCTCCGGCTCGTCCCCGGGGACCCTGCAGAACTGCTCGCGGGCCAGGACGCCACCGAGGAGGATGTCGCACGGATTCGCGGCCAGCTGGGGCTTGATGACTCGCTCCCCGAGCAGTACATCAGTTGGCTCGGGGACATCTTCCAGGGGAACCTCGGCGTCTCCTTCGCCCGCGGCCTCCCCGTCACCCGCATGCTCCGCACGGCCATCCCGCCGACGCTGGAGCTGACGGTCGCCGCCTACGTCGTCGCCGTCGTCGTCGGCATACCCCTGGGGATCCTGGGAGGTATCCGTCCCCGCTCGGGGTGGGACTGGCTGCTCTCCGGCTACACCCTCGTGACGATCGGCATCCCCGGCTTCCTCTTCGGCATCATCATGCTCTGGATATTCAGCGTCAGGCTGGACTGGTTTCCCACGTTTGGTGAGGTGTCCATCCTCGACGATCCAGTGGAATCGCTCCGCCACCTCACCCTGCCCGCGCTCGCAACGGGGGTCGGGGTGGCCGCGGTCCTCGCTCGCTACACGCGCACCACCATCGCCGAGGTGATGGGCAACGACTACGTCCGTACGGCGCGGGCGAAGGGGCTTGCCGAGAGCCGCGTCGTGGTCCGCCACGCCCTGCGGAACTCCATGATTCCGGTCGTGACGGTCATGGCCCTGCAGGTCGGAGGGCTGCTCGGGGGCGCGGTGATCGTTGAACAGGTCTTCACTCGCCCCGGTCTCGGCCGGTTGATGGTGAACGCTATCCAGGCACGCGACTATCTCGTCGTCCAGAGCACGCTCATCATCCTCGTGTCGGTGTTCATCACCGCCAACCTCGCTGCCGACATCGCCTACGGCTTCCTCGATCCCAGGGTGCGCGGACGATGAGCGCGGCCCAGATGGACGCCGAACTTCAGCTCTCCTGGTGGGGCCGGAAGACCCGCGAGTCCCTCTTCTTCTCCACCCTCAACGGCATCATCCATAACCCCCAGGGCGCTATCGCCATCGTGGGGCTCGTGCTGTTGGTTGTCGGGGCCGTGGGCGCGCCCGTCATCGCCCAGCACGACCCCATCGCCCAGGATGCCGCGGGGCGTTTCCTCGCCCCTTCCACGGAACACTGGTTCGGCACCGACGAGCTCCGCCGCGACCTCTTCTCGCGCACCCTCTTCGGGCTGCGCGCCTCCTTCGCCGTGAGCCTGATCAGCGTAGCCATCGGCACGGCCATTGGCGTGACAGTCGGTTTCCTCGCCGGCTTCCTCGGCGGGTTTGCCGAAGCTGCCGCCATGCGCATCGTCGATGCCTTGCTCGCGTTTCCCGGCCTGCTCGCCGCCCTGGCCATCCTCAACATCCTCGGGCCCGGCGTGCGGAGCATCGGCATCGCCATCGCGTTCTTCACCATCCCCGCCTTCGCCCGCCTCGCCCGTGCCCAGATGCTCGCCGAGAAGAACAAGGACTACGTGCTGGCGTCGCAGTCGATGGGCGCCAGCCCGCAGCGCGTCATCTTCCGCCACATCGCCATCAACGCCTTCCCGCCCCTCCTCACGCAGATGGCGCTGCTGATGGCGGTGGCCGTGCTCATCACGGCCGCCCTCAGCTTCCTCGGGCTGGGCGACAACCCGCCCGCGCCGTCGCTGGGGGGACTCCTGAACGTGAGCCGCCAGTACCTGCGCGAGGCCTGGTGGTACGCCGTCTTCCCGGGCGCCGTCTTCGCCCTCCTCCTCTTCTGCCTGAACCTGCTCTCCGACGCGATCAACGAAGCATCGAGCCCCTACCAGAGGCGTCGATGACGGCCATCAAGCTGATGGAGCGCCCACCTACCACGGGAGGAACCGACCATGCCCGCTGACTCCAGGCCCAACATCGTGCTCATCATGGCGGACCAGCAGCGCGCCGACGCGATGGGCTGCGCCGGGAACGACATCATCCGCACCCCCAACATCGACCGCCTCGCGGCCGAGGGCGTGCGCTTCGGCCGCGCGTTCTCCCAGGGACCCCTTTGCATGCCCGCGCGCTGGTCGCTGCTGACGGGACGGTACGTCCGCGACCACGGCGTGTTCGAGAACGACTGGGACATGACGCAGGACATCCCCAACCTCGCCCAGCGTCTGCAGGAGGCCGGCTACTACACGAGCTGCATCGGCAAGATGCACCTCTTCGCGGACGAGACGCTCGTCTGCGGCCGGCCCGAGCTCGCCTCCGATCCGCACGTGACGCCCCGCTACCGGCAGGTCGGCTTCGATGAGCCCCACCCCGGTCCCGAGAAGAACGGCGTCATGGGACTCGACTGCGAGTACGTCGACCACCTCAAGGAACGGGGCCTCTTCGAGATGTACGGCGAGTGGTTCCACCTGCGCGCCTACCCCAAGAAGACAGCCACCCACCTCGGCCTCCCCATGTGGTTCCCCGAGTCCACGCCCCTGCCCAACGAGGACTACCTCGATACCTGGACGGGACAGGAGGTAGTGAAGTGGATCGACGAGTACGACCGCGACGAGCCGTTCTTCCAGTGGGTCGGGTTCCCCGGGCCCCACGAGCCCCACGACGCCCCGAAGGACTACGTCGACCTCTACCGCAACGTCGACATTCCTCTCGGCGAGCGCATCCCGCCGGAGGTTCCCGAGTCGGGGCCGCTCCACACCCTCATGCGCTGGCTCCAGACCACGGCCCAGTGGGAAGGGCTTACCGACGACATCGTCCAGCTCCTCACCCGCTACTACTACGCCAACATCACCGCCATCGACGACCAGGTCGGCGCCATCGTCGAGGCGCTCGAACGCAAGGGCATCCTCGATAACACCTGGATCATCTACACGGCCGACCACGGCGAGATGATGGGCGACCACTGGATGCTCTGGAAGATGCTCTTCTATGAGCAGTCCGCCACCGTGCCCCTCGTCATCCGCCCCCCCGCCGGCATGGAGAGCAAGACCGTCGACGGCATCGTCGAGCACGTCGACGTGACCGCCACGATCGAGGCCCTGACGGGCATCACGCCCCTCCCGAACAACGAGGGGCACTCGCTCATCGGCCACCTCGACGGCAGCGGCAGCGGCCCCACCCGCGAGGTCGCGCACAGCGAGAACTACGGCTTCGGCATGTTCGCCACCGACCGCTACAAGCTCGTCGTCTTCGAGGACACGAAGGAGCCCGTGCAACTCTTCGACCTGCAGGAGGACCCCGACGAGAACGTCAACGCCGTCGCCGATCCCGCCTACGCGGGCGTGATCGAGCAGATGATGCGCGACCATGTCGATCCCTTCTTTGAGACTCCCCCGAAGCGGCCGGCGCGGGGCATCTGGGAGGTGCAGGCCGGGCGCTACGAGGGGAACCGCCACCTCTCCGTCCGCTACCCGCGCTAGGCGCCGCCCTCGTTCCCCGGGTCCCTCCCGCCCCGGCGGGTGAGCGGTGTCACTCCGGGGCCGTTCGCGTTTCGTGTACTCTCGCCGCGCCGCCCGAGGGGAGGGCCCGAGCATGGTCGCCACACTCCGTCCCTATCGCCGTCCCGCCGCCATCCTCGCCGTAACCGCCGCCGGAGCGGCCGCCGTCTTCCTTGGCCGCCCCGCCGTCGCCGAGGCCTTCGCCGTCGACGGCGAGACCGAGTTCGTCCTCAACACCTTCGCCTTCCTCATCTGGGGCGCGCTCGTGATGTGGATGTGCGCCGGGTTCACCATGCTCGAATCCGGCTCCGTCCGCACCAAGAACGCCTCGATGATCTGCCTGAAGAACATCGGCATCTACTCGATCGCCGGCCTCGCCTACTTCGTCATCGGCTACAACCTCATGTACGTCAATGTCGTTGGGGACTTCATCGGCTCCTTCAACCTGCTCTACGAGGCCTCCAGCGTCGAGCTCTCCCTGCTCGAAGGAGAAGGCACCGCAGAGGCCGTGCTCGCCAAGCAGTCCCACTCCACCATGTCCGACTGGTTCTTCCAGATGGTCTTCGTGGCCACCGCCGCCTCCATCGTCTCCGGCGCGCTGGCCGAGCGCGTCAAGATGTGGCCGTTCTTCTTCTTCACGCTCGCCCTCACCGCCGTCATCTATCCCGTCGTCGGGGCCTGGACGTGGGGCGGGGGCTGGCTCCAGGACCTCGGCTTCGAGGACTTCGCCGGCTCGACCATCGTGCACGGCGTCGGCGGCTGGGCCGCGCTCGCCGGCATCCTCGTCGTGGGACCGCGGCTCGGGAAGTTCCGCCCGGACGGCAGCGTCCGGCCGACGCCGCCCTCGAACGTCCTCGTCGTGACCCTCGGCGTGTTCATCCTCTGGCTCGGCTGGTTCGGCTTCAACGGAGGCTCGCAGCTCGCCCTCGCCAGCACCCTCGACGCCGTCTCCATGAGCCACGTGCTCGTCAACACGAACCTCGCCGCTGCCGCCGGCGTAATGGCCGCCCTCGCGATCTCGCGCTTCGTGCTGCGCCGGATCGACCTGATCGCCGGGCTCAACGGCGCCATCGCCGGCCTCGTCGCCATCACCGCCGGCCCCACGATGACCGAGCACTGGTGGGCCATCGTGATCGGCGCCATCGGCGGCGTGATCTGCACCGTCGGCATCAAGGTCCTCGAGAAGCTCAAGCTTGACGACGTCGTCGGCGCCGTTCCCGCCCACCTCTTCGCCGGCATCTGGGGCACGCTCGCCGTCTGCATCGCCGCGGGCGGCGATTTCGTGGCGCAGATCACGGGCGTGGCCGCCATCGGGGCGTTCGTGTTCGTGGTCTCGTTCGCGCTCTGGAAGGCCCTGGCCCTGACGGTACGGGCGCGAGTCTCGCCCGAAGTCGAGCAGCTCGGGCAGGATGCCGGCGAGCTCGGCATCGAGGCCTACCCCGAGTTCGTCGTCATGCCCGAGGAGTTCCCCGAGGCGGCGCCGCCACCTCCGCCCGAGCCCGAGGAGGCGCCCGCCGAGGCGTAGCGAACGGCGCGGACATGTGCTGCACATGTGCTAATGTGGAGCGCATGTCGAAGATGATCCAGATACGCAACGTGCCCGACGAGGTCCACCGCGAAGCGAAGGTGCGCGCCGCTCGCGCCGGGATGACCCTCTCCGCCTACCTGCTGCGCCAGATCGAGCGATCCCTCGAGATCGCAGCCGCCGACGAGCTGCTGGCGCGGCTTCAGGAGCAGGCCCCCCCGCTCCTCTCAGAGACCATAGCTGAGGCTGTTCGGGCGGAACGCGACTCCAGGTGATCGTCGCGGACGCTTCTGTCGTAATCGAACTGCTCGTGTTTTCCCGTGGGCCGGCGGGGGGCGCACTGGGCCGGCGAGTTGCGCGTCAGGAGCCGATCTATGCTCCCCACCTCGTCGATGCGGAGGTTGGGCAGGTGCTGCGGAGGTTCGTGCTGCATGGGCAGTTATCGGCCACTCAGGCCAGAGTCGCCCTCGACCGCCTCCGGGCCACACCACTCTTCAGGTCTGTCCATGCGCCCCTCCTGCCCCGCGCCTTCGAGCTGCGCTCCAATGTGACCGTCTATGACGGGCTCTACCTCGCCCTCGCGGAGGCGCTTGATGCGCCCCTCCTCACTACCGACGGGGCGCTGGCGAACGTCCCCGGCTGTCGCGCCCGGGTGGAGGTTCTGCCGTCGACCCCACCCGCTCGCGGTCCACGCTGAGCCGTCGGGCCGGGACCCATGGATATGTATGCGTCCCCTCCGGCTCCTTACCGCTGGCGGTGTAGCATGGGCGCGTCAGGGAGGCCATAGACCGTAATGCTGAGATTCGCCGAAGAGATCATCCTGCTCCTGCTCCGAGACGAGGACGGGACCTTCGTCCACGTCCCCAACTGGTCGATGGACCGCGCCCTCGCCGGCGCCGTGCTCATGGACCTGGCGATGGAGAATCGCATCGACACCGACCTCGAGAACCTCACCCTGGTCGACTCCACCCCCCTCGGCGACAGCCTCCTCGACCCCACTCTCGCCGAAATCGCCCGCGAGGAGACGCGTGACGCCCGCTACTGGGTGGAGAAGGTCGCGCAGCGCGCCCCCGATCTCCGCGAGGAGGCGCTCAAGCGCCTCGTCGAAGGCGGCATCCTCGAGCGCCAGGACGACCGCTTCCTCTGGGTCTTCCGCTCCCGCCGCTACCCCATGGTCGATGGCAAGGCCGAGCGCGAGGTGAAGCTGCGCATCATGGGGATCCTCTTCAGCGACGAGATCCCCGACCCGCGCGACGTCGTCATCATCTGTCTCGTCGACGGCTGCCGCATCTTCCGCGAGCTCCTCTCGAAGCGGGAGCTGGAGCAGGTCACGCCCCGCATCGAGCAGGTCCGCAAGCTCGACCTGATCGGCCAGGCCATGGCCCAGGCCATCCGCGACATCGAGGTCTGGATCACGACCGCCCAGATCGAAGGGCGGATGCTCTACTAGGCAAGAGGCACCGCACGACCACCCAGCGGGACGAGCTGATCGACCACTGGCTCCAGGAAGAGCAGGAGCCCTTCACAGGCTGGGACTTCTCGCACCTGCGCGGCCGCATGGACGAGGGGCGGGAGCCCTGGTCGTACCTGGACCTCGCCGCCGATCTCATGGCCCGCTCGAAGTCCGTGGTCGATATGGATACCGGCGGTGGCGAGAAGCTGCTGAGCCTGCGCGACCACTGGCCCGCGAGGGTGGTCGCCACCGAGGACCATCCGCCCAACTTCGAGCTCGCTTCCGGACGGCTCTCCGCGCTGGGCGCCACGGTCGTTCGCGTGGCGCTCTCCGACACGGCGCCCATGCCGTTCGCGAGCGGCGAGTTTGATCTTGTCCTGAACCGGCACGCCGCCTTCAACCCGCACGAGGTCGCCCGCATCCTCTCGCCGGGCGGCGTCTTCCTCACGCAGCAGGTGCATGGCCTGTGGGCCTGGGACTTGCAGGCCGCCTTCGATGCCGCGCCCCGGTCGCCCGACGCGACGCCGGAGAAGTACGTGCCCCTGCTGGAAGCGGCCGGTCTGACCATCGAGACCCTCCAGGAGTGGGAGGGCCGCCTCGTCTTCGCCGATGTGGGCGCGATCGTCTACTACCTGAAGGCCACTCCCTGGGAGGTGCCCGGCTTCACCGTGAGAACCCATCTCGGGTACCTGCTCGCCCTCCAGGAGCGGCTGGAAGCGGGCGAGGAGCTGGGGTTCCACGCGGCGAAGTACCTCATCGAGGCGCGCAAGCCGTAGCCTCTGCCCGCCGTCAGGCGCGCGCCCAGCGCGCGAGCGCCCTGTCCGGGTCCGCCAGGTCCGCGACCGACTCGTAGTACCAGTCACGCCAGCCCTCGCGCGGCAGCCCCGTGAACAGCATCAGGTTGAGCGGGTAGCCCTCGCTGTCGGTCGCGCGGCGGAAGTCGTCGCGGAACAGGAACGTCGGCTTGCCCAGCGCGATCGCCATCCCCAGCTCCACCATCACGCCCTCGTCCGGCGGCACCCCGTTCACGACGGCGAAGATCGCGTCCGCCTCGCGCACGTCCTCGAAGTCCGCCTGCCCGATGCGCCAGGCCCAGTCCGGCTGCGCGCGGTCGACCTGGTTGTTCCGCGCGAATGGCTCCCACACCTCCAGCCCCACTTCCTCCAGCGCCGCCACGAGCTGCGGCAGCAGCAGCGTCTTCTGCTGCGCCGAGAACCCGTACGGGCTCGCCAGGTAGATGGTCTTGCGGCGCTCGGGGCTGGTCATCGTCCCTGCTGCGGCAGCTTCGGACACGGCGAGGCGGCGATCCTCACCTGGACCGCTGCCTGCGCTGTGGTGGTCCGGAAATGCCTAGACCGGGACCGCGATCTTCGCGAACTCGCCGCTCAGGTCGGCCGGGCCGCGGTAGAGCGCCTGGAACTCGCGCGTCTGGATGTACCACTGCCCGTCGATGCGCGTGTACGTGTCCACGTAGCAGATCGAGTTCATCGAACGCGAGCCGTCGGCCATGTTCAGGAACTCGCCCATGTACCAGCGCCCACGCGCCGTGTCGCCCGTGACGTCGTCCACGACGCCCGAGTACACGTGCATGTAGACGTTGGGGATGCTGCCCATGATCTGCGTCCAGAGCGGCACCATCACGTCGCGGCCCTTGTGGACCTCGCCCACGTTCCATTCGCCGTCCGGCGCCCAGGTCTGGCCCCACGCCTCCGCGTCGAAGCGGTTGACCGCGTCCACGTAGCGCTCGGCCACCATGCGGATGGCGGTGTAGTCCTCAACTGTCGGCTTGCCCATTGCGTTTTCTCCTTTTGCTTTTGCCCTGTGCGCCCTGCGCCAGCGGGCCGCTGTTTGCTAGTGATGTTCCCAGGCCACGTAGGGGTAGAACCGCCCGCTCAGGTCGTCGCCGCTGTACAGCAGCTCATGCGTGCGCTTGGCGAAGCGCCACTTCCCTTCGATGCGCACCAGGTCGTCCTCGTACACGGTGACCCCCGCCATGCGGTTGTCTTCCCCGATCTGCACGTCCTCGGTGTGATACCAGCGCGCCCTCGCCGTGTCCCCATTGACCTCGTCGACGACGCCCGAGTTCACGACCATCACAACGGCGGTGATGTCCGCCATCGCGGTGCTCCAGAACTGCGCCAGCTGCGGGTGTCCTCGCGGCGGGTTCTCGCCCCCGTACTCCCACACGCCGTCCGGCGCCCACGTCTCGATCCACGCCTCCACGTCCCGGCGGTTGAGGGCGTCGACGTAACGCTCGCACAGCTGGCGAATGGCGGTGTACTCATCCGGCATGGGACGCGCAATGGTACAGGGTTCGCGCCACCCTCGGGGAGAGCGTCGTCCCGGCCTGCTCGCCTTGGACACCGCCGCCGCGAGCAGGCACGATCGCCCCACTTCCTTCCGCGAGGCCGATATGAGCACCACCCCACTCGAGATCCTCCGCACCGGACTGACCTCCATGCACGCCCTCCTCGACGAGGCGATCGGCGACATGACCCTGGAGCAGCTCAACTTCCGCCCCACGGAGGGCGGCCTGAGCCCCTTCTTCAGCCTCTGGCACTACGTCCGCACCGAGGACAACATCGTTAACTACATCGCGCAGGGCAGGCCGACCGTCTGGCTCGAGGGCGGCTACGACCAGCGCTTCGGCCTCCATCGCACCTCCCAGGGCACGGGCATGCCCGAGGAGGAGGCGAAGGCCATGGCCCTGAACGACCTCGAAGGCTGGCGCGAGTACCAGCCACGCGTCTGGCGGGCCACCGACGACTACCTCGCCACCATGTCGCCCGACGAGTTCGATACGCGCACCGTGACCATCAAGCCCCTCGGGGAGATGTCGCTGTGGCAGGGCCTGAACGGCGTCTGCCTGAGCCACGGCTACCGCCACGTGGGCGAGATCGAGTACGCGCGCGGCATCCTCGGCCTCGGCGGCCTCACGATCTAGCGGCCGCTACGAGTCCTCCTCGTCATCCTGACCGCGCTCCTCGATCACGGCGATGCGCCGGTCCAGGCTGCGCAGCGAGTAGCGGATGATCGCCATCGTCACGAAGAAGTCGAACCACAGCATCACCGCGCCCACGATCATGAAGGCGTCCTGGATGATCTGGTGGTTCACGAGGATGGCGGCGAGGATGAAGGCGATGCCCACCCCCGAGAGGAGCGAGGGCACCACGATGAGCGCGCCGCCGACCGTTCGCCGAACCGTCATGCGCCGTTCCCCAGCCGGGCGCTCTCGCGCGCCAGCAGCCCCAGCCCCATCGGCCCCAGCGCAAGCGCCTCGCGGTGGAACGTCGTCAGGTCGAACGCGTCGCCGAGGCTCCGGCGCGCCTCTTCGCGCGCCGCCAGCCAGTAGCGCTCCCCGACCTTGTAGCTGATCGCCTGCCCCGGCAGCCCCAGGTAGCGGTCGATCTCGCTCGCGATGAAGTCCGCAGGGAAGTGGCTCCGCGTCCGCGCGAACTCGTCGCCGAGGGCCGGCGTCCAGCGCTCGCCCGGGTGGAACGGCTGCCCCTCCGGGATGGCCAGCTCCAGGTGCATCCCGATATCGATGATGACGCGCACCGTCCGCAGCGCCTGCGAGGCCAGCAGCCCCATCCGGTAGTCGGGCGCCTCCAGGTAGCCGAGCTCGCCCATCAGGCGTTCGGCGTAGAGCGCCCAGCCCTCGACGTAGCCGGAGCAGTCGCCGATCAGTCGCTGGAAGCGGGACAGGTCGAGCAGGCGCGTGTTGCCCCGCTCCAGGTGGTGTCCGGGAACGCCCTCGTGGTACGCGATCGAGACCTCGCCCCAGAGCGGGAAGCGCGTCTTGCCGCCGGTCGGGTACCACGTCCGCCCCGGTCGCGAGAAGTCCTCCGACGGGCTCGTGTAGTACATCGCCAGCGCCCCGCCCGGAGGCGCGATCATCGCCTCGAGCCGCTGCAGCTTCTCGGGAATGTCGAAGTGCGTGCCGTTCAGCTCCGCGATCGTCCGGTCCTGCAGGTCCTGCATCCACTGCCGGAACGGCTCGACCCCTTCGATGGCGCGGTCCGGATCGGTTTCGAGCACCTGCTTGGCCGCCTCGACGCCCTCGCCCGGGGCGATCTCCTCCGCCGCTTCCTCCATCTCGCGCTGGATGCGGTGAATCTCGTCCCAGCCCCAGGCGTACGTCTCGTGCAGGTCGAGGTCGCAGCGGTTGTAGGAACGCGAGTAGCGGGCGTAGCGCTCCTCGCCCACGCCGTCGCGCTCGACCGCGCGAGGCAGGTAGGTCTCGCGCAGGAAGTCTCCGAAGGCGCGGTAGCTCTCCGTGGCCGCGCCGGCCGCGGAATAGAGGTCGGCCCGGAGACCGTCCGAGACATCGCCCGCGCGCCCCACGAGCTCCGCGAAGAAGCCGCCGTCGCCGTCGCCGGCCCACGTCTCGCACTGCTTGATGCAGGCCTCGACCTGGCGCCGCGCCGCCGCGCGGTCCGCCTCCAGCCCCGCCTCCAGCGTCGTGCGGTAGCCCGCGAGCGCTTCGGGGAGGCGCGCCAGCCGCCGCGCGATCGTGGCCCAGTCCGCCTCTCCGCTGGTGGGCATCAGGTCGAACGTGCTGCGAAGCCCCTGCATCGGCGAGGCGAGCACGTTCAGGCCCGCGAGGTAGTCGCCCGTCTCGTGCAGCTCGATGTCGACGGTCAGCGCCTCGCGCATCACCTCGCGGAGGATGCGGTCGCCGCCGGCTTCGTCCGGCAGCGCCTCCAGCTTCGCGAGCGTGTCCCGCGAGAGCCGGTCGCGTTCCTCGAACCCCGCGACCGAGTAGTCCGTGAGCTTGTCCTCGTGCCCGGCGATGCCGAGGCTCGTGGCGGCGTTGGGATGAAGCGCCGCCAGCTCCTCGACGTACGTGTCTCCGAGATCGGTAATGGCTGACATCAGCGTTCTAGCTTGCCACTCCGCCGCCCGCGCCGCGAGGGATCGCGCGCGGGCGTGCCGTTCTCCTCCCGCCACCGGTCGACCGCGACCAGCCGTTCGAGGGGCTGGCGGCGCTGCTCGCGCCGCTCCCGGCGCTGCAGGTCCTCGGGTAGCGACTCGACCGGTCCCGGGAACCCGATCGCGAACACGACCAGCACGCGCAGCTCCCCGGGAGCGCCGAACGCGTTGCGCACGGCCGCCTCGTCGAAGCCGGCCATGGGGTGCGCGATGAGCCCCAGCGCGGTCGCCTGCGCCATCAGGTTCCCCGCGGCGATGCCGGCGTGGAACGACCAGAGGGCGCGCTCCTCGCCGTACGAATCGGCGTGCTCGTGCTCCGGCATCGAGCCCAGCGCCACGAGCAGGGGCGCCGCCGGCGCCCAGTTCCGGTTCCCCTCCGAGAGCGCCTCCACGAGCTTCTCGCGCACCGCCCCCGATTGCGCCACCAGCAGCCGCGCCGTTTGCACGTTCCCGTGGCTCGGCGCGACGGAGACCGCCCGCCACAGCAGCTCCCGCGTCTCCGCCGGCACCTCGCGTGGGTCGAACGCGCGCCGCGCGCGCCTCCCCGAGAGCGCCTCGATCAGCTCCGCCATGTCCCCTCCGGCGCGCGATCGTGCCACCCTCCCGGCCCCGGTGCTAGGGTGACGCGCCATGGCCACCTTCATCGGCCTCGATCTCGCCTGGACCGCCCACCGCGAGAGCGGCGTCTGCTGGTTCGAGGGCGAGACCCCCGACGACCTGCGCTGCACGCGCCTCGAAGCCGCGGTCTGTGACACCGAGCGGCTTGCCGACGAACTGGCGGCCGTCGAAGGCCCGCTGGTCGTGACGATTGACGCGCCCCTCCTCTACACCCCGCAACGCTGGGCCGAACGCGAGGTCGCGCGCCGCTTCGGTCGCTACAAGGCTTCACCGCACCAGGCGCACCACGCCGTGCGGCAGGGGTACACCGCCGGGATCGACCTCGGCGAGGCGCTTGCCGCCCGCGGCTTCGACCTCGACCCCGCCCCGCTGCTGGGTGGCGAGCGCGGCCGCCATGCAGTCGAGGTCTTCCCGCACACGGTCCATGTGCGGCTGTTCGGGCTCGGCGAGCGCCTGCCCTACAAGCCGAAGCGCGGCCGCAGCGTCGCCTTCCGGCGGCAGGTGATGCAGCAGTACCAGGGCCACCTGCGGGATGCGCTCGAACGCGAGGCGCCCGGCGTTCTCGACAGCGGGGATGTCCGGCGGGCCCTCGCGCCGGCCACGGCGGCGGAGGCGAAGGGCGCTGGCTTGAAGCGCCTCGACGACACCCTCGATGGCCTGACGTGCGCGCTCGCGGCGTGGCTCCTGTGGAGCCGTCCCGGGGACTGGGAGACGATCGGCGACCTGAACGGCTACATCGTCGCGCCGCGATGAGGCGCTACATCCGCTCCGGCGCGGTCATCCCCATCAGGTCGAGCACACGGCCCAGCGCGATCTTCGCCGCCAGCACCAGCCGCAGCCGCGCGGCTGTCAGCGCCGCGTTGTCCGTGATCACCTTCAGGTTCGGGTCGCCCTGCTGCCGGAAGGCGTCGTTGAAGGCGTGGAACGAGGTCGCCAGCTCCATGCCGTAGTGCGCCAGGTGCTGCGGCTCGTACGTCGTCGCGACCAGCTCGATGACCTCCGACAGCCGCAGCATCTCGCGCACCAGCGCCAGCTCGTGCGGCTCCGTCAGGCGCGCGACGTCGCCGCCGTCGGGCGCGTGACCCTCTCCCGCGGCGCGATCGAGGATGCTCGCCAGCCGGGCGTGCGCGTACTGGATGTAGTACACCGGGTTCTCGTTCGACTGCTTCACCGCGAGGTCTAGGTCGAACTCCATCTGCGAGCTGGGCGCGCGCAGCAGGAAGAAGAAGCGCGCCGCGTCCGGCCCCACCTCCTCGACCAGTTCGTCCAGCGTGATGATCTCGCCGCCCCGCTTCGAGAGCCGCACGATGTTGCCGCCCCGCTTCAGCGTGACCAGCTGGTAGAGGAGCAGGTGGAGCGCATCGCCCTTCCCGGTGACCGCCTCCGTCCCCGCCTTCAGGCGCGAGACGTGCCCGTGGTGGTCCGCCCCCCAGATGTTGATGACCTGGTCGAAACCGCGCCGCAGGAACTTGTCGTAGTGGTAGGCGATGTCGCTCGCGAAGTAGGTCGGCCGCCCGTCCGAGCGCACGACCACGTTGTCCTTGTCCTCGCCGAGGTCGCTGGAGGTCAGCCAGAGGGCGCCCTCGCGCTCGGCCAGGTGGCCGTCCGCGCGCAGGACCGCGAGCGCTTCGTCGTAGGCCGAGGCCTCGCCGTCCGCGGCGGGCTCGTAGAGCGAGCGCTCGCTGAACCAGCGCTCGTAGGTGGTCCCGAACGCGTCGAGGGTGCCCCGGATCTGCTCGACGATGAGCTCGATGCCCAGCTCGCGCACGCCCGCCGGCGGCGGCTCGCCCGGCGCGACGAGGAAGCGGTCGCCCTCGCGCTCCCGCATCTGCGTCGCCAGGTCGACCATGTACTCGCCCGGATAGCCGCCCTCGGGAACGGAGACGTCGCGCCCGTGCTGCTGCTGGTAGCGGGCGTACAGCGTCTCCGCGAACACGTCCGTCTGCGTGCCCGCGTCATTCACATAATATTCGCGCTCGACCTCGTATCCCGCCGCCGCCAGCGCCGAGGCGAGCGTGTCGCCGATGGCCGCCCCTCGCCCGTTCCCGACGTGCAGCGGTCCGGTCGGGTTCGCCGAGACGAACTCGACCTGCACGCGCGTCCCCTGCCCGATGGCGCTGTCGGCGAACGCCGCGCCCTGCTCGATGATGCGGTTGATCTCGGCCTGCACGAAGTGCTCGGCCAGGCTCAGGTTGATGAAGCCCGGCGGCGCGACCTGCGGCGCGTCGATAACGTCGTTGGCGGGAAGGTGCTCCGCGATCGCCTCCGCGATGGCCAGCGGCGGCATCATCGCCGAGCGCGCGAGGCGCAGCGGCAGGGAGCTGGCGTAGTCGCCGTGGCTCGCGTCGCGAGGCCGTTCGACCAGCTCGTCCGGCAGCGCCACGTCGGGCAGGCTGCCGGCCTCGATCGCCGCCCGGGTCGCCCCCGCGACGAGCGCCCCCACGCGGTCCCGGAGCGTCGTGGTGTCTGTCACGGGCCTAGCGTATCGCCTCGCGCGCAACTGGGGGAGTTGCGCCCTACAGGTCGAACGGGAACTGGTGGCGCTGGGCCAGCGTCGAGAGCTCGCCCGCCGCCGCCTGCGCCTGCGCCACCACGTCCGGCGGGTAGCCGTATTCCAGGCGGTGCTCCTCGAACTCGTCCACGTCAAGCAGCTCGATCGTGCCGCCCGCACGCACCGTCACGTCCAGGTCGAGGTCGATGTAGCGGATCTCGCCGTCCCCGAACTCGGGCGGCGTGGTGACGTTGCAGTACCAGAGCGCCGTCTCCGCGCCCGGCTCGGCCAGGCGGAAGACGTTGTACCAGCGGTCCTGCCAGAAGTGCGCGTAGCTGTCGTACCGTGAGCGGAACTCGCCGCGGCTCGTGAAGATGGGGCTTCCCGCGGGGGAGTGCGCCTGCAGCAGCGACCCGTCGTACGAGACCACGCGCAGGTGCTGGATCCAGTGCGCCTCGCCGTTGTACTTCGTGACGCGAAGCAGCAGGGCGTCGCCGCGGTCGATTGGAGCGCCGTTCATCCGTCGATCATACCCCGCCGCAAAGGCTCTCGACCGTGCCCTTACGTGAAGCGGGGCAGAGACGTTCCGCCTAGGTGGTGAAGACGAGGCCGAGGACCGTGCCCGCGATGATGGCCACCGCTCCCAGCCCCACGACGAGCGCCAGGTCGGGCGTGCTGAACTCCGCCCGCGCCTCCGTGTGCGCGGGCGCGACCTCTGGCGCTTCCTGTTCGGCGTCGCTCATGACGTGCTCCCGCGCCCATTGTGCGTCGCCCCCGCCGTCCGCGCACCTCCCCCCGCGGCGCACTTGCTCGGGTGCCGCAAGTGGGCCACGCTCCACGGGGCGCGTCGGCGATACGCGCCACGGGAGCTGGAATGACTGCTGACGGGAGCATTGCGGACCTGGTCATCGACGCCAGGGGCGTTACGAAGACGTACGACACGGGCGAGGTGCAGGTCCAGGCCCTGCGCGGCGTCGATCTGCTGGTGCCGCGCGGCGAGATGGTCGCCGTCATGGGGCCCTCAGGCTGCGGCAAGACGACCCTGCTGAACTGTCTCTCCGGCCTCGATACCTTCGACGACGGCCAGGTCCTCATCAACGCCGAGGACATCGCACGCATGGCCGACAACGAGAAGACCGAGTTCCGCGCGCAGGGCATGGGCTTCGTCTTCCAGACCTACAACCTCCTGCCCGTCCTCTCCGCCGTCGAGAACGTCGAGCTGCCCCTCATCGTCTCCGGCACGCGGCCGCGCGAGGCGCGCGAGCTCGCGCTCGCGGCGCTGGAGCGGGTCGAGCTGCGCCGGTACGCGGAGCACCGCCCGGCGCAGCTCTCCGGCGGCCAGCGCCAGCGCGTCACCGTCGCCCGCGCCGTCGTCAACAGCCCCTCCATCGTCTGGGCGGACGAGCCCACCGGCGCCCTCGACTCGACCACGGCCGGTGGCATCATGGACCTCCTCGTCGAGCTCAACTCGAGCGCCGACCAGACGCAGGTCATCGTCACGCACGCGCCCGAGGTCGCGGCGCGCTGTCACCGCACCATCTACATGGCCGACGGCCTCATCGAACGCGAGGAGTCCATGCGGCCCCTCGTTCCCGCCTAGCGCGCAGCCATCATGGAAGAACTGTTCGGCGTCTCCATGAACACGATCGCCGCCGTCGTGGTGGCGATCACCGCCGTCATCCTCGCGCTGCTGGCCTTCGTGGCGGTGCGCAACCCCGTGATGTTCAAGACGGGGCTGCGGAACATCCCCCGCCGTCGCGCCCAGACCACCCTCATCATCTTCGGCCTGATGCTGGCGACGGTCATCATGACCGCCGCCTTCGGCACCGGCGACACCGTCTCGAGCACCGTCACCGACGACATCTACGAGCTCACCGGCGAGACCGACATGCTCATCGTCTGGGACGAGGAAGGCAGCCCGCGCCCCGAGGACGAACGCGTCATCCCCCTCGAGGAAGTCGCCGCCTGGGAAGAGCGATTCGCCGACGACCCCGACATCGATGGCTTCCTGCCGATCCTCCTGGAGACCCTCCCCGTCATCAACACCGCGACGCAGCTGAACGAGTCGGCAGCGACGGTCGTCGGCTACGACACCGCCGCCGCCGCCCCCTTCGGCTCGCTGCGCGACCTCGACGGGGACGCCGTCACGCTCAGCGGCAACCAGATCGTGCTCAACGAGGATCTGGCCGGCGAGATCGACGCCGAGGTCGGGCACACGCTCGTCCTCCTGTTCCAGGGCTTTCCCGTGGAGGTCGAGGTCGTCGCGATCGCGCCCAACAGCTTCCTCAGCGGCACCTTCAACGTCGGCGCCTCGGAGGTTCCCGGCGGGGCCGTCAGCTTCGATTTCCTTGCGGACGTGATTGGCCGCCACGACATCGCCTACGCCGTCGTCGTCACGAACGCGGGCGGTGTGCGCGATGGGCTGGAGCGCTCCGATGTGGTGGAGGAGAAGCTCAACGAGGTCATCGATGGCACGCCGTACCAGGTGGTGCCGCTGAAGAAGGACGCCATCGAGGTCGCGAAGCTCGTCGGCAGCGTCTTCACCACCGTCTTCATCATCTTCGGGCTCTTCTCCATCGCCGCGGGCATTCTCCTCATCTTCCTCATCTTCATCATGCTCGCGGCCGAGCGGAAGCCGGAGATGGGCATGGCCCGCGCCGTCGGCGCCAAGCGCCGCCACCTCGTCGAGTCCTTCCTCGCCGAGGGTATGGGCTACGACCTCGGGGCCGCCGTCGTCGGCCTCGTCGCCGGGATATTCGTGACCTTCGGGATGGTCGCGCTCATCAACGCCTTCGCCGAGAGCGGCCTGGGGCTGGAGCTGCGGACGAACCTCACGCCCCGCAGCCTCGTCGTCGCCTTCTGCCTCGGCGTCATCTCGACCTTCATCATCATCTTCCTCGCGGCGGTGCGCGCGAGCCGTCTCAACATCGTCGCCGCCATCCGCGACCTGCCCGAACCCATCGTCACGAACCCGGAGGCGGCGACGTGGCGGGGCTACGCGCGCGCCGTGCTCAATGCGGCGGTCGTCTTCGGCGCCATCGCCGTGAGCGTCTTCGCGCTCTACCGCCTCTCGGACCTGCCGATCCTCCTGACCGTCCTCCTCGTGGCTGCCCTGCTGTTCGGCCTCGTGGGTCCGTGGATCTACTTCCTGCGCGGCGGTAACTTTGGAGCTCCCCCTGGAGAGCGCATCGGCTGGCCCGAGCCACCCAGGTGGCCATTCTTTCTTGTGCCGCTGGCCCCTTTCTACGTCGTTGCAGTGTCAATCGTCGGAGTAATGCGCGACCGCAACCCGCAGCCCGGCTTCTGGCTCATCATCCTCGGCATCCTCCTGCCCCCGATCGGCCTCGTGCTGATCGCCTCCCAGGACCGCGATCGCCCCATCGCCTGGGGCGCCGGATACGGCGTCGTGGGGCTGGCCCTCGCCGCGCTCTTCATGGAGTGGGCCTTCTCCTCCGACAGCTACTTCTTCTTCGCGGGCGGCATCTCGCTCGTGTTCGGCTGGGCCGCCTTCACGCTCCGCTACTTCCGTGTGGCCGAACGCGCCTCGTTCACGCTGCTCGCCGCCCTGCTGCTCGCCTTCTGGTACGTCTCGCCTGCGGGCGCCCTCGACTTCATCATCGGCGACCTGGAGGGCGGGCCCGAGCTCTTCTTCCTCAGCGGCATCGTGATGGTCGCCTGCGGCACCTTCCTCATCGTCTACAACGCCGACATCCTGCTCCCGCCCATCGCGACCGTCGGCGCCCGCCTCGGACGCATCGTGCCCGCCGTCAAGACCGCGGTCGCCTACCCGCTCACGGCCCGCATGCGAACGGGCATGACGATCATGATGATCGGCCTCATCACGTTCTCGCTGGTCATGTTCTCCACCGTCAACGACAACTTCGACAACATCTTCCTCTCCGACGATGCCAAGGGCGGCTTCGACACCATCGTCTACGTCAACAGCAACAACCGCACCGACGACATGGAGGCGGCGCTGGAGGAGCGGGGCGTCGATACCTCGCCCATCGTCGCCGTCAGCGAGCAGCGCATCGCCTGGGCGGGAGAGACGGAGCTATTTTTCGAATCGGAGGACCACTCCGTCCCCGGTGTGACAGGCACCTACACCGTGATGGGCGCGGACTCCGCCTTCTTCGAGAACACCGAGTTCGAGCTGAAGCGCCGGGCCGCGGGCTACGCGACCGACGAAGAGGTCTGGGCCGCAGTGGCCGCCGACCCCACCCTCGCCGTCATCCCGGCGGATCTCACCGACGAGACCGACCCCTTCTCCGGCTTCGACTTCCTTCGGCTGGATCCACTCCTGGTCGGAGAGGGATTCGAGCCGTTCGACCTTCTCCTCCACGCGCCCGGCACCGACCTCAATACGGTCATTACCGTCATCGGGCAGGTGGACGATCCCGGTGGCATCTTCTGGAACGGCATCATCGTCCAGCGCGATACCGTCGTCGCTGCCTTCCCCGATTCCGAGTCGCAGCGCTTCGTCATCAAGACTGCCGGCGGCATCGACCAGGAAGCCTTCGCCAAGTCGATCGAGGCGTCGCTCCCGCAGGCCTCGGCCGAGTCGTTCCAGAAGCTGCTCGACGACCAGCGCGCCGCCTCGCAGGGCTTCCTCCTGCTCTTCCAGGGATTCATGGGGCTCGGGCTCATCATCGGCATCGCCGCCCTCGGCGTGATCGCCTTCCGCGCGGTCGTCGAGCGCCGCCAGCAGATCGGGATGCTGCGCGCCATCGGCTACCAGCGCTCGATGGTCGCGCTCAGCTTCATCTTCGAGTCCGGCTTCGTCGCGCTCTCCGGCATCGTGCTGGGCGCGGTGCTGGGCGTGTCCCTGTCGTGGGTGCTCTTCACGTCCGGCGGCATCGGGGAGGCCTCGGAGGGCGCCGACTTCATCGTTCCCTGGCTCCAACTTATCGTCATCTGCGGAATCGCCTTCGGAGCCTCGATGATCATGACCTGGTTCCCCGCCCAGAGCGCCTCGCGCGTCGCCGTCGCCGAGGCCCTCCGCTACGAATGAGCGCGGGCGACGACCGCCCCGAGCTGCGCGGTACGCAGCTCTTCGACCTCACCGGTCGTGTCGCCATCATGACCGGCGCCGGGCGCGGCCTGGGCCGCACGATGGCGCTCGCGCTGGCCGCCGCCGGCGCCGACCTGGTCCTCGCCAGCCGCACCGGCTCGGAGCTGGACTCCCTTGTCGATGAGGTGGAGGCGCTCGGGCGCCGCGCCGTCGCGGTGCCCACCGACGTCACCTCCCCGGAGGCCTGCGAGGCGATGGTGGCGGCCGCCGTCGACCGCCTCGGGCGGCTCGACGTGCTCGTCAACAACGCCGGCACGAACATCCGCAAGCCCGTCCTCGAGCTCACGCCGGACGAGTTCGACTCCGTCCTCCAGGTCAACCTGAAGGGCTACTACAACGGCGCCCGCGCGGCCGGCCGGCGCTTCGTCGACCAGGGCTCGGGCAAGGTCATCAACGTCTCCAGCATCCTCGGCAGCGTGGCCCTGCCCAACCAGGCCGCCTACGCATCGTCCAAGGGCGCCATCGACCAGCTCACGAAGGTGCTCGCGATCGAGTGGGCCGAGGCCGGCGTCCAGGTCAACGGCCTCGCCCCGACCTACTTCGAGACCGACCTGACCCGCCCCCTCTACGACGACCCCGAGCGCAAGGCCTTCATCGAGGACCGCACGCCCATGGGCCGCTGGGGGCAGCCGCACGAGCTGGCCGGCGCCGTCATCTTCCTCGCGAGCGACGCCAGCAACTTCGTGACCGGCCAGACGATCCTCGTCGACGGCGGCTGGACGGCCTGGTAGACGCGCCTACGATCCGCCGATCCGCGGTTCCCAGAGCGTGAAGAAGTACCCGTCCGGCCCCATCACCTGGCAGGTCCGTCCCGTCCCGTCGTCGTGCGGGCGCTGGATGCTGGCGTAGCCCATCTCGAGCGCCTTCCGGTGTCGCGCGTCGACCGCGTCCACCCGCACCCGCACCTCCGCCCCGATGCCCCGCGCCGCGCCCTCGTTCGCGAGCGCCTCGCGCCAGGGGTGCCCCTGGAACGACTCGTCCGAGTGCAGCTGGATCTCCGCGCCGTCGAGCGCGAGCGCCGCGAAGCCCGGGTGCCGCGTCTCGAGCGTCGCCCCGGCCACGTCCGTGAGGAACGCTGCGAACCCGTTCAGGTCGGTCGCCCAGAGGACGATGCTGAGCGCGCCCTGCGGCATCGGCGTCAGGCCAGGGGCCGGAAGCGGGGGACGGGCGCCTCGCCTTCGTGCTCCCACGCCACCTGGACCGCCATGCCGACGGCGATCTCGTCGTTCGGGACGCCGATGATGTTGGCGGGCATGCGTGGACCTTCGTCCAGCTCCACGATCGCGATGTTGTAGGGCAGGTCCGGCTCCCAGGCGGGGTGGTAGCGCTGGTGCATGATCCCGTACGTGTAGACGGTGCCGCGACCGCTCACCTCCTGCCATCTGATCCCCTCGGCGAGGCAGGTGGGGCAGGTCGGGGACGTGGGCAGGCGCATCTCGCCGCAGGTGTCGCAGAGGGCGAGCAGGAGGCGGCCCTCTTCGCCCGCGGCGAAGAAGGGCTCCGACAGCTCATCGGGCTGGGAGACGGGCTTCACCGGTGGGGAATCGGCCATCGTGCGCCGCCTCAGTTCGCGTGCGGGCTCAGGATGAGCGAGGCGTGGTAGCTCAGCGCTCCCCCGTTCCCCGTCGAGAGGATAAGGTCGTTCTTCTCGACCTGCCGCTCCCCGCCCTGCCCGCGACCCTGGATGATCGCCTCGCTCAGCGGGGTCATGCCCCACATGTAGTAGGCCGAAAGCTGGCCGCCGCCCGTGTTCGTCGGCAGCGAGCCGCCGGGACCGAGCTTGCCGTCCTCCACGAAGGCGCCGCCCTCGCCCTTCTTGCAGAAGCCGTAGTCCTCCAGCGTCACGAGCACGGTGTAGGTGTAGCAGTCGTACAGCTCGCAGACATCGATGTCCTCGGGGCCGACGCCGGCCATGCGGAACACGGTCTCGGCGGCCAGGCGCGCTCCCGTCTCCGTCTCCGGCGAATCGCCCGCGCGACGGCTGTCGCCCGGATGCCCCTGGCCCATGCCGTGGACGTACACGGGCGGCTGCGGCATGTCTTTCGCCTCGTCGGGCGGGCTCACGATCACGGCCACCGCCCCGTTCGAGACGAGGCAGCAATCGAGCAGGTGCAGCGGCTCCACGATCCAGCGCGAGGCGTGGTACTCCTCCAGCGTGAGCGGATCGCGCATCTTCGCGTGCGGGTTCATCGTCGCCCAGGAGCGCTCCGCGATGGCGATCGCGCCGAGCTGGTCCTGCGTCGTGCCGTAGAGCGACATGTGCCGGCGGGCGGCGAGCGCGTAGGAGGTGTTCGCGCCGAAGTGCCCCGCCCCCGCCGAGAGCCCGAGGATGCCCGTCGGACCCGCCCGGCGCCCGGCGTTGCCGTAGGCCGCCGCCGAGGAGCCGCCCTGCTGCAGGGGCGCATCGGCGAACACGCAGACGACGTGCCTGGCCATGCCCGCGTCGATCGCCATGGTCGCGTACTGGACCATCTGCGCCGCCGTCGAGCCGGCCGCGTTCATGTGGTTCAGGAGGCGCAGGTTGCCCATCCCGAGGGCGTTCTGGAGCTGGAGGCTCACGCCCTGGCCGGAGAACCCGGTGATGCCGGCGTTGATCAGCAGGCCGTCGATGTCGGACTTCTCCAGCCCGGCGTCGGCGATGGCGAGGCGCACGGCGTCGACCGCGAAGTCGGTCGAGCTCTTGCCGTAGATGCGCCCCATGGGCGTAATGCCGAGACCGGTGATGGCGGCCGCGCCGCGTAGTCGATGTGCCATGGCGCGATTCTAGCGCAGGCCCTTCCGGGGTGCCGACCGCGCCCTAGAAGCGGTACGTCTCGTAGTCCCTGGCGACCACCGTGCGCGCGAGGTCCGTCTCCACGTCCGGCGTGACGTGCGTGAGCACGAGCCTCGCCGTGGGGGACAGCGCCGCGTGGACCTCGGGAATGTCGTCGACCAGGTTCATGTGGATCGGAATCGGGATGTCGCGCGAGGCGCACTCGGCCACGAGCACGTCCGCGCCGCGCGCCAGGTCGCGAACGCCGTCGCAGAGGCGCGTGTCGCCCGTGTAGGCGAAGCGCTCGCCGTCGAGGCGGGCGTGGTAGCCGAGGTTGAGCGAGAGCCGGGCGTCGTGCTCGACCCCGACCGCCTCGACCGTCAGGTCCCCGACCGTGGCGGAGTCCCCCGCGGCGAGCTCCCGCCACTCGATGCCGAAGTCGCCCTCGAACAGGCCCGGGTAGACGGTCCCGCCGATCTCGCGGGCCAGCCGTTCCGTCTCCGGCGGCCCCACGATCGTGACCGGCGTCTCGCGCCCCTGGTGCTTCCAGTGGAGCAGCAGGAAGGGCAGCCCGAGAAAGTGGTCGCCGTGGTGGTGGCTCAGCACCACCGCCTCGACCGCGTTCGGGTCGACATCAACGCGGTGCAGCGACATGAGCGCCGTCGGCGGCGCCTCGAACAGGTAGCGCCCGTTCGCGAGGAAGCCGTTCCAGCAGAGGCCGCCCGCCGCGAACGCGTTCCCCGTGCCGATGAAGGTCAGGTCGAGCGACATGGCCGGCATCCTACCGAGCCCGCGTGACGCGCGTTCGCGCATGCCCGCAACAGGCGAGACAATGCGGATATGACGGTTCGGGCGGGCATCATCAACGTCACCGGTTTTGCGGGGATGGAGGCGGCGCGCCTGCTCTGGAACCACCCCGAGGCCGAGCTTGTCGCCGCAACGGGCCGCTCGCTCGCCGGCCAGAAGCTCGGCGAGGCGTTCCCCCACCTCGCCGCCTACGCCGACTTCCCCATCACAGGCGAGATCGAGACCGAGGTCGATGTCGTCTTCTCGGCGCTGCCCACCGGCGCGAGCGCCGAGGCCTGCGCCCCGCTCGTCGAGCTGGGCGTGCGCGTCATCGACATCGCCGCCGACTTCCGCCTGCGCGAGCCCGAAGCGTTCGCGCAGTGGTTCGGCGCCGAGCACCCCGCGCCGGGCCTGCTCGGCCGCGCCGTCTACGGCCTCGCCGAGCTGTACGCGAGCGACATTGCCGGCGCGGACCTCGTCGCCAACCCCGGCTGCTATCCCGCCGCCACCATCCTCGCCCTCGCGCCCGCCGTCGCGGCGGGAATCGTCGAGCCGCGCGTGTTCGTCGATGCCAAGTCGGGCATCTCCGGCGCGGGCCGGGGCACGGGCGGCGGCTTCAGCTACAGCGACGTGAACGAGGACGTCTCCGCCTACCGGGTTGCGAACCACAACCACCAGCCGGAGATGGCGCAGGAGCTCTCGCGACTGCGCGAGGGCCCCGAGGTCGCGGTCACCTTCGTGCCCCACCTTGTCCCCATGACGCGCGGCATCCACTCGACCTGCTACGCGCCCCTCGCGGAGGATGTGTCGCCCGCGCAGGCGCTCGCCCTCTACCGCGACTTCTATGCGGACGCGCCCTTCACCTCCGTGACCGACTCGCCGCCGCACACGAAGCACACCTACGGCAGCAACGACTGCCTCGTCCATCCCACGATCGACGAGCGCAACGGCGCGCTCGTGGCCGTGGGCGTGCTCGACAACCTCATGAAGGGCGCCGCGGGCAGTGCCATCGAGAACATGAACCTCATGTTCGGCCTGCCCCAGCAGGCGGGGCTCGATCGCCCGGCGCTCTACCCGTGACCGTCGAGATCGATCCCACCGGCAGCGCCACCAGCCCCGCCGGCTATCGCGCGGGCGCGACCTATTCCGGCATCAAGACCTACGGCGAGAACAAGCTCGACCTCGGCATCCTGCTCTCCGACCGCCCGGCCACGTCGGCGGGCGTCTTCACGGTCACACGCCTCCACGGGGCCGCCATCGACGTGGATCGCGAGCGGCTCGCCGGCGGCGAGGGGCGGGCGGTCGTCGTGAACAGCGGCAACGCCAACGACAGCACCGGCGAGCGCGGCGTCCGCGATGCCTACCGCATGGCCGAGCTGGCGGCGGAGAAGGTGGGCATTCCCGCCGAAGCCATGTTCGTCTGCCATACGGGCGTCATCGGCCACTACCTGCCCATGGAGAAGATCGAGGCGGGGATCGAGGCCGTCGAGCTGTCCGATGATGCCGGCCCCGAATTCGCCCGCGCCATCATGACCACCGACCTCGTGCCCAAGCACTGCTCCGTGCGATTCGGGCCCTACACCCTCGGCGGCTGCGCCAAGGGCTCGGGCATGATCCACCCGAATATGGCGACCATGCTCGCCTACCTCACGACCGACGCCCCCATCGGCCGGGAGACCCTGCAGGCCGCCCTCTCGGAGGCGGCCGACCGCAGCTTCAACCTCATCACCGTCGACGGCGACACGAGCCCCAGCGACACCGTCCTCCTGTTCGCGAACGGCGCCGCCGGCGGCGACACCATCGTCCCCGGCAGCGAGCACCATGACGCCTTCCGCGAGGCCCTCGACGCCGTCTGCATCCACCTCGCGAAGGCCATCGCCCGCGACGGCGAGGGCGCCACGAGGCTGATCGAGATCACGGTCAATGGCGCTGCCACCGACGCCGACGCCCGCCGCCTCGTGCGCGACATCGGCACCTCGCCCCTGGTCAAGACCGCTGTCCACGGCGCCGACCCCAACTGGGGCCGCATCGTCGGGGTCATCGGGCGCTCCGAGGTCGCCATCGTCGAGGAGGCGGTGACGGTTGCCGTCTGCGGCCACCAGCTCTTCGAGCGCACCGTGCCCATCCCCTACGACGAGGCCGAGGTCTCGCGCGCCATGTCGGGCGATGAGGTCACGATCGAGGTGTCCCTTGGCGCGGGCGATGCGAGCGCCACCGGCTGGACCTGCGACTTCAGCGCCGAGTACATCAGCATCAACGCCGACTACACGACGTGAGCGGCGCGGGACCCCTCGTCATCAAGGTGGGCGGCAGCACCCTCGGCGCCGCCGACACGACCTTCCACGACATTGCCGCCCTCGATGGGGATGGCGCCCGGCCGATCGTCGTCCACGGCGGCGGCGCCGAAGCCAGCCGCTGGCTCGACGCGATGGGCATCGAGAGCCGCTTCATCGACGGCCTGCGCGCCACCGACGAGCGCGCCCTGCCCGTCATCGTGGCCGTCTTCGCCGGCCTCGTGAACAAGCGCATCGTCTCCGCCCTGAACGCCGCCGGCGCCCGCGCCGCCGGCCTCTCCGGCGCCGACGGGCGCACGCTCGAGTGCGAGCAGCGCCGCCCCGAGCTCGGTTTCGTCGGGACGCCGGTCGCCGCCCATCCCGAGGCCGTGCTCGCCCTTCGCGACGCGGGTTTTGTGCCCGTCGTGAGCCCCGTCGGCTACGTCCCCGGCGAGGACGGCGACCAGCTCGTGAACGTGAACGCCGATGAGGCCGCCGGCTGGATCGCGAGCGCCGTGAACGCCCGCGAGCTCGTATTCCTGACCGATGTCGAGGGCGTGCGCGGCGAGGACGGCGCCGTCATCCCCACGCTCGCCGCCGCCGCCGTGCGCGACCTGCGCGAGCAGGGCGTCATCGCCGGCGGGATGATCCCGAAGACCGACGCCTGCCTGCTCGCCGCCGATCTCGGCGTCCCCAGCCACATCGTCGACGGGCGCGTCCCGGGCGCGCTCCTCGATCGCGAGGGCCAGGGCACCGTCTTCCCGCCCGCCCGCTCCTGACCGCGAGGCCCGTACACGGGCGCGGCGTACAATCCCACTCCCAACCCCAACTTCACCCCCACAGGAGCCCCACCGCCATGAGCGACTGGATCGAGCGCGAGAGCAAGTACGTCTTTCAGAACTACGGCCGCCAGCCGATCGTGCTCGAGCGCGGCGAGGGCTCGCGCGTCTGGGACAGCGAGGGGAACGAGTACCTCGACTTCGTCGGCGGCCTCGCCGTCACGTCCCTCGGCCACGCCCACCCGGTCGTGGCCGCCGCCGCCGCCGAGCAGGCCGGGAAGCTCATCCACGTCTCCAACCTCTACTACACGACCCCGATGATCGAGCTCGCCGAGCTGCTCGTGGAGAACTCGCCCCTCGACCGCGTCTTCTACTGCAACTCCGGCGCCGAGGCGATCGAGGCCGCCATCAAGCTCGCCCGCCGCTGGGGGCACGACGAGCAGGGCGGGAAGCACGGCATCATCGCCATGCAGGACGGCTTCCACGGGCGCAGCCTCGGCGCCCTCGCGGCGACCGGCACGGCCCGCTACCGCGAACCGTTCGAGCCCATGCCCGCCGGCTTCAGCCACGTCCCCTGGAACGACCTCGACGCCCTCCGCGAGGCCACCGACGACAACACCGTCGCCGTCCTCATGGAGCCCATCCAGGGCGAGGGCGGCGTGAACGTGCCCGCTCCGGGCTACCTCCAGGGCGTGCGCGACTGGTGCGACGAGAACGGCCTGCTCCTCATCCTCGACGAGATCCAGTCCGGCATCGGCCGCACGGGCACGCTCTGGGCGCACGAGCAGGACGGCATCGAGCCCGACATCATGTGCGTCGCGAAGGGCCTCGCCGGCGGCCTCCCGATCGGCGCCGTCCTCGCCCGCGAGGAGCTTGCCGCCCACCTCGTGCCAGGCGACCACGGCACGACCTTCGGCGCGAATCCGGTCGCCACCGCCGCCGGCGTCGCCGTCCTCCGCCACATCTTCGAGAACGACGTGCTCGCCGCCGCCCGCCGCGCCTCTGACCGCCTCGTCGCACGCCTGCGCGCGATGGAGGACAGCCTGCCCGCCGTCACGGAAGTGCGGGGACGCGGCCTGCTGCTCGCCGTCAGTCTCTCCAGCGAGGCCGCCGCCAGCGTCGTCGCCCTCTGCCGCGAGCGCGGCCTGCTCGTGAACAACGTGCGCCCCGACCGCATCCGCCTGATGCCCGCCCTCATCGTCGAAGACGACGAGATCGACCGCGCCTGCGACATCCTTGAGGAGGCGATCCAGTTAGCGACCTCGTAACGGGCCTGCTCCTCGCGCTGGGCACGCTCGCGTCCATCGGCGTGGCGGGAGCGGGCGTGCGACTGCTGCTCGCCGCCCGCGCCGCGGACGGCGCCATCGCCCCGCCCGCGACCCTCGTGCTCGGAGGCGTGGCGGCCGGCGCCATCGGCCTCGCCTTCACCCCCTTCGCCCTTGCCGGCTCGCTCCCGACGGCTATCGGGGTGGTCGTGTTCGTGCTGGTCGTGGCCGCTCTCGCGAGCACCCTGGGCGCCTGGGGCGTCCTGCGAAGGGTCTCCTGACTGCCGCGCGAGCGGCGGGCGCGCTACGCTTTGGGGGACACATCGGAAAGGCAGGCCAGCGTGCCCAAACTCGTTCTCGCCTACAGCGGCGGCCTCGACACCACGACCGCGATCACCTGGCTCACCAAGGAGCGCGGCTACGACGTCGTCGCGCTCAACATCGACGTGGGCATGAGCCGCGAGCAGGCCGTGCTCGAAGAGCGCGGCCTCGCCGCCGGCGCCGCCAGGGTCATCGTCGAGGACGCGCGCGAGGACTTCCTCCGCTACTTCGCCTTCCCCGCCCTCGCCGCCGGCGCGCTCTACCAGGATGTCTACCCCCTCGCCACGGCTCTCGCCCGCCCGCTCATGGCCAAGCTGCTCGTCGATGTCGCCCACGACGAGGGCGCCGTCGCCGTCGCGCACGGCTGCACGGGCAAGGGCAACGACCAGGTCCGCTTCGACGTCGGCATCCGCACGCTCGACCCCTCCCTCGCCATCGTCGCGCCGACGCGCGAGGAGGCGATGTCGCGCGAGATGGAGATCGAGTACCTCCAGGAACACGGCATCGCGCTCGCCTGGGAAGTGAAGGGCTCCTTCAGCATCGACGAGAACATCTGGGGCCGAAGCGTCGAGGCGGGCGTGCTCGAAGACCCGTGGACCGCGCCCCCGCCCGAGGCCTACGTCTGGACGACCGCGCCCGAGGACGCCCCCGACGAGGGCATCGACGTCGAGATCGGCTTCGAACGCGGCTTCCCCGTTACCGTCGACGGCGAGGCGCTCGACCCCGTCGCGCTCGTCGAGCGCCTCAACGACCTCGGCGGGGCGCACGGCGTGGGCCGCGTCGACCACATCGAGGACCGCCTCGTCGGCATCAAGAGCCGCGAGATCTACGAGGCGCCCGCCGCCGCCGTCCTCTTCGCCGCCCACCGCGGGCTCGAGACGATGACCCTCTCGAGGCAGCAGCTGAAGCTGAAGCGCGAGATCGCCGCCCAGTACGCCGAGCTCATCTACGACGGCCTCTGGTTCAGCGCCCACCACCAGGACCTTGCCGCCTACACCGCCAGCACCCAGCGCTTCGTGAGCGGCGAGGTGCGCCTGCGGCTGCATCGCGGCGCCGTCACCGTGACGGGCCGCCGCGCCGAGTCCTCGCTCTACGACCGGGCGCTCGCCACCTACGACCGCGAGGATGCGTTCGACCACGGCTCGGCCGTCGGGTTCATCGATATCTGGGGGTTGCAGACGCGCGTGCAGGCCCGCCAGCAGTTGCTCGAACAGCTGCCGCAGGCGCTCCGCATCGCCCGGCCCCGCGAGGAGGCGTCACAATGAGCGCAGCGTCCGCACCGACCACGATCAGCTACCACGGCCCGGGCGCCGGCGCCGAGCTCTGGGGCGGCACCCAGGCCGATTTCGTCCTCGACTGGCCCCGGCGGCCCGCCCGGGAGGTCGCCGTTCTCCTGCAGGACGCCGCCGCCGAGGCGCTCGCGCAGGCCGCTTCCGCCGAGGACGGTCCCGACTTCCGCGCCGCCGCCGCCCGCGCCGTCGGCGAGGCCTGGCTGGAGGCCCAGGTCGAGCGGCAAGGGCGTATCGACTCCATGGTCGTGATCTCCGCCGCCACTCTCGCCGAGCGCCCCGAGCTGGTCGCCGTGGCGCGCACCCTCGCTCCCGCCGCGTCATGACCGAGGAGCGCCGCCGCGTTCCCATCGAGCAGGCCGGGCGTAGCCGCCCAGGTCCCACCGAGGGGGCCGAGCCCTGCGACTGCCCGCAGCTCGACCGCCACGAGTGGCACGAGGTCGAGAGCGACTGGAGCGACATCGCCTTCGCGAAGATCGGCGTCCCTGCCCTTTTCGGCGTGCCCATCGGCTTCTGGAGCAACCGGCGGAAGCTGATCGCCCGCGCCGAGGCCGCCGGCCACGTGCCCGAGGACGCGATGCTGCTCATGGGACCGGGACGCGTGCGCCGCACGGTCATGTTGGAGGTCGAGGACGCCGACCCCTCCCGCCGCGACATCATCACCCCCGGCGGCGTCGTCTTCACGCGGCTGCTCCCCGCCCCCTGGGGCCAGATGCGCACCCTCGTGAAGGAAACCCGAGCCATGGCCCGCAAGCGCTACGGCCGCAACCCCGCCGCCGTCTGGGTCTGGTACCTCACCTGCCCGACCTGCTCCTCCGAGCGCGACTTCGAAACCCTCTTCGTCGCGCACTACCCGAAGCGTCCGGAGAGGCGCGACGAAAGGTGACGCTCACCGCGCGCTTCGCTACCATCGTCGACACGATGCACTCGATGTGGCCCGGCTCCAGGCTCGCCCTTCGACGGCCTCGCGGCGCATAGCCGGCGAGGCCTCCCCCCACCTGTGCCCGCTTTTCCCGCCCGGACCCGACGTGGCCGGGACCTCCCCCCCGAACGAGGAGCCGCATGGTAGATCGCTACGACCCGCACACCATTGAGCCGAAGTGGCGCGAACGCTGGCAGGCCGACGGCATCGACCACGCCCGCGACGACGACGAGCGCCCGCCCTGGTACGTGCTCACGATGTTCCCCTACCCCTCCGGCGACTTCCACACGGGCCACTGGTACGCCATGACGCCCGCCGACTCGTTCGCCCGCTTCCGCCGCATGCAGGGCTACAACGTGCTCTTCCCCATGGGCTTCGACGCCTTCGGACTGCCCGCCGAGAACGCCGCCATCCAGCGCGGCATCGACCCGAAGAAGTGGACCTACGGAAACATCGAGCGCATGCGCGAGCAGCTCCGAACCATGGGCGCGAGCTTCGACTGGGAACGCGAGATCGTCACCTGCGACCCGGAGTACTACCGCTGGACCCAGTGGTGGTTCCTGAAGCTGTACGAGCGCGGGCTCGCCTACCGCGCCGAGGCCGCCGCCAACTGGTGCCCCGACTGCCAGACCGTGCTCGCCAACGAGCAGGTGCTCAACGGCCTCTGCGAGCGCTGCGACGACTCCGTCGAGCGCCGCTTCCTCACGCAGTGGTTCTTCCGCATTACGGCGTACGCCGAGGAGTTGCTCGATTTCGGCGGCATGGACTGGCCCGAGCGCGTCACCACCATGCAGCGGAACTGGATCGGCCGCTCCGAGGGCGCCTCGCTGCGCTTCCCCGTCGATGTCGAGGGCGTCGATGAGCCCCTGACCGTCTTCACGACGCGCCCCGACACCGTCTACGGCGCCACCTTCATGGTGCTCGCCCCCGAGCACGACCTCGTCGAGCGCATCACGACCGACGACCGGCGCGAGGCCGTCGAGGCCTACGTCTCCGCCACCTCCCGCGTCACCGAAGTCGAGCGGCTCTCGACCGAGCGCGAGAAGACGGGCGTGTTCACCGGCGCCTACGCCCTCAACCCCTTCAACGGCGAGCGCATCCCCATCTGGATCGCCGACTACGTGCTCGTGACCTACGGGTCGGGCGCGATCATGGCCGTCCCCGCGCACGACGAGCGCGACTTCGAGTTCGCCACCGAGTACGGCCTCAAGGTCGTTCCCGTCTTCGACCACCCCGGGATCGACGTGAGCGCGCCGCTTGAGGCGGCCTTCACCGAGGGCGGCGCCATGATCAACTCCGGCCCCTTCGACGGCACCCCGGCGAGCGAGGCCATCGGCGCCGTCACCGCCCACGCCGAGGCGGAGGGGACGGGCGAGGGCGCGATCACCTACCGGCTGCGCGACTGGCTCATCTCGCGCCAGCGCTACTGGGGCACGCCCATCCCCATGATTCACTGCGACTCCTGCGGCGTCGTTCCCGTGCCCGAGGACGACCTGCCCGTCGTCCTCCCCGATGACGTGCACTTCGAGCCCACGGGCCAGTCGCCCCTGACCCAGATCGAGGAGTGGGTGAACGTCGACTGCCCCGGGTGCGAAGCCACCGCCCGCCGCGAGACGGACACGCTCGACACCTTCATGTGTTCGAGCTGGTACCAGATGCGCTACGTCGACCCCCATAACGCCGAGCGCCCCTTCTCCGAGGAGGCGATGCGCCAGTGGCTCCCCGTCGACCTCTACACGGGCGGCGCCGAGCACGCGGTCATGCACCTGCTCTACACGCGCTTCTTCTGGAAGGCGGCGCGCGACATGGGCATCGTCGAGGGCGATGAGCCGATGAAGCGCCTCTTCAACCAGGGCGTCATCCTCGGTCCCGACGGGAACCGCATGTCGAAGAGCCGCGGCAACGTCGTCGCCCCCGACGCCCTTGTCGCCCAGCACGGCGCCGACCCCTTCCGCTGCCAGCTCATGTTCGTCGGGCCCTGGGACCAGGGCGGCCCCTACAACCCGAGCGGCATGCCCGGCATTGTGCGCTGGCTCAACCGCCTCTGGTCCGTGGCGACCGAGCCCGGCCCCGACGCCGGGGACGGCGCCGGCTCCCGCGAGCTCGTCGCCGCCACCCACCGCACGATCCGCGACGTCAGCGCCGACATCGAGGAGTTCCGCTTCAACACCGCCATCGCGCGCCTGATGGAGCTGACGAGCGCCCTCACCCGCGCCCGCGAGGCGGGAGGCGTTGACGAAGCTACGTGGGCGCGCTCCGTCGAGACGCTGATCCTGCTGACGGCGCCGCTGGCCCCGCACATCGCCGAAGAGCTCTGGGAGCGCCGGGGCAAGCCCTACAGCGTCCACCAGCAGGCCTGGCCCGAGTTCGACGAATCGCTCGTCGTCGAGGAGACGGTCGAGGTCGTCGTGCAGGTCAACGGCAAGGTCCGCGACCGCCTCACCCTCCCCGCCGGCGCCGGCGAGGAGGACGCGCTCGCCGCCGCCCTGGCCAGCGAACGCGTGCAGGGCTGGGTCGAAGGCAAGGAGCCGCGTCGCGTGATCTACGTGCCCGGGAAGCTCCTCAACATCGTCGTGTAGAGCTGCCTCACCAGAGTTCTCGCAGCAGGGGCAGCAGTTCCTCGAGGTCGTCGATCACGGCATCGGCGACCTCGGGAGTCTCCCAGTATGCGTCTCGCTTCCAGATGGCCTTCATGCCGAAGGACTTCGCGCCCTGGATGTCGGCTTCCGGGTTGTCGCCGACCATGGCCGCTTCGTCGGGGGAAACACCGAGCCCGTCGATGGCCCGCCGAAAGATCTCTGGGTCCGGCTTCCGTACGCCTTCCGCTTCCGAAATCAGGGTGACGCCGAAGTAGCTGCCAAGTCCGAGCGCGTCAATCTTTGGCCGCTGTGAAGCGACTCGGCCATTCGTCACGAGGCTCATCTTCACGCCTTGACGCTGTAGCGCAGACAGGGTCTGGTGCGCTCCAGGAAACGAGACGGAGCTGCGCGGGAAGTGTCTCTGAAAGTCCATGAGGAGCGTTTCGCCCATGCCGGGGGGCATGGAGAAGACATCCTCGATGCCTCGAAACAGGTCAGCCCTCTCCCGGTAACCGTTGTCGTCGAGTTCAAGGAATGTGTCCATGTAGTCCTCGAAGGAGATGGCTTCGAAGACTTGTGGGAACCGCTTGGGCAGCTCGTACAAGTAGACCCGCAGGCTGCTAGTCCGATCCAGGAGCGTGCCGTCGAGGTCGAACAGCACTGCCCGGAGCATCGTCGTTAGTTAGACACCCGGCCCACGACCATGATCATCAGCCAGAGCAGGATGACGACGATCATCGGGCTCAGGTCGATCATGCCGGTGCGCGGCATGATGCGGCGCACGGGATCGATGAGCGGGTCCGTGATCTGGTGGACGAGCCGCACGAACGGATTCGTGCGCGAGATGGGGAACCAGCTCAGGAGCGCCCGCGCGATGATGGCGATGAGGAGGATGTAGAGGAACGCGCGGAACAGGTCGGCGATGACGGGGTTCATTGCGTCGCCCCCAGCTCGAGCGAGCGCTCGCAGGCGGCGCGCACGCAGGCCTCGATGAGCGCGCGGAACTCGCCCCGGTCCAGCTCCGCGAGACCGGCCGCCGTCGTGCCCCCCTTCGAGGTGACGCGCTCCCGCAGGGTCGACGGCGGGAAGTCGCTGACCTGGGCGTAGGCGGCCGACCCAACAAGCGTCTGCATCGTCATTGCCTCTGCCTCCTCGGCTGTCAGCCCGATGGCCACGCCCGCGTCGATGAGCGCTTCGATGAACAGGAACACGTAGGCGGGACCGCTGCCGCTCAGCGCCGTGGCCATGTCGAGCTTGCCCTCGTCGTCAACGAAGAGCTCCTGCCCGATCGCGCCCAGGAGCTCGCGCACGGTCCCGCGCTGCGCCTCGTCGACCGGGCCGGTCGCGGTCCAGACGCTCATGCCGGCGTTGATCGTCGCCGGTGTGTTCGGCATGACGCGCACGATACGGTCGTGCCCGAAGTGCGCCGCCAGAGTGTCGATGCGCACCCCCGCCATGATCGACAGCAGGAGCGCATCGCTCGCCAGCTTCCCGGAGAGGCTGCGGAACTCCTGCGGCTTGACCGCCAGCAGCACGAGGTTCGCGTTCGTGAGCGCGTCGGCGGCCTCCGCCGTCGCGGCGACCCCGTAGCGCTCCGCCAGATCTTCCCGCCGCTCGGCGATCAGCTCGACCACGGTCACGTCGCTCGCTTCGAACACGCCCCGGTCGAGCGCGCCGGCCAGGATCGCCTCCCCCATCACCCCGCCGCCCACGATCGCGACCCTCACGTCGTGCGCTCCCCGAAGATGGCGCGCCCCACCCGCACGAGCGTCGCCCCCTCCTCGATCGCCACCTCGAAGTCGTCCGTCATCCCCATCGAGAGATCCGGCAGCGCGAAGCGCTCCGCGAGCGCTCGCAGCTCGCGGAACACCGGCCGCACGTCCTCGGGGTCGGCGGCGATGGGCGCGATCGTCATGAGGCCGCGCAGGCGCAGGCCGGAGGCCGCACGCGCGGCCTCGATCAACGCCCCGACCTCGTCCGGCGCCACGCCCTGCTTCTGCGCCTCGGCGGCGACGTTGACCTGGAGGAGCACGTCGCGCGGCGCGGGCGCCGCCGCGTCGAGGCGCGCGAGCAGCCGCGCCGAATCGACGGAGTGGATGACGGCGAAGGCGCCGGCCGCCGCCTTCGCCTTGTTCGACTGGAGGTGGCCCACGAGGTGCCAGGTCGCCTCGACGCCCGAGGCGGTCGCTTCCTCGATCTTTGGCAGCGCTTCCTGGATGCGGTTCTCCCCGAATTGCCGGATGCCCGCTTCGGCCGCCGCCCGGACCGCCTCGACCGGCTGCCCCTTGCTGACCGCGACGAGCGTCACGGAGGCGGCGTCGCGGCCTGCGCGCTCGCAGGCGCGCGCGATTCGGTTGCGGACGCGGTCTGCGCCCGCGGCCACGTCCTGCTGCAGGGCGACCACACTCACGGCCCGATCTTACCCGTGCGCGGGAGAGGCCGGAGCGCTCCCTAGCCGCACTTGTTGTAGCCGCAGCTCCGGCACAGCAGGCAGCCCTCGCCGTAGTAGAGGACCGCCCCGCAGTCGGGGCAGCCCACACCGCTCGGGACCATGTCGTCGTGGGACAGCGCGGGCTCGTCCACGCCCCGGCTCTCGGCGACCTCGTACGGCGGGATGAGCGTCGGCTGCACGGCCGGCTCGGTGTCGCCGAACTTCAGCTCCAGCCAGCGGAAGATGTAGTCGGTGATGCTCGTCGCGATCGGGATCTCGGGGTTGCCGGTGGGGCCGCTCGGCTCGAAGCGGCTGCCCTGCATCCTGCTCGTGAGCACCGATACCGGCACGCCGAACTGGAGCGCGTAGCTCGTCAGCATCGCGAGGCTGTCCATCAGCGCCATCACCGTCGAGCCCTGCTTGCTCACGTTCACGAAGAGCTCGCCGGGGGTGCCGTCCGCGAAGAGGCCGACGGTCATGTACCCCTCCTGCTCGCCCACGCGGAACTTGTGCGTGATCGACTGGCGCTCGTCCGGGAGGCGGCGGCGGATGGGGCGGCCCTTCTCCGCCACCAGCGCTTCGGCGGCGGCGATCGCCTCGGCGGCCGCCTCCTCGCTGTCGCTCTCCTCCTCGCCCGCGTGCTTCAGCACCTGCAGGTCGCGCGAGCCGTCGCGGTAGATGGTGATGCCCTTGCAGCCCGTGTCGTAGGCGAGCTGGTAGGCGGTGGCTACGTCCTCGACCGTCGCCTCGTTGGGGAAGTTGATCGTCTTCGAGACGGCGTTGTCGGTGTGCGCCTGGAAGGCGGCCTGCATGCGCACGTGCGCCTCGGGGGCGATGTCGTGCGCCGTCACGAACACCTCCTTCACCCAGTCGGGCACGTCCGGGCGCTCCGCCAGGTGGCCGCCGTGGGCGAGGAAGTCGATCAGGTCGTCGCTGTAGAAGCCCTCGTTCCGCGCGATCGCCTCGAAGTGCTCGTTCACCTCGTTCAGCTCGACCCGCTTCGTGGGGTCGTCCTTGTCGAGGTAGTGCGAGCGCACGAAGGCCAGCGCGAACACCGGCTCAACGCCGCCGGAGCAGTCCGCGATGATGCTGAGCGTGCCCGTGGGCGCGATCGTCGTGCGCGTCGAGTTGCGCAGGGGCATCGGCCCCTCGCCCCCGCCCGGCCCGTAGAGCGACTGGCCCCACTCGGGGAAGTTGCCGCGGACGGCCGCCAGGTTGTGCGAGGCCGCGTCCGCCTCGCTCTGGATGAAGCCCATCACCTCGCGCGCCAGCGCGAGCGCCTGCTCGGAGTCGTAGGGGATGCGCAGCTCGAGCAGCATGTCCGCCCAGCCCATCACCCCCAGCCCGATGCGGCGGATGGCGAGCGACGTCTCCTCGATCTCCTCGATCGGGTACTGGTTCATCTCGATCACGTTGTCGAGCAGGTGGACGGAGCGGTGCACCGTCGAGCCCAGCCGCTCGAAGTCGACCGCCTTCGAGCCCGGCTCCCCGACGACGAAGTGGGCCAGGTTGAGCGAGCCCAGGTTGCACGAGTCGTAGGAGTAGAGCGGCTGCTCGCCGCAGGGGTTCGTCGACTCGATCGGTCCCCGGCCCGGAACCGGGTTCGCCCTCCCCCCGTTGATGCGGTCGATGAAGATGACGCCCGGGTCGCCGTTCTGCCAGGCGTTCTCCACCATCGTCTGCCAGATCTCGCGCGCGTTCCGCGTGTCCACCGCCTCGCCCGTCTTGGGGCTGATGAGGTTGTAGTCGCCGCCCTCCTCCAGGGCCGTCATGAACTCGTCCGTCACGGCCACGCTGATGTTGAAGTTCGTGAGCGTGGTCATGTCCGCCTTCATCTCGATGAAGTGGTCGATGTCGGGATGGTCGACGCGCAGGATGCCCATGTTGGCGCCGCGGCGCGTGCCGCCCTGCTTGATCGCCTCCGTGGCCGAGTCGAACACCGTCATGAAGGAGACGGGACCGCTGGCCACGCCCATCGTGCTGCGCACGCGGTCGTTCGCCGGGCGCAGGCGCGAGAAGGCGAAGCCCGTGCCGCCCCCCGACTTGTGGATGACGGCCGTATCCCGGATCGCCTTGAAGATGCCGTCGATCGAGTCGGGCACGGGAAGCACGAAGCAGGCCGAGAGCTGCTGCAGGTCGCGGCCCGCGTTCACCAGCGTCGGCGAGTTCGGCAGGAAGTCGAGCGAGGAGAGCAGCCGGTAGAAGTCCTGCTCGCTGGCAGCGCGATCGCCCTCCGTGCCGCCGTAGCGCAGCTCGGCCTGCGAGAGGTTGCGCGCCACCCGCCGGAAGCACTGGTCGGGCGTCTCGATCGGATCGCCCTGGTCGTCGCGCGCCACGATGCGACGTTCCATGACCACGACGGCGTTCTCCGAGAGCGGTGTCGGAGCGAATCCGGCGCCGGTGTCGGGGGTGGGCTCGGAAGTGGTGACCATGGTGTCCTCCAAAGGGTCGGCTGGTGGCGTAAGGGTTAGAACGTCTGTTCGGGGCGGGCAGCGTACCGTCGCGCGCTTCGGGTTGCAACCTCCATCGCTATCCCACCGTCCGCAGGATGGGCGCCGGCTCTTCCGAGTCCGGGTCCTCTTCCGCGGCTCCTTCGGGGAACGCGAGTTGCTGGGTGCGCTCCTCGATCGAGGGGACGCGACCCTCGTCCAGCGCCTCGAGCGCATCCTTGAGCGAGTCGAGGTCGGCGAAGGCGCGGTAGACCGAGGCGAAGCGGATGTAGGCGATGTGGTCGATCCGCCGCAGCGCATCGACGGCCAGCTCGCCGATGAACGAAGACGGCGCCTCGAGGCGCCCGTCACGGGTCACGCGCGCCTCGATGTCGGCCACGACGGTGTCGAGCTGGTCGGCGGAGACGGTGCGCTTGGCGCAGGCCGCGCGCAGTCCGGCGAGCAGCTTCTCCCGGTCGAAGTCCTCGCGGCGGCCGTCCTTCTTCACCACCTGCACGGTGGAGCGGAGGACGGTCTCGAGCGTGCTGAAGCGCTCCCCGCATTCCGCGCACTCGCGCCGTCTGCGCACGGCATTGCCGGTTCCCCGGCTATCCGTCACGCGGGAGCTTTCGGAGTGGCAGAAGGGGCAACGCATAACGACTCAGAAACTGTTAACGGGTGTTAACGCCTTTCTCGCTGGATGCGCATCATCGCCCATATCTTGGGGGCCTGTCAATACGCGAGCCACAAGATATTGGGGCTGCTAAGGCTCCATAACAGTTTACCGGATAATCAAGGTCACGGCCCCGAACGGGCGCCGCTCAGCGCCGCCGGCGAGCCTCGTGGAACTGGCAGGCTTCCGTGTCGGGCCAGGGCGCCAGCACGCCGCTTCCCGGGTGCAGGCACCGCCCCCGGCCCGTGTCGCCGGGGACGAACTCGTGGCAGTTTTCGCAGGTCAGCGCCGGCTTCGCCCCCGGGTCGAGCTCCTCGCGCGCCATCGCGACGAGGCTGCGGGGGCCCGGCTGCCAGGCGAGGGTGCGCAGGTCGTCGTCGGGTGGCGCGGCGGCGAAGGCGCTGGAGAAGACGTCGTCGTCCGAGCGGCGGCGCTTGCGGCGCGCCTCGGAGCGGCGCAGCGCCTCGGCGCCCAGGCTCTCGCGGTTGCGCCGCGAACGGCGCTTGCGACCCTTCCTTCGGCCCATGATCGCAGCCTAGCGAGCCGCTCCTGCCGCGTCGAGCACTCCGGCCGCCGGCCTCAGAAGCCCGGCAGCCGCCCCTCGCGCCCGGCTCCGGCGACCGCCGCCTCGTGCGCGAGCAGCGCCCGTTTCGCGTCGAGGCCGCCCGCGAAGCCGGTGAGCGAGCCGCTCGCCCCGACGACGCGGTGGCAGGGCACGATCACGGGCGCCGGATTGCGTCCCGTGGCCGCGCCGACGGCCCGCGCCGCCGCGGGCCGTTCGAGTGCCTCCGCGATCGCCCCGTAGGTCGTGGTCGCTCCGAACGGGATGCCCGCGAGCGCGCTCCAGACGCGTCGCTGGAACTCCGTGCCCTCCAGGTCGAGCGCGATAGCGAATTCGCGCCGCTCCCCGCGGAAGTACTCGGCGAGTTGTTCGGCTGCCCGCTCCAGGTGCTCAACGGCCGCCGGTTCGGCCTCGCGACCCCCTCCGGAGGCGTCCGCCCCCCACCGCACCTCGCGAATCCCCTGCGCCGATGCCACGACCGTCAGGTCCCCTATCGGGGTCTGGACGGTTCGCGTGGCCGGCGGCGCGAGCGCTACCGATGCCACTCGGCGATGTTCCACAGTTCGCTGTCCCAGGCGTTGAACCTGATGCCCTTGAGCGTGTTCGCGTGCGCCGAGACGATGCCGCGGCTCACGAGCGGGATCTCGACGTAGCTCCGCACGAGGGCGTCGTTCAGCTGCTTCACCAGCGCCTCGCGCTCCGTCCCGATGGGAAGCTGCAGGAGATCCTCGAACGTCGCGTCGTACTCGGGGTTGCACACCCGCGCCACGTTCCCCCCGGCCCAGTTGTTGTCCTGCGCCGGAATGTGGTCGCAGCGGTAGCTGGCGAGGTGGCTCTGGGGCTCGATCCCGCCACCGGTGGTGTACATCTGCACGTCCGCGAAGAACCGCCGGTACGACTCGGCCACTGCCTCGCTCCCGAAGTAGACGCCCGCGTCGTGGTGGACCAGCTCCGTCTCGATGCCGATCTCGCGCCACCAGTCGCGGACCAGCTCCTGCGTGGCCTGCCGGATCGCGTTGGTCGTGGTCATGTACGTGATTCGCAGGGGCACGCCGTTGTGCTCCCGGACGCCGTCCCCGTCGCTGTCGACAACGCCGTGCTCGTCCAGCAGCCGGTTCGCCCCGGCGATGTCCTGCGTGAGGCACGCGTCGTTCGCGCCCGAGACGTAGTGCGCCGGACCGGCGACGAGGTCGCACTCGGGCCGCCCGGCGAAGCCGTACAGCTCGGTCAGCCGGTCCCGGTCGATGGCCATCGACATCGCCTGCCGGATCGGCTGGAAGGAGAGGAAGGGGTGCGGATTCGTTCCCTCCAGGTACTCCGAGCGGCCGTCCCCGAGGGCGGGATCGGGATTCGTCTGGTTGAGGATGAGGCGTTCCACCAGGTCGGCGAACGCCGTCACGACGGTGCCGTATCCCACCGCCTCCAGCTCCGCCAGCAGCTCGGGTTCGACCTGGAGGTTCCAGCCGTAGTCGGCGATGCCCCACCGCAGGACGGCGGTCGCCACGGCGACCGCGTCGCCCCCGCCCTTCAGGACCACGCGGTCGAAGTAGGGTCTCTCGCCGCGGTAGTGCGGGTTGCGCTCGAAGATCGCCTCCCGCTCCGGCGTGAACGAGACGATGCGATAGGGGCCGGTGCCGAGGGGCAGGGTGTTCTGCTCGACGCAGCCGCGGGCCGCCTCGCCGGTGCAGCCGTCGAACTGGGCCGCGCTGATGACGGGCGAGCCCGCGCCCACGAAGGCGTCGTACGGGTACGGCCGGGGCTCGTCGAAGGTGATGCGGACCGTGCGCTCGTCCACCGCCTCCACCGAGGCGAGGCCCGCGAACGTGTCCTCCTCGGTGCAGCCCGTCGCTTCGTCCTTGCAGTAGCGCCAGGTGAACACCAGGTCGTCGGCCGTCATGTCGCTGCCGTCCGACCACTTCAGCCCATCCTTCAGCTTCCAGGTGATGGAGAGCCGGTCCGCGGACACGCCCCCGTTTTCGATCGTCGGGATCTCCTCGGCCAGGGCGGGCACGAGCGCGCCGTCGGGGCCGTACCAGGCCAGCGGCTCCAGCGTGATCGCGCCCGCGTCCCGATCCTTCAGGCCTCCCGAGAGGTAGGGGCCGGGCAGGGAAGGCGCCTGCCAGTAGAGGATGGTGAGGACCTCTTCCCGGTCGCGTTCGGCGTCGCCGCCGCAGGCGGCGAAGACGGCGACCAGGGCCAGTCCGAGCAGGATCGTCAGGGAACGGCGCATGTAGTGACTCGCGGTTGTTGTTGAGCGCTCCGCAGCCGGGGAGCTCGCCCTGGATCGTACGCGCCGCGCGCATACCGCGCTGCGGTGCTCCTCGCGTCGCCGTAGGCAGGGGACGCCGTATACTCTTCGGGGCCTCGCGCGGCTGTTTCGGCGTGGCGCGGGCCCGTGAGCGATTGGAGCACTGGGCCCATCTCTCCCGGCGGGGTTCGGAACCGGCGGAGAGCGATGAGCGGATCTGGAGGGGGCGCGTGACCGAGATCGAGACCGCCCCTTCTCCCCCTTCCGCCCTTGACCTTGCCGGCGAGCTCCTGGGCCTGCGCTCCCGCCGCGACGGCGCCGGACTCGCCACCGTCGCGCTTCCCGTCGAGATGCTGGGCAGCGGCGCCGAGTGGAGCGTGCGGCAGCTCCGATCCGCCGCCACCGTCTCCTGGGAGCAGCCCTCCGAGGACCTGCACCTGTTCGGCTTCGGCCGCGCCCTCGACCTGGGTTCGGCCGCGGGCGCGCCCCTGGCGGCTGCCGCGACCGCCCTCCGCGAGGCCGCCGGCGAGCACCGTGCCGGCGAGGTCGACCCGCTCGCCCGCCCCCGCTTCTTCGGCGGCGCGCGCTTCGATGCCAGCGCCCCCCATCTCGAGCACGCCTGGAAGGCGTTCGGCGCGTGGCGCTTCGTCCTTCCCGAGGTCATCGTCGCCCTGCACGGCGGCCGGCTGAGCGCGTCCCTCACGCTCGCGGTCCGCCCCCAGCAGACGCGCGAAGGCGTCGCGGCCGCCGTGGCCGCCGCCATCGCTCGCGTCGCCTTGCCCTCCGGCCCCGCCGCCGGTCCTCCCCGCTACCAGCGCACCGGGCCCGATGTCTCCCACTGGCGCTCCGCCGTCTCGCAGGCGCTCGCCGAGATCGCCGCGGGCCGCTACCGCAAGGTGGTGCTCGCCCTGCAGGCGCGCTGCCACTCGCCCACCCCCCACGACGTCGCAGCCACGCTCACGGCCCTCGCCGGCCGCTACGAGAGCTGCTTCGTCTTCGGCTACCGGCTGGGCGACTCGAGCTGGGTCGGCGCCAGCCCCGAGCTGCTGGTCTCGCTGGAGCAGGGCCGCGTGCGCGCCCTCAGCCTGGCCGGAACCTGCGCCCGCGGCCGCGACGCCCGGGAGGACGAAGCGCTCGCCCGTGCGCTCATCGCCAGCGAGAAGGAGCGCAGCGAGCACGACCTCGTCGTGCGGGCGGCGCACGAGGCGCTCCAGTCCCTCTGCTCCGGCCTCTCCGCGCCCGACTCGCCCCGCATCCTGCGCATGACCGGCATCCAGCACCTGCAGACCCCCATCGAGGGGCGCGCCGCACCCGGCGTCGACGTGCTCGACGCCCTGCTCGCGATGCACCCCACGCCAGCCGTCGGCGGCTCCCCGCGCGGGCCTGCGCTCGACGCCATCGTCCGGCTCGAGGGCATGGATCGAGGATGGTACGGCGGTCCCATCGGCTGGATGGACATGAACGGCGATGGCGCCTTCGCGGTCGCCCTGCGTTCGGCGCTGCTGCACGGGCGCGAGGCGCTGCTCTACGCCGGCGCCGGCGTCGTGGCCGGCTCCGACCCCGACCGCGAGCTCGCCGAGGCCGAGCTGAAACTCCGCCCGCTCCTCGAGGCCCTGCGCGGGGAGTAGCGGTGGTTGCCGCTGCCAACACCGCCGCCGCCCGCGCCCTCGTCGAAGGCCTTGCCCGGGCCGGCGTGCGCGACGCCTGCGTCACCCCCGGCTCGCGCTCGACGCCCCTGACCGTCGCCCTCGCGGAGCAGGACGCGATCCGCCCCTGGCTCCACCTCGACGAGCGCTCCTCCGCCTTCTTCGCGCTCGGGCTCGCGCGCGCGAGCGGCAGGCCGGTGGCGCTGGTCTGCACCTCGGGCACGGCCGCCGCCAACTACCACCCCGCCGTCGTCGAGGCGGACCTGTCGCGCGTGCCCCTCATCGTCTGCACCGCCGACCGGCCGCCCCACCTCCGCAACGTGGGCGCGCCCCAGACCATCGACCAGGTCGGGCTGTACGGCGTGAGCGTGCGCCACGAGCGCGACCTCCCCGCCCCCGGCTCCCCCGACGCATCGCCGCAGGTGTTCGGCCAGGCCGCCGGCCAGGCCGTCGAGGCGTCGCTGGGACCGCTCCCCGGCCCCGTCCACCTCAACGTCCCCTTCGATGAGCCCCTCATCGAGCCCCCCGCCGGCCACCCGGCGCCTGCCTCCTCCCCACCGCCCGGCCCCCTCGCCGCCGTCCCGGCCATCGCCCCCCGGCCGGACGAGCTGGCGTCGGCGGTCGCGGCCCTCGAACGGAGCGAACGGCCCCTGCTCGTCGCCGGACCGGAGAGCGGCGGCCTCCCCGCCGAGCCGATCGCCGCGCTCGCCCGCGCCCTCGGCGCCCCCTTCCTCGCCGACCCCCTCAGCGGCCTCCGCACCGGCGGCCACGACCGCTCCCACATCCTCGACTCCTACGACGCCTTCCTCCGCGACCCCCGCACCGGCGCCCTCGCACCCGACTGCGTCCTGCGCTTCGGCGCCGCCCCGACCTCGAAGGCGCTCAACCAGTTCCTCGCCGGCGCCGCCGACGCGACCCACATCCTCTGCGACCTGCCCGGCTCCTTCCGCGACCCGAACGCCGTCACCACCCAGCGCCTGACCGCGGACGCGCGCTCCGCCGCGACCGCCCTCCTGGAGGCGCTGTCGTGCGAGCCCGCCGGCGCTTGGTTCCCGGAGTGGCGCGGACGCGACGCCCGCGCCCGCGAGGCGCTCGACGCCTACGCGCTCGCCGCGCCGGACGCGTTCGAGGGACGGGCGGTCGTCGAGTTGCAGCGCGCGCTGCCTGCCGGCGCGACGATCTTCGCCGGGAACAGCATGCCCGTCCGCGACGTCGACTCGTTCCTCGCGAGCGACGCGAAGGCGCTCGCCGTCGCCTCCAACCGCGGCGCCAACGGCATCGACGGCGTCGTCTCGTCGGCGCTGGGCCACGCCGCCGCCGGAGCGGGGCCGGTCGCCCTCCTCATCGGCGACATCTCCCTCTACCACGACCTGAACGGTCTCTGGGCGGGCATGCGCCACGGGCTCGACCTGACCATCGTCATGCTCAACAACGGCGGCAGCGCCATCTTCCACTACCTCCCCCAGGCCGCCCACGAACACGTCTTCGAGGAGTGGTTCGCGACCCCCAGCGACATCGACTTCGCCGCCGCCGCCGGCGCCTACGGCGCCAGCCACCAGGTGCTCGGTGACTGGTCCGAGCTCGATGACGCCCTCACCGGTCCCGGTCGGGGCGTTCGCATCGTCGAAATTCGCACCGACCGCCTCCGCAACGTCGAGATGCACCAGGAGGCGTGGGCGCTGGCCGGCAAGGCGGCCTGGGCATGACGCGCGTCCCCCTCGATGATGGCTTCTTCCTGAACGTGGAGCGGATGGGCAGCGGGCCGCCGCTCGTGCTGCTCCACGGGTTCACCGGCTCGGCCATGAGCTGGGGTCCGCTCGCGGAGATGCTTGCCGCCCGCTTCACCCTGCTCGCCGTCGATATCGTCGGGCACGGCGACTCCAGCAAGCCCGAAGACCCCGAGCGCTACACCATCGACCACGCCGCCCGCGACGCCGTCGCCGCGATGCTCGCGTCCGGCTTCCGGCGCAGCTCCTGGCTGGGCTACTCGATGGGCGGACGGCTCGCCCTCTACGTGGCCGCGACCATCCCGAAGGCCGTCGACCGGCTCGTGCTCATCGGCGCCTCCCCCGGCCTCGCCGACTCCGGCGAGCGCGAGGCCCGCGTCGCTGCCGACGAGGCCCTCGCCGGCAGCATCGAAGCCGGTGGCGTCCCCGCCTTCGTCGACCACTGGGAATCCCTCCCCCTGTTCGAGAGCCAGCAGCGACTCCCTACGGGGATGAGGCTCGCGATCCGCCGCGGCCGCCTCGCGAACGAGGCGCAAGGCCTCGCCAACAGCCTCCGCGGCATGGGCGCCGGCGCCCAGCCTCCCCTCCACGACCGGATCGGGGAAATCGAAGCGCCTTCCCTCCTGCTCGCGGGCGCGCACGACGCGAAGTTCGCCGCCATCGCGGACGAGATGGCCGCCGCCATGCCCGACGCCCGCGCCCACCTCGTCCCCGGCGCGGGACATGCCGCACACATCGAGAAAGCGGCATACTGCGTCCGCACGATTACGGCCTTCCTCGAGGAAGGCGCGAGGGAGCAGCGACATGGCGGTAGCCTGGGAGCCGGCAGGTGAGTACGAGGACATCCTCTACGGGAAGGCCGAGGGGATGGCCCGCATCAGCATCAACCGGCCCGAGGTCCACAATGCCTTCCGTCCCGAGACCGTCTTCGAGCTAATCGACGCCTTCCAGAAGGCGCGCGAGGACCCCGAGGTCGGCGTCATCCTCTTCACCGGCGAGGGCGGACGCGCCTTCTGCTCCGGTGGCGACCAGCGCGTGCGCGGCCACGGCGGCTACGTCGGCGAGGACGACGTCGCCCGCATCAACGTCACCGATCTGCACAAGCTCATCCGCTCCATCCCCATCCCCGTCATCGCTCTTGTGGCCGGCTGGTCGATCGGCGGCGGGCACGTCCTCCACGTTATCTGCGACCTCACCATCGCCGCCGACAACGCCCGCTTCGGCCAGACCGGGCCGCGCGTCGGCTCCTTCGACGGCGGCTTCGGCGCCGCGCAGCTCGCCCGCCTCGTCGGCCAGAAGAAGGCGCGCGAAATCTGGTACCTCTGCCGCCAGTACGACGCGAAGGAGGCCCTCGAGATGGGCCTCGTGAACGCCGTCGTCCCCCTCGACCGGCTCGAGGACGAGGGCGTCCAGTGGGCCCGCGAGGCCCTTCGCCACAGTCCCCTCGCCCTGCGCCTGATGAAGTCGTCCTTCAACGCCGAGCTCGACGGCATGACCGGCATCACCGAGCTCGCTCACAACGCGACCCTGCTCTTCTACATGAGCGACGAGGGCAAGGAGGGCCGCAACGCCTTCATCGAGAAGCGCGAGCCGGAGTACTCCGACATGGCGAAGTTCCCGCGACGGCCATGACCGCCGCCGGCCCCATCGCGAGCGTGCGCTGGAGGCCCTGGCGCATCCCCATGCGTGACCCCCTCGCGACCGGTGCGGGCGACCTGACCGAACGCGAGGGCGTGCTCGTCCGCATCGAGACCAGCGATGGCGCCGCCGGCCTCGGCGAGAGCGCCCCCCTTCCCGCCGAGGGCCTCAGCCCAACCGCCCTCGCGGCCCGCATCGCGGAAGCAGGCCGCGCGATCGTGGGCCGAACGCCCGCCGAAGCGTGGCCGCTGCCGTCCGGCGGGCGCGTCGCCGGCGCGGATGTCGGTGTCGAGGCCGCGCTCGCCGACCTGCTCTCGCGGTCGTGCGGGGTACCCCTCGCGCGCTGGCTCGCCGGTCGGGTGGGTCCTGCCCCTCCCGCTCCCGTCCCCATCCCCGTGAACGCGCTCCTCGGGGCCTCCTCGCCGGACGATCTCGCCCGCGAAGCCGCGGCCGCCCTGGACTGCGGCTTCGGGACCTTCAAGGTGAAGGTCGGGCGTGATGTGGCCGGCGACGGCCCGCGGCTGCGCGCCGTGCGCGCCGCCATCGGCCCCGACGCCGAGATCCGCATCGACGCCAACGGCGCCTGGAGCGAGGAGGAGGCGGTCGATGCGCTCGCGGCGCACGCCGACCACGGCGTCGCCTTTTGCGAGCAGCCGCTCGCGCCCGGCCCCGGGGCCGTCGCGAGCCTGGCGCGGGTGCGGGTCGCCTCCCCCATCCCCATCGCCGCCGACGAGTCCTGCGCCTCCCTCGGTGACCTTCGCGCCCTCCTCGATGCGGACGCGGTCGATGCCGTCGTGGTCAAGCCGCTGCGCACGGGCCTGGCGGCAGCGCTCGCGATGGTCGCAGAGGCTACTGTCCGCGGCGTGCCCTGCATCCTGACCACAACGTTCGATACGGGCGCCGGAACCGCGCTCGCGGCCCACCTGGCGGCGCTCCTTCCCGAGCCCCGCCCCGCCTGCGGCCTCGCGACGCTGCCCCTGCTCGCCGGCGACATCGTGCGCGGCTGCCCTACCCCCGAGGCGGGAGCGCTCGCGCTCCCCGACACGCCCGGCCTCGGTGTCGACCTCGACGAGGACGCGCTCGACCGCTTCGCCACCGGCCCCTGGGAAGGCGTATCCGCATGAGCGCGATGCTTCCCGACTGGCTCACCCACCGCGCCCGCGCCCTCCCCCGCGTGACCGCCATCGCCAGCGGGCGGCGCCGGGGCCTCAGCTACGCCTCCCTCTACGAGTACGCCGTCCGCCAGGCGAACGCGCTCGTCGCCGCCGGCGCCGGTCCCGGCGAGCGCGTGGCGGTCATCGCGGGCGCCTCCCGCGACTTTGTCATCACCATGCACGCGACCAGCCTGGCTGGCGCCATCTTCGTGCCGCTCAACGTCCGCCTCACCGCCGCCGAGCTCGCGGAGCAGCTTCGCAATGCCGAGCCCGCAGTCGTGCTCTGCGACAAGCCCCGCGAGGCGCTCGCGACGGAGGCCGCTGCCCTCGCGGGCGCGCCCCTCCCCCGCCGCCTCTTCCTCCCCCCCGTGCCGGAGCAGGCCGCGCTCGTCGACGCGCACGACGCCGACGCCTGCCACAGCATCGTCTACACGTCGGGCACGGCCGGGAACGCCAAGGGCGTCATGCTCACGTACGGGAACTTCTGGGCCAGCGCCAGCGCCTCCGCCCTCAACCTCGGCCTCGACCCCTCCGACCGCTGGCTCGCCTGCCTGCCCCTCAACCACGTCGGCGGTCTCTCCATCCCCATCCGCAGCGCTATCTACGGCACCGCCGTCGAGCTGCACGCCCAGTTCGTGCCCGAAACCGTCAACCGGGCGGTCCGCTTCACCGACATAACGCTCCTCTCCGTCGTGCCGACGATGCTCCGCCGTATGCTCAACGCCGACGACCGCCCCTTCGACGGCTCCCTGCGGGCCGTCCTCGTCGGGGGTGGTCCGGTGCCGCCCGTCCTCCTCGAGCGCGCCACCGCCCGCGGCCTCCCCGTCGTCCAGACGTACGGCCTCACGGAGGCGTCCAGCCAGGTCACGACGCTTGCCCCTTCCGAGGCGATGTCGCACCTCGGCTCGGCCGGACGCGCCCTCCTTTCCGCCGACGTCCGCGTCGACGCCCCTACCGGCGAGGCGGGCGAGATCCTGATCCGCGGTCCCGCCGTCACGCCCGGCTACTACCGCGACCCCGACGCGACCGCCCGCGCCTTCACCGGCGGCTGGCTCCAGACCGGCGACATCGGCCTCCTCGACGGGGACGGCTTCCTCACCGTCCTCGACCGGCAAGACGACGTCATCGTTTCCGGCGGCGAGAACGTCTACCCCGCCGAGGTCGAGGCCGCCCTCCTCGCCTATCCCGGCATCGAGGGCGCCGCCGTCGTGGGCGTTCCGGACGAGGAGTGGGGGCAGCGCGTCGTCGCCGCCGTGGTCTCGCCGCTTCCGGTAGACCTGGAGCGCGTCGAGCCCCTGCTCCGCAGCCGCCTCGCCGGCTACAAGATTCCCGCCGCCATCGAGCGCTTCGACGCCCTTCCCGCCACCGCTTCCGGCAAGGTCCAGCGCCGCTTCGTCCGCCAGCAGATGGCCGAACGCCTCGCTACACTCCCCGCCAATCACTAGCCGCCACCCGCGAGGTTCCCCAATGAGTGAAGACGCCCTCCAGACGCTCCTCGACCGCCAGGCTATCAGCGATACCGTCCTCCGCTACGCCACCGGCATCGACATGCGCGACTGGGAGGCCTACCGCTCTTGCTTTACCGACGAGGTCGAGATCGACTTCACCTCGTGGAGCGGCGGCGAGCCTTCGACCATGAGCGGCGACGACTGGGCGGCGGGCGTGCGCGCCGGGCTCAGCGGCTTCCAGGCGACCCAGCACATCAGCACGAACCACGTCATCACGTTCGCCGATGGGGGCGACGAGGCGACCTGCGTCTCCTACATGCAGGCCCAGCACTACCTCCCCAACGCCGAGGGCGACAACACCCTCACCCTCGGCGGCTACTACACGAACACCCTGGTCCGCACCGACGACGGCTGGCGCATCCGCCGCTGCCAGCTCAACGTCACCTGGACAACGGGCAACAAGCACATCTTCGTGCTTGCCCGCGAGCGCTGGGCCGCCATGCAGGCCGCCGGCGAAGCCTAGGGAGGCTGCGCCGGCTCCGTTTCCGCCTCCGCCTCGGGCGGCCCGAGGAGCTCTTCGCCGGGGAGTTGCTCCTGCCGGTGGGCCCGCAGCCAGAGCGCAAGCAGCGGCGCCGCGAGCACAGCCACGATGATCGCTGCTGCGCGGTACGCCATGGGAAGGCCCCAGGTGTCTCCCAGCCAGCCCAGCAACGGCTCCATTCCCGCCACGGCAAGGCTGAAGATCATGTTGTGAATCGAGAGGATCGTGGCCCGGTTGGCGCTGGGAATGCGGCGGTTCAGATAGTCCGAGATCACGACGAAGCTCATCGCGAACATGGTCGTCGTGAGGGGGTAGAACGCGAACGCGGCCACATGGTCGATGGCCCCGAGTCCGACCGCCGTCGTCATCACGACGATCGGCATCAGCACGATGATGCGGCTCACCCCCAGTAACGTGAGCACCCGGTACGTGACGAGCGCCCCCACCATCGAGAGCGCCTGTCCGGGCGTGAGGAAGAGCCCGAACGACCAGATCGGCATCTCGTGGTCGCTCAGGAACGGCTGCTGCAGGATGATCATGCTGACGCCAATGCCCATCACGCAGGCGGTCAACAGCATCATGTAGCGCACCGACGGCTTCCCGAAGGCAACGCCGAAGGCCTCTGTCACCACTTTCAGGTAGCTCTGCTGCTGCTCCCCCTCCTCGAACCGTGGCGGTTCCTTGAAGGTGAAGCTCACGAGCCACGCAACGGCCATGAGCCCGCCGCTCGCCACGACCGGTACCCAGAGGGTCGTGAAGTGCGCCAGCGGCGCGCCGAGGAGGAGGCCGAGGATGGCGCCGGCCGACTGGATCGCGCGCGCCCGTCCCCACAGCTTGGGGTAGTCGCGTTCCCGACCGGTTGCGCGCAGGGAGTCGTACACGAAGGCGGAATCGGCTCCCGAGTACAGCGTGAAGGCGGCCGCCCACACCATGTACGAGATCAGCAGCACGCCGAAGTTGGTGGCGATGCCGAAGACGACGACCGCGATCGCGTTCGTCAGCGCCCCATAGCTCAGCGAGACCTTCCGCCCCCAGCGGTCCGCGATCGCCCCCGTCGGGACCTCCAGCACGATGAGCAGGATCCAGAAGGGCGCGTCGAGCGCCGTGAGTTGCGTGAGCGATAAACCGCGCTCGTCGATGAGGTACACCGCCCAGATCGGCAGCCACAGCTGGAAGTCCACGAAGAAGCGAAACGCGTAGAACCGCCAGATGTTCGCGTTCAGCGAGCGCGCATCCTCGGGCGAGATGGTGGCGGCGGGGGAGGATGGCTGCATGAACGCACCATCGTACGCGACAGCCCCGCTAGCCCCATCCCCCGCCGCGACGGGCGCTCCGGCGTGCTACCGTGCCGCCATTCCCGCCAGCGGAGGTTCCCCATGGCGCGCTTCATCCTCATCGGGCTCGTCGAGCCCCCCAGCCCCGAAGACCAGGAGGCCTTCGACGATCTCTACCTCGGCCAGCACATCTACGACACCGCCCTCTGCCCCAACTTCCTCAGCGGCACGGTGTACAAGCTCCGCGGCGGCCACGTCGGCATCGACATCCCCTCCGAGTACATCGCCATCTACGAGGTCGACGCCGAGAGCTACGAGGAGGCCGAGCGCGTCCTCAACGAGTGGCAGCGCGACCCGAACGCCTGGGAAGGACGCGCCGAGCACAACGAGGCCTTCGCCGGAGTGGACCGCAGCCCCCTCAAGGTCAAGGGCTCGGGCTGGTACGAGTTCGAGCGGGCCTACCACACGCGAGGGTGATCGCGCGCCGTTTCCCGCCGGTAAAGGTCCGCCGGGGCTGTGCGGTGGGACAAAACGCGCGGTTTTGTAGACAATGAACCGATGAACATCGGCTACCGTCGCGGCAGGGCTCTTCGAGCCGCCGGGAGCGTCCTCTCATGAGCCGCCTCACGCGCGCCCTCGGCTTCGGTGATGGCGACAAGCGCGCTCGCCCGAGCGCCGACTCGCCCAAGGTGCGCCGCATCCGCGAGACCATGCGCTGGCGGGGCTACGACCTGAGCGAATACACCGACGAGCAGATCGCCGCCGTCAGCGCCCGCTTCCCGAACGACATCTCCGAGGACGGCGAGACGACCGAGGACGGCCGTCGCGCCCTTGCCGCCGCCCTCGAGCAGGGCGACTTCGCCCCGCCTCCCGAACCGCCCGCCGCCGCCGCGAGCGCGCCGGCCGCGGATGACACGGCGGCCGAGCCCGCCGCCGCCGCCCCCACGCCCCCGAGCGAACAGCGCGGGCGCCCGTCAGCGCCCTCCTCCGCCCACCGCGCCACCCTCGGCATGCCCACCATGGCGGAGCGGTTCGCGCACGTCTTCGGCGTCCACGCCTGGCGCCCCCTCGACGGCGAGGACGGCAAGCGGATGCAGTGCGTCGGCTGCGGCCAGATGCGGAACGATCCCATCCCCTTCCGCGCGCCCCCGCCGCCACCGCCTCCCCCGCCGCCGCCCCCGCCGCGCGACGAGCCCCTCTCCCGCCGCGAGCCCCCGCCCTCCCCCCTGGACGATCTCGCCAGCCGCGAGGGCAGGGACCGTGACCGCATGGGGGCGCCCCCGCAACGGCCGCAGCGCCCGCCGGGCCAGGAACGCCCGGACTCGGTGTGGGGCTTCTTCATGGGCCTCCCCTGGTGGTCCAAGCTGCTGGCCATCTTCATCGCCATCCAGGTCATCCTCTTCATCGTGTCCGCCGTTTCCGGCGGTGGGGGCGGCGGCTAGCGCCGCCGCCGGGGAGTCACCCGTGATCCGTTACGAAGACATCCACCACATCGCGTTCGTCGCCTCCGATCTCCAGCGGGGCATGGAGGAGGTGGGCGAGGTTTACGGTGTCTCCTGGACCACGCCCCGCCACCTCGAGCTGCCCGTCCGCGACTCGCGCGGCGACCGCACGCTCAACCTCTCGGTCGTGTACTCGCAGGAAGGGCCGCTCTTCCTCGAGGTGCTCCAGGCTGTCCCGGACTCCGTCTGGGCGCTCGCCCCCGGCTCCCATCTCCACCACATCGGCGTCCACGTCGACGACGTCGAGGCCGAGATCGAGCGGCTCGAGGGGCTCGGGCAGGCGATCGAGGCGGCCGGCATCGGCCCCGGCGGGCGGCTCAACAGCTGGGCCTACCTGTCGAGCCCGCAGGCCCTGCGCGTCGAGATCATGGACATCAGTGGGCGCGAGGCCACGGCCCAGTGGGCGCGGGGCGAGATCGAGTAGCCAGCCTTCCCGCTACTGGAGCCGCCGCAGTCGCGGCGACACCACCATCAGCAGGGCCGCGACCCCAACCAGGCCGATGGCAAGCGCCCCCATCGCGATGTCGATTCCCGCGCGCTCGGCCACGACGCCGATGACGAACGCGCCCAGGGCCATCATGCCGGGCTGCAGCATCATCAGCGCCATCACCCGCCCGCGGAACTCGTTCTCGACGTAGGAGTGCAGCAGGATCTGGCTGAACGCCTGCCGCCCCGCCGTGCCGATGCCCACGAACACGATCGCGATCACCGCGAACCAGAACGCCTGCGAGCCCGCCAGCAGCACCAGGGTCGCCCCCAGCAGCATCACGCTGACCAGCAGCAACATGCCCCGGTTGCGCTCGGGGAGGGAGGCGATGACGAGCGCCCCGAACAGCGCACCGCCGCCGCTGACCGCGGTCAGGAGTCCCAGCTCCACGGGACCGCCGCCGAGCACATCCTTCACGAACCCGGGCAGGAGCTGGATGTAGGGCATCGCCAGGAAGGCGCTCAGCAGCGTCACGGTCAGCACGATGAGGATGGTTCCGTCGTGGCGCACGTAGGCGAACCCGTCGCGCAGATCGCCCAGCCCGCCCTTCGCCGAGCCCTCCGATACCGCCTCGCTCCGGGGGAGCGGCGCCAGGGTGATCATCGCCGAGAGGTAGAACCCGGCCATGACGAGGTAGACCGGACCGGCTCCGATCACGCCCCCGCCGGCGGCGGCGGTCAGGAACCCGGCGGCGGCCGGCGCCAGCACGCGCATCAGGTTCATGCCCGCCGAGTTGAGCGCGACCGCGTTCATCAGGAGGTCGCGCCCCACGACCTCGGGGATCATCGCCTGGCGGGCGGGCATCATCAGCGCCATCGTGACCCCCTGGATGGCGCCCGCCGCGAACAGGTGCCACAGCACGATCATGTCGGTCAGGATGAGGATGCCCACCACGAGGGCGTTCAGGACGGAGACGAACTGGCCGACCTGGAGCACGACCTTCTTGGGCGCGCGGTCGGCCAGGACGCCGCCGAAGATGCCTAGCAGGAGCATCGGCAGTGACGATGCGAGCGCGATCCCGCCGAGCCATGCGAATGAGTCCGTGAGCTCATAGACCACGTACCCCCGCATCACGAGCTGGATGTTCATCGCCGCCATCTGGCCGAGCATGGCCAGGTAGAACCAGCGGAAATTCCGCTCGCTGAAGGAGGCGAACGTGGGCAGCGAGGCGAAGCGGGCGGTCAGCGGGTTGGAACGGGGAGCGGTCGCGGCGCCGGACGTGCTCGTCGACTGCGCCAAAGGGCCTCCCGTGCGCCGGACGCGCACACCCTCACGCTAAGGTGAGGGTGTGGTGCGGGCAAGCAGAAGTGTGCTGTACGCCTGCTACGGCTCGACCGTCACCGTCCCCGTGGAGCCGTCGATCGTGACCGTCGCCCCGTCCGGGATGAGCGAGGTGATGCCCCGGATCTGGGCGACGGCGGGAATGCCGAATTCGCGCGCGACCGTGGCCGCGTGGCTGAGGATGCCCCCCGTCTCCACCACCACGCCCGCGGCGGGGATGAAGAGCGGCGTCCAGGCCGCGTCCGTGACCGGCGCGACCAGGATCTCGCCGGGCTCGAGCATGGTGCTGACGGCCGCCTCGGCGCTCTCGATGACGCGCGCCTTGCCGGAAGCCTGCCCGGGGCTGACGCCCAGCCCCTCGTAGCTCGCCGAGGAGACCGCCTCCGTCGCTTCCTTCGGGATCAGCTCCACCGGCCACTCGAACATGACCGGCAGCTCGTGTTGCTCCATCAGGGCGAACTCGTCCTTGCGGCTGGCGATGTTGGCCTTCGCCTCTGCCCCGTCGAGGGCGCCCTCGGCGGCGGCGCGCAGCTCCGGCAGCCGCAGGAACCACACGTCCTCCGCGTCGTCGAGGATGTCTCGCTCGACGAGCCGCCGGGCAAGCTCGACCACGGGCGGGCGCTGCGTGCGACAGGCCCGCGCCCAGTTCGCCTTGCTGCTCTCGCGGCCCCGGTTCATCGTCTGCGCGTGGTGCAGGGCGTGCCGGTACTCGTCCAGCACCTCCGCCGGCAGCTTCGACTCGATCTCGCGCTCGACCTCCTCGCGGGCGGCGGCCTGCTTCCGCTCCAGCCCATGCGGGTCACGGTCCGGGTCGGCGTTCAGGTCGGCCTGGATGCTGCTCAGGACGAAGTTCGGCGCCTCGTTCCAGGTGCGGTACGAGGGGTTCGTCTCGTTCTGTCCGCGGAACCCGAGCTCCTTGATGAACTCGGCGTACTCGGCCGCGAACGCCTGCCAGTCCTCGTTCGGCGGGCTCGCGAGGTTCGCGTTCAGCCCCTCCGGGGTCAGCGAGGCGAACTCCGTCGCCAGCGCCGGCCGCGCCGCGATGAAGCGGCTCAGGTCCCAGATCGCCTTCGCCGGGAGGGCGCTCTCGACATCCGTCAGACCGCTCGTGATCGTGTTCGCCCACTCCGGCGGGTGGTCGGGGATGTGCTCATCGAGGATGGCGCCGATGACGCTCGTGTACTCGCCGCCCCCCACCGAGTTGAAGTAGTGGGCGATGAAGATGCGTCCCGCCAGCTCGGTGCCGGCGTCCAGCGCCTCGATCAGTTCGGCGTCGCTGGCCGCGCTCCAGTCGCGCGCGAGCGAGTCCTGGTACGCCTTCCTGGTGATCTCGCGGTTCCGGTCGCGAATCTCCACCGAGCTCTCCCACTTCTCGGTGATGGCGGTGCGGGCCGCAATGGCGCGCTCCTCGTCACCGTGGGCCTCGCTCGTGAACTCCTCTTCGCCGCCCTCGAGGAACTGCTTCAGGAAGTCGCTTCCCTCGCCCACCGAGTAGAGCGCCGTGAACGCCATGTTCAACCCGAAGTTGATGACGAACCGGCCCCCGATGAAGGGCAGCGTCGTCGCGACGGGCGGGTTCGGGATCTCGAGCAGGTCGGTCGTACCGAGCTCCTGCATGACCCCGTAGTTCCAGACATAATCCCACTCCCGCCAGATGTCGGCGGCCAGCGGCTTGGTCACGCCCGGCAGCACCTCGGCGGCGTTCGCCGTGGTGTAGTTGCCGTGCACGGTGTCGTGGTGACTGTCCCAGCTACAGTGAAGCTCGTCGCTCATCGTCGCTTCCCTCCTGACGATGTGGTGCCTTGCCGGTCGGCGCCGGTTCCGGCTAGTAGGCGGCCGTCCCGCCGTCCACCGACCAGAGCGCGCCCGTGATGCCGGACCCGACGTCGGACGCCAGCAGCACGGCCACGGCGCCGACTTCCTCGACGGTGTTCATGCGCTTGATCGCCGACTCGCTGGAGAACTGCTCCACCATCTCGTCGTAGGTCAGGCCCATCGAGGCGGCCGCCTCGGCGCCGCTGTCGAGCAGGATGTCGGTCTCGATCAGGCCCGGGCAGATGGCGTTCACGGTGATGCCCATCGTGCCCACTTCCTGGGCGGCGCTCTTCGTGAGGCCGTTGATCGCGTGCTTCGAAGCCACGTAGGCCGCGATGCCCGGCTTGCCGTGCTTCCCCTCGAGCGAGGAGATGTTGATGATGCGCCCGCTCTCCGCCGGGATCATGTAGCGGAAGGCGTGCTTGATTCCCCAGAACGTCGACGAGAGGTTCCACGCGATCGTGTGGTCCCAGGGCTCGTTCTCCATCTGCGCGACCGGCGCGAAGCCCGAGCTGCCGCCCGCGTTGTTCACGAGGATGTCGATCTTCCCGTAGCGCTCGACCGCCCCGTCGACGAGCCCGGAAAGCGTCGCCTCCTGGGTCACGTCGCCGGCGATGAAGTGGGCCTTGTCACCCGCGTTCATCTCTTCCAGCGCGCGCGCGCCCTTCTCCTCGCTGCGACCGTTCATGACGACGCTCGCGCCCTCGGCGAGGAACGCCTCCACGATGCCCCGACCGATGCCCCGGGTTCCCCCGGTAACCGCCGCGACCTTGCCTTCCAGCTTCATCACACCCCTCCTGGAGTTCATGGTGATACGCCCCGCGACCACCGCCGCCGGGCCGACGGGGAAGCTTAACGAGGGAAGGCGCGCAAGCGCCACCGCCGGGCCCGGCGAAGTCGGCGGTGTGGTAGGCAAGCATGTGCCCTGCCCCTCAACCCCGCCCCGCTCGCCGCCGCGCCCACCCCAGCGCGACGCTCGCGCCCACCGCCATCGACGCCGCGAGCACGTTGAAGAGGATGTCCCACGGGTCGAAGACGCGGCTGGGGATGAGCAGTTGGAGGCACTCGTCGAGGAGGCCGACCGCCGACGTCCCGGCGATGGCGAGCACCGCCGGCGCGGGGACGCGCCGGCCCTGGCCGGCCCGCTCCGCAAGGGCCGCGTACACGAACACCGCCAGCACCCCGTACTCGATGAGGTGCGAGCGCTCCTCCAGGACTCCGACGCGAAGGAACACCAGCAGGTAGACGGCTGCGATACCCGCTGCCACGGCGATTCCCGGCCGCGACCACACCCCCAGCACCACGGTGGTCGCGCCGACGAGGAGCATCCCGAACAGGAAGAGCCCGATACTGAGCGCTTCCTCCACTGCGGGAACGTCGCGCAGCGCCTCGGACAGCGCCCCGCCGACCCAGAGCGAGGAGCCGATCGCCGCCACCGTGGCCAGCGCCCACAGCCACAGCCAGCGCTCTCGCGCTGAGGCGAAGCGGATCACGCGGGCGGCCTACTCGGGAGCGACGCCGGTGAGCGCGTCCAGCTTCTCGACCAGCTCGGCCACCTGGTCGAGACTCGCGGCGACCATCTCGCCGGGCATCCAGCCTTCGTAGAAGTTGGCGTGAAGAGCGCTCGCGGAGTCGAAGAGCGTTCGCAGGCGCAGGTCATCGGTCTCCGCGGCCAGGCGGTTGATTGCCGAGTAGAGGTCGCGGTGGCCGTTGTGGGACCAGCCGCGCTGCTCGGCGGCGGCCTTCACCATGCGCGCGGCGGCGCCCCAGCCCTTCTCCGAGGCCTGCAGCAGGTCGTCTTCCGCGAGGTACGCGCGCGCCCGCGCCAGGAACTCGCGGCCTGTCTCGTTGTGCTCCTGCGTCCGTGTGACCATGCAAGCAGTATATCGCGGCCCGAAGTCCTTGTAGGGCCATCCCCCATTCAGTACCGTTAGCCGCAATAGGGCGCATGACGCCTCGAAGCGTCTGTGCCCGCCTCTGGAGGCGCTCCATGCACGACCTGGTTATTCGTAACGGCACCATTGTCGACGGGACGGGAGAGGCTCCCTTCCAGGGCGATATCGCCATCGACGACGGCAGGATATCCGCCATCGGCCGCATCGAGGCCGAGGGCCGCGAGACCTTCGACGCGGCGGGGCAGATCGTCACGCCCGGCTTCGTCGACATCCACACCCACTTCGACGGCCAGATCACCTGGGACCCGCTGCTCACGCCTTCCTGCTGGCACGGCGTCACGACGGTCGTCATGGGGAACTGCGGCGTCGGTTTCGCCCCTGCCGCCCCCAACCGCCACGAGTGGCTCATCGGCCTCATGGAGGGCGTCGAGGACATCCCCGGCACCGCCCTCTCCGCGGGTATGCAGTGGAACTGGGAGACCTTCCCCGAGTACCTCGACTACCTCGATACGCTCCCCAAGGCGCTCGATGTCGGCACGCAGGTGCCGCACGGCGCGGTGCGCGCCTACGTCATGGGCGAGCGCGGGGCGAAGAACGAGCCCGCCAACCCCGAGGACATCCACGAGATGAAGCAGCTCGTGCGCGAGGGCATCGAGGCCGGCGCGCTCGGCGTGTCCACCTCCCGCACCATCGTCCACCGCGCCATCGACGGCGTGAACGTGCCCGGCACCTTCGCCGAGGAGGACGAGATGCTGGCCTTCGGCGAGGCCCTCGCCGAGGCCGGCACCGGCGTCTTCGAGCTTGCCCCCGCCGGCGTCACCGGCGACGACATGAACCTCCCCGACCGCGAGGTCGCCTGGATGCGGCGGGTCTCCGCCGCCACCGGCCGCCCCATCACCTTCGCCCTCGTCCAGCTCGACGCCGAGCCCGATCACTGGAAGCGCATGTTCGACCTCTCCGAGGAAGCCGCCGCCGAGGGCGCCGACCTCTACCCTCAGGTCACGGCGCGCGCCCCGGGCGTCCTGCTCGGTCTGCAGACGAACCACCCGTGGGTGAACGCTCCGACCTTCCAGGAGATCAGCGGCCACTACAAGCTCGGCGCCGGCGACGCCCACCACCTCCGCCGCACCCCCATCGAGGAGGTTGCCGCCGAGATGCGCAAGCCCGAGGTCAAGGCGAGGCTCATGGAGGAGCTTGGCGCGGCCGCACAGGACATCGGCTTCATCAACATGGGCCGCGTCTTCCTGCTGGACGAGCCGCTCGACTACGAGCCCGCCGAGGAAGACTCCATCGCTGCCATGGCCGAGCGCGACGGGCGCGACCCCTACGACCTGTTCTACGACCTGATGCTCGAGGACGACGGCAAGCGCCTCTTCTTCGCGCCCACGCTGAACTACACCGAGTTCAACTACGAGGCCGTCCGCAAGATGCTCACGCACCCGCGCGCCGCCCTCGGACTCGACGACGCGGGCGCGCACTGCGGTGTCATCTGCGACGCGAGCATGCCCACCTTCATGCTCACGCACTGGGCCCGCGACCGCTCCCGCGGCGAGGGGCTCGATCTTGAGTTCGTCGTCAAGAAGATGACGAGCGATACCGCCCGTCTCTACGGCCTGAACGACCGCGGCGTGCTGCGCCCGGGCATGAAGGGCGATGTCAACGTCATCGACCTGGAGCGGCTGCAGCTTCGCGCCCCCGAGCTGGCACACGACCTGCCCGCGGATGGCCGCCGCCTCATCCAGAAGTCGGAGGGCATCACTGCGACCATCGTCAGCGGCGAGGTCGTCATGCGCGATGGCGAGGACACCGGCGCGCGGCCGGGCAAGCTCGTCCGTGGCGAGCAGGAGCCCGCCGCCAGCGTGAGCTAGCTCGCGCAACCCCGTTCCGACCCTTGCGAGGCCCACCTCCCCGGTGGGCCTCGCCGCATCCCCCAATCCCCACCGGCGCGGTATGCTTAGCGCCAGACGCGAGGCCGCGCCCCGCTAGCTGGCGCGCGCGACTCCACGCACGGGAGAACCTGATGACCGAGACGATGTACCAGGACATGATCGACGCCGTCGCCGAGTGTCCGGTGAAGCTGGACGACATCGACCTCTTCAAGGCCGGCCAGCAGGAGCACTGGTTCGACTCCTACAAGATCCTCCACGAGGAAGCGCCCGTCATGCGCATCCCGGGCGAGGGAACCACTCCCGACACCGACGGCTTCATCATCACCAAGTACGAGGACATCGCGATGATCATTCGCGATCCGTACCTGTTCCCCCAGCCCTCCTACGGCGGAGCCGGCCTCGAGGTCAAGGAGGAGGACGACCACTCCGTCCTGCTCGACGCGATGGCGCGCAACACCCTCCGCCCCAACATGGAGCTGCACAAGCAGCACCGCATCCAGCTCACCGACCCCTGGGTCGGCGCGACCGGCGCTCCCCGGCACCGCCCCATGGTCACCCGCTTTGTCGACGAGCTGATCGACAACTGGATCGACAACGACCCCGCCGAGATCGACTTCGTCGAGGACTTCGCCGCGCCCCTCCCGCAGATGGTGATGACGACCATCCTCGGCTTCCCCTTCGAGGACATGCCCCAGCTCCGCATCTGGGGCCAGGCGCAGGTCCGCCGCTTCGTCTACGGCAAGGGCCACCGCAACCTCATGAGCGACGAGGAAGAGGCGGACAACGCGCGCGACCTCGGCGACTTCATGCAGTACGTCCAGAGCCACGTCACGAAGAAGCGCCAGGACCCGCAGGACGACATGACCTCGTTCCTGACGCAGGTCGAGTACATGGGCCGCAAGCTCACCGACTCCGAGGTCGTCGGCGTCGTCTTCGGGATGCACATCGGCGGCCTGGAGACGACCCAGTACGCCATCGCCGCCGAGGCCGAGCTTCTCGGTCGCGATCCCGAGCTCTGGAACACCATCAAGGCCGACCGCTCGAGGATCCGCTTCTTCGTCGAGGAGGGCATGCGCATCCAGGCGCCCACCCAGGGCCTCTCCACCCGCATGGCGGCGAAGGACGTCGAGATGCGCGGCGTCAAGATCCCGAAGGGCTCGATCCTGCACCTCCGCTACGGCGCCGCGAACCACGACGCCGAGGAGTTCCCCTGCCCCGCCGACGTCGACCTCTCGCGGCCGAACACGGGCCGTCACATGACGTTCTCGCAGGGCATCCGCGTCTGCCCCGGGGCCGGCATCTCGCGCCTCGAGCAGAACATCGCCTGGGAGCGGCTCTTCGAGCGGCTCGACAGCCTCTCCTTCACCCCCGGCAAGAACGACTTCCGCCACCAGCCCGGCATCATGCTGGGCCTGTGGGACCTCCATCTCAGCTTCGAGAAGGCGAAGTAGCCCAGCGAGGAAGGCCGTGGCCGAACCGGATTCCGTGAAGGAGCTTGCGCGACTCGCCCGCGAGGCGGCGAAGGTGCGCTGGGGGCCGGAGGACACCGGCGCCGCTCCCACCCTGCCCGGCAAGGAGAAGCGCAGCGACGAACCCGACCCCGAGCGCATGTCGGGCGAGGAGGAGCGCGAGGTGTTGAAGGCGCTCGACCCCTTCTGGACGCGCGGCATCGTGAAGCCGGAGGACGGCGAGGGCTAGGCCGCGCGGGTCCGCGTCATTGTGCAACCGTGCACTATTGACATCGCGTAGGACCGACCGCCAGAATTTCGGTACCCCCCCAGCCGCTTCTGGTGGTCTGGGTGCGAAGCCCGCTTCGGCGGGCTTCTGCGTGTCTACCACCCTTCCGGCTTGTGAATCGAACCGGCACTGTGCGATGAGGGGTGGGCGGTCAGCTACCCAACTCCAGCGCGAGCGCGTCCCCGAAGAAGGCGGCGAGCCGCTCCGCTTCCGCCCCCGCCCCCTGACGCACCCCGTCCGGAAGCTCCCCGAACGGCTCGACGCGCACCACCAGCCGCCCTCGCGACCGCTCGTGCGACCACACCCCCTCGATCCGTCCGTCGACGAGCAGCACGGGCGAGATCCAGCCCCCCGACCGGTGGACCCGCGCCTTGTGCTCCGGCGCCAGGATCGCGGGAACGTCGCGCGCCGAGGCGATCACGTACGGGTCGAAGGCCGGCAGGAGGCGGACCGCGCCCGAAGGCGCCGCACTCGCGATCTCCGGAACCCGGGCGGCGAGCGCCCAGTGGGGCTCGCCCTCGATATCGACCTCCGCCGCCTCGTCCCCGAGGGCGCGGAGATAACGCGTCGCCTGCGCGGGGCGGCGCGGACCCCACCAGCGCGAGTACTCGGCGGCCGTCGCCGGTCCGTAGGCGGCCAGGTAGCGGCGGGTCACCTCCGCCAGCGCCTCCTCCGGCGCGGGCCCCGGTTCCGCCGAGAGCCACGCCGCCGGACTGACGAAGGTCACGTTGCGCCCGCGGTTCGGCCCGAAGCAGAGGCTTCCCTGGAACGAGGCGGGCTTCAGGTAGGCGCCCCAGCTGTCGCTCAGCTTCTCGCCGAGCGCGGGCGACCCCGACGCCTCCGCCACGGCCTCCGCGAGCTCGTCGCGCGTCAGCCCCTCGCCGCCCAGCGCCTCCCGCACGGTCGCGAGCAGCACGTCGAGCTCCTCGCGGCTGATCCCGAAGCCCCGCAGCCAGGCGCCCTTCCGGTAGTGGTCGTACGTGTCGAGCGCGGCCTGCCAGAGGCCGTACTCGGATGCCGGCAGCAGGTGCAGCGTGCCCCGCATCGCCCACAGCTTCACCAGGCGGCGGCGCTCCCAGACCTCCTCCGCCAGCTCGCCGGGACGGAGCCCCTCGATGCGCGCCCAGGCCGCCAGCTCGGCGGCCGAGAGCACCTGTGCGTGCAGCCCCCCGATCGCGCCGGCCACCGCCTCCAGCTCCTCGCGGGGGCGGCGCGAGACCAGGTGCTGCCGCTCCATGCGCCAGGCGAGCACGCTCGCCCAGGAGAGGTCCGCGCGCCCTGCTATCGGTCCGCTCCGAAGCGGGCCGGGTCGAAGGGCGCCAGGTCGATCTCGCTGCTGGTCCCTTCCGCGATCAGCTCCGCCATCGCCTCGCCCGTCGCCAGCGAGAGGATGACGCCCTTGCGCCCGTGCCCCGTGGCGATGTACGCCCCGCGCCTCCCCGGCGCCGCCCCGAGAAGCGGCAGCCCATCGCCCGAGACCGGCCGCAGGCAGGCCGTCTGGTTCACGACCTGCATCTCCCCGAGCCGGGACGTGAGCCGCGCCAGCGTCGACAGGATCTCCTCGCGCGCCGCCTCGGTGGGCTCCATGTCGAACCCCTCCTCCTCCTCGGTCGCCCCCACGTGGACGAGACCCGTGGGGCGCGTCACGACGTAGTGCCCGTGCATGTCGGAAAAGCCCCCCGGCGGCGGCTCGGCCGCCGGTTCGAGGTGGACGATCTGGCCCTTCAGGGGCCGCACGGGCACGGGCAGGTCGAGCCAGGCGCCCGCCCGCAGCGACCACGGTCCCATCGCGAGGACCGTGGCCTCCGCCGTCACGATGCCGTCCTCCAGCTCCACGCCGTCGACGTAGTCGGGGCCGCCCACGAGCCCCACCGCCCTCCCCGTGCGCAGCGAGGCGCCCATGCTCTGCGCGCTCTCGAGCAGGCGCGCCGTGAACTTCGCCGAGTCGATCTGCGCCGTGGGCTGCGCGAGCGCGCCCGCGACCGGCCGGTCGAGCCACGGGCAGCGCTCCGCGATCTCCGCGTGCGGGACCGGCTCGGCGCTCAGGTGGGCCGCCCGCTCGTGCAGGTCGGCGGCCTCGTCCTCGTCCTGGGCGACGAGGCAGGTCGTGTAGGGCGTGTAGTCGTAGGTCGCGGGGCCGTCCAGCAGATCCGCCACCGTCCCGTGGAGCGCCACGCTCCTCGCGATCATTGGGGGGAGGGCGCCGGTCCGGTCGTCGTCGTGGGGCAGGCCGGGCGAGAGCAGGCCCGCCGACTTTCCGCTCGCCCCCCAGGCGACCTCCGTGCCCTCGATCACGAGCGCTTCGAGGCCGCGCTGGGCGAGGAAGTAGGCGATCGCCACGCCGATGACGCCCCCGCCCACGATCGCGACCTCAACGTGCTGGTTCGGGCTCACGCGGGCATTATCCCCCGGCGCGCGTGGCCGCGTTCAGCGCCTGGCCGCCGGCGTGTGGATCACGCCTGCGTCTCCCCGAACCGGTCCTCGGACGTGGAGTACTTGCCCTCGAAGGCTTCGATGATGTCGGGATCGGTCTCGTCGAAGTCGGGCGCGATCCAAACCTTGCCCTTCCACTGTCCGAACTTCCGCTTGCCGGTGGGGGTGCGGTAGGGGGAGAGGGCGAGGTACGGCTTTCCCGCCTTCGTGATGACGACCTCCTCGCCCTGCCAGGCAAGCTCCCCCAGCCGGGAGAGCTGCGACTTCGCCTCGTGCATGTTCACCTGCATCGATTGCCCTTGAACCAAGCCTAGCCTAAGGGGATGCAGGCAGCCAGCAGCGCCGGCGCCTCACGAGCGAGGAGCCAGGGCATTCGCCCTGGCTCCTTCAATGCCCGCTCGCTGGTCTGGCGCGACCGCTACTCCAGGTCAACCTCCACTGATACGGGGCTGCCCTGGTAGAAGTTCCCGCTGCTGCTCAGCGCCGACAGGTCGACAGGCGTGTTGTGGGTGGTCCAGCCCGCGCCCTGGGGACGCGTGCTCACGAAGATGCTGTCCGTCCGCACGGAGCGCCACACCGTGACGTCGATGTTGACGGTCGTACCGCCTCCGAGGTTGACGGTGATGGGAATCGGGCTGCCCTGGTAGAAGTTCCCGCTGCTGCTCAGCGCCGAGAGGTCGACCGGCGTGTTGTGGGTGGTCCAGCCCGCTCCCTCGGGGCGCGTGCTCACGAAGATGCTCCCCGTTCGCACGGAGCGCCACACGGTCACGTCAACGTTCACCGACTCCGGCGCCTCCGGCGCCAGCGTCAGGTTCAGCCTTACAGGGCCACCTCCACCGTGCTGTGCCGTCTGCGTCGCGGCCCGTCCCCCGATCTCGAAGCGGATGTCGCCGTCGCAGCCCGGTTTCGAGCTGGCCTTGTGGACGGTCACGAAGTACCAGGTCGCCCCGGACCGCGTGAAGGTTTCTGTTGGATTGTTGGTGCAGTCCGTATCGCCGACATAGGCCTCCACGCTGAGTCCGACCTCCACCGGTCCATCGGGGCTCGTCACGGTGCCTTGGAACACCGAGGGGGGATTCGGCTGCGCCACGGCGACGGCGACGAAGGAGAGCGCGAACGCCGCAACCGCGGCGGCGAGAATCCAGGGCTTCATTCTGTTCATCCGGTATCCGCTCCTGTACGGAATTCGACTGCCAGCGGCGTCGTCGGGCGCGATGCGCATAGACTACCTGAGCAGGGCCACGTCGACGGCCATAACAATAAAGATCGCCGCAAGATATGCCAGCGAATACGTGTAAAGCCGCATCGACGGCACCCGTTCCGGCCACCGCCAGAGCCCGAACGCGATCGCGACGAATCCCAGGCCCGCCCCCCCCGCGACCGCGCCGTAGAGCCAGCCGACCTCGCCCGTCAGGAGCAGCGACAGCGTGAGCGGCAGGAGCAGGACCGAGTACGCCAGTATCTGCCGCCGCGTCACCACCTCGCCCGCCTCCACCGGCAGCATGGGCACGCTCGCCTCGCGGTAGTCGGGGGCGATGCGGAGGGCCAGCGCCCAGAAGTGCGGCGGCGTCCAGAAGAAGATGATGGCGAACATGATCACCGGCGCCCAGGCCAGCTCCCCCGTCACCGCCGCCCAGCCCACCATCGGCGGGAAGGCGCCCGCCGCTCCCCCGATGACGATGTTTTGCGAGGAGCGCCGCTTCAGCCAGACGGTGTAGATGAACACGTAGAAGAGGAACGCCGCCCACGCCAGCACGCCCGCCAGCAGGTTCGTCGTCGCCCAGAGGAACGCGAACGAGCCCACGCCCAGCGCGATCCCGAAGAGGAACGCGTTCAACGGCGGGATCTCGCCTCGCACGAGCGGGCGCGATTGCGTCCGCCGCATGAGCGCGTCGATATCGCGGTCGTACCAGCAGTTGACCGCGTTCGCCCCCGCCGCCGAGGCGGCCCCGCCCACGAGCGTCGCGATCACGAGCGCCGTCGAGGGCCAGCCCCCCTCCGCCACCACCATCGCGGGGACGGTCGTGGTCAGGAGCAGCAGGATGATGCGCGGCTTCGTGATCGCGATATAGCTGCGAACGGTCGCCGAGGCGCGGCTCGATTCGCGCAGGGCCACGCCCAGCGCGGTCATGCGGGCGCCTCCGCCGGCGCCGCCGGGACGCGCTCGCGCGACGCCGCCCGCGCGGAGTATCCCAGGAGCGCTGCTGCCGACAGGGCGAGCCACAGCAAGGAGGCTAGCACGGTATGCGTTACGGTGAGCGCATCGGGGAACGTGTAGAGCACGTTGAGCGCGCCGATCGCGACCTGCGCCGCATAGATCGCCGCCGCCGTGCGGGCGACGTGCATGCCCCAGCGCAGCGTCCCGCGCTCACGCCAGGCCGCGGCGATCAGCCACACGAGGGGAACCAGCAGCAGGGCCGCCAGGTAGCGGTGCACCATGTGGGTGATCTGCTGGTCGTCGGCGCCGGGGAAGACGCCGCCGTTGCAGAGCGGCCAGCCCTCGCAGGCGGTCGAGCCGCCGCTCTCGCCGAGGTAGCCGCCCATCCACACCACCGCCGCGAACAGCGCGAGCGTCACGATCGCCCGCCGGCCCACGCGCCAGGCGGCGGCGCGCTGTTCGGGGGGAATCCCGCCCCGGATCTCGTTGAACATCGCCAGGGCCGTCGCCGCCATCACCGTCAGGATCACCATCGCCAGCAGCAGGTGGGTCGCCACGATCTCGGGGGGAAGCTCCTCCCACACCGTGATCGCGCCGATGACCCCCTGGATGCCGACCAGGGGCACGGCCGCGATCGCCGGCCAGAGCACCGCCGGCGTCCCCCGGAAGTGCCGCCAGGCGAACACCGCCGTCGCGATCACGAGCACGCCCACGAGGGCGGCGACGAAGCGGTGCGTCGACTCGATCAGGGCCTCCTGCTCGTGCGGCGGCACGATGCCCCCGTGGCAGGTCGGCCAGTCGGGGCAGCCCAGCCCCGACCCCGTCGCGCGCACGTACACCCCGACCCCGACCAGGATCACGGTGACGGCGCAGGTGATGAAGGCGAGATTGCGGGTGGCGCTCATCGACTCGAAGGGCGCCCGCGGGGCGCCCGGCTCTCAGCGTACGGCGCGATGCGGGGAGGCGCCAGATTCGGGTAGGCTCGCGCCATGCGCGACCCCGACATCGACGCCGTCGCCTCGTGGCTGCGGGAGGCCCGCTCCGTCGCCATCCTGACCGGCGCGGGCATCTCGACGGAGTCGGGAATCCCCGACTTCCGCGGCCCCGACGGCGTCTGGACGAAGAACCCCGCCGCCGAGCGCACCGCCACCATCCAGCACTACGTCGCCGACCGCGACCACCGCGTCCGTTCCTGGGCGAACCGCGCCGAGAGCCCCATGCACAACGCCGAGCCGAACGCGGGCCACTACGCCCTCACCGCGCTCGAAGGGAAGGGGAGGCTCGACACGCTCGTCACGCAGAACATCGACGGCCTGCACCACGCCGCCGGCACCCCCGCCGAGCGCATCATCGAGATCCACGGGACGGTGCGCGAGTACGCTTGCCTCGCCTGCGCTGACCGCGGGCCCATCGAGGTCATCCTCGAGCGCGTCCGCAACGGCGACGAGGACCCGCACTGCGAGCACTGCGGCGGCCTCATCAAGTCCGCGACCATCTCCTTCGGACAGGCGCTCATCGCCGAGGACCTCGAGCGCTCCCAGCTCGCCGCCGCCACCTGCGACCTCTTCCTCGCGATCGGCACCTCGCTCACGGTCTATCCCGTGGCGGCGCTCCCCGAGATCGCGCTCCAGGGCGGCGCCCGCCTCGTCATCCTGAACGCCCAGGAGACGCCGTACGACCCGGCGGCCGCCGCCATCCTGCGCGGCGGCATCGGCGACGTGCTGCCGCGGATCGTCGAGCTGGTCTAGCGGCCCGACTCGGGCGCGTCGCGCTGCTCGCCCCAGCGGTCCCAGTGGACCACCTCGCCCAGCGGCCGCCGGCGCGCCTGCGAGAAGCGGCCCCGCTCCAGGTACCCCAGCGGGATCAGGCACATGACGAACGCGTCGTCGGGCAGCCCCAGCAGGTCGCGGAAGAGCGGGCTCTCGTCCAGGGTCCAGGTCATGACGGTGCCGATATCGAACGCGCGCGCGGCCAGCATCAGGTTCTGCACCGCGCCGTAGATGGAGCCGCCCAGTCCGGCCCCCGAGCGGCGGGTGTTGTCGTCCATGCGGGCCGCCATCCGCATCACGGGCGCGACGAGCACCGGCGCCTCGGCGTAGTGCTCGGCCAGGTGCACCACCCCCCGCCGGTTGCGCTGGTCGATCCCGATCTCGCCCTCCTCGATCGCGCCCCGCGTGATGCGCGCCGTTCCCAGGTCCTCGTCGCTCACGCGCTCGTACCCGTAGGCCGCGAGGATGCGCTCCGAGTAGACCTTCGCGATGGCGTCTTTCGTCGCCTGGTCGCGGATCACGACCCAGCCCCAGCCCTGCTGGTTGCCGCCGGTCGGGCCGCGGACGGCGGCGTCGAGAATCTGCCAGAGCACGTCCTCGGGAATCGGGTCGGGCTTCAGGAAGCGCTGCGCGCGCGTCGTGTGGATCGCATCGAGCACGTCGAGGGGTTCACGGTCGGGCATGGGGCCTCCTGGCACGGCTGGTCGCCGCCGCGAGTCTACCTGCCGGAGACGATCGGGCGCGTATCATCCCGCCGGAGTCAGCGGTCCGTCACCGCCCCTGTTCGGCTCAGCGCCGCTCGATGATGACGCGGCCGCCGTCCTCAACCTCCATGTACAGGCTGTGGCCGTCGAGCAAGCGCATGCCGCCGAGCGCGCCCACGCCAACCGCCCCGACCTCCACGTATCTCGCCTCGCCGTCCCAGAGCACCGTCGCGCCGCACACGTCGAAGGCAGCCTCGCTGCCGTCGGCCAGGACGGCCTCGCCATCGCCCACTACAGGCAACCCCAGTTCGGCTGCCAGCAGAGGCGGCAGTGTCAGGTAGCCGTTGAAGCCGGTGTCAATCGCCGCCGCTACTTCCTGCGTCCGGCCTGCGGGGCCGCGCACGGGAAGGGTCACGACGGCTTCGAGGTTCGCGTTCACGAAGCCCTCGATCACCCGGCGCTCCGCAGGGAACTGCCCCCGAAGTGGTAGAGCGCCCGGTGTCCAATCCGCATCAGCCAGACCCGGGCGTCCGGGTGCCGGTCCCGCAGGCTCTCGGATGCGGCAATGGCGTTCTCGCCGAGGGAATAGCTTCCGCTGTCGACATCGATGGCGATCACCTCACCCTGGTGGTCTGCTTCAACCTGCCGGCGGACGTCGCGCTCGTAGATCTCCTTCCCCAGACGGGCCGTCTCTTCGGCGGAGTGGCGGGCAGTCATCGCGGCCTCCTCACGTGCGGTGTCGCAGGACAAGGATAGCGCCGCCGCCGACCCCGCTCCAAGCTGAGGACTGCCTGTTGTCCAGGCCTGCCGGAGACGATCGGGCGCGTATCATCCCGCCGGACGCACGCACGGGAGGCAGGCGATGAAGATCGGGCTCTACGGCATCAACCTGGGAGTGCTCGCCGACCGCGAGGCCATGCTCCGTGTCGCCCGCACGGCCGAGGCGGCGAACTTCGAGTCCCTCTGGACCGGCGAGCACGTCGTCTTCGTCGACCCCCAGCAGCCCCCTTCCCCCCTCGTCCCCGACACGCCCATCGCCGACACGGTCGCGACGCTCGCCTTCCTTGCCGGCGCGACCGAGCGGGTCCGGCTCGCGAGCGGCATCCTCCTGCTCCCCCAGCGCAACCCCGTCGTCCTCGCCAAGGAGCTCGCCGGCATCGACGTGCTCTCCGGCGGGCGCCTCATCCTCGGCATAGGCGTCGGCTCCGTCGAAGGCGAGTTCGACGCGCTCGGCGTCCCCTTCCGCGAGCGCGGCGCCCGCGGGTCGGAGCACATCGAGGTCATCCGCGCCCTCTGGACGCAGGAGCAGCCCGCTTTCGAAGGCCGCTTCACCTCGTTCTCCGGCATCCAGTCCCGTCCCCTCCCCGTCCAGCAGCCCCATCCGCCCATCGTCATCGGCGGCTACTCCGACGCCGCACACCGGCGCACCATCACGCAAGGCGACGGCTGGTACGGCTTCATGATGGATGTCGAGGGCGCGGCCGCCGCCATCCAGGCCCTCGACGAGACCGCCGAGAAGGTCGAGCGCCCCGACCACCTCGGTCCCCTGGAGATCACGATCACGCCCCGCGGCCGCCTCGACCGCGAAGCCGTCGAGCGCTTCGCCGAGGCCGGCGTCCACCGCCTCGCGCCCATGCCCCGCCACCTCATGCTCCCCACCGACAACCCCGCCGCCGTCCGCGACGACGTCGTCGCCTACGTCGAGGGCCTGGCGGAGTCGCTGGGGCTGTAGCTCCTTGCTAGCTGTACCGGTACGCGGTACACTACGCTGTGATTCGCTCGTTCCGTCACCGAGGACTGCGGCGGCTGTACGAGCGTGGGGATGCCAGCAGGGTGCGAGCTGATCAGGTGGGACGCATTGGCGTTGTTTTGGGGCACCTTGATTCCGCTAGAGTTCCTTCCGATCTCGCTCTCCCTGGATACCGTCTCCATCCCCTGAAAGGCGACTTGAAGCAGTTCTGGAGCATTTCCATTTCTGGAAATTGGCGAATCATCTTTCGTATTGAAGATGGCAATGTGTACGACATCGATCTGGTCGACTATCACTAGTAGGGGGCGATAGATGCCGATGAAGAACCCACCCCACCCCGGCCTTGGTATCAAGCTGAACTGCCTGGAGCCACTTGGCCTGAGCGTGACCGAGGCCGCCCAGTTGCTTGGTGTGGCCAGGCACACCCTCTCGCGTGTCCTGAACGGGCACGCCGCCATCTCCCCGGAGATGGCCATCCGCCTCGAGAAGGTTGGCTGGTCGAATGCCGAGTTCTGGCTTCGCCTCCAGGCAGCCTACGACCTCGCCCAGGCTCGCAAGCATGAGGACCTCATCAAGGTCGAGCGTTACGAGTCTGCCACCGCCTGAGCCAACTCGCGGCCGAGGACCGGCTCGCCGCAAGGCGCTACTCCTCGCAGACGACCCCGTCGCTGTCCCCGTCGCGGGCGCTCGGGACCATCTCCGCCGGGAAGCCCCGGCCCCCGCCGGGGCACTCGCCCCGACTGCAGCCCTGCCGGCGCGTCTCGCCGGCCGCTTCCGCCGCCGCGCACGACCGGTAGGTGCGCCCCGTCTGTGCGGAGGCCTGCGTGGGCGTGGGGTCGGATGCGGGACCGGAGGTGTCGCTCGTCGAGCACGCCTCGCTGAGCGCGCGCGTCTCCGGGGAACTGAGGACGTGCCCGTAGCGGTTGGCCGTGTCCCAGTAGCGGTTCGCGTACTCGCACCTGTTTGCGTCGTAGCCCTCGGCGTCGCGCGACCGCCACCGGGGAAGCCACTCGTGGGCGAGGTCGTCCGACTTGGCGAGGTTGAAGCCGGCCACCGTGGGAACGAGGTTGCGGAGGTCGCTGTAGGCGTCGCGCGCCGCCCCCGGGCTGTCGACAAGCTCGCAGAGCACGGACCAGGGAAGCACGTGGTCCCGGTGACCCTCGCCGTCCAGCGGATCGAGGCTGTAGAAGCCCCTCGCCCCGTCCAGCAGGTCGCGTGCCGGACCCGACCAGGAGGGCCGGTCGTCGCACCACTCGGGCTCCTCCGACGACGCTTCGGCCGTGCGAGTCGCGGCGCCGGTCGTGGCCGAGGACTCCGAGCCGGACACGGCTGCGCCGCCAGCGGGGACCACGAGCTCCCAGCCGACCTTGAGATTGCCGCAGTTCGCGTCGATCCGGGGGTTGGCCTCCAGCAACCGCGCCGTGGAGACGCCGAGCTCTTGCGCGATGCGCCAGCACACGTCGCCCGCCTTCACGACGTAGGTAGTTGTCCCTTCCGCTTCCGCTGCCGCTGGCGACGGGGTAGGGGCGGGCCTGCGGGTTGCGACCGGCGTCGGGGTGCGAGTCGCCGGCTCGGGAGCCTGTGGCTCCGGGGGTGTCGTGGCGGCCGGCGTCTCTGCCGCAGGACGCGCCCCTTCCTCTGCCTCGCACGCGACGGCGCCGCCCACGACCACAACGGCGAGCAGCGCGACGAATAAGAGGTATCTCACGAAGGAGCTCTATTCCCGGATAAAGGACGGCTCCCGCTTCACCTATGGGAGCACGTCGTCTAGTGGCTCGTAGTGGATAACTTCCCGCCGGTTCCGAAGACGCGGGCCTTGGGGAAATCGCTATACGGCGTATGGGGTTTTGCTGGTCGGGGCGACCGGATTTGAACCGATGACCTCTTGACCCCCAGTCAAGTGCGCTACCAGGCTGCGCCACGCCCCGACAAGGCCTTTGAAGCGTACACGATCGCCCTCGTAGCCTCGCGCCGGGTCGGGGGCGGGCCGCGTAGGCTTCCCCAATGCGCGTCATCCCCGGTCAGGCGCAGCCGTTCGACCTGCGTTCGCTGATCGGCGGCATCTACCTGCCCGCCCTCTTCTTCGGCATCGGCCAGTGGATGATCATCCCGGCCATCCCCCAGTTCGCCGACGAGCTCGGGGCGAGCGTCTTCCTCAGCGGCCTCATCTTCGCCGCTCGCGGCGCCGGCTCGATGATCGGCGACGTCCCCTCCGGCCTCCTCACCAGCCGCCTCGGTGGGCGCGTCACGATGACCACCGGAGTCCTGCTGACGGCAGTGACCGCAGCCGCCATGGGCTTCAGCAGCGGCCCCGCCCTCCTCGGCCTCTTCACCCTGCTGAACGGCGTCGCCTTTGCCCTCTGGCACGTCTCGCGGCTCGCCTACATGACCGAGACCGTGCCCATCGAGTACCGCGGGCGCGCGCTCTCCCTCGTCGGAGGGGTGACGCGCGTGGGGTTCTTCGCCGGGCCGATCATCGGGGGCGCGCTCGGGCACTTCGGCGGGCTCGAGACCGTCTTCTTCGCGCAGGCCGTGGTCGTCGGGGTGGCCGCGCTGCTCGTCGCGACGCGCCTCCCCGCCGCCCGCGCCGGCGACGCCGGCACGCCCGAGCGCGAGCCCGTCAGCCTGCAGAGCGTCGCCCTGGCGGAACGCCGCAGCCTCATCGTCGCGGGCTCGGTCGCGATCGCCCTCGTCCTCATCCGCCACGGGCGCCAGTTCCTCATCCCCGTCTGGGGCAGGGAAGCCCTCGACCTCGACCCCTTCGAGATTGGGCTCGTGTTCGGCCTCGCCTCCGCCATCGACATGGTCATGTTCTATCCCGTGGGCGCCGTGATGGACCGCTGGGGCCGGAAGTGGGCGATCGTCCCGAGCCTCCTCGTGCTGTCCGCCAGCCTCCTGCTTATGCCCCTCACGGGAGGCTTCGTCTCGTTCCTCCTCGTGGGGCTGCTGTCCGGCTTCGGCAACGGCCTCGGAAGCGGCGCCGTCATGACCCTCGGCGCGGACCTCGCCCCTGCCGACGCGGCGGGCGAGTTCCTCGGCCTCTGGCGCCTCGTGGGCGATGTGGGCGCCGTCGCCGCGCCGCCCGTGGTGGGTGTCCTGGAAGCCGCCTTCACGCTTGGAGTAGCCGCTGCCGTCACCGGGGGCATCGGGCTCGCCGGCGGGGCGATCATGCTCCTGCTCGTGCGCGAGACCCTCGTCCGCGTCCGCTCCGCCCCTCGCGCTTCCCCCGGCTAGAGGTCGAGGTCGATGCCGACCGGGCAGTGGTCGGAGCCGAGCGCCTCGTGCTCGATGAAGGCGTCGCGCACCGACGGCGCCAGGTCCTCGCTCACGAACACGTAGTCGATGCGCCAGCCGATGTTCCGCTCGCGCCGCTTTCGCCACGGGTCCCAGTAGCTGTACGCATCCGCCCGGTCGGGATGCAGCGCCCGGAAGGTGTCCACGAAGCCGCTCTCGATGACGCGGTCGAGCCATGCGCGCTCGACCGGCAGGAAGCCCGTCTCCTTCTCGTTCGGGCGGGCCACGTCGATCTCGCGGTGGGCGACGTTCAGGTCGCCCATGAAGACGACGCTCCGGCCCTCGTCCCGCAGGGCCACGATCCGCTCGAGGAACGCCTCGTAGTAGGCCAGCTTGAAGTCGAGCCGCGCGAGTTTCCGCCCGGCGTTGGGGAAGTACGAGGTGAGCAGCACGAAGTCCCCGAAGTCCGCCTCGATGACGCGTCCCTCGCGCTCGAACTCGGGCGTCTCAAGCCCGAGCCGCAGGTCCGTCGCGGGGCGCTTCGTCAGCAGCAGGGCGCCGCTGTAGCCCGCCTCCTCGCCGGAATGCCAGGTCGCCTCGTAGCCCGCGTCGAGCCAGGGGTGCTCGTCGACCTGCTCGGGTCGGGCCTTCACCTCCTGCAGGCCCGCGATATCGGGCGCGGTCTCCTCGAGCCACGCCTGGAACGCGCCCGTCCGCAGGGCGGCGCGCAGGCCGTTCACGTTCCAGGAGCAGATGCGCAGGGTCGCCATGCCTACAGGTACTGCCGCGCGATCACGACGACCGCCGCGCTCACCCCGGAGACGACCAGGTACTCGGCCACCGTCGAGGGCGTCAGGTCGTCGTCGAGCAGGTGGTGGACCAGTCCGGTCGCGACATAAAAGCCGATGATCATGAGCGCGCCCGTCAGCAGGTCGTCGAGGGGGAAGTAGTAGAGGGCGATGCGCAGCTCCGCCAGAGAGACGCCGATCGCCAGCGCCGCCAGCAGCGAGGATGCGCCCCGCCCGCGGCTCTCCCGCAACAGGTCGAGCGCCAGCGCGAAGCTGATCGCCCCGACCGCCGCCGCGGAGGCGGGCAGGTTCAGGTCCCGCGTGAAGAACACCGTGAAGAGCGCCAGCGCCACCAGGTAGGTGACCACCGCCAGCACGAGCCGCATCGGCCCGAACAGCCCCCTCGCCGGGGAAACGGAGTGGTACTCCGCGTACAGCAGCAGGCCGGTCGCCGCGCCCGCCGCCAGCCCCGCCGCCAGCCGCCCGTAGCCGCTCACCGCTTCGTCGATGAACAGCCCCGCCCCGATGACGCCCAGCACGGGGAGGAGCGCGTAGCTCAGCGAGCCGAAGGGGCTGCCCCGCCAGTCGGGGTGGGAGCGCACCGCGCTCTCGACGCCCACTGCCGCGATGAGCGCCGTGAGCGCCAGGATCCAGTGCTGCTCGGGCCGGAAGTTGAGGTAGGCGGCGAGCCCCGCCATCGCGAGCGCCCCCAGCACCACGGCGCGGCCCGTCGCGCTCAGGGCGGGGATGGGTCGTTCGGCCGGGGCTTCCGCTTCCAGCGCCTACTCCTCCGCGAGGGTGGGTTCCTCGAACCCGTAGATCTCCGCCGCGTTCCGCCACCAGAGGCGCTCGCGGTCCGATTCCGAGAGCTGGAGCTTGTCGTAGATCGCCTCGAAGCGGTCGATGTGCTCGCGGATGTCGTCCATGCCGCAGTCCGAGCCGAACACGAGCTTCTCGACGCCGATCTCGCCGCCGATCAGATTCAGCTCGACCGCGTGCCGCTCGATCGTCTCGCCGCCGCTCATGTCGAGGGCGACGTTCGGGCGCCAGCGCGCCACGGAGGTGGCGAACTCGTAGTTCCCCTGGTTCCCGAGGTGCGCGCCGATGATGCGCAGGTCAGGGAAACGCTGCGCGATCGTGTCCAGGTGCACCGGCGACATCCGCTCGGCGGAGACGTCTCGCATGGGCATGCGTCCGCGCATCTCCTGCATGCGGCGGTACATCGCCGCTGCCTGGGGATCGCGCCGCTGGTGCGTGACCGAGTAGTCGATGCCACCGCCGATGACGCCCAGGTGGTACAGGACCGGCATTCCCAGCCGCTCGGCCGCCGCGTACGTCGGCAGGTAGTCGGCCTCGTCGTAGCGCCGCGCCACGCCGATCAGCTTCAGGCCCCGGTAGCCCATCGCGTGCAACTCCTCGACCTCGTCGCGCCCGATCACCTCGGGGTCGATCATGGCCACCGGCACGAACAGGTCCGGGTACTGCTGCAGGATCTCGAGGCCGCGCTCGTAGCTCGGCCCGAACCGCCCGCCCGTGAGCACGCAGGCCTTCGTAATGCCGGCCGCGGTCGCGACCTCGGCGAGGCGCTCGATCAGGGGCGCCGGGTCTGCGTCGGGCTTCTCCCAGTCGCGCGGGAAGTGGATGTGAACGTCGAAGATCTTCATCGTGGGGACGCTGTCTGGCGCTCGGGGAAGTGTAGCACGAGCCTCGCTTCGCTCCGTTCCTGCCCTTCTAGAGCAACCGCTCCGCGAACGCTTCGAGGGCCGGGATGGCGTCGCGGGAGGAGCGCCAGAGGGTCGTGACGATGCGGTTCACCCCCGCCTCCTCCAGCGCCTCCACCTCGGCGCGCGTGATCGAGGGGGAGCCTCCCACGGTCACGTCGAAGGGCTCGTCCGCGCGGCCGTACCGTTCGCGCAGTTCCGTCAGCTTCGCGATGTGCTCGCGGGCGCTCTCGGGCGTGTGGCGCAGGGCGTACCAGCCGTCGCCGAGGCGGGCGGCGCGGCGCAGGGCGGCGGGCGTCTCGCCCCCCACGAGGATGGGCGGGTGCGGCTTCTGGAACGGCTTCGGCGCGAACGCGGCAGGGCCGAGGTCGTAGTGCTCGCCGTGGAACTCTGGCTCCTCTTCCGTCCAGAGCGCCCGCAGGACGCCGATGCACTCGTCCATGCGCGCCCCGCGCGTGTGGAAGTCGAGCCCGACCATGTCGAACTCCTCCTCCAGCCAGCCCGCGCCCACCCCGAAGAGCACGCGGCCCCGCGTCAGGTAGTCCAGGTCGGCGACGGTCTTCGCCGTCGACACCGGATCGCGCAGGGGCAGGATGTAGACCGCCGTCCCGAACTTGATGGCCGTGGTGTGCGAGGCGATGTAGGTGAACACCGTGAGCCCGTCCATGAAGGGCCAGTGCGGGTCGAGCGGCGCCTGCCCGTCCTCCGAGTAGGGGTAGGTCGAGGGCATGTCCGTCGGGAAGATGAGGTGGTCGGGCCGCCAGAGCGACTCGAAGCCGAGCTCCTCCGCCTTCCGCGCCGCCGCGATGAGCGCCTCCCCCCGGATGCCGTGGATGACCGTGCCGAACTTCATGTCCGTGCCTCCCTGCTGAAGATGAGTCCGCCGCTCGCGAGCGAACCCGCCCCTACCGTCGCGACGGTGTGGGCGACCCCCTCGACCTGCCGTTCGCCGGCCCGGCCCGTGACCTGCAGCACCGCCTCCGCGATCTGCGCCATGCCGTGCAGCCGCCCCTCGCCCAGCGAGCAGCCCGACGTGTTCAGGGGAAGCTCGCCGTCGAGCGCCGTCGCCCCGGAGGCGATGTAGCTCGCCGCCTCCCCCCGCCCCACGAAGCCCAGCGCCTCCAGCCAGACGTAGAGGAAGATGCTGAAGCCGTCGTAGAGCATGGCCGCGTCGATGTCGTCGGGCCCCAGCCCCGCCGAGGCCCACAGCTTCTCCCCCATCGCGGCGCCGCCCTCCCACATGTTCTCGGAGTCGGTGAAGCCGCCCCGCGTCGGCCACGTCGTCTGCGCGTGACCGGTGATGTAGGCGGGCGGCTGCCGGAGGTCGCGGGCGCGCTCCGCGCTCGCCAGCACGACCGCCACGCAGCCGTCCACGGGAATGTCGCAGTCGTACAGGCAGAAGGGGTCGGCCACCATCGGGGCGTCCAGGTAGTCCTGCACGGTCAGGGGCGTTCCGTGCCAGTAGGCCTTGGGGTTGAGCTGCGTGTTCTCGCGGTTCTGCACGACGAACGCGGCCATGTCCTCGCGCGTCGAGCCGTGGTCGTGCATGTACTTCCGCAGCGCGACCGACTGCCAGGCGGCGGGCATCGTGAAGCCGTAGGGGGCGCGGAACTGGTGCTCGCCGTGCGCCCGCGCCAGGGAGAAATCGCTGTAGCGGCCCTTCGGCACGTTCACCGCCCGCCAGACGAGGGCGTACGTACACGCCCCCGAGGCGACCGCAGCCGCAGCCGCCATGATCGTGTCGGGGCAAAGCCCGGGGGTCTGCACATGCCAGCGGATGTCCCGCTCCCGCCCCAGCAACTGGACCATCTTCGGGACCGACACGATGTCGATGCCCTCGAGGTCGCCGGTGTTGCCGTAGGCGGCGATGTTTGGAATCGTGCCCAGCCCATCGATGTCCTCGATCGTGAGGCCGGCGTCGGCGACGGCCGCCTCCGCGGCCTCGCGGGCGAAGTGCGCCAGCGGTCGCGGCGAGCGCCGCTCCAGCTTCGAGTAGCCCAGCCCCACGATTGCGGCCCGTCCCGAGAATCCGTCCATCGGTCAGGCCTCCCCGTCCGGCTCGAACTGCGGGAGCGCGATGTCGTCCGTCAGCCGCTCGAACGTGACCCGCAGCGGCATCCCGATGCGCACGTCCTCCGGCGCGACGTTGACGACGTTCGCGACGAGCACGAGCCGCTCCTGCTCGGCCAGCTCGATGATGCCGATCACGTACGGCTCGTCCGCCGCGAAGCCCTGCGTGACGTTGTCCCGCACGATCGTGTGCGTGTAGACCCGCGCCCGGCCGCTCACCTCGCGGAAGCGCAGGTCGGGCGCCTGGCAGCGGGGGCAGAGCGCCTCCGGAGGGTGGACGTAGTAGTCGCAGGACTCGCAGTGCTGGATCGCCAGCACGCCGCGGTTGGCCGCCTCCCAGAAGGGCGCCGTCACCTCGTCCGGGACGGGCACGGGCTTCGTGACCGGGGCGTCCTCTCGGCTCATCCGTCCGCCCCCTCGCCACGGATAACCTCGCCGTGCTCGTCGAGGTGGGGCGCCCGCCGGCGCGGCCGCACCTCCGAGTTCTGCGCCACGAAGGCGCTGCCCGCGTAGCGCAGCATTCCGTCCGGCTCGCCCTGGTCCAGCTCGATCCAGAAGTCGCGCGCCGCGAGGTGGGGGTCGTCGAGCAGGTCCTCGGGGTTGAGGATGGCGCTGAAGATGAGCGCCCGCGCCTGCGCCCCGTGGAAGATCTCGTCCGCCGTCTTCGTCGCCACGAACCTGCCGATCACCTCCGAGATATGGTCCGCCTCCTCGCGGAAGATCTCCGGGACGAAGTACTTCGGGTCGGTCAGGTCTTCGGCCATGCCGTGCTCGTCGAGCCACGAGACGAGCCCTTCCCAGGCGCGCGGGCTGACGTTCACGAGCTGGGCGTTGATGTAGCGCCCGTCCGCGGCGCGGTGCTGCCACGCGGGCGTCGGCGCGATGCTCGCGTGCCGCCCCGTGCGCCTGGTGACCACCTTGCCCGTGTAGTCGAACTGGGGCAGGGCGTTCTCCGTCATGCCCGCGCAGGCGTCGTGAACGGAGAGGTCGATGAACGCGCCCTTCCCCGCCTGCAACGCCGCCAGCGCCGCGATGAAGGCCCAGCTTCCCGCCATGTGCCCGGCCTGGTTCCCCTGCCCGTTGACGGGCGGGCTCGCGGGCATGTCGTCGTAGCCGTTCATCATCATCTGCCCGCCGAGCGCCTGGTGGACGAGGTCGCTGCCCAGCCACCCGGCCATCGGCCCCTCCTGCCCGAACGGTGTCAGCACGACGTGGACGAGTCCGTCGTTCACCTCCTCGATCGCCTCGCGCGTCAGCCCCAGCCCCTCCAGCCCGCCCGGCTCGCTGCCGTCGAGCAGCACGTCCGCCTCCGCCAGCAGCGCCAGGAACGCCTCCCGTCCGTCCTCCCTGTGAAGGTCGAGGACGGCGCTCTCCTTGTCGGTGTTGTAGTGCCAGAAGTGGAGGCTCGACTCCCCGTCGCGCCGCTCCCGGAACCAGGGCGCGTAGCCTCGCGTCTCCGCCCCGCCCGGCGGCTCGACGAGCACGACCCGCGCGCCCGCCTGCGCGAACAGCTTGCCGCACCACTCCGTGCGCGGCCCCGCCAACTCCATGACCGTAAGGTGCTCCAGCGTCCGGCTCATCCCGCCCGCGCCTCCTCCAGCGTGATCGCGTCGTCGATGATGGCGTCCGCCTTGAGCTGTTCGAGCCACTCCTCCGGGTAGCCGAGCAGGTCGCGCAGGACGTCGCGCGTGTCCGCCCCCAGCCAGGGCGAGGGGCTGCTCACGCCGACCTCGAAGCCGCTCATCGTCACGGGGATGTCCTCGTACCGCTTCTCGCCGAGCACGGGGTCGTCGAGCGTCATGTAGAGGCCGCGAAAGGCAAGCTGCGGGTCGTGGTGAACCTTGTCCTCGACCGTCTGCGCGACCCCCGCCGGAACGCCCGCTTCCTGCAGCGCGACCATCGCCTCGCGCGCGTCCCGCGACGCGGTCCACGTCCCGATGCGCGCGTCGATCTCGTCCTCGTGCGCGAGGCGGCCGGCCAGCGTCACCAGGTCCGGCCGCGCCGCGAGGTCGTCCGCCCCGATGACCTCGCACAGGGCCGCCCACTCGCTCGGCTCCCGCACCGAGATCGCGAGCCACGAGTCCTCGCCCCGGCAGCGGTAGGCGTTGTTCGGGCAGAAGTTGCCGTACAGGTCGCGGTTCCCCCTGGGCCGCACCTGCGCGCCGTTCAGGGAGACATCGAGCAGCATCGGACCGAGCAGGGCGCAGCCGTGCTGGCTCTGCCCCGCGTCGAAGAACTCGCCCTCGCCCGTCGCCCGCCGCCGTTCGAGGCCCATCAGGATGGCGGCGGCGTTCATCACCGCGCCCATGTGGTCCATGTAGGAGAAGCCCCAGCCGGCGGGCTCGCGGTCGGGCAGGCCCGAGGTCGCCGTCAGACCGCTGTACGCCTGCGCCGTCGGCCCCACTGAGCGGTAGCCCGCGTACGGACCCGTCTGCCCGAACCCGGAGGCGGACAGGTAGATGATGTCGGGGCGGATGGCGCGCACGGCTTCGTAGTCGAGCCCCCACCGTTTCATCACGCCCGGCGAGAAGCTCTCCGCCAGCACGTCGCAGTGCGGGATCAGCTCGCGCGCGATGTCCTTCCCCGCGTCCGTCGACATGTCGATGGCGACGCTCTTCTTGGCGACGTTCACCTGCGCGAAGAACCCGCCCCGGTTCATCCCCGGCTTGCCGTCGGCGTGGGGACCGGAGAGCCGCAGGAAGTCGAGGGCGGGCGGGTGCGGCCACTCGATGCGCAGGATCTCCGCGCCCAGCGAGGCGAGGATGCGGGTCGAGCCCGCCCCCGCCAGGTGGCGCGTGAAGTCGAGCACGCGGATGCCGTCCAGCGGGCCTGGCATGGCGCCTACCCCCCGTTCAGCAGTTCGAGGGCGCGCCGCATGAGGAACGGCGCCGAGAGGGCCGTGTCCTCCCACGACTCGTCCGGGCGCTTCCCCGTGCGGTGCAGGTACAGGTTGAAGCCGCTGATGATGGCGAACTTGTAGGCGCCCAGCGCCCGGTACCAGGCGATATCGCCCGGGTCGCTGCCGTAGGTGTCGACGTACTCGGCGATGAGGTCGTCCGGGCTCGGCAGCTTCAGCCGCAGCCCCTCCTTCCACGCCGCCGCGTCCGCGAACGTGATCACCCAGCCGATGTCGTTCAGCGTCGCGCCCACGCCCCACAGCTCCCAGTCGATGACCGCCTGCAGCCTCCCGTCGAAGCTGTAGAGCACGTTCGACCACTGGAAGTCTCCGTGGAAGATGCCGGTGCGGGGCGTCTCCGGCAGCCGCTCCAGCAGCTTCTCGCGGACCGCCGGCCCCAGCGCCACCAGGTCCATGTCGCCGGAGCGCTCCTGGAATCGGTCCCAGCGCGTCACGTCCGGCTCCAGATCCAGCGGCGGACCGTCGTCGGGCACGTACTCCCGCCAGTCGAGCAGGTGCAGCGACGCCAGCGCGCGCATCGCCTGGGCGGCGACGGGCCGCATCTGCTCGTACGAGAGGGACTGGCCCCACTCGTTCCGGAGCACGTCGCCCTCGAACTTGTTCACGATGAAGTAGGGAGACCCGAACCAGCGCTCGTCCTCGCCCGACCAGATCACGTTCGCGACGGGCACGTCCGTGTCGCCGATGGCGTCGACCACGCGCGCCTGCCGGATCACGTCGGCGGTGCCGATGCGGCGCACGTTGGGTGGCGGCACGCGCAGCACGTACGACTTCGACTCGCCCTTCGACGTGGCCGTGAAGCCGAAGGAGAAGCCCGCGTGCCCCGCCATCGTCTCGACATCGGAGACGACCACGTCGGGGTCGCCGAGGTGCTCGCGGCAGAACGGCACGAGGCGTTCGGAGAGCTCAGCGAGGTCCATGCCCGGCCTCCCGTTGGCGCCGCGATGATACCCGCGCCGCCGCGCCCCTTCCTAGCCCATCGCGCGGGCGTGTTCGAGCACGGCCTCCCAGGGGGTGCGCTGCTCGATGAGGGGGCGGTACGACGAGAGCTGCTGCGGCATGTTGAACGTCAGGCCGCCGACGATGATGCCGTTCCGCTCGTAGCCGGCGACGAACTCGAGGCTCTCCAGCGAGCCGTGCAGCACCGTCACCGTGTCGTCCGCCCTGGGGTGGCCCAGCGACTGGATGCTCGCGTCGTACTGGTCCGACCAGACGTAGGGCACCGACGCGAACGGCCGCGCCTCTCCCGGCTCCGCCAGCAGGTTGCGTGCGACGTGGCGGCTCTGGTGGATCACGTTCGTCCAGTGCTCGACCCGCATCTCCTCCTCGAAGACGGGGTTGTACCAGCGGCACACGTCGCCGATGGCGTAGACGCCCGGCGCCGCCGCCAGCGTCTCGTCGCAGACGACGCCGTCGCGCAGCTCCAGCCCCGACCCCTCCAGCCAGCCCGTCTCCGGCGCGACGCCGATGCCGACCACGACGAGGTCCGCCTCCACCGCCGAGCCGTCTGCGAGCAGCACGCGCTCGACGCGCTCGCTGCCCTCGAACCCGGCCACGAGCGCGTTGCAGCGCACGTCCACGCCGCGATCGCGGTGCATGGCCGCGCACGCCTCCCCTACCTCGACGCCGGCCGCCTGCGCGAGGGGCGCGGGCAGCGCCTCGATGAGCGTCACCTCGAGCCCGGCGCTGCGGGCCACGGCCGCCACCTCCGCGCCGATGAACCCCGCTCCCACCACCGCCACCCGCGGCCCGTTCGCCAGCTCGGCGCGGATCCGCATCGAGTCGTCGATGGTGCGGAGCGTGTGGATGCCGGCCAGGTCGGGCGTGTTCGGCAGCGTCCGCGGCGTCGCGCCCGTCGCGATGATGACCGAGTCGAACGCGACGCGTTCCCCGTCGCTCAGCGCGACCTCGCGCGCCTCCAGGTCCAGCGACTCCGCCTTCGCGCCGAGCCGCAGGTCGAGCCCGAGCTCGTCGACCTTGTCGGGCGGGTCGAGGAGGGTGCGCTCCGGTCCCCACTCGCCCGCCAGCAACTGCTTCGAGAGGGGAGGGCGGTCGTAGGGGTAGTGGGGCTCGGCCCCGATGAGGGTGATCGCTCCCTCGAACTTGCCCCGCCCGCGCAGCGCCTGCGCGGAGCGAAGGCCGCCGAGGGAGGCGCCGACGATGGCGATTCGGTCGGGATGAGGCATCGCGCGATTCTCGGAATCACATGCCGCGCCGTCAACCGCGCGCTGGTATCCGCTGCCGCCAGCCCGCAGAATGCGGCCATAGCCCGAAAGGCCGGCGTACGAGGAGTTCCCCCATGGCCACCCGCGAAGCGATCGTCCACGCCATCCAGAATGCCGATGCCCGTGGCGAGGGGATGCGCGACCGCATCATCGCGTCCCCCGAGGCTCCCCTCGCGGAGGGCGACTGGCGTGTGCGCGACGCCGTCAGCCACCTCGCCGCCCGCGCCAACCCCCTGACCCTCATGGAGTCCCTCGAAGCCATGGCCCGCAGGGGCGAGATGCCTCACGAGTTCGACATCGACGCCCAGAACGCCGAGCAGGTCGCCGATCGCGCTGAAAAGTCCGTCGCCGAAATCCTCGACGAGATGCACGCCGCCTACGAAGCCGCCGTGGCCGACCTCGGAGCCCTGGACGACGAGACGCTGGCACGGCCCATCAAGCTTCCGGCGATGCCCCAGGAGATGCAGATCTCCGACGTCGTCCTTCTGTCGATGGGCATGCACGTCGAGGCCCACCTCGGCGAGATCGAGGCGGCGCTCGAGGCCGCGGGCGCCTGAGTCAGCTCGGCAGCGTCGAGACCGCGTCCAGGTCGGCGATCGCCGTGAAGCAGCGGCGCGAGACTTCCGTGGCCAGCTCAAGGTGGCGCTCGCTGTCCCCGGCCAGCCCCCCGCCCATCCCGATCGGGTAGACCGCGCACCAGAGCGTCGCCAGCCGGTAGTCCTCGAAGCAGTCGTCGAACGAGTAGTCGCCTACGCCCGCCGCCACGAGCGTGTCGTGGTAGCGGCCCACCAGCTCCCGCTCGGTCGCGCGGCGCTGCTCCACATCGAGGCTCTGGCTGGCGAAGTAGGCGATGTCGTACGGCCCGCGCCCGCGCGCCATCAGCTGGAAGTCGATGACGGTGATGGGGTCGCCCTCGCGCTCCGGGAAGAACATGTTGTCGAGCCGGTAGTCGCCGTGGATCACCGTGATGGGCGGCGTGGCGAAACGCTTGAACACCCAGTCCATGTTCGCCCACGTGCGCTCCACCGCCGCGATCAGGTCGGGCGTGAGCAGATGCCCGAAATTCTGCTGGTACACCGGCCAGAATCCCTGCAGCGTCGCCGGCGCCATCGCCCACACGGGCCCGTCCGTCTTCGGGATCCAGCCGAGTTCGTCCGTGTCCGCCTTCCCCCACCAGGTCGCGTGCAGCCCGGCCGACTGCTCGACGATCTTCAGGGCCTCCGCGTGCGGGGGCGACGCCATCTGGTCGCCGATCCGCAGCTGCCGCTCCAGGTCTTCGAGGATCGTCACGCCGTCGCCGGCTGCCGAGTCGTAGGCCGTGTAGAACGCGCGCACCGTCGGCATGGCGGCCAGCGAGGGCTGCAAGTCCTGGAAGAAGCGCGCCTCCGTGACATAAATGCCGTACTGGCGAGCGAAGGCGCGGTTCATCTCCGCTCCCGCCGCGAACTTCGCGATCAGCGTCGCCGGCGCGCCCGCCCGGGGCCGGTCGTAGGTCACCGACAGCCGCACGAGCGATCCCAGGAAGCCGAACGCCTCGCCCATGGGGTTCGCCTCCACGGCCGCGACGCGCTCGTCCTCGATCGTTCCGTTCGAACGCAGGGCGGCGGTCAGCCAGTCGGGCGTGAAGTCCTCGGCGGTCAGGGGGATGGGCAGGTCACTCATGGGCGTCCTCCGGCAGGGGCTTGCGTGTCGTTGGGTTCGGTGGCCGTCAGCCGGGCAGGACCGAGACCGAGTCGAGGTCGAGGATGGTGTTGAACGATCGCTTCGAGACCTCGGCCGCGATCTGCAGGGCGCGCTCGTTATGGGCCATGCCCCCGCCCATCGCGACGGGGTACATCACGCACCAGAGCGAGGCGAGCCGGTAGTCCTCGAAGCAGTCGTCGAACGAGTAGTCCGCGACGCCCCCGGCAAGGAGGCCGTCGTGGTAGCGCTTCACCAGCGCGCGCTCGTGCTCGCGCCGCAGCTCCACGTCGATGCTCTGGCTCATGAAGTAGGCCACGTCGTACGGACCGCGCCCGCGCGACATCAGCTGCCAGTCGATGATCGTGATGGGATCGCCTTCCTGCTTCGGGAAGAACATGTTGTCCATGCGGTAGTCGCCGTGCACGAGCGTCATCGGGCCGCGGCTGAGCTGCCGGCCGAGCCAGGGCAGCCCCTCCCACGTCCGCTCGATGATGTCGGCCATGCCCGGCAGGAGCAGGTGGCCCGAGTCCTGCTGGTAGGTGGGCCAGAGGCTCGGCAACGTCTGCGCCGTCATCGCCCAGACCGGCCCGTCGAAGGCCGGCACCCAGGAGATGGTGTCCTCGTCCGTCCGGCCCCACCAGGTCGCGTGCAGGTCCGCGATCTGGGTCATGAGCTGCTCCGCCTCCCTCACCGACGCCCCCGCGAGCTGGTCGCCGACCCGGAGCTTCCCGTCGAGGTCCTCCAGCAGGATGACGCCGTTGCCCGTCGCCTCGTCGATGTCCGCGTAGAACGCTTCCGGGGTCGGCATCGCCGTGATGGTGCGCTTGATCTCGTTGAAGAAGCGCGCTTCCCGCTGATAGACCTGGTACTGGACGGCGAGCCCGCGGTTGACCTCGACGAGCGCGGGGAACTTGGCGACCACCGTCGCGGGGGCGCCCGCGCGGGGCCGGTCGTAGGTGAGGGTGAGCCGCGCGAGCGACCCGAGGAACCCCGCTCCCTCGCCGACGGGCGTCGTCTCCACGGCCGTGACGGCTTCGTCTCCCAGGATCCCGCTCGAACGCAGGGCGTCGGTCACCCAGTCGGGCGTGAACTCCTCGGCGGTCATCGGAATGGGCAGACTGGTCATGGGTTCCCCTCCAGCGGGGCATCCTAGGACGCCCGTCCGTTGCGGGCCACGCCTTGCCCGTGGGACCCCGACGTCCAGATCGATCGCGACACCTACCCCACCTGCGGGCAGGTGCCGGCCGACCAGATCAGGGGAGCGAACGCCGCCGAGTTCGACGCTTCCGAGGACGAGGCCAACCGCGAGCGGCTCTACTGAGATCAGCGTGCGCTGCCGTTATGCTCCCCTCGCCCTGGCGGCCGCAGGCGCCGTCCGGGGCGGCACTTGCCTGGGGAGCAGTCGATAGCGTGATGAACCGGGTTGTGGAAGCGTTCACCCCGAACGAGATTGCCCGTCGCGTTGAGACCGCCGGGACGGCCAGAACGTACCTGGGCATCTTCTCGACCCTGGGTCTGGCGATCATGGCCGGGGTCTTTATTGGCCTGGGCGGGTCACTGACGGGGACCATCGCCGTCGATTCGGGGCTGGGCGCTGGGCCCACGCGACTCCTCATGGGGTTGGGGCTCTCCATGGGCCTGTTCATGGTGATCATCACCGGGGCCGAGCTGTTCACCGGCAACAACCTCATGCTGATGAGCCTCCTCAGCCGTCGTATCCGCCTGCTCGCCCTGGGTCGTAACTGGCTGCTCGCCTACGTGGGCAATCTGGTCGGAGCGCTCCTGATCGTGACCCTTGTCTTCTACGGACGCTGGTGGGCGCAGGGCGACTTCTCGTTCGGCGCAACCGCGCTGGATATCGCCGACGCCAAGGTCAATCTCTCCTTCGAGGCGGCATTCCTGCGGGGCATCCTCGCCAACATGCTCGTCTGCCTCGCCATCTGGATGGCGATGGCCGGGCGCACCGTTGTCGACAAGCTCCTCGGGATCACTCTCCCCATCACTGCTTTCGTCGCAGCCGGCTTCGAGCACAGCATCGCCAACATGTACTTCCTGCCGCTCGGGCTGCTGGTCGCGGAGGAGCCACAGGTTCTTGCGGCTGCCGGCGTGGCCGCCGGCGACCTGGACCGGCTGACCCTTCCCTGGGTCGTCCATAACCTGGCCGCGGTCACGTTGGGCAACATCGTCGGGGGCGCCCTGATCGGGTTGATCCACTGGTTCCTGCACCTCCGCAGTCAGCGGGGCGAAGAGGGCTGACGCCGAGCGCCCCTTTCCGCGCGCCCGGATGCGCTAGGCTTCCCATCTCGATGGGAGGCCGCGAATGAACGGTGCAGAGCTGAAGGCGAAGACCCGCGCGGGAGGCATCGTCTACGGGACGATGCTCTCGGCCGCGCGCAACCCCCGCTGGGCCACGACCGTCGCCGGTCTCGGCCTCGACTACGTCATCATCGACAGCGAGCACGCCCCCCGCGGCCGCAGCGAGATCGCCGACCTTCTCGCGGGGCTCAGCAGCGTGGACGTCGTGCCCATCGTGCGCGTCCCCATCCCCAGCTCGCACTACATCACGATGGCGCTCGACGCGGGCGCGCAGGGCATCCTCGCCCCCTACTGCGAGACCCCCGACGAGGTCCGCGAGGTGGTGGGCGCGACCAAGTGGCGCCCCCTCAAGGGCGAGCTCGTGCGCCGCGTCGTCGAGCAGGGTGAGTTCCCCAGCGACGCCTCCCGCGAGTACCTCGAGCGGCGCAACCGCAACAGCGTCTGCATTGTCGGCATCGAGAGCGTGCCCGCCATGGAGGCGCTCGAGGAGATCGTCGCGATCGGGGGCGTCGACGCCATCTTCGTCGGCCCGAACGACCTCAGCATCTCCCTCGGCGTTCCCGACCAGTACGACCACCCCGACTACGAGGCCGCCCTGCGCACCATCATCGCCACCTGCCGGTCGGCGAACGTGCCGGTGCTGATCCACCACCAGACGGCCGAGCTCTCGGAGAAGTGGCTCCGCGAGGGCGCCCGCTTCGTGCTGCATTGCACCGAGACCCGCGCCGTCCACAACGCCTTCCGCGCCGACTTCGCCGCCATCCGCGCCGCCGGCGAGGAGATCGGCGGCGGCGCGGCCGGGGACGTGGGCGAGTCGGAAGAGACGATCTGAGCCGTCATCGCTCCCGCGCTTGAAAGGCGCGTATACTCAGCCCACCTTCGCAGGAGGGGAGTGCCCCATGCCTGAGTACCAGACCGTCCTCTACGAGAACCTGACGCCCGAGATCGTGCGCGTCCGCATGAACCGCCCCGAGGCCCGCAACGCCCAGGATCTGCGGCTCACGCGCGACCTGAACGACGCTTTCGACCATGCCAACCAGGACGACCAGGTGAAGGTCATCATCCTCAGCGGCGAGGGTCCCCACTTCAATTCCGGCCACGACATGCGCGGCGGCACCGGGCTCGGCTTCAACGACGTCCGCCCCGTCGGCACATGGGCCAACTTCGATCTGGAAGGCGCCGAGGGCGCGATGGCGAAGGAGGAGGAGATCTACCTCCAGATGTGCCGCCGCTGGCGCAACCTCCCCAAGCCCATGATCGCCGAGGTGCACGGCAAGACCATCGCCGGCGGCCTCATGCTGGCGTGGGTCTGTGACATCATCATCGCCTCGGAGGATGCCGAGTTCCGCGACCTGGTCGTGGGCTGGGGCATCCCCGGCGTCGAGTACTTCGCCCACCCCTGGGAGTTCGGCCATCGCCTCGCCCGCCAGATGCTGTACACGGGCGACTGGGTGAGCGCGCAGCGCGCCTACGAGGCGGGCATGGTGAACGAAGTCGTTCCTCGCGAGGAGCTGAGCGAGTATGTGGAAAACCTGGCGCGCAAGATCGCGGAGAAGCCGTCCTTCGGCCTGAAGATCACGAAGGAAGCGGTGAACCAGACGCAGGATGCGCAGGGGCTGTGGACGGCCCAGCAAGCCGTCTTCATCATGCATACTCTCGCGCACACGCACTGGCGAGAGGTCAGCGGCGCCGGCATCTACATGGGCGACGGCGCGGCCCCGAGGCCCGGCAGCGGCGCCCGCAAGGAAGCCTCGGCCGCCAACTGATCCGACGGCGCAGCAACAAGCACGAGCGGGCGGCTTTCGGGCCGCCCGCTCCGTTTCCGGGAGGTCGTCTCCGTGCTCTTCGACATCCTCACTCGCCTCAACATCCTGCGTCCGGTCGAGAGCTTCCTCGTCCGCTTCCTCGGCCTGTCGGTCGTGAGCTGGCACATCAGCCGCCAGAGCGGCGTCCCCTACGTGCCCACGGCCATGCTCACGACCATCGGCCGCACCAGCGGCGAACTCCGCTCCGTGCCCCTCTTCTACTTCCGTGACGGCCGCGACTTCGTGCTCATCGGCTCGAAGGGCGGCGCGCCCGCTCATCCCTCGTGGTTCCCGAACCTCGTCGCCAACCCGCAGGCGTGGCTACGCGTGAACACTCGCCGCATCCCCGTCACCGCCGAGGTGGTCGAGGACGAGGAGCGCGAGCGCCTCTGGGCGATCGCCGCCGCCGCGTACCCGCCCTACATCGAGTACCAGGAGCGAGCCGCTCCGCGCCAGATCCCGGTCGTCCGCCTGCGGAGGCGGTAGTATCTGCTTGTGGACAGCAATGGGGGCGAGGTCTCTCGGGAGTACCCGGGCACTGATCTGGCCTACGACATCGCCGTGGAGTCCTACTCCCTCGCGGAACGCCGCCGAGACGCCGTGCACCAGCGGATCGACGTGCTGCTCTCGTTCGTAACGACTGTGACGGTTGCGGCGCCGGTCATCGTGGCTTCTGTCTTCGAAGAGCCCAACTTCAACTCCCCGCTACTTATAGCCGCTGGAGTGGTCTACCTGCTGCTGGTGGTCGGTGCGCTGGGGGCGAGGCTGGTGGGCTCCCTCCGTCAGATTTCCCCGAAGCTCCTTTACGAACGATGGCTTCACCTGGAGGAGCCTGAGTTCAAGCGCAGAATGATCTACTGGGCCGGGGAGCACGCGGACGCGGCTCGCAAGTTGACCAATCTCAAGGCGTTGGTTGCCACGATCCTGGCGGTTCTCTTCGTCGTTGAAGGGGCGCTGTTCCTCGCCTGGATCGTCAGGCTGGCTCAAACAACCTAGCGGGGTCGCCGACCGCCAGTCTGAATCTCCCACGTCGGATCACTGCTGGCAGGAGGAGCCGGAGGTGGCTTCGGAGGCCGAGATGCTGGCGCGGGGCGTGGTTCGGGCATGTCTTCAGTATACCGCCATACCTTCCGTCCCCCGCTCCCCTACCGGGGCGCCAGACGCAGCGCCCCGTCGAGCCGGATCGTCTCGCCGTTGATCATCGGGTTCTCGATGATCGAGCAGGCGAGCTGCGCGTACTCCTCCGGCTTGCCCAGGCGCGTCGGGAAGGGGGTCACGCTCGCGAGCGCCTCCCGTGCGGCGTCGGGGAGGCCGAGCAGCATCGGCGTCAGGAAGAGCCCCGGCGCGATTGTGTTGTTGCGAACGCCGTCGCGCGCGAGATCCCGCGCGATCGGCAGGGTCATCCCCACCACGCCGCCCTTCGAGGCCGAGTAGGCCGCTTGGCCAACCTGCCCCTCGAACGCCGCCACCGATGCGGTGTTGATCATGACTCCGCGCTCGCCGTCCTCGGTCGGGTCGTTCTTGACCATCTCCGCCGCAGCCACACGGATCGCGTTGAACGTGCCGATGAGGTTGATGTTCACCGTCCGCGTGAAGAGCTCGAGGTTGGCCGGCCCCTCCCGCCCGACCGTGCGGTCGGCGGTCGCGATGCCCGCGCAGTTGATAAGGATGTGAACGCCGCCGTGCGCGGCCGCCGCATCCGCGACCGCCTGCGTGACCTGCTCGTCGCTGGTCACGTCCGCCTCCGTGAAGATGCCGCCGAGGCTCTCGGCCACGTCGGCCCCGTTCGAACTCCCGAGGTCGAGGATCGCGACCTTCGCGCCGCGAGCGTGCAGCTCGCGCGCCGTCGCCTCGCCCAGTCCCGATCCTCCGCCCGTCACGATCGCGCTCAGTCCATTGATGTCCATGTCAGCTCTCCGCACGCGTTGTAGTGCCGGATGCGTTCTACCACGTACGCCGTCGCGGGGCGATTCCGGGGGCGGCATGCGGCGTACACTGCGGGTGGGTCGAACGCCCGTGAAACACCGTTCGGGGAGGTGACGATGGCTACCGAGGCCGAGTCCCGCAAGGACGCATCCGCGTCCTGGTCCGATTCCGTCGACGAGATCGAGCGGCGCCGCGAACTGGCCGGCCGCATGGGTGGCGAGGAACGCGTCGCCCGCCAGCGCGCCCAGGGCAAGCTCACCATCCGCGAACGCATCGACCGCTTCCTCGACCCCGGCTCGTTCTTCGAGGTTGGGGGCATGGCGGGTACGGGCGAGTACGGCGCCGACGGTCGCCTGGAGGACTTCATTCCCGCCGGCTATGTGCTCGGCCTCGGCACCGTCGATGGCCGCGAGGTCTGCGTCGGCGGCGAGGACTTCACCGTGCGCGGCGGCTCCGGCGGGGGCGGGAAGGGTCCGGGCCGCTGGCTGCAGCCCGCCGCCCTCCAGCGCCGCATCCCCCTGGTGCAGTTCGCCGACGGCGCCGGCGCGTCCGCCCGCAGCTACGACGACGCCGGCCGCATGCACCTCCCCGACGGCAACCAGTGGGCCCGCGACGCCGAGCTGCTCTCCAAGGTGCCGGTCTGCTCGGCCATCGTCGGCCCCTCCGCCGGACACGTGGCCGGACGCGCCGTGCTCTCGCACTTCAGCGTGATGGTGCGGGGGCAGGGCCAGGTCTTCGCCGCCGGACCGCCCGTCGTGAAACGCGCCATCGGCGAGGACCTCACGAAGGAGGCGCTTGGCGGGGTCGGCGTGCACGTCCGCACCAGCGGCGTCGTCGATAACGAGGCGGAGGACGAGGAGGACGCCTTCCGCCAGATCCGCGCCTTCCTCAGCTACATGCCCCGGAACGTCTGGGAGATGCCGCCCCGCGCCGAGACCGGCGACCCCGCCGATCGCCGCGAGGAGTCGCTCCTCTCCATCGTCCCCCGCGACCGCACGCGCTGGTACGACATGCGCGAGCTCATCGGGCTCGTCGTCGATAACGGCGAGTTCTTCGAGATGCGCTGCTCATTCGGGCGCAGCCTCATCACCGGCTTCGCCCGCTTCGACGGCTACCCCGTCGGCGTCATAGCGAACGACCCCAAGGTGTACGCGGGCGCCATGACCGCCGACTCCGCCGACAAGCAGACCCACTTCGTCGATCTCTGCAACACCTTCAGCATCCCCGTCGTCCTCTTCGTCGACGTGCCCGGCTTCATGATCGGCTCGCGTTCCGAGCGCGAGGGGGTCATGCGCGCCGGGATGCGCGCCGTCGTCGCGGGGTCGAGCGCGAGCATCCCCTCGGTCGCGATCCAGGTGCGCAAGTCGTACGGAATGGCCGGAGACGCCGCCGCCTGCCTCGGCGGGCCGGACGCCCTCAAGATGCGCTTCGGCTGGCCCTCCGGCGAGTGGGGCTCGATACCGATCGAGGGCGGGGTAGCCGCCGCCTACCGCCGCGAGATCGAGAACGCCGACGACCCCGAGGCGCGGCGCGCCGAGATCGAGGAGCGCCTCCTCCAGGGCCGTTCCCCCTTCAAGGTGGCGGAGGCGTTCGAGATCCTCGACATCATCGACCCGCGCGAGACGCGTCCCATCATCTGCCGCTTTATCGAGAGCGCCCAGGAGACGCTGCGGCGCAACCTCGGGCCCAAGGGCCCCGTCCGTCCCTGAACGCGTGGCAGACGGCGTCACCGTAGTCGAGCTGGGAGGGGGCGTCGCCTCGTCCTGGTGCGGGCGCCTCCTCGCCGGCGCGGGGGCCGCCGTCACGGTCTGCGAGCCCGAGGAAGGCAGCCCCCTCCGCGCCGCCCACCCCCTCCTCCCGGACGGACGCTCGGCGCTCTTCGAGTACCTCGGGATGTTCAAGCGCTCCGCCACTCTCCCGGACGAGGACCTCGAACGCCTCGCCTCGACCGCGGACATCGTTATCGACGAGGTCGACGTCGAAGCCGGAAAGACACCCGAGGTCGTCGCCTCTCGCATGGAGCGCTTCCGGGCGCTGAATCCGCGCCTCGTCGCCGTCGTCTGCAGCCCCTTCGGTCTGACCGGGCCGTATGCGGATCGCCGCTCGTCCGCTCTTGTGGACTGGGCGATGGGCGGCTACGCCGCCATCACCGGCGACCCCGACCGCGAGCCGCTCCAGGGAGGCGGACCGTGGTGCGCCTACGTCGGCGGACTGACCGCCTCGGTCGGGGCGATGGCGGCCCTGCGCACCGCCGAGCGCACCGGCCACGGCCAGCTCGTGGATGTCTCCGCCATGGACGCGATGACGGCGCTCCACCAGTGGAGCATCGTGCTCGCGACCCACCAGGGCGTGCGCAAGCGCCGCTCAGGGAACCGCCACGCCGAGTCGTTCCACCCCCTCGGCATCCTCCCCTGCAAGGACGGCGCCGTCTGCATCGCCGTCTCGAGCCCGGCCCAGTGGGAGGGCTTCTGTCTCGCGCTGGAGATGCCCGAGCTCCTCGACGACGAGCGCTTCGCCACCGGCGGCGACCGCTTCGATAACGCCGGCGAGCTCGACGCCATCATCCTGCCGTGGCTGCTGGAGCGCCCCCGGCACGAGATCGTCGAGCGCCTGCAGGAGTGCAACGTCCCCACAAGCCCGGTCCTCGATGTGCTGAGCGTCCAGGATGACGAGCAGCTCGCCGACCGCGGTTTCTGGCAGCCCCTGCCCCACCTCGGCGAAGGCGTGGTCGCGCCCTCGGTTCCGGTGCGCGGCCCGACCGGCCCGGAGGGCCGCCCTCGCGCCCCGAAGATCGGCGAGGACACCGAGACCGTTCTCGCCGACCTGTCCGGACGCGAGGCCCCCGCCGCCCCCACGCCATCCGCGGGTTCGGCCTCTCCTCTGCCCCTGCCGCTCGAAGGCGTGCGCGTCGTCGAGCTCTCGATCGCCTGGGCGGGACCGCTCGCCGCCCGCTTCTGCGCCGACCTCGGCGCGGACGTGATCCGCGTCGAGCATCCCGGCGCGCGCGGCAACGGGCTCCGGCCCGACGGCTCGCCCATGCGCGCCCCGGAGGGCTGGCGCTGGGGTGAGCTGCCTCCCCCCGCCTACCGCGCCGGCATCTTCCCCGACGCCGACCCGGGCGAACGGCCCTGGAACCGCAACGGCCCCTTCAACAAGATGCAGCGCAACAAGCGCTCCCTCGCCCTCGACCTGAAGGACGAGGCCGGGCGCGAGGTCTTCCGGCGGCTGCTCGCCGAGGCCGACATCCTCCTCGACAACTACCGCCCCCGCGCCCTCGACCGGCTCGGTTTCGACTACGAGACGGTCGCCGCCATCAACCCCCGCATCGTGCGCCTCTCCATGTCCGGGTACGGCTCGACCGGGCCGTACCGCGATCGCGGCTCCTGGGGTCCGATCCTCGAGGCGCACTCCGGCCTCGCCGCCACCACTGGCTACGAGGCCGGCGGACCGGTGAAGCAGGGCGCCGCCTTCCCCGACGGCATCGGCGGCCTCACGGGCACATTCGTGCTCCTGGACGCCCTCCGCGAGCGAGACCGCACGGGAGGGCCGGTCTACGTGAACCTCTCGCAGCTCGAATCGTACGTCTCCATCGGCGGTGAGTTCGTCCTCGCCGCCTCCGCCGGCGGCGAGCCCCCCGCGAGGCGCGGCAACCGCTCCCCGACGTTCGCTCCACAGGGCGTTTATCCCTGCCTCGGGGACGACAACTGGGTCGCGATCACGGTGCAGTCTGACGCCGCCTGGAGCGCCCTTGCGGCGCTCATCGACAGCCCGGCCCTCGCCGACCCCGGCCTGCGCACGGAGGCCGGGCGCCGCCGTCGCCACGACGCCATCGACGCCGGGATCGCCGCCTGGACCCGCTCACGGGATGCGCACGCCGTCGCCGCGGTCCTGCAAGAGGCCGGTGTCGCCGCCGGACCTGCCCTCTCGAATCTGGAGATGGTCGCCGACCCGCACCTGCGCGCCCGCAACATGATCGTCCCCATCGACCACCCCGACGCAGGAACGCGCGAGTTTCCCGGCTTCCCCATCCGCTTCTCGGAGACGCCGGTCGAGCGCTTCGACGGCGCCCCGACCCTCGGACGGGACAACGAGGCGATCCTGCGCGACCTCCTCGGCTACAGTGGAGACGAGTACGCCGCGCTCCTGGCCTCCGGTGTCGTCGCCGGCACTCCACCGCGGTGACGGTCGATGCCGTCATTGTGAGAAGAATCACAAGGCGGTACGCTGGATAAACAGGAGCCGGCGGTAATGGCGACCATGAAGGCGACGGCTCTCACCTCCCTCTACTCGACCGATCGGGCGCTGTTCCTGACCGTTCTCGGCGGGCTCGCGGCGAGCATTGTCGCGACCATCGCCCTGCGCGCCGGCGACGGCGGCGGCGCCGGCTGGATCTGGATCTGCACCTGGGCCGAGGTGCCCCCACCCGAGTTTCCCCAGGCCATCTTCACCTTCGCCATCGAGCCCATCCCCATCTTCCTCATCGCCCTCGCCGCCGTCTGGTACCTGCGCACGCGTCAGCGGGCGCAGGCCTCGCACGCGCGGCGGCTCGTGTCGAATACGCGCGTGGCCGCCTACCTCGGGGGCCTGGCGCTCGTGCTCTTCACCGTCTTCGGCCCCATCGCCGCCTACGACGGCACGTTCCTGACCCTGCACATGGTGCAGCACTTCATCCTCATCACCATCGCCCCTCCCCTCATCCTCCTCGGCGCGCCCATGACCCTCTGGCTCATCGCGTCCGGCAAGGAGCGCCGCCGCCGCGTCATCTACCCGGTGCTGCACGCGGGAGCCTTTCGCGCCTTCACGCACCCGCTCGTGGGCGTGTTCCTCTTCGCCGCCGTTCCCCTTCTCTGGTACGTCACGCCTGCGTTCGAGGCGAGCCTGGAGAACGCGCCCCTCCACTTCATCGGCTACGCCATCTTCCTCTTCGCCGGACTGCACTACTGGTGGCCGATCATCGGCGGGAACCCCACGCGCTGGAACCTCTCCTACCCCGTGCGGCTCGTGTACCTGCTCGCCCTCGTGCCCATCCACGCCCTCCTCGGCCTCATCTTTCACGAGCCCGATAACGTCATCTACGAGCAACTCGCGGTCATTCCCCGCGCCTGGGGACCGGGCCCCCTGCTGGACCAGCAGATCGCGGGCGCCATCATGTTCATCGCCGGCGAGGCGCTGGGGCTGATCGCCCTGCTCCTCGTCGCCTGGCAGTGGGCCTCGCACGAGGAGCGCGTCGGGCGCCGCCTCGACGCCGCCGACACCAGCAACGAGTGGCGCCCCTTCGTGCCGAAGGAGCAGTAGCAGTGAATCCCGTGCGATTGCCGGCGCTGTTCGTGATGGCCTTGCTGGCCGTCGTTCTCGTGTCGTGTGGCGGCGCCGACAGTGGCAATGAGGCGCCCTTCGAGGTCAAGGGCCCACCCCGAGCCGTCGAGACCGACGACTCCGGCGACGACGCCACGCAGGCGGCCTCCGGTGGCGAGTCGTCCGCGGCCATCTACCGCGGCGCGCGCGCAAACCCGCCCCTCCCCAAGCCCGACGTCGTCCTGACCGACACGAACGGCGACCCCTTCGACTTCCTCGCCGACACCGAGGGCTACCTCACCCTGCTCTACCTCGGCTACACCCACTGCCCCGATATCTGCCCGACCCACCTGCTCGAACTCTCGAAGGTGCTCGAGGAGATGGATCCCGGGCTCGTCGAGCGCATCCGCGTCGTCTTCATTACCACCGACCCCGAGCGTGACGACGCAGCCGCCATCCGCCGCTGGCTCGACCTCTTCGACTCCAGCTTCATCGGACTCACCATCGAACCGGAGACCCTCTCCTCGCTGCTCACGTTCCTGGGCATGCCGCAGATCACGAAGCGGGATATCGGCGACGGGCGCTACGTCGTGAACCACGCCACCTTCCTGATCGCCTACACCCCCGACAACCTCGGGCGCATCGTGTATCCCTTCCTTCAGGGAAGCGGGCTTCGGGAGATGATGCAGCACGATCTGCCCCTGCTCGCCGAGCACGGCTGGCAGGAGCCCTCGTGACCCTGGGGCGAAAGGGCCGGCGGCTCGTGGCCGCCGGCCTCGTGGCGCTGGCCCTCGGCGTCCTGGTCGCCTGTGGCGACGACAGTGCCGAAGACGGCGCCATCGAGGTCAGCAACGCCCGCGCGCGGTTCACGACGACGGATGTCGGCGCCGTCTACTTCGACATCCGCAGCACCGGCGCCGGCGACCGGCTCGTGGGCGCATCGGCCGCGATCGCCGGCGACACGCAGATTCACGAGATCGTCTCCGAGGGCGGGGGCTCGATGATGCAGCCGGTCGAGGGCGGCATCGCCATCGACCCCGGAGGCCACGTGGCCCTCCAGTCCGGCGGCTATCACGTCATGGTGCTGGGCGTCGCCGACATCCCGGAGCCTGGCGCGACCTTCGAGCTGGTCCTCGAGTTCGAGCGGGCCGGCCGCATGACCGTCACCGTCCACGTCCAGGAGTTCGGCGCCGAGGACGGTGGCATGGACCACGAGTCCATGGATGACGGGGAAATGGACGGCGAAGGGTCGGGCCACGAGTAAGCCCGATCGCGAGCGCCTCTGTTCGCACTGCCGCCGTGGGGCTCGCGTAGACTCACGCCACGTCCACGACAGAGGGAGCCTCGCATGCAGATCGGCGCCATCTTCCCCCAGACGGAGATCGGCTCGGACCCGTCCGTCATCCGCGACTTCGCCCAGACCGCCGAGGGTCTTGGCTACTCCCACATCCTCGCCTACGACCACGTCCTCGGCGCCCTTCCCGAGCGCGAGCCCCGGCTCTGGGGGCCGTACACCCACGAGTCCGCCTTCCACGAGCCCTTCGTGCTGTTCGGGTATCTCGCCGCCATCACCGAGCGCGTCGAGCTGGTGACCGGCGTCATCATCCTGCCCCAGCGCCAGACCGCGCTCGTCGCCAAGCAGGCCGCGGAGGTCGACATCCTCTCCGGCGGCCGCCTCAGGCTCGGTATCGGCACCGGCTGGAACTACGTCGAGTACGACTCCCTCAACGAAGACTTCACCAACCGGGGGAAGCGCCAGGAGGAGCAGGTCGAGGTGCTGCGCCGCCTCTGGGACGAGCCCATCGTCGACTTCGACGGGAACTGGCACCGCATCGACCGCGCCGGGCTCAAGCCCCTCCCCGGCCGCCGCATCCCCATCTGGTTCGGCGGCTTCAGCGATCCTGCCTTCAGGCGCGCCGCCCGCATCGGCGACGGCTTCGTGTTCGGCAACGGCAGCCCGGACGCTCGCAATACGGTCGAGACCATCCGCGGCTACCTCGAACAGGAGGGCCGCGATCCTTCCGGATTCGGCTTCGAGGCGATGATGAACTACGGCGACGGTCCCGAGAACTGGGCCGCTGAGGTCGAGCGCTGGCGCGAAACGGGCGTCGACTACGTCTCCATGCGCACGATGAACGCGGGACTCGACGGCCCCCGCGCCCACATCGAGGCGCTCGAACGCTACTGGCGCGAGGTCGCCGGCTAGAAGTTCAGCGCCACCTGCCACCCCTTGCACCTTGAGGCGTCTCAAGTGTGCTACCATTGCCCCCACGAAACATGACGACGGAAGAGCGTCTCAGCAGGCTCGAAGGCGCCTACGAACAGGTCGACCAGCGACTGGGCGATCTGAGTGAGGCCGTCAACTCCCTGCGTCACACCGTGGACGAGTACCACCGGGAGACCAACCAGCGCTTCGATGCGCTGCGCGAGCACGTTGACAGCGAGATCGGTTCCCTTCGGGCGGAGATGTACCAGGGGTTCGGATCTCTCCGCGAGGAGATGGAGCGGCGGGACGGAGCGCTGCGTGAGGAGATGAACGAGGGGAACGCGGCGCTGCGGGAGGAGATGCATCAGGGGCTTGGATCCTTGCGCGAGGAGATGGAGCGGCAGAACGGAGTCCTGCGCGTGGAGATGAACGAGGGGAACGTGGCGCTGCGGGAAGAGATGCATCAGGGGTTCGGGGCCCTCCGCGAGGAGATGGAGCGGCGGGACGGAGTCCTGCGCGTGGAGATGAACGAGGGGAACGCGACGCTGCGCGAGGAGATGTATCAGGGGTTCGGGGCCCTCCGCGAGGAGATGGAGCGTCAGAACGGAGTCCTGCGTGCGGAGATGAACGAGGGAAACGCGACGCTGCGGGAGGAGATGAACGAGGGAAACGCGAGGCTGCGCGAGGAGATAGGGCGGCAGAACGGCGTTCTGCGTGAGGACATGAGTGGCCGCTTCGTCGAGATTAACAGCCGTCTGAACAACCTGACCCTGCTGGCCGGCGGCGCCTGGGTCACGACCGTCGGCATCATCATCGGCCTGTTTCTCTCGACCTAATCCCCCGCCGTTACCGCCCCGCCAGCCGGTCCCAGCGGAGGATGCCCGCGATCGACTTCGCGTCGATGATCCGCCCCTCATCAACCGCCGCCACCGCCTCCTCGCGCGTGAGCCGCACGACCTCGATGTCCTCGTCCTCGTCGCCCGGAAGCGGGTCGGGAGTCAGGTCCGTGCAGAGGAACAGGTGGATGTACTCCGTCGCCCAGCTCGGCGCGATCCAGAACCCGCCCAGGGGCTCGACGCGGCCCGCCCGCATCCCTACTTCCTCCCGCAGTTCCCGCGCCGCCGTCTCCCCTGGATCCTCGCCCGGCTCGAGCGTCCCCGCGGGGATCTCCAGCAGCCGTGTCCGAGGCCCGTGCCGGTACTGCTCGACCAGCAGGAGTCGCCCGTCGCCGGCGACCGGGATCATGCAGACCGCTCCCGGGTGGTAGACCATCTCCCGCCGGAACGTGTGCCCTTCCGGCGCTCGCAGCGTATCCAGGCGCAGGTCGAAGAGGCGGCCGTCGAACACGACCTCGCTGTCGGTGAGCTCGGGATGTTCGACCATGCTCGTCTCCGGTTTCAGGCTGCGGGTGTGCGCGCGTCAGGGTAGCGCCGAATCCCCGTAAGCGTGCTGACTGTAAGCGCGTGGTACGGTTCCGCAAGGGAGGTAAAGATGCCCGGAGCGCTCAAGCAACTCGTCTCGGTCTACCTGCTTCTGGCCGGCCTCGCGGTGGCCGTCCAGTTCATCATCTTCCCCTTCTACGAGGACCACGACTCTGACCTTGTGGTCTGGCGCGTCCTCGATTGGTTCATGGCCGCCGGCTTGCTGCTCGCGGTCCTCGGAACCTTCCTCCGCAAGCGCGAGTTCGACGCTTCCGCGGGCGACGATGTGCACTGGCGCGACTACATCGAGGTGAACGGCCTCTTCTATGGCGCGCTGGCGCTCACGCTCGCGTTCCTCCCCGCCTGGTTCTGGGCCGAGTGGGGTGCAAACCCCGAACGCGCGGACTGGGTAACGTGGCACGTGATCGACACCGTGCTTCCCATCCTGTTCGTCGCCCTTGGCCTGCGCTTCTGGCGTGAGGCGAACGCCTAGGCCGGGTCCCGTGTCCGAAGGAGGATCCACATGATCGATCGGCTTTTCGTGACTGTCGTCGATGCGGTTCTGAGCCCGTTCCTGTCCGTCGGGAAACTCCTCATGGAGCTCCTCGACAGGGTGCTGGCCATCCCTGCGTTCCAGCGGCTGCTGGCCACATACCTCATCCTGCTGGGGCTGGCCGTGGGGATCTACTTCCTCATCTTCCCCTTCTACGCCCACTGGGGCGACGAGGTGAACACGACGGCCATCGACATCTGGGACTGGCTCAACTGGTTCATGGGCGCCGGGGGCGTTCTCGCCGTGTGGGTGACCTTCCACGGCAAACGCTTGCTCGACCTCGACGACGGCGCCGGCGTCTGGCGCCAGGTATCTGCCGCGTTGCGCTTCTACCTGACGCTCGTGCTCACGATGGCGACGCTCAACAACTGGTTCGAGAACCGCTGGGGCGATGGCGCCGAGGGCCTTGTGTGGGTCATTGTCAACATCGGTTTCTTCATCGTGATGGTCGACGTTGGCGTGCGGCTCTGGAAGGCGGAACACCTGAACGAGCCGCAGGAGGCGGACGCGTAGCGTCCGCTTCCCCTGCGTCTGTCCGGCCGAACTCGCGGCCTGCTCCCTCCGCGCCCGCCATGCAGGCGGCGGAGGGGGGCAGTCGCGGGTGAGTGCGCTGAGCGGTCGTCGCTCTCGGTAGCTTCCTAGTCGAGGTAGTCCTTCAGCTTGCGGCTGCGGCTCGGGTGGCGCAGCTTGCGCAGCGCCTTCGCCTCGATCTGGCGGATGCGCTCGCGCGTCACGCTGAACTCGCGGCCCACCTCCTCCAGCGTCCGGCTGCGGCCGTCCTCCAGCCCGAAACGGAGCTGGAGGACGCGGCGCTCGCGGCTCGTGAGCGTCGCCAGCACGTCCTCGACCTGCTCGCGCAGGAGCTGCTGGCTGGCCGCATCGGCCGGCGCAAGCGCCCGCTCGTCCTGGATGAAGTCGCCCAGGTGGCTGTCCTCTTCCTCGCCGATCGGCGTCTCCAGCGATACCGGCTCCTGCGAGACCTTCTGGATCTCGCGGATGCGCTCCGGCGAGAACTGGTGGGCGGTGTCCTGCTTCGAGCTCTCGATCATGCCGCGCGCGATCTCCTCGCTCGTGGGCTCGCGGCCGTACTCCTGCACGAGCCGCCGGCTCACGCGCACGAGCTTGTTGATCGTCTCGACCATGTGCACCGGAATGCGGATGGTGCGCGCCTGGTCCGCGATGGCGCGCGTGATCGCCTGCCGGATCCACCACGTCGCGTACGTCGAGAACTTGTACCCCTTGCGGTAGTCGAACTTCTCGACCGCGCGGATGAGGCCGATGTTCCCCTCCTGGATCAGGTCCAGGAGCGACATGCCGCGCCCGATGTACTTCTTCGCCACCGACACGACGAGGCGCAGGTTCGCCTCGGTCAGCCGCCGCTCGGCCTTGTCGCCGTTGTGCTTGATTGTGTCGAAGTGGTACCGCAGCCGGTCCTCGAGCGACGTGATCTTCTCGATCAGCCCCTCGGCGGGCGGCAGCAGCTGGTCCTCGCCCCCGGCTTCCTCCGCCATCTGGGAGAAGAGGTCCGCCGTGAGGATGTGCGTCACGATCGACAGCGAGACGATGGCGTGATGCACCGTCTCCTCGTCCTTGCGCAGCCGCTTCATGCCGTACGCGCGGAAGGGGAGCTCCATCTCGCGGTCGACCAGGCCGCGGAACTGGTCGTCGCCGATGACCTCGGTGTAGGTGCTTCGCATCAGCTTGCGGCCCTCGGGGTCGCGCCACTTCGGTTCCTTCGGGGGCCAGTCTTCCTCGCTCCCCTCGGGCGGCGTCTGCCCCGAGATCACCTTCTCGTAGCGGTCGACGTACCAGAGCGCCGCCTTGTAGACGGGCAGCAGCTCGGTGAACTGCTCCAGCAGCGTCACGGCCACGCGCGAGGCGGAGGGCGGGTGCCCGAACGCGTCCACGTACGCCTTCTCGATATCGCGCAGATGGATGCCTTCCTCCATCTGGCGGGCCAGGTGCTTCTCGTCGTCGGCCGTGAGCAGGTAAACCTTCCCGATCTCGCGCAGGTACATCCGCACGGGATCGTCGATCCCCTCGGACTCCTCGGTCAGGAGCGCGACGGTCTCTTCTTCTTCCTCCTCGCTCTCGTCGGGATCCTTCTCGTCCTTTTCCTCGTCTTCCTGCGTCGCGGTCGTGTTTCCGGAGAGGTCGTTCTCCTCGTCGCGGCGCTCGTCGAAGTCACCGCTGGAGAGGCGGCTGAGGACGCTGCCGATCATCGCATCGGCGCTGGTGGAAGAAGTCTGGTCGGTCAAAGTCTCGTCGCTCATGCGGGTGACGGGTACCCCCGGTACATGGATTTGGGACGGCGCGCGGGACACGCAACGCCAACCTGATCATAGCACAAATGAGCGCCGAACAGAAGCCGTATCGGCCTCTAAACCGGGTCTTTATCGAACTCGACTAGTCCCCTGTCGGGAACCCCGCCTCCGCCCAGGCGTCGGTGCCGCCTTCGACGTTGAACAGCTCCAGGTCGTCGAGCCCGGCGGCTGTCGCGTACTCGGCCGCGAGGGCGCTGCGGCCGCCCATCTTGCAGATGAACAGCACTTCCTTCTTGTCGCCCGCGAACTCGCGGATCTGGTCCAGCTCGCCCATCACCGTGTTCACCGGAATCAGGCGCACGCCCTTCGCGTGTACCTCGACGTACTCGTGCGGATCGCGCACGTCGACCATCACGGCGTCGCCGCTGTCGAGCTTCTCTTTCGCCTCTTCGATCGAGAGCCTCGTGAACGGCTCTCGCGGATCCTTCGTAGCCACCGGCACTGCCTCTCGTGTGCGTTGTGAGGGGAAGCCTAGCACGCGGGAGCCGTCTGGCGGCGGCCCCTGCGATGTGCCACGCTGCGCCCGTGAGCGACCCCCTCCGCCCCGACCCCGCCGCCGCCCTCGCCGCCTGGGGCGACCGGGTCCGCCTCAACCGCGAGCAGGTCGAGCGCCGCCGCAAGGCCATGCCCCCGCGAGACGACTACTACGCCCCCATCGCCGCCATGTTCCGCGCCGACCCCCACCGCGAAGGAGACGCCACCGTCGAGGCCCTGCGCGCCCTCGTCCGCCCCGACGAGACCGTGCTCGACATCGGCGCCGGCGGCGGGCGCTACGCCCTGCCCTCGCCCTCCACGCCCGCGAGGTCATCGCCGTCGAGCCCTCCGAAGCCATGCGCGAAGTGCTCGCCGAGGGAATGGCCGAGCACGGCATCGACAACGTCCGCGTCGTCGACAGCCGCTGGCCCGCCGGCGATCCCCCGCGCGCCGACGTCGCCCTCATCTCCCACGTCGGCTACGACATCGAGGACTTCGGACCGTTCCTCGACGCGATGGAGGCGGCCGCGAGCCGCCTCTGCATCGCCGTCATGCTGAGCAAGCCTCCCCCCTCGCGCGCCAATCCCTTCTGGGAGGCGGTCCACGGCGAGCCCCGCGACCCGCTTCCCGCCCTGCCCGAGTTCCTCGCCCTCCAGCTCGCCCGGGGGCGGCTCTGCGAGGTCTCCTTCGCCGAGTACGACGCCATCGGCTACGGCGACGAGGAAGGCGTCCTCCGCTTCCTCCGCCAGCAGCTCTGGATCGCCGAGGGCACCCCCGAGGAGGCGAAGCTCCGCGCCATCCTCCCCGACCACGTCGAGTACGAGGGCGACGACGTCCGGTTCAGGCAGGATCCGGGCAAGCTCGGGATCGTCCGCTGGGCGCCGCCCGCGAACGGCTAGCGGGAGCGCACGTACTTCTTGACCGGCGCGGCGCCTATTCAGGCGCTTTCACAGTGGTGAGCTTCGAGCAGCGTGAAGAACTGAGAGACGCCCTCGGCTCCCAGCGAAGCGGACTGACCACACGTACTGCACAGCCAGCGGCCTACCGCAACCGTGAATGCTTGCCCATCCGCGCGTTCGAGGGCGGTCTCATCCGTGAAGACGAGAAGGGCGCGTGCCGTGGAGTCGGGCTGCGACAACACAAGGTCGCTCACCTCGTTCATCGATGCCGCGGAGCGGCGTGGCCAGTTATGCCGGATGGCGTCGAAGCAATAAGCCGCGTGTTCGTTGAGCGGCAAGATCGGAGCGCCACACTGGCAGTGCGCGTCTGTCCCGAGCGCCTCACTCACGCGCTGGTTCCCCAGACACTCGCTACAGAGGTGAGCCTCTGGGTCCGTCCCGTTGCTCCAGTCCCGCAGAACCCGCCTGCGGCCGCACGCCTCACATCGGGCGCGTCTAGAGCGCCCTCGGCGCCTTCCCACCGTCGAGTTGCCTTTCGCCTCGATCGACCGGACCCAGTCTTGGTACGCGGCGAGGCCCTTCTCGCGCGTGCGCGGGTCGAGGCCGGTGCCGGTGTCGAGAGACTCACAGACGGTCCGGAATACGCGGCGGAGGTCGGCCAGATTGAGGTCATCGCGACCCGACATCTCCGCCATGAGCTCGTCCGCAGACCAGTAAACCCTTGTGTTCTGTCTCGGGAACACGAGACCCACGCGCTCGATTGCGTACTCGTCCTCGTAGTCGAGGAGCAGGTAGCCGAGGACCTGGTACAGATACCGTCCCTGACCCCCTTTGCCGATCGTTGTCTTGATGTCCCACAGGCAGCCGTCAGCTATGAAGTCCGCATCCGCGCCTCTGATGTCGAAGCTGCCCTCGAACTTCGGATTCAGGATGGCGGTCGTATCCCCATGCCATGAGGGGTACTGCGTCGCGAACGCCGCGCCGAGCGCTGCCACGTCTGTGACGCGGTCGTCCGGCACCATGTCGATGAGGTCTGCCGCGCTCTCTGGCCAGGAACCGCCGTAGTGTCGCGGAGGTGGTGCGGCAGATCCGGCCCGGTAGATTGCTTCGAAGGCAGTCAGGACGAGACAGAAACGGGCAAGCGCACGTTCTTCGTCTTCAGTTGGAAGGCGGCGATGCGGGGTGATCTTGCTGATTCCCGCCTGTAGCGTGGCCACAAACTGAGCGATGCACTCATCGTTCAATCCGAATTTGCCTGTCTTGGATCCAAGCACGGCGCCGTGCGCTGCCACTGACTCGTGCCAAGGCGTGATGGCGAAGTGATAGCGGATACGGTAGTCGATAGCTGTGCCTATCTCTTTGTAGGCTTTGGAGGCTGGAGGGGAGACGAGGGGTACGCGCAAGGCCTTCCTGCATTCGGCCAAGGGGCTGCGAGTGTGCGGGAACGTCTCGCGTAGGAAGCGTCTGACCGGCGAGTCCTTCCGGTCCAATTCACTCGTGAGGCTCACCGGAGATGCCAGGCTAGCGCGAGCGCGCGTACTTCTTGACCGGCGTCAGCACGATCGGCGTGAGCTCGTCCGCGCCGTAGGAGGAGCGCTGGCGCTCCTCCGGCGGGGCGCCGTACGTGGTCGTGCGTTGGCGGGGCAGCCGCCCGATGCTCGTGATCAGCGCGTCCATCGCTTCGGGGGGCATCTCCTGGCCGTGGCTGGCGCCCGCCGCGCGGCTGATGCTCTCGTTCATGAGCGTGCCGCCCATGTCGTTCGCGCCTGCCAGCAGGGCCGCCTTCGACCCCTCGACGCCCATCTTCACCCACGACACCTGGATGTTCGTGATGAGCGGGTGCAGCGCCAGCCGCGAGACGGCGTGCATCAGGATCGCCTCACGCCAGGTCGGGCCCTTGCGCGCGCGGCCCTTCAGGTAGATGGGCGCCTCCATGTGCACGAACGGCAGCGGCACGAACTCGCTGATGCCACCCGTGCGCGCCTGCAGCTCGCGCAGGCGCAGCAGGTGCCGCGCCCATGAGACCGGCCCGTCGATGTGCCCGTACATGACCGTCGACGTGGTCGTGAAGCCGACCTCGTGCGCCGCGCCCACCACCTCGAGCCACTGGTCCGTGCTGAGCTTGTCCGGGCAGAGCGTGTCGCGCACCTCGTCGTCGAGAATCTCGGCGGCGGTGCCGGGCAGCGTTCCCAGGCCCGACTCCCGCAGCCGTCCCAGGAACTCCTTCACCGGGATGCCGAGCGTCTCCGCGCCCTGGTGGACCTCCAGCGGGGAGAAGGCGTGGACGTGCATGTCGGGCAGCGCGTCCTTCACCGCCTCGCAGATCTGCAGGTAGGTCTCGCCCGTGTAGTCGGGGTGAATCCCGCCCTGCATGCAGACCTCGGTCGCCCCGCGGTCCCATGCCTCCTGGGCGCGGCGAACCACCTCGTCCAGCCCCAGGTCGTACGGCTTGCCCCGCAGGTTTTCGCTCAGCTTCCCCTTCGAGAACGCGCAGAACTGGCACTTGAAGTAGCAGATGTTCGTGTAGTTGATGTTGCGGTTGACGACGTAGCGGACGATCTCGCCCGAGACCTCCGACCGCAGCTCGTCCGCTGCCGCGCAGACGTAGTCGAACTCGGGCCCGCGCACCTCGAACAGCCGCGCGATCTCCCTCTCCTCCAACTCCTCACCGCGCTTCGCCTTCGCGACCAGCGCCGGCACGGGCGAGTGGGGGGGCATCGCGTCTGGTGTCTCGCGGGGGAAGGTGTAGCCGGGGGGCGGTTCGAGCACGGCTCCGGGCGCCCACTCGCCCTCGCGCGCGAAGCCGTCCGCGTCCATCGAGCGCAGCACCTGCGTCGCCATCTTCTTGCTCTGCCAGCGGTCGCTGTCCCTCGCGTAGCTCGGGTAGACGGCGAGCCGCTCGGCCAGGTGGTGGCCGGCCGCTTCCGTCTGCCGCCGCAGCTCCTCGAGCTGGGGCCAGGGCGCCTCCGGGTTCACGTGGTCGATCGTGAGCGGCGAGACGCCGCCCCAGTCGCTCAGCCCCGCTGACACCAGCTTCCCGTACGACTCAGGCATCAGGTTCGGCGGCGCCTGCACGCCGATCTCCGGCCCGAAGAGGATGCGCGCCACCGCCAGTGTCCAGAGCAGGTCGTCGAAGTCGGGCTCGGGCGCGTCCGCCATCTTCGTGTCGGGCTTGGCCCGGAAGTTCTGGAGGATCAGCTCCTGGATGTGGCCGTGTTCCTCGTGAACGTCGCGCAGGGCCAGCAGCGACTCGATGCGTTCCCGCCGCGTCTCTCCGATGCCGATGAGGATGCCCGAGGTGAACGGCACCTGGAGCTCCCCCGCGAGCCGCATCGTCTCGATGCGCGCGGCCGGGTCCTTGTCCGGCGAGCCGTAGTGGACCTGCCCCTTCTCCAGCAGCCGTGGCGAGATGCTCTCCAGCATGATCCCCTGCGAGACCGACACGTCGCGCAGGAGCTCGATGTCCTCGCGCGTCATGACGCCGGGGTTGGCGTGGGGCAGCAGTCCCGTCTCTTCCGCCACGATGCCCGCGACCTCGGCCAGGTAGGAGATGGTCGTCTCGTGGCCGAGCGCGGCCAGCTCCTCGCGCGCCACCTTGTAGCGCAGCTCGGGCTTGTCCCCGAGCGTGAAGAGCGCCTCCGTGCAGCCCGCCGCCGCCCCGGCGCGCGCAATTTCCAGCACCTCGTCGATGCTCATGTAGGCGCGCTCGCCCCGCTTGGGCGGCTGCGCGAACGTGCAGTAGTGGCAGACGTCGCGGCAGAGCTTGGTCAGCGGGATGAAGATGTTGCGCGAGTAGGAGATGACGTGGTCGTGGGCCTGGTCGCGGAGCGCGCCCGCTGCCGCCGTCAGGGCGGCGAGATCGGTCTCGGAGGCAAGGGCGAGAGCCTCGTCGTGGGTAGGGCTCACGCCGGCCAGCGCTCGCGCCAGCACCGCCTCGGTCGTCTCGTGCATGCACACTCCGGGGCCCGCTCATCCACCCGGGCCGGTAGTCGATAGTACAATACGACTCGGTAGCTCGTCACAACTCACTGGAGGACCGATGACCTCGCGAAGCGTCCGCTGCCCCGTCGCCTCGACCCTCGATCTCGTGGGCGATCGCTGGACGCTCCTGGTCGTGCGCGACCTGCTGAAGGGAGACGCCCGCTTCAGCGACCTGCGCCGCTCCGTCGAGGGCATTACCGCCAGCGTGCTCTCCTCCCGCCTCAAGCTGCTTGAGAGCGAGGGCCTCGTCGAGCGCCGCCTCTACAGCGACCACCCACCCCGCGCTGAGTATCTCCTGACGGCCAAGGGCCACTCCCTCGGCGTCGTCGTGGGCGCGCTCGCGAGCTGGGGCGAACGCCACACCGACCACGACCTCAGCATCGTCGACCACCGTTGCGGTCACGGCGTGGACGTGGTCTACCACTGCCCCACCTGCGACCGTGGCGCGCCCCGCTCGCAGATACGCATCGTCCCCGCCTGAGGGCTGGACTATCCGGGAGACGGCTGCCCCTTGATGCCGACCAGCATCAACGGGGCGGGAACAAGCTGATGTTCCGTGGTGTCGGGGACCAGACCGAGTTCCTGCAGGGATGTCGCCCCCAGGATGAAGCAGTCTTCCTCGCCGAAAATCACTCGGGCGGTGCTCGCCCGGTCCCCGATCTGGAAGCGCGCTTCGCCCACGGGGTAGGTCTTCCACTCCATGTCGGCGAGTTGGAGCTTGTCCTCCCGATCAGGTTCGATCCCCAGCTGCTCTCGGAGCATCGACTCGGGCAGCCTGGAATAGATGGCGCCCGTATCCACGAGCATGTTGGCGTTGAAGTAGTCGCCACCGTGGGGATGCGACACACGTACGCGAACTGCGAACAGCCCCATGGCGACCCCCTTCTCCGGCGACCGGCCTCGCCCGTGCTTGTCACAGGATAGCTCTCCCTCCCCCTTCCACGTACACATCTCCATCAGCTGACGGCAGGAGGGACTGGAGCGGCGAGACACAGGAGTCCCGGCCCCAACCCCTTCCTGACGTTTGCTCGCCCTCGCCCCTCCCCCGTATCCTCACTGTTTCAGGAAATCCCCACCTCGATCGGGAGTGAGCGTGTGCACACCATCGGCCTGACTGGCGGCATCGCCAGCGGGAAATCGACCGTCACGGAGTTTTTCCGCGAGCAGGGCGTTCCCGTCATCGACGCCGACATCCTCGGTCACCGGACCTACGAGCCCGGCACGAGCACCTTCGCCGCCGTTGTCGCCACCTTCGGCGACGAACTCGTGGCGGCGGACGGCACCATCGACCGGCGCGTGCTCGGCGGCAAGGTCTTCGGCAAGCCGGAGGAGATGACGCGCCTCACGGACATCGTCTGGCCCGGCATTCGCGCCCTCGCCTCCGAGGAGCTGTCCCAGCTCGAGGTGGCGGGCACGGGCATCGCTGTGCTCGAGGCGGCCGTCCTCCTGGAGGCCGGCTGGGAGGACATGGTCGACGAGATCTGGGTCACGACCGTCGATGTCGGCGGCGCCGTGGCCCGGCTCGCCGAGCGGAACGGCCTCGACGAGGCCGCAGCCCGCGCCCGCATCGATTCGCAGCTCTCCAACGAGGAGCGGATCGCCGTCGCGGACGTGGTCATCGAGAACAACGGCACGCGCGAGGAGCTCGCGGACACCATTCGCGGCGCCTGGCAGGCGCTCCGCGCGCGCACCGGCACAGAGAGGCAGACGATTGGCTGAAGCACCCACCACCACCGAAGTCATGGCCCCCGGCGGGCTCGTGCTCGCCGCCGAGGAGTTCACCGTTCGCGAAGAGCCCTACTACCTCCCCCTCGGGGATGAGATCGAGCTTTTCGAGGCCGCCTTCGAGCAGCGCATCCCCGTCCTGCTGAAGGGCCCCACCGGCTGCGGCAAGACCCGCTTCGTGGAGTACATGTCCTGGCGCCTGGGCCGGCCCATGACGCACATCTCCCAGGGTGGCGAGGCGCCCCTCGATGACGAGGGCCCGCGCCCCTTCGTCACCGTCGCCTGCCACGAGGACCTCACCGCCAGCGACCTCGTCGGCCGCTACCTGCTCGATACCGACGGCACCCGCTGGATCGATGGTCCCCTCACCCGCGCCGTCAAGACCGGCGCCATCTGCTACCTCGACGAGGTGGTCGAGGCGCGCAAGGACACGACCGTCCTCATCCACCCCCTCACCGACTACCGCCGCCTCCTCCCCATCGAGAAGCTCGGCCAGGTCGTCGAGGCGGCGGACGGCTTCCTCCTCGTCATCTCCTACAACCCCGGCTACCAGAGCGCCCTCAAGGACCTGAAGCACTCGACCCGCCAGCGCTTCATCTCCGTCGAGTTCACCTACCCCACGCGCGAGCAGGAAGCGGAGATCATCTCGCACGAGTCGGGCGTCGATCTGGCCGTCTCCATCGAGCTGGCCAAGCTCGGCGAGAAGGTCCGCAACCTGAAGGAGCACGGCCTCAGCGAGGGCGTGAGCACGCGCCTCCTCATCTACGCCGGCCGCCTTATCGAGCGCGGCATCGAGCCCCGCCGCGCCGCCCAGGTCGGCGTCACCTGGGCGCTCACCGACGACCTCGAGGTCCAGCGCAGCATCGAAGAGGTAGTGACATCGATCTTCGAGTGACCGCCACCGCTCTCCGCTCGGAGCACCCGTGGAGGCGCGGCCCCCGGCGCGCGCGCGAGGTGGCGGCGTGAGGATCGGCATCGTCTCCGATGTGCACGGCAACCTCGCCGGCCTGCAGGCGGCCCTCGACCGCATGGGGCCCATCGATGAGCTGCTCTGCGCGGGCGATACCGTCTACCAGTACCGCTGGTCGAACGAGACCGTCGAGCTACTGCGCGACCGTGGCGCCCGCGTCGTCCTCGGCAACCACGACGAGATCATCCTCGGCCGCGACGGCGAGCGCGCCCGCTCGATGGAGCACGTGCGCGAGGACCTCGTCGAGTGGCTGCGCGAGCAGCCCTACTCGATCGACGCGGAGGTCGGCGGGCGGCGCTTCCTCATGGCGCACAGCTCGCCCTGGGGCGGCTGGGAGTATCACTTCCCCCACGATCCCATCTGGCGTCGCACCGAGTCGCTCGAACAGGACGTCGTCGTGACCGGCCACACGCACGTCCCCATGGCCGCGCGCTTCGGGGACACGCTCGTCATCAACCCCGGCTCCGTGGGCGAGGCCCGCCACCCCGGCAACGGCTACCGCCTCTCCTGCGCCGTCTGGGACACGGCCGCGGACGAGGTCCACTTCCACGAGTACGAGGACCCCGCCCGCCCCTCGCGCGTGCTCGCCTCGGGGGGCGCCTCATGACGATCGCCGGCGGGCTCATCGCCCGCAACCGCTCTCGCTTCGACGGGTTCCCCGAACCCCTCCTGGAAGCGTACGAGGTCAGCCTCCGCGCCCTCGAACCGCGGCTCACGCCCACCCAGCTCGAAGCCTGGTCGCAGGGCGGCCTCGACCTGATGGCCATCAGCCTGCGCTCCTGGGAGTCCGCCGCCGAGTACTTCAAGGCCGGACCCCAGCTCTCCGAGGCGACCCCCTGGGACACGTACGAGCAGCTCGCCCGCGAGGCAAGCGACCTCACCGAGCAGTCCGCCCCGCTGGCCGTCTCCTTCCTCCGCAGCGCTCCCGCCACCCTCACCCACATCGGCCCCAACCACCTCGCCCAGTGGGCCGACTTCGGCCGCCGCCTCTACAAGGGCAACTGGAAGAGCTCCTCGCTCGCCGCCCAGTTCTACGACGCCGGACCCGACCTCTTCGGCGCCATCCGCGTGAGCCATGCGGGACGGCTCGTGCTCTTCCTCGACGAGCTCGCCCGCCACTCCTACGAACTCGCCGCCGCCTGCCTCACCTCCGCCCCCGAGGTGCTCGGCCGCCTCGAGAACACCGACCGCATGCCCTTCCTCACCTTCGGCGTCGAGCTGGCCCAGACGAGCTGGGCCGATTCGCGCCTCTACTTCGATCGCGGCGTGCCCCTTATCCAGCGCGTCCACGGCCCCGTGCGCGAGCGCTACCTGACCCTCGCCGCGCAGGTCGCCCGCGACCACAGCCGCTCCGTCTTCCAGTACTTCGAGGACGCCGCCCACGCCCTCGGCGAGGTCGAGCCGGACGACCACGGCCCCGTCATCGAGCTCGCCGAGCAGCTCGCGCCCCACTCCGCCTACGCCGCCATGGACTTCATCAGCAACGCCCCCGAGGTGCTGGAGAAGGTCCGCATCGACGAGCTGGCCGCCTGGCAGAACCACGGCCTCGGCATCCTCGCCTCCAGCAAGGAGGGCGGCGAGGCCTACTTCCGCCTCCAGTCCAGCCGCGGCGAGGAGATACTCGACACCCTCTCGGCGCGCATCGAGCTCTCCAAGGTCGGAGACGTGCTCCGTCTCTACGCCAAGGCCCTCACCGGCACGAACATCAGCATCCACGCCTCCGCCGTCCTCACCGAGAAGGGCATCGGCTGGGTCGACGAGGAGCGCGCGAGCACCGACGGCACGACCATCTACCTGCCCGAGGTGATGGAGCTCTACCGCGGGAAGGACGAGAACTTCGCCGCCGTGAAGGTCTTCACGACGCACCAGGCGGCGCGCCTCGAGTTCGGGAGCTTCGCCTTCAGCTTCGACCGGCCCTCGACGCTCTTCGAGGACCTGCGCCCGACCATTCGCGAGGCGCCAGACGCGAACCCGACGACCGAGATCGAGCGATTCTTCGACCTGTTCCCGGACCGCACGCTCGCGAGCGACATCCACAAGATCGCCGAGGGGACGCGCATCGACGCGGCCATCACGCGCAACTACGCCGGCATCCGCCGCGCCCTCTCGCGCATGCAGCGCGAGGAGCTCGATCGCCGCCCCGAGGTCAGCGAGCTCCCGCTCCGCCAGGCGTTCGTCGAGAACCTCGTGCGTGTCAGCCTCGACGGCATCGACGCCGTGCGCTGGCCCTCCGCCCAGCGGGACGCCGTCTCGAACGGCGTCGCCGTCCTTCAGCAGCTCGCGGCCGAGAGCGCGAGCATCGAGGACACGGCCGAGGCGACGCTGCGCCTCTACCAGATCGCCATGAGCATTAAGAACGAGCGCGAAGAAGGCGACGAGGAGTGGGACTCCCTCCCGGACATGGACCAGGAGTCGCTCCAGCTCGACATGAGCGACCTCGGCGGCGAGGGCGCCTCGATGGAGATGGGCGAGCCCCAGGAGGGCGAGACCGACTACGAGAGCCCCCAGGACATCGACTTCCGCGGCGACTTCAAGCCCGAGCTCGTCCAGCTCCTGATGAAGCTCCGCGACGACGCCGAGCTGGGCGACGCCGGCCAGGTCTCGCCCGACCAGCTGACCGAGGAGCAGCTCAAGGAGCTGCTGGAGAAGAGCGCCGAGATCGACCTCGACACCCTCCTCGAAGGCGACCTCCAGAACACGACCGGCATGTTCCTCTCCAACCTCCTGAAGGAGGCGGGCACCCCCACCCTCGACAGCGACGCCCAGTCCGACCAGCCCCTGAGCGACCTCAGCACGGGCGCCGAGGAGGGCGAGGAGCCCCTCGCGCCCATCGTCACCACCTACTACTACGACGAGTGGGACTTCCGCGCGCAGGACTACAAGCCCCGCTGGTGCGCGGTGAAGGAGGCCGACCTGGAGGAGGGCGAGGAGGACTTCTACGAGGACACCCTGAAGGAGTACGCCGCCCTCGTCGCCCAGACGCGCAAGCAGTTCGAGCTGATGAAGCCCGAGCTCTTCCGCAAGATCAAGAAGCTCTCCGACGGCGAGGACGTCGAGCTCGACCCCGCCATCGAGTGGATGATCGACATCCGCACCGGCGTCAGCCCCTCCGACAAGATCTACTGGCGCCGCAACAAGGTCGACCGCGACGTCGCCATCGCCTTCCTCCTCGACATGTCCGCCTCCACGGACGAGGAGATCGCGCGCCGCGACCAGCAGTACGACGACTCCGACGACGACCCCCGCAAGTACCTCAGCTGGTGGGTTACCAAGCGCCGCCAGGAGCTTGCCGCGCCGCCCAAGCGCATCATCGACCTCGAGAAGGAGGCGACCGTCCTCCTCATCACCGCGCTCGAGACCATCGGGGACGACTACGGCATCTACGGCTTCAGCGGCTACGGCCGCGACAACGTCGAGTTCTACGTGCTCAAGGACTTCGACGAGCAGTTCGGCGAGACGACCAAGAAGCGCATCGACAAGGTGACCCCCATCCGCTCGACGCGCATGGGCCCCGCCATCCGCCACGCCATCCACAAGCTCAGCGAGACGGAAGCCAAGGTGCGCATCCTCGTCCTGCTCAGCGACGGCCGCCCGCAGGACCACGGCTACGGGCGCGACCGCACCGAGAAGGAATACGCCATCCACGACACCAAGCAGGCGCTCAACGAGGCCAAGCGCGAGGGCATCACGCCCTTCGCCCTCACCGTCGACCGCGCCGGCCACGACTACCTGAAGACGATGTGCGAGGACATGGGCTACGAGGTCGTCGGCGATATCGAGTCCCTGCCCCGCCGCCTGCCCGCCCTCTACCGGAGCCTCACGGAGTGACCCTGCTCCTCGTCCGGCACGGCGAGTCCGAGGGCAACGTCGAGGGCCTTATCCAGGGCCAGCTCGACAAGCCCCTCACCGACCTCGGCCGCGTGCAGGCAAACGCCGTCGCCGAGCGCTTCCGCACCGATGGCGGGGCCGACCGCATCGTGGCCAGTCCCCTCGCCCGCGCCCTCGACACTGCCCAGGCGATCGCCTGCGCCCTCGACCTCCCCGTCGCCACCGACGACCGCCTGATGGAGTACGGCTTCGGCGAGGTCAGCGGGCTGACCATTCGGGAGCTGCTGGAGCGCCACCCCGGCTGGCGCTTCTGGAACGATGACGAGTCGGCTCCGCTCTTCCCGGGCGAGGAGGGGATGCCCGCCTTCGATGGGCGAGTCACGGAAGTCCTGGCGGAGTTGATGGCGCTCGAAGGCCGCACGATCGCCGTCACCCACGGCGGCGTCATCATGTCAGCCCTCAACGCCGCCCTGCGCATGCACGGGGTCGTGGAGGCGGGCCACCGCCGGGCGCGCTTCCCCATGAAGAACTGCGGCATCACCGAGCTGGATCGCGACGGCGAAGGGCGCCTCATCCTGCGTCGCCACAACGACGCCTCCCACCTGCCCGCCGGCGCGTCGTCCGTTGGGAGATCCTAGGCCGGTTCCTCTTCCGCGACCTCGCAGTGGTACCGCTCGATGACCGGGTTCGCGAGCAGCCGCGTACACATGTCCTCGGCCAGCGACTGCGCCTCGCCGGCGCTCGCCGCCTCGATCGTGACCTCGAACAGCTTGCCCGACCGCACGCCCGCCACTCCCGCGAAACCGAGGCTGTGCAGCGCCGACGCGATCGTCAGCCCCTCCGGGTCGTTCACCGTCGGCTTCAGCGTGACCGCGATCGAGGCGAGGAAGCGGCTCACGCGGGCAGGTCCTCGCCCGTGAGCGTCCGGTAGAGCGTCAGGTAGCGATCGGTTGTCGCCGAAACCACGTCGTTCGGGACGTCCGGCGCGGGGTCGCCGTCCTTCCAGCCCGTGCCCCTGAGCCAGTCCCGCACCGGCTGCTTGTCGAAGCTCGGCTGCGAGCCGCCCGGCCTGTACTCCGAGAGCGGCCAGAAGCGGCTGCTGTCGGGCGTCAGCACCTCGTCGATGAGGATCGTCTCTTCGTTCCGCGACCCGAACTCGAACTTCGTGTCGGCGATGATGATGTCCCGCTCCAGCGCCACCTGGTGGCCGTAGTCGTAGACGGCACGGCTGCGCTTCGCCATCGTGTTCGCGGGGTCCGACCCCACGATCTCCTCCAGCTTCTCGTAGCTGATGTTCTCGTCGTGCCCGACCTCGGGCTTCGTCGAGGGCGTGAAGATCGGCTCCGGCAGGCGGTCCGATTCCGTCAGCCCCTCGGGAAGCGTGATCCCGCAGACCGAGCCGTCGCGCTGGTACTCGCGCCAGCCCGTCCCCGAGATGTAGCCGCGCATGATGCACTCGGCGTTGTACGGCTGCGCCTTCCGCACCAGCATGGAGCGGTTGTAGCAGTTCTCCGGCAGCGGGAAGGGCACGAGCTCTTCCGCGTTCGAGGCGTCGATGACGGCGATGAAGTGGTGCGGAACCACCTCGCCGATCCGCTCGAACCACCAAGCCGAGAGCTGCGTCAGGACCTCGCCCTTGCGGGGGACGCCCGTCGGCAGCACCAGGTCGAGCGCCGAGATGCGGTCGGTCGCGATGATCAGCATCGAGTCGCCAAGGTCGTATTGATCGCGGATCTTGCCGCGCTTCATGGGGGCGGGCAGATCGGTCTGAAGCACAACGTTGGTCATGGGTTCTCCTCCCGGATACGCAGGTAATAGAGGGTTACGGCGGCATGGGCAAACGCCGTCAGGGGAATCGCCACGCCACCCTGCAGAATCTGTATCAACGCGTCGATCAGCATGCGCCCGCCGCGGCTCATCGACTCCGGTCCGGGGCTCACCGGCACGAGCAATCCGATCAGCACGACCAGCACGACCCCCACGATGATGACTCCGAGGAGCCGCAGCATGTGGCCCTGCATCGTGCGCCAGCTTCGGGTCAGCGCCTCGATCGGTCCGGTCTCCTCGAGCAGGTAGACCTGGAAGGCGATCCCGAAGCGCGCCACCAGGAACGGAATAACCGCCAATCCCACGATCGTCAGCGCGAGAAGGCCCCCGGCCACGGCGAAGATGAGGGTCAGCGCGATCAGGCCGCCCAGCCGCGTGAAGGCGGGATCGAGCGCCTGCGTGAGGGTGAGGGGGCGGCCCAGCGCGACCGCCGCCACGGAGACGATCGTGCCTCCCTGCCCGATCAGTGTCAGCACGAACGCGACCGCAAGGACCACCACCAGCGCGAATACCTGCGCGCCTCCCTCATTCGCCCCCGTGATGCCCCCGCGTGGGTACATCTGGTCGGCGAAGACGCTGCTGTAGAGCAGCACCGTCAGCACGATCGTCCCGATCACAAGGGGCGCCTGGACGGCCAGCAGGGGCAGCATCGTCTCGCGCGGGTGGTCCCGCATGAGCGCCGCCGTCGCGCTCAGCGTCTCGCCCACGCCGGGCTTCTCGATGGGGGGTTGCGTTCCGGGGGTCGGCTCCTCGTTCACGTCAGCCCGAGCCGCGCGAACGTCGAGTCGGCGTTGCGCAGGTAGTAGCCGTAATCGAACAGCGACCGTAGCTGCGCCTCGTTGAGGCGCGAGGACACCTCTTCGTCGGCCAGCAGCAGTGACAGGAACGGCTCCCGCTCCCGCCAGGCGACCATCGCGTTGCGCTTCACGAGGCCGTACGCGTCCTGGCGGCTCAGGCCCGTCTCGATCAGCTCCAGCAGCACGCGCTGCGAGAAGACCAGTCCGTACGAGGCGTCCAGGTTCTCGCGCATGCGCTCGGGGTACACCACCAGGTCCTCGGCGATGTCCGTGAAGAGCGCCAGCATGTAGTCCAGCACCAGGCAGGCGTCGGGGAAGACGATGCGCTCGGTCGAGGAGTGGCTGATGTCGCGCTCGTGCCAGAGGGCGACGTTCTCCATCGCCGTGTTGGCGTAGCCGCGCAGCACCCGCGCCAGCCCCGTGATGCGCTCGCACTTCTCCGGGTTGCGCTTGTGCGGCATCGCGCTCGACCCCGTCTGGCCCGCCGCGAAGGGCTCCTCCGCCTCCAGCACCTCGGTGCGCTGGAGTCCCCGGATCTCCGTCGCGAACTTCTCCAGCGAGGCGCCCGTGAGCGCGAGCGCGCTCACGAACTGCGCGTGCCGGTCGCGCTGGATGACCTGCGTGGAGGCGTGCTCGACGCCGAGGCCGAGCGTCGTGCAGGTCGCCTCCTCGATCTCGGGCGGGATGGAGGCGTGCGTGCCCACTGCCCCGCTGATGGCGCCCACCGCGATCGCCTCGCGGGCTGCCGCCAGCCGCTCCCGGTTGCGCCGCATCTCCGCGACCCACACCGCCACCTTCAGCCCGAACGTCGTCGGCTCGGCGTGAACGCCGTGCGTCCTCCCCGGACAGAGCGTGTCGCGGTGCTTGCGCGCGAGGTTCTCCAGCGCCGCCGTCAGCCGCTCGACGCCCGCGATGAGCAGGTCGCTCGCAGCCCGGAGCTGGAGGGCGGTGGCGGTGTCCCAGACGTCGCTCGTCGTGAGCCCGAAATGGACATAACGCGACTCTTCCCCGAGCGAGTCGGCCACCGACTGCAGGAAGGCCGTCATGTCGTGGTGCGTGACCGCGAGGTACTCGTTCACCTTGTCGACGTCGAAGGTGGCGTTGGCGCGGATCAGCTTCGCCGCCTCCACGGGCATGTCGCCCGCGGCGGCGCGCGCCTCGCAGACCGCGATCTCGACCTCGAGCCAGCGCTCGAACTTGGCCTGCTCGCTCCAGATGGCGGCCATCTCGGGCCGCGAGTACCGGGGAATCACGGGGCGCTCCGCGGGGCGTGGAACATCGCCTCCATCATAGCCCGGGGAAGCCCTCTGGGAGCCGTTCGTTACGTTCAGACGCCGTTCGCGGCAGCGTGTAGACTGCCGCTCCGCCAGGAGGCGTCGAATGGAAGAGTTCCGCGGTCGCACAGCGGTCATCACCGGGGGCGGTGGTGGCATCGGGAGGGGCATGGCCGTCGCCTTCGCCCGCGAAGGCATGAACGTCGTCATCGGCGAGATCGACATGGACGCCGCCGCCGGAACCGTCGCCGCCGTCGAGGAGCACGGCGTGCGCGCCATCGCCGTCAAGAACGATGTCACCAGCCGCGCCTCCATGCAGGAGCTCTCCGACGCCACCAACGATGCGTTCGGCGGCTGCCACGTGCTCTGCAACAACGCCGGCGTCGTCACCTTCAAGCTCGCCCAGGACATGACCGCGGACGACTGGGACTGGGTGCTCGGCGTCGACCTCTACGGCGTCATCTACGGCATCCAGGCGTTCCTGCCCGGCATGGTGGCGGCAGGCGAGGGCGGCCACATCGTGAACACGGCCTCCATCGCCGGCCTGGTGGCTCCGGCCACGCCCGGCATCTCCTCCTACTCGGCCGCCAAGTACGGCGTCGTCGGCATCTCCGAAGCGCTCGCGCAGGACCTGGCGCCGCACAACATCGGCGTGAGCGTGCTCTGTCCCGGCGGCGTCCGCTCCCGCATCGTCGAGGCGGGCCGCAACCGCCCCGAGGAGTACGGCGGCCCCGAGGACCCCATCCGCGAGATGCTCCCCGGCGAGAGCGTTCCCCAGGAGATGCTCGAGCCGGAGGACCTCGCGGCAAAGCTCCTGAACGCCATCCGCGGGAACCACCTCTACGTCGTGAGCCACCCCGAGACGCAGCCCGCCGTCGAGGCCCGCTTCCAGCGCATCCTCGATGCCTACGACCTCATCCCCGGCTAGTCACACCCCCGCAAAGGAGCGAGTCATGTCCGTCAAGGTGCTGGTTGTCACGAAGGGCCACCCCTTCGACTACAACGGCTTCTACGCCGTCTTCGATGAGAACCCGGAGCTGCTCACGACGCAGGTCGAGCAGCCCGCCGCGCAGGTGATGCTGCGCCCGGAGAACGTGGCCGAGTACGAGGCCGTCTGCTTCTACGACATGTGGGGCACCGAGAGCCCCGACGGCGGCGCCAGCTTCGTGCCCGCCCCCGAGGAGTACCAGCAGAGCATCGCCGCCCTCCTCGAGAGCGGGAAGGGCATCGTGATGATGAACCACGCCATCGTGCAGTGGCCCGCGTGGCCCGGCTGGCGCGACGTGAGCGGCACCTCGTTCCTGCTGACCGAGGGCGAGGTCTTCGGCGAGATGACGCCCGGCTCCGGCTACCGCGGCGGCGCCGTCGACCCGCGCGGCAACCCCACCGGCACCGTCTCCGCCGACCCCGGCGCCGCCGGCCACCCCGTCCTCGATGGCGTCGAGCCCTTCACCATCGAGGACGAGCTCTACCTGACGTCGAAGAGCTTCGAGTCGCAGCCCGGCATCCTGCCGCTCATGCGCACCGACTACCCGATGGTGAAGGAGAACTTCAACCCGCCGCCCCTCGCTCCCGCCGAGGAGCAGGCGCGCTGGGACCATCCCGAGGGCAGCAACCTCGTCGTCTGGGCGAAGAAGAGCGTCAACTCGCCCGTCGTCGCCATGCAGATCGGCGACGGCCCCAACTGCTACGCCAACCCCGGCTTCCGCACGCTCCTCGGCAACGCCCTGCACTGGGTCGCCACCGAGGACGCCCGCGCCTGGGCCGCCAGCTAGCGGAAAACGCCTGGAGCCGTCCCACCGGCTCGCCAGCAACCGCCGATCGGCGAGAGGAGTGAACCCATGTCAGTGAAGGTCCTGCTCGTGACCAAGGGGCACGGCTTCAACTACAACGGCTTCTATTCCATGTTCGACGACAACCCGGAGCTGCTCACCACGCAGGTCGAGCAGCCCGCCGCGCAGGTGCTCCTGCGCCCGGAGAACGTGGCCGAATACGATGCCGTCTGCTTCTACGACATGTGGGGCGTCGACTTCTCCCCCGCCCCCGAGGAGTACCAGCAGAGCATCGCCGCCCTCCTCGAGAGCGGGAAGGGCCTGATGCTGATGAACCACGCCCTCGTCGAGTGGCCCGCCTGGCCCGGCTGGCGCGACGTGAGCGGCACCTCGTTCCTGCTGCGCGAGGGCGAGGTCTTCGGCGAGCTGACGCCCGGCTCCGGCTACCGCGGCGGCGGCGCCGACCCGCGCGGCAACGGCCGCGGCAAGGTCACGCCCGATGCCGCCGCCGCCGGCCACCCCGTCCTCGAGGGGCTCGACGACGGGTTCGTCGTGCAGGACGAGCTCTACCTGACCTCGAAGAGCTTCGAGTCCCGGCCCGGCATCCTGCCGCTCATGCGCACCGATTACCCGATGGTCCAGGAGAACTTCAACCCGCCCCCGATGGCGCCGCAGGACGAGAAGGACCGCTGGTCCCATCCCGAGGGCAGCAACCTCGTCGTCTGGGCGAAGAAGAGCGGCAACTCGCCGGTCGTCGCCACGCACCTCGGCGACGGCCCCGGCAGCTACGAGAGCGAGGGCTTCCGCCGGCTCCTCCACAACACCCTCCACTGGGTGGCGTCGGAGGAAGCGCGCGCCTGGGCCGCAAGCTAGCGAAGCGCTAGCGCAGCTCCCGGAACGTTGCGCGGATGCCGCGCACGATCGCCTCGGGCTCCTCGGCGGGCGCGAAGTGCCCGCCCGCCGGGTGCGAGTCCCAGTGGTGCAGGTTCCAGTACTCCCGCTGCTGCTCGCTCGGCTCCAGGGGCGCGCCCGGGCCGTGGAACGTGATCCCCGTCGGCGCCTCGACCACGGGCGTGCGGTCGTGGCTCGGCTGCCACTGGTTCCAGGCCGCCTCGTAGTAGTACCGCACCGACGTCACGAAGGCGTCCGTCGCCCAGTACAGCATCATCGTCGTCAGCAGGTCGTCCTTGGGGAAGCGCGACTCCACGTCGCCGTTCGTATCGCCCCAGTTCCGCCGCCGCTCCAGGATCCAGGCGCAGAGCCCGATCGGCGAGTCGTGCGCCATGAACGCCAGCGTCTGCGGGTCGAGGCCCTGCACGGCCACGTGCGCCGAGTAGTAGCGCAGCCGGTTGAGCGTCGCCGTCCGCGCCTCGCCCGGCGGCATGAGCGCGAGGCCGGGGTCGCCCAGCACCCAGGGCCGGTCGTGCGTGAACATGTTCAGCATGATCGCGTCCGTCAGGTGGATGCCGATGAGGTGCTCGGCGTACTTGTGCCCGAGCTGGCTCGTGACGAGCGCTCCCCAGTCCCCGCCCTGCGCCGCGAAGCGCTCGTACCCGAGCACCTCCCGCATGAGCGTCACCCACAGGTCCGCCGTCCGCCAGTAGTTGATCCCCGGCGTCGTCAGGGGTGTGGAGAAGCCGTAGCCCGGAAGCGACGGCACGACCACGTCGAAGGCGTCCGCGGGGTCGCCGCCGTGGGCGGCCGGGTCGGTCAGCGGCCCGATGACGTGGCGCAGGTCCCAGTACGTCCACGGCCAGCCGTGCGAGACGATGATCGGGATCGGGTTCGGCCCCTTCCCCTTCTCGTGTACGAAGTGGATCGGGATCCCCTCGATCTCGACGCGGAAGTTGTCGAACCGGTTCATCTCCGCCTCGTGGGCGCGCCAGTCGTAGCGGTTGAGCCAGTGATCGGCGAGCTCGCGCAGGTAGTCGCCGTTCACCCCGTAGGCCCAGCCGTCGTTGCCGAAATCGGGCGCCCAGTTGATGCGCGCAAGCCGCTCGCGCAGGTCCTCCAGCTTCGCCTCGGGGATCGCGATCGTGAACGGTTCGGCCTGCATGGGCGCCCTCCCTGCCGTCTGGCGGCGTGGTGAGTCTAGCCCCCTGCCGGTGGGTGCGGGGCGAGGCTCTGGCATAACGAATCAGTACATTGCCGGTGGCAGTTGAAAGGCGATTCTCAGGTGGCTAGTGTCACCCTGTGCACCCGTCGCTCCCGCGAAAGGGGAACCTGGTGAACGTACTTCGAGACATGTGTTCCGGCAGCAAGGCGCCGGGAATGGCCATCGTCGGAGGGCTGGTGGTCATGATCATCGCCCTCATCTTCTACCCCGGAGGCTGGCTCATCGACGCCTCCGACCCGCTCGACTTCCAGGAAACGATCGACGCCATGACGGGCAACGACAACCTCACCCACGCGTTGTCGTTCCTCGTCATCCTCGCGGCGCTGTCGATCACCTACGGCCTGTTCTCCTTCTGGCGGCTTAGCGGCCCCGCGGGGAGCCTGGGCCACTCGTTGCTGCGCTTCGGGATCCTGGTCAACCTGTTCCACTACGGCGTCTACATCCTGACGATGGGCATGCGGAACCTGCTCGTCGCGGTCGCCCAGCACAGGGATGCGCTCGCCGCGCCCGAGCAGGCGGACCAGCTCATGCTCGTACTGCACGCCGGCAGCGGAGGCCTCCACTACGCCTTTGTGACGATCTCGTCGGTCAGCGGCATCCTCCTGGGGATCGGGCTGGCGAGGCGCTTCAGCTCGCTGGGCGTCAGCGCCGCGGCTTGCTGGGTCTTCGCCCTGGCCGGAATAGCGGGCCTGATCAACGTCTTCGTGGGCCAGCAGGCCGAGGTCGAACCCGAGGCCTTCATCATGGTCAGCAACATCATCCTCTTCGTTGCGGCCGTCGCGCTCCTTGTGATCGGCATCGGCATGCTGCGGGGCGAAAGCGAGCTCGTTCCGGAGGAGTCGGACAGCTAGCGGCGCCGCCCGGCGCCCGTAACCGCGTCCGCCGGCGGGAACGCACTCGCGTTCCCGCTGGCGAGGCCCATCCCGCTCGGCTACAGTTCCGGCAGCGCTCCAGCGCTGCCGGGAGGCCCCATGGTCGTCGAGACGAAGCAGACCTTCTGCCGCTTCTGCCACGCGTTCTGCGCGATCGAGGTCGATATCGAGGACGGCCGCGCCCTGAAGGTGCGCGGCGATGCGAAGAACCCGATGTACCACGGGTTCACCTGTATCAAGGGCCGCCAGCTTCCGGAGCAGCACTACCACCCCGACCGCCTCCTCCACTCCCAGAAGCGCGGCCCCGACGGCGTCCACCACGACATTCCCCACCAGCAGGCCATCGAGGAGGTGGCGGACAAGCTCCAGGCCATCATCGCCGAGCACGGCCCCCGCGCCGTCGCCACCTTCAGCGGCACCTACGGCTTCTCCTTCCCCTCCTCCGGCCAGTTCACCGGCGCCTTCATGGCCGGCATCGGCTCGAACATGACCTATTCCGGCGGCACCATCGACCAGCCCGCCAAGCCCATCGCCCGCGCCTACCACGGCAACTGGGGCGCCGGCCCCCAGATGTTCGACGACTCCGACGTCTGGATGCTCATCGGCGCCAACCCGACTATCTCCATGTGGGGCGGCATCCCCCAGTACAACCCCGCGAAGCGCCTCCACCAGGCGAAGGAGCGCGGGATGCAGTTCATCGTTATCGACCCGCGCCGCACCGAGGCCGCGGAGAAGGCCGACATCTTCCTCCAGTGAAGCCGGGCGAGGACCCGACCCTCCTCGCCGGCATCCTCCGCGTCATCCTCACCGAGGGCCTCGTCGACGGCGACTTCGTCGCCGCCAACGTGCAGGGCCTCGAGGAATTGCGGGAGGCGGTCGAGCCGTTCGACCTCGACTACGTCGAGGAACGCGCAGGCGTCGCCGCCGCCCTCGTCGAGCGCGCGGCGCGCATCTTCGCGAGCGGCAAGCGCGGTTCCGTCACCTCGGGCACGGGCCCCGACTTCTCCCCCCACGCCAACATCACCGAGTACCTCATCAACTCCATCAACACCGTCTGCGGGCGCTGGCTGCGCGAGGGCGAGCAGGTTCCCAACCCGCCGGTGCTGCGCAAGCCGAAGGACTACGTCGCCCAGGCCTACCAGGAGGACACGAACTGGGACGCGCGCGAGCGCATGCGCATCCGCGACCTGCCCATCACCGCCATCGGCCCGCCCACGAGCGCGCTCGCCGAGGAGATCCTGACGCCCGGCGAGGGCAAGGTCCGCGCCCTCATCTGCATCGGCTCGAACCCGATGGCCGCCTGGCCCGACCAGCTCCGCACCTACGAGGCGATGCAGGAGCTCGACCTGCTCGTCACGCTCGACATCAAGATGTCGGCGACCGCCAAGCTGGCCGACTACGTGATCGCGCCGAAGCTCTCGCTCGAGCGCGAGGACACGACCCTCCCCAACGAGGCGCTCTCGGGCGTCTTCGGCTTCGCCCAGGGCTACCCGGCCCCCTACGCCCAGTACGGTCCGAAGCTCATCGACCCGCCCGAGGGCTCGGACGTGATCGAGGAGTGGGAGTTCTTCTGGGGTGTCGCGAACCGCATGCGCATCCCCCTGCGCACCGCCTGGGGCGAGGTCGATATCGACAACAAGCCGACCTCGTCGCAGATCCTCGAGTGGATGTGCGAGGGCTCCCGCATCCCCCTCGAAGAGGTGAAGAAGTACCCCCACGGGCACATCTGGGAAGACGACGAGATCCGCGTGCTGCCCAAGCGACCGGGCTCGCCCCGCCTCGATGTCGGCCGCGCCGAGATGATGGCGGAGCTGGCCGAGGTGCGCGCCGAACCCTACTTCGAGGGCGGCGGCTACCGCGAGGGCGAGGCGTTCACGCACCGCCTCGTAAGCCGGCGCATGCTCGAGTCGTATAACTCGTCCGGCCGCGATATCCCCCGGCTCATGCGCAAGTACGAGAACAAGGGCAACCCCGCCTACATGAACCCGATGGACATCGCCGAGCTCGGCCTCGCCGCCGGCGATGTCGTCGAGATCGAGTCCGCGCGCGCCGCCATCTACGGCGTCGTCGAGCCCGCCGACGATGTGCGCTCGGGCGTCATCTCGATGGCGCACGCCTGGGGCGACGCGCCCACCGAGGACGCGCGCGTGCGCGAGCTCGGCTCCAACACGGGCCGCCTCTCCGACACGCAGCGCGACTTCGACCCCATCACGGGCATCCCCGTGATGAGCGCCATCCCCGTCAACGTGCGCAAGGTCGAGGATCCCGCGCCCGTCCCCTCGGGCTAGCCGCGGCGGGACGCCGCCGCCCCGCCCGGCGCCGCCGGTTCTTCCGGGGCGTGAGTGGCGTTCCGGTCAGGCCGGGGAGCGCGCGCCGCGCGCCGCCGACCTTCCCTCCACCGTCACGGTCACGATGTCGAGGCCGTGGTACTTCTGGTGGCGCACGTCCGAGGCGTAGTGCCAGAGCAGCCGGAACGACACCTCGTGCTCATCGGGGACCGGCGGGAGTTCGCTCAGGTAGGAGAGGCGGTCTTCCAGGTTCTCCCCTTCCAGGAAGGTCATGAACTCCATCTCCGCCTGCCTCCCGTCCAGCCGCGCCGTCACGGCCAGGCGGCGGGAGGCGCCGCCGTCGTCGCCCGCCTGCTCCTGCATGAGGATGGACAGCGTCTCCTCACCCGCCGACGTGAGGCGCTCCGTCGAGGCGTCGTCCCACCGGGACCTCGTGGCGAAGGCGCGGAGGAACCCGTCGAGCGCCGCGTGGGCCTTCGTGTCCAGCGCCACGTTGAGCTGGCTCCGCCGCGATCGCGTCAGCTCGAGGAAGACGACCATGATGACTGCCACGAGCGTGCCCGCCGTCATCCCGTTGCCGAGCAGGACCTCGAAGAACCCGCCCTCGATCAGGTTCGGGAAGATCCACTGGTTCTGGAAGCCCGTGCCCACCCAGAACGCCAACCCGACGACGGCGGCCTTCCGGTGGTCGACCCCGTCGCGCACGATGAGTTGCATCCCCTGCACGAACAGCAACCCGATCAGGACCGTGATGTAGGCGGCCGCCACCGGTCCGGGGATGCCGATGAGCAGCGCCGCGATCTTGGGGAAGAAGGCCACCACCACGAACGAGACGCCGATTACGACCCCGACGCGGCGAGCGGCCACGCCGGTCACCTCCGCTATCGACACGCTGGAGGAATAGGTCGTGTTCGGCAGCGTGCCCAGGATCCCCGAGAGGAAGTTGCCCACGCCGTCGGCGTTGAGCGATCCCTGGACGACCCGGAAGTCGGTGGCCTGCGGGTTCCGGCGCGAGACCCGCTGGATCGCGATGCCGTCGCCGATGGTCTCGACGGCCCCCACGATCGTCACGACCACGAAGGCGGGCAGGAGCGCCCAGAACTCCGTCCCGGGCGTGACGTCGATGCCGGGCCAGGAGCTGGCGGGAACGCCTACCCAGGCCGCATCGGCCACCTGCTGCACGTCGTACAGGCCGAAGGGCGCGCCTGCCGCGCACCCCACCGCGATGCCGATGATCGGCGACCACAGCCGCCACGCCGGTGGGCCCCGGAGCACCAGCACCGCGACCGTCACGAGGGTGGCGGCGGCCGCGATCGGGGCGGCGGCGTCCGACGTGCCCTCGGGGGCCTCCGTCAGCGTATCGAAGATGACGGGCATGACCGTGGCCGCGATCAGCATGATCACCGTGCCGGACACCACGGGCGTGAAGATGCGGCGCAGCAGCGAGAGCCGTGAGGCCAGCGCGAACTGGAACAGCGACGAGATGATGATGAGTGTGGCCATCATGGAGGGGCCGCCCTCGATCATGGCCGCCACGCACACCGCGATGAAGGCGCCCGACGTGCCCATGATGAGCACGTGCCCCGCGCCCACCCGTCCGACGCGGACGGCCTGCAGGACCGTCGTGATACCGCTCACGACCAGCGCCGCGAAAACACCCCAGGTGATGTAGGAGTCGGGCTGGTCGGCGATCCGCGCCACGATCACGACGGTCAGGACCACCGGCGCGACGATGACCATCGCCGCCTGCAGCCCGGCCCCGACCGTCACGAGCGGCGGCGGCTTCTCCTCCGGCTCGTACCGGACGTTGTCGTTCTCGGCTTCATCCAACGGTGGTCACACTCCGGGGTCGTGATTACCCGGCGCCGCGCTCTCCCAGCCTTCTAACAGTGAGGGTCACGATAGCGATAGACCCGGCGTTCCCCGCGGCCGGGAACCGGACGGCCGCGATCGTACCACCGTCGACGCGGGGAAGACGCGCGGGATCGGCATGTCGCCATGAGCGGCGCCGGGCCGCCCCTCGCCGGAGGTGCAGCAGCCCCTGCATCTCGCCTACCATGCAGGAGAGCCGGAGACATCGCCGCTCGGGGAAGGCCATCCCCTGAAGGGAGAACCGTGATGCACTGGTTTCTCGCCGGACTCGTGTTGCTTCTGGCGGCCTGCGGCAGCGAAGCGAATCCGCTGGCCGAGACGGAGTGGCGGCTGGTCGCGCTGGGTGATGCCGGCGCTCCCGCCGAGGTGGTCGGGGGCGACGCAACCGTGGAGTTCACCACCGCCACGGACATGACCGGCTGGACGGGCTGCAACTCCTACGGTGCGAGCTACAGCGTGCGGGGGTCGGACCTGCGCCTTGACGACCTGATATGGACGGAAGCGGGCTGCCCATCCCAGGCGCTCTTCCGGCAGGAGCAGCGGATGCAGGACTCGTTGGCGACCGTGGAGCGGTTCGAGGTCTCGGGGGAACGACTCACGCTCCATAGCGAAGGCGGGCAGGTGCTGGTCTTCGAGCGGGTTGGGAGATAGCCGGCGAGCGGCTACCGCGAGCTGCCATCGGCGGCACGCTGATCGGGAACCGCGCCTCGGTCACGGACGCACCGGAGGGTGGCTCGTGACTCCTGGATACGGACCGGAGCGACTAAGGTAAGCCTGTGATGGTCCTGACTCCCGGCGGGGTTCGCGCCGGCCTGGCGCTGGCGCTCCTGTCCCTGGCGATGGCGGGCTGCACCAGTCCACCGTCGCCGGCAGACCTCCCTCCAGCGGCGACCGCCACCGCCACCGCCACGTCCGCCGCTACCGCCAAGCCCACCGCCGCCGCCACTGCCACGTCCACGTCCGCGGCCACCGCCACGGCCACCCCCACCGCCGCCGCCACGTCCACCGCTACCGCCACGCCCACCGCCGCCGCCACCGCCGCCGCCACCGCCGCCGCCACGTCCGCCGCCACCGCCACGCCCGCGCCCACCGCCACGCCCACGTCCACCGCCACGCCCACATCCACGCCCACCGCCACGCCCGCGCCCGCCGCCACCCCGTCGCCAACGCTCACTCCCGAGGAGGCGGCTCGCGCCGCCCTCTCGCGACTCCTCCCCTGGTACGACAATCCGCCCTACACGCTCGCCGCCGTGCCCATCATCGAGGTCTGGCTCAAGGACCCCCAGCTGGGCCTGGAGCTGGCCCGTGCGCCGTGGCTCCAGGACGGCCTCGACCCGCTGGAATCCAGCGCCGTCTACGGCCTCTCCCACCTCTACGACTGGGACCCCGACCTCGCCCGCCGGATGCTCGCCGACAGCGCGGAGGAGCCCGTGCGGACGCTCAACGTCGATACGCTCAGCGCCCCGGGCGAGTTGGCGTGGCTGTACCCGGCCTCGCTCAGACGCCTGCAGGCCCGGGCGTGGTTCGCGGACGGCCTCTCCGCCGAGGAGCGCGCGTTCGTGATCGTGCTGTGGAGGGTGGTCGCGGATGAAGCCATCTTCACCGACCTGCTCGAAGAACGGTCCACGCTGACAGCCACTATCGACCTGCCGCTGAGCGGCACGGTCGGCCTCTGGGCCTTCGGCCACCAGGCGATCGAAGGCGATGTCCTGGGGGCGATGGAGGACGGCGCCCTCGCGGCCGAGCGCGTGATGGCCAGCCCGTTCCCGGTGACCGACATCATCCTGCTCCAGGTCAACGTCGAGCGGTACGAGGGATACGGATACGGAGGGGCGAACTTCCGGGACTCCATGGTGCTGTCCACGGGGAGCGACTGGCCGGACACCGCCCACGCGGACCTGATCTACCACGAGGTCGCCCACTACCACCTCGCCCACGAGGTCGGGCCGCACTGGCTGGTCGAGGGCGGCGCCGATTTCGTCCGGGCCTACCGGCAGGCGTGGGACGGCGCGCAGGACTGGGACGGCCGGGTGCCGCTGTTCGAGGGCAACGAGTACGCGGGCAAGGTGTGGTGCGTAAACAACGGCGTCGCCACCATCGCCGACCTTGCCGAGCCCGGCGAATTCCAGGCTCCCTGCGGCTACGCCCTCGGCCAGTACTTCCTGACCCACCTGTACGAAGCCATGGGCCTGGCCGCCTTCTCATCGGCGATGCGGGAGCTCCACGAGCGGTACCTGGACTACCACTACTACCCAGCAGAGGAACAGGTCTACCGCATCTTCCTCAAGCACACCCCGCCGGACCGTGAGGCGGCCTTCATGGACGTGTACCGGCGGCTCCACGGCGGCCCGTTCCTCGACGGCAACTGAGCCTCGCCGGAAGCAATGCGTTCGCACAGTGCGAATCCCATCGGCCTGCTGGCCGTGGGCGCCGTCGCGGCCATGTGGCGGGACCTGCTCGTCGACCAGTTCGGGAACGAAGCCCGGCGCGCCTGGGAGCTCTGCCGGGTATCGACGACCGCCCCCTGCTCTCCCTCGAGGACGAGGAGGTGGTGGTCGAACGTGTCCCCCTGCCCTTCGCCTCGACCGCGCTGCAGGGAGCAGCGAGCGCTTCGTCGGCGAGTGCCGCAGCTCACGCGCTAATGCACGATCACCAGCCTGCCCTTGACCTCGCCGGTGTCGAAGTAGCGCAGCGCTTCAGGAACGTCTTCGAGTGAGTAGCTACGATCTATGGCTGGAGTGATGTCGCCGGATGCCACGCGGTCCGTGAGCCAGGTGAGGCCGTCGCGATCGAATGTGTGGGTCTGGATTGTGTAGCGCCGCGTTCCAATCCGGGTCGCCAGCGGCGCGACCACACCGAAGTAGACGATTCGCACGACCGGACCGCCGGTCATGACGTAAACGCCATCGGGCGCGAGGGCGCGGCGGACAGAAAGGAAGCCGCGATGCGAGGCAACGTCGAAGATCAGGTCGTAGCGTTCACCGGTTCGCGTGTAGTCCTCGCGCTCGTAGTCGATCGCGACGTCGGCGCCGAGCGACCGGAGCATATCCAGCTTGCCGCTTCGGTCGACGCAGGTGACGTGCGCGCCCAGGTGCTTCGCGATCTGGAGCGCGAGTGTCCCGGCAGCGCCGCCCCCGCCATTGATCAGCACGCGGTCGCCGGGGCGATCGGGCCATCGCTCGCGCAGGCAGTGCAGCGCCAGCAGACCGCTCTGCGGCAACGTCGCGGCGTGCTCGAAGCTGACACCGGCCGGCTTGTGCGCCATCGAATCCGCTCGACCGACGGCATACTCGGCGAAACCGCCCCAACCACTGGTACTGAGGTCTCCGAAGACCTCGTCTCCAGAGTTGAACTCGGTCACACCAGGTCCGACCGCCTCCACAATGCCCGCGATCTCGGAGCCGAGCAGGCGATGCAGCGGTCGAAACGTGCCGAACATCAGACGCTCGAAGAACATGCCATGCAGCAGATGCCAGTCCCACGAGTTGACCGCGCTGGCGACGACGCGAACCAGAATCTCCCCCGGCCCCGGAGTCGGCCGGTCGATTACCTCAAGGCGCATTTGGTCGGCGGAGCCGTACCGGTCGTAGACGATTGCCTTCACGAGCCGCTGTCCGGCGCCGCTTGATCGGGAAACCGGAGGAGTGAATCGGTCATTGCTTCAGGCTCCTCCTGCTGGACCCAATGTACCGCACCGTCAGGGGAGGTCTGCGGAGGCTGTCACGGCCGGTTCAGGCTGCCCGATCGCGGGGATACGCCAGGTGACGGCTTCGGCGACGGCGATCCAGTAGGTCTCGGCATGTTCAAACACGCCGAGCGTGTTCAGACCGGCGAACTGCTCGAGGCCGGGGAAGTACGCCCGCCACGTCCCCGTGGACTCGTCCCAGGAGTAGACGGCGAGGACCCGGTCGATCGCGTCGTCGACCTGGAGGGCCGCTTCGATGCTGACGCCGTCGCTGCCCGTCCACTCGAACGCCGACCACCCTGGCGTCAACTCCATGGGGACGCCGTCATTGTCCTGCACGACGATGTTCGCAACCCTCGCCCTGGCCTCGACCAGGTGGGAACGGGACTCGGTGAGCGTCACATGGATCGTGCTGGAGTTCTCCAGGACACCGTCCTCATCCGTCGGCAGCGCGAGAGTGGCCGTGGCGCTCCCCGCGGGGAAGGTCACCGCCACCCTGGAGGCGCGACCCTCGCCCAGCATCGCAAGGGTCTCGCGCACCAGGACATCTACCGTAAGCCCCCATGTGACCGCCCCGGTCCGCGTCAGGGTGAATCTCGCCGGAGTGCCCTCGCGGATGGGCCCGGAGGCCGCCTCGATCCTGATGGTTGGTGGCGGCGACCCCCCGAAGACGCTGTCCGGAAGTTCGTCTGCGATGGCCGTGTTGCGACGGATGATGTCGGCCAGGGTGGTTCCGCGGATCTCCTCGAGCAGGCCCTGATTGGCCACGAAGAAGGGGTCGTGCTCGAACCAGTAGCGGTCGCCATCGCGCAGGCGGCGGAACTGGTCGACGAGGATGGTGTGGAAGGTCTCGCCGAGCATGGCCCCGGGCAACGGGTCTTCCGCGAGACCTGCCGCCCAGAGGTCCACGTAGCGAAGGTCGCCATAGGCCAGCTCAAGCGCCTCCTGCACCTGCGGGTCCGAGGAGATATCGGCGAAGCTGGTGGCGGGCGGCAGTCCGTAGGCGATGCGCACGGTGTTGTAGTCGGGAAGGCCGTGGTCCCGCCCCCGCTGGATGTTGAGAGCGGCGAGGTCGCGGCCGGGGCCTCCCGGGGCGCCGAACAGCATGTTGCGAACATCGTTCACGAGACGAGCGTCGACCGTCTGGGCCTGCTGCCGGGCGAGGCCGCGGAGAACCCCCGAGATGCCCAGCTCCGGAACGAGCGTCGGGTCGAAGAAGGCGTTCCGGAGGGGCAAGCCCTCTTCCCGTCCGTCGTCGTCGATGAGGAGCAGGGTCGGGGAGAGCATGGTGTGCCCGAAGCGATAGGCCGCCGTCGAGAACTCGTTGGCGATGGTGGGGTCGACCTCGGGGTCATAGCCCTCGTACCGGCCGATGGCGCCGGGCCCCAGGAGCACGGGCAGGAACTCGTAGTAGGTGATGACCTGCATCTGGGCGCCCACGATCTTCCGCACCAGCTCGAAGATCTCGTGGCCGTGCAGGTCGGGGTTCGCGGCGGCGATGACCCCTGCCAGGCGGTTGTGCTCCCGCATGAAGAGGGTGTGCATGGCCGTCAGGCCCATCTGCTCGTTGGCGCGGATGTCTCCGGCCACGAACAGGCGCTGCAGGGTGTTGCCGCGATCGTTCTCGAGGCCGGCGTCGTTGTAGAGAAGGAACCGCCCATTGCGGGAGCTTCTGAGCCTGCCCGTACCGTCGTTGGCGCGCAGGGTACGGATTCGGCTCTCGTCGGAGCCGTACACGTTGGAGGCATCGATGAAGGCCGTGATCACGTTGACCTGTTCCCTGGGTTCGTCGGGGCCGGCGCCCGTGGCCGGATCGTAGGCCGAGCGATTGAAGGGCATGGTGCTCTGTCCGCTGTGGAAGGGATCGAAGACGGGATCGCCGGCGGGGATCGCGATAGGGATGGTCTCCCGCGGACTGGCCTCCGGGCTGAGGCTGATGTCGTGGTCGAGGAACTGCCCCCACTGCCACACCATGTCCGTGGCTCCGACGTCGTTGGGCATGGGCCCCGACTGGACCGACACCAGGCTGCTGATCACGCGGGGGTTGGGAAGGTCCTGCGCCGGCTCACCGGTCCTGCCGTACACGAAGGAGACGGGAGCCTTCCGGAGAAGCTCGCGATCGGCCATGCCCAGCTCCGGCTCCCTCACGTTGTTGCCCCAGCCGTCCATGGAACGGGGCTCGAAGGGCGGCGCGAACTCCCAGAGGCCGACGCGAACCTCGTCGCGGAGGCGCCAGTCCAGGTCGAGGCCGTACCAGAAGAACTGGCGCCCGTTGCCCAGGCCATCAGCGAGGTTGAGCCAGTGGTCGCCCAGGCGGAGGGTCAGGCAGCCGGGATCCTCAAGGAGCGGCGGCCAGACGTCGAGGAGGACATCCCACCCGTCGCCTCCTCCGCGCACCTGGTTGGAGGCGAGGTTGGTGATCGTGTAGGTGGCGCCCCGCCACGAGAAGGTCGTCGAGCTGATCGCGCCCACGGTGTGTTGGGCGAAGGTCGTGTACCCCACGAGCCCCTGGTAGTTGCCGGCGGTCAGGTCGGCGGACCAGACCTCGTCCCCGCCCGGGACGACGAACGCCAGGGGCTCGCTCTGGGCACGACCGACTCCGGGCGCCACAAGAAACGCCGCCAAGAGAGCGACGGAGGCGAGGAGAAGTGGCGAACGGGAGAAGCAGAGTGACCGATTCACGCACCCCGCTCCTGGGGTACGGATGTCTGGAAGAACTGCACGGGGGTGAAAAAGTCACGAGAGGGCATTCGCATGTATGGACAATTCACGGAAATGGAGATTCTCTTTAACGCGTTTAAGCCTTTAACGCCGGTCCTTGAGGCCATTGGAACGCGCAGAGAGAAGGACAAGGGCTACAGAGGTCTAGGGCAAGGAAACTCGGTGCGCGCATAGGCCTGTCTATCCCGAATGTGTACCGGGCTATCGTACCGGAGCCTACGCGCAGCACGCGTGGAAGGAAAGTAGAAAGAAGGGCTAGTTTTGTATAATTCTCCGTGGATTTTCGTACAAATCCCGTGGCGACCAGCCCGATCGGGAGCTATGCAGCGGCTAGCCCGGCCGGGCGCGACCGCGATCTGATTACACGCTTTTGAGGTCCTCCGCCTACTCTGGCGATGGCCTCGTGAGTTGCGATGGAAACAGCGGATCCTGCTCAAAGCCGCTCCCGCGGCTACTAGAACGGCGCAACTGTCACCTCGAAGTCGTCGCTGACCTGGTTGCCGTCGGCATCCTTCGCCGTCACCGTGATGGTGGCCGTTCCCGTGGAGATGCCGACCACCCACAGCGTCGAGTCGTCGAGCGACACCCACATCGAGGCAATGGCGTGGTTCGACGAAATGGCGCTGATGATCAGGCCGTCGCTGCTGAACACGCCGGACAGGGAGACCTCCCGCGGCATCGGCCCTCTCAGGCTCAGGTCGGCCAGGGGTGCGGACACCGTGAGCTCCCCGTCGGACGGTTCCTGCTCCGGTTCGCCGTTGCCCGGATCCTGCTGCTCCGGCGTGGTGTCCGAGACCGACACCGATACCGCGCTCGCGGTGGCGGCGGCGTACTTCGGGTCGTCGCTGGTCACGCGGTGACTGATGCTCACCGTCTCGTCGTCCGAGTCGGTGTCCGCCACACCTCTCACCGTGAAGGTCACGGGCCTGCTCCAGCTCGAGGGCGTGAAGGTGTGCGACGCCGGAGAGACCGACACCGCATCGCCGTCGCCGCTGCTGGCGGTGACCGTCACGTCCGCCGTGGGCCGGCTGTCCAGGACCACGGTGTAGGTCGCCATTGCGCCCTCGCTGACGCTCAGCGGGCTGGCCGCGCGCACCGTCACCCCGGCGGTGTCGTCGTCGGTGATGGTCAGGGTCGCCTCGGCAGACAGGACGGCGTAGCCCGTATCGGCCAACACGCCGACGGTCAGCGTCTCGCCTGACTCGTCCACCGCATCGTCGATGATCGTGATCGAGGCCGACCCCGAGCGCCGCCCGGCGGCGATGACGATCCGGTCGGGCAGGGTGTAGTCGTCGTCCCTGGTGGCCGTGGAGCCGCCGGCGGGGCGCAGGGCGAGGCTGATGCCGTCCCCGCCTGCCGGGGCCGGGGCGTCCAGCGTGGCCGTGACGGTCACCTGGCCGGTCTTCTCGCTCACCGAGGCCCGGCCCAGAGCCAGGGTCACGGTGGCGGGCCGCACGCGCACCGCCTCGTTGGGGGGGCTGCTCTGCTGGCCGCCTGGCCTCTCGTCGTCCTCGATGGTGACCCGGACCCCCACGATGGAGTTGCCGATGCCGCCAACGGGCTCGTAGACGGGGGACGTGTTCTGACCCGCGGAGGTCGTGACGACCATGAGCAGGACGATCAGCTGCTCGTCACGGGCGTCGTCGTCCTCCGCGCCGGTGACGGTCACCGATTTCGGGGTGGCGTAGTTGCCCGACTGGCCCGAGGTGAAGGTCAGCGTCGCCGGGGTGACGGTGGCGACGTCCTTCTCGAAGCTGTAGCGGACCGCACGGGTGACGGGGTCGATGACGTACGGGACCTTGACGAAGGTGACGGTGAGGCTGGAGCCGGGGTCGCCGGTCAGGGCGACGGTGAAGGAGCCGGAGCCGCCTTCGTCGATGGCCAGAGTCCTGGGCCAGAGCGTTACGGCCGTCCGCGGCGCCATCGCGCCGGACGGCGTGAATGTCTCGGGCGGCGAGGGCAGGCCGCCCTGGTCTTGCAGGTGGTCGGGCACGTTTTCCCCGGCGACCGCGAAGACGTCGATGGTGTACTCGCGTCCGTTGGTCAGGCCCGTGATCTCGTGCGAGGTGGTGCCGGCGCCGCTGATCGTGATGCGTCGCAGCAACGTGATGCTCGGGCTGTACAGGCGGATCACGTACCCGGTCAGGGTCTGCCCGCCGCTGTGCGAGGGCTGTCCCCAGGTCACGCGAACCTGGGCGTCACCCGCTTCCACCTGCACCGGGAAGGGCGGGTTCGCCGTCGTGGCGTTGCTGGTGACGGCGCTCGAAGTATAGACCCATGACCAGACGCTGTTGCCGTCGCTGTTCGTCGCCCGCACGCGCACCTCGTACCGCGTACCGGCGTTCAGCCCCGAGAACTCGGCGGCGCGCAGCGTGCCGCTGTGCGACTTGGAGAGCCAGGTCGTGGCGCCCCGCGCCCGGTACTGGACCTCGTAGCCGGTGACCGTCGGGTCGCGCTCGGAGGTGCTTTTCACGTCCCACCAATAGATCTGAAACCCGAGGTGGGCAGGCACGTCGCCATAGATCCACGGCCTCTGCGTGGGCGCGAGGGCACTGGCGGGCGAGGTCGGGACGAGTGCCGCCAGGAGGCAGGCCGCCGCGGCCAGCGCGACCGCCGCAAGCGACAGCCGGCCGAACGCACCGGCGCCCGGGGAGGCGACCTCCGTTCGATCGTTCATGCCATGACCCTCCCCTGGGTCTGCAGCCGGCAGCAGACCCGTGGGGGCGAGGAGCGACGGCTCGGGGCGAGAACGCGGGTTCGAGAGGGTATGCGGTTAGCCATGTAGCGATTTTATCAAGCAATATGTATCGTCCATGCATCGCTAGGCGATTCTTCTGTATTTTCTCGTGTATCTTCTTCCTGATTCGCCGTGCGCGGGCACGGACGCCCGGTCCGGGAGGAACGATCCGATGCATCCAGATGAGCGGGACCTGGAGGTCGCGGCGCTGCGGGAACGCCTCTCGCGGCTGAGCGCGGCCAGCCGGCGCATCAACGAGAGCCTCGAATTCGACGAGGTGCTCCAGGGCGTCCTCGACTCCGCCCGCTCCCTGACCGCGGCCCGCTACGGCGTGATGACGCTTCTGGACGACGGGAGCGGCGTGGAGCACCACCTGACTTCCGGTTTAACCCCAGCTGAGGACGAGCAACTGTGGCTCACCCCGGACAGCTGGCAGCTCTTCGAGTCCCTGACCACTATCTCGGAACCCCTGCGGCTTCCCGACCTGGTGGAGCACGTGCACGCCCTCGGTTTCCCCGAGTTCACCATCCCCCTGCCGGTGGGGGTCTTCCGCTTCATGGCGGCCCCCATGTTCCACCGGGGCGCTCGGGTGGGTTACGTCTTCGTGGGCGGCAAGGAGAATGGGGAGGAGTTCAGCCAGGCCGACCAGGAAGTCCTGGTGATGTTCGCCTCACAGGCGGCGCTGGTGATCGCCAATGCCCGCACCCACCGCGAGGAGCGGCGCGCCCGGGCCGACCTGGAGACGCTGGTCGACACCTCGCCGGTGGGCGTCGTGGTCCTGGATGCGGACGCGGGCTGGCCGGCGTCGCTCAACCGCGAGGCCAGGCGCCTGGTCGAGGGCCTGCTGGACGAGGGCCAGGCCGCAGGGGACACCCTCGACGCGGTCACCTGCGTGCGCGCGGACGGACGCGAGGGCTCGCTGCGCGAGTTCCTCATGGCCGAGCTGCTCGGCACGGGCGAGACGGTGCGGGCCGAGGAGATCGCGCTGCGCGTGCCCGACGGGCGCAGCGTGACCGTGCTGCTGAACGCCACCCCGATCGAGGCCGATGACGGCGGGGTGGCGTCGGTCGTCGTCACCCTCCAGGATCTGGCGCCGCTGGAGGAGCAGGAGCGGCTGCGCGCTGAGTTCCTGGCCATGGTGAGCCACGAGTTGCGGATGCCCCTGACCTCCGTACTGGGCGCGGGCGCCACGCTGCTGAACGCGGCCGCGGACCTGGACCCGGCCGAGATGCGGCAGTTCCACCGCATCATCGTCGACCGGGCCGACCACATGCGGGTTCTCATCGGCGACCTGCTGGACGTGGCCCGCATCGAGACGGGGGTGCTGCCGGTGGACCCGGAGCCCTCCGATCTGCGCGCGATGGTGGAGGAGGCCTGGAGCCGGTTCCAGGGCGGGGACGCGCGGAACCCCCTGGAGGTGGATCTGGCCGAGGACCTGCCCCGGGTGATAGCCGACCGGCGGCGCATCGTGCAGGTGCTGGGCAACCTGCTCGCCAACGCCGCCGCGTACTCCCCCGAGGGGTCGCCCATCCTGGTGAGCGCGGTGCGGGAGGGTGTCCACGTCGCCGTTTCCGTCGCCGACCGGGGCCGGGGCATCCCTGCGGAGCTGCTGCCCGAGTTGTTCCGCAAGTTCTCGCGGGCCTCCGGCCCGGGGGCGGCAGCGGGCGTCGACGGGTCGGGCCTCGGGCTCGCCATCTGCAAGGGCATCGTGGAGGCCCACGGGGGCCGCATCCGGGCCGAGAGCGACGGGCCCGGCCTGGGAGCGCGCTTCACCTTCACGCTGCCGGCGGTGGAGCGGTCCGCGGCTCCGGCTCCCGATCCCGCCGCTACCGGCTTACGGCGCACGCCCCTGGTCCGCGTCCTGGCCGTGGACGACAACCCCCAGGACCTGCGCTACGTCCGCGACGTCCTCACCAGGGCGGGTTATGCGCCCGTCGTCACCGGCGACCCCGCCGACGTGCCCCGCCTCCTGTCGGAGGAGAAGCCCCACCTGGTCCTGCTCGACCTGGTGCTGCCGGGGAGAGACGGCATCGAGCTGATGAACGACATCCGCGAGACGGCCGACGTGCCGGTCATCTTCCTCTCGGTGTACGGCCAGGACGAGACCGTCGCCAGGGCGCTCGACATGGGGGCGGCCGACTACCTGGTCAAGCCCTTCTCGCCGACCGAGCTGACGGCGAGGATCCGGGCGGCGCTGCGCAAGCGGCTGGAGCCCTTCGAGGCCGAGCCGTCGTCACCCTATGGCGTCGGAGAGCTGGGCATCGACTACGCCCTGCGCCGGGTGACGCTGGCCGGGGAGGCGGTGGAGCTGACGGCCAAGGAGTACGCGGTGCTCTACGAGCTGGCGGTCCACGCCCCCAGGGTGCTGACGCACGCCCTGCTGCTCCAGCGGGTCTGGGGTCCGGAGCGCGTCGGCGAGCCCTGGCTGGTGCGGAACGTGGTGAAGCTGCTCCGCCAGAAGCTGGGCGACGACGCCCGCAACCCCCGCTACATCCTCACCGAACCCCGCGTCGGCTACCGCATGGCCGTGGAGGAGCCTCCCGCCGCGGAGCCGTCCCCCGACTCCCCCAACGAGCCCGGCTGAACGGCGCGGCGACGGCGCCCCCTGGGTGTGCCGCGACATGGGGCGACGCGGATGCCCGCCGCGATTTCGCTCCCTGGCCCCCGCGGGAAGCGGCCTCCTGGATGCCGCCGTGACTTCGTACTCGTTGCCGCGCGGGAAGTGGTCGCAGTCAGCGCCGGCGGGGGTGTAGGTGCTAGCGTCGGAGGGCGCGTGTACGATTCGGGCGTAGCCTGACAGCGCCCGGAGGCAGGCATAACGGAGGCCACCATGCGGGGCAAGGCCGCCATCGTGGGCATCGGCGAGACCACCTACTACAAGCACGGGCAGTCGCCCGACCCCGAGGTCAAGCTGGTGCTCGACGCCATCCAGCTGGCCGCCGAGGACGCGGGCATCGATGTGCGTGAGATCGACGGGTTCGCGTCCTACGCGGACGACCGGAACGACCCGTCCCGGCTGATGACCGCGCTCGGCAGCCCGGACCTGACCTTCAACAACATGGTCTGGGGCGGCGGCGGTGGCGGCGGCTCCGGAGCGGTCGCGAACGCGGTGGCGGCGGTCGTGGCGGGGTACTCGAAGTACGTGGTCGTGTACCGGGGGCTGGCGCAGGGCCAGTTCGGGCGCTTCGGCCAGGGCCCGCAGACGCCGACGGCGCCGGGTCCGGGGGCCTTCACGGCGCCCTACGGGCTGCTCTCGCCGGCGCAGTCGTTCGCGATGCGCATCCGCCGCTTCATGCACGAGCACGGCGCGGAGCAGAGCGCGCTGCGGGCGATCTCGATGGCCACCTACCGGCACGCGCAGTCGAACCCGCGGGCGGTGATGTACGGGCGCGAGCTGACGGAGGAGATGTACGACAACTCGCGCATGATCGTGGAGCCCTTCCACCTGTTCGACTGCTGCCAGGAGAACGACGGGGCGGCGGCCCTGATCGTGACGAGCGCGGAGCGCGCGAAGGACATGAAACAGCAGCCGGCGTGGGTGCTGAGCGCGGCCCAGGGGTCGGACTACCGGCAGGCGGCGACGGCGCACAACTCGCCGGACTACGCGACCTCGAACTTCAAGACGCTGGCGCCGCGGCTGTACGCGATGGCGGGCCTCGGTCCGGAGGACGTGGACGTGCTCCAGAGCTACGAGAACTTCACCGGCGGCGTGCTCATGAGCATCGTCGAGCACGGCTTCTGCGAGCCGGACGAGGTGAACGACTTCTTCACGCTGGAGAACTTCTCCGCGCCCGACGGGAAGCTGCCGCTCAACACGAGCGGCGGCAACCTGGCCGAGTGCTACATGCACGGCCTTGAGCTGGTGCACGAGGCGGTGCGGCAGGTGCGGGGCGACTCGACCTGCCAGGTACCGGACGCGAACGTCTCGATGGTGACGTCGGGGCCGATGGTGCAGCCGGTGAGCGACCTGATCCTGGCGGCGGACCGGGGCGTGGACGCGTGAGCGCCGAGACGGGCGCCTACCTGCCGGAGGGCCTGCCCCGTCCGGCCCCGGCGAACGACGGGCTGGGGGCGGAGTTCTGGAAGGCGGCCGAGCGCCACGAGTTGGTGGTGCAGCAGTGCCGCGCCTGCGACGGCTTCCAGTGGGGGCCGGAGTGGATCTGCTACCAGTGTCACTCGTACGACCTGGGGTATACGAAGGTCTCGGGTCGCGGGCTCATCTACAGCTGGGAGCGGGTCTGGCACCCGGTCCACCCGGCGCTGCAAGAGGCGACCCCCTACATCGTCGTGCTGGTCGAGTTGCCGGACGCGGGGAACGTGCGCATGGCCGGCAACCTGCTCGGGGACCGGACGCAGGACGTCGTGATCGGGGCGGAGGTGGAGGTGGTCTTCGAGGACAAGGGCGAGGGCGACGAGGCGTATACGCTCGTGCAGTGGCGGGTCGTCGAGTAGGGCGAGGCGTCCGATGGCTGGCATCGTGGAGCCCGTGGGCGCCACCTCAGAAGGGCGGCGTCTCCCGACCTGACGGGCCCACAGCCAGAGTGGACTCGGGTACCAGGGGAGGAGGTCCGGCGGCGAGGGTGTCGAGGACTCTCAGCTCCTGCGCTGTTCCCGACTCCGAGGTGAGCAACCCGAGCGAGGCAAGCTGGGACGCGCTGCGCCACCCCGTGAACCAGGAGGCGAGTGAGCCAATGTCGACGCGCCACGTGCCAGGTCCGCCCGGCGCCAGGGTTCCCTCACCGTCGACGATCTGGAGCTCGAAGCTACCGTCGTTGTGCGACAGGGCGGGGTCGCTGACGTGAAGAGCGACCGTCGCGGTGACGGGGGGCCAGCCCCGTAGCTCGATGGCCTTTGCAAGGTCCACGAGACGCAGCATCCAGGGGATGCTCTCCCTGGCCTTCCAGCGCTGCCCATGGTCGGTTAGCGCTTCAAGCACCCACGGTGGTTGAAAGGCGGTGACGGTGCCGGTAACCGTGCCGAAGCGGGTGATCGCGGTCCCCAGAGCACGAAGGACCGTCCCGTCCTCGGCCCCCAGATCGTCGATCCTCAGATCCATGAAGCTGTGTTCGGAGGGCTGAGCCCCTATCACGACGTACCCGATGCCTTCAGCGACTTGCACCTTCACCAGGAAGACGCGCACGGCGGCATACTCTGTCCTTCTCCGACGCCGCTCCCACCAGTCCTGTCCCCGCGCCACGGAACCCGATGAGAGTCGGGCCAGGGCATCGTAGGCCGGCGCCAGAGACTGGAGGTCAGCCGCTGCGAACGACTCGACGTCGGCCTCGATGTTCGCCCTGGCGAGGTCGGTCATTGGGATGGTGCGCTTGACGTAGTCCCCGGCCATCTCGTAGCCGACCGATCGGTAGAGCGAGGCGGTTGTCGGAAAAAGTGTGGAGATCGCCGCGCCACGCTCGTGCATGAGTCTCAGGGCCTCAGCCATCAAGGCTTTCGAGATCCCCTCGCCGCGACGATGGGGCGCGACACCGACGGCGCTCACCGCTACGCCATCAACCGCGCAGCCGCTAAACCACTGGCCCCCGGGAATGAGCGTCGCGGTAGCGACGAGTTCGCTCCCTTCGTACCCGGCCAGCACCTGGTCCGGGGGCTCGGCACGCTCGGGGTCGAACGCACGGGAGGATCCGAAGGCCGCACCGATCAGATGGTGATTCGCCTCAAGGTCGCCCTCACGCAGCGGGCCAAGGGACAGGCTCATCGAGGAAGCCTCCCGGGGTGGGCTATGTGTTTCAACGCGGAACTACTCCTTCAGCGTGATGGACTGGCGCCCCGCTAGGCGGATCGCAATCGCGGGTCCAGCTCGTCGCGAAGCGCATCGCCGAACATGTTCGTGGCGAACACGACAAGGGTGAGAGCGAGAGCCGGAGCGATGAGCAGCCACGGGGCGGCGAGCATGTAGATCCTTCCGTCCACACTCAGCATCCCTCCCCATGATGGAGTGGGAGGCGGCACACCGAATCCCAGGAAGCTCAGCGCCGCCTCGGCAACGATCAGGCCGCCGATGGTCGTCGAGACGAGGACGATGATCAGCGCGAAGATGTTCGGGAGAACGTGGAAGATCAGGATCCGCGGGTCGCTGGCGCCGAAGGACCGCGCCGCCTCGACGTAGTCCTCCCCCTTGATGTCGATGACCGAGCCGCGCACGATGCGGGACAGGCTCAGCCCCGTTCGCAGGCCGAGCGCCAGGATGACGTATTCCGTACGAGGACCGAGAACGAGCAGGACGCCCAGGAGGAAGATCAGCGGCGGGATCGCGTGTGCGACATCGACAAATCGCTGCACGAAGTAATCGAACTTTCCGCCCAGGTAGCCGCTGACCGCGCCGAGCAGCGTGGCGGAGAGCACTCCCAGCACATTCGCGCCAATTCCGACATAGAGCGACGTCCGGGCCCCGTGCACGATGCGGCTGAAGACATCCCTCCCGAAGTGGTCGGTGCCGAAGAAGTGGGCGCCATTTGGTCCCACCAGGCTCGGACCCACGTTGTTTCGAATCGGATCGTAGGGGACGATCACCTCCGCCAGCGCTGCGGACACGACCAGCACGATCAGGACCACCGCTGAGAAGGCGCCTAGCGGCTGGCGGCGGCTGAATCGCACCAATCTCCGTGGCAAGCCGACCCAGACCGATCGCGTCTGTGGCCCGACGGCCAGCGGTCGCCCTGGGGACGGCACCGTCGTCATGAACCTACCCGCACCCGCGGATTCAGCCACCCGTACGAGATGTCAACGAGCAGATTGGCGAATATCACGAACATGCCCGAGACGACGGCGATCCCCTGGATGACCGGATAGTCACGCTCGCTGATAGCGGTCAACAGCATGCGGCCCATGCCGGGAAGCCCGAAAATCGCTTCAATCAGAACCGCACCGGAGATCAAGGTGGCTACCTCGAGCCCGAGCGTGGAAACCACCGGGATGAGCGCGTTTGGCAACGCGTGCCGGAGCACGGCCGTGCGCTCCGGCAGGCCCTTCGCGCGCGCCGTCCGGACGTAATCGTGGCCGAGGACTTCGAGCAACTGGGTGCGGGTCAGACGCATGACGACTGCGCTCAGGGCAAGCCCCAGGACAAGGGCGGGTACAAAGAACTGTGAGACGTACGTCCACAGGTTCGAGCCGTCGAACGAGGTGTACGTGACCGGCGGCGACCATTTCCACCAGATGGTGGGCAGAACGATGACAAATGTGGCGAGCGCGAAGTTCGGAATGCTGAGGCCAAGGATGGAGATGCTCCGCATCACGTAGTCGGCCACGGTTCCGCGGGTGACGGCGGAGAAGAGACCAATAATCATCCCGGCCACAGTGGCCCAGACCAGCGCCATCACCCCCAGGATCAGGGTCGGCGGCAGAGTGCGCTCGATCATTCTCGTCACCGATTCCCCTCTCAGGACCGATCGACCGAGATCGAGCCGCGCCGCGTTCCACGTGTACTCGATGTACTGCAGAGGCAGGGGATCATCGAGTCCGAGCCGCTGTTCGAGCGCTGCTCGCGCCTCCCCGCTGATGCCGCTGGTTCCGGCCACGGCCGCCTGGGCCTCGAGGGCATCGATGGCGCTACCGGGAAGCAGACGCACAAGCACAACGACGGTGAACAGCAGCAGCAGCGTTGTGGGGATGATGCCGGCGAGGCGGGCGATGATGTATTTGGTCATGCCTCCCCCGGTGGCAGCGCACAGCCGTTGGTGGAGGAGGAGCGCTCGTCGGGTCGACCAGACGGCTCATCCCACATCAGGTTCGCCGCGATGCCCCAGCAGCATACAGCCTGCTGTTGGGTGAGGGCTTCTCAGCTTCGTCTACGTGGCAATCGAGGGCCTTGACTGTAGGTCTACAATGCTGGAAATCGAATGCTGTCTATTTCTTGAACGAATGACCGCAATCGAGGTTCTGGAGAGGAGAACCGTGAGATGAGGGACGACAGTTCGTATTGGAGCCGGCGCTACCCGGGAACACGTCTGGGGCGACGCGCCTTTCTTGGCAGCTCCGTGGGTCTGGGCGCAGGGGCGGCCGGCCTTGCCCTTGTGGGCTGCGGGGACGACGACGATGACGATGACGTAGCGGAGCCCGCGGCCGCGGCAACCGCAGCGGCTACGGAAGCCCCAACGGAGGCGCCGACGGAAGCGCCCGCGGCGGATGCTCCCAGGCAGGGTGGCTCGTACATCTGGGAGGGCGACGGCATCAGGTTTGTCCCCGCCGTGGTCGATCCTCACCTTGCCGGTTCGGGTGGTGTCAGGCTGTGGCTCTTCGCCGGCAATATCGCCGTTCGCCGAAACTTCGATGGGAGCGAGCTCACACCGGAGCTCTTCAGCGCCTGGGAGACGGTCGACGGCCTTGAGCACATCGTGACCATCAGGCCGGGCGTGAAGACGCACGACGGGGCGCTGACCGGCGGCCGGTTGTTCAACACCGAGGACGTCGCCGTTAACCTCGAGCGCATAGCCGGCCTGCTGGATCCCGATGGTGACACCAGCGCCTACTGGATGGCGAACCTGCTGCAGGGACTGGTTTCCGCGGAAGCCGTCGATGACAGCAAGGTCACGGTGACATTCTCCAGCCCGTTGGCCTTCCCGTGGGGCCTCACGCTTCCCTACGCATCCCTGATGCCGGTGGAGAATTTCGAGTCCGGCGGTCTCCAGAATGCGCAGCCGGACACGATATCGGGCACCGGACCGTGGAGGCTCTCTGAATACAAGACAGACGAGAGCTTCACCGCCGATCGACATCCCGACTACTGGGACGGCGCACCGTACATGGACAACGTGATCTGGAGGCCGACAGGGGACCGCGTCAGCCAGTCGGCTTCGTTCATCGCAGGAAACGGGACGTTCTTCAACAATCCATCGAAGGTGGAGCGCGAGACCATCCTCGATGCGCGCGAAGGCTCTCAGCTGTTCCACTGGGCAGGTTCCACGTGCGCCTACACGATATTCAACACGCGGAGCGGAGCCACGTTCGAGGACCCGCGCCTGCGGCGCGCCATGCACCTGGCGACGAACTACGTGGCCAACCAGGAGGCGTTCTGGGGCAAGGGCTTCTTCCACCTGGGCGGCGTCCTCAACAATGCCCACGCCGAAGGCATTTCGCAGGAGGAGCTGCTCACAATGCCGGGGTGGCGGGTGGACAAGACCGAAGACCTGCAGACGGCGAAGGAGTTGATCGCGGCCGCCGGCTTCCCCGAGGGCGCGGGCCTGTCCTTCGAGTTCATGGGGAATACGATCTGGGAGGCGTACGGCTACAACTTCTCCATTCGACAGATGGACGACTGGCGAACCGCCTTCCCGGAGATCGACGTCGAAGGGCGGCTCTCCGCGGATGCCACCGCCCATATCGAGGCGTTGACCAACGGTGGCTTCGACGTCTCCCACCTTCCCATCGGGTCTTCGTCGCCGGCGTCCTCGGACCTCGGCCAGTACACCACGGGCGCCGGGAACAACTTCTCCGGCTACTCCAACCCGGAGCTTGATGAGGTCGTCGCACGGGCCAACGCCAAGTTCATTCCCGCGGAGGCAAGCGAGGATGTCTTGGAAGCGCAGCGCATCCTCTTGGAGGACATGCCGCAGCTCATCGACCACCGCCTGCACCAGTCGGGCATTTATGCGCCCGACGTGCGCGGCTTCCCCATCATCCCGGGAGCCAGCGAGCCCCTGGCAGGCAACTTCGAGAACTGGGACACGATCGCCCGCCACGCTGCCGACTTGTGGTTGGCGTAGCGGGGCCGACGGCATCCAGGGAGAGGGAAGTATCCGAATTCGTCGATTTGTCGCCCGGCTCCGGTCCCTGCGTGGGCCCGTTGCCGGGTGACCGGCAAACCCGGTAGCGTGCCGTCGTGGCGGGCGGCGCACTGTCCCATCTCCGTATCTGCGACTTCACCGGGCAGCTGGCCGGCGCCGGGGCAACCCGCTTCCTTGCGGCCTTCGGGGCGCAGGTGATCCGCATCGAGGACCCGGTACCTGAGGGGCGCTGGGATATCCTTCGCGGCAACCCACCGTACGTCGACGAGCGCCGTGGCATCGACCTCGGGGGCGCCTACAACAACCACAACGTCGAGAAGCTGGGCATCACGCTCAACCTGCGCACCGAACGCGCCCGTGAGCTGCTCCGGCAACTCATCGGCGTCTCCGATCTCGTGTCCGAGAACTTCTCGGCGGGCGTCCTCGAGCGTTGGGGCTTCGACTACGAGGCGCTCAAGGCGATCCGCCCCGACATCATCTACGTGTCGAACTGCGGCTTCGGCCACTCGGGCCCCTATCGCGACTACAAGACCTGGGGGCCGATCGTGCAGGCGGTCTCCGGGCTCACGTTTAGCTCGGCGTTGCCCGACCAGCCGCCGGCAGGCTGGGGCTACAGCTACATGGACCACACCGGCGGCTACGTCATGGCCATAGCCATCCTCATGGCCCTGCACCACCGGAACGTCACCGGCGAAGGTCAGTGGGTCGATCTGGCCTGCACCGAAGCGGCCTGCACCCTCAACGGACCGGCCCTGCTCGACGCCACCGTGAACGGACGGCCGTTGCGCCGCGAGGGGATGCCCCATGCCAATCGCAGCCAGTTCCCGCCCATGGCGCCGCACAACATCTACGCGGCCGAGGGCGAAGACAACTGGATCGCGGTCGCCTGCCGCTCCGACGAGGAGTGGCGAGCCCTGCGGGACCTCATCGGTGAGCCCTGGGCACAAGACCCGCGCTGGGACCGTCTCTCGGGCCGGATCGAGTTCGAGGACGAGCTCGACCGCAACGTGGAGCGTTGGACTCGCCGGCACGAGCGCTTCGAACTCGCCGCGCGCATCCGCGATGCCGGGCTCCCGGCGACCGCCGTCCAGCGCCCCGAGGAGCGCGTCGACAAAGACCCGAACACCGAGGGCTGGGGCCTCTGGCCCAGCGTGAACCACACCGCGATTGGCGACGTTAGGGTCGATGGCCTGCCCGTGCACCTGTCTGAGACGGACTGGCGCCTCGAGCGTGGCGGACCCTGCCTCGGCGAGCACAACGACTACGTCTATGGCGAGATCCTCGGCCTCGCGCCCGGCGAGATCGCCTCACTGCGCGAGGAGGGCGTCATTTGAGCGGCCCCCTGGCGGACCTGCGCGTGGTCGAACTGTGCAGCGAGCGCGGCGCCTGGGCCGGCAAGCTGTTGGCCGACATGGGCGCCGACGTCGTCAAGGTCGAGCCGCCCGGCGGCGATGTCACGCGCACCTATCCGCCGTTCCTCGATGACGAGCCCGGCCCGGAACGCAGCCTCTACTTCTGGCACTACAACACCAGCAAACGGAGCGTCACGCTCGACTTCGAGAGCGCGGACGGCCGCGATGCCTTTCGGCGGCTGGCTGCCCGCGCCGACATCCTTCTCGAGGACCGCGATCCCGGCGTCATGGCCGCCCTCGGTCTCGACTTCCCCGACCTGCAGCCGTCGAACGAGCGGCTCATCTACGTCTCGATCACGCCCTTCGGCCGCAACGCGCCCCGCGCGAACGAGCCGGCAAACGACCTCACCATCCTCGCCGGCGGGGGCCCCGGCTGGAACAACGGCTACGATGACCACTCCCTCCCGCCCGTGCGCGGCGGCGGCGACCAGGGCTACCACACCGGTTGCCACTTCGCCGTCATGTCCGCGCTGGTTGCCCTCCTCCACCGGGACAACGGCGGCCATGGCCAGCACATCGATGTGAACATGCACGCCGCCGCCAACGTGACGACCGAGGCCGGCAGCTACAACTGGCTCGTGGCCCGCGAGACCGTTCAGCGCCAGACCGGCCGCCACGCCGCCGAGAAGCCGACCATGCCCGCGCAAGTGCGCTCCGCCGACGGCCGCTACGTCAACACCGGTGTCTCGCCGCGGCGCCCGCACGAGTTCACGCTGACCCACCAGTGGCTGGAGGAACTCGACCTGCTGGAGCACTTCCACGCTGCCGCCCTGCTCCCGCTGGGCGCCGAGCGCGAACAGTTCGACCTTTCGAAGCTACCCTCCGACGAGGACCTGCGTGCGATCTACGGCGCAGGCCAGGAGGCCATGGCCTGCATCGCCTCGCATCTCACCGCGTATGACTTCTTCATTGGCGCTCAGGAGCGCGGCTTCCAGGTGGGCATCATCTACTCGCCGGAGGAGGCGATGGCCGACCCCCACTTCGTCGCCCGCGGCTTCCCCGTGGAGGTGGAACACCCCGAACAGGGCCGCTCGTTCACCTACCCCGGCGCCCCCTATAAGTTCGAGAAGTCGCCGTGGTCCGTTCGTCGCGCCCCTCTGGTCGGCGAGCACAACGACGAGTGTTTACCAAGGTAGAGCGTTGGCCTCCGCCTCGCCCTGATACGGTGGTGTGTGTGACCTCGCTCCCTTGGCCCACGGTCTCTGTGTACCTGCTCGTCCTGGTCGCCTGCCTGGGCGCGTGGGGCTGCGGCGCAGCGGGCGGCGACGCGGAACGGTCCGGCGGCAGCCCTTCGCCCGCGGCTGAGGCCGATGTCCCGTCCGACCCAACGGAAAGGGCCATCCCCCCACTTACGCTCGCTGACGGTTCTCAGCCGCCTCCGGCGCCGTCGGTCCCGAGCGGCCCTCTCGACGAGGCGCTCGTCGCCGACCTCGACCGGCTCTTCGGCGATGTCGGCCCGGCGATCGACCGCGCCGCGCTCGGGCGCGTCGGCGCGTCGGGAGACGCGCGCGTGGCCTGGCTGCTCGCGGACCTGTTGCGCTTTCTGCCGCCCGGGGACCGCGCCGATCGCGTGGTCCTGGCCTTCGAGGCGCTGACGGGCGCCGATGTGCCGGGCGGATTCGCCTGGCCGATCGTGACCAACTGGCTGATCGCCTGGGATCTCCCGGCGCCACCCGATTACGTGACCTGGAAGCGTCAGCTTTTCGAACTGGTCGAGCCCGGCTGGGCGCCCTTCTTCGCGGACGAGGACGCGGCCATCGACTGGCGCCTCGTCAGTTGGGGGGGCGTCCTCATCGACGACCGGCCCTTCGAGCAGATCAAGCTCCCCTGCCCCGAGGGCTGCATCCCCGCGCTCAATGACCCCGGGCTTACCGACGTCAGCGGCGGCGCCTGGTACGCGGACAACGGCATCGTCTTCGGAGTCGTGGTGAACGGCGAGGCCCGTGCCTACCCCAGGCACATCATGGAAGTGCACGAGATGGTCAACGACACCCTGGGCGGCCGGCGCATCGGCCTCCCCTACTGCACCCTCTGCGGCTCGGCCCAGGCCTACTTCACCGACCGTCCTCCGCCCGGCTTCGCGACAATCGAGCTGCGCACGTCGGGGCTGCTCTCCCGATCCAACAAGGTGATGTTCGACTTCCACACCTACTCGGTCTTCGACACGTTCACCGGCGCCGCGCTCTCGGGGCCGCTCCAGGACGAGCGCCTCGTCCTGGAGATGCTGCCCGTCGTCACCAGTACCTGGGGCGAGTGGAAGGCGGCCTACCCCGACACGACGATCGTGGCGGAGGACGGCGGCATCGGCCGCAGCTACCCCCTGGACCCGCTGCGCGGGCGCGACGCTGCGGGTCCCATCTTCCCTATCGGCGCGGTGGACCAGCGGCTTCCCGTGCAAGCCCCCGTGCTCGGGGTCGTCACGCCGGCAGGGCAGGCGCTTGCCTTCCCGGTCGCGCAGTCGCGGGCCGCACTCCAGGCGGGAGACGCCGTGGTGCTGGCCGGGGTCCGGCTCGTCCTGGACGGCGGCGGACTTCGCGCCGTGTGGACCGACGGCCGCCCGCTGCCCAGTCACCAGGCGTACTGGTTCGCCTGGAGCCAGTTCCATCCGGACACCGTCGTCTGGACGCCGCTCTCCTGAGTAGGCCGAGACTCGGGGAAGGTCGTCGAGGTGCTGCCCGAGATCCACGGGTCCCGGTGTTCCGGCGGGCGTGCGTGCTGGGGAGCGTGGCGCGGATGCCTGCCGCGATTTCGCTCCAGGGGGTCATCCTGGTACGTGGCTCGTGGCGTTCGCTGCTCCACCAGGCGCGTGTGTCGTGGTCACGAGGCCGCCTGCTGGTTGGCCGGCGCTCTTCGCAAGAGAGCGCATACCCCCGGCAGGAATCGAACCTGCGCACATGGTTTAGGAAACCACTGCTCTATCCCCTGAGCTACGGGGGCCTTCCTGTATGAGAACCCGCTTTCGCCGGGCTGTCTACCGCCCGACCGGCGCGCGCCTGCCCTAGACCGTCACCTCGCACAGGTCGAGCGCGGCCACGAGCGGCGCTCCCGTGAGCGCCTGCACCTCGTCGACGGTGAAGCCGGGCGCGATCTCGCGTAGGCGGAAGGAGTCGCCGGCGGGCTCGAAGAGCCCCAGGTCCGTCATCACGAGCGTGACCACGCCGGCCGCCGTCAGCGGCAGGGCGCAGCGCTCCAGCAGGCGGGGTCGGCCGTCGCGCGTCGTGTGCTCGAGCAGCAGGAAGACCTGCTTCGCGCCCACGGCCAGGTCCATCGCTCCGCCGATGCCACCGCCCTTCCGGCCGCTGATGCGCCAGTTCGCGAAGTCCCCGTTCGCGGCTGCCTCGTACGCCCCGAGGACGGCGACATCGAGCAGCCCGCGGCGGATGATCGCGAACGCGTCGGCGTGGTGCACGATCGACGCCAGGGGCGTGAGCAGCACCGGCTGCGCCCCGCCGTTCACGACATAAGGCGTCGCCTCCTCGACCGTCGCGTTCCGCCCGTAGCCGATGACGCCGTTCTCGGAGTGCAGGATGACCGTGCGGTCCTCGGGCACGAAGTCGGAGCAGCGCGTCGGCATGCCCACGCCCAGGTTCACGATCCAGCCGTCCTCGAACTCGGCCGCGACCCGCGCCGCCATCAGGTCGCGCGACAGCCGCTTGCCCTCGGTGCTCATGACCGCTGTCTCCCGCTGAACATGGCGAGTGGCGGCGCCTGCAGCATGCCGCCCGCCTCCGGGATGGAGACGACCCGCTGCACGAAGATGCCCGGCGTGTGGATCAGGTCCGGGTCGAGCTCGCCCACCTCCACGACCTCCTCCGCCTCGACGAGGGTGCAGTCGGCCGCCATCGCCATGATCGGGTTGAAGTTGCGCTGCGATCGGCGGAACACGAGGTTCCCGAACGTGTCCGCCTTCCAGCAGCGGATGAGGGCGTAGTCCGCGACGATCGCCTCCTCGAGCACGTACGTCCGGCCGCCGAACTCGCGGTGCTCCTTCCCCTCCGCCACCTCCGTCCCCACCCCCGCGGGCGTGAAGAATGCGGGGATGCCCGAGCCGCCAGCGCGGATGCGCTCCGCCAGCGTGCCCTGCGGCGTGATCTCGGCCACGATCTCGCCCGCCTCGTTCAGCTCCTCCAGCGGGGTACGCCGTGACGGGTGCGTCGAGGCCGTGAACGCGAGGATGACGCGGCTCACGCGCTTCTCCTCGACCAGGTTGCCGGTCGTGATCACGCCGTCGTCGCGCGTCATGCCCGCGCCGTTCGCGATGAGCGTCAGGTCGGACGCGCCCTGCCGGTAGAGCGCCGCGATGAGGTTGTGGGGCGAACCCGGCTCGCCGAAGCCCGCCACGAGGATGCTGGAGCCGTCCGCGACATCCGCGACCGCCTCCGCAAAGCTCGCGACGACCTTCGATTCCATCGCTGCCCGCTATGCCCGGCTCATCCGCGACACCAGGTAGGCCGCGGTGCGCCCTTCGGCTTCGGGGTCGACCGGCATGATGGATGCGGAGAAGTCGCTGACGCCCATCGCCTCCAGCCGGTCGAGCGCCTCGTCGAGCACGCGCTCGTCGCCGAGGATGCCGACGTCCTGGGGCTCGGCCGCCCCCTCGCGGTCGAGCATCGCCCGGTAGGAAGGGATGCCGCTGTAGCCCGCGAGCATCCTCCCGACCCGCGTGCGGGCGTCGTCGGGGTCGTCCGTGAGGGCGATGGGGAAGGCCGCGACGATGCGCGGCGCCTGCTCCCGCCCCGCCCGCTCCGCCGCCTCGCGGAGCGCCGGCGCGATGTAGCCCTCGATCGTGTCCGGCCCCGTCATCCAGAGGCTCGTGCCGTCCGCCACCGACCCCGCCAGCGCGAGCATGCGCTCGCCCATCGCCGCGATCAGCACGGGCGGCGGCTCCGTGCCGGGAACGCCATAGGTGGCGTTGATGCGGTAACTCTCGTTCTCGACGCCCACCTCCCCGCCGCGCAGGAGTGGCAGGAGCGCTTCCAGGTAGTGGCGCATGTGGCGGGCCGGTCGCTCGAAGGACATCCCCCACATGTCCTCGATGACGAACTTGTGCGAGAGGCCGATGCCGAGCGCGAACCGGTTCCCCGAGGCGGCCTGCACGGTCAGCGCCTGCTGCGCCATCGTCACGGGGTGGCGGGGGTAGGTGGGGACGACGGCCGTGCCGAGCTCGATGCGCTCGGTCTCGCGCCCGATCACGGTCAGGGCGCCCATGGCGTCGAGCCCGAAGACGTTGGGCATCCAGACGCTGTCGAAGCCCTGCGTCTCCAGCTCCTGCGTGCGCGCCAGCAGCCCGTCGAGGTCCTGCCGCCCGCCGATCATCGCGCCGATTCGCATTCCCGTTCCTCCGAAGGGGCAAGGCTACCAGAAGCGCCGCACGGCGCTCATGCGCGCCCGCGGCCGCGCGTTCCCCTACGATTGGGCGCGGGCCGCTGGAAGGCCCCGGGAGGATCGCCGTGGACGGCTTCATCGATGTACACCATCACGTTCCCTCGGCCGAGATCGCGGAGGCCGCCACGCAGGTTGGCATCCCCATGGCCGGCGCCTGGACTCCGGAGACCGCGATGGCCGCCATGGACGCCAGCGGCATCGCCGCCGCTGTCCTCACCCCCACCATCTTCGTCGCCGACGTGAGCGACCCCGATGCCGCCATTCCCCTCCACCGCGCGACCAACGACTATCTGTCCGGCGTCGCCCGGCGCTGGCCCTACCGCTTCGGCGCCTTCGCCACCCTTCCCCTCGTCGACCCCTCCGCCGCCCGCGCCGAGCTCGACCGCGCCCTCGACAACCTTGGCATGGACGGCGTCCTCCTCCCCAGCGGCGTCGGACCCGACCTTATCGGCGCCGAACGCTTCGACTCCGTCCTCGCCGCCATGAACGAGCGGAGCGCCGTCATCCACCTCCACCCGACGAAGTCCCACCTCGGCATCCCCAACCTGTCCCCGGCGGTGGTCGACTTCCCCGTCGAGACGACGCGCGCGATCGGCAGCTTGCTCGCCTCCGGCGCCCTTGAGCGCTACGAGAACCTGACCTGGATCATGGCTCACGCCGGCGGCTGCTTCCCCTACATCGCCGGGCGAGTCGCTCGCTCCGACGGCGCCGAGCCCTTCCTCACCACCGCCCCGAAGGGCACCGCCGCCTACCTGTCCCGCATGTACTTCGATGTCGCCGTGAGCTGCCACCCCAACGCCTTCCCCAGCCTCCGCACCGTCACCGACACGGACCACATCGTCTTCGGCACCGACTACCCTGCCTTCTCGCAGGCCGACGTCGACGAGGCAATCGCGTTCCTCGTGAACGACGCCGGCTTCACGGAAGGTGAGCTCGACGCCATCGGCTCGACGAACATCAAGCCCCTGTTCCCGCGCCTCACCGCCGACATGGCGGCGGCCGGTTAGCCCCTACCGCGCCTCGACCCCTGCCGGTATCGCGACCACGTCGCCGATTCCGAAGCCCTGCCGCTCGAACCAGCCGCCGTTGACTTCCAGCGTGTAGCGGTATGGCTGCGACGGCGTGAGGTTCTCGAGGCTGAGGGGCACGCCGTGGACGATCTCCAGCACGGTGCCGTCCGCCCCAAGGTAGGCGATGTCGAGCGGGATGAGCGTGTTCCGCATCCAGAAGCCTCCCGTCTGCTCGCCCTGGAATACGAAGAGCATCCCCGCCAGCTCGTCCATCGACTCCCGGAACATCAGGCCCCGGTGGCGCTGGTCCGAGCGGTTCGCGATCTCGACCGTCAGCGTCACCGACGACTCCCCGTCCGCGCTGCTCACGGTGAGCTGCGTGACGGGGAGCAGGCACGGGTCGGGAACGCGCGTCGAGCACCGCTCGGGCGTCCAGTCTCCGGCGAGTCCCGGGATGACGGCCCGATGCATCTTGGGTAGCGGCGCCGCAGTAGGGGCTGCCTCCGTGGTCTCGACAGCCAGCTCGGCGGTGACGGCGGCCGTCGGCTCGGGTTCCGGCTCTTCCTGCCCCGCCTGCGCGGTTACCGCGAGGGTAGCGGCAAGGGCCGCGACGACTATCAGCAGCAGCGCGGCGTAACGCACGACGTCAGCCCGCGGTGTGGCGCGCGACCCAGGACGTGATGAGCCGGTTGGCGATGCTGATCGGCCCCGGGATGTTCGGCAGCGCGTCGACCGGGAACCAGTCGGCGGCCGCGATCTCGTCGTCCTCGAGCACGATGTCGCCGCTCTCGTACTCGGCGAAGAAGCCCAGCATGAGCGAGTTGGGGAAGGGCCACGGCTGGCTGCCACGGTACTCCAGGTTCTTCACCCGCAGCCCGACCTCCTCCTCCACCTCCCGCAGGAGCGCCCCCTCGACCGTCTCGCCCGGCTCCACGAACCCAGCGAGGGCGCTGTACAGGCCCTCGGGGAAGCGGTGGCTGCGCGCCAGCAGCACGTCGTCGCCCCGGTGGATGAGCGTGATGATCGCCGGCGAGAGCTGCGGGAAGCGCAGCAGCCGGCACTGCGGGCAGCGCATGGAACGCTCGCCGGAGACGGGCTCGTTGGGGATGCCGCAGCGCCCGCAGAACCGGTTGATGCGTTCCCACTCGATGATCTGCACGGCCCGTCCCGCCGCCATCCACATCTCTTCGTCGGTCATCCCGTAGACGGAGAAGAGGTCGCAGAAGTGCCAGCCCTTGCCCGCCTCCGCCTCGTTCTCCACCCCCGCCGCCCAGACGGGCCGCCCGTCGAGCGTCCCGATGAAGTGCGCCGCTCCCGTGCGCGGCAGGCGATCCGCCTCCCGCTGCTCGGCGAGAGCGGCGTCCGCCTCGCGGAACAGCACGCGATCGCGCTGCACCAGCATCCAGAGCCTGGGCGCTGTTGTGTCTTCCGGCGGAACCACTCCGGGTTCGAACATGACCGCGCCAGCCTACAGGCTCGACCGTGCCTCGCGAACCATCGCGGCTAGCCGAGCAGCGCCGCGAAGGCGCGCATCTCGCGCTCGATGTCGGGCCCCATCGGCTGCCACATCAGCTCGGTCGCGCCACCCGCTTCCAGGCCGCGCAGCCGCTCCCGGATCTCGTCGACCGTGCCCGTCAGCTGCGCCGGCGCCTCCGACTCGGGGGCCAGCGCCTTGCGATCGTGCTCGTTCAGCTCGACCAGGTGCCCGCGATGGATCTCGAGGTGCCGCACGTCCTCCGCGACCCCCGCGATCGAGGCCGCCCAGTCCCCGCCGCCGGGGAACGCGTCGAGCGATTGCCCGCGCGCGGCCGTGCCGTGGTAGCGAACCGCCAGCGAGGGCGCCGTCGCCTCGAACGCGCGCTCCGATGTGGGCGGCTCGCCCGCGTCGAGCACGGTGCCCGTGCTCAGCACGGCGCACCAGTCGAAGCCGGGAACGGGCCGGAAGCTGACCGTCACGCCGCTGCCGATATCGCGCGCGAACGCCTGGCCGCGCGGACCCTGCGCGTTCACGAGCACGGGCACGTCGATGGGCCGCTCCGGCGCGAACCCGGCCGAGTGCAGCATCTGCGCCGCCGCGCCGTCGACCTCGACCACCTCGCCCCGCAGCAGCGCCAGCACCTGCCGCACGCCGCGCTCGAACGCGCGCCGCGAGAGCATCGGCTGGCCCATCGCGAGCCTGCCCGTGAACCCCGCGCCGAACGCGACCGCCAGCCGCCCCGGCGCGAGCGCGTCGAGCGTGGCGATGGCGGCGGCCTGTGTCATCGGGTGGCGCAGGTGCGGCACCAGGACCCCCGGGCCCAGCCCGATGCGCTCCGTCCGCTCCGCGATGCGCGCGAGCGTCACCCACACGTCGTGGTAGAGCGCGGGCGAGTCGTAGATCCAGACGCGCTCGTAGCCGAGCTCCTCCGCCAGCACGGCCTGCTCCACCGCCGCGCTGTTCGCCGGAAACGCACACGAGATGTCCATCGCTCTGCTCCTTCTGTGTCCGGAAAGCGGATGCTAGCAGCGCCTCAGACGCGCGGCTCCCACGAGGAGAGCCGCAGCGTGAACGCGAGCCCCACCACGCCCCAGGCGGCGAGCACGCCGAGGTGGACCGGCTCGAACCCCGCCCCCGCGGTGAAGGGGTTGAAGCCCGTCTGCAGCGCTTCCGAGAGGTGCCGCACGGGGAACACCGAGCTCACGTGCTCGACCCACGCCGGCGTGCCCGCGTCCGGCGGGATGAACACGTCGGAGATGAACAGCAGGGGCAGGATCGAGCCGTTCACGACCGCCGGCGCCGCGTCCGAGTTCGGAACCACGGAGGCGATCGCGAATCCCAGCGTGCAGAACGAGAACGCCCCGACCGCCAGCGTCACGAGGACCGCAGGCATCGTCCGTCCGGGCACGTCGACGTCGTAGAACAGCCATCCGAACAGCACCACGAGCACGAGCAGCGCCAGCATCAGGATGACCGCGTGGCCGATCCGCCCAACGAGGAACGCCCACGGCGGCAGGGGCGATCCGCGAACGCGCTTGAGCACGCCCCCGTCGCGGTCGAACACCCAGCTCATCGCGATCGACGTGTAGCAGGAGTTCACGATCGTGAGCGCCGCGATCGCGGGGATGTAGAACGTCGCGCCGCTGATGACGCGATCCCCCATATCGAGGTCGTTTCCCCCGAAGATGACGTTGAGGATGACGAGGAAGATGAGCGGAAACGCGATCGTGAAGAACGCCGCCGCCGGATTCCGCCGGAAGGCGCGCTCCTGGTACTTGAGTTGCGCGAGCACCAGCCTCCCCGCCCTCACGACGGCACCTCGTCCTCGCCCTCGTCCGTGAGCCGCAGGAACACGTCCTCGAGCGAGAGGCGGCTGACGGTCAGGTCCTCCAGCGCGACCCCTTCCTCCAGCGCCCAGCTCGTCAGGGCGTGCAGGTCACGCGTCGGGTCGGTCGTGCGCGCTTCGACCAGCCCGTCCTCGGCCTCGCGCAGGCTGAGCCCTGCGGGGAGCGCCGCCCCTGCCGGAGCGCGGAAGCGGATGACCGCGTCCGCATCCGCCGCGACCAGCCCCGCGGGCGTGTCCTCGGCCACGATCTCGCCCCGCACCATGATCGCCACGCGGTCGGCGAGCGCCTGCGCCTCGTCGAGGTAGTGCGTCGTCAAGAGCACGGTCTTCCCGAGCGTGCGCAGGTTCCGGATCATCGTCCAGGCGCCCCGTCGCGCCGTCGGGTCGAACCCCGTCGTCGGCTCGTCGAGGAAGAGCAGCTCCGGGTCGCCCGCCAGCCCCACGGCCACGTCCAGGCGTCGCTGCTGCCCGCCCGAGAGCCGCCGCACGCGCTGGTCTCGCTGCTCCTCCAGCCCCACCACCTCCAGCACCTCGTCCAGGGGCAGGGGCCGCGGGTAGAAGCCCCGGAACATGTCGACCGTCTCCGCGACGGTCAGGTACGGCTCCAGTCCGGTGTGCTGCAGCACGATGCCGGTGCGTTCCTTGAGCGCGACCTCGTTCCGGCCCGGATCGAACCCCAGCACGCGCACCTCGCCCGCGGAACGCGTCCGGTGCCCTTCCAGTATCTCGACCGTCGTCGTCTTCCCTGCCCCGTTCGGCCCCAGCAGCGCGAACACCTCGCCCCGCTCGATGCGCAGGTCGATGCCGCGCACGGCCTCGACCTCCCCGTACCGCTTGCGCAGCCCCCGGACCTCGATGACGGCTTCGTCCATCCCGCGATCCTAGGGGAGCGCCCGCCAACGGGCCTTGCCGGTCGCAACCGGGCCGAGCCGCGATGGGTATAGTTCCCCGGCAGACCCTCAGGGAGCGAACGGTATGAGCGAACCCGGCGCAGGTTTCAGCGTCACCGGCGAGACCATCTTCGAGGCCGCGTTCGATCCCGGGATCGCGGGGCATGGACGCTGGGTCGGGTCCCTGTTCCTCCTGATTACCGTGGTCGGGATCCTGCTCATCCCCTTCTGGCTTCCGGTCAGCCGCTGGTACTACCCCGAGTACCTGCGCCGCCTCTCCGCCCGCCTCACCACCCAGGCCGTCGAGATTCGCAAGGGCGTCTTCTTCCGTAAGGAGATCACCATCCCGCTCGACCGCATCACCGACGTGCGTCTGCACGACGGCCCCATCATGCGGCGCTACAACCTGCGCGGTGTCAGGGTCGAGACCGCCGGACAGGCGGGGCAGAACGCCGGCACCGAGGGCGACCTGCTCGGCGTCATCGACGCGGTCGAGTTCCGGGACGCCATCCTGCGCCAGCGTCAGGCCGTGCTGGGCGGTGGGGAGTCCCCCGCCCCCGCCCCGGCCACCGCTCCCCCCGCGGGGGACGGGCAGATCCTCACCGAGATCCGCGACATCCTCGCTCGCATCGAAGGGAAGCTCGGCGCCCGAGACGGCTAGCCGGTATCGAGCGGCGAGGTTCCGGTCTCTCCCGCCCTCAGCGAGGCCGCCTCAGCGGGCCTCGATGGCGACGCGCCCGCCGCTCTCGACTTCCACGTACAGACTGTGGCTCTCGAGCATGGACATCCCGATGAGCGGCGTCGTTTCCGCTGCGTAGGCGACAATCTCCCTCGGCCGGCCATCCCACAGCACCGTCACCGCGTATGCGTCGAGCGCCACTTCGCTGCCGTCGGCGAGAATCACGAGGCGCGCACCGGCGAAGGTCAGCCCCAACTCCGCCACCAGCGACGGAGGCAGCGTCAGAAAGCGGCTGAAACCCGTGTCGACGACGGCGTCCACGCGCCGCCCCCGGCCTTCCGGGCCGAGGAGGTCGAGAGCGATGATGGACTCGAGGGCCGTGTTGACGGCGCCTTCGATCACCTGCTGCTCCGCAGGGAGCCGCCCCCGATGCTGGCAATCGCGCGGTAGCCGACCCGCAGCAGCCAGACATTGATCGCATCCGGTTGCTGCTCCCGCAGGAGCTCCGCTGCCTCAAGTTCGCTCCCGGCAAGGGTCCAGCTTCCGCTCTCGACGTCGATGGCGACGAATTCTCCGTCGTGAGTGTCCTCGACCTCATGCCGGATATCGCGCTGGTAGATGCTGTCGCCGAGGCGGGCGATCTCCCCAGCCGGGAGGCGGGTGACCATGGTTGTCTCCTCTTGGTAACGCCTTCAGTCTAGAGGATCGACGTGTCGCCGTGGCACTCCTCGCGCCCCGCCCTTCCACGAGGTCGTCGACTTCTTCGACAGGGTCAACGAGCGGCCGCAGCCGAGCTTCCCGACTCCCGCGCGGCCAACAGCCGACCGGCGATCTCCCGGGCCTCGTCGATGCCGGCGGCGAAGCGGTCCTCGGGGACCCGCTCCAGCGCGTTGAGCCCCTCGATCGTCGCCAGCGCCGCGCCCCTCAGCCCCATCACGACTACTTCCGTGTCCTGCGCGATGGCCGTATCCACGATCTGCTCGACGACCAGTGCCGCGCTGTCGTCGATGTAGACCGTCTCCGAGAAGTCGAGGATGACGACCTCGTGGTCGCGGATATCCACGCCGATCGTGCTGATCAGCTTGTTCGAAGAGGCCACGGTGAAGCTGCCCCTCAGCGCCACCAGGCCCACGCGCGCCGAGAAGGCGTCCACGTCCCCCGCGCTGTCCTCGCCGGAGAAGAAGCTCCGGTCGAGCAGCGGCACCGAGACCACGCTGTCGAGCTGCAGCCGTTCGAACTGGCGCGCGCTCGCCATGCCCGCCGCGATCAGGCCGATCGCGACTGCCGAGACCAGGTCCAGGAACACCGTCAGGCCCAGGGTGATCAGCATCACCAGCAGGTGTTCGCGCTGCACCCGTAACAGCCGCGTGAGGAAGCGCCAGTCGATGATGTCCCAGCCGACCTTCATCAGGATGCCGGCCAGCACGGCCTGGGGAATCTCCTCCGCGAGCGGTCCGAGTCCCAGCACCAGTGCTAAGAGAATCGCCGCCCGCAATACCCCCGAGACCGGCGTCCGGCCCCCCGCTCGCAGGTTCACGACCGTTCCGGGAGTCGCCCCCGCCCCCGCGAGCCCGCCCGAGAGCCCGGCCGCCACGTTGCCGATGCCCTGCCCCACCAGCTCCTTGTTCGGGTTGTGCTGCGTCCGCGTCATCGAGTCGGCGATCAGCGAGGTGAGCAGGCTGTCGATGGATCCCAGCAGCGCCAGCGTGATGGCCGCCTGCGCCGCCGTGGCGAGGAAGCCGGGATCGAACGTCGGCAGCCCGAAGTCGGGCAGCCCCCGGGGCACGGGGCCGATATCGCCGATGATGGGCGTGTTCGCGAGCCAGAGCACCCCGATGGCGGTGCCCACGATGAGCGCCGCCAGCGTCGGTGGCAGGTACTTCCGCAGCTGAGACGGCCAGAAGATGCCCACCAGCAGGGTCACCGCCGCGATCCCGAACGCCTCGAAGTTCACGTTGCCCAGCACCTCCGGCCACTCCCGGATCGCCTTCAGGGGTCCGCCCGTGGGCACGGCCCAGCCGAGGAACGGCAGCGTCTGGATCAGGATGATGATGACCCCGATGCCCGACATGAACCCGGACGTCACCGAGTAGGGCGTGTAGGAGACGAACCGGCCGATGCGCATGACGCCCAGGAGGATCTGGATCAGCCCCGCCATCATCGCGATCGTGAGGGCCTTCGTGAGCTCGCCGTCGGCGTGCACCGTGAAGATGACCGCCATCGCCACCGACATCGGCCCCGTCGGCCCCGATATCTGGGACTTCGTTCCCCCGAACACGGCCGCGAAGAACCCGACGGCGATCGCCCCGTACAGCCCCGCCGCCGCTCCCAGCCCCGAGGCGACGCCGAAGGCCAGCGCCACGGGCAGCCCTACGACCGCTGAGGTGACGCCACCGAAGATGTCACCCCGGAGGTCGTCGAGGCTGTAGTTAACCCTGGGAATGCCTAGGCCAGTTACGAGCGCCATACGTGGGGCGCGAAGGATACGGAATCCCGGCACGGTTGTGGCACACGTTCCTGCGACCGCCGGAACGAGCGGGACTCACCCGCGGTTGCCGGCCCAGCCCGTGCGCAGCTTGCCGGGGAAGGGCTACGTGACCTCGCTCAGCTTCCCGGTCGCGCAGTCGTAGACAAAGCCGCGGATGTCGTCCTTGTTGGGGACGAACGGACTCGCCGTGATGCGCGCGATCGACTGGCGGATATCTCCGTCGAGGTCGGGGAACGCCTCCATCGCGAACGTTGGCCGGATGCCCGTGTCCTCCGTGATCGCGTCCTTCACGTCGTCGTCGCGGAAGGTCAGCATGCCGCAGTCCGTGTGGTGGATGAGCATGATCGACGTCGTGCCCAGCAGCCGTTGCGAGATCGTGAGCGAGCGGATCGCGTCGTCCGTCACGACGCCTCCCGCGTTGCGGATCACGTGGGCATCGCCGACGCCCATCCCGAGCAGTGCGTGCGTGTCGAGACGCGCGTCCATGCACGCCACGACGGCCAACCCCAGCGCCGGCGGCAGGGGCGCATCCCCCTGCTCGAAGCTCGCGGCGTAGCTTGCGTTGTTCTCGAGAAGATCATCGATTGCAGCCATGGAAGCCTCCTGTTCCGTCGCTTGACTCGCGCGTCAGCCCGTCTCGGGCGGAACGACGCGAACGGCGATGATATCCGTATCGTGGTACTGCTGGTGCGTCACCGACTCGGCGTAGCTGCGCAGCAGCACCAGCGAGAGCTCTTCCTCCACCGCCGTCAGCGAGTCGTGCTCCTGGATCTGCCGGATCTGGTCCTCGAGGTTCGCTCCCGCGCCTCCCCCGATGAACTCGAGGTCGGCCGTCGTCCCCTCGCTCGAGGCGAGGACGACGAGCTGCCGCTCATCCTCGGGTTTCTCCTCCTCCTCGTCGCCGCCGAGGCTCAGGTCGAGCGGCGCGAGCGTCAGGAGCGTCTCCTCGGCGACCGCGCTCAGCCGTTCCTGCATCGCCGAGTCCCAGCCCCGGCGTCTGGCGAATCTCGTGATGAACTCGTTCAGCTCCGGCAGGGCGTCGACGTTCAGCTGCGACTGGAAACGCATGCGACGCGGGTTGGTCAGCTCCAGGTAGAGGATCATGACGATGGCCGCGAGCCCGCCCGTCGTGATGCCGCTCTTCAGCAGCGCGTTCCCGACGGCTCCGATGTCCGGCAGGTGGAACAGCTCGAACTGGAACGACGCCGCGATCCAGAAGCACACCCCCGCGACCGCGATCTTCTCCTGGCTCTGCTCGTTCTGGATCACCGTCCGCGCGCCCTCGACGAAGAGCGCGCCCGTCACCATGATCAGGTACCCCGTCATCACCGGCCCCGGGATGCTGCTGAGCACCGCCGACACCTTCGGCAGGAAGGCCACGATGATGAGGATGGCGCCGATGAAGTAGCCGACCCGTCGCGCCGCCACGCCCGTGATCTGCGTGAACGAGACCATGGCCGGGTTGACGGCGTTCGGAACTGTGCCGGCGAGCCCCGCCAGCAGGTTGCTCGCGCCCGCCCCCGCCACCGCCCCCTGCACCTGCCGGAAGCTGACCGCCCGGTTGTCGCGCCATGCGACCCGCTGCATGGCGATCGCCGCGCCGTTCGCCTGGATCGCGATGATCACGCCGAGGAACAGGAACGCCGGCACCAGCGTCCAGAAGTCCACGCTGAAGTCCAGCATGAGGCCCGGCGCCTCGCTCGGCACGCCCACCCAGTCCGCCGACGTGATGCGCCCGGTGTCGAAGATGCCCAGCGCCCCGGCCACGATGCAGCCGACGACGATCCCCGCGAGCGGGCCCCAGAAGCGCAGGAACGCCGAGCCCCGCAGCATCAGCGCGGCAGCCACCACCATCGTCGCCAGCGCCGTCAGCGACGCCTCCTCCGGATCGGCCCGCGTGGCGTCGTCCAGCAGGTCGAACACGACCGACGCCAGCGTGATCGACAGGATCATCATCACCGTGCCCCCCACCGTCGGCGTCACGAAACGGCGCAGGATGAAGAGCCAGCGCGAGACGATGAGCTGGACGATCGCGGACACGATCACGAGCGTCGTGAGCGTGGCCGGCCCCCCGTCGACGAGCGCGGTGATGCAGAAGGGGATGGCGAAGGCCGCCGTGAACATCGGCAGCACGGCGCCCGCCCCCACGAACCCGAGCCTGCGGACCTGGATGATCGTCGAGAGGCCCACCACCACCAGCGAGGCGAACACCATCCAGGTCACGTACGAGCCGCCGCGGTCGGCTGCGTTCGCGACGATCACCGGGGTCACCAGCAGCGTGGCCGAGGCGATCAGGCTGAACTGCAGCCCGTAGCCGAGCGAGTTCAGCAGGGGCGGGTTCTCATCCGCCTCGTAGCGCGGGTGTTCGGGAGGCGACGCTGCCATCGGCCGCATTCTAGGCGTCCGCCGCCGCCCGTGAGTCTCAGGGGCGCCCCGACCCGCCCGAGAGTCGGATCGCCTGCTCCATCCTCACCGGTGCGAAACCCGGTTGCGTTGCTTACAGTCCGGCATGACCCGTCCCCGTAACCTGCGGGGCGGCGAACGGCGCGGGGAAAGGGGTTCCGCAATGATCGAGTGGTTTGGCATCGAGCACCTGTTTGAACTGTCCACGGGAGAGAAGATCGCCGGGCTCTTCACGCCGCTCGCGATCTTCGTCGCCTTCGCCATCGCGACCCTCGTCCTTCCCGGCCGCTGGGTTCCCGGATACGCCGTCGACGAGAGGACCGGCGAGCCCCGCAGGTACCGCCTCAACGGCCTGCTCGTCTTCGTCGTCGCCGTGCTCGTGTGGGGCTTCGAGGTCATCCCCGGGCTCGACCGGGAGTTCTTCTACCGGACCTCGCTCTACGCCGTTGCCGGCGGGACCGGCTTCGCCCTGCTCTTCACTGCCTTTGCGGTGTACACCCAGCCAAAGGTCGGGAACCGCAATCCCATCGTCGATTTCTATCTGGGACGCGTCCAGGAGATCAGGTTCTTCAACGACCGCCTCGACCTGAAGATGACCTTCTACGTGGTCGGCGGGACGATGCTCGGCATCAACGCCATGTCGGGGGCCGCCTGGCACTACGAGCAGTTCAGCCCGACCAACGAAGTCAACCTCGGCGTCTTCGTCTACGCCGCCATCTTCACGTTCTACGTGTTCGACTACCACGTCTTCGAGCGCGTCCAGCTCTACACCTTCGACCTCATCCACGAGCGCATGGGCTTCAAGATGTTCTGGGGTGACGTCGTCGTCTACGGCTGGCTGTTCATCGTCCCGCTCTACGGAATGGCCGCCTACCCCGACCCCGGATTCGGCACGGTCTGGACCTACGTCTGGCTCATCGGAGCATCCGCCCTGTTCCTCGTCGGGTGGAGCATCTCGCGTGGCGCCAACATGCAGAAGTACACCTTCAAGCGCTGGCCCGACCGCAAGTTCCTCGGGATCATCGAGCCCCGCTACATCCAGGCCGGCGACCGCAAGATCCTGACCAGCGGCCTCTGGGGCGTCGCCCGCCACTTCAACTACATGGGCGAGGGCTTCTTCGCGCTGGCCGTCGGCATCTCCTTCGGCCACTTCGACGTGGCCTGGTCGTGGGCCTACGCGGTCTTCGTCATCTCCATGTTCACCTGGCGCCAGGTCGAGGACGACCGTGCCTGCGCGGAGAAGTACGGCCCCGAGAAGTGGGCCGAGTACCAGGAGAAGGTGCCCTACCGCATCGTCCCGGGGATTTACTAGGCGTCACGGTTCGCGGGTCCGGCATCCGGGATGCGCGCCGGGGCCTGTCCGTGCGTGCGGGTTAATCCACTTCCGCGTAGGTGAGCAGCCACTCTCCGTCGAACTGCTCATAGATGAACTTGATCTTGACTGAGCTTCCGCCGAACCGCGCCGTGTGCTTGATCTCCCACTTCCCCGGCTCGATCTCCCTGGGTGGGGATGTCTCCTCTGCTTCGAAGACGGTGCCACGACTCTCGAAGGGCTCCATGTTGCGCTCGATGTCCATCCTCTCGGTCGCCCAGTAGCTCGGCTCGTAGAACTGCCTGAGGTCTTCGAGCACGTACGTGTTGTAGACGTCCCAGAGTTCCATGGTTCTTGCGCTGAGATACGCGGCAAGCTCCTGGTGCTCGGCCGAGAGCGGCTCCGTGGGCGGGGGCGGCTCGTCCTCCCCGCCGCCGCCGCACGCCGCCAGCGCGACTATCGCTAGCGTCGCCACAACCCACAGCGCCCACGGCCCGCGCTTGCGGGGCGAAGGGGTCGGGTCGGCTTGAAGCAGGCGGTCCCTGGCTATCACAACCCCCTCGTTTCCGAGTCTAAAGAAGTGGCGCTCTCAGCGGGCGCGCGCCCGGCAATAGAGTTCGTGCTCCAGGGCGGCTTCACCGCGGGCTGGACGTGGACCGTCACCCACCCAACGCGGCCGCGGGCCAGCCGATGGCGGCGGCGACCGCGACGGCGAAGGCGGCCTGTTGCACGACAAGCCTGCCCGTGAACCGTAGCCCGAGTTCGCGCCCCATCGTGATCGCGGTGACCAGGCATGGCAGCACCGTTCCGGCGAGGAACGTGGCCACCAGCAGCTGGGCCGCGCTCAACGCGGCCACGGTGTTCGCCTCGGCCAGGAGCAGGATGCCGTCCTTGCGGACGGCGGCGAGCACGGTCGGCAAGGCCGCGTCCACCGGCAGTGCGAACACGGCCATCGCAGGCCCCAGCAGGCCCCCCGCTTCATCGAGCACACCCGACCAGTCGAGGAGCGACGCGACCATGGCGATTGCGAAGAAGGTCGGAAGCGCCGTGCGGAAGAAGGCCCAGATCGTCCCTCGAGCCTCCGTCGCGACGACCGCGAAGGACGGCCGGGTGAGGAACGTGCGCGGTTCGATGAGGAGCGTGTTGGCCGTCGACCGCGCCTCGCGCCGACTGATGAGTCGCGTGTAGACCAGCGTCGCCACGACGAGCAGCACCAGGTACGGCACGACGAGACTGCTCCTGCCCGCGGCGGCGAAGACCGCGAGCGTCGCGCCGAGCTGGTACGAGCAGGCGGATCCGAAGGAAATCGCGCCGATGGTCGTCGGCCGGGTGCAGGCGGAGCAGGAGCGTGTCGAGACGATCGCCGGGACATTGCACCCGAAGCCCATCAGCACTCGCGTCACGTCGCGCCCGTGCAGGCCAACCGGCCGCAACAGGGGGTGGAGCGCCGTCCCGATGCGGTCGGCGAGGCCGCTCGCCCTGTAGACGCTGATCACCACCGAATAGACCATCACCGTGGGGACCGCCCACACGAACAGCAGCGGCCCCATCGTGAGCAGGCCGTAGTCACCGGCGAGCACGGCTCCGAGCGGTCCCGGCCAGCCCACGATCCGCTCGCCCAGGGGGATCGTGCCCGCCTCGACCAGCGGCTCGAGCCAGGCCGCGACCTGGTTCGCGCCGATCACGGCGAGCAGCGCCGGCACGACGAGGAGGACGAGGGCGGTCGCCGGACCTGCGAGCTTGTGGTCGAGGAGTCCGCGCTGCGGCTCGATCCGCCACCCCGCCCGCACCGGCGTTCGCTCATGGCGGACGGTCCCGGGCGCCGTCACGGCGGCCTGTATTTCCTCGAGCGCCGCGGCATCGGGACGGCGCGCGTCGAGCACCACGAATGGCAGTCCGGTCGCCAGCGCCATGCGCGCGATCGCCTCGCGGGCGGCGGCGTGGTCGGCGACGAGGTCCCAGCGCGTCACGGCGATGCTCGCCCGCCTCCCCTGGACGAGCGGCAGCAAGAGGTCGAGGTCCTCGTCGAGCTGTGTCGCGGAGGTGACGAGCAACACCTCGTCCGCGTCCGCGAGCGCCTCCAGCGTGAGCCGCACGGTGTCGGCATCGGAGGCGCGGTGCAGCCCCGGCGTGTCCACGAAGACGCGGTCGGGGGTCGTGTATTCGCCGCAGGATACGGTGGTGCCGCGGAAGTTCACGTTCCGCGCGGGCTGGCCCGTCAGGGCACGGACGAGAACAGACTTGCCGACGCTTGCGCGTCCCAGGAGCAGCGTGGTGGGTGGCGCTGCGACGTCGATGTCACGGCGTTCAGCACGCACAGGTCTCGGCGCAGCAGGAGAGGTCGTCGAGGTACAACCCCGCTGAGCGGCGCGCGGCAACGGCCTCCTCGGTCTCCAGTCCGAGCCGCTCTGCGATCGCGTTGGCGACGACCGCGAAACGCTGCCGGAACTTGTAGATGAAGCAGAACCGCACGCCCCGGTGCTGGACCATCGGTCCGGCGAGGAACAGGCCCGGCACGAGCGTGGATTCGTCGGCCTCTTCCGTGACGACGGGGTCGCCGGCCTCGTCGCATTCGATCAGGCCGTCAAGGTCGCCGAGCGATCCCGCGAAGCCGGTCGCGAGGATCGGGCGCGTCTCGCTCGCCCACTCGCGGCCGTCCGAGGCCTGGACGACCCAGGCGTTGCCGTCCTCGCGCACCGACGTGACGTCGACATCCTCGACGAGGTCCACGAAGCCCGTCGTGTTGGCCCATGCGAGACGTTCGCGGGTGAAGGGGGAGAGGGAGAGGCTCGGGTCCGGCTCTTCGCTGTTCCAGGTCGCCGTCCGCGCCAGCACGGTCACGTTCTTCTGCAGTTGCGCGAGCGCGACGGTTGCATCGGCGGCGCTCTCGTAGCCGCCGATCACCGTGAAGCGGTCGCCCTGGAGTTCCCGCCAGGTGCCGACCTCGGCGGTGTGGCAGCACCATTCGGCGCCCGCGAACGAGTGGCGATCCGGATACTGGAACTCCCCGGCCGCCCAGATGACATGTCGCGCTCGCACCGGTCGGTTGGTCGTCGCGAGCGTGAACGTTCCGTCGCGCTCGGCCGTGAGGGAGCGGACATCGACGCCGGGCTCCACGTCGAGCTGGTAGTGCTGAACGACGAAGTCGAGGTACTGCGCGTAGGCCATGCCGCTGGGGTGTTCGCGGTCGAGCGAGTAGGCGGGCGACGTGCCGGGCACGATGGCGTTGAGGTCGAGCAACCCGAACGCGTTCGAAGTGAACGACGGCGTGATGAAGCGCATCTCCATCGGCCACTGCCGGAACGAGGCGCCGACCTCGTGGCGATCGAGGATCACGGTGTCGTCGACGCCGAACTCCTTGAGGGCGGCCGCGCAGCCGAGCCCGGCCGCCCCGGCGCCCACGATCGCGACGTCGTGGAGAGGCGACTGTTCCGGGGCCCCGTCCCGCTGCCGTAGTGTGCCCTGTTCGCTCATGCGACCCTTCCTCCCGAGGTCTCTCTGACAATGCCCAATGTCGCAGAAACGAGACTTAGTATCAATATCGCTGGCGTGGCCAGTCCGTAGTCAGAGCCTGGTCTGTCCGGGAGAGAGAACCAGCGGGCGCTCATCGCACACGAGGGACGCTCGCGTCCGTACAGCTTCACGGGTCGGGGGCTGGCGCGCCGTCACGAAGAGTTCGCGGCACGGCCGCCACGTCCGGAGAGCGTGGGCGATGAGGGACTCGAACCCCCGGCCTCTTCGGTGTAAGCGAAGCGCTCTAACCAGCTGAGCTAATCGCCCGGACCGCCAGTCTACAAGCCGGCCCCTACAGGACCGACTGGATCCCCTCCGACAGGGCGATGCGCGGCTCCCAGCTGATCAGCGACTTCGCCTGCGTGTTGTCCGAGCACTTGCGCAACTCCTCGAACGCGCCCCGCGGGTTCGGGTAGATGTGCTCCACCTCGCCCCCCACCAGCGCCGCGATCTCGTTCACCGATGTCTCCTCGCCCGACCCCACGTTCAGCGCCACCGCTCGCCCCATCGGCAGCTCCGAGTTCGCCGCGTGCAGGTTCGCCCGCACCACGTCGTCGATGTGCACGTAGTCGCGCGTCTGACGCCCGTCGCCGTGGATGGTAAGCGGCTTGCCCTCGTCGCGCAGCCGCAGGAAGTGGGGGATCACGAGCGCGTACGCCCCCTCCGCCGACTGCCGCGGCCCGTACACGTTGAAGTAGCGCAGCGACACGATCTGCATCTTGAACAGCGATGCGAACAGGTCCGCGTACTGCTCCGCGATGAGCTTGTGCAGTCCGTACGGCGACATCGGGTTCGGCGCCAGTCCTCGGTCATCAGGTGCGTGTCCTGGTCGCCGTACACGCTCGAGGACGACGACACGACCACCCGCTCGACGCCGTGCTCGCGCGCCGCCTGGAGCACGTTCAGCGTGCCGTTCACGTTCACCGCGTGCGTCCCGATGGGGTCGTCGACCGACTGCTGGACGCGCGGCAGGGCCGCCAGGTGGAACACCCACGCCGCCCCCTCCACCGCCGCCAGCACCGCCTCCGCGTCCGCCACCGACCCCTCGACCAGCTCGGCGCCCGGGTTCAGTTGCTCGCGGTTCCCCGACGAGAGGTCGTCGAGCACCGCCACCTCGTACCCCTCCCCCACCAGCGCATCGACGATGTGCGACCCGATAAACCCGCACCCCCCGGTCACGACGCAGCGCATGGCGGCCATGCTACGGGAAGGTCGTCAGGCCGGATCGCAGACACCGGCGCGGGCGCGGGCTACGATGGGCGTATGACTCCCAGGCGCATCGCCGTTCTCGGTTCCACCGGCTCCATCGGCCGCCAGACCATCGACGTGACCCGGCAGCTTCCCGACCGCTTCGAGATCGTGGCCCTGGCCGCCGGGCGGAACACCGCCCGCCTCGCCGAGCAGGTCGCCGACCTGCGCCCCCGCTACGTCTTCGCCGCCCAGCGCGATGCCGCCCTCGACGACGCCATCGAGGCGGCCGGCGCCTCGTGGGCGCCGATGGACGAGATGGCCGTCGCCGACGATGTCGACATCGTGCTCGCGGGCACGGGCGGCGCCGCCGGCCTGCTCCCGACGATCGCGGCGCTGGAGGCGGGCAAGCCCGTCGCCATCGCCAACAAGGAAGCGCTCGTGATGGCCGGGCACCTCATCCGCCGCGCGATGGTCGCCGGCGGCGGCGACCTGCGCCCCGTCGACAGCGAGCACTCCGCCATCTGGCAGTGCCTCTGGGGCGAGGAGGAGCACGGCATCCGCCGCATCATGCTCACTGCCAGCGGCGGCGCCTTCCGCGACCTCGACCCCGACGGGCTTGCCGCCGTCACCCCCGCCCAGGCGCTCAAGCACCCCACCTGGAACATGGGCGACAAGATCACCGTCGACTGCGCCACCCTCATGAACAAGGGCATGGAGACGATCGAGGCGATGTGGCTCTTCGATGTGCCCATGGAGGCCGTCCAGGTCGTCCTTCACCGCGAATCGATCGTCCACTCCCTCGTCGAGTTCAGCGACGGCAGCGTGAAGGCGCAACTCGGCGTGCCCGACATGCGTCTCCCCATCCAGTGCGCCCTCGCCTACCCCGAGCGCATGCCCGAACCGCCCGCCCCCGCCCTCGACCTGGCGGGGGCCGGACAGCTCACCTTCGGCGAGCCCGACATCTCGCGCTTCCCCTGCCTCGGCCTCGCGATGGAGTCCGGGCGCCTCGGCGGCACCTATCCCGCCGCCATGGCCGCCGCCGACGAGGTCGCCGTCGAGCGCTTCATGGCCGGCGAGGTCGGCTTCCTCGATATCCCCGGCATCATCGAGGGCGTGATGGAGCGGCACGAATCGACACCCGATCCCGACCTCGAGGCCGTGTTCGCGGCCGACCGGTGGGCGCGAGCCGCGGCGGAGGTGGCTCCGGCGGGGGCCGGCGCGTGACCTTCCTCGCCGCGTTCGAGCTGTTCGATGTCCTCCGCTCGGCCCTGATCTTCGTAGCCCTCCTCATTCCCCTGGTCGTCATCCACGAGTTCGGGCACTTCTTCGCGGCCAAGCTGTTCCGCATCAAGGTGCTCGAGTTCGGCATCGGCTTCCCGCCGCGCATCAAGGGGCTCTCGTGGCGTCGCGGCGAAACCGAGTACACCATCAACTGGCTCCCCATCGGCGGCTTCGTCCGCATGCTCGGCGAAGAGGATCCCTCCGACCCCCGCTCGCTCGCCGCTGCCGCCGCCTGGAAGCGGCTCACGGTCATGGCCGCGGGCGTCGTCATGAACGTTGTCCTCGCGCTCCTGCTCTTCACGGTCGGCTTCATGGCCCCGCGCGAGCGCGCCCTCAACCTCGCGCAGGTCGCCGAGGTCGTGCCCGACTCCCCCGCCTCGATGGCGACCATCACCGGCACCCTGCGCGACGGCTCCGAGCCCGCGCAGGGCCTCCAGGCCGGCGACGTCGTGATGGAGGTGAACGGCCGAGAGGTCCGCAACGTCAGCGAGCTCATCTTCCACACGCGCCGCTTCATCGGCGAGAGCCAGACCTGGGTCATCTCGCGCGCCAACTCGACCCTCGAAGCCGAGCTCTACGCCCGCTGGCGTCCCCCCGAGGGACAGGGCCCGACCGGCATCCGCGTGGGCGCCCCCACCGTCTGTACCGACGTCGACGAGGACGGCAACCCGATCGGCTGCCGCCAGCGCTACCCCTACACCGAGGACGTGTCGTACCCGCCCTGGGAAGCGGTCCCGCGCGGCTGGCAGGCGATGATCGACGCCGTCATCGTCACCAAGAACGAGATCCAGGTGCGGGTGAACGGCAGCAGCGGCGTCGCCCCCGACCAGCCCCTCCTCTCCGGCCCCGTCGGCATCGCCAACACCACCGGCGACATCGTCGAGGCGGCGGGCTGGCGACCGCTCATCGAGCTTGCCGCCCTCCTCAGCCTCTCGCTGGCGGTCTTCAACGCCCTCCCCATCCCCGCCCTCGACGGCGGCCGCATGTTCTTCGTGGTTGTCGAGATGCTGCGGGGCGGCCGCCGCATCTCCCCCCAGAAGGAAGGCTTCGTCCACTTCGTCGGGTTCGCCGTCCTGCTCGCCGGCATCCTCGTCATCACCTTCTTCGATATCAGCCGCCTCATCACCTGACGCTCTGCCGTGCTCTTCGACGCCATCTTCATCACGCTCTTCGTCCTCGGATGGCTCGCGCTCGGCTTCGTTCCCTGGCTCGTCCTGAGCGTGGCGACCCGCGGGAACGCGGGGATGCGCTACCTGCTCCCGAGCCTGGCGGCAGGCGTCATCGGCGGGCTGGCCGTTCCCCTGTTCGGTCGTGACGACGGGCTCGGCCTCGTCCTCAGCTTCGTCGTAGCGTTCGCGTTCCCTACGCTTCTGCTGACCGCCCGGCGAATCTCGCGCCGCCGGCAGCCTGGAACCCTGGAATGACGCCATGACCATCGCCCTCTCGACGATGTACGCCCAGCAGAAGCGCTTCGACAGCGGCGAGGCCTTCGCCCGCTACGCCGCCGAGGCCGGCTACGATGGCATCGAGGTTTCCCACTCGACGCCCCCGGAGAAGCTCCGCGAGATCATCGACAGTGACATCCTGCCCGTGACGTCGATCCACCAGCCCGCTCCCCACGTCGAGGTTGATGGCGGCAAGAGCAACTCCGACCTCAACCTCGCCTCGACGAAGCGCAGCGAGCACGCCCGCGCGTTGCGGCACGCGCTCCGCAGCGTCGAGTGGGCGGCGGAGGCGGGCGCGTCCGCGCTCGTCGTCCACCTCGGTCACGTCGAGGGCTCCTTCTCCGGCACGACGGCCGAGCTCTACCGCCTCTTCCGGCAGCACGGCATCAGGGACAACCGCGCCGCCGAAGCGCGCGCCGAGATGGAGCAGCGCCGCGTCGAGGCCGCCCCCGCGCACCTTGAGGCGGCGCGGGCGTCACTCGAGCAACTCGTCGAGGCGGCGCGCCCCCACGGCATCGTCATCGGCATCGAGAACCGCCTCGACTACCACCAGATTCCCCTCCCCGACGAGTCGCGCGCCCTTATGGAGGGCTTCACCACCGACGAGGCCGGCCACTGGCACGACACCGGACACGCCGAGGTGCTCGACCGCCTCGGCTACCTGCCCCACGAAGCCTGGTTCGATGAGCTTGGCGACCGCCTCGTCGGCGCCCATGTCCACGATGTGCGCGGCGTCATCGACCACCGCGCGCCCGGCACGGCCCAGCTCGACTGGGCGATGGTCGCCCGCGGCCTCGGCTCGCTCGACGCCATCACCCTGGAGATCGACCAGCGCGAGAGCGACGAAGACGTCCGCGCCGCGCCGGCCTTCCTCCGCTCCGTCGGCCTCGGCTGACCGCCCTACTCGTCGAAGTCGATATCGAGCGCGATGTCGAGCGCGGGCGCGCTGTGCGTCAGCGCCCCGGACGAGATGGCGTCGACGCCGGTTGCCGCGATCTCCGCGACCCGCTCCAGCGTGATGCCGCCGCTCGCCTCCAGCTTCGCCCGCCCCGCCGCCAACGCGACCGCCTCGCGCATCTCCGCGGTCGTCATGTTGTCGAGCAGGATCCACTCCGGCTCCGCAGAGAGCGCGTCCCGCAGCTCGTCCAGCGTGTCGACCTCGATCTCGACCGGCGTCTCGGGCGCGTGCTGGCGGATCGTCGCGACCGCCTGCGCGAGCGTCCCGCCCTGGCGCGCGACCGCCTCGCGGTGGTTGTCCTTGATCATCCCCATCACGGCCAGGTCGCGCCGGTGGTTCGCACCGCCGCCGCAGCGCACCGCGTATTTCTCCATGTCGCGGAGGCCGGGCGTCGTCTTGCGCGTGTCGAGGATGACGCAGTCCGTGCCTGCTACTTCCTCTACATAACGCCTCGTGAGCGTCGCCACGCCCGAAAGCCGCTGCACGAAGTTCAGCGCCGTTCGCTCCCCCGACAGGATCGCCTGCGCCGGTCCCGATACCGTCGCGAGCACCGCCCCCGCCTCCACCCGCTCCCCGTCGGCCGCGTGAGACTCCAGGGCGGCCCGCTCGTCCAGCGTCGCGAAGACGTAGCGGGCCACGACCAGCCCGCAGACCACCCCCGCCTCGCGCGCCACCAGCCGCCCCTGCGCCACGAGCTCCGGCCCGACCACCGCCTGCGTCGTCACGTCGTCGCCGGCTCGATCCTCGGAGAGCGCCGTCCGAACGACGGCGGCGATGGCTCCCACGGGGGGCGGTTCAATCAGCACGGTGGAACACCTGCCGGCGCGCCCAGCAGGCGTCGTCGCGCTCCGGGAAGTCGGTGCGGAAGTGGGCGCCGCGGCTCTCCTCGCGCGTGAGCGCGGCTTTCAGCAGCAGCTCCGCGAACAGGCCCAGCCATCGCCGCTCGTGCCCCTCGCGCGAGGCGTGTGCGTCGCCCTCGGACCACGACGCGACTGCGTCCAGCCCGGCCCGCAACCCCTCGCCCGAGCGCTCGATGCCGGCCTGCTCCCACAGCAGCCGCTGGACCGCTGCGCGCTCCGGCGGCGTCGTCTGGCCCGCCGCGAACGGCGTCGAGTCCGGGCAGCGCGCCATCGCCCCGCCCTCCCCGCTCGCGATGTGCTCGACCGCCGTCTTCGCGAACACGACGGTCTCCAGCAGCGAGTTGCTCGCGAGCCGGTTCGCGCCGTGGACGCCCGTCGCGGCGGTCTCCCCGCAGGCGTACAGGCCCGGCACGGTCGTGCGCGCCCACTCGTCCGTGCGCACGCCGCCCATGAGGTAGTGCGCCGCCGGCGCGACCGGCACCGGGTCGCGGCGCAGGTCGATGCTGTGCTCGCCGCAGAACGCCGCGATCCCGGGGAACCGCTCCATCGGATCGACGCGTTCGAGCGCCGTGCAGTCGAGCCAGACGTGGTCGGAGCCCGCGTCGCGCATCTCCGCCACCATCGCGCGGGCCACCACGTCGCGGGGCGCGAGGTCGGCGAGTTCGTGGTAGCGCGGCATGAACGCCTCGCGGCCGGCGTTGCGCAGCACCGCGCCCTCGCCCCGCAGCGCCTCGGAGATGAGGAAGGGCGGCGCCCCCGGCTGCCGGAAGGCCGTCGGGTGGAACTGGTAGAACTCCAGGTCGGTCACCTCCGCCCCCGCGGCGAACGCGAGCGCGATGCCGTCGCCGGTCGCGACCGGCGGGTTCGTCGTGTGGGAGAAGGCGGCGCCCGCCCCGCCCGTCGCCAGCACGACCGCGCCCGATTCGAAGACGCGCTCCGTCCCCGTCGTCTGGTCGAGGGCGCGAAGGCCGGCGGTCTTGCCGTCCTCCAGCAGAACCTCCGTCGCGAGCATGTGCTCGCGCACGATCACCCGGCCGCTCTCGACCCGGTGCGCGAGCGCCGCCGTGATGGCGGCGCCGGTGCGGTCGCCGCGCGCGTGCAGGACGCGCGCGTTCCGGTGCGCGCCCTCGCGCCCGAACGCTGGCCCCGCGCCCTCGCTGTCGAAGGCGACGCCGTACCGTTCGAGGTCGCGGATGCGGCGCGGCGCGCTCTCCACGAGGATGCGCGCCATCGCCTCGTCGACGAGCCCCGCGCCCGCCGCGATTGTGTCCCGCAGGTGCTGCTCGGTGGAGTCGTCCGGGCCGATGGCGGCGGCGATGCCGCCCTGCGCGTGGCGCGTGCTGCCCTCGTGCACCTCCGCCTTGGTGACGAGGAGCACGGGGCCCAGCGCGCTGGCTTCGAGCGCGGCGAAGAGGCCCGCCATGCCGCTCCCGACCACGATCGCCCGGTAGCGGCCATCCGCCCGTGGGGGATCGCTCACACGACTTAGTGTACTTGGTACACGAAGTCCCCGCGACGCGCCCTCGAGGCCGCGCGAGTCGCCCGAATCGCGCGCCTCCGTACAATGCAACCGTGGCGATCCATCCCATCCGGCGCGCCGGCGACCCCGTCCTCCGGCAGAAAGCAAGGCGTGTCCGCGTGCGGGACTCCAGCATCCCGCAGCTCATCGAGGACATGTTCGAGACGATGTACGACGCGCCCGGCGTGGGCCTTGCCGCCCCCCAGATCGGCATCCCCCTGCAGGTGATCGTGCTCGATACGCCCCCGGCCGAGCCCTTCGCCCTGCTCAACCCCCAGATCATCAAGCGCTCGGGCGAACGCACGCTCAACGAGGGCTGCCTCTCCGTGCCCGGCTTCCGAGGCGAGATCACCCGCTCCGTGAAGGTGCTCGTGAAGGGCATCGACCCCACCACCGGCAGGGAGGTCCGCATCCGCGCCGAGGACGACCTCCTCGCCGAGGCCCTCGAGCACGAGATCGACCACCTCAACGGCATCCTCTACATCGACTACCTCGACAGTCCCGACGCCCTCGTCCGCATCGATGCTGCCCCCGAGGAAGCGGGGGCGCAGCAGGAGGAGGCAGAGGCGTGATGATCGGCGTCATCGGCGGCGAGACGTGCAGCCCCGCCGAGGGCGAGACCGCCTTCGCCGTCGGTCGCGAGGTGGCCGCGCGCGGACACACGCTCGTCTGCGGCGGACGCGGCGGCGTCATGCGCGAGGCCTGTCGCGGCGCCCGTTCCGAGGACGGCGTGACCGTGGCCATCCTCCCGGGCGACGATCGCAGCGACATGAACGAGTTCGTGACCGTGCCCATCGTGACCGGTATCGGCTTCGCCCGGAACACCATCATTCCCCGCACCGCCGACGCCCTCGTCGCCGTCGGCGGCCGCTACGGAACCCTCAGCGAGATCGCCTTCGCCCTTATCGCGGGAAAGCCCGTCGTCACCATGGGGAGCTGGGACCTGACCCTCCCCGACGGCGCCACCGCCCCCCTCGTCCCGTGCGACGATGCGGGCGCGGCCATCGACGCCTGCGAGCGGCTGGCGGCGGGAGCGTCCTGATGCTGATCGAAGAGCTGGTCGCGCGCGAGATCCTCGATTCCCGCGGCAACCCCACGGTCCAGGTCTCCGTGCTGCTCGACGATGGCGCCGTCGGCCAGGCCGCCGTCCCCTCCGGCGCCTCGACCGGCGCCTACGAGGCCGTCGAGCTGCGCGACGGCGACGCCCGCCGCTACGGCGGCAAGGGCGTCCTCCAGGCGGTCGGGCACGTCAACGGCGAGATCAACGCCGCCCTCATCGGGCAGCCCGCCGCCGAGCAACGCGTCATCGACCGCCTCCTCATCGACCTCGACGGCACCGCCAACAAGGCGCGGATCGGGGCGAACGCCATGCTCGGCGTCTCCCTCGCCGTCGCCCGCGCCGCCGCCGATTCCGCCGAGGAGCCGCTCTACCGCTACCTCGGCGGGGCCGCCGCCCACCGCCTCCCCGTCCCCATGTTCAACATCCTCAACGGCGGCCGCCACGCCGAGGACTCGACCGACTTCCAGGAGTTCATGGTCATGCCCGCCGGCGCGGAGACGTTCTCCGAGGGCCTGCGCATGGCCGCCGAGGTCTACCAGTCCCTCAAGCGCATCCTCTCCGACCGCAACCTCAGCACGAACATCGGCGACGAGGGCGGCTTCGCCCCCTCCCTGCCCGGCAACGAGGAGGCCGTGCAGGTCGTGCTCGAAGCGATCGAGGGCGCCGGCTACCGCCCCGGCGCCGACCTCGTCCTCGCCCTCGATCCGGCCACGACCGAGCTCTACCAGGGTGGCGAGTACGTCCTCGAGAAGGAGGGTCGGACGCTCACCAGCGAGGGGCTCATCGACCACTGGGCGGACTGGGCCGGCCGCTACCCCATCGCCTCCATCGAGGACGGCCTCGCCGAGGACGACTGGTCCGGCTGGAGCGCCCTCGTCGAGCGCCTCGGCGCGACCGTCCAGCTCGTCGGCGACGACCTGCTCGTCACGAACCCCGAGCGCATCCAGCGCGGCATCGACGAGCGCGCGGCCAACAGCGTTCTCGTCAAGCTGAACCAGATCGGGACGCTGAGCGAGACGCTCGACGCCATCGCGCTCGCCCACCGCGCGGGCTGGACCGCCGTCATCAGCCACCGCTCCGGCGAAACGGAGGACACCTTCATCGCCGACCTCGCCGTCGCGACCGGCGCCGGCCAGATCAAGACCGGCGCCCCCGCCCGCAGCGAGCGCACGGCCAAGTACAACCGCCTGCTGGAGATCGAGTCGGAGCTGGGCGCGAGCGCCAGCTATGCCGGGTGGGACGCCATCCGCCAGCTCGGGCCGCGCCCCCCCGCCGAGACCCCGCCTCCCGCGCCCAGCCGCTCCCGCCGCCGCCGCAGGCCCCGCGACCGGCACTAGGCCGATGGCCGATTTCCGTGTCTCCCCGCCGCGCGTCCACCCCGAGGCGGAGCGCTCGTCGCGTCCCCCCGCCGGCTCGGCCGGGTCCATCGACGCCCACCGCCAGATCGCGTTCGTCCTCGGCGAGACTGTCGACCTCGTGCTCGATGGCCTCCGCCTTGAGTCCGCCGTCGCGAGCGAGGCCGCGGGCTCGCGCTACCGCAACCTCACTGTCGCCGCACTGCTCGCGACCGGCTCGGGGGCCTGGCTCTCGCGGCTGGAGGCGCTCCACGCCATCGAGTGGGGCGCCTACCAGGCCGCCGTGCCCCTCATCGCCTCGGCCGCCGACCACGAGGCCGCCTGCGCAGCGATCCTGCGCGACGGCCCCGCCGCCTGGCAGGACCTGCTCGATGCCGGCGGTGTGAGCGATATGCACGAGGCGCACGCAACCCGGCTCGCGCTCGGAGAACCGCCCGAGGATGGCGAGCCCCCCGAACTGCTCGCGGGCGTCCGCGACGCGGCCCGCGCCCTTGCGCGGCCGTCGCCGGGCGCGACCCTGCTCCTGGCGGGCGGCGAGAGCGGCCCCGGAAGGGTCGCCGTCACGTTTGGGGACCGCGACTTCCACATGGCCTTCGCCGAGCTGACGAGCGGCTGGCTGCTGGCCCTCGGAGTCGCGAAGGTCGAGCTGCTCCTCGATGCGGGCGACGTCCTCCCCGTCTCCGATCCCGACGCCCTCACGCGCTGGGCGCGCTCCGCCCGGCGCGAGCTGGATGAGCCGCGCCGCTCCCGCATCGAGCGCCGCGAGATCGGCGGCGCCGAGCGCTACGTCGTCGAGAACTGGCGGCGCGGGACCGCCGGCGCGGTCCGCCGCATCGTTCTGTAGCGGTGGCGGCGCGTACGATTTCCGCAATGGCCCGCTCCCTCCCCGTCCTCCTGCTCGCGGCGCTCCTCGGCCTGCTGGCCCTCTCCTGCGACGACGAGCCGCCCCCCGATCCGGTGGCCGACGAGGAGTACCTCGCCGTCATGTGCGTGAACCTCGACCGTTTCTCCGACGCGGTCATGGTGGAGACCGAGGAGGCGGGCATTGCCGCCGTCATCGAGACCTTCATCGAGGAGCTGGAGGCGGTCGAGCCCCCCGACGACCTGCGCGACTTCCACGAGGCCTTCATCGAGTACCTGGAGGACGCCGTCGACGACCCCACCAGCCCCCTCGTGCTCGCGCCCCCGCTCCCCGACGACGACGTGCGCGAGCGGCTCGCGGAGAGGGAGCGCTCGGTGGAGCAGTGCCGCGAGCCCACCTTCTTCAGCGACCCGCAGACGGACCGGTAGCGGGTCGCGCGTATACTGAAAGCGCCAAGCAGCCCCGAGGAGTATCCGCCGATGCCCACGCCCTATGCCTACTTCCAAGGTCAGATCGTCCCCCTGGAGGAGGCGAAGGTGGGTGTGATGACCCACGCCTTCAACTACGGAACGGCGGTCTTCGAGGGCATCCGCGGCAACTGGAACGCCGAAGACGGCTGTCTCTACCTCTTCCGCATGCGCGAGCACTACGAGCGCCTCGCCCAGAGCAGCCGCATCCTCGGCCTCGAGATGCGCGAGGAGATCGACCGCCTCTGCGACCTCACCGTCGAGATCGTCGAGCGCAGCGGCTACGAGGAGGACGTCTACATCCGCCCGATGGTCTACCTCAGCTCCGAGGTCCTCGGCGTGCGCCTGCACGGCCTCGAGAGCGACCTCCTCATCTTCATCGCGCCCTTCGGCCCCTACCTGGATATCGACAAGGGCGCCCGCTGCCACACCAGCAGCTGGCGGCGCGTCGACGACACCGGCATCCCGCCCCGCGCCAAGGTGACCGGTATCTACGTCAACAGCGCCCTCGCCAAGTCGGAAGCGGAGCTGAACGGCTTCGACGAGGCCATCGTCCTCAACGCCGACGGGCACGTCTCCGAGGGCAGCGGCGAGAACATCTTCATCGTCCGCGACGGCAAGATCATCACGCCCCCGCCCTCCGATAACGTCCTCGAGGGCATCACCGCCGCCACCGTCGTCGAGCTCGCCGCGAACGAGCTCGGCATCGAGACGGTGGAGCGGTCGATAGACCGCTCCGAGCTCTATATCGCCGACGAGGTGTTCATGACGGGCACCGCCGCCCACCTCACGCCCGTCACCGAGATCGACCGCCGAATGGTCAAGGAAGGCGAGCCCGGGCCCATCACGATGGAGCTCTCGCGCCTCTTCTTCGATGCCATTCGCGGCAAGAGCGAGAAGTATCGCCAGTGGTGTACCCCGGCACGCGTGCGGGTAGCGTCGTAGACGCTGATACCTTCCGGCCGCCCCGCGCCCTGGGCGTCATCGTCGGTGGGGCGTTCACGCTCTGGGCGGCTTTCATCGCCCTCGTCGCCGGGGTGATCGCCGGCGGCGGCGCCATCGAGACCACGACCTTCGTCGCCTGGGTGGTGGTCGCCTTGTTCGCTGCGCTCACGCTCCTCTTCGGCTGGTGGACGCTCGCCGTCGCGCGCCTCGCCTACCGCATCGACGACGACGCCCTCCGCATCCGCTGGGGCGGCGGCGAGGTTGTCGTGCCCGTCGTCGATATCCAGCGCGTCGTTCCCGGCCGCACCGTGGGCGAGGAGTCCGTCGCCGGGCTGAACTGGTGGGGCTGCCACATCGGCCGCGGCGTCGCCTCCTCCCTCGGTCCGACCCTCTTCTTCGCCACCCACAACCGCCCCGAGGACAACGTCTTCGTCGTCACGCCCGGGCGCGTCTACGGCCTAACCGTGCCCGACCAGGTCGCGTTCGCCGAGGCCTGCTCGCGGCGCCTCGTCGTCGGCTTCGAGCCCGGCGAGCCCCAGCGCGCGGAACCGCGCGGCCTCGCCCTCCTCCCCCTCTGGCGCGACCGCGACCTCTGGTTCGCGCTCGGCCTCGCCCTTGTCGCGCTCGGAGCGCTGGGCGGCTACCTGTTCAGCCAGTACCCCGACCTGCCCGCCCTCGTGCAGATCGATTTCCCCCGGAGCACCGGCATCGTGCGCGTGGCCGAGCGTTCCGAGATCCTGCGCATCGGGGCCGTGGGCGGGGGCATCGTCGCCGTCAACCTCGCGCTCGGCTTCGTCCTGCACGCGCGCGAGCGGGCCGCCGGCGTCTGGCTGCTGGCCTCGGCCGCGCTCATCCAGGCGGTGCTACTCGCCGCCGCGATTGTCGCCTTCGATCGGGCCTGATCGCCCGCTTCAGTGCATCTGCGCCGTCTGCGCGATGATCGAGGCGGCCTGGTCCGCCGTGAGCCGGTCCGTGTTCAGGCAGAGGTCGTAGTTCTCCGTCGCCAGCCACGCGCGGTTGTAGAACCGCCGGAAATAGTCCTGCCGCTCCGAGTCCGTCTTCGTGACGGTCTTGCGCGCGGTCTCGAAATCCACGTTCATGCCGCTGGCGATGCGCTGCGCGCGCTGGTCGGTGGAACCGGTGGTGAGCACCTTCAGCGTGTCCGGCCGGCCCTGCAGGACCATCGGCGCGCCGTGCCCCATCAGGACCGCCTCGCCCTGCTCGGCCAGGTCCCGGATCACGTCCTCGATGAAGCGCCGGTACTCGGTTGAGGTGAGGAGCGGGTTCGTGGCCAGCGGGACCGGATCGGCCCAGGCCGCCACGGGCATGCTGGGGTTGCGCGCCAGCGCCTCCAGGATGCGGGTCAGCAACGACGGCGTGTGTTCCGACTCGCTCACGGTTTCGGGCGAGACGCCCGCCTCCTGGGCGGCTGTCTGCACCACCTGGTAGTCGTAGAAGCGAAAGCCCAGCTTCTCAGCCGTCAGCTGGGCGATCTCCTCTCCCCCCGTTCCCACGGGGCGGGCAATGGCCACGATCCGGATGTTCATCACTGGCCCCCTCGGGCGAGTTTCGCGCGGCGGGATTGTAACGCCTCTCGCCCTCGCGCACGTGCCATCCGCGCCGCCGCTCGTCGCCGGATGGAAGCGCAACCGTGGCCGCTTGATGCGCTGGCGTGTATAAGCGCAAAACGCGCTACACTCCCCAAGCAGAGCGAAGCGCTGCCGCGGGGATACACCCGCGGCTCGTGAAAGCAGTCAGGAACGGATGGATCGGTCCCGGCTCGCGAAGTTCATAGACCAGCGCGTGGGCGAGCTCCCACTCGCGGAACCAGTGTTCCTCCCTCCCACGGCCACGGTTCGCACCGCCGTCCAGCGGATGCACTCGGGCGCGCGCTCCTGCGTGCTCGCCGTGGAGCAGGAGGAGCTCGTGGGCATCTTCACCGAACGTGACGTGCTCACGCGCTGCATGGCCGGGGACTTCGACTGGGACCAGCCGCTCGCTCCCGGCCTGCTGACCCGCAATCCGGTCACCATCTCTTCCACGACGACCGTGGGTGATGCGATCGCGCTCATGCAGCGCTACAACTACCGCACCCTGCCCGTCATGGAAGAGGGCGCCGTTATCGGGCTCGTTCGTCTGGGCGAGCTGCTGCAGCACTTCGCCGAATCTTTTCCCGAGGAAGTGCTGAACCTGCCGCCGCGTCCCCACCAGGTCGTGGCGAAGCGGGAGGGGGGATAGTCACAGGATGACCACCGAAATCGAGTCACCGCTCTCCGAAGCCATCAAGACGCGCGACCGCGTCACGATTCGCTTTGCCGGTGACTCCGGCGACGGGATGCAGCTCACGGGCACGCAGTTCACCCGCACGACCGCCGTCTACGGGAACGATCTCGCCACCCTCCCCGACTATCCCGCCGAAATCCGCGCCCCAACCGGCTCGCTCCCGGGCGTGTCCGGCTTCCAGCTCTCCTTCTCCAGCAACGACATCCATACCCCGGGCGACAACCCGGACGCGCTCGTGGCGATGAATCCGGCCGCCCTCAAGACCAACCTCGGCGACCTCGTTCGCGGCGGCCTCCTCATCGTCGACGAGGGCGAGTTCAACGCGACCAACCTGCGCAAGGCCGGCTACGAGAACAATCCCCTCGAGGACGGCTCTCTCTCCTCCTACCGCCTGCTGCGCATCGACATCACGAAGAACAACGCCGCCGCCCTCGACGGGCTCGAGCTCGGCGCCAAGGAGCGCTTCCGCTCGCGGAACTTCTACGCGCTCGGCCTCGTGCTCTGGCTCTTCAGCCGCCCCATGGACACCGTCGTCCGCTGGGCGACCGACAAGTTCCGGCGGAACCCGGTCGTGCTCGAGGCGAACCTGCGCGCCCTGCGCGCCGGCAACGCCTTCGGCGAGACCAGCGAGCTCGTGCATGAGCGCTACGAGGTGCCCCCCGCCGATGTCGCGCCCGGCGTCTACCGTCACATCAGCGGCAACGAGGCGACCGCCCTCGGCTTCGTCACGGCGTCGCACCTCGCGGGGCTGCCCCTCTTCTACGCGAGCTATCCGATCACGCCCGCCTCCGACGTCCTGCACGAGCTGGCCAGCTTCAAGCGGTTCGGGGTGAAGACGATGCAGGCGGAGGACGAGATCAGCGCGGTCTGCGCCGCCATCGGCGCCTCCTACGCGGGCCAGATGGCCCTCACCGGCACCAGCGGCCCCGGCCTCGCCCTCAAGAGCGAGGGCCTCAACCTCGCCGTCATGGCCGAGCTCCCGCTCGTCATCCTGGACGTGCAGCGCGCCGGCCCCAGCACGGGCATGCCCACCAAGACCGAGCAGGCCGACCTGCTCCAGGCGATGTACGGCCGCAACGGCGATTCGCCCGTCGCCATCATCGCGCCCTCCACCCCCGGCGACTGCTTCTGGATGGCCATCGAGGCCTTCCGCATCGCCCTCAAGTACATGGTCCCCGTCATCATGCTCAGCGACGGCTACCTCGCGAACGGCTCCCAGCCCTGGCCCATCCCCCGCCTGGCCGATATCGAGCCGGTCGTGTGGCGCCACGCCGACCCCGCCCGCGCCTCCCACGCCTACGAGCGCGACCCGGAGACGCTGGCGCGGTCCTGGGCCGTGCCCGGCCAGGCCGGCTTCGAGCACCGCGTCGGCGGCCTTGAGAAGTCGTACGAGACGGGCGACATCAACTACGAGCCCGGCAACCACCACAAGATGACCCTGACCCGCGCCGAGCGCGTGGCCAGAGTCGTGAGCGACATCCCCGACATCGAGGTGACCGGTCCCCGCGAGGGCGACTTGCTCCTCCTCGGCTGGGGCGGCACCTACGGCGCCATCACCAGCGCGGGCGAGCGGGCGCGTTCGGAAGGCAAGTCGGTGGCGTCGGCCCACATCCGCCACCTCAACCCCTTCCCCGCCAACCTCGGCGAGGTGCTTTCGCGCTACGACAAGGTCCTGGTGCCGGAGCTGAACAACGGGCAGCTCTCGGTCCTCATCCGGTCGCAGTTCCTCGTGGACGCGATTCCGTTCAACAAGATCGCGGGCCAGCCCTTCAAGATCACGGAGATCTCCGGGAAGATCGACGAGGTTCTCGGTGTCGGCGGCCCCTTCGAGTTCGAGTTCTAGCGGCGGCCCTCGCCGCGGGAGGCTATGCAGTGACGGCAGCTAGTACCAACGGAGCGCTCGACGAGGAGATCCCTCTCCTCACGCGGAAGGACTTCGTTTCCGACCAGGAAGTGCGCTGGTGCCCGGGCTGCGGGGACTACTCCATCCTCGCCCAGATGCAGAAGACCCTGCCCGGCCTCAACATCCCCCGCGAGGAGATCGTCTTCGTCAGCGGGATCGGCTGCTCCAGCCGCTTCCCCTACTACGTCAACACCTACGGCTTCCACACCATCCACGGCCGCGCCCCCGCCATCGCCACCGGCCTCAAGACCGCCCGCCCCGAGCTCACCGTCTTCGTCATCACCGGCGATGGCGACGGCCTCAGCATCGGCGGCAACCACCTCATGCACCTCCTCCGCCGCAACGTCGATGTGACCGTCGTGCTCTTCAACAATCGCATCTACGGCCTCACCAAGGGCCAGTACTCGCCCACCTCGCCCATCGGCAAGGTGACGAAGTCGGCCCCGATGGGCACGACCGAGAACCCCCTCGACCCGATCAAGCTCGCCCTTGCCTCGGGCGCGACCTTCGTCGCCCGCTCCGTCGATCGCGACACGAAGCACCTGGAGGCGACGCTGGCCACGGCCGCCCGCCACAAGGGCGCCGCCTTCGTCGAGGTCTTCCAGAACTGCAACATCTACAACGACGGCGCCTTCGCCTCGTTCGCCGACAAGGACGTCCGCCAGGACCGCATGGTCTACCTGGAGGACGGCAAGCCCCTCCGCTACGGCAAGCACCTCGAGCACGGCATCCGTCTCAACGGCTTCCAGCCCGAGGTCGTCGAGAACCCCATGAGCGACGGCGAGCTGCTGGTGCACGACACCGGCCGCGACGACATCGCCCTGCCCATGATCCTCAGCGGCATGGACCACCCCGACTTCCCCGTGCCCCTGGGCGTCTTCCGGCAGGTCGAGCGTGAGACGTACGACGGCCTCGTGCAGGACCAGATCGATGTGTCCCGCCTCGCCCCCGAACCGGACATCGAGGCGCTCATCGCCGGCCCCGAGACCTGGAACGTGCTGTAGCGGCCACCGTGCCGCCCGGCGTACGGGAGAAACGCCATGACCCAACACTCCGGCACCGGACTGGTGACCTGCCCCTTCTGCGGGTCGCAGAACATCGCGGGCGTCGATCGCTGCGAGAACTGCCTCCAGCCCCTGCGCAGCGTCGATATCCCCGAGCCGGAGCAGGCCATCAGCGAGAGCCCCTTCAGCGCGCCGCTCGCCTCCCTGCGCCTCCTCCGCCCGCCCGCCCTCTCCCCCACCGCGAGCGTGCGTGACGCCGTCAACCTGCTCGTCGAGAACAAGGGCGGCGCCGTTCTCGTCCTCGACGGCGATTCGCTCTCCGGCATCTTCACCGAGCGGGACGTGCTCAAGAAGGTCGCCGGCCGGCCCGGCGCCCTCGATGCGCCCGTCGCCGAGTACATGACGACCGACCCCGTCGTCGTGCGCGAGAACGAGACGGTCGCCGTCGCGCTACACAAGATGGCCGACGGCGGCTTCCGCCACGTGCCCATGGGCACCGGCGAGGGCTACCGCGTCGTGACCGCTTCCGACGCCCTCAAGTGGGTCGTCGAGCGCTACATCGAGCTCGGCGCCTGAGGCGCAAGCGTCCGGCGCACACACGCGCCGGTGCTATCATCGAGAACCCGCGGCCGCATCGCGTGCGCCGTGAGACTTCCGCGGAGGCCCCGAAACCCTGACTGCGACCTACCGCGAGCGCACCACCGCCAGTGGCGATCTGAAGCTGGCCTACCAGGAGTGGGGACCGGACGACGCCCCCGTCATCCTCGCCCTCCACGGCTTCGGCGTCTCCGGCCACATGTTCGACGAGTTCGGCCAGCGCGCCTCCGACCGCTACCGCCTGATCAACCTCGACCAGCGCGGCCACGGCGACAGCGAGTGGGCGCCCGACGGCGACTACACCCGCGAATCCTTCGTCGCCGACGTCGAGGCGGTGCGCGAGGCGCTCGGCTTCGAGTCCGTCATCCTCATGGGCCACAGCATGGGCGGCCTCAACGCCGTCGAGTACGCGTTCCAGCACCCCGAGCGCGTCAGCGCCCTCATCCTCGTCGACGTCGGCCCCGAGGCGGCGAAGGAGGGGGTCGACAACATCATGCGCTTCACGCGCGGCCCCGATGAGCTCGACTTCGACGAGTTCGTCCGGAACGCGATGCGCTTCAACACCCGCCGCACCGAGGAGAACATCCGCGAGCGCATGCGCCACCGCCTGCGTCCGCTGGAGAACGGCAAGTGGACCTGGAAGTTCGACAAGCGCTTCCGCGAGGGCGAGGGCGCCGTCCGATCCGGCAGCCAGCTCAGCAGCGACGAGCTCTGGCGCCGCTTCCGCGAGCTCGCCCCGCCGGTGCTGCTCCTGCGCGGCGAGCAGAGCGACATCCTCAGCCAGGAGGTCGCCGAGCGCACCGCCGGCGAGATCCGCGCCGCCCGCCTCGTGGTCGTGCCCGAGGCCGGCCACAGCGTCCCGGGCGACAACCCCGACGGCTTCACCGAAGCCGTCACCGGGTTCCTGGACGATGTCGGGGCGGGCCGCTTCCCCGAGCCCGAGCCCGAGCCCGAACCCGACCCCACCCCGATCCCCATCCCCGACGACATCGATGACCTGCGCCGCGGCTGGCGCGCCCGCGAGCGCCGCCTTCCCGGCATGGCGTTGGTCGCCGGAGCGGCGGTGGCCGTGACCGCCGTCGCCGCCGCGGGCGCCTTCCTCTTCTCCCGATTCCGCCGCGGCCGAAGGGACGACGGGGCCTGATGCCGCTGCTCGGCGTCGAGGGCGCCTCGCTCGGCTACGACGAGGCGGGGCAGGGCGCTCCCGCCTTCGTCTTCGTCCACGGCTGGGCCGGCGACCGCTCCTTCTGGCGCCCCCAGCTCGACGACCTCTCCCGCGACTTCCACTGCCTCGCGCTCGACCTGCGCGGCTGCGGCGAGTCCTCGCTGGACCCGCCCTACGACCTCACCCGCGCCGCCGATGACGTCGCCGCCGTCATCGAGGAGCGCGGCATGGAGGCGGCCATCGTCGCGGGACACGACATCGGCGGGCTGGTCGCGCTCCTCGCGAACAGCCGCCACGAGGAGCGCGTCGTCGGCACCGTCATGGTCGACCCACCCCTCGACTCCGCCGCCCGCGGCGCGATGGGCGGTCTTGCCGCGCAACTCCGCGACGAGGGCTCGATGGAGCCCGCGCGCGTCTTCTTCGACCGCTTCTTCGGCGAAGGCTCCGAAAGCGAGGTCCGCGAGCACGTCGAGGAACGCATGATGGCCTGCGACCCGCAGGTCGCCGCCGGCCAGCTTATGGACAACGGCTACTTCGCCCAGAACCTCGGCGCCCTCCTGCAGGCCGCCGACCAGAAGCCCTTCATGGCCCTCTGGGGGAACGCGCCCCTCGGCGACCCCGAGCGGCTGCGCCAGATCACCTTCTTCCTGCGCCAGGAGCCGGTCACGGGCGCCGGGCATTTCCTCCAGCTCGAGAATCCCTCCATGACGAACGCCCTCCTGCGCGCCTTCGTCGACGACGTCCGCCGCGACCCGCGCATCAGCGCCTTCACGACCAGCTAGCGGCGATCGTGGCGCGCGCGACCCCCAGGGCGACGCCGGGACGGAACCCGCTCCTCCTTACCGTTGCCCTCGCGCTCCTGCTCCCCCTCGCGCTCGTCGCCTGTGGCGACGGCAACGGTGACGTCGACGACGAGCTGGTACGCCGCTCGCCGGTCGCGGGGGAATCTCCGGCCGCCACCTCGACCGCCGTCCCGCCCGGGGAAGCCGCCGCCACCGCAGCCGCCACCCCCGCGCCGCCGACCGCCACCCCCAACGCCGACGGCGTCTACATCGTCGCCTGCCACGACTTCCTCGTCCCCCTCGACAAGGTCCACCGTCTCGACGGGAACTGCGAGCCCGACGCGCTCGTGCCCATCCCCGATGCCTACGCCTACGGCCCCCAGGAGGTCGTCGAGGCTATCCTGCCCGACCTGCTCGCGATGCTCGAGGCGGCGTCGGAGGCGGGGCACCTGCTCGCGATCGTCAGCAGCTACCGCAGCTACGAGACCCAGCGCAACACGTTCGAGTACCACGTCAACGAGTACGGTCTCCAGGAGGCCCTGCGCGTGAGCGCCCGTCCCGGCCACAGCGAGCACCAGCTCGGCACCACCGTCGATTTTTCCAGCACGGCCATCGGCTACGAGCTCGTCGAGGAGTTCGGAAACACGCCCGAGGGACGCTGGCTCGCGGAGAACGCCCACGAGTACGGCTTCATCCTCAGCTATCCCGCGGGCAAGGAGGCCGTCACCGGCTACGCCTACGAGCCCTGGCACTACCGCTGGGTCGGCCGCGAGCTGGCCGCCGAGGTGCGCGCCAGCGGCCTCACCCTCGGGCAGTTCCTCCTGCGCTGATTGCCCGCCACCCTGCCGCATGGAACACTCGCCCCCGACAGGAGGCCAACCCCATGTCCACCGATGAACTGATCGTCGACCAGTGCGACGGCGTGCTGACCCTCACCCTCAACCGCCCCGAGCGGCTCAACGCCATCAGCGGCCCCATGCTCGCCGCCCTCGCCGCCGAGCTCGACCGCGCCAACACCGCCCCCGAGGTCCGCGTTGTCGTCCTCACGGGAGCCGGCCGCGGCTTCTGCGCCGGCCTCGACCTGAAGGCCCGCGCCGACCGCGACGACATGAGCGGCGCCACCGACCTGCGCCTCTTCGATCTGCACAACACGCCGCCGCTCGTCCTCCACCGCATGGACAAGCCCGTCGTCTGCGCCCTCAACGGTCCCGCCGCCGGCTACGGGATGGACATGGCCCTCGGCTGCGACATCCGCATCGCCAGCGACCGCGCCAAGCTCGGCGCCGTCTTCGTGCGGCGCGGCGTCCTGCCCGAGTCGGGCGGCACCTGGTACCTGCCCCGCCTCGTCGGCTGGGCGAAGGCCGCCGAGATCGCCTTCATGGGCGACGTGCTCGACGCCGAACGCTCGCTCGAGCTGGGCCTTGTGAACCGCGTCGTTCCCCACGACGACCTCATGGACGAGGTCCGCACCGTCGCCGCCCGCATCGCCAGCAACGCGCCCTACTCCGTGCAGGCCACCAAGCGCATGATGCGTCTTGGCATGGACGAGACCTTCGAGACCGCCGTCGACCACACCTACCTGCAGCTCCGCCCCATGTTCACGAGCGAGGACTTCCGCGAGGGCATGAGCGCCTTCCTTGAGCGCCGCGACCCCGAGTTCAAGGGCCGCTGATGGCGCCTGCTACACTGGCGCGGGCCGGTAACGGCCGGGAGCGCGTATGTACCGGCGCCTGATCCGCGGCATCGTCGAGCGCGGCCAGACGGGCGAGTTGCTGGCTGCGGCCCGCGTCGCCATCGAGCACCTGGACAACCGCGGCATCCGCGCGCGCACCGCCCTCTGGGCGGCCATGACCGGCCCCACGAACGCCATCTCGATTGTCATGGACTTCAACACGCTCGATGAGCTCGAACGTCTCAGCGACCTCGGCACCCAGGACGCGCAGTTCGCCGGCATCTGGGCGGATGTCGAGAGCCACCTCCTCCGGGGACGCACCGATGTCTCCATCCACCGCCTCTCCTACCACTCCGAGGGCCTCATCTCGGCCGAGGAGGCGACCGCGCCCCGCCGCTTCCTGCGGCTCATGACGGGAGAGGTGCTGCCGGGCAAGGGTCGCGAGTTCGTGCTCTCCCTCTCCCAGGCGCTTGAGTACCAGGCCGAGCGAGGCGTCGATGCCACGACCAGCGTGTGGAGCGCGCTGTCGGGCGGGACGAACGCCATCGCCATCGCCGGCGAGTTCGACTCGATGGCCGAGCTGGAGCGCTTCGACGACCTCGCCCTGCGGGACGCCGACTTCGCCCGCTTCCGCCGCGCCACCCGCGAAGCGATGGCCTTCCTCACCACCCACGTCGAGCTGATGCGCAACGTCCTCTAGCCAGTCCCTGGGGCGGTGCGGGCTGCACTGGAAAAGTGCTTGGGCAGATGGTATGCTGCCTCTTGCACATAGCATTGGCGCCTAGGCCTCAGGCTGAACGCCGCTTCCTACGACCGTCCTCCGGGCGGTCGTAGTTGTGCATCGCGGGATGTTTATCTGCTACGTCGATGAGTCGGGCGGGTTCGAAGCGCCTAACAGTGGCCCTGACGCGACGCCCCTTCTGGTTGTCGCGGGACTCATCGTTCCGGCTGCCAACATCGCGCCCCTGACGGCTGACTTTCTTCTCATGAACCGCCGTTTCTTTCCTGGCAGAGCCTCAAAGCATCTCGACTATGTGCTCATGGAGATCAAAGGGGCTTCGCTCCGGAAGCAGGCCCGCTCCACGAGCCGCCGCAAGCGTCGCCATGCGAATCAAGTGCTCGGTGGGGTCGTCGAGCTCCTCGCCAGGCACGATGTCCGCCTCCTTGGCCGCGTGTGGATCAAGTCCCCCACGGAGTCGCTCAAGCCGACGGAGACCTATACGTTTTCAATCCAGGACATTGCCAGGCATTTCAATCGTTTCTTGGAGGAGCGTGAGGCAGACGGCATGATTCTCTGCGATAGCCGCAACCACCATCAGGACATACAGGTTGCCCACTCGCTCTTTACGCAGAAGCACAAGGCTTCAGGTGATGACCTGCCCCGCCTTCTGGAGCCTGTCGTCTTCGGCAAGAGCGATAACCATGTAGGGCTCCAGCTATCGGACATCATCGCGTCCGGGCTGTTGTTTCCCATGGCTGCTCGCGTGTATTGCGCCACCTCGGCGAACCGGATACACATCCATCCGCTCTTTGATGACCTGCGCTCCCGATACTCCGATCCCCTGGCTAAACGCCGCTATCTCTACCTCGATGAAGAGGGCAAGACTCGGGGAGGTGTAACGGTCAGCGATAGGCTGGGGGGGCAGTCTTCGGGTCTCTTGCTAGCGCGGTGACCGCAAGGGTCGGCACCTCCCCAAGCGATCATGGAGACGGGCCATATCCAAAGTTCAGCGACTTGCGGGACTTTTGGCGATTTCCCTATAACCTCCGAAAGTTCCTATAACCTCACTCGCTTGGTATGCCGGACACGAGAAAGGGGCGCATCCGCGCCCCTTTCGTGCTTTCGGACCGCGTGAAGGCTAGTGGCCGCAGGGGCGAGCCTCGCCGCCGCCGCCCTCCGTCTGGAAGCTGGAGCCGCAGGCGCAGCTCTTCGTCGCGTTCGGGTTGTAGATGCTGAAGCCGCTCTTCATCACCTCGTCGACGTAGTCGATCTCGGCGCCGTCGAGGTACTGGGCGCTCTCCGGGTCGACGACGATGCGGACGCCGCCGCGCCCCAGGACGAGGTCGTCCTCTTCGGTCGAGCGGGCGAGGGCCATGCCGTACTGGTAGCCCGAGCAGCCGCCGCCGGCCACGAACACGCGCAGCGCGCCTTCCGGCAGGTCGCGCGCTTCCAGGAGCGCCTTCGCCTTCTCGATAGCGGCATCGGTGATGGTGACGAGCTGAGTCTCGGTGGTGGCTTCGGTCGTCATGGGCACTCCTTGAAGGTGGTTCGCATGGAATTCCGGCGCGCGAACGCCGTGCGCGGCTAAAGTATAGCAAGAGATGTGGCACTAACGCCCGGCGGGTGTCACCGGGAGGGAAGCATGGAGCGCGTCTACCTCGACCACGCCGCCACCACGCCCCCCGACCCGCGCGTGCTCGAGGCGATGTGGCCCGTCTTTTCCCGCGACTGGGGCAACCCCTCCTCCATCTACCTGGAAGGGCAGACCGCCCACCGCTGGCTCGACGAAGCCCGCGCCCGCTGCGCCCGCCTCCTCGGCGCCGAACCGAGCGAGATCATCTTCACCAGCGGCGGCACCGAGTCCGATAACGCCGCCATTCGCGGCGCCGCCCTCGCCCAGCGCGAGCGCGGCCGCGGCGACCACATCGTCACCAGCCAGGTCGAGCACCACGCCGTCCTCCACACCGTCGAGCAGCTCGAACGCGAGGGCTTCCGCGCCACCTACCTCCCCGTCGACTCCGACGGCTGCGTCGACCTCGCCGCGCTCGAGGAGGCGATCGGTCCCGAGACGGCCGTGCTCACCCTGATGGCGGCGAACAACGAGGTCGGTACGCTCCAGCCCGTCGCCGAGGCGGCGGCGCTGGCGAAGGCGCGCAACCCGAACGTCGTCGTCCACACGGACGCGGTCCAGGCGGCAGGCTCTATCGACATAACGCCGGAGGCGCTCGGGGTCGACCTCCTCAGCCTCGCCTCCCACAAGCTCTACGGAACGAAGGGCGCGGGCCTCCTCTACGTGCGCCGGGGAACGCCCTGGCAGCCGCAGATCCTCGGCGGTTCGCAGGAACGCGAGCGCCGCGCCGGCACCGAGAACGTCGCCGGCGCCTTCGGCCTCGCGGTCGCCATGGAGCTCGCCTGGCAGGAGCGCGAGGAGCGCGTCGCCCACTACCGCCGCCTCCGCGACCGCCTGCTCTTCGAGCTCCCCGAGCGCGTCCCCGACACCGTCGTCACCGGCCCCGCCGACCCCGACCGCCGCCTCCCCAACAGCTTCAGCTGCTGCTTTCGCAACGTCGAAGGCGAGAGCGTCCTGCTCGGGCTCGACATGGTCGAGATCGCCGCAAGTTCGGGCAGCGCCTGCACGACGGGCTCGCTCGAACCCTCGCACGTCCTCACCGCCATGGGCATCGACGATGACCTCGCGCACGCCTCGCTTCGCCTGACCGTGGGCAAGGGGAACACGGACGAGCAGATCGACTACGTGCTGGAGCAGCTCCCGGAGATCGTCGAGCGTCTGCGCGCGCTCGCCCCGGGCTAGCCCTCGTACCGCCTGAAGATGACGCTGCCGTTCTGGCCGCCGAACCCGAAGCCGTTGACCATCGCCGCGTCGACCGTCATCTCGCGCGCTTCCAGCGGCACGTAGTCGAGGTCGCATTCGGGGTCCGCGTTCTCCAGGTTGATCGTCGGGGGCACGAGGCCCTCCGCGATCGACAGCACCGACGCCATCGCCCCCACCGCTCCCGCCCCGCCCAGCAGGTGCCCCACCATCGACTTCGTCGCGCTGATAGCGATGGAATGAGCGTGCTCGCCGAACGCGATCTTGATCGCGAGCGTCTCGGAGACGTCGTTCAGGGGCGTGCCCGTGCCGTGCGCGGAGATGCAGTCGATCGCCTCGGGAGCCATCCCCGCGGCGTCGAGCGCCGAGGACATGGCCTGCGCCGCTCCGCTGCCGTCGTCGCGCGGGGCGGTGATGTGGTAGGCGTCGCTGCTGAGCGCGCCGCCCGCGATCTCGGCGTACACGCGCGCCCCGCGATTCCGCGCCCGCTCCTCCGACTCGACCACGAACACCGACGCGCCCTCGCCGAAGACGAAGCCGTCGCGGTCGCGGTCGAAGGGACGAGAGGCGCCCTCGGGGTTCTCGTTGTTCCGGCTGAGCGCCTTCATGTTCGCCAGGCCCGCCACCGAGACGGGGTGGATGGCGGCCTCCGCGCCGCCCGCCAGCACGACGTCGGCGAGGCCGCTCTCGATGAGCGCCTTCGCCTCGATGTAGCTGTACAGCCCGCTCGCGCAGGCCGCCGTCGAGGCGAGCGTCGGGCCGCGCAGCCCGAGCTGCATGCCCACCTGGCAGGCGCCCATGTTGGGCGCCATCAGCGGCACGAAGAAGGGGCTCACCCGCGCCGGTCCCTTGGCGATGTAGTTCTCCGTCTCGAGGAAGGTGTTGAGCACGCCGCCTGCGCCGGTCGCCATCGCCACGGCCGCGCGCGGACGCTCCTCGTCCGTCAGCTCCAGCCCCGCGTCCTCGGCCGCTTCGTGGGAGGCGGCCACGCAGAACTGGGCGAAGCGAGACATCCGCCGCGCCGCCTTCGAATCGACCCCCCTGGGCGTGAAGTCTTTCACCTCTCCCGCGATCCGCACGGACAGGTCGCTCGCGTCGAACGCCTCGATGGGCGCGATGCCGGACATCCCCGCCAGCAGGTTGCGCCACGACTCCGGCGCCGTGAGCCCCACTGGCGTCACCGCCCCGATTCCCGTAACAAGCGCTCTGGTCATCAAACCGCTCCGTTCACGGCGCGGAGAATCACCGCGGCGTTGTGGCCGCCGAGCCCCACCGAGGTGCTCAGCGCCGTGCGAACGGGGCGGGATTTCGCCACGTTCGGCACGTAGTCGAGGTCGCACTCGGGGTCCGGCGTCGTGTAGTTGATCGTCGGGGGCACTTTCTGGTCGCGGATGGCGAGGACGCACGCGATCGCCTCGATCGAACCCGCCGCCGCCATGCCGTGCCCGGTCACCGGCTTGATCGAGCTCATCGAGGCTTCGTAGGCCGCCTCCCCCATGAGCTCCTTCACGACAACCGTCTCGATGCGGTCGTTCAGCTTGGTGCCGCTGCCGTGGGGATTGATGTAGTCGATTTCGCCGGCGTCGATGTCGGCTTCGCGCAGCGCGCCCACGATCGAGCGGCGCAGGCCCCGCCCCGCCTCGTCGAGCGCGATCATGTCGTAGGCGTCGTTCGACGTGCCCGAACCGAGCACTTCGCAGTAGATGCGCGCCCCCCGCGCCCGCGCGTGCTCGTACTCCTCCAGGATGACCGCGCCCGCGCCCTCGCCCGCCGCGAACCCGTCGCGGTTCAGGTCGAACGGCTTGACCGCCCCCTCCGGGTTCTCGTTGTCGCTCGCGAGCGCTCGCATCGAGCACCAGGTCGCATGGAACACGGGCACGAGCACCGACTCGCAGCTCCCCGCGATGACGGCTGCCGCCTCCCCCCGCTGGATCGCGTGTGCTCCCGCCCCGATGGCGGCCGCGCCCGTCGCGCAGGCGCTCACGACGGCCACGTTCGGTCCGCGCGCGCCGGTGTGGATCGAGATGTGGCCGCTGGCCGCATCGACGACGAAGTTGGCGATGAGGAAGGGCGAGACGCGCCTCGGTCCGCGCGTCTGCAGGGTCTGGTCGCCCTCCCAGATCTCCTCGTAGCCGCCGCCACCGTTGCCGAAGATGATCCCGACGTCCTCGCAGTTCTCCTCGGTGATCTCGAGGCGGCTGTCGTCGAGCGCTTCCAGCACCGAGTTCATGGCGAAGCGCACGCCCCGGTTCATGTGGCGCCGCTGCTTCGCGCCGATGCGCTCATCGAGCTCGAAGTCCTTCACCTCGGCCTGGATGCGTACCGGGAAGGGCTCCGCGTCGAAGAGGGTGATCGGTCCCACGCCGCTGCGGCCGTCCAGCACCGACGCCCACGTCTCCTCGGCCGTGTTCCCGGCGGGAGTGACTGCGCCGACGCCAGTCACGACGACGCGGGGGCGGCTCACCGCGTGGCGCTCTCGACGGCGGCGAAGCGCTCGCTCAGCAGACCGCTGCGGTCGTCGCTCAGGCTCACGACGTTCGTCTTCGGGTCGATGCGGCGCACCAGCTTCGTGAGCACGTTCCCCGGCCCCACCTCGACGAAGAGGTCCGCGCCCAGCTCCTGCATGCGCTCGACCCCGCGCTGCCAGCGCACCACCGAGGTCAGCTGGTCGCGCAGTTCCGCGTGCAGCTCGCCCTGGGAGCGCAGCACGTCGCCGTTGATGTTGCCCACGACCGGCGCCTCCGGCTCCTGCGGCGGGAATCGTTCGAGCCAGCCGCTCATGGTGTCGCTCGCGCGCTGCATCAGCGGCGAGTGGGAAGCGATGGTGATGGGCAGGCGCACGACCTTGCGCGCGCCCGCCGCCTGCGCGGCGTCCATGGCCCGCTTCAGCGGCCCGACCGCGCCGGAGATGACGTTCTGGCCCTCGCAGTTGAGCGTGGCGATGCCGACGTAGCCGTCGTCGCCGGTCGCCTCGTCGCAGATGGCGAGCACCGACTCCTCGGAGAGGCCGAGGATGGAGGCCATGCCGCCGGGATTCTCCTGGCCCGCTTCGTCCATGGCGCGGCCCCGCTCGCGCACGAGCAGCAGGCCCTCCTCGAACTGGAGCGAGCCCGCCGCCACGGCGGCCGTGAACTCGCCCATCGAGTGCCCGGCCACGACGTGCGGCTGCAGCTTCCGGTCGAGCGCGGCCCAGCGCTCCTTGAGCGCCTCGAGCCAGGCCATCGAGATGACGAACGTCGCCGGCTGCTGGTTGATGGTCCGTTCGAGCTCTTCCCGGGGCCCTTCGAAGCAGAGCCTGGAGAGCTTCGTCTCGAGCACCTCGTCCGCGCGCCGGAACACCTCGCGGGCCGCGCGCGAGGCGTGATAGAGCCGCTCGCCCATGCCGACGCTGTGTGAGCCTTGACCGGGGAAGATGAGGGCGACTCGACGCCAGGGACCGACTGATCGCTGCATGAAGCCTCGCCCGTGCACAGATACGCCACACGGGCAGGCCCGAGGATAGCAGAGCCCACGTCAACGCAATAGGGAAAGGAAAGGTTCAGAGAAGGCTCACCGGGTCGATTTCGATGCTCCAGCGACCGCTTGACCTCTTCCTAGCCTTCCCTCACCATCCCTTGCGGCTCCTCACAAGCCATTACCGCATCCAGTTACGTCTGGGGCGTTCCGTGCCCCCTTGCGGATCGACTGGATGGGCTTGTGAGGAGTACGTCCCGCCGTAAGGGGGCTCCCCATTGAAGCACGTACGACCGATCGCGTTGGCGGTCATTGCCTTGGTTGGGGTTGGGCTTGTTGCTATCGCCTCCGCCCAGGACGGCCGGTCCGCGAACGTCGAGATCCGCGTATGGCAAAGCACGAGCGACTCCGAACGCCTATGGATTAGCGCCCGCCCCGAAGGGGGTTCATGGGAAACGCTAGGAACCGTCCCGCTTGATATGAGCGGGCTGAATGGCCGTGGCACGCTCCGCTACGAGGATATTACCCTTGCAGTTCCCTTATCGGACTCTATGGCGCCTGTTGGGCAGCCGACACAAGAACCAGTCCGTGCGGGCTTAGCGACTATCGAGTTTGACTTCAGCAAGGAACCAAGGAGTTTCTTGCCTAACGAGCTTCGATGGTGCGCGAAGGCGAGTACCGACATTTCCCAACACAACATGTTCCTAGTCATAAATTTTGATGATGGACGGAGCGTTACCTCACGAAACGATGATTGGAACGACGATCCAGCAGGCTTTTGCGTTTCAGGATTCAATGTCGGTGATTTCGTGGGCCAGGGTTTCTTTGCGAGAGACATCAGCAGCATCGCTGTAGAGACGCTTGAATCCGCCTCTCCTGATGGCGTTTTCGTTCATGTCTGGGATTGCCAGAAAGCGGTTATTAACGACTGGTTCGAGCAAGGCTTCATTTGTACCTCTGGCGATACGGTGTTGCGATCGACTACGTTGGTCGCAGAAGCCAACCTGACCCTGAATAAGATTCGTATCCATTCCGATTTCGATCGGATATTTTTCCGTGGTTGGTTCCAATCCACTAATGGTTCTCCTGGGATCGGGACTTTGTCTTCTACTCCATCTCTACCACTCGAACAAGGCGGTAGCTGGATTATCACTAACGGTATCACGAGACAGATGGCCTGCTTTGCCGAGACCGATCCAACGCCGTACGAGGAGTACAACTGCTTTGCTTGGTAACCACTCAGAAGGGAAGGGCAATTGGCCAGAGGGCGAAGGACAGCCTGGCGACCTGGCCAAGGGGTGCCTTGACGGATGCTTCGCGGTTGCGGGTATCTGGATACTTGCCTCAATCGCGATCGTAGCGGTCCTAATAGTGATCGTTTTGATCGGAGGTTGTTTTCAGGCAGTATTCTAGGCTGAGACAAGGTCCGCGAACCGCAACGGCTTGCCGTCCATGCATGCCCTCTCCTCCCCTGTATCCGACCCCTAGCCTCCTAGAGAAGGCTCACAGGGTCGATATCGACGCTCCAGCGCCGCCCCAGCGTGACCTGTTCGAGCAGCGCACACGGGTCGCGGCCCCGCAGCAGGATGTGCCAGCGGTACTCGCCCCGCAGGCGGCGCACGTAGGCGGGCGTCGGGCCGAGCACGTCCGGGTCGGGCCAGCCGGCGGCGTCGCGACGCGCCCGCAGCTCGTCCGCGACCTGCGATGCGTGCTCTAGGCCCCGCTCCTGGTTCGCGTGCCGGTAGGTAAGCCGCGCCAGCCGCGCGAAGGGCGGGTAGCTCGCCCGACGCCGGTGCTGCGTCTCGTGCGCGAAGAAGCCGCGGTAGTCGTGCTCGGCGGCGGCGTGGATGGGCGGGGCCTCCGGCTCGTACGTCTGGATGTAGACCTCGCCCCGCCGCTCCCGCCGCCCCGCCCGCCCCGCCACCTGGCTCAGCAGCTGGAAGGTGCGCTCGTGCGCGACGTAGTCGGGCAGGCTCAACCCCACGTCCGCGTCGACCACCCCCACGACCGTCATGGCGGGCAGGTCGAGCCCCTTCGCCAGCATCTGCGTCCCCACGAGGATGTCGACCTCGCGCGCCTCCAGCGCCTTCAGGATGGCCTCGTGGCTGCCCTTGCGGCTGGCGGCGTCGCTGTCCCAGCGCCTGATGCGCGCCTCCGGGAAGGCGCGTTTCGCCTCCTCCTCGATCCGCTGCGTCCCCACGCCGAAGGGGCGATAGCGGGCGCTCCCGCACTCGGGACACGTCGTCTCCTGCGTGCGGCTGCGCCCGCAGTGGTGGCAGAAGATGCGGGGGTGCAGCAGGTCGCGCGTGTCGAGCCCCATCGCCAGCGCGCACGTCGGGCATGTCGGCAGGTGGCCGCACGCGCGACATAACAGGAAGCGCGCCGCTCCCCGCCGGTTCACGAACAGGATCGACTGCTCCTCCTCTTCCAGCGCCCGCCGCAGGGCGTTTCGGAGGGGCACGCTGAAGATGCCCCGGTTCCCCGCCTTCAGCTCCTCCCGCATGTCGACGACCGTGATGTCGGGCAGCGCTACCGCCTGCGTCTCGCCCCCGTCCAGCGCCATCACCCGCGATGGCAGGTCGAGGCGCGTCAGTGTGCCCACCTCGGCGCGGTGGTACGTGGTCACGTCCGGAGTCGCGCTGCCCAGCACGAGCGTCGCGCCCGTCAGGCGGCACAGCTCGGCGGCGGCGTCGCGGGCGTGGTAGCGGGGCTGCGGGTCGGCCTGCTTGTAGGTCCACTCGTGCTCCTCGTCGAGGACGACCAGCCCGAGGTCCCGCACCGGCGCGAACACCGCGCTGCGCGACCCCACCACCAGCCGCGCCTCCCCCCGCTGGATGCGGTGCCACTGGTCGTACAGCTCGCCCGTGCTGAGGCTGGAGTGCAGCACCGCGATCTCCGCCGGGAACTGCTCCCCGTAGCGCTGGATCGCCTGCGGCGTCAGCGAGATCTCCGGAACCAGCACGATCGCGCCCTTCCCCGCCTCCAGCGCCCGGCGCGCCAGCTCCAGGTACACCTCCGTCTTCCCCGACCCGGTCACGCCGTGCAGCAGGTACTCGCCCGGCGCCGACGTGATCGCCTCGACCACCTCCGCCTGCTCCTCCGTCAGCGTCGCCGGCGGGAGCGGCTCCGGCAGGCGATCGGCGATCGGGTCGCGCTCGACGCGCGCCTCGTACTCCCGCAGCCACCCTTCTTCCGCCAGGTCGTCGAGGTGGCGGCGTTGCGCGCCGAGCTCGCGGACCTCCGTCAGGGTCGTGTCCCGCGCCTCCGCCAGCCGCTCCAGGATGCGCGCCGCCACCGACCGCGGCGCGCGCTCGGCCAGCTCCCGCGCATGCCTCCGCGCGAACTCCGGCTCCGCCGCGAGCGCCACCCGCCGCTCCATGCGCGGCCGCCCCGCCGGACGCGCCAGCCCCTGCGCGACCGTCAGGTGGCCGCTGTCCTGGAGCCGCCGGAGCAGGTCCATGGGCACCTGGCCCAGCGCCTCCCGCAGCGTGTCGAGCGCGGTCTGGCCGTTCTCGGCGAGGTACCGCAGCACGCGCTGGTCGGCGGGGTCGCTGGGCAGGAGCAGGGGCACGTCGACCGGCGAGACGACCGTCACCGAACGCTGCCCGTATCCCGAGGGCAGGCACGTCGTGACGCATTCCCAGAGCGGCGCCAGGTAGTGGTCGCTGAGCCAGCGGGCGAGTTTGCGGTGCGGTCCGTCGAGCACCGGTTCCGGGTCCGCCACCGCCTCGACCGGGCGCGCCTCCTGCTCCGGCGGCGTGTCCGTCTCCCCCACCACGATGCCCTGCAGCAGGCGGCTCCCGAACGGCGCGAACACCGCCTGCCCCAGCCGCACCTCCATCCCCTCCGGACGCGCGTACGTGAACGGATGGCGCGCCGGCTGCCCGCTGTTCACCGCCACCTCGACGAAGGCGCGCTCGACCAGCGGGAACGGCTCGGGTGCGGCGGAACTCGGCTCGCTCGACACGGCCACGGTAGCGTAGCGGCTCAGCGCGCTCCCGGGAGCACGAGAGGCGCGCGCTGCCGATCACGCAGCGCGACCCCGATAGCGGCCCTCATCGCCTAGCCGCGCCCCACGAACGGCATCTTCGTCGCCATCACCGTCAGCGTGAGCACGTTCGCGTCGAGCGGCAGGCTCGCCATGTAGAGCACCGCCTTCGCCACGTTCTCGACGTCCATCGTCGGCTCGGGGCGAACGCTCCCGTCGGGCTGCGGCATGCCCCGCTCCATCTTCGCCGTCATCGGCGAGGTCGCGTTCCCGATATCGATCTGCCCGCAGGCGATGTCGTACTGCCGCCCGTCCAGCGCCGTCGACTTGGTGAGCCCTGTGATCGCGTGCTTCGTCGAGGTGTACGGTGCGGAGTTCGGTCGCGGCGTCGTCGCCGAGATGGAGCCGTTGTTGATGATGCGCCCGCCCTGCGGGTCCTGCGCCTTCATCACCCGGAACGCCTCCTGCGTGCAGAGGAACGCCCCGGTCAGGTTCGTCTCGACGACCGCCTGCCACTGCTCGAACGTCAGCTCCTCGAGCGGGCGCGGCGGCGCGCCGATGCCGGCGTTGTTGAAGAGCACGTCCAGCCGCCCGAAGCGCTCGACCGTCCAGTCGAACAGCTCGCGCACGGAAGCGGGCTCGCGCACGTCCGTCGTGATGGCGATGGCGCGGTCGCCGTCCGCCCCCGCCTCGGCGATGGTCGCCCGCAGCGTCTGCGCCCGACGCCCCGCCAGCGCCACCGAGTACCCCTCGCGCAGGAACGCGAGGGACACGGCCTTCCCGATCCCCGAACCCGCGCCCGTGACGATCGCTACCGGACTCATCGCGCGAACCCTACCGCCCGGCCACCCGCTTCGCCATCGCCCGAACCCCTCGCTGGCGTACAGTCGGGGGTGCGAAGAGGAGATATGCCATGAAGTCGGTGATCGTTGGTCTGGCGCGAACCCCCATCGGACGCTTCGGCGGGGGCCTGAAGCCCCTGCCCGCAACCGGGCTCGGCTCGGCCGCCATCGGCGGCGCCCTGGAGAGCGCCGCCGTGCCTCCCGACGCCGTCGACGAGGTCATCTTCGGGCACGTCGTGCAGGCGGGCGCGGGGCAGATCACCGCGCGCCAGGCGGCCAGCGCCGCCGGCATCCCCATGACTGTCCCCGCCACGACCATCAACAAGGTCTGCCTCTCCGGGCTCACCGCCATCGCCATGGCCGACCGCGCCATCCGCCTCGACGAGTCGGACGTCATCGTGGCGGGCGGCATGGAGTCGATGAGCAACGCCCCCTACCTCCTCCCCGACGCGCGCTGGGGCGGCCGCCTCGGCCACGGTCCGCTCGTCGATGCGATGCAGCACGACGGCCTCTTCTGCGCTTTCGACGAGTGCTCGATGGGCGAATCGGCCGACCTGAAGAACGAGGCCCTCGGCATCTTCCGCGAGGAGCAGGACGAGTGGTCGGCGGCGAGCCACCAGCGCGCCGCCGCCGCCCGCGACAGCGGCCACTTCGCGAACGAGATCGTCCCCGTCGACGTGCCCGCCCGCCGCGGCCAGACCGTCCGGGTCGAGCACGACGAGGGGATCCGCGACGAGGTCACCGTGCAGTCGCTCGCCGGACTCCGGCCCGTCTTCACGCCCGAGGGCACGACGACCGTCGGGAACGCCTCGCAGATCAGCGACGGCGGTGCCGCCGTCATCGTCGCCGGCGAGCGCGCCGCCGCCGACCTCGGCGCGGAGCCGATCGCCGAAGTCGTCTCCTACGGCCAGGTCGCCGGCCCCGATGCGACCCTGCACGAGCGCCCCGCTGAGGCCATCAACGCCGCGCTCGACCGCGCCGGCCTCTCCGCCTCCGACCTCGATGTCGTCGAGATCAACGAGGCCTTCGCCTCCGTTGCACTCTGGTCCGCTCGCATGCTCGACCTCGACCCCGCCAGCGTGAACCCGAACGGTGGGGCGGTCGCGCTCGGCCACCCCCTCGGCGCGACCGGCGCCCGCCTCATGGTCACGCTCCTGAACGAGCTTCGCCGCCGCGGCGGCGGGCTCGGCGCCGCCTCGCTCTGTGGTGGCGGCGGCCAGGGCGACGCCGTCATCGTGCGCGTCGGCTAGGGGTCAGGCTTCGCGCTGCTCCGCGATCTCCAGCAGCTCCCGTGCGAGCGCCCGCCCCAGCCCCGGCCCCGCCTCGACCGGTCCGCCCACCTTCGAGCGCACGATGACGCCCTCCGGCGCGACCAGGCCGTGCAGCTTCAGCGTCGTGCCGAAGCTCTCGGCGTAGGCGGCGGCGGGATAGCTGCACCCAGCTTCCAGCGCCGCCAGGAACGACCGTTCCGCCGCCACGAGCCGCCGCAGATCGCGGTCGTCGATGGCCGCGAGCAGGCGCAGCGTCTCCGCGTCGTCGCGCCGGCACTCGACCGCGAGCGCGCCCTGCGCGGGCGCGGGTAGCATCTCCTCGAACCCGAACACGTGGCTCGCGCGCTCCCCCAGCCCCAGCCGCTCCAGCCCCGCGATCGCGAACAGCGCCGCGTCGTACTCCCCCGCGTCCACCTTCTCCAGCCGCGTCTCCACGTTCCCGCGTATCGGACGCAATTCGAGGTCTGGCCGGACGGCGAGCGTCTGCGCCGACCGCCGCGGGCTGCTCGTTCCGACCACCGCGCCCGCCGGCAGCTCCGCGAGCGTCGAGCCGTCGCGCGACACGAGCGCGTCGCGCGGGTCCGCCCGTTCCGGAACCGCCGCGATGACGAGCCCTTCCGGTCGGGCCGTCGGCAGGTCCTTGTAGCTGTGGACCGCCACGTCGACCTCGCCCGCCAGCAACGCGTCCTGGATCGCCGACGTGAACCACCCCGCGCCCTCCCCCGACGTGAGCGGACTTGTGCGGTCGCGGTCGCCTGCCGTCGTGATCCCGACGACCTCCAGCGTGACATCGGGCCACGCCGCCCGCAGGCGCGCGGCCACGAGTTCGGTCTGGTGGAGCGCGAGCCGGCTCGCGCGCGTCCCCAGCCGGAGCGCCGTCACGACCCCGCGCTGCTCGCGACCGGCCCCGGACTCGCCTCGCGCAGCGCCTCCGCGGCTGCCCGCACCGTGCGGTCGATGTCCGCCTCCGTGTGCGCCGCCGAGACGAACCACGCCTCGAATTGCGACGGCGGCAGCATCACGCCCCGCTCCAGCATCCCCCGGTGGAACTTCGCGAACGTGGCCGTGTCGCTCTCCGACGCCTCCGCGTAGTCGCGCGGCGGCGTCGAGCGGAAGAACAGCGAAAGCAGCGAACCCCGGCGCACCACGCAGCCGTCGACCTCCCCCCGCCGCACCGCCGTCCCCAGCCCGTTCTCGAGGTGCTGCGCCAGCTCGTCCGCCCGCGCGTACGGACGCCCGTCGCGGAGCACGTCGAGCGTCGCCGTCCCCGCGGCCATGACGAGCGGGTTCCCGCTGAGCGTTCCCGCCTGGTAGACCGGCCCCTCCGGCGCGAGCAGCGACATCAGCTCCGTCCGTCCGCCCAGCGCCCCCACCGGCAGCCCGCCCCCGATGACCTTGCCCAGGCAGACGAGGTCGGCCTCCGGCAGCAGGCCGCTGAGGCCGTACCCCAGCCGGAATCCCGTGATGATCTCGTCGTCGATCAGGAGCGCGCCGTGCTCGCGCGGGACCGTCTGCAGCGCCTCCAGGAACGCGTCCTCCGGGGGCACGACGCCCATGTTTCCCGCCACCGGCTCGACGATGACCGCCGCCGTCTCGTCCCCGTGCGTCTCGAACCACTGCGCGAGCGCGTCGGGGTTGTTGTAGGGAAGCACGGCGGTGCCGGCGGCGATCGACGCCGGAACGCCCGCCGAGTCGCTCAGGCCCAGCGTCGCGACGCCGCTGCCGGCCTTCACCAGCAGGCCGTCGCTGTGGCCGTGGTAGCACCCCTCGAACTTCACGACGAGGTCGCGGCCGGTCGCCGCCCGCGCCAGGCGGATGGCCGTCATCGTCGCTTCCGTCCCCGAGTTCACGAAGCGGAGCCGTTTCAGCCCCGTCGCCTCGCTGATGCGCCTCCCCAGCTCCACCTCGCCCGGCGAGAGCGCCCCGAAGGCCGTGCCGCCCGCCGCCGCCTCCCCGAGCGCCGCCACCACCGCCGGGTGCGCGTGCCCGAGGATGAGCGGCCCGTACGCCGCGACATAATCGATGTACTCCGTGCCCTCGGCGTCGTACAGCCGCGCCCCGGACGCCCGCGCGACCGGCACCGGCTCGCCGCCGATGGAGCGGAACGAGCGCACGGGGCTGGAGACCCCGCCCGGGAAGAGCGCTCCGGCCTGCCCGCGCAGGTCGGCGTTATCCATGCGTGACCCCCGCGGGCGTCCGCGCCAGATACGCCTCGCGCACCTCGTTTCCCGGAGTCGAGAAGTCCGCAAACGCGACTCCCGCGTCGGGGCTCGATGGCTCCGGCGGCTCCTGCTGCCAGAGAGCCGCCTCGCGGCACAGCGCGACCATGACGCTGCACGGTTCCGGGCAGGGGATCCCGTCGCCGGACGCGGTTTCCCCCGCCCAGACGGGCGTCCGCACGCACTGTCCGCAGAGCGCGTCGCGCGCGCGTTCCCGCCGCGCGTCCCCAAGCTCCCCCGCGATGCGGTACCGCCCCCGCTGCCGCGCCACCACGTCGTCGAACGGAACGACTCGCAGCGTTCCCCGTGCCGCCTGCCGCTGGTGCAGCAGCGCCTGCGGGTAGATCGCGTCGATTGCCGCTTCGGTTAGCTCTTCCGGCAGCGAAATTCGCCAGTCGCCCGGCAGCGTGCGTGCGCCGCTGAGCGGCCGGTAGCGACCGTGGTCGTCGAGTCGCACGTGCGTCCGCAGCGCCTCGATCGTGCCCGCCAGCTCGGTCGCGTCCCGCCCCGAGCGCGGTCCCCGGATTTCCACCCGCCCCTCCCGAAACGCCACCGCCACCTCGCCGAACGTGAAGTCCAGCCGGGCCGCGATCGCCTCAATCCCCAGTTCGTGCACGCGGCCATTCTAGCGGTCGTGTCCGTACGGATAGACGCGAGGTCGCGCCCCGTCACATACTGCGCGCGCCACGGAGTGGCAGGAGGACCGAGATGGGGAAGTTCCAGCGCCACCAGGTCGGAAACGCCGAGATCATCGCCCTCCAGGACAGTTGGGCGGCGATGCCTCCCTCGGCCTTCTACCCCGACGTCCCCGCCGACGCATGGGCCGGCTACAGCGAGTTCCTCGACGGTGACGGCAACCTGACCCTCAACCTCGGCGCCTGGCTCGTTGTGAGCGAGGGCAACACGGTCCTCGTCGATACGGGCCTTGGCGGTCGCCCCTCGCCCATGCCCCTGAAGGAAGAGACGGCGCTCCCCTCCGTGATGGAGGCAGCCGGCGTGAGCCCCGCTGACGTCGACATCGTCGTGTTCACCCACCTCCACTTCGACCACACCGGCTGGAACACCGTCGATGAGAACGGCGCGGCCGTGCCCCTCTTCCCCAACGCCCGCCACGTCGTCCAGCAGACCGAATGGGACTACTGGACCGGCAGCGACGAGATGCGCGCCGCCGCCCAGTACGACACCGTCCTCGGCCCCGTCGAGTCCGCCGGCCTGCTCGACCTCGTCGAGGGCGAGCACGCCGTCACGGGCGAGCTCGTGACCGTCCCCACGCCCGGCCACACCCCCGGCCATGTGTCGTTCGTCCTGGCGAGCGGCGGCGAGCGCGCCTACCTGATCGGCGACGCCGCCCATCAGCCCGTGCAGGTGCGCGAGGACGGCTGGTGCGCCGGCGCCGACGTCGACAAGGTCGCCTCGACCGCCAGCCGCAAGTCGCTTATGGCCCGCATCGAGGAGGAGGGCGCGCTCATCGCCAGCGGCCACTTCCCCTTCCCCGGGCTCGGCCACGCGGTCGCCGGCGCCGGCGGCCGCACCTACCAGCCCCTCGCCTGACGCCGATGACCGGAGCGGGCGGGGACATCGAGGGCATTGCCGGGGTCATCATCTGGACCGACCGCTACCCGGAGATGCTCGCCTTCTACCGCGACGTGCTGGGCCTGACGCCCCGCAGCGAGCGCCCGACCTTCGCGAACTTCGAGTGGGACGGCTTCCGCCTCAGCGTCGCCGCCCACGACGAGGTGCACGGCCCCGCCCGCGACCCGCTGCGCATCATGGTCCACTTCGCCGTGTCCGACATCGACGCCACGCACCGGCGGCTGGTCGAGCAGGGCGTCGAGTTCTCGCGCCCGCCCGAGCAGGAGCGCTGGGGCGGCTGGGTCGCGACCTTCTCCGACCCCGACGGCAACACCCTCCAGCTCCTGCAGCTTCCTGGCTAGCGACTCAAACCAGCGGCCAGGGGTAGCTCCGGTGGGGGCCGGGCGCGGGCATCGCGCGGGTCCGCAGGAGCCGGTCCGCCCGGCCCAGGAGCGCCCCCACCTCCTCGTTCGAGAGGAGGCTGTTAAACGCTTCGGTTTCCTCTTCGTCCCCCGCGACTGCCGTCGCCACCCGCTCCACGTCCGCCAGCCACTCGTCCGAGATGGGCTGCTCCGCCCAGTCCCAGATCACGGTCCGCATCTTGTACTCGCGGTGGAAGCAGAGCCCGTGGTCGATCCCCCAGATGCGGCCCTGCTCGTCCAGCAGGCAGTGGCCGCCCTTGCGGTCGGCGTTGTTCGCCACGAAATCGAACACCGCCATCCGCTGGAGCTGCGGCACCAGCTCCGGATCGTCGCGCTGCTCGAAGAAGTGCGAGGCCTGGTCGTGCGGCACGTAGAGCTGGAGCGACCCCACCCCCTGCGGCCCGTCCCGCACGACCGTCGGCGGCACGAACGACCACCCCAGCAGCTGCGCCAGCTCGTAGGCAGCCGCCTCGCGCGCGTACAGCGTCCCCGTGGGGAAGTCCCACAGCGGCGTCTCCCCCGACTCCGGCTTGTAGACCGCCGCGATCTCCTGCCCGTCCCCCGCGCAGAGCCGCGCCAGGTAGACGTAGTTGCTCGACGACCAGAGCAGCTTCAGGTCCTCGAACTCCGCCTCCAGCAGCAGCCGCTCGGCCCCGGCCATGTCGACGGTGCGGGTCATGGCGGGCAGCGTAGCAGAGCGCCCCGCCCGCGGCGGCGCCCTAGACCGCGATCGTGCCCCGCAGCACCGTGACGGCCGTGCCCGCGATCCGCACCGTCGTGGGCGTATCCCCCTCGCCCTCCACCTCCACCTCGACGTGACCGGGCCGCCCCATGATGTGCCCCTGCTCGACCGTGTAGGCGGCCTCGCGCACGAGGCCGTAGCGCCACAGGTAGGCCGCCATCCCGCCCGTCGCGCTGCCGGTCACCGGGTCTTCCTGCACTCCTGAGGATGGGCCGAAGTGCCGCGCGTGCGCGCGGTTCGCCGGGTCGTGCGCCTCCGGCGTGAAGACGTGCGTGCTGAAGTAGGCGTTCTCGACTTCCAGGTCGGCCAGCCGTTGCAGGTCGGGACGCACCCGCTCCAGCACCGCCAGCGACGCCACCGGGATCATCGCCTGCGGCGTGCCCGTGCTGACAACCTGCGCGGGGTGCCCCTCCAGCAGGTCCGGGGGCGCGATGCCGAGCACCCGCGCGTACGCGTCCCGGTCGAGCTCCTTCCTGAACTCCGGCGTCGCCTGCGTCATGGCGATGCGGACGCGACCGTCGTCCCGTCGCGAGAGGTCGACCGGCAGCACGCCCACGTTCAGCTCCTGCGTGACCCGCCGCGCCGCGTCCCCGACCTCGATGAGCCCGTCCTCCACGAGCGCGTGCATCGTCGCGATCGTGGGGTGCCCGGCCAGCGGGATCTCCTTCCGGGGCGTGAAGAACCGCACCCGGAAGTCCGCCGCCTCCGAGGGCATGGCGAAGGCCGTCTCGCTCAGGTTCAGCTCGCGCGCGATCGTCTGCATCTGCGCGGGCGTGAGCCCCTCCGCGCGGGTCACGACGCCGCAGGGGTTGCCGGCGTACCGCTCCGTGGTGAACGAATCGACGATCGTGATCTCGTATTCGGGCATCGCGGCAGCGTAGCATCGGGCCATGTCCATTCAAGAGAATGACCCCCTCGCCGCGCGCGCCGGCGAGCTCCTCCTCGCCCGCGAGGCCCGCGTCGCCGTGGCCGAGAGCACGGCCGGCGGCCTCATCTCCGCTCGTCTCATCAGCGTGTCCGGCGCCTCGAAGTGGTTCGACCGCGGCCTTGTCGCCTACACCATGCCCTCGAAGCCCGACACCCTCGGCGTCGACCTCGACTTCCTGCGCGAGCACGGCACGGTCAGCCCCGTCGCCGTCGCCGCCATCGCCGAATCCGTGCTCGCCCGCAGCGCCGCCGACTACGTCATCGCCGAGAGCGGCATGGCGGGGCCCATCCAGGGGCGCACGTCCCGGCCTATCGGCGGCGTCTCCTTCGCCCTCGCCGGTCCCGACGGCACGGTCAGCGAGGAGATGCACTTCGAGGGCTCGCGCGTCGCCATCATGGAACAGATCGCCGAGCACGCTATTGGAATGCTGGTCGCGGCGCTCGACTCTGGCGCCTAACCCCCCGCTGGGAGAAGGTGAGCCTCCCACCCCCGCGCAGCCAGCGCGAGAATGGAGCCACCCGTGCCCGCACCCGACCTCGACACCATCGTCTCCCTGGCGAAGCGACGCGGCTTCGTCTTCCCCTCCTCCGAGATCTACGGCGGTTTCGCCAACACCTACGACTATGGCCCCCTCGGCGTCGAGCTGAAGCGCAACATCCGCGACGCCTGGTGGCGCGCCATGGTGCGTGAGCGCGACGATGTCGTCGGCATCGACGCCGCCATGATGACCAACCCCCGCGTCTGGGTCGCGAGCGGCCACACGGAGACGTTCAACGACCCTCTCGTCGACTGCAAGGAGTGCCGCCAGCGCTTCCGCCCCGACCACATCGAGGAGGGCCAGTACGGCGAGGTCCAGCGCGACGCCGGCGGGAACTTCCTCTGTCCGACCTGCGGCGGCGAGCTGACCGAGCCCCGCCTCTTCAACCTCATGTTCAGCACCCAGGTCGGCACCGTCGTCGACGAGGGCTCGATCGCCTACCTGCCCCCAGAGACCGCCCAGGGCATGTTCGTGAACTTCGAGAACGTGCGCAGCTCGATGCGCCGCAAGCTGCCCTTCGGCATCGCCCAGACGCGCGTCAGCTTCCGCAACGAGATCACGCCCGGCCGCTTCATCTTCCGCACCCTCGAGTTCGAGCAGATGGAGATGGAGTTCTTCTGCCGCCCCGCCGACGCTGCCGAGTGGCACCGCTACTGGATCGACGAGCGCCAGCGCTGGTACGCCGAGACCGTCGGCATCGACCCCGCCCGCATGCGTATCCGCGACCACGATGCCGAGGAACTCTCGCACTACAGCGCCGGCACCAGCGATATCGAGTACGAGTTCCCCTGGGGCTGGGGCGAGCTCGAAGGCATCGCCAACCGCACCGATTTCGACCTGAAGGCGCACAGCGAGCACAGCGGCCAGGACCTGACCTACTTCGACGAGGAGACGCGCGAGCGCTTCACCCCCTACGTCATCGAGCCCGCCGCCGGCCTCACGCGCACGCTCGCCGTGGCCCTGCTCGAGGCCTACACGGTCGAGCCCGACGAGAAAGGCGACGACCGCGTCGTGCTGAAGCTGCCCCCCGCCATCGCCCCCATCAAGGTGGCCGTGCTGCCCCTCTCGAAGAAGAACACGCTCACCCCCACGGCGAAGCGCGTCCACGCCCTCATCCGCTCGCACTGGATGACCCAGTACGACGAGACCCAGTCGATCGGCCGCCGCTACCGCCGCCAGGACGAGATCGGCACGCCCCTCTGCGTGACCGTCGATTTCGACACGCTCGAGGACGAAGCCGTCACCATCCGCGAGCGCGACTCGCAGGAGCAGGTGCGCGTTCCCATCGCCGGCCTCGTCGACGCCCTCGCCGAGCGCCTCCCCGGAGTCCGCTAGCTCGCCGCGAACTCCCGGCAGGCGATGGCCCGGCCGAGGTCGTCGATCGACTCGCGCAGCATGCGCTGGAGCACCGCCTGCTCCTCCGGCGTCTCGTCGAGGAGCGCCTGCGCCCGGTCGAGCGTGTCCTGCTCGACGCGGTAGCCCGGGAAGAGCCCGCCGTAGAACACCGTCGCGAACTCTCGATCGCGCTCGACGAAGATGCCGCCGGCCTGCTCGAAGAACGCGTCGACGTACGGGGCCAGCAGATCCGCCTGGTGCGTCCAGTTGAAGCCGCTCATCGCCGCCTGGTTCAGGTAGCGCGAGCCGTATCCCTCGTCCGCGAAGCGCTCCCACGCCTCCGCCTTCACGCCCGCGTCCGGCACGGCGGTCTCGCAGCGGAGCTGCGCCCGCTGCCCGCGGTCCGAGGGGTCGCGCTCCGCCTCGGCGGCGACGCGCTCGGCCGCCCCCGGCAGCCCGAAGGCGATGTGCCTCGCGGCCACCCCCCAGCGCATGTCCTGGTCGAGCTCGAACCCCTCGATCACCTCCTCCCCGTCCGCCAGCCGCCCCACGTAGCCGAGATCGTCCGCGTTCACCGCAAGGCCGACGAGCGCCCGCCCCCAGATGATGCGCGTGTCGTCGTCGGAGGCGGCCAGCAGCCCCTTCCGCGCCGTCTCGAAGAGCAGGTGCGCTTCGGCATCCCTCCGGTCCGCGGGCACGTACCGGCTCTGGGACGAGGCCGCGTGCCCCAGCACCGAATCGACGAGCTCGATGTTCTCCTCCAACCCGATCTTCTCCCGCACGATGGCGAGGAAGTCCGTCGACTTGAGCTGCTGGTCGCGCACCATGCTCCAGAGCGTCGACCAGAGCTGCTGCCGCAGCAGGTCATCCTCGACCCGCTCGATGTTCTCCCGCGCCCAGGCCACCGATTCGTCGTCGAGCGCGATCTTGGCGTAGGCGTGGTCGTTGAAGTTCGGGTACACGAGCGCCGGCCTCGGTTGGCCTCGCGCCGCCTCGATCTCCGTGCGTTCGCCCTCCAGCACCGCCGGAATCGACTCGATGGCGGTGGCGGCCCCGTCGTCCGTGAGCAAGCCGGTTTCGAGCGTGTGGGGCCGGATGGTCGGGTAGTCGGCGGGCGCCGTCTGGCTCAGGTCGAGCCGCGTCACGCGCTCCCCGTCGCTCTCCCAGTCCGCCCGGATCGTGTTCAGCGACGAGGTCTCCAGCCACAGCCGCGACCACTCGCCAAGCTCGCTCCCGCTCCCCTCCTCCAGCGCCCCCAGGAAGTCGTGCAGCGAGGCGTTGCCGTAGTCGTAGGTGCGGAAGTAGTGCCGCATCCCCTCGCGGAAGCCCTCGATGCCGATCGTCGCGACGAGCTGCTTCAGCACCGAGGCGCCCTTCCCGTACGTGATCCCGTCGAAGTTCAGGAACGTCTCGTCGGTGTCGCGCACGGTCCCCGCGATCGGGTGTGTCGTGATCAGCTGGTCCTGGCGATAGGCCCAGTTCTTGATGCCGTTGTTGAAGTCCTGCCACCCCGACTGGAAGCGCGTCGCCCCCTCCATCGCCAGGTACGACATGTAGGTGGCGAAGCTCTCGTTCAGCCAGAGGTCGTTCCACCACTTCATCGTCACGAGGTTCCCGAACCACATGTGCGCCATCTCGTGCAGGATCACCTCCGCCCGCCGCCGCCGCTGGTTCTCCGTCGGCGGATCGCGGTACACCATCGACTCGTTGAAGGTGACCGCGCCCACGTTCTCCATCGCCCCGTGGTTGAACTCGGGCACGAAGATCTGGTCGTACTTCCCGAAGGCGTACGGGTAGTCGAAGAACTCCCCGAAGAAGTCGAGCCCCTGCCGCGTGATCGTGAACAGCTCGTCCGTGTCGAGGTACTGCGCCATCGACTTGCGGCAGAGCAGCCCCAGCGGGACGCCGTTGTGCTCGGCAGTGGCCACGTGGTACGGCCCCGCGATCAGCGCGAACAGGTAGGTGCTGAACGGTGGCGTCTCCGCGTAGTCGCGCCGGATGCGACCGTCCGCCAGCGTCTCCGACGCGACCTCCTGCGAGTTGGCGGTTAGCGTCCACTCCGCCGGCGCCGTCACCGTCAGCCGGTAGCGCGCCTTGATGTCGGGCTGGTCGAAGCAGGGGAACAGCCGGTGCGCGTCGAACGGCTCGAAGTTCGTGTACAGGTACTCCTCGCCGTCCTCAGGGTCGACGAACTGGTGGATGCCGTCGCCGCCGTGGTCGTAGTCGTTCTCGTACTCGATGCGCAGCGTGTTCGAACCCGCCAGCGCGGCGCCCGGGAGCGTCAGCTCCCGCCCCCGCCACGCGAAGTCGACCGCCTCGCCGTTCAGCGTCAGCAGGTCGATGCGCTTCCCCCGGAAGTTCAGCATCAGGTCGCTCGTCCCGTTCTGGTCGAACGTGATCGTGACGGCGCCGCCGTAGGTCGGAGCGCCTTTCGTCAGGTCGAGCGCGAGCTCGTAGCGGCAGTTGGAGACACGCGCCGCCCGCGCCGAGGCGTCGGTCTCGGTGAGGATGTCGCGTTCCTGGGTGGGGATGGGCTCGGTCACGGGGTTCCTCGCTTCTTGTGGGAGGTGGCTCGCCAAGGCTACCGCCCGCCGCTCTCGGCGTCAGGCCGGGCGCTCCTGTCCCGCGTTCGTGACGCGGGGTACAATCGCCCAAGCTCAGCCCGAGGTGTCCCGCTTCCATGCCCAACAGTGACGTTGTCGAGGCGCTCGTCACCGCCATCAACTACGACCGATTCGACGAGATACAGGCGCTGCACGCCCCGGGCGTCGTCTTCCACTCGTTCCGCAGCCCGACGCTGCGCGACAGCGTGGCCGTCCGCGACTTCCACCATGAGCTCCTCGAGCGCTACGCCGACTGCACCTACACGGACGTGGAAGCGGTCGAGGACAGCGGCGCCGTCGCCGTGCGCGCCACGATCGAGGCGAAGGGCTACGACTGGCGCGCCTTCCAGCAGCGCGTGCTCGATGTCTCCCGCGTCGAGGACGACCTCATCGTCGACCGCCGCCTCTACGGCATGATGCGCGATATCGAGCTCGACAAGCCGGCGCTCGCGGCCATGGACACCGCCAACGCCTTCCGCGGCGGCTCCGCCCGCTCCACGCGCAGGCTCGTACGTGGCCTCTACGAGAACCTCATCGCCTCCAACCGCGACGAGGCGGCGGCGGCGCTCGACGAGAAGGTCACGCTCATCGACTCCGTGTACGGGATCGTCTCCGGTGCCGATGCGGTGCTCGACCTGTTCGAGGCGACCCCCAGCCCGGCGTTCGGCTATCCCCGCCTCACGGCCGTGGCGGCCGCCGAGAAGGACGCCGCCGTCGAGATCGCGATCGACCCCTCCCGTCCCCGCATCGCCGACTGGGTGCGGGTCGTCGAGGGCAAGGTGCAGGTCATCGAGCGGCACTGGATGCTGCGCGAGATCGGCATCAACCCCTTCGTGGAATACGCTCGCGACCGGCACCGCCGCCAGGTGATCCTGCCCAAGTAGCCAGAACGCCGCGCTTTCCCCGCGGCCCAGACCCGACAAGGAGTGCCGCATGGCCACGATGTACTACGACGACGACGCCGATCTGGGACTGCTGAAGGACCGCAAGATCGCGGTCATCGGCTTCGGATCCCAAGGCCACGCCCACGCCCTCAACCTGCATGAATCCGGCCTCGACGTGCGCGTCGGCCTCTATCCGGGGTCGCGCTCGTGGAGCTCGGTCGAGGAGTCGGGCCTGCGCGTCGGCACCGTCGAGGACGTGTCCCGCGAGGCCGACGTCATCATGGTGCTCATCCCCGACCACCTGCAGCGCGACGTCTACGAGAAGGCCATCGAGCCGAACCTCGCCGAGGGCAAGATGCTGATGTTCGCCCACGGCTTCAACATCCACTTCCAGCAGATCGACCCGCCCGACTTCGTCGACGTGACGATGATCGCCCCCAAGGGCCCTGGCCACCTCGTGCGCCGCGTCTTCACCGAGGGCGGCGGCGTGCCCTGCCTGCTGGCCGTCCACCAGGACGCCAGCGAGGTCGCCCGGCAGCTCGCGCTCGCCTACGCCAAGGGCATCGGCGGCACGCGCGGCGGCGTCCTCGAAACCACCTTCCTCGAGGAGACCGAGACCGACCTCTTCGGCGAGCAGGTCATCCTCTGCGGAGGCCTCTCCGCCCTGATCAAGGCCTCCTTCGAGACGCTCGTCGAGGCCGGCTACCAGCCGGAGAGCGCCTTCTTCGAGACGATGCACGAGTTGAAGCTCATCGTGGATCTGATCTACGAGGGCGGCCTCGCGCGGATGCGCTACTCCATCAGCGACACGGCCGAGTACGGCGACTACAGCCGCGGCCCCCGCATCATCACCGACGAAACTCGCGCGGAGATGCGCCGCATCCTCGACGAGATCCAGACGGGCAAGTTCGCGAAGGAGTTCATCCTCGAGAACATGTCCGGCCGCTCCAGCTTCCTCGCCATGCGCCGCCGCGACGCCAACCACCAGGTCGAGCAGGTGGGCGCGGAGATGCGCGGCATGATGTCCTGGCTCAACCAGGAGGGCTAGTCGGGGGTCTCTTTCGTCGCGGCAGCGCTTACAGGCGGTCGATGACCGCCAGCACGCCCACGCCCACCGCGAGCATTCCGCCGAACCGGAGCGTCAGTCTGAGCTCCAGCGCCTGCACCTTGCCCTCAAGCTTGCGGAACTCCTCCCGCAAGGCGTCGACCGACTGCTTCGTAGCCAGTCCTTCAATGTCGGCTTTGGTGGCGAAGCCTCGCAGGTCGTCCTTGGTCGCGAATGCCAGGAGGTCGTCCTTGGTCGCGAATGCCAGGAGGTCGTCCTTGGTCGCGAATGCCTGCATCTCGTCGCGCAGGGCCTGCAAGTCGTCTTTGGTGGCGAAGTTTCGCAGGTCGTCCTTGGTGGCGAATGCCTGCATCTCATCCCGCAGGGCCTGCAAGTCGTCCTTGGTCGCGAATGCCAGCAGGTCGTCCTTGGTGGCGAACGCTTGCAGGTCTTCCTTCGTCGCGAGGGGTTCGAGATCGGCCTTCGTCACGAGCGACTCGCGCTCGTCGCCGTAAACGTCGAACAGCGCCTCGGTCTGCTCCTCGGTGAAGCCGGCGCCGGTCAACTGCATGAACGCCTGATGCGACATGCCCCCAGTATAAGGACTAGGCTTTGTGAATAACAATGACTGCCGTGGCGGTCCACGCAGAAGGGGTGGCCTCGAGGCCACCCCTTCTCTGTCGGTTCCCGGAACCGCGCGCTAGACGCGGTGGCACCAGACCCAGTGCTCCTTGCCGCCCGTGCCCACGTTGCGCCACTCCGGCACAACCTCGCGGCACTCGTCGACGGCGATCGGGCAGCGCGTGTTGAACACGCAGCCCGGCGGCGGCGCCAGCGGGCTGGGCACGTCGCCGAGGAGGATGATGCGTTCCCGCTCGCGCTCCACCTCGGGGTCCGGAATCGGAACCGCCGAGAGCAGCGCCTTCGTGTAGGGGTGCAGCGGGTCGTCGAAGATCGTGTCGCGGTCGGTGAGCTCCATGATGTGCCCGAGGTACATCACGGCCACGCGATCGCTGATGTGACGCACCACCGAGAGGTCGTGCGCGATGAACAGGTACGTGAGGTTGAACTCCTCCTGCAGGTCCTGCAGCAGGTTGATGATCTGCGCCTGGATCGACACGTCGAGCGCCGATACGGGCTCGTCGCAGACGATGAACTCCGGCTCCACCGCCAGCGCCCGGGCGATGCCGATGCGCTGCCGCTGGCCGCCCGAGAACTCGTGCGGGTAGCGGCTGGCGAAGTACGGGTTCAGGCCGACCGTCTGCAGCAGGCTGTGAACGCGATCGCGCTTCTCCTGCCCGCGGGCCAGGTTGTGGATCGTGATCGGCTCCGAGACGATCGACCCGACCGACATACGCGGGTTCAGGCTCGCGTACGGGTCCTGGAAGATCATCTGCATCCGGCGCCGGTAGGTCCGCAGGGAACGACCGCGCACGGCCGTCAGGTCCGTGCCCGCGAAGTTCACCGTGCCCGCCGTCGGGCGGTTCAACTGGAGGATGGCCTTGCCGGTCGTGCTCTTCCCGCAGCCGGACTCGCCCACGAGCCCGAGCGTCTCGCCACGCTTCACGTTGAAGGTGACGCCGTCGACCGCCTTCACGTCCGCCACGCGGCGCTGGAAGATCAGTCCCGCCGTGACGGGGAAGTAGACCTCGAGGTCCTCGACCTCGAGGAGGGCGTCCCCCACCCCGTTGCTCATCGTCGCCTCTTCGACCGTGCTAGCTTGTTGCGACAACTGGCCGCTCCCTTCCGACGTTCTGCCATTCCCAGCAGGCCGCCTGGTGCTCACCCTCGACCTGGACGGTGTCCGGGTACTGCGTGAGGCACTGATCGGTGCGCCAATCGCACCGCGGGTAGAAGCTGCAGCCCTCCGGCAGGTGCGCCAGGTCGGGCGGCAGGCCCTCAATGGGAATCAGCTTCTCCTGCCGGTGCTCATCGAGCCGCGGCACCGAGTTCAGCAGGCCCACCGTGTAGGGGTGCTTCGGCTTCGCGTACAGCTCCGCCGCATCCGCCCGCTCGATGACCTTGCCCGCGTACATCACGTTCACCCGGTCGGCGTAGCGCGCGACCACGCCCAGGTTGTGCGTGATGATGATGACCGCCGTCCCGAACTCGCGGCTGAGCCGGGCCATGACCTCGAGGATCTGGGCCTGGATCGTCACGTCGAGCGCGGTCGTCGGCTCATCCGCCAGCAGGATCTTCGGGTTGCAGCTCATCGCCATCGCGATCATCACGCGCTGGCGCATGCCCCCCGAGAACTGGTGCGGGTAGTCGTCGATGCGGCTGCGGGCGGCGGGAATACCCACCAGCTCCAGCAGCTCGACGGCCCGCTCGCGGGCGGCCCGGCCGCGGAGATCCTGGTGAAGCTCCAGCGACTCCGTGATCTGCCGCCCGATCGTGAGCACGGGATTGAGCGACGTCATCGGCTCCTGGAACACCATCGCGATGTCGTTCCCGCGGATGCGCCGCATCTCGCTCTCGTCCAACTTCAGCAGATCACGCCCCTGGAACATGATCTCGCCGGAGACGATCTTGCCCGGGGGCGAAGGGATCAGGCGGAGGATCGAAAGCGCCGAGACGCTCTTCCCGCAGCCCGACTCGCCCACAAGCCCAAGCGTCTCGCCCTCCTCTACCGAGTAGGACGTGCCGTCAACTGCCTTGACGACACCTTCCTGTGTGTAGAAGTACGTCCGAAGGTCATTTACCTCGAGAAGCGCCATGACGCCCCCTTTCGCCTGACTCGGATTTGCCTGCGCCACCCATCGACGAGAGACGGGCTCCCCATGCGGCCATGGGGAAGAGGAGATTCGAACTCCTACGCCTTGCGGCACATGATCCTAAATCATGCTCGTCTGCCAATTCCGACACTTCCCCGGCCCGGCCCGGTTGGCGAACCATCCGGTGAGACCTTTCCGAAAGTGGTGAGCCGCGAAGGACTCGAACCTTCAACCTAGTGATTAAGAGTCACTTGCTCTGCCAATTGAGCTAGCGGCCCCAAGGTCGCGCGGAGTATACCCAAGCGCCTTCCCGCCCGACAACAACTCCGAAACGTTTCCGTAACCGCAATTCCTGTCAGACCGCCCCGCGCAGCAGCTCGATCACCTCGTCCACTGCCGCGACGCGCCAGTTGGCCCACGTCTCGCTCGTGCGCTGCCACTCCAGGTAGCGCTCGCGCCCTTCCGCCCGCGCTTGCTGGATCTCTTCCTCGCTCGGGTCGTGGCCGAGACGCTGCGCGATCGCCTCCGGACGCATGTCCCCGAGCACCTCGTAGAGCTGGTCCATCTGCTCGTTGGCCAGCGCCGGGCGCTCGATGAAGTGGCCCAGCTCGACGTGCTCGGCGTTGTAGAAGATGTACACCGGGATGGACTCGAACTCCCCGTCCTTCAGGTACTCGGCGATCATGTCCTTGTTCTCGTCGCGCTCGAAGATGCGCACCTCGATCCCGAGCGCCTCCGCGATGCGCACCCCCACCGGCATGCCCCGGTAGACGTCCGGGCACCAGTCCTCGCCGATGATGACCATGTGGTCCGGGCCGTTCGGCTGCGCGGCCAGCTCGCTCAGGGCGGCCTGCTGCTCATCGCTGATGGCGAGACTGCCGTAGTTGTCGTCGAACTGCTCGCGGTTGCGGATGCCCGACTCGATGTACTCCCCGTACGTCTTGCCCTTCGCGAACCGCTCCCGCGTGATGACGGATTCCGTTGCCTGAGCCACTGCGCCCTCCCGGCCGTGTTTGTCGTGAAGTCAGCCTATCGGCGGCGGGCCGGCGCTACAACTCGCCCCGCTCGTCCGCCTTCGCGCGCTCCCACAGCTCGTCGAGCGTGCCGATAGCCATCTCGTTCAGGTCCAGCGATTCCTCCGCCGCCAGGCGCTCGACGAACCCGAAGCGGCGCCGGAATTTGCCGTTCGCCCGCCGCAGCGCCTGCTCGCCGTCGATGCCCATCGTCGCCGCGATGTGCGCGATCACGAACAGCACGTCCCCGAACTCTTCCTCGCGGTCCTTCTCGGTCTCCGCCAGGGCAAGCTCGGCGATCTCCTCGGACAGCTTCTCCAGCGGCCCGTGGATGTCGGGCCCGTCGAACCCCGCGCGCCGCGCCCGCCCCTGGATCGTCTGCGATTCCGCCAGCGCCGGCAGCGTCGCCGGCACGCCTTCGAGGCGGGGCTTGTTCGGGCGCTCCTTCTGCTTCAGGACCTCCCAGCTTTCGCGCACGTCCTCGGCCGTCTCCGCCGTGGCGTCTGCGAACACGTGCGGGTGCCGCGCCAAGAGCTTCGAGGCGATGCGCGAGTAGACGTCGCCGAACTCGAACTCGCCCAGCCGTTCCGCCACCGCCGAGTGCATGAGCACCTGCAGGAGCACGTCGCCCAGCTCCTCCGCGATGGCCTCGGAGTCGTTCGAGTCGATCGCCTCCAGCAGCTCGTACGCCTCCTCCAGCAGGTGGGGGCGCAGCGATTCGTGCGTCTGCTCGCGGTCCCATGGGCAGCCCTCGGGGCCGTGCAGGCGGCGGATGATCGCTTCGAGCGCCTCGAACTGGCGCAGGTCCTCGGGGATGGGAACGGGCTCCGCGTCGGTCGCCATGCGCGCAGTCTACGCGGCCCGTCCGTTCGGTCCGGGAGCGCGGCGGTAGGACACAGCGCCTTCCCGTTGGACAATTGGAGACATGAGCGAGGCACAACGCACCTGGGGCGGCCGCTTCGAGGGGTCGATGGACGACCTCACGCGCGACTACACCGCCGGCGTCGACCGCGACCTGTACGAGCACGACATCGCGGGCTCGGTCGCGCACGCGCGCATGCTCGGCGCCACCGGCATCATCCCTGAGAGCGAGGCGGCCGCGATCGTCGCCGGGCTCGACCGCGTGCTCGAACGCTTCCGCGCCGGCGAAATCGAGTGGCGCCCCGACCTCGAGGACATCCACACGCACGTCGAGGTCGCCCTGCGCGACCAGATCGGCACGGCCGCCGGACGGCTGCACACTGCCCGCTCGCGCAACGACCAGGTGTCGCTGCTGAACCGCATGCTCGTGCGCGAGCAGTGCGACCTCGCCGCCGACGCCGCGGAGGCGCTCATCGAGGCGCTCTGCGAGCTCGCCCTGACCCACGCCGCGGACCCGATGCCCGGCTACACGCACCTCCAGCGCGCCCAGCCGGTCACGCTCGGCCACCACCTGCTCGCCTACGGCGAGATGCTGCTGCGCGACCGCGATCGCTTCCGGGACTGTCGCGCCCGCACGAACGTACTCCCGCTGGGCTCGGGCGCTCTGGCCGGCTCGCCCTACCCCCTCGACCGCGAGATGGTCGCCCGCGAGCTTGGCTTCGCGGGCGTCTCGCGCAACAGCCTCGATGCCGTCGCCGACCGCGACTACGCCATCGAGTTTCTGTCGTGCTGCGCCATCGCGCAGGCCCACCTCTCCCGCCTGGCCGAGGAGATCGTGATCTGGTCGAGCGCCGAGTTCGCTTTCGTGCGGCTGCCGGACGCGTTCGCCACCGGGTCGAGCATGATGCCGCAGAAGAAGAACGCCGATGTCGCCGAGCTGGCGCGGGGCCGCTCCGGGCGCGTCTTCGGCGAGCTGGTGAACCTGCTGACCAACCTCAAGGGCCAGCCCCTCGCCTACAACCGCGATCTACAGGAGGACAAGGCCGCCATCCTCAACGCGGCCGCCGTCGTCATCCCCAGCCTGCGCATCTTCGCGGCGATGGTCCCCGCGCTCGAGTTCGACCTGGAGCGCCTGCGGGACGCCGCCTCCGGCGGCTTCTCCCTCGCCACGGACATCGCCGACTACCTCGTCCGGAGGGGCATGCCCTTCCGCGAGGCGCACGCCGTCACCGGCGGCCTCGTGCGCGAGGCCGAGGAGCGCGGCTGCGACCTCCACGAGCTGCCGTTCGAGCGCTACGCCGAAGCGAGCGACCTCTTCGAGGCCGATGTCCTCGACATCGACGTCGACTCCGCCCTCGCTGCCCGCGACGCGGTCGGCGGTACCGCCCCCGCCCGCGTCCGCGAGGCCGCCGAGGCCCTCCGCCGCGAGATCGCCGGCTGACAACGCCAGTCGTTGTGCTCTACAATGTAGGGCGACAGGGGTGGCGCGCCGTGAACCAGGTAACCGTGCGGGACATGGACGACAAGGTGTACCAGTGGCTCCTCAGGCTCGCCGAGGACGAGGGCATCTCGCCGGACGAGGCTGCCCACAGGCTTCTCCACAAGGCCGCTGAACTTCCTGGGTCGCCTTCCCCTTCCCGAGAGATCGGGAAGTCGTTGGATCACTTCATCGGGAGCATGACCCCCGAGGAGTCCGCCGAGTTGGCAGAAGCCCTGAAGTTCTTCGACACCATCGACGAGTCGATGTGGCGGTGAAGATCCTCCTCGATGCCAATGCGTACCGGCTGGTTGCGGAAGGTCATCCCCAGGCGTCGGCGTTCGTGCAGAGGGCTGAGGAGGTCTACCTGTCGGTCATTGTCCTCGGAGAGCTCCTTTACGGATTCCGCTGGGGAACACGCTTCGAAGCGAACATGGACCGGCTCCAGACGTTCCTTCGTGCCCCCGGCACGTCGGTGGTCACTGTGGGTCAGGCCACAGCCGAACGTTACGGCGAGATAGCCGCTGCCCTCCGCGCCAAGGGGCGTCCCATCCCCACAAACGACATCTGGATAGCGGCACACGCCATGGCAACCGGCTCCGACCTCGTCTCCGCCGACGCGCACTTCCAGCATGTCGACGGCCTCGAGTGGAGCCGCGTGACCCCGAGCTAGGCCCTCAGTCCAGCTGCGCGACCAGGCCCTTCGTCGCCTCGGCCGCCGCCACGACGCGCTCGCGCTCGCCGTCCGAGAGCTCCAGCTCGAAGGTGCGCTGGATGCCGCCCTCGCCGAGCTGCACGACCGTGCCCGAGAACACGCCCTCGATCCCGTACTCGCCCTGGTGCAGGGTCGAGCAGGGCAGCAGGCGGCGCTGGTCGAGCAGGATCGCCGTCACCATCGCGATCGTCCCCGCCGACGGCGCGTAGAAGGCGCTGCCGACGCCCATCAGCTCGGTGATCTCGGCCCCGCCCCGCATCGTGCGCGCCACCACCTCGTCCACCTTGTCCGCCGGGAGCAGGTTCGTGAGCGGCACGCCGCCGACCCGCGTCTGCGAGACGACCGGCACCATCGTCGTGTCCGTGTGGCCGCCGATCACATAGCCGTGAACGTCCTGCGGCGAGACGCCGCAGGCGTCGGCGACGAAGTGGCGGTAGCGGGCGCTGTCGAGCGCCCCGCCCTGGCCGATGACGCGTTCGCGCGGGAAGCCGCTCGCCTCCAGGGCGACGTGGCACATCGCGTCCATCGGGTTCGAGAAGATGACGAGCGCCGCGTCCGGCGAGGTCTTCGCCGCGTCCGCGACCTTGCTCCGCACGATGACGGCGTTGCTGTTCAGCAGCTCCTCGCGGCTCATGCCCGGCTTGCGGGGCGCGCCCGCCGTCACGACCACCACGTCCGAACCGGCCGTCTCGTCCCAGCCGTCGGTGGCGCTGATGGAGGCGCTGAAGCCGCTCCAGGCGGCCGCCTGCGACTCGTCCAGCGCCTTGCCGAAGTGCATGGTGCGGGCGAACTGCGGATCGTCCTGCAGGACGACGTCGCAGATGTCGCGCTCGATGAGCCGCTGCGCCATGGCGCCGCCCGTCATGCCGGCGCCGACGATCGTGACCTTCTTCCGTGCCATCGTGTTCCTCTTGGGGGTGTAAATCTGGTGCCGCGAGACTAGCACGCGCCTTTCCTAGAGACCGCCGCCCCTGCCCGGCAAGCTCGCAGCGCCGGCAGCCCATACACTGACGCTGTGGATCAGTCCCGCATCCGCAATTTCTGCATCATCGCCCACATCGACCATGGCAAGTCGACGCTCGCCGATCGCTTCCTGGAGGTGACCGGCACCGTTGCCGTGCGCGCCATGGCCGACCAGGTGCTCGACACCATGGACCTCGAACGTGAGCGCGGCATCACCATCAAGGCCGCCGCTGCGCGCATGGCCTACCAGGGCGCCGACGGCGAGGAGTACCAGTACAACCTCATCGACACCCCCGGCCACGTCGACTTCACCTACGAGGTCTCCCGCTCGCTGGCCGCCTGCGAGGGCGCCATCCTCGTCGTCGACGCCTCCCAGGGCATCGAGGCGCAGACCCTCGCGAACGTCTATCTCGCCCTCGACCAGGGCCTCACGCTCATCCCCGTCATCAACAAGATCGACCTGCCCCACGCCGAGACCGAGCGCGTCGCCCACGAGCTCGAGCGCGTCGTCGGTTTCTCGGAGGACGAGATCGTCCTCGCCAGCGCCAAGGAAGGCAGCGGCATCGACGCGATCCTCGAGGCCATCCGCGAGCGCGTCCCGCCCCCCGGGGGCGAACGCTCCGGCGAGGTGAAGGCGCTCATCTTCGACTCCAAGTACGACGCCTATAAGGGCGTGCTCGCGCATGTGCGCGTCGTCGACGGCGAGATGCAGGGCCGCGCCGACCTGCGCCTCATGCAGACCGGCAAGGCCTTCGAGCCGCTTGAGTTCGGCATCTTCTCGCCGGGCATGCAGCCCCTCGAAGGGCTGGCTGCCGGCGAGGTCGGCTACATCGCCACGGGCCTCAAGGAGGTCGCCGACTGTCGCGTCGGGGATACGGTCACCCTCGCCGAGGCCCCCGCCGCCGAACCCCTCCCCGGCTACCGCCAGGCCAAGCCCATGGTCTTCGCCGGCATCTACCCGACCGACTCCGACCAGTACCAGGAGCTGCGCGAGGCCCTCGAACGACTCGCCCTCAACGACGCCTCGCTCGTCTACGAGCCGGAGTCGTCGGCCGCGCTCGGGTTCGGTTTCCGCTGCGGCTTCCTCGGCCTGCTGCACCTCGAGATCGTCGTCGAACGCCTGGAGCGGGAATACGACCTCGGCCTGCTCACCACCGCCCCCAGCGTCGAGTACGAGGTCGAGCTTCGCTCCGGCGAGGTCGTCGCCATCGAGAACCCCTCCCTCCTGCCCGACCCCTCCCGCATCGAGGAGATCCGCGAACCCTGGGCGACCATCGACGTGGTCACGCCCAGCCGCCACATCGGCCAGGTGATGGACCTCGTGACGAGCCGGCGTGGCCGGTTCGTGCGGATGGAGTACCTCGAACCGGAGAGCGACCTCGCCCCCGGCGAAGCGCGCGTCCTCCTCGCCTACGAGATCCCCATGGCAGAGATCCTCGTCGACTTTTACGACACCCTGAAGGGCTCCACGAGCGGCTACGCCAGCCTCGACTACCAGCCCGCCGGCTACCGCGCCGCCTCCCTCGTGAAGGTCGATGTGCTCGTGAACGGCCAGGTTGTTGATGCGCTCTCCATCATCACCCACCGCGAGAACGCCTCCCGCGAGGGGCGCTCGCTCGTGCTGAAGCTGCGCAGCCTCATCCCCCGCCAGATGTTCGATGTGCCCCTGCAGGCCGCGATCGGTGGCCGTATCATTGCCCGCGAGACCGTTCGCGCCATGCGCAAGAACGTCCTCGCCAAGTGCTACGGTGGCGACATAACGCGAAAGCGGAAGCTGCTCGAACGGCAGGCCGAGGGCAAGAAGCGCATGAAGCGCGTCGGCAACGTGGAGATTCCGCAGGAAGCCTTCATGGCCGTCCTGCAACTACGCGAAGACTAGGAGCGACAGACAGATGATCAAGGCCTTCGTGCTCATTGTGGTGGACCCGGCCGAGACCCAGCGCGTGTTCGAATCGTTGCAGGACGTCGACGGGATCGCTGAGGTCTACCAGGTCATGGGCCCCTACGACATCGTGGCGGTCATCGAGGCGCCCAGCATCACGCAGGTGCCCGCCCTCATCAGCCAGCACATCCGCGTGGTCGAGGGCATCGAGAGCACGACCACCTGCGTCACCTTCCCCGAGTCCTAAGGGCCCGCCGCTCGCTACCGTACGTCGTCTGTCGTACAATTGGCCCCGTACGGAATCCTCCGTACGGGAGTGAGGATGTCGGCGCGCCTGGAAGTGCGGCTGGACGACGAGCGGAAGGAACGCCTGGACATGCTCGTCGAGACGGCGGGCTCTCCCACCTCCGAGGTGGTCCGCCGCCTGATCGATGACGCCTGGGAAGCCATGATGCTGGAGCGCCGCAAGGCCGCGGTCGAACGGCTGATTTCGTTGAACGTCGAGGACGTTCCCGATCCGGACATCCTCTCGCGCCAGCTTGCGAACAGATATGAGCCCCTCGATTGATCGCCTTTCTTGACGCCAACGTCCCCATCTACGCCGTGGGCAGGGACCACCCCTACCGGGAGCCCTGCGCGCGCATCCTGTCGCTGGTAGCGGCGCATCCGCGCCCTTTCATCACCGACGTCGAAGTCCTCCAGGAACTGCTGCATCGCTACATCGGTTCGCGACGGTGGACGCAGGGAGGGAGAGAGGCGCTCCAGCGGTTCGCCGACTTGATGTCTGGCCGCATCGAGCCGTTCTACGTGAGGGATGTCGAACTGGCGGCCGCGCTCGCCGACCGGTATCCCCGGATATCCGCGCGCGATTACCTCCACGCGGCCGTCATGCGACGCCTGGGCGTCGAGCGCATCATCTCCGCCGACCGCGACTTCGACCGTCTGCCCGGGATCATCCGGCTCGACCCGTCCGCCGTGGACGAGTGGGGAGGTTCCGTCTTGAGCGCGAACGGGGCCCCGCCCGACGCCTAGAAGATGCTGGCGTCGCTCTCCTCTTCCGCTTCGCCTACCGCCTGCTCCGTCGTGATCAGGCCGCGCCCGAACAGCAGCCGCCGTCCCGCCGCCTCGAAGGGCGTGGCGCCCTCGGCGTCGGTGCCCAGCGCGCGCTGCACGAGCGCGAAGAGCGTCTCGCCCGTGACGAGCGCGTAGCCGTAGTTCTCGCAGGCGATGCGAAGGGCGTCGCTGAGCTGGCTGCGTCGCGCCGATGGCGTGATCGTGCGCTTGCCGTTCGCCACGATGATGCCGCGGAGCTGTTCGCCTTCCTCCAGCAGGTGCCGCTCCAGGCGGCGCTGGAGGCGTACGTAGGGCCACTCCGCGACGTCTTCGCGCGAGCTCTCAACTTCGACCAGGGCGATGTGCTCCCCCTCCGTGACCGCGAGCCCGTCGTCGGCCTCGGTCGCGCTGAGTCCCAGGAGCGCGAGCGCCTGGCGCACGGCGTCGGTGAACGTGGGGCCGGTGGCCCAGAGGAGCCGGCGGTGGGAGGTCAGCGCGTTGAGGCGCTCCCGCACCGTCGCGGTCCTGGCCGCGGCTGCCGATTCGGCCTCCGCCACTTCGGCCAGTTCGGCCTCGATCTGCTCCGAGCCGGGAAGGGCGTGAGTACGCGCCCACCCCGGCGCCTCTTCGGTCACGGCCCCGGAGGCGACCTCCCGCATGGCTTCGAACAGCGCCTGCGCGAGCTTCGTGCGGATGTTGCCGGTCACGCTGGCGAACACGGGCGTCACCACCACGCGCCCCGCGAGCACGGGAAACTCGGCCGCGATCGGCATGCTCGATCCGCCCGTGGCGATCACCTGCCCGTCGCGGTCCGCCGTCGCCACGCCCGGGTGGAGCACGGCCCGGTAGGTGATGTGCCGCCGGTACTCGCGCAGCACCGCGCTCAGCGGGTGGCGGTCGTCGGCGATGCGGATGTTCTTGCCTTCGCCCGCGCGGATGTGGGGCGGGTTCCAGCCCCCGCCCTTCGGCGCGGGTAGCCAGCTGTACCGGTCGAACCCCTCGAACCCCACGACGCCCGGCAGCACCGCGTTCGGCCGCCCGACCACGAAGAGCGTGCCGCCCTGCTCCAGAAAGCGCTCGGCTTCCTCGCCGCGGCGCATGAGCTGGTCGGCGGCGGAGACCTGGGTCGCCGTTGTCGCGCTGTTCACCACGGGGCGTCCGTCCTGCGCGTTGAAGGGGCGCTCCCCTTCGAGCAGTTGCTGGACCGCCGTCGTGATCGCCTCCGGGTCGACGAAGATGGCCTCGTAGTCCGTGAGCGCCGGGGCGTTCAGGATCGTGTGGTTGTCCACGTCCGGATGGGGCAGGGAGTACCCGATCGTCAGGATGCGCATGGCTACTGCTCCGTTCGCATGAGGGCGGTGAGGTGGGCGAGGAGGTCCGCGCGGATCTCCTCGCGGTCGATGGCGGCGGCGACCGTGGCGGCGATCGCCCCCGCGGGACGGCCGGCGTCGTAGCGCCGCCCTTCGAAGCGGCAGGCGCAGACTGTCTCGCCCGCCGCGATCTGCCCGGCGATCGCGTCGGTGAGCTGTAGCTCGCCGCCCGCGCCCGGCTCGAGGTGTTCAAGCTGGTCGAAGATGGAGGGGCCGAGCACGTACCGCCCGACCACGCCCAGATCGGAGGGCGCCTCGCTCGCTGCCGGCTTCTCGACGATGCCGTGCAGGCGGGCTGGGTTGCCGGGTTCCGCCGGGTCGACGATGCCGTACTGCGGAATCTGCTCCGGCGCGACCTGCTGCACCGCCATCACCGCGGATGCGGCGCAGCTCTCGTAGGCCGCCGCGATCTGCGCCGTGCAGGGCGGCGACCCCAGGATGATGTCGTCGGGGAACAGGAGCGCGAACGGCTCCCCTTCCAGGTGGGGCCGGGCCTGCTGCACCGCGTGACCCGTCCCCAGCGGTTCGGACTGCTCGACGAACGTGAACGCCGCCAGCCGCTCGGGCGCCAGCACCCGCTCGGCGAGCGCGGCGTCGCCGCGCTCGCGCGCCACCGCCTCGATGCGCGAGCCGCCGCCGAAGTGCTCGCGCACGGCGGTGCGATCGGGCGCCAGCACCAGCACGATCTGCTCGATCCCGGCCGCTACCGCTTCCTCGACCGCGTACTGGATGATGGGCCGGTCGACGACCGGCAGCATCTCCTTGGGGACGGACTTGGTGGCGGGCAGCATGCGCGTGCCGAGCCCGGCCGCGAGGATGACCGCTCGTCGCACGGACGCCATGAAAGGCATGGTAGAGCGCCGGGGCGTTCCGATATACAGCGCCACAATCGGGGTGCTATCATCCATTGCACGTCTGACGGGGAGCAGCTTGAGAAAACGACGCTCGAAGGTTCCGCCTAAGCCACCGCCGCCGCAGCCGCGCATCAATGAGCGCATCCGCGTTCCCGAGGTGCGGGTTATCGACGAGGAAGGGCAGCAGGTAGGCGTGCTCCCCACCGCGGACGCAATCGCCATGGCCCGTGAGCGCGACGTCGACCTCGTCGAGGTCTCCGGCCAGGCCACGCCCCCCGTCGCCCGCCTCATGGACTTCGGCCGCTTCAAGTACGAGCAGTCGAAGAAGGAGAGCGAGGCGCGCAAGCACCAGGCCAAGACGCGCCTCCGCGAAGTGCGCATGAAGCCGAAGATCGACGTGCACGACATCAACTTCAAGACGCGCACCGTCGAGAAGCTCCTCCGCCAGGGCGACAAGGTGAAGGTGACCGTGATGTTCCGGGGCCGGGAGATCACCCATCCCCAGATCGGCAAGAACCTCCTCGATCGTATCTTCACGAACCTCGAAGATGTAGCGACGAAGGAGAAGGACGCAGCGCTCGAAGGCCGGCACATGTCGATGATCCTGATCCCCGACAAGCGCGGGATCGCGGCTCGAGACCGTGCCGCCGAGGCCGAGGCGGAAGCCCGCAACGGGGCCGCCGAGGCCACGGCAGAGCCCGAGAGCGAGAGCGGAGAACCGGTTACCGCGGGCGCGTCCGGGGACTAGCCAGTGCCAAAGATCAAGACCCACAAGGGCGCCGCCTCGCGCTTTCGCGTAACCGGCGGCGGCAAGATCATGCGGATGTACGGCAGCCGTAACAAGTTCCGCCGGAAGAAGCGAAAGCCCGTCCGCGTGAAGTACGGCCGCACCGTTCCCGTCTCCGCCTCGCAGTCGCGGACCATCCGCCGGATGCTCGTCGAGTAACCCCGCTCACCCGGCCGGCGCGCCGGGTTTCACGAAGGAGCCCGTTCAAATGAGTCGAGTCAAGCGCGGTGTCACGTCGCACCGCCGCCACAAGAAGATCCTGGCGCTGGCGAAGGGCCACCACGGCCAGCGCCACCGCGTGTTCCGCCGCGCCAACGAGAGCGTCATGCACGCCCTCCGCTACAGCTACGAGGACCGCCGCGCCCGCAAGGGCGATTTCCGCCGCCTCTGGATCATCCGCATCAACGCCGCCGCCCGCCGCGAGGGGCTCAGCTACTCCCGCTTCATGAGCGGACTGAAGAAGTCCGGCATCGAGCTCGACCGCAAGATGCTCGCCCACCTGGCCGTCACCCGCCCCGATGCGTTCGCCAGGGTCGCGGAGCGCGCGAAGGAAGCGATCGCCGCCTGATCGCCGGCCCTAGCCGACTGCGGCCAGCCGGATCACCATCTGCTGCAGCACGATCATCACGAGGATCGCCGCGAGCGGGCTCAGGTCCAGCATGCCCGTGTTCGGCATCACCCGCCGGATGGGGTCGACGATGGGCTCCGTGATGCGGAACAGCACCTGGTAGATCGTGCTCGTCTGGTCGATCGGCAGCCAGCTGATGAGCGAGCGCGCCACGATCGCCCACGTCAGGATCGTGATGAAGGTCATGGTGAACTGGGCGACGTAGGGATGCACGGCTCGGGCGCCTCACCCTCAAGGATACCGCAGCATCGCCCCGCCCTCGCGTAAAGCCCCTCGATGCCGAATACTCAATCGATGGAAGACCTCCCCGAGCTCCGCACCGAACGCCTCCTCCTGCGCCCCTTCCGCTCCGGCGACGTCGACGACGTGCTCGTCTACGCCTCCGACCCCGAGTGGAACCGCTACCTCGGTCTTCCCGAGCCCTACACGCGGCGCATGGCCGAGGAGTTCGTGGCCAGGGCCATCCTCGCCGACCCCGCGACGAACCCGGTCTGGGCCATCGTCCACGAGGGGCGCGTCTCGGGGGGCATCGACCTCAGGCTTCGTCGCCCCGGCCTCGGCGAGATGGGGTACAGCATCGCGCAGCCCCTCTGGGGCCGGGGACTGGCCACCGAGGCGGCGCGAGCGGTCATCGAACACGCCTTCGAGTCCATGGGCCTCGTCCGCATCCAGGCCTACGCCGACATCCGCAACGAGGCCTCGTGGCGCGTCATGGACAAGGTGGGGATGAAGCGCGAAGGCGTGCTGCACAGCAACCGCCTGATCCACGGCGATTACGTGGACGACGTGCTCTACGCGGTCGTCCGGGAGGACTGGCCTCCTCTCCGCTCGGCAGGGAAGTGATCACAAATCTCGATAGGTGCGCTCGTCCCGTCTCGCGACGCGCAGCACCATCAGCCGCCCCTCGCCGTCATCGACTTCGTAGATGATTCGGAAGCGCCCGGCCCTGACGCGCCACACCGTGACGAACCCCGCCAGCTTCACGCTTCCCGTGGGACGAGCGTTGCCGACCAGGTTGCGGAGCGCCTCCCGAACCCGTCGCGCGTCCTCGGGCGCAAGCCTTCGCACCTGACGCTGGGCGGCAGGCGCCAGCTCAACCCGATACGACTCCGGCAATCAGTTCCGGTCCCCCAGGAGTTCGTCGAAGAACGCCTCGAACTCGGTTCCGCCCAGCTCGGCGGCTTCGGCGCGGGCCTTCTCGATCGCCGCGTGGTCGGCGTCGTCCATCGCGGTGTCCGCGAGCCACGACACGAGCGCTTCCTTCACCAGATCCTGGACCGGCCTGCCCTCACGATCGGCGGCCGCCTTGAGCGCCCCGTAGAGGCCGTCATCGACCGTCATCGTCTTCATGGATGGTTTCCCTCGAGGCCGAGCAGACTTGCGCAGTCGCCGTGAACGCCGGCGGTTCTCAAGCCTCACAGCGCCGTACGAGAGCGTAGCACAGGGGGTCTCCTCGATCTGGGTGACTGTCTGAGGTCGCGTGACGGTCCTCGCGAACCCCACGAACGAATCCTGACGCCGAGCCAGACTGGGGAATCCTCTCACCGACCACCGACCACCCGGTCAGCTGCGCTACTGATCCACGCGGCAGCTGACAATGTCTATCCCGTAGTACTTGCGGTGGTGTACGGATGAAGCGTAGTGGCGCAGGATGCGGACGGACAATTCCTGCTCGTCTTCCAACGCCTGATCCTGGCCCAGATACGCCATGCGATTCTCGATGTTCCCCTGGATGGCGTCGTCCGAGGCGACAACGATCTCAAGCTCGGCGGCGCCGCTGTCAGGCCGAATGGTGGCAACCAGGCTGCGCTTCTGTTCGGCGGGACCGTCTCTCTCCTCTTCGAGGAGGCTCACGATGGCCTCTTCTCCTACCAGGCGCAGCCGGTTTCCCCCCTCCTCGGTCCAGGAATGACTGTCGGCGAACTGGGAAAGGAAGTCGTCGACCGCAGCGAGGGAAGACTGGGACAGTTCGGTCTCCAATTTCCTGGCGCGAAAACTCGAAAGTTCCGTGACGAGTGTCATGGCTATGGCCGCCATTCCCCCGATCACAATGGTATTCCCCACCAGATGGCCGGTGATCCCTTCGAAGAAAGTGCTGAAGGCCCCTGCAGACAAACCAAGGACCATGGCTACACCCGTGATAGTGGCCTTCTTCTGGTCAACCTGGCCCGTAAAGACGGTCTTTGCCCCTTCGATAAAGAGCATGGCGAAGATGATGATGTACGCCGCGCTCACCACTGGGCTGGGAATTGCGACCAATACCGCAAGAAACTTGGAAAAGAAAGCGACGACAATTGTCAATACGCCCAGATAAAGCCCGACACTCCTGGCTGCAACGCCGGTGAAGCCGATATAGACCGCCGTAGCCGCCCACGGCGCGGCGACAGGCAGGGTTCCCAGGAGGCCGGAAACAAGGGTGCCCGCGCCGTAGACATTCAGCCCCCCCTGGACCGTTCGAAAGTCGACAGCGGACTGGGTCCGGTAGGAGGCGCGGTAAATGACCGAGAGATCCCCCACGGCCTTCATGAAGGCGGTGAGATTCACGACGACGAAGACCGGAAGCAGGGCCCAGAAGTCTGCGTTCACGACCAGATCCAGCCCCGGCCACCTGTAGTCGGGCAGGCTGACCCATGGAGTGTCGGCAATGATGGACGTGTCATAGAAGCCCAGGGGCACGGCCACGAGCAAACCGACGGCGACGGTGACCGTCAGAATCCACATGCGCCAGACCGGCTTGTCCTGCAGGGATATCAGGACCCCGGCGGCCAGGGCGACCATCCCCGGCGCCAGGAACAGCAGCGTCGACTCGCCTTCCGGCGGAGTGACCGCTTTGCTGACGATGAACGGCATGGCCGAAACCGCCACCAGCATCACCACCACCCCGCTCACCGTCTGGGTGAATATTCGGCGGAGGGAGGCGAGACGGAGGGTCAAGACAGACTGAACCAGGGTGGAAGCCACCACCAGGCTGGCCAGCAGACCAGGTCCGCCGACGGAGAGCGCCAGGGCGCACACCGCCAGGAACGGCACGTTGAAGTTTGCGACGATGAGGCGGCCCGAGCCCACATGACGCAGTCGCAGGGACTGCAGGATCATGCCTGTTCCGGTGACCGCCAGCACGGTAAACGTCACCCACGACAGATAGGCATCCGATTCGTCGGATGCCCGCACCACAAGCGCCGCCAATATGATGAGGCTAATGGTGTTTGGTATGAATATTTGAAGTGCCGATAGCAGGCCCAGCAGTGGCGGGCACTTTTCATCGGGTTCGTAGTGGATTGCGGGTCGACCCGGCGATGTTCGGCGCATCTTGCTCATAGGCAGCGGTACACGGCTATGATACGCATACGTCAACAGTACACAGCTAGAGCACTGCCGGAGGACTGATCCTCGTGAACCGAGCAAGAAAGCAACCGTGGTCGAGTCGTACAGGAATGAAGGATCGGCGAGCAACTGGCCGGAATGCACTGGTCTTGTTCCTGATCGTGGCTTCCGTCGCAGCCTTTGTAGTTGCCTGTGGCGGCGACGACCCTCCCCCGGCGCCCGTTGCGACTGAGGCCCCCGAGGCCACGGCCACCCCAGCTCCGGAGCCGACGCCCACCGCGACCGAGGCCCCGGAGCCCACGGCTACCCCCACCCCGGAGCCGACACCCGCGGCCACTGAGGCCCCGGAGCCCACGGCTACCCCCACCCCGGAGCCGACCCCGGAACCGACGCCGGAACCCGTGGCCTTGAACGACGAAGACCTGACTCAAGCGTTTGTCACAGGCGCCATTGCGTACTACGAAGCGAACGGCCTGGACGCGACCGTTGAGTTCTACAGTTCCGAGGCGGGCACCGAGAGCGGGCGGGCGCTCATCCTCCTGGACACAGCCGAGTACATCTTGCTGGTCTACCAGGCGCTCCCCGCGCTCCAGGGCCAGTACGTTGGCTCGGACTCATCATTTTCCGGCTTCGCGCGGTTGGCAGGACTTGCTACCGAGGAAGGCTCCTGGACGACGCTTCGGGGCATAAACCCGGACACCAGACAGGAAGAGCCACGGCGAATGTTGGCGGTCCTTCACGACGGCCTGCTGTTCGCGGCCACCCATTCGGCCCTGGTGGAAGACGTTGCGGAGTCCGTCAAGGAATACGTGAGCCGGGCCATCGCGACGTACGACGCGGACGGCCTTGAGGCCCTCATCGCCCACTACAACAGCCAGGACAGCCTGGAGGGACAGTTCTACCTGTTCCTCATCGGAGCGGATGACATCTACCTGGCTCATCCCATCTTCCCCCACCTCATCGGCACGGACATCAAGGATGTGGTCGGCTCCGACGGGCAGGAACTGGGGAAGGAGATTGCCCAGGCCACCGAAGAAGGCGCGTGGGTGGAATACCTGTGGCCCCATCCCGTCTCCCGGAAGGAACAGCAAAAGGTCACCTGGGCCATCCGCCACGACGGGCTGATATTCGCCTCCGGCTACTACGCCGGCGAGCCCGAAACCGGACGCCCGGCATGGCGGGGAGCCGACCCGAGGGAATACACCATTCAGTACGTGCACGCGGCCATCGAGCGATACGAGCGTGACGGCCTGGAGTCCCTGCTCAACTACTACAACAGCGTCGCCAGCTTCGAGGGCGAGTGGTATCTCTTCGCCACCGACGCGAACGACATCTACCACATCCACCCGCTGTTGCCGGGACTCATCGGGACGGACATCAAGGACGTCATCGGTTCCGATGGCTACGAACTGGGGAAGGCGTTGGCCGAGGCCACCGAGGAGGGGGTCTGGGTGGAGTACCTGTGGCCCCACCCGGTCACGTTGAAGGAAGTCCCCAAGGTTGGGTACGCCGTGCGTCGTGATGGAATGCTCTTCGCCTCCGGCTACTACGTGCGCATTGAAGACCCGGTGGGCGAGACCATCGCATACGTGGAAAGGGCCATCGAGTACTACAAGAGCAATGGATTGGACGCCACCGTCGCCCTCTACAGCAGCGAGGAGAGTCTTGAGGGGCAGTGGGCCCTGACGCTGGCCGATGAGAACGACATTCTGCTCACCGCGTTCATTGCCCCTCGATTCGTCGGCAGGGACTTGAAGGATATTGCCGTCGGCCAGGAGCTTGCAGCGGCCACCGAGGAGGGGATCTGGATAAGCAACATCTTCCCCAACGTTAGATCCTCGGAGACCCTGTACGCGCATACGTGGGCCATTCGCTACGACGGGCTGCTCTTCATGTCCCGCTACTACGACGACCAGCCCGACGTTCCGGAGGCGCCCTGACCGGACTCCGGGGGCTCCCTCGAGTTCCCGGCCACGCGCGGGCCGATGACGGGTCCTGCGAGACCACCGTCTGGGCCACGGTCTGCCGCGCCGTGCCGCCTGGCCCGGCTCCGCCCGTGAGCGCCCTCGCCGCCGGACCTTTCGTAGACTGGCGCCGCCGTGTCTAGCGCCTGGGTAATCGGGGTCTTCTCCGTCTATTTCGCCTTGCTCATCGGCATTGCGATCGTCGGCGCGCGTCGCATGAAGGACATGTCCGACTACGTGCTCGGCGGACGAAGGCTGAGCAGCTTCACCGCCGCCCTCAGCAGCGGCTCGTCCACGACGAGCGCCTGGACGATGCTCGTGCTTCCCGCCCTCGCCTACGTGGGCGGCCTCGTCGAACTGTGGGTGCCGGCGGCCGCGGCCATCGGCCTCTGGCTCAGCTGGACCTTTATCGCCAGGCGGCTCCGGCGCTACACGATCGAGGCGAACGACGTCCTTACCATCCCCGAGTTCTTCGAGGTCCGCTTTGGCGACACGACCGGCATCCTGCGCGCTTCGACCGGCGCGATCACCATCCTCTTCGTCGTCTTCTACGTGAGCTCGGGGCTCCTCGGAGGGGCCAAGCTCCTCGACACCATGTTCGGCATCGAAACCAACACCGGCATCATGCTCACCTTCGTGACCGTGGCCTCCTACACCCTGCTCGGCGGCTTCCTGGCCGTCTCGCGCACGGATGTCTTCCAGGCCCTGCTGATGGTCGTGAGCCTCCTCCTCATCGCCGCGTACCTCGTGAGCACCACCGACCGCCCGTTCGTCGACACGACCGACGCCGCGCACGGCTTCTTCAACCCCCTCACCGGCAGCGATGGCTCGCCCATCACGGCCGTGCTTGTCCTCTCCGCGGCAGGCTGGGCCTTCGGCGCCTTCGGGGCTCAGCGCATCCTCCAGCGCTTCATGGCGGTGGAGCGCGAGGACCACATCGTCCGCAGCCGCAACATGTCGTTCATCTGGATTGTCACCGTCTATGGCCTCGCCCTCACGGTTGGCCTGGTCGCCCACAACGCCTTCGCCGACGACCAGCTGCTGCACCACCTCGACGACTCCGAGCGCATCTACCTCGTCGTTTCCGAGGTCTTCTTCCATCCCGCCGTCACGGGATTCCTGCTGACCGCGGTGATCGCCGCCGTCATGAGCACGGCCGACTCGCAGCTGCTCCTCGCCTCCGCCGTCGCCACTGACGACATGCCGTTCCTGAAGCGGGTCGCCTACGCGCTCAGCGAGAACAGGCGCGTCTGGTTGGGGCGCCTGATGCTCGTCGTCATCGGTGGCATCGGGATAGTGGTCGCCATCGCCTTTCCGGACTCCATCGGGGATCTCGTCGCGTACGCCTGGGGCGGGATGGGGGCCGCCTTCGGGCCCGTCACGATCCTCGCCCTGTTCTGGAGGCGCTTCAACTTCCAGGGCGCCCTCGCCTCGGTCATCGTGGGCACGGTGGTGGCTTCCGTCTGGGCCTTCAGCGATGGCGGTCCTTCGGGGATGTGGAACATGCAGCCGGCCACCCCTGGCTTCATCCTGGCGAGCGTCACCGCCGTCGTCGTGACCCTCGCGACTCCGCCGCCCTCGCGAGAGGTCGTCGACCTCTTCGACAGAGCCAACGCGCGCTAGCCACGGATCGAGCAGCCGGCGTCTCCGACGCCGTCGCGGTCACGATCCCCGGACGACTGGCTGAACTGGTATGCCCTGCGACGCGAGTCGATGTGGCTCGCGGACGGCCAGTCGTAGGGCATGCGCCATGAAGTGGCCACGCCGAGGGACGGTGTTACAAGGCCGACGTGGCGGCCTTCGCGCTATCCGTACCGATAGCGCCACCGGACGGGACACGTTTGGAACCCTGGATTGAGGTAGCACGCCAGGTCGGCTGCACGCACCCGATTGCGGCCCACCGATCACCGACCACCCGTCAAGAGAACTCGTAGAGGCGGGCGGGGCGGTGGGCGCCCTCCTTGCGGGTCTCGTTGGTCGCGCGGACGATGCCCAGCCCGACCATCCGCCGGCGGAAGTTTCGCTTGTCGACCGGCTCCTCGAGGATCGCCTCGTAAACGCCCTGCAGCTCCCGCAGCGTGAAGCGCCGGGGCAGGAAGCTGTAGGCCACGTTCGTGTAGGCGAGCTTGTTCCGCAGCCGCTCGCGCGCGTATTCGAGGATGCCCTCGTTCCCGAACGCGAGCGTTTCGAGGTCGCGCAGCGCGTGCCAGGCGGGACGCCACTCCAGATCGCGCCGCAGCCGCGCCTGCGCCGCCGGCAGCAGCGCGAAGTACGCCACGACGATGCCCGCGTCCCCCTCGTCCGTCTCATCGAAGCTGTAGAGCTGCTCCAGGAACACGTCCGTGAGGCCCGTCTCGTCCTGGAGCTTGCGGCTGGCCGCCCCGTCGAGCGTCTCGTTCGGTTGGAGCAGGCCCCCGGGCAGCGCCCACTCCCCCTGGCAGGGCTCCGCCGCGCGCTCGATCAGGAGCACGGAGAGCCGCCCCTCCAGCACGGTGAAGATGACCACGACCACCGCGGGCGCCATCCCGCAAGTGTAGGACGTGCCGCGGGTCGCGGGGTGAAGGCGGTCCGCAGGATGTGGCGCAAGCCATCCCGTGCCTACAATGCCTGCGGAGGGGTCGCATAGAGGCCTAGTGCGGGCGCCTGCTAAGCGCTTATCGGCGGAAACGTCGATCGAGGGTTCGAATCCCTCCCCCTCCGCCACTCGAACTGGAAGCGACACATGACCGAGCGCTACTTCCTCTGGACCGTCGGCTGCCAGATGAACGTCGCGGACAGCGAGAAGCTGGCCGCCGGCTTCACCCGCCTCGGCATGGAAGCCGCCCCCGAGGCCGCCGGCGCCGACATCGTCGTCATCAACACCTGCAGCGTCCGCCAGCACGCCGAGGACCGCGCGTACTCGCAACTCGGGCGCGTCCGCCTCATCAAGGAGGAGCGCCCCGACCTCAAGGTCGCCGTCATGGGCTGCATGGTTGGCCAGCGGACCCGCGATCTCGAGAAGCGCTTCCCCTTCGTCGACGTTTTCGCCCGGCCGCAGCAGTTCGAACCGATCATGGAGCTGGTCGAAGGGCCCGCCGACGACCTCGGCGGTGAGTTCTGGCCCTCCACCTTCGCCGTCCCCGATGGCCCCACCGCCTACGTCCCGGTCGTCCACGGCTGCGACAAGTTCTGCACCTACTGCATCGTCCCCCTCCGCCGGGGCCGTGAGCGCAGCCGCCCCGTCGACGAGATCGTGCGCGAGGTCGCCTACCTCGCCGCCAACGACGTGCGCGAGGTGACCCTGCTCGGCCAGACGGTCGAGGCCTACGGCCACGACCTCGCCGACCAGCCCGACCTCGGCGACCTGATGCGCGAGCTCTCCGCCATCGAGCGGCTCGCGCGCATCCGCTTCCTCACCTCCTACCCGAAGGACATGACGCCCCGCATCCTCGAGGCCGTCGCGGAGCTGCCGAAGGTCATGGAGTGCTTCTCGCTGCCCGTGCAGTCCGGCAGCGACGCCGTCCTCGATTCGATGCGCCGCGGCTACACGAAGGCCGAGTACCTGGCGAAGGTCGCCGAGGTGCGCGCCCTCATGCCCGATGCCGGCATCACCACCGACGTGATCGTCGGCTACCCCGGCGAGACCGAGGCCGACTTCAAGGAGACGCTCGCACTGGTCGAGGATTTGCGCTTCGACAAGGTTCACACCGCCGCCTACTCCCCCCGCCCCGGCACGCTCGCCTACCGCAAGATGCCCGACGACGTTCCCCCCGACGTGAAGGCGGAACGCCTCCAGCGCCTGAACGCCGCCGAGGAGCGCATCTCCCACGAGATCAACGCGACCCTCCTCGGCACGACCCAGGCCATCCTCATCGAAGGCGTCAGCAAGAAGGGCCAGCATTACGGGCGAACCCGCACCGGCAAGCTCGTCCACCTCGACGCCCCCGCCCGGATCGGCGCCCTCGTCGACGTCCACATTGACCACGCCGGCCCCTTCGCCCTCCGCGGCTCAGCGGTCGACGCCCTGGCGGTGGTCGGCTAGCTCAGCCGCTCTACCTCCGGGAAGGCGTCGAATCCGCGGTCGAAGCTCAGGATGCGATTGACCCCCGCACGCCGCATCACGGCGAGGTGAATCGCATCGCGCGCGGACAGGCCCGGCGTGGAGTCCAGTACCAGCCTGGCCTCAAGCACTTCGTCCCTGCCAAAGCGGAAGACCTGCGAGACGAGCCGGTCCAGGTACTCGAATGCGAGCGTCGCGGCCTCAAGCCGCCCAAGGGCTGCGTACCGATGGAGAACCTCCTGGTAGACCTCCGCGTCGGTGACGAGTTGCTCTCCCGAGAGAAGAAGCCTCGCCAGGAGCCCTGCGATGCGAGTCCTGTTGGGATGCTGTTCCCCGACCAGATACATCGGGATGTTCGTGTCGACGAAGATCACCCGCGGATCCAGCGGCCAGCCTCGGTCTCCCGCAGCATGTCCTCGATGTCCGCGGTCGGGAATGAGTGCCCGGTCGCCTCAACGAGGGCGAGCAGCCTTCGCTCGATCTGCGGGTCGGCTGTCACCCGTTCGTCCCGCGCCTCGATGGCGTCAACGAGCGTCCTGCGAATCCACTCCACCACGCCAAGATGCTCTGCCGCGGCCGATGCCTCAATGCGCTCGTGGTCCCCTGACAGGAGGATGTCGAGCCGGTCGCGAGCCGGGATTTCCTGCTTCCCAACGTTCGTCGATGCCATAGCTAAATTGTAGCACACAAAGGCAGCGGTGGTGATGCCGCACCTTCGAGCAACAGGTCGCGCAGGCGCTGGCGGTCCTGGTTCTTGCTCATGACTCCCCCTTACGCCCTGTCGAACTCCAACCACAGCTCCCGGAAGCCCCGGATAACGTGGTTCGGGCCGTGCCGGAAGTCGTTCCTGCCCGGGCTGTAGCGGATGTTGTCGAGGCGCGTCAGCAGGCGCTCGAAGGCGATGCGCCCCTCCATCCGCGCCAGCGGCGCCCCGATGCAGTAGTGAACCCCCGCCCCGAAGCCGACGTGCCGCTTCGCTTCCTCGCGGTGGATGTCGAAGGCCTCCGGGTCGTCCCAGTGCGAAGGGTCGCGGTTGGCGGCTGCGTAGAAGATGGAGATGCGCGCCCCCTCCGGCACCGCCACGCCCCCGATCTCGGTGTCGACCACCGCCCGCCGCGAGAGCTGCTGCACCGGCGACTCGATCCGCAGTGCCTCCTCCACGAAGTTGGGAATGAGCGAGTGGTCCGCGCGGACCCGGGCCATCGTCCCGGGGTGTTCCAGCAGGAGCCACATGCCGCTGTCGACCATGTTCAGGGTCGTCTCCGTGCCGCCCATCAGCAGCGTCACCAGCATCCCCTGCAGCTCCTGCTCGTGGAGCGTGCGCCCCCCGAACCCCTTCATCGACTCGGTCACGAGCGCCGTCAGCATGTCGTTGCGGGGGTTCCGGCGGCGCTCCTCGGCCAGGTCCAGGAGGAAGCGGGTGAACGCCTCGCGGCTCGCGATGAGCTCGGCGAGCCGCTCCTTCGGGACCAGCCCGAAGGCCGCGCCCATCGACTCGATCGTGTCGTCTACCCAGCTCGTCACCTGCGGGATGTCCTCGTCGAGGATCCCCATCAGCTCGACGAACACGAGCACCGTCAGCGGCGTCGAGAACTGGCTCGCCAGCTCCACCTCGCCGTCGTCGATGAAGCGGTCGATGAGCCCGTCGATCACCCCGTAGACGTTCGGCTCGAACGACTCCAGCCCCCGCTTCGAGAGCCACGGCCCGGCCAGCCGCCGGTAGTGCGTGTGCTCGGGCGGGTCGCTGCCCGGCAGCGCCCCCGTCTCGCGTGCGAGCTGCGCCTGCTCCGGCGTGAGCCCGTGCGGGTCGACCGCGGGAAGGTTCGAGAACAGGTCCGACCGCTTCAGGACGAACTGCACGTCCTCCCAGCGCGTCACGATCCAGGCATCTGCCGATTCGAGGTAATACACCCCCTGCTCGCGCATGCGCTCGTACATCGGGTACGGACACTCGATGACCTCGGCGTTGTACGGGTTCAGGTCGGAGGCGGCAGGTTCGGCAGTCTGCGTCATGGCGGCATTCTAGCTTTCCTCTCCACCGACCACCGATCACTTCCCGGTTTCCCAATCCGCACCAAACTCTGCGCTACTCATGGGAAGCGGCATTGCCGCCGCGAGGCGGGTAGTGGACCGAGACTCGACAGGATTGGCTTCTGTCGGTTCTGCAGCGCCGCTTCTCAAAGGTGCGCGAACATCGGCATGTCTAGCGCTCGTGCGAAAAGGGCTGCGCTAGCTTCCACGTCGTGCTGGCCTTCTGAGCGTGAATGTCCCGGCCGTTGGGCCCGTTGGGAGTAGTGACCCGAGCCTGGAACTTCCGGGCGCAGCCGTTCGAATCCCCTTGAGGAGGCCGTACTTGACGGTAGGCAGTACCGCCTTCGAGGTGCTGTTCACCCCGTAGCCTTGGGCTCGATGACGCCGCCGCCACCCTCCTCAACTTCGACTTGCAGGCTGTGGCCGTCGAGCAGCAGCGTGCTGACGAGCGGCGTCGTGTCGGCGGCGCCCGCCTCCACATACGCACATACGACGTCTGGCGGTCCCAGAGGACAGGCGCGCTGCGGTGGAGGGCATGGCGTGGCTAGCGCCTCCGTGAGCAAGGACGCCTGCCTCACCCGCGGGCCGTGTGTTACCGTGTCGTGTGTCCGTTCGTACTAGCATGGAGGTAATCTGCCATGACCACGGACGGCCACTGCGATGAAGGCCGGCGGGGCTGCGCTTGCAGCGCTGTCGCGCCTCCAGTGAGGGCGGGGGCTAGCGCAGCCTCGTGATACCAGGTTGCTTACGCGTGCGCTGAGGAGCGCATCCGTTCATCCCGGCCAGAATGAGTCGGGGCCGAGCGCTTGTTCGTCCTTACGCCGGCTGATTCGCACGGGGCCCCACTCGGGGGCCAGAAAGGCCCCCAGGCGGTGACACCACTGGCTTGCCCAACGATTACGATGCTGGAACAAGCCGCCAGGAGCGGAGCTGTCTCTGCTCACGGGGGAGAGGAACGTGCAGGCTTCTCTTCGACCTCCTTGGCCTCCTTCAGGGATCATCGCGGGCCCCTTCGTGAGCTGCCGGCTTGAGCTGACTGCAGCGCTCCGAGGTCTCTGGTCATGGCCGGGCAGGGCAGAGCGCTTGCTTTCAGTAAGGCGTTCGACTGCTGCGATAGCGAGCACGAGGAGTCACAGATCATGGTCGCCACTCGGGCCACTCGGCACGGCCCTGGGTCAGCCGGTCCAGGGTCGCAGTCGCCACGTGCCCGATGTGGCCGGGAGTGAGGCGTGAATTGTCCGTAGTGGTAGAAACAAGTCTGACGGTCCGACCGATAGGCATCATGGATCGCTTCGTTGAGACGTACGCGAGTGACGTGTTGCCTCTCCATGCGGAGCACGGGTTTGACCTGCTCGGTGGGTGGAGTCGGGCCGGGGGGACCGGCCAGCAGGTGGTGCACCTCCACCGATTTGACGATCTCGCCGCGTATGAGCGGGCTCGAGCGTCCATGGCTGGGGACGCCGCTGTGGCCGCCATGGTCGAGGACCACGCTCGGGAGGTGTCTGTGACCGAGTCCATCGTGCTTGGCGAAACCACGGCGTACGCCACCGACGCGCGGCTCAAGCAGGCGCGAGTCCGCGAGGGCGACGCGCCCTTGACGTACATCCAGAGGGTCTCGCGAGCCCGCTTCCCCCATCGCCCGGAGGTCGCCCGGCTTCTTGCGAGGATCGTAGATGCCGTGGAGGCCTCGAACGCGATCTCCCTCGTGACCGCTTACCAAGCGGTCACGGGACGAACGAGCGATGTGACAGACCTATTCGTCCTGCCGAAGGGTGAGGGGGCCTTGCCCGAAGCGAACGCCGCCGAGCGAGCGCTCGAGGGCGGGGTGGTGGCGGAGAGATTCCACGCCCTTCTCGAAGACGAGATCGTTTACCGACTGCGGCCCCTCCCATACTCGCCCCTGCAGTAGCACGCGCGGCCCAGCGGCGAAGAGGCAGACCCGAGGCGTCGAGTCGGCTGGCAGTGTGGCAACCCGCCAGGACCAGTCGTGGGAGCCGATAACCCCTCGTTGTGTGTCTCGAGGCGGTGGCCCCGTCGACGCGAGCGAGGTCCCGCCGTTCGGCGAGTGACAAGAACGATGAGTTCCCTGCTACAGTGGCACCCCTCGTAAACGGAGCGCTCGCTCGTTGCGGCGACGTGCTTGAGTGTCCGAGGGGAGGAGCCGGTCCAACGGAACACACACCGTTCCGAGGGAGAGCACCCCAAGGGGTGATAACCCGGCGCTTCGGCGCCTGTGCGTCGGCGAGCGCACGCCGCCTCCTGGCGAAAGACCGCCCTCGACGCTCAGGACGGACGTGAGCCATGCGAGGCTACATCGTCCGCCGCTTGCTCCTGAACCTGGTGGTGGTGTGGATCGTCGCGACGCTGGTGTTCCTGGCGCTACGCGTTCTACCGGGCGACTACGCCGCCGAGCAGGTGGCCTTGCGCTTCTTCACGGGCGTGGGCGATGGCCGCTCGGCAGACGAAGCGCTCGCCGACGCCCGCGCCGAGCTTGGCCTCGACAAGTCCATCCCCGAGCAGTATGTCCGCTACATCTCAGATCTGCTCAGTGGCGATCTGGGGAAGTCTTTTGTGACCCGTCGATCGACGCTCGACGAGGTCGGCCGGGCGCTACCCTACAGCCTCCAACTGGGCGTGATGACGGCTGTGATCGCCGTGCTCATCTCGTTACCCGTGGGGGTGATCTCTGCGGTTAGACCCGGATCGCTCGTCGATCACTTCTTGCGCTTCGTCGCAATCATCGGGCTCGCCGCGCCATCGTTCTGGATAGCAACGATGTTCACCCTCCTCGTTCTGCGTTTCGACTTCTGGAGGATCGATGTGGTGGGCACCCCGGGCATCTGGGCCGATCCCCTCAGGAGCCTGGAGCTCTTTGTGATCCCAGCCGTTGCCGGCGGCCTGGCGAGCGGCGCCATCCTCATGCGCTACATCAGATCGCAGTTACTCGAAGTTCTCGGTCATGACTACATCCGAACGGCGCGCTCGAAGGGCTTGCAGGAGCGCACCCTGATACTGAGGCACGCAGTGAAGAACGCGCTCATCCCGGCGATCACGGTTCTAGGGTTCGTGATTCTCGCGGTTGTCAACGGGTCGGTGATTCTCGAAGCGATGTTCAACATCCCGGGGATGGGCCGAGCCATCGTGGGCGCTGTGCAATCGCGGGACTTCCCGATGGTGCAGACTCTGGTCGTCGCGATAGCGGTAGGCGTCGTGACGATTAACCTCCTCATCGACCTTTGCTACTTCTATATCGACCCCCGAGTGAGCGTGAGCGGCTCCAGTGCGTGACCCGGTGGGCGCTCGAAGCGAAACGGGTTGGGGCTGAGCCGATGCATAGGACGCCGCCCTCAAGAACTCCGAGCTCGAGACAGGGTGGTTCAGCGATCCCTGATACCTGGGACTTGGGCTTTCGTGACGAGCGCATGGCCTGGGTCGCAGGCCTGCGATCGATTCCGCGACGCGTTGGTCTGCTGGGCATGATCGGTGCTGCGCTCGTGGTACTGGTGGGGCTCGTCGCTCTTCTCGGCCCCGGGTTGACTCCTTATGGCAAGGACGATGTCGTCTGGGTCGACGTCGAGTCCCCGGATAGCGACTCGCCAAGCGCGGCTCGGCGGTTGGCCATCCTCGCTGGTCCCTCGCTCTCACACCCACTTGGGACTGACAACCTCAGTCGTGATCTCATGACTCGCGTGATCCACGGCTCGCGTATCGCGCTGATCGTTGGCTTCGGCGCGGCGTTAATGGGCACCGCGGTCGGCGCCCTCATCGGCATCGTCTCAGGGTATTTCGGTGGAATCGTCGACATCGCGATACAGCGCGTTGTGGACTCGATCATCGCAATGCCAGGCATCGTCATCCTGCTGCTGTTCACGCAGATCGGTGAACGTAGTCTCACGCTTACGGTGATAGCGCTCGGATTCCTGGGAACGGTAAGCGCCGCGAGAGTGGTGCGCGCAGCAACGCTCTCGGTGAGAGGAGAGGTCTACATGGAGGCAGCGCGATCGACCGGCGCCAGCGACCTCCGGATGATGGTGCGACACATTCTTCCGAACATCGTTGCGCCCATCGTCATCATTTTCTCGATCGCGGTCGGAACGAACATCCTTGCGGAGTCGGGACTGGCCTTCCTCAATCTCGGTGTCCCTGGCCCGAGCTGGGGGAACATGGTCAGCGAGGGCCGCGCGTTTCTGGATAGCAAGCCAATGATGAGCTTGGCTGCCGGCGGCGCCATCACCATGACCGTGTTGGGCTTCAACCTCGTGGGCGATGGCATCCGCGATGGCTTTGACCCCACGCGCCGCTCGGGCTAGCGAAGCCAAGCCAGAGCACTAGTCCAGACTCTGATTCGCGGTGAGCACCGCAGAGCCCGAACTTGACGACGCAACGTCAAACTGGTAAACGCAATTTGTCATTCCTCGCACCATACGAGCAAGGGACTGACGGAGGTCACCAGGCCATGCCGGAGTTTGACACTGTTATCAAGGGGGGGACCATCATCGACGGCCTCAGGACTCCCCGCTTCACCGGTGACGTCGGTATCAAAGACGGGAACGTCGCCTACATTGGTCGCATTTCCAGCCATGAAGGAGCGAGGGTGCTTGACGCCAGCGGTCTGATCGTGGCGCCGGGCTTCGTCGATCTGCACACGCACTACGACTCCCAGGTCTATTGGGACCCCTGGTGCACCATTTCCGGGTGGCACGGTGTGACGTCGGCGGTGATCGGGAACTGCGGCTTCGGCTTCGCGCCGGTCAAGCCAGAGGACCGGGACCGAGCCATGCTCACCATGACGAGGAACGAGGCTGTTCCGCTGGCCAGCATGAAGGCGGGCATGCCCTGGGACTGGGAGTCGTACCCGGAGTTCCTCGACAGCATCGATCGCACGCCCAAGGGCATCAATCTTCTTAGCTACGTGGGGCTGAATCCCCTTCTGATGTACGTGATGGGGCTCGAGGAGGCGAAGAATCGCCCCGCAACCGACGCTGAGCGCGCAGAGATGTGCAGGCTCCTCGAGGAGGCTATCGAGGCCGGTGGCTGCGGCCTTTCCACCCAAGTCGCCGGCGAGGACAGCAACCAGCGAGACTACGACGGGACGCCCATGGCGACCGACACGATGTCCGAGGACGACCTGGTCGCCCTTGCCTCGGTTCTGGGCAAGGTCCGCAAGGGATTCATCCAGGTCTCCGGCGCCCGGGCGACACCGGAGCTGGTCAATCGGCTCGCCGAGGCGAGTGGGCGTCCCATTGTCTATAACGCCCTCGCCGCGCTCACCGATCAGCACGGTGTTGCGCTCCCCGGATACAAGGAGACCAAGGCGTGGATCGAGGACGCGAATAGGCGGGGCAACCGCGTGTTCGCGCAGGCGATCACCACGGCGATCGCCTTCGAGTTCCAGCTCGAAGAGTGGAGCCTCTTCGACAATGTCCCCTCTTGGCGAGAGGCCCTGTTCGGAACAAGAGAGGAGAAGATCGAAAACCTTAACGACCCCGAGCGCCGAGCGCTCTTCAGAGCCGAGTACGACGCCGGGAAGGGGCCCGTCACCGGCGCGGGAACCGAGGACAAGGGCATCATCTCAGGCAGCGGGATTGCGGAACTCAGGGTCGAGATCGTGGAAGAACCATCCCTGCAGCAGTACGAGGGGTTTACGATCCGCGAGATCGCCGAGCGCGAAGGCAAGCACATTGTCGACGCCTTCCTGGACATCGGCGTGGCGGACAACCTGCGGTCGACCTTCGGCTCGCCGCCCGCACGGATGGATATGAAGGCGATGAAGGAGATCGCGAACTCGCCGTTCGCCCTTCCGGGCCTCTCGGACGGTGGCGCCCACACAAAGTTCATCACGATGGGCGCATACCCGACGGAGTACATCGAGGTTCTGGTGCGCGAGAACGAACTCATGGACCTGGAGGAAGCGCACTGGCGGCTGAGCACCTATCCCGCCATGGCTGCGGGGTTCAAGGATCGGGGCTGGATCAAGGAGGGCTCACCGGCAGACATCATCGTCTACGACTTCGAGAAGCTGCGGCGGACGGAGACGAGGCGAGCCTACGACTTCCCCGCCAACGAGTGGCGCCTCGTGCGTGAAGCCGAGGGCTACCGATGGATCATGGTGAACGGCAAGACGACGTTCGAGGACGGCAAGTGCACCGGGCTCACCCCCGGGAAGCTCATCCGCCACGGTCAGGGCTAAGGGCGCTGGCTAGGACACGACGAGTTACGCAGCGAGACCGCGGAGGGCTCGTTTGGCAGCAGGCCTTGGGGCTCTATGCAGCGTCCCGGGCCTGGAAAGGGCCTCGCGAGCCATCACCGGCACATGTTGAGGAAACCGGCCTGATCCAGGAGGGACGCAATGGCGAGTGATTACTGGGATCGATACTTTCGGCGAGCGCGGCGTATGCGCACCAGTAGGCGGCGGTTCCTTCAAGGATCCGCGATAGCCGGGATCGGAGCCGCCGGCTTAGGTCTCGTCGGTTGCGGCGACGACGATGAAGAGGAGCCTACCGCTACAAGTGAGCCAGGCGAGACGCCGGATCCAACGGCCACAAGCGAGCCAGGAGAGACACCACAGCCCACAGCCACAGCCACAGCGCGGGCAGGAGAGACACCGCAGCCCACAGCCACAGCGACGGAGGCGCCACCGGATACCTCCGCCGTCCCCACGGACGGGAGCTACTACAGCCAGGTGGGCGAACCATTCGTTGGCATCACCCTCGACATCCATCGCGGCGTATCTGGGATCGCTGGCGGCGTCGAAGGGAGCGCGTACAGCGGGCTCATCCGCTTCGACGACATCCCAGCGCCAACCTTCAGAGGCGACCTCGCGCGTCACCTTCCTGAGCAACCCGACGCTGTCACCTACATCTTCGAATTGCGTGACAATGTGGTCTGGCACGACAAGCCCCCGACCAACGGGCGCCCCTTCACGATGGACGACGTGCGCTGGAACCTGGATAGGCAGCTGACTCGGACACTTGCGGACGGCACTGTGGCCGACGATTTCACGCTTACGAACACCGTTTTCACCCACATAGACAGCCTCGACTACGTCAACGACGAGACCATCTCGTTTACGCTGAAACAACCTCGAGGCACGTGGCTCGAGTCTCTGGCGTTTGCCGGTTTTATGGACCAGGGCGTCGCTGAGCAGATCGAGAGCGACCCTGACGTCATCTCCGCCGACCGCATCGTTGGCACCGGCGGTTACATGTTCACCGAGTTCGTGCCAGACGGCCGTCGAATAGCTGAGCGCCATCCCAATTGGCACCTTAGGCAAGCGGGCGAGGAAGTGCAGTACTTCGACGCCTTGGCCCTGCTCGACGTCGGTGCTGACGTGAATGCTGTGCGGATCGCGCTTGAGCAGAAGCAGGTTGACTGGATCGGTGGGCGATTCCAACGGCAGGCCTACGCGCCGGAGTTCATGCAGGCGATCCAGGACGCGAACTCCGACATCGAGCGGCTGGACGTCCCCGCGCTGAACGCGAATAGGGCACTCATCTACAGCTGGGAGATTGGCCCGTTCAGCAACCCGCTGATCCGGCAGGCTTTCTACCTCGCCCTGGACAGGCAGCTTGTCCTACAGCAGGACTTCGCCGGGGAAGGAAGGATCACGGGGCCTCTGCCGTGGGCGTTCACCGACTGGGCGCTCTCTGAAGAAGAGATCCTTCAGCAGCCCGGGTACGCGCTCAACAAGGACGACGAGCTTCGGGAGGCGCGGCAGCTCTGGGAGGCTGGCGGCGGGGAAGATCTCGAAGACAACATCGAGCTTGTCGCGAACGAACCGGACGCCGTGAGGCTCTCCGAGTGGTTCACAGCGATGATGAACGGGAACCTGGGGACGGACAAGATCGAAGTGAAGGGCATTCCCGGGGGGAGCATCCTGCCGTATCTCACCGGGGAGGACCCGATAGCCTTCCTCACGCCTGTATCTGCGTGGACGAGCCCCGACCCTCGGCAGCGACTCGCGCGGTCGTATACAACGGCAGGCTCTATCAACTTCGGGAAGTACAGCAACCCGGGTATGGACGACCTCTTCGATCAGGCGGCAGCCACACTTGATCGGGATGAGGCGATCAGCACGATGAAGGATATCCAGCGCCTGGCCATGACGGAGTCGGGGGCGGGCACCATTCTCATGGCGGCTGCGACGGGCCGGTTCCTCAAGTGGCCCTACCTCAAGATGGAATTCAACCCATGGAGGCTGCCTGTGGACGAACGCTCGTGGATCGATCAGTCCGACTCGACGTTCAGCGGTCGGCCCAGCCTCTAAGCCTATCGAGTGCAGGATGACGCACCTGGTGCGTCATCCTGCGTCGACCAAAAGACGATCCACTGCACCGCATCAGTCTCAGGCGGGAGGGCAGCGAGAGCCAAACGCGCCGGTTGTCCGAGGGCGGTTCGAGCGCACCTCGGTGAGTCGATGAGCAGGGCTACGGCCAAAGGACGGACAATTGACGATCGAGGCGGTCGGAGCAACGTCGATCAGCGTCAGCAACCTCGATCAGGCGATCGACTTTTACACACGCCTCCTGGGATTCGAGGAGTACCGGGAGAGGCTCCACATCCGAGGGCCCGCCATCGAGAAGATATTCGGGATTCCGACCGCTGAGGGGGACGTCGCTTTCGTACGCCTGGGTGGATTCGATCTCGAACTATTCGCCTTCGAGGCGCCTGACGGATTCAAGAAGAACCCGTTGCGCTTCACCGACACCGGTGGCTTCTCGATGTCCCTTCGCTCGGGCTCGTTCGACGACGAGTATCGCCGTCTCAAGCGCGAGGGTGTGAGCTTCAAGTCCGAGCCTGTCGAGTACGAGGGGCGGATCAAGGTGGCGGTGATGTGCGATCCGGATGGGAACTGCATGCAGCTCACATCCTGGCCGGCGGAGGAGGCCTAGCATTGGGCGGGGTGAGGCGCGGCCGGCGCGAAGCCGAGCAGCGAAGATCGCCCTCGAGCCCCGCCCCGGGGAGCGCGAGCAAGGCCGCGCACCACGGGCGACAGAATGGAATAATCGGGACAACGACCCTCGACAGCTAACGAGCCCCGGGCAAGCCCCGAGCGAAGGAGAGAGGCAATGGCAGAATTCGACACTGTGATCCGAGGCGGCGCCATAATCGACGGTTTGCGCACGCCGCGTTACACCGGTGACATCGGCATTAAGGACGGCCGCATCGCCTACATGGGCCGACTGAGCGCGAGCGACGGCGACAACGTGATCGACGCTGATGGTTTCATCGTCGCCCCCGGCTTCGTGGACATGCACACCCACTACGACGGACAGGTGTTCTGGGATCCCTACTGCACGATGTCGGCCTGGCACGGCATCACCTCCGTGGTGGTGGGGAACTGCGGATTCAGCTTCGCGCCCGTCGAGCCGGAGATGCGCGACCGGGCGATGCTGATGCTCTCGCGGACCGAGGCGATCGAGCTCGAGGCCCTCCAGGCCGGCATGCCCTGGGACTGGGTGACCTTCCCCGAGTACATGGACAGTCTCGAGGGCAAACCGAAGGGTGTGAACGTCGCCAGCTACTGCGGCGTCTCGCCGCTCATGATGTCGACCATGGGGCTGGAGGCAGGCAAGAGCCGCACGGCTTCGGCGGATGAGATCACGAAGATGTGCGCGTTGTTGGATGAGGCCCTGGACGCCGGCGCGGTCGGTTGGTCAGCGCAGTGGGCTGGCCAAGATAGCGGCCAGCGCGATTACGACGGGACGGCCATGCTGTCCGACCTGATGTCCGTTGAACAGGCGCACGCACTGTGCGAAGTCCTTGCCCGGCGAGGGCAGGGCATGACTCAGATCAACGGACACGGCGCCGGCGAGTCATACGCTGATGTGTGGGCTCGACACGAGAAGCTCGCCGAGATCAGCGGCAGGCCGGTGATCCACAACGTCATCGAGTTCTTCACCGGCGTCGACGGCAAGGCGCACGGCAACTACGTGGACACGATCGAATGGCTGGCTGCCGCGAACGCACGCGGCAATCGAGTCTTCGGGCAGGCCGTGACCGCCCCGGTCGCCCCCGACTTCACGTTCGAGGACTTCAACCTGTTCGACCGCAGCCCCATCTGGCGAGAGGCGACGCTCGGCACCGTTCCGGAGCGCACGGCCAAGCTGGCCGATCCCGAGCGCCGCGCGGCTCTGAAGGCGGAGTTCGACGCTGGCGATGCGCCTGCCGTCACGTTCTCCGGGACGATGGACGACCTCGTCATCGCCGAAGTCGAGAACCCTTCGCTCAAACACTACGAGGGGATGAGTGTCCGCGAGATCGCCGAGCTCGATGGGAAGCATACGATCGACGCGATGCTCGACATCACCGTCGCTGATGAGCTCAAATCGCTCTTCCACACTCCCGTCGCAGATCCGGACGCGGAGGCAGCGAAGCTCGTGCTCCGCTCGCCCTTCGCGATACCGGGTGTATCCGACGGCGGGGCTCATACGAAGTTCCTCACCCTCGGGTCGTACCCCACCTACCTCATCGCTCGGCTGGCGCGTGACAACGACGTCATGGACCTTGAGGAGGCGCACTGGCGCCTCAGCGCGTACCCCGCCCAGGTTCTCGGCTTCAAAGACCGCGGCTGGCTGCGCGAAGGGGCCGCTGCGGACATCGTGATCTATGACCTCGACAACCTCAGCATCGGGAAGCGGCAGCGGCTCGACGACCAACCCGCGGGCGCGTGGCGTCGCGTCCAGAAGGCCGACGGGTACAAGTGGATCCTCGTCAACGGCGAGGTCACGTTCCAGGATGGGGAGTGCACGGGTGCGACGCCCGGGGGCCTTCTCCGAAATGGGGAGGTTCGCTCGGCATAGAGTCGCACCCACCGCCAACGCTACCCGCCGCGAGGCGGCGCTCTTCGGGCACTCCCCCTGCGAATTGCCTGAAGCCGTCGCTGTAGCCAATCGGGCCGAGCCAGGAGGCCGCCGTGAGCATCATCGTCGAGACCCTCGTCACCCTCCGACCCCCTGCGGTGATGCCCGTGTTCATCGAGGTGATGGAGGAGAAGGCCATGCCGCTCCTGAAACGGCACGGCCTCGATCCGTTCGCTGCATGGTCCCAAGCCGGTGGACCGGCGCAGCAGGTTATGCACCTCAGTCGCTTCGACAGTCTCGCCTCGTACGAACGGGCGCGAGCATCGCTGGAGAAGGAGTCATCCCGGAGCACTTGGATCGTCGAGGCGCTGCAGGGCGTCGACGTCACGGAGGTCATCAGTGTCGGCGAGCCTTCGCCTTACTCGCCTGACGAACGGATCGATCGAGCGCTCGCGGAATCTGGCGCCTCTCCGAGGAAGTGCTTCCAGCGGATTGCGCGCATGCGCCTCGGCATGGAGGAGGAGGCGAAGAAGCATCTCGCCGTCATCATTCGTGAGGTCGAGAAGAACAGCGGCGCGATCCAGCTCATCACGGGCGTCCAATCGATTCTGGGGCGACGTGACGAGCTCAAGGACACATTCGTCCTCCCCAAGGGTCAGGATGCGCTGGTCGAGGCACGAGCAGCAGAGGCCGCTATCGAGGGCGACACCGTCGATCGCTGGCACGCCTGCCTCAAGGAAGAGGAGACGCTCTTTCTGAACCCACTCCCCTACTCACGGATTCAGTAACTGTGGGCGGACCCCCGTTGGCCGGGGGAGTCAGGTTTGGTCATCCGACCTCTGATGTACCCAGGAGCGCAGTGCTTCGCGGGCCTTGGGCCACCGGAGGATGCCGTGATCGCCGCCCGGCACGAGGACGAGCTCGGCGCCGGGGATCCCCTCCGCCAGCTCGACTCCGTGCTCAGTCGGAACGATGCTGTCGCTATCGCCGTGTATGACCAGAACGCGATGTTCGGCGAGGCGGCCGAGGTCCTCACTCGTGTCGAAGGCGAGGTGTGCGCGCCAGTTGCACAGCTCTCCCAGGGCGAACGCCTTTAGCTCTTCCTCGGGTGTCTCACGGATAACCTTGAACTGGGCGTCGAGACGCGCATGCATCTCGCCGCGATCGGTCTCGGTCGCACCCGGGTGGCGCACGTTCGGCAACTGAATGTTGTAGATACTCTCCCGGCGGCGCTCGAAGACCGCATCGCTGCCCTCGCGCGAAGCGAGCTCTACCATCTTGGCGATGGGCGCATAGAAGGGAGCGTCCTTCATGTGGGCGCTGGTGTTGACCAGGGCGAGGGCGGCAATTCGCCCCGGATGACGAAGCGCTAAGGTCTGGGCGATCGTCCCGCCCATCGAACTGCCGACGATGACCGCCTCGTCGACGCCGAGATACGCGAGGAGCGCGGCCGCTTCGTCACCGAGGTCGTCCTGGGTGTAGACCTCGTCGCGAATCTCGCTTCGGCCGCAGTTGCGCCGGTCGTACTCAATCAAGCGGACCTGGTCGACGGCCTCCCGGATGGGCGGGGCGAGAGCAACGGAGGTACCACCGAAGCCACCGTGGATGAAGAGCACGGGATAACCGGAGCCGGTGTCCGTGTAGTTGATCTGCCAGCCGCCGATGTCGGCCGTGGGCATCGTTTGGACCTCCTTGCCAAGAGCGCTGTCGATGATAGCCCTCGTAGGCATCTGGCCTGGCGGATACACCGTGACACGTGCCGATCTCGACGATCGAAGCAGCCGCCGCGCATCTGGGGGGCGGTCTCCTACTGAGCGTCGAAAGAGGAAAAGGATCGTCACCTCGGCGCTGGTAGCTTCTGCTCTAAGGGACGAGCCGGGACTATCCCTTCTCTCCTTGCTCGGTGTCCAACGTGTGCTGTCTGAGAAACCCATCCGCGCTGAGCTACCACGTTCTGAGACACCCCCCGGGAGGCTCGATCTCGGCGTCGCACACGGATGCTGCTCAGTGCTCAGCGCGTGGTGCTATGCTGCGCCCAACGGCCCGCCCAGAATCGAAGTCGATGCGCGCCGAGGGCTTGGGCTGCGGACATGGCGCTGAAATGAGGGAGTGCCATGGCAGAGTTCGAAACCGTCATCACCGGCGGCACCATCATCGACGGCCTCCGCACACCGCGATTCACCGCAGACATAGGGATTAAGGGTGGTCGGGTGGCGTACATCGGCCGGCTGCAGCCCCATGAGGGTGACGAGGTGATCGACGCCAGCGGGCTAATCGTCGCCCCCGGCTTCGTGGACGTGCACACCCACTACGACGGCCAGATCTTCTGGGATCCCTACTGCACGATGTCGGGCTGGCACGGCATCACCTCAGCCGTGGTGGGGAACTGTGGATTCAGCTTTGCGCCGGTGAGGCCCGAGATGCGTGACCGGGCAATGCTCATGCTCTCCCGAACGGAGGCCATCGAGCTCGAGGCCCTCCAGGCGGGGATGCCGTGGGACTGGGTCACCTTCCCCGAATACCTCGACAGCCTCGATCGCCAGGCGAAGGGCGTGAACGTCACGAGCTACTGCGGCGTTTCGCCGCTCATGATGTGGGTCATGGGACTGGAGGCTGGGAAAGGGCGAACGGCGACGGACGACGAGATCGAGCAGATGTGCGTCCTTCTCGACGAGGCACTGGAGGCGGGAGCCTGCGGGTGGTCTGCACAGTGGGCAGGGAATGACAGCGGTCAGCGCGACTACGACGGCACATCAATGCTCTCCGACCTCATGTCGGTGGAGCAAGCGCATGGCTTCTCGGAGGTGTTAGCGAGGCGCCGCACGGGGTTGACGCAGATCAACGGCCACGGGGCGAACCGCCCATTCGCGGAGACTTGGGCGAGGCACGAAAAGCTCGCTGAGATCAGCGGACGGCCCGTGCTCCACAACGTGGTCGAGTTCTTTACGGACCAGCAGGGCAACGCGGTGGGGAATTACCGGGAGACGATCGAGTGGCTCAACGCGGCGAACGCAAGAGGCAATCGCGTCCTCGGACAGGCCCTCAGTGTGCCTGTCGCGTCTGACTTCACCTTCGAGCACTTCAACGGCTTCGACACGAGCCTGGTTTGGCGAGAGGCAACGCTGGGAACGGTTGAGGAGCGCCGGGAGAAGCTTGCCGACCCAGAGCGGCGGCGCGCGCTCAAGGAGGAGTTCGATAGCGGTGAGGGGCCCGGCTCAGTCGTTACTGGATCGGCGAGCTCCCTGATGAACGATCTGGTCGTGGCGGAGGTTCTCGAACCGTCGCTGAAGCCCTACGAAGGGCTGAGCGTCCGTGAGATCGTCGAGAGGGACAACAAACACACGATTGACGCGATGCTCGATATCGCGGTCGCCGACAACCTGCGCACGCTTTTCCAGACGCCCGTCCCTGAGATGAACGTCGAAGCGGCCGAGGAGGTCCTGACGTCGCCGTTCACCGTACCGGGCGTATCCGACGGCGGCGCTCACACCAAGTTTCTCACGCTTGGTGCCTACCCCACGTACCTCCTCGCGAGACTCGTCCGCGATCACGAAGTGATGGACCTTGAGCAGGCCCACTGGCGGCTCAGCACTCTCCCCGCGAACCTGGTCGGCTTCAAGGATCGGGGATGGCTCCGAGAGGGTGCTGCTGCGGACATTGTGATCTACGACTTGGAGGAGCTGAAGATCCTCCCGAAGGAAAGGCTCGACGATCAGCCGGCGGGCGCGTGGCGCCGCGTGCAGCGGGCTGAGGGGTATCGCTGGATCATGGTCAACGGTGGTGTCACGTTCGCCGACGGCGTCTGCACGGGCGCTACTCCCGGACAGCTGCTCCGCAGTGGCCGCGGCACTCCCACTTGAGTGGAACTCGTACGGAGAGTGTTCGGATCTCGTCAAGCCCGGAAGGGCGTCGACTGGACTTCTAGCGCCCAGACAGTCTGCTGGTCCGGATTAACCGACTGACCTCGCGTTATGGGACAGGCTTCTCGGGAGGTCACGACGGTTGCGTGCACTTGCGCGATGACCGCCTGAGGTCACCCTCTGCGCGGAGGTTGATCCGTGTGGACTCTGCTCAGGCTGTTGCTCGTCACGCTCCGGTTGCTGCGCCTGGCGCAGGTACTGGAGCTGGAAGAGTCGGCCTCGAGGGCCAGGATCGCCTTTGCGTCGCCCGTGGCGTTCACGCCCGTTTCGACTCGGCGAAGAAGTCCGCCCGTTCGAAGCGACCCGCGTGCAGGACGACGAATATCCAGCCTCCCTGGCATCCATCGACGCCAACTGCGTCCGTCATCAGGTGAGTCCTCCGCGCAGGAGCAGGCTACCAGCGAGCGCTGTGGCGGCGACGCTGCGACCCGGGGAGTGGCAGACGGCGCTCGGGCCCGGCGGCGCGCTCGAAGCGGCCGTTGAAGCCAGGGACGAAGGGCTCGTGCGTTTCATCGGCGTCACCGGCCACGGAGTCACCCACCACCGACCACCGGCCACCAGTCCGTTGCCCGCTATTGGGGCCGGCGGTAGGATGCCGGAGGCCCGTTTCAGTGGCCTGATACTTCCGAGGGTAACCATGGCTCAGGCTGTCGCCGCGCCCCTCCGAGGCGGATTTCTGACCACGCTCCGGGAAGACCGGTGGTGGGTCGAACCGGCTCTCGTCTTCGCCAGTCTCTCGCTCTTCTTCGGCTGGCTCACCGTCTCCATCATCATGGACTTCGGCCCCATGGGGCACTACGAGGTCGAGGGCACGCACCTCCTCACGCCTGTCTTCGAGCCCACCTGGCTCACCATGATCAACGCCGACTGGGAGGGCGCCTGGTACCTCTCCCCGGGCTTCATCGTCCTCATCGGGCCCGTCCCCTTCCGCGCCACCTGCTACTACTACCGGCGCGCCTACTACCGCTCCTACTTCCTCAGCCCGCCCGCCTGCGCCGTCGGCGATGTCGGCCCCACCTACAAGGGCGAGTCGACCTTCCCCCTCATCATGCAGAACGTGCACCGCTACGTGATGTACGTGGCCCTCGTGTTCGTGCCGCTCCTCTGGATCGGCGCCATCCGCAGCATGTACGTCCCCGGCGAGGGCTGGGGCTTCGGCGTGGGCTCGGCGCTCCTCCTCGTCAACGCCTTCCTGCTGATGATGTACACCTTCTCCTGCCACTCGCTGCGCCACTTCGTGGGTGGCGGGCTCAACTGCTTCAGCTGCTCCGCCTTCACCCGCGCCCGCAAGCGCGTCTGGGACTACGTCAGCATCTGGAACGAGAATCACCGCTTCTGGGCCTGGTCGAGCCTGCTCGTCATCGTCCTCGTCGATGTCTACATCCGCCTCGTCGCGAACGGCCACATGACCGACCCGAACACCTGGAGCCACTTCTAGACGATGGTTGAGTACGAACGCCACGACTACGACGTCATCGTCATCGGGGCCGGAGGCGCCGGGCTGCGCTCCGCCATCGAGGCGTCCGCGCGGGGCGCCCGCACCGCCCTGATCTGCAAGTCGCTGCTGGGCAAGGCCCACACCGTCATGGCCGAGGGCGGCATCGCCGCCGCGCTCGGCAACGTCTGGCCCCAGGACAACTGGCGGGTCCACTTCCGCGACACCATGCGCGGCGGCAAGATGCTCAACAACTGGCGCATGGCCCAGCTCCACGCCCAGGAAGCCCCCGACCGCGTCAACGAGCTTGAGGAGTGGGGCGCCCTCTTCGACCGTACGCAGGACGGCCGCATCCTCCAGCGCGACTTCGGCGGGCATCGCTACGCCCGCCTCGCCCACGTCGGCGACCGCACCGGCCTCGAGCTGATCCGCACCCTCCAACAGCACGCCGTCCACAAGGGCATCGACGTGTTCATGGAGTGCACTGTCTCCCGCCTCCTCAAGGACGGCGACCGCGTCACCGGCGCCGTCGCCTACTGGCGCGAGAGCGGCAACCTCCTCGTCTTCAACGCGAAGGCGACCGTGCTCGCCACCGGTGGCACGGGCAAAGCCTTCGCCGTCACCTCCAACTCGTGGGAGTACACCGGCGACGGCCACGCCCTCGCCTACTGGGCGGGCGCCGAGCTGATCGACATGGAGTGCGTCCAGTTCCACCCGACCGGCATGGTCTGGCCCCCGAGCGTCCGCGGCATCCTCGTCACCGAGGGCGTCCGCGGCGACGGCGGCACGCTGCGCAACAGCGACGGCGAGCGCTTCATGTTCGACTACATCCCCGACTTCTTCGCCGCCGAAACCGCCGACACGATCGAGGAAGCGGACGCCTGGTACGAGGACAAGGAGAACAACCGCCGCACCCCGGACCTCCTCCCCCGCGACGAGGTCGCCCGCGCCATCAACTCCGAGGTGAAGGCGGGCCGCGGCAGCCCCCATGGCGGCGTCTTCCTCGATATCGCCTCGCGGCGTTCGACCGAGTACATCCGCCGCCGCCTGCCGAGCATGTATCACCAGTTCAAGCAGCTCGCCGACGTCGATATCACCGCTCAGCCGATGGAAGTCGGCCCCACGATGCACTACATCATGGGCGGCATCCGCGTCGACGCCGACACCGCCGCCACGACCGTCGCGGGGCTCTACGCCGCGGGCGAGTGCGCCGGCGGCATGCACGGCGCCAACCGCCTCGGCGGCAACTCCCTCTCCGACCTCGTCGTCTTCGGCCGCCGCGCCGGCCTGGGCGCCGCCGAGGACGCGGCCGCCCAGGCCTCCGTCCCCGAGGCCGACGACGCCCAGGTCGAGGAGATCGTCGCGGAGATGCGCGCCCCCTTCGAGCGCGACGGCGCCGAGGGTCCCTACGACATCCAGCGCGACCTCCAGGAGACCATGCACAACCTCGTCGGCATCATCCGCACGGAGTCGGAGCTGACCGAGGCGCGCGAGCGCATCGACGGCTACAAGGCCCGCGCCGCCAACGTCGGCGTGTACGGCCACCAGCAGTACAACCCCGGCTGGCACCTGGCCATCGACCTGCAGGCGCTGCTGACCGTCTCCGAGGCGACGGCGCGCGCCGCCAACGTCCGCCAGGAGAGCCGCGGCGGTCACACCCGCGACGACTACCCCGGCCCGAACGATGCCGAGTGGGGCACGAAGAACGTCGTCATCCGCCAGGGCGCGGACGGGGAGATGGAGGTCACCACCTCGCCCCTTCCCGAGATGCCCGCCGAGCTCCAGGAGCTGTTCGAGGAGTAACCATGAGCGAAACGGCGAATATGCGCGTGTTCCGCGGCGATGCCGAGAGCGGCGACTGGCAGGACTACTCGGTCGAAGTCGAGGAGGGCCAGGTCGTCCTCGATGTCATTCACCGCATCCAGGCCACGCAGGCCCCCGATCTGGCCGTCCGCTGGAACTGCAAGGCCGGCAAGTGCGGCTCCTGCAGCGCCGAGATCAACGGCGAACCCCGCCTCATGTGCATGACCCGCATGAACCTCTTCGAGCCCGGCGAGCAGATCACCGTCGCCCCCATGAAGACGTGGCCGCTCATCCGGGACCTCGTCACAGACGTTTCCTTCAACTACGAGGTCGCGAAGAACATCCCCGCCTTCAAGCCGCGCCCCCCCGAGGCCGACGGCACCTACCGGATGATGCAGGAAGACATCGAGCGCGGGCAGGAGTTCCGCAAGTGCATCGAGTGCTTCCTCTGCCAGGACGTCTGCCACGTCATCCGCGATCACCCCGAGAACAAGCCCGACTTCGCCGGCCCGCGCTTCTTCGTGCGCCTCGCCGAGCTCGAGATGCACCCCCTCGACACCGAGGACCGGCTCGAGCTGGCTCGCAAGGATGCCGGCGTGGGCTACTGCAACATCACGAAGTGCTGCACCGAGGTCTGTCCGGAAGAGATCCACATCACGGACAACGCCATCATCCCCCTGAAGGAGCGCGTCGCCGACCGCTACTTCGACCCCATCCGCTGGCTCGGCTCCAAGCTCTTCGGCCGGGGTTAGCCAGCTAGTTCCACCGCGACGACGACAACTTCGCCGGGGCGATACCGGTAGGTCACACGTATACCCGGCCTCCCTGGGGCTGGCTTTTGCTCGTAGGCGTAGGTTCCCGGCTCACTCGCCCTGTCCCCGCTGAGTGGGTCCTGAGCCAGCATCCACTCAACGGAGAGAAGAGCCTCGGAGAAGGTTGGGGCTTGCTGCTGGAGTCTCCGCGCCTGTTCCCTTGCCACAGCTGTGCGGGTAACGGTCGCTCTACTCACCGTGGCGCGCGTTGTGCTCCGCGATTGCCTTGTCGGCCCACTCCAGAAGTTCAGCCGTGGGCTCTTGCTTGAGCGCCTTGATTTCTTCCAGCGTCTTTCCGAAGAGGCGCTCGACGCCGTCGGGCCCGACCTCGATCAGGCTGTCGAGATCGCGGTCCAGGAGATCCTCGGGCTGCACCTTCGTTTCTTCGGTTGTCACGGCAGACCTCGCGTGGCGGCGTCCCGTCAGTATAGCGCGGCAAGAGTAGATCGCTGCAAGCGCCCCTGGGCTGGCTGTGGCTCGGGCAGACGCTTGACCGCCGTCGCCGATCGGCCAAATGCCGCTTCTCACGGAGTCGGTGTGCCCGCCGCTAGCCAGTCAACTCAACCGCCACGATGACGACCTCGCCAGGGCGGTATGTGTAGGTGACGCGTACGCCCGGGCTGCCAGGAGCCGGATCTCTGCGGAAGGAATAAAACCCTTCGTTGGAGACCCTCTCGCCAAGTCTCGGGTTGTCGGCCAGGGCCCAGCGGATGGATAGGAGCGCTTCGGCGAGCGTTGGCACTTGCCGCTGGAGTTGGAGGGCTTGTTGTTGAGCTTCGTCGCTCAGAGTGACAGTGGCGTTACTCACCGTACCGCGCGACGTATTCGGCGGCGGCCTTCTCGGCCCACTCCATGTCGTCGGGAGTGGGCTCCCGCATCAGGGCCTTGTGCTCTTCCAGCGTCTTTCCGAAGAGGCGCTCGACGCCGTCGGGACCGACTTCGACCGGAAAGTCCTCGATGTTCTTGGCGCTCAGCGCCAACTCTTCCAGTCGCTTCCTGTCGAGCTTCTCGTTAGTGGTCATTGCCTTCCCCAACCACTAAGACTATACCCCGTGGAGCCCTTCCTTGGCGACCCCCGCCACAGTCTCAGGCCGGCTGTGGCTCGGGCAGACGCTCGACCGCCTTCAGCGGGTCCCGATCCGGGTGGATCAGGTAGCGCAGCCGCGGCAGCGTCATGTCGACCGTCGTCAGCGAGGCGGAGATGGGGTGCGCCGCGCTCGCGCCCGGAAGATTCCACGCCTCCGCATCGAAGGCCGTGAGCCGCGCACGTCCGCGCTGGGCGCGGTCGAAGGTGTAGTCGGGATCGACCTGGATGAGCAGCGTCTCCTCGCCGTCCCGGGCCACGCGCGCGAGCGCGAGCGTCGCCATGTACTGCACGTCCGCGCCCGTGATCGGCTGCGGGTCGACCAGCTCCCCCGCGAGGATGGTCGCGCCGTCGAGCGTCACGCTCGTCGTTGCGCGTGCGTAGCTCGGGTCGAGCCGCACGTCCGCGACATCGAGGGGCAGGCCCCAGCGCTCGCGCAGGACGCCCGCCGCCGCCGCCGAGTCGCAGTAGCCCTTCACCAGCAGGCCGCGCGGACGCGCACCCGCTCGGCACCCGACCCGCACCGTCGCGAACGTGAACGCCCCCACCTCGCTGTCGGGCGCGTGCGTCACGTTCACCAGCAGCGTCGGGGGGATGCTGGGGTGCAGGGCGGGAGGCAGCAGGGCCTCGCGGTCGCCCCCGAGCTCGTAGTGGAGCTGGAGGTGCTGCGCCCCCTTCAGTTCCCACTCCTCGGTATCGAGGCTGGTGAGGAGCGGGGCGGTATCGGCGATGGTCGAGAGGTCGCGCGTTCCCGTCAGTGGCATCAGGCGCCGCCCGCCGCCGTCGCCCCGGCGGGCTCCGGCGCCTCGTCGCGCTGGAACTGCGGCATCACTTCCTTCGCGAAGAGCCGCATTGAGGCCAGCACGTCCTCCTGCGGGACCATCTCGTGGACGTTCAGCAGGAAGTTGATGCGGTCGACGCCCGCCTCTTCCCAGCGCGCCACGGCCTGCGCCACGCGGTGCGGGTCCCCGATCGTGAGCCCTTCGGGCACGCGCCCCTCCGGCCCGCTCGTCGACTCCTGCCGGAGCTGGTACAGCAGCCCCGGCGAGAGGTACGACGGCGTCGGGTACGCCTGCCGCGTCGCCAGCGTCTGCTCGGAGAGGTAGTTGAACGTGCCCGCCATGCGCTGGCCCGTCGTGATGCCCTTCTCGTCGTCCTCGTGGCAGTAGAGGAAGCTGACCGTGTTCACCTGCTCGTTCACGAACCCGCCCACCGGGTCGCACGACTGGATGCGCTTGCGGTAGCCCGCGATCTTCCGCGCCTGCTCGCCCACGCCCCCGAAGGAGAGCCCGAGGCTGCCGAGGCCGCGCTCCGCCGCGTCGATCTCCGTGCCCACGCTCGTCACCGCCACCCACATCGGCGGGTGCGGCTTCTGGTACGGCTTCGGGAGGACCGTGCGCTCCGGCATCGAGAACGCCCGCCCCTGCCAGCTGAAGCGCTCCTGCGTCCACATCTTCGGGATAACGCGCACGTACTCGTCCCACGTCTTCTTCGTCTCGTCCGGGTTCGCGCCGAACCCGCCCAGCTCGGTCCACGTCGCCGAGCGGCCCGTGCCGAACTCCAGCCGCCCGCCCGACACCAGGTCGAGCACGGCGCCACGCTCGGCTGCGCGGATGGGGCTGTTCAGCTCCGGGACGCAGGTCACGATCCCGTGACCTACCCGGATCTGCTTCGTCTGCATCGCGATCGCCGTCAGGAAGATCTCCGGCGCCGAGCAGTGCGAGTACTCCTCGAGGAAGTGGTGCTCCACCGCCCACGCCTGGTCGAACCCCAGCTCGTCCGCGAGCCGCGCCTGCTCCAGGCAGTTCTGGTAGACCGTGTACTCGGTCTCCGGCCCCCACGGACGCGGCACCGATATCTCGAAGAAGACGCCGAACTTCATACGTAGCTCCCACCGGCGACCGGATGGTCGCGGGTCAGGGCCGATCGTGGAGGTTTTCCGCGCTGTTGTCGAACCATCCAGCCCCTCGGCGCCCCGACCGGCTATCCTCCCGCCCCATGACCGCCCTCGACGGCGTCCGCGCCCTCACCTTCGACCTGTTCGGCACCGTGCTCGACCTCGGCGGCAGCCTCGAGCCGCCGCTCGGGCGCTGGTTCGGCGAACGCGGCCTCGACGTCGACCCCGCGGCGTTCTGGGCGCAGTGGCGCGCCCGCCAGCGCATCGAGCAGTACCAGGAAAACATCCTCCTGCTCGGCCACAGCGGCTACCTCGAAACCTGCCGGCGAGCCCTCCGCTACGTCCTCCGGCTCAACCGCATCGACTTCGACTTCGGTGAGGACGACGAGATCATGGCCTTCTGGCAGGACCTGAACCCCTATCCCGAGGTCCTCCCCGCCCTCCACCGGCTCACCGCGCGCTACGACCTCGTCGCGCTCTCCAACGGGAACCCCCACTTCCTCGAGCACCTCGCCGTGAACCGCATCGGCTGGGACTTCGACGCCATCATCTCCGTCGCCGAGGTCGGCGCCTTCAAGCCCCATCCCGCCGTCTACCGCCACGCCGCCACGAGGCTCGGCCTCGAACCGGCCGAGTGCCTCATGGTCTCCGCCAACTCCTTCGACGTGCTCGGCGCGCGCGCCTGCGGCTTCCGCGCCGCCTTCGTGAACCGCCAGGGCCTGCCCTACGAGGACTCCCCCCTCCAGCCCGACCTCACCGTCCCCGACTTCAGCGCGCTCGCCGATGCCCTCCTCTGAGCCCCGGAGGGCTCGCGCACCCCGTCGCCGGGGCGTACGGTGCGGGCCGTGAGCGTTCCCCTGCCCCTGGAAGGCGTGCGCGTCCTCGACCTCACCGGCGTGTGGGCCGGCTCCTTCTCGACGGCCATCCTCGGCGACCTCGGCGCCGAGGTGGTCAAGGCCGAGAACCAGTACGTCTGGCAGCCCCTCACGCGCGGGTCGCGCGCCCACCCCACCCCCGAGGAGGTCAAGGTCTACCCCAGCACGATCTGCTTTCCCAACAACGATCCCGGTCGCCGCTCCTGGAACTACTGCTCCCTCTTCGTCGGCATGTTCCGCAACAAGCGCAGCTTCACCGTCGACCTGCGCCGCCCCGAGGGCCGCGAGATTCTCGGGCGCGTTGTCGCGCAGTGCGACGCCGTCCTCGAGAACAGCACTACCGGCACCATGGAGAAGCTCGGCATCACCTACGAGTGGCTGCGCGAGCAGCGCGACGACATCATCTTCCTGCGCGCCTCCGGCTACGGCCTCACCGGCGAGTACTCCCATGCTCGCACGCTGGGCCTGCACCTCGAAAGCGTCATGGGACACAGTATGCTGCGCGGCTACGAGGGCGAGGACCCCGTGATCGGCGTCTTCGCCGCCGACTACGTCAGCGGCACGCAGATGGCGCTCGCCATCCTCCTCGCGCTGTGGCACCGCAACAACACCGGCGAGGGGCAGTTCATCGAGCTCGCCCAGGCGGAGAACGCCGCCGCCATGTTCGCCCAGTCGTACGTCGATTACGCCCTCACCGGCAACGTCCAGCGCGCCGTCGGGAACCGGTCCATCTACGCCGCCGATGGCGTCGCCCCGTGTGGCGTCTACCCCTGCCTCCCGGCCGACCACGGTGGCGAAGGCGACGATTGCTGGATTGCCGTCACCGTCACCACGGACGAGGCGTGGGAGGCGCTCCGCACCGTCATGGGCGACCCCGACTGGGCCGCGGACCCCGAACTCGCGACGGGCAAAGGCCGCGCCGCCAGGCAGGACTTCCTCGATGAGAAGCTGGCCCAATGGACGTCCGGCTTCGAGGACGAGGTGCTGTTCCAGCGCCTGCAGGCCGCCGGCGTCGCGGCCGCTCCCGTCCTGCACTCCTGGCGCGTGCTTGATGACCCCCACGTGCAGGATCACACGCTCTACGAGCCCTGCGAGCTCGAGGACGACATCGGCGAGTACGTCTACCCCGGACCCCTCTACCGCCTGCCCGCCTCCGAGGGCGGTATCCGCCGTCCCCCCGTCGCCCTCGGCCAGGACAACGACTACGTCTACCGCGAGCTGTTGGGCGTCTCCGACGAGGAGTACGACCGCCTCGTCGCCGAGGGGCACATCGCCACCGAGTACGACCAGTCGGTTCGCTGACCCCAGCGGTCCGATCACATCGCGCCCGTATACTCCGCCGCCGCGTTAGGGGTGCGCCAACGTGACCCAGACCAGCCTGTGGCAGACCGTGACCGGCGCCGCCATCGATCGCGACTGGCTCGGCGATCGCCGGACCATCGCCGCCAGCCTGCTGTCCGAAGTGCTCGGAACCTTCGCCCTCGTCTTCTTCAGCGCCGGCGCCGTGGCGGTCGATGCCGCCAGCGACGGCGCCGTCGCGCCGGTCGGCATGGGGCTCGCCGCCGGCCTCATCGTGGTCGCGATGATCTTCGCCCTCGGCCACGTCTCGGGCGCCCACATCAACCCCGTCGTGACGCTCGCCTTCCGCCTCTCCGGCCGCATCGGGACGCCGCGGGCGCTCGCCTACGTGGTGGCGCAGCTTGCGGGCAGCGTGATCGCGGGGCTCGCCATCGTCGCCATCGTCGGCGATGCGGGCGACGCCGGCGCGACCGCGCCCCGCATCGGCGGCGTGGACGCCGCCCTCCTCGCCGAGATCATCCTGACCTTCTTCCTCGTGCTCACGATCATGGGCGTCGCCACGGACGAGCGCGCCCAGGGCGCCTTCGCCGCCATCGCCGTCGGCTCGTACGTCGGGCTCGCTATCCTCGCCTGGGGTCCGGTGGGGAACGCCTCCATGAACCCCGCCCGCTCCCTCGGCCCCGCCATCTTCGGAACCGAGTGGAGCGCCCACTGGATCTACTGGATCGGCCCCATCGTCGGCTCCGCCCTTGCCGTGTTCCTCTACGCCTTCCTGCGGGAGCGCCGTAGCCCCGATACTGACTCGTCATAACGCGAAACGGGCCGTGACGCGAGGGGCTATCCTGCGCGCACCATGACGGCCCTCGACGCCTACCAGGCCCTGATCGACGCTCGCCGTCAGCAGCGCCTCGAACTCGGGCTCGAGGAGCTCAACGCCGACCGCTGGAGCAAGCACGCCCCCTCCTACCGCTTCAATCCCCACCGCCCCCTCGACGCGAACCTCGCCGAGATCGCGGCCCTCGTCCGCCCCGACGACCATGTCGTCGATGTCGGCGGCGGCGCCGGACGCGTCGGCCTGCCCCTCTCGCTGCGCTGCCGCGCCCTCACGAACGCCGAGCCCGCGCCCGGCATGGGCGACGAGTTCCTCGCCTCGGCGGAAGAGGCGGGCATCACGAACGCCACGCTCGAACGCGCGCCCTGGCTCGATGCGGAAGCCGGGGGCGACTTCGTCATCAGCGTCGACGTCGTCTACTTCGTCCGCGAGATCGACGAGTTCGTTCTGAAGCTGGACCGCGCCGCCTCGCGCCGCGCCGCCATCTGGATCTGGAGCCCGACGCCGCCCGCGCGCAACGCCCGCCTCTTCCGGATCGCCCACGACGTCGAGATGGTGCGCTCCCCCGACCACCGCGAGCTCCTCCCCGTCATGTGGGAAGCCGGCCTGCTGCCCGAGGTCCGCCTGTTGCCCGAGCCCTTCACCTGGCCCGAACGGGTCGCGCACCCCACGAATGAGGAGGAAGCCGTCGCCTTCGCCCTCGAGGATGTCGAGGCGACAGGCGTACCCGGGGCGGAGGAGCGCGTGGCCGCCGTCCTCGACGACCTGTACACGCGGGGCCCCGATGGCGAGTGGCGCCCGAACTGGCGCCCGCCCCTCCAGGGCCTGCTCATCACCTGGGAGACCGGTGGTGCTGACGCCCGCTGACCTCGTTCTCTGCCTCGGCGCCGTCGGGAATGCGTCCTTCGCCGAGCGCGTCCGCGCCGCCCGCGTCAACGGCTTCGCGGGCATCTCCATGTGGATGTCGCACTACGACGAGGCCCGCGCCGAGGGCCTCTCGAACGCCGGGATGCGCGCCATCCTCGACCGCGAGGGCGTCGTCCTCGCCATGCTGGAGTACATAACCGCCTGGGCCGAAGGCCCCGCCAACCGCGACGCGATCGACGAGGAGACGGCCCGCATCTGCGCCATCGCCGAGGAGCTGGGCTCGGACACCGTGCTTGCCGTGACCATGGCGCCGTCCACCGACCCCGCCGCTGCCGCCGAAGGCCTCGCCATCGCCTGCGACGTGGCCGCCCGCTACGGACAGCGCCTCGGTGTCGAGTTCCTGCCCTGGACCGGCATCCCCGACCTCGCCACCGCCTGGCCCATCGTCCGCGACGCCGGCCGCGCCAACGCCGGCCTCGTCCTCGACGTCTGGCACTGGTTCCGCTCCGGCCCCGACCCCGACCTCCTCCGCTCCATCCCCGGCGAGCAGGTGATCCACCTCCAGATCAGCGACGCCCCTGCCGACCCCGAGCCCAACCTCATCGAGGAGACGATCGGGAAGCGCCTCCTCCCCGGCCGCGGCGACATCGACCTGACCGACCTCCTTCGCATCCTCGACGAGACCGGCCGGCAGGGCCCGACCGCCGTCGAGGTCTTCAGCGACTGGCTCCGCGGCCATCCCATCGACGAGGGCGCGCGTCTCGCCGCCGAGGCCGCGCGCTCCGTGCTCGCCGCTGCTCGATGACCGGCGGCGAGCTCCTCGGCGACCTGCCCGCCGACCTCCCCGAAGAGTTGGTCGAGACCCTCCTCGAGAGCGACTCGGTCCGCATCGAGCGCATCGTCTCGACCGGCCACGCCTCCCCCGAGGGCTTCTGGTACGACCAGCCCCGGGCCGAGTTCGTGCTCGTCCTCCAGGGCCGCGCCCGCCTCGAATTCGACGACGGCGAGTCGCTGGAGCTGGCCCCGGGCGGCTGGGTCGACATCCCCGCCCACCGCCGCCACCGCGTCGCCTGGACCACCCCGGACGAGCCGACCGTCTGGCTCGCGGTCCACTACTGACGCCTCGGGCTTGCGCATTAACAGGCGACCTGAAACGCTGGATGTGCAGCATTTCGCTGCCGCCAAATCCCCTCCGGGGGAGCGGGGGACCCGCCACAACAGGGGCGTACCGCGAGAGCGGACGGCACCTCCAGTCGTAGCCCGACAGCTAACCCCGCCGGCGTAGGAGGGACCTCATGTGGGGGTCTCTCGATCGCTTCGATACCGCTTCGAGCGAACGCCCAGACCCGAGACGGCCGTATGCAGTCGCGTCGCCCCCACGACGCCGCCTGGCGGTGCTCCCGTGGCGGGAGCATCGCCGCCATTGCTCATCGGAGGTGAATCTGTGATTGAGCATGAACTGGTCCGGTCGGTCCTTCTGGAGCGCGTCATCAAGGCGAACCTGCCCGACGTGCGTTTCCGCAAGGAGTGGCAGGCCCGGCGCGCCGACCCGGCGCGCGCCGGCACCGCCGTGGCGCCCATCAGCGTCCTCCACGTGGAGCCGACCCCCGTCGATCGCTTCCTCAACCGGGAGGAGATCGAGCGGGCGGCCTAACGCCGCCACGCGGAGTCCCGCCCCCCGGCGAGGACTCCGGTCTGGGTACCGAACACGAGGCGGGAGCCGATTGGCTCCCGCCTTCGTGATCCCTTGCGGGACATGTGTTCTATACTATGGTGACACCCCGTTCGTGGTCCGGGAGGGACGGTGCTCTACGGCAAATGGCGCCCGCGCGGTTTCGACGAAGTGGTTGGTCAGGACCACATCGTCGAGACGCTCCGCAATGCTCTCGCGACCGACAAGGTCGCCCACGCCTACCTCTTCGCCGGGCCCCGCGGCACCGGCAAGACCACCACCGCCCGCATCCTCGCCAAGGCCGTCAACTGCAGCGCCTTCGCCAGGGGCGAGCCCTGCAACGACTGCCACCCCTGCGAGGCCATCGATCGCGGCGCCGCCCTCGACCTGATCGAGATGGACGCCGCCAGCAACCGCGGCATCGACGATGTCCGCGAGTTGCGCGACAAGATCGCCTTCGCCCCCAGCGACCTCGAACGGAAGGTGTACCTCCTCGATGAGGTCCACATGCTCACGACGGGCGCCTTCAACGCCCTCCTCAAGACGCTCGAAGAGCCGCCCCCGCACGCCATCTTCATCCTCGCCACCACCGAGCTGCACGAGATCCCCGCGACCATCATCTCGCGCTGCCAGCGCTTCGACTTCCGCCGCGTATCCATCGAGGCAATGGTCGAACGCTTGCGCTTCATCGCCGGAGAGGAGGGGTACAGCGTCCCCGACGAGGGCCTGCTCGCCATCGCCCGCGAGGGGCGCGGCGCCCTCCGCGACGCCATCACCCTGCTTGAGCAGATCGCCTCGATGTACGGCCCTTCTCCCAGCACCGACGACGTGCTCGAATCGCTCGGGCTCGTGCGCGACGAGCGCACCGAGAAGCTCGCGGGCGCCCTCGCCGAGCGCGACCTCAGCGCCGCCCTCGATATCGCCCGCGAGGTCGCCGGCGATGGCCTCGATATCGCCCGCTTCACCCGCGAGACCATCGATACCCTGCGCGAGCGCCTGCTCGCCGCCGCGCGCGAGCGCTCGCCCGAGGTCGGCGTCCTGACGCAGGCCGTCGCCGAGCTCGCCGGCGCCGACTTCCGCCGCGATCCCGGCAGCGCCGTGCCCCTCGAAGTCGCCTGCGCGGCCGCCGTGCTCGGCCCCACCCAGCCCGCCGCCGCTCCCGTCGCCTCCGGGGCCAACGGCCAGCCCGCGCGCGGCGGCCAGCGGCAGCAGCGCCGCCCCCAGGGTCGCCGCCGCGACCCCCGCGAGGAATCCCGCGAGGAGCGCTTCCTCCACGAGCTGTACGAGCGCTGCCGCATGACGCATCCCGCCCTCGCCGCCTGGCTCAATGGCTCCTGCGAGGTGCTCGCCATGGACGGTGACGAGCTCAAGCTGGGCTTCTACCATCCCATCCACCTGCAGAAGATCGCGAACGACGGCCGCACCCTCGTGGAGCAGAAGGCGGAGGAGCTCTTGAAGCGCCCCGTTACCCTTGCCGTCGAGCGCATCGAGCGGAGCGCGCCGGCGAGCCGTCCCGCCAAGGGCGGACACCTGGCGGCGGCCGCCCGCGAGATGGGCGCGAAGCCAGTCGAGTCCGGGCCGCCTCCGCGCCCGCGCCCCCCCGAGGAGGAGTTCTGATGGCGAAGAGCAGCGGTCGTAATCGCTACTTGCGTCGCGGCGGAGGCGGCGGCCAGCGTGGCCGCGGCGGCGCCCAGACCGGACAGCTGGCCGAGGCCCAGGCGATGATCCAGCGCGCCCAGGAGGAGCTCGCCGCCAAGACCGTCGAGGGCAGCGCCGGCGGCGGCGCCGTGCGCGTCACCATGAGCGGCGAGCAGAAGGTCCAGGCCATCGCCATCGAGCCCGATGTGGTCGACCCCGAAGACGTGGAGATGCTGGAAGACCTCGTGCTCGCCGCCATCCACGACGCCTCCGAGCGCGCCAACGCCCTCCAGGCCGACTCCCTCGGGATGCTCACCGGGGGGCTCGACCTGCCCGGGCTCGGCGGCTGAGCGGGCGTGCCCGAAGCAGGCGCGCCCGAGCCAATCGCCCGCCTGGTCCAGGAGTTCTCGAAGCTCCCCGGGATCGGCCCCAAGTCCGCCCAGCGGCTCGCCTACCACGTCCTCCGCGCCCCCGAGGACGACGCCCGCGCCCTCGCCCGGGCGCTCACCGACGTGAAGCAGCACGTCGTCCTCTGCGATACCTGCTTCAACATCACCGTGCACAACCCCTGCTCCCTCTGCGACGACGAGCAGCGGGACGGCTCGCTCCTCTGCGTCGTCGAGCAGCCCCTCGACGTGCTCGTCGTCGAGCGGACGGGGGGCTTCCGCGGCCTCTACCACGTCCTCCACGGCTCCCTGAACCCGATCGACGGCGTCGGACCCGAGCAGCTCCGCATCCAGGAGTTGCTGCGCCGCGTCGAGGCGGGCGGCGTCGCGGAGGTGATCATGGCCACGAACCCCAGCCTCGAAGGCGAGGCCACCTCCATGTACATCCAGCGCCTCCTCCAGCCCCTCGGCATCCGCGTCACCCGTCTCGCCCGCGGCCTCCCCAGCGGCGCCGACATCGAGTACATGGACGACCTGACCCTCTCCCGCGCGCTCGAGGGGCGGCAGGAGCTGTAGCGTGGCGGCGCGGCCCCGCGTCTACCGCGCCGAGGGGGTCATCCTGCGCCGCCGCAACCTCGGCGAGGCCGACAGCATCCTCACCGTCTTCAGCGGCAGCGAGGGCAAGTTCGAGGCGATCGCGCGGGGCGTGCGCAAGGCCCGCAGCCGCATGCGCGGCCACCTCGAACCGCTCACCCGCAGCCGCGTGCTCGTCGCCCACGGACGCAACCTCGACGTGTTCACCCAGGCCGAGACCGTCGACGCCTACCGCCGCCTGCGCGAGGACCTCGACGCCAGCGTCGAGGCCCTCTACTGCCTCGAGCTCGTCGATCGCTTCACGGAGGAACGCGAGCCGCTCCCCGAGCTGTACGCCCTCCTCGTGGCCGCGCTGGAGCTGCTGGAGGCGGGGAACGGCGCCGCCGTGACCCGCCACTTCGAGCTGCGCCTGCTCGCCCTGCTCGGCTACGAGCCGCACATCGACGGCTGCGTCCTCTGCGGGGATCGCCTCCCCGAGGAGGAGACGCTGCTCTCGCCCGCCGCCGGCGGGCTCGTCTGCCGCTCGTGCCGGGCCGAGGCCGGAGGCGGCCGCATCGTCTCCGTGCCCGTCGTGAAGCTGATGCGCTTCGCGAGGCGCGCCCCGGCAGCCGAGTTCGCCGCCCTCGACGCCCCACCGGAGACGCAGCGGGAGATGCGCGCCGCCGTCGCCGAGCTCGTGCGCTACCACCTCGATCGCGATCCCAACGCTCGCCGTTTCATCGAAGGCGTGGGCGCGCTCGAGAAGGGCGAGTAGCGGGCGAACGGTTCCCCGCTTTGACGAACGCGGTAGAATCGTCCTTACGACAAGTCGCTCCTGGCGAGCGGAGGTTCTCCAATGCCCCTCTACGAGTACTACTGCGAGCCCTGCCACGGCGTGTTCGAGGAACTGCGTCCGATGCGCGAGGCCGGCGAAGCCGTCCCCTGCCCCGAGTGCTACGAGGACGCTGATCGCATCATGCCCACCTCCTTCGCGGCCTTCACCTTCCGCGACGGCTACCCCCGCAAGATTCCCGACGACGGCACCTACTGGCACCTGGGCCAGAAGGTCTCGAAGCGCGTCACCGGCGGCCGCCCCAACGAGCACCCTGAGATCAACAAGCCCAAGCCGAAGCCCCGCCTCACCCGGGGCGAGCGCTCCACCCTCAGCGACATGCGCGAGGTGGCCGCCAAGGGCGACCTCGTCGACATGTTCAACAACCCCATCTCCCCGCGCGAGGTGCGGCAGGCCTACGAGCGCCGCGACGTCATCAAGAAGGGTGTGCCCGCGCGCATCCACAAGGACATGAAGAAGAAGTTCCGCTAGCTGCGGCGGGTCAGCACGTAGCTGCTCAGCTCTTCCAGCGTGCGGCGCGCGTCGGTCGCCTCCAGGGCCGAGAGGCCTTCGAGCGCGCGGTCAACGAACTCCCGCGCCATTCCCTGCGCGCGCCCGATCGCGTCCGATTCGACGATCGCCGCCAGCGCCTCGGGCAGGAACGCGGAGCGGTCCCCGTCCGCTGAGAGGAAGCGCCTCACCGCGTTCTCGCGCGGCGCCGTCTCCAGGTAGAAGAGCGCCGGCAGCGTGATCGTCCCTTCCAGGAGGTCGCCCCCCGCCGGCTTCCCCATCTCCGCCTCGTCCCCCGTGAAGTCGAGGATGTCGTCGACGATCTGGAACGCCATGCCGAGGTTGTAGCCGTAGCTCCGCAACGCCTCGACCTGCCCCTCCGCGCACCCCGCCAGGAGCGCCCCGCCCTGCGTCGCGTGCCCGAAGAGGGCGGCGGTCTTGCCACCGATGCGCCACAGGTACTGCTGCACGTCGCGCCCCACGTCGAAAGCGGCCGAGTCCTGGTCGAGCTCGCCGTTCGTCATCTTCATCAGGGCCAGCGCGAACAGCCGCGTGACGGGCAGGCTGCCCGTGCGCGTCACCATCTCCGCCGCGTTCGCGAACATGTAGTCGCCCAGCAGCACCGTCAGGGCGTTGTCGAACACGGCGTTGGCGGTCGGACGCCCCCGCCGGCTGCTCGCTCCGTCGACCACGTCGTCGTGGACGAGGCTGGCCGTGTGCAGCAGCTCGATCGCCGTGCCCAGCGGCACCAGCCGGTTCAGGTTGTAGTCGCCGAAGGTGCCCGCCAGCAGCACGAGCGCGGGCCGCAGCCGCTTGCCCCGCGGCGCCAGCGCGTGCTCCAGCATCAGGCGCAGGGGCGCCAGGTCCACGCGCTTCACCGACTCAAGCAGGTCCTCGACGAGGATCAGGTCCTCCGCGACCGGCCCGTAGAGCGCCTGCGGCTGCGTCTGCGTCATGCCCCGGCCTCCACCGCCGCCGCCACGCCGAACAACGCCTCCGCGTTGGCCGCCGTCGCTTCCGCGACCGCTTCGAGACTCAGGCCGCGCGCCTCCGCCACCACCTCCGCCGCGATGCGCACGTTACCGGGCTCGTTCCGCGTGCCCCGCGCCGACTGTGGGGGCAGCGCAGGGCTGTCCGTCTCGACCAGCAGGGATGCAAGCGGCAGCCCCGCCGCCACCCGCCGCGCCTCGTCGTTGCGCGGGTAGCCCGCCGAGCACGTCAGCGACACCAGGAACCCCATCCCGGCGTACCGTTGCGCCTGCTCCAGCGTCCCGCCGAACGCGTGCAGGACGCCGAGCGCCCTTCCCCTGGCGCCCAGCGGCGACTCGGCGGTGAAGCGCGCGAGGTGCGGCTCCAGGTCCGCCTCCGCGTCGCGCGAGTGGATTGAGACCGGCAGCCCCAGCCGCGCCGCCATCGCGAGTTGCGCGTCGAAGACGCGGCGCTGCACGTCGCGCGGCGAGAGGTCGCGGTAGAAGTCGAGCCCGATCTCGCCGATGGCCGCCACGTTCCCACCGGCCGCCAGCTTCTCGATCCGGGCGAGCGCGTCCTCGCTCGCCCGCGACGCCTCGTGCGGGTGGAAGCCCGCCGTCGGGAGCAGCCGCGGGCCGTCCGCGCACGCGGCCAGCGCGACCGCCGCCTCGCTCGACTCCACGTCCTCGCCGCATACGACGGTCGCGTCGACCCCCGCTGCCGCCGCCCGCGCGAGGACCGCCTCGCGGTCCTCGTCGAAGCGCTCGCTCTGCAGGTGGCTGTGGGAGTCGAAGAGGCGCATCAGGTCGCGACCGGTTCGGGCGCGTCCAGCTTGCGGTAGAGCGCGCCGCCCTCGCCCAGCGTGCGGCCGGGGGGCGCGTCCGTGAGCATCCAGCCGGCCGACTCGGGCGTGCCCTCGTGCCCGAGCGTGGCGTGCAGCCTGCTCGTGGAGAACGGCAGGATCGGGTGCAGCAGCGCCGTCAGGCCGGAGATCGCCTGCAGCGCCGTGTAGAGCGTCTCGGCGGCGTGCTCGCGGTCGTCCTTCACCGCGCGCCAGGGAGCGCGCTCGTCGAGGTACTTGTTGGCCGCCTGCGCGACGCTCAACGCCTCGCGCAGCGCGCCCCGGAACTGGCAGGACGCGTACTCGGCGCCCGCCCGCTCGAACCCTTCGCGCACCGTCGCCAGTAGCGCCTCGCTCTCCGGCCCCGGGGTTCCCGGGTCCGGCACGATGCCGTCGAAGTTGCGCCGGATCATCGCCAGCACGCGATTGGCGAGGTTCCCCCACGTCGCGATCAGGACCTCGTTGTTCGCGCGGATCAGCTCTTCCTCGCGGAACTCGGAATCGCTCGTCTCCGGCATGATCTGCGTCAGGTAGAAGCGCACGACGTCGGCGTCGTACGTGTCCAGCAGGTCGAGTAGCCACGTCGCCGTGCCCTTCGACTTGCTCTGCTTCTGCCCCGCCGAGAAGTTCACGTACTGGTTCGCGGGCACGTCGTGGGGAAGGTTCAGGCCGCCGTAGCCCATCAGCATCGCCGGCCAGATGAGCGTGTGGAAGACGATGTTGTCCTTCCCGATGAAGTAGTACGCCTTCGTGTCCTCGTCTTCCCAGTAGAGGCGCCAGGCCTCCGGGTCGCCGCTCTGCGCCGCCCACTCCTTCGCCGCCGAGAGGTATCCGATGACGGCGTCGAACCAGACATAAATGCGCTTGTCGTCGTACCCCTCGACCGGCAGGGGCACGCCCCAGTTGATGTCCCGCGTGATCGCGCGGTCCTTCAGCCCCTCCTCGAGGATGCCGAGCGTGAAGTTGGCCACGTTCCGCCGCCAGTGCGGCTGCTCGCTCACCCACTCCCGCAGCTGCTCGTTGAAGGCGGAGAGCCGCAGCATGAAGTGCTCCGACTCGCGCACTTCCGGCGTCGCGCCGCTCACTTTGCTGCGCGGCTCGATCAGGTCGATGGCGTCGAGCTGCGCGCCGCACTGGTCGCACTGGTCGCCGCGCGCCTCCGGGTAGCTGCAGAGCGGGCAGATGCCCTCCACGTAGCGGTCCGGCAGGAAGCGCTGCGCCTCCGGGTCGTAGAGCTGGTCCTGCGTGCCCGTGTAGAGCAGGTCCTGCTCCAGCAGCCGCGTGAACAGCTCCTGCGTCGTCTCGTAGTGGTTGTCGGTCAGCGTCGTCGTGTACAGGTCGAAGGAGATACCGAAGCGCTCCCACGCCTCGAGGATCTTCGGGTGGTAGCGGTCGATGATCTCCCGGGGGGTGATGCCCTCGTTGTCCGCGGCGACCGTGATGGGCGTCCCGTGGCAGTCCGAGCCGGACACCATGAGCACGTCGTTCCCGCGCATCCGGTGGTAGCGCGCGAAGATGTCGGCGGGGAGGTACGCCCCCGCCGCCTGGCCGGCATGCAGGAGATAGTTCGCGTACGGCCAGGCCACCGCCACGAAGATGCGTTCGGCCATGGGTTCCCCTCTGGAGCGTTGGGGCGAGTCTAGCACCGCGCCGCTTTAGGGCTTAGGGGAGGTAAAGCGCCCGCTTCCTACTCCGCGCCCTCGGGCCACGCGTCGTACGCCTCCGCCCGCGGCACCCCGAACCGTCGTGCGGCCAGCGCCGCCGCCGCGCTGCGACGCGCCCCCGCCTCCCGCATCTCCGCCAGGTAGGCGCGAAGCTCCCGCTCGTCGCTCCCCGCCGCCCAGCCGCTCGCGTCGACGACCACCGTGCACTCCCCCCGCGTCTCCCGGAACCGTTCCGCCAGCGCCGACGCCGCCCCCCGCACCGCCTCCTCATGCACCTTCGTCAGCTCGCGGCAGACCACGACCGCGGGATCGTCGAGCGCCTCCGCCACGTCCGCGAGGGAGGCCGCCAGCCGTCGCGGGCTCTCGAAGAACACGAGCGTCTCCGCCGCCTCCGCCGCCTCGGTCAGGCGCCGCCGCCGCTCCCCCTGCCCCCGCGGCAGGAAGCCGAGGAAGTGCACGTTGCTCCCCCCGAACCCCGCCACCGACACCGCCGCCGCCGGCGCCGACGGCCCCGGAATAGCGAACACGGGGATGCCCGCGTCGTGCGCCGCCTCCACCGCCCGCGCCCCCGGGTCCGCGATCAGCGGCGTGCCCGCGTCCGAGGTCAGCGCCACGACGCCCTCCCGTGCCGCCTCCAGCAGCCGCGGGATGCGCGCCTCCACGTTGTGCTCGGTCAGGCTCAGGGCCGTCGCGCTCGTCTCGACGCGCGTGCCGAGCGTCCGCAGCACGCGCGTGTCCTCCGCCGCGATGAGCGTGGCCGCCCGCAGGACCGCCGCCGCGCGCTCGCTCAGGTCGCCCAGGTTCCCGATGGGCGTGGCGACCACGTAGAGGCCGGGCGCGAGCTCATTCATGCTTCGGTCAGCTTCACAGAAGCGCGCGGCGAGCGCGAATTCTCTTCCGCCGCTCATTGACCCTGAGCGGCCCTCGGCGATACGCTCTGATCAACCGTGACGCTCCCATTCGAGTCATCCACCACCGAACGGAAGTGGTTTCGGTGAGCCTCGAAACCGCACCCGCAACCGTCGCCGCGCCTGATTCGTCGGAGCGCGGCGTTTTGCATACCCAGGAGGAGGGTTTGTCCGTGCCTGCACCGCGTTTCAAGCAGCTCAAGCATGCCTACGGGTTCGATGACGTCGCCATCGTTCCCGGCGAGGTCACGATCAACCCCGAGCTCGTCGAGATCGGCCTCGATATCGGGCAGTATCACTTCGGGCTTCCCTTCATCGCCTCCGCCATGGACGCGGTCGTCGATCCCCAGTTCGCCCTGCTCATGCACGAAGCCGGCGGCCTCGGCGTCCTCAACCTCGAGGGCATCTGGACCCGCTACGACGATCCCCGCCCCATCCTCGACGAGGTCGCCTCCGTCAACCGCGAGGAGGCCACGGCCATCCTCCAGTCCGCCTTCCAGCAGCCCATCCGCGACGACCTCATCGCCCAGCGCGTCAGGGAGATGAAGGAGGGCGGCGCCGTCGCCTCCGTCTCCGTGACCCCCAAGAGCACCAAGCAGTACGCGCCCCTCGTGCAGGAAGCGGGCGCCGACATCCTCGTCGTGCAGAGCACGGTCACCACGGCCCGCCACGAGTCCACCAGCATCGAGGGTTTGCGCTTCGAGAAGCTCTTCGAGCAGATACACATCCCCGTCGTCGTCGGGAACACCGTCGGCTTCAGCGCCACCCTCGAGGTGATGCGCTCGGGCGTCGCCGGCGTGCTCGTGGGTGTGGGACCGGGCGCCGGCTGCACCAGCCGCGAGGTCCTCGGCATCGGCGTCCCCCAGGTGACGGCCACGATCGACTGCGCCGCCGCCCGCGAGGCCTACCTCGCCGAGACCGGCAACTACGTGCCCATCATCACCGACGGCGGCATCCGCACCGGCGGCGATGTCTGCAAGTGCTTCGCCGCCGGCGCCGACGGCGTCATGATGGGCTCGCCCTTCGCCGCCACCACCGAGGCGCCCGGCCGCGGCTACCACTGGGGCATGGCCACCTCCCACGCCGACCTCCCCCGCGGCACGCGCGTGTTCGTGGGCGTCAACACGACGCTCCAGAAGACGCTCTTCGGCCCCACCAGTCGCACCGACGGCACCGAGAATCTGGCCGGCGCCCTCAAGACCGCGATGGGCATGTGCGGCGCGCACACCATCCGCGAGTTCCAGGACGCCGAGATGGTGATCGCGCCCTCCATCAAGACCGAGGGCAAGATCTACCAGTTCGCGCAGGCGGAATCGTAGGGAACACGACGCAGTCGCTCGTCCCTCCCCGACTCGTTCTCGCGGCGCTCCTCGCGATTGGGGTGGCTGCGGGCCTGCTCGCCCTGGGCATGGGTGAAGCCGCCCGCGCCCAGGACGACTGCCCCCACTTCGACCTCGGCGACCTGTTCGGCTCGGTCGAGGACGCCGACGTCATCGTCATCGGCGAACTCGTGACGGAGGCGGGAGCCCCCGCCATCGCCCCGGAGGCCTACCTGAAGGGCTCCGCCATCGCCGGAGCGCTGCCCCTCTCCGACCGCCCCACCGGCTGCGACCGCGCCGTCCTGCCCGCCGAGGGCGCCCGCGTGCTCGCGGCGCTCGAGCGCGAGGGCAGCTCGTTCCAGTGGCCCGTGCCCGCCGCCCTCTTCGTCGTGACGGACGGCGTCGCCACGAACGGCGCGGTCTCCCTCCCCGAGGACGACCTCGTGACGCGCATCCGCGAGATCTCGGGTCAGTACGCCGTCCTCGCCACGGACGCCTCCGAAGGCGCCTCCATCGACTGGTTCCGCGTCGTCCTGCCGGTCACGCTGGCGGCGATCGTCATCCTCGCGATCGCGCTCGTGCTGCTGCGCATCTGGCACCGGATCGACCCGGAAGGCTAGAGCAGCCCCTCCAGCACCCCCGCCACCGAGTCCTCCTCGTCGGGAAGCTGCTCGTCGGCGGCCTCGCGCGCGTAGCGGTCGGCCTTCGCCGTCGCGATCCCCCGCCCCGCCCACGCCAGCATCGAGGCGTCGTTCACGCTGTCCCCGATGGCCAGCGTCTCGCCCTGCGCGATCCCGAGCCGGGAGGCGAGCAGCGCGAGGCCCTTCGCCTTCGTCGCCTCCGGCGCCAGCGCCACCGTCACGAAGGGGAAATCGAGCACGTGCAGCGTCTCCCCGAAGTGCTCGACCAGCTCCGCATGCACCTCCGTCGACGTCTCGCGGTCGCTCAGGATGCCGACGCCGCTCGGGTCGATCCCGAGCGTCTCCGGCTCGGGGTGGTACTCCGGCGTGATGTTGCCGAGGCTGGCGTAGTAGTCGGTTGCCGGCGACTGCTCCGTGGCGGCGTAGCGATCCGCGCTGAACCACTCGTACTGGTAGCCCGCCTCCCGCGCGTACGCCGTGACCGCCAGCGCCAGGTTCCGCTCCAGCTTGATCTCGCGGATCAGGCTCCCGTCCGCGTTCGCGATCAGGCAGCCCTCCTGCGCGACAAACGGCGTATCCAGCCCGAGCTCCCGCGCGATGCTCATGACGCCCTCCCGCATCCGCCCGCTCGCCAACACGACCGTGCGCCCGTCCTCCACGAGCGCCGCCACGGCCGCCCGCACGCGCGGCGAGAGCTCGCCCTTGTACGCCCCTTCGTACGGCAGAATCGTGCCGTCGATGTCGAGCGCGACCAGCCTCACGCCCACCGTGCGGTGACCACCCGTTCCCAGCCCGCCAGGTCGTGCACGATGTCCGCTTCCGCCCCGGCCGCCGCCGCCTCCTCCGCGACGCGCCCCGCCTGCCCCAGCCCCACCTCGAACGCCGCCAGCCGTGGCCGCAGCCGCGACCCGCAGTCGGCCAGCATCGCCCGCACGAGGTCGAGCCCGTCCGCGCCACCGTTCAACGCCACGCGTGGCTCCCACCCGCGCACCTCCGGCTGCAGCCCCTCGATCTCGCCCTCTGGCACGTAGGGCAGGTTCGCGAGCAGGACATCCGCGGCGGCGATCCCTCGTGCCAGGTCGCTCCGTACCAGCGATACCGCGACCCCGTGCCGCGCCACGTTCAGCGCCGCGATCCGCAGCGCGTCCGCGCTCACGTCGGCGGCGACCACACGCGCGCCCGGCGCCGCGCTCGCCACCGCGATCGCGACAGCCCCGCAGCCCGTCCCCACGTCCACCAGGGTCGCGTCGGGGCTGCGCGCAAGCTCCGCCACGCCCAACTCGACCAGCAACTCGGTCTCCGGTCGCGGGATGAGCGTGCCGGGCCCCACGAGGAACTCCAGCCCGTGGAACTCGCGCATGCCGGTCAGGTACGGCGCTGGCTCCCGGCGCAGGCGACGGACCACGAGCGCGTCGAGCTCGGCGCAGGCGCCTTCCGCGATCGGTTCGCCGGCGAAGAACGCGCTCCGGCTCAGGCCGCTCGCGTGCCGTGTGAGCACCTCCGCCTCCAGCGCGGCGTCGGGGATGCCCGCGGCTTCCAGCTCGGCGCGGACGCGGGCTGCCGCCGCGCGCGCCTTCACGCCGTCGCCTGCAGCTTCGCCGCCTCTTCCGCCGCCGCCACCGCGTCGATAATGTCGTCGATGTTCCCGTCGAGCCGGTCGGGGATGTTGTGCACCGTCAGCCCGATGCGGTGGTCCGTGATGCGGTCCTGCGGGAAGTTGTAGGTCCGGATCTTCTCGCTGCGATCGCCGCTGCCCACCTGCGTGCGGCGGTCGGCCGCCAGCTCCGCCTCCTGCTTCTCCTGCTCCATCGCCAGCAGCCGCGAGCGCAGCACCGTCATCGCCTTGGCGCGGTTCTTCAGCTGCGAACGCTCGTCCTGGCAGACCACCACCTGCCCCGTCGGCAGGTGCGTCAGACGCACCGCCGTCGCGACCTTGTTCACGTTCTGCCCGCCCGCGCCCGACGCGTGGAAGATGTCGACCCGCAGGTCCTTCTCGTGTACCTCCACGTCCACGTCTTCCGCTTCGGGAAGGACCGCGACCGTCGCCGTCGACGTGTGGATGCGCCCCTGCGCCTCCGTCTCGGGAACGCGCTGCACGCGGTGAACGCCGCTCTCGTACTTCAGCCGCGAGAAGGCGCCCTCGCCCGTCACGCTGAAGATGACCTCCTTGTAGCCGCCGATGCCCGTCTCCGAGATGCTCAGCACCTGCGTACGCCAGCCGCGACGCTCGCCGTAGCGGTAGTAGGCGCGGTACAGCTCCTGCGCGAAGAGCGCCGCCTCCTCCCCGCCCGCGCCCGCGCGGATCTCCATGATCACGTTGCGGCTGTCGCGCTCGTCCTTCGGGAGCAGCGCCCGCAGGATCGCCTCGTCGAGCGCCTCCATACGTTCGTCCGCGGTGGTCAGCTCCGTCTCCGCCAGCTCCCGCAGCTCGTCATCGCCCTCGTCGAGCAGTTCCCGCGCCTCCGCGCGGGCCGTCTCGGCGTCGGTGTAGTCGGCGAGAAGCTGGACGACGGGCGCGATCTCGGAGCGCTCGCGGGCGAGGTGCGCCACCTTGTCATAATTGGCCGCAACCTCGGGCTGCCCCATCTCCTCCGTGATCGCATCGAAGCGGACCCGGATCTCGTCGAGCTTCTTGCGAACCGCCTCGTCCATGGTCCTATTCTGCGGGGGGAACGAGCTTCGCGCTCGGCTAGCCGAGCCGTTCGCCGACTCGCGCGGCGAGATCGTCCAGGGGCACGTCCTCCTGCTCCCCTTCCCCGCGCAGGTCCTTCAGCGCCGCCACGCCCCGCTCCGCCTCGTCCTCCCCGATGATGACGGCGAACCGCGCCCCGCTCCCGTTCGCTCGCCGCATCTGCGCCTTGAACGACCGCCCCGACTCCCCCAGCAGCGCGACGAACCCCGCTCCCCGCAGTTCCGCCCCCGCCCGCACCGCCGCCCGGCCTCCCTCCGCCCCCGCGTGCACGACGAATGCGTCCGGCGCCTCCGCCTCCGCGAGGGGAAGCTCCTGCCGCTTCATCTCGATGATCACGCGCTCGAGCCCCGTGGCGAAGCCGCTGGCCGGCGTCGGCTTCCCGCCGATCGTCTCGATCAGCCCGTCGTACCGCCCGCCTCCGCCCAGCGAGCTCTGCTGGCGGTCGTCGCCCTTCGGGACGATCTCCCAGACCGTGCGGTTGTAGTAGTCGAGCCCGCGCACCAGCAGCGGGTCGACCACGAACGGCACGCCCGCCGCCTCGAGTCCCGCCTTGACCCCCTCGAAGTGGTCCGCCGCCGCCGCGCTCAGATCGTCGATCATCGTGGGCGCGCCCTCGCGCAGCTCCTCGTCGCGCGGGTCGCTGCTGTCGAGCAGGCGCAGGGGGTTGCGTTCGAGCCGTCGCTGGCTGTCCTCGGAGAGCCGGTCGCGAAGGGGCAGGTAGTAGGCCCGCAGCCGGTCCAGGTAGGCGCGCCGCGCCGCGAGGTCGTCGATGCTGCCCAGCCGGATCTCCAGGTCCCGCAGCCCGAGCCGCTCGTAGAACCGCCAGTGCAGCTCGATCAGCTCCGCGTCGACCAGTGCCGTGTCCGAGCCGACCACCTCGCAGTCGAACTGGTGGAACTGGCGCAGCCTTCCGAGCTGCGGGCGGTTGTAGCGGAACATCCGCGCGATCGTGAACAGCCGCACGGGCTGGGGCCGGCTCGCGAGTCCGTGCTCCAGGTAGGCCCGGCAGATCGCGGGCGTCGCCTCCGGGATGAGCGAGAGCGCCTCGCCGCCCTGGTCCCGGAAGCTGTACATCTCCTTCTCGACGATGTCGGTCGTATCGCCCGTGCCCTTCTCGAAGAGCGCGGCGTCCTCGAAGGTGGGCGTGTCGAGTCGTTCGTACCCGAAGAGCCGCGTCACCTCGCCGGCGGCGTCGTGAATCGCGCGCCAGTACGGCTGCTCCTCGGGGAGGATGTCCTCGGTCCCGCGCGGCGTCTGGAAGCGTCCGCTCATGCCCGTCCCGTCAGGTGTGATGGGGTTGCCTGCTAAGATACTGGCAGAAACGGGGCAACGAGAAAGCGTGTGAGCGTCCTGGAGCGTTCTCCGGAATCCCCCGCCGTCGCAGACCTGCTTGAGCGTGTCCGCGCTTACCTCCCCGAGGACCGCCTCAGGCTTATCGGCGACGCGTACGAGTTCGCCGAGGCCAGCCACGAAGGCCAGATGCGCCGCACCGGCGACCCCTACATCTCCCACCCCCTCGAAGTGACCAAGCTCGTCGCCGGCCTCGAGCTCGACCAGCCCTCGCTCATCGCCGCCCTCCTGCACGACGTGCAGGAGGACTGCGGCGTTCCCAACGAGGAGATCGCCGAGCGCTTCGGCGAGGACGCCGCCCAACTCGTCGAGGGGCTGACCAAGCTCGACAGCCTCCCCCTGCGTGTGACCGAGGAGGAGGGAGGCGGCGTCCAGGCCCAGAACCTCCGCAAGATGCTGCTGGCCATGGCCGCCGATGTGCGCGTCGTCCTCATCAAGCTCTGCGACCGCCTCCACAACATGCGCACGCTTTACGCGCTCCCCACCGAGAAGCAGCGCCGCATCGCCCGCGAGACGATGGAGATCTTCGCGCCGCTCGCGACGCGCCTCGGCATCTGGCAGATCAAGTGGGAGCTGGAAGACCTCGCCTTCCGCTACCTCGAACCGGAGCGCTACCAGGAGATCGCGACCCGCCTCGACGCCACCCGCCTCGCCCGCGAGCGCTACATCGAGGACGTCGCCGCCGGCCTCCGCATCCAGCTCGACGACGCCCGCATCGAGGCCGAGGTTACGGGTCGCGCCAAGCACATCTACTCGATCCACGAGAAGGCCCGCCGCTACGGCCGCGAGGCCAAGTCGTTCGACCAGATCTACGACCTCCTCGCCCTCCGCATCCTCGTGAAGGACGTGGCCGGGTGCTACGCCGCCCTCGGTGTCGTGCATGCCACCTGGCGCCCCCTCCCCGGCCAGTTCGACGACTACATCGCCAGCCCCAAGGCGAGCATGTACCAGTCGCTGCACACCACCGTCATCGGCCCCGGCGCCCGCCCCCTGGAGGTGCAGATCCGCACCTACGAGATGCACCGCGTGGCCGAGTACGGCGTCGCCGCCCACTGGCGCTACAAGGGCTCGACCGACCGCTCCTCCCAGGACGAAGAGCGCATCGCCTGGCTGCGCCAGCTCCTCGAATGGCAGCGCGAGCTCTCCGGCGCCGAGGAGTTCGTCGAGAGCGTGAAGACCGACGTGTTCGACGACCAGGTGTTCGTGCTCTCGCCCCGGGGCGACGTGCTCGACCTCCCCGCCGGCGCTACCCCCCTCGACTTCGCCTACCGCATCCACACCGACCTCGGCCACCAGACCATCGGCGCCAAGGTCAACGGCAAGATGACGGCGCTCAACTCCCCGCTCCAGAACGGCGACGTCGTCGAGATCATGCGCAGCCGCTCCCGCAGCGGCCCCTCCCGCGACTGGCTCAGCGAGAACCTCGGCTACCTCCAGACCACCGCCGGCCGCCAGAAGGTGCGCCAGTGGTTCCGCAAGCAGCGCCGCGCGGAGAGCATCGAGCGGGGCCGCGAGATGCTCGAACGTGAGCTGCGCCGCCTCGCCTTCAACCTCGCCGACCACCAGGACGAGGTGCTCGCCCTCTTCCCCGGCAAGAGCTGGGACGAGCTCATGGCGAACATCGGCTACGGCGACATCAGCGTCGAGTCGGTCGTGCGCAAGGCGAGCGCCCTCCTCCAGGAGCACCAGGAGCCGGACGAGATCGACGAGATCCCCGTCGGCCGCCCCTCATCCCGTCGCGGGGCCGGCCCGGGGCTGCGCGCGCTCGGCGCCGGCGGCCTCGAGACGACCCTCGCGCGCTGCTGCAATCCCGTCCCCGGCGATAGCGTGCGCGGCTACGTGACCCGCAGCCGCGGCGTCACCGTCCATCGCGCCGACTGCCACAACGTCCTCCACGAACGCGAGCGCGACCGCCTCATCGATGTCGATTGGGGCGCCACCGAGGAGCAGCGCTACCCCGCGACCGTGCAGATCGACGCCTGGGACCGGGTGGGCCTCCTGCGCGACATCAGCACGGTGGTCGCCGCCGAAGACGTGAACATGGTCAACGTGAACACGACCAAGAACGGCAACGGCACGGTCTCTGTGCTGGCGACGCTGGAGACGAGCGGGCTCTCCCAGATTTCGCGGCTGCTCACCCGCATCGAGACGATCCGCGGCGTGCGCAGCTGCGCGCGCAAGTCCAGCTAGTCCGCTAGGACGCGCGCCGCGCCAGCTCCTGGCGCCGCGTGGCGAGGGGTACCACGCGGCCCAGGGCCGGACGCAACTCTCCTCGAACGGACCGCCGCCGCGGCTGCCACAGGGCTACCCCCGCGGCGCCCTTGCGGCGCAGCCCACCCCGACGCAGCCCTCTCCGGCGCGGCAGCATGGAGCGAATCGTCGCCCCGAGGAGCGCGACCGCGGCTCCGGCGAGCAGCACATCGAAGATGATCGTGGGGATGAGGTTCACCATGGCCAGCACATCCGTTCGCAGGGTCCGCACACTGTAAGCGAACGCCTGTTCGGCTGTCAACACAAATGTTCGAACCGACCCGTCGCCGTCGACGAGCGGTATCATTGCCGCGGGAGTCTCGATGACCAACAAGGCACAGGGCAAGAGCAGCGGAGTGGCGTCCTTCACCGCTACGCTGCACCGCGAGGGCGCCTGGTTCGTCGCGCAGGCCACCGAGATCGATATCGCCAGCCAGGGCGAGACGGAGGGCGAGGCGCTCGCCAACCTCCGCGAGGCCCTGGAGCTCTATTTCATGCCCGACGAGTCTGGTTCCCCCTTACGTCGATAGTCCCCTACTCCGCCCGCTCCCGATACTGCAGCGCCTCCGCGACGTGCGTGCTGCCGATCGCGTCGCTGGCCTCGAAGTCCGCGACCGTGCGCGCCACCTTCAGCACGCGGTGGAACGCGCGCGCCGAGAGCGCCATCTGCGCCGCCGCCTGGCTCAGGATGCGCTGCGCCTGCTCGTCCAGCTGCCACTGGGCGTGCTCACGCACCTCCGTCGGACCCATCTCCGCATTCAGACGCGTGCCCGTCCCGGCGAAGCGCTCCTGCTGGATCGCGCGCACCGCCCGCACCCGCTCCGCCACCACCGACGACGGCTCCCCCCGCGCTCCCGCCGCCAGCTTCTCGTAGTCGACGCGGGGCACGTCGATGAAGATGTCGATGCGGTCCAGCACCGGCCCCGAGACGCGCCGCTGGTAGCGGGCGGCCGCGTTCGCCGGGCAGCGGCACTCCCGGATCGGGTCGCCCAGGTAGCCGCAGGGGCACGGGTTCTGCGCCGCCACCAGCGCGAAGCTTGCCGGGAACGTCGCCGACTGCCGCGCCCGGCTGATCGTCACGATGCGGTCCTCCAGCGGCTGCCGCAGCACCTCGAGCACCTGCGTCCCGAACTCCGGCAGCTCGTCGAGGAAGAGGACGCCGTGGTGGCTGAGCGTGATCTCGCCCGGACGCGGCACCGAGCCGCCCCCCACCAGCCCCGCGTGCGAGATGGTGTGGTGGGGCGCCCGGAACGGCCGCTCCCGCAGCAGGCCCGTGCCCGCCGGCAGCAGCCCCGCCACGCTGTAGATGCGCGTCACCTCCAGCGCCTCGTCGTTCGTCATCGGCGGCAGGATCGAGGGGATGGCCCGCGCCAGTAGCGTCTTGCCGCTCCCCGGCGGACCCCGCATCAGCAGGTTGTGGCCGCCCGCCGCCGCCATCGCGAGCGCCCGTTTCGCGTGCTCCTGCCCGATCACGTCCGCGAGGTCGGGGCCGAGCGACTCCGCGTCCTCGTCGCCGTCCGGGGGCTCGTACGGCGCGATCGGCGCCTTCCCCAGCAGGTGCGCCGCCAGCTGCGTCAGCGACTCCACGGGGAACACCTCGAGCCCCTCGACGAGCGCCGCCTCGGGCGCGTTCGGCGCCGGCACGAAGGCGCGCCGCGCCCCGCGGTCGCGCGCGACCGCCACCATCGGCAGGGCGCCCCTCACGCTCCGCACCTCCCCGTCGAGCGCCAACTCGCCCACGAACACCGCGTCCCCCAGGTCCGCCTCCACCTGCCCGCTCGCGACCATCACGCCGGCGGCGATGGGCAGGTCGTAGGCCGGCCCTTCCTTGCGCAGGTCGGCGGGCGCCAGGTTCACGACGATGCGGCTGTTGAACGGCCACGTGAGCGCGCTGTTGCGGATCGCCGCCCGCACCCGCTCCTTCGATTCCTGCACGGCCGCATCGGGCAGCCCCACGATGGCGGTCGTCGGGTTCTGCGCGCGCGAGATATCGACCTCGACGTCGACCATGACGCCGTCCAACCCGACGACCGCGCTCGATTGCACCCTGGCAAGCACCCGCGCAGTCTGCCGTTCTTCGTCAATGGTGGCAACCGGCTACTGTTGATGTCGGGGCCGGCGCGCGCATTTCCATCGCCCGGGGAAGGGGGATGCCCGCGGCCATCGCGAACCTCGTAGAATGCGCTCCGCCATCCCGGTTCAGTGGAGGAGATAGCCATGAGCGCCCCCAATGTCCTCCTCGCCTCGAAGGGCCACCCCTTCCAGCGCGAGCCGTTCTTCCAGATGTTCGATGCCTTCCAGCAGGAGGGCGACATCTCGGCGTGGACCCACGTCGAGCAGCCCGCCGCCCAGCTCTTCTTCCAGCCCGAGAACTCCCGCGACTACGACTGCATCGTCGATTACTCGATGCCGGGCGTTTTCGGCGTCGGCGGTCCGCCGGACCCTCCCGAGGCGTTGAAGGACGGCTACATGCGCCTCACCGAAGAGGGCAAGGGCCTCGTCATGATCCACCACAACATCTGCTCCTGGCCCGGCTGGGAGGAGTACGCGGAGATCATCGGCGGCCGCTTCTTCTACAACCCCGGCAGCCTGCGCGGCGTCGACTATCCCGACTCCGGCTACCTGCTCGCCGCCAACCACACCTGCACCGTCGTCGAGGAAGAGGCCGACCACCCGGTGCTCAAGGGCGTTGACCCGTCCTTCGAGCTGCAGGACGAGATCTACCTCGCGCCCTACCACGAGGACAGCCTCGTCCCGCTCGTCCGCAGCGACTTCGACTTCACCTACAAGAACTTCTTCTCGCCCTCGCTGGTGGTGAACCACGGCCGCATGTACGAGCGTGGCGACTGGACCCACCCCCCGACCCCGAACCTGGTGGTCTGGGCGAAGAACTACCGCAACAGCCCCATCGTTTACGTGCAGGCGGGCGACGTGCCCACCTCGTACAACAACCCGAACTACCGCCGGCTGCTCGCCAACGCCATCAAGTGGGTCGCCTCCGACGAGGCCCACGAGTGGGCGCGCGCGCGCAACGCCGCCGCGGTCTCCTAGCGGAAGGGAGCAAGATCATGGCCAGCAACTACGTGCTTGAGAACCTGGAGAAGTACCCGTGCGGCCCCGGCGGCTGCGATTTCTCCGACGGCTCGACCTGTACCGAATGCCCGAAGGAGAACGTCCCCCACCTGACGTGCCTCTTCTGCAACCTCGACGGCGTTGAGCGCTATGGGGGGGTCTGTGACGAGCACACCGTCTCGAACGGCGAGCGCGAGGCGACCGGGCCCATCTGCGGCAACTGCCACGTGATCATTTACGACAAGGACCGTGACAGCGGCGGCTGGGTCATCTTGAAGGACGGCGAACCGCTCCTGGCGTAGCCAGGGCGCCGGTTCGCACGGCCCGGCGGCTTGGCCGTGCCGGAGCGAGCCGCTACGATCAGACGCGCCGCGGCCCCGTGGTGTAGCGGCCTAACACGCCACCCTGTCAAGGTGGAGATCGTCGGTTCAAATCCGATCGGGGTCGCCAGAACTTCACCCAGCAGAGCCCCTGCCCGGCGGGCAGGGGCTTCGCCTTGCTATGCTTGGCGCGGCAGGTCCGCACTGCATGCGCAAGCTTCTGAAGCCCCTTATCACCGTGCTCGCGTTCATCGACAGCGTTGTCGAGAGCGTTGTGCGGCCCGAGCAGCTCCGTCGCCGGGTCGTGAACCGCACGGAGATCACCGAGGGGTCGAGCCCCGACCCCAACCGCCGCCCTCCCCGCCGTTAGCTCGTAGCCGCCCCCTCCGGGGGTGCAGGCGATCAAAGGCCCTGACGGCCAGTGGCGAAGTCCGATTCGCTCGCGCGACGTGTACCTCGCCTCGAGGTACGAGCGGGGCTCGGCTCAGCGCAAGGACTGACCCGCCACCGCCCGAAAGTGTTCGGTTCATTTAGATCTGCCGAAAACGAACACTTTCGCTCTGGCGTTCTAAAGTGTATGGTTCAGTTTGTAACGTCGAAAACGAACACTTTTGGGATGAGCGCATATGGTCAGGATTGGCCGTCCCCCTCGCGAGACGGTGTTCCAGCGTCTCGCGGGCCAGATGGAAGAGTTCCGGAACCGCATGGGCGGGCTCCCCAACCGCCTTGAGGCCGAGGCCGCAGCCATCTGGGAGGGGATCTGGTTTCAGGAGGCGCACCACTCCACCGCCATCGAGGGGAACACGCTCGTGCTGAAGCAGGTCGAAGCCCTCCTCGCCGAGGGGCGCACCGTCGGGCAGAAGCCGCTCAGCGAGTACATGGAGGTCCAGGGGTACGCTAGGGCTGCCTCGTGGGTCTACGACCATGGTGTCGAAGAGTCGGACTGGTCGGGGGATGAGCTCGTGAACCTCACGGAGGTGCGGTACATCCATGAACTGGCGCTGGGCCCGGTCTGGGACGTGGCCCCGCACTCCGAGGCCTCTCCCGAAGAGCGCCCAGGCGCCTTCCGGCGTCACGACATCCGCCCGTTTCCCGCGGGCATGACGCCTCCCCCGTGGCCCGAGGTGCCCATCCTGATGGATGGGTGGCTCAAGACGGCCAACGGCCTGCAGCCGGACGATGGGGAGTTTCCGCTGGCGCTCGCCAGAGTGCACCGCGACTTCGAGCAATTGCACCCCTTCCTCGATGGAAACGGCAGGACGGGCAGGCTCGTCCTGAACCTGATGCTGGTCCGCCTGGGCTATCCCCCCGTGATCATCTACAAGCGTCAGCGCCTGCGATACCTGCGCGCGCTTCGAAGGGCCGACCAGGGGGATGCGGGGGCGCTTGCCGAACTGCTGGCGCGGGCCATCCTGGACAACCTCAACCGGTTCGTCATCCCGGCCGTCGCCGGCCCGGCCCGCCTCGTTCCCCTGGCTGCTCTCGCCAACAAGGAGATATCCACGAACGCCCTCAGGGCGGCGGCCAACCGCGGCCGGATGCAGGCGACACGGGGCTCTGACGGCCAGTGGCGAAGTACGATTCGCTCGCGCGACGTGTACCTCGCCTCGAGGTACGAGCGGGGCTCAGCTCAGCGCAAGGCCTGACCCGCCACTACCCGAAAGTGTTCGGTTCATTTAGATCTGCCGAAAACGAACACTTTCGCTCTGGCGTTCTACTGTGCAGGCGGATCCACCCCGGGGCCCTGGATCGGCGCAAGTCCTCCCCCGCCACTGCCGAAAAGTGTTCGGTTCAGTTAGATCTGCCGGAAACGAACACTTTCTGCCGCTAGCTCGTGACCGCCCCCTCCGACGCGCTCGAGACGCCCGCCGCGTACTTCGCGAACACGCCCCGCTCGTAGCGCGGCGCCGGCGGCGTCCAGGCCGCCAGGCGGCGCTCCAGTTCCGCTTCCTCGATCTCGATGTCCAGCCGCCGCGCGTCGATGTCGAACGAGATGATGTCGCCCTCCTCGATCGCGGCGATGGGGCCGCCCGCCGCCGCCTCCGGCGCGACGTGCCCGGCCATCAGGCCGTGTGTCGCCCCGCTGAAGCGCCCGTCCGTGAGCAGCGCCACCGAGTCCCCGAGCCCCTCGCCCACGAGCGCGGCCGTCACGCCCAGCATCTCGCGCATGCCCGGCCCCCCCTTCGGCCCCTCGTAGCGGATCACGACCACGTCGCCTTCCGAGATGCGCCGCTGCGAGACGGCCGCGAACGCGTCCTCCTCGCGATCGAACACGCGAGCCGGGCCGCGGTGCTGCATGATCTCGTGCCCCGCCACCTTGATGACGCAGCCCTCCGGCGCGAGGTTCCCCTTCAGAATCACGAGCCCGCCGGTCTCCTTGAGCGGCTCGTCCAGCGACACGATCACGTCCTGGCCGGGCGCTTCCTCCGCGTCCCCCGCCTCCTGCTCGAGCGTGCGGCCCGTCACCGTCATCTGGTCGCCGTGGACCTTCTCGCCCTCCAGCAGGCGCTGCGCGAGCAGTCGCGTCCCGCCAGCGCGGTCCATGTCGAGGGCGACATAACGACCACCGGGCCGCAGGTCCCCGATGATCGGCGTCCGCTCGCTGATGGCGTCGAAGTCGTCGATGTCCAGCGAGACCCCCACCTCCCGCGCCATCGCCAGCAGGTGCAGGACCGCGTTCGTCGAGCCCCCGGTCGAGGCGACGCAGGCGATGGCGTTCTCGAACGCCTCGCGCGTCATCACGTCCGTCGGGAGCTGGCCCCGCGCCAGCACATCCATCACGAGCGCGCCCGCCTCGTAGCCGGCGCTGTTCTTGCGGGGGTCGGTCGCTCCCGCGGAACCGCTGCCCATCGGCGAGATGCCGAGGAACTCGATCGCCGTCGCCATCGTGTTCGCCGTGTACTGCGCGCCGCAGGCGCCCGCTCCGGGGCAGGCGACGTCCTCGAGCGCCGTCAGTTCCGCGTCCGTCATGCCGCCCGCGGCGTGGCTCCCGACCGCCTCGAACACGTCCTGGATCGTCACGTCGCGACCCTCGTAGCTTCCGGGCGCGATCGAGCCGCTGTAGAGCACGAGCCCCGGCACGCCCAGCCGCGAGAGCCCCATCACCCCGCCCGGGATCGTCTTGTCGCAGCCGACGATGACGACGGCCGCGTCGAACAGGTAGCCCCGTCCGCACAGCTCGATGCTGTCGGCCACCACCTCGCGGCTGATCAGCGACGCCTTCATCCCCTCCGTCCCCATCGCGATGCCGTCGCTGATGGAGACGGTGTTGATCTCCATGGGCGTGCCGCCCGCCTCGCGGATGCCCCGCATCACGTCGGCGGCCAGCTCGCGCTGGTTGAAGTTGCACGGCATCGTCCCGATCCAGCTGTGCGCGACCATCACGAGCGGGCGCCTCAGCGACTCCGAGTCGTAGCCGACGGACTTGAGCATGGCCCGCGCCGGCGCCCGGTCGGGCCCGTCGACGAGCGTGCGGCTGCGGTGGCGTGGATCAAGCGGCATAGGAACACTCCGGGTCGGGAATCTGGCGAATCGAGCCTACCCGCTGCCCCTGTCCCGAGCCAGAACCGCGCGCCCGGCGGGCGCTACTTGATCGAGGAGCCGGCCGCCACCTCGCGCAGCGCCTCGCCCAGCCGGTGCACGCCTTCCTCGATCTCCTCGACGGGTGTGTAGCTGAAGGCGACCCGCAGGTGCTGCGTCGCATTGCCGTCGGCGAAGAAGTGCGGTCCGGCCCCGATGAGCACGCCCTTCTCGTTGGCCACGCGCTGCACCTCGATGGCGGAGAGGCCGGGCTGGAGCGCCAGCCAGAGGAAGAAGCCGCCCCCGGGCCGCACATAGCCGACATACTCGCCGCAGTGCTCGGCGATCGCCGTACACAGCCGGTCGAGCTTGCGACGGTAGATGCCGCGCAGCCGCTCGACGTGCCGGTCGAGGTCGCCGTTCCGGGTCATCTCCGCGACGATCCGGCCCAGGTACGGGCTCGACCCCATGTCGTAGCGCAGGGCGGCCATCCGCGTCACGAACGTCGGCGGCGCCAGGTTCCACCCCAGCCTCAGCCCCGTCGCGATGATCTTCGAGAAGGTCGCAACCTTGATCGCCAGCTCGCCGCCCGAGAGCGAGAAGAGCGAGGGCGGTGGCTCGTCGCCGAACCACAGCTCCCCGTAAGCGTCGTCCTCCATCAGCATCAGGCGGTGCTCGCGCGCGAGCTCCAGCAGCTTCTCGCGGCGAGCCAGCGGCAGGGTCGACCCCGCCGGATTCTGGTGGGTCGGGATCGTGTAGAGCAGCTTCGCCCGCCGCCCCTCGTCCGCCAGCCGCTTCAGCGTCTCTTCGGCGAGGTCGACGCGCAGGCCCTCGTCGTCCATGGGCACCGCCTCGACCCGCGCGCCGAAGGAGTGGATCGTGCGCAGGCTGCCGGGGAAGGTCGGGCTCTCCACGAGCACCGTGTCGCCCGGGTCGATGAGCGCCTCGCAGGCGATGCCGATGCCGTGCGCCGCTCCCGAGGTCACGGTCACGTGCTCGTGCGTCAGGGGGATCCCCTCGATGCCGCTGGAGCGCTCCGCGATCGCCTCGCGCAGCGGCTGCGGGCCGAAGGTGCCGCCGTACTGCAGCGCCTCGCGCCGCTCCCGTTCGAGCACGGTGCGCGTGGCCCGCAGCAGCTCCTCGCTTGGGAGCGAAGGCACGTCCGGCAGCCCTCCCGCGAACGAGATGACGGGACGGTCGTCGGGGCGGGCCGCCGCCCACACGCCCGCGCCCATGATCTTCGAGCGCGCACTCACGAGGTCTTCGAGGGAGTCCTGGGTCCAGAAGGGGGTATCCGGCATCGTCTCAGTATGGCGGCGGCTGCCCTCACGGGCGAGCGCCGTCGCCGCCCGCGGACCCCGTTAACGCACGTGTAACGGCCGGGGGCGATCTCCACTGTGTGATCGGGCTATACTTATCGTTCACCCGTGTGTGCGTTGGGAGGCGCGAGCCTCGCGAGGCGAGGCTCGGGAAGGTAGTACCCCGCGCATGGGCCGCCCCTCCGAGCGGCTCCGCACCGGGCGAAGCGAACGAGGGAGGCTGCTTGATGCCCGCGCATACCCGGCCCCCGAAGCAGGGACTCTACGACCCCCGCCTGGAGCACGACTCGTGCGGCGTCGGCTTCCTCGTACACCTCAAGGGACAGCGCTCCCACATGATCGTCGAGAAGGCGATCGAAGCGCTCGCCAACCTCAACCACCGCGGCGCCAGCGGCGCCGAGGTCAACACCGGTGACGGCGCCGGCCTCCTCATCCAGACCCCCGACGAGTTCTTCCACCACGAGTGCGCCCAGCTCGGCATCCGGCTCCCCCAGCGCGGCCAGTACGGCGTCGGCATGCTCTTCTGCCACGGCGACGAGGACGCCCGCCGCCTCGCCATGAACCTGCTCGCCGAGCTCGTCCGGGGCGAAGGGCAGCACCTCCTCGGCTGGCGCGAGGTCCCCACCGACAATTCCATGCTCGGCGAGACCTCCCTCCTCGCCGAACCGTCCGTCCACCAGGTCTTCATCGGCCGCGGCACCTGGGTCGAGACCGAGGACGATTTCGAGCGCCGCCTCTTCGTCATCCGCAAGCTCTTCGAGCGCGAGGTCGAGCGGCGCGGCATCGGCGATTCCGAGGACTTCTACTTCCCCAGCCTCTCCTGCCGCACCGTCGTCTACAAGGGGATGCTCACCGCCCTCCAGCTGCCCGAGTACTACCCCGACCTGCGCGACCGCCGCATGGTCACGGCGCTGGCGATGTTCCACTCCCGCTTCAGCACCAACACCTTCCCCAGCTGGAAGCTCGCCCACCCCTACCGCACCATCTCCCACAACGGCGAGATCAACACCCTCCGCGGCAACAAGAACTGGATGGCCGCCCGCGAGGCGCTCCTCGAATCGCCTCATTTCGACGACATCCAGAAGATACTGCCCATCATCGACGAGGCCGGCAGCGATACCGCCTGCCTCGACAACGCCCTCGAGCTCCTGGCCCTCGGCGGCCGCCCCATCGAGCACGCGATGATGATGCTCATCCCCGAGGCCTGGTCCGGCCACGAGACCATGAGCGCCGAGAAGAAGGCCTTCTACGAGTATCACAGCCTCCTGATGGAGCCCTGGGACGGCCCCGCCTCCGTCGCCTTCACCGACGGCCGCACCATCGGCGCCGTCCTCGACCGCAACGGCCTGCGCCCCTCCCGCTACCTCGTGACCAAGGACGACCTCGTCGTCATGGCTTCCGAGTCCGGCGTCCTCCCCGTCGAGGACGACAACGTCCTCATGAAGGGCCGCCTGCAGCCGGGCCGCATGTTCCTCGTCAGCCTCGAGGAGGGCCGCATCATCGGCGATACCGAGCTGAAGCAGCGCCTCGCCCGCGCCCACGACTACGACGGCTTCCTCGGCGGGAACCTCACGCGCCTCGCCGACCTGCCCCCCGCCGAGGCTCCCGCCCCCATCGCCGGCGCCGACCTGCTCGAGCGCCAGATCGCCTTCGGCTACACCGTCGAGGACGCGAAGTACCACCTCGGGCCGATGGCGCGCCAGGGCCAGGAGTCGATCGGCTCGATGGGCACCGACACGCCCCTCGCCGTCCTCTCCGAGCGCCCGCAGCCGCTCTACAACTACTTCAAGCAGCTCTTCGCCCAGGTCACGAACCCGCCCCTCGACGCCATCCGCGAGGAGATCGTGACCTCCGTCGATTCCCTCCTCGGCGCCGAGGGCAACCTCTTCAGCGAGGGCCTCGACGACGGCTACCGCATGATCGCGCTCCCCACGCCGTTCCTGACCAACGCTGAGATGCAGCAGATCGAGGCGCTCGACGGCGGGACCGGCTTCCGCTCCGCCGTCCTCCCCATGACGATGCCCGCCGCCGAGGGCCCCGCCGGCATGCAGCCCGCCCTCGACGAACTGTTCGAGCGCGCCGACGAGGCCATCGAGGACGGCGCCAACATCCTCATCCTCTCCGACCGCGGCATCGACCGGGAGCACGCGCCCATCCCCGCCCTGCTCGCCACCGCCGGCCTCCACCACCACCTCGTGCGCAACAAGCGGCGCACCAAGGTCGGGCTCGTCGTCGAGACGGGCGAGGCGCGCGAGGTGCACCACTTCGCCCTCCTCATCGGCTACGGCGCCGGCGCCATCAACCCCTACCTCTCGCTCGACACCCTGCACGAGATGGTGGAAGAGGGCTCCCTCGAGAGCGACATCCCCTGGGAGGAGGCCGAGGCGAACTTCATCAAGGCCCTCAAGAAGGGCGTCGTGAAGGTCATGTCGAAGATGGGCATCTCCACGGTGCAGAGCTACCGCGGCGCCCAGATCTTCGAGGCCGTCGGCCTCAACGAGGACCTCATCGACCGCTACTTCACGGGCACGGTCTCGCGCATCAGCGGCGCCGGGCTCGAGCAGATCGCGGCCGAGATGCTCGCCCACCACGCTCGCGCCTACCCCGAGCGCGACGGCGGCCTCTACAACATCGGCTGGGGCGGCCAGTACCAGTGGCGCCACGGCGGCGAGTTCCACCTCTTCAACCCCGACACCATCTTCAAGCTCCAGCACGCCACCAGCACGAAGCGCCGCGAGATCTTCCGCGAGTACACCACCCTCGTGAACGACCAGGCCCGCCAGATGGCGACCCTCCGCGGCCTCATGGAGTTCCGCTCCGACCGCGACCCCATCCCCATCGAGGAGGTCGAGCCGGTCTCCAGCATCTTCCCCCGTTTCGCCACGGGCGCGATGTCGTTCGGCTCCATCAGCGCCGAGGCGCACGAAACCCTCGCCATCGCCATGAACCGCATCGGCGGCCGCAGCAACACCGGCGAGGGCGGCGAGGATCCCCGCCGCTTCACCCCCGACGAGAACGGCGACCTTCGCCGCAGCTCGATCAAGCAGGTCGCCTCCGGTCGCTTCGGCGTCACCAGCGAATACCTCGTGAACGCCGACGAGCTCCAGATCAAGATGGCCCAGGGCGCCAAGCCCGGCGAGGGCGGCCAGCTTCCCGGCCACAAGGTCTGGCCCTGGATCGCGCAGGTCCGCTACTCGACCCCCGGCGTCGGCCTCATCAGCCCGCCGCCGCACCACGACATCTACTCGATCGAGGACCTCGCCCAGCTCATCCACGACCTGAAGAACGCGAACCCCCGCGCCCGCATCAGCGTGAAGCTCGTCGCCGAGGTCGGCGTCGGCACCGTCGCGGCGGGCGTCGCCAAGGCCAAGTCCGACGTCGTCCTCATCAGCGGGCACGACGGCGGTACGGGCGCCAGCCCGCTCACCTCGCTCAAGCACGCGGGCGTCCCCTGGGAGCTCGGCCTCGCCGAGACCCAGCAGACCCTCGTCCTGAACAAGCTGCGCGACCGCATCATCGTCCAGACCGACGGCCAGATGAAGACCGGGCGCGACGTCGTCATCGCCGCCCTCCTCGGGGCCGAGGAGTACGGCTTCGCCACCGCCCCGCTCGTCGTCATGGGATGCATCATGATGCGCGTCTGCCACCTCGATACCTGCCCCGTCGGCGTCGCCACCCAGAACCCGCAGCTCCGCGAGAAGTTCACGGGCAAGGCCGAGCATGTCGTCAACTTCTTCGAGTTCGTCGCCGAGGAGATCCGCGAGACCCTCGCCGAGCTTGGCTACCGCTCCCTCGACGAGCTCATCGGCCGCAGCGACCTCATCGACGCGCGCCGCGCCGTCGACCACTACAAGGCGCAGGGCATCGACCTCTCCGCCATCCTCTACCGCCCCCAGGTGCCCGAGCACGTCGCCACGCGCCGCATCGCCGAGCAGGACCACGGCCTCCGCCACGCCCTCGACCAGGAGCTCATCGATCTCGCGCGCCCGGCCCTCGAAAGCGGCGAGCCCGTGGACGTCGAAGTACCTATCCGAAACGTCAATAGAGTGGTCGGCACCATCCTCGGCAGCGAGGTCTCCCGCCGTAACGGCGCCGCCGGCCTCCCGCCCGATACGATCACGTTCCGCTTCAAGGGCTCCGCCGGCCAGAGCTTCGGCGCCTTCGTGCCCAGGGGCATGACCCTCCTCCTCTCGGGCGACGCCAACGACTATTTCGGCAAGGGCCTCTCCGGAGGGCGCCTCGTGGCCGCCCCGCCACCCGACTCCACCTTCGTGCCCGAGGAGAACATCATCATTGGGAACGTCGCCCTCTACGGGGCGACCGCGGGCTCCGCCTTCATCCGGGGCGTGGCCGGTGAGCGCTTCTGCGTACGCAACAGCGGCGCCCACGCCGTCGTCGAAGGCACGGGCGACCACTGCTGCGAGTACATGACCGGCGGCCGCGTCGTCGTCATCGGCCCCACCGGCCGCAACTTCGGCGCCGGCATGAGCGGCGGCGTCGCCTACGTCCTCGACGAAGAGGGCGACTTCGACATCCGCTGCAACAAGGAGATGGTCGACCTGGAGCCGCTCGTCGAGGACGAGGACATCGACCTCGTGCGCAGCCTCCTCGAGCGCCACCGCGAGCACACCGGCAGCACCGTCGCCGACCGCCTCCTCCGGGACTGGCAGGGCACGATTTCGCGCTTCGTAAAGGTTATGCCCCTCGATTACCGCCGCGTCCTCAACGAGCAGAAGGCCCGCGAGGAGGCCGAGGGCGAGCAGGTGGGGGCCACCGGTGGCTAAGACCACGGGCTTCATGGAATACGCGCGGCAGGGGCCGCCCAGCCGCCCCGTGGCCGAGCGCGTCGGCGACTGGCTCGAGTACTACGAGGAGATGCCGCCGAAGCAGCTCAACGAGCAGGCCGCGCGCTGCATGGACTGCGGCGTGCCCTTCTGCCACCAGGGCTGCCCGCTCGGCAACATCATCCCCGACTGGAACGACCTCGTGTACCGCGGCCACTGGCGCGACGCCATCGAGCGCCTCCACGCCACCAACAACTTCCCCGAGTTCACCGGCAGGCTCTGCCCCGCCCCCTGCGAGGCCGCCTGCGTCCTCGGCATCAACAACGACCCCGTCACCATCAAGCAGGTCGAGGTCAGCATCATCGAGCGCGCCTGGCGCGAGGGCTGGATCCACCCCGAGCCGCCGCAGCAGCGCACCGAGCGCCGCGTCGCCGTCATCGGCTCCGGCCCCGCCGGCCTCGCCGCCGCCCAGCAGCTTCGTCGCGCCGGCCACGACGTCACCGTCTTCGAGCGCGACGACCGCATCGGCGGCCTCCTCCGCTACGGCATCCCCGAGTTCAAGATGGAGAAGCGCTTCATCGACCGCCGTCTCGAGCAGATGGAGGCGGAAGGCGTCGTCTTCCGCCCGAGCGTCAACATCGGCGTGGATGTCGACGCCCGCGACCTGATGAACGAGTTCGACGCCATCTGCCTCTCCGGCGGCGCCACCCACTCCCGCGACCTCCCCATCCCCGGGCGCGACCTCGACGGCATCCACCTCGCGATGGACTTCCTCCCCCCGCAGAACAAGCTCCTCGCCGGCGACGACCTCCCCGAGAGCGAGGTCATCTCCGCCGCCGGCAAGCGCGTCATCATCCTCGGCGGCGGCGATACCGGCGCCGACTGCCTCGGCACCGTGCACCGACACGGCGCCCTCAGCGTCAAGCAGTGGGAGCTCCTCCCCCGCCCGCCCGACACCCGCCCCCCCGAGACGCCCTGGCCCACCTGGCCGAACATCTTCCGCACCTCGGGCGCCCACCAGGAGGGCGGCGATCGCGACTACAGCATCCTCACGAAGGAGTTCACCGGCGAGAACGGCCGCCTGACCGCCCTCCACGGCGTGCGCCTCGAATGGGCCCCCGGCGAGGACGGCCGCATGCAGATGACCGAGGTCCCCGGCACCGAGTTCGTCGAGGCCGTCGACCTCGTGCTGCTCGCCCTCGGCTTCGTCGGCCCCGAGCGCCCGGGCATGCTCGAACAGCTCGGCGTCGAGCTGACCGAGCGCGGCAACGTCGCCGCCGACGAGAACAAGATGACCAGCGTCCCCGGCATCTTCACCGCCGGCGACATGACGCGCGGCCAGTCCCTCATCGTCTGGGCCATCGCCGAAGGCCGCGACGCCGCCCGCGGCATCGACCAGTACCTGATGGGCGAAACGTCCCTGCCGTAGCTCAATAGAGGTATACTGCAAGCGAGCCCGCTACCCGAGAGGTGCGCCCGTGTCGGTTCGTGAGTTTCTGAAGCGGCGGCTTGGCGGCTCCCGTCACGAACGCGACGCCGCTTCGCTTGAGGACGTCGCCGTTCTCGATCCCCTCGACATCCCGGCCCAGCTTGGCGACCTCCGGAGCATGGAGGACGGTTGGCTGGATGGTGAAGGACGAGCGCCGGCCCCTGCGTTCATCGACTGGCTCGTGGAGGGTTTCGCGAACCACTACCCAGACGAGGCCGAGCCGCCGCACCTGTACCCGACCGTCGAGGGCGGCGTGCAGGCGGAGTGGAGCCTTGGAGGCCACGAAGTCAGCCTCCGCTTCCAACCCCACGACCGAACCGGCGAGTGGCACGACCTCGCGCTCGATTCCGATGAGGAGGAGATCCGCGAGCTTGACCTGGCTCAGGCTCAGGACTGGGAGTGGCTGGCGAAGCGCTTGCGCGACGCCGCCAGCCGCCGGGGCTGGCGATACCGGGCGTAGCCGCTTCCCTAGCCCGCCCGCTCGATGAGGTAGCGCGCGACCGCCGCGAGCAGGACGCGCTCGTCCTCGCGCAGGCCCAGGCTGTCCAGGAGGCTGCTCGCCTCATCGACATAACGGCGCGCGTGCTCTTCCGCCACCGCCTTGATCCCGTCCGCCTCCATCTGCGCCGAGACTGCCTCGATCTCCGCCGCCGGCGGCTCGTCGTGCGCGTAGAGCCGCTCGATCGCCGTGCGCGTGCGCGGCTCCGCCAGCGCCGCGATCACGGGCAGCGTCTTCTTGTGGCGGGCGAGGTCGTTCTGGTTCGACTTGCCCGTGACCGACGGGTCGCCCCAGATGCCGAGCATGTCGTCCCGCACCTGGAACGCCAGCCCCACCCGGCGCCCCCAGTCGCGGATGCCGTCGCTCTGCTCCCTCGATGCGCCGATCAGGATGGCGCCCATCTGCAGCGGCGCCCCGATGAGCGCCCCCGTCTTCCCCTCCACCATCGCCAGGTAGTCCTCGACGGACACGTCGCCTCGCGGCTCGAAGCTGAGGTCGTTCCACTGGCCGCCGATCATGTCGTCCGTGGCCGCCAGCAGCGCGTCCAGCGCGGCCACGCGCCGCTCGCTGGGCGCGTCCGATTCCGCCAGCGCCCGCAGCGCGCGCGTCAGGAGGAAGTCGCCCACGTTGATCGCCTGCGCCTCGCCCACGATCCGCCAGATCGTCGGCCGGTGGTGACGCTCGGCGTCGCGGTCCTGGATCTCGTCGTGGACGAGCGAGAAGTTGTGGACCAGCTCCACCGCCACCGCCCCGGGCATGGCCTCGGCGGCCGAGCCGCCGAGCGCTTCCGCCGCCAGCAGGCAGAGCGCCGGCCGGATGCGCTTCCCGCCCGTCGTGGCGGGCCGCCCCTCCTCGTCCTCCCAACCCATGACATAACGGGCAGAGGCCCCCAGCCCGCCCTCGTCTGTGCCGACGGCCGCGCGCAGCGCGTCCTCGAGCGCGTCGAGGTGGGCGGTCAGGGCCGACGGAGGCGATGCTGCGGCTGCTGTCATGTGGCCCGGCTCCCCCTTTCGCGTTGCTCAGGCGGTCGCGAGGCTCTCCTTGCGCTCGATGCCGCGGTCCTTCAGAACCTCCATCGCCCGCCGGGCGATGCCGTCGCCGTCGAGGTCGTACACGCCCCGGTACACCTTCTGCGGACCGTGGTCGACGATGTCGTCCGGCATCGTCAGGTTCAGCAGGAGCGACTCCGGGACGCCGTTGTCGGCCAGGAGCGCCAGCACCGCTTCGCCGAAACCGCCCGCGCGGACGTTCTCCTCGGCGGTGATGATGCCGCCCGTCTCGCGCGCGGCCGCGAGGATCGCGTCCTCGTCCAGCGGCTTGGCGAACCGCGCGTTGATGACGCGCGCGTCGATGCCTTCCAGGGCGAGCAGGTCGCCCGCCTTCACGCACTCGATGACGGAAGCGCCGAAGCCGATCAGCGTCACGTCGCGACCGTCGCGCAGCAGCTCCGACTGCCCGATCGGGATCTTCTTCATGGGCTGGTCCGTGGGCGCTCCCGGACCGGCCCCGCGCGGGTACCGGACCGAGAACGGCGTGTCGTGCGCCACCGCCGTGCAGAGCAGGTCGCGCAGCTCCGCCTCGTCCTTGGGCGCGCTCACGACCATGTTCGGCAGGCAGCGCATGTAGGACGTGTCGATGAAGCCCTGGTGCGTCTTCCCGTCGTCGCCGACGAACCCGGCGCGGTCGAGCGCGAAGATGACCGGCAGCTTCTGCACCACGATGTCGTGAACGATCGAGTCGAAGCCGCGCTGCAGGAACGTCGAGTAGATGGCGGCGATGGGCCGCATCCCCTGCGTCGCCAGCCCCGCCGCGAAGGTGACCCCGTGCTGCTCGGCGATGCCCACGTCGAACACCCGCTCGGGGTGCTCCTTCTGCGTCGCCGCCAGGCCCGTGCCTTCCAGCATCGCGGCCGTGATCGCGACCACGCGCGGGTCCTGCTCGATCAGCTCGCCCACGGCCTGCGCGAACACCTGGCTGTAGGTGGGCGGCGCCTTCGGCGCGTCCGGCGCCGCCGGCTTCTTCAGCCAGAACGTCCCGCTGTGGCTCTTCACCGGGTCCGCCGCCGCCTCGGGAATGCCGTGGCCCTTGTTCGTCAGGATGTGCAGCAGCACGGGCTTGCCCCGCACCTTCTTCACCGCCGAGAGAGTCGCCTCCAGCTCGCCCAGGTTGTGGCCGTCGATGGGACCGTAGTAGTCGAAGCCGAACTGCTCCCAGAAGCTCGCCGGCACGATCAGGTCGCGCATGCTCGATTGCACGCGCTGCGCGCCCTGCCAGACATCCCTCGCCAGGTTCCGGCCGATGGGGAACTGCTCCACCAGGCCGTCGATCCGGCCCTCGATCTCCTGCTTCACCCGCCGGTAGTGCGGCTCGATCCGCAGCTTGTTCACGTTGCGGCTGAGGGCGCCCACGTTGGGCGAGATCGACATCGAGTTGTCGTTCAGGATCACGATCAGGTTGGTGCCCAGATGCCCCGCGTGGTTCAGGCCTTCGAAAGCCATGCCCGCGGTCATCGCGCCGTCGCCGATGATCGCGATCACGTGGTGGTCCTCGCCGCGCAGGTCGCGCGCCGCCGCCATCCCCGTCGCCGCCGAGATCGACGTGCCCGCGTGCCCGGCGCCGAAGAGGTCGTGCGGGCTCTCGTTCCGGTCCGCGAACCCCGAGAGGCCCTCGTACTGCCGGATCGTCTCCATCTGGCCGCGACGGCCGGTCACCATCTTGTGGACGTACACCTGGTGGCTCACGTCCCACAGCATCCGGTCCTTCGGCGAATCGAACTGCCGGTGCAGCGCCAGCGTCAGCTCCACCACACCGAGATTCGAGGCGAGGTGCCCGCCGCCGCCGATCCCCTGGATCGTGTTGACGAGCTCTTCGCGGATCTCCTGGGCGAGCTGTTCCAGCTCCTCGGCCGAGAGATCGCGCAGGTCGTCGGGGGAGTCGATTTTGTCAAGCAACAGGCTCATGGAAGCCTCCTTGGGTTTCCCCGTGAAGGGAGTGAAGCCGCTGCGGTTCCCTGCCGCAGTTAGGGCGCTTACCGGGCCCCTCGGCAGGGCTGTTCAGGTCATATACGCGAGCCGGAGGCAAAAGGTCAAGGAACGGTTAAGTCGCCGAAATTCGTGATTGATGCGGCGAAACCCCGTTGGTGGCCGCGCCGTGGGGCAGCCGCAGCGTGAACGTCGCGCCCTTGCCCGGCGCCGAGTCGACCTCGACCGAGCCCCCCATCGAGTCCATCAGCTCCCGCACGATCGCGAGCCCCAGCCCCGAGCCGCCCCGTCCCCGCACGCGGCTGCGGTCGACCCGGTAGAACCGCTCGAACACGTGCTCCAGGTCCTCCGGCGGGATGCCCGGCCCCGTGTCCCGAACCCGGATCCAGACCCGGTCCCCCTCGCAGCCGCTCTCGATGGTCACGCCGGCGCCCTCGCCCGTGTGCTTCACGGCGTTGTCGACCAGGTTGAGCACGCAGCGGTAGAGCAGGTCCGTGCTCGCCACCGCTTCGCAGGCCTCCTCCGTCCGCGACGTAAGGGTCACGCTGGCGCGCTCGGCGAGCGGCCCGATCTCCTCGATCGCCATCGCCACCAGCTCGCCCGGGTTCACCGCCTCCACCGGCAGGGTCGCCTGCGGCGCCGTCAGCAGCAGCAGGTCCTCGCTCAGCCGCGTCAGGCGCTCGGTCTGGCCCTTCACCGTCTCCAGCAGCGCCCGCTGCTCCTCGTTGCCGGCCTCGCCGGCCATCTCCGCCACCTCGATGTTGGTGCGGATGGCGGCGAGCGGCGTGCGCAGCTCGTGCGAGGCGTCCTGCACGAACCGCCGTTGCGCCTCGAACCCCCGCTCGATGCGTTCGATCATCGAGTCGAACGTGTCGGCGAGCTGCTTCAGCTCGTCGTCCGGGCCCTGGTGGTTGATGCGCTGCGAGAGGTTCGTCGCGCTGATCTCCGAGGCGACCTCGGTGATGTCGCGCATCGGCCGCAGGATGATGCCCGAGAGCGCGAAGCCCCCGAACCCGGAGATGAACGCGAGTCCGAAGCCGGCCACGATCGACCACGTCCGCAGCCGGTCCAGGTTCTCCGCCTGGAACTCCTCCCCGGCCTCGTCCACCAGCTGGGCGGGCGTCATGTCGCCCATGCCCTCCACCTGCTCGCCCCCGCCCTCGACCCCCGAGGCCTGCCACCCGGCCGCGTCCAGCCCCATCTCCTCCATGACCGCCCGGTCGTCCGGCTCGTCGAGCCGCGCCGCCACGTTCAGGAAGAGGATGAAGGCGAGCCCGAGGATGAGCAGGAGCGTGGAGTACCAGACCGTCAGCCGGAAGCGGACGGTCCGGACAACCGGCGGCAGCTTCGGCCTAAAGGACGTAACCCTTCCCCCGGATGGTGGTGATCATCGCTTCCTCGAAGCCGTCGTTCAGCTTGCGGCGGAGGTTGTTCATGTGGACCTTCACGGTCTGCGTGAAGGGGTTCATGCGCTCGTCCCAGATGCGCTCGATCAGCTCTTCCTGGGGAACCGCCCGGCCCTCGTGCTTCGCCAGGTAGTACAGCAGCTCGAACTCCTTGGGCGTGAGGTGGATGGCGACCCCCTCGCGCTGCACCAGGTTCGTGTTGGGGTCGAGATCGAGGCCGCGCGTGGAGAGCACGGGATCGAGGGGCGAGCCCTCCCGCCGCGCCACCGCGCGGATGCGGGCGGCCAGCTCGCTGAAGGCGAACGGCTTCACCAGGTAGTCGTCCGCGCCCTCGTCCAGCCCCTCGACGCGCTCCTTGATGCCGCTGCGGGCGGTCAACATAATGATGCCGCCGTTGAAGCGGTCGGCCCGCAGCCGGCGGCACACCTCGATGCCGTCCACCCGCGGCAGGTTCAGATCGAGGCAGACCACGTCGTAGGACGCCCCGCCCGCCTTGTCGAGCGCCTCCTCCCCGTCGTACGCGACGTCCACCGCGTACCCCAGCTTCGTCAGCCCGCGGTCGAGCGCGGAAGCGAGGGACTGTTCGTCTTCAACCACCAGGACTCGCATGGCATCTCCCCTGCGACGGTCTCTGATCCTAGCCTAGGTCAGGGGCAGGCGGCGGAAGGTAAAGGTTCGGGGAGAGTGCACGCGAGTGTTCGGGGACTGGCTTTGTCTCACCTGTGATACACTCGCTTCATGGACACCGTAACGGTCCGCGAACTTCGCAACCATGGTCGCGCTGTCATCGACCGCGTGGAGGCAGGCGAGTCCCTCATCGTCAGTCGGGACGGTCGGCCCGTCGCCGAACTGCGTCCGCTGCCTCGCAGGCCGCTGACTGCCGAGACATTGCTGGAGCGTTGGAGGCACCTGCCCGATGTGGACCCCGTTGCCTTCCGGCGCGATATTGATCGCATCATCGATCCATCCCTGTGACTGTTCCCCGTGAAGGCGTCGGCATCCTCGATACGAATGTCGTCATTCTTCTGCCGCGCCTCCTGGCTTCGGCCGGTCTCCCGCAGGAACCCTTAATCACGACAATTACTCTTGCCGAACTCTCGATAGGCCCGCTGGCAGCCACTACAGATTCGGAACGCGCTCGGCGGCAGGGGCGTCTTCAACAGGCTGAGGCCGACTTCGACGCGCTCCCGTTCGACGAAGCTGCCGCCCGGGCGTTTGGCCGAGTTGCCGCTGACCTTCGGAGTCAAGGTCGCAAGTCCTCAGCGCGCGCCTACGATGCGCTCATCGCTGCGATCGCCATCGCAAACGACCTCCCTCTCTACACTGCGAACCCGGGCGACTATGTGGGAATCAGCGGTCTTGAGGTTGTGGCCGTACCCCATCCAGACCAGCCCTGACGCTCGATTTATCCTTCGGACAGGCCCAGATTGGCCACTTTCCCGCACATAACTGGAATAGTGCGAAGTTCATAGCAGCCCTCCCCGACCCCCTCCGCGGCCCCTCATCCTCCCTCCCGGGGGCTGCGCGCTACCCCCGCTGCCCTACAATCGCCGCGTGACGTTCCCCATCATCGCCGCCGAGCCGGGCAAGGCCGTCACCCTCCTCCGCCCCCACGAGGACGGCTGGCGCCGCTCGCCCGTCGCCCGCGCCGGCTTCTGGCCCGCCTGGCGTCCCGGTCACGACGCCATCGCGCTCTCCGTCGTCGTCGAAGAGGGGCGGAAGCAGCGCAGCGCCATCGAGATGCTCGACCTCGAGGGCAACCACCTCCGCACCCTCTACGAGAGCCCCCTCGGCGGCGAGGCCGCCATCGCCCCGAACGTGCCCCACTACGCCCTCTGGTCCCCCGGAGGCGATCTCCTCGCGCTCGTCGCGCAGGGAAGCGCCGGCCTCACCCTCTACCTGAGCGAGGCCGAAGGCCCGCTCATCGCCGACCCCATCCAGAGCGGCGCGCCCCTCTTCCTCGCCTGGTCACCCGATGGCGGACGGCTCGCGGTCCACTGCGGCGTCAACCTCTCCGTCCTGGAGCTGGCCGAGGCCCGCGCCTCCCGCCCCATCTCCGCCGACGCCCGCGGCTTCCGCACCCCCGCCTTCAGCGACGACGGCGAGCTGCTCGCCTTCGCCACCCCCGACGGCTCGGGCGACGGCGTGATCGTGCGCGTGGCGAGCGGTTCGGGGGAGGCCGAGGCCGTGCACGAGCTCCCCGGCGGCGTCGCCCTCGCCTTCCGCCCCGGCACCCGGACCCTGACCATCGCCGTCACCACCCGCCCCGCCTCCGGCGCCTTCGACGAGCTCTGGTCCATCGACCTCGCGGGCGACCGCACGCCCGAGCTCCTGCTGCGCCGCGCCTTCGCGAGCGCCTTCTGGGACCCCACCGGCGAGAAGCTCGCCTTCATCGTTCCTTCCGCCACCGGCGACGGCTCGGTGTCGCTCCAGGCGCGCACGGCGACGGGCGAGTTCCTGGGCGCCAGCGCCCCCTTCGCCCCTTCCCCCGACTACCAGACCATGGCCGGCTTCTTCGACCAGTACGGCTGCTCCCACCGCCTCTGGGCGCCCGACGGCTCCGCCTTCCTCGCCGGCGGACGCCTCCTCACCGACTCGCCCGCCGCCGCCTTCGGCGACGGCTCCCGCGATGCCGTCCTCAGCTGGCGTCCCGAGCGCGGCGCCCCCGTCGAGCGCATCGGCGAAGGCGGCATCGGCTTTTTCCCGCCTCCTTCCCACGGTTAGCCTTTGGGGAAGGCGCGCATTGCCGCCCGCGATACCCGCACCTACACTCCAACGAGGCCCAAACCGGCCCCCCGGAGAACCCTGATGGAGATGACTCCAGAACCTCCCGCATCCCCGCCGCGGGGCTCGAGCACCGTCCGCGCCGTCGCGTTCGTGCTGCTCGCCGTTGCCGGACTTCTTCTTATGTTCGGGCTCGGCTTCGCCGTCAGCGACCTCACGAGCGACGACGAGGTCCGCGTCGTGCAGTCCTCCCCGACCGGCTCCGAGCCTGCCGCCGCCGATCAGGCTGAGACCGACCGCGAGCAGGCGCGGGACGAGCAGGGCGAGCCCTCCGAGCTCGCCGTCGGCGCCTCCATCCTCGAGGAGACCTTCGAGGTCCTCAAGGAGGAGTTCGTCGACAAGGAGATCCTCGACGAGCGCTCCTTCCGCGACGCCGCCATCCGCGGCGCCATCGACTCCCTCAACGATCCCTACACCGAGTACCTCAGCCCGGGCGACCTCTCCCTCGGCATCGGCGCCATCGAGACCACCTACCAGGGCATCGGCGCCACCGTCACCGATCGCGACGGCGTCGTCCAGATCGTCTCCCCCTTCCGCGGCTCCCCGGCCGAGGAGGCAGGCATCCGCGCCGGCGACATCATCCTCGCCGTCGACGGCGAGTCCACCGAGGGCTGGACCAGCAACCAGGCCGTCCAGCGCATCCGCGGCCCGCGCGGCACCGAGGTCGTGCTCACGGTGCGGCACACCGATCTCGGCCCCGGCCCCGAGATCGAGGACATCACCATCGTTCGCGACGAGATCCTCATCCAGAGCGTCTTCACCGAGCCGCGCGAGCTGATCCCCGGCGAAAGCGGCTCCGACCTCGTCGACCGCGACGGCAACATCGTCGACGACATCCTCTACATCCACATCGCCCAGTTCCACGGGGAGACCCCCAGCGAGCTGCGCAGCGCCCTCCGGGACGCCGAAAGCGGCCGCTACAGCGGCCTCATCGTCGACGTTCGCGGCAATCCCGGCGGCCTCCTCCGGCAGACGGTGCAGGCGACCAACGAGTTCCTTGAGGCGGGCTCCATCATCCTCAGCGAGATCGACGCCGACGGGAACGTGCAGAACTTCGGCGCGCAGGACGGCGGCATCGCCACCACCATCCCCATCGTCGTCCTCCAGGACCAGGCCAGCGCCAGCGGCTCCGAGGTGCTCTCCGCGGCGCTCGCCGATAACGGCCGCGCCACCATCGTCGGCCTCCGCTCCTTCGGCAAGGGCACGGTCAACCAGCTCCACCCGCTCACGCAGTGCGGCGACCCCGACGGCTGCGGCGCCCTGTACATCACCATCGGGCGGTGGCTGCGCCCGAACGGCCAGGCCATCGAGGGTCTCGGCATCGCCCCCGACTACGAGATCCCCCTCAGCGGCGACGACTACATCGACTACGGCGACCTCCAGGTCTTCGCCGCCATCGACATCCTCCGCGGCATCGAGCCGCCCCCGCCGCCCGAGCGCGCCGAGGAGGACGAGGAGGAAGTCGATCGCCCGCCCATCAGCGAGCGCGAGGACCCGCACGCCCAGCCGTCCGAGGACGAGGAGTAGGCCTCGCCCCGGTTTGGGTACCGCCCCGCTGCGTGCGAGACTGGAGCCATGCCCCCCGCAAAGGCGATCGTCGCCAGGAACCGCCGCGCCAATCGCGATTACGAGATCCTCGAGACCTACGAGGCCGGCCTCGCCCTGACCGGTTCCGAGATCAAGTCCATCCGCCTGGGCAAGGTCGATATCCAGGGCGCCTACGGGCGCATCCGAAACGGCGAGGCCTGGCTCCTCGACTCCTACATCGCTCCCTACCAGAACGCCGGCTACACCCCCCACGAGGCGCGCCGCGACCGCAAGCTCCTGCTCCACCGGAAGGAGCTGCGCCGCATCCGCAGCGCCCTCGACGAGCGCGGCCTCACGCTCGTGCCCCTCAACCTGCACCTGCGTCGGGGCATGGCCAAGGTCGAGATCGGCGTCGCCCGCGGCATCAAGCGTTATGACAAGCGCCGTAAGATCCGCGAACGCGAGGAAGGCCGCCAGGTCGCCCGCGCCCTCCGCCACTCCGTCTAGGCGGCGGCGTCACCCCCCGCCTTGTGCAGCGAAACGGCTGTGCTACGCTGGATGCATCTGGGGACGAAAGGTATCGACAGGAGGGAACGTAACCGGGTAGCAGGCCGAGGTTGGCTGTCACCCTCGTTAAACAGGCGGCCATCTGAGTAAGCGCCGAAGATCGCGAACTCGCTCTCGCGGCATAGCCCGTGAGACGTCTCACCGATAGCTCCCTCCCCAACGGAGTGCGGTGAGGCGCCACAGAAGTTGGGGCGCTGTGAGCTGACGCCGATACCGCTCACCTAAGATTCATCGGCTGGTTCCACCGTATTCGCTCCCCACCTGCGGAGCGGCGGAACGAGACCCCAACTGGTGGGAAAGCCTGTAGGACAATCCGGAGCAGACCCTGGCTGGACCGGGAGTTCGATTCTCCCGCGTCTCCACCAACGCCAACGAACGAGGCCCCGCAAGCGCGGGGCTTCGTCGTATCGTAGGCCCGACAGGGAGGGTCGCCATGCCGAAGTCGTGCAAGCACGTGTGGCCGATCATGAAGGAGCCCGTTACGTGCCTGGCGTGCAGGCGCTGCGGCGAGGAACGCGAGATCACCCGCGCCAACGCCGACCTCATGTTCCAGGACATGGACTTCACGCCCTTCAAGTGGGCCTTCAGGACCTACGTCGAAGGCATCCTCGCGGAGAGCAGGTAGCGCCATGGACGCCCGTGACCTCCTCCGCGGACAGCTCACCTGGGTCCACCAGCTCCTCGACGGCACCATGAGCGACTGCTCGCAGGAGACCGCCGACTTCCAGGGCGAGGGCTGGACCGTCAACCCCATCTCCGCCATCTACGCCCACATCGCCATGACCCAGGACGGCATCGTCCACGGGCTCGTCCAGGGCCTCCCGACCCTGCTCGAGACGGAAGGCTGGGCCGAACGCCTGGGCATCGAGCCGGCCGGCCCCCGCGACGCCTCCTCCTGGGCGGACAAGACCTTCGACCTCGCGACCGTCCGCGCCTACGCCGCCGCCGTCCAGTCCGCCACCGACGCCTTCCTCGCGGAAGCCGCCGACGACGTGCTGGAGCGCACCATGGAAACGCCCATGGGGGAGCAGCGCGCCATCGACGTGCTCGCCAACGTCGGCGTCACCCACGTCGCCAGTCACTGGGGCGAGATCGCCGCCCTCAGGGGCGTGCGAGGCGAGAAGGGTCTGCCCTTCTAGGCCGGGGTTACGCTCCCGCCTTCTCCGCGATGAGCGCGTCCAGCTCGACCTTGAGCCGGCCCAGCACCTCGTCGTACGGGTAGGCGCCCAGCTCGTCCTCGCCCCGCTTCAGGTTCACGAACGTAGGCGCGCACCAGAGCCCGAGGTCGGCGTCGTCCGTCTCCCCCGGGCCGTTCACGCGGCAGCCCATGACCGCGATCGTTATGTCGTGCTCCTTCGCGTAGGCCGTCATCTCCTTCACGTCCTGCGCCAGCTCGATGAACGCCTCGTTCTCCACGCGGCTGCAGCTCGGGCAGCTGATGATGTTCAGCCCCCCGTCGAGGAACTCCGGCACCGAGCGGAACCGCCCCGCCTCGATGTCGTCCAGGATCGACTTCCCTGCCTCCACCTCGCGCCACTTCTCCGCGAACGGCAGCGTCAGCGAGACGCGGATCGTGTCGCCCACGCCCTGGCTCAGGAGCTGCTCGAAGGCGATTCGCGTCTTGATCACGCCCTCCGGCGGCATCCCCGCCTCGGTCACGCCCAGGTGCAGGGGAATCTCGGGCCGCGTCTCCGCGAACCGCTTGTTCCCCGCGATCACCTTGCGCGGGTCGCTGTCCTTCAGCGACACCACGTACCGCGTGAACCCGATGTCGTCGAGCATCCGCGTGTGCTCGAGCGCGCTCTCGACCATCGCCGTCACGCCCTCGAGCCCGGGCTCGTCCGCGCCTTCGTACTTCTCGTCCATGGCCGGGTCCACCGAGCCGCAGTTCACGCCCACGCGCAGCGCGCAATCGTGCTTCGCCGCCGTCTCCGCGATGAACGCGACCTTCTCCGCCACCGGCTTCGACTTCTCGTGGTGGTACAGGTGGCCCGGGTTGTAGCGAACCTTGTCGACATGCGGCGCGACCTGCGTGATGAGCCGGTAGCTCTCCTGCAGGTCGACCACGAAGTTGGCCTCGGGAACCGCCTCGCGCACCTGTCCCAGGCACTCGACATCCTTGCGGCTGTCGACGGCCACGCGCACGAGCCCGGCGCCCGCCTCGTGGATCATCCGCACCTGGTCGATCGTCGCCTCGACGTTCTGCGTCTTCGTCGCCGCCATCGACTGCACGACGACAGGCGCCCCGCCGCCGATGGTGACCGAACCCGCCTTCACCGCACGCGTCTCTGCTCGCTTCATGCTGCGGAGTGTAGCCCGACTCCCGTGAACGGCGATAGCAGGCCGCTTACCCCCACCACGACCGCTCGATGCCCGTGAACGCGATGAACGGCGCCAGCAGCACGACCACGATCGACGCCAGCGCCAGCAGCGGGCCGCGGTTCATCGACGTGAACCGCTCGCGCGGGCCCTCGTAGGCGTTGCCGCTTGCCTCCACGATTCGGCGGCGCCGGGTGCGCAGGCGCAGGCTGTTCGCCATCACGCTCACCGAGCTCAGCGCCATCGCCCCGCCCGCCACGATCGGGTTGAGCAGCCCCGCCATCGCGATGGGGATGGCGATGACGTTGTAGCCGAACGCCCAGCCCAGGTTCTGCCGGATCGTCCGCAGTGTCGCGCGGCTCAGCAGGATCGCCTCCGCGACCTTCGCGATGTCGCCGTGCAGGAGCGTCACGTCGCTCGCCTCGATGGCCGCGTCCGCGCCCGTGCTCATCGCGATGCTCACGTCCGCCTGCGCGAGCGCGGCCGCGTCGTTGATCCCGTCGCCGGCGACGGCCACGCGCAGGCCCTCCCCTTGCAACTCCCGCACGAGGCCCAGCTTCTCCTCCGGACGCAGCCCCGCGTGCGCCTCGTCGATGCCGAGCGCGCCGGCGGCGGCGAGCGCGCTGCGCTCGTTGTCGCCCGTCGCCATGATCGTGCGCACCCCCAGCAACCGCAGCGTCGCGACCGCCTGCGCCGCGTTCCCCTTGAGCGGGTCCGCGAACGCGAGCGCCCCCGCGTACCCCCCGTCGACCGCGATGAGCGCCGTCGTCCGCCCCTCCGCCTCGAACCGCGCGATCGCCGCCTCGGCGTCCGCGTCGAGGGCGATGCCGCGCTCCTCGAACAGCCGTCGCGCCCCGATTAGAACCGTGCGCCCGCCGACCTCCGCCGTCAGCCCCGCCCCCGGCAGCGCCTCGAAAGCGTCCGCGGCCTCGATGTCGAGCATACTCCCCTCCGCCGCCTCCACGACCGCCGCGCTCAGCGGGTGCTCGCTCAGCGTCTCGACCGCCGCCGCCAGCGCCAGCACCTCCTCCTCCCCGAGCCCTGGCCCCGGTGCGATCTCGACAAGCTCCGGCCGCCCCTCCGTGAGCGTGCCCGTCTTGTCGAGCACGACCGCGTCGATGCGTGCCGCCGTCTCCAGCGCCTCCGCGTTCCGGATCAGGATGCCGCGTTCCGCCCCCATGCCCGTCCCCGCGATGATCGCCGTCGGCGTCGCCAGCCCGAGGGCGCACGGGCAGGCGATGACGAGCACCGCCACCGAGAAGACCATCGCCGTCACGAACGAGTCGTCGAGCAAGCCCCACCCCAGAAACGTTGCCAGCGCCAGCACGAGTACGACCGGCACGAACACCGCCGCCACCGCATCCACCACCCGCTCGACCGGCGCCCGCGACCCCTGCGCCTCCGCCACGAGCGCCGCCATCCGCTGCAACACCGTGTCCTCCCCCACCGCCGTCGCCTCCACCTCCAGAACGCCCTGCTGGTTGAGCGCGCCCCCCACGACCCCCTCCCCCGCGCCCCGCTCGACCGGCATCGACTCGCCCGTCAGCAGCGATTCGTCGAGCGCGCTGCGCCCCGAGCGGATCACGCCGTCCAGCGCCACCCGCTCGCCCGGCCGCACGCGGAACACGTCCCCCACCGCCACGGTCTCGACCGGCACGGCCTCCTCGTGGCCGTCCCGCAGCACGTTCACCGACTTCGCCGTCAGCCCCAACAGCGCACGGATAGCCCCGCCCGCGCTCGCCCGCGCCCGGTCCTCGAAGAACCGCCCCAGGCTCACGAACAGCAGCACCGCCGCGCTCACGTCGAAGAACATCGCCTCGCTCCGGTCGGCCAGCACCACCCAGGCGCTGAAGACGAACGCGACCGTCGTGCCCAGCGCCACCAGCACGTCCATGTTCGGCGTGAGCGCCCGCAGGGCCGGCCACGAGGCCCGGTAGAACCGCCATCCGAGCAGCGCCTGCACGATCGCCGCCCCGCCCAGCAGCAGCCACCCCGTCGCGGTGTGGCTGCCGAACAAGGGCAGGTCCGCGATATCCATCGCCATGCTCGCGATGATCACCGGCACGGCCACCACCCCGCCTGTCGCCAGCATCGCCAGCCGCGCCCGCGAGGCTTCCTCCGGGGCGTCCGCGGCGGCGTCGAGCTCCGCGGCGGCGTACCCCGCCCGCTCGACGGCCGCGACGAGATCGTCCGCCCCGATCGCATCGCCAAGCGACACCCGCGCCGTGGCGGAGGCGAAGTTCACGCTCGCCTCATCGACGCCCTCGACGCGGTTCAGCGCGCGCTCGACGCGGCGCACGCAGGAGGCGCACGTCATCCCCCCGATACGAAGGGTGATGGCGTGCCCGGGACTCGTCATGAAGCGGCGTGCGGCGCGGCCTCGTACCCTTCCTCGACGACGGCCGCGACCACGGCCGCAAGGTCGACGCCCTCGCCCGTGACGGTCGCCGCCCCGGCATCAAGGTCGACGTTGGCGCCGGTCACGCCGTCCACGCCGCTGATCGCCTCCGTCACCGCGCGCACGCAGTGGTCGCAGGTCATCCCGTCGACTTTCAGTTCAATCGTCTCAGCCATGGTCTTCCCCTCAGGACTCGGATTGCGTACACCGTAGCGCCTCTCCCCACCGTCACGCTTCAAGCTCCTCCAGCTTCGCGACCAGATCGGCAACCTGTTCAAGATTCGCCTCAACGGCTTCCCGGGAAAGCCAGCCTTCGTAGAAGTTCGTGTGGAGGGCGCCGGCGGCGTTGAACGCGGCCCGGATGTCTCCATCCCCGGTCTCAGTGACAAGCCCGTCGATTGTTTGGAAAAGCTGACGGTGGCCGTTGTGAGCCCAACCGCGACTCTCCGCGACCGCCTTCACGATCTGCGCAGCTGCGCCCCAGCCCTTCTCCGAGGCCTGCAGCAGGTCGTCCTCGGCGAGGTACGCCCGCGCTCTCGCCAGGAAGTCGCGACCGGTCTCCGCGTGGTACTCCGTACGCACCGTCATGCCTCGATTGTAGCGCCTTCCCGACCGGCGGGGCCCCCGCGTACACTCGCCGCCATGCGAGTCGGCGCCCATATCTCCTCCTCCGGAGGCCCCCAGAACGTCTTCGCCCGCGCCGAGGCGATCGGCGCCGAGGCTATCCAGCTCTTCATCTCCGCGCCCCAGCAGTGGCGTCCCCCCAACGTCCGCGACGAGGCCGTCGCCGCCTTCCACGAGGAACACGAGCGCGTCCCCGTGCCCGTTTTCTTTCACGGCATCTACCTGGTCAATCTCGGAACGCAGGACGAGAAGCTCCTGGAGCGCTCCGCCGCGTCCCTCAAGCAGTACATGACATGGGCGGGAACGCTCGGCGTCGAGGGCACGATCTTCCACGTGGGCAGCCACAAGGGCGCCGGCTTCGAGGCCGTGAAGGACCAGATCTGCCGCGTCATGCTCGAAGTCCTCGAAGCCGCCGACAACGACTCCATGCTCCTCATCGAGAACAACGCCGGCCAGGGGAACGGCATCGGCTCCACCTTCACCGAGGTCGGCGAGCTCATCCGCGGCTGCGATAACCACCCCCGCATCGGCGTCTGCATCGACACCTGCCACGCCTTCGCCATGGGCTACGAGATCACGACCCGCGAGGGCTGCGAGATCGCCATGTCCGAGTTCGACCGCGAGATCGGCTTCGACCGCCTCCGCGCCGTCCACGCCAACGACAGCAAGATGCCCCTCGGCGGCGTCCGCGACCGCCACGAGAACATCGGCGACGGCCACATGGGCCTCGACGGCTTCCGCAACATCCTCGCCCACCCCGCCTTCCACGACACCTCCCTGCTCCTCGAGGTACCGGGCATCGAAGGCGGCGGCCCCGACGAGGAGAACGTCAATCGCCTGAAGCGCATCCGCGAGGAAGTCGGCGCTCCCGGACCGGCTGCCTCGTGAGCGAGGGCGGCGGCCGCAGGCTCGAAGGCGCCCTCCTCGAGGAGTGCGCCGAGTGGATCTGGGAGCAGATCCAGGAAGAAGGCCTGTTCGTCCCCGGCGAGCTTATCGAGCTCATCCTCACCACCGAGCGTGAGCTCGGCCTCCAGGCCCTTCCCCTCCCCGAGATCGCGACCGGCGTCGCCGCCGCCTTCCGCGAGCAGAGCCACCTCCTCTCCCCCACCGACGAGCGCGCCATCGAGTCCGTCCTCGCCTGGGAGGACGAGTTCCTCGGAATCGCCGGCATCCCCCGGGAATCCAGCTGACCTCCCCGCCCCACACCCGTTGACGCCGCCCCCGCGCCGCTTGACACTCAGGACAGCACGACTGAGGAGGTGAACGCGCCCCTACGTAGTCGACCACAGGTGGGATCGGTCAAGCGCCAGGTCCGCGCACCGCGCGGATGACGAGGCGGAGGCAGAATCGAACCATTCGGCGGGTGGCCTCCCGGCGGCACGGTCGTAAGGCTGGAAACAAACCACGGCGGGCAACCGCCTGACAAAACTCCGGCCACGTGCAGGGGGCTCGCGGCCCTCTCCCCCACCAGGCACCGAGCATCGACCGGGGACGCGCGCGTCTCCACGAGTGCCACGGGGAAGCTGTATGTGCGGGATCATCGCCTACGCCGGCTCGCGTGAGGCCGCGCCTGTCCTGCTGGCCGGCCTCCGCGACCTCGAATACCGCGGCTACGACTCGGCCGGCGTCGCCCTTCTGCCCGAAGGCGGCGGCGCGCCCGTTGTCGCCAAACGCCGCGGCAAGATCGCCGAGCTTGACGCCGCCATAGCCGACCACCCCCTGCCCCCCGCGCGCACCGGCATCGGTCATACCCGCTGGGCCACCCACGGCGCCCCCAGCGACGCGAACGCGCACCCCCACACCGGCTACGGGGGCAATGTCGTCGTCGTCCACAACGGCATCGTCGAGAACTACGCCGTCCTCCGCGCCGAGCTGCGCGAGCGCGGCCACGCCTTCCAGAGCGAGACGGACAGCGAGACGATCGCCCACCTCCTCGAGGAGCGCCTGGAGGCCGGCCGCGACCTCCTCGCGGCCATGCGCGAGACCTGCGCCCGCCTCACCGGCTCGCAGGCCATCGTCGCCATGTCCCCGCGCGAGCCCGGCGTGGCCGTCGGCGCCCGCATCGGGAACGCGGGCGGCGTCGTCATCGGCTACGGCGATGGCGAGATGCTGCTCTCCAGCGACCTCGCCGCCCTCCTCCCCCACACCCGCGAGGTCGCCTTCCTCGCCGACCGCCAGCTCGTCCGCCTGACCGCGGAAGGCGCGACCTACGCCAGCCTCGACGGCGCCGCCGCCGAGGTCGAGCCGCAGACCGTCTCGCTCGACCCCGAGAGCGCCGCGAGGGGCGCCTACGAGACGTTCATGCTCAAGGAGATCATGGAGCAGCCCGCCGCCCTCGCCGACACCATCGGCGGCCTCATGACGGTCGAGCCCGCGCGCCTCTCCCTCGACGACCTGGGCGAGGCGCGCCCCTGGCTGGAGCGCGTCGAACGCGTCCTCCTCGTGGGGATGGGCACGAGCCTGCACGCCGCCATGGTCGGGCGCTGGTACTTCGAGCAGATCGCCGGGATCCCCGCCGACATCGACAACGCCAGCGAGTTCCGCTACCGCGAGCCCGTCCTCGGCCCCGAGACGCTTGTCGTTTCGGTGAGCCAGTCGGGCGAGACCGTCGACGTGCTGGAGGCGATGAACGTCGCCCGCGCGCGCGGCGCCCCCCAGATCACCATCTGCAACACCCCCGGCAGCCAGACCACCCGCGTCGCCGACGGCACCGTCCACACCTACGCCGGCCTCGAACGGGGCGTCGCCAGCTCGAAGACGTTCACGACCTCGATCGCCGCCCTCTTCGCCCTCGCCCTCGAAACCGCCCGCGTCCGCGGCCGCCTGAGCGACGACGACCTCGCCCGCCACGTCCGCGACCTCGCCGCCATGCCCGAGGTCGTCGGCCGCCAGCTCGAATCGTTCGACACGATCGCCAACGCCGCCGGCCGCTTCCGCGCCACCGAGCACATCCTCTTCCTCGGCCGCGGCCCCGCCCTCCCCATCGCCCTCGAAGGCGCCCTCAAGATGAAGGAACTCTCCTACGTCCACGCCGAGGGCTACGCCGCCGGCGAGATGAAGCACGGCCCCATCGCCCTCATCGACCCCGACTTCCCGACGGTCGCGCTCGCCGGACAGCACGCCCTGCGCGGCAAGATCGTCTCGAACATCGAGCAGATCCGAGCCCGCGGCGGCGAGGTGCTCGCCATCGTCACCGAGGGTGACGATGAGCTGATCGCGCTCGCCAACGAGGCGCTGACCGTGCCCTCCGTGCCCGCCCTGCTCGAACCGCTCGCCGCGATCGTGCCCCTCCAGGTCCTCGCCTACGCCACCGCCGACGCCCGCGGCTGCAACATCGACCAGCCCCGCAATCTCGCCAAGACGGTCACCGTCGAGTAGCGCCGCGGCGCCGCTGGATTAACGTTCAAGGAAATCCGGGCGTTTCCGCTGGTCTGGGTCCCAGCGGCGGGATACGCTCGGGTCATCGCCCTGAGCCGCGGTTTTCGTACACATCCGGAGGACCCCCATGACCAGCACCACCGCCAGCCCGGAAGCGGGCACGGAGCTCTCAGCCAAGCTCGTCTACCTGTTTGGCGATGGGCGCGCTGAGGGCGGCGCCGGCATGCGCAACCTGCTCGGCGGCAAGGGCGCTGGCCTCTCCGAGATGAGCAACCTCGGCATCCCCGTTCCTCCCGGCCTCACCATCACCACCGAGGTCTGCGGCGCCTACTACGCGAACGGCCACCGCTACCCCGACGCCCTCGACGAGCAGGTCCGCGCCGGTATCGCCCACGTCGAGTCGATCGTCGGCGCCCGCTTCGGCGACGCCTCCAACCCGCTTCTCGTCTCCGTCCGCTCCGGCGCCCGCGTCTCCATGCCCGGCATGATGGACACCGTCCTCAACCTCGGCCTCAACGACGAGACCGTCCGGGGCCTCGCCCGCAGCTCCGGCGACGAGCGCTTCGCCTACGACTCCTACCGCCGCTTCGTCGCCATGTACGGCGATGTCGTCCTCGGCCTCAAGCGCGAGTCCGACCTCGACGAGGACCCCTTCGAGGCCATCCTCGAACGCAAGAAGGAGGCCTGCGGGGTCTCCGAGGACACCGACCTGCCCGCCGAGGCCCTGCGCGAGATCGTGGCCGAGTCCAAGGCCGAGATACGCGCCCGGCTCGGCATCGAGTTCCCCGACGACCCCTGGGAGCAGCTCTGGGCCGCCATCGGCGCCGTCTTCGAGTCCTGGGAGAGCGACCGCGCCATCGTCTACCGCCGGCTCAATGGCTACCCCGGCGAGTGGGGCACCGCCGTCAACGTCCAGGCCATGGTCTTCGGGAACCTGGGCGATGACTGCGCCACCGGCGTCGCCTTCACCCGCAACCCCAAGAACGGCGCCACCGGCCTCTTCGGCGAGTACCTCGTGAACGCCCAGGGCGAGGATGTCGTCGCCGGCGTGCGTACCCCCCAGCCCATCCGCCTCGCCGAGCGCATCGGGGACGGTCCGCCATCGATGGAGGAGGCGCAGCCCGCCGTCTACGCCGAGCTCGCCGCCGCCGCCCAGCGCCTCGAGGACCACTTCCGCGACATGCAGGACATCGAGTTCACCGTCCAGCGCGGCAAGCTCTGGGTCTTGCAGACGCGAAACGGCAAGCGCACCGGCCCCGCCATGGTCAAGGTCGCCGTCGATCTCGTCGACCAGGGCCTCATCGACCGCGACGAGGCCCTCCGCCGCCAGGACCCCGAGCAGATCTCCGAGCTGCTGCACAGCGTCTTCGCCGAAGGCGCTCCCACCGACGTCATCGCCAGCGGCCTCCCTGCCTCCCCCGGCGCGGCTGTCGGCAGGGTCGTGTTCTCCGCCGAAGAGGCGGCCGAGCAGGCCGAGGCCGGCGAGGACGTCATCCTCGTGCGCGTCGAGACCAGCCCCGAGGACATCCAGGGCATGCTCGCCGCCCAGGGCATCCTCACCGCCCGCGGCGGCATGACCTCCCACGCCGCCGTCGTCGCGCGCGGGTGGGGCAAGTGCTGCGTGGCCGGCTGCGGCGATCTCGAGATCGACTACGCCGCCGGCTCCTTCCGCGTCGAGGCGGGCGGCCGCGGCCTCACCATCCGTCGTGGCGATGTCATCTCCCTGAACGGCACCACCGGCGAGGTCATGCTCGGCGCCGTGCCCCTCGCCGACCCCGAGCTGCCCGACGACCTCACGCGACTGATGGCCTGGGGCGACGACGCCCGCCGCCTCGGCGTGCGCGCCAACGCCGACACTCCCGAGGACGCGGCCAAGGCCCGCGAGTTCGGCGCCGAGGGCATCGGCCTCTGCCGCACGGAGCACATGTTCTTCGGCGAGGACCGCATCCTCGCCGTCCGCCAGATGATCCTGGCCGAGAACGAGGCCGGCCGCCGAGAGGCCCTCGCCCGCATCCTCCCCATGCAGCGCCAGGACTTCGACGGCATCCTCCGCGCGATGGCCGGCTTCCCCGTCACCATCCGCCTCCTCGACCCGCCCCTGCACGAGTTCCTGCCCCACGGCGCCGAGGAGATGGAGCGCTTCGCCGACGCCATCAGCGTCGAGCCCCAGCGCGTCTCCCAGCGCGTGCTTGCCCTGCAGGAGTTCAACCCCATGCTCGGCCACCGCGGCGTGCGCCTCGCCATCACCTACCCCGAGATCTACGAGGTCCAGACCCGCGCCATCATCGAGGCCGCCTGCGACCTCCGCGCCGGGGGCGTCGACGCCCAGCCCGAGATCATGATCCCGCTCGTGGGCGCCGCCGAGGAGCTGGCGCGCCTGCGCGAGCGCGTCGAGGCCGTCGCCGCCCGGGTCACCGCCGAGCGCGGCGTCGACCTCGACTACACCATCGGCACGATGATCGAGTTGCCCCGCGCCTGCGTCACCGCCGGCCGTATCGCCGAGCACGCCGACTTCTTCTCCTTCGGCACGAACGACCTCACGCAGACCACCTTCGGCCTCTCCCGTGACGATGCCGGACGCTTCCTGCCCGACTACATCAACCAGAAGGTGCTGGAGAAGGACCCCTTCGTCGAGCTCGACCGCGAGGGCGTGGGCGAGCTCATGCGGCTCGGCATCGAGCGCGGCCGCGGCGTCAAGCCCGACCTGAAGCTCGGCATCTGCGGCGAGCACGGCGGCGATCCCGCATCCATCGCCTTCGGGCACGATGTCGGGCTGGATTATGTCTCGTGCTCGCCCTACCGCGTGCTCACCGCCCGCCTCGCCGCCGCCCAGGCGGCGCTCGCCGGCGGAAGCTGAATCACCGTCCGGAGGGGGACCAGGCGTGGACCTGCACCGTGTGCGCCGCCGCATCGAGGAGGATGAGGAGCGCCTGAGCCCCTTCGCCGCGCGCTCCGCCGCCGCCACCCGCTCCCGCCCCGACGAGCCCTCCTCCGTCCGCGCCGCCTTCCAGCGCGACCGCGACCGCATCATCCACACCAAGGCCTTCCGCCGCCTCAAGCACAAGACCCAGGTCTTCATCGCCCCCCAGCAGGACCACTTCGTCACGCGCCTCACGCACACCTTCGAGGTCGCGCAGGTGGGCCGCACCATCGCCCGCGCCCTGCGCCTCAACGAGGATCTCGCCGAGGCCATCGCCCTCGGACACGACATCGGCCACGGCCCCTTCGGTCACGCCGGCGAGGACGCCCTCGCCGAATGCCTGCCCGAGGGCTTCCGCCACAACTACCAGTCCGAGCGCGTGCTCGACAGGCTGGAGAACGACGGCCGAGGCCTCAACCTCACGCACGAGGTCCTCGACGGCGTGCGCAAGTCCAGCAAGGCCCGCGAGGATGTGCTCGCCGAGGGCTGGGGCGTCCCCGAGACGCTCGAAGGTCAGGTCATCAAGCTCGCCGACGCCTTCGCCTACCTGAATCACGACGTCCAGGACGCCATCCGCGCCGGCATCATCGGCGAGGACGATCTGCCCGAAGTCTCCCGGTATGTGCTCGGCCGTTCGCATGGCGAACGCCTCGAGGTGCTGGTCACCGACGTCGTCGAGTCGAGCTGGGCCGCCACCGGAGAAGGGAGCGACGAGAACGGCGGGGTTCCCGCCATCACCATGAGCGGGCGCGTGCACGACACGGTCAACGAGCTGCGCGAGTACATGTTCCAGCAGGTCTACCTCCAGGCCGAGCGCCGCGCCGAGGTCGAGCACGCCAAGGCCATCGTGCGTTTCCTCTTCGAACACGCCGTCGCGAATCCCGACTCCATCTCCTCCGGCTACTCCCTCCCCGACGACCCCCTGCCCCGTCGCGCCGCCGATTTCGTCAGCGGCATGACCGATCGCTACGCCATCCGCCTCGCCGCCGGGCTCGGTTGCGAGGACGCGATCGGCTGGCCGCTCTAGACCGTGCGGATTGCCTTCTGGCAGCGGGATGGGATACTGAGACCGTGGTGGCGAAGGCGCATCGCTTGTGAGTGAGCAGGACCGTCCAGGCCCTCCCGACGACGAGCCCCTGATCGGAGGCTCGGCGCCGGACCCTCCCCCTCCCTCCCGCGGCCCCTCGCCCGCGCCGGATGACGAGGGCGTTATCGGCGTTACCCCGCGTGAGCCCGTTCGCACCGTCGACCCCTGGGAAGCGCAGCGCCTGCGCCGCGATCGCGCCGACCTGCGCAACTACGGTCGCGACGGACCCCGCGCCGGCTACTACGGCGCCACCAACCGCTCGCCCGCGCGCACGGCCGCCATCTACCTCTTCACGATCCTGGCGCTCGCCATCGGCGGCGTCCTGATCTTCCTGCTCTTCCAGGTGCTCAACGACAACGGCGGCACGCCCGTCGACCCGGAGGAGACGCCAACGCCGCCGCCCGTCGTCGCCGAGGCGCGCATCGAGTCGCCCACGCCCGGCGAGCGGATCAACGTTGGCGAAGACGTCACGGTCATCGTTCGCGTCGTCTCGGCCGAGGAGATCGTGCGCTTCGAGCTGCTGAACAGCGGCATCGTGACCGACCAGGAGTTCTCCGGCAGGGTCACGGGCGAGAACACCTACGGGGCCGTGCTCACGAGCCGGTTCGAGGCCGCCGGCGCCTACGACCTCGTCGTCCGCGCCTATACCGCCTCGGGCGGCCAGATCGTCTCCGACCCCATCCGGGTCGTGGCCATTCCGGTGCCGCAGGAGACTCCCGAGGTCGCGATCACGGCCAGTGTCGTGGCCCTCACCAGCCTTCGCCTGGGGCCGGACGAGGCCTTCAGCCAGGCCGGAACCCTTGAGCCCGGTCAGGTCGTGACCGTTATCGGCAAGACCCTCAACCAGCAGTGGCTCCAGGTCGAGACCGGCGGCGGGCTCTGGGTCCGCTTCAGCGCCGTCGACATCGCACCCGGAGACCTTGTCCGCGTCGAGGTGGTCGAACCGCCCCCGCGGCCGCGCGACACGCCCACCCCACCGCCCGACGACCCGCAGACGGAGGCCGGAACCCCGACGCCCACCCCCACCGGCGACGCGCAGCCTCCACCCAACGCGCCCGACTTCCTCCCCTCCAACGCCGAGCCGATCGAGGGCGGAACGATCCTGCGCGTGACCTTCACCAACGCCTCCACCAACCCCTACTCGGGACCGGTCGTCGTTCGCCTGGAAGGAGTGCCCGCGAGTCCCCCCGAGCAGGTCCTCACCGTTGCCATGGAGCCGAACGGCGCCGCCGCCGTCAACTTCACCATCAGCCCGCCCATCACCGAGCAGACCACCGTCACCGTCACGCTCGATCCCGATGAGGCGATCGCCGAGACGAACGAGGACAACAACGTCACCGAGTTCATCATCGTGCCCCCGCCCGAGGGGCCGGTCCTCTCCATCCGCGCCACGGTCACCGGCGGGATGCTCTCCGTTGTCATCCAGAACGACGGCCAGGCGCTGTCGACCAACGACGCCCGCCTCGTCGTGAGCGTCCCGGGGGAGACGACGACGCGGACGATCTCGCCCCTCGCCATCCCCGACAACGAGTCGGCCACGATCGGCGGCATCGCCGCCCCGCGAACGGGCGAGTCCATCCGCGTCACGCTCTTCATCGACGGCATCAACGTGGCGACCGCCAGCGTGCCCAACCCCAACGTCGTGGATGTCCCCCCGGACGGGCAGGACGCCGAGGGCCAGCCCACGGAGGGCGCCACGATCGAGCCGGAAGAACCGCAAGAGCCCGAGGAGCCCGAGGAGTAGTAGGATTCCGGCGTGGACGCCGTCACCGAAATCAAGCGGCGAATCGATCCCGCCGAGTACATAGGCCGCTCCGTCAAGCTGCAGAAGGCGGGCCGCAACCTGCGCGCCCTCTGCCCCTTCCACACCGAGAAGACCCCGTCGTTCTACGTCTTCACCGATCGCGGCTCCTGGCGCTGCTTCGGCAGCTGCGGCGAGGGCGGCGACATCTTCTCCTTCGTCCAGAAACGCGAGAATGTCGACTTCCGCGAGGCCCTGCGCATCCTCGCCGAGGAAGCGGGCGTCGAGCTCTCCGCCCGCGCCGCCGAGCAGCGCACGCGCGCTGAGCGGCTCAGCGGCATCGTCGCCGCCTCCGTCGACTTCTACGAGCAGCAGCTCGCCGGCGAGGGCGGCGCCGCCGCCCGCGACTACCTCGCCGCGAAACGCGGCCTGAACGCCGAGACGGTCGAGCGCTTCCATCTCGGCTGGGCCCCCGACGAGTGGCGCCTGCTCCGCGACTACCTGCTCGGCCGCGGCTACAGCGACGAGGACGCCCTCGCCGCCGGCGTTCTCCACGAGAACGAGTCCAGCGGCGCGCCCTACGACCGCTTCCGCGGCCGCGTCATCATCCCCATCGCCGACGACCGCGGCGTGTTCGTCGGCCTCGGCGGTCGCATCCTCGGCGAGGGCGAGCCGAAGTACCTCAACTCCCCCCAGACCGAGGTCTTCGATAAGGGCCGCACCCTCTACGGGCTCGATCTCGCCGGTCCCGCCGCCCGCGAGACCGGCACCGTCGTCGTCGTCGAGGGCTACCTCGACGTGATCGGGCCGTGGCAGGCGGGCTTCCGCAACCTCGTCGCGACGATGGGCACCTCCCTCACCGAGCGCCACGCCGCCCGGCTCACGCGCTTCGCCTCGCGCGTCGTGCTCGCCATGGACCCCGACAGCGCGGGCATGGCCGCCGCCGAGCGCGCCGGCTCCCTGCTCCTCAACTTCGAGTCCCCCGAGGCGATGGGCGCCGCCCAGCGCAGCGCCGAGGCCATCACCGCCAACGTCGACCTCGACCTCCGCGTCGCCCCCCTGCCCGCCGGCCAGGACCCCGACGACCTTACGCGCGAGGATCCCGACGCCTGGGCCGCCGCCATCGAGAGCGCGACGCCCTTCGCGCGCTTCCTCCTCGAGCGCCTCCTTCCGCCCGAGCGCCCCGTCTCGGCCATGGAGGCGACCCGCGCCTTCGACCGGTTGCTGCCCGTGCTCCGCGAGGTTCGCAATCCCATCGAGCGTGCGGCGCTCAGCCAGCGCGTCGCCCGCCGCCTGGGGGTCGCCGAACGCGTGGTCGAGGCGCGCATCCACACGGCCCGGAATCCCCGCGCCGCCCCCGAAGCGCAGCTGGACCGCCCACGGGCCACCCCGGAGGAGCGCCTGCTCGTGACCATCCTGCGTCACCCCGACCTGCGCGCGGACCTGCGCAACTATCCCCTGCCCGGCCTCTTCTTCGACTCGCTCCAGCGCGAGATCGCGGAGCGCTGGCTGCACGACGAGCTGGACACCCCCGCCGAGCCGGACACCCCCGACGAGCCGGAGGAGCAGGACGAGGCGGACCCCGTCCTGAGCCACCTGCGCCAGCTCCGCGACCGTCGCGAGCCGCAGCTCTCCTCCTCGGACGCCCGGCAACGCGCCCTTGACTTGATGAACTACATCCTGCGCGAACGGCTCATCCAGCATCACTCCGCCGGCGCCGAGGGGCTGGCCGACGCCGAACGCGAGCTTGGCGCGCAGCGCGTGGTGGAGGTGGCCTACGAAGCCTGGCTGGGCGGCAATCCCTCGGAGGAGATGCTGGAGCTGGCGCAGGTCGCCATCGAGCAGCTCCAGCTCGGCCTCAGCATCCACCGCCGCGATCGCGCCGCCTCCTGACCCAGATTTCAGCTTCGGTCAGGGTGTGGCGCCAGGCGCCAGCATCGCCGTCAACTCCGACAGCGACCGAACCTCGATATCCGGCTCGGGGTCGCCTTCACCGAGAGGCCGTCCGGCACGGTTGAGCCACACGGACGTGAGGCCGGCCGCGTTCGCTCCCGCCACGTCCGTCCAGAGGTTGTCCCCCACGTGCCAGACCCCATCCCTCTCCACGCCCAGTCCGCGAAGGGCGTGCTCGAAGATGCTCCGGTCGGGCTTCGCAACGCCAAGCTCTCCGGAGACCGCCACCACCCCGAACCAGTGGCCGATGTCCAGGACGCCAACCTTGGAGCGCTGCAGATCGGTGGGACCGTTCGTGATGAGCGCCAGCGGCAATCCCGCTCCCCTCGCCGCCTCCAGCAGTGGAGGCGCGTCGTCGAACAGGCGATAGCCCCTTTCAGCCAGCCGGTAGTGCATCTCCGCCGCCCGCACTGCGACCGCCTCGTCGGTGCATCCGCACGCCGACAGGGCCCGGCGCCAGGCTTCGAGCGTGAAGGAAGCTGCGTTGAGATCGCCCCCATCCCACTTGCTTTCCACCTCAGCCCCGTAGTTCGTGACGACGGTGTGGTAGGTCCCGATGAGCCGGGTGCCGGACAGCCCCGGCTGACTCCCGGCAATCGCCTCTGAGGTGTACGCGATGGCGTCGTTGTGGACGCCGTGGTTATTGAGCAGTGTTTCGTCCAGGTCCAGGCACAGCGCCCGTGGCGGACTCAGGGAATCGATTCGGCGATCTACCACTGATCCGACCGTAGCACGCTCCCGCCGGCTGGGCGAAGCGGTGTTTCGGTCAGGGTGTGAGGTCACCCGTGGCCGGCCCCCGCGCCCCCGCGAAGGCGAAGCCGAGCACGCCCAGCGCCTCCCGTAGCGTCGCCGCCCCGACGCCCCCGCCGAGCACGTCGCTCGCGGCCGCGTCGAGCACGTCGAGCGCCCGCGGCGAGTCGAGGTCGTCGTCCATTGCCGCCTCGAAGGCCGCCCGCAGCGCCCCGTCCTCGCCACCATCCCGCCCGCAGGCGTCGCGCAGCCGCCCGTAGCGCCCCGCCAGCGCCTCGATGGCGCCCTCGCGGTAGTCCGCGTCCGTGCGGTAGTGCTCGCTGAGCAGGTAGAGGCGCAGGTGGTCGGGGTCGTAGCGCTCCATCAGGTGGCGCGCCAGCACGAGGTTTCCGAGCGACTTGCTCATCTTCACCCCGTCCAGCTTGAGCATCCCGTTGTGCATCCAGTAGCCGCAGAACGGCGGCTGCCCCGTCGCGCTTTCAGCCTGTGCGATCTCGTTCTCGTGGTGCGGAAAGATGAGGTCGCTCCCGCCCCCGTGGATGTCGATCTGGTCCCCCAGGTGCCCGCGTGACATCGCCGTGCACTCGATGCTCCAGCCCGGACGGCCGTCGCACCACGGGCTCGGCCAACTCGGCTCGTCCGGTTCGCAGCGCTGCCAGAGGAGGAAGTCGAGCGGCCCCCGCTTCTTCTCTTCGCGCTTCGATTCGGGGTTCTCGCGCTTCGCCAGCTCCTCGATCGAGATGCCGTTCAGCTGCCCGTAGCCGGGGAAGCGCTGCGCCTCGAAGAACACGTCCCCGTCCGCCTCGTACGCCGCCCCCGACTCGATCAGGGCCGCCGTCGTCTCGATGATCGCCTCGATGTGGTCCGTCGCGAACGGATAGGCGGTCGGACGCAGCACGTTCAGGCGGTCCAGGTCGGCCCGGAAGATGGCGTCGTTCTCGTCCCGGATCTCCGCGATCGGCCGTCCGCCCTCCCGTTTCGACACCATGATCATGTCGTCGTCGATGTCCGTCACGTTCTGCACGTAGCGAACGTTCAGGCCCTGCCAGGTCAGGTAGCGCCGCAGCACGTCGAAGTTCACGTAGGAGAACGCGTGCCCGAGGTGGGTCACGTCGTACGGCGTCACCCCGCAGACGTAGATGCGCGCCTCGCCCGGTACGAGCGGGACGAACTCGCGCTTGGCGCGTCCCAGCGAGGAGTACAGGTGAAGGGTCACGGGCCGCTCCCGGGCGTCCTCTGGCGCGGGAAGCCTACCAGAGCGCCCCCCTGCGAGCCGCTAGCTGAGGACGCCATCCGCCACGAGCTCGCCGATCGCATCCGGCGACATCCCCAGCAGTTCCGTGAGCACGTCGAACGTGTCCGCCCCCAGCGAGCGCGCCGCGTAGCCCGCCGCGGGCCGCTGCCCGTCGATGAACGCGGGGAAGCGCTCGGCGCCCTGCTCGTCGTCGTCCTCCGTCGGGATCGTCCCCAGGAACCGGCGAGCGGCCAGGTGCGGGTCCGCCGTCGCGATGTCGCCCCCGTCCTGCACCGCCCCCGCAGCGATCCCGCGCGACTGGCACGCGTCCATCACCTCGTACCGGTCGCGAGCGGCCGTCCAGGCGGACACGCAGGCATCGAGCGCGTCCTCGTTCGCGATGCGCGCCTCGTGCGTCGCGAAGCGCGGGTCGCCGGCGAGCTCGGGTTCGCCCATCACCTCGCAGAGCGCGCGCCACTGCTCGTCGCCCCGCACTGCGATCGCGACCCAGCGGTCCTCGCCCTGCGCCGGATAGATGCCGTGCGGCGCCCACGCCCCGAACGGGTGCCGGTTCGCGACCGGCTCGGGGTCCACGCCGTTCGCGACGTAGTCGAGCATGGCCGGGCCCATCAGCCCCAGCCCCAGCTCGTACTGCGCGATATCGACATCGAGCCCCTGCCCCGTCCGCCGCCGGTGCTCGACCCCCTCGAGGATGCCCAGCGCCGCCGCCACCCCGCTCAGGTGGTCCGTGAGCGAGTAGCCGAAGCCGATGTCCCGCCGCCCGGGCACGCTCGTCAGGTAGGTCAGCCCCGTGAGCGCGTGGATCGTCGGCGCGAACGTGACGAAGTCGCGCCACGGCCCGCTGTTACCCATGCCCCCCATCGAGACGACGGTCACGCCCGGGCTCGTCTCCACCAGCGACCCGCGGTCGAGCCCCCAGCGCGCGAGCACGCCCGCGCTGAAGTTGTCGATGATGGCGTCGCACTCGCCTGCGAGGCGGCGGGCCAGCTCCTGCGCCTCCTCCCGCCGCATGTTGAGGCAGATGTTCCGCTTGTTCCGGTTCCAGCTCAGGTAGTACGGGTGGTTGGGCGTGTTCGCCCCCGCGTTCCGCGCGGCCGTGCCCACCTTGATCACGTCCGCCCCCAGGTCCGCCAGCACACGCGTCCCGAACGGCCCCGCCAGCACGTGCGTGAAGTCGAGCACGCGCAGCCCCGCCAGCGGCTTCGTCGCGGAAGGCTCGCCGGAGACCGCCTCCAGCTCCGGCCGCGGCGACCACGCCACCTCCTCGACCTGCGCCGGCGGCCCCGGGGCGGGGCCGTCCGCATCCGTCGAGAGGAGGCGCGAGGGGAAGCGCACGCTCCCGTGCCCCTCGACCTCTCGCTCCTGGAAGTAGCCGCGCGCCTCGACCTGGGGCGTCGCGACCGCCTTGCTCACCGGCCAGACCGCCCCGAACGGCAGCCGCCGTCGCTGCGCCTCCATGAAGAGGTCGTCCGCCACGTTCTCCGCCGTCCACGCCTTGAGGACGCTCATCACGTGCGGCATCTGCTTCACGAGCGCGATCAGGTCCGGGAACTCTTCGCGGTCGGTCAGGTTCGCCGCCGAGTCCGTCTCCTCCATCCACGGAATGAGCTTGTCGATCAGCCCCAGCGAGGGCGTCACCATCAGCCCGTTCCCGTCGCGATCCGTGTAGCACTCGTAGCCGCCGCTCCAGTGCAGGCTCCCCATGCGCTCCGCGATCTGCGTCGTCCAGCGCCCCCCGTTGGGGAAGAACCACTGCATCAGCATCTGCTCGGTGTTCGCCGTCAGCGTCTCGTGGCTGGAAAGGTCGATGTGGCAGCCCTCGCCACGCGCGTCCCGCAGCCGCACGCCCGCGAGCGCGCAGCAGGCCGCGTAGAACCCGACCGTGTGCGCCGTCTGGTTGCCGTAGCCCGCCAGCGGCGGCGTCTCCGAGGTTCCCGTGACCGAGGCCGCCCCGCAGAGCGCCGTCGCCACGAGGTCGTTCACCGCCAGCCCCGCCCACGGCCCCTCCCGCCCCATCGGCGTCACCGAGAGCCGCACCAGCTGCGGGAACGCCTCGCGCAACGTCTCCGCTTCGAACGGAGCCCCGTCGCCGCGCCAGTCCTCGATGAGCAGGTCCGCTTCCGCGAGCAGATCCCGCCCCGCGTCGCTCGCGAGGTCGAGCGCGGCCACGCGCTTGCCGGCGTTGTACCAGGTCGCCTGGATCGACACGCCGCTCTCGCCGAAGAAGGGCGGCTCGGACTCCAGCGCGTCGCCGCCCGGCGGGACAACCCGCACGACATCGGCGCCGCCATCGGCGAGCAACCGTCCGGCGAAGGCGCCCGCCCAGCCCGCCTGCTCCACGACGCGGAGGCCCGCCAGCGGTGCGCTCGTTCGTGCCATCGCGCGATCGTACGGAGCGATCCCCCAGTGCGCGAGAGGACCGCGCGCCGATGCCCGACGTATGCGTCGGAGCGGGCGCGGAACGCCCGATTCTCGTTGACCTGCGCGGCGCCCCTCCGTACGGTGGAGCCGCGCCGCGCAGGTCTGTCGAACCCCATGCGGCACACGCGCGAGGAGCATGGTTTGCCGCGATTCGCGTTGGCGATGGCGAAGCAGATTCTGGGCGCGCTCCGAGATCTGGCGCCCATCTTCGCCGTCATCGCCTTCTTCCAGATCGTGGTGCTGCAACAGCCCTTCCCCGATGTCGCCAACGTGGTCGTCGGGCTGGTCTGCGTCGTCCTCGGGCTGGCGCTGTTCGTCCAGGGGCTGGAGAGCGGCCTGTTCCCGCTGGGCGAGGCGCTCGCCCAGGGGATGGCGCGTAAGGGCAGCGCGACGGCCCTGCTGGCGCTCGCCTTCTGCCTCGGCTTCGGCGCCACCGTGGCCGAGCCGGCCCTCATAGCCATCGCCGCCAAGGGCGCCGAGGTAGCGGCCGAGGCGCAGTTCATCGGCGAGAGCCAGACCGCCCAGGACCGCTACGCCCTTGAGCTGCGGCTGGTCGTCGCCGTCGCCGTCGGCCTCGCCATCGTCCTCGGGGTGCTGCGCATCCTGAAGGGCTGGCCCATTCACCGCTTCATCATCGGCGGCTACGTGCTGGTCATGGCCATGACCGTGTTCGCGCCCGAGGAGATCGTGGGCGTCGCCTACGACTCCGGCGGCGTGACGACCAGTACGATCACCGTGCCGCTGATCACCGCGCTGGGCGTGGGCCTCGCCTCCACCATCCGCGGCCGCAACCCCATGCTCGACGGCTTCGGCCTCATCGCCTTCGCCAGCCTCACGCCCATGATCTGCGTTCTCGGCTACGGGATGGTGGTGTGATGCTGGACTTCCTGGCGGACTTCGGCGAAACCCTGCTCCACACCCTGCGCGACGTGACCCCCATCGTCGTCATCCTCGTCGTGTTCCAGGTGGGCTTGCTGCGGCGCAGGCTGCCCAACCTCAGGGGCATCGTTACCGGCTCGGTCATGGTCCTGCTCGGGCTGGCCCTGTTCCTGATCGGCCTCGAGCAGGCGCTCTTCCCGATCGGCGAGACGATGGCGCGGCAGCTCGCGGAAAAAGCGGGCGAGGCGGTGCGGGACGGCGCCGTACGCTGGCAGGACTACTGGGTCGTGTACCTCTTCGCCGCCGCCGTCGGCTTCGCCACGACCGTCGCCGAGCCGGCCCTCATCGCCGTCGCGCTCAAGGCCAAGGAGGTCTCGGGCGGCGCCGTGAACCCGCTGGGGCTGCGCATCGCCGTGGCCGTGGGCGTGGCCGTCGGCGTGGCGCTGGGGTGCTTCCGCATCGTGACGGGCACGCCCCTGCCCTGGTACATCGTGGCCGCCTACGTCGTCGTCATCGTGCAGACGTACCTCAGCAGCCGCACCATCATCCCCCTCGCCTACGATAGCGGCGGCGTCACCACCTCGACGGTCACGGTGCCGGTGGTGGCGGCGCTGGGGCTGGGCCTCGCCGCCAACGTGCCGGGCCGCAGCCCGCTCATCGACGGCTTCGGGCTCATCGCTTTCGCCAGTGTATTCCCCATCATGTCGGTATTAGGCTATGCCATCACCGCCGAGCAGGTGGCGCGCTGGCGCAAGCGGAACGAGCGCCGGGAGGGTGAGTCATGAAGATGGCGCTGGTCGTCGCGATGGTGAGCGACGAGAAGACGAACCGCATCATCGATGCGGCGCGGGCAGGCGGCGCCACCGGCGACACCATCATCAGCGGCGTGCGCGGCGAGGGCCTGAAGCCGGGAAAGACCTTCCTCGGGCTGGACCTCGCGGCGAAGCGGGACGTCGTCCTGTTCCTGGTCGCGGAGTCGCGGGCGCGCGACATCCTCGAACGCATCGCCGCCGCCGGCGACATGGACCGCGAGAGCGGCGCCGGCATCGCCTTCCAGATCACCATCGAGGACGCCGTCGGCCTCTCGACCCAGTTACCCACGCTTATGGAGGAGTTGGAAGAAGCGCTATGAACGATCAGGGCGACACGAGGGCCACCCGCGTGGCCGACGTCATGGGGACCGAGGTGCACACGATCGACGGTCTGGCGACGGTCGCCGAGGCCGTCGCCACGATGAAGCGGCTGCGGATCAGCTCGCTGGTCGTCGACCGGCGTCACGATGACGACGAGCTGGGGCTGATCACCGTGAGCGATCTGGCGCGCGAGGTCATCGCGCCCGACCGCGCGCCCGACCGGGTCAACGTCTACGAGATCATGTCGAAGCCGGCGGTGGCGGTCCGCTCGGGCATGCTCGCGCGCTACGCCGTGCGGCTGCTGGTGCGGGTCGGCGTCTCCCGCGCCCTCGTCGTCGACGACGACGGCGCGCCCCTGGGCCTCGTCACGCTCCGCGACCTGGTCCTGGGGCTGACCCCGGAGTAGCCCTCGCGCCCTAGAGGTGGGCGGACACGCCCCCGTCGATGCGGAACACCTGCCCGCTCAGGAACCCCGCCGCGTCCGAGGCCAGCAGCACTGCCAGCGGCCCCAGGTTCTCCGCGCCCCCGAAGCTCCGCATCGGGATGAAGCGCAGCAGCAGGTTCTCCGCGGGGTCGTCGCTTCCGCGGCCCGTCGTCCAGTCCATCCAGCCCGTCGCGATGCTGTTCACCGTCACCGCCGGCGCCAGCTCCTGGCTCAGCGACGCCGCCAGCCCGAACACGCCCGCCTTCGCCGCCGCGTAGGCGCTCACGTTGTTCACGCCCCGCTCCCCGAAGATGCTGTTCACGAAGATCAGCCGTCCCGTCTCCCCCTCGCCCAGCTCCCGCACCCACGCCCGCGCCGAGTAGAACGCCCCGCTCAGGTTCACCGCCTGCACGTTCGCGAACTCCGCGTCGCCCGTCTTGTCGATCGGCTTCGCCATCGGCAGGTCTGCGTTGTAGACCAGCACCGAGGGGACGCCGAACTCCTTCACGAGCTGCCGCAGCCCCACGCGCACGTTCGTCGGCAGCGTCACGTCCCAGCCCTGGCTGAACGTCTCCCGCCCGAGCTTCGCCACCGCGCGGCTGGCGCGCTTCGCCGCCATCACCTCGTCCCCGTCCATCGTCGCCGAGGCCACCGCCACGTCCGCCCCCGCCTCCGCCAGCGCCTCCGTGATCGCGCGTCCCGCCGGGTTCGCGAACCCCACGACCAGCGCCCGCTTCCCGCTCAGGTCGTACCCCTCCTGCCGTTCCCAGTCAGCCACTTGCCCGCGCCTCCACCGCGTCCGGAGCGTGTCCCGTAGGCGCGATGCCGCCCGCCAGCCCGCCTCCGTCGATCGGATAGTTCGCGCCCGTCACGTAGCTGGAGGCGTCGCTGCAGAGGAACAGCGCCAGCGGCCCCAGCTCCCACGCCTGCCCCAACCGCCGCGCCGTGATGTAGCTCCCCCGCTTGCGGATAGCCTCCGCCTCCTCTTCCGTCTCGGTTGGCCGCTGCTCGACCAGCCCCGGCGTGATGCAGTTCACCCGGATGCCGTCCCGCGCGACCGCGCTCGCCACCGTCTGCGTGAAGTTGATGACGCCGGCCTTCGCCGCCGCATAGGTGGGGCTCTGGGGCGTCGCCCGCATCCCCATCCCGCTCGCGATGTTGAGGATGGCGCCGCTCCCCTGCGGGCGCATGTGCCGCAGCGCCGCCCGCGTGCAGTAGAACGTGCCGTTCAGGTTCACCGCGATCCCCCCGAGCCAGTCCTCGTCCTCCAGCTCCCACACCGCCTTCCCCCGCCCCGGCGAGTCGCCGATGCCCGCGTTGTTCACCATGATGTCGAGCCGCCCAAAGCGCTCGACCGTCGCCTCGATCAGCCGGTCGCACTCGGCGCTCGACGTGATGTCCGTCGCGACCGTCAGCGGCTCGCGCCCGCTCTGCTCGGCCAGGAACGCCGCCGTCTGCTCGAGCTGCGCCGCCGTCCGCGACGCGATGCAGACCTCCGCCCCCGCCAGCAGCAGCGAGCGCGCCATCTCGCGCCCCAGCCCCCGGCTCCCCCCGGTGACGATGGCGACCCGCCGCGGCGGCCCATCCAGTCGCAACGCTTCCAGCACGTAACCCCTCCCGAGCGGTGAAAGATACGCCCCTGCCGCCCGATAATCGCGCCCCCGGGACGGTCGGCAGCGTAGCATGGGGGCTGATGCGCGTACTCCATTTCGCTGATCTCCATATCGGCGTCGAGCTGTACGGACGGCCCCTCCCGGGCAAGCCGTGGTCGACCCGCATGCAGGACTTCCTCGACGCCTTCGACGTGCTCGTCGACCATGCCGTCGAGGAGCGCGTGGACGCCGTCATCTTCGCCGGCGACGCCTACAAGGCCCGCGAGCCCAGCCAGACGCACCAGCGCGAGTTCGCCACCCGCATCCGCCGCCTCAGCGAGGCGGGCATCGCCACCTTCCTCCTCGTGGGGAACCACGACCTCCCCAACGCCGAGTCCCGCGCCCACGCCCTCGAGATCTTCCGCACTCTCGATGTCCCCAACGTGACCGTCGGCGACACGGGCTGGTTCCAGCGCGAGGGCCACGTCCCCCGGGTGATCGAGACGCGCGCCGGGCCGCTGCAGGTCGCATTCGTGCCCTGGCCCCAGGTCTCGCAGCTGCTCGCGAACAGCGAGGAGGCGGAGAGCGCCTCCATCGAGCAGCTCTACAAGCTCATCGAGCGCGCCATCTCCGACCTCGTCATCGCCCAGGTCGAGCACATCGACCCCGATATTCCCGCCATCCTCACCTGCCACCTGCCCCTCAGCGACAAGCTCGTCGCCGAGAACAGCGGCAGCGAGATGTGGATGCAGAGCGGCACCGTCCCCCGCGTCCCGCTCAGCGCCCTCCACATGGACCGGTTCGATTATGTCGCCCTGGGACACCACCACAACGCCATGCAGCTCAACGCCGACCCGCCCTGCTGGTACTCCGGCGCCCTCCGCGAGGTCGATTTCGGCGACGCGCGCACGGCCAAGGGCTTCATGACCCTCGAGTTCGACACCTCGAAGCCCCGTGGCGAGCGCCTCTCCGGGAGCGGCGCTCCCCGGCACGTGGAAGTGAAGGGCCGCCCCTTCGTCAGCATCCCCGTCAAACCCCGCGCCGCCGATCCCAACGAGGAGGTGCTCGCCGCCATCGGCAAGCACGACGTCACGAACGCCATCGTCAAGGTCGAGGTTCACGTCGATCGCGACCAGGAGGCCCTGCTCAGGCTTTCCGAAGCGCGAAAGGCCCTCGCCGACGCCCATGTCATCGCCGGCATCCGCACCCTCCTGCCCGAGGACAGCCGCTCCGCCCTGCCCCCCAACATCCAGCCCGACGCCTCCTCCCCCATCGAGACGCTGGACACCTACCTCAAGCTGCGCGACGTTCCCGACGAGCGCCGCGCCCGCCTGCTCGCCGCCGCCACCGAGATCATCGAGGAGAGCGAAGCCGTTGGCGTCTGAACCCCGTCCCCTCAGGCTCGTTCACACCTCCGATGTCCACCTCGGAGCCTACTCGGCCAGCCCCCGCGGCCGCGAGGAGCCCCGCAGCCGCCGCCTCGAGGCCGGCTTCGAGGCGGTCATCGACCTCGCCCGCGGTTCCCACGCCGATGTGCTCCTCATCGCCGGCGACTTCTTCGACCACGCCCGCATCGGCCCCGACGTCATCGAGTTCGCGGCCTCGCAGATCAACCGCTTCCCCGGCGAGACCGTCCTCCTCCCCGGCAACCACGACCCCATCGGCCCCCACGGCCCCCACGAGCGCCACGACCTCGAGGCGCTCGCCCCCCGCCTCCGCCTCGTCCGCGACCCCGGGGGCGAGTTCCTCGACTTCCCCGCCCTCGACCTGGCCGTCTGGGGACGCGCCATCACCGTCGACGTGCTCGAGCGCCCCCTCGCCGCGCCCCCGCCCCGTCGCGACGAGCGCGCCTGGAACGTCGCCATCGCCCACGGCCACTCCGTCGAAGAGGACGCCCAGACGGAGCGCTCCCTGCGCATCACCCCCGCGCACCTCGCCGAGAGCGCCCAGTGGGAGTACATCGCCCTCGGCCACTGGGATGTCCACAGCGATGTCAGCCACGCCGGCGCCACCGCCGTCTACTCCGGCTCGCCCGCCTCCATCGGCGATATCGGCTACGGCGTCGCCGTCGTCGTCGATCTCGACGCCTCGGGCGTGCGCTGGCACGCCCACCGCCTCGACCCCGCGGAGACCTCGCCGTGATCCCCCGCCGCCTCCGCCTCCGCAACTTCCTCTCCTACCGCGACTGCGAGCTCGACTTCTCCCCTCTCCACCTCGCCACCCTCGCCGGCAAGAACGGCGACGGCAAGTCCGCCCTCCTCGACGCCATCACCTGGGCCCTCTGGGGCGAAGCGCGCGGCCGCGTCGAGGACGACCGCATCCGCCACGGCGCCGACGACATGCGCGTCGAGCTCGACTTCGACGTCGACGGCGATCCCTACCGCGTCATCCGCAAGCGCACGCGCGGCCGCTCCGGCGCCCTCGACTTCTTCCAGATCGACAGCCAGGGCGGCCTCCGCCCCATCACCGGCGGCACCTCCCGTGAGACCCAGGCCGAGCTGAACCGCCGCGTCCACATGGACTACCAGACGTTCATCAACAGCGTCTTCCTCGTCCAGGGCCGCTCGAACGAGTTCACCATGCAGACCCCCTCGAAGCGCAAGGAGGTCCTCCGCAAGGTGCTCGGCCTCGATCGCTACGAGGAGTTGTCCCGCCACGCCCACGACCGCCGCAAGACCGCCGAGACCGACGCCGCCATCGAGGAACGCCTCATCGGCGACGACGAGGAACGCCTGGCGGAAGCGCCCGCCATCGAGGAGAAGCTCAAGGATGTCGAACGCGAGCGAGTCGAGGTCCGGAGCCGCCTCGAAGCCGAGGAGCGGGAGGCGGAGGAGCTGCGCCTCGCCGCCGCCGAGCACGAGCGCCGCGAGCGCGCCCTCGCCGACGCCGGCGACCGCCTCGCCGCGCGCGAGGACGCCGTCGAGCGCCGCATGAAGGCCATCGCCGCCCTCGACACCGACCTCGCGGCGGTCCGCGAGACGCTCGCGCACGCCGATCGGACCGAGGAGGCCTACGCCCGGCTGCAGCAGGCGCGCGACGAGGAGCGTGCGTTCGCCGACCTCGCCGCGCAGGCCCGGACCATCGAGAACGCCATCGCCGCTGCCGAGAGCGAGATCGCGCAGGAGCGCCGCGGCCTGGAGACGACCATCGATGGTCTCGCCGGCCGGCACGAGCAGTCCCTCGCGCTCGTCGCGACGCTGCCTGCCCTCCGCGAGGAGGAAGCGGGACTCGACCGGGAGCGCTCCCGCCTCGCGCAGCTCGATACGGACATCCAGGGCGAACGCGACGCCGCCACGGAAGCCCAGCGCGTCCAGGCCGAACGCGCAGACGAAGCGGGCGGCTACCGCGCCCGCGCCCAGGACCTGAAGGATCGCGAGACGACCCTCTCCGGGCACGAAGGCGAACCGCTCTGTCCCGTCTGCCGCAAGCCCCTGACTCCGGAGGAGCTGCACGCAACCGTCGAGCAGTACCGGCGGGAGCGCCGCGCGCTCGGCGAGCAGTACGAGGCCGCCCAGGCCGCCGTCGATGGCGCGAAGGCGGCCGCGGCCCGGCGCCAGCAGCGAGCCGCCGGCCTCCAGCGGGAGCGCGCCGAACTCGACGAGCGCGTCCGCTCCTGCGCGCAGGCGCTCGCCGGACGCCTGACCGAAGCCGCAAACGCCGAAACCGCGCTCCCCGACCTCGATGCGCAGCTCGCCGCCCTCCGCCAGACCATCGAGACCGAGGCGTTCGCGCCGGAAGCCCGCGAACGCCGTGCCGGCGCCTGCGAACAGCTCGCCGCCCTCGGCTACGACCGCGACCGTCACGCCGGCGCCCGCGAGCGGGTCGCCGAGCTGCAGCCTGCCGAGGCGGACTACAACGCGCTCACCGAGGCGAAGGCGCGCGCGGAGGGGCTCGGCGACCGCATCGCCGGGGCCCGCGAGGAGCTGCGCCGCGAGAATCAGGAGCGCGACGAGGCCCGGGCCGCCCTCTCCGAGGCCCGCGCCGAGCTGGACGCCTCCCAGGACGTGTCCCCCCGCCTCGCGGCGGTCGAGGACGCCGTCGCGCGCTGCCGCGACCGCCTCACCGCCCTCGACAAGGACCACGGCCGCCTCGAGGAGCGCCGCGACGCCCTCCAGCAGCTCGCCGCGCGCGTCGAGGAGGCGAAGGACCGCCTCGCCGCCGCCCGCGACGCCGCCCGGCTCCACGAGGAGCTCGCCCGGGCGTTCGGCCGCGACGGCGTCCAGGCCATGCTCATCGAGCAATCCCTGCCCGAGCTTGAACGCATCGCCAACGGCCTCCTCGACCAGCTGACCGAGGGCCGGGGCCGCACCCAGGTCTCCCTCCGCACCCAGCGCGAGAGCGCCTCCGGCAAGACCGTCGAGACCCTCGACATCCACATCAGCGACGACCTCGGCACGCGCGACTACGAGATGTACAGCGGCGGCGAGAAGTTCCGCGTCGATTTCGCCCTCCGCATCGCCCTCTCCCGTCTCCTCGCCATGCGCTCCGGCGCCGCCCTCCCCACGCTCATCATCGATGAGGGCTTCGGCACCCAGGACGAGGAAGGCCGCGACCGCCTCGTCGCCGCCATCAACGCCATCAGCTCTGAGTTCCGCCTCATCCTGCTCGTCACGCACATCGAGGAGCTGCGCGAGAGCTTCGGCCGCCGGATCGAGGTCACGAAGGACCCCGAGCGCGGCTCACTGGCGGTGGTGCGCTAGCGCTGGGCACCACGCGGCGAAAGCCGCCGCGCGAGCGTGTCGCCCTTCGAGGTCGTGGCCAAGCGAGGGCGGCTCGCGTACATCTGCACCTCGATGCCCTCCTGGACACTCCCTCGCCGCGTGAAGACCGTATCGCCCGGGTTCGGCTGGTAGATCTCCACGTACCCCGCCGCCAGCAGCTCGTCGATCGCCTCCCCTCCCTCGACCGTCTCCGGGAAGTCGCGCTCCCCGGTTCGAGCCGTCTCCAGCAGGATGCCGATGGCCTCGGCGGAAAGCCGCCGCCTCCCCGGCAGGCGGAAGACCCGTCCGATGACGCTCCGGAAACCCCTCCACCCCGCCATCGCGGCCACCCTCCCCGCATTGCCCGACGCGCGGGCGCTCCGTACCCTTGAGCCTTCGTGGCAGGGTAGCTCAGCTGGTAAGAGCGCACGACTCATAATCGTGAGGTCGAGAGTTCGAGTCTCTCCCCTGCTACCACCGAACACCCCGAGCCCGGAAGGCTCGACCCCTCCAGGAGGAGCCCAATGGTTCTGGGTCTGGGAACCGTCCCCTTGACGTCCGTGGCGCACGCGCGCCGTGAAGCCAAGCGCAAGCTGCCGCGCTCCATCTACTGGTACACCGAGGCCGGCACCGAGCTCCGACGCACCGTTCGCGCCAACCGGGACGGCTTCAAGGAGATCGGCCTCCAGGCCCGCGTCCTCGATTCCCACGAGCCCCGCAAGCTCTCGACGACCGTCCTCGGGCGCGAGATCTCGATGCCGCTTATCACCACGCCCGCCGGCTTCATCCGTATCGCCCACCCCGACGGCGAGCTCGGCGTGGCCCGCGCCGCCGAAGCCGCCGGCACGGCCGTCGGACTCGGCATCCTCGCCAGCTACCCCATCGAGACCATCACCGCTAACGCCAGCGACGTCTGGTTCCAGCTCTACATGCTCGGCGGCCAGGAAGGCTCCGCCGTCGCCATCGAGCGGGCCAAGGCCGCCGGCTGCCGCGTCCTCATCATCACCGTCGATTTCGCCGCCCTCTCCGGCGGGCAGGACTACCAGCGCGGCCACCCCGGCGTCCCCGACCGCGTCGACCTGCCGACCGCCATCAAGTACGCCCCCGAGATGATCTCGAGGCCCCTGTGGGCGCTCAACTTCCTCAAGGGCGGCGTCGACCTCGTGTTCCCCAACGCGCCCGGCAACGCGAACCTCACCGCGAGCCAGATCGGCGCCGGTATCATGGCCCATCCCCCCACCTGGGACGACATCGTCTGGGCCCGCAAGCAGTGGGACGGCCCCTTCGTCGTGAAGGGCATCACCTCCGTCGACGACGCCCGCCGCGCCGTCGATGAGGGCGTCGACGCCATCTCCGTCTCGAACCACGGCGGCAACTCGCTCGACGGCTCCCCCGCCACCATCCGCGTCCTCCCCGAGATCGTCGATGCCGTCGGCGACAACCTCGAGGTGCTCCTCGACGGCGGCGTCCGCCGCGGCAGCGACGTGGTGAAGGCGGTCGCCCTCGGCGCCAAGGCCGTCATGGTCGGGCGCCCCTACATCTGGGCCCTCGCCGCCGGCGGCGAGCAGGGCGTGCGCCAGATCCTCGAGGTCTACCGCCAGGGCATCGCCGGCACGCTCACCCTCCTCGGCTGCCCCTCCGTCGAGGACCTCAACCCCTCACACCTGCGGCTTCCCCCGGGCTTCAACCCCTAGGCTGCCGGTTCCCCGGCTGGGCCACTGGCAGGGCTGTTGGTGTGGGGGAACCGTCCCCCAACAGCCAACAGCCAGTAGCCAACAGCCGAAATCACCCCAGCCGCACGTTGTCGACGAGTTGCGCGCCGACCGGCGCCTTGCGGCTGCGCGCGATCTGGAGCACCAGCAGCAGCGGCAGGAAGCGCCCCACCAGGATCGTGACCATCACCACCACCGTGGCCGCCGTGCTCAGATCCGGCGTGAGCCCCGTCGACCACCCCACCGTCCCCACCGCCGAGGACGTTTCGTAGAGCACGTCGATGAACGGCTCGCGCGACATCCGCAGCAGGATCATGGACACGACGAAGTGGACGGCGGCGAAGGCGAAGACGATGCCCGCCGCCTGCCGGATGACCGCTTGCGGCAGCATCCGCCCGAAGGCGATCACGTTGTCGCGGCCCCGCAGCGCCGCGATCGTGCCCGCCGCCAGCACCGCCAGCGTCGCCAGCTTCAGCCCGCCCGCCGGCGACCCCGCCGCCCCGCCCACCAGCATCAGCGCCGACTCGAACAGCTTCGTGTGCTCGTGCAGCAGACCCGTCTCGACCGCGCTGAACCCCGAGACCCACATCGAGGCCTGGAACAGCGCCAGTACGGGCCGGTCGCTCTCCGCCACCGTCGCGAGCGTGCCCGTGTTCGCCCACTCCGCGATGCCGATGAAGAGCGCGCTGCCCCCCACCACGCACACCGCCGCCGCCAGCACCATCTTCGCGTCGAGCGGCATCCGGTGCGGGTCGAGCCGCAGCACGCCGAGGATGACGGGAACCGCTCCCAGCGAGCCCGCGAGGCAGAGGATGATCATGGGAATGAGCACGGCCGGGTCGTCGGCGAAGGGGCGCATATCCTCGCCCGTCACGTTGAACCCGGCCACGTTGAACGCCGAGATCGCGTGGAACACCGCCCACCACACGCTCCGCGCCACGGGAACGCCCGCGCTCACGAAGCCCCCGAACAGGGCGAGCGTGCCCAGCACCTCGAACGTGAGCGTGTAGAGCACGATCGTGCGCACGAACGAGACCGACTCGCGCATCGTCGGCGCGCCGTAGTAGAGGCGCATCAGGTTCCGGTCGCGCAGCCCCAGGTTGCGGCCCAGTACCCAGAGCACGATGCCCATCCCCGCCATGTAGCCCAGCCCGCCCACCTGGATGAGCACGAGGATCACGGCCTCGCCGAAGTGGCTCCAGTGCGTCTGCGTCTCCACCACCACCAGCCCCGTCACGCAGATCGCCGAGATCGCCGTGAACAGCGATTCGAGCACGGTCGGCTCCTGGCCGCTGTGGGAGATGGGCAGGTGCAGCAGGGGCGTGGCGATGGCGAGCACCAGCCCGAATCCGATGAGGATGCGGATGCCCCCCGAGCCGAAAGGTCGTGAACGGCTCGGTGGCTCGATGCTGATGGTTCGTGACCCCATCAGCCGCCGTCGCACCGTGCGGCGCGCGGTCGCTCGCATGTGCCCTCAGCGTGCGCGCGCAAGCGCCCGAGCGCAACCCGTCGTCGCGTTACAGGGGAACGAGTTGTGCGTCGACCTCGCCGCCCCAGCGGGGCTCGTGCGTGCCGTCCGGGAGCATGGCGAACGCGTTCACGTCGTCCTCCATCTGCCGCTGCAGCAGGTTGACGATGTGCGCTGCGATGTCGGCGTCGAGCACCGGGAAGATGAGCTCGATGCGCTCCTCGAAGTTGCGCGGCATCCAGTCGGCGCTCCCCGCCCAGACCTCCCACGCCCCTCCCGAGCGGAACGCCGCCACGCGCGCGTGCTCCAGGAACCGCCCCACGATGCTGCGCATGGTGAAGCGCTCGTCGTGCAGCGTGAGCGTGCTGCGCGCGATCACGTCCACCCGCGCCCCCGCGTCCGCGGCCTCCCCCAGCGCCTCGAACACGGCCGGGTCGGTCAGGTGGTTCATCTTCAGGATGACGTGCCCGCCGGGATTCGCCTCGGCGCGAATCCTCTCCAGCATCGCGTCGCGCGCATCGATCCCGTAGCGCATCCGCGCGAGCTGCGGCGGTTCGCCGCCCTCCAGCGCCTCGAAAAACTCGAGCGCGTCGCTGGCCAGCTCCGCGTTCGAGCTGAAGAGGGAGATGTCCGTGTACAGGCGCCCGTTCAGGGGGTTGTAGTTCCCCGTGCAGAGGTGCACGTACCCCCGCCCCGCGCGCCGCACGTAGAGCGCCTTGGCGTGAACCTTGTAGCCTACCGGCAGCGGCAGGATGCGGATGCCCGATGCCCGGAACAGCAGGCTCCAGTTCAGGTTCTGTAGCTCGTCGAAGCGCGCCCGTCCCTCCAGCAGCACGGCCACGTCCTTGCCCGCCTCCGCCGCCCGCATCAGCGCCTCCGCGATCGGGTTGCGCGCCCCCAGCCGGTACAGGCTGATGCGGATCTGATCGACCTCAGGGTCAGCCGCCGCCCTGTCGACGAACGCCTCGACGGCGCCGTAGTCGTCGAGCGGGTGGTAGAACGCCACGTCGCGCTCGTCCAGCACCCCGAACGGGTCCGCCACGAAGTCCGGCGCCGGCCGCGGGGCGACGGGCCGGTACCGCAGCGGCGTCGGGTTCGGCCGCGGCGGTTCCTCGTCGACGAGGATGTTCAGGTAGCGGTGGTCGAGCGGCGGCGAGAGCCGGAAGGCCGCCTCTTCGGGCAGGTTGAGCGCCTCCCGCACGTCCGCCACCCAGGGGAACGCCCGCTCGACCTCCAGCCGCGTCGCCGGCCCCTCCGGCCGGTCCTCGATCGCCTGCGCGAGGTCGTCCCAGTCGACGCGCTGCACGTCGAGGTCGGCCAGCCGCGTGAGCCGCATCTCGTACATCGGCAGATCTTCCGGCAGGAACAGGTCGCTGCGCAGCCGCACCAGCGGGCCCAGCCGCACGAACGCGCCCGGCCGTCCCGGCACCGGCAGCAGCCGCGGCAGCGAGTCCGGCAGCCGCACCAGGTAGTCCAGCGACTCGCGCCCCGCCGCCAGGTAGAGCGCCTGGCTCGAGAGCCCCGCGAGCGCTCCGGGATCGAGCAGGTCCGCCCGCGGCGAGGCCTCCTCCGCCAGGTAGGCGCCGAAGTAGCTCCGTTCGAGCGGCGTCAGCTCGCCCGGCTCCAGCAGCAGGAACCCGACCTCCGTGAGGGCGTTCCGCAGCTGCTCGTGGATCTCCGTGGCCTGCAGCGCGCTCTCGTACGCCTCCGCGAGGACGGTCCGGTACTCCTCCTGCTCCTCGCGGCCCCCGCTCCGGCTGCGCTCGTAGACGCCGTAGATGCGCGCCGCGAAGAACTCGTCCAGGTTCGCCGCGAAGATCGCGAGGAAGCGCAGCTTCTCCAGCAGGGGCACGTCCTCCCGCGTCGCCTGCAGCAGGACGCGGTGATTGAACCGTAGCCAGGAGCGCTCGCGGGAGAGAACGGTGGCGACCACGTGTATGCCCCCTCTCTGGGATGGTCCCGGCGTTAACGGCCTGTGCGTGAACGCGCCGCTTCCCGCACCGGTTACGATACAAAACCCATGACGAACTCGGCCACGGTTATGGAAACGGAGTGGCAGTTCATCGCCGACGACCTCGCCGCCGTCCGCGCCTGGCTGGAGGAGAGCGCTCCCGACCCCTTCCGCGTGTGCGCCGAGCCGGAGCAGGAGCACCACGACGAGTACTGGGACACGCCCGGCTGGCTCGTCTGGCGCGCGGGGTTCGCCTGCCGCGTGCGGCGCCGGGGCGAGACCGCCGAGCTCACGCTCAAGGGGCTCTCCGGCGGCGACGAGCACCTGCGCAGGCGCCCCGAGCTGAGCGAACCCATCGATGCCTCCGACGGCCTCGGCCGCAACGGCGCCGGGCCGGGGGGCGAGGCCGGCCGCCTGCTGCGCACCCTCGCCGGACCGCACCCGCTCACGCGCGTCGCGGCGCTCACCACCCACCGCACCACCCTCGCCCTCACCGACTCCGATGGCCCCCTCGGCGAGATCGCCCTCGACCGCACGACCGTCGGCGAGGGGTGGCAGGCCCACGAATTGCTGCTCGTCGAGGTCGAGGTAGAAGCCGGCGCCCTCGATCGCGCGCGCCCGTTCGTCGATGCCCTGCGCGAAGGCGCCGGCCTCCGCCCCGCGCCGACCGGGAAGCTCGCGGCCGCCCTCGCGGCGGCGGGCGCCTCCCCGGGCTGGGAGCCGCGACCCCTCGGCCCCATGACCATCGACCGCCACAGCTCGCTCGCGGAGGTCGCCTACGCGGTCCTGCGGCGCGACTTCCTCCGGCTTGTCGAGCACGAGCCCGTCGCCCGCCTCGGCGAGGACATCGAGGGCATCCACGAGATGCGCGTCGCCAGCCGCCGCCTGCGCGCCGCCCTCGAAGCGTTCCGGGACATCCTCCCGCCGGAGCTCGCGAAGCAGCGGCGCGACATCCGCTGGCTGCGCGGTCGCCTCGGCGAGGCGCGCGATCTCGAGGTCCAGCGCGAGCGGTTCGCGCTCGCGGCGCCGCTCATCGGGCGCAAGGCCGCCAGGCAGATCGAGGCGATCTTCGAGGCACGTCACGACAGCGCCCGCGAGGCCGTGCTCGCCGCGCTCGACTCAAAGCGTTATGTCGCGATGACCGAGGCCATGTCCGAACTGCTGCCCGCCGGAACGGCCTCGGGCGCCGGCGATACGCCCGCCCTCAAGGCCGCGCTCCCCCTTATCGAGCGCCAGCGTCGTCGCGCGCGGCGTCTCGGCTCGACGATTACGGCCAGGTCCCCCGACGCCGACTACCACGCCCTCCGCCGCCGCGTGCGCGACCTGCGCTACGTGCTCGAGTTCTTCTCCCCCTTCGGCGGGGAACGCGCCGAGGCCTACATCCGCCAGACGACGAGGCTCCAGACCCTGCTCGGCGACCACCAGGACGCCGTCGTGGGGGCGAAGTTCTACGGCGACCTCGCGCGCGACGAGAGCCTGGGCAAGGGCGGCGCCCGTGCCGCAAGCGAGCTCGCCGCCAACGCCACCGCCGAGGCCGAGGGCTACCGCTGGAAGTTCCCCAAGCGCTACGCCCGCCTCCGCGGACCGCGCTGGCACGCCCTCAGGCGAGCCCTGTCGAATTCGTGAACGTCCGTTAACATTTCTTCGGCTCCCATCCTGTATGTTGACGACGATGGGAGCTTTCCCAGCCGGTTTGTCCCCTTCCGCCGTCGTCGACGGCGTTTCCTTTGCTCCCCGATCCAGCGCGCCGGTCGCCATTGTCGACCTCGGGTCGAACTCGGCCCGCGTCGTCGTCGTCGACCACCCCATTCCCGGCGTCATCGACATCATCGCGGAGGAGCGCCTCGATCTGCGCCTCGCCACCGAGCTCGACGAGCGCTCCCGCCTCAGCGAGCGCGGCATCGCCACCACCATCGACGCCGTGGCCGAGTTCGCCGCCTTCTCCCGCGAGACCGGCGCCGGCTCCATCAGGGTCGTCGCCACCGCCGCCATCCGCTCGGCGGTGAACCGCGCCGAGTTGCTCGCCCGCGCCCACGCCGAGCTGGGCCTCGCCATTGAGGTGCTTGATGGCTCCGAGGAAGCCGAGTTTGCCGCCACCGGCGCCCTCCACGGCCTCCCCATCCGCTCCGGCGTCATCGTCGATATCGGCGGTGGCAGCACCGAGGTCGCCCGCGTCATCGCCGGCACGATCGTCGGCGCCTGGAGCTTCCCGCTGGGAGCCCTCAGCGCCAGCGCCGAGTGGCTCACCGACGACCCGCCCACGCGCAAGCAGCTCAAGGCCATGCGCCGCATGGTCGCACGCACGCTCGCGGCCAGCGCTCCCTCCGGCCTCGCCGGTGGCGAGGAGCTCGTCGCCACCGGCGGCAGCGCCCGCACGCTTGCGCGTCTCGCCCAGCGCCGGTCGTCGCACCCGATTTCCCGCACCCACGGCTACACCCTGGACCGCGAGACGCTGGCCGAGGTCGGCGCCTTCCTCGCCGGCCACAGCCTGGTCGAGCGCTGCGCCATCGACGGCGTCCGCGCCGGACGCGCCGACTCCATCGTCGGCGGCGCCGTCATCCTCGAGGAGATGATGCGCCACCTCGGGGCGGACCGGCTCACCGTCGCCTCCGGCGGCGTCCGCGAAGGCGTCGCGATGCGCGCCTTCGGCGAGCCCGTGCCCCAACCCCGGCTCGTGCGCGCCGCCACCATCGAGTCGCTCCTGCGCCGCCACGGCGCCTGGGACGAGAGCGAGATGGAGTCCCGCGCCGCCCTCGCCGACGCCCTCTCTCCCGACCCCATCGAGGATCCTTTCAGCGAGACCCTCGAGGCGGCGCGCCTCGCGGCCATGCTCCGCGCCCTGGAAGAGGCAGGCGTTCGCCCCGTCGATGCGCTCCTCGCCGAGGATCTGGCCGGGTTCGATCACACGATGCTCGCCCGCATCGCCGCCATCCTCCACTTCAGCGATGGCGACAGGGACGCCGCCCGCCCCTTCCTCACCCTCCTGCCCGCAACCGAGAAGCGCGCCCTCCGGCGCTGCGGCGACCTGCTCGGCGGTCGCTAGCCCAGCGTCCGCCCCAGGAACGCGGTGATCGCGTCCAGCCCCTCGCCCGCCGCCTCCACCTCCTCGATCTGCAGGAACGCGTGCGTCGCCCCCTCGCAGACGAGCATCTCCGTCTCGACCCCCGCCGCCTTCAGCGACTCCGCGAAGTCCAGCGACTGCTGCAGCAGCGGGTCCCGCGTGCCCGCCGTCATGAACACGGACGGGTAGCTCGCGAGCCGGGGGCTGTAGCGCGGGGACACCGCCGGCGAGGCCAGCTTCGGGTCGTCCGGTGTCGTCCCCAGGTAGTCCTCCACCTGCCAGACGAAGATGCGCCCGTTCACGAAGGGCGCGTCCTCCGGCAGCTCCAGCATCGCCGGGAAGTCGTAGACGCCGTACGGCAGCACCGCCGAGCGGAACACCGTCGCGCCGTCGCGTTCGAGCAGTCGGTGCAGCGTCGCCGCCGCCAGGTTGCCGCCCGCGGAGTCGCCCATGATCGCCAGCCGCCCGGGGTCGATGCCGAGGCCGCCGGCCTCCGCCGCCAGCCAGTCCGCGGCCGCGACGCAGTCGTCCAGCCCCGCCGGGTGCTTGTGCTCCGGCGCGAGCGCATAGTCGACGCTCACCACCGAGTAGCCGCGCTCGGCCAGCCGGTGCGCCAGCGTGTCGTGCGTCAGCGGCGATCCGGCGACCCACGAGCCGCCGTGGATGAACAGGATGCCCGGGTGCGGCCCCTCGCCGTCGGGTGCGTACAGGTCGACCGTCAGGGGCTCGCCCCGCCGCGTCGCGATGGCGCGCCCGCGCTCGACGGGACGGTCGGGGGCGCCCTGGTTCAGGAAGCTCGCCGTCATCGCCCAGCGCTCGCGGATCTCCAGGCCCGTCACGCGGGGGAGGTCGGGCGGCGGGGGCGTCGCGTAGAACTCGATGATGCGGGCGGTGACGTCGTCCAAGGGGCTAGGCCTGGTTCTCGCTCACGGCGTCCAGCACGCCCACCGCCGCCATCGCCCGCTGCGCTGCCGCCACGTCGTGGCTCAGGATGACGAGGTCGTGCTTCTCGCCCGAGCGGTCCTTCACGTGGTCCCGCAGCAGCGCCTCCGGCTGGAAGCCGAGCGATCGGAAGACCGCGATCGCCTCGTGCTGATCGACCGTCATCTGCCCGATGATCTTGTCCACGTTCATCCCCAGCGCGATGCGGAACGCCTCCTCCGTCAGCAGCCGCCCGACGCCGCGGCCCCGCAGCGCGGGCCCCACCAGCACGCGCAGCTCCGCCACATGCTGCGACCAGGGCAGGTCGCTCCGGTCGACCGTCGCGTACCCGGCGATGGCCCCGTCCCCGTCGAGGACCAGCAGCGAGGTCGCCACGCCCGACTCGATGCGCTCCACCCAGATCGCGACCTGGTCCGGCTGCGTGATGTCGCGCCGCAGGAAGAGCAGGTCGTGCTCGGGAAGCCCCTGCGCGAAGGCCAGGAGCCCGTCCCCGTCGCCCGCCTCCATGAGGCGAAGCGTCACGCGCAGCCCGCCGACCGTGCCGGCCGCGGGATAGCGCGAATCGCTGCCTGTCGACTTCAGGTCGAACGTACCGAAAGCCATTGGTCCAGCTTCGGCCAGAGACGATACATGGCGTTTCCCCCGGCGACGAGGCTCGCGTGGCCGCCCCGCAGGACGACCTCCTCCGTGTCCTCCGACCCCACCTCCTCGAGCGCGGGCCTGGCCGCCTCGTAGGGCACGATGTGATCGTGCTCCGCCATCGCGTGGATCATCGGCACGTCGATGGCGGAAAGGTCCACGCGGCGCCCGTCCAGCTCCAGCGTTCCCTCCAGCATCGCGTTCTTCCAGTAGAGCTCCTTCACCATCTGCCGGAAGGCCTCCCCCGGGAAGGGGATCTGGTCTGCCGCCCAGCGGTCGACCATCATGAACGACTTCACGTACTTGTCGTCGCGGATGCGATCGAGCACCTGGATCGGGCTCGTCAGCCGCCCCGTGGGACGCAGCATGTCGAACGCCGACAGGAGGACCTCGCCGGGCACGTTCCCCAGCGTGTCCACGATCCGGTCGACGTCGAAGTACCGCTCATCCGTCCACTGGCTGAACAGCCCCATGCCCTTGAAGTTCACCGGCGTGGTCAGGCAGGCCATGTTTTGCACCGGCGCCTCGGGATGCGTGCCCAGGTACATCAGCGCCAGCGAGCCGCCCACGCAGTACCCCAGCAGGTTCAGCTCGTCCTCGCCCGAATCCTCCAGCACGCGCTCGACGCAATCGGGGATGCGGGAGAGCGCGTAGTCCTCGAGCCGCAGGCCGCTGTCCTCGTTGCGGGGCACGCCCCAGTCGATCAGGTACACGTCGTACCCCTGCCGCACCAGGAACTCCATCATGCTCTGGCCCGGCGTCAGGTCGAGGATGTACGGCTTGCTCACCAGCGAGGTCACAACCAGCAGCGGTACGCGGTAGACCTCGTCTGTCTGCGCGCGGTAGTGGTACAGCTTCATCGAGCCGTCGGTGTGAATCGTGTCCTTCGCCGTCGAGCCGACCTGCGGATCGTCCAGCGAGATGTACTCGAGCCCCACCAGCCCGCGACGCAGGATCGTGTCCACGGTCGTCTGGACCTGGCGGGCGACATCGGGCGAAGCTGTGGCGGTCGTCACGGTTTGTTCCACGGTGCGGGCGAGGCCGGCAACACGCAATCGATTCTCGGAAACGAGTGCGATCGGCGGGTTACCGCCGCGTTAATTCGCGGTTTCGCCCTCCGCCGCCGCCGGTGGACGCCTGGTGCGCTTCGGGCGGGACCTGGCGCTGGTTCCGTTCGCGGGAGCGGCCGCCAGCGCCGCCGAGATCTGCGCCTCCAGCGCCGCCAGCCGGTTCTCGATCGCCAGCATCCGGTCGCCCAGCGCGAGCACGTCCGTGCGCGTGGGCACGTTCATGGCGGTGAAGAACGACCCCATCGCCTCGTTCATCGTCTTCTGGAAGTGCAGGAACACGTCGAGGTTCCGGCCCAGGCTCTGGCTGAACTCCTCGGTCCCCATCATCTGGTTGAAGAACTCGTTCCACTGCCGCTCCGACTGCGTGGTCCACTGCCGCCACGCCTCGGTGAAGTCGGGGGTCGAGCTCTCGTTCGTGCTCATGATGGTTCCTCTTCGTTGCTGGCGTCGCTGGCCGGTGCGCTCGTATCGAAGCCCGCGAGGGCGCCCGCGAGCACTTCCTGGTAGCGGTTCAGCGCGTCGATCCACGTCCGCAGGAACAGCTCGCCCGCCGCGGTGAGCGAGTACATCCGCCGCGCCGGCCCCTGGTCGGACGTGTCCCAGAACGAGGAGACGAAGCCGCTGTCCTCGAGCTGCCGCAGCGCCCGGTAGACGGTGCCGCTGTCCGACTGGGGCAGTCCCGACTCGCTCAGCTGCTGGCTGAGCTGGTAGCCGTAGGCGTTGCACCCCTTCAGGAAGGCGAGCAGGCTCGTGGCCAGCATCTCCCCGTGGAGGCGCGGCTCCGCCGTCGTGCGCTTGCGTCCCGTGCTCTCGGCCATGGGGACATTCTGTCGCTAGGTGCCGATACAGGCAATATGCAGTTTGCACGTAGCTGCCGGTAGCCCTAAGCTTCCCCCATCACGAACCAACCCCGGAGCTGCACCATGACCGAGACCTCCCGCACCGAGCAGTACTTCGACGCCCTCCTCGAGAGCTACGACGCCCTCACCCGCGCCATCGAGCAGGCCAACGAGCGCGGCCTCGACCTCTCCCGCCAGCTGCTCACCGAGGTGACTGCCGCCCAGCGCCAGACCCTCGACCTCGCGAAGCAGGTCGCAGCCAACCCCGCCGACATGGCCGCCGCCTACTCCGCCATCATGGAGTCGGCCGTCGCCGCCCAGAGCCAGGCCCTCGACTTCACCCAGGCCGCCTACAAGGAAGCCGTCGCCGCCAGCGGCGAGGCGCGCGAGGCCCTCGACAGCCTCCTCAACGCCAGCCGCACCGCCGCCGAAGCGGCCCTCGACCTCTCCCGCGAGTGGCAGGCCTCGAACCCCTGGGCCGACCTCTTCCAGAAGGGCATGGAGAGCTTCACCGCCGCCACCGGCGGCGCCCCGAAGAACAGCAAGCCCGAGGCCAAGGCGAAGGTCTAGCGCTCGGCTTCCGCCAGCAGCTCGGCCACCGTCCGGTACGCCTCGCTGCTGTAGATGATCCCGTAGTGGGTCGTCGCGATCCCGACGTTGTACTCGGGTTCGTCCTCGCGACAGCTCTCCGGGCTTACCAGCCCGTCCCGTTCCGCGTACAGCGCCCGCCGCCGGAACGCCGGCTGGCGCGGCCGCATGATGTTCCCCGTGAAGGGGCACGTGCAGTGCCCGCTGTAGCACGCCGGCGAGACGTTCCAGGTCAGGTGCGAGCCCGCCCCCCGGCGCACCGCCGCCATCGCCTCGATCAGCGCCGGGTGTACGTAGGCGACCTCGTTGAACGGCGCCGCCAGCGAGATCAGCAGGTCCACCGACTCCGTGTGCTCGAACGCCACGCTGCGCGCGATCAGCGCCCCCAGGCTGTGCCCGATGAGGTGGACCCGCCGGCCCGTCTCCTCCGCCGCCCGCCGCACCGTCCCCAGCACCAGGTCGCTCGAGGCGTTCGGGCAGTCGACGTTCAGCCCCAGCCCCGAGTAGTAGGGCCGGTAGCCGATCCGCCCCAGCCACCAGAACAGCTCCATGAGCGACAGGTCCGTGCCGAGGAAGCCCGGCACCACCACCACCGGCTCGCCCTTCCCGTGGGGAACGCCGCGGCCGTAGTAGACGGGCGAGAGGCGTAGCCGCATCCATTCGCGGTACCAGCCAACCTCGTTCCCGATGGGAGTGAGGATCGGCTGGACGGAGTGGTCGTCCTGGTAGCGATCAGGAAACGGCGCCACGGCGCCCTCGAGCGGCATACCGGGGGGTTGCTCCTCGCTGGACTCCAGCTAGGTGCAGTTTACAGCAAGCGCCGGCATGCCGCCCGCCGGAGCGTCACTCCCGGTGCAGATCCTCCGGATTGAGGATGCGGAAGCCGACGCCCAGCGTGACCTGCGTCGTCGCCGCCTTCCCGTCGCTGATCGCGCCCCGGATCTGGCGCACCTCGAACCAGTCGAGGTTGCGCAGCGTCCGGCTGGCGCGCTCCAGCGCGTTGGCGATGGCCGCATCAACCCCGTCCGGCGAGGAGCCGACGAGTTCGACGATCTTGTAGGTGTGTGGCTCGTCCATGGGGTGCCCCTTCCCGCGTGTTCCGCGTTGTTCCCTGGATCCGGCCCCGCGCCGGCCTAGCCTTCGCCGCCGATGTCGCGCTCGAAGGCGTCGTAGGTGAGCTCGATGGCCCTCGCGATGTGGTCGCGGAAGTCGCTTTCCAGCCGCCCCGCGACCCCGCGAAGGTGGTTGACCTCGATCCTGCCCCCCTCCACCTGCCGCGCCACCGTGTCCCGCAGCTCTTCCGTCCGGTCGATGAGGGGCTGGTGCTCCGACCGAGATTGCTCGATGCGCGCGCTCAGCCGGGGCTCCATCTCCGCCATCTCCTCAAGGCTGCCCCCGGGCCGCTCGGATGCGTCCCGGTGCCGGCGCAGCACGTCGGCAAGCTCATCGAGCGCGTCGTGCAGGCCGCCGGCCCAGCCCATCGCGTCCTCCGCGGACGCCACGATCGCGGCATCCATCCGCTCCCGCGCATGATGCAGGGCCTCGTGTCCGAGCAGCCGCTCCCCGTCGCCGGAATCCGCCGGATCGTCCACCCGCTCCGTCACCATGTCGAACCTCCTGCACCGTCGAGGCGCTCTCGTTTCGCCGTTCCTGTCACTCCATTGATAACGATCCTACGCAGCACGTCAAGACATTTCGAAGCGTTGATTCGGAGATGCAATTCGCACAACTGGTCCCGAAATATGTGAAAAGAATCACCGATCGAGTTCGTGAAAAGAACCGCTCAGCCCGCCGCCGCCGTCGGCTCCGGCTCCGCGCCCGCGAAGCCGCGGCCGCTCCGGTGGCGCACCCGGATGGTGAACTCCTGCAGGCCGCGCAGGACCACGTTCGGCTTGTAGAACGGCGCCCGCTCCCCGAACGCGATCTCGTCGAACCGCTCCAGCAGCACCTCGAACGCGATCCGTCCCTCCAGCCGCGCCAGCGGCGCCCCCAGGCAGTGGTGGATGCCCCGCCCGAACGAGATGTTGTTCGCGCCCTCCCGCGTGATATCGAGCGTCTCCGGGGCGTCGAACTGCTCCGGGTCGCGGTTCGCGCCCCCGAGCAGCAGCGCCACGCGCGAGCCCGCCCGCACCGGCTTCCCGCCGATCTCGGCGTCTTCCGCCACATACCGGCCGTCGAGCTGCACGGGTGCGTCGTACCGCAGCAGCTCCTCGATCGCCGTCGGGATCAGCTCCGGACGCTCCCGCAGGAGCTGGAGCTGTTCCGGGTGCTGGAGCAGCGCCCGCAGCCCGTTCCCGATCAGGTTCGTCGTCGTCTCGTTTCCCGCCACCAGCAGCAGCCGCAGCGTGACCTGCGTCTCGTCCGTCGTCAGCTTCTGCCCCTCCTCCTCCGCCACCGCCAGCCGCGATACGAGGTCGTCGGTCGGGTTCCCGCGGCGCTCCTCGATGATCGGCGCGAAGTACCCCCGGAACTCCTCCGCCGTCTGCAGCACCAGCCGCCCCTCGTCCGCCGTCAGGTTCGGTTCGAGCACCCGCGCGAACCGGTCCGACCACGTCTTGAACCGCTCCCGGTCCTCGGTCGGAACCCCGATCATCTCCGCGATCACGACCATCGGCAGCAGCGTCGCCAGGTTCGACATCAGGTCGAACTCGGCGCCGTCCCCCACCTCGTCGAGCAGGGCGTGCGCCGTCTCGCGCACGTGGTCCTCCATCTTCGCCATCTCGCGCGGCGTGAAGGCGCGGTTCACCAGCCCCCGCAGGCGCGTGTGGTCGGGCGGGTCCAGCGACAGGATCGATGGCGTCAACTGCCGGCGGACGCCCTCGTTCACCAGGTTGCGGCTGCCGTACTTCGCCTCGCCGTTCCGGAACCGCTCGTGGTCGCGCAGGATCGCGTCGATGTCCTCGTACCGCGAGATCGCCAGCAGCCCCGTGAGGTGGCTGCGGTGGTACGGGTCGCGCTCGCGAAGCTCCCGGTACTTCGGGTACGGGTTGGCGATGAACGCCGGGTCGAGCGGGTACCACGCCGTCCCCGACTCCAGCCGCTCCTGCAGCAGCCTGGCCCGGATGTACAGCGGCGCGATGGCGGAGCGGAACGTCTCACCGAGCGTCATGGACGCCTTCCTTCACGGGTGTTGCGTCCAGCGTAGTGCATCGCCTTCGCGACGTTCGGGGCGGCGAGCCTAGCCCCTTTACCCGTACCGCTCCGACGGGGGCGGCGGGTCGAGCTGCGGGTACCACGGACTCCGCAGCGGATCGCCCGGCTTCAGGTGCAGCCCGAGGCCCGGCGTCGTCGGCACCGTCGGCCGCGAGGCGGGCCGGCTCGCGAACACGACGTCGTCGCCGAACATCCGCACCGCCAGCGCCCGCCGCTGGCTGTCCAGGTTCGTCGGCCCGCCGCCGTGGATGATGTGCGGGTTCGACACGATCACGTCGCCCGGGTTTACCTCCCAGCCGACGATCGGGAAGCTCTCGCGGTCCGCCTCGATGTCCGGCAGGATCGGAAGCTCCTCGCCGTAGAACCCGCTCGACGGGTCGTCCGGCTTCGACGGGTTGAAGCCGTCGTACATCGTCCCCAGGTGGCTCCCCGCGACGAACTCCAGGCACTCCTCGCGCTTCAGCTCGTCCAGCGAGATCCACATCGACGCGAACTGCGAGCCGCCGATCGGGTAGTACGGCGTGTCCTGGTGCCAGGGTGTCCGCTCCGCCCCGCCGCTGCTCTTCAGGAAGAACTCGTCCGAGTAGTACCAGACGTTCTCCGAGTGGATGAAGCGCCCAAGGATCTTCTTGATCGGCGAGTCGTACAGCAGCCGCCTGATCTCGAAGCAGTAGTCGAAGTTCCGCACGGTCTCGTGGAACTCGCCCTCCGTCCCCTCGAAGAACGTCGCCTTGTGCATCCCCGAGTCCGCCAGCACCTTCCCGAGCCCCATCCCCAGCAGCATCATCCACTCCGGCCCGAGCGCATTGCGCAGCATGACCACGCCATCCTTCTCCCAGCGCGCGATCACCTCATCGGTAATCCCCGCGACCGGATCGGCCGGGTCAAGGTCGTAGCTCGCCGCGACAGTTTCCGTAGTCATCACGCTGCTCCTGGCGCCTGGTGGCGCTGCCATTATAGGGAGGCAAGAGAGGTCACGGTCTCGTAGGCCCGGGGAGACTCGAACTCCCGACCAATGGATTAAAAGTCCACTGCTCTTCCAGCTGAGCTACGGGCCCGCACCTATCGTAGCCCCGACCGCCCCCACGGGCCCCATCCCCGCTTGTCGTGACCTCCCGATCGCCCTCCGGTAAACTCTCGCCCCAAGTGAGGCACGTCCATGGTTGAAACCCTGACCGGCACGAATCGATCCGCGGGACTCTCCGTCCAGGAGCTCATCAAGTACGACACGCACGAGGTGCCCGAGTACCTCAGCCGCGAGTCGGCCATGCCCCCGGGCCCCACCCGCGTCCCCGCCGAGTACTACTTCTCGCGCGAGCACCACGACCGCGAGATGGAGCAGCTCTGGAAGCACGTCTGGCAGATGGCCTGCCATGAGGACGACCTGCCCAACGTGGGCGACTACATGCCCTACGAGATCGGCGAGCTCAGCTTCCTCATCGTTCACAGCGCTCCCGACGAGTTCAAGGCCTACCGCAACGCCTGCCTCCACCGCGGCCGCCGCCTCAAGGAGCGCGCCGGCAAGAAGACCCACGAGCTGCGCTGCCCCTTCCACGCCTGGGCCTGGCACCTCGACGGCTCCATCAAGGAGATCCCCTGCCAGTGGGACTTCCCCTACATCAACAAGGAAGAGCAGGACCTCCCCGAGGTGCCCGTCGGGCGCTGGGGACGCTTCATCTTCATCAACCCCGATCCCGACTGCGAGCCCTTCGAAGAGTTCCTCGACGACTTCCCCGACAACTTCGTGCTGCTTCCCTACGAGAAGCGCCACAAGGTCGCCGAGGTGCGCAAGGTCATCCGCGCCAACTGGAAGGTCGCGCAGGACGCCTTCGCCGAGTCCTGGCACGTCTTCTCGACACACCCCCAGGTCGTCTGGGGCTTCGGCGACTGCAACGCCCAGTTCGACGCCTTCAAGAACTACTCGCGCCAGCACAACCCCGCCGGCGCCCCCAGCCCCCACCTCGAGGGCATCGAGTGGACCCCTCTCCCGCCCTCCCCCGACGGCGTCCCCCGCGAACGCCACGCCTTCACCGGCGCCATCTACGAACGCCGCCCCGACGGCAACGTCGACGTGACCATGCCCGACGGCCGCAGTGGCGTCTTCACGCAGCAGGCCGTCTGGGTCGAAGGCGAGCTCGGCCACGCCGACCTCCACCTCTGCCAGTGGGTCGCCGGCCCGCAGGTCGCCGAGAACCTGAGGATGGCCGTCCCCGAGGACCTCGACCCCAACCAGACCGGCGGACGCCTCGACGACAACGGCTCCGGCCCGAGCGAGAACGGCACGACGCCGGACGGCTCCGAGCTCTACGCCCAGATCGAGGACGACGAGCCGGCCGCCACCGCCGAGCCCCAGACCCGCGACGAGCGCGCTCGCGCCACCGCCGCCGTCCGCGCCAAGGCCGCCAACGACATGCGCGAGGCCATGCGTCCCCTCCTTGGGGACCTCATGGACAAGGTCTCCGACACCGAGCTGACGGGGAACATCTACTACAACCTGTTCCCCAACCTCATGCCCAGCAGCTCATGGGGCCCGCTCGCCATCTGGTTCCGCTTCCGCCCCAACGGCAGCAACCCGGAGGAGTGCGTCATGGAGGCGATCTGCATCGCCCCCACGCCCGAGGGCACCGAGCCCCCGCCCGCGCCCCCCGTCCACGAGCTCGATGTCGACGACAGCTGGACCCTGGCCCCAGAGATCGGCGGCCTCGCCATGGTCATGGACCAGGACACGGGCAACATGCCCTGGGTCCAGAAGGGCGTGCACTCGCTCGAAGGCGGCGCGCTCCAGCTCGCCGACTACAACGAGATGAAGCTGCGCCACTTCTACCAGGTGCTCGCGACCTACCTCGAGCGGGAGTGGTAGCGCTCGGTCGTCGCTAGTCCCCCGTCAGGTAGGGCGCCAGCAGCGTCAGCGTGTCCGGCGTCGAGGGCGCCATCTGCACGCGGTCGATGCCGAGCTCGCCCAACCGCCGCAGGTTCGTCGCGACCCGCTCCGGCTCGCCCAGCATCCCGCCGAAGATGCGGTCGCCCATCGCCTTGCCCCGCTCCCGCAGCTCCGGGTCGTCCCCCGCGCCCACGAGCGCAAGGAACCCGAGCGGCTTGTCCGGCGCCACCTCCCGCGCCATCTCCACGCGCTTGCGCAGGGCGTCCTCGTCGAACGCCGCCACCCGTCCCGCGAACTCGGTCGGATCGCCCACGTCGCTCACGGGGAACCCCATCAGCTCGATGCGGTCGACGTGCGGCGCCGTCTCGCGCAGCGTGCGCGGCCCCGCCGATGAGGACATGAGCAACGGCGGCGGCTTCGGCAGCGGCCCGATCAGCGGGATCTCGATGTCGTAGTACTCCCCGTGGAAGCTGCACGAGCCCGTGTGCAGCAGCTCCCGCGCGATCCGGAGCGCCTCCACGTACCGCCCCACCCGGTCGCGCGCCGAGGGGAACTCCCAGCCCATGCCCGTAATCTCGTTCTCCGCCCAGCCCGCTCCCAGCCCCGCCTCGCACCGCCCCCCGCTCACGCGGTGCAGCGCCAGCGCCGCCGCCGCGAACTCGACCGGCGAGCGGAAGAGGTTGTTGCTGAACGCGACCATGACGCGCGTGCGCTCCGTCGAGAGCGCGAAGGTCGTCGCCGTCACCCACACGTGCGGGTGGGGCTGCGGCGAGGAGATGTGGTCGGCCACCGAGATGATCGGGTAGCCCTCCGCCTCGCGGTCCCGCGCCCACTGCGCGGGGTTGTCGTCGACGCTGATGAAATTGGGGCAGAACTCCATGCTCTCTCTCCGAAAACCTAACCGAAGCGGGAAGGCGATCCCGTCGCCTTCCCGACTGCCGGAAGCCTACCGGCCTCCTCCCGTTAGCGGGAGGCCGAAGCCGCCGCCGGCTGCTCCTCGCCCTCTTCCCGCGAGGGCGTCCGCCCCCGCAGAGGGATCTCCGTGAACGCCAGCGCGAGCACCACCAGGATCAACCCACCGATCGCCGAGATGAGGAACAGTCGCTGGTTCGCCGCTGCCGCTGCCTCCTGCTGCGCCCCAAGCGCCTGCTCGAAGAGCACTTCCGAACCCCCCGCCTGCAAGAACGTGGTCCGCACCTCCTCGATCCGCTCGGCATCAATGCTGAGCGTGGCGTCGTCCCTGAGTTCCTCGAAGACTGCCACCGGCATGGCCACCTGAACCTCTTCGTCGAGGTTCTCGGTGAAGGAGGAGCTGTACGTGGTCGTGAGCAACACCCCGAACAGCGCCACGCCGATCACCCCTGCGATCTGGCGGAAGTACATCTGGCTGCTGGTGGCGACGCCGGTGTCCTCTTGCCGCACGCAAGCCTGCACGATCACGTTGATGAGCGGCGTCACCAGCCCCGATCCCATGCCGAAGATGACCATGTAAAGGGCCACCTGCCAGAGCGGGTCGCCCACCCCCATCGTCTGCAGCAGGAACGCCGCCAGCCCGGAGAGGGCGCACCCTACGACCACCAGCTGCTTGAAGCGTCCCGTCCGTTCGACGACCCGCCCCGCGACAAAGCTCATCACCACCAGTGCTATGGCTTGCGGCATGATCAGCAACCCGGACATCTGCGCCGAGGCCCCAAGCGACGTCTGGATGAACGTCGGCAGGTAGATGGGCACCGAGAACAGCACCGCGCTCGACAGGACCGCGATCACCCCGGTGAGCACGTACATCCGGTTGCGGAAGAGCTCCATCGGGATGATGGCGTTCGGGTGCCGGACCTCGATCACGACGAACCCCACGAGCAACACGCCTGCCGCCACCAGCAACCCCACCGTGATCGCCGACCCCCACCCATGCGCCTCGTACGCCCACCCCGCCGCCACCAGCCCCGCCACCGTTGCCGTCGTCAGCACGGCCGCCCCCATGAAGTCGATGTCGGAGATCCGTCCACCCTGGCGAGTGTTCGGAAGGGTGGTCCAGATGGTTGCCAGCGCGATCGCGCCGATGGGGATGTTGATGAAGAAGCACCAGCGCCAGCCGGGACCGTCCGCGAAGAAGCCTCCCACCGGAGGCCCGAGCAGCGTCCCGGCCGTGATGATCGCGAGGATGTAGGCCACATACTTGGCGCGCTCGATGGGCGTGTACATGTCCGCCATCACCACCAGCACGCAGGCCAGGATGAACCCGCCTCCGATTCCCTGGATACCGCGCGCGGCGATGAGCGTCAGCATCGAGGGCGCCAGCCCCGCTCCCAGCGACCCGATCAGGAAGATGACGACCCCGGAGATGACGAACGGCCGCCGCCCGAACATGTCCGAGAGCTTCCCCACGATCGGCACCACCACCGTCGACGTCAGCATGTAGAGCGTCAGGACCCAGGGGAGCAACTTGAACCCGTCGAGGTCCGACGAGATCGTCGGCAAAGCCGTGGCCAGGATGGAGCCGTCGAGCGAGCTGAGGAACATGCACATCCCCAGCGCGAGGAGCAGCAGCATCTTCTCGCGCTCGCTCAGGAGGACCCCCAGGACGGGCTCGGACGATACGGATGTGGTCAACGCCTACCTCGCCCGGGCCGTTGCGGGCCGCGGGCATCGTAGCAGCCCCCGCCCTCAGGCCCCTAACCGGCGCTCGCGGTAGAGTCCGCGATCGTGCGCGCAGCCCGCGCGCGGGAGAGACCTGTGGCGAACCTCCAGGAGCCGCTCTGCAGCTGGGACAGCACCATCGACGAGCGCTACAACGACTACACCACCGGGAACACCGACGAGGTCCTTCCCGGCATCACCCGTCCCCTTCCCGCCGACCTCATCCGCGAGTGGAACTACCAGTGGCTCGTCGTCGGCACCCGCGAGCTCCAGATCGAGGACCTCGTCCCCATCCCCGATAAGCCGGGCACGACCATGCTCCCCGTCGTCGGCGGCCAGTTCTGCGTCAACATCAGCGTCGTCAACGCCCTCACCTCGAGCTTCGAGACGGGCGGCAGCGCCGACTACCTCAAGCAGTTCTTCGAGGGCGAGGAGGAGATCACCGCCGAGGTCGCCCAGGACACCTCCCGCGCCGAAGCCGTCCAGGAGCGCCTCATGGCAAACTTCGTGCGCACGCGCGAGCTCGTCGATGCCGACGCCGAGCGCGCGAAGGCGCACTACGCCGCCACCCTCGCCCGCGACTGGACCGCCGTCGACGACGCCGGCCTCCTCGCCGCCCTCGACGAGACCACCGACCACATCGGCGACATCTTCTACACCCACTACTGGTGCAGCAGCGGCGGCGGCCTCCAGACCACCCTCCTCGACGGCCTGCTCAACGAGCACGTCCCCGACCACCCCGCAGGCTGGATGACCGGCCTCACCAGCGGCCTCACCGACGTGGAGAGCGCCCGCCCCTCCAAGGCCATCTGGGACCTGAGCCGCTTCGCCGTCGCCCGCCCCGCCCTCGCCGAGGCGATCGCCGGCATCGCCGTCGAGGACTTCCAGGCCAACCTCGCCTCGCCCCCCAGCGACGACTGGGCCGCCTTCGCGGGCGAAGTCGAGGCCTTCATGGCCGACCTCGGCTTCCGCGGCCAGCGCGAGACCGACCCCTCCTGCCTCACCTGGAACGAGAACCCCCAGTTCGTCCTCAGCAGCCTCCAGGCCGACCTCGCCCTTGGCGAAGAGCACAGCCCCTACCTGCGCGAGGAGCGATCCGCCGCCGAGCGCGTCGCCCTCGAAGCCGAGGTCGAGGCCGCCCTTCCCGAGGACCAGCGCGCCGAGTTCCGCCGCCTCCTCGACCTCGTGCAGGCCATGAACGGCAAGCGCGAGACCACCAAGGCCAACTGGACTCGCCTCTGCCGCACCTACCGCCAGCCCGTCCTGGAGATGGCCAGGCGCCTCGCCGAGCGAGGCGAGCTCGATGACCCCGAGGACGTCTGGTTCCTGCGCCTCGCAGAGCTACCCGAAGCGCTTGACGGCGGCCTCTCCGCCGCCGAGATACAGGACGTCATCGTCGAGCGCCGCACCCGCTACGAGATGCTGCACGACTACGAGCTGCCCATCATCTTCCAGCGCCCCGTCGAGGCCACGCCCCGCCAGGCGACCGACCCCGGCGGCGCGACCTCGTTCGAGGGCATCGGCGTGAGCCCCGGTCAGGCCCGCGGGCGCGCCCGCGTCGTGCTCAGCGCCGACGGCGCCTCCGAGGCGACCCTCCTCGCCGGCGAGATCCTCGTCGCCCCCGTCACCGACGCCCCCTGGACCCCCCTCTTCCTCCCCGCCGCCGGCGTCGTCGTCGAGACGGGCGGCCTGCTCAGCCACGCCGCCACGGTCGCGCGCGAGTACGGCATCCCCGCCGTCACCGGCATCCGCGGCGCCACCGACTTCATCGCCACCGGCACGATGCTCAGCATCGACGGCTCCACCGGCACGGTAACCATCGAAGAAGGCTAGCCGGGGGGAATGGTTCCTGAGCTAGAGCGGGGTGCCCGTCGCGGAGTTCGAGGGGCTTCTCATGCCGACCATCAGGAGCTTTGCATCTACCAGCTCGTGGCTTTGCGTGTCGGGGATCAAGCCCAGCGCCTGGAGGGATGTGGCCCCCAGGAGGGCGATGCCCTCCTCCCCGAACAGGACGGGCGAGATGCGCGCGCGCCCCGCGATTTCGAACGAGGCCTGGCCGATGGCGTATTCCTCTATCCGGTCATCCGCCAGGACGACGGGGTAGGTCCGCTCCTCGCGTTCGATGCCCAGCTTGCCCAGCAGTGAAGCCGGCAACTTCGAATACGAAGCTCCCGTGTCCACGGTCATCGTCGCTTTCTCGTAGTCCCCGCCCATCGGGTTGCGAACGCGGACCTGGATCTCGAACGTATCCACAGCATCGGCCCTCAAACAGGACTGCGAGCCCTACGCCTTCGCGCGGCTGAAGACGAGCCGGTCCTCGCTCGATAGCTCCGGCCGGAAGCCGTAGCCCTCGTCGTCGAAGTCCTTCAGGTCCTCCACGTCCTCGACGCGGTTGCGGATGACGTAGCGGGCCATCAGGCCGCGGGCGCGCTTCGCCACCAGCCCGATCGTCTTCAGCTCGCCGTTCCGCTCTTCCTTGAAGTCGGCGGCTACCAGCGGGCGCGTCAGGCTCTTCGGCGGCACCGCCTTCGCGTACTCCTGCGAGGCCAGGTTCAGCACGGGCGTCTCCGGGTCCGCGTCCTCGCCGTTGAGGGCATCCGCGAGCCGGTCGCCCCAGAACTCGTACAGGTTCTTCCCGCGCTCGTTCGAGAGCTTCGTGCCCATCTCCAGGCGGTACGGCTGGATCAGGTCCAGCGGACGCAGCAGCCCGTACAGCCCTGAGAGGATGCGGAGGCGGTCCTGCGCCCACGTCAGGTCCTCGTCGGCGAGACTGGACGCATCGAGCCCCTTGTAGACATCCCCCTGGAAGGCGAGCACGCACGGCTTCGCGTTCTCCGGCGTCAGCGGCAGGCTCATCTCCTGGAAGCGGGCGTGGTTCAGCTGCGCCAGCGAGTCGCTCAGCGACATCAGCTTGCGCAGGTCGCTCGCCTCGAGCGTCTTGCAGGTCTGCAGCAGCGAGGCCGTGTCGTCGACGAACCGCGGTTGGGTGGCGTCGAGCCCGTTCCCGACGGGCGAGAAGTCGAGTGCCTTGGCGGGCGAGATGATGGTAAGCACGGGCGTTCCTCCCCGGTGGAGAACGGTATCTGCCGAAAATCGTACCAGAAGCCCCCGCCTCCGCCCTTGCCCCTCCCGCCCCCGTGCGCTGAGATCGTCCCGCCGCCAGGACCCCGCCCGACGGACCCGAGCGCGCACGGAGTACGCCATGAACGGTAACGAGCTCGTCGCCCGCATCCTCAAGGAAGAGGGAGTCGCCGAGATGACCTGCTTCCCCAACAACCCCCTCATCGAGGAGGTGGCGAAGCTCGGCATCCGGCCCATCATGTTCCGCCACGAGCGCGGCGCCGTCATGGCCGCCGATGGCTACAGCCGCATGAGCGACGGCGAGCGCTTCGGCGTCGTCGCCACGCAGAACGCCGCCGGCGCCGAGAACGCCATGGGCGGCATCGCCCAGGCCTTCGGCGATAACGTCCCCATCCTCGTCCTGCCCGGCGGCTATCCCCTCATCGAGCGCCAGGTGCGCCCCAACTTCTCCGCCGTGGAGAACTACCGCGGCATCGTCAAGTCGGTCGAGTCCATCGATACCACCGCCCAGATCGCGCCCGCCATGCGGCGCGCCTTCCACGCCCTCCGCAGCGGCCGTGGCGGACCCGTTGTCGTCGAGCTCACCTCCGACGTCTGCGCGCAAGAAGTCCCCGAGGCCGAACAGCACTACGACTCGCCCGGCAAGGTCCGCCAGAGCCCCTCGAACGGCGACATCGAGGCCGCCGTCACCGCCCTCCTCGCCGCCGAGCGCCCCATGATCTGGGCCGGCTCCGGCGTCCTCACCGCCCGCGCCACGGACGCCCTCCGCGATCTCGCCGAGCTCCTCGACATCCCCGTCTTCACCACGATGGAGGGCAAGTCCGCCTTCGACGAGCGCCATCCGCTCTCGCTGGGCGCCGGCAGCCGCGCCACCACCGGCGCCGCCCACGCCTGGATCGTCGAGTCCGACGCCATCCTCGCCCTCGGCGCGAGCCTCACGCACAACGGCTACACCCAGATCGTCCCCGCCGGCAAGACCGTCATCCACAACACCAACGCCCCCGAGGACGTGAACAAGGACACCGCCTGCGACATCCCCCTCGTCGGCGATGCGCGCATCACCATCAAGGCGCTCATCGAGGAGGCGAAGGCCCGCACCAATGGCAAGGGCCGCACCTCCGACGCCGCCGCCCGCCTCGCCGCGAAGCAGCGCGAGTGGATGGCCGAGTGGACCCCCTACCTCACCTCCGACGAGGCGCCCCTCAACACCTACCGCGTCATCCACGAGATCAACCGCAACCTCGACCACGAGAACAGCACCGTCACCCACGATGCCGGCGCCCCCCGCGACTCGATGGTGCCCTTCTTCACCGCCACCACGCCCCACAGCTACATCGGCTGGGGCAAGACCACCCACCTCGGCTTCGGCATCCCCCTCATGATCGGCGCCAAGCTCGCCCGCCCCGACCGCTTCTGCCTCAACTTCATGGGCGACGGCGCGTTCGGCATGTCCGGCCTCGACCTCGAGACCTCCGTCCGCGCCGGCCTCCCCATCACCACCGTCCTCCTCAACAACGGCGGCATGGCCACCTACCCCGGCGGCTTCCCCACCGCCCGCACCCAGTTCGGCGTCTCGCACATGACCGGCAACTACGCCGCCATCGCCGAGGGCATGGGCGCGACGGGCCTCACCGTCACCCAGCCCGACGACCTCGGCGACGCCATCCGCACCGCGCGCACGCTCAACGAGAACGGCCAGACCGTCCTCATCGACGTCCAATCGAACTACGAGTCGAAGAAGTCCCGCTTCTAGCCGTCGAGCGAGGCCAGGAACGCCTCGACCGCCGCGTTGAAATCGGTCGGATTGTCGATGTTCGCCGCGTGCCCCGCGTCGTCGATCAGGAAGCTCATCGCGCCCGGGATGTTCTCGCTCATGTAGCTGTGCGCCGCCAGGAAGTTCTGGTCGTCCGCCCCCGTCACGACGAGCGTCGGCTTGTCGATCGACCGCAGCGACTGGATCACGCTCGCGTCGCGCTGCGTCAGCATCCCCCGTGCCGCCTTCGCCAGCCCCTCCGCCGACCGGTGCCGCGCCGCCTGCACCTCCGCCGATTCGCCCAGCGAGGCGAGCCCCTGCGTCTCGAACGCCTCCGCCCGCCGGATCGCGAACTGGTTCCAGCCCTCGCGCCCTTTCGGGTTGTTGTACCCCGGACCGGTGTCGAACAGCATCAGCGCCCGCGTCCGTTCCGGGTGCGCCAGGTTGAACGCCAGCGACATGTACCCGCCCAGCGAAAGCCCGCCGATGACTGCGCTCTCCACTCCGCAGGCGTCGAGGATGGCGGTGATGTCGGCCAGGGTCGCCGGCTCGGAATAGTCGAGGGGATCGTCGGGGCTGTCCGTGTTCCCGTGCCCCCGCATGTCCCAGGCGATGATCCGGTAGCGGTCCCTGAACGCGTCCATCTGCCCGCGCCACATGGCCGAGCTGGCCCCGAAACCGTGTGTCAGCAGGATCGCGGGCCCATCGCCCGCGATCTCGTAGTACAGGTTCACGCCGTTCCGGTTCAGAGTCGCCATCGGTTGCCTCCCTGGGCTGTGCGGCGGCTCATCCTACGCGGAAGGCAGTAGCAGGCATCCGGCGGACTGGCTGTCGTCAGCTCTTGCCATCGACTACTATCAGTGGGTGCCTTCGCCGGAGCGTTTCGATCAGGAACCTCGCCGCATGCAGGACCGCCTGGTCCGGAATATGACCATCAACCTGGCCCTGATGGTCTTTGCGTCGACAGTCCTGATTGTGGGAGCCATCGTCTACGCCACAGGCATTCTGCTGGCGCTTGAGGCTCGCTAAAGAGAGCCTCCCCCGTGCCCCTTTATGTCGCCTAGATAGTGCTCCTCGCGTGACCGCATCCGCGCCGCCTCCTCGTCCCCGCCCTCGTGGTCGTACCCGCACAGGTGCAGGATGCCGTGCGTCAGCAGGTGCGCGAGCTCGTCCGACAGCCCGTGCCCCAGCTCCGCCGCCTGCCGCACCGCCGTCGGAACGCTGATCGCGATGTCGCCTAGGCTGGGCGGCTCCCCCTCCCCCAGCGGCGCCTCCGCCGCCTCCGGGAACGCGAGCACGTCCGTGGGCGCGTCGATGCCGAGGAAGCGGTGGTTCAGATCCTGGAGCGTCGCGTCGTCGGTGGTCAGCACCGTCAGCGCGACCCCGTCCGCCACGCCCTCTCCCGCCAGCACGCGCCCCGCCAGTTCCTCGATCGCCCGCAGGTCGACGCCCTCCGGCTCGATCTCGACCACGAAGTCGATGAAGTGGGCCATGCCGCGCTAGCTGGTGGCGAAGATGGCGGCCGCTTCGCGGGCGGCGTCGACCAGCGGCGTCGGGATGATACCGAACACGATCACGCCCACCGTCGCCACCCCCAGCGCCAGCCCCACCGTCGGTGAGATCGCCAGCCGCCGCTCCTCCTCCGCCTCGCCCAGGAACATCTGCCGCACGACCGCCAGGTAGTAGTACGCCGACACGACCGAGTTCAGCACGCCGATGATGACCAGCCAGACGAGATCGGCCTGGATGCCCGCGTTGAAAACGTACAGCTTCGCCCAGAACCCGGCCGTCGGCGGGATGCCCGCCAGCGAGATCAGGCAGAACGCCAGCGCCAGCGCCAGCAGCGGCGCCCGCCGCCACATGCCCGCGTAGTCCGCGATGTTGTCGCTGCCGATGCGCTGCGAGATGCCGATCACCGCGATGAAGGCGCCCAGGTTCGTGAAAGCGTACGCGGCCACGAACAGCAGCACGCCGCTCGCGCCCTCCACGAAGTCCTTGTCCATGTCCATGAACGAGACCGCCGCGAGCCCGATCATGAAGTTGCCCGCCTGCGCGATCGACGAGTACCCCAGCATTCGCTTGATGTCCCGCTGCACGATCGCGAACACGTTCCCCAGCGTCATCGAGACCGCCGCGATGACCGCGAAGATCATCGCCCAGTCGCTGCTCAGGAACTGTTCGTCCAGCCCCTCGAAGAAGAGCCGCATGACGACCGCGAACGCCGCCGCCTTCGACCCCACGGAGAGGAACGCGGCCACGGGCGTGGGCGCCCCCTGGTACACGTCCGGGACCCACATCTGGAAGGGAACGACCGCCATCTTGAAGCCGAACCCCGCGATCAGCAGCACGCTCGCGACCACGAGCAGGGAGCGGTTGTCCGCGCCGTGCTCGGTGATGGCGGCGGAGATGTCGGTCAGCAGCGTCGAGCCGGCGAAGCCGTAGAGCAGCGCCATGCCGTACAGCAGCAGCGCCGAGGCGATCGCCCCCAGCAGCAGGTACTTCATGCCCGCCTCGCTCGAGCGCTGGTCCTTCCCCCACCCGGCCAGGATGTACTGCGGGATCGAGCTCAGCTCGAGCGCGAGGAAGATCGTGATCAGGTCGCGCGCCCCCGCCAGGAACATCAGCCCCGCCGAGGCCGTCAGGACGAGCGCGAAGTACTCCGATTGCCGCCGCCCCACCCGGTCCACCCAGTCGATCGAGGCGATCACCACGATCGCCGTGATCCCCGCGAACACGTACTGGAAGAAGACCGCGTACTGGTCGATGGCGAAGGTGCCGTCGAAGGCCGTCTGGAAGTCGCCCCAGATGACCCACGTCGTGGTCCAGATCGCCGCCCCGAGGATGCCCGTCAGCGCGATGTAGGGCAGCGCCGCGCGACGGCTCGGCAGGAGCGCGTCCCAGACGAGCACCGCGCCGGCGCCGAGCAGGATCGCGAGCTGCGGTCCGACGATGTGGAGTTCGCTCACCCTGCCACCCTCGCGCTCACCACCCCGATGGCGGGATCAAGCATGTCCATGATCAGGCTCGGGTAGACGCCCAGCAGGATCACCAGCGCCGCCAGCCCCACGACGCTCGCGTGCTCCCACCAGTGCTTCTGGTCGTCTGCCTCGTCCCACTCGTGCCGCACCGGACCGAACACGACCCGCTGCAGCGTCCAGAGGATGTAGCCGGCGGAGAGGACGACGCCGAAGATCGCCATGATCACGGCCCACTCGTGCTTCTGGAAGGCGCCCAGGAAGACCGTCACCTCTGCGATGAACCCGGCCAGCGCCGGCAGCCCCACGCTCGCGAAGCCCGCGAACACGAGCCCCGTCGCGATCAGCGGCATCTGCCGCGCCAGCCCGCCCAGCCGTCCGATCTCGCGCGTGTGCGTGCGCTCGTACATCAGGCCCACCACCACGAAGAGCAGCCCCGTGATCAGGCCGTGGGCCAGCATCTGGTAGGCCGCGCCCACCATCGCCGTCGTCCCCAGCGCCCCGATGCCGAGCAGCACGAGGCCCATGTGGCTCACCGAGGAGTACGCGATCAGCCGCTTCACGTCCGTCTGCCGGAACGTCACGAACGCGCCGTAGAGCACGCTGATGGAGCCGATCGCCGCCAGCCAGATGCCGTAGTCGTTCGCCTGGTCGGGCAGGATCGTGACGCAGGTGCGGATGATGGCGTAGCCGCCCATCTTCAGCAGCACGCCCGCCAGCATCACGGAGACGGCCGTGGGCGCGTCGCTGTGCGCGTCCGGCAGCCACGTGTGCAGCGGCACGATCGGCAGCTTCACCGCGAACCCGATGAAGAGGAACAGGAACACCCAGCCCAGCGGCAGCACCGCCTTCGTGATGGGCTCGCCCATGCCCAGCTCCTGCATGTCGAACGTGCCCCCGCTGAACGCCAGCGCGAGGATGGCGACGAGCATGAAGGCCGAGCCCGCCACCGTGTACAGCACGAACTTCATCGCCGAGTACTCGCGCCGCCCCGATCCCCAGACCGAGATCAGCAGGTACATCGGGAACAGCTCCAGCTCCCAGAACAGGAAGAAGAGCAGGAAGTCCATCGCCGTGAACACGCCCAGCACGGACGTCGAGAGCACCATCAGGCAGGCGAAGTAGGCCCGCGGCCGGTGCTCGATGCTGAACGAGACCAGCACCGACGCCGTCGTCAGGAACGTCGTCAGCACCACCAGCGGCAGGCTCAGCCCGTCCACCGCGAGGAAGTACTGGATGTTGAACGAGCCCACGTCGATCCACGACGCCCGGTCGATGAACTGGAAGCCGGCGCCCGTCTCGAAGTTGAAGAACATCACGATCGAGAGGGCCAGCGCGACCAGCGACCCGAGCAGCGCCACCCAGCGCGCATGGTGCGCGCGGGCGGCCGGGAGCAGCAGGATCAGCAGCCCCGCGAAGGCGGGCAGGAACACGAGCACGGTCAGCAGCATTCCACCCTCCTACAGCGGATTCGCGATGAACACGATGATGGCGACGATGAAGACGCCGGCGGCGATGCCCACGCCGTAGAGCTGCACCTGGCCCGTCTGGGCATGGCGCAGCACGCGGCTCGATTGCGTTCCCACCCAGCCGACGCCGTTCACGGCGCCGTCCACGGCGGTCACGTCGAAGAGCTCCACCAGCCGGTTCCAGCCCCGCTGGAAGAGGTTGATGGCGAAGGCGCGTTCGTACAGGTCGTCCAGGAAGAACTTCCGCTCCAGCAGCACGGCGATCGGGAGCGCGACCTTGCGGATCTCCGTCGAGGAGACGAGCTTCCGCTGGTAGATGGCCCACGCCGTCCCGATGCCCGCCACCGCGATGAGCGACGACGTGATGGCGATCCAGTAGCTGAAGTCGGGCAACTTGTGCAGCCCCCCGGGGACAGCCGCCTGTACGAAGTTGTGGAACTCCTTGCCCCAGGCCCACCAGCCCGCCGCGATCGCCCCCGCCGCCAGGATGAGCAGAGGCACGGTCATCACCCAGCTCGACTCGTGCGGGTGCGCCGGGTCGCCGTGGAAGTGCGAGTCCTCGTCCTCGTGGTCGACCGGCTCGCCGCCCTTGTACTCCCCGAAGAAGGTCATGAAGACCGCGCGGAACATGTAGAGCGCCGTCACGAACGAGGCGATCGCCGCCACCGCGTAGAGGGCCTTGTCGTTCACCCAGGCCTCCAGCAGGATCTCGTCCTTCGACCAGAACCCCGCCAGCGGGAAGATGCCCGAGAGGCTCAGCGTCCCGATCAGGAACGTCCAGAACGTGATCGGCATCACCGTCCGCAGGCCGCCCATCAGCCGCATGTCGAACGTGTTGGTCGCGTGGTTCACCGAGCCGCTGCCGAGGAACAGCAGCGCCTTGAAGAAGGCGTGCGTGAACAGGTGGAAGATCGCCACCGCGTACCCGAACACGCCCAGCGCCAGCATCATGTAGCCGAGCTGGCTGATCGTGGAGTAGGCGAGCACCCGCTTCAGGTCCGTCTGCACGAGCGCCAGCGAGGCGCCCACCGCCACCGTCGCCGCCCCGATCCAGCCGACCACATTGAGCGCGTCCGGTGACGCTTCGATGACCGGGAAGAAGCGCGCCATCAGGTAGACGCCCGCCGCGACCATCGTGGCGGCATGGATGAGCGCCGAGACCGGCGTCGGGCCCTCCATCGCGTCGGGGAGCCACACGTGCAGCGGGAACTGCGCGCTCTTGCCGACGGCGCCCGCGAACAGCCCCAGGCCGAACAGCGTCAGCGTCGTTCCGACGAGTGCCTCGGTGATGACCAGCTCGTGGATCCCGGCGATATCGAGCGTGTCGTGACGCGTCCAGATGAGCAGGATCGCCGCCAGCAGCCCGAGGTCGCCGATGCGCGTCACGATGAACGCCTTCTTGGCGGCGGAGGCGGCGCTCGGCTTGTGGAACCAGAACCCGATGAGCAGGTAGCTCGAAAGGCCCACCAGCTCCCAGAAGATGAAGAGCATGAACAGGTTGTCGGCCAGGACCAGCCCCAGCATCGCCGTGATGAAGAGGCTCATGTAGGCGTAGTAGCGCCCGTAGCCCGGGTCGCCTTCCATGTACCCCTGCGAGTACACCTGCACGAGCAGCGACACGCTCGAGACCACGACCAGCATCACCGCCGTCAGCCCGTCGATGCGGACCCCCAGCGTCAGCTCCAGCGGTCCCGCCTGGAACCAGTCGTACGAGTGCGTGGCGATGCCCCCGCCCGCCCCCAGCACGTCCACCAGCGCGATCAGCGAGAGCACGAAGGAGACGCCGATCGCGAGGATGCTCAGGTAGCCCGCGATCTTCGGCAGGTGGCGCACGTAGAGGGTGATGGCCGCGAAGGCCGCCAGCGGGCACACGATGATCGCCCACAGCACGGCCTCGCTGATGCCGGGAACCTCGCCCGTCGCGGCTGCGAAGAGTTCGATCATCGGCTCAGATCTTCCTCAGGATTTCGCGCGCCACGTGCGCCTTGCCCGTGGGGACGTAGATGGTGCGTTCGTCGCGCATGGAGGCGTCTTCGCCGCGGCCCACGGGCGGCATGATCACGATCCGCAGGCCCTCCGCCGCGAACAGCTCTTGCCACGTCTCGGCGACGTACCCGTTTGCCACGCTCATGAATTCAACCCACATGGCGCTACAACTTCAGGAGGTCGAGCTGGTCGACCTCGACGGTCTGGCGGCTCCGGTAGACGGCTACCGCGAGCGCGAGCGCGACGGCTGCTTCCGCGGCAGCCACGGTGATGATGAACGCCACGAAGGCGTGTCCCGCGATCTCCGCGGGACCATCGCTGAAGCGCGAGAACGCGACCAGCGTCAGGTTGACCGAGTTCAGCATCAGCTCGATGCCCATGAGCACGCCGATCGCGTTGCGCTTGCTCAGCGCGATCACGAGCCCCAGGCAGAACAGCAGCGCCCCCACCGTGAGGAAGTGCTCAAGCGTCAGCATCGGGCACGTCCTCGCTTTCCTCGGCCTCGGAGCGAACGAGCATGATCGCGCCCACCAGCGCGGCGGTCAGGAGCACCGACGCGATCTCGAAGGGCAGCACCCAGGTGGAGAGCAGCGCCTTCCCCAGCTCGCTGGCCGACAGGCCGGGATCCCCGGCGTCGATCATCCAGCCCGTGTCGTGGATGACGAACAGGAACACCGTCGCCAGGGCCACGCCCAGCAGGATCGCCGGCCCCACCATCGCCGTCTCCGAGTTGTCCCGCACGGAGCGCGGCGTGAGCACGATCGCGAACAGGATCAGCACGGCGATGGCGCCCACGTAGATGACGATCTGCGCCATCGCGATGAACTCCGCCGAGAGCAGCACGAAGAACCCCGCCACCCCAATGAAGGCCACGATCAGGAACAGCACCGCGTGCAGCAGGTTCCGCGACACCATCACGCCCCCCGCCGCCACCAGCGTCAGGATGGAGAGCACGTAGAACGCGATGTTCACGCCGGCGCCTTCCATCTACCTGCCCCCTCCGATCACCGGCTCCTCCAGCGGCACGTAGCCGCCCGCCTCCTGGACCAGCCGCGGCCGCGTTGGCACGCGCTCGGGCTTGTACCCGAGGAATCGCGCCCACAGGTACACGGCTACCGCCGAGACGGGGATGTTGATGGCCGCGATGACGAACACGATGCCGCCGCCGAGGTCGCTCTCCGACCACCACAGCTTCTCAAGCGACACCAGGAACAGGTTCACGATCGCCAGCGGCAGCAGGAACTTCCAGGCGAAGCCCATCAGCTGGTCGATGCGCAGGCGCGGCAGCGTGCCCCGCGTCCAGATGAACACCAGGTAGAAGAGGTGCGTCTTCGCGATGAAGATGAGCCACGGCGGCACCCACTGCTCCAGCCCCCACATCGACCAGCCGCCCAGGAAGATCGTCGCCGCGAAGGCCGAGGCCGCCAGCGCGTAGCCGATATCCATCCCGTAGAACAACCCCCACTTCATGCCGCTGTACTCGGTCAGGTAGCCCGCCACGATCTCCGACTCCGCCTCGGCGATGTCCGTCGGCGTCCGGTTCAGCTCGGCGCTGACCGCGATGAAGTAGACGACGAACGCCAGCGGCTGCATGAAGATCAGCCACAGGTTCTCGTTCTTCTGGAACAAGACGATCTCCGGCAGGCTCATCGTGTTCGTGAACACCACCACGCACAGCAGCATCAGCACGAGCGGCACCTCGTAGCTGACCGACATCGCCACGATCCGCATCGCCCCGTAGAGGCTGTACTTGTTGTTCGAGCTCCAGCCCGCGATGAACGCCGCCAGCACCGGCAGCCCCGAGACCGCGATGAAGAAGATGAGCCCCGCGGGCACGTCCGCGAACACCATCCGCGGCCCGAACGGGATCACCGCGAACAGCAGCACCGCCGGCGCCACGAAGAAGACCGGCGCCGCCCACATCAGCGTGCGGTCCGCCGCCTTCGGCGTCAGCGCTTCCTTCTGCAGCAGCTTGAGCGCATCCGCCACCGGCTGCAGCAGCCCGAACGGCCCCACCCGGTTCGGACCCCTGCGCGACTGGATGCGTCCGATCAGGCGCCGCTCGCCGTACACCCCCACGAACAGCTGAGAGGGCAGCACGAAGATCAGGAACGCCGCCACGAACCCGATGATCGGCGCCACGATGTACGCCAGCTCGTACGGCGCCACCTTGTCGATCCCCTCGAGGATCACGCGCGAAAGGTTGGCCAGATCGCGGAAGTCGTACCAGTGCTCGGTCGCGAGGTTGTCCATCAGCGGTCAATCTCGCCAACGACGATGTCGATCGAGCCGAGCGCCACGATCGCGTCTGCTATCGAGCCGCCCACCGTCATCTCCTTGAGCACGCTCAGGTTGATGAGCGAGGGTGGGCGGATGTGGAAGCGGTAGGGCGAGGGCCCCTCGTCGCTCACCAGGTAGTAGCCCAGCTCGCCCCGCGGGCTCTCGATGCGCGCGTAGGCCTCGCCCGCGGGCGGGCGCAAGGCCAGCGGCACCTCCGTGCTGTGCGGGCCGCCGGGCAGGCCGTCCAGCGCCTGCTCGATGATGCGCAGGCTCTGCCGCATCTCCTCCAGCCGCACGATGAAGCGGTCGTAGGCGTCGCCCTGGTAGCCGATGGGAATATCGAAGTCGTACTGCTCGTAACCGCAGTAGGGGTCCGCCTTGCGGATGTCCCACGCCACCCCGCTGCCGCGCAGCATCGGCCCGCTCAGCGAGGCGTTGACCGCCATGTCCGGCGGGATCACGGCCACGTTCCGCGCCCGCGCCAGGAAGATCTCGTTCCCCGAGAGCAGCCCCTCCCCGTCCGCGATCGTCTCGCGCAGCGGCCCGATCAGCTCCCGCACGTGCTCCTCGAACCCCTCCGGCAGCTCGAACGCGACCCCGCCGATGCGCATGTAGTTGCACGTCAGCCGCGCCCCGCTCGTCATCTCGAAGATGTCAAGGATCTTCTCGCGCTCGCGCATGAACCACATGATCGGCGTCTGCCACGCGCCCGTGTCGTTGGCGAAGGCGCCCGCCCCCATGCAGTGGCTCGCGAGGCGCTGCAGCTCCGCCATGATCACGCGGATCGCCTGCCCCCGCGGCGGCACCTCGATGCCCGCCAGCTTCTCCACCGCCAGGCAGTAGCCGAGGTTGTTCGACATGCTGCTCAGGTAGTCCGTCCGGTCCGTGAACGGGATGTTCTGCGTGTAGGTCCGCTCCTCCGCCAGCTTCTCCATCGAGCGGTGCAGGTAGCCGATCACCATCTCCGCATCGATCACGCGCTCGCCGTCGACCGTCGCCTTCACCCGGAACACGCCGTGCGTCGACGGGTGCTGCGGCCCGATGTTCATCACGAACGGCTCGGACTGGACGATCTCGCTCATGTGACCGGCCGTACCGGTGGCTCCGGCTTTGCCGAGGTGCCCGCGAACTCGTTGAGGCCCGGCTGCAAGCCCCCCGGCATCGCAAGGAAGTCCTTGCGCAGCGGGTGCCCAGGGTAGCCATCCCAGAGCAGGATGCGCTGCAGGTTCGGGTGCCCCTCGAACTCGATCCCGAACAGGTCGTACGTCTCCGACTCCTGGATCCACGCCCCCTGCCAGACTTCCACCACGCTCGGCACCGACGCGTTCTCGCGGTCGTGCGCCTCCACCTTCGCGCAGGCCATCTGGTTCCGCTCCAGCGACTGCAGGTGGTACACCACCTCGAAGCGGTCCCACTGGTCCACCCCGCACAGGTTCGAGAGGTGCGCGAAGTTCGTCTCGGGGTCGTCGCGCAGCGCGCGGAGGGCCTCGACCGCGTGCTCCGTCTTCAGGACGCAGGCCGTCTCCGTCGAGTGCGAGACCGACCCGGGAACGAGCCGCTCCGCCGCCTCTGCAAGCTCCTCGCCGGTCCACCAGCGCGTCATCAGGAGTACTCCAGCGCGCGCTTGCGCCAGGCGTAGAGCCCGCCCACCACGAACGTGCCCACGAAGATCGCGACCTTCCCCAGCCCCACCAGCCCCGCCTCCTCGAACACCACCGCCCACGGGAACAGGAACACGATCTCGACATCGAGCAGCAGGAACAGCAGCGCCACGTAGTAGAAGCGGAAGTTGAACTGCGTCAGCGCCGATCCGCGCGTGACCATGCCGCACTCGTAGGTGTCTTCCTTCACCGGGTCCGAGGGCACCTCGGGGCGGATGTTGACGAACTTGAACGCCCAGGACTGCACGATCGCGCCCGCCGGAAAGATGAGCGCGATAATGACGAGGATGGCGATGTGGCCGTATTCGTGGAGCACGTCTCAGCCGTTTGTGAAATCTCTCGCGAAGACCCGCGGCACTATAGCACGGACGCCCCTCCAGGGACCAAACGAACCGCCCCCCTTTCGCCCCTCCCCGCGCCCTCACGGGGCGGGCGACTGCGCCCCCGGATCCGTGATCACTGGCGCCGTGCGGCCGCCCTCCCCCACCGCCGCGGCCACCCCTCCGGAGGCGCCTCCCTCGCCGGCGACCGGCTTCGCCGACGCCTCGCCCACGGTGATCGCCACGACCGCCCGGACCGCCGTCCGCGGGTACGCGCTGTAGACGTCGAAAGCCTCGTACTCGAACGTGTCGACGCCGGAGAACCCCTCGTCCGGCGTGTACCACAGGATCGTGCCCGAGAGCCTCACGTCTACCGCCGCGTCGAGGCTGCCGTGAGCCGGCTCCGTGACGATGCGGAAGTAGCGCGGGCCGATGGGCTTGCCGAAGGTGGTGGCGGCCAGCACGACGTCGACCGCGGTGTCGATCTCCGTGGCGACCGCCAGCGGCTGCGCGACGTACCCCGGGACCACGCTCACCTCATCGGTCAGGGCGATGCCGTTGTTCGTCTCGTCGCTCTCGACCACCACGTCGTAGGGATCGGCCTCGGCCGCCAGGCGATAGTGCCCCGGCCTCAGGTCGGACACGTCGACCCACTGGAACGTGATCTTTCCCTCGTACACGTCCCGCCACCCTTCGGTCACGCCCATGCGCAGATAGTCCGCATCCGGATCGTTGGCGCGGCAGTTTTCGACCACCGACTCCTCGTAGGCGCGCTCCCCCGGGTCGGGGTGCCTGTCGTCCAACTGCTCGACGTCCAGCATGCAGAAGCCGACCTTCGAACCCTGGCGAACCTGGGTGGTCCCGGCCTCATTCCAGAGGGAGTACGCCACGATCTCCACGAGGTGGAAGTGGTTATGTCCATCCTCGGTCTCGTACCGAACGGGCGGTTTGGTGAGCTTCACCCAGTCGCCGGTTGAGGTCCGGACCCGCTGCCACACGTCATGGCTCGTCGGATCGGCGGGATCCGCCAGCTGGGGGTTCCCCGAGAGATCGAGGGGACCATCGCCCAGATTGGTGACGTACCCCTCGAAGCGCAGCACCAGCATCTCCTCCCCGTTCCACCAGACCCTCTCCACCTCGCCCGAGGGAACGGGCGGGTCGGATACCAGGTCGGGAAGCAGGAAGATCCGGTCGTTGTCCGTCACGTACACCGCCGCCGAATCCGCCTGATCGTCGACGGTGTAGCCGTCCCCAGGCGTGATCGTCGCTGTCACCCTGCTGGTGACATCGACCACGAAGTCGTCGTCCACCGCCACCGAGAGGGTCGTCGTGCGCTCGCCCGCCCCGAACGTCGCCGTCACCGGCCCCGCGCCGCTCAGCATCGAACCGCTCTCCGCCACGCCCACGACAACCGTCAGGGCGGCCTCCGCCGCCCCCGTGCGCGCGAGCGTGAACTCCACCGGCTGCGCTTCCGTCACCAGCCTCGGCCCGGAGGCGATCGATACCTCCGGCAGTTCCGCCGCCGCCGCCACCGGCGGCTCGCTGGTCCGCCGCTCGTCCGCACCGGGATCGTCCGGAGCGACCGGCCCCACGCTCACGGCCCTGCCCGCGTCCGCGCCCCCGGACGCCGAGGCCGGCTCCGGCGCGTCCTGCGCCTCCGCCTCGACCGCCGCCTGCCGCACGTCCTCCGCGGGCTCGGGCGCCGTTCCTGCCCGATCGCCGCGCGCGGGCAGCAGCAGCGCCCCCGCCACCACGGCCGCCAGGGCAGCCAGCGCCAGCACCTTCGCCGCGCCTCGCGGCCTCCATCCCGGGCGCTCGGGGGACGAAGCGTCGGCAGCCGTGCGCGTCCGATCGCGGCGTGCGGGCAGCAGCAGCGCATCCGCCACCACGGCCGCCAGGGCAGCCAGGGTCAGGAGCTTCGCCGCTCGCGATCCCCATCCCGACCCGTCAGTTGACATGGCACTGCCTTGCCGCGGCTCTCACGCGGCCCCCGCGGGCGCGAGTAGAAGACCCCCGCCGCGACGGGCATCTTCGACGGGTCTCCGCGCGTGCTGCAACGTAGGGGACGGATCGCCGGGGCGTCAACGCATCGCGAGCGGCTGCTCGCGGACAACCCGCGGTCGGAGACGGCGCCGGGGCCGGGTGCGCCCTCCATCGCGCGAGACCCGTCCCTGGCGTCCCGAGGCCCTCGCCGGGGATGCGATTTGCCCTTGCGACGCACGCGCGTACCATTTGCGCCACCCTCGCGATCAGGGGCCTTATGACCTCCGGCAGCGACCGCGATCTGTACCCCCTTGGCGAAGCGCCCCCGCTGGGCGAAGTGCCGAAGCGTATGCACGCCCAGCTCATCCGCGAGTCCCGCTTCGGCGAGCCCACCCGCGCCTTCGCTCCCGAAGTCGTCGATATCCCCCCCGTCGGCCCCGACGACGCCCTCGTCTACGTCATGGCCGCGGGCGTCAACTACAACAACGTCTGGGCCGGCCGCGGCGTCCCCATCGACGTCATCGCCGCGCGCCAGAAGGCCGGCGAGGTCGAGGACTTCCACATCGGCGGCTCCGACGCCTCCGGCATCGTCTACGCCGTCGGCGAGAACGTCACCAACGTCAAGGTCGGCGACGAGGTCATCATCCACTGCGGCATCTGGAACATTCACGCCCCCTGGGTGACCGCCGGCAACGACCCCATGTACGACGCCTCCTACCGCATCTGGGGGTACGAGACGAACTGGGGCTCGTTCTCCCAGTTCACGCGCGTGCAGGCCCACCAGTGCCTGCCCAAGGCGCCCCACCTCACCTGGGAAGAAGCCGCCGCCCCCACTCTCGTGGGCGCGACCGCGTATCGCATGCTCTTCTCCTGGCCCCCGCACGACGTTCGCGAGGACGACGTCGTCCTCATCTGGGGCGGCGCCGGCGGACTCGGCACCATGGCCATCCAGCTCGCCGCACTCCAGGGCGCGAAGCCCATCGCCGTCGTCTCCAGCGAGGAGAAGGGCGAGTTCTGCAAGCAGCTCGGCGCCGTCGGCTACATCAACCGCAAGAACTTCGACCACTGGGGCCGCCTCCCCAACTGGGAGGACGCGGCCGGCATGGGCGAGTTCCAGAAGGGCGCCCGCGCCTTCGGCAAGGCCATCTGGGACGTGCTCGGCGAGCGCCGCAGCCCCCGCATCGTCTTCGAGCACCCCGGCGAGGACACCCTCCCCACCTCCATGTTCGTCTGCGATACCGGCGGCATGGTCGTCATCTGCGCCGGCACCACCGGCTACAACGCCGATGTCGACCTGCGCTACCTCTGGATGCGCCAGAAGCGCTTCCAGGGCTCACACTTCGCCAACGACGAGCAGGCCACCGCCTTCAACGACCTCGTCATCCAGGGCAAGATCGACCCCTGCCTCTCCCGCGTCTTCCCCTTCGAGGAGACCGGAGCCTGCCACCAGCTCATGTTCGAGAACCGCCACCCCGACGGAAACATGGCCATCCTCGTGGGCGCCACCGAAGAGGGACAGGGACGGAGCTAGCGAGGGCCGCGACAGCGCGGCCGTATCGCCCAACACCAGGAAGGAGCCTGCCCGATGGCGCGTGACTTCGCCGCCGACATCCTCGATCCCATCGCCCAGGAGATCGTCTCCAACGTCGGCGTCTGGGTGGACCGCGAGGTCAAGCCCGTCGCCAGCGAGTACGAGCACGCCGACGAGTACCCCGAGCCCCTCGTCAACGGCATGGCCGAGATGGGCCTCTTCGCCATCAAGGTGCCCGAGGAGTACGGCGGCCTCGACCTCAGCTTCGAGTGCTACGCCGGCGTCTGCGTCGAGCTCGCCCGCGGCTGGATGAGCCTCGCCGGCGTCCTCAACACCCACGTCCTCGTCGGCTACGCCATCTCCACCTACGGCACCGAGGAGCAGAAGCAGAGCTTCCTCCCCCGCATGATCGACCCCGAGATCCGCGCCGCCCTCAGCATCACCGAGCCCGACGCCGGCTCCGATGCCCAGGCGATCAAGACCCAGGCCACCCGCGACGGCGACGACTACGTCATCAACGGCCAGAAGATGTGGGTCACCAACGGCCAGCGCGCGGGCGTCTACCTCGTCCTCACCAAGACCGATGTCGAGGCCCAGCCCGCCCACCGCGGCATCAGCGCCTTCCTCGTCGAGCCCGGCATGGAGGGCTTCTTCGTCGGCCGCAAGCTCGAGAAGCTCGGCTACAAGGGCGTCGAGACCACCGAGCTCGCCTTCGATAACGCCCGCGTCCCCGCCGGCAACCTCCTCAGCGGCGATGAAGGCCGCGGCTTCCAGCACGTCATGAGCGCCCTCGAGGTCGGCCGCATCAACGTCGCCGCCCGCGGCGTGGGCGTCGCCCAGGCCGCCTTCGAGGACGCCATCGCCTACGCCCAGCAGCGCCACGCCTTCGGCAAGCCCATCGGCCAGCACCAGGCCCAGCAGATCCGCCTGGCCGAGATGGCGACCAAGATCCGCGCCGCCCGCCTCCTCACCTTCGACGCCGCCCGCCGCAAGGACAGCGGGGCCCGCTCCGACCTCGACGCCGGCATGGCCAAGCTGTTCGCCACCGAGGTCTGCCAGGAGGTCGTCCTCGAAGCCCTGCGCCTCCACGGCGGCGTCGGCTACAGCAAGGAGCTCCCCCTCGAGCGCTACTACCGCGACGCCCCCGTCATGGTCATCGCCGAGGGCACCAGCGACATCCAGAAGATCGTCATCGCCCGCAACCTCCTCCGCGAGTACGCCATCGACTAGCCCTCCCGAACCGGGGCAGGGCGGCGGGGACCAACAGCCAAGAGCCACCAGCCAGGAGCCACCACCATGACTGTCCACGACGGGCGCGAAGACTTCGGCCACTACTACGAGGAGTTCGAGGTCGGCGACGTCTTCAAGCACTGGCCCGGACGCACGATCACCGAGTACGACGACATCCTCCACTGCATGCAGACCATGAACCACCACCCCCTCCACATCGACGCCCGCTACGCCGAGGAGGAGACCCAGTTCGGCCAGAACGTCGTCGTCGGAACCCTCGTCTACTCCATCGTCTTCGGCATGACCGTCACCGAAGTCTCGGGGAAGGCCATCGCCAACCTCGAGATCGAGTCGCTCAAGCACACCGCCCCCACCTTCCACGGCGACACCCTCTACGCCGAGACCACCGTCACCGACAAGGTCGAGTCCCGCTCCCGCAACGACCGCGGCATCGTCACCGTCGATACGCGCGGCTACAACCAGCGCGGCGAGACCGTCCTCACCTTCACCCGCAAGGTCATGGTCCCCAAGCGCAACACCGGCGAGTAGCGCTCGGGCTCCCTTGCCCTCCACAACTCCCCGATGAAGACGCTACGATGGGACGTGGCAGTCGCCCTGACGACGCGGGAGTAAGTGGATGATCGCACGCATCCCGGTGGAACTGGAGCCTCAGCCCGAGGGGGGGTACGTCGTTACCTCACCTTTGCTTCCGGAGTTCCTGACAGAAGGCCGGACCATGTCCGAGGCTCTGGGGAACGTTGAAGATGCTTTTCAGGCAGTCGTTGAACTCTACGAGTATATGGAGAAGCCGTTACCACCGGATATCTACTCGGAAGAGGGGAACGGCGCTGTATCCGTTGAGGCCGTCGTCGCAGTTTCGTGAGATACCGGGAGGCCTCCCGGAAGTTGAGCAAGCTTGGCTGTCACGAGGTTCCCCGGGCCGGTGGGGGCTCGCACAGGAAGTGGTTCAATCCCAACAAGCGGATGGGTACCGTCCTGCCTGACTCGGGCCGGCGTGATCTGACCATCGGCGTGCTCCGCTCGGCTGTCCGCCACCTTGGCCTGGACTGGCAGGACTTCCAGGACGCGTAGCTACGCCCGCTCCAGCGGCGCGAGGCTCTGCAGCAGCCGCTTGACCCCCGCCTTCCCGTCGAACGCCACCACCACCTCCACGTCCCCGCGACGCTCCTGGCAGCTCACGACGATCCCCTCCCCGAACATCTCGTGCCGCACCCGCTCGCCCGCCTGCCACTGCGGTTCCGCGCTGGCCGCCTCCCCCCCCGACGCTGGAGCGGGCGTCGTCTCCCGCTCGACGAGCGGCGGCTGGCGCACCGCTCGCCGTTCGCCGCTTCGGTAAGGCTGGACCAGGTGCTCCGGTATCTCGTCGAGGAAGCGCGAGGGCGGGTTCGTGAGCGGCCGCCCGCCCAGGTAGCGCCGATACGCCCGCGTCAGGTACACCGAGGTCTCCGCCCGCGTGATGCCGACGTAGGCCAGCCGCCGCTCCTCCTCCAGTTGCCGGGGATCGTCGAACGAGCGGATGTGCGGCAGCACCCCCTCCTCCATCCCCACCAGGAACACGATCGGGAACTCCAGTCCCTTGGCCGCGTGCAGCGTGATCAGCGTGATCGCCTCCACCGCCCCCTCCAGCTCGTCCACGTCCGCCACCAGCGCCACGTCCTGCAGGAAGCTCGCGAGGTCCGCCGCCTCCCCGCCGGTCGTGTCCTCGTACTGCGCCATCACCGTGCGCAGCTGGAGCACGTTCTCCAGCCGCTCCTCGCCGCCCTCCTCGCGATCCCGCAGGTACTCCACGTACCCGCTCGCCTCGAGCACGAGGTCGAGCAGCTCCGCCAGCGGCCGGTCCCGCTCGTCCCGCATCCCCTCGATGGCATGGACGAACCGCCGCACGGCCGTTGCCGCCCGCGGCCCCACCCCCGCCACCGGCTCGCCCCGCGCGACCGCCTCGCAGGCGTCCCACATCGCGAGCCCCGTCGACCCCGCGTACTCCCCCAGCCGCGAGACCGTGACATCGCCGATGCCCCGCGCGGGCACGTTGATGATGCGCAGCAGGCTCGCCTCGTCCAGCCGGTTGTGGACCAGCCGCAGGTAGGCGATGAGGTCCTTGATCTCGCGCCGCTGGTAGAACCGCACGCCCCCGATCAGCCGGTAGGGGATGCGCCGCCGCACGAGCGCGTCCTCGATGGGCCGCGACTGCGCGTTCGTCCGGTACAGCACCGCGATCGACCCGAGCGGCTGGTCCGCCATCGACAGGCGCTCCACCTCCCGCGCGACGAACTCGCCCTCCTCCTCGTCGTTGTAGGCCTCGTACTGGACGAGCGCCTGCCCATCCTTGCGCTCGGTCCAGAGGGCGCGCTCGATGTGGCTGCGGTTGTTCTCGATGACCGCGTTCGCCGCATCCAGGATCGGCTGCGTCGAGCGGTAGTTCTGCTCCAGCAGGTAGGTCTCCGCATCCGGGAAGTCGCGCAGGAAGTACTGGGTGTTGCGCGCGTCCGCCGCCCGCCACGAATAGATGCTCTGGTCGGGGTCGCCCACCACGCAGATGTTCCCGTGTTCCGAGGCCAGCAGCCGCGCCAGCGCGTACTGCGCCGGGTTCGTGTCCTGGAACTCGTCCACCAGCACGTGCAGGTACTGCCCCGCCCGCCGCTCTCGCGCCTCCTCCGACTCGCGGAACAGCCGCACCGTCTCCGCCAGCAGGTCGTCGAAGTCGAGCGCCGAGGCCTCCCGCAGGCCCTGCTGGTAGCGCTCGTACGCCCGCGCCACGATCTCCTGGAAGTAGCTCTCCGTCTGCCGCTTGAAGTGGTCCGCGCCCCGCAGCTCGCTCTTCGCGCTGGAGATGGCCGAGAGCACCGAGCGCGGCGTGAACTGGCGCGAATCGACGTGCAGCGACGCCAGCACGCGCTTCATCAGCGCCGTCTGGTCCGCGTCGTCGTAGATCACGTAGTCGGGCGAGAGCCCGATGTCCTCGCCGTGGATACGCAGCCAGCGCGCGCACATCGAGTGGAACGTGCCCAGGTGCAGCTTGGCCGCGTCCTCTCCCAGCAGGCCCTGCGCCCGCGCCCGCATCTCCCGCGCCGCCTTGTTCGTGAACGTCACCGCGAGGATGCGCCAGGGCGCGATCCGCTGCTCCCCCACCAGCCACGCGATCCGGTTCGTGATGACGCGCGTCTTGCCGCTGCCCGGCCCCGCCAGGATGAGCTGGGCGCCCTCTCCGTGCTCCACGGCCGCGCGCTGCGCCGGGTTCAGACCCTCGACGGCGGGAGACGGATGCTGGGTGGCGGGCACGCCCCCTATCGTATCGGCTCGGGGCCTCCCGCGCCCGAGTGTGATCACCGGACTGAGCAGTTTTCGTCGCGCGCCTACGGGGCGATGCTGTACCCTCGGATCGTGGCGGCGCGGTGAGCGCGCGACGCGTCGAGTGCGTGACCCGAAGGTAAGGAAGGCTCGATGTTCGACTGGCCCGGCGGCTCCTGGCAGGACACCGTTCGCCTCATCCTCACGGTGCTCTCGATCTACGGCGCCATCATCTGGGTCGCCCTCATCTTCTGGGTCTTCCGCGACATCCGCCAGCGCACCCGCGACCCCATCATGCAGCTCATCTCGGTATTGCTCGTGCTCGGGGGCTTCCTCCCCGGACACTGGATCTACCTCATCCTCCGCCCCCGCCAGACCCTCACCGAGCTGTACGAGCGCTCCCTCGAGGAGGAGGCCATCCTCCAGGACCTCGACGACCAGAAGGCCTGCCCCGCCTGCCGCCGCCGCATCCGCGACGACTACCTCGTCTGCCCCTTCTGCCTGGTCGAGCTCAAGGAACGCTGCGAAGCCTGCGACAAGGCCCTCGATTTCGGCTGGCTCGCCTGCCCCTACTGCGGCCACGAGAAGACCCCCGCCATCGCCCCCGGCCCCGCCCCCAACCACGTCGAGGGCGCCCGGGACCGCGCCACCCTGAGCGGCCTCGTCCGCCGCTCCACCTCCCTCGTCCGCCGCCGCGGCGAGTAGCGCGGGGCGCCCGCCGCAACTGCCTGACTACTTGAGCGGCTTGTGGCCGATCATGAACATCGCCGACTGAAGCGCGAACTGGCGCTCATCGACCCCAAGCTCGCCGAACGGGCCATGCTCCGACAGTTCGTCGAGGATCCAGGCGGCCATCACGTTCGACTGGGCGTGGAACCCATCGCCACCGTGATGGATCGCGGAGAACTTGAGGTTGCCACGAGAGGGATCCCTCTTGTTCTTCGTCGCCCCGTCGTTCTTCGTCACTCTGTTCGGTGGAAGGCGAAACGCGAGTGACGGAGGGACGCTCTGGCGGTCCGTCTTCTCACAGAAACACCGCACCAGCGAACCAAGCGCGCAGGCGACCCGGCTGTCGTAAATGGGGAAGCCATCGAGCATCAGGGAATAAATCTTGGAGAACCCTGAGTTCATGGGGTGCACGGCCTTGACGCGGTCCAAGTCCGCCGTCTCGGGATTCAGCAGGCGGGCGTTGAGTTCCAGCAGTGGGAGCGCCTCGTCTCCCAGCAACTCCAGCCGCTCCGTGTTCTTACCACCAACACGTCCCCAGTTGAGTACCTTGGTCGCCACCTTGAGGAAGTCCTTGGGATTGCCCTGCTCACGGCTTTCGCTGATGCGCGCTCTCAAGCCCCCCAGGAATACAGTCGTCGTCTTGTAGTCCATGTCGGCCCATTCGTAGCAGCGCCAGGCCTCGGCGAGCGTCTTGAACTCCACCCCGGCCTTCTCTCCGGCGTGGTTCAACCGGCGCTCGCCGGTCACGATCGGCTTCGCCCATTCGAGAAAGGCCTGCACGTCCGGGGCGCACAGGTATCCGTCACGCTTTAGACCGTCGGACACGACTCCCTAGCCCAGCGCCGCCGCCACCCGCTCCGCCAGCCCCGTCCCGCCCAGCAGCTCCGCCATGCGCTCCAGCTTGCGCTCCCCGTGGAAGCGTGTGCGGTCGAAGATGCCCTCCAGCGCGATCACCGTGTTCTCCGTGTCTGTGCGCGACAGCATCACGGGCACGCCCCGCGCCGCCGCTGCGTCGAACAGGTACTCGCTGGGCTGCCGCCCGCCCGTCAGGATGAGGCAGGCCGGATCCGTCGCCAGCGCCGCCAGGTGCTGGTCCGTCTTGTCGAACCGCACGACCACCGCCTTCGACTCGAAGCGCTCCAGGTACGGCTGCCCCGAATCCGACCCGATGGGCGCGATCACCAGGTGGTCGCAGGTCGGGTCGAGCCCGTCCCCCTCGACCAGCGTCTCCGCCCGCAGGACCGCCTGCGCCTCCGACACGCTGAAGCCCGCGAGCGTGCGGTCCTCCCCGACCGTGATCAGGGGCGCGCCGCCGACCTCGTCGGGTGCGTCCGCCAGCGCCGAGGCGGCCACGTCGAGCGCCACGACCGCGGTGGGCGCGACCTCGGCCACGCGCGCCTCGTCCGGCAATCCGCGCGTCACAAGGACGGTCGCGTCGGCGCGCTCCAGCGGCTCGTCGAGCTCCGCCACGACGATCTCGTCGCCGCTCGGCGGCGGGATGACGCTCGCCCCGACCGGCGCCGAAGCGCTCCCGGGGGCGAACTCGAGCGTCGAGAACCAGCGCGCATCGGCGGCGGCGTTGCCGGCGGCGTCGGGGCCTTCGCCCCGCACGAGCCAGACGCGCCGGCCGGTGTAGGCGAGGTCGCGGGCCACGCTGGCGGCGACGCCGGTCTTTCCGGCTCCCGCTGTGTCGGAGATCACGCTGAGCAGGGGCATCGCGCCGAATTGTGCGCGCCACCCCGCGCTTCCGGCAAGCGCGACCCGCCGACCGGTAGACTGGCGCCGCCGCGCACGGCCCGTCGCGGCAAGCAAGGGAGATGCCATGAAGGTCGCCGATGCCGTAGCCGAGATCCTGAAGCGCGAGGGAGTCGACTTCCTCGTCGCCTACCCCGTCAATCCCATCATCGAGGCGGCCGCCCGCGCCGACGTGCGCACGATCATCGTCCGCCAGGAGCGCGTCGGCCTGCACATGGCCGATGCCTTCAGCCGCGTGAACTCGGGCGACCGCATCGGCGTCTTCGCCATGCAGCACGGCCCCGGCGCCGAGAACGCCTTCGGCGGCGTCGCCCAGGCCTACGGCGATTCCGTCCCCATCCTCGTCATGCCCGGCGGTTACGCCCGCCGCATCACCAACACGGCCCCCAACTTCAACTCCTTCCTCAACTTCCAGCACGTCACCAAGTGGACCGAGCAGGTCACCCTCGGCTCGACCGTCCCCGACGTGATGCGCCGCGCCTTCACGCAGGTGCGAAACGGCCGCCCCCGCCCCGTCCTCATCGAGATCCCCGGCGACGTGTTCCAGGAGGAAGTCCCCGACGACTTCGCCTACGAGCCCGCCCCCGCCCTCCGCTCCGGCCCCGACCCCGAAGCCGTGAGGACCGTCGCCGAGGTCCTCCGCAACGCCGAGCGGCCCGTCATCTACGCTGGCCAGGGCGTCCACTACGCGAAGGCCTGGGACGAGTTGCGCGAGCTCGCCGAGCGCCTCCAGATTCCCGTCACCACCAGCCTCCAGGGCAAGAGCGCCTTCCCCGAGAACCACCCCCTCTCGCTCGGCTCGGGCGGCCGCTCGATTCCCCGCGCCGTCCACGAGTTCCTCCAGGACGCCGACGTCATCTTCGGCATCGGCTGCAGCTTCGCTGCCACCGGCTTCGGCGTCGCCATGCCGAAGGGCAAGACGATCATCCACGCCACCCTCGACCCGGCCGACGTGAACAAGGATGTCGCGGCCGCCCACGCCCTCATCGGCGACGCGAAGCTGACCCTCGACGCCCTCCTCTGCGAACTCGACGGGGTGAGCGCCTCGCGCGACGGCGTCACCGACCGCATCGCCACCATCAAGGCGGAGTGGATCGAGCAGTGGAAGCCGAAGCTGACCGACGACTCCTCGCCCCTCTCGCCCTACCGCGTCATCTGGGACCTGCTCCACGCCGTCGACGTCGAGAACACCATCATCACGCACGACGCCGGCAGCCCCCGCGACCAGCTCTCGCCCTTCTGGGAGAGCCGCACGCCCCTCAGCTACATCGGCTGGGGCAAGACGACCCAGCTCGGCACCGGCCTCGGCTACGCCATGGGCGCCAAGCTCGCCCGCCCCGACCGCCTCTGCATCAACGTCTGGGGCGACGCCGCCATCGGCTTCACCGGCATGGACTTCGAGACCGCGGTGCGCGAGCGCATCCCCATCCTCTCCATCCTCCTCAACAACTTCTCGATGGCGATCGAGCTGCCCATCATGCAGGCCGCTACGGAGAAGTACCGCAGCACCGACATCAGCGGCAACTACGCCGACATGGCGAAGGCCTTCGGCGGCTACGGCGAACGCGTCACCGACCCTGCCGAGATCGTGCCCGCCATCAAGCGCGGCATCGCCCAGACCGAAGCCGGCAACCCGGCCCTCCTGGAGTTCATCACCCAGAAGGAGATCGAAATCTCGAAGTTCTAGGAACGAGCCGCAGGCCGGCTGAGCCTGACCGCTACTCCAGCCGCAGGTCCCGCACGACCGCGATCTCCCGGCAGTCCGTGAAGAACGGGCAGCGCACGCACTCGTTCCAGACCTTCTGGGGAAGGTGCCAAGGACACGGAGGCTAGGGTCACAGCCCAAGTTGATAGAGGAGTTCCAGCGGAATGACTGGGATGCCCTTCGCGAGTGGCGCAAAGTCTGCGTAGTCGGCGAGGGTCGCGACGACCAGAGCTACGGCAAGGCTAGTGGGGACATCGCTAGGGCATCTCCACTCCCTCTCATGAGTGAAGTCCTGGACTTGCCTACCCGTTCCTTGAGGAATGAGGCTCGTTACATGCAGCAGACTCTGCTGCATCCTCGCGTCCTTAGAAGCTAACTCAATGTAGTGGTTTCGAACATCTTCGGTAACATAGGCCACCGGTCGGCCTCCGTGCTCGAAGACCGCCTCCTTCCGAAAGAGCAGGCCGTATCGCCCATACCGGGACGAGTGCGTTAGCACTCCGGCAAGAGTGCACTCTGTTAAGCAGACGGCGGGCCGATAGTCCTTGTGGAACTTCCTTGCCTCAACGACGCCAGTGCTGAGTATCGCCCGCAAGCTCTCGGCGGAGCCAACGTCGGCCGATTGTAGGAGGTCAACGAAATCCGAAGCGCCTGGCTCGCCTCGCCCTACGCGGGTTAGCCTGTCTCTTACTGCCTCCATGGCTTTGTAGCTCGTGAAGTGGAAGACGTACGGGCTGAAGTCCCGCTGGCCGGTCTGAAGCGCGGCTAGTCCACCATCGCGAGCCAAGGCCTCCAAGTCGAACAACAGCGGCACTACCTACCTCCATCTGGGCAAGTTACTGCAATGGGCAGTGGGGCGGTTGACTGGACGACTTAGGCATCCCCACCCTCCAGCCGCAGGTCGCGCACGACCGCGATCTCCCGGCAGTCCGTGAAGAACGGGCAGCGCACGCACTCGTTCCAGACCTTCTGGGGAAAGTCCATCACGTTCGCGAGCACGAAGCCCTGCCGCTCGAAGAAGCCTGGCTGGTAGGTGAGCGCGAATACGCGCTCGATGCCCATCTCCCGCCCCTCCTCGACGCACTCCCGCACGATCGAGGCGCCCACGCCCTTGCCGTGCTGGTCCTCGCGCACCGCCAGCGAGCGGATCTCGGCGAGGTCGCTCCCCATGATGTGCAGGGAGCCGCAGCCCACCACCTCGTCCCCCTCGCGGGCGACCTTGAAGTCGCGGATCGCCTCGTGGATTTCGCCGAGCGGGCGTTCGAGCATCTCCCCACGCTGCGCCCAGTCGTCGATCAGGGCGTGGATGGCCCCGGCATCGCTCAGGCGGGCCGGTTCGACACAGACCATTGGATAACCTCCAGGTACGCGGGCGGAACGGCTGGGAGGCTCAGGCGCGAGGCCCGGCCCCGGCTCCGCCGCGCGCCAGGGCGGCGCTGGCGCCGCCCTGGGGGGCTCCTTCGATACTGGTCGCTGCAAGCATCGTAGGGTGAGTGTAGGCCCCTCCGGGCCTTACACGCTCGCCGCCCCCGCTGGTAGGCTCCCGCTGAGCCGACTGGGCCCGGGAGGAAACGTATGCGCGTCTCGATCATCGGTCAGGCCGCCTTCGGGGAAGCCGTGCTCAAACGGTTGATCGAGGACGGCATCGAGATCGTCGCCGCCTCCGCCCCCGAGCCCCGCGAGGGCGGCCGCCCCGACGCCCTCTGGGTTGCCGCCGGGGAGGCCGGCCTGACGCCCATCGACACCGCCGCCCTCAAGGGCGAGGAGGGCCTCGCCGCCTGGAAAGCCGCCGGCGCCGAGCTCGGCGTCATGGCCTTCGTCACCGAGCTACTGTCCGAGGAAGCGCTCACCGCCCCCGATCACGGCACCATCCAGTACCACCCCAGCCTCCTCCCCCTCCACCGCGGCTCCTCCGCCATGAACTGGCCCATCATCTTCGGCCGCACCGAGACCGGCCTCAGCATCTTCTGGCCCGACAAGGGCATGGATACGGGCCCCGTCCTCCTCCAGAAGACCTGCGCGATCGGCCCCGACGACACCCTCGGCTCGCTCTACTTCGAGCGCCTCTTCCCCATGGGCGTCGATGCCATGTCCGAGGCCGTCGCCCTCGTCGAGGCGGGCGAGGCGCCCCGCATCGAGCAGGATCACTCGCTCTCGACCTACGAGCCGCCCTGCGACGCGGAGCACGCCCGCGTCCCCTGGCACCTCCCCGCCCAGCAGGTGTACGACCTCATCCGCGGCTGCAATCCCCAGCCCGGCGCCTGGACCACCCGCCGCGACGGCGAACGCCTGGGCGTCTTCGATTCGACCCTCTCCCTCGAGAACGCGCCCGGCATGCCCGGCGCCGTCCTCGCCATCGAGGAGGACCACATCGACGTGCGCCTCAACGGCGGCGTCCTGCACGTGAAGCGCGTCCAGCCCCAGGGCGCGCGCAAGGTGAACGCGGGCGAATGGGCCGCCGGGGTCGGGCTCAGGGTGGGCGCCCGCTTCCGCTAGCGCGCCTCGGCCTACGGTTCCTCGGACTCGTCCGGCTCGACGGGCTCGGGCGGCCCTTCATCGAACGGGATCCCCGGCGACTCCGGCCCGGAGACCCCCGTCCGCACAGGCGGCGTCGGCGGGTCGGCGGTCACGTTCACGAGGATGGTCGCCGCCAGCGGCGCGAGCAGTCCCTGCCGGGCCGTGAGCCGCAGGGTGTAGACGCGCGGCTCGAAGTCCTCCGGATCGATCGTGCCCAGCAGCTCGTTCTGGACGTTCTCATCGCCCGAGGCGAGCACGACCCAGTCGTCCTCGCCGGGGTTGGCGCCGGGGCCTATCTCAAGCAGCCACTCCGTCAGCCCGCCCACGTTCACGCTGCCGATCACCTGCGTCCCCCGCCCCACCGTCGAGCTGCGCGCCGGCCAGGCGATCTCCACCGCGCGCAGTCCCGCGCTCTGCTCCTCCGGCATCAGGGGAATCAACACGTCCAGGTCCTCGGGCGGCTCCTGCACGAGCTTGATCGCGAGGTCGGCCTCCCACTCGGGCAGCTTCACGAACTGCCGGACCTCCCGGTAGCGCAGCGGCGTCTTGCTCGAGGCGAGCAGCCCGTTGCGCGTGTCGACGACCGCCGGCTCGCACGGCTCCTCGTACTCGACATCCGTGCGCACCCACGCCTCCACGATCTGGTCGCAACCCCCGTCGAGGATGCGGTCGGTCGCGGGCGTCTTGAAGTCCTGGCGCTCGACGTTGTCGGGCTGCAGCTCCTCGAAGTCGGCGATCGCGTCGATACGCCCCTCATCGAGCAGGTAGCCGTGGTAGGTCGACATCCAGTTCTTGAACAGCCGCAGCGTCGTCCGCGCCGAGGCGTACTCGCCGCTGCGCCCGTCGATCACGAGCTCGTTCGTCGCGTTGCCGACCCACACCGCCGTGGCCGCGTGCCGCGAGTAGCCGTTCATCCACGTCTCCAGCGTGTCGTCCGCGTCCAGCGGTCCCTGCTGCGTGCCCGTCTTGATCCCCGTGGGGAGCTTCTCGCCGTTCACGAACGTGTCCAGCCGGATGTCCTCGTTGCTCTCCCCGCAGCTCCAGATGACGAAGCGCGCCGTGCAGTCCGACATGACGCTGTGCAGCAGCCAGACGCTGCCCGCATCGACCATGCGGATTCGCTGCGGTCCCTCGTGCTGGAAGATCACGCGGTTGTTGATGTCACGCACCTCCAGCACCACCACCGGGTCGAGCGGGCGCGTCCCCGGCAGGCGCAGGTGCCCCCGCTGGAAGTCGAGCTTCTGCTGGAGCGCGTTCTCGTAGTCGACCCCCTCGTCGAAGGCGGTGTTGTTGAGCGTGTCCAGCGCGACCGTGGTGGCGTGGTGAGGCACCCCCACCATCACCCCCATGTTGGCGATGGTCGCGTTCATGTAGGCCATGTCGACCGCGCGGATGTTGGCCCCGCCGGTCGCGATCGAGGCCCCGTAGTAGATATCGAGGTGCGACACGAAGGTGGGGTCGAACTGCTGGTCGATGGTCGTGATCCCGAGCAGCTTCGCCATCGTGATCACATTCTCGATGCCCGCCTCCTGCGCCGCCCGGTAGGCGGCCACGTTCTGCGAGCCGCCCAGCGCCGCCCGCGCCGAGATCAGCCCCTCCGTGCGCGGTTCCGTGCGCGGATTGATGATCTCGACTTCCTCGCCTTCGAGCTCCAGCGGGTTCGTGTCCCAGAGGATGCTCATCGGCGCCTTGGTCGCATATTCGAACCAGGCCAGGTAGACCGCCGGCTTGAACGCCGACCCCGGCTGGTTGATCTCCACGAGCTGGTCCACGTTGCCCGCCACCCGCGGGTCGGCCGTGGTCGATGGGTCGCGGTTGGGCGCGTAGACCAGCAGCTCGCCCGTCTCCGGCTCGATCGTGACGATGGCCGCGTTGTGGCACTCGCAGCCCGACTCCAACCCCCGCTCGATCTCCGCCCGCGCCATCGCGAGCGCCTCCTGCGTGGCCGTCCAGTCGAGCGTCGTCCGCACCGTCCAGCCGGCGCTGTGCACGCTCGTGAGGCAGTCGTCCACGTTCTCCAGCTTCGGCAGCAGCCCCGCTTCGCACATGCGAACCAGCCGCGGCTCGACCTGGTTGTCGATGAACGCCGAGGCGTCCTGGGCCGCGGTCGTCGCCGCCGGGTACACGTAGAGCGTTTCCGCCTTCGCGTCCGCCGCCTCCGAGAACGTGATCCAGCCGTGGATCACCATCAGGTCGATGACGTCCTCCTGGCGCGCCTTCGCGGGACCGCCCACCGTCATCCGCCCCAGCGAATCGAGGACGCAGTTGTCGTCGTCGTCCCGCAGGCAGTTCAGGCGGGGGTGGTACAGCGTCGGGAACTGCGGGATCCCCGCCAGCATCGCCGACTCCGCCAGCGTCAGGTCGGCCGCGTCCTTGCGGAAGTACCCCTGCGCCGCCGCCTGCACGCCCACGTAACGGTCGGCGTACGAGATCTGGTTCAGGTACCACGTCAGGATCTGGACCTTCGTGTAGTCCTGCTCCAGCTCGATCGCGTAGGCGATCTCACGCAGCTTCCGGTCCACCGTGCGCGCCGCCACGCAGGGGTCGTCGGGATCGGTGAAGCTCCCGCAGATGTAGACGTTCTTGATGAGCTGCTGCGTGATCGAGGAGCCGCCCGTTCCCGTCCCGATGCCCCCGCCCACGTAGTTCTCCCACGCGGCCCGCGCCAGGCCCCGGTAGTTCACCCCCGGGTGCGTCCAGAAGGCGTTGTCCTCGGTCGAGACGGTCGCGTCGATCATCGCCTGCGAGATGTCGTCCAGCGCGACCGGATGAAGGAGCTGCTGCGCGGGGTTGGTCAGCACCCCCAGCTCGACCTCGCCCGTGCGGTCGAAGATGCGCGTGATCCCCACCTGCCGCTCGATCAGCAGGTCCTCGATGGGCACGTAGTCGCGAGCGTAGTGCTGGTAGACGGCGAAAACGCTTCCCGCCCCCGCCGCCAGCGTGGCCGAACCGACGAAGCCCACCACCAGCAGCAGGATCGCCCAGATGGGGAACCCACGGCGCTGCTGGCGCGCCCGGCGCGCCCGCAGCCTGCGGCGAATCACGACGCGGCTAGACATGGCTCGAAGCGCAACCGGCAGCGGTATCGAACGGGATCGCGAGCGAGGGATGGGCGGGGCGCCGCATCACCTTCGAGCCTAGCAAAGCAGCCCCTTGCGGGCACGTGCGGGAGACCGTGTGTACGATCGCGCCATGCCCATCTCCCGCGACCAGGTCGTCCACGTCGGCAGGCTCGCCCGCCTCGGGCTGACCGATGCCGAGATCGATCGCCTCACCCTCCAGCTCTCCGACATCCTCGACCACTTCGAGGCGCTGGCCGCCGTCGATACCACCGGCGTCGAGCCCACCGCCCATCCCCTGCCCCTCCAGAACGTCATGCGCACCGACTCCGTCGCGCCCTCCCTTTCCCGCGACGATGCGCTCAGCAACGCGCCCGAGGTCGAAGACGGCCTCATCCGCGTGCGCGCCGTCCTCGAATGAGCGAGCTCTGGGAGCTGACGGCGCACGAGGCCCGGGACGGCCTCCGCGCGAAGGCGTTCTCCGCGGTCGAGCTGACGGAGTCGGTGCTGGCGCGCGTTGATGCCGTCGAGGATCGCGTCAACGCCTACATCACCCGCACCGATGAGGTCGCCCGCGAGCAGGCCCGCGAGGCCGACGCGCGCTTCTCCGCCGGCACCGCCACGCCCCTCACCGGCATCCCCTTCGCCGTCAAGGATCTGATCGTCACGAAGGGCGTCCGCACCACCGCGGGCTCGCGCATGCTCGCCGACTTCGTCCCGCCCTACGACAGCCACGTCTACGAGCAGCTCAAGCGCGCCGGCGCCGTCATGGTCGGCAAGGCCAACCTGGACGAGTTCGCCATGGGCTCCAGCACCGAGCACTCCGGCTTCGGCCCCACCCGCAACCCCTGGGACACCGGCCGCGTGCCCGGCGGCAGCTCAGGCGGCTCCGCCGCCGCCGTCGCCGCGGGCGAGTGCCTCGCCGCCCTGGGCAGCGATACCGGCGGCAGCATCCGCCAGCCCGCCGCCCTCTGCGGCGTCGCCGGCCTCGACCCCACCTACGGCCGCGTCAGCCGCTACGGCATCATCGCTTTCGGCAGCTCCCTCGACCAGGTCGGCCCCATTGGCCGCGATGTCGAAGACGTCGCCACCATCCTCGACGGCATCGGCAGCCACGACCCCCGCGACTCCACCAGCGACCCCGCGCCCCGGCCCGACATGCGCCACTACCTCGGCCGCGACATCGCCGGGAAGAAGATCGGCGTGCCCCGCGAGTACTTCGTCGAGGGCATGGAAGACGGCGTCCGCGCCCGCATCGACGAGGCGCTCCGGCTCCTCGAGTCGCTCGGCTGCGAGATCGACACCGACCTCTCCCTGCCCATGACCGAGCACGCCCTCGCCGTCTACTACCTCATCGCCCCCAGCGAGGCCAGCTCCAACCTCGCCCGCTACGACGGGGTCAAGTACGGGCTCAGCGAACGCGGCGGCAGCATGTGGGAGAACATGGAGCAGACCCGCGAGCAGGGCTTCGGCGACGAGGTGAAGCGCCGCATCATGCTCGGCGTCTACGCCCTCAGCGCCGGCTACTACGACCAGTTCTACCTGAAGGCGCAGAAGGTCCGGACCCTCATCACCAACGAGTTCCGCGAGGCCTTCACCCGCTACGACGCGCTCGTCACCCCCACCACCCCCGGCGTCGCCTTCCCCGTCGGCGACAAGCTCGACGACCCCTACGCGATGTACCTGAACGACATCTACACGCTCCCCAGCGCCGTCGCCGGCCTCCCCGCCCTCAGCCTCCCCTGCGGCCTCAGCGAGGGCCTGCCCGTGGGCCTCCAGATCATCGGCGACGTGGGCGCCGAGGGCGCCATCCTCCAGATCGGCCACGCCTTCGAGAAGGCCCTCGGCCAGGCCAACCGCCTCGCCCCGCTCTAGCCCTGGAAGCCGCCGAACTCCGCCGGGAAGGGCCTTCCCCTGATGCCCACCAGCAGCATGGGCGCCTCGACCAACTGGTGATGCGTGGTATCGGGAATCAGTCCGAGAGCCTGGAGCGCGGTCGCCCCGAGGATGTACATGTCCTCGTGCCCGAAAATGACGGGCGCCGTCATCTCCACGTCTCCAACCCTGAAACGAATCTCCCCGACCGGGTAGGTCTCGGCATCGTTGTTCGCCAGCATGAACTCGCGCTCGTAAACCGGAGAGATACCCAGATTGTCCCTCAGGAACGAAGCGGGCAGCGCGGAGTGGGCGCCGCCGGTATCGACCAGCATGGCCCTCTTGTGGAACACGCGATCCTCGGGGCTGGCCACCCTGACATCCACCTCGAATACGCCCACGGTTCCCTCCTGCGCGCGATGGTTTCGCTCTAGCACATACCGCCACGCCCTCTCCCGCAACCCTTGACCGTAATGCCCGCCATGCTCAGAGTCCGAAACATGGACCGCAAGCTGAACGCTACGTGCCTCCTCACTGCCGCTGCGGCGGCGGCGCAAGCGCGCAGGTAGCATGCGAGCGGTTCAGGGACGCACAGGACAGAAAGCCGCCCGCGGGGCGGCTCTTTCGTATCCGCCACCGGCGGGGGGCGGAAGGAACGGGGCCGTGGAACACGATTCCCCCGGAGCCGAACGCTTCGTCTCGCGGAGCCTCGCCTCCGTGCCCGCCAGCGGCATCCGCAAGTTCTTCGACCTGCTCAGCACCATCGACGACGTTATCTCCCTCGGCGTCGGCGAACCCGATTATGTAACGCCCGAGCCCATCCGCCGCGCCGCCCTCGAGAGCATCGAGAAGGGCGAGACCCACTACACCTCGAACTACGGCCTCTTGGAGTTACGCGAGGCCCTCAGCGAGGAGCTCGAGACCCTCTACGGCGTCTCCTACGACCCCGCCACCGAGATCGTCGTCACCAGCGGCTCCAGCGAGGCCTTCGACATCGCCCTCCGCTCACTCATCGACGACGGCGACGAGGTGCTCTGCCCCGACCCCAGCTACGTCGCCTACGAGCCCGCCGTGACCATGGCCAAGGGCCGCTTCCGCCCCGTCCCCACCACCGCCGAGCACGAGTTCCGCCTCCTCGCCGGCGACGTCTCCGAGCGCGTCACCGAGCATACGAAGGCGCTCCTGTTCGGCTACCCCGCCAACCCCACGGGCGCGACCATGGACCGCGACAGCCTCGAAGCCGTGGCCGAGGTCGCCGCCGCCAACGATCTCGCCGTCATCAGCGACGAGCTCTACGCCCGCCTCACCTACGAGGGCGAGCACACCTGCTTCTCCTCCATCGAGGGCATGCGCGACCGCACCATCCTCATCGGCGGCTTCAGCAAGACCTACGCCATGACGGGCTGGCGCATCGGCTGGCTGGCGGCGCCCGCCCCCCTCGCCGAGGCCGCCATGAAGGTCCACCAGTACGTGATGATGTCCGCCCCCACGGCCGCCCAGTACGCCGCTCTCGCCGCCCTCCGGCACGGCGAGAGCTTCGTCCAGGAGATGCTGGCCGAGTACGACCGCCGCCGCCGCCTCATGGTCGACGGCCTCCACGCCGTCGGCCTCCCCGCCTTCCGCCCCCGCGGCGCCTTCTACGCCTTCCCCGACATCCGCCCCACGGGCATGGACAGCACCACCTTCAGCGAGCGCCTCCTCGCCGAGGAGCGCGTCGCCGTCGTTCCCGGCGCCGCCTTCGGCGCCTGCGGCGAGGGTTTCGTGCGCGCCTGCTACGCCAGCGGCTACGAGCAGATCGAGCGCGCCCTGGAGCGCATCGGCCGCTTCGTCCAGCGCAACCGCTGAACCGTCCGTGGACCCCGACCTCCCCCTCGCCGACTGGCTCGGCCGGCGCATCACGGTCGAGATCGACCGCCCCATCGGCAGCACGCACCCGACCGAGGACGACATCACGTACCCCGTCAACTACGGCTTCGTCCCCAGTACCCTCGCCCCCGACGGCCACCCCATCGACGTCTACGTGCTCGATGCCGGCGAACCGCTGGAGCGCTGCGAGGCCACGGTCATCGCCATCGTCCGCCGGCGCGACGACGTGGAGGACAAGCTCGTGGCCGTTCGGGGCGAAACGGGCGACTGGGACGCCCCCGCGATCCTCGCCGCCGTCGACTTCCAGGAGCGCTTCTTCGACTCCTGGGTGGAGTTGCCCTGACGCTCGCGGAAGCCCGTGCTAGACTCGCGCGGCTAACCCCCGCGAAGGGGGCGCGTTTCTGTGCGCCCGCCCTCGCGACCTGGTGAAGGACGGACAACGATGGATCTGAGCCTCAGCGAAGAGCAAAACCTGATCCGCGACTCGGCGCGCGACTTCCTCGAGAACGAGTGCCCCGAGGAGCACGTACGGGCCATGGAAGAGGACGAGGCCGGCTACAGCCCCGACCTCTGGAAGAAGATGGCCGATCTCGGCTGGCAAGGGCTCATGATCCCCGAGGAGCACGGCGGCTCCGGCTTCAGCTACCTCGACCTCTGCGTCCTCGTGGAAGAGTTCGGCCGCGCCCTCGTGCCCGGTCCCTTCATCCCCAACGCCACCTGCGCCGCCTGGATCGTCGTCGCCGGCAACGACGCGCAGAAGGCGAAGTACCTGCCCGGCATCGCCAGCGGTACCGCCATCCACACCTACGCCGTCACCGAGGAGACCGGCCGCTGGGACCGCGCCGGCTTCACCCTGACCGCCGCCGCCGACGGCGACGGCTACGTGCTCAACGGCGCCAAGCTGTTCGTCCCCGACGCCAACGTGGCCGATTACCTGCACGTCATCGCCAACACGCCCGACGGCAAGCTCGCCGACTTCATCATCGCGCGCGACCAGGCGGGCGTTGAGGTCAACCTCCTCAAGACCATCGCCAGCGACAAGCAGGCCGAGGTCGTCCTCAACAACGTCAGCATCAGCGCCGAGGACGTCATGCCCGTCGACGGCGAGACGAGCATGCGCGGCCGCAACATCGCCGTGAACCTCGAGAACGCCTACCTCGTCGGCCTCGCCCAGAAGGACTTCGAGATCGCCGTCAACTACGCCAAGGAGCGCGTCCAGTTCGGCCGCCCCATCGGCTCCTTCCAGGCGATCCAGCACAAGGCCGCCGACATGGTCACCGATGTCGACGGCATGCGCTTCATCACCTACAAGGCCGCCTGGGCCACCAGCGAGAACGAGCCCTCCCAGAACATGGACACCTCCATGGCGAAGGCCTGGTGCAGCGAGGCCAGCCGGCGCGTGGTCGCCCACGGCCAGCAGATCCACGGCGGCATCGGCTTCACCAAGGACTACATCATCCAGCTCTACTTCCGCCGCCAGAAGCGCGCCGAGCTCTTCTGGGGCGATGCCGACTACCACCGCGAGCAGGTCGCGGCCATGCTGGAGATCTAGCCGGACCGTTCGGGCAAGCAGGCGCGAGGCCCCGCCGATCGGCGGGGCCTCTTCGCGTCAATCGAGCGGGTCGATCACCGTCAGGAACGGGAAGCGGTGGAAGTCCCGATCATTGGTGCAGATCTGGCTGATGCCGTGCTCACGAAGGACGACGGCGATGTGAAGATCGTGCGCGAAATTCCCCCGCACCCGGGGCACTTCCGCGAGCGTCTGTGAGAGCACGGCGGAGTGACGCGCCGTCGCGCCCAGCACCTCGAAGCCGGGAGACGCCAGGAGTTCGCTGATGAACCCCCAGGCCTCGCTCGCCCGCAACGGAGAGGGGAAGGTGCGGGGATGGGTGCTTGCCCGCAGGAACTCGTACACCACGCTCCACGTGAGGAACGTCGGCGTGGGACCTCGTCGCCACTCCTCAAGCCTTTGCCAACAGACGTCCCGATACTCGGAGCGTGTGTTCACGGCGTAGAGAAGGACATTGGTGTCGACGGCGAGCACCTGTTAGTCGTCCCGCTCCTCGTTCTGCTCGGCCGGCGGCGCCCCACCTGCATCGTAGGGCGCCACCTCCTCAGCCACGGCAAGCTCCCTTCGTCGCGGGGCGCCGGGTCGGGGCTGGTGGCGCCTGTCGACCACGGTCCCGTACAGGCGCTCATCCCGCTCCCGGTCAAGCACTTCGTAGAGCGCCTCGCGGTCGGCAACATCCACCAGCGGTTCGCCCATGTCGTAGCTCGGAAGCGGCGGAAGCTCACCGCTTGCCGGAACGGGCTTCTCGCCCTCCGCGAGGACATGCCGGATCCCGGCCTCGATGAGCGCAGTCATGGTCGTCTTGCGGCGAACTGCTTCTTCCTTCAGCCGTTCCATGATGGCATCCTCAATGTTGATGGTCGTCTTCCTCATATGGGCAACCATATACCATTCTTCAACGATTCACAAGTACCGGGCTTCCCTCTGGGTCTAGTGCGGATGCGGATGCCCGTGAGCGTGGCCGTGGCTGTGCCCGTGATGGGTGAGGTCGTCCATGCCGCCGTCGAGGCCGCCGTCGCCATCGCCATCGCCGCCGTCTTCCCAGGGCGCGGGACCGTCGCCGACGCCCGCCTCCGCGCGTCCCACGACCGCGAAGTTTCCGATGACCTTCCTCGCTTGCGAGTCGCAGGCGGGGCAGGGCACGAGCTGGAGGGCATCGCCCATGGGCATGCGCTTCTCGAAGCGCTCGCCGCAGTCCGGACACTGGTATTCGTAGAGAGCCATGGCGCGATGGTGGAGAGGGACGGGCGCTAGGTCAACCCGAGCCCGACGCGCGCTCCCGCTCGTACGGCCCCGACCGCCGCGCGACCTGGCGGAACCGGTCGAAGTTGCTGTCGTAGCGCCGGATGCCGGATGCGCGGCGCACCCCTGCTCGCCCTCGATCGGGATGAAGCAACGCCCGCAGCGGGCCGTCCCGGGCACGGGAGCCTCCGCGCGCAATTCCCGCGTCCGTGCGCGTCGGCGAGGGCGGGTCCGGGTGGCCCGAGGCCACCGCCTCCGGCATGCTTGACCCATGGTCCGCATCAACCGCGTCTACACCCGCGCCGGCGACGACGGCACGACCGCCCTCGCCGGTGGCCGCCGCGTCCCCAAGGACAGCCTCCGCATCGAGGCCTACGGCACCGTCGACGAGCTCAACAGCGCCATCGGCATCGCCGTGGCCGCGGGCCTTGAGGAGCCGCTCGCCGAGCCGTTCGCGGTCATCCAGCAGGTGCTGTTCAACCTCGGCGCCGAGCTGGCCACGCCCCACGGCCCCGACGACGAGCCCGCGGGACCGCGCGTCGAGAGCCGCCACGTCGAACAGCTCGAATCCTGGATCGACGGCTGGAACGACGACCTGGAGCCCCTCACGAGCTTCGTCCTGCCCGGCGGCGACCCGGCCGCCGCCCACCTCCACCTCGCCCGCACCATCTGCCGCCGCGCCGAGCGCCTCGCCGTGGCCCTCGGCCGCGAGGAGCACGTCGGCGAGTTCGTCACACCCTACCTCAACCGCCTGAGCGACCTGCTCTTCGTCGCCTCCCGCCTCCAGAACCAGCTCAGCGGCCACGGCGACGTCCTCTGGGACTCCCGCAAGTTCTAACCGCTACCGCCGCAGCCGAACGACGTTCCCCTCGGAGAAGACGCCCCGCGTGCTGATCCCGAGCCGCTCGTAGGCCGCCCGCGGAACGCCGAGGTCGGCCGCGTACAGTTCGCCGACGTTCTTCTGGCAGACCGGCAGCACCTGCCCCGTCTTGGGCAGGTCGAACACGAGCGTCGTCATCGCAGTCACCGCCGGACTGCTGACCGCGCCGCTATCGGCATTCACGCCCGTGGGGATATCCAGCGCGAGGATCGGACGCCGCGCCGCCGCCGCGATCTCCGTCACCGCCGCCGCGAGCCCGGTCGGCGCCCCCTCCAGCCCGTACCCCACCAGCGCATCGACCACGAGGTCCGCGCGCTGCAGGTGCTCCTCGGCCGTGTGCTCGCTCGTGTCGCTGTCGTGCGGCTCGGCGATGCCCGACTCCGCGAGGATGTGCAGGTGCCGCCGCGTCACGAAGCTCATCTGCGTCTCGACCTCGCCCAGCAGCGGCTCCGCCTGGATGCCCCAGTTATCGAGGTGCCGCACGGCCGCCAGCCCCGCCGCGCCCACGTGCCCGCCGCCCGCCAGCACCACCACCCGCTGACCCTTCGCGCTCCCGCCCAGCATCGCCAGCACGAGCTGCGCCGTCGCCTGTCCCGCGTTCTCGACCGCCTGCAGGATGTCGAAGTGGAACACTTCCTGGGCGGCGCGCTGGATCTCCCGCATCTGCCCGGGCGTGACCGTCGGCGTGTCCTTCAACTTTCGCTGGGGAAAGCCGCCGGGGTTCCCTTTCACCGCCATGAGCGCGCCCGATGCTACGCCTGCGGGTGCGTGGCGGTCACGCGCGCGCTGATGCCGCCGCGCGCGTGAAAGTCGCCGATGACCGTCACCCGCCGCGGCGCGATCGCCTCGATCACGTCGTCGAGGATCACGTTCACCACGTCCTCGTAGAAGATGCCCCGCTGGCGGAACGACTGCAGGTAGAACTTGAAGCTGCGCAACTCGATGCAGCGCGCCTCCGGGACGTAGATCAGCGTGATCGTCCCGAAGTCGGGCTGGCCCGTCATCGGGCACACGCTCGTGAACTCGGGCGCATCGAAACGTATCTCGTAGTCCCGCCCGGGGTGCTGGTTCTCGAACGAGTCGATCGTGCCATCGGTGGCGAATTCGTTGGCGCCCATCCGGCTCAGCGTGCGGCTCGTGGCGCGAGCGCGCAAGCTCCCGGCTACCGGCCGAAGCGGAGCGCGTCCGGGATGGGAATGGGGCTGAAGTCCGTGTCGGTGTCGTACACGTCCACGCCCTCAAGCCGCTTCATCGTGTTCACCACGAGATACGTGAGCGGCGTCGCGATCACTTCGTAAACCGTCTTGATGAGCCACGCCCGCCACACGAACGCCCACAGGGCTTCACCGTTCGGGATGGTGACGGTCCCGAAGAACGCGATCGTCAGGAAGACCGCCGAGTCGATTCCCTGCCCCACGATCGTGGAGCTGATGGTGCGCGTCCAGAGGAAGCGGCCCTGCGTCGCCCGCTTCAGCCGCGCCAGCACGTACGAGTTCGCGAACTCGCCCACGAGAAACGCGAGGAAGCTGCCGCCCACGATCCGCCACGTCTGGCCCAGGATCGACTCGTACGCCTCCTGGTCGGCCCAGAAGGGCGCCGCCGGTATCTCCTGCGCGACGAAGATCGCGAGCACCGCGAGCGCGTTCGCGAAGAAGCCCGACCAGATCACGCGCCGCGCGACGGAGTAGCCGTACACCTCCGTCAGGATGTCCCCCACGATGTAGGAGACCGGGAAGATGATGATCGCGGCGGGCTGGAAGTAGTCGAAGGCGCCTCCCACAAGCCCGGAGATGTCGACGACCTTGATCGCGATGATGTTCGAGACGATCAGCGCGCCCGTGAAGATCACGGCCACCGGCATCAGGTAACGGAAGTGGCGTTCGCCCGACTCGGTCATCATCGTCTGGGTCATGGGGCGCGGATTCTAGCAGGCCGTTCCGCGCCCCCTGCTACGCTGTCTGCATGAGCAAATCCGCCGAGGCGGCAGCGTTCCGGCGCGGCGACGTCGTCATGTACCGAACGCTCTTCGTCACCGAGAACGGCGAGTGCGCGCCCGCCGTCGCCGATGTGCGCCCCTCCGTTGTCGTCGACGACACGCCCGACCTCCTCTCCCTCTGGCTACCCCCGGGCACGCCCACGAAACTCACCCAGCCCATCGTTCCCGATCAGCCGCGTCCCTGGGTCGATGGTGAGTGGGAGCTGGTCGACGCCGTCTGGGAGCGCTGGAACATGCTCTCGTTCAAGGTTCCCGACCGGTGGTACGCCACCTGGGTCTGGTGGACGCCGGACTGGAAGTTCCTCGGCTGGTACGTGAACCTCGAGGAGACGCTGCGGCGCACACCCCTCGGATTCGACGTGCGCGACCTCTGGCTGGACATCGTCGTCGACGCCGACCGCGGCTGGCGCTGGAAGGACGAGGACGAGGTGGAGCGGGTGGTCGCGCGTGGCCTGATGTCGGAAGACGTCGCGGATCACATCCGCGGCGTGGGCGAGTCCGTCATCACCGATATCGAGCGCGGCGCCTGGCCCTTCACCGACGGCATCCGCGACTGGCGCCCCGACCCCTCCTGGCCCGCCCCCACGCACACGCACATCCCCGAGGACCAGCTCCTCGCCATCCACGACGAGCCCCACTGGACCAACCCGAACCGGCTCTAGCGATTCGCTCCTACGAGCGCGGAAGGCCCAGGCCCCGCGTCGCGATGATGTTGCGGTTCACCTCGCTCGTGCCGCCGGCGACCGTGTAGCTCGGGCCGGCCAGCGCCCAGCGCTCGACGCGGCCCTGCAGCGGCACGTACGGGCTGCCCGGTTCGAGCTGCCCCTCCATGCCGAGCACGCGCATCCCCGTCTGGCCCATCTGCCGCTGGAGCTCCGTGCCGAACACCTTCGAGATCGACGCCTCGTAGTTCGGGTTGAGCCCCTCGCTCTGCATCTGCGCGACCCGGTAGCAGAGCCAGCGCCCCAGCTCGAAGTCGATCGAGCGCGAGGCCAGCTCGTGCCGGATGTGGTGCGGCGCCGATCCGCCGTCGCGCTCGCGCACGTAGTCGACCAGCGCCTCCAGCGTCGAGCGCGTCATGACGATGCGGTTGATCGAGCTGCGCTCCTGGTCGAGCGTGGCCGCCGCCACGTACCAGCCCCGGTTCTCCTCGCCGATGCGGTTGTCGATGGGGATGCGCACGTCGTCGAAGAAGACCTCGTTGAAGTGGGCCGCGTTCATCATGTTCACCAGCGGCCGCACGCTCACGCCCGGCGACTCGATGTCGAGGATGAAGTAGCTGATGCCGCGGTGCTTGGGTGCCTCCGGATCCGTGCGCGCCAGCAGGATGCCCCACTTCGCCCCGGTCGCCCAGCTCGTCCAGATCTTCTGGCCGTTCAGGACGTACTCGTCCCCGTCGCGGATGGCGCTCGTCTGGAGCGAGGCCAGATCGGAGCCCGCGCCCGGCTCGGAGAAGAGCTGGCAGAAGCGGGAGGTGCCGTCGCGCAGGCCCGGCAGCCAGCGATCCTGCTGCTCCTTCGTGCCCTCGTTCATGAGCGCCGGACCGGCCAGCCAGACGCCCTGATCGTAGGCCCCGGGGGCGCCCCGCGAGCTCATCTCCTCCATGTAGACGGTCTGCGTGACGAAGTCCGCGCCGCCCCCGCCGTACTCCTTCGGCCAGCCCAGGGTGAGCCAGCCGCGGTCGGCGAGCTGCGCCCGGAACTGCTTCGCGAAGGCCGCCTCTTCCTCGTCCATCTCCTCGCGATCGCTGCGCATGTTCCACATCTCCGCGGGCAGCTCCGCGTCGAGGAACTCGCGGATCTCCGCACGGAAGGCGGCCTGCTCGGGCGAGTCGCGAAAGAGCAAGGGGGCCTAACCCTCGTTCAGCTCGCGCAACGCCTCGAGGGCGTGCGGCGCGTGCGACTCGAAGTCGCGCGGTTCGAGATAGACGTCCCGCACGACGCCCTCGCTGTCGATCACGAAGGTCGCGCGGTTATGGAACCCGAAGTCCTCGTTGAAGATCTCGTAGTCGCGCCCCGCCTGGTTCTTCGGGAAGTCCGAGACGAGGGGGAACTCCAGCCCGAGCTTCTCCTGGAACTCGCCGACGGCGGCGAAGGAATCAACGCTCACGCCCAGGACCTGGGCGTTGGCCTCCGCGAACGCATCCGTATGCGTGCGGAAACCGATCATCTCGGACGTTCACCCACCGGTGAAGGCGAGCGGATAGAACGCCAGGACGATGTTCTTGCCGGGGAACGAGTCGAGCGTGACTGCCTCCCGGTCCTTGTTCATCAGCGTGAAGGCCGGGGCCTTGTCGCCGGGTGCTGGTGGCATCTGCTTCTCCTTGTTGCTAGTAGCCCTTGAAGTTCGGCTCGCGCTTCTCCGTGAAGGCGAGCGGGCCCTCTTTCGCGTCCTCGGTGGACTGCGCGAGGGTCATCGCCATCTGGGCGAAGTCGAGGTGTTCGTCGAAGGTCAGGTTGGCGGAGCGGTACACGAGCTTTTTCGCGAGCTGGATGGCCGTCGCCGGACCCCGCGCGATCTTCAGCGCGAACGCGCGCGTGCGCTCCAGCAGCTCCTCGGGCGGGTGGACCTCGCTCACGTAGCCGATGCGCAGCGCTTCCTGCGCGTCGAGCAGCTCGCCGCTCCAGATCATCTCCAGCGCCTTGGCCGTGCCCACGATGCGGGGCAGCGTCCAGGCGCCGCCGTCGCCGGGGATGAGGCCCATGCGCACGTAGCCCATGCCGAAGCGCGCCCGCTCGCTGGCGAAGCGGATGTCGGCCATCGAGGCCATGTCCATCCCCGCGCCCACGGCCGCGCCGTTCACGGCCGCGATGTACGGCTTCTCAAGTTGCACCAGCGCCCGCGGGATGTGGTGGACGCTGTTGCGCAGGCTGTGCCGCCGCTCGGCGACGCTCTCCTCGGACTGCAGCACCCCTTCGCCCGCGGTCTCGTGCGCGACATCCATGCCGCTGCAGAACCCGCGCCCCGCGCCCGTCAGGATGATGACGCGCACCTCGCGATCGGCGTCCGAGCGCTCGATGGCGTCGCGCCACTCGCTCAGCATCAGGTTGTCGAAGGCGTTGAGCCGCTCGGGGCGGTTCAGCGTGATGGTCGCGATGCCGTCCGCGACGTCGTACAGGATGTGCTCGTACTCCACGGCGGCGATTGTAAGGGGCGGTCGCCGTAGGTGGCTCGTGAACCGGAAGGCCGTACCCTCGGTGGCGGGGAGGGCAGCCCGCACATGACCACCGCCGGCGACCTCGCACGCCTGCTCGAACCGTGGGGACCGGCGGAGATCGAAGCCGAGGTGAGCGGCCTCCGGAACCGCGTCTGGAGGGTCCGGCTGGGGGACGAGACGTGCATCGCCCGCCAGAACTCCCGCGGCGCAAGCGCCCTCGACTGGGAGCTCGACCTCCTCGAGGCCCTTCACGGGTACGGCTTCACCGTCCCTCTCCCGATCCCCGCCGCTTCGGGCGAGCGTCGCATCGACGGGCTGGTCGTCTTCACCTTCCTCCAGGGCAGGGAACCCGCCGGCCCGAGGGATTCGCAGCTGGTCGGCGACGCGCTCCGCCGCCTGCACGCACTGACGGCGGGGTGGCCCCAGCGCCCCGGCTTCTCCACCTTTCGTGCCCTGCTCACCGCCGACACCGGCGGCGATGCCGACCTGTCGCTGCTCCCGCCCGAAGTCGCCGCCCTCTGTCGCGACGCCTGGAGCGACATCCCCGACGGCGAGCAATCGGTCGTCCACGGCGACCCTTCCCCGACCAACATCCGCATCGATGGCGACACGGTCGGCCTCCTCGACTGGGACGAGGCCCGCGTGGACTCGCCGCTGCTCGACCTGGGCGCCCTGCCCGATGCGGAGTCGGCCGGGCTGCCCGAGGAGGACTTCCGTCGGGCGCAGCACGCATCGGTCGCGTGGGAGGTGGCCGTCTGCTGGCAGCTCGAATCGGACTACGCTCGACGGAGGCTGCGGGAGCTCCGGGAACTGAGCGGGCAGCCGTAGCAAAGATACGTATACGTGCTGCTAGAATACGTATACGTACAGGGGCAGATCATGCAGACCAAGACCAAGCTCACCGTCACCATCGACTCCGAGGTCCTTCCGAGGGCCAAGGAGTACGCCCGTGCCAGGGGGGTCTCCCTTTCGTCCCTGATTGAAGATGCGCTCCGCGAGGCGCTGGGGGTCGACGAGCCAACATCCGCGGACAGGGTGGATTGGGAGGCGGCTGCAGCCCGCACAGCCGCCATCGCGGCTGGCCTCGACGAGGAGACACCGGAAGAACGATGGGCTCGCCTGAACGACGAAACCCTCCCCATCGGAGCACGGTTGCTTGGTCAGGCGAAGCCGGAAAGGCCGCTGACGGGCGAAGAGCTGGACGACCTGCGGTACGAGCACCTGCAGGAAAAGTATGGCTAGGTGGCTCGTCGACTCCGACGTGCTCATCGACATCGCGCTCGACCGGGAGCCCCACGTGGGCTCGTCTCGCCGCCTGGTTGACCTCCTTCAGCAGGAGAGGCAAGACCTGTTCATTGCGTGGCACACCGCCTCCAACACCTTCTACAACGTCCGACGGCAGGCTAGCCTGGAGATTGCCCGCGCCTTCATCACGAGCTTGTTGGAATACGCCGAGGTCGCCCCAACCGCCACCGCTGACATTCGCTACGCCCTCACCCTCCCCATGACCGACTTCGAGGACGCGATGCAGGTCGCGGCGGCCCGGGCGTGCGAGGCGGACTTCATCGTGACCCGGAACGAGAGAGACTTTGCGGAGTCGCCCATCCCCACCCTCACCCCCGCCGGCGCCATGGTGGAGTTGTCCGGATAGCCGCCTTCAGCGAACGGCTTCGAGGACGCCGATCAGGACGCCGATGATGGCCACGCCGCCGGCCACCGCCCCAACGATCCAGCGCGTCAGACGCGTCTCTATCTGCGCCATCTGTCGCTCGAGATCGGACTTGTTCGTCGCGATCTGGGCCTCCACCCGCGCGAAGCGGGTGTCCATCTCGGACCTGTTCGTCGCGATCTGCGTCCCCAGATCAGCCGTTTTCGTCGCGATCTGCGTCTCCAGCGTGAGGCGCACGCTCTCGACATCGCCCCAGGTTGCTGGGCTGCTGTAGTCCCTGCGGAGCTCGCCGGATTGTTCCGCCGTCGCCATGGTTGTGCATCGTAGCACAGGCGCACGGCGTCCGTTCGCCGTCGCGCTACACTAGCCTCGTGGTCGCTACCGCCCTTCCCGACCGGCTCAAGAAGCAGATCGAGGCGCTCCCCGCGAGGCCCGGCGTCTACCTCATGCGCAACCGGAAGGGCGAGGTCATCTACGTCGGCAAGGCGGCGCGGCTGAAGGACCGCGTGCGCTCCTACTTCGGCTCGCCCCGCAGCCTCGAGCCGAAGACCCGCGCCCTGCGCGCCGAGATCGAGGACTTCGAGTACATCGTCTGCGCCAATGCGGGCGAGGCGCTCATCCTCGAGGCGACGCTGATCAAGCGGCACCAGCCCTTCTTCAACATCCGCCTGAAGGACGACAAGCGCTACCCGTACCTCAAGATCGACGTCCAGAACCCGTGGCCGCGCGTCTACATCACGCGGCGCATCGAGAAGGACGGCGCCCGCTACTTCGGCCCCTACGCCAGCGCCGGCTCCGTGCGCGCCACCCTCGACCTGCTCAAGAAGCTCTTCCCCTACCGTTCCTGCACCAAGGAGATCACGGGAAAGGATCCGCGCCCCTGCCTCGACTACTACATCAAGCGCTGCATCGCGCCCTGCACCGCCTACTGCACGCCCGGGGAGTACGCCGAGGTGATCGACCAGATCATCCTCTTCCTCGAAGGGAAGGCGTCGGACGTGCTCGACCGGCTCGGCGAGCAGATGGAGGGCGCCGCCGAGAGCCTCGACTACGAGCGCGCCGCCATGCTCCGCGACCAGATCCGGGCCATCGAGCGCACGGTCGAACGCCAGATGCTCTCGACCACGAAGAAGGAGGACCTCGACGTCTACGGCCTCGCGCGCGAGGGCGACCGCGCCTGCATGCAGGTGTTCTTCGTGCGGGGCACGCAGATGACCGGTCGCGACCACTTCGTGCTGGAAGGCGTGACTGGCGAGTCCGACGAGGCGGTGCTCGGGAGCCTCCTGCAGCAGTACTACGAGAGCGCCCAGTCCATCCCGAAGCTGGTGGTCGTGCCGATCGAGCCGGATGGTCGCACGGACCTGGAGGCGATGCTGACGGAGAAGCGCGGCTCGAACGTCGAGATTCGCGTGGCCCGGCGCGGGGAGAAGCGCCAGCTTCTGGAGATGGCCCGCGAGAACGCCGCCGAGGCCCTCGACAACCTCAAGGTGCGCTGGCTCAGCGACCAGACAAAGACCGCCACCGCCCTCGACGAGCTGCGCGAGGAGCTGGCCCTGCCCGAGGTCCCCCACCGCATCGAGTGCTACGACAACTCCAACACCCAGGGCGCGAGCCCCGTCTCCAGCATGGTCGTCTTCCTCGACGGCCAGCCCGCCCCCCGCCAGTACCGCAAGTTCAAGATCAAGACGGTCGAGGGTGCGGACGACTTCGCCACCATGCAGGAGGTCCTGCGACGACGCTTCAAGCGCGCCGCCAAACGCATCGAGCAGCAGACGCTGGAGGAAGGCGACAAGGCAGCGCCCGACGACGACGGCTGGGACCTGCCCGACCTCGTCATCGTCGACGGGGGCAAGGGGCAGCTGAGCGCCGCCGTCGAGGTGATGCGCGAGCTGGGCGTGTACGACATTCCCACCGTGGGCCTGGCCAAGCGCCACGAGGAGCTGTTCGCACCGGACGAGGAGGCGCCCATCATCCTGCCGCGCGGCTCGGAGGCGCTCTACCTCGTGCAGCGGGTCCGCGACGAGGCCCACCGCTTCGCCATCACCTACCACCGGCAGGTCCGCCGCAAGGCCGCCACCGCCAGCGTCCTCGACTCCATCCCCGGCGTCGGGCCGAAGCGGAAGAAGGCGCTCCTGCGAAAGTTCGGCTCGCTCAAGGCCGTGCGCGAGGCAGGCGTCGACGAGATCGCGAGCACCGCCGGCTACACCCGCTCCCTCGCGGAGAAGGTCAAGGACTACGTCTAGCGTGGCCGGCGCGCGGGATGGCGGCCTCGGCGTCGACGTGGGCGGCACGTTCACCGATTTCGTCGCCATCGAAGAGACGGGCATCCGCACCTGGAAGCGCCTCTCGACACCGGCCGCGCCCGAGGACGCCGTCCTGGCCGGCGCCGGCGACCTGACTGACCAGCGTCTCGCCCACGGGAGCACCGTCGCCACGAACGCCCTCCTTGAGCGTCGCGGACCCCGCACCGTGCTCGTCACGACCGAGGGCTTCCGCGACCTGCTCGTCATCCGGCGGCAGGAGCGTCCCGCCCTCTACGACCTCGAACCGCAACGGACGCCCCACGTCGTCGCCCGCAGCGAAGTGATCACCGTGCGCGAGCGCATCGGGGCGGGCGGCGAGGTGGTGGTTCCCCTCGACGAATCGGAGGTGGCGCGCGTGGTCGAGGAGGCGCGGGCGCTGGGCGCGGAGGCGGTCGCGATCTGCCTGCTGTTCTCCTACCTGCGTCCCGAGCACGAGGCGCGGCTCGCGACGGCCCTGCGCGAGGCGGGATTCCCCGTGAGCGCCTCGCACGAGGTCCTGCCCGAGCACCGCGAGTACGAGCGCGCCAGCACGACCGCCATCAACGCCTTCCTCCAGCCCGCCGCGCGCCGCTACCTGAACGGCATCGACGAACGTTTCCCGGGACTGCGCATCATGCACTCGGCGGGCGGTCTCACCGACGCCGCGAGGGCGAGCGAGCGCCCCGTCTCGATGGTCACGAGCGGTCCCGCGGGGGGCGTCCTGGGCGCGCTTGCCGTGGCCAAGGCGGCGGGGCACGACGAGGTCATCACGTTCGACATGGGCGGCACGAGCACCGACGTCTCGCTCTGCCCCGGCGAACCCCGCTACCGTTCCGCCACCGAGGTCGACGGCCTCGCCGTGCACACGCCCATGGTCGACATCGTGACGGTCGGGGCCGGCGGCGGCTCGATCGCGCGGCTCGACCCCGGCGGAGCGCTTGCGGTCGGCCCCCAGAGCGCGGGCGCCGACCCGGGCCCGGCCTGCTACGGGCGCGGCGAACTCCCGACCGTCTCCGACGCGAACCTCGTGCTGGGACGCCTCCGGCCCGATGCGCCCCTCGGGGGCAGCGTCATCCCCGACCTCGGACGGGCGCGCGACGCCCTCGCGACCCTCGGCGATCCGGAGGAGGCGGCTGCGGCGGTCGTCGAGGTGGCGAACGCGACGATGGCGCGAGCCCTCCGCCGCGTGAGCCTCGAACGCGGGTACGACCCCGCCGGTTTCACGCTCGTGGCCTTCGGCGGCGCGGGACCGCTGCACGCCTGCGAGCTTGCCGCCGAACTGGGCATCGGGCAGGTGCTCGTGCCGCGCCACGCGGGCGTGCTCTCGGCCGTGGGCATCGCTACCGCCCCCGAGGTCATCGAGCGGGGCCGGGGGCTGCTGGTCACCCTCGGGGAAGAAGCCGACGACGCCATCCGTACAACCGCCACCGCGCTCGAGACCGAGGCGACGGAGGATCTGCAAGCCGCGGGCGGCGCGCTCTCCGAACGCACCTGGGCCGCCGACGTTCGCTACCGCGGTCAGGCGCACGAGTTGCGGGTGGCGATCGCCCGACCCGCGCCCGATGCTGTCGCCAACGCCTTCCACGCCGCCCACGAACGCGAGTACGGCTTCGCCACGCCCGAGCGCCCGGTCGAGCTGGTGGCGCTGCGCTGCCGCGCGGAGGGGGCAGCGCGGACGCTTCCCGACACCACCGCCGACACCGGCTCGGTCTCGTCCGAGCCGGAACCTATCACGCTGGCCGGTGGCGTCCGAGCCGTTCACGCGCCGCGATCCGCGCTTGCCGCCGGCGCGACCCTCGACGGTCCCGCCGTTGTCACGCAGCCGGACGCGACGACGTACATCCCCGATGGCTGGCGCGCAACGGTCGACGCCACCGGGAATCTCGTGGTGACCCCGTCATGACGGACGATCCGGCCCGCCTCGCCGTGTGGAACGCGCTCCTCGCCTCGGCGGCGGAGGAGATGGGCGTGACGCTCTGGCGGACTGGCCACTCGCCCAACATCCGCGAGCGCCGCGACTTCTCCTGCGCCGTGTTCGATGCGGACGGCGAGATGGTCGCGCAGGCAGCCCACATCCCCGTGCACCTCGGCGCCATGCCCGAGTCGGTCGCCGCCGTCTCTACGCTCGCTCCCTGGAGCGAGGGCGATGTCGCCATCGTCAACGACCCCTACCTCGGCGGCACGCACCTTCCCGACGTGACCCTCGTGGCGCCCGTCTTCGCGAACGGCGAGCTGATCGGGTTCGTCGCGAACCGCGCGCATCACGCCGATATCGGCGGCATGTCGGCGGGGTCGATGCCGGTCGCCACCGAGCTGTACCAGGAGGGCGTGATCATCCCGCCGCTCAAGCTGCGCGAGGCGGGGCAGCTCAACGAGGCGCTCTACGCGCTCATCCTGCGGAACGTGCGCACGCCCGCCGAACGCCGGGGCGATTTCGACGCGCAACTGGGCGCGCTCAGCACCGGCGCGGCCCGCCTCCAGGCGCTCGCCGACCGCTACGGCAACGCCGAGCTTGCCCGCTGGATGGCCGCTCTGACCGGCTACGCCGAGCGCCTCACGCGCGCCGCCCTCGCCGAGGTTCCCGACGGCGACTACGAGGCCGGGGACGTGATGGAAGGCGCGGAAGGAGCGCTTCTCCCCGTCCGCGCACGCGTCGTCGTGCGTGGCGACGGGGTCACGGTCGACTTCGCGGGTTCGGCGGAGGAGCAGGCTGCCTCGATCAACGCCGTAGCCGCGGTGACACGCTCGGCGGTCGCCTATTGCGTGCGCTGCCTCCTGCCCGCGGACGCGCCCTCGAACGCAGGCGTCTTCCGCCCCATCGAGGTCGTGCTGCCGGAAGGGTCGATCGTGAACGCCCGTCCCCAGCGCGCGGTCTCCGCGGGCAACGTCGAGACCTCGCAGCGCGTGACGGACATCGTGCTGGCGGCCTTCGGGCAGGCCCTTCCCGAGCGCATCCCGGCAGCGAGCGCGGGCACGATGAGCAACTTCACCTTCGGCGGCGTGGGCGCGAACGGCGAGCCCTTCGCCTACTACGAGACGGTCCCCGGGGGCGCCGGCGCGGGACCATCGCACGACGGGGAGAGCGGCGTCCAGACGCACATGACGAACACCGCGAACACGCCCGCCGAGTCGATCGAGAACGCCTTCCCAGTCCGCGTCCGGCGCTTCGACCTGCGCGACGGGAGCGGCGGCGGCGGGCGGCGGCGGGGCGGAGACGGCGTCGTGCGCGAGATCGAGTTCCTCGTCGGGGCGGACGTGTCCCTCATCGGCGACCGTCGCGCGGTGGGGCCGCCGGGGGCGCGGGGTGGGGAGGCCGCGGCGCACGGCGAGAACGCGCTGATTCGCGCCGACGGAGAGCGCGAGCCGCTCATGGGGCAGCAGCAGCTTCGGGTGGAATCCGGCGACCGGGTCGAGGTTCGCACGCCCGGTGGGGGAGGCTGGGGTAAGGCCGCCAACGGCTGACCATCGACGGCCCCGCCGCTGATCGCCTATCGTTGAAGGCGCTATGCCCGACCGCATCGATCGCGAGATCGAGGAGATCCTGGCCCGCCTCGGAGAAGAGGCCCCCAAGCAGGGGGAGGAGCCGATCTCGCTGGAAGATCGCAGGCGGCGACGGAGCCGGCCGATGTCGTCCCGGGCAGTGGCCGCGTTCGGGTTCAGGCTGAAGGGCCCCACGCCCGCATCCATGCTCTTCGCGGGAGCGGGCGTGATGGTCGCGGGGCTCATCCTCTCGGCGATCTGGGGCGCGCTGATCTGGCTCGCGTTCGGGGGCGTCGTCCTCTTCGTGGCGGCGTTCATCTGGTCGTTCGTGCGCCCGCGCCGGCCGCGGGCCGCCTCCCAGCCCGCCTCGAAAGGGGCGCACTGGCGTGGACGTTACGTCGAGTACGAGCCGCCGCCACCCGGAGCGCTGGCGCGGATCAGGCGCGCGTTTCGCCGCCGCCGGTAGCCGCTTGCGCCTCCACCCGCCCGATCGGCCCATGACAACCCTCCGAATCTTGCTCACCGGCGTGCTGCTTGCGGCGCTCGCGGCGGCCTGCGGGAGTAGCGAGTCCGACGGGACGTCTCCCGCGCCCGCCACATCCGAAGCGGCTCCCGCCACGACGACCCCTGCCGACCCCACGCCGACCGAACGCGCCACGCCTCCGGACGCGGGCGAGCGCCTCGACCACGACGTCGAGCGGGCGATGGAGCACCTGCGCACGCTCGCCGTGGCGATCGGACCGCGCGTGTCCGGTTCCAGCGCGGCCGGAGAGACCGTCGCCTACATCGCCGATGCCTTCCGCGACTACGGCTACGCGGTCGAGGTCATGGAGTTCACGTACGAGACGCGCTTCCGGGTCGCGACCGTGACCATCGACGGGGAAACGATCGACGGTGTGGCCCTGAACAGCGACGCAACCGGGGAGAAGTCGGCGGAGGGGCGGGCCTACGGCGAGGACGCTCCCGCAGACGCACCGGAGCGTGGGGGCGTCGCCGTTGTCGAGCGGAGCCGCGACGAGCCCAGGGACGGGCTCACCTTCATGGCGGCCGCCAGGGCGGGGGCGGCGGGGCTGGTGATCGTGAACCACGAAGAGTGGCGTCTGTTCGGCTTCCCGATTCCGGCCCGCGACGCCATGCCGGTCGTGCTGGTCGCACACACCGAGGCGGATCGCCTGGCGCGGGCGGTCGCGGACGGGGCCACGATCAGCCTCAGCATCGGGCCCGCGCGCCCCGTGGCCATGAACGTGATCGCGCGGCCCACGGACGACGCCCGCTGCGACATCCTCGCGGGCGGGCACCACGACACCGTCGCGGCATCGCCGGGGGCCGTCGATAACGCCAGCGGCGTCGCCATCATCCTCGAGCTGGCGCGCATCTTCGCCGCCGACGGGCTCGACGAGGGGCTCTGCTTCGCCACCTTCGGCGCGGAAGAGTCGGGGCTGTTCGGCAGTCGCGCCCTCGCCCGCAGGATGGCCGAGAACGGCGAACTCCCCGCGTTCATGATCAATTTCGACGTGACCGCGAGGGGCGACGCCGTCGAGGTGATCGGCACGCCGGCGCTGGTGGAGCGGACGGTGGCGATCCTCGAACGGGCGGGCATCGCCGCCTACGCATCGGCCCTGCCCGAGGGCTACGGAAGCGACCACTCGAGCTTCGTCGACGAGGGCGTGCCCGTGCTCTTCTTCTCGGATGGCGACGTTTCGCTGATCCACACGCCCGCCGATGTCATCGACCTCGTGGAGCCGGTTGCGGTCGATCGCATCGGGGATGCGGCGGCGCTGATGCTGGGCGTCCTGCTGGCGGAGATTGCCGGAGGCCCGTAGCGAACCTAGCATGGCCCACGGTGCTCACCCGAACGCTCGCCGCAGCCTGCCTGTTCTCCCTGCTCCTCCTGGGCTGCGGGGGCGACGACGACACGGTTGAGCCGGAGGGCCGCCCGACGCTGACCGACCCCGCGAGCGTGCCCACCGCCGTCCCCGACGAGCAGCGCGACCCCTACCGCATCGACCCGCCGCACGTGTACCCCCCGGGCGATCCCCTCCCCACGACGGTGGCGGTCGAGCCGGCGCCCGCGCGCACGTACGTCGTGCAGCCGGGGGACAACTGCGGGGCCATCGCCTCCCGCCACAACATCTCCATCGCCGACCTGCTGGAGGCGAACCCCCGCATCAATGAGGACTGCACGAACCTCCACGTCGACGAGACCCTGAACATTCCCCCGGCGGACCCGAACGTAGTGACGGAAACGGGCGACGAGGAGGACAGGCCGACGGAGGGGCGGACCTACATCGTCGTGGCGGGCGATACGTGCGCGGCCATCGCGCAGGACCACGACCTGCCGCTGCAGACGTTCCTCGTGGCGAACGGGCTCGACGAGGAGTCCTGCCAGTCGCTCCAGGTGGGGCAGGAAGTGGTCATTCCCGAGTAGCGGCGCGCAGCTCGGCCAGCACCTCGTCCGTGTGTTCGCCCAGCTTCGGTGCGGGACGGCGCAGCTCCCAGGGGGTCGCGGTCAGCACGTAGGGCGCGCCCGGCATGAGCGCCTCGCCCTCGAACCCCTCGCCCGTGGTCGCGACGAAGTGGCCGCGGTCGTGCAGATGGGGGTCGTCGACGGCCTCGTCGGGGGAGCGCACGGTGCCCCAGGGGAGGCCGCAGGCCTGGGCGCCGCGGTAGACCTCCTCCGCATCGAGGACCTGGATGAAGCGGGAGACCTCCTCGAAGATCTCTTTCGCTTCGGGGGTACCGCGGGCGGCCATGCGGTTCATGGGGTCGTCGAAGCGCTCCTCGTCGAAGTTCGACCCGAAGCCGCGCGATTGCATCCAGAGCTTCAGCTTGCCCCACGACTCGTTGCTGCGCCCGATGTTGAAGACGAGGACGTGCTTGCCGTCGCGGGCGCGGTGGATCCAGGGCTCGGTGCGGATGATGGCGGCGTGGCGGCCGGTCTGGCGGATGATGTTCGTCTTCGTGTAGAGCCAGTGCGGCAGGCCGACCTCGGTGGCGGAGGAGAGCGCCTCGTGCATGGAGCAGTCGATGTACTGCCCGGTGCCGCTCGCATCGCGGCCCACGAGGGCGGTGAGGATGCCCATGGCGGCGAAGTGGGCGGCGGTGTTGTAGGCCTGGTCGCCCTTGCCGTGGATGGGCGGGGCGCCGGGGGCGTCCTCGGGGTCGTAGCCGTTCATGTTCATGGGGCCGCCCGCAGCCAGCGCGACCAGGTCGGAGACGCGGTAGTGCGCCCAGGGGCCGTCCTGCCCGAAGGGGGTGAGGGCGCAGTGGATGAGGCGGGGGTTGGCGGCAGCGAGGGTGTCGTAGTCGAGGCCGAGGGCGGCGGGGCGGCCGGGGGGCAGCGCCTCGAGGAAGACGTCGGCGCGGGCGAGGAAGGCGCGAGCGGTCTCGCGGTCCGGTTCGGAGCCTTCGAGGTCGAGGACGGCAGAGCGCTTGTTCGTGTTGTGGTACCAGAAGTTGAGCGAGCGGTTGGGGCCGGGCTCGTCGTTGACGAAGGGGCCGACGCGGCGGGCGGACGAGCCTTCGGGGGGCTCGATCTTGACGACGGCGGCGCCCATGTCGGCGAGGAGCTTGCCGGCGTACTGCCCCAGCTCGTCCGCGATCTCGACCACGCGCAGACCTTCGAGGGGACCGCTCACATGAACACCCCCGCTTCCGCGAACTCGTCGATCTCCGCTTCGGACAGGTTGAGCGCCTCGGACAGGACCTCGCGCGTGTGCTCGCCGATGAGGGGGGCGGCGCGCTGGAGGAGGCCGGGCGTTGCGCTCAGGCGGGGGGTGACGCCGTCGTGGAGGGTGTCGCCCATCTCGCGGTGGGGGAGGGACTGCCACCAGCCGCGGGCGGCGAACTGGGGGTCGCTTTCGACGCGGTCCCCGGGCTTCTGGCAGACGGCCGCGCGCACCCCCGACGCCTGCAGGAGGGCCATCAGGTCGTAGTCGTCGCGTTCGGCGGTCCAGGCGGCGATGTGCTCGTCGAGGGCGTCCTGATTGGCGAGACGGTCCGCGTTCGACCCGAACCTTGCGTCGCGGGCCCAGGCGGGTTCGTCCATGGCGCGCACGAGCGCCTCCCACTCGGCCTCGCTCATGACGGCGACGGCGATCCAGCGGTCCTCGCCGGCGCAGGGGTAGGTGCTGTGGGGGGCGACGGCGGGCTCCCAGGCGCGATTGCCAGGGGGCAGCCCCTCGCGACGCCAGCTACGGCCGTTGACGGTGCGGTCGAGGACGGCGGGGCCGTTGAGGACAGTGGCGGCCTCGACCTGGGACATATCGATGTGCTGGCCCTCGCCGGTGCGGTTGCGGTGGTGGAGGGCCATGAGGATGGCGATGGCGGCGGAGTAGCCGGCGGTGTGGTCCATGAAGCTGTAGCCCCAGCCGGCGGGGGTGATGCCGGGCAGGCCGGAGGTGAGGGTGAGGCCGCCGAGGGCCTGGGCGGTGGGTCCCCAGGTAGTGAAGTCGCGGTCGCGGCCGGTGTGCCCGAAGCCCGAGATGGAGCAGTAGATGATGCGTTCGTTGATGTCGCGCATCTGGGGGTAGTCGAGCTCCCAGGAGGCGAGGGTTCCAGCGGAGAAGTTCTCGATGACGACATCGGAGACGGCGATGAGGCGCCTGAGCAGGTCCATGCCGAAGGGGTGGCGGACGTTGAGGAGGACGCTGCGCTTGTTGCGGTTGACGTAGTTGAAGAAGCCGGAGTTGTTGAGGGTGGGGCTATCGCCGATAAGGGGGCGTCCGAGGCGGATGGGGTCGACGGCCTGCTCGTGCTCGACCTTGACGACATCGGCGCCGAAATCGGCGAGGAAGCGGGTGGCGGTGGGTCCGGCGATGATCCAGGTCAGGTCGATGACACGGATGCCGTCGAGGGGGAGGAGGGGCATGGGAGGGGATGATACGCGGGCGCGTCCCGCCCCGACGGCATCCGGGGCGCTGCGGTCCCACCCGGCCCGTCCGTGCTACGACTCGTCACCGTAGTCCAGACCCAGCGGCAGCCTTTGGCGGGGGAGGGTGGGGCCGGGGGGATGGGAGGGGGAAGGGGCGGGTGGCAGTGATAGTGCCCAGAACCTATAGTCCGCCGAACCCAGAGCGCCTTTAGGTCTCTAGATAGCTCTGGTGTCTGAATTCTATTGACTTGAAGTGGGGGTTATGGGCATGCCGGACGTCACCCCCCCCCCCCAAATTGGGCTAACCGAACCATCTGGACGGGTGACAATCTCGACATCCTGCGAGGGATGAACAGCGACACCGTCGACCTCATCTACCTGGACCCGCCCTTCAATTCGAACAAGGACTACGCAGCCCCCGTCGGGAGCGAGGCGGCGGGCGCGGCCTTCAAGGACACATGGAGCCTCTCCGACCTGGACGTGGCCTGGATGGGCCTCATCGCCGACGAGGAGCCCGCTATCGCCTACCTCCTCGACACGACGGGGCAGACACACTCGAGGGGGATGCAGTCCTACCTGACGATGATGGCCGTCCGGCTGTTGGAGATGCGGCGAGTGCTCAAGCCGACGGGCAGCATTTACCTCCACTGCGATACGACCGCCGGTCACTACCTCAAGGCTCTCCTGGACGCCATCTTCGGGCAGGACGGTTTCCGTTCCGACATCAGCTGGAAGCGGACGAGCGCTCACAGCGACACGAAGCAAGGACGCCGTCAGCACGGAAGGATCCACGACGTACTTCTCTACTACACGGCGGGGAACTCCTGGACCTGGAACCCGATCTACACCGAATACGATGCGGATTACGTAGAGAACTTCTACCGGCACAAGGAAGAGGGCACGGGAAGGCTCTACCGCAAGGGCGACCTCACCGCCGCTAGGCCGGGTGGTGACACCGAGTACGAGTGGCGGGTGAAACGCCCAAGAGACGGGGAGTGGGAAGCGGACCTCCACAGCGAGTGGCTGAACCCGCGCGAGGGATGGGAGTACAAGGGCGTGCCGCCATACAAGGGACGCTTCTGGGCCTACTCGCGGGAGGGGATGGGGGAGTTCGCGGAGCAGGGGCGGCTGGTTTACGCGAGATCGGGCATGCCGAATTACAAGCGCTACCTCGACGAAATGCCTGGCGTCCCGCTGCAGGACATGTGGACAGATGTGACGCCGACACTCAGCCGAAAGGAGCGCGTCGGGTACCCGACGCAAAAGCCGCTTGCTCTGCTGGAGCGCATCGTCGAGGCGTCATCGAAGCCCGGCGATGTCGTGCTGGATCCCTTCTGCGGCTGTGCGACCGCATGCGTGGCGGCTGAGATGCTGGACCGACAGTGGGTTGGTATCGACCTCTCCGAGAAGGCCGTCGAACTGGTGAATCTACGTCTGCGCGGCGCGCTCGGTGACCTCTTCCACCACGGCTTTGTCACGACGCGCGCGGACATCCCCCAACGCACCGACATCGAGGCGCCGAGGAACTACCGACAGAATAAGCACGTGCTGTACGGCGAGCAGGAGGGGCGCTGTAGCGGCTGCCGGTCGCACTTCGAGTTCCGGCACTTCGAGGTGGACCACGTCATCCCCCGATCGCGCGGGGGCACGGACCACATCGAGAACCTCCAGCTCCTGTGCGGTCACTGCAACCGGCTCAAGGGCGACCGGCCGCAGGAATACCTGGTGGCACGGCTCGCGGAGATAGTGGGGTAGGCAGCAATTCCATATCTACAAGCAGCAGTACCGCCTAGGAGGAGGACGGGGAGGCTCTTTCTGAGAACTCTCGCTGTAGGACTTGGATAGCGGTAGGGATGTCCACTTCGGTGCCCGTGGCCTCATCAAAGCAGGAGAGCGCCAGATCAACATAGTCGGCTGCTCGCCAAAGGTACTCACTTTCGCTGCCACCCGAGGGAGTCGCGACTGCTGGAAGCCGATGGTAGCCGTGAAGCGGATTTTCGCAGGGCCTAACGTTATGTTGGACAATGTGCTGCCACATGTTGTGCGTTGCTCCGCTCCAAAGGGCATAGTCGATGCGGTGGAGCCCGAGCAATCCGGCCTCCTCTGCCATCTCTCGAAGGTTTGCTCCCATACTTCCTACATTCACCACCGTTGCGAATGTATAGCGTTCGCCGTCGAGCCAGTCCTCCATCGCCTTGACCAACTCGTTCGTGTCGGGGTCTTCGCCAGTTTCCCTTATGTCCTCTTTCATATGCTCCAACACCAAGTTTGCCTGGCCCAGTCCGTAGTCCACAAATTGCTTAGCTCGCTCCTCCGGCTCTTTCAAAATCCACGCAAGCGTCATGCAATTCTCAACCATCGAGCGGAGGACCATGGGCGCCAAATGGGGATTCCAGATCGTTGGGCTTGCAGCCAATTGGGTGGCAAGCGTGGCTTGGCGCGCTAGCAAACCGCCAACGGCTTCGTGAACGTATCGACTTTCCGGCCCTCGTCCCCAGACATCCCATCTTCTGTCCACCTGAGCACTTAGGTGCTCTATGAAGACCTCGATGGCCTGCCAAAATTCCTCTTCAGTCATGCTAGTACTCAACTTTTCTTGACCCCACAGGGCTCAAGAGTCCGTCCTCGAGTCCAGAAAGATTTTCCCCACGATGAAGACTTGTCCTTGTTGAGAAATGTGAGCGAAATTGATCGGACCATAGCTGCGACCTTTTGTGACTCTTCGGTCTCTGGGTAGTCCCGGACAGCGTCTAGGTTTTCAAATCCCAACCCGGGAGGGACTTGCAGCTTACCGTTCATGAGCAGAATGTACACAAAAGTGGTTATAATGTAAGTTGCCTCAGCGCTAGTGCGGTCAGTGATCTCAGCAATTGCCTGCTTAAGGTCGACCAGCACCGAACCAGAAACATTGGCTCCTGCCTGATCGGAAAGAAAAGCAAACGGGCAGTCGGGATAGTGGTCTATTAGTGCCGCCAAAGCGAGCCTAATCTTAGGCAGCACGCCCTCGGAGCGTAGGGCTTCTCTTATAAGTGCCTGCTCTTCCTCCGTCAGGGACGCGTAGTCGCTTACCGCGCCGAATGCACCTTCGCCGAAATCACCATCCCTTCCGGGTGCAAGCATAGCCGCCGCTTTCGCGAGACTTATGGCTAAAGACGTGCCTGCGGTGAGGCCACACATCCGGTTTAGTAAGGCCATCCAGATCAATTCGGGCAGTCGGTCATCCAGCCACGTACTTTCCTCTGTGTTTGGGATTTGGAGGAGGGGAGGGATGAAGAGTTTGCCCTTGCGCTGGTACCCACGCAGGACTCGGGATTTGGAAGCCTTCCCGTGATATCTGTCAGTTCGCTCGCTCGTCAAGTCCTTGGTCGCCTCGACGTCTGCTTGCTATTGCGTGGCGTCGGCCTTACCTCCTTCCACCGCCGTGTCGTTGGAGGCGGACCTCCATCGTTAGCGAATCCGGGAGAAAAGGCAAGCGCGTACGCGTGTGATCGGATTGCGCGCAGCTTGGCTTGCTACGCTGCGCTCGGCCGATCGGCCCCTCGTGCTTGTGAAGAGATGAGCAAACGTTCCCCCGCCTAGCGCGCCCTTGCGCCAGCCCGTACGATCGCGGCTCCAATTCCAACGTGAGGCGTGGATATGTCTGAGACGGCGACTTTGAAGGTGGGCGACGCGGCCCCCGATTTCGAGCTTCCCCAGAACCCGATGGGCGATCCGGGGCCGTTCAAGCTGAGCGACCATCGCGGGTCGACGGTTGTCATCAACTTCGTGCCGGCGGCGTTCTCGCCGGTGTGCAGCAACCAGCTCCCGATCATCGAGGAGCAGCTGGGGAGCCTCGAGGGCGCGGTCACGGTCGCGATCTCGACGGACAACACCTGGACGCTGGCGGCCTGGTCGCAGCAGACGGGCGTGAGCTACCCGGTCCTGAGCGACTTCAACCCGATCGGGGCGACGGCGGAGGCGTACGGCGTGCTGCTGCCGGGGATGAACATGGCGAACCGCGTGGTCGTCGTGGTCGACGGCGAGGGGAACGTGGCGCACATCGAGACGGCGCCGGCGGTGGTGGAGCTGCCGGATTACGGTCCGGTGCTCGCTTGCGTCTCCGGCTAGCGCCGGCTGCCTTCGGCCAGGAGAGCGCCCCGCTGCGCGGGGCTGAGTGGAGCGCCGCGTTGGCACGCGGCTGAGGAGAGCGCTTGGGCCGGCTTCGCCGGCCCTTCGCTGAGGAGAGCGCCGCCCTGCGGGCGGCTGAGTGGGGGCGTGGGGCGCGAGCTTCGCTGGTGGTGGTCGGTGGTCGGTGGTCGGTGAACGGTCTGGCCGGGGCGCAGGCGGTGCAATGCGCGCTAGTCACTAACCACTGCCACTCAGGCGGCGGAGCCGCCGCTCTCCTCAGCAAGGCGCGAAGCGCCGAGCGCTCTCCTCAGCGAGACGCGCAGCGGCGAGCGCTCCACTCAGCGCGGTGGTAACCGCGCGCTCTCCTCAATTTTCGAGGATGAGGACGCTGCGGTTGACCTCGCCGGCCTTGAGGGCGTCGTAGGCCTCGTTGATCTCGCCGAGCTCGTAGCGGCGGGAGATGAGCTCGTCGATCTTGAGGCGTCCCTGGCGGTAGAGCTCCATGAGCCAGGCCATGTCGTAGGTCTGGCGGGTGGAGCCGTAGAAGCTGCCGATCATGCCCTTCTCCTGGAGGAAGGCGGCGCCGGGGATGGTGACCTGCGAATCGAAGGGGAGCATGCCGACGATGACGGCGCGTCCGCCGCGCTTGGCCATCTCGAAGCACTGCTCGGCGGTCTGCACGAGGCCGATGGCCTCGAAGGCGTAGTCGACGCCGCCGCGGACGAGTCCCTTGACGGCCTCGACGGGGTCGCCCTGGGAGGCGTCGACGACGTCGGTGGCGCCGAACTCGCGGGCGGCGGCGAGCTTGTTCTCGAGCATGTCGACGGCGATGACGCGGGAGGCGCCGGCGGCGACGGCGCCCTGGATGACGTTGAGGCCGACGCCGCCGCAGCCGACGACGGCGACGGTCTGGCCGGCCTGCACGCGGGCGGTGTTGGTGGCGGCGCCGACGCCGGTCATGACGCTGCAGCCGACGAGGGCGGCGGCCTCCATGGGCACGTCGTCGGGGACGTGGACGAGGGCGGTGGCGCTGACGAGCTGCTGCTCGGCGAAGGCGGACATGCCGGCGAACTGGGTCACGACCTGGCCGCCCATGCTGAGGCGGTCCTGGCGGCCGAGGCGGTTAGTGTTGATGCAGATGAAGGGGCGGCCCTGGACGCAGTTATCGCAGAAGCCGCAGGAGGCGACGAAGGCGACGACGACGCGGTCGCCGACCTGGACGTTGGTGACGTCGGCGCCGATCTTCTCGACGATGCCGGCGGACTCGTGCCCGAGGACGGCGGGGCAGGCCATGGGGTACTTGCCCTCCATGAAGTGGAGGTCGGAGTGGCAGACGCCGGTAGCGCTGGTGCGGATAAGGACCTCGTTGGCCTGGGGCTCGTCGAGCTCGACGTCCTCGATGACGAGGGGCTGGTCGACGCCGTACATGACTGCGGCCTTCATTGGGGGGGCTCCTTCGGTTGCTCAGAATCGCCTTCCGGAGCGGGTCCGGAGGGGCGTAGTTCCCAGAGGGACCGGGCCGCATTGTTCGGGCCGGTGGGGCAGGTGTCAACGCTGTGGCGGGGCCGATTATGCTAGGCTCAACCGTTGCTCTCCCGAAAACTGCCGGCGGCAGTGGTTGCGGCCGCGATCGCGGCTGTCGTCGTGCTGGGCGGGGACTGGGGCGGTCCGGCACGGGGCCAGGAGACGCGGGGCTGCGGGGGGATGACGGGCGTGGCGGCGCCGGGGGCGACCTACCGCGCGTCGGTCACGGTGATCCCGGGGGAAGGGGCGCAGACGGCGAGGCTGACGCTGGCGATGCTCGACGAGCGGGGGGCGCGCGTCGGGGACGCACGGGAGGAAGACATGAGGAACCTCTCGGGGAGTGGCGGGAGCGCCGTGCTCCTGGAAGCGACCGTGACGGCCACCGAGCGGGCGGCCCTCTACGAGGTGACGGTGCGGGTCACGGGAGCGGCACGGTGCGAGGGGTTGCAGGTCGTGCAGGTGGCGGCTCCCCCTCCGGTCACCGCGCGCCCGATCACGGCACGCCCGACACCAACTCCGACGCCCACCCCAACCCCAACGGCAACCCCGACACCCACTCCGACGCCAACACCCACCCCAACCCCGACGCCAACGCCCACCGCTACGCCTACGCCTACGCCGACGCCCACCCCCACACCGCCTCCGATCGGGCAGGGGCTCTCGAACGGAGGGTTCGAGGAGGCGCGCGAGGGGCGGCCGGTGGGGTGGCAGCGACGAGGCGGGGGGCTGGGGGTGGTGGCGCTGCCGCTCACGGGCGAGCGGGCGGTCCTCCTGCAGTCGTCGACGACCTCGACGAAGTGGCTCTGGCAGGCGGTCACGGTCGAGGGCGGGGCCTGGTACGAGGCGATCGCGTGGGCGCGGATGGTGACGGGGCGGGGGGAGGCGTACCTGCGAATCGCGTGGTACGAGTCGGGGGACGGGAGCGGGCGGCAGTTGCACACGGTCACGGGGGAGCGGTCGGGGAGCCGGGAGTGGACGGCGCTCGCGGTGGGGCCGGCGCAGGCGCCCGAGGGGGCGCGGTCGGCGGTGCTGCGGCTGATGTACCAGCCGGGACGGGATGGGACGGGGATGGTCCTGTTCGACGACGCGTGGTTCGGGGTCGGGGAAGCGCCCCCGCCGACACCAACTCCGACTCCCACACCTACCCCAACACCTACCCCCACTCCCACGCCAACTCCGACACCCACGCCAACTCCGACACCCACGCCAACTCCGACACCTACGCCAACGCCCACACCCACTTCGACGCCCACGCCGACACCGACCGCGACTCCTGGGGGAGACACGCCGACGCCCGCCGCCACACCTCTCGCGACCGCGAGCGCCGTTCGCGGGGAGGCCGCGACGGCGCAGGCGTCGGCTCCGGCCGCGCTGCGGCTCTCGGAGGTGCTGGCGGATCCGGTCGAGCCGGGGGTGGACCGCGACTACGAGTGGGTCGAGCTGGTGAACACGGCCGATGTGGTCGTGAGCACGGCGGGGTGGTCGATCGGCGACGCGAACTCGGTCGACCCGCTGCCGGCGGTGGAGGTGCCGCCGGGCGGGTTCGTGGTGGTGGCGGCGCAGGCGGCGGTGCTGCCGGTGAATGCGCTGATCGTGCGGGTCCCGGACGGGGCCATCGGGAACGGCCTGAACAACGCCGGGGATGCCGTCCGGCTGCTCTCTCCGGAGGGCGAAGTCGTCGATGCGCTGTCGTTTGGGGAGAATAGGGACGTGTTCGACTCACCGCCCACGGTTGCCGGCGCCGGCGCGACGCTGGGAGCGCGCGCCCACGAGGGCGTCGCGGGGGCGGAGCGCTGGGCCGAGACGCTGCGCCCATCGCCGGGCGGCCGGAACGCGCTCCCGCCCGTGGCGGCGACGGCCACGCCGGCGGGAGCGGAGTCGCCGGTCGAGGCGGCGGCGGCGCCCACACCCACTCCGGTCGCGATGACGTCAGCCGCGACCGCCGCGCCCGCCCCAACGCTGGTTCCCCTGCCGACACGGTTCGAGCGGGAGCCGGGCGGTCCGGCGCCGTGGATCGCGCTGGGGGCGGTGGCGGGCGTGAGCGCGGTGCTGGCGGTGGCGACGCTCAGGGGCATGTGGCGGACGGGGCCCGGGGGGTGGCGGCGTGGCGGTTGAGCGGCTGCAGAAGATCCTGTCGAACGCGGGGGTCGCGTCGCGGCGGTCGGCGGAGGCGATGATCGTGGCGGGGCGGGTGGCCGTGAACGGCAAGACGCTCGACACGCTGGGGGCGCGGGCGGACCCGGACAAGGACGAGATCACGGTCGACGGGAAGCCCGTGCTGCGGGAGCGCTACCGCTACGTGGCGCTCAACAAGCCCGCGGGCGTGCTCTCGGCGGTGCGCGACGACCGGGGGCGGCCGACGGTCGCGTCGCTGGTGGACATCCCCGGGGCGACGCTCCGTCCCGTCGGGCGGCTGGACCTGGAGAGCGAGGGGCTGATCCTGCTGACGAACGACGGGACGCTGACGGACCTGCTCACGCACCCGCGGCACGAGGTCTCGAAGGAGTACCTGGTGGCGATCGACCAGCCGCTGGGGAAGCGCGGGCGGGAGCGGCTGGTGCGGGGCGTTCGCCACGAGGGCGAGCGGCTGAAGGCGGATTCCGTGCGGGTCGTGAGCCCGGGCGGCTCGCCCGACCGGCCCGACGCGCGCTGGCTGCTGGTCACGCTGCACGGGGGGCGGAAGCGCGAGATCCGGCGGATGCTCTCGGTCGTGGGGAGGCGGGTGGTGACGCTGCGGCGCATCCGCATCGGGCCGCTGGCGCTGGGGACGCTGGCGTCCGGCGAGAGCCGCGAGCTGACGGAGGAGGAGGTCGAGGCGCTGTACGGCGCGGCAAAGCGAGCGGAAGCGCAAGAGCGCGGTAGCATGGCGCCGGCGTCGACAGCCGACGCCGAACCGCCGATGAAACCGCAGCCCCCACATCCGATCGCCATCGACGGGCCCGCCGCCTCGGGCAAGAGCACGCTGGCGCGGGCGCTCGTCGAGCGTTTCGGATACGTCCTGCTGGACACGGGGCTCATGTACCGGGCGATCGCGCTGGCGGCGCAGCGCGCGGGCGTCCCGGCGAGCGATGCGGACGCCTGCGAGGCGCTGGCGGGGAGCGGCGACCTGCGGCTGGCGTTCGAGGGAAGCGACACGCGCGTGCACCTGCTCGGTGAGGACGTAACCGGCCTGCTGCGCACGCCCGAGGTCGAGGGCGCGGTGAGCGACTACGCTGCCATCGCGGGGGTGCGCCGCGAGCTGGTGGCGCAGCAGCGGCTGTTCGCCGCGCAGCGACCGTGCGTGCTGGTGGGGCGCGACATCGGCTCGGTGGTGCTGCGGGAGGCGCCCGTGAAGTTCTACCTGGAGGCCTCGGAGGAGGTGCGGGCGCGGCGGCGGGGGGAGCAGGCGGCGGAGTGGGGGGAGCGGCAGACGGCGAGCGAGGCGGGGCGCGACATCGGCGGGCGGGACGCGATCGACAGCACGCGCGCGACGAGCCCGCTGGTCGTGCCCGACAATGCGATCGTGATCGATACCGGCCAACTGGACGCCGATGCGATGATTAAGGTCGCGATAGAGGCCATAGAGGAGCGGTCGAGATGAAGGCAGTCGGGCGGTTCCTGTGGGCGATCTACGTGCCCTGTTTCTACTGGTGGTCGGTGTGGACCTCGTACGCGATCCTGCTGCTGATGGCGCGGTGGCGGGTGGTGGGGCGCAAGAACATCCCGGGAGGGGCGTTGATCCTGGCGTCGAGCCACCTCGGGAACGTCGACCCGATGATGCTCGCGATCGCGATGGCGCCACGCCGTCGCCGCATCCGCTTCATGGCGAAGGAGCAGCTGTTCCGGTACGTGCTCACGCCCTTCGTGGTCGGGTGGAATCCGATCCGGCTCTACCGGGGCGCCTCCGACCGGCGGGCGCTGCGGAAGGCGGAGGAAGTGGTGCGGAACGGCGAGCTGCTGGGGATGTTCCCGGAGGGCACGCGCAGCAAGACGGGCAGCCTGGGGACGCTGCAGGGCGGGACGGCCTTGATCGCCCTGCGCACGAATGCGCCCATCATTCCCTGCCGCGTGTTCAACACGAACCGCCTGGGGAAGAAGGGGAACCTGTTCCCCCGCCCGACGCTGACCATTCGGTTCGGCAAGCCGTTCCCCGTCGAGCGGGGCGAGGGGCCGCTGGGGAAGCAGGTCGAGGCGCTGACGGAGCGCATCCGCGAGGAGCTGGAGGCGCTGCGGCTCGAGCACGAGGCCGAGGCGGCGTGAAGGAGCCGCAGGGCGGCGTCGTTTCGTCCGTCCTCCACGGCTCGCTGGCCGAGGCGGCAGGGATCGTTCCCGGCGACGCGATCATGGCCATCGACGGGCGCGTGCTGCGCGATGCGGTCGACTACCAGTTCTATGCGGCCGAGCCCGAGATCACGGCGCGCTTCCGCAAGGCCGACGGCAGCGAGGACCTCATCGTCTTCGAGAAGGACCCGGACGAGGACCTGGGGATGGCGTTCGAGCGGGCGACGTGGGACGGCGTGCAGGTCTGCAACAACACCTGCTTCTTCTGCTTCCTGAAGGGGCTGCCGAAGGGCCTGCGCAAGCCGCTCTACCTGAAGGACGACGACTACCGGCTGAGCTTCCTGCACGGGAACTTCGTGACGCTCACGAACCTGACGGAGGACGACTGGGCGCGGCTCGAGGAGCAGCGTTTGAGCCCGCTGAACGTGTCGGTTCACGCGACGGAGGTGGAGCTGCGGCGGAAGCTGCTCGGGAACGAGCGCGCGCCGGACGTGGTGGCGCAGCTTGAGCAGCTGCGGGACCTGGGCCTGCTCGCGCACACGCAGATCGTGCTGACCCCGGGGGTGAACGACGGCGAGGCGCTGGAGCGCTCGCTGCGGGACCTGACGGCGCTGTATCCGACGGTGCAGACGGTCTCGGTGGTGCCGGTGGGGGCGAGTCCGCGGCTGGAGGAGTGGTCGCGGGACCGGGACGGGATCGAGCTTGTGGCGCCGGAGCGCGACTTCGCGCGCTCGCTGATCGCGACCATCCGGCGCTTCCAGCGGGCCTGCGAGGAGGCGCACGGCGCGAGCGTCGTGCAGTGCGCGGACGAGTACTACCTGGCGGCGGGCCGGCCCGCGCCGGCCGCGAAGCGGTACGACGGCTTCCCGCAATACGAGAACGGCATCGGCATGGTGCGGACGCTGCTCGACGACTGGTCGCGGCTCCGGCGGCGGCTGCGGGCGAGGCCCGCGACCGGGCTCGCGGGGCGGCGGGTCGCGATCGCGTGCGGGACGCTCATCGGGCCGACGCTGACGCGGCTGACCGGGGAGTTCGCCGCCGAGACGGGCGTCGCGGCGAGCGTCCATCCGGTGACGAACACGCTCTTCGGGGCGCGGGTGAACGTGAGCGGGCTGCTGAGCGGGGGCGACTACGTGCGGACGCTGGCGGGAGTCGAGGCGGACCTGGTGCTGCTGCCCCGCACGAGCCTGGACTACTTCGGCGAGCGCTTCCTCGACAGCATGACGGTGGCGGAGGTGGCGGAGGGGATCGGGGCGCCGGTCGCGTTCGCGACCTCGCTGAGCGAGGCGCTGGACGCGATCCGGGCGGGTCCGCACGACCCGCGGCCGGCGTCCGCGCCGAACGGCGCGTTCTGGAGCGATACGGCCATCGACGTACCCGTCGAAGGGGTCTGGGTCGAGGGGGAGTAAGCTGGAGCCATGCCACGGATTCGGGTCGAGCCGCTGGGAATCGAAGTCGAAGCGCCTCACGGCGAGACGGTGATGGACGCGGTCAACGCCGAGGGGTACTTCTGGCCGATCGGGTGCGACAAGATCGGGGAGTGCACGAACTGCGCGATGGAGGTCATCTCGGGGGTGGGGCGGCTGAGCGCGATGGGTCGCTACGAGCGGGAGAACCTGATCCGGCAGCGGGGCGTGCGTTCGATCGAGGATCCGCGGCTGCGGCTCGCCTGTCAGGCGCACATCGAGGGGGATGTGGTGGTGGAGAAGCGCGGCGTCCAGCCGATGTAGCGCTCCGAGGTCCGGCGTTCGTCTCTACACCGTGACCAGGGCGGCGATGGCTTCCGGTTCCGGTACGGGGTCGCCGCTCTCGCGGAGCAGCTCCAGGTGGTAGGTCACCGCTTCCTGAATGAGCGCTTCCGTCTCCTCGCGCGTATCGCCGGCCGCGACGCAGCCGGGGAGGTCGGGCACGTAGGCGGAGTAGCCGTTGCCCGTCTTCTCGATGATCACCGTGTACGTCATGACGTGTTTCTCCGCTTCAGACCGGCCTGTTTGAGGATGCTGGCCCATGTATCCGGTGAAAGATCCTTGCTCATCCGCCCCGCTATGGTAACCGTTCCCGGTTTGGTCGGATGGTGGAACTGCCGGTGACTGCCGCGCGTTCTCACCAACCGCCAGCCGTCGCGTTCTACCAAGCGGACTGCCTCCCGAACCTTTGGCACAGTCACCCCGCAGGCATACGTTGTCATATGCCATTGCACTGCGCCAGTGCAGGCTCGGGCATTCGCCCGAACCGCGCGCCGCGCCTAGACTGCGGGCACGCAAAAGGGGCGCGACCAGCATGATCTCGAGCATCCTCCTGGCGGCGGGCATGTCCACGCGCATGGGGCAGCCGAAAGCCCTCCTCGACTGGGGTGGGGAGCCGCTCATCCGGTACCAGATCCGGCAGCTGCAGGAGGCGGGGGTGGATGAGGTGGTGGTGGTGCTCGGGTACCGCGCCGACGACATCCACCGGAAGCTGCACGGACTCACCTACCGGAGCGTCCTGAACCCCGTCTACCAGCTCGGGCGGGCGGGGTCGCTGCGGGCGGGGGCGAAGGCGGTCAGCCCCGACGCCTCGGCGATCGTGCTCCTGAACGTCGACCAGCCGCGTCCGGCCGACCTCATCCGGTCGGTCATCGAGGGGCACACGGCGGCGGCGAGCGCGACCCGTCCGGCGCACGGCGACCGGCACGGCCATCCCGTGGTGGTGGCGGGGCGGCTGCGGGGCGAGCTGCTGGCCGCGACGGAGGATGAGCGCGGGCTGCGGGGCGTGATGGAAGCGCACGCCGGCGAGATCGTCGACGTGGCCAGCGACGAGCGCTGCCTGCTCGACCTGAACACGCCCGACGAATACGAGGCCGCCCTCGCCGCGCTCACCGGCGACTCGTAGGGAACGTGACCTCCGGGCGCACGTTCGAGCCCGCCTACCGGGCGGTCATCTTCGACCTCGACGAGACGCTCATCGACAGCCGCCCGGCGTGGCGGTACACGCTCGAGGAGACGCTGATGAGCGTCGCCAACCGGCGCATCGACGCGCGGCCGCTCGTGGAGGAGTACCACCGCCGGCCCTGGCGTGACAGCCTCGCGATCGTGCTCGACGACGCGGAGGAGCGGCGGCGGGCGGAGGAGCTGTGCGAGCGGATCGCGGGGCGAAGCGCGATGAAGCGGCTGCTCGTGTTCGAGGGGACGGGCATGGCGCTCGACGAGGTGCGGGCGGCGCGCATCGAGATCGGCGCGATCTCGCGGCTGCCGCACGCGGTCGCGCTCAAGCAGACGCAGGCGACGGGCGTCGACCGCTTCCTGACGGTGCTCTCGGCGACGCCGGAGGGGGAGGCGTGGGACGTGGGGCCGCGGGCGGCGGAGTGCCTCTCGTACTTCGGGCGGGAGGCGGAGGGGTGCGTGTTCGTGGGGGCGGAGGCGGGGGACGTGGAGGCGGCGCGGGGGATGGGGCTGGTGGGGCTGCGGGCGGGGTGGTCGCCGGTGGCGGACGGGGACGGCGGGGCGGAGCTGGCGGGGCCGGCGGAGGCGGCGAAGGTGCTGCTGTGGGGGCTCGGGGCGGTCGGGCTATCGCCTGCGCCGAACGGGGGCTAGGCTTCACTCACCTTCTCAACACAACGGGGTACACGGTGGCTACCAGGATCGGAATCAACGGCTTCGGACGGATCGGCAGGCAGGTCTTCAAGGCGATCAGCGAGCGCCACGGCGACACGCTCGAGGTGGTCGCGATCAACGACCTGGTCGACGTCGAGACGAACGCGAACCTGCTGAAGTACGACAGCAACTACGGTCCCTGGGACCGCGACGTGCGCGCGACCGAGGACGGCATCGCCGTCGACGGGCGGGTCGTGACGGTCTTCAGCGAGCGCGATCCGGGGCAGATTCCCTGGGGCAAGGTGGGCGCGGAGATCGTGATCGAGTCCACCGGCTTCTTCACGGACGCGACGAAGGCGGCGGCGCACCGGCGCGACAGCGTGAAGAAGGTCGTGATCAGCGCACCGGCCAGGAACGAGGACCTGACGGTCGTGCTGGGCGTGAACGACGAGCGCTACGACCCCTCCTCGCACCACGTCATCTCGAACGCGAGCTGCACGACGAACGGCCTGGCGCCGGTGGTGAAGGTGCTGGTCGATAACTTCGGGCTGGTGAAGGGCCAGATGACGACGGTCCACAGCTACACGAGCTCGCAGAAGATCCTCGACCAGGCGGGCGGGGGCGACCCGCGCGAGATGCGCTCGGGGCCGCTCAACATCGTGCCGACCTCGACGGGGGCGGCGCGGGCGCTGCGCCTCGTCATCCCCGAGGTCGAGGGCAAGCTCGACGGACTCGCCTACCGCGTGCCGACGCCGACCGTCTCGATCGTCGAGATCGTGGCGCTGACGGAGAAGGAGACCTCGAAGGAAGAGGTCAACGCGATCGTGGCGGAGACGGCGGGCGAGCAGATGAAGGGCATCCTCGGCATCACGGACGACCCGGTCGTCTCGATGGACCTGAAGGGCGACGAGCGATCGAGCGTCGTCGACGGGCGTTCGACGAACGTGGTCGGTGGGAACCTGGTGAAGGTGGCGGCCTGGTACGACAACGAGTGGGGCTACGCCTGCCGCCTGAGCGACCTGAGCGCGATGCTCGTGGAGCGCGGCCTCTAGACTTCGGCTCGGGGTACACTCGACGGCATGTTCGAGGCGCTGACCGACAAGCTGCAGGGGGCGTTCCAGCGCTTCGGGAGCCGCGGCGCCGTCACCGAGGAGGACCTCGACCGCGTTCTCCGTGACGTGCGGCTGGCGATGCTCGAGGCGGACGTGAACTTCCGCGTCGTGCGGCAGTTCACGTCGAGGGTGCGGGAGCAGGCGCTGGGCGCCGACGTGCTCAAGAGCCTGACGCCCGCGCAGCAGGTCATCGACATCGTCAACCGCGAACTGACCGCGATCCTGGGCGGGGAGGCGGCCGATCTCGCCAGCGCCTCGCAGCCGCCGTCGGTGATCCTGATGGTGGGCCTGCAGGGGTCGGGGAAGACGACGACGGCGGCGAAGCTGGCGGCGCGCCTCAAGAGCGACGGCAAGCGCCCCTTCCTCATCGCCTGCGACATCTACCGGCCGGCGGCGGTCGAGCAGCTCGTGACGCTCGCGAAGAGCATCGACGTTCCCTGCTACGAGGAAGGGACGGGGGCGAAGCCGGGGGAGATCGCCGAGCGGGGGATGGCGCAGGCGCGACGGACGGCGGTCACGCACGTGCTCGTCGACACGGCCGGGCGGCTGCACGTCGACGAGACGATGATGGCGGAGGTGGCGGACCTGCGGAAGCAGCTCGATCCGACGGAGGTGCTGTTCGTCGCGGACGCGATGGCGGGGCAGGACGCGGTGACGGCGGCGAAGGAGTTCCACGAGCAGGTCGAGATCACGGGCGTAGTCCTGACCAAGCTCGACGGGGACGCGCGGGGCGGGGCGGCGCTCAGCATCAGCTCGGTGCTGGAGGTGCCTGTCAAGTTCATCGGCGTGGGGGAGCGCACGGACGCGCTCGAACCGTTCCACCCGGACCGGCTGGCGGGACGCATTCTCGGCATGGGCGACATGCTCAGCCTGATCGATCGGGCCAAGGAGACGATGGGGGAAGAGGACACGGAGCGCTTCAACGAGAAGATGCGCAAGGGCTCGTTCGACCTCCAGGACTTCGTCGACCAGCTGCGGCAGGTGCGGGAGATGGGGCCGATCGGGCAGCTGGTGCAGATGCTGCCGGGGTTCAACTCGATCAAGTCGCAGCTGAACGTGGACGCGCTGGACGAGTCGTACTTCGGGCACGCGGAGGCGATCGTGCTGTCGATGACGCCGTGGGAGCGCCGCCACCCGGACCGCATCGATGGGAAGCGGCGGCGGCGGATCGCGGCGGGGAGCGGAACGATGCCCGCGGACGTGAACCGTCTGCTGAAGCAGTTCTTCGAGGCGCGCAAGCTGGCGAAGCAGATCAGCACGGGCAAGATGCCGGCGATCCCGGGGCTGGGCTAGGGGGCGCGGCCGCCGGGCTGGCAGCCCTCCCCCTCCCCAGGCTCCGACGGTTCATCCGACCCTTCTCCAGGATCGCAGGCCTGCTCCGTTGCGACTGGCGGGGTCGACGTTGGAGTGGACGTAGCCGACGTATCCCCCGACGAAGCAGCATCGTCCGGCGGGCAGGACTCCCCAGGCTCCGATGGCTCACCCGGCTCACCTGACGTGTCGTCGGGATCGCAAGTCTCCTCGGTTGCGGTCGTCGTGGTCGACGTCGGAGTGGACGTGTCCGGCGGGCACGACTCCCCGGGCTCGATGGGCTCGCCGGGCTCAGAGGCGCCGTCGGGATCGCAGTCCTCTTCCGGTACCACCGACGGGGTCGAAGTTGAACTCGGTGACGGCTCCGGTACAGGTGAGGGCACGGGAACATCGAGGGTCAGGCTCCCGAAGCGATATTGTGACAAGGCGCCCTCGAACTCGACGCGCTGGGCTCCAACCCAGCTCCCGCCGTCGACGCGAGCGTTCACGTAGACGATCGAAGGATCGTCGGTGTTCTGCCAGACCGAGAGTTCGACGATCTGAGAGCGAGAATTCTCGAGGGCACTGAGCACCGTGACGCCGACCGCTAAAGCGACTATGAGGGCGACTCCCAAGGCATAGACGACGACTCTCTGAGACATAGCTGCTAGCTCCATTCGTACAGGCGACTGGGCCCCCTAGCAGGGGAGTACCGTTCCTGCTTGACGAACACGAAAGACGCTGGACGCGCCCGATCGCAAGCCCCTACGAGAGGCAGGCGTTCCCGCCACGGGCCGCGATAGTGTAGCCGCCATTGCTCGCTCCCCCACTCTCCCATGAACTGTCACGTGCGCTGATGCGGGCGCGTAGTGGGGACGTGGGGTAGCATCGCGGGCAGCGAGACGAGAGGGAACGGCGAGTGCTGCGTATCCGGTTGCGACGTGTAGGGAAGAAGGGACAGGCGTACTACCGCGTGGTAGTCGCCGATCAGCGCTTTCCGCGCGATGGCCGGTTCCTTGAGTCGCTGGGCGCGTACGACCCCCACGCCAGCCCTCCCGCGTCGGACCTGAACGCGGACCGGGCGCGCCACTGGCTTTCGAAGGGCGCGCAGCCCTCGGAGGCGGCGGAGAAGGTCCTGCGGCGGGCCGGCATTCTTAACGGGGCGGCTCCCGCGGAGGCTCCGGCAGCCACGGAGCCGGAAGCGGACGCCGAGTCAGAAGCCGCACCCGAGTCCGAAGCAGAGGCCCCGGCCGCCGAGAGCGAGGCCGCAGCCGAGCCCGCACTGGCCGCCGAGAGCGCGGAGAGCTAACCATGGCTTCCATGATGTCCAACCTGATCGAGTACATCGCCAAGTCGCTGGTCGACGAGCCGGACGAGGTTCGCGTGACCGAGCACGACGATCACGGCCGCATCATCGTCCACCTGGATGTGGCCGATGACGACGTGGGACGGGTGATCGGCCGCGACGGGCGGATCGCGACGGCGATGCGCTCGCTGATCAAGGTGGCGGCCATCCGCGAGGATGTGCGCGTCGGCCTTGAGATCGGGGACTGACCGCGAGCGCGGCGCAGCCTCCCCCTTCCCACCCCGGCGGCCCCACCGAGCCCCGCGAAGGCTTCGTCGCGGTCGGACGCGTGCTGCGTCCGCACGGCAACACGGGCGAGCTGCGGGTCGCGCCCTTCAACCCGGAGCTTCCGAACCTTCAGCCGGAGGGCGAGGTCTGGCTGCTGGGACGGCGGCGTCGCATCGAGCGGGTCCGCTGGGACCGGGGGCGCGTGCTCCTGCGGCTGGAGGGGCTGGGCCGGCGGGGGGATGTCGAGGACGCGCGCGGGGCGCTGCTGGAGGTGGCGGAGGAGGACCTGATGCTGGAGGCGGACGCCTACCTCGTGTCGGACATCGTGGGGCTGGAGGTGGTGCGGGAGGACGGGAAGCGCCTGGGACACGTGAGCGAAGTGCTGAGCACGGGCGCCAACGACGTGTACGTCGTGCAGGGGCCGTCGGGGGAGACGCTGATACCGGCGATCGCGTCGGTTGTGGAAGCGGTGGATGTCGCCTGGGGGGTGCTTCGCATCACAAACGAGCTATCACTTGGTGACGAATCGTCATAAGAACGTTGAAAGGCATCTTTACGCCCGCTAGACTCGAAGCCGTCTTTGAGGCAAGCGGCCGGACGGGCGGGGTGTGTCCCGGGGGTTGCGCGCCGATACCCAGTCGAGGGGGGATGGCGATGGCGAAGGCCGAGTCGCTTCAAGTCGTAGGCAGTTGCGTCCACCACTGGATCCTGGACCCACCAAGAGGCGAATTGACCTTCGGTCGCTGCAAGAAGTGCGGCGAAGAGCGCCAGTTCACCGGAGAGACGAGCTACCGCATCGGCCGAGGCTCCTCCCGCCGCCGGTAGCGTTCCCCACCCCTTCCTCCCTACCCCTGTGGCCGGTGGTCTGTGATCGGTGGTCGGTGGTTCGTGCGCGCGCTCATTTGACGGCCCGAGAGGGCCGTCCCTACGATCGCGGCAGGCCGTGGGGACATAGCTCAGTTGGGAGAGCGCAGCGTTCGCAATGCTGAGGTCGGGGGTTCGACTCCCCCTGTCTCCACCAACCACATGCCGAAGACGAGCGCGCGCGCCCCGCGCCACGGGCGAGGAACGCCACCAATCCGCGGGCGAAGGGCCCTGAGGAGCAAGCGATGACAAAGACCGTGCAGGAGCGCCTGGCGGAGCTGAACGAACGGAAGGACGAGGCCCGCGCCGGGGGCGGCGAGCGCCGCGTCGAGGCGCAGCACGGACGCGGCAAGCTGACCGCGCGGGAGCGCATCGAGCTGCTGCTGGACGAGGACACCTTCGAGGAGGTCGACGCGCTCGTGCGGCCGCGCGGCGCCGATCGAGGACCGGAGGCGGTGGTGACGGGGTGGGGGCGCATCGACGGGCGTCCGGTGTACCTGTTCTCCTACGACTTCACGGTGTCGGGCGGCTCGCTGAGTGAGACGGTGGGCGAGAAGATCCTGAAGGTGATGGACCTCGCGCTGATGACGGGGGCGCCCATCATCGGCATCCAGGACTCGGGCGGGGCGCGCATCCAGGACGGCCCGGAGAGCCTGCGCGGCTTCGGCGAGATGTTCGCGATGAACACGCTCGCGAGCGGGGTGGTGCCGCAGATCAGCGTGATCATGGGACCCTGCGCGGGAGGGGCGGTCTACAGCCCGGCGATCACGGACTTCATCTTCATGACCTCGGGGACGGGGCAGATGTACATCACGGGACCGGACGTGATCCGGAACGTGACGGGCGAGGAGATCGACCACGAGACGCTGGGCGGGGCGACCATCCACGCGACGCGCTCGGGCGTGGCGCACTTCGCCATCGAGGGGGAGGAGGAGACGCTCGCGGAGGTGCGGCGGCTGCTCTCGTACCTGCCCTCGAACAACGCCGAGGACCCGCCTTTCATCCCCACCGAGCACCCGACGCACGAGCCGGAGGAAGAGCTCCTCACGATCGTGCCGGACGAGCCGAACCGGCCCTACGACGTGCGCGACATCATCTACCGCATCGTGGACGACGCCGACTTCTTCGAGATCCACGAGACCTTCGCGCCGAACGTGGTCGTCGGGTTCGCGCGGATGGGCGGGCAGACGGTCGGGTTCGTGGGGAACCAGCCGATGCACCTGGCGGGCGTGCTCGACATCGAGGCGAGCCGCAAGGCGGCGCGCTTCGTGCGCACGTGCGACTGCTTCAACATCCCCATCATCACGCTGGTCGATATCCCCGGGTACCTGCCGGGCTCCTCGCAGGAGTACGGCGGGATCATCACGCACGGGGCGAAGCTGCTGTTCGCCTACAGCGAGGCGACGGTGCCGAAGATCGCGGTCGTGCTGCGGAAGGCGTACGGCGGGGCGTACCTGGTCATGTCGAGCAAGCACCTGCGGGGCGACATGAACTTCGCGTGGCCGGCGGCGGAGGTGGCGGTGATGGGTCCGGAGCAGGCGGTCGGCATCATCAACCGGCGGGAGATCGCGGAGGCGGACGACCCGGAGGCGAAGCGGGACGAGCTGGCGCAAGACTTCAGCGCGCGCTTCGGGAACCCGTACATCCCGGCCGGTCGGGGCTTCGTCGACGACGTGATCGACCCGCGGGAGACGCGCGGAAAGATCGTGACGGCGCTGGAGATGCTGCGGAACAAGGCGGACCGCAACCCGCCGAAGAAGCACGGCAACATCCCGCTCTAGGGAACAGGCCCGAGCAGCCTTCTCACGCTGGCCCGCAAGGGGGCTTGTGATAGTGTTCACGTAGAGCCGCAAAGCCGCCGATCCAGGCGGCAGGGGACTTCGCCGAGCATGGGCCAGGTACGCATCACCGAGACCGCCATCCGCGACGGGCACCAGTCGCTGCTGGCCACGCGGATGCGCACCGAGGACATGATTCCCGCCCTCGAGCGGATGGACGCCATCGGCTACGGCAGCATCGAGTGCTGGGGCGGCGCGACCTTCGATACGGCCATGCGCTTCCTGCTGGAAGACCCGTGGGAGCGGCTGCGCGAGGTGAAGGCGCGGCTGAAGAACACGCCCACGCAGATGCTCCTTCGCGGCCAGAACGCGGTCGGCTACCGGCACTACGCGGACGACGTCGTGCTCGAGTTCTGCGAGCGCGCCGTCGAGAACGGCATGGACATCTTCCGCATCTTCGATGCGCTCAACGACACGCGGAACCTGGAGACGGCGTTCGAGGGCGTGAAGCGCGCGGGCGGCCACGTGCAGGGCACGCTCTGCTACACGACGAGCCCGGTTCACACGGTCGAGAGCTTCGGGACGCTGGCCGGCCGGCTGGTCGAGATGGGCGCGGACTCGCTCTGCATCAAGGACATGGCGGGGCTGCTGAGCCCGGTCATGGCGGAGCGGCTGGTGACGCGGATCAAGGGCGACCATCCCGACGTTCCGCTGCAACTGCACTGCCACGACACCTCCGGCTACTCGGAGATGGCGTACCTGCTGGCGGTTCGCGCCGGCGCGGACGCGATCGACACGGCTATCAGCCCGCTCGCGGGGGGCACCTCGCAGCCGGCCACGGAGACGCTCGTGGCGGCGCTGGGCGAGGACGAGGACAACGGCACGGGCATCGCGCTCGACGACCTGGTGGAGACGGCGGACTACTTCGGGGGCGTGCGGAAGAAGTACTGGAAGCACGAGAGCAACCTGCTCGGCGTGGACGCGGGCGTGCTGCGGCACCAGGTTCCGGGCGGCATGATCTCGAACCTCGTGGGTCAGCTGCGGGACCAGGGCCAGGAGGCGAAGCTGGGCGAGGTGCTGGAGGAGAACGCGCGCGTGCGCGCCGACCTCGGCTACCCGCCGCTGGTGACGCCGAGCTCGCAGATCGTGGGCTCGCAGGCCGTTCTGAACGTGCTGACGGGCAAGCGCTACGGGGTCGTCACGAAGGAGACGCGCAACCTCGCGCAGGGCCTCTACGGCGCGACGGCGGAGCCGATCACGAAGGGCGTGCTGGACCTCGTCCTGGGCGACGTGCCCCAGATCGACCACCGTCCGGCGGACGACCTCGAACCGGAGCTGGAGAGCGCGAAGGAGGAGATCGGCGACCTCGCCGAGACCCCCGAGGACGTGCTCTCGTACGTGATGTTCCCGCAGCCGGCGAAGAAGTTCCTCGAGTGGCGGCGCGACGGCGGCGGCCCCGAGCGCGAGCTCGTGGCGGCGGTCGTGGGCGCGATGGCGATCAAGGACCGGCCGGCGGCAGGGGCGCGCGGCGTTCCGGCGGCTCCTTCCGAGAACGGCGCGGCGCCGGGCGCGGCGTGGCGCCAGTTCGGGCGCATGAGGCAGATGCGGTAGCGATGGCGACGGTCACGATCGGCGGACGCACCTACGAGGTCGAAGTACGCGGCGACACGGTCGTCGTGGACGGCGAGGAGTTCCCCGTCACGATCGCGCGCGGCGACGCGTACGACACGGTGACGGCGGGCGCGGTGAGCTACCGCGTGGCGCTTCCCCCCGACGACGCGCGCGAATCGGGCATGGCGATCGAGGTCGACCACCGGCCGTTCACGCTCGAGTACGAGGGGCGGCTGGGCGGCGGTCCCGCGCGGCCAACGCCGAGGGCCGCGAGCGCGGCGGCGGGCGGCGCGCCGGCGGTCTCGAACGTGCCGGGAGGCGTGGCGGCGCAGCTATCGGGTAAGGTGCTCCGGATCGAGGTGCAGGCGGGCGACGCCGTGGAAGCGGGTCAACTGCTGCTCGTCCTCGAAGCGATGAAGATGGAGAACGAGATCAACGCGCCCAAGGCCGGAACCGTGAAAGAGGTGACGGTGAGCGAGGGCGCGCAGGTGGCCGAGGGCGAGACCCTCGTCATCCTGGAGTAGGGAAGGAGCCGCCGGTGCCGGTCAAGGAGCTGCGGGATCAGCGTCACACGGGCACGGTCGCGGAGATCGCGCAGACGCGGTTCCCCTACCCGAACGAGGACCACCCGGAGCTGGAGACGCTCCTGAACGACCCCGAGCCGTCCATGTCGGTGGGCGAATGGGAGGGCGAGCCGCTCTACCCGGACATCGTGGTCGTGCGGCGGCCGGGGCAGTGGCTGCAGTTCGTGGCGCAGGTGGAGACGGCGGACACGATGACGGACGAGCAGGCGGAGAAGAAGTGGCTGCCGTTCTCGAAGATGGGCGAACTGCTGCTGTACGTGCCCGCGGGGCAGGTGCAGCAGGCGAAGCGGCTCTGCCGGAAGCACGGCATCCGCTACAAGGGCATCCGCACGTGGCGCTACCGGCCGGTGTGGGGCCTGACGATCGCCGAGGCGTAGCGCCCACCCCATGACCGACGCGACCCGCTCCCTGAACGTCTACTTCGACGTGGACCACACGCTGGTCTACACGACAAAGGACGAGAGCTCGCTGCGTCCGGGAGCGCACGAGGCGATGGAGCGGCTGAAGGGCGCGGGACACAGCATCTACGTGTGGTCAGCGGGCGGGCAGCTCTACAGCGAGCGCACGGTGGAGCGGCACGGCCTCTCGGAGTGGGTCGACGGGTGCTTCGACAAGCACCCGCGGGTCGACCCGAAGCCGGACGTGATCATCGACGACGACTGGTACCTGGTGGAGAAGTACGGGGGCTACTGCGTCTCGCAGTACAAGGAAGTGAACGAGAGCGACCGGGAGCTGCTGGAGATCGTGGAGAAGCTGGCGGAGCGCGGGGACCTGTAGCCTTTGTGCATGGCGTCAGGGCCCGGCGGAGTGCAAGTGGTCGAGCATGTCGTTAACGGCCGAGAGCCAGTCATATACGTCGCCAACGACGGTCCCGACCTGGGCCAAGTCAAACCGACTTCCTTCGGAAGGGTAGTCCTTCAACGAGGGCTGACCCTTCTTGTCCACGGGGTATCGGAAGCCGAAGGATGACTGGTCAAGTCTGTGGAACTCTGCAATCCTTCCATCGACATCAGGGAAGCTGGCAGAAGGCGGGTCATACAGTCCCCAATCCTCTTCAAGCTCTACGAGAAGGCCTTTGAGAGTGTTCCAGTTCTTGTTCAGGTCATGACTCTTTAGGTCATCACTCAATTCATGACCGCGCCCCAGATACCTTTGACACTCCAATAGTATGTGCTTTATCTGAAGCTCAAGGCAGTGTCGATAGAGAAACATCACGGGGTAGACCACAAAATCTTGTCCGATTTCTGGAGCATGATTCACGAGACCATCAGCAGCCTCCTTGAAGCTAAGGGCGTAAAGGCCCCAGTGCCGTTCCCCGGTCCGGGCACTTGCTTGGTAGGCCCACAAGCCAGTCGAGTCGAATATCGACTCCTTCATCGCACCAAAAACGTCGTCTTCTTCGCTCACGCATTGCCTCCGCTGCCGCCGGGAACCCTATCAGAGCGCCGCGACGGCGACTCAAAGACCTGTAGCCTTTCCGCATGGCGCGCGGGTTGTTCGTGGAGCCGTTCTTCGGGGGGAGTCACCGTGCGTTCGCGGAGGGGCTGGTGGCGCATGGGGGGCACGAGCTCGAGCTGCTGACGCTGCCGGGGCGGGAGTGGCGGCGGCGGATGCGGCTGGGGGCGCAGGTGCTGGCGGCGAAAGCGGCGAAGGCGGAGGGGTCGTTCGACTTCCTGCTGGTGTCGGACATGCTGGATCTGCCGGCGTTCCTGGCGCTCACGCGGCCGCGGTTCGAGCGGACGCCGGTGCTGCTGTTCATGCACGAGAACCAGCTGACGTACCCGCGGCTGCGGGGGACGAAGCTGAACTCGTGGTTCGGGCAGATCAACTACCTGTCGGCGCTGGTGGCGGACCGCGTGGCGTTCAACTCGGAGTACCACCGGCAGGACTTCCTGGGGGCGCTGGAGCAGCTCGAGCGGCAGCCGAACAACTGGCTGACAGCCGGCGGGATCGAGGCGATCCGGGGGAAGAGCACGGTACTGCCGGTCGGGGTCGATCTGGCGTCGCTGGGGGAGGGCGCGGAGGCGGAGGGGTCGGGCGGGAGTCCGCTGATCCTGTGGAACCACCGCTGGGAGTTCGACAAGTCGCCGGAAGCGTTCGTACGGACGGTATCGACGCTGGCGGAGGAGGGGCGCGACTTTCGCGTGGCGGTGGCGGGGGAGCGGGGCGACAACCCGAGCGCGGCGATGGAGGAGCTGCCGGAGCGGCTGGGGGATCGGCTTGTGCAGTTCGGGCCGGTGGAGGGGCGGGAGGGGTACGCGCGGCTGCTGTGGGAGGCGGACATCAGCATCAGCAGCACGCGCCACGAGTTCTTCGGCATCTCGACGGTCGAGGCGATGTGGTGCGGGTGCCTGCCGATCGCGCCGCGCCGCTACAACTACCCGGCGCTCGTGCCGGAGGCCCTGCAGGAGCGGTGTCTCTACGAGAAGGCGGCGGAGCTGCTGGCGCTCACGCGGGAGGCGATTCTGTCGCCACCGGGCGAGGGGGAGCGGGCGGCGGTGCGGGCCTCGGCGGGGCGGTTCGGGTGGGAGCGGGTGGGGCCGCGGTGGGCAGAGGCGCTGGGGGCGCTCAGCGCGGGAGCCTGAGCGCGAGCAGGAAGCCGGGGTCGCCGAAGCCGACGGGGACGAGAAGCGTGTCGCCCGCGACAGCGGGCCAGCCGTTGATGCCGCCGGCGGCCTGGTGGCCCCAGACGATCTCGCCGGTCTCGCGGTCGAGGGCGAGGATGACGCCGGTGATGACGGAGGTGAAGACGAGGTCGTTGACGACGGTGGCGCCGCCGAAGGCATCGCCGGGGAGGTCGGTTTCCCAGAGGATGTCGCCGTTGCGTGCGTCGATGGCGACCATCTGGCTGGGGTGAACGTTGAGGCTGGTGCCTACGCCCTCGGGAACGTCGGGCAGGTATTTCGTGGGAGCGTTCACGACGACGAGGTAGACGACGCCCTCGGCCATGGCGATGGGGGTCACGACGCCGCCGGCGTTGCCGGGCATGACCTCGATCTCGCCCTCGAACTCGGTGACCTCGTCGTTCTGGTGGATGCCGACGGGGGTGTCCCAGAGGACGGCTCCGTCGCGGTCGAGGCCGAAGACGCGGCCGAGCTTGCCGGTGCTGATGATGACCTCGGCGCCGTCGTCGAGGGTGGCGATGCCGGTGAGGACGGCGTCGCGGTCGAAGATGTCGTGGGGGATGTGCTGGACGCCCCAGCGCAGCTCGCCGGTGGCGATGTCGACGGCGAGGATGGAGTTGGTCCAGCGGTTGTCGCCCGGGCGGCTGGAGCCGAGGGGGTAGCCCTCGACGCCGGGGTAGGGGTAGGGGTTCGACGTGCCCCAGTAGGAGACGCCCGCGTCGAAGTCGAGGGCGGGCGGGTACCAGGCGCCGCCGCCGCTGTTGATCTCCGGGTTCCCCCAGACATCCTCGGAGAGGATGGTGTTGAAGGACCAGCGGATGTCGCCGGTGGAGGGATCGAGGGCGTAGAGGGCGCCGCGGGCGCCGGGCTGGGAAAGGGAGCTGGTGGCGGCGAACACGGTCCCGCCGGCGACGACGGGCTGGAAGTTCACGGCGCCGCCATCGCCCAGGAGATACGTGCTCCAGAGGCGTTCGCCGTCGAGGGCGCGGTAGGCGGCGATCGAATGGCCGCCCAGGTTCGAGAAGACACAGCCGCCGCTGACGGCGACACCGCTGGGGCCGTATACCCACTGTTCGACGTCGATCATCCAGCGGCGGTTGCCGGACTCGAGGTCGATGGCGTGGACGTTGGTCTGGAGGTCGCCGAGGTAGACGACGCCCCCCGAGACGATAGGGGTGGTGGCGACGATGCCGAAGGCGCCGCCGCTGGGGAGCTCGTAGCGCCAGGCCACCTCGAGTTCCTTGACGTTCCCGGAGGTGATGGTCGATCTGAAGGTGGCGCGGCTGCCGCGTGCGTCGTAGTTGGGGTGGGGCCAGTCGGGGGCGCCGGCGAGGGGCGGCTCGGGGCCGGAGCAGGGGGCGGGCGGGCCGGCGCGCGGGGTGGGGGTCGGGGTCGCGGGGGTAGGGGTCGCGGTGTCGGGAACGGAGGTGGAGGTGGGAGAGGGGTCGGTGGGGGTGGCTGCGGGGGCGGGGGCGTCGCCGTTCCCGCCGCCACAGGCGACGAGCAACACGACGGCGGCGAGGGCGAGCGCGCGTTTCGGCATGGTGCAGAGTGTAGGGATGACCGGCCGTAGCGGCAGGCCGGCACTTTCGCTACAGGAGGGTGGAGAAATTTTCTCTACGAAAGCGTGGAAAAACCCTTGCCCCTGAGGGCCGCCCGACCTACGATCGAGGCATGGAACCGCACCTGCACGGAACCCGCGAGCGCGTGTTCGAGCACGTTCTCGAGCACCACGGCGCGCGCGTCGAGGAGCTGGCGGAAGCGCTGGGCGTGAAGGTGGCGGCGGTACGCCGCCACCTCGACCACCTGCGCGCGGACGGGCTCATCGAATCGCGTCCGGTGAAGCAGGCGACGGGCCGCCCCTACCTGAGCTGGTACCCCACGCAGAAGGGGGCGGGGGAAGCGCCGCCCGCCTACGCGGACCTGTTCGCGCGCATCCTGGGGTGGCTGGGCAAGGAGCACATCGACGAGGCCGTGGCCACGGGCGTGGCGGCCTCGCTCGCGGAGCGGCACCGGGACGAGGTGGCCGGGTCCGAGGAGGGCGAGGACCTCGTCGAGCACGTGACCGAGAGCCTTCGCAGCGAGGGCATCCTGGAGACGTGGCGGGCGGAGGCGGACGGCTTCCACCTCGTCAACTCGTGCTGCCCGTATCCGCAGGCGGCGGAGCTCTCGCCGCTGCCCTGCGAGGCCGACCGGCAGGCGATCAGCCTGCTGATCGGCAAGGACGTCGAGCAGATCGAGCGTATCGTTGACGGCTCGTCCTGCTGCGAGTACCGCGTGCAGCTGAATACCGAACCTGAACACGAAGGGGCCGCTGTGAGCGACGCCCCCGAAGGAAACGCATGAGCGAAGCACCGCTTCTCGAAATCGACGCGCTGCGCGCCAACGTGGCGGGCAACGAGATCCTCACCGGGCTCAACCTGACGATCCGCCCGGGCGAGGTACACGCCATCATGGGGCCGAACGGCTCGGGCAAGAGCACGCTCGCGAACACGCTCATGGGCAACCCCCGCTACGAGGTGACGGGCGGCGAGATCCGATTCCTGGGCGAGGCGCTGGACGGGATGGCCCCGGACGAGCGCGCGCGGCAGGGGCTCTTCCTCGCCTTCCAGTACCCCGTGGCGGTTCCGGGCGTGACGGTCGTGAACTTCCTGCGGCAGGCGGTCAACGCCGTCCGCGGCGAGGAGGTTCCGGTACGGGAGTTCCGCCAGGAGCTGTTCCAGAAGATGGAGCTGCTGAAGGTGGACCGCGACTTCGCCCGCCGCTACCTGAACGACGGGTTCAGCGGCGGCGAGAAGAAGCGCGCGGAGATGCTGCAGCTGGCGATGCTGCAGCCGCGCATGGCCGTGCTCGACGAGACGGACTCGGGGCTCGATATCGACGCCCTGCGGACGGTCGCGGACGGGGTGAACGCGCTGATGAACGAGAACATGGGCCTGCTGCTGATCACGCACTACCAGCGGCTGCTCAACTACATCCAGCCACAGTTCGTACACGTGCTGATCGACGGGCGCATCGTGCGCTCGGGCGGTCCCGAGCTCGCACACGAGCTCGAGGAGAGCGGGTACGACACCATCGAAGCGGCCGCCTCGACGGCCTGAGGGAGACGAGCCATGACCTCCACACCGGAAACACTGGTCCGCGAGGACGGCTACAAGTGGGGCTTCTACGACGAAGAGGAAGCGCTCTTCAAGGCGAACAAGGGGCTCACGCCCGAGATCGTGAGCACCATCTCGGAGATGAAGGACGAGCCGCGGTGGATGCGGGACTTCCGCCTGGACGCGCTTGAGCGCTTCCTGGAGATGGAGAACCCGCCCTGGGGCACGGACCTCCTCGAGACGATCGACTTCGACAACATCCACTACTTCGTGCGGGCGACGGATCGCGATGAGCGCTCGTGGGACGACGTGCCCGAGTACATCCGCGACACGTTCGACAAGCTCGGGATTCCCGAGGCGGAGAAGAAGTTCCTGGCGGGCGTGGGCGCGCAGTATGACTCCGAGGTCGTGTACCACAACATCCGCGAGGACCTGGAGAAGCTGGGCGTGGTGTTCCTGGGCATGGACCAGGGGCTGGCCGAGTACGAGGACATCGTGAAGGAGCACTTCGGCACGGTGATCCCGCCGGGGGACAACAAGTACGCCGCCCTCAACAGCGCGGTCTGGTCGGGCGGGTCGTTCATCTACGTGCCCAAGGGCGTGAAGGTCGACATCCCGCTGCAGGCCTACTTCCGCATCAACACGGAGAACATGGGCCAGTTCGAGCGGACGCTGATTATCGCGGACGAGGGCAGCCAGGTTCATTATGTCGAGGGTTGCACGGCGCCGGTGTACAGCAGCGACTCGCTGCACAGCGCGGTCGTCGAGATCATCGTGAAGAAGGGCGCGCGCGTCCGCTACACGACGATCCAGAACTGGTCGAACAACGTCTTCAACCTCGTGACGAAGCGCGCCGCGGCCTACGAGGACGCGGTGATGGAGTGGGTCGACGGCAACCTCGGCTCGAAGCTCACGATGAAGTTCCCGAGCGTGTTCCTGATGGAGCCGGGGGCGCACGGCGAGATCCTCTCGCTGGCGTTCGCGGGCGAGGGACAGCACCAGGACGCCGGCGGCAAGGTGGTCCACATGGCCCCCGACACGACCTCGACGATCGTGTCGAAGTCGCTGAGCAAGGACGGCGGGCGCACGAGCTACCGCGGTCTGCTGAAGGTTTACGAAGGGTGCGACAACGTGCGTTCGAGCGTGCGCTGCGACGCCCTGCTGCTCGACGAGGAATCGCGTTCGGACACCTACCCGACGATGGAGGTGGACGCGCCGGACGTATCGATCGAGCACGAGGCGTACGTCTCGAAGCTGAGCGAGGAGCAGCTCTTCTACCTGCAGAGCCGAGGGCTGAGCGAGGACGCCGCCGCGAAGATGATCGTCAACGGCTTCGTCGAGCCGATCGTGAAGGAGCTGCCGATGGAGTACGCCGTCGAGCTCAACCGCCTGATCGAGCTGCAGATGGAAGGCGCGATCGGCTAGACCGGCAGACGGACGCGCGCCGCGCGAAGCGGAGCCGGAGACGGCAGCCGCTCGCGTACCGCGCGCCGACAGGAGTGCGAACCGCATGACATCAGCCCCGAGCACCACCGCCTCCGCGCTCACGCCCGAGGCGAGCCGCGCCCTCGGCGAGGCGCTCGGCGACGGCGCGGCCGTCGCGGCGCTGCGCGCGGGCGGAGCGGCGGCGCTCGACACCGCGACGATGCCCTCGCCGGCGCTGGACCGGCCCTGGAAGTACGTCGACCCGGCCGCGCTCAACCTCGACGGCTTCGCGCCGCCGGGCGCTGACGGCGGATCCTTCACGGTGGAGGGCGCGGGGGCCGACGGCCTGACGCTGACGGCGTTCTCCGACGCACACGAGGGCGCGCTCGACCGGCTGGGCGAGGCCGTGGCGGTCGGTGGCAACCGGCTGACGGCGCTCCACTACGCCTTCCTGCGCGGGGGCGTGCTCGTCGAGATGAAGGCGAACGCGGAGGTCGCGGAGCCGGTGCGGCTCACGCGCGAGTTCACGGAGGCAGGGGCGCTGGCAGCGCCGCACACGCTCATCGTGGCGGGCGCGAACAGCCGCCTGACGCTGATCGAGGAGTACCGATCGAGCGACGAGCCGATCGCGGTCCTGCCGGCGATCGAGCTGCTGGTCGGGCCGGGCGCGGTCGTGAGCTACACGTCGCTGCACCGCTGGGGGGCGCGGACGCGTGTCTTCGCGGAGCAGCGCGCGCTCACGGAGCGGGATGCGGACGTTCGCAGCCTGAGCCTGGTGACGGGCGGGCGGCTCGTGAAGAGCCACATCACGTCGTCGCTGGAGGGGCGCGGGTCGAGCAGCGAGATCTACGGCATCTCCGTGGGCGCGGGCGCCGAGCACACGGACTTCTACACGGTCCAGGACCACGTGGCCGAGGACACGCGCAGCGACCTGCTGATCAAGTCGGCGCTGGGGGAGCAGTCGCGGGCGGTGTACTACGGGCTCACGAAGGTGGGGCTGGGGGCGCGCCGCGCCGACGCCAACCAGGAGAACCGCAACCTGCTCCTGAGCCGCGCGGCCAAGGCGGACAGCGACCCCGTGCTCGAAATCCTCACGAACGACGTGACGCGCGTCAGCCACGGCGCGACGGCGGGGCCGGTGGACGAGGAGGAGCTGTTCTACATCCAGTCGCGGGGGCTGACGCGGGAGGGGGCGGTGGGGCTGCTGGTGCGGGGCTTCCTGGGCGAACCGCTCGACCGCAGCGGTCACGCCGAGGGGGTGCGCGGTGAGCTGAGCGCGCTCGTCGAGGCGAAGCTGCAGGCGCTGGGAGCGGGCGCATGAGCATCAATACGGCCAGGCTGCGGAAGGACTTTCCCATCCTGGGGCGCGAGGTGAACGGCCGCCCGCTGGTCTACCTCGACAACGCGGCCACGACGCAGAAGCCGCGGGCGGTCATCGAGGCGCTCACGCATTACTACGAGACGCAGAACGCCAACATCCACCGCGGCATCCACACGCTCGCCGTCGAGGCGACGGAGGCGTACGAGGGCGTGCGCGAGAAGGCGGCGCGCCACATCGGCGCGGCGAACGCCGAGGACATCGTCTTCACGCGGAACACGACCGAGTCCATCAACCTGATGGCGCGCGCCTGGGGCGACGCGAACCTGCGCGAGGGCGACGAGATCGTGCTCACGCTGATGGAGCACCACTCGAACATCGTGCCGTGGCAGCTGCTCGCGGCGCGCACGGGCGCGCGGCTTCGCTACGCGGGCATCGACGCCGAGGGCCGGCTCGACCTCGACGAAGTGCGCTCGCTCATCGGCGAGCGCACGAAGCTCGTGAGCGTCACGCACATGTCGAACGTGCTCGGGACGATCAACCCGATCGCGGAGATCGCGGAGATGGCGCGGGCGGCGGGCGCGCTGCTGCTCGTGGACGGGGCGCAGAGCGCGCCCCACCTGCCGGTCGATGTCGAGGAGCTGGGGTGCGACGTGTTCGCGTTCTCCGCGCACAAGATGCTGGGGCCGACGGGCGTGGGCGTCCTCTGGGCGCGCCCGGGGCTGCTGGCGGAGATGGAGCCGTTCCTGGGCGGCGGCGAGATGATCGCGATCGTGAAGCCGGAAGGCTCGACGTGGGCGGAGGGGCCGCACAAGTTCGAGGCGGGCACCCCCAACATCGCCGACGTGATCGCGTTCGGGGCGGCGCTCGACTACCTGCGCGACCTCGGCATGGCGGAGGTGCGCGCACACGAGAAGCGCATCACGGCCTACGCCATCGAGGCGCTGGAGCGGTCGGGCGGCATCACGGTTCACGGTCCGCACGACGTGGAGGCACGGGGCGGGGCGGTCAGCTTCGAGGTCGAGGGGGCGCACCCCCACGACGTCAGCACGATCGTGGATGCGTACGGCGTCGCGATCCGGGCGGGGCACCACTGCGCGCAGCTGCTGATGCGCCACCTGAGCGTTCCGGCGACGAACCGGGCGAGCTTCTACCTCTACAACGAAGAACGCGAAGTCGATGCGCTTATCGAGGCGCTCGACGAGGTGAAACGGGTATTTGGACTTGTCGAGAGCCGAACCGCAGTTTGACGAGCTGTACCGCGAGGTGATCCTCGATCACTACCGGCGTCCCCGGAACGCGGGGACGCTGGCGGCGCCCACGCACCAGGCGGAGGGCGCGAACCCCGTCTGCGGCGACGAGATCGAGCTCGACGTGGCCATCGAGGGCGACGTGATCTGCGAGATGGCGTTCCGCGGGCAGGGCTGCTCCATCAGCCAGTCGAGCGCCTCGATGATGACGGAGCGCGTGTGCGGCGGGACCATCGGCGAGGCGCGGAAGGTGATGCAGCTCTTCGAGGCGCAGCTCGTGGAGGCGGCCGAGCCCGATCCGGCGCTCGGCGATCTCGAAGCGCTGCAGGGTGTGGCAAAGTTCCCCGTACGGGTGAAGTGCGCCCTGCTCTGCTGGAAAGTGCTGCGCGAAGCCCTGAACATGGACGAACGCGAACCGGCGACGGCCCCCGAAGGAGGGTGAGATGGCAGACACCGAGACGAAGATCCGACCGACCGACGAAGAGCTGCGCGAGCGCATTCGCGAGGTGAAGGACCCCGAGATCGACATGAGCATCGTCGACCTGGGGCTCGTCTACGAGATCGAGTGGGACGAGGGCACGGTGAACGTGAAGATGACGCTCACGAGCCCGGGCTGCCCGCTCGGCCCGATCATCCGGGGCGCGGTCTACGCGAAGGTGAAGGACCTGCCGGGCGTCGAGGACGTGGATGTCGAGATCGTCTGGAACCCGCCCTGGGATCCGCGCACGATGGCGAGCGAAGACGTCAAGATGGCGCTGGGCATCTGGTAGGTCACGCCAGCCACCACCACCCCCTTCACCCCGGAGACCCCCGGGCGCGGTTGTAGACTAGACGTGTCCGATGGCGTGCGAACAGGAGACCGCGAACACCCTGCGGGAGGCGGGCTTCCGCGTGACCCCGCAGCGGCTGCTCGTCGCCTCGGCGCTGCGCCACGCGGGACGGCACCTGAGCGCCGCCGAGATCGCCGATGAGGTTCGCACGGTCTACCCGATGGTGGACCTGAGCACGGTCTACCGGACCGTGGAGATGCTGAAGCGCCTCCATCTCGCGACCGTCACGGACATGGGCGGGGATGACCTGCTCTTCGAATGGTCGGCGGGGGAGGCGCACCACCACCTGATCTGCTCGAGCTGCCGCAGGATGCAGGTGCTCGACCACCGCTACCTGGAGCGGCTCGCGGAGGAGGTCGGGCGCGACTTCGGCTTCCAGGCCGATCTCCAGCACTTCGCCATCTTCGGCGTCTGCCGGGAATGCAAGGAGGCAGAGGCGTGAGCGCGGAGCTGCTGAAGGCGCTGCGCGAGGTGGTCGGGCGCGAGCATGTGCTGCACAAGCCCGAGGACCTGCTCGTGTACGAGCTCGACGGCACGATCGACCGGTCGCTGCCGGACGCGGTCGTGTTTCCCGCGAACACGGAGGAAGTGCGGGGCGTCGTACGCGCCTGCAACGCTCTCGACGTGCCGGTCACGCCACGCGGGGCGGGGACGGGGCTGAGCGGCGGGGCCGTGCCCACGCGCCAGGGCGTCGTGCTGGCGACGGCGCGCATGCGCCGCATCCTCGACGTGGACCCGGTCGAGCGGACGGCGACGGTCGAGCCGGGCGTTCCGAATATCCGCCTCTCGGAGATCGCGGCCGAGCACGGCCTCTTCTACGCGCCCGACCCGAGCAGCCAGAAGGCCTGCACGATCGGCGGGAACGTGGCCGAGAACGCGGGCGGGCCGCACTGCCTCGCGCTCGGGGTCACGACGAACCACGTCATCGGCATGGAGGTCGTGACGGCGAGCGGGGAGGTCGAGTGGCTGGGGAGCCACGGGCCCGAGCCGACCGGCTACGACCTGCGGGGCCTGTTCATCGGGTCGGAGGGCACGCTGGGGATCGCGACGAAGGTGGTCGTACGGCTCGTGCCGGTGCCGGAGACGGTCGTGACGCTGCTGGCGATCTTCGACGACGTGGAGAGCGCGAGCGAGACGGTCTCGGCGGTGATCGGCGCGGGGCTCGTGCCGGCGGCGCTCGAGATGATGGACACGGTCACGCTGCAGGCGGCGGAGGCGGGGCTGCACTGCGGCTATCCGCCCGACGCGGGGGCGGTGCTGCTGATCGAATTGGACGGGATCGACGAGGTGGTGCGGGGCCAGGTGACGCAGGCGCGGGCCGCCTGCAACGAGCACGGTGCGACGGAAATCCGCACGGCGACCGAGCCGGCCGAGCGGGAGCTGCTCTGGAAGGGACGGAAGGGCGCGATCGGGGCGCTGGGGCGGATCGCGCCGAACTACTACCTGCTCGACGGGGTGGTGCCGCGATCGAAGCTGGTCGAGACGATGGGCGACGTGGCGCGCATCGGCAAGGGGTACGGCTTCCCCGTGGCGAACGTGTTCCACGCGGGTGACGGCAACCTGCACCCCTGCCTCCTCTTCGACGAGCGGGAGGAGGGGGCGACGGCGCGGGTGCTGGAGGCGGGCGCGGAGATCATGCGGATCTGCGTGGACGCGGGGGGCGCGCTCACGGGAGAGCACGGGGTGGGGTTCGAGAAGAACCGCTTCATGGCCTGGCTCTACAGCGAGACGGACCTGGAGAACATGCGGCGCGTGCGGGGCGTTTTCGGGAACGAGGGCGCGTTCAACCCGTGCAAGGTGCTGCCCGAGGGCACCGGCTGCGGCGAGATGGCGCACCAGAAGGGGGCGCTGGCGGCCGCCGGTCCGGAAGCCTATGTCTGAGGCGGCGGCGCCTGCGCCGCCGCTCGTGGCCGGACGCGCCCCGGAGGCGGTGGTCGCGCCCGCGAACCTCGACGAGCTGCGGGAGCTGGTGGCGGAACGCGACGGACGCACGCTCGCGCCCGTAGGGGGAGGCACGCAGCTCGCGCTCGGGGGCGCGCCGCGGCAGCCGTTCACGCTGGTCGATGTGCGCGGGGCGCTGGCGGGGGAGGTCGAGCACGAGCCCGCGGACCTGACGGCGGTCGCGCCAGCGGGGGTCACGCTGGGGGAGCTCGACGCGCAGCTCGCGCCCGCCGGCCAGCGGCTGCCGCTCGACCCGCCGCACGCGGAACGGGCGACGCTCGGGGGGGTGCTGGCGGTCGGAGCGGGAGGGCCGCTGCGGACGCGCCACGGCCTGCCCCGCGACTTCGTGCTGGGGATGACGGTGCTGCGGGCGGACGGGGAACTGGTGAAGGCAGGCGGCCGCGTCGTCAAGAACGTGACCGGCTACGACCTGATGCGGCTCTGGTGCGGTTCGCTGGGGACGATCGGGATCGTGACGTCGGTGGCGGTGCGGGTGCTTCCGCGGGTGGAGACGATCGACCTGCGCTTCGAGGCGGGGTCACTGGCGGAGGGGCGGGGACTGGCGGAGCGGTTCCTGCGCGCGGACCTGCGGCCGGAGCTGCTCGACCTCACGAAGGGGGACGGTGGGTGGTCGGGGCTGGTGCGGCTGGTCGAGGGGGCCGTGCCCAAGGCGGAGAGCATCGCGGAGACGGACCTCGCTCCGGCCACGGAGATCGACTACCCGGCGGCGCGCGACCTCGGGTTCGGGGAGGGCGACGCGCTCACCGTACGGGCGTCCTGCGCGACAAGCGCCATCGCTTCGACAGCGGCGGCGCTCGAAGCGCTGGCGCCGTCGCGGGTGCTCGTGCGGCCGCTCGCGCGGGAGGTGCGAGCCACCTGGCAAGACGGAGCCGTTCCCGACGCTGCAGAGGTCGCGGGGGCGGTGGGGAGGCTGCGGGCGGGGCTGTCGGAGCACGGCGGCGCGCTCGTCGCCGAACGCATCCCGGACGAGCTGCGGAGCGCGCTCGATCCGTGGGGGCGACCGGCGAACTTCGGACGGATGGCGGCGGTGAAGGCGGCGTTCGACCCGGACGGGCGGCTGAATGCGGGCCGGTACGTCGGCGGCCTCTGAGATGACCGGCTGGCCGCTCGCCGACGACGCTCCGGATACGGCGGACCTGGCGAAGTGCGTCCACTGCGGGCTCTGCGTGAACGCGTGCCCGACCTACGCGATCACGGGGCTGGAGGTGGAATCGCCACGGGGGCGCATCCACCTCGCGCGGGCGGTGGCAGAGGACCGCATCCCGCTGACGGAGGCGGTGCAGGGGCACTGGGAGCTGTGCCTCCAGTGCCGCGCCTGCGAGGCGGTCTGCCCGAGCGGCGTGCCCTACGGGCGGATCATGGAGCGGGCGCGGGCGCAACTCGACGCCGCGCCGCCGTCGAAGGGCTGGGAGCGGCGGCTGCGTCGCTTCGCTCTGCGGAACGTGATCGCGCGGCCACGGGTGCTCGCGGCGATGCTGGCGCCGGTGCGCTGGTTCGCGCGGTCGCCGCTGCGAGTGCTGGTGCGGGCGTCGGGCATCCTGCGGCTGGCGGGGCCGCTGGGGCGGCTGGAGGCGCAGCTCGGGCGACCCGGGAAGCCGTTCCGGCCACGGGATGCGGCGGGGACGGGCGATGTCGCGCTGTTCACGGGGTGCGTGATGGGCGAGCTGTTCGGGGACGTGCATCGCGCGAGCGTTCGCGTGCTGGAGCGGAGCGGGGCGAGCGTGTTCGCGCCGAGGGGACAGGGGTGCTGCGGGGCGCTGAGCGCGCACGACGGCGACCTCGAACAGGCGCGTCGGCTGGCGCGGGCGAACATCGCCGCGTTGGAGGCGTCGGGGGCGGAGACGATCGTCGTGAACTCGGCGGGCTGCGGCGCTGCGATGAAGGAGTACGGCGAATTGCTGGCGGAGGACGCCGAGTTCGCCGGACGGGCGGAGGCGCTGGCGGCGAAGGTGGTCGACTTCAGCGAGTACCTGGCGGGGCGCGACCTGCCGCCGGGGCGGCTGCCGGCGCGGGTCGCGTACCAGGACGCCTGCCACCTCGCGCACGCGCAGGAGATCAGCGCGGAGCCACGGGCGCTGCTGGGAGCGGTCGAGGGGTGCGAGCTGGTCGAGACGGAGGGGGCGGACATGTGCTGCGGGGCGGCGGGCATCTACAGCCTCATCCAGCCGGCGATGTCGGGGGAGCTGCGGGCGCGGAAGGCGGCGCAGTTCCGGGAGCACCGGCCGGACGTGATCGTGACGGCGAATCCGGGGTGCCAGATGCAGTACGAGGCGGCGGTGCGCGAGGCGGGCATCGAGGCGCGGGTCCTGCACCTGGCGGAGGCGCTGGACGAGGCGGGCGTAGTGGATAGTGAATAGTGGGTAGTGGATGGTGGCTCGCTTCGCTCGCGGTGGTCGGTGACGACTAGCGCAGACCGCGCGGGCCAGTAGCCACTATTCACCAGTCACCAGCCACTATTCACTACCGCCCACTGCTACCCTGTTGCGACGCCCGAGCGCTGAGCGCTCGGGCCGATCGGCGTTGGAGCGCGACGTGTCGAGTCAGCTGGCGGGCGTGCGGACGGCGGTCGAGGGGCGCCTCGGCGGGCTGGCGCGCGCGCGCGCGCCGGTCGCGCTGGGCGCGCCGGAGGCGGCGAAGCCGGTCACGATGGCGGCGCTGGCGGCGGGTCGCGAAGGACCGACGCTCGTCCTGACGCCGAGCCCCGGGCGGGCGTCGCTGCTGGCGGAGGAGCTAGCGCTCTACGCGGGCGATCTGCCGGTCGTGCGGCTTCCGGCGGGCGAACGGCTCCCGTACGAGCTGGCGGAGGACGACCCGGCGGCCATCGCCGAGCGCGACCGAGCGCTGCGGCAGCTGCGGGCGGAGGAGCCGGCGGTCGTCGTGGCGTCGTGGGCGGCGGTGGCGGAGTTCCGGGCGGGGCCGGAGGTGGAGGCGGCGGGGACGGAGGTGCGGGTCGGGGGGACGCTGGCGCCGGAGGCGCTCCAGCGGCGGCTGGAGGCGACGGGATACCGCTTCGAGGCGCTGGCGGAGGAGCCGGGCGCGGCGGCGCGACGGGGGGGCATCGTCGACGTGTTCCCGGCGGGGGCGGAGGAGCCGGTGCGGATCGAGTTCTTCGGGGACGAGGTCGAGAGCATCCGGCGCATCGACCTGGAGACGCAGCGGAGCATCGGACGGGTCGAGGCGGCGGTGCTGCCGCCGCTCGCGAGCCACACGCCGGAAGCGCAGGCGCGCGCCCGCGAGATTCGGGACGCCATCACCGTCGGGGGCGAGGCGGCGGAGGCGGTCGCGCAGGAGCTGGAGCTGCTGGCGGGGGGCGAGCGCAGCCGATTCCCCGGGTACTTCGAGCCGCTCCTGAACCGCGCGACGGCGTTCGACTACCTCGATCCAGACACGCTGGTGGTCGTCGACGAGCGGGAGGAGGGGGTCGACGCGCTGGACCTGCACGTTCGCCACCAGGAGGAGGCGCGGGGCGCGCTCGAACGGCGGGGGGAGATACCGGAGGGGCTGCCGGCGCTCGGGCTCGAGCCGGAGGCCGTCGGGCGGCTGCTGGACGCGCACGAGGCGCGCGTCGAGCTGGGGCGGTTCGGGGCGGAGGAGCTGGGGGCGGAGCGGCTTCCGTTCGCGACGCCGCCCGCGTTCGGGGGGCGGATCCGCGAGGTCGTGCGGCAGGCGACGGAGTGGGCGGAGGAGGGGCGGGCCGTCGTGCTCGCGTCGCAGCAGGCGCTGCGGCTGGCCGACCTGATGGAGGAGGCGGGGCTGACCCCGCGGCTGACGCGCGATCTCGACACGACGCCGGAGCCGGGGGTGGTCGCGATCGTGCCGGCGACGGCGTCGGGCGGGTTCCTGCTGGGGGAGACGTTCGCGCTGATCAGCGACGAGGAGGTGTTCGGGCTGCGCCGGACACGGCGACCGCAGCGGCGGCGGCGGGGCATCACGCCGAACATCCTGACGACGCTCCAGCCGGGCGACTCGGTCGTCCACATCGACCACGGGATCGCACGGTTCGCGGGGCTCACGCGGCGGTCGACGGACGGCGTCGAGCGGGAGTACCTGGAGCTGGAGTACGCGGAAGGCGACCGGCTCTTCGTTCCGACCGACCAGCTCGATGCGGTGAGCGCGTACGTCGGGCCGAGCGACCGGCCACCCTCGCTGACGCGGCTGGGGTCGCAGGAGTGGGCGCACACGAAGCGTCGCGTGCGGCGGGCGGTGGCGGAGATCGCGCAGGAGCTGCTCGACCTGTACGCGCGGCGGGCGGTGGCGGTGGGGGACGCCTGCGCGGAGGACGGGCCCTGGCAGATCGAGATGGAGGGCGCCTTCCCCTTCGTGGAGACGCCGGACCAGCTGCAGGCGATCACGGACGTGAAGGCGGACATGGAGTCGACGAAGCCGATGGACCGGCTCATCGCGGGGGACGTGGGCTACGGGAAGACGGAGGTGGCGGTGCGGGCCGCGTTCAAGGCGGTAATGGCGGGGCGGCAGGTGGCCGTGCTCGTGCCGACGACGGTGCTCGCCGAGCAGCACGGGCAGACGTTCCGCGAGCGGATGAGCGGGTTCCCGGTCGAAGTCGCCGTGCTCTCACGCTTCCGCGGGACGGGGGAGCAGCGCGACATCGTCGACGGCATCAAGGGCGGCGCTATCGACATCGCCATCGGCACGCACCGGCTGCTGCAGCGGGATGTCGCGTTCAAGGACCTGGGGCTGGTGGTGATCGACGAGGAGCAGCGGTTCGGCGTGGCGCACAAGGAGCGCTTCCGGCAGATGCGGGCGGAGGTGGACACGCTGACGATGTCGGCGACGCCCATCCCGCGAACGCTGCAGATGTCGCTGGCGGGCATCCGGGACACGTCGATGGTGGCGACGCCGCCGGAGGAACGGCTGCCCATCCGCACGTACGTGACAGGGTGGGACGACGAGATCGTGCGCGAGGCGATCGTGCGGGAGATGGAGCGGGGCGGGCAGGTCTACTTCGTACACAACCGCGTGCAGAACATCGAGCGGATCGCGCTGCGGCTGCGGGAGCTGGTGCCGGAGGCGGCGATCGCGATCGGGCACGGGCAGATGCCGGAGGACCGGCTCGAACGCGTCATGGTCGAGTTCGGGGCGGGCGAGTACGACGTGCTCCTCTGCACGACGATCATCGAGAGCGGGCTCGATCTGCCGAACGTGAACACGATCATCATCAACAACGCGAACCAGTTCGGGCTGGCGCAGCTCTACCAGCTTCGGGGGCGCGTGGGACGCTCGGCGAACCGCGCGTTCGCCTACTTCCTCTACGACCGCAACCGGGCGATCTCGGAGGCGGCGCAGAAGCGGCTGGCGGCGATCTTCGAGGCGGCGGAGCTGGGGTCGGGGTTCCAGATCGCGCTGCGCGACCTCGAGATTCGCGGGGCGGGGAACCTGCTGGGGGCGGAGCAGAGCGGCCACATCGCGGCGGTGGGGTTCGACCTGTTCTCGAAGCTCGTGGGCGAGGCGGTGGAGTCGCTGCGGGGCGGGCTGGAGGGAGGCGGCGAGTCGGCGGCGCCGTCGCTGCCGCCCGCGCCACGGGTCGACCTGCCCGTGAGCGCGTCGATCCCGGAGCAGTATGTCGACGACATGGAGACGCGGCTCGCCATCTACGAGCGCATCGCGAAGATCGAGTCGCCGCGCGGGGTGGCAGACATGGAGGAGGAGCTGCGCGACCGCTTCGGCGAGCCGCCGCCGCTCGTGCAGAACCTGCTGGGCGTGGCGCTGCTCAAGGCAGTGGCACGGCAGGCGGGGGTCGAGCGCATCTCGACGAGCCCGGAGAGCTTCCACCTGCGGCTACGCGGGGGCACGACGCACCGGCACCAGCGGGCGGTGGCGGCGCTGGCGGTCCCGGGCGCGCGGGGCGGGCCTGAGCAGGTCCGCATCCCGAGGGAGCAGGCGGGCACGGAATGGATGCCCCTGCTCGCGCGGGTGCTGCGGGCGCTCGCGGACGCCGCCTGACTGGACGGCGCGGGGGGTCTGGTCATACTGGACGCGTGGACGGCGCGAACCTCTTCACGATGCTCTCGGCCTACCGGCCCGGCGCCGGAACCTCCCCCTTCGAGGACTACTGCACGAACGGCCTCGCCTACCTGCTGGCGACGGGGTGCGAGCCGCTAGCCGCGCTCTTCGCGGAGGCGGCGGGGGCGAAGGGCGCGGGCGTGACGGACGTGACCGTGCAGCCGGGGGCGGGGGCCGCGGTTGCCGACCTCGGCATCACGTTCGCGGACGGGCGGGAGGCGCTGGTCGAGATCGAGGTGGCGCCCGGCGAGGCCACCGCGCGGCCGAACGCCGAGGGCGCACGACTGCGGGTCGGGTTCGACGGCGCGGAAACGGGCGCGGTCACCTGGGACGCCATCGCGGAGGCGGTCGCGGACGATGGCGACGGGCTCGCGCGCGAGTTCGGCGAGTTCGTGCGTCGCGACGTGCTGGGGCTGGGGGAGGTGGGGCTCGACGACGCGCTCCACACGAACCGGCTCTACGCGCTGGGCGGGGCGGCGCTGCGCGAGCGCTTCGGGGCGGGCGTGCGCTACGAGAACAGCTCGTCGACGCCGGTGCAGGGCCGCTTCCGCTACCTGGGCACGACGTTCGCGCCGGACGACGGCGAGCTGCGCTACTGGATCGGGCTGGTCAACGAGTCGCTCCCGCTGAGCGAGCACTACCACCTGATGCTGGCCAGCAAGACCGCGCCGCTGGTCGAGCCCGCCGGCCAACCCCGCGCGACGGGCAACTGGCGGTGGGAGCACTGGTCGGGGATGGGGCGGGTGGTGCGTCCCGTGGGCCTGGCGGAATACGGGGCGCTCCTGGGGCGGATGGGGTAACCAAGGAAGGAAGGTCGGAGAACATGGCGGAATACATCATCCGGACCAGGAGGAAGAGCGGCGGCCGCTACGACTACTTCGGCGGAGGAAGAGATGCCGTCCGCAGGAAAGACGCAACCACGTACGAGACGCCAGAAGCAGCAGAAGAAGAGTTGCCGATTGCTGCGATTCTCCTTGGAGTTGAGCAAGCAGAACTGAATGCCGGGCCGCTGGATAGCAGTGGCAAGCACCACGAAGGCCAGCGCAGCTACAGGAGACGGCGTTCAGGGAGTCGGGAGCCGGCCAGCGGCGAGCGCAAGGGGGACGACCAGCTCGATGACTACATCAGACGAGCGCAGGCGTTCATTACATCAGGGCAGATAGACGATGACGAGGTCGACTACAAGACCGCGATCTCTACGCAGTTGCGGCAGGCACGGGAGGCCGTAGCCGCCGGTAACAGCCAGTGGCCCTCGGAGGTAAGGAATGGGCTGTTCAACAACCTGATCGGTGGGAGCTGGCGAGCACGAGATGTGGTCACCGATTGGTTCGCCTCGGACACCGACTCCGCGCGATTGGCGCTTCAAGCGCTCTGGGATGACAGCGCTCCGGTCGGCCACAGAATTCGAACATTCCTCGAACAGGTCCCCAGTCACCAGAACTTTCAAGGCTCTGGCACCCGCCTGAGGGTGGTTGCGGTGCTGCTGATGGCGCTTGGCGCGGACCGGTGGCCGCCGTTCAAGATTCGCGAGTTCAATGCTGGCTTCGATGCCACTGGCTACGGCCGCCCACCGTCAGGCATCGACGAAGGTGCGCTCTACGAACACGCGCTCGCCTTCCTCGACCGCCTTGTCGAGCGAACGGAAGAACTGGGCTACGCACGTCCCGCAGACCGCCTGGAGGCTCAGTCGGTCGTATGGATGATGAGCAGAGAACTGCCCGAAGAGCCGATGGATAGAGAAGAAGAGGATGAGCCAGAAGCCGTCGCCGACCTTGACGCGCTAGCCAGCGATCTCCTGCTCGACCCCGACTTTCTGCGGAAGGTGGAGCGGCTGCTCGAAGAAAAGCGGCAGGTGATCTTCCAGGGGCCGCCGGGGACGGGGAAGACGTTCGTCGCGCAGAGGCTCGCGGAGGCGTTGGCGGGGTCGTCCGGTCACGTGGAACTGGTCCAGTTCCACCCCTCCTACGCCTACGAGGACTTCGTTCAGGGTTTTCGCCCAACGCTGAAAGATGGGGCGGCGGGGTTCGAGCTGCGGGACGGTCCGCTGGTCCAGATGGCCAGGCAAGCGCAGGCCGACCTCGACAAGGGTCTGAGCGCGAAGCACTTCCTCGTTATCGACGAGATCAATCGCGGGAACATCGCCAAGGTGTTCGGCGAGCTGTACTTCCTGCTGGAATACCGCGACCAGGAGATGCGACTCCAGTACTCGGACACGGAATTCTCGCTGCCCTCGAACCTCTACATCGTCGGGACGATGAACACGGCGGACCGCTCGATCGCGCTGGTCGATCTGGCCCTGCGCCGCCGCTTCTCCTTCGTCGAGTTCCATCCCGATAAGGACCCGGTCAGCGGCCTGCTCGGGCGCTGGCTGGACGCGGAGGCGCCCGACATGGGATGGGTTGCCGATGTCGTGGACCGCGCCAACGGGAAGCTGGACAACCGCGAGGCGGCCATCGGCCCGAGCTACTTCATGAAGAAGGATGGCCTCGACGAGGAGCGCGTCGAGCGCATCTGGGAGCACGACGTGATGCCGTACGTCGAGGAGCAACTGTACGGGCAGCACGAGCGCCTGAAGGAGTTCGAACTCAAGGGTCTCCGTGGCGAGGGCGCGGAGGATGAAGGCGCTCCGGACGGCCAGGACCCCGCCGAACAGGATGTAGAGCCCGGCTCCGACGATGGCGACGCTTAACCTCTGCGAACACAAGCCGAGCGAGCCGCTGACGCTGCCGGTCGAGGTGCGCGACACCCTGAAGGCAGTGGTGCCGTCGTTGACGATTGAGCCCGTCGCCGGCACTGAAGACTCCTACCGCCTGACGCCCGGCTCGACGGTTGGCGCGCTCGAAATCGGCGACCTGTCGGTCTTGATTCGCCCCAAGCTCGATGTCTCGCGCGTGCTCTACCTGGCGTCGTACGCGATGGGCGCGTTCAAGGACCGGACGGAGCGCTTCGACTTCGGGGAAGCGGAGACGCTGCTGGAAGCGCTCGCGCCCGCGTTCGTCCGAGCCGCGGACCGGGCGTTCGCGCGCGGACTGCTGCACGGCTATCGGACCGAGGAGGAGGCGCTGTACACGGTGCGCGGGCGGATCGCGTTCGCGGAGCAGCTCCGGCGCCGGTTCGACGCGCCCCTGCCCATCGAGGTGCGCTACGACGAGTTCACGGACGACATCGAGGCCAACCGCCTCGTGAAGGCGGCCGGCGCGCTCCTCGGCGGGCTGCGTATCGACCACCGGGCGTCACGCGACGGCCTGCGCCGCATCGACGCGACGCTTGCCAACGTGTCGCTGGTCCACTACCCCGCGGGCGACATCCCGGAGATCGGGTTCGACCGGCTGAACGGGCACTACCGCGAGGTCGTGGCGCTGGCGCGGCTCATCCTGCGCCACGCGAGCTTCGAGGCAGTCCGCGGAGGCGTGCGCGCGTCAGGCTTCCTGATCGACATGAACGTCGTCTTCCAGGAGTTCGTGACGAGGAGGCTGCGGGAGACCCTGGGACTGTCGGACCACGAGTTCCGCTCAGACAAGAACGTTCGGGAGCCACTCGACCAGGCCAACCGGGTACACCTCGAACCGGACTTCTCCTGGTGGGAACGAGGCTCCTGCACGTTCGTCGGGGACGCCAAGTACAAGACGGTTCTGGACAAGGGTGTTCCAACGGCCGACCTCTACCAGGCCCTTGCCTACGCCACCGCGCTCGACCTGCCAGGAGCGCTGCTGGCCTACGCCGAGGGGGAGGCTGAGCCCCGCATCTATGACGTCCGGCACGCCGACAAGCGGCTGGAGGTCAAGTCGGTCAAGCTCACCGGCTCAATCGACGACCTGCAAGCCTCAATTCGCGACCTCGCCGATCACGTCCGCCTTCTGCGTGCCGAGGCGCTGGCTCGGCGCACCTCCCACGCCGCTTGACGGCCCCCGTCTCTACACCTTTGCGGGCTCGACCTCGGCGAGCTCGGCCATGAGCTCCATGGCTTCGGGCTGGGTGGCGTTGACGGTGATGCCGGTGATGGGGTCGTCGGCCCAGAGCTTGTAGCGCTCGCGGATGCGCTCGACGGGGCCGATCAGGGCGGTCTCGTCGAGGAACTCGTCGGGGACGGCGGCGGCGGCTTCCTCCTTGCGCCCGGCGAGGAAGAGCTCCTGGATGCGCGCGGCTGCGTCGGCGTAGCCGCGGCGGACCATGTTGTCGTTATGGAAGTTCTTGGTGCGGTGGCCCATGCCGCCGATGTAGAGGGCGGTGCCGGGCTTCATGGCGTCGAGGGCGCCCTGGACGTCGTCGGTGATGCGGACGGTGGCGCCGACCTGGATCTCGATGTCCTTGAGGCTCTTGCCGCCGCCGGCGCGACGGAAGCCTTCCTCGAGCCAGGGCATGAAGTGGTCGAGCTTCTTGCCGGGGACGTAGCCGAGGGGGAGCCAGCCGTCGGCGATCTCGGCGGTGAGGCGCGTGTTGGCGGGGGTGCCGGTGCCGAGCCAGATGGGGATGTTCTTGTTCATGTGGAGGATGGAGCGGAGGGGCTTGCCGAGGCCGGACGACCCCTCGCCGCCGTAGGGGAGGGATATCTCGCGGCCTTCGTGCATGACGGGGCGCTCGCGCTCGAAGATCTTGCGCATGATCTGGACGTAGTCGCGGATGCGGTAGTAGGGCTTGCCCCAGGGCTCGCCGTACCAGCCCTCGACGATCTGGGGGCCGGAGACGCCGATGCCGGCGATGAAGCGGTTGCCGCCGGCCATCGCGTCGACGGTGGCGACGGACATGGCGCAGTTGGCGGCGGTGCGCGCGGCGAGCTGCATGATGCCGGTGCCGAGGCGGATGCGGTCGGTGACGGCGGCGAGGTAGGCGAGGGGGGTGACGGCGTCGGAGCCGTAAGCCTCGGCGGTCCAGACGGAGTCGTAGCCGAGGCGTTCGGCCATCTGGACCTTCTCGACGGGCAGGTTCATCTGGGGGCCGGAGTAGCCGATGCTGATGCCAAGCTTCATGAGGTGTCTCCCGGGGGAGCGCGAGGCGCGCGCTCCGCGATGCGCGGATTGTACGGGGAGCGCGCGCAGTGGACCGGCGGGGTGGCGATCGGTCAGACTGCGCGGGTTCTTTCGAGGGAGGCAACAGATGGCCGAGCCGATCACGCGGGAGAGCCTGTTCGAGGCGCTCCTCCAGCAGTGGCAGACGACGGAGGACGCGATCGCGGCGGTGGGGGAGCAGTTCGACAAGCCGGCGCACGACGGGTGGACGGTGGGCGACATCTTCCGGCACCTGACGGCCATCAGCCACCGCGAGTCGGCGGCGGTGCGGGCGATGCTGGCGACGGGCGAGTACGAGATTCCGGGCGACGAGGCGAACGAGGCCGAGGTCGAGAAGTTCCGGTCGCTCGACTACAAGATGCTGCGGATCGAGCTGAACACGGCGCACGGGGTCGTCTGGATGTACGTCCAGCGATTCAGCGACGAGGACCTGGCGCAGACGTACAAGCTGATGGGGAACGACTGGACGCTGGGGCAGGTCCTGGGCGTGGTCGCGAGGCACGAGGCGGATCACGTGGCGGTCGCGCTGGAGGCGGCGGGCGTGCCGGCATCGGCGGTCGTGCCAGTGGAAACCGCCCATCGCTGGGCCTGAACGAGTGGAGCGCCGTGCTGACGCACGGCTGAGGATGAGAAGAGCGCCCCGCTAGCGCGTGGCTGAGGAGAGAGTGGCAAGATGCGACCGGACAAGCGCCGCTGAGGCGTGAGCAGTCGTTGGACCAGGAGGTAACGGATGGCTAACGGAAGTGCGATGACGAGGGAGGCGCTGTTCCAGGAGGTGTGCGAGGTGTGGCAGCGGACGGAGGACGCGATCGCGGCGCTGGGGGAGCACTTCGACGCACCCTGCAGCGGCGACTGGACGGTCGGGGATACGTTCCGGCACCTGACGGCGGCGAGCCACATCATGTCGGGGCGCATCCGGGCGCTGCTGGCGACGGGCGAGTTGCCCTTCCCGGGCGACTCGGGGAACGCGGAGGGCGTCGAGAAGTTCCGGTCGCTGGACTACAAGATGCTGCGGATCGAGCTGAACACCGCGCACGGGGTGGTCTGGATGTACATCCAGCGGTTCAGCGACGAGGACCTGGCACAGACGTTCACGATCTTCGACGAGGAGCACACGCTCGGCGAGGTGATCCAGCAGCGCGTGCGGCACGAGACGTGGCACGTGAACGAGGCGCTGGAAGCGCTGGGGCTGGAGGAGTCGGTGATCGTGCCGGTGGAGACGGCGCATCGCTGGGCCTGAGGCGCGGGCGGTAGACCGGCCCCGCGCGATGGGACACAATGCGGGTCGCACTTCCCTGAGGGCACGGAGGCAGACAATGGCAGCTGACGCAGCGGTTACCCGAGAGGCGTTGTTCCAGTCCATGTGCGAGACGTGGCAGAGGACCGAGGACGCGATCGGCGCGCTCGGCGATCACTTCGACAAGGCGGCATACGACGGTTGGTCGGTGGGCGACGTCATTCGCCACATCACGGCGCTCAGCCACGACACGTCGGCGCACGTTCGCGCGATGCTGGCGACCGGCGAGTTTCCCGCCGACGAGAGCGGCAACCAGGCCGGCGTCGACAAGTTCGCCTCGCTCGACTACAAGATGCTGCGGATCGAGCTGAACACGGCCCACGGGGTGATCTGGATGTACATCCAGCGGTTCAGCGACGAGGACCTGGCGCAGGAGTTCTCGCTGGGCGGGAACAGCTTCTCGCTGGGCACGGTCCTGAGCCTGCTGACGCAGCACGAGGCGCAGCACGTGACCGAGGCGCTCGAGGCGGCAGGTCTCGACGACTCGGCGGTGGTCGAGCTGGAGACGGCGCACCGCTGGGCCTAGCGCGCTCGTTCTTCCCTACGTGATTCGAACGGAGACGCCCCCGAGGGGCGTCTCCTTCTGTCTGCGCGCCACCCGCGGACCTGACCGGCATCGCACGGACGTGGCAAGATGCGGACGGCCCGCGGCGGCGGGCGGAGGTCGCGCATGAAGTTCGGGCTCTCGGTGGGATTCGTGGTGACGAAGCCGTGGGACAAGATGAGCGAGTCGCGCATCTTCCACGAGGCGGTCGAGACGGTCGAGCTGGCGGACCAGCTGGGGTTCGACAGCTGCTGGTCGGTGGAGCACCACTTCCTCGAGGAGTACTCGCACATGTCGGCGCCGGACATGTTCTTCGCCTACTGCGCGGCGCGGACGAAGAACATCCGGTTCGGGCACGGCATCTACCTCATGCTGCCGAACATCAACCACCCGGCGCGCGTGGCGGAGCGGATCGCGACGCTCGACATCCTCAGCAACGGGCGCGTCGAGCTGGGGACGGGACGGAGCGCAACCTGGACGGAGCTGGGGGGCTTCCTCGTCGAGCCGGACGACACGAAGGAGATGTGGGAGGAATCGACGCGCTCGGTGGTGAAGATGTGGACGAGCGACGAGTTCTCGATCAAGGGGCGGCACTTCTCGATGCCGCCCCGGAACGTGCTGCCGAAACCGGTGCAGGACCCGCACCCGCCGATCTGGGTGGCGGTGCAGAGCCCGGAGACGGCCGTGCTGGCGGGGGAGAAGGGGATCGGGATGCTGGGCGTGACGCTGGGCGGCATCCCCAAGTACGCGGACCTGATCGCGGACTACCGGCGAGCGAGCCGCGAGGCGGAGCCGATCGGGGTGACGGTGAACAACCAGGTGCGGGCGCAGGGCGGGCTCTTTTGCCACCCGGACTCGGACTTCGCCCAGAAGATGGCGGGCAGGGCGGACGAACAGCTCGCGGGGCCGCTGAGCTCGTACCTGATGACGATGGGTTCGACCTACCCGAGCCCGGCCTACCACGCGCACTCGCTGGGCTCGGGGGCGGCGTTCCGGCCGCCGCTGGGGGCGGACCAGGTGGGGAAGCTCGTGGGGAACCCGGATGAGGTCGCGCGGGCGGTGGAGGACTGGCAGAAGCTCGGGGTGGACGCGCTCAACATCGGCATCACGGGGCGCTGGTCGACCCACGAGCAGAACCTGGAGTCGATGCGGCTCTTCGCGAAGGAAGTGATGCCCGCCTTCCTCGACGAGCCCGTGGCCAGCGGGGCGTCGACATGACGGCGGCGGCGACGGCGGCGTACCGCACGGTCTCCGCGGAGGAGGCTGCCTCGGCGGTCCAGGACGGGGACGTCCTCTACTGCTCGCTGACCTCGCTCGACTACGTGCTGGACGCGATCGCGGCGCGGCGTGACCTGAAGGACGTGCGCGTGCGGCTGACGACGCCGGGGCAGGATCCGGGCTGGCTCGCGCCCGAGGCGGGGGACGAGCGCTTCACGGTCGACTTCCAGATCTTCATCGGGGACTTCGCGCGGTACGCGACGGACTCGAAGGTGGCGTCGTACATCCCGAACCTGTTCTCGACGGAGATGAAGCAGATCGAGCGGCCCGACGACTGCCTCTTCCCGGACGTGTTCATCACGCGGGTAAGCCGTCCGAACGAGAAGGGGTACGTGAACTTCGGGCCGATGATGTTCAACAAGCGCGGCTACGTGCAGAACTGCCGCACGGTGATCGCGGAGATCGACGACACGTTCCCGGTGTTCCACGGGGACTGCACGGTGCACGTCTCCGAGATCGACTACCTGGTCGAGGGCGACTACGGGCCGAGCACCGAGGAGATCCGGGCGAAGGTGGAGGCGGTGGAGGACGAGCGCAAGCGGGAGGGGCTGCTGGACCTGATGGACGCGGTGCCGGACCGCTGGCTGCGGGGGATGCTGCGGCGCAGCTTCTGGTTCTTCGAGAAGCTGGACCCGGCGGCGGTGGCGCCGCTGCTGGGGAAGGGGCCGGAGCCGGACGCGGAGTCGAAGGCGATCGCGGCGAACGTGGCGGAGGTGGTGTCGGACGGGGCGAACCTGCAGATCGGGGTGGGCGAGCCGAGCAGCTCGCTCGTACGGGGCGGGGCCTTCGACGAGAAGGAGGGGCTGGGGCTGCACTCGGAGATGATCATCCCGGGGTGGACGAAGCTCATCCGCGAGGGGCAGATGGACGACCTGCACAAGGCGTTCCGCCCGGGGGTGGCGGTGGCGGCGGGGTGGGCCGGCTGCACGCCGCAGGACCTCGACTTCATCGCCGAGAACCCGCGCTGCGAGCTGCACCCCTCGGACTTCGTGCTGGACCCGAAGGTGATGGCGGCGAACGACCGCGTTCACGCGATCAACAGCGCCATCAACGTCGATTTCCAGGGGCAGATCAACGCGGAGACGGTTCACGGGCCGCGCATGATCAACGGGACGGGCGGCCAGCCCGACAGCCACTACGCGGCGATGTACTCGAAGGGTGGGCGCGCAATCACGGTCATGAAGTCGACGGCGCTGGGCGGGGCGGTGTCACGGGTGGTGCCGGTACACGAGCCGGGCACGGTCGTGACGATCCCGAGGTCGCTGGCGGACACGATCGTGACGGAGTACGGCATCGCGCGGCTCTTCGGGAAGAGCACGCGCGAGCGGGCGGCGGAGCTGATCTCGGTGGCGCACCCGGACTTCCGCGAGGAGCTGCGGCGCGAAGCGGAGCAGCTCTTCGGGCTGCGCCCGTGAGCGAGGCCGCCCGCATCGTCGTCGACTACTCGAGCGCACTCGGGGCGGGGGCACTCGATCGCGTCACGGTGGTCGCGCCGGACGCGGGGAAGCAGCGCTTCGGCGATCCGGCGCCGCGGGCGACGTACACGGCCGCCCTCCGCGAGGCGCTCGCGCTCGGCCCCGAGCCGGTGCTGTGCCTGGTTGGGCCGTACGGCTATTCGCCCGCGTTCACGGCGGCGGCGGGCGGGCGGAACGACCTCGCGCGCGAGAAGATCGACCCGGACCGGGTACACGTGCTCAACGTCGGGCGCAGCTTCCTCGGGCTGGGGGCGCTCACGGCGAGCCTGGCGGACGGCGGCTTGCCGCCGGAGGAGGCGATGGCCTGGCTCGACGACGCCGGCGTGGCGACGGGGATGTGGGTGGTGGCGGAGTCGGAGCGGCTGGAGACGGCGCCCGGGGAGGCGTTCATCGAGGCGCCGGAGGGCATCCCGGAGGAGCCGTACGCGCTCCTGCGCGTGCGGCTCGCCTCACGCGTCCTGGGCGGGTTCGAGAGCGTCGGAGAGGCGGCGGAGTACGCGCTGGCGTCGGTCTCGGCGGCGGGAGGCGTGGGGCTGGTGGCGAACGCGCCGGAGGGGCTGGATGCGTGGAAGCGGGCAACGCCCGCGCCCGTAGAATGGCGCGCGTGCGAGCTCCCGACCTTCCTGGCGACCCACTTCGGCGAGGCGCTCACATTCGCGATCGCGCCGCGGCCTTCGTCGTGACACGGGAGCGGGGGCGCCGTGCCTGACTTCGGGACGCGCACGCTCGCGTCGATTCCCGACCTGCTTGCGATCGCGCCCGGGGAGGGCGAGGGGGAGGACGGCTGGGAGCTGTCCGAAACGCGCGTCGTCAGCCTCACGTTCGAGCTTTCGAAGACGCAGATGTTGGACCTGCTGCCGGAGGGTCTGATCCGCCCGGTACCACCGTACGCGAAGGTGATCATCGTGGACGCGCCGGACTCGCCGGCGGGGCCGTACCGGGAGGCGGGGCTCTACCTGGGCGCGCGGGACCGCGTCCAGATCCGGAACGTGCTGCTCGACGCGATCGTGCAGGGCGAGGAGCAGCTCGCGAGCAGCCGGCGCTGCTTCGGCGGGTCGCGACGGGCGGGAACGATCGACCTCGACGTGAGCGACGACGGGATCGACGCGGTCATCGCGGCGGAGGAAGGCGAGCTGTGCCGCATCCGCATGGGCGATCTGCGCCGCTGCGACGCGACCATGCTCAAGTTCGACGCGCTGCTCGTGCCGGGGGAGGAGGACGCCGCGCCGGCGCTGCTGCGCTACGGCGTGCGCATCCCGCTTCCGGAGGTGGAAGGCACGCTCTCGCGGGACTGGGAGGCGACGATGCCGCGCGGGGCGGGCGTCTGGCGGCAACTCCGCCCCGCCTTCAACGTGACCGCGTTCGCGACGTTCGGGGACGCGCGGCTGGAGTTCCCGCGCGTCCCGAAGGCTCCGGCGGCGCGCTAATCCTCCTGCGCGGCCGCGATCTCGGCGGCGCGGGGGGTGTCGGGCTGGACGACAAGCTCGGCGGCGCCGGCCTTCGAGTCATCCTTGATGAGCTCGATGACCTTGTCGGAGATCTCCTCGGGCTGGAGCATGGTCGTGGCCGCTATCGCCGGGGCGAGCCAGGCAGCAGGGGTCACGCCGTCGCCGGTCTTGGCGATGATGGGGGTGTCGACCATGCCGGGGAGGACGGCGTTCACGCGGATGTTCTCGGACTCGGCGAGCCCGGCGCAGGCCTCGGTGAAGTTGACGACGGCGGCCTTGGTGGCGGCGTACATGGGGTCGTTCGGCATGGGGCCGAGGGCGGCGACGGAGGCGGTGTTCACAACCGCGCCCCCGCCCCGCTTGCGCAGCGCGCGCACGGCGGCGCCGGTGCCCATCATCACCCCGGCGGCGTTCACGCTGATGACGAGGTGAATCTTGTCGAGACCGACCTCGGGCCAGCCGGGGGCGTCGCCGGTCATGATGCCGGCGTTGTTGTGGACGATGTCGATGCCGCCGTAGGCGGCCTCGACGGCGGCGAAGAGCGACTGAATGCCGGAGGGCGTGGAGACGTCGCCGTGGAAGAAGCAGGCCTCGCCCCCCTCGGCGGCGATGACGCGCACGGTCTCCTCGCCGCCGGCGCGGTCGATATCGGCGACGGCGACGCTGGCGCCCTCAGCGGCGAGCGCTTTCGCCGTCGCGCGTCCGATTCCCGATGAAGCGCCGGTGACAAGCGCTACCTTTCCCGAGATCTCCATGGTGGCCTCCTGGTGCGTGGTGCGTGATGGCGGATTCTAGCGACCGCGCGGGTTGCGCGGCGCGGTCAGACGGCGGGCAACTCGTCGGGGACGCCCAGTTCTCCGAGAACCTCGTGGAACCAGCCGATGACCTCGGGGTGGTAGGGGATGCCCAGCTCGGCGCGCTCCTCCTCCTTCTCGGAGGCGTTCAGGCCGGCGTAGTAGACGCGCTCGTGGTCGGGGGCGGTCTTGCTCTCGCGGATGGTGCGCAGGTAGAGGTCCATGTCGTCCTTGAACTGGTCGAGGTCGGTGAAGGCGTCGACGCGGTAGGCGAGGAAGTGGTGGCCGTTGCCCATGCGCGTGGCGAAGCCGGGCCCGGTGCCGGAGAGAACGCCGCTGAGCACGTCGACGACGATGGCGAGGCTGTAGCCCTTGTGCGAGCCGATCTCGCGGGTGCCGCCGACGGGCAGCATCATGAACTCATCGGGGACGGGGCGCTCGTCCATGATGGGCGTGCCGTCGGCTTCGGCGATCCAGGCGGGGAGGACGTTCGCGCCGAGGCGGCGGGCGAGGCGGATCTTGTTGCCGGCGACGGAGCTCATGGAGGCGTCGAAGACGAAGGGCGCCTCCTCGCGGGCAGGAACGGCGACGCCGATCGGGTTCAGGCCGATGAGCGCCTCGGCCCCGAACGTGGGGGCGACCTGCTTGCCGCCGACGGTGGTGGCGACGCCGATCATGTCGTGGGGAACGGCGCGGTGGGCGTGGAAGGCGGCGGCGCCGAAGTGGCGCCCGTTCATGACGGCGACGGAGCCGATGCCGCACTTGCGCGCCTTCTCGATGGCGAGGTCCATGGCCTGGGGCCCGACGGTGAGGCCGAGACCCTCGTCGCTGTCGATGGTGGCGGTGGCCTCGGCCTCGCGCACGATGCGCCATTTCGGGGCGGGGTTGATGGCGCCGCCGCGGATGCCCGCGACGTACACGCGCATCATGTTGCTGACGCCGTGCGTGTCGATGCCGCGGCGATCGGCGTAGAGGAGGGTTTCGGCGCAGCGCTCGGCGTCGTCGGGGGGCGAGCCGAGGGCCTCGAAGATGCTCGTGACGGTCGCCTTCATGAGGGGCGGCGGCACGCGGACGGCGATGTCGTCGGGGACGTGGAAACGATCGAGCATGGGAGGCGCATCATAGCGAGCGGCAGGCGGGGTAGCATGTGCCGCGCGCGCCACTTCGCGCGGACGGGTTGTGGTGGAGATCGAGGGCGAGCACCGCTTCGAGGCGGCGAAGGACGCGCTCTGGCAGGCGCTGTTCGACCCGGCGGCGCTGCGGGCGGCGCTCCCCGCGTTCGAGTCGCTGGAGCGGATCGACGAGGACACGTACGAACTGGTCGCGTTCGTGGAGGTGCGGGGGTTCTGGGGGCGGTTCCGGGGACTGGCGCGGGTGACGCACGTGGTCGAGGGGCAGTCGTACCACCTGCGGCTCTCGGGGGCGGCGGCGGAAGGGACGGCGATGGCGCAGGGGACGGTCACGCTGCAGGAAGACGAAGAAGGCGTGCTCTTCCACTACCGGGGCGATCTGACCGTCCACGGGGCGCTGACGCGGCTGGGCGGGCGCTTCATCGGGGGCTCGATCCGCATCCTCATCCGGGACTTCCTGCAGGGGCTCGCGCGCAACCTGGCGGATGAGCCGGCGGACGAGCAGGCGGAGTAGCGGCGGCGGGGATGCGGCTGGAGCACAAGTACATCGTCGCGCTTATCAGCGTGTTCGGGATGTTCATGAACCTGCTCGACCTGACGATCGTGAACGTCGCCGTGCCCGTGCTGGCGTTCGAGCTGGACGCCTCCGCGCGGGAGGTGCAGTGGGTGGTGACGGCCTACCTGCTGGCGGTGGCGGTGGCGATCCCGGTAAGCGGCTGGGCGGGCGATCGCTTCGGGACGAAGCTCATCTTCGTGCTCGCGCTGGGGTTCTTCACGGTCGGGTCGGCGCTCTGCGCTTTCGCGTGGAACATCGAGAGCCTGATCCTGTTCCGGGCGCTGCAGGGGCTGGGCGGGGGCTTCCTGATGCCGGTCTCGCAGACGATGGTGTTCCGCGCCTTCCCCCAGCAGGAGCGCTCGAAGGCGGCGGGCATCCTCGTGGTGCCGACGACGTTCGCGCCGGCGAGCGGCCCCGTCATCGGCGGGGTGATCCTCGACTTCCTCTCGTGGCCGTGGATCTTCCTGGTGAACATTCCCGTGGGCGTGATCGGCATCGTGCTGGCGCTGGCCTTCCTGCGGGAGCAGCGCGAGGACGCGCCGGGCCGGATCGACATTCCCGGGCTAATGCTCGCCTCGGGCGGGCTGGCGGTGTTCCTGTACGGGCTGGCGGAGGCGGGCGAGCGGGGGTTCGGCGACCCGGTCGTGCTGGGCTTCGGCGGGGCTGGGATCGCGCTGCTGGCCGTCTTCGTGCTGGTCGAGCTGCGCACGGAGGAGCCGCTCATCGACGTGCGGCTCTTCCTGGACCGGATGTTCGCTCTGGCGAACATCACGCAGAGCGTGGCCTTCATGGGATTCGCGGCGACCCTGTTCCTGTTACCGCTGATCCTGCAGCTCGAACGCGGGCTGAGCCCGCTCGAATCCGGACTGGCGACGTTCCCGCAGGCGATCGGGGTGATGGTGATGGCGCCGATACTGGCGCGGATCTACCCGATCGTGGGTCCGCGACGGCTGGTGGCGGTGGGCCTGCTGGCGGCGAGCGCCACGACCGTGCCGCTCATCCTGATGGACCTGGAGACGGACCTCTGGTGGGTGCGGGGGGCGATGTTCGCGCGGGGGATGGGCTTCAGCATGATGCTGGTGCCCCTGCAGACGGCGGCCTTCGCCGGGATCAGCATGGCCGATACGGGTCGCGCGACGGCGCTCTTCAACGCGACGCGGCAGGTGGCGCAGAGCTTCGGCGTGGCGATCATCGCGACGGTGCTCACGAGCCGGCTGGCGCACCACGGAGCGAAGCTGGGGCCGGTGGACAACGTCGCGGGCTCGGTGAGCGCCTTCGCGGACGGCTTCGTCGTGACGGCGATCTTCATCGCCGCCGGCATCCTGGCCGCCCTGCTCATCCGCGACCGGGAAGCGGCGGCAACGCTGCGGGCGCGCCTCGATCCGAGGCCGGGGTAGACTTGAACCACATGATCGAGAACGAGCGGCAGTACCGAGTCACCCAGACGCAGGCCAAGCGGTTAGAACAAACCCTCGAAGGCCTCATGCGGCGCTCCAACGATGGCAAGCATGTGCATCCCCGGATCGAAAGAGCCCAGGTGGAGGCAGTCAGCAGCCAGCTGGCCGACCTGGAGACGGACTTGCGGGCGTACGAGAGCCGCGAGGGGCAGCGTTCGCCCTAGTCGACGAACTTCCCCTGGCCGCCGTCGACGATGATGTGGGTGGCGTTGATCCAGCTGGCGGCGGGGCTGGCGAGGAAGGCGATGGCGCGCGCCACCTCCTCGCCGCTCCCCAGCCGGCCGAAGGGGATGCTGCGCTCGACGCTCTTGTAGAAGTCGGGGTTGGCCTGACGGGTGCGGTCCCAGTTGCCGCCGGGCATGAGGGTCGCGCCGGGGGAGAGGGCGTTCACGCGGATGCCCTTGCGCCCGAGCGCCTGGCCGAGCTCGTTGGCGAGCACGCGCATGGCGCCCTTGAGCGGTCCGTACGAGGACCAGCGGCCGAACCACTGCTTGCTGGCGGTGGAGCCGATGAAGATGACGCTGGCGGCGTCGCTCTCCTCGAGCGCGGGCTGGGCCGCCTCGACGGCGTGGACGGCGGCCATCACGTCGACATCGAAGGTGCTCTGCCAGCCCTCGGCGTCCTGGCCGGACTGGCCGGTGGCGTTGTGGATGAGGATGTCGAGCCCGCCGAGCGACTCGACGGCGCCGGTCACGAAGGCGCGGGTGGAGCCGGAGTCGGCGAGGTCGGCGGGGGCCGCGTGAACGGTCACGTCAGCGCGGGCGGCGAGCTCGTCGCGCGTCTGCGCGAGCCGCTCGGCGTCGCGGCCGCAGATGGCGACGTTCGCCCCTTCGTCCACGAGCGTCTCGGCCGTGTAGCGGCCGATGCCGCGGCTCGCGCCGAGGATGATCGCCTTCCGTCCCGCCAGTCCCAGGTCCATGTCGCACCTCCTGAGCGCGTAGGGTAGTGGAGCGCGCCGCCGGGCGCGCGGCACGGAGGCAGGCAATGGCGCGCGTGACGGTCCGGCCCTTCCAGCGCGGCGATCTGGACGCGGCGGCGGCGCTGCTCGCGGAGAAGCACCGGGCCGACCGCGAACGGCATCCGGTGCTCGCGGAGTCGCTCGCGGACGAGGCCGAGGCGCGGTCCATGCTGGCGAAGTGGTTCGACAACGAGCGCACGGACGGGGCGGTGGCGGTGGATGGGGACGCGCTGGCCGGGTACGCCGTCGGGGAGCGGGCGGCGGGGGCGCCGCCGGACAGCTACATGGGGCAGCTCTCGACGCCGCGCTCGGTCAGCATCGGCTCGCGCGACCACGCCGTCGCGGAAGGGTACGACGCGAACGCGGTCTGCCGGCTGCTCTACCGGCACCTGGCGGCGGCATGGGTAGCGGCGGGGTACTACAGCCACTCGGTAAGCGTCACGGCGGGGGACGAGCGGCTTCAGGAGGCGTGGTTCAACCTCGGGTTCGGGCGGCACGTCTCGATCGCGGTGCGGGAGGGGACGGGGCCGGTGGCGGGGGCGGACGCGGCGGGCGTCGAGGTTCGCGCGGCGGGGAGCGAGGACGTGGGGGAGTTGCTGGAGCTGGCGCGGACGCTCGGCTTCCACCACCTCGACTCGCCCATGTTCATGTACTGGCCGGTCCAGGCGGAGCACGACGGGATGGCGCGCACGTTCTTCTCGGGGCTGCTGGAGGACGAGGGCAACCCGCACTACGTCGCCTACCGGGAGGGGGAGCCGGTGGGGCTGACGAGCTTCCTGAAGCAGGGGTTCATCCCGCCCTACGTGAACGCCGAGAAGAACGTGTACCTGTTCATGGGGATCGTGGAGCCGGAGGCGCAGGACGGCGGGGTGGGGCGGGCGCTGCTGGACCACGGGATGGCGTGGGCGCGCGGGGAGGGGTACGAGCGCTGCACCCTGCACGTGCTCTCGGCGAACCATAGCGGCGAGCCGTTCTGGTTCGCGAACGGGTTCGAGCCGATCGAGTACAGCCTCGAGCGGCACATCGACGAGCGAGTGGCGTGGGCGCGGGGCGGGTAGCGGGCGGTCCGGACGGGACGGCCTAAAGAACTTCCAGGCCGGGAATGTCCGCGAAGACGTGGTCGCGCGATGCAAGGGGACAATTCAGCAACAGCGCCGTCGCCGCGATCCATGCATCAGCAACTGGCAACTCGCGCCCGGCGGACTTTCGCTCGGTTCGCAGGCGGGCACACGATTCAACTAACTCTGGGCCAGCCCAGACAACCTCGTAGTGTTCAAGGTGGCGTGCAAGTTCGCTCTGCCGACGCTCCCCCCAGCCAGCCCACCAGGCTCCATGCCAGAGTTCCTCCAGAGTCTGGAACGAGATCAGCACCCGCTGACCACGAAGGTGATCCAGGTAGGGGACGGCGATACCGCTCCCGTTGAAGAGGTGGGAGACGATGTTGGTGTCGAGAAGTATCACGCCGAAGGCGCTCTCCGAGCCACATCTCGGCCAGCGCGGATGATGCGGAGAAACTCCTCCACATCGAAGGGTTCGCTGGCGGTAACAACGGAGTCGGGGTCGAACAGCTTCGGGGCAGGCTCCTCCAGGAACGACTGCAGGTCGAACGGAGCGTCCCGGGAACGAGTCTTCGATGACTGGTCCAGCGCCATCCCTACCCCCATCCAAGGTGGACTACAAAAGTGTATCACCGAGCGGGTGGCGTGGGCGCGGGGCGGGTAGGGGCGGTCAGCGCAGGAGTTCCCTACGATTCGCGGCGCGGCAGGAGGTGCGTGTTCGCACGGCGACCCCCGACGACGTGTAGGCTCGCCACCGGAGCAGTGCGATGAGCAGCGACCTCGGCTACGAACTGGACCGGCTGGCGATCATGGACCTGCTCATCCGCTACGCGAGGGCCGTGGACAGCCACGACTTCCCGGGGATCCGCTCCTGCTTCGCCGACCACCTCGTGTTCGTGAACATCGGCTCGCCGGACACCCAGCACGGCGGCGACAACTACACGGAGACCATTCGCAGGCTGCTCGTGCCTTTCGGCGCGACCCAGCACCTGCTCGGCAACCAGGTCGCCGAGTTCGACGGGGACGTGGCGCACGTCGAGACGGACCTGCAGGCGACGCACTTCCTGGCCGATGACCCGGACACCATCACGACGCTCTGGGCCACCTACGTGGACGAGATGCGGCGGGTGGGGGACGGGCACGAGTGGACCATCACGCACCGCGACCTGCGCACGCGGGGCACCCAGCGAACGACCAACACCGCCTGAGGAGAACGCGATGCTGATCAAGGCCGACGAGTACCCCTTCCACCAGATCGCGGAGTCGTTCGCGGCGGTGCACACGTCCGACAAGCACTGGAACGACGGGCACTACATCTGCCTGTGCGACATGGACGGCGACGTGTCGCTCGTCTCGACGGTGCGGCTCTACCAGAACACGAACGTGCTCGACGGGTTCGTGTGCATCCGGCACGAGGGGATGCAGCACAACATCCGCGTCTCGCGGCAGCTTCGGCCGGACTTCGAGTACCGCGTGGGGCCGCTGCGGGTGGAGCTGCTGGAGCCGATGAAGTCGATCCGGCTGGTGCTGGAGCCGAACGAGTACGGCATCGCCTGCGACATCGTCTGCCACACGGTGGGGCGGCCGTACCACGGCCCGCTGAGCACGAACCGCATCGACGGGTGGCTGCTGATGGAGCGCATGACGTACGAGGTGGCGGGGCGCGCGGAGGGGTGGATCGAGGTGGCGGGGAAGCGCTTCGAGCTGACGCCGGAGCGGTCGGGGGTGTTCCGCAACCACTCGTGGGGGGTGCTGCGGGGCCGGGGCGGACCGCCGATGCACGCCTCGCCACAGCCGCGCGTGGAGCGCCCGACCGGTCTGAGGAACTGGGTGCTCTACACGATGCCGGACCACGCCGGGTTCTACGAGTTCATCGAGGACGCGGACGGGGAGAAGTGGTCGGGCGCGATCGCAAACGTGGACGGCTCCTGGAACAAGATGACGGGCGAGATCCTGCACGAGGACCGCAAGGTACTGGTGACGGGCGTCGACCACGACCTCACGTTTTACGACGGCAGCAGCCGCATCAGCGGGGGCAGCATCGCCATCCACGACTCGGAGGGCGTCACGCGCGAGTTCGAGATCGAGGACATGGGCTGGGTCTACTGCCATGGCGGGGGCTACTTCGGCGGGTTCAACGACCGGTTGGGCCAGGGCGCGTATCGGGGCGAGTACCACGAAGAGGGCGAGGTCTGGGACTGCACCCACCCCACGACGATCGTCGACAGCGACGGGAACGAGGTCGACGACTTCCCCACCGTGCTGGCGGAGAGCTTCGTGCTGCTGAAGAGCGGGGACCAGGTGGGATCGGCGCACTTCGAGTGCGCGGCCTTCGGACCGGTTCCGAAGTACGGCCTGACGGGGAAGGGCGGGAGCTAGGGCGCCTTCTCCTCGATACGGAAGGCGAGGGTCGTGACCTCCTCGCCGTCGATGGAGGCGCGGACCTCGTATTCGCCCGCGCGCTCGAACGTGAGGGGAAGGTTGACGGCCAGGGGGTGAGGCTGGGAACTGCCCACTGGCAGGCCAGCACGCCGGCCGACCTCGAAACGGGCATCTATCTTCGCAAGCTCGGCCTGACCCTCCTCGCGGAGGATGCGTATCACGAGATCGTGGGGGACGTTCGTCTCGTGCCACTCGACACGGGGCGACACCGCGATAGCGATCGTGCGGCTGACGGGCAGGGGCTCGTGGGCGTTGATGGTGGTCCAGCCGCCGCCCTGGACGTAGATCTTGCCGTTGATGACCTCGGCCCAGTCGGCGAGGATGAGGTAGTCGATGTTCACGCCTCTACCTCCCGCACTTGCCTCGGCGAGTCGCTCACTTGCGGTAGATGGCCCCAGTATCGAACCAGCGGACAAGCATCACTGCAAGGCCCAGGGCATCCTCAGCTTCTTCCTGAGTGACAGTCAGAGGAATGGAAGTGTCGTCAACGCCGTGCCGATCCCACTGGGATTTCCAGAGAAGCTGCATCACCTCACGGACAACTGTTACAGAATCCGGCTCTGCTTCAGATGGAGTAAGCCGGGTCGCGTACGACTCCGGATTGTCCCGAAGCTGTGCGATTGCGCTGCCTAGCGTGGCCCGACTTTGCGAGGGAGTGACCAGCGGGATACTGACGGCCTCCACAGCTCGCACGGCATCCCTGTAAGCAGTGTCAGGAGACGGGCTCCTCCCATACGCCTCGGCCCAAGCCTTTTGCAGATACCTGTGGTGCTGTTCCCCGCCATCCATTGCTTGTTCTGATGTCGCCTGAGTCACGGGGTCGACGCGCCGCACCAAGCCCCTCCAGCCAGACGACGTCCCCACTCTCCAAACGGAACCCGCCTCTTGGAGTATCTGACCTAGCTCATCGGCATGTTGACACGATGAGTCCCCCACCAAATCATCGATTATGTCCAAAACAAGTTCTTCAGGGCCCGTTCGTACTCTGGAGCGAAGATCATTCATGGCTGTGATCCCGGGAAAGTCGCCGTCACAATTTAGCGGCGGTGTAATCCGCACTCTACGCTCAATGCCCTGGACCCTATCCGACAACTCTCCGCTTATTCGCCTGTACATTTCTTCTGTCAAGTAGGTGATTACGAAGTTCGCTTTGTATTCGTAGCCCAACTCACCATCAACCCAATCCACAAGCGAAGAGCGAACCCAATCCGGGACGCCTTCATACAAGCCAGGACGCTCCGAGCTTGGCTTCTCACGTTCACTAAGCGTAAGCCGACGATCCGTCATCAGGGCGTGGGCACATCATATCGCCCCGCCTGTAGGATGGGCCGGCAATGGGCATGTACCGACCGCCACGGATGAAGTTCGGCATCTTCATGGGGCCGTTCCACCGGATCGAGGAGAATCCGACCATCGCGTTCGATCGCGACCTCGAGCTGCTGGAGCAGCTTGAGCGGTTCGACTTCGACGAGGCGTGGATCGGGGAGCACCACAGCGCGGGGTGGGAGACGATCGCCTCGCCGGAGCTGTTCATCGTGGCGGCGGCGCAGCGGACGAAGAAGCTGCGGCTCGCCTCGGGCGTGCTGAGCCTGCCCTACCAGCACCCGCTGATCGTGGCGGACCGGTTCGTGCAGCTCGACCACATGACGCGGGGACGGGCGATCCTGGGGATGGGCCCCGGCGCGCTCAGCTCCGACGCCTACATGCTCGGCATCGACCCGCTGGACCAGCGGCGCATGATGAACGAGTCGCTGGACGTGATCATGCGGCTGTTCCTCGGCGAGGTGGTGACGGTCGAGACGGACTGGTTCCGGCTGCGGGAGGCGCGGCTGCAGATCGCGCCGTACACGCATCCGCACCCGCCGATGGCGGTGGCGGCGGGGGGATCGCCGGCGGGCGCGCAGGCGGCGGGGCGGCACGGGATCGACATGGTCTCGTTCGGGGGGTTGAGCGACGCGAGCGGGGAGGCGCTCTCGAACACGTGGGGGTGGTACGAGGAGGCGGCGCGGGAGGCGGGGCACACGGTCTCGCGGGACCAGTGGCGGCTGGGCGTGCCCTTCTACCTGGCGGACTCGCACGAGCAGGCGATCGAGGAGGCGCGCGCGGGGTACGAGCGGGAACTGGTGGACTACTTCGGGGGCACGATCAGCTCGCGCATGGCGCCGGAGGCATCGACGATCGAGGCGGGGATCGCGGGGGGCGGGGCCATCATCGGGACCGTGGACGACGCGATCGCGGGCATCGAGCGGCTGCTGGCGATCACGGGCGGGTTCGGCGGCTTCCTGGCGCGGGCGCACGAGTGGGCGACCTGGGAGCAGACGGTGCGCAGCTACGAGCTGTTCTCGCGCTACGTCATCCCGCACTTCCGGGGGCAGCTCGACGCGCAACGCGGCAGCCAGCAGTGGGTGGCGGCGACCCCGGACGCCAAGATCAGCCGGGCGGCGGTGGAGAAGGCGTTCAGCGACGCCGGCATCGAGGTGGAGACGGCGGAGAAGCAGGCGGCGGCGCGGCGGCGCTAGTTCGGAATCTCGCCCTTGTCCTCCAGGCCCTGCGCGAGGGAGTCGCGGCGGGCGCGGGCGTGGGCGCGGGCGGCGGGGGAGGCGGCGGGGTCGGGGGTGAGGCTGCGGGCGGCGACGAGCGAGGGCCACTGGTGGTAGGCGATGCCCTCGCCGGCGTACTCGTAGCACCAGGAGGCCACGGTGGCCGTGCCCGGGGAGAGGTCGCTCTCGGTCATGAGGATGGCGTAGACGGCCGCCTCGCGGGCGGCTTCGCGGTCGCCCGGGGAGAGGAAGCGCGCAAGCTGGTCGAGGGTCGACTCGGTCTCCGCGTCGAACTCGGGCATCAGCGCACCGCGTGGCGGGTTTCGATGTCGCGCCAGCCGGGGGCGTTGACGATGCCCTCGAACTCGTGAAAGTCGACCATGTCGTCGCGGCGGGAGGCGGTGGTCTTCGTGTCGTGGAGGGCGCGATAGGTCTCGCCGATCGCCTTCGCCGCGGAGAAGAGGCCGGAGAGCGGGTAGACAACCATCGTGAAGCCGATCTCCTGGAGCTCGGCGGCGGTGAGGAGGGGCGTCTTGCCGCCCTCGATCATGTTGGCGAAGAGGGGCGTGCCGCGGGGGAAGGCGCCGGCGATGGCCCGCAACTCGTCAAGCGACTGCGGGGCCTCGACGAAGACGACGTCGGCGCCGGCCTCGTGGTAGAGCTTGCCGCGGCGGATGCCCTCCTCGAGGCCGAGGGGGCCGCGCGCGTCGGTGCGGCCGATGATGACGAGGTCGCTGTCGCCGCGCGCCTCGACGGCGGCGTGGAGCTTGGCGACCTGCTCATCGGCGGGGATGACGCGCTTGTTCTCGAAGTGGCCGCACTTCTTGGGCCACTCCTGGTCCTCGAGGATGATGCCGGCGACGCCGGATTCGACGCACTCGCGGACGGTGCGGATGACGTTGAGGGGGTTGCCGTAGCCGGTGTCCATATCGGCGACGAGGGGGACGTTGATGGCGCGGACGATGTGGCGGACGCGCTCCATCGTCTCGGACATGGTCAGGAGGCCGATGTCGGGGGCGCCGAGGGCGGAGGCGGAGAAGCCGAAGCCGGTGGTGAAGAGCGCCTCGAAGCCGGCCTGTTCGGCGAGGCGCGCGGAGAGGGCGTCGTAGGCGCCGGGCAGGACGACGATCTCGGGGCGGTGGAGGGTGGCGCGGAGGGTGCTGGCGTGGTCCATGGGGCCTCCCGGAAGGACGTGCGGGGACGATACCGCCCCGCCGCGAGGGGCGTCGAGGTATCGGGATCAACGAAGCCGGACCCGTGCGGGTCCGGCTTCGGGGCTGTGCCTGCGAGAGGCGGGCTAGCGGTCGGGGCCCTCGAGGTAGCCGTCGAGGGTGGCGTGCATGTGGCGGATGCGGCGCTCGCGGTAGTTGATGAGCAGGCCCTTGTACGAGCGCGAGTTCATGCCCTTCTGAACGCGCGGCAGGTTGTAGGAGTCCTGGTCCATCACGAGGCCGATCGAGATCTCGCCGTGCTTGAACTGGCTGTGCACCGGCCGCGGGGGCGGGTCGGCCCCCGGCGGGATGCGCGCGTAGCTCTGCAGGTCGAAGAACATCTTGTTCGGGTCGGTCGGATGGGGGCGCTGGCGGAAGAAGCCGAAGCCGAGCGCCGTGATGTTGAAGGTGAGGTTGGGGAAGAGGTAGTAGTGGTAGTCGTCCGACATCTGGTCGTCGTTCAGGCCGGAGACATCCATGCCCTGGGCCTCGGCGGCGGCGCGGACGGCGGCCTGCATGGCCGGGCGGACGTCGTTCATGCCGCCCTCGAACGTGTCGGGGTCGACACCGGAGCCGCGCAGGAACTCCTTGAGCGGCTGCGTGACCTCCTTCTGGTTCGGGTAGCGCGGGCTCACGAGCCCGAACGGAACCAGGTAGCGGTTGTGGCGCTCGTACAGGTCGATCTGCACATGGATGTCGTCGAGCGACTCCAGCAGCTGCGGGTGGATGCCCTGCACGTGGTAGACCTCGTTGAACGCGTCCACGGAGGCCTTCCAGTTGGTGTCCCACTCGACCGTCATGTCGCCGACGATGGCGTAGTCCTCGAAGTGGTAGGGCGCGAGGTGCTCGGCGACGACGCCGAGGAACTCAAGCAGGGGCTCGGCGTCGGGGTTCATGTTGAACCAGACGAAGCCGCCCCAGGTGTCGCACGGCACCTCGGTCAGCGCCGTCTCCTGGGGCACGCCCTGGGTGAAGGTGTCCTCATCGGGCACGAACTTCTTCGAGCCGTCGAGGTTGAACTCGAAGAAGTGGTAGGCGCACTGGAACGACTCCGCGTGGCCCATGCCCGGGTTCCGGATCTGGTTCCCGCGGTGCGGACAGACGTTGTAGAAGGCGCGGACCTTGTCCTCCGCCTCACGCACGATCAGGAAGGACTCGGGGCCAAGCTCGGTCGTGAAGTAGTCGCCCACGTTGGGGATATCGGACTCGCGGCCGGCCATGTTCCAGACCCTGGTCCACATGCGCTCCCACTCGAGCTCCATGTACTCCTTCGAGGTGTAGCGCTCCTTGGGGATGAGCTGCGTGCCCATCAAGGGCTCGGGAGCCTTCTCGGTGGGCGTGACGTACCCGGTTTCGATGACCATGCGGTGGCACTCCAACAGCGCGCGCCGCGCAAGCGCGGCAACGCTCAGTGATAGGGGCAATGCTACGCGAGCGGGGTACGGGGCGCGAGGGAGGCGGGTCAGGCGTCCTCGCCACGGAGGAAGGCGGTGATGACCTCGGCGGCGCGCGGGTCCTGCCAGAAGAAGCCGTGGCCGCCTTCGAACTCCTCGTAACGGGCGGTGGGGACCTGAGCGACGATGGCTCGGCTGTTCCCCGGCGGCGCGATGCCGTCGTAGGCGCCGGCGCAGACTAGGACGGGCATGGTGAGGGTGGGGAGGCGGTCGTAGACATCGTGGTGGATGCGCGCTTCGAGCTGGAGGCGGGCGCCGAGCTCGCGCCGGGGCTCGTCGGCGCCGATGGCGGCCATCTTGCGGCGCTGGTCGAGCAGGGTCTCGAGCTCGGCGGCGTTCTCCCGTTCCCACTCGGGCGTGACGCGCGTGTCGCTGAGGCGAACCTGGGTGCGCATGCGGGTTTCGGGTTCGAGGTCCTGGAGCTCGTGCAGGGGATAGGAGGGGTTGCCCGCGCCGCCGCTCGACGTGCAGTTCAGGACCAGCTTCTCGACGCGCTCCGGAAAGGTGACGGCGAACTCCTGCGCGACCATCCCGCCGAACGAGGTGCCCATGACCATGCAGCGTTCCCAGCCGAGGGCGTCGAGGAGGGCGGCGACGTCACGGGCGTAGCCGGCCATGCTGTAGGGGCCGTCGGGGATGGTGGTCTGGCCGAGACCACGCTGGTCGTAGGAGAGAACGGTGAAGCCGTCGCCGAGGAGGGAGGCGAGGCCGGGTCGGCGTCGGAGGTCACCGCCGGTGCCGCTGATGTCGAGGACGCGCGGCCCCTCGCCCTGCAGCTCGTAGTAGACGTCGATATCGCCGGCGCGGGTGAAGGGCATCGGCCCTAGGCCTCGTGCCAGTCGGCGTCGAAGACGCGGGCGGCGGGACCGGTCATGAAGACGGAGCCGTGCCCGTCCCAGGAGAGCCGCAGGTCGCCGCCGGGGAGGGAATCGGTGATGGCGTCGCCGGTGCGTCCGGTCAGGCGCCCGGCGGCGCAGACGGCCGAGGCGCTGGTGCCGGAGGCGAGCGTGATTCCCGTGCCTCGCTCCCAGACGCGGTGGCGGACGTGCTCGCGGTCCACGACCTGCACGACCTGGAAGTTGGTGCGGTTGGGGAAGAGGGGATGGTGCTCGACCCGGGGGCCGATGCGCTCAAGGGGGAAGTCGTCGACATCGCCGTCGAGCCAGTGGATGGCGTGGGGGTTGCCCATGCTGGCGAGGGTGAGGCGCAGCTCCACCCCGTCGACCTCGAGGGGGTAGTCGACGATGGGGCCGGGGCCCTCGACGTCAGCAGGGAGGGAGGCGGGGTCGAAGCTGGGCGGGCCCATGTCGACACGGGCGGCCGACACGGAACCCTTCTCACGGAAGAGCTGGAGCGTGAGCACGCCGGCGAGCGTCTCGATGGTGACGGACTCGATATCGGCGGGGACCATGCCTTCCTCGACGGCGTACTTGGCGAGGCAGCGGATACCGTTGCCGCACATCTCCGCCTCGGAGCCGTCGGCGTTGAACATGCGCATGCGGAGGTCGGCCACCTCGGAGGGGAGGGCGAGGATGAGGCCATCGCTGCCGACGCCGAAGTGGCGGTCGCTGACCTTGCGGGCCACGTCGGGCCAGTCCTGTTCGGCATCGGGTCGGACGTAGACGTAGTCGTTGCCGAGGCCGTGCATCTTCGTCACGCGCATGGTGGCGAGTGTACAGCCGTAGGGGTGGACGGTCGCATGGGGTACACTGGGAACATGACGCGGACAACCGTCACCATCGACGACGAGAAGCTGGACGCGCTGCGGACGCTGGCGGCGGAGCGGGGCGTATCGGTGTCGTGCCTCGTGCGGGAGGCGATCGACGAAAAGCTGTCGACGCAGCCCCTGAAGGGGCGGCGCGAGAAACCGCGCAGCCTAGGTAGCTTTGCGTCGGGGCACAGCGACACGGCCGCGCTCGCCAGTGACTTCGGCGAGATTGTGGAGGCGGGGCTGGAAGTCGTCAGGGCCCGGCGCAAGCAGCGGGCTTCGAAGGCAACGGAGTGAGCAACACGTTCCGAGGGGGCTCACCCTGGCGCTGATTCTCGACACCGGGCCGCTCTACGCATCGCTCGACCGGCAGGATACTCACTACACGGCTTCCCGAGCCCTCCTCGAAGCTTCCCGTGAGCCGCTGGTCATTCCTGCACCGGTGCTGGTTGAAGTCGACCAACTGCTTGAGCGCCGGGCCCCGACGTATGTGATGCCGCGACTCCTCGAAGACATCGTCTCGGGGACACTCCAGGTAGAGGATCTGCTCCCGGAGGACTACGCCCGCTCCGCCGAACTCTGCGAGCAGTACGCGGATGCGCGCGTCGGGTTCGTCGATGCGGCGGTGCTGAGCGTGGTGGAGCGGCTGGGGGAACGGAAGCTGGCGACGCTCGACCACCGGCACTTCGGGCTGCTGCGGCCCCGCCACGTGGAGGCGCTGGAGCTCGTTCCGCCGCTCTAGCCGGAGGCTTCGACGAACGGCGCGAGCACCTCGCCGGCCGCATCGGCCTCTGACGCCCAGGCGATGCGGGAGTCCTGGGGGCGGAACCACTGGCGCTGGCGGCGGGCGAGACGCTTGGTCGAGCGCTTGGTCAGCTCGATGGCCTTGTCGCGGGTGATCTCGCCGCCGAGCTCGCGCAGGGCTTCGGCGTAACCGATCGAGGAGAGGGCGGAGGCGTCGGGGGGGACGCCGGCGTCGAGGAGCGCCTGCGTCTCCTCGACGAGGCCGGAGGCGAACATCGCCTCGGTGCGGCGATTGATCCGCCAGATCAGCTCCTTCTCCTCGCACCGGACGCCGAGGACTCTGAAGTCGAAATCAGGGACGCCCTTCGTCTGCCACTCGGTGATGGGCTTGCCGGTCACCTCGTACACCTCGAGCGCGCGGATGACGCGGCGAACGTTGCGCGCATCGATGCGATCGGCGGCCTCGGGGTCGACGGCGCGGAGGCGGGCGTGGAGCGCCTCGGCGCCGTCACGCTCGGCGACGGCTCCAAGCTCGGCGCGCAGGGCCGGTTGCGGGCCGACGTCGGGGACCTGCCAGGCTTCGAGGAGCGCCCAGACGTACTGGCCCGTGCCCCCGACGAGCCAGGCCAGCTCGCCGCGCGCCCAGATGTCCTCCAGCGTGGCGAGCGCGTCGCGGCGGTAGAGGGCGAGGCTGTAGGCGTCGGCGGGATCGGCGATGTCGTAGAGGTGGTGGGGAAGGAGGGCACGGGTCTCGGGGGAGGGCTTGGCGGTGCCGATGTCCATGCCGCGATACACCTGGCGGCTGTCGGCGTTGAGGATCTCGCCGCCCAGGCGCCTTGCGAGGGTGAGGGCGAGGGCCGACTTGCCGGTGGCAGTCGGACCGACGACGGCGACGAGCCGCCGCACGGGGTCAGCCCGCGGCCGCGACGATGGCGGCGAACTGGTCGGCCTTGAGGGAGGCGCCGCCGACGAGGGCGCCGTCGATATCGGGCTGGGCAAGGAGGTCGGCCGCGTTGCCGGGATTCACGCTGCCCCCGTATTGGATGCGGATATCGCCGGCAACGTCCCCGGCGAGCTCGCGAAGGAGGCTGCGGATAAGCGCGCAGGCCTCCTGGGCCATCTCGGGGGTGGCGGTCTGGCCGGTGCCGATCGCCCAGACGGGCTCATAGGCGACGGTGACGCGGGCGCTCAGGTCGAGGTTCGCGAGGCCGCGGCGGACCTGGCGGTCGAGCACGTCCGCCATCTCGCCCGCCTCCCGCTGGGCGAGCGTCTCGCCGACGGCGACGATGGGGTCGAGGGGGGAGGCGAGGACGGCGGCGGTCTTGCGGTTCACCGACTCGTCCGTCTCGCCGAAGAGGGCGCGGCGCTCGCTGTGCCCGACGATGACGTAGCGGCAGTACGACTCGAGGGCGGCGATGCTGACCTGGCCGGTGAAGGCGCCGGACGCCTCCCAGAACACGTCCTGCGCGCCGACCGCGACCTCGCTGCCGGCGACGGCGTCGCGGACGGCGGCGAGGTGGGGGAAGGGCGGGCAGACGGCGACGTCGCAGGGCGCACCCGCGGTCGCTTCGGCGACACCGCTGGCGAGGTCGGCGGCCTCGGCCTCGGTCGTGTTCATCTTCCAGTTACCGGCGATGAAGGGACGGCGCATGGCGTTCTCCTAGGCTCCGTACTTCTGCAGGCGGCCGGCGTGGGCCATGGCGAGGGGCATGGCTTCGACGGCGGGGAAGATGCCGAGGCTGCCGCCGAGGCACTCGCGCTCGGTGAAGTGCTGGACGCTGCCGCCGCGGGCAAAGGGGGAGTTGAGGAGGAAGGGGACGGGATGCCACGAGTGGGCGGCCATGAGCGCGGGCGTCGAGTGGTCGCCGGCGATCATGAGGACGTCGGCGCCGAGGTCGGTGAGGCCGGCCACGTGCGTGTCGAACTCCTCGAGGGCATGCACCTTGGCGATGAAGTCGCCGTCCTCGCCGGCGGCGTCGGTCTTCTTGTAGTGGATGAAGAAGTAGTCGAACTCGTCCCAGCGCTCGCGGGCGACCGCAAGCTGCTCTTCCATGCCGCCGGGGCAGGCGAGGGCGCGCATCCCCGCGAGCTTGGCGAGGCCGCGGTACATGGGATAGACGGCGAGGGCGGCGGCGCGCAGGCCCCACACGTCCTCGAGCTGGGGGAGGGTGGGGTAGGTGGCGAAGCCGCGAAGGGTGAGGCCGTTGGCCACCTCTTCGTCCACGAGGAGCGCTCGCGCCTTGGTGACGAACTCGTTGACGAGCGCGGCGGTGCGCTCGGCGGCGGGGTCACCACCCTCCGCGGGGCGGGGCGGGACGCCTTCGCGCTGGGGGTCGGTGGTGGTCACGTCTTCGCCGAGGCCGGGAGCACGGAGGACGAGCACGAAGCGGTAGTCGCGGACGGGCTCGACGAACACCTCGGCGCCGTCGAGCTCGATGGCCCGAAGGCGCTCGACGATGGGCGCCGACTTCTCGCTGGCGATGCGTCCGGCGCGACGGTCGCTGATGTTGCCGTCGGCGTCGAGCGTGCAGAGGTTGCCGCGGGCGGCAACGTCGTCGGGTCCGAGCTCGAAGTCGATGCCGACAGCCTCAAGGACGCCGCGGCCGATGTCGAAGCGATAGGGGTCGTACCCGAAGAGGGAGAGGTGGCCGGGACCGCTGCCGGGCGTGATGCCCATGCCGACGGGCATGGTCAGGCCGACATCGGAGGTCTCGGTGAGGCGGTCGAGGTTGGGGGTATCGGACTGCTCCAGCTCGCTCCGCTCGGTCTCGGGGCGGGCGAGGCCGCCGAGACCATCGAGGACGCAGAGGACGACCTTGGACTCGGCGGGCTGTTGCAGTTTCGCGGCAAGATCGAGGTCCATGCGACGATCTTACGGGCGCGGCGGGAGAGGAGCGAAACTCAGGCGTCGAGGAGGGCGGCAACGCCGGGAAGCTCGCGGCCTTCGAGCATCTCGAGGGAGGCGCCTCCGCCGGTCGAGACGTGCGTGAAGCGCTCGGCGAGGCCGGAGCGGGCGACGACGGCGGCGGTCTCGCCGCCGCCGACGACGGTCGTGGCGTCGAGCTCGGCGAGGGCGCGGGCGAGGCCGAAGGAGCCGCCCGCAAACTGCTCGATCTCGAACACGCCCAGGGGCCCGTTCCAGACGGCGGCAGCGGCGCCGGCGAGCGCGGCCTCGAAGGAGGCGAGGGTGGCGGGGCCGACATCGAGGATCATGCGGTCGGGAGGGAACGCGTCGATGGGAACGGTGTCGGCCTCGGCGTCGGGAGCGAGCCTGGCGGCGACGACGGCGTCCACGGGAAGGCCGACGGTCACGCCGGCGGAATCGGCGCGGGCGAGGATGTCGCGGGCCATGTCGAGCAGGTCGTCCTCGACGAGGGAAGCGCCGACATCGACACCCTTCGCCTTGAGGAAGGTATTGGCCATGCCACCCCCCACGAGCAGGCGGTCGAGCTTCGGGAGGAGGTGGTCGATGGCGGCGATCTTCGTGCTGACCTTGGCGCCTCCGACGATGGCGGCGAAGGGGCGGGGGGGATCGGCGACGAGCGAGCCGAGATAGCGCACCTCCTTCTCCAGCAGCAGGCCGGCGACGCCGGGGAGGAGGTTCGCGACGCCGACGGTGGAGGCGTGGGCGCGGTGGGCGGCGCCGAAGGCGTCGTTCACGTAGATGGTCGCGAGGGTGCCGAGGACGGCGGCGAAGACGCGATCGTTCGCCTCCTCTTCGGGATGGAAGCGCAGGTTCTCCAGGAGCGCCACATCACCGGCGGTAAGGTCGCGGGCAACCTCGACGGCGGGCGGGCCGATGCAGTCCTCGGCGAAGGCGACGGGCTGGCCGAGAAGCTCGGCGAGGCGTTCACCCACGGGCGCGAGGCTGAGGTCGGGGTTGCGCTCGCCCTTGGGTCGGCCGAGGTGCGAGCAGACGAGAACGGAGGCGCCGCCATCGACGAGGTACTGGATGGTCGGCAGGGACTCGCGGATGCGCGTGTCGTCGGCGACGGCGCCGTCCTCGAGGGGCACGTTGAGGTCGGCGCGGAGGAGGACGCGCTCTCCCCGAACGTTTATGTCGCGCACGGTCTGCTTGCCGATGCCGTCTGCGGTCACCCGTTCACCCCCGCGCGCCTCACGACCTCAATGTCCGCGAGGCCGAGGTGGCCGGCGATCGTCGCAGCCGGAAGCGCGCCCTCACGAAGGATACGGGGCGGGGTGACGCTGCAGTCGATGACGCTGGAATCGAGGCCGTGGGAGGTGGGGCCGTCGTCGATGGCGGCGGCGCAGCGGTCGCCGAGGGAGGCGAGCGCCTGCGCGCAGGTGGTGGGGCTGGGGTCGCCGTGGCGGTTGGCGCTGGAGGCGGCGAGCGGCGCGCCGAGGCGGTCCAGCACCGCCTGGAGCGTCGCGACGGGGGGCATGCGCACGCCCACGGTGTCGCCGCCGGCGAGGGCGGGGCTCGACCAGCCCTCCGCTGCGGGCGTGATGATGGTCCAGGGGCCGGGGCCGAACGCATTGATGAGGCGGCCGGCGTCGGGGCTGAGGCGGGCGTAGGGGAGGAGGGAGGCCGGGTCGGCGGGGAAGAGGAGTTGGAGGGGCTCGCCCGGATCCTTGCCCTTGGCCTCGTAGAGGGCGCGCACGGCGTCATCGCGGCGGATGTCGGCGGCGACACCGTAAACCGTATCGGTCGCGAGGATCGCGAGGCCGCCGTCGCGCAGGGCAGCCACGGTCCGGGCGATTGACTCCGGGGAAGGTTCAGAAGCGGCGGTCACGCCCATACGGTCCCTGCATGCATCCGGAGCACGCTCCCAAGGATCAGGCGAGAGGGCCGAAGGGGAAACCCCTGACGCCCACAAGGAGCTTCGGAGACTCGATGAGCTGGTGGTTGGTCGTGTCGGGAACCAGGCCGAGCGCCTGGAGGGAGGTCGCGCCCAGGAGCCATGTGCCCTCGTCGCCGAAGATCACCGGCGACGTCCGCTCCCGTTCGCCGACGCTGAAGCGGGCCTCACCGATGCCGTACCTCTTCGGCTTGTTGTCGGCCAGCGTGAACTCATCCTCGCTGTCGGGTGTGATGCCCAGCCTGGCGAGGAATGACGACGGAAGGACCGAGTAGGTGGCGCCGGTGTCGACGAGCATCACCGCCTTGTGAAAGACACGCTCGTCCGGGTTCGCCACTCTGACCGGTACTTCGAAGAGCCCCATGACCCTCGTCTCCCAACTGGTACTTTTAGCCTATCACCTTTGGGCGAAGAACCGTGGGGGATTTCGATACGAACCGGCCACGATCCGGATGATCGATTGCGGGGAAGGTTCAGAAGCGGCGGGGAGGGCCATGAAATCGTTGACCAGACTATACAGTTTTGCTAGCTTCCACTGACGGAGCGCTGAGCAGAGTTGGCCGGAACCCTGACCGAAGCGGAAAAGACAACCATCTCGCGTTCGCCCCACGCCGCCATCGTCGTCGTCGATTTCGGCTCGCAGTACAGCATGCTGATCGCGCGCCGCATCCGCGAGCTGAACACCTACTGCGAGGTCATCCCCTACGACGCCGATGCCGCAGTGCTCGACCACCTCGACGTGCGCGGCTTCGTGCTGTCGGGCGGGCCGAACAGCGTCTACGAGCCGGAGGCGCCGCGGGCGGCGGACTGGGTGTTCGAGTCGGGGCTGCCGGTGCTGGGCATCTGCTACGGGATGCAGCTCATGGCCGACCAGCTGGGGGGCAGGGTGGGGCCTGGCCGCGAGCGCGAGTTCGGCCCCGCGACCATCACCGCCTCCGCGGACGCGCCGCTGCTGGCGGGCCTCCCCGCCGAGCTGGACGTGTGGATGAGCCACGGCGACCGGATCGAGGAGCTGCCGGCGGGCTTCACGTCGCTGGCGGTCTCGGAGAACTCGCCGATCGCGGTGATGGCCGACATCGAGCGGGGGTACTACGGGCTCCAGTTCCACCCCGAGGTGGTCCACACGCCCCGGGGCGGGGAGCTGATCGCAAACTACGTGCGCGGCGTGTGCGGGGCGGAGGCGGACTGGACGCCGGGGAACTTCATCGAGGAGACGGTGGCCGCAATCCGGGCGCAGGTGGGCGACGGGCAGGTGGTGTGCGGGCTCTCGGGCGGGGTCGACAGCGCGGTGGCGGCGACGCTCGTACACCGCGCCATCGGCGACCGGCTGACCTGCATCTTCGTCGACAACGGGCTGCTGCGGGCGCGGGAGGCGGAGGAGGTGGTCGACACGTTCGAGCGGAACCTGCACATGAACCTGCGCCACATCGACGCGCGCGACCGCTTCCTCTCGGCGCTGGCGGAGGTGACGAACCCGGAGACGAAGCGCATCCGCATCGGGAACACGTTCATCGAGGTGTTCGAGGCGGAGGCGAAGACGATCGAGGGGGCGCGTTTCCTCTGCCAGGGGACGCTGTACCCGGACGTGATCGAGAGCGCCTCGCACGGGGCGGGGTCGGCGCGCATCAAGAGCCACCACAACGTGGGAGGGCTGCCGGAGCGGATGGACCTGGAGCTGGTCGAGCCGCTGCGCTTCCTCTTCAAGGACGAGGTGCGGCGGATCGGGGCGGAGCTGGGCCTCCCGGACGAGATCCTGTGGCGGCAACCGTTCCCGGGGCCGGGGCTGGCCGTACGCATCATCGGCGAGGTGACGGAGGAGAAGGTGGCGGTGCTGCAGGCGGCCGACGCGGTCTTCATGGAGGAGGTGCGGGCGGCCGGGCTCTACCGCGACCTGTGGCAGAGCTTCGCGGTGCTCACGGACACGCGCACCGTGGGCGTGATGGGCGACTTCCGCACCTACGGGTTCGCCGTGGGGCTGCGCGCCGTGGTCGCGGAGGACGCCATGACGGCAGACTGGGCGCGCCTTCCCTACGACCTGCTGGCGCGCGTCTCGAACCGGATCGTGAACGAGGTCGACGCCGTGAACCGCGTGGTTTACGACATCACGAGCAAGCCGCCGGGGACGATCGAGTGGGAGTGAGGACGTAGTGGGCGCGCGGGTGCTGCTGGTCGGACAGGGAGGGCGCGAGCACGCGGTCGCCTGGAAGCTGAGCCAGAGCCCGGACGTGGACGAGATTTATGTCGCGCCGGGGAACGGGGGCACCTCGCAGGTCGCGACGAACGTGCCCATCGGGCCGCGCGATATCGACGCGCTCGTGCAGGCGGCTTCCGACCTGAACATCGACTTCTACCTGGCGACGATGGACGACCCGCAGCCGCTGGGGCTGGTCGACCGGCTGAAGGAGCGAGGGCTGCCGTGCTACGGCCCGACCGCCGACGCAGCGCAGATCGAGGCGAGCAAGGCGTGGTCGAAGCAGTTCATGGTCGACCACGGGATCATGACGGCCGCGCACCGCTCGTTCACCGAGCACGGCGAGGCGGTCGCCTACGTGGAGTCGCTTCCGGACGGGCCGCTGGTGGTGAAGGCGAGCGGGCTGGCGGCGGGGAAGGGCGCGCTCGTGTGCGACGACCGCGCGGGGGCGCTGGCGGCGCTCGACACGATCATGGTGAAGCGCGAGTTCGGCGCATCCGGTGACCAGGTAGTGGTGGAGGAATGCCTGCAGGGCTGGGAGACGAGCGCCCACGCCATCTGCGACGGCGAGACGGCGGTGATGACGCCCTCCTCGACGGACTACAAGCGAGCGCACACGGGGGGGCTGGGGCTCAACACCGGCGGGATGGGCGCCTACAGCCCAAGCGCGGACGTGACGCCGGAGATGAACGCCGCCATCGACCGGGACGTGGTGCAGCCGACGATCGCGGGGATGGCGGCAGCGGGGCGGCCCTTCAACGGCACGCTCTACCCCGGGCTCATGATCACGGAGGCGGGGAACCACGTGCTCGAGTACAACGCGCGCCTGGGCGATCCCGAGGCGCAGATCCTGATGATGCGGCTGGAGAGCGACTTCTTCACGGTCTGCTCGGCCGCGGCGGCGGGGAGGCTGGCGTCGGTCGACATCGAGTGGTCGGATGAGCCCGCGGTCGGGGTGGTGGTGGCGAGCGGGGGCTACCCGGAGTCGTACACGACGGGGCACCTGATCGCGGGGCTCGACGACATCGAGGACGACGTCCAGGTGTTCCACGCCGGGACGACAGAGACGCCGGAAGGCGTCGTGACGAACGGCGGGCGCGTCCTGACCGTGACGGCGCGGGCGCCGACGCTCGCGGCGGCGCGGGCGAAGGCGTACGCCAACGCCCGCCGCATCACGTTCGAGGGCGCATACATGCGCGAGGACATCGCACAGATAGAGGAGACGGAATGAGCACGCCACTGGTCGCGATCCTGATGGGTTCGAAGAACGACATGTCCGCCATGGAGGCCACAGAGAAGATCCTGGACTCGCTCGGCATCCCGTACGAGACGCACGTGATGTCGGCGCACCGCAACCCGGAGAAGGTGCACGACTTCGCCAAAAACGCCCGCGACGCGGGGATCGAGGTGTTCATCTGCGCGGCGGGCGGGGCGGCGGCGCTGCCGGGCGCCGTCTCGGCGCTGACGACGCTGCCGGTCATCGGCGTGCCGCTCGCGACGAGCGAGGTGGCGGGCGGCATCGATGCCATCTACGCCGTGCTGCAGATCCCGCCGGGCGTGCCGGTCGCGGGCGTGGGCGTGGGGGGCTGGGGGACACGCAACGCCGCCTACCTCGCGGCTTCTATCCTCTCGCTCTCGCACGAGGACATCCACGCTAGCTACGCCGCCTTCCGCGAGGAGCAGTCCCGCTAGGTTCCCGTTCCCTCCAGCGCTTTCGCGACCGCCTCGCGGACGGTCTTGCCGTGCTCGTCGAGGGCGGGGGCGCGGTTGCGGGGCGGCCGGGCGGCGAGGGGGACGAGGGGTCCGGGGTGGTCCATAGGGCGGCCGCTGGCGGTGACGATGCGGTCGAGAGGCCAGGAGGATTCGGGGCTACCTCCGGCGATGGCGTCGTCGAGGGTGGTGAGGGCGGGGCCGCGCTCGCCGGTGCGCAGCGTCTCGACGAGGGTGTAGGAGAGCGCCGCCACCTGTCCGATATCGAGCAGCGCCGCGCCCTCGCCGCCGCCGAGGCGGCGGCGGGCCAACTCGCGCAGGGTGGCGAGGAAGGCGGTTATCGCGCCGATGGGGTCGCCGTAGGGGTAGCCGGAGTTGGCGGCCTTGCCGCCGCCGAGGGCGGAGGCGTAGCCGGAAGCAACCTCGAAGGACCAGCCCATGCCCCGGAGGGCCGCTCGCGGCCCTTCCGTCTCGTAGCCGGGCAGGGAGATGGCGATTACGTTCGGGTTCAGGGCGGCAACGTCGGGGAAGGCGAGTCCGGCGCGGTCGCGGGCGCCTTGCGAAAGGTTCTCGACGCGGATATCGCAGGCGGCGAGCAGCGTCTCGAGGAGGGCGCGGTCGCCGGGATCGCGCAGATCCATCGTCATCGAGCCCTTGCCGAGGTTGATGGGCTCGAAGGTCCAGGAGATGCCCTCGTCGCGGAGGTTGCCGGTGACGCGCCAGAAGTCGCCGCCGGCGGGCTCGCACTTGATGACGAGCGCGCCGTAGTCGGCGAGGAAGCGCGCCGTGAGCGGTCCCGCCCAGTGCTGCGTGACCTCGACGACGACGAGTCCCGACAGCGGTCCCGCGACGGGCGTGGGGAGGGCGGCGGCGAGCGCCTCGCGGAGCGCTTCGCGGCGGGGGTGGGGCGCAGCGTCGACGGTGGTGTGCTCGACGCGGAAGGGCGCGCCGGGGGCGAGAGCGCCATCGGAGCCGGTCGCGATCACGCCGCGACGGTGGAGGTAGGGGGAGTCGGGGAGAACTTCGAGGGGGAGGACGGCGGCGTAGGGGAGGCCCGCCTCCTGGGCGATGCGCACGACCTCTTCGACGGGGCGGGCGCGGAACCAGGGAGCGGCGGCCTCCCAGATGGCCGCGCCGTCCTCGCGGCGCGACTCGACCGTGGGGTAGGCGTCGACGAGGTCCTCGCGGCCGATCATGGCGCAGAAGCGGGGCCACTCGGTGGGGACGGCCTGGTAGGCGCCGACCTCGCCATCGGCGCAGGGCACGATGCCGAGGGGGTAGGTGACGCGGCTGGGGGGCCGCACTGGCGAGCGCATCACGCCCACCGAGAGGGCGGAGACGACGGGCATGATGATGTGGAGGGCGACGTGCTCGACATCGACGCGGGCGGGAGCGGGGCGGTCCCCCGCGGCGAGCGACAAGGCCTGGAGGAGCACGGCGGAGGCTACGACTTCGGCGACGACGGTGGCGATGTGGCCCTCGGGCGGCATGAGGCCGTGGTCGGGGTGGTCGAGGGTGGGGTTGCGGGCGCCGACGGTGCGGCGGGCGCGGGCGAAGCCCTCGTCGGTTGCGGCGAGGACCACGAGGGCGCCGGCCTCCGGCGGCGCCTCGTCGCCCTCGTCGTACACGCAGACGGTGATGTTGCCGCCGGCGGGCTCGGTGGCGATGCCGAGCGCGTCGAGCAGCCGCGTCAGCGGCGTCGCGACGCGCGAGCGCGTGCACACGAGCACGGTGAGGGGGAGGGGTTCGAAGGTCATGCGGCGCTACGGTAGCGGAGTGGGGGCGGGAAGGGGGAGGGGGCTAGCTCGCCTTCGCGGGCTTCTTCTCGTCGGCGGTCACGGGATGATCGCCGGCTTCGGACTCGTACTGGCGCTCGAAGACCGCAAGCGCCTCGACGATGACTTCGCCCATGGTGAGCCCATGCGCCTCACCGACCTCGTACAAGCGGTCGATGGCTTCGAAGGGTAGCTCCACTTCCAGAACCGCCTGGTGTACCGTCCCGGGCGGGAAAGTCCATGCCGTCGCCGGATCGATGGGCTCATCGGAGTCCCGGAGCGCCTCCACTTCCGCGATCAACTCACGCTCTTCCTCAGGACTCAGTCTGCCCACGGTGCTGCCTCTCTTCCCTTCGCGTGGAAGGCCACCCGGTGATCGCGCGCCATGTCTCTGGATCATCTTGCGCCTTCACAATGGCAATCGTCCAGACCCTCCCGCTGGAGGCGGGACCGGTCATTCTGTGGGAACTCGACCGCCCGCGCCGGGGAGGAGTGGGATATATCCAGGGCCTGCCCCGCGCAATCTCGTAAACCAGAGCCTGAGTGATGCCATGACGCCTGAGATGCGGCACATTGCCGCGATCGAACGTCCACCTGGTCCGGGCTGGGTCGGTAGGCCCAGCATCATGTTCAGCATCCTGCACGGCCCGGACTGTAACACAACTTTTGCGTTACGGAATCTCATCGTGCAGTGCGCTCAGCGAGGGTAGCAGGTGAGGTTGCCCATGACGCCGGCGAGGCCGGAGATATCGACGGTGAGGGTGTGCTCTTCGCCGTTGGAGGGGACGACACGGAAGATGAGCGTCTCGCCGCCCAGGATGCGGTAGATGAACTCGTCGGGGTGCTGGGCGAAGGTCGCCATGCCGTGCGTGGCCGGCAGCCAGCGCTCGGTGATGGGCTCGCCGCCGTCGACGCGCCAGACGGTGTAGACACTCCTGATGGTGGGGATGGGGTTGTGGAGGACGGGCGCGAAGATGGGCTGGTCCCAGTAGACGAGGGCCTGCAGCTCGCCACCGCGGCAGTAGATCTGGATGTACGGGTCGTCGTAGAGCGCCGTGGTCCAGACCTTGTCGATCACGGCCTCCGTTCCAAGGATGGCCGAGACGGTCTCGATGTCGTAGATGGCGTCATAGAGGCGGCTGATGGACCAGTGGCCGGACGACTCCTGCGTTCCCAGGATGGGCTGGTCGGCGGCGGCGACGCTCACGGGGAGGACGACGGTCAGGTCGCCGTAGCGGAAGCGCCCGTCGGAGGTGACGCCGTCGTCGGTCGACACGGGAATCGTGCCGGCGGCGCTCCAGTCGCCGCCCTGGGCGCGGATGCTGATGTAGTTCCGGGAAGGGTCGTCGGCGTGCTCCCAGACGCGGACCTCGACGACGCGGTCGACGGTGCGGGTGGCGGCGAAGGCGCCGAGCGCACTCCCGACGGCGATGACCGCGACGAGCGCGGCGATGATCCAGTTCTTCATGGACCCTCCCCTGCGACCCATCTTCGCGGGGGCACGCTAGCACATCGGCAGGGCGATTACCCCACCCCCGCGGGCGGGGCTCACTGGATGGGAGAGTAGTCGGTGGGGGCGAGGATGCGGTTCTCGATGTGGTGGACGAGGGGGCCGTCCTTCTCGGACTCGGCGCGGACCTGGCGCCACTCGGGGTCGTTCATGAAGGTGGCCCAGGCCGCGTCGCGCTGGGCCAGGTCGTCGAAGGCGAGGACGTACCAGAGCTCGTCGCTGCGGCCGCCGATGGCGTTCGTCCAGTAGGCGACGTTCTTGATGCCGCAGCGCTCGAAGATGCCGAGGGTGTGGTCGCGGAAGCGGGCCTGGAGGGCAGGGAGCTTGCCGGGGTGGGCGGTGTAGATGCGGAGCTCGTGGATCATTGCGGGGCCTCCTTGGGGAGGGGGATTGTACGGGAACGCTGGCCCGACTCCCCTTCCCCCGCTACGCTTCCCGTCATGACGATTAGCCGCGAGATTCAGCCGCTTCCGCTCGACGAAGAGCCCATTCGCAAGGCGCTCGAGGAAGCGCACCTGCCGTCGCTGCTGCCGGCGCTGGCGCAGATCACGGGCGACCTGTCGCTGCTGCGGGAGGACCTGTTCCCGGAGACGGTGCTGCTGACGGACCCGCAGGGGGGGCTCTCGGAGGAGGCGCAGGCGGAGGCGCGCGAGCTGGCGCTGCGGACGCTGGTCGCGTGGCGGGACGCGGGGTCGGTGGTGGCGCCGCCGCCGTCGTTGACGGATGTGCGGCGGATGATGGACTACCTCATCGGCGAGCACGTGAGCGACGAGTACCTGCCCCTCCTGCTGGAGGAGCTGGCCTTCGCGGACAAGGACGCGCGGGCGCCGGAATGGCGCAAGGACGCGATCGACGCGGACCGGTCGATGCGGGTGCTGATCATCGGGGCGGGCATGTCGGGGATCCTGGCGGCGCACCGGCTGCAGCAGGCGGGCATCCCCTACGTCGTCATCGAGAAGAACGCGGACGTTGGCGGCACCTGGTTCGAGAACACGTACCCGGGGGCGCGCGTCGACTCGTCGAACCACGCCTACAGCTACTCCTTCATGCAGAAGTTCGACTGGCCCTATCACCACTCGCCGCAGGAGGTCCTGCTGGAGTACTTCAGCGACTGCGCCGAGGAGTTCGGCATCCGAGACAACATCCGCTTCAACACCGAGGTCGAGTCGGTCACGTACGACGAGGAGCGCGCGGTCTGGGCGGTGAAGGTGCGGGGTCCGGAGGGCGGGGAGACGCTGGAGGCGGAGGCGGTGGTGAGCGCGGTGGGGCAGCTCAACCGGCCGAAGATGCCGAACATCGCGGGCGTGGGGGCGTTCGAGGGGCCGGCCTTCCACTCGGCGCAGTGGGACCACTCGATCGACTTCGCGGGGAAGACCGTGGGGGTGATCGGGACGGGTTCGAGCGCGTCACAGTTCATCCCGCACCTGTCGGACTGGGCGGAGGAGGTGCGCATCTTCCAGCGCACGCCGAACTGGTACGCGCCCTCGCCGAACTACCACGAGCGGGTGTCGGAGGGCTTCCTCTGGCTGGCCACGCACGTGCCGACCTACGCGCAGTGGTACCGGTTCTGGCTGTTCTGGGCGATCTCGGACGGCTTCCTGCCAATGGTCGAGGTGGACGACGACTGGCAGCCGGGCGACGAGGTGACGGGCAAGCTGAACGGGGAGCTGCGGGACCTGCTGGCCGGTTCGATGCGGAACTACCTGCAGAGCCGTCCGGACCTGATCGAGAAGACGCTGCCGGACTTCCCGCCGGCCTCGAAGCGGATCGTGGTCGACAACGGGACGTGGCCGAAGACACTGCTGAAGGAGCACGTCCACCTGGTCACGGAGCCGATCGAGCGGGTCACGCCGCGGGGCATCCTGACGGAGGACGGCGAGGAGCACGCGCTGGACGTGCTGGTCTACGGGACGGGGTTCCAGGCCTCGAAGTTCCTGACGCCGATGAAGGTGGTCGGGCGCGGCGGGGCGGACATGCACGAGCAGTGGGGCGGCGACGCGCGCGCCTACCTGGGCATCACGATGCCGAACTTCCCCAACTTCTTCTTCCTGTACGGGCCGAACACGAACATCGTGGTGAACGGCAGCATCGTGTACTTCTCGGAGTGCGAGGTGCAGTACGTGCTGGAGTGCCTGAAGTTCCTGCTGGAGAGCGGCAGGCAGGCGATCGACTGCCGCACGGACGTGCACGACGCCTACAACGAGCGCATCGACGCGGGGAACCTGAAGCGGGCGTGGGGCGTCTCAAGCGTGCCGAGCTGGTACAAGAGCGACTCGGGGCGGGTGGCGCAGAACTGGCCGTTCACGCTGCTGGAGTACTGGCAGCAGACGAAGAAGATGGACCCGGCGGACTACGTGCTGCTCTAGCTCCTATTCCCCGACCCTCTCGGCGGGGACGGGCTCGCAGAAGATCTCGGTGCGACCGGTGAAGTCGTCGTAGTTGCCGGTGACGACCCTGATGCACACGCTTACGGCGGCGACGTCGGCGAAGCGGGCGGTCGCGAACGTGAAGGTGGCCTGCCCGCCAACGGTGTCGTCGCCGAACTCGGTGGGGTCGAGCTCGCCGCCAACCCATTCGATGGTGTCGCCTTCCGAGTCGAGGAGGCCGATGTTCACGTTGGGCAGCAGGCCCATGTGGACGAAGACGTTGGCCTCGGGAGCCAGGTCGAGGTGGTAGTCGAAGGTGAGGGTGACCTCGGTGTCGGAGGTGGCCTCGACGCGCGCGTTCCAGACGCGCGACATGGGGAGGTCGGGGGTGGGTTCGGGCGTCTCCTCCTCCCACCAGGCGGGGGCGGGCGTGGCGGAGGGGGTCGGCGTGGCGGCGGCAGCGGCGGGGGTGGTGGGGTCGGGCGTGGCGGTGGGCGCCGGGTCGTCGGTCGAGCCGCCACCGCCGCAGGCCAGGGCGAGGGCAACGGCCAGGCCGGCGAGCAACCAGAGGGTGGGCCGCATCAGTCGTCCAGGGGCGGGAGGCCGCCGCGCTCGACGAGCTCCATGCGCACGCCGAGGCTGTCGTTGACGTAGCAGAAGCCGGCGAGCATCCCGTCACGGTCGAGGCCAGCCATCTCCAGGGTCATGCCGGGGCCAAGCTCGTCGATGGCGGCCTGGACGCTCTCGACGTAGAGGCCGAAGTGGTGGAGCTGGGAGCTTTCGCCGACGTGCCAGACGGTGCCGGGGAGCGCCTCGATCAGCTCGAGGGCGATGGGGGTGCTCTGGTCGCAGAAGGTGACGCGGGGGGAGAGGATGCGATCGCCGCCGTGGTCGCGGACGCGGACGGTGGCGGTGGAGGGGTCGCGCCAGCCGCAGCCGAAGCGGCGGCCGAGCTCGTCCATGGCCGCCTCCATGTCGGGGACGATGATGCCGACGTGGTAGATGTCGTCGAAGGTGATCATGAGAAGCTCCCTCGCGATTGTAGCGGGCCGGCGCCGTCACGCTCCGGGGCGCCCGTCGACGGCACTCGGGGACCACGGAGGGCGTTCACTTGCCCGGACGGCCAGGAGCCGAGCTCGCCCTACTCCGGTGGCTTGTGGCCGTTCTCGGAGAAGGCCTGCCTGTATTCGTCGGGGTGCGCCAGAGCGAGCACGCGGACGATGCGGTCCAGCGTTCGATCAACTTGATCGAAGCGTTGATCGACCCCTTCGAAGCGCTGATCGACCTCATCGAAGCGCTGGTTCATCTGCGTTTGCAGGGTGTAGAGCGCCCGGGCGATGACCGTGCCCTGAAGGCTCGACGCAGCCGTGTAGTCCTTGACGAACTGGCCTACATCGAATTCCTGGAAGCGCTCGGGCACTCTCGGCCTTCCTTGTTGGGCGTTGGCGCCAGCCTACCCGATCGCACCCGGAAAGAGCAACAATTGCCACTGCCTACGGGAAGATGCCCTGGACCTGGTAGGACTGGGCCACGCGGTTGATGGCGAGGGTGTAGGCGGCGACGCGCAGGTCGGGCATGGCGCGCGTCTTCCACAGCTCGTGGACGGAGTGATAGGCGTGGCTGATGGTGTCGGCGAGGGCTGCCTCGACGAGGTCGATCTCGTCGGGGCCCTTGACGGCCTTCATGAAGTCGGCGTCGCTGAGGTGAGCGCCGGTGGCGCCCTCCAGCGCCTTCACGACGCGGGTGGTGGCGACCTCCTGGTAGTGGCTGGTGAGCCGCTCCGGGGAGACGTGCTGGATGTTCTTGAGCCACTCGAAGTAGGAGACGGTGACGCCGCCCGCGTTCAGGAAGAGGTCGGGGATGACGAGGACGCCGCGCTCGCGGAGGATGGCGTCGCCCTCGCTGTCGACGGGACCGTTGGCGGCCTCGGCGACGATGCGGGCCTTGATGCGGGGCGCGTTGTCGGCGGTGATCTGGTTCTCGAGGGCGGCGGGCACGAGGATGTCGCAGTCGAGCTCGAGCACCTGGAAGGGTGTGTCGATGGTGCGCGCGCCGGGGGCGCCCCGGATGGAGCCCGTCTCGGCACGGTGGCGCTCGACGGCCTCGATGTCGAGGCCGGACTCGGAGGCGACGCCGCCGTCGTACTCGGCGATGGCGACGATGCGGGCGCCCGCCTCTTGCAGCAGGCGGGCGGCGTGGTAGCCGACCTTCCCGAGGCCCTGCACGATGACGCGCTTCCCCTCGACGCCGCGGGTGAGGCCGATGGCCTCCATGTCCTCGGCCGAATCGGCGGCCTCGGCGATGCCGATGGCGACGCCGCGGCCGGTGGCCTCGGTGCGGCCGGAGATGCCGTGGAGGGAGATGGGCTTGCCCGTCACGCAGGCGAAGGGGTTGAGCTGATCCGGATTGAGGGCGGTGTAGGTGTCGACGATCCAGGCCATCTCGCGCTCGCCGGTGCCGTAGTCGGGGGCGGGGACATCGACGGCGGGGCCGATCATGTTCTTGCGGTTCAGCTCGGAGACGTAGCGGCGGGTGACGCGCTCGAGGAAGCCCTCGCTCTCGTTGCGGGCGTCGATGCAGACGCCGCCCTTCGCCCCGCCGAAGGGCGCCTCGACGATGGCGCACTTGTAGGTCATGAGGCTGGCGAGGGCGACCACCTCGTCCTCGGTGACCTCGGTGCTGAAGCGGATGCCGCCCTTGGTTGGCAGGCGGTGGAAACTGTGCTCGGCGCGGTAGGCATCGACGACGCGGATGGAGCCGTCGTCCTCGCGCACGGGGAAGCTCATGCGCTGGACGACGTTGCACATCTTGACCTGGTCGAGCAGGCCGCGGGGGTAGTCGCTGTAGACGGCGGCGCGCTCGAACTGCGCGTTCACGTCGTCGAGGAGGTTGCCGGCGTGGGGGTCGCCCTTCATGAAACTTCCTGTGAGCGGTAGGCCGCAACCGTAGTATAGGCGGGCATCCGGAAGCAGCCGGAAAGGCCTGCACAGGGGGCGGACATGTCCCTCGAAGAGCTGATCATCGCCATCGTCCGCGTGGTGGGCTCGCTGTTCGTGCTGAAGTGGGCCTTCATCGGCGGCTGGGCCGCCATCCTCATCGATCTGAGCGACCTCTTCCTGCGGAACCTGCTCGACCTGGGCGGGGTGAGCAACTACCAGGCGTTCGACAAGTGGCTCGACCAGGTCTACATGGTCGCGTTCCTGGTCGTGGCGCTGCGCTGGGCGGGGCCCGCGCGGAGCGTGGCGGTGGGGCTGTTCGCGTTCCGGCTGGTGGGGTTCGTGATCTTCGAGTTCACGAATGAGCGGTACGTGCTGCTGGCGGTGCCGAACGTATTCGAGGTGTGGTTCCTGTTCGTGGCGAGCCTGCCGCACTGGCGCCCCGACTTCGAGTTCTCGAAGCGGAACATCATCCTCGCGCTCATCCCGCTGACGGCGCTGAAGGTGTTCCAGGAGTACGCCCTGCACGGGGGCAAGTGGCTCGACAGCTTCACCGCGATCGAGGCGGTGGAGGCGATCGCGGACTGGTTCGCGGGGCCGTTTACCTAGCGGGGCGGCCGGCCGGTGGCGGATCGCCAGGTGCCTTCGGGCATGAAGCCGAGGTACCCGTCGATCTCCTCCGCGCAGTGGAACATCTCGAGGGAGAAGCCCTGGTCGTCGTTCACGTAGGACGACGTGAACGGCCCCTCGTCGTTGGGCTGGACGTTGGCCGTGTAGCCGTTCTCGATGAGGCGGGTGAAGGCGGCGGTGAAGGCCTCGCGGGTGCGGTAGCCGAGGGCGACGTTGAGGATGCCGACGTCGCTCAGGAGGTAGCCGAGCGGGCGGGGGCGGGGCTCGGGGTCGCTGTACTGCTGGACCTCGATGAGCTGGTCGCCGGCGCGCAGGAGGAGGGTCTCGGACTTCGCCCCGGGGAGGCCCCAGAGCGCCTCCATGTCGGGGGTGTGGAGGAGGGTGGGGTCGACGACTTCGAGGGAGAGCGTCTCGACCCAGAAGCGGCGCGCCTTGTCGAGGTCGGGCACGGAGAGGCTGACGGCGCGGATGGCGGATCCTGCTTCGGGCCAGCGGGGCGGGCGCAGGTCATCGAGCGGGTCGCGCTCCATGACCTCGATGATGAAGCCGTCCTGGTCGCGGATGCAGACGCGCCGGTCGCCGTCGGGGCCCATGGGCGGGGTGACGGTGGAGGCGCCGACGGTGGGGACGCGGGCGACGACGGCGTCGAAGTCGTCGACGTGGAAGGACATGCGGGTGTAGCCGATGTCGCAGGGGCGCCAGTCGAGGGGGAGGGGACGGGGGACGGGGCGGGTGTAGCCCCAGACCTCGAGCTGGACGAAGTCCTGGCGGTCGATGAGCCACCAGAGGGCGGCGGCGGGGTCGGGCACCTTCTGGAGGGTGGCGAGGAAGTCGCCCCAGATAAGGAGGCCGCCGGCCTTGAGGCAGCCGAGCACGTCGCAGTAGAGCTGGGCAGCGCGGGGCATGTCGCTGGCGCTGACGGCGAACTGGGCGACGCCGGGGTCGGGGCCGGGATCGGTGTCGGTGTCGGTGTCGGTGCTCATGGGCAGCCTCCGGGGGTGGGGCGCGATTCTACGGCTCAGGAGGCGGCGGCGAGGGGCCTCTGCGGTCGCGGGGAGAAGACGATCAGGAGGGCGCCGAAGAGGGCGATGACGGCGACGATGAAGAACCCCATCTCGAAGCCGCCGGTGAGGTCGCGCATGAGGCCGGCGAAGAGGGGGCCGGTCATCATGCCGGAGGTCATGACGAGCTGGGAGAGGCCCATGATCTTGCCGAAGTCGCGGGGCCCGAAGTAGTCGGCGCGGAGGGCGAGGAGGACGGGGCCGCGGACGCCCCAGGCGAGGCCGTGCAGGAGGGCGAAGGCAACGATCATCCAGAAGGCGTTCGCGACCACAAGGATGAGGATGGCGATGCCCGCGGTGACCATCGCGCCGGCGCCGAGGGCGCGCTTGTTCACGCGGTCTCCGAGGATGCCCCCGCCGAGCGTGCCCACGACCATGGCGATGGGGATGATGCTCTGAATGGCGCCGGCCTCGGTGAACGAGTATCCGAGGCTCTCGGTGAGGTGGGTGATGAGGTGGACCATGACCGCGGAGACGACGAGCAGGGCGGAGCCGTGGCCGACCGAGATGAACCAGAACTGGCGAGTGCGCAGGGCCTCGCGGACGGTAAAGCCGTCGGCGCGGTGAGGGATCTCGGCAACCGGACCCGAGGTGGAGGGGGAGCGGGGTTCGGGGGCGGGATCGCCATCGATGACGTAGCCGTAGTCCTCGGGGCGGTGGCGGATGAGCTGGGAGGCGGGCAGACCCAGGCCGAGAACGACGAACCCGGAGGCGAGGGCCGTGTTCTCCCAGCCGAAGGTGTCGATGCAGAGGACGACCAGGTAGACAACGACGCCGCCAAGGGCGAACCCTCCCGTGATGAAGCTGATGGCGGTGGCGCGGTAGCGTTCGAACCAGTTGACGATGGCGACCATGACGGAGAGGAACCCGCCCAGGCTCATCCCGACAGCGACGACGAAGAGGACGGGAAAGAGTTGGCCCAGCTCGGATATGCGGCTGAAGAGCATCAGCCCTCCGGCCAGGACCACCAGGCCGACGCGGATGACGGCGCGGGGACCGAAGCGGTCGGTGAGCCAGCCCTGGCCGGGGCCTACGACCCCGTTCGTGCCCTGGATGGTGGAGTAGCCGAGGGCGAGCATCGTGCTGCTCCAGCCGAACTCCGTCTTGAAGACGGCGACGTAGGCGCCGTAGGCGTGCATGACAAGCGCGCCGATAAGGGCGTTGAGGACCATGCCTGCGCCGACGATCCACCAGCCGTAGAAGAGGCGGCTGGGATGGGCGACGTACTGCGACCCCGGCAGGCGAGCGAGAACGGGAGGCCTCCCACGGGCGGCGGCGGCGCGACGCCCGCCCGATGGTAGCAGCGGAGCCCCTTGGAGGATGCGGGCGGCAGGCGGCGGCTATGCTGGATGCGTGCAACGGGACCGGAGACTCGCGCCGCTGTCCGAGGAGCATCACCACGGGCTGGTGTTCGCCCTGCGGATCGAGCGCGAGTTGCCGGCGGCCGGCGACGAAGCGGTCGAGCGCCTGTACGCGCAACTGCTGCGGTTCTGGTCGCGGGGGCTGCTGCCCCACTTCCACACGGAGAGCGAGTGCCTGCTGGCGAGGCTCATCCGCCACCGTCCGGCCGACGACCCGCACGTCCAGCGGCTCCACACCGAGCACCTGACGATGTACGGGCTGGTGGCACGGATGCGGGACGCGGCGACCTCCGGCGAGCGGCGCGAGGCGCTGCGGGAGTTCGGCGCCACGCTTCACGACCACATCCGGTGGGAAGAGCGGGATCTGTTCGAGGACGCGCAGGCGGCGCTGACGGAAGGCGAGCTGGACGCGCTCGGCGCCGAGATCGCGGAGCGGCACCCGAAGCTCACCTCGTCGCCGTGGGAGGACACGCCCGGCGACTAGGCTGTGCTGGCAAAATGCTGGCATTGCTGGCAAAATGCCAGCATGGTCCAGATCACAATCAGGAACGTGCCCCAGGACGTCCGCGACAAGCTGGCCGTTCAGGCCGCTGAAAACCGTCAGTCGATGCAGGAGTACCTGCTGTCGGAGCTGGAACGACTGGCGACGCAGCCCACGATAGACGCGTGGCTCCGAGAGGTTCGTGAACGGGTGGAGGCATCGGGAACACACATCCCCCGATCAGCGATTCTCGAAGCTCGCGACGCCGATCGAACATGACGCTTGTGGTAGACGCGTCTGCGTTAGCTGCGATCCTCGGAGAGCGTGACGAAGACGGACGGTGGGCGACGGCAGCGGTAGCCGGAGAGCGGCTTGCCGCGCCGCACATCGTGCTTGCCGAAGCCAGCAACACGCTGCGACGGCTGGAGCGACGCGGCTACGTCTCAGCCAGCCAGGCCGACCGTGCGCACCGGGAACTGGCGGTGACAAGCGTCTCGCTGTTCGCGTTCAGGCCCTTCGCACAACGCATTTGGGAGCTGCGAGCGAACCTCACCAGCTACGACGCCTGGTACGTTGCGCTCGCTGAGGCGCTGGACTGCCCGCTCGTGACCCTCGACGTCCGGCTGAGCCGGGCCCCGGGACCAGCGTGCGCCTTCATCACACCGCCCGCCGAAGAGGACTGACGCAGCAGGCCTTCACTCAGGCTGTGTCGGTGAGGAACTCGCGGATGGCGGCGGCCGTGGCCTCGGGCTGCTCGACCCAGGGGTCGTGGCCTGCCCGCGCGACGGTGACGTGGCGGCTGCCGGGAATGAGCCGCGCGACCTGCTCCCGCGCCCATCGGGGTCTCGGATCCGCCTCACCGTCGAGGACGAGCGCCGGCACGGCGATGCGCGAGACCTGCTCCGGTAGCCAGCCCGCTTCCTCGATGCGGTTCATCTCCGCGTTGAGCGCGCTGTTGAGTGTGTAGTTCACGGGGAAGCGGTCGTACCGCGGGAGCTCGTCGAAGCGAGACGGGTCGTAGTACTCCGTGACCTCCAGGAGAGCCGCGCGCTCCGCGTTGATGCGGTCGAGCTCGGCTCCCGACACGGTCGCACGCCGCCGTTCGAGGTCCTGAAGGCGGCGACGCTCGGCGGGAGAAAGCCTGGCCTCGCGATTACGGCGGTAGTCCGCGTGCCAGGCGGGGTCGATGCCGGTCCCGGACATGTAGACAAGCCCACGTGTGCGGTGCGGATGCCGAATGGCGTAGAGGAGGGCGAGCGTCGCGCCCCAGGAGTGGCCAATCACCGTCCACGCCTCGTCGCCCCAGTGCGCGCGGAGGGCATCGAGATCGTCGACGAACGTGGCGACGTCGTAGGGGCCGCTGTCTTCCGACCGGCCGCAGCCGCGCTGGTCGTAGCGGTACACCGTGGCGAGGTCGTCGATCATGTTGGCGACGGGCTCGAGGTAGTCGTAGAGGCCGGGGCCTCCATGGCACAGCACGACCGGCGGGCCGGAGCCCTGCGTGGCCGTCCACATGGAGACGCCGTTCGCGGTTACCCGCCGTTCGACAGCGGGGCTCACGCCAGCTCGTAGACGGAGACGTGGCGGGGGCTGTCGGAGGTGAAGGGGTTGCGGCGCCAGTCGCTCCAGCGGCTGCGGAGACGCATACCGGCGAGTTGCGCCATCAGGTCGAGCTCGGCGGGCCAGGCGTAGCGGACGTCGACGGGGTACATCTCGACGCCTTCGGGCGTTATGTAGAGATGCGACGACCGGACCGTCTGGGTGGCGGCGTCGTGGTGGTCGACATCGATGGAGACGAAGTCGTGCTCAACGATGCCCGTCGAGACGCGCTGGCCGCGGTCGAACCGGGTCGGGTCGGGCACGAAGGCCGTGACCAGGAACATGCCGCCGTCGTTCAGGTGGCCGGCGACGTTCCGGAAGCACTCGACCTGCGCCTCCTGGCTGGGGAGTGCGAAGAGCGTGTTGAAGACGACGTAGATGACGGAGTAGCGCCCGGCGAGGTCGAGGTACGCGAAGTCGCCGATGGTGACGGGGATGTCCGGGCCGCCGGGCTTCTCGCGCAGCTTCGCGACCATCGCCTCGGAGGCGTCGATACCGTGGACATCGACGCCGCGTGCGGCGAGGGGGAGGGCGATCCGCCCGGTACCGATGCCAAGCTCGAGGGCTGGGCCGTCGCCCGCCAGTTCGGCGAGCAGATTCACGATGGGGTCGACGACCTCGGGCGTGCTGAGGTGCGCGTGGACTTCGTCGTAGATCTCGGCGAAGCGGTCGCCGTAGGTCGCGGCGTTCACGTTGTCCATGGCGCGTCTCCCTGCCATCGACTGTAGCGCGAACGCCTCCTATGCGACGCAGCTGGCGAACTCGCGGCAGACGGCGATCCAGGCTTCGTCGGGGTTCCGGTGGGCGTCGAGGATGGTGTCGTCGAGGTCGAGGAGGAGGGCGCGGGGAAGGTTCACCTCGGCCACCTCGTCAGGGACGGGTCATGTCCTCGGGGCGGACCCACTCGGCGAACTGTTCCTCGGTCAGGAGGCCGAGCTCGAGGCCGGCCTCGAGCAGGGTGCTGTTGTCGGCGTGCGCCTTCTTGGCGATGGCGGCGGCGTTGTCGTAGCCGATGTGGGGGTTGAGCGCCGTCACGAGCATCAGGGAGGAGCGCATGAGCTCGTCGATGCGGGACAGGTTGGGCTCGGCGCCGGCGATGCAGTTGTCGGTGAAGGAGACGGCCGCATCGCCGAGGAGGCGGATGCTCTGGAGGTTGTTGAAGGCGATGACCGGCTTGAAGACGTTGAGCTCGAAGTGGCCGGTGGCTCCGGCGACGGAGACCGAGACGGCGTTCCCCATGACCTGCGCACAGACCATCGTCATGGCTTCGGACTGCGTCGGGTTGACCTTGCCGGGCATGATCGAGGAGCCGGGCTCGTTCGCCGGGAGCTGCAGCTCGCCGAGGCCGGCGCGGGGTCCGGAGCCGAGCATGCGCACGTCGTTCGCGATCTTCATGAGCGAGACGGCGATGGTGTTGAGGGCGCCGGCCAGCTCGACCTGGGCGTCGTGGGCGGCGAGGGCCTCGAACTTGTTGGGGGCGGTCACGAAGGGGAGACCGGTGTAGCGGGCGATCTCCTCCGCGACCCGTCCGGCGTACTCGGGGTGGGAGTTGATGCCGGTGCCCACGGCCGTGCCGCCGAGCGCGAGCTCGTAGAGGCGGGGGAGGACCTGCTCGGCGCGCTCGATGCCGTAGGAGACCTGCTGGACGTAGCCGCTGAACTCCTGCCCGAGGGTGAGGGGGACGGCGTCCATGAAGTGCGTGCGGCCGATCTTGACGACCTCGGACCAGGCCTCGGCCTTCTCCTGGAGGGCGTCGCGGAGGTGGCGGAGGCCGGGGATGAGGTGGTGCACGGTCTGCTCGGCGGTAGCGACGGCCATGGCGCCGGGGAAGACGTCGTTCGAGGACTGGGACATGTTGACGTGGTCGTTGGGGTGGACGGGCGACTTGGAGCCGATCTCGCCGCCGAGGATCTCGATGGCGCGGTTCGAGATGACCTCGTTCGCGTTCATGTTCGACTGCGTGCCCGACCCGGTCTGCCAGACGACGAGGGGGAAGTGGTCGTCGAGATCGCCGTCGATGACCTGCCCGGCGGCCTCGCGGATGGCGCCGGCGAGCTCGGCATCGAGCTTGCCAAGCGCTTCGTTCGTCGTCGCGGAGGCGTGCTTGACGATCCCGAGGGCGCGGAGGATGGGGCGGGGCATGCGTTCGCCACCGATGCGGAAATTCTGCAGGGAGCGCTGGGTCTGGGCGCCCCAGTAGCGATCGGCGGGAACCTCGACGGTTCCCATCGTGTCGGACTCGGTACGGGTGTCGGTCACGTCGGACTCCTCGGACTGGTGTGGTCATCGCGCGGCGAGCCGGCCGCCTTCGATGACTCGGGCTGTAGTCTGTTCAGGGTGTCGCACTTCAGCGTGAACGTGCTCTCAGGAGAGCACAAGTGATCGAGCTGGGCTACGTGCATGCCTTCCGGGGCGCGTATGCGAAGGGACTGCGCGAGGGGCGGGACTTCGACTCGTTCCTGATGGGGCTGGCCACGGGCGTGCCGACGGCGGCGGTCGTGGCGTGGGTGGCGAACTCGCGGGGCGACGAGGCGATCTTCACCTACCTGTGCGTGGGGGTCGTGCTGTTCGGTGTCTGGAACGGGGCGGCCTTCCGGACGGGGTTCTCGCTGCAGACGGAGTTCTTCCTGGGGACACTCGGCCCCAGCCTCCTGACGCGCACGCCCCTGTTCGTGATCCTCGCGGGGCGGGTCGCCTCCGACCTGACGCTGGGGCTGGTGGCGGCGGTGGGGGGCGTCCTCACGATCGCGGCGATCGCGGACGTGCCGCTCCAGGTCGCGAACGCGCCGCTGTTCGCCCTCTCGGCCGTGTTCGGGTACGTCACGCTGCTGTGCCTCGGGCTCGTGCTCTCGCCGCTGATGGTGCTCTCGCGGGAGCGGAGCGGGTTCACGAACGCGGTGCGACCGTTCGCCGCCGTCATCAGCGGGTTCACGTTCGCGGCGCCGGTGCTGCCCCTCGGGCTCGAGGTGTTCACCTGGTTCTGGCCGACGGCCTGGGCGATGCGGGCGGTGGACGGCTCCATCCGGGGCGCTCCCTGGGGGGAGATCGCCGGGCAACTGGCGCTGGGCGTGCTGCTGATGGTCGTATTCCTCGGGTTCGCGCAGGCCCTGCTGCGGCTGGTCGAACGCAAGGTGCGAATCTCGGGAGACCTGGCCCTGTGACGATGCTGACGGCCGCGGGCCGCTTCGCCGTGCAGTCGTACCTCTCGTACCGGGGTCTGTTCCTGTGGCTGACGCCGGTGAGCTACGTGTCGAACGTCGTCCTGCGGCCCGTGCTGGCGGTGATGATGTTCGGCTTCCTCGCGCAGTACGCGCTCGACGAGGAGACGGCGCGGGGGTACGCCGTGGGGCTGGCGGGCTACTCCGTGGGCCGGATCATCGCGGGGGGCGTGATGCAATCGCTCTACCGCGACGCCGCCTTCGGGACGCTGGCGGCGGTGTACGCATCGCCGGTGAACCGGGGGATGCTCTACTTCAGCCGCTGCCTCCTGCACGTGCCCAACGCGGCGTTCGTGGCAGCCAGCGTGCTCGTTTCGGCGGCGATCTTCCTCGACCTCGGGTTCGCGCAGGTCGACTGGGGCGGGCTCATCGCGGCGTTCGCCGTGATGACGTTCTCGACGATGCTGTTCTCGCTGTTCGTGGCGACGCTCATCCTGCTCTCGGGCACGAACTGGGCGAACTGGATCATCATCCTCGACGGTCTGCTGCTGAGCCTGACGGGGGTCATCATCCCGACGGCGGAGCTGCCGGTGGTGCTGTTCGAGATCGGCCAGATCCTGCCGGTGACGCACGGCCTCGACGGGCTGCGGGCCGCGTTCGCCGGCGAGCCGGGCTACTGGTCCGACCTCGCTCGGGAAGCGGTCCTCGGGCTGGGGTACGGCGTCGTGGGGTTGCTGCTCTTCCGGCTGGCCGAGGTGCAGGCCAAGCGACGCGGCGTCCTGGCGCGGGCTGGTTAGGAGGGGACGATGACGGGCGGTTACGCGATCGAGTGCGAGGGGCTGCGGCGGGTGTTCCGCTCGCGCAGGCTGACGGGCGCGAGCGAGGAGGTGGTGGCGCTGGACTCGCTCAGCCTGCAGGTGCAGCCGGGCGAGGTGTACGGGGTGCTGGGGCCGAACGGGGCGGGGAAGACGACCGCCATCCGCATCTTCTCGACGCTGCTCATCCCCACGGCCGGCGCCGCGCGCGTGATGGGGCACGACGTGGTGAAGGCGGCGGGCGAGGTGCGGCGGCGCATCGGGCTGATCCTCGGAGGCGAGCGGGGGCTCTACGAGCGCCTCACGGGGCGGCAGAACCTCCAGTACTTCGCCTCGCTCTACCTGATGAGCCCCCGTCGGGGCGGGGAGCGGGCGGACGCGGCGCTGGAGGAGGTGGGGCTCACGCACGCCGCCGACCGCAAGGTCGAGCAGTACTCGCGGGGCATGCGGCAGCGGCTGCACGTCGCGCGGGGGCTGTTGCCGGACCCGGACGTCATCTTCATGGACGAGCCCACGATCGGGCTCGACCCGGAGGCGGCGCAGGACTTCCGCCGCCTCGTGCCGGAGCTGCGGGAGCGGGGCAAGACGGTGCTGCTCACGACGCACTACATGCTGGAGGCGGACGTCCTCTGCGAACGGATCGCGGTGATCGACCACGGGAGGCTGGTGGCGCTGGACACGCCGGAGGGCCTGAAGCGCCGCTTCGGCCAGGGGCAGGTGACGGAGGTGACGCTGCGCGCGGGTGCGCCGGGACTCGTCGAGCAGCTCGAGGGGTTGCGCGGCGTCGCGGCGGTGGAATCCGACATGGAGGGGGCGACGCAGCGGGTGAAGGTCTACGCCGATGCGGGGCGGGATATCGCCGGCGGCGTGCGGAACCTGGCGGGGGCGGACGCCATCCAGAGCATCGTCACGCGCGAGCCCTCGCTGGAGGAGGCATACCTGAGCCTCATCCGGGAGAGCAGCGCGGGCTAGCTCGCCTCGACGACGCCGGCGGGGCAGCCGACGCCGGTACCGCCGATACCGCAGTAGCCGTTCGGGTTCTTGGCCAGGTACTGCTGGTGGTAGTGCTCGGCGTAGTAGAACTCAGGCCCGTCGAGTATCTCGGTGGTGATGGGGCCGTAGCCAGCCCTGGACAGGGCTTCCTGGTAGCGGTCGCGGCTCTGCTCGGCGGCCTCGCGCTGGGCCTCGCCGTAGACGTAGATGCCGGAGCGGTACTGTGTGCCGACGTCGTTGCCCTGGCGCATGCCCTGGGTGGGGTCGTGGCCCTCCCAGAAGGCGCGGAGCAGCTCGGCGTAGCTGATCTTCGAGGGGTCGAAGACGACGAGCACGACCTCGTTGTGGCCGGTAAAGGAGCTGCAGACTTCCTCGTAGGTGGGGTTGGGCGTCATGCCCGCCGCGTAGCCGACGGCGGTGCTGTAGACGCCGGGAAGCTGCCAGAAGATGCGTTCCGCGCCCCAGAAGCAGCCGAGCCCGAAGACCGCCTGCTCCGCGCCCGCGGGGAACGGGCCTTCGAGGGGGTTGCCGTTGACGAAGTGCCGCTGGGGGACGGGCATGCGCGCGGAACGGCCCGGCAGGGTCTCCTCCGCGGTGGGGAGCTCGTGCTTCTTGCCGAAGAGCCAGGCCATGGCTGCGCCTCTCGATCCGTGCGTTGTGCGGTGCGCGGCCGGCGGCGCTTCGTGCGCGCGGGGCCGACGCTCCGGCGTCCATGGTACGCGTTCGGGGATCCACGTTCCGTAAAGCCGGCGCGGACCTCGGCGGGCCGCCCTGCCGTCAGCCGGAGCGCGCCAGCCGCGACGGCCACCAGTTCCAGCGGCCGGCGAGCGCGACCAGGGCGGGGACGATGAGCGTGCGGGTGACGAAGGTATCGATGAGCACGCCCGCGGCCACGGCGAACCCGAGCTGGAGGAGATCCTGGAGGGGAAGGGTCATCAGGGCGGAGAAGGTGCCGGCGAGGATGAGACCGGCGGAGGTGATGACCGGCCCCGTGCGGGAGAGGGCGCGCACGATCGCTTCTCCGAGCGGCGCCTCTCGCGCTTCCTCGCGGATGCGCGACATCAGGTAGATGTTGTAGTCGACGCTGAGCGCGTTGAGGAAGACGAAGAGGTAGAAGGGGACGGCCGGTCCGATGCCCGCGTGGTCGAAGACGAGGACGAAGACGAGCACCGCGAGTCCCAGCGTGGCGAAGTAGGTGAAGGCGATCGTCGCCACCAGGTAGAGGGGCGCGATGGCGGAGCGCAGCAGGAGCGCGAGCACGATCCCGATGGCCAACAGGATCAGGGGCAGGACGACCAGCGAGTCGCGGTCGCCGGCGGTTCGGGTGTCCGCCGCCTCGGCGGTATCGCCGCCGACGAGCACGGCGGTCGGGTCGAGGCCGGCCGCGACCGCGGACTCGCGGGCGAGGGTCCGCAACGCGGGCACGGCATCGAGGGCCGCGTCGGAGAACGGGTTCTCCACCAGCACGACATCCAGCCGCGCCACGCCTCCATCGGGGGATACGAAGCGCGCCCCGGCGCCGTCCGGTCCGCCGCGGGGCCCGTCCGTTCCGAAGGGCCTGCTCGGCCCGGACACGTCCGCGACGGCGGGATGCGCGGCGAGGCTGAGCGTGAGCGCGTCGAACGCCTCGATTCCCTCGGGACTGAGCACCCGTTCGCCCGGCGGCAGGGAGACGTAGACCCGCATGGGCGACAGCTCCCCGGCGGGGAAGCCGCCGCGCAGCAGCTCGAAGCTCCTGACGGACTCGGTGTTCGCGGGCAGGCTCGCGAGCTGGTCGTAGGTGGGCCGGAAGGCGAGCAACCCGAGGATGAGCAGGGCGAGGACGCCCCCGGTGACCGCCAGCGTGGCCACCGGCCGGCGCAGCACGACGGCGCCGATGCGGCCGTAGATGCCGCGTTCCCGGTCGCGCCCCCCGCTCGCGCCGGCGGCGCCCGCGGGGGCGAGGCGCGGCCCCCTGGGCCAGTAGGCGCGCCGCCCGAAGATGGTGAGCAGCGCCGGCACGAGGGTGAGCGCGGCCAGCATCATGAGCGCGACGGCGATGGCGATCACGGGACCGAGCGACTGGTAGGAGCGCAGCGTCGCGAACAGCAGCACGGCCGAGGCGATCAGGATCGTCGCGCCGGCGGAGGCGACGGCCCCGCCGACCCCGCGCATCGTGCGCCGCATCGCCTCGTGCTTGTCGGCGTGACGGGTCAGCTCCTCGCGGAAGCGGGCGGACACGAAGAGCACGTAGTCGGTGCCGGTGCCGAACAGGACGACGGTCATGATGCCGGTGGTCTGCCCGGAAATGGGCAGGTCGAACTGCTGCGCGACGGCGGCGCCGACCGCTCCGGCGACCTGGAAGACGAGCCCGACCGCGAGCAGCGGTATCAGCGCCACGATCGGCGACCGGTAGATCGCGACGAGCAAGACCAGCACGAGGAGCACGGTGACGAGCAGGAGGAGGGAGTCGATATTCGAGAAGACCTGGACAAGGTCGACGATCAGGCCGCCGGGACCACCGACGGCGATCTCGGCGGCGGGCAGCTCAACCAGCGCGGCGCGGTCGCGGATGGCGGCGACGGCGTCGGCGAACTCAGGCTCGGCCGGTTCGCCCGTGATCTCGACGAGCAGGTACGCCGTCGTGCCGTCGGGAGAGACGAGGCCGGCCGCCTGTCCCTCCCCGGGCCGGGGCGCGACGACCCTGCTGACGCCCTCCGGCGCCCCCGCGCTCTCCAGCCACGCCTCGAGCTCGGCGATGGCGGCCCAGGCCGGTTCGCTCAGCCCTCCCGGTTCGCGGATCACGACCAGGGTGGGGGTACCGGCGGCGGGGAAGCGTTCCGCGGCCAGCTCGACGGCGCGCGTGGACTCGGCATCGGCGGGCAGGAAGAGCGCCGCCTCGTTCTCGGACACGTCCGAGAGCCGCGGGAGCTGCGAGATGAGGATGCCCGCGGCCGCGATCCAGAGCAGCAGCGTGACCCACTTGCCCCGCGGACTGCTGACGAAGTCGGTTACCGCGCCCATGCCCGGTCAGCCAGCCCCACCGCTTCGCGATTCACCCACTGGTCCACTCCCCGCCTGTGCGCCGCGGCGCCCCGCCCGGATGGCCCCGACGGAGCCCGGTGGCGCTGCGCCGTGCGCAGTTTCGCGCCTGCCGGCCCGTCGGACCAGATCAGCGTTCGCGTCTCCGGGGCTCGACCCGTCCACGGGAACGCGGACGCCGCCGGAGGGAGCAGCGCCCGCGTTCCGGGTGTCCCGGCCTGGTGACCCCGGGATCACTCCGCCGGGGGCAGCAGCACGGCGTCGATGACGTGGATGGTGCCGTTCGACGCCTGGATGTCGGTGATCACCACCTGCGCGCCGTTGATGCGCACCACGTCCCCTTCGACCGTGATGGTCAGCGAGCCGCCCTGCAGCGTCTCCGCCGAGTCCAGGGTGACAACGTCGGCGGCCTTCACGTCTCCGGCGACCACGTGGTAGAGGAGGATGTCGGTCAGCGCGGGGATGTCCTCCAGCAGCGCCTCGACCGTGCCCTCGGGCAGCGCCGCGAATGCGTCGTCGGTGGGCGCGAAGACCGTGAACGGTCCTTCGCCCTGTAGCGCCTCCACGAGGTCCGCCGCCCCGAGGGCCGCCACCAGGGTCGTGAAGCGGCCGTCGGCGACGGCGATGTCGACGATCGTGCCGGGACCCTCCGCCCCGGCCTCTTCGGGAGCGGGGGGCAGCAGCACGGCGTCGATGACGTGGATGGTGCCGTTCGACGCCTCGATGTCGGCGATCACCACCTGCGCGCCGTTGATGCGCACCACGTCACCTTCGACCGTGATGGTCAGCGAGCCGCCCTGCAGCGTCTCCGCCGAGTCCAGGGTCACGACATCGGCGGCCTTCACGTCTCCGGAAACCAGGTGGTAGAGGAGGATGTCGGTCAGCGCCGGGATGTCCTCCAGCAGCGCCTCGACCGTCCCCTCGGGCAGGGCCGCGAAGGCGTCGTCGGTGGGCGCGAAGACCGTGAACGGCCCCTCGCCCTGCAGCGCGTCCACGAGGTTCGCCGCCTCCACCGCCGCCACCAGGGTGGTGAAGCGGCCGTCGGCGACGGCGATATCGACGATGGTCCCGAGTTGCGCCTCCGGCGCCTCGGTGGGGGTTTCCGCCGGCTCGGCGGTCTCGTCGGGAGCGGGGGGCAGCAGCACGGCGTCGATGACGTGGATGGTGCCGTTCGACGCCTCGATGTCGGCGATCACCACCTGCGCGCCGTTGATGCGCACCACGTCACCTTCGACCGTGATGCTCAGCGAGCCGCCCTGCAGCGTCTCCGCCGAGTCCAGGGTCACGACATCGGCCGCCTTCACGTCTCCCGCGACCACGTGGTAGAGGAGGATGTCGGTCAGCGCGGGGATGTCATCCAGCAGCGCTTCGACCGTGCCCTCGGGCAGCGCCGCGAAGGCGTCGTCGGTGGGCGCGAAGACCGTGAACGGTCCTTCGCCCTGTAGCGCCTCCACGAGGTCCGCCGCCCCGAGGGCCGCCACCAGGGTCGTGAAGCGGCCGTCGGCGACGGCGATATCGACGATGGTCGCGGGTTCCGCTTCGGGGCTGGCCGTGGCCGCGGCTGCGGTGGGGGTGGCGGGAGGAGGGGCAGGTGTGGAGTCGGGCTCGTCGTCGTCGCCACAGGCGGCCAGCGCCGCCGCCATCAGCCCCACCAGGGCGAGGATTGCGAGGTTCAGCGACCACCGCCGCCACCTGCCACCGTGCTTGCCGAGCATCTTCCGTGAACTGCCGAACATGTCGCCCTCCAGCGTCTCCAGGTGTTCAGTGCTTCCCGTGCGCGGCCGGGTTTAGCGGGCCGCTTGCGGGATATGTCCTGCATAGACTGGTATATACTCATCTTCCTGTCAAGTATAGTCAGCAAATCGAAGGGGGTTGGCGGAAGTGGTTCCACCCATGCAGCCCGGGAGAGAGACGGCGCTGCTCCGCGACCGCTATACGGCGACCCTCCTGGCCGGCGACCAGGACGAAGCCGCCCGCGTGGTGGCGGACGCCCTCGACCGCGGTCTCGAGCCGGCGGCCATCTACCTGGAGATGCTCGGGCCCGCCCTCGGCGAGATCGGCGAGGCCTGGGTGCGGGGGGATCTGAACATCGCCGACGAGCACCTCGCGACGAGCATCACCCTGGGCGAGATGGCCCGCGTGCGGGACGCCGCCCGCCGCCGCGACAGCATTGGCGCGAGCGTGGTGGTGGCGGCGGTGGAGGGGGAGTGGCACGCGGTGGCGACCCGCATGATCGCCGACCTGTTCGCCATGGATGGCTGGGAGGTGGCCCACCTCGGTGAGAACACGCCCGCCGAGGACCTGGTCGCGATGGCCCGGTCCCGGAACGCCGACCTGGTCGTGCTCTCGCTCTCGCAACCGGATCGGGTGGCGGCCGCCCGCCGGACGGTCTCGATGCTGAAAGGGATCGAGGCGGCGCCGGCGGTCTTCGTGGGCGGGGGCGGGCTGCCTCCGGGCACGGCGGACGCCATCCCGGCGGACCTCGTCTCCTCGGACCCGCGGGAAGCGATCCGGGCGGCCTCGGAGCTCCTGGGGCTGGATCGGGAGCGCCTCACGCTGGAGGGCCAGCTCGAAGCGCTCGGGAGGCGCGTGCAGCAGTTGCGCAAGGCCCGCGGCTGGAGCCAGCAGAAGCTCGCCGCCGAGGCCGGCCTCGACCGGACCTACCTCGGGACGGTGGAGCAGGGCCGGCAGAACATCACGATCGGAGCGGCCCTGCGCCTCGCCGACGCCCTGGAGCAACCGCTCCCGGACCTGCTCGGGCAGCGCTAGGCCGGGCTCGCGGCCCTTCTGCCCCTGCCGGGCGATCTCCGCAGGGGAAGGCGGCGCCGCGGCGGTCGGGGATGGCGTAGCAGAGGGGGCCGCGGCCTCCTGTCGGTGTGGCGCGCGGGGGCCGGTTCGCGACCGGCGACGAGCTCGACGGCGATGGCCGCGAGCGCGAGCAAGGCAGCGATCACGGCCAGCCGCTTCACGGTTCGATGATCCGAGCTGAGGCCATGATCTTGTCGAAGATCGCGCCCACGTCTCGCCGCTCAGTGGCCGCGTCCGTGCCCTTCCCGTTGCTGGCGGGGCGGGCTGCGATGATCTCGCGGCCCAGATCGTCGCCCGTGCCGATGTCCACGATCTGCCACGAGCCGCTTTCCACGTCGCGGAAGCTCACGGTCACGAGGCCACCTTGCAGGCCGCCGCCCTCCAGGATGAGGCGCGTGCCCGCGGGGATCGTGATCACGGTCGGCCCGGCGCTCAGCCGCCACGTGCGCCCGCCCTCGCTGATTTGCCCCCAGGTCATATGGGGGATGCCGTCCGCGCCGATGATCGGGGCCAAGCCTTCTACCGTTTCCGAGGCGCGCCCCGCGAGCGTGCCCGCGACGGCGCGGACCTCGAAGTAGAACGCTCGCAGCGGCAGCCCCGTGAGGCGGTAGCTGCGCGTGTCGGCGGCGCTGCCGGGGACGTTCGTCCACTCCCCCCAGACCCAGGGGCCGTCCGTGGTGCCCCCCTGCCGCGCCCGCTGGCGGTACTGCCAGCCCGTCACGCCATGCGTGGGGGAGATGCTGTCGGGGTCGGGCGTCCATTCGAGGACCAGCACGCCCGCCTCGCCCACGTCTACGACGATCAGCACGGGCGCGGGCGGCGCGCTCGCCAGCGCGAAGGTCGCGCTCACTGTCTTGTTGGCGTTCATCGTGAGCGTGCAAGTGGGGCTCGAGGCGGGCGTGCCCGCGCAGTCGCCCCCCCACGCCTTCAGCCGGTAGCCCGCGCGCGGCGTGGCCGTCACCGTGACGCTCGCGTCCTTCTTGTAGGTCGTCGCCTCGGGGGATGCGGTGAGTGCACCGCTCGCCGGCTGCGTGAGCGTCAGGGTAAAGCTCTTTTGCACCGTCACCGTCTGGGCTCCGCCTCGAGGCGCGATGCGGGCAATGTCGGCCGTGGCGGCAGCCACCGGCTGGCGCTCACCGTCGCGGAGTTCGTCCGCAAGCCAGACGCCGGCGCCAGCAGCGAGCGCCACGATCACCGTGAACGCCCCCCACAGCTGCCACCTCAACGACGTTCGTGCGTTCAGCATGGCCCCAGCCCCCCGAGAATCCTGGTGCGCCGAATGGCGCGCACAAACAGGAGTCCTTTCCCCGATCGGTACTGGGAGATCGTAGCCCACTAAGGCGCGTAATTGGCATGGAAAAACAGGTGCTTTTCATATACTTTTTCGTGCAAAGGCGCTCCAGCCTGAGGGGGAAGATAGTTCGCCCCCGGCTTGCTAGCGTGCGAGCGTGCAACCAAGGCCATCGGTGGGCAAGAGGGTGAGCAGGCTGCCGATCCTGCTTGCGCTCATGCTCCTGCTGACGTCTCCCGACGGCCCGACCCTCGCGCCGGCGGCGGCTGTCCCCGACAGTCCCGCGGGGCGAAGGTCCCTGCCCCGTTGAGCGCCTAAGATAGCCGCCACCATCCCAACCCACCGGCTGGTCGCTCGAAGGCGGGCGGGCGCGCAACCACTTCACACGGGAGAGACACGCCATGGGCATGCGACTACCGGCGCGGGCGGGCCGCATCCTGCTGTCGCTGCCCGACGACCTGCCGGCCGGCGTCACGGGCTACCGGCTGAGCCGCAAGCGGGCGTGAGCGGAGCGGGGCGCGGGATGACTGAGGAAGGCGGCGGGACCTCCTTCTGGAGCCTCGTGCGGTCGCGCAACTTCGGGCTGCTGTGGGGATCCAGCGGCCTGTCCGGAGTCGGCGATCAATTCGACCTGATCGCGTTCCCGTGGCTGGTGCTGGCGGTCACCGGAGACCCCGTCGCGGTCGGCCTGGTCATCGCGGTGGGCAACATTCCGCCCGTCTTCTTCCTGCTTGTCGGCGGGGCGCTGGTGGACAGGTTCTCCCCGCGCAGCGTCATGCTGGCCAGCAACGGCGCCCGCGTCGTGCTGGTCGCCGGCCTCGCCGCGCTGGTCCTGACCGGAACCACGGAACTGTGGGTGATCTACGTGTTCGCGGCCGTCAAGGGAGTCGCGGACTCGTTCTACTATCCGGGGCAGCTGGCGATCCTGCCTCGCATCGTGCCGTCCGGATTGCTCCGGCAGTCCAACGCGGTCATACACACCACGACGGAACTGAGCGGCTTCGCGGGCCCGGCGCTGGCCGGCGGCCTCATCGCGTTGCTCAGCGGCGGCGGCGCTTCCGCCGCCGAGGGCGACCACACGGGCATCGGTCTCGCCTTCGCAGTCGCCTCCCTCACCTTCCTGGTCTCGTCGATCATGCTGCTGCTCATGCGACGGTCGAGCGCGGAGCCCGAAACGGCGAGCGCGGCGGCGGACGAGCCCGGCATGCTGTCGTCCATCAAGCAGGGCGTCCGCTACGTGGTCATGGCCCGGGTGACGCTCGTGGTGTTCCTGCTGATCGCGGGGGTGGAGCTCCTCATCGAGGGACCGATAACGGTCGGCATTCCGATCGTGGCGGATACGCGGCTGCGGGAAGGAGCGCTCGCCCTGGGAGTCATCGCGTCCGCGTTCGCCGGGGGGTCGGTGCTGGGCGCGGTCCTGGCGGGCACGCTTCCTCCGCCCAGGGGCGCGCTCGGCCCAACGATCGTCACGCTCATCGCCCTGACCGGTGTCTGCCTGATGCCGTTCGGGATCCTGACGTCCATGTGGGTGGGGGCGGCGCTCACACTGGTGATCGGCACACTGAACGGGTACGCCGACGTCCAGTTCACCTCGTGGCTCCAGGGCCACACCCCGCAGGCGATGCTGGGCAGGGTGATGAGCCTGCTCATGGTGGCGTCGGTGGCGCTGTCGCCCATCTCGGTGGCGGCTTCGGGCGCGCTCATCAAGCTGAGCCTGACATGGGTATTCGTCGGCTCGGGCGCCCTCGTGGCCGTGTTCTGCATCGTCATGGCCTTCCGGCGCGAGGTGCGAGAGATACGGGCGACGGCAGAAACCGGAGGGTGAACCGAAGTCACATCGAGCGCGCAGGTTGAGCACGTCCCGCGCGCTCGGCGGCTGTGTGCGGGGCGCATGGTATCCAGCGGCCGCGTGCGGGAGGCGTCCCGACTCGGGCCCCTAGCTGGGGCTGTAGACGAAACATCCGGGGTCCTCGTAGACAACCCGGAGCCTCATGACGACGCCGGCGACATCTTCGTTTGCGACCACCAGGAGCCCGTCGGCGTCAAGGGGTACGTCGCCCTCGATACCGTACTCCCCGACCTCGGAGTCTATGGTCTCACCGTCGTGTTCGCATACTCTGCCGGCATCGAGCCGGTAGGCAGCATTCTCGGGCAGGTTCAGGGTGAACGAGCCATCTGGCCCTGAGAACGTGTTGTCAGGCCGGACACCCGAGACGGGGTCGTAACTCGTGAGGTAGATGTCGGGCAGTGGCTGCCCATCCGGGCCAACGACGACACCGCTGACGGCTATGCGTGGCCCGTAGGAGCATTGTTCCGGGAATAGCTCGTCGGGCAGCGTCGGCAGCCGGATCACGAGCCCGTCGACGTTCTCACCCTCCACGACGACGTGAGTCGCGTCCGCATCGCTGGCCGTGAATCCGCTCTCGCCCCCGTACCAGCCGAGTTCGACCCAGTTCCCCCGGCAGACAGTGGCGAGCGACAGCACATAGGTACCGTTGACGACCCGCAACGTGAAGTTGCCGTTGAAGCCCGCGTCGGCTGCACCCCCGCCAGGGTGAAACGCCCCCCGGGCGCCCTCGGGGAAGGCAACGATGTCGATCCTCCAGTCCTCCACCGGCTTCCCACCGGGTCCCAGCACAGCGCCGCTCACATCCCTTCTCGCGACGGGCTCCCCGCGATACCTGGCGAAGGCGGAATACACCTCGGAGAAGGGGAGGCCAAAGGAAGCCTCGAACGCTTCCCTCCACCCTTCGCTCTCGGGAAGTCGCTGGTAGTAGCTGATCAGGGAGTCTTCTCCCCCCTGCCGAACCAGCCAGGCCACAGCAAGCGCAGCGAGGGACTCGATCCTGTCGCCGGACCCCTCGGGCGCAGTCGGCGAACCGGCCTCGATCTCGACAAGACGAACGGAGGTGTAGCTGGAGAGCCAACGGTCGGAGGCCATGGCCTCGTCGAGGGACTTCTCTCCTCGCGCGTGCTGATGCAGGTGTCTGGCATAGACCGCCGCCCCCTCGCTTAGCCACCACGGTCCCCACTCTCGCCCTTGCGACAGGTAGTCCTGGATGGCATGGAAGTAGAGGCGGTCGATCAAGTGCGCCGAGACATCCATCCGGATGAACAGCACTCCACTGCGGTACTGCCCGAAGCCCACATAGGCCCTCTCGCCCTCCGCGCTCTCAGTCGCAGCGTCCAGTGCCGCGTCGTCGGCGCCGACGTGAATCTCCAGGTCGGGAACACGGACGCCGTAGCGAGCGTCGAAGAACTCCACGACGCTGGCCGTGCGGGCACGAATGGCCACCTGCCGGGACTCGGGAATATCGCCCCAGAAGTGGATCGCCGGCAAGTCGTCCGAGCTTCCCGGCGCCGATGGCGTGGGGGAAGCGGCGGCCGGGGAAGCCGTGGGTGTATGCGTGGCCGAGGTCGCCGGCATGGCCGGAGCCTCGGGTTGCTCCCCGGTGTTCGCGATTGCGTAGGCGACGACACCGGCCGCGATGGCCGCCCCGCCCACGACAACGACCGCCGCCGTGGACAGCGCCGGCTTGAGGTAGCTCGTGAAGAGCGCCAGGGGAGCAAGGACGCCGCGGCGATCCCCGGCCTCTCGCTCGTGGCGCCAGGCTACAAGCTGTTCCCGGGTCTCGAGGTGGAGCTTCTGGCGCATGTTCCTGGCGTGGAACTTGACGGTTCCGACCTGGATCCCGAGCCGGACCGCGATCTCCACGTACGTGCCACCCGCACGCAGCTCCTCGAGAACGCGCCACTCGGCCGGTGTGAGGACATCCGGGTGTGGTGGTCGACCTCGCCTGGCCATCGCGTCAGCCTAGCTGCTGGCCCGTGGAAGGGTCGAAGACCGGCCAGGGAGGCGATCACGCGCCAACGGCCTCCCGGCCGCCACGAACGGGGCGGGGATCCTGCTACGACCAGGACGAACGACGAGGGTTAGTGGCTCCTAGATCACACGCTTGAGCCCCGACCCGCCCCAGTGCGGCAACGAACTGGTACAAGCTTCCTCCGCCCGACAGCCCTATTGGAGGAGGAGACGCCGCGGACATCGCGCTTCGCCGTCAAGTTCCGGGTGCGGCACCAAGTGGCTCACCAAGGGAGACTGTACGGCGCACTTTCGAGCTGACGGTGGCGCTGTAGGGGGATGGGGTAATGGGGCTGGCTCGACCGGTATGCTGCCCGTCGTGGGAATGTTCCGGACCGAAGACTTCGGCACTCTGAAGCCCCGGCCAGTGGAGCGGCTAGAGGAACGCCTCCGCTACCTCCCCCGGAGGGCGCGGAGGGAACCTGGGTATGAGCCACCTGGAAGCAGGCGGAGGTGGGTCGCTGGATTAACGGCAGCTCTCCTTGCGATAGCAGTAGTGGTCGGACTCTTCTTTGTCCTCGCGCTGGCGGTCTGCACAAGGGACCACCCCTGGGAAGACATGGAGGGCATCACCTCTGTCAGCGTCGGAGACCCCAAGGCTTGCGTGGTGCAGGCGGACCGCTCTATTGCCTGCTGGTACTGGGGGGCGCAGTACACGGGTCTGACCACCCCAGTGGATGGGGAGTTCCTAACGCTCAGCGTTTGGGGGGGGCGCGGTTGCGGCGTGAAGCTCGATGGATTGGTAGCCTGCTGGGGCAGAGAGACGGAGGGCGAAGCCACCCCACCACCGGAGGAGTTCACATCTGTCAGCATCAGCAGTTGGGTGACGTGTGGTGTCACAACCAGCGGCAAGCTCGCCTGCTGGGGGACTGATTCCTATGGACAGACCAGACCGCCCAGCGGGCGTTTTACCTCGGTCGGCGTGGGGAGCTTGCACACGTGCGCTGTCAGGGAGGACGGCTCAGTCGCCTGCTGGGGCGACAATGCGAGCGGTGCAGCTACTCCCCCTGCCGGGAAGTTCTTGTCCATAAGTGCTGGACCCGACTACACCTGCGCAATACGCGACGACCGTTCTGTCGCGTGCTGGGGCGCCAACGGTTCTGGTCAGGCCACCCCACCCGCAGGACAGTTCATCTCCCTCAGCGCCGGGAGCTTTCACGCCTGCGGAGTGCGGGAAGACCATACGGTCACTTGCTGGGGGGAGAACACTCAGGGTCAGGCGACACCCCCGCGCGGGGAATTCACCTCCGTGAGCGCTGGTCAGCACAGGAGCTGCGGGATCAAGAGCGACGGGACCATCGCTTGCTGGGGCGAGGTCGGGACACCCTGACCCCTCTCTACTGGCGGCAATGCACACCAACCCGCCACCGAGGCTTAGGTTCTATTCGAAAGCGCCACCACAGGGCTGTGGGAAAAAGGTGGCTCACCAAAGGAGACTGTACGACGAACTTTCGAGTTGACGGTCGCGCTTTAGAGACTGACCGGTCAGGGCCCTCCCAAGGCAACGCTGGAGATGCGGAGGAGGTGGGTGTCGCCCAAGGCCACATGGTCTCACCGAACCTCCTCGGTGCCGACCTCGTGGTTGTCCCACCGCACAGTCATCGGGCCGACGATGCGCCTAGGCCAAGTGAGATGCGCGGTCTGTCACCGTCCTGGCGTTCTGAGGAGCCCCGTACTTCACCGGAAGAGGTACTTGGCACCGGTCCCGACTCAGGCCCCAGCGATTGAGTTTCGATAGGGCATGTGTTCAAAGATATCGGACGCGCGAGATAGCAGCGTGCAGTCCGCAACCTCCCACCCATGCCGAACCAGTGCTTCAAGGCGGTCTCGCGAGACTTGCCGAAGGTCCGTCGCCATCTGACCCAAGACCTCCACTTCCGGCGCCGCCATGCAATTCGCTTCCACTGGCTCCGTTGACCGAGAGTCAAAGAGTCCGTCTTCAAGTATGTGCCGCGCCGACCCGCCGATTCGCAGGTAAGCGCCGGTATTCGTCGTACGGCCCAAGTAATCGGCCAGACTTCTGGAGCGCAGACTCCGGACTTGATCCATCGGAATCTCGACCAGTCTTCGTGGCCGGTGCGCGATCGAGCTTCGCCCTTGAGAAAGTGGCGCTGATGCGTCGCTGACGATCAAAAACGTGTATTCATCCCGGTAGTAGTTGCCTCCCGGTTTGAAGAGTGCCTCGACGCCCAGATTGTCATACACGCCACCATCCCAGAGGTGAACCTTGGCGAAGTCGGGCGCAGGCGCACGTGTCAGCTCCCCGTCGACGTAAGTTGACCAGGCAAAATCGCTCGTCTTTAGCACCAAGGGGCCAATCAGACCGGGATAAGCAGCCGACGCTGCTACTGCGTCAGCGACGGAGATCTGGGGTTTCGCGACGTACCCGGTGACGTAGTCGCCCATCCTCTGCGGCATGAACCGCCAGTTCTTACCGCTCTCATATGTTGTGGCGTTGATGACCCACCGGGGCTCCTGCTGCAAGTTCGCGACTACAGCATCGACGCCGAACACACACCTGAGGCTCTCTGACAGCAGCTTTGCCCCTCCCCCAGCAAGCAGCCACGGCCGGGTAAGCCTGCGCGTGAGGTAGTCACGCTGAAGGCTCCTGCTGGTAAGCAGCCTGGCTGCTTCCGGCAAGACCCGTTGGGTGTAGTGGCTACTCGAGGGCCACTCCCAGTTCGACAACGCATAAACGAGACTGACAGCGATGCTTCCCCCCGAGACAGTCGAGAGGAACGTCACATGCTCGAGGAGCCCGTCCGCAGCAAGTCGTTTCAGAACGCCCAGGTGGAAGACGGCAGCTCGCATCCCGCCACCGGAGAGCGCAAGTCCAATAGCTGGTGGGGTTCGCTTCCCCATCGACCACGCCCGTCCCAGCTACTGAACGCACCAGGCGGTCTCGTTCTCCCCCACGATGAGGAAGACCGCCAACCGGGCGTCAGCTTCCCGCAGCTCGGCCATGAGGCTGAGTGCCCTCTTATCATCATCGCTAGGCGACACGCCGGCACCATCGGGGTGTGAGTGCCACTCACCAACGTATTCGATCTCGCCGTGGGTGGTTTTGGAGAAGTCAGCGACCTGCGCAGCAAGCCCCTGCACCCCGCGGATATAGCTTGTCGGTCTCTCTTCGCTGTCGGAAGGCGAAGGCAAAGCAGACACCACATACACGATTCGCCGCTGGGCATCGATACTCCCGATCAGGACACCACCCGTCTCATTCGGTAGCCGCTGCTTTCTGAACCTGCCCACCATTTCGAAGAGCTGCTCGTCGGCCACAACCTGCCAATCCCCAGCCGACTCCCGTACCAGCGGGGCTGGGGTCACATTCACCCTCGAGACCGTCAGCCGGGTCGGATCTAGGCGATGGATCGAAATGGACGCGCCGGGCTGGTCTGAGATCTCACGGACGAGCCGCGCTCCTATGGCAGAGTGAAGAGCGACCACCTCCTGAGAGAGGACGAAGCTCACGTCACGGCAGGCCTGACCGTAGCGAATGCCCTCTTCAGGTCGAGCAAGGTGTTCCGATAAGTCCGCACGCTCGATGAGACTCTTGTAATACTGCATCTCAAGCGCGTCCAACCGAATTTCACGAGCCTCGTCTTCGGCGAGGACAACAAGATCGGTGCCACTGGGGTTAAGGAAGACAGACATGCGTCGCGCACTCGAGTCGAAGTCGTGCACCAATGCGCGCCCTACCGGAACGCTAGCAGACATGTCGACAATCAAATCCGCACCGCCGAATGACTTGCGGACCTGCTCGTCAGCCGAACCGGGCCTCAAGACATCCGCGACGATCGAGGTCGCGAGTGGATCGCCTTCAATGATGCTGTTGGCGACCAAGGCCAGCGCAGGGGCCTTCGGCATGCCTACGCAGTACCCCGGGAGGGCATGCCTTGCCAGGTTGTGCGGCAGAACATGGTCGCTATCGACATAGGTCCATTGCCCCCAACCGGAACGGGCTAGGTTCAGACACACCTGCGACCCAAGGGCGCCAACACCGACAGCTACCACATTCAAGGTCGATGAATCGCCAGTTCCGTTCAGCCCTGCAGCGCTCTCTCTCGACAGGCCACGGACCACATTCAGCATAGCGAGTTCGACTGAGCGGCCGACTCGCGTCCCGTCCGAACCGAGAACTCTCCCTAGGCCGCCCTCATACTCTTCCCAGAGCCCGATTGCGATCCCAACCTTGGCAAGGCTGGTGAGGGTTAGAAAAGCCCACATTTCTAGCTCTTCGGCGGCACCACCATCCGAGCGAGTCTTCGGGACTGCCAGCAGGAGGATCAGTTGTTTCTCCCACATCTCCTTGTTGCCAATCCACGGGTCAAGCCGTTCTTGAAGCGTTTCCGCCAGGTCATCCCCGTCAAGCTTGAGCAGGTCATGCAAATCCCCCAGGGTGGCTGGTGTGCGCCGAATCACGCCCGCGGTTCTGGGCTGCGCTTTTACTGCCAAGGGGACGAACGACGCCTCCATTCCAGCGCCTGGATCGCCCGATACTTCAGCCACAAAGACAGTACGGCCGCCACCTGCTTCGTGTGCACTAACGGAGATGCTCTCAGGAGAGTCGCCAAGGGCGGCTTGGAGTACGGCTTCGCTCAGGACGAACGTCCCATAGGACGAGAGGAAGAATGGCTCCAGGGCTTGGTCTGCCGCGTGCAGGTCATCACGCGCGGCCTGCGCCAGCCACTCCCGGATCCGCTCGACATAGGCTCCAGGGCTCCAGTGAAGCTTGAGTGCTTCCCAAGGCTCCTCGTACAGACAGAGGCTCTTTGGGGCGTCACTTGCGCGCATGTTCAAGTGAGGCAGCTGAGGGAAGTCGGCTCGAAGGGCCTCGACCTCCGGATAGGTACTGTCGTCGTCCAAGAAAGTGACCGCAACCAGCTCCCGCTCGCGAATGTCGCGGGGGCGATGCTGCGGCAGTTCTACCTCCACGTGCAGCACAAGGACATCACCCGTGAATGCTCCACCGCGGCGACGGCACTCCACTAAGCTCGTATACGGCGCCGATGCTGAGACGACGAGATCGGCGACGCCCCGAGCCCTGGTAACGGAGAGCTGTTCACGACTGATTACATCACCAGGAGCTGGGAGCGTTTCAGTCACCTAGCCGGCTCGGGGGGCGCGTCGCTGTGTCACGACCACGCTGCTCTCCGGGACACGCTTCTGGACCGCAGCTCCCAGCCGCCCGATGTCGACCACCAACGGTTCCGGCGAGGCAACGGAGGGGTGCTCCATCGTCACCTTGAATTCGCCATCCAGATCGTCAGCGACGCCACGGTAGTACGCAGCCGCTTGGCGGTGGGGTGGCTGTTCCGTGTCTTTCGCGGGGATTGGATCGCTGGATGAGACGAGGACGCAGTGCTCGGCCCCTTGTTCTTCGAACAACCATGCCACCTCAGGCACCGGCTTCGTCTTGGTCTTGCCCTTTTCTGGTCCAAGTGAGAGATACGAGCAATGGTGCGGCAGCTTGAACACGTCCCACTCAAGGCGTGCGTCGTTTGAGTGAGCCCTTGTGACCCGCACTACTCCAGCGAGAGCTTCATGCGGCGCATCGCCACCAAGGATCACCTTCGTCTCTTGAGCGTCCACCAAGAAGGTGGCCTGCAGTATCAGGCAGTTTGAGTTTCGGTCGATCAGCTTTCCCTCTTGACGGTCCGCGAAGGGGGAGTGAGCGAAGAACTCAACCCCGTCGTCTTTCTTTGAGAAGCCGGGGACAACCTGACCAGCGTCCGTGATCAGGTGATCCCGTGAAGCAACCGTCAGGCCCTGCTCCTCCAGCCAGTCCTTGAGGGCAGCGGAACGAGCGAACACACGAATGCCCTCACCTTGCTTGAGGCGGTAGCGTGCCTCCGCTTGGACGACCCGTGCCTCCGCGCTCAGCTCTTCTCTACTTTCAGTAATGGCGGCGGCTGGCACCCAGAGGACCTTGACCTTCACGCGATCGCCGCCCTGGTATTTCGCAGCGTGGTCTAGGTGGAAGAACTCCGACACTCCAGCAATGTGGTCCTGGTCAAGATGGGTGATAGCCAAGACGTCGACGTCATCACGGTCGCGTGCATCGAGCCGGCTGCGAATGGCTGGCGGCAGGTCGATCCGCAGGTCGTCGGGGTCGTCCGCATCCCGCGTGTTGGCGTAATCGAAGATGAGAGCCCCCTTCGATCCAAGCTCGACCAGACAGGTGTCGGCGTTGCCAACTGGGTAGAATCTGAGGGTGTGCTTCATGTCGTGCCTCTCGAGTTTCAGGGCTGGGGCCAAGCTCCAGTGCCTTCCGATTATTCTAACAGGAGACACCCATAGGCTGATAGGAAATCCCCTTCGGAACTTCATATCTTCACTGAAGGTCACGATTATGGTATTTTCTCGCCGAGGTAGAGCGTGGAGATCTGCTTTGTCGACGAGGGGCTCGCTAGATGCTTGCGCGAGGAGACTCGCGCCATCGAGCGCTGGGGATGCGAAGTGGGCAGACAGTGCGGCTACCTGCTGAACTTCCTTGCCTGCATCGATTCGCCGGCAGACCTGGACAAATTCACGTTCTTGGACGCACAGAGCGGCCCGGGTGGGTCGTGGACCGTGCGCTTGACCCACGGTTGGCGCATCGTTCTCGAAGTCGCCGACGGCGGCCGAGCCCTGATGGTCACAGAGGTGGTTGAAAGTGCCTGAGTCGTCGAACCCCGCAGAACGCGGCACCGTCTTCCCACCGGGAGACTACCTGCGCAGTGAGTTGGCGACTCGCCACATGAGCCAAACTGAACTGGCCCGCCGCATGGGTCGTCCTGCACAGGTCGTCAATGAAATCATCAATAGGAAGAAGGCGTTGACTGAAGAAACGGCTCTCGAGCTCGAGCGGGTTCTTGGGACACCGGCTTCCGTTTGGGTCGATCTGGAGGCCAGATTTCAACTGGCCGTCGCGCGAGATGCCGAGACCCAAAAACTTGGAACCGAAGTTGGCTGGCTCGAACGCTTCCCCGTGCGAGAAATGGAGCGGAGGGGCTGGATCCAGCCGGCAAAGGAACCTGCGGACCGAGTACGAACACTTCTCCAGTTTTTCGGGATCGCTTCGTTTGCAAATTGGGAAGACCATCAGGAGGCTCTCGGCTTCCGAATCACGGGAAATGGCAACGTCGATACCGGCGCCCTTGCGGCATGGGTAAGGCAAGGAGAACTTGAGGGTGATGCCACAGCGACGGCGGACTACAGCGAGGCCTTGTTTCGCCAAGTCTTGCGGCGTGCTCGCACTCTGACAAAGCACCCCCCACAGGAAGCCTGGATGGAACTAACGGGCCTGTGTGCCGAGGCAGGTGTTGCGGCAGTCGTGTTGCCAGAGCTGCCCAAGATCGGTGCAAATGGCGTCGCCCGGTGGCTAACACCCCAGAAAGCGCTGATCCAACTGAATCTCCGCTATCGGTGGGCCGACATATTCTGGTTCACGTTCTTCCACGAGGCAGCGCATATTCTGATGCACGAGCCCCGTCGAGTCTTCGTCGAACTAGAGCGGAACCCCCACCGCGACCTGCGCGAGGCAGAGGCGAACCATATGGCTGAGGAACTCCTTATTCCAGCGGACGTCTGGAGCGGCTTCGTCATGCAGTCCACTTTCAGCCCGCAGAGCGTCCGTGCCACGGCCTCCGTGATCGACATACATCCCGGCATTGTCGTCGGCCGCCTGCAGCACCAAGGTCTCGTTCCGTGGCGTTCTAACCTCAACTCCCTCCGTACTCGCCTAGCGTGGGCAACAGAAGACCCAGCCCCGTCTTGATGCGCCATCACGCTCTCTAGTGCCCCACAGGCACCTCCTGGCGCCTGTGGGCACACCCAGTGGCCGCAGCCGCCAATCCCACCACCCCCAAGTAAGGCGCCTCGAGCATCTATGCATCCGGCCATCCTCCGCATACGGCCGACGCTGCGCGCCCGGCAGACGACGACTGGCTCCCCCCACTCAGGAGCAGTGGCAGACACTCCTGCTCCATCGGCAGCTTGCAGACGTCGATCACGGGGACGCGGGCGTCGCGCATGGCCCGTGCAAGGTCGTACGTAGGACGAGATCCGCAGGACCGGGGGAGCGGCTGCTCCGGCCCTCAGTCCCTAGAGGGGAGACTTACAAAGACACCAATCGGAGCAACCCAGTCAGCCTAGACTGCGGCAGGCGTGCGGTTGGCCCCAACTCCCGTTGTTGCTCTCAGGAAGGCAGTCGGCTCGTCCGGAACTCCCGCTGGGTCCTCACCCATGGACACGGCCTCGGCCACGGCAGCCTGGGTGAGGCGACGGTCCCCGACGGCCTCGGCAAGGGCAATCAGATCGAGCTGCTGAAGAATCTTCTTGGTGACCACGCGCTTAGAGTCAGATCACGGTCTCATTCGCCTGCGTCTACCTGACCTTCCTCGTTCGCCCTTGTAGGCGGGGCAGCGCTTTGGGCTGCGAGGTCGTCGCTCAACTGTGAGAGTGTGATGACCGGCACGGGGAGCTTCCGCAGACGAGGTGTAAAGGCCTCGCCGCTCACTACCACCAGTTGCTTCGCGCGCCACCCGTCTATATCGCTGCCATCGATGCCGAGCCATCGCAAGGTGTCCTTGAGGTGGGCTCGCATCCAGGCGAGCCTCTCGGTGTGGGTCTTCAGGGCCTTGCGTAGCTTCTTCTCCTCGTTGCCAAACTCCACGGGCGTGCGCACTGGAGAGAAGTCCTTGGTCTCGACCAGCAGCATCTCCTTCGACGAACGGTCAACAACGAGGACATCAATGTCTCCCAACGCGTGCCCAGGCTCCCGCTCAAGGGGCTGACCAGCAATCGAGGTGACACGGCGTCGAACGATGAGTCGTTGAACAGCCGCATAGGCATCGGCGACCCGATCGTTGAACCACTCTCCGTAGTATTTGGTGATCCTCCCCTGTAATGAACGCATCTCATCGCTCCGCCCCTTGATGCGACCGTCGATCAACTGTCGGGCCAGGTACTCGCTGGTTCGAATCAGCGCTCGTGTTCCCCACACAAGTTCTAGCGCGCCGCTGCTTTCCTGTCGCAGCAGCAGTGGGCAGCTGAGGAGCGACAGGCGACGATTGAAGGCCCAGGGGTAGAGATCGCCACAGTCAAACCCCGGAGGTGGGTCGAGATATGCAGAACGGGGTCTGAGCGCCAGCAGGCTAAACGCGGCATCGAGTTCGGCATCCGACCATCCGAACTCCGATGACAGGTGCTCCCGCGCCTGGCTCTCTGGCAGGCGCTTGGTGGGCCCCTCCTGGTCATCCCCGATGTCGAGAAGCGCCTGAAGAAATGCAGCGATCCGTGTGATGCTGATCCCGAACTCTACCTTCGTAGCTGCGTCGAGCTCTGGGACTGAAATCGGTGGGTCTGGAGTCGGCTCGCTAGGGGCTTGGAATATCGAAGGGAAGTCGGCCGCCGAGCGCGTGATCTGCTCCGCGTATGCGCGCGCCCCGAATGCTACGAAGGCAGCCTTGTAGTCGGTTGCGCTCCCGTGTAGCCGACCCGAGTCGAGAACCGTGAGTTGTGTGTCGGCTAGGCCGTAGTGGATCGCATCGCTCTCAAGCCCACGGCGAATAAGCACAGCCGCCAGCGCGATGACCTCGTCGTAGGCTTCAAGCCCGAAGGGGCGGAGCCCGCTCGGAGGTCGAGCGGCTACGTACTCCGTCACAAAGCGGTGCGCGACTGCGGTGGATGCGAGAATCGGGCCGCTCGGTATCATCTCTTTCAGCATCTCACGGACACCTCCGAAGCAGGCGATCCGGGCAGGCATGAGCTTCCGCTCGCTTTCCTCTCTCTGAATCAGGCGCTCTCCATGGGCGACGAGGGAGTCCAGCAGGCCGGCTGGGTTGAAGGTGGCGACGAGCTGCTCGAAGCTTGCGAACAACTCGGTGACCATGCGGTTGAGCGTCCGAACTCGCTGCTCTGGCTGGATCGGACCAGGTGGTAGGTTCAGCCGCTCGATCAACTCCCGTTCGCGCCCGCGCCACTCCTCCAACACCGCAGTTTGAAGGGGTCGGTACGGAGGAAGGCCACTCTCGTCGAGGACGGCGTGTACCTCACCGGGAAGCAGGATGAGCTTCTTCTTGGGGCCGAGAGGCGCATGAGCGTCCAGGGCTTGGATCACAGCGGCTTCGGAAGGCTCGTCTTCTGCTCCAACCGCAACTCGTCCCGCATCATGCAGGGCCTCAAGGAGGAGGCGCACGACCTCCCGCTCACCGCTGTTGTCAGGGCCATAGAGCAGCGCTGCGGCTTCCTCCTGAAACGTCAGCCTGAAGCCCCGATCGGTGCCTTGCACCTCAAGGGGTTCCCCGGGCACGGCGCTGCCGGTGAACCACGCTTCCGAGTCGACGAAGTCGACTTCGAGTACCAGCGGATCGAAGACCCTGGCGAGTCGCTCAAAGGTCTCGTCGAGGTGCCGTCCGAACTGCCAGATCCAATAGGCGATGAGGTCAACGAGTCCATGCATCAACTGCTCGAACCGGCTGTCGCCTACGGTCCGGGTGGCCTCGACCCAGAGAGTAAGCGGCAGTCCATCGACTGTGAGGGAGAAAGTGGGGAGCGTTCCAGGGCGCGGAGCGTAGATGGGTATATCCGGCTTGTGGAACCGGAGGACCTCCACCGTACCGTGGCCGTCAGCTGCCAGTACGCCGTGCGCATCGAGAGCGTCGCGCTCCTCAAGGCGCGTGTCGACCGCTGATCCTGGGGCCATGAGGAGGTCCGTCGGTGGGTAGTCGTCTGACATGGAAGACGTGTCGTACGTAAACCCCCGGTCCCGCCAGACGGCGAATTCGTCAAGGGGGTCGAAGGCCAAAACTCGCGCGTAGTCACTGAGCCGGTCGCTGGCCTTCGCGTATTGCCACAAGAGGAGATGATGACCCGGTTCGGTGTGTGCGATCACCTCAAGATCTGCCGCCGCAAGCAGCAGTGGCAGCGCGAATCGGGTCTTCCCAAGCCCCATGGAGACCGGAGAATCAAATGCGACCAGCGCGAGTACGCCATTCGGTGCGACTTCCCTCATGGCCATCCGGTCTTCGATCGCGAGCATTTCTTCGGTAACGCGCTCGCCTAGGTTCTCGGGAGACCAGTCGCTGTCGATCGTAGTCGGGTCGAAGTCCTGAAGGGGATTCGTCAAGAGGACCAACGCCAGCACCTTGTCAATGTCGATGCTGTACAGCGCGCGTGTGGCTGGGAACGCAGGATCGTGCGACATCTCTGGTCCGCTGAGCCGGTAACACCCAAGTAGTTCTAGGGAGCGATCAACACTCCCGAACGTTGCTTCGCGGAGTCGCTCTGCCACTACGGGTAGATCGCCACACTCAGACGCCCGGGAGAGGATGGCGTGCGTCAGTGCAGCGGGGAGGGAACTGGGGGCGATGAGCACGTAGCTCCCATCAACCCGAAGGATTGGCCTGCAACGGACGGGTAGTTGCTCGATGTTGAACTCCGCGGGCGAGGTGGTGCCGACATCTAGGGTCAATGGGGCAAGCGCGTCGACATCCAGACCCAGGCGGAGGAACTGAGCCGTGAGTGCCTCCGTTGGAAATGTCACGGCGCGGCGGAGTTTGTTGAGGCGGTCCTCGTCAGGCTGGACGACTTCGTCGGTCGGCATCCTGTGTGCTTCCTCACTCCTTCCCAGGCCGGCCCCTAGTGCGCACTCGTTGCTGAAGGTGAGTGCAGCGAGCGCTAACTCGTGTGCCGACCTCCGGAATTCCTCAGAGAGCGCTAACTGTGCTTGATCACCAAGGAAGATAGCCCGGAGCAACATCTGGAGGTGGGAAGCCGAGCGCTCGGCCGTCCCTGGCAGCACCGTGTAGGACCCACCGGAGAAGACGATGGTTTCGGTGAACGGATTGCAGGGAGGATCCTCTCTAGGTCGCACGCTCCCAAATGCGGGGTGCCCCAGCCATCTTCGCCAGTGTGCGGCGCCCGTTTGGGGCAAGTCACGAGCCAGCGGTAGCGCCGACAGGATGCTTGCCGCCAACTCAAGACGGACGACGTTGGCCCCGTTCTCGGGCATCAGTAGGCAGGCACCGACCCGCTGAGCCAGATCCAGCCGGTCAAACGGCGCGAGCGAGTCAGCCGCCGCAGCGATGTGGGCAGCGAGTGAGTCCAACCTACCTACATCCACTTGAGATTGAGAGGCAGGATGATCATACGCCCGCGGACCGGTTCACGTACCGCCGCCGGCTATTTGTCCGAGGTCGCCTCCAGCAAGTCCTGGCTGAGAGCGACGCTCGATGCTGTGGTGAAGCCGGTGTCCTCGACTCCTTGGGCTGCCCTGACTACGAGTTCGATGCCCGTGCCGGACGGGGCGCCAAAGAGGTCCCGGAACATCACCAAAGCGTCGGCAGTCACGCCGCTCGACACCTCCTGCGATCCCAGGAGGTCGAACTCCGCGGCCATCTCAGCGGTTTCGACGGCCCGCAGCAGCCGGTAGATGTCGAGTGCGTCCTTGGCGAGTCGGTCCCGGCGGCGTGGGTTGCGGTCCTCCAGGCGTTCCCCGATCTTGTGCACCTTCGAAACCAGCAGCGCGGCCGGCCCGGCCACTTTCAGGACGCATGAGCGGTCCGCATCTGGCGTTAGAGAGTTAATCCCCCTGCGCGCATGGCTGACGAGGGCGCCTTCAAGGCCACGGACCTTCATCGCAGCCTGGTTCCCGTGGACTCCGAGCCGGGCCCCCCTGCGGCCCGCCCCGCCAACGGCCTCGGGCACCAGCAGGTCGACCTCCCCGCGGCCGCTTCCCTTGTACAGCCCCGGTTGGTCCCCCAGCTGGAAGCCCGCGCGGCTCATCGCGTCAACGATCGTGGGGCTACCGGCCAGCAGTCCCGGATCGAGCGCGATGTCCGCGTCATAGGTGAACGGGGAGAGGGCGAAGCTGGCGCTGTCGTCCTCGGTATGCACGTAGATCGCCTGGGCGCCCACGAGGATTACGGCGTCGCTATGGGGCCCCAGCGCCTCGACGGCATCCAGCAGCGTTTCCCGGGCTGCTACGTAGTTCTGGTCATGGGGAGTTGCCATCTTTCCTCCTTGTCCCGCATCCACTCCAGCAGGGCATCGGCCTCTGCCGGTCCCCGTCCCGGCCCTGTCATGAGGTCCAGCAGCGTCTGTGTGACGCGCGCGTAAGCGATGCCGTCCTCGCATTCCGCTCGCTCGAACACCACGGGATCGAAGGGGACGACGAGCAGAACGTTGGCCCCCGTCTCCGCCGGACGCAGTCCCAGTGACTGCGCCTCGGTCTCGGGATCGTTCACGTAGAGCGTCGCCAGGCGCGGCTCAGCGACGGGCGCGAGGCGATAGGCAGCGAAGGAGCCGGCGACGGTGTACTGGAACGTCGCTTCGCGCAGCCGACTGAACAGCGCCCCCGTCCCCCTCGGCTCAAGCCACGTCGTCAGGGTGTTGGAGGACGCGAAGTCGTAGTCCTCGGCCCATCTCCGGGCCAGAGCTTCCCAGTCCACCGAGACGATGCGTCCTCTTCGGCTCTCTTTGGTGACGATCTCGTCCGGTTCCAGCAGGCTGGACACCCTTGAGACCATCGCCGGAGAGGTGGCGATTTCCGCGGCGAGCTCGCGGGTCCCGAAGGGGGGCCGGTAGTCCAGCAGGCCCCTGACCACGCGGGCGGCCCGGCCTCCCTTCAGCGAGCGCAGCGGACGCTCTTCCCTGAAAGGGTTCTTGTCCGCCCCCTGGGTCTCGATGAACACTGCGGGACGGTCGACGCTAAACCTCATGTTCCCCGTGGAGTCGGCGTAGCTGATCCCTGCTTCGGCCAGTCGCTCCCGCGTCAGGGGACTCAGGTAGGTCGAAACCAGCATGAAGGTAGGGGGCGAGCCGCCCCGTTCGTTCTCCAGGTTCGACAACGCCTTCAGCTGGGACACGACGCTGGCCACGAGCCTAGGTTCCAGCGGACTCACCTTGACCTCGACGATGACGTCGGATGAGAGTCCGTCGGGATCGCGGATCTCCCAGAGGGCGTCGATCTGGCGAGAGGATTCCTGCGGGAACTGGGTGGCTGCACTTCGATCTCGCTCAAGGAGGCGCCACTGCGGGGGCAGGCGTGTGCCTATCTCCTTCGCGGCTGTGCTGGCCAGCCGTGTTTCTGAAATAAGCCTGTTTCGCATCATGTGAAACAGCTTATATTCTGCATCATGGTGTGGTCAAGCATGCCGGAACACACGCCGGTAGGCGGGTTCGTTCGCCTTCAGTACGGCCGTGTCCGGGCAGCACGAGAGCGCCTCCCCCAGGCGTCATCCCCACGGCCACTCCCCCGATGCCTCCGGTGTGGCGTCCACCACCCGCGGCGCCCGCCCGGAGCGCTCGACGACCTGTTCATCCTAGAGCGGGACGCTACGTAGCGATCGTGCGCGGCCCGTCCGTTCCAGCGGACACGACGAAGCGCCTCACACATGGGGGGAGCGCAGAGGAGTGGGAGCGGACGATCGACCGGTGATGACCGTGGACAGCAGTGCCCCTGCTGACCCGGCTAGTTGGCCGAGCTCTGTGGAATCTGAGTTGTACCGGGCGTTGAAGCAGCGACCTGGAGTTGCGTCGGAAGGTCATCCTGCTTGAGATAGCGCGTCCAGTAGGGCTGCGAGGTCATCGGCACGCTCAAGAAGGGAGAATTCCGGAACCGGCAAGTTTTGGGCCTCCCCCAGACTGGAGATGTCTACGGCGAATGCCTCCTTGAGCCAAGAGCCGTAGTCGAAGGCGGCGCTGCCCTTCGGTAGGTAGTGGTCCAGGCGAGCTTGAGAAGGCACGCGCACCACACCTCCGCCAACTGCGGGATTCCACATGACGCTGAAGGAGCGGTCCGTCTTCGAAGCGTGAGAGTAGACACGCAAGGTCCAGCCTTTCTGAGTCGTCGTTGATAGGAGGAGCTTGCCTTGGGGGAGTGGCGGCGTTCCTGAGATGATCCGATCGGGCAATCGCTCGACCAATGCAGAGACGAGCGGCTCCTGCTCCAAGCGCTCATCAGGATGTACGTAGTTCCACGACTGGGCCTTGCCCGCTAGGAGTTCGATGAGCTTGAACAATACCTCCGCGCTACGCTGCTGCTGACCACTCAACACGGGCTGGATCTGCCCCACTTGCTCCGCGACTTCCGCCAGTTCGAGATAGTCCGGCGCAAGGGTGTCGCCACCGCCTCCGGCGATGCAGATGATGCGGTCGTCGAGTGTGGAGCGGTACCTAGCCAGCTGTGCGCCGTCGGGAGGGCCTAATTCGACCTCTATCCAGCAGATCACGCCTCCGCCGGGCTTCACGGCGACAAAGTCAGGGCGGCCCCCGGCAACGTTCTGAGGGGGGTAGACAATTGCGTCTTCCGGGAGGTCCAGCCGACGCAAGAACCAGCCCCGGAAGGCATCAACGTTGAGCAATGCGAACAAGGCGAGATTGAGCCGGTTCTCCGGGGCGGTGACATGCTCACGAACGAAGAGTTCAGGAGGCGGGGATGTCAAGGGCTCTCCCCCTTACTGCGACGTGTCGTGTCCCTTGGGTCGGAGTGGGCGGGCCTGGTACCGACATCAAGCTCGAACTCTTGGAGAACGAGCCGCGGAGACGAGACGGGCGCCTGCGCCGCCAAGCGGAACTCTATCGCACTACTAGGGCAGATGATGCGTACGAGAGTTGGGGGCGCTCCCCGGCGAGGATTCGAACCTCGAACCTAGCGGTTAACAGCCGCTCGCTCTACCGTTGAGCTACCGGGGAACGGGGTTCCAGTTTCCGGCGGGGCGGGGGAACGGGCAACAGGCGACAGGAGCCGGATCGGCGGCGCCGACCCCTACGGGAGCCTCTGCTACAGTGGATTCATGGCCAGGATTCACACGGGTCTCCAACCCCTGCCCTGGCCCCGACGAATCTGGCGGTTCTGCCTTGTCGCCTGGAACTTCGTCGCCATCTACCTGGGCTACAAGCGCATCCAGAAGACGCCCGGCCTGAGCGAGGCGGAGCGCAAGGCGCGCTACCGCGAGCAGCACCGCGCGACGGGCGAGCGGCTCTACCGGCTGGCGATCCGGATGCAGGGGCTGCTGATCAAGTCGTGCCAGTTCCTGAGCAGCCGGGCGGACGTGGCGCCTCCGGAGCTGGTGGCGGTGCTGAGCCGGCTGCAGGACTCGGTGCCGCCACGGTCGTACGCGGAGATCGCGGGGCAGGTGCGGCGCGAACTGGGGGCGGCGCCGGAGGAGGCGTTCGCCAGCTTCGAGCGCGCGCCGATCGCGGCGGCGTCGCTGGCGCAGGTCCATCGCGCGGTCACGCACGACGGTCGCGAGGTGGCGGTGAAGGTGCAGTACCCGGGCATCTCGCGGGTGGTGGAGACGGACCTGCGCAGCATCAGCGTGCTCATCGAGATCCTGGCGCGGATCGAGCGGCGGTGGGACTTCCGCATGCTGATCGCGGAGATCGCGGACTACACGCCGCGCGAGCTCGAGTTCGAGGTCGAGGGGCGGAGCGCCGAGCGGGTCGCGCGGGAGCTTTCGCACCGGACGGACGTGCGCGTTCCAGAGATCGTGTGGGAGCACACGGCGCGGCGGGTGCTGACGATGGAGTACATCGACGGCATCAAGATCTCGGCGACGGACGAGCTGGTGGCGGCAGGCATCGACCCGGACGCGGTGGCGCGGATCATGATGGAGGCGTACTGCGAGCAGATCCTCGTGAACGGCTTCTTCCACGCCGACCCGCACCCGGGGAACCTGCTGGTGCTGCCGGGGCCGGTGGTGGTGTTCCTCGACTTCGGGATGAGCAAGCACCTGCCCGACGACTTCCGCAAGACGTACAACCGCTTCACGCTGGCCGTGCTGAGCCAGAACGACTCGGGCATGCTGAAGGGGTTCCAGGAGCTGGGGTTCCGGACACGCTACGACGACCCGGAGATGCTGGTCGCGCTGGGGCGGTCGTTCTTCGAGTCGGCGGGACCGGAGCAGCGTCCCTACGCGGACGCGGAGGTGGTGGGCGAGGTGAACGAGCGGCTTTCGCGGCTGCTGTCGGAGAACCCGGTGACGGAGATGCCGCCGGACATCCTGCTGATCCTGCGCGTGCTGGGCCTGATGAGCGGCCTGCAGAAGCGGCTTGACAGCACGGTGGACGTGGCGGAGACGATCACGCCGTTCGCGGAGGCGCAGATCGCGGGTGAAGCGGCGGCGGGAAGTTAGCGATGCGGCCGTGATCGCGGACCACGAGAGTCAGGCCCGGGAGTTCCTGGCGAAAGCGCGGGACTACCTGATCGCGGGCGACCTGCACCAGGCGTCCGAGAAGGGCTGGGGGGCGGCGGCGCACATGGCGAAGGCCGTGGCGGTCGCCCGGGGATGGGAGTACGAGACGCACGCCGACTTCAGCGTGGTCTTGAACCAGGCGTGGCAGCACACCGGCAACGATCGCCTGCGAGCCCTGCGCGGCATTGCGAACGACCTGCACGGCAACTACTACCGGCGCAAGCGGCACCTGAACGCCGAGGTCATCGGGCGGGACATCGAGAGCGTGGCGGAGCTCGTAGAGGCGCTGGCGCCACTGGCGGGCGAGGCGGCGGCGGGAAGCTAGACGCTTCCCGCTAGCGTTATACGGAGACACTCGCTAATCTTGGTTAGCCCTTTAAGGCGGTCCCGAGAGGCTGCCAAGGGAGGAGGCGCCGCCATGAGCGGCTGGCCCTGCGCAGGCCCGAACACCCCCCACCTGACCAGGTCGTTTCCGCAATGAGTCCCGTTGAGCTGCAACGGGACCAGGAAGTGGCGCGCACGATCCGGCGGCTCGCGCACGAGATCGTCGAGAGCAACGGCGGCGCGGAGAACCTCGTGCTGGTGGGGCTGCTGACGCGGGGCGCGCCGCTGGCGGGACGGCTGGCGTCGGCAATCGAGGCGTTCGAGGGCGCGTGCCCCCCGGTGGGGCGGCTCGATGTGGGCCTCTACCGGGACGACGTAGCGCACCGCGACCCTCCTCCCCCCGTGCGGCCCAGCGACATCCCCCTCGGGGTCGACGGCGCCACCGTGGTGCTCGTCGACGATGTGCTCTTCACGGGACGCACGATCCGGGCGGCGATGGACGCAATCATGGACTTCGGGCGGCCGGCGCGGGTGCGCCTGGCGGTAATGGTGGACCGCGGCCACCGCGAACTGCCGATTCGCCCCGATTTCGTTGGCCGCAACATCCCGACGGCGCCCTCGCAAACGGTCGAGGTGCGGCTGGCGGAAACGGACGGCGAGGACGCGATCTACCTGATGGAGGGAGCCGACCATGGTGAGCATTGAACCGGCCGCCCCGACCGCCACGGAGCCGGAGGAGCGGCAGACACCGGCCGTAGCCGAAGACCCGGCCGTCTGGGTGCGGAAGGACCTGCTGGATACGGACACGCTCTCGCCCGAGGAGATCGAGCTCGTGCTGGAGACGGCGGCCGCGATGGCGGAGGTGCGGGAGCGGCCCGTGGGGCGGGTCGCGACCCTGCGGGGCACGACGGTCGTGACCCTGTTCTACGAGAACAGCACACGCACACGCGCCAGCTTCGAGATCGCGGCGAAGGCGCTGGGCGCCGACGTCGTCAACCTGGCGGCGACGGGGAGCAGCGTGGGCAAGGGCGAGTCGCTGGTCGACACGGTGCGGACGATCGAGGCGGTGGGGGCGGACGTGGTGGTGATGCGCCACCCGAGCTCGGGGGCGGCGGCGCTGGCGGCTCGCCACACGAGCGCGAGCGTCGTGAACGGCGGCGACGGGTCGCACGCACACCCCACGCAGGCGCTGCTCGACCTCTACACGATGCGCCGGCACCTGGGCGACCTCGCGGGGCGCAAGGTCGTCATCGTGGGCGACATCCTGCACAGCCGCGTGGCGCGTTCGAACCTGTGGGCGCTGCGGGCGGCAGGGGCGCAGGTGACGCTGTGCGGTCCGGCGACGCTGCTGCCGCGATCGCTGCGCTCGCTGCCGGGATACGAGGGGCCGGGGGGCTGCGAGGTCACGACCGACCTCGGCGAGGCGCTGGCGGGGGCGGACGTGGTGATGGCGCTCCGTCTCCAGCGGGAGCGGCAGGAAGAGGGCCTGCTGCCCTCCCTGCGCGAGTACATCCGCCGCTACCAGGTCACGGAGAAGGGGCTGGCGCGAGCCAATCCGGGGGCGCTCGTCATGCACCCGGGCCCCATGAACGAGGGCGTCGAGATCGCGCCGGAGGTCGCGCACGGCCTGCGCTCGGTGGTCGAGGAGCAGGTCACGAACGGGGTGGCGGTGCGCATGGCCATCCTCTACCTGATGGCCACAGCGAGGCCACGATGAACAGACTCTTGATACGAGGCGGACGGCTTATCGACCCGGCGACGGGTCGCGACGAGCAGGGCGACGTGCTCATCGAGAACGGCCGCGTGAGGGCGGCGGGCGGATCCCTGTCCGTTGACGGGGCGGAGGTGGTGGACGCGGCGGGGTGCATCGTGACGCCGGGCTTCGTCGACCTGCACGCGCACCTGCGCGAGCCCGGCTTCGAGCAGAAGGGCACGATGGCGACCGAGACGGAGGCGGCGCTGCGGGGAGGCTTCACGACGGTCTGCTCGATGCCGAACACGGAGCCGGCGCCGGACAGCGCGCCGGCGGTCGAGGGGTTGCTGCAGATCATCGAGGAGGATGCGCGGGTGCGCGTCCTGCCGGTGGGGTCGACGACGGCGGGGCGGGCCGGGGAGCGGCTGGCGGCGCTGAGCGAGCTGGCGGAGTCGGGGTGCGTGGCGGTGAGCGACGACGGCGGCCCGGTCATCGGCGGCAACCTCATGCGGAACGCGCTCATGCTGGCGGGGGCGCTGGGGCTGGTGGTGGCGGAGCACTGCGACGAGCCCTCGCTGAGCGGGAACGGCTCGATGCACGAGGGCGCGGTGAGCGAACGGCTCGGCCTCGCGGGGCAGCCGACGGCCGCCGAGACGGCGGCGATAGCCCGAAACCTCGAACTCTGCGAGCTTACCGGCGGACGGCTGCACATCATGCATCTGACGACGGCGAGGGGCGTGGAGATGGTCGCGGACGCGAAGGCGCGCGGGCTGCCGGTGACGTGCGAGGTCACCCCCAGCCACCTCTTCCTGACGGACGAGGCGGTGGCGGGGAGCGACCCCACGCCCGCCTACGACACGTCGGCCAAGGTCAACCCGCCGCTGCGCACGGAGGCGGACCGGCTGGCGCTGCTCGCGGGGGTGAACTCGGGCGTGATCGACGCGATCGCGACCGACCACGCGCCGCACGCGCCGGAGGAGAAGCTGTGGGAGTTCGACCGGGCGCCGTTCGGCATCAGCTGTGCCGAGACCGCCCTCGCGACGGTGACGACGCTCGTGGCAAGGGGCGAACTGGAGCTGGGCGCGGCGCTGCGGGCGCTGACGCGGGGTCCGGTGGAGACGTTCTCCCTCGACGACCACGTTTCCGGCATCGGGACGCTCGCGGTGGGGGCGCCCGGCGACGTGACCGTGTTCGACCCCGAGGAGCGCTGGACCATCGACCCGACGACGTTCGCCTCGAAGGGGAAGAACACGCCGCTTGCGGGCCTCGAACTGCGGGGCCGGGTGCGGGCGGTGGCGGTCGCGGGCGAGCTGCGGCACGCGTTGGAGGCGGCGCATGTCTAGCGCGCGGCTGGTGCTCGCCGACGGGAGCGTCTTCGAGGGCCGTTCGGTGGGCGCGACCGGTTGGGTCGGCGGCGAGGTGGTGTTCAACACCTCGATGACGGGCTACCAGGAGATGCTGACCGACCCCTCGTACGCGGGGCAGCTGCTCACGCTGACCTACCCGATGATCGGGAACTACGGCGTCGACACGGCGGTGGAGGAGTCGGGGCGGATCCAGCCGCGGGGGCTGATCGTGCGGGAGGTCGCGCCGGTCTCGAGCCACCCGCGCTCGACGAGCGACCTCGCGACGTTCCTCGCGGAGCGCGGCGTCGTCGCCATCGACGGCGTGGATACGCGCGCGATCACGCGGCGCATCCGGCGCCACGGCGTCATGCTCGGCGTGATCACGGACGAACCGTCGGAGGAAGCGCTGGAGCGCGTCCGCACGCTGCCCGGCTACGACGGGATCGACTGGGCGGCGCAGGTCTCGACGGACGAGCAGTACGGCTGGGAGTCGTTCGCCGAGCAGAACGACCTCCGACCGGCGATGGAGTCGAGGGCGAACAAGGCAGTCGTGAAGCGCCAAAACGCGGAGGCGGCAGGGAGCCCGAGGCGGGTCGTGCTCATCGACGGTGGGGTGAAGCGCAACATCATGCGCTCGCTCGTCGCGCGGAACTGCGATGTCACGGTGCTGCCCATCGACGCGAGCGCGGAGGACGTGCTCGCCCTCAGGCCCGACGGCGTCCTCTGGTCGCCGGGGCCGGGCGACCCGCAGGTGCAGAACGCGCAGGTCGAGGAGACGCGCAAGCTGATCGGGACGGTTCCCCTGTTCGGCATCTGCCTGGGGCACCAGGTGATCGCGCGGGCGCTGGGGGCGGGAACGTTCAAGCTGCCGTTCGGGCACCGCGGCGGGAACCACCCCGTTCGCGACGAGCGGTCGGGCACGGTCACGATCACGGCCCAGAACCACGGCTACGCCGTCGACCCCGAGGGCCTGGCGGCTTCGGCGGAGGTAAGCCACGTGAACCTGAACGACGGCACGGTCGAAGGGCTCACCATGCGGGACGAGCCGGTGATGACGATCCAGTACCACTCGGAGGCCAGCCCGGGACCGCTCGACAGCATGGGGATGTTCGACCGGTTCGTGGAGATGATGGACTCGGCAGGAGGCAGGCGATGACGCGCACGACGGCGCTGCGGCAAGCGACAACGGACGACGCGGGGGCGGTCGCCTCGATCGCGCACGCCCTGCGCGACGAACCGAACACGAGCCTTCCCCCCGACCTCGACGGCGACCTGGCGGGGGCCTGGCTGGCGCGCATCGGGGAGCGGGGGGCGGCGGCGATCGCGCTCGACGGGTCGATCCCGGTCGCCTTCGGGATGGTCGAGGCGAGCGCGGACGAGCCGGAGACGGCCGAGCTCGGCGTCTGGGTGCTGCCCGACCACCGCCAGCGGGGCATCGCCACGCAGCTCGCGGAGGAGCTGCTGGCGCTCGCGCGCGAGCGCGGCCTGCGGCGCATCCGCGGGCGGCTGCCGGAGGGCAACGAGCCCGCGCTCAGCTTCCTCTCCTCCATCGGGGGGATGGTTCCCCTGCGCAATCCCGACATGACCTTCGAGCTGCCCCTCTAGATGGCGACGATGACGACACCGCGACGCCCCCTGCCGCCACGCGCCCGTGGCGGCGCCATCCGCCGCGACGGGCCGCGTAAGGCCGCGGGCTGGCCGGACGTGCTCATCGCCCTCGCCGCGACGGCGCTGACGATGGCCCTGTTCGTGCTCGTCGCGGCGTTCGCCGGCGAGAACGTGGCGGGCGACGAGGCGGGGCGCTTCTGGGCGCTGCTGTTCGCGGCGGGGCTCGGGCTCTCCGGGCTGTTCCTGGGGATGCTGGGGCTGGCGCTGCTGGGCGAGGGCGCGCGGGAGCGGGGCCGCTACCTGGTTCCGCTCTCGACGGGCATCGGGGCGGGGGCGATCACCGGGGCGCTGGTGCTCGACGGCGCGAGCCGCGGGGCGGTGCTCGCGCCGCTGCTCCTGCTCCTGCTCGCGACGCCGCCGCTGCGGGAGGGGCTGGCGTGGCTGCTGCGGCGCGGGGCCGGAGGGAGAACGCGATGACGAAGCCGGAGAGCGTCCTCATCATCGGCTCCGGCGCGATCGTGATCGGGCAGGCGGCGGAGTTCGACTACGCCGGCGCGCAGGCCTGCAAGGCCGTGCGCGAGGAGGGGGTGCGCAGCATCCTCGTGAACTCGAATCCGGCCACGATCATGACCGACCTCGACATGGCCGACGCCGTCTATATCGAGCCGCTCACGGTGCCCATGATCGAGCGCATCATCGCGCGGGAGCGTCCCGACGGCCTGCTGCCGACACTCGGGGGCCAGACCGGCCTCAACCTCGCGGTCGAGCTGGCGAACGCGGGCATCCTCGAGAAGTACGACGTGAAGCTGCTGGGCACGCCGCTGGAATCGATCCGGCGGGCGGAGGACCGCGAGCTGTTCAACGACCTGCTGGCCAAGATCGGCGAGCCCGTCCTGGACAGCGAGCCGTGCGAGACGCTGGAGGCGTGCGAGGCGGCGGCGGATCGGATCGGGCTGCCGGTCGTGATCCGGCCCGCGTACACGCTGGGCGGCACGGGCGGGGGCATCGCCTTCACGCCCGAGGAGTTGCGCACGATCGCGACGAGCGGCCTTTCCGCGAGCCCGATCACGCAGGTGCTCGTCGAGCGCTACCTGGGCGGCTGGAAAGAGGTCGAGTACGAGGTGATGCGGGACGGCGCGGGCAACTGCGTGACCATCTGCAACATGGAGAACCTCGACCCGATGGGCGTCCACACGGGCGACTCGATCGTGGTCGCGCCCTCGCAGACGCTGACGGACAAGGACTACCAGATGCTGCGCTCGGCGGCGCTGCGCATCATCGACGAGCTCGGGATCGAGGGCGGCTGCAACATCCAGTTCTCGATGGCGCCCCGCAAGGACGTGCGCGACTGGGAGGGCGACCCGAGCGAACCGCTTCCCTACTACGTGATCGAGGTGAACCCGCGCGTCTCGCGCTCGTCGGCGCTGGCCTCGAAGGCGACGGGGTACCCGATCGCGCGGGTGGCGGCCAAGATCGCGTGCGGGAAGACGCTCGACGAGATCCCGAACGCGGTCACGCAGCGCACGACGGCCGCGTTCGAGCCCGCGCTCGACTACTGCGTCGTGAAGATCCCGCGCTGGCCGTTCGACAAGTTCGCCCTGGGCGACCGTGGTCTGGGCACGCAGATGAAGGCGACGGGCGAGGTGATGGCGATCGACCGCACCTTCGAGGGGGCGCTGAACAAGGCGGTGCGCTCGCTCGAGTTCGGGCGGCGGACGCTGCTCTGGGAGGATCCCGCCTGGCGCGACGCCAGCGCGATCAACCTGAGCGCCACGGACACGCGCCTCTGGGCGCTGATGGCGGCGCTGCGGCGGGACGTGCCCGTCGCCGACCTCGCGACGGAGACGGGCGTCGACCCGTGGTTCCTGGAGCGGCTCCAGCGGATCGTGACGGTCGAGCGGCGGCTGCTCTCGGAGCCGCTCGACGCCGACCTGCTGCTGGAAGCGAAGCGCATGGGCTTCAGCGACGAGATGGTCGGGCAGCTCGCGGACCGCCTCGCAGAGCAGGTCCGGGAGCTGCGGCTCCAGCTGGGGATGCGGCCGGTCTACAAGATGGTCGACACCTGCGCGGCGGAGTTCGACGCGTTCACGCCGTACTTCTATTCGACCTACGAGCAGGAGAACGAGGCGACGCCGGAGCCGGGCGTCTCGACGGTGGTGCTGGGGAGCGGGCCGATCCGCATCGGGCAGGGGATCGAGTTCGACTACGCGAGCGTCCACGCGGCCTGGGCGCTCCAGGACGCGGGACGGCGCGCCATCCTCGTGAACTCGAACCCGGAGACGGTCTCGACGGACTTCGACACGAGCGACCGGCTCTACTTCGAGCCGCTGGACGAGGAGGCGGTCCGCAACATCCTCGAGAACGAGGCGGGAGAGACGGGCGAGACGCCGACGAGCATCGTGCAGTTCGGCGGACAGACGGCGGTCAACCTGGCGGAGCCGCTCTGGCGGGCGGGGCAGGGGATCATCGGGTCGAGCGCGGAAACGATCGACACGGCCGAGGACCGCGAGCTGTTCGAGCGGTTCCTGCAGAACCTCGGCATCCCCCAGCCTCCGGGCGCGGCCGTGCGCACGCTTGAGGAGGGGCTGAAGACGGCGCAGACGATCGGCTACCCCGTGCTCGTGCGGCCCTCCTACGTGCTCGGGGGGCGGGCGATGGAGATCGTGCAGAACCCGCGCGAGATGGTCGGGTTCCTGGCGCAGGCGGCGGAGGCGGCGGAGGGGCGGCCCATCCTCATCGACAAGTACCTGGAGGGCCGCGAGGTGGAGGTCGACGCCATCTGCGACGGCGAGCGCGTCCTCATCCCGGGGATCATGGAGCACATCGAACGGGCGGGGGTGCACTCGGGCGACTCGATGGCGGTCTACCCGCCGGTCCACCTCGACGAGGAAGAGCGCGAGACGATCTGCCGCCACACCGAGCAGATCGTGCTGGGGATGGGCGCGATCGGCCTGACGAACATCCAGTACGTCGTGCTCCCCCGCGACGCCTCGGGGGCGCCACGGGTGTACGTGCTCGAGGTGAACCCGCGCGCGAGCCGCACGGTGCCGTTCATCTCGAAGGTGACGGGCGTGCCGATGGTGCAACTGGCGGTGCGCGCGATGTGCGGCGAGTCGCTGGAGAGCCAGGGATACGAGGGCGGCCTCTGGCCGGAGCGGAACCTGGTGGCGGTGAAGGCGCCCGTCTTCTCGATGTCGAAGCTGGCGGAGGTCGACACGTACCTCGGGCCGGAGATGAAAAGCACGGGCGAGGTGATGGGCATCGACAGCGCCTACGAGCCCGCGCTGGCGAAGGCGCTGGTCGCCTCCGACCTGGCGCTGGAGCCGGGTACGCCCGTGCTGCTCTCGCTGAGCGACCGCACCAAGGCGGAAGCGCTGCCGCTCGTTCACGCGCTCCATGACGCCGGTTGCGACCTGTACGCGACGGAGGGCACGGGCGCGATGCTGGACGCGCTCGGCATCCCCTCGACGGTCGTGACGAAGGTGCTAAGCGGCACGCACCCGAACGTGGTGGACGTGATCGAGGACGGGACCGTGCGCTGCGTCCTGAACACGCCCGAGGGCCGCCTGACGGGCTCCCTGCGGGACGGCTTCCACATCCGGCGGGCAGCGGCGGAGAAGCGCATCCCCTGCTTCACCTCCATCGACACGGCGCGGGCGGCCATCGAGACGATGCGCGGCGCCGTGACGCCGGACGTCGCGCGGCTGGACGAGTACGTCGCGCGATGATCCGCGAAGAGGCGACGGTCCTCTCGAACGAGCCGTGCTACGAGGGCGGCTACGTCATCTGGCTCGACGCGCCCAACCTGGCGGCGGCGGGACACACGCCCGGACAGTTCGTGATGGCGCGCTGCGCCCCCGAGGGCGGCGACCCGGAGTTCTCGCGCGCATTCAGCTACCACCGCGCGGAAGAGGGGCGGGTCGCCCTGCTCTACGCCGTCGCGGGGCGGGGGACGGCCTGGCTGGCGGCACGGCGCCGGGGCGACACGGTGTCGCTCTACGGACCGCTCGGGAACGGCTTCCGGCTTCCCGACGGCTCGGAGAACCTGCTGCTGGTAGCCGGCGGCGTGGGTGTCGCGCCAATGGTCGACCTGGCGGAGGTGGCGGTGGCGCGGGGCCACCAGGTGACGGCGATGATGGGCGCGCGGACCGCCTCGCAGCTCCTGCCCGCTTCGTACTGGCCGAGCGAGGTCGAGTACGTGGTGGCGACGGAAGACGGGTCGCAGGGACTGAAGGGCCGCGTGACTGAGCACCTGGACGAGTACGTGGCGTGGTCGAGCAAGCTGTACGCCTGCGGTCCGAACCCGATGTTCGCGTCGATGGCGGAGGCGCTGCGCCAGAACGGCCGCCGGCAGACCCCGGAGATCCTGATGGAAGAGAACATGCCCTGCGGCTGGGGGCTCTGCTACGGGTGCGCGATCTTCACGAAACACGGCGTGCGCCTCTGCTGCAAGGACGGCCCCCGCTTCAACCTGTTCGACGTGTTCTAGACGCTAACGGCACCTTTGAGGTTTACAAACGCCAGAGAGATGCCTTATGCTTTTGCGGACGGCAACCGGTGGTGAGGTCAGAAATGGCGTCCGCAGAACACTCAGGCGAACCCCTCCGGGACTTCAGCAGCCCCGCAACCTGGGGCGACGTCGAGCAGATGCGGACTTCGCTGGAGACGAGGATCGACACAGGCATCGCCGACGTGAAGGTCCAGGTCAGCGACGTTCAGGCGGAGGTGGCCGAGGTGCGGACGGAGTTGGCGAGGCTGGAGACGCGGCTCGTTGGGCAGATGGCCGAGATGGAGACCCGAAGCGAAGCTCGAACGGGAGGCATCGCGTCCAGCCTTAGCCGGCTGGACGCGCGGGTGGACTCGCGCCTGGCAGAGATGGAAGTGCGTCTCACCCGAATGTTCCTGGGCGCAGCGGCAGCGGGGGTGGCGGTCCTCGGCGTGCTGATCGGCATCCTCCAGGCGGTCGACTGAGGAGTCGCGGGCTACGCCAGCGCTACCGGGCAGGTCGAATTGAGCACCAGGGGTTGCGAACAGGCGTTCTAGTCCCGTAGGATTGTCATCCATCACGAACTCGGGGAGGAACGCCCCATGGCCCAGACGGCGAAACAGGAAGCGGAACGGAAGCGCGCGCTCGACCTGGCACTGAGCCAGATCGAGAAGCAGTACGGCAGCGGCGCCATCATGAAGATGGGCGACGCGACCGCCAACATGACGGTCGGGGCCATCTCCACGGGATCGCTCTCGCTGGACATCGCCCTCGGTATCGGCGGGCTTCCCCGCGGGCGCGTCACCGAGATTTACGGGCCGGAGTCGGCGGGCAAGAGCACGCTGGCGCAGCACGTCATCGCGCAGGCGCAGCTAGCCGGCGGCGCCGTCGCCTACATCGACGTGGAGCACGCGCTCGACCCCTCCTACGCACAGGATCTCGGGATCAACACGGAGGACCTGCTCATCAGCCAGCCGGATACGGGCGAGCAGGCGCTGGAGATCTGCGAGGCCCTCGTGCGCTCCAACGCGATCGACTGCATCGTCGTCGACTCGGTGGCGGCGCTCGTGCCGCGCGCCGAGATCGAGGGCGAGATGGGCGACTCGCACGTCGGCCTGCAGGCGCGGCTGATGTCGCAGGCGCTGCGCAAGCTGACGGCGACGATCTCGCGCACGAGCACGGCCGTGATCTTCATCAACCAGCTCCGGGAGAAGGTGGGCGTGGTGTTCGGGAACCCGGAGGTGACGCCTGGCGGTCGAGCGCTGAAGTTCTATTCCTCCGTGCGCATCGAGCTGCGGGGCATCGAGAGCATCAAGAAGGGCACGACCGTGGTAGGGCGGCGGGTTCGCGCCAAGATCGTGAAGAACAAGGTGGCGGCGCCCTTCCGCACGGCCGAGTTCGACATCATGTTCACGGCGCCGCGGGGCATCAGCCGCACGGCGGACGTGGTGGACCTGGGCGCGGAGTCCGGCATCCTGAAGAAGTCGGGGGCGTTCTACAGCTACGGCGACCTGCGCATCGGGCAGGGTCGCGAGGCGGCCAAGGCGTTCCTGTACGAGAACCTGGACATCCTCGAGGCGGTCGAGCGGGAGCTGCGGCTCGAGGCGGGCCTGCCCGTCGCGGACGCCGGCGAGGCGGGCGGCGACACCGCCGAGACGGCGATGGCGGCCGGGGGCTCCTGAGGGCATCCATGGCCCCGGACGAACCCGACGGACCTCCCCGGGTCACGGCGATCAAGCGCCGGCCTCGCGGGCGCGTCACGGTCACGACCAGCGACGGCGAGACGCTGACCGTCCACGCGGAGGCGGCCGAACAGTCCGGCCTGCGGGAAGGCGACCATCTCGACGGGACGGCGCGCGAGCGCATCGAGCGAGAAGAGCAGCGCTGCATGGCCCACGAGGCGTCCCTGAGGCTGCTGTCGCACCGGCCCCGGAGCGAGCGCGAGCTCGGACAGCGGCTGCGGCTGCGCGGCATCGCCGCCGACGTTGTCGAGGAAGAGGTGGAACGCCTGCGGGATGCGGGTCTGCTCGACGACGAGGCGTTCGCGCAGTCGTGGGTGGGGGAGCGCCAGTCGAGCGCGCCGCGAGGCCAGCGTCTCCTGCGCTACGAACTGCTCGGGCGGGGGGTGCGGGCCGAGATCGTGGACGAAGCGGTGCTGTCGATCGACGACCGGACGGCCGCGCTGGCCGTGGCGCGGGGCCGGGCGCACCGGCTCGCGGACCTCGAGTTCCGGGTATTCAGCCAGCGGCTCGGGGGCTTTCTGCGGCGGCGGGGGTTCGCCTACGACGACATCCAGGAGGCCGTGCGCACGGTCTGGAACGAGACCGCGCCGGAGTCGGAGCGGCGGTAGCGGTGCGGGCTTCGCGGCCGCTTGATGCCCGGGGAAAGCTTTGACGGCCTCTCGGGGCGACCCGTACCATCGCCCGGGAGCGGCGTACCGCCGCTTTGGGAACACTATGTCGCAACTTGCGATTCATCTGGAGCAAGACCATGCCGGCGATCATTGCCGTTATCGCCGGCCTCGTGGGCATTCTGATCGGGATCGGCGTGGGCTACGTCCTGCGCCGCCGCTCTGCGCAGCACTCAGTGCAGCAGGCGGAGGAGGACGCCCGGCAGATACTCTCTGAGGCCGAAACCCGCAGCCGCGAGCTTGAGCTGGAGACGAAGGAGGACGCGCTCAAGCTCCGAAACGAAGCAGAAGCCGATATCCGCGAGTGGCGCTCGGAGCTCTCGCGGACGGAAAACCGCCTCTCCCAGCGCGAGGAGAACCTCGACCGCAAGGCCGAGAGCATCGATTCACGCGAATTCGCCCTGCAGGACCGCTCGGAGGCGCTGCGCGCTTCCGAGGAGGAGATCGCGGAGTTGCGGGCAGAGCAGGAACGCGCCATCGAGCGGGCCAGCGGGCTGAGCCGCGAGGAGGCGCGCGAGCAGTTGCTCGCCGCCGTGGACGACGAGATCCGCGACGAGGCGGGGCGCCGCGTGCGCGAGATGGAGCGGGAGGCGGAGCAGACCGCCGCCGCGCGCGCCCGCAAGGTCATCGCGACGGCGATCCAGCGGTACGCCGGCGAGGTGACGGCGGAGACGACCGTCTCCGTGGTGCCCATCGGCAGCGACGACATGAAGGGCCGCATCATCGGGCGCGAGGGGCGCAACATCCGCGCCATCGAGGCGGCCACGGGCGTCGACCTGATCATCGACGACACGCCCGACGCCGTGACGATCAGCTCGTTCGACCCGGTACGCCGCGAGGTCGCGCGGGTGGCGCTCGCCGGCCTCGTGCAGGACGGGCGCATCCACCCGACGCGCATCGAGGAGGCGGTCTCGAAGGCGCAGCGCAACGTCGAGACGACGATGGCCGAGTCGGCGGAGGCGGCAGCGGCGGAGGCGGACGTGCTCAACCTCCACCCCGAGGTGATGAAGACCCTCGGGCGGCTGCGCTACCGCACGAGCTACGGCCAGAACGTGATGCGCCACTCGGTGGAGACGGCGCACATCGCCGCGATGATCGCGCGGGAGATCGGCGCGGACGAGGACATCGCCCGCGCGGGCGGCTTCCTGCACGACCTGGGCAAGGCCGTCGACCACGAGGTCGAGGGTACGCACGCGCTCATCGGGGCCGACATCGCGCGGCGCTACCGCGTGCGCGAGGAGGTCGCGCACTGCATCGAGGCGCACCACGAGGAGGTCGAGCTGGGCACCGTCGAGGCGGTCATCGTGCAGATGGCCGACGCCATCAGCGGCGGGCGTCCCGGCGCTCGCCGCGAGTCGCTCGACAGCTACGTGAAGCGGCTCGAGACGCTGGAGGAGATCGCGAAGGACCAGAAGGGCGTGGAGCAGGCGTTCGCCATCCAGGCTGGCCGCGAGCTCCGCATCGTCGTCAGACCGGAGCAGGTCGACGACCTCGAATCGATGCGCATCGCGCGGGACGTGAGCCAGAAGATCGAGGAGAGCGTCGACTACCCCGGGCAGATCAAGGTGACCGTCGTGCGCGAGACTCGCGCGACCGAGTACGCACGCTAGGCGGCCGGCGTGGCGATCGGCGACTTCCACCTGCACAGCACCGCCTCCGACGGCGTGCGCAGCCCGACCTGGGTGATGGAGACGGCGGCCGCGAACGGGGTGCGCACGCTCGCGCTGACGGACCACGACACGACCGAGGGGCTCCCGGAGGCGCGAGCCGCCGCGGAGGCGGCGGGGCTGCACCTCATCTCGGGCATCGAGCTGAGCGTCGACCTGGACGGGGCGGATGCGCACCTGCTCGGGTTCGGGTTCGACACCGGGCACGGGCCGCTGCAGGCGTACCTGAGCGAGCAGCGCGAGGGTCGCGTGGGGCGGATGAAGCGCATGGTTCGCGTGCTCGGCGAGCACGGCGTCACGATCGATGCGGAGCGCGTGCAGGCGATCGCGGGGGATGCGAGCGTGGGGCGGCCGCACGTGGCGCGCGCGCTGGTCGAGGCGGGGTACGTGGAGAGCGTGGCGGAAGCGTTCGGCACGTGGCTGGGCGACGGGAAGCCCGCGCACATCACGCGCGACCGGCTGACGCCGGGGGAGGCGATCGCGCTCCTGCACGAGGCCGGCGGGGCGGTCTTCGTGGCGCATCCCGTGTTCCTCGGGGACGATTACGAGGAGGCGGTGGCCGACCTCGCAAGGATGGGGCTCGACGGCGTGGAGACGTACTACAAGTTCTACGACGCGGAGACCGTGGCGGCGCATGAGGCGCTCTCGGCGAAGCTCGGGCTGGCCCGCTCGGGCGGGAGCGACTACCACGGGCTGGGCAATCCGAACGACCGCGAGATCGGCGACATTCCCTTCGAGGACAGCGCCGTCGACGAGTTCGTGGCCTTCCTCGAAGCACGCGCGGTCCCCGGACTGGCGCAGGCGGGAGCATCCTGATGGACGTGAACCTGGGCGCAGACGAGATCGAGCGGATCATCCCCCACCGCTACCCGATGCTGCTGGTCGACCGGATGGTCGAGATCGAGGACGGGGCGCGCGGTACCGGCATCAAGAACGTGACCGCGAACGAGTGGTTCTTCGAGGGGCACTTCCCCGGGAACCGCGTGATGCCGGGCGTCCTCATCGTGGAGGCGCTGGCGCAGGTGGCGGCGATCACGCTGCTGCGGGACGTGGACCAGGCGGGGAAGATCCCGATGTTCGGGGGCATCGAGAAGATGCGCTTCCGGCGGCCGGTCACGCCCGGCGATCAGCTCAGGCTGGAGTTCACGCTGGAGCGGATGCGGGGGCCGGTGGGGCGCGGGGCGGTCGAGGCGAGCGTCGACGGGCAGATGGTGGCGGACGGCACGATCTCGTTCGCGCTGGTGGAGAACCCGACCGGTTAGCAGGGGCGTCCGGCGACCCTCACGACTCCGTTTCCGGGGCCTTCCGGAGCGTCTGCTAGCATGGCTTCGATGCCCGAAACGGTGGAATGCGCCCGCCACGCGGGGGTCGAGACCGCCCTCCGCTGCAGCCGCTGCGAAGCCCCCATCTGCCCCTCCTGCCTGATCCAGTCGCCCGTGGGCGCGCGCTGCCCCGACTGCGCCCGCGTCGTGCGGGCGCCCATGTACATGCTCTCGGCGAGCCACCTGGCGCGGGCGGGCCTGGCGGCGGTGGCCGGCGGGCTGGTGATGGGCCTGCTCTGGCGGCTGATCCTGCTGCCGTTCACGCAGGGGTTCTTCGCGCTGCTCGTGGGCGTCGGCCTGGGCTACGCGTTCACGCGGCTGCTGGAGTTCGCCACGGGCGGGAAGCGGGGACCGGGGGTGGTGGGGTTCGCGGTCGGCGGGATCGTGCTGGCGTGGGCGGTGCTGGTGGGGCTGGGCGGCACGGCGTTCGCGCTCTGGGGGCTGGTGGCGGCGGGGATCGGCGTCTGGTTCGCGTACCAGAACCTGCGGTAGGGAAAGGCTCAGGCGATAACGGCGGCGACGAGCACGAAGGCGAGCGTGACCACACCGACGACGGCGACGGCGACGAGGTCGCGGCGGACGTAGCGGTAGTCGGTGGCGACGTGGTGCTCGCGGGGGGTCTGGTCGGGGATGCGGGCCGTGGCGGCGGCGCCGGGCTGGGGCGTGGGGGTCGCACCCGGACGGGGGAGGGTCGAGCCGCGGTCGCGGCGGCGGCGCTGGCGTCGGGGGCGGCGGGAGCTCATCGGGCCGGATCGTACCGCGAGCGGGAGTGGCGCGATAGCGCCGGATGTATCGGTAGAATCCCGCGCACGGACTGAAACGCGGGGCGCCGGAGGGCGCACAGGAGGCCAGACGTGAGCAACGGATCGAGCGATATCGGGCTGCCGGTCGACGAGACCTACGCGCCGCCGGCGCGGGTGCGCGAGGGCGCCTACGTGGGCTCCCGCGAGGAGTACGACGAGATGCGCCGCCGCTCCATCGAGGACCGCGAGGCGTTCTGGGCGGAGCAGGCGCGGACCAACCTCGAGTGGATGAGCGACTTCCAGACGGTCGTGGAGGAGGACTTCACGACGGGCCACATCGCCTGGTTCAAGGAGGGAACGCTCAACGTGAGCGTGAACTGCCTCGACCGGCACCTGGCGACGCGCGGCGACCAGGTCGCGCTCCTGCTGGAGGGCGACGAGCCAGGCGACAACCGCTCGATGACCTACCGGGAGGTCGCCGGCGAGGTCGGGCGGCTGGCGAACGCGTTGCGTTCGCGGGGCGTGGGCAAGGGCGACCGCATCGCCATCTACATGGGCATGGTGCCGGAGCTGGTCGTGGCGATGCTGGCCTGCGCGCGCATCGGGGCGGTGCACTCGGTCATCTTCGGCGGGTTCAGCCCGCGCTCCATCGTCGACCGCGTGGAGGATTCGACCTGCAAGGCGATCATCACGCAGGACGAGGGGCGCCGCGGCGGCCGTCCGGTGGCGCTCAAGGCGAACGTCGACGAGGCGCTCACGATGGGCGGCGAGAGCATCGAGTTCGTCATCGTCTATAAGCGCACCGACGCCGACATCGCCATGACCGAGGGCCGCGACATCTGGTGGGACGACGCGCTCGCGGGGCAGTCGACGGAGGCCGAGCCGGAGGAGATGGGCGCGGAGGACCCGCTCTTCATCCTCTACACGTCCGGTTCGACGGGGAAGCCGAAGGGCGTGCTGCACACGCAGGCGGGCTACCTGCTGTACACGATGCTCTCGCACCGCTACACGTTCGACTACCGCGAGGGCGACATCTACTGCTGCGCCGCGGACGTCGGCTGGATCACGGGGCACAGCTACATCGTCTACGGGCCGCTGGCGAACGGGGCGACCTCGGTGCTGTTCGAGTCGGTGCCGACGTACCCGGACGCGGGGCGCTACTGGGACATGGTCGACCGGCTCGGGATCAACAGCTTCTACACGGCCCCGACGGCGATCCGTGCGATCGCGGCCGAGGGCGACGACCACGTGACGCGCTACAGCCGCGAGAGCCTGCGCGTGCTCGGGTCGGTGGGCGAGCCGATCAACCCGGAGGCCTGGCGCTGGTACCACGGCGTGGTCGGCGGGGGGCGCTGCTCCGTCGTCGATACGTACTGGCAGACGGAGACGGGCGGCCACATGATCACCGGCCTTCCGGGCGCGAACGACATGAAACCGGGCTCGGCCTCGCTGCCCTTCCTGGGCGTGCAGCCGGCGGTCGTGGACGAGGGCGGCAACGTCATCGAGGGGAACGGCGTGACGGGGCGGCTCTGCATGGTCGCCTCGTGGCCGGGGATGATGCGCACGGTCTACGGCGACCACCAGCGCTTCATCGACACGTACCTCACCACCTACCCGGGCAAGTACTTCACGGGCGACGGCTGCCACCGCGACCAGGACGGTTACTACTGGATCACGGGGCGCGTGGACGACGTGATGAACGTGGCCGGGCACCGGCTGGGGAGCGCCGAGATCGAGGGCGCGCTCGTCGGGCACGAGGCCTGCGCCGAGGCGGCAGTGGTCGGCTACCCGCACGACGTGAAGGGGACGGGCATCTACGCGTACGTGATGCTCAACCAGGGATGGAGCGGCTCGGACGAGATCGAGCGGGAGCTGCGGCTGGCGGTTCGCACCGAGATCAGCCCGATCGCGACGCCGGACCAGATCCAGTTCGTGCCGGGCCTGCCGAAGACGCGCTCGGGCAAGATCATGCGGCGCATCCTGCGCAAGATCGCCGAGGGCGAGCCGGAGAACGTGGGCGACGTGACGACGCTCGCGGACCCGGCGGTCGTCGAGGACATCGTCTCGGGGGCGAAGGTCTAGGGCGCGTCCGGGTTCAGCGGCAGGCGGAGCTGATCGCGCTCGGGGGCGGCGCCGGCGAGCAGGAGCTCGACGGCGGCGACGGCCGCCTCGCGCTGGTCGCGCGCCTCGGCGCGATCGAGCAGGAGCGGCGCGAGCGCCTCGATGGCGCGAGCGAGCTCGGGGTCCTCGGCGCAGAGGCGCTCGTGCGCCTCGGCGGCGCTCAGGCCCTCGGCCCAGTAGCGGCGGACGGCCGCGGCCACGAAGGCCCCGCCCAGGACATCGACGCAGTCGCCCGCCTCGTAGCCGGCCTCGACGAGGGCGCGCTGGACGATCTCGATGGCCTCGTTGCGGTCGCGGCCGCGCGGGTCGAGGGGGCGCTCCTCGCTCATGCGTCGATCCCGAGGAGGGCGGTCAGGTCCTGCTTCGCATCGAGGATGCCGGCCCAGAGGTCGCCGGTTTCGGCGAAGCGTTCGGGGTCGGTGAGCACGGTGAAGTCGGTCGGGTAGAGGTCGTCGAGCTCGTCCCAACGGACGGGCACGGAGACGGGCGCGCCGGGCTTCGCGCGGGGCGAGAAGATGGCGGCGACGTTCTTGGCGCGGGCGTTCTGGTTCACGTCGAGGAAGATCTTGCCGGTGCGCTTCTCCGAGGCCCACTCCAGCGTCACGTCGCGGGGCATGCGCGCGAGCAGCTCGCCGCTGACCGTCTCGCAGAGGGAGCGGATGACGGGGTAGGGGAACTGGCGGAGGACGGGCACGTAGATGTGCAGGCCGGTCGCGCCGGAGGTCTTCACGTAGGAGGGGAGGGCGGCGGCATCGAGGACCTCCTTGAGGGCGCGGGCCACCTCGACCGTCGTGGCGAAGGCCTTGCGGTTGAGCTGGGGCTCCTCGCCGGCGGCCTCGTCGCCCCGGTAGATGTAGGGGTCCAGGTCGAAGAGGAGGAAGTCGGGATAGTTGAGGACGGACGCCTCGACGTTGTCGCGCGAGCCGGTGAAGTCGCGGGGGAGGGCGCGGGCGTCGGGCTCGGGGGAGACGCGGGCCATGGTCGCGTGGAACTCGAGATTCGCGAGCTGCCCGAGCCAGAGCAGGGTCGCGAGGTTGTTGCAGAGGAGAAAGTCGCGGTCGCCGCTCGCGCCCTCGGAGTGGACGGGCACGGTCTCGACGAACTCGGGGGGCGGGCCCTCGGAGTGCTTCTGGTAGAAGTGCAGGTCGCCGATGCCGTTGGGGTAGCGGGTGAGCGTGATAAGGCGGTCGCGGAGGTGGGGCAGCATCATCGGGGCGACGATGGCGAGGTAGCGGAGCAGGTCGCGCTTGGTGACGGCGCGCTGGGCGCCATGCTCGGGCCAGAGCGCCTTGCCGAGATTGGTGACGGGTATCTCGTGGCCGCCCACGTCGAGGCGCATCTCGTCGGCGGGGCCGTCGAGCTGCTGGAGGACGGACGCCGCCTGGCTCTGCGGTGAGGGGGCTGCAGGCGGAGCAGGGGCGGGAGCGGGCGGCGTCACGACGAAGACAGCCTCTTCGGCGGCCTTGTCGGGGCGCAGCCGCTTGAAGACGGGGGCGCGCAGGAGGCCCTGCGACGTCACCTCGGAATACTCGACCTCGACGACGAGCTCGGGGCGGACGAAGGTCGCGCCCTCGGCCTCGGGAGGGGTCTCGGGGAAGGGGGAGGCATCGGTCACGAGGGCGTCGAGGGTGGCGCGGAGGTCGACGAGCATGGCGTCGGTGAAGCCGCCGCCGGCGCGGCCCCGGTAGGTCAGGGCGCCGTCTTCCTCGGGGGCGGCGAGCAGGAGCGCGCCGAAGGTCGGCTCGCGGAGACCTTCCCCGGGGGTGAAGCCGGCGACGACGAACTCGGCCGTCCGGCGGGCCTTGATCTTGGCCCACGAGTCGGAGCGCTTGCCGGGCAGGTAGCGGCTGCCGCGACGCTTCGCGACGACGCCCTCCAGGCCGAGGGCGACGGCGCCCTCGTAGGCTTCCTTCCCCTCCGCCAGGAGGGGCTCGACGAGGGCGACCGGACCGACCGGCATGAGGATGCGGGCGAGCGCCTCCTTGCGCTCTTCCAGGGCGACGCCGGTGAGGTCGAAGCCGTCGAGGTGGAGCAGGTCGAAGGCCATGTAGGTCACGGGGACGCGCGCCTCGGCGGAGGCGATGTCGATCTCGCCGGCGAGGTTCATGCGCTGCTGGAGCAACTCGAAGGAGGGGACGCCGCGCTCGTCGAAGGCGCAGACCTCGCCGTCGAAGACGGCCCCGGCGACGGGCTGGGCGGCGAGGGCGGCGGCGAGGCCCGGGTAGGTGGCGGTGAGGTCGGTGCCGCGACGCGAGTAGAGGCGCGCCTCCCCGCCGGAGACGTGCGCCACGGCGCGGATGCCGTCGAGCTTCGGCTCGAAGAGCCAGTCGGGGTGGGAGAAGGGCTCGCGGGTGCCTGCCATCATCGGGGGGAGGGTGTCGGGGAAGGGGGCGGCGTTCGATCCGTTGAGGGCGTCGGGGGTGTAGTCGGATGGGGCCCTGCGGTGGCGGGGGAGGCGGCCGTCGCGGATATCGTCGAGCGACAGGCCGGAGACGACGGAGCGGTCGAGGGCGGTGATGTCGGCGTCCGGGTCGGCGAGGGGGTCGTCGTGCTTGAGCAGGAGCCAGTCGCTGGAGGTCTTGACGAGCGACCAGGAGCCCTTGAGCTTGCGCCCCCGCATCTGGACCGAGATCTTGCCGGTCTCGATGGCCGCCTCCATCGCCGCCTCGGCCTCCTCGCGCGAGGAGAAGTCGTAGACGCGTTCGTGCTCGGGCGCGTAGGTGCCGGCGTCCCAGACGATGACCTGGCCCGCGCCGTACTGCCCCTTCGGGATGACGCCCTCGAAGGCGGAGTAGGCGATGGGGTGGTCCTCGGTCATGACGGCGTGACGGCGGACGGCGGGGTCGCCGGAAGGGCCGCGGGGCACGGCCCACGACTTCATCACGCCGCCGACCTCCAGGCGGAGGTCGTAGTGGAGGCGCGTGGCACTGTGCTTCTGGACGACGAAGGTGAGCGGTCCGGCGCGCCCCTCGGGGACGGCGTCGGGGGGCTCGGGCGTGGCCGCGAAGTCGCGCTTCTCGCGGTATTGGTCGAGGGGCTCGGTCATGGGCTCCCCGGACTACTCCGCGGCGACGGCGGCCTTTTCGCCGGCGGTGGCGCCGTTGTCGGTGGCGCCGGCTTCGGCCTCCTTGCGCGCCTTCGCCGCCTCGACGCTGGCGCGGAGGGCGGCCATCAGGTCGACCGCGGGCTGCGGCGCGGCGGCCTCGGGCGTCGCCACCTCCTGGCCCTCGAGCTTGGCCTCGATGATGGTCATCAGGGCTTCGCGGTACTGGTCGGTGTACTTCTCCGGGTCGAAGGGCTCCTCGAGCATCTCGATGAGGGCGCGGGCCATCTCCATCTCCTGCTCGGAGACGTCCTCGACGGCAGCCGCCTCGCCCGGGTCGCGAATCTCGTCGGGGTAGAAGAGCGTCTCGAGGATGAGCTGATCGCCGCGGGTGCGGAGGGCGCAGAGGCGCTCCTTCGTGCGGATGGCGACCTTGGCGATGGCGATGAGCCCCTTGGCCTGCATCGCGCGGATGAGGAGCGAGTAGGGCTTGATGCCGGCGTCGTCGGGCGCCAGGTAGTACGACTTCTCGTAGTGGACCGGATCGATCTCGGCCTCCTCCACGAAGGCGGTGAGCTCGATGGTGTGCTTCGTCGGGAGGGGGAGCTTCTCCAGGTCCTCGTCGTCAAGGACGACGTAGCGGTCTTTGGCGTACTCGTAGCCCTTCACGATCTCGTCGTAGGGCACTTCCTGCTCCTCGACCGGATCCCAGCGGAGCATGCGGACGCGGGTGTTGGTATCGCGCCGGAGCTGGCGGAAGCCGATGTCCTTGCTCTCGGTCGCGGGAAAGAGACGGATGGGGATGCTCACCATGCCGAAGCTGATGACACCCTTCCAGATCGCTCGGGGCATAACGCGCCTCCGGGAAGCGCCAACTTTCTGTTGACGGCTTCAACGAGTGTACGACCAGCGGCGGGGCTGCGTCAGGTGGGGTGGGGGCGTTTGGAGCGCGTGGTAGACTGGAAAGGCCGAATCTCCGCGCGTTTCAGCCGAATCGCCGGGGAACGGGGGACCCATCTTCGGGGTGAATTGCGCGAGAGCGCATAGGCGACTCCGACGCCGAACCCGTCAGCTAACCCCGCAGGCGTTCGGAGGCTCGCGACCACGCGTCCAGCCTCCCAATCGGTGGTTTCGGGCCGGAACCACCGCCCCGCCTTCACGGCGAGGCTTTACTCTATGCCCAGAGGAGGCGCTTCTTATGACCAGCAACGTGATCGACCTGACCGAGGAATCGCCGGAGCGCGCCAAGTACCGCGCGATCACCCTGCACAACATCGCGGGCCTGCCCCAGGCCGAGCGGCTGAGCAACGATCAGCGCTTCGCCATCGACGTGGTGTCGCGGGTGCTGCCGTTCAAGACGAACAATTATGTCGTGAACGAGCTGATCAACTGGGACGACGTGCCCAACGACCCGATCTTCACGCTCACGTTCCCGCAGCAGCACATGCTGCGCGACGAGCACTTCGACGAGGTCGCGACGCTGGTCTCGCGGGATGCCTCGCGGGCCGAGATCGACGAGGCCGCGAACCGCATCCGCATGACGCTCAACCCGCACCCGGCGGGGCAGCTCGAGCACAACGTGCCCGTCCTCTACGAGGAGACGGTCGAGGGGTTGCAGCACAAGTACGAGGAGACGGTGTTGCTCTTCCCGAGCAACGGGCAGACGTGCCACGCGTACTGCACGTTCTGCTTCCGCTGGCCGCAGTTCGTGGGGCTCGACGACCTGAAGTTCGCGACGAAGCAGGCCAACGGGCTGGTCGCCTACCTGCGGGAGCGGCCGCGCGTGAGCGACGTGCTCATCACGGGCGGCGACCCGATGGTGATGAAGACGCGGCGCTTCAAGCAGTACATCGACCCGATACTGGAGGACGATCCGCCGAACCTGCGGACGATCCGGATCGGCACGAAGGCGCTAGGCTACTGGCCCTACCGCTTCACGACGGACGACGACGCCGAGGAGATGCTGGACATCTTCCGGCGCATCACGGCGACCGGGCGGCACCTCTCGATCATGGCGCACTTCAACCACCCGCGTGAGCTGAGCACGCCGGCGGTGCGCGAGGCGACGGAGCGCATCCGCGAGACGGGCGCGCAGATCCGGACGCAGTCGCCGATCATGCGGAACATCAACGACAACTCGGACGCGTGGGCGGAGATGTGGCGCGAGCAGGTGCGGATCGGGATGATCCCGTACTACATGTTCGTCGCGCGCGATACGGGCGCGAAGCACTTCTTCGAGATCCCGCTGGTGCGGGCGTGGGAGATCTTCCGCGGGGCCTACAACCAGGTCAGCGGTCTGGCGCGCACGGTGCGCGGGCCGAGCATGTCGGCGGAGCCCGGCAAGGTTGCGGTGAGCGGACCGGCGGAAGTCGCCGGGCAGAAGGTGCTCACGCTGAACTTCCTGCAGGGCCGCGACCCGGACTGGGTGGGGCGCCCGTTCTTCGCGCAGTACGACGAGTCGGCGACGTGGCTGAACGAGCTGCGCCCGGCCTTCGGCGAGGAGAAGTTCTTCTTCGAGGACGAACTGGCGCACCGCTACGAGGCGGGCATCGGCGCCGGAACGGAAGGCTAGCCGGCCCTCGCTTCGACGATACGACCCAACGGGGCCCGTTCGACGGGCCCCGTTTCACGTCCAGGGCCGGGGACAGGGGCGGCGGTTGGGCGGGGCGGCTATCCTTGGGCGGTGCCCGAGCAGGAAACCCTCACCGAGGCCGAGCAGGAAGCACTCGTCGCGAACGAGGGGTTCTACCGCGCGCTCGCCAACTCGGACATGGGCGCGATGGAGCAGGTCTGGGCGCGCATCGCGCCGGTGACCTGCCTGCACCCCGGCTGGACGCTCCTGACCGGACGCGAGGACGTGCTCGAAAGCTGGCGCACGATCCTCTCGAACCCGAACCAGCCCCGGATCGTCGGCGGCGGCGCGAGCGTGACCGTGTTCGGCAACGCGGCGGTCATCCTGTGCCGGGAGGTTGTCTCAGGCAGCCCCCTCTACGCCACGAACATCTTCGTGCGCGAGGAGGGCTCGTGGCGCATGACGCACCACCACTCGGGCCCGGTGATGGTCCACCGGCCGGAGTAGGGCTTAGTGAATAGTGAATAGTGGTTGGTGGATGGTGGTCGGTGGTCGGTGGTCGGTGGTCGGTGGACCACGAGCCACTAGCCACTAGCCACTACGGCCTGAAGCCCTCGCGGTTGAAGGGCTCGTCGCGCCAGGCGAGGGCGGCGCGGAGGCCTTCGGCGTTGGAGATGCGGCCGAACTCGCCGGCGCCGGGGCGCATGCGTCCGCTGAGGGCGTGCCACTGGGGGCCGGTGTTGAGGGCGGTGCGGATGCCCTGGATCTCGTAGGTCTGGTTGATGGCGAGCTTGTTCGCGGCGAGCAGGTCGGGGGCGATGCTGGAGAGGGCGCGGACCTCCTTCATGACCTCCTCCTCGAGGGAGTCGGCGGGGAAGCTCTTCGCGATCCAGCCCCACTCGGCGGCCTCCTTGCCGGTCAGGCTGTTGCCGCTGAGCTGGAGGTACTTGGCGCGGCCCATCTGCAGCTTCCAGGGGAAGTAGATGACGTCGGGGGTCGTCATGCCGCGCATGGGCGGGTAGCCGATCTTGCAGTCGTCCGAGGCGAAGGCGATGTCGCACATCGACATCAGCTCGGAGCCGCCGGCGAGGCAGTAGCCGTGGACCATGGCGACGACGGGCTTGAGCAGGTCCCAGATGGTCATCCAGTCGCGGACGCAGCTGCGGGCGAAGGGGTCGGTCCAGGTGTCGAAGTGCTTCTCCGAGACGAGGATGCCGGCGCGGGCGTCGGCGGGCTGGTTGGGGGTGATGTCGTAGCCCGCGCAGAAAGCGCGCCCGGCGCCGCGCACGAGGATGACGGTCACGTCGTCGTCGCGTTCGGCGACCTTGAGGGCGTCGACGAACTCGCCGCGGAGGTCACGGTTGAGGGCGTTCAGCTTCTCCGGGCGGTTGAGCGTGATGGTGGCGATGCGATCTTCGGTGGAGTAGAGGATGTTCTCGTATTCGGGCATGTCGGCCTCCTGCACGGTTGCGGGATTGTAGGGGGTCAGGGCGTGGTGAGGGGGGCGACGACGAAGGGCGGGGCGGGGACGGCGGGCGCGTCGGCGGTTGCGCCCACCTCGTAGAGGCGGGCGATGGCCTCGGCGTCGCGGCCGAGCAGCTCGCCGAAGACGTAATCGTTGGCCTCGGCGAAGCGGGGCGCGTGGCTGCGGACGGCGGGGGCCGTCCTGGAGAAGCGCCACATGAAGCCGGGGTAGGGGTAGACACCCGTATCGGGGTGCTCGATATCGACCCAGGCGCCGCGGGCGTGGAAGTGGGGGTCGGCGTGGAGCTGCCAGTTGTGGAGGATTGAGGCGGCAGGGACGCCGGCCGCCTGGAGCTTGCGGACGGCCTCGAAGCGGGTGAGGGGCGCCGTCCAGGCGGCGAGGCGCTCGTCGATCTCCTCGCGGCGGGCGACGCGGGCGGGGCCGTCGAGCGAGGCGAGGTCGCCGAGGCCGGCGACCCCGCAGAGGGCGCGCCACTGCTCGTCGGTGCGGACGGCGACGGCGACCCAGTCGTCGCGGCCATCGACCGGATAGGCGCCGGTGGGCGCGTCGGCGGGCTCGATGTTGCCCCGGCGAGGCATGGACGCGCCGTGCTCGTGAACGTGGGCAAAGGCGGCAACCATGAAGGTCATGGCCGACTCGGTGAGGGCCATGTCGACGTGCGAGCCGCGACCGGTGCGCTCCAGGCGCTCGAGGCCGGCGACGGCGGCGATGGCGGCGTGGGCGCCGGCGATGGGGTCGGCGATGAAGGAGCCGGTGCGGTAGGGGCGCTCGTCGCCGGGGTAGCCGGTGGTCGAGGCGAGACCGCTGGCGGCCTCGATGTTCGAGCCGTAGGCGATCCAGTCGCGACGCTTGCCGGTCGCGCCGAAGCCGCTGATGGAGACCATGACAAGGCGGGGATTGACCTCGGCCAGCTTCTCGTAGGCGAGACCGAGGTTGGGCATGACGCGGGCGCTGTTGTTCTCAATGACGACGTCGGCCTTCGCAGCGAGGTCGAGAAAGATCTGGCGGCCCTCGTCCGTAGCCATGTTGAGGGCGATATCGCGCTTGTTGCGGTTCATCTGGTTGAAGTAGCCGGAGCGGTTGTAGTGGTACTTGCCGGGGTCGAGGCCGGCGTAGTGGCTGCCGCGGGTGGCGGGACGGGTCGCCAGCTCGACCTTGATGACCTCGGCGCCGAGGTCGGCGAGATGGCGGCAGGCGATGGGTCCGGCCCAGTTGTTCGTGACCTCGATGACACGCAGCCCCTCGAAGGGCGATGCCGAGGGCGTGCGTTCGCCCGTGCGGTTCGGCGGGGAGGCGCCGGCGAGGGCGCGGGAGAGGGTGTCGGGGGCGCCCTCGTCCTGCCAGGGGTCGGTCCAGCGGTAGGGGCGTCCGGGCATGGGCTTGCCGCGGCAGTCACGGAAGTACTCGCGATCGGCCAGGTGGTCGTCGGCGAGGAGCCACTCGGCGTCGGCCATGAAGACGACGGGCACGCGCAGCGACTGCCCCTTCTCCACGATCTCCTTCATGGTGTGGGCGGCGCACCACTCGCGCGCGATGGCCTCGATCTCGGGGAGGTGGTCGCGGCGGTCGAGGATGGTCTGGTAGTCCTCGTGATTCGCGAGATCGGGGCGGTCGCAGAGGAGGAGGACGTTCTGGTGGACGAGGAAGGAGAAGAAGTGCACCCAGCCGTCCTTCGCGCGGACGAGGTCGGAGCCGGTGCGCATGAAGACGCGGCCCTCGTGGGTCCAGGCGACGGTCGTGCTCCAGTGGGCGCCGAGCATGGCCTCGGCGGCGGACACCTCGATCTCCTGGCCCTCGCCGGTGCGGCGGGCGTGGCGGAGGGCGGCAACCGAGGCGAAGGCGACCTGGAGCCCGGCGTGGAACTGGGCCTGGTGCCCGGGCACACGCAGGGGCTCGCGCTCGGGATGGCCGGCGATCGACCAGTAGCCGCCTAGGGCGTAGTCGGTCAGCTCGTCGCCGGCCCAGCGGGCGTAGGGGCCGCTGCGGCCATAGTGGTCGGCGTTGGCGACGGCGATGGCGGGATTGGCCGGGCGGAGCAGCTCGAAGAGCGCATCCTGCTCGAGCTCGGGGAGGGAGAAATCGGTGAGGACGAGGTCGAAGTGGGGAGCGAGGGCGGGGAGGGCGGCGAGGAGCGCATCCTGTTCAAGGCGCTCGTCCCGAAGCTCGACGCCGTCCTCGAAGTAGGCGTACATGAGGTCGCCGGGGGGCCAGTCGCCGGGGAGGGGGGCGGTCCAGCGCCACCAGGAGCAGCGCGCGCCGAGATCGGCGAGGAGGCGGGTGGCGTAGGCGCCCGCAACGCCGCGCGCGAGGTTGAGCACGCGGAAGTCGATGGGGGCGGTCCCGTTGGGCATGCGGGGCACTCTACAACGCCGGGCGGGGGGTGAGGCGGGGCGGGGCTACCCGGGGACGACGGGGGGCTTGGGGCTGCGGTCCCAGTGCAGGCGGAACACGTCGGGGCGGCTGTAGTGGCCGACGCCATCGACCCAGCGCCTCGCCTCGACGAGGTCGGCGGGATCGATCTCGGCGTAGACGATGGTCTCGTCGTCGTAGACGGGCCCGGCGAGATATTTCCCGCCGGGGGCGATGATGGCGCTGCCGCCGTTCATCTCCCACATGCGGGGATGCTCGGCGAAGGGCGTCCCGGGCGGGAGGCGGTCGGCGGACATGACCTCGCGGGCGACGACGACGGCGCAGGCGTTCTCGACGGCGAGCATGCGGGTGGCGGCATCGATGTTGGCATGGAGGAAGGGATAGCCGGGCCAGACGGAGGCGTGGGCCTGCACGCCGAGCCCCGCGAGGGCGTAGCGGGCGGGCGCCATGAAGTGCTCATAGCAGATGAGGCCGCTGAGGCGGCCGGCGGGGGTGTCGTAGGCGTCGAGGTCGGAGCCATCGCCCATGCCCCAGACGGTGCGCTCGGAGAGGGTCGGCACGAGCTTGCGGTGGCTCCCGAGGAGAGCGCCATCGGGGCCGAAGTAGCAGAGCGTGTTGTAGAGCGTCCCGCCCGCGCGCTCGGTGACACCGATGACGACGGTCGCGTTCGCGTCCTTCGCGGCCTCGCCCAGCACCGCAACCTCGGGCCCTGGAATCTCGACGCTGTTCCCGGTGAGGTTCCGAAAGAGGTCGCGGACGGCGCGGTTGGGGCGCTGCTCCGTACACCAGTACGGGTAGCCCGGGAGCCACGCCTCGGGCAGGACGATGAGGCTCGCGCCCTCGCGGGCCGCCTCCTCGATGGCGTCGATGGCGCGCGCCAGTCCGGCCTGCAGGTCGCCCCAGGCGGGGGCGCGCTGCACGGCGGCGGCGACATAGGGCTCTGGGAGGGCAGAGGGCATGGAATTACTGTACAGGGGTGAACTCCGTAAGCTATGGCCATGCCTGCTGCGACCTACGACTCCGACACTGACATCCTGTACGTGAGGCTCCTCGACGACGAGTCTGTCGCGCGACAGACGTTTCTCGACGACCTTCGCATCATCGACCGCTCGGAAGACGGCTCGGTGATCGGAGTCGAATTCGTTGGGGCGAGTGACGGCGTCGAACTCGCCGACGTGCCCTTCGCGCAGCAGATCGAGGAACTGATCGGGGGCAGCGGGCACTCGTTCCGCATCCTCGTCTAGCCGTCGCCGCCCTGTTCTGGACTGCCTGATAGACTCGCGCGCGTGAAGGCGGAGATTGTCGCGATCGGCACCGAGATCCTGCTTGGCGAGATCGTCGACACGAACAGCGCCTGGATCGCCCAGCACCTCCCCGCCCTCGGTATCGACCTGAACCACACGAGCGTCGTGGGCGACAACCTCGACCGCGTGACGGGGACGCTGCGGCGGGCGTGGGAGCGCTCGGACCTCGTGATCACAACGGGCGGGCTCGGGCCGACCGAGGACGACCTCACGCGCGAGTCGATCGCCAACCTGCTGGGCGAGGAGCCGCATGTCGTCCCCGAGCTTGAGGAGCGGCTGCGGTCGTTCTTCTCGCGGCGGGGCATCGAGATGCCGGAGACGAACATCAAGCAGGCGTGGCTCATCCCGAGCGCGCGCGTCATCGACAACCCGCGCGGGACGGCGCCGGGCTGGTGGACGGAGCGGGACGGCCGCGTGATCGTCTCGATGCCGGGCGTTCCCCCCGAGATGGAGCGGATGTGGGTACACGAGGTCTCGCCCCGGCTCGAAGGGCGCTCGGGCTCGGTGCTCGTGACGCGCACACTGAAGACAGCCGGGATCGGCGAGGGGACGGTCGACGAGATGGCGAGGCCGGTGTTCGACATGCCCGGAATCGGCGTGGGCACGTACGCCCGCGCCGACGGCGTCCACCTGCGCATCGGCGCGAAAGCGGCGACGCGCGAAGAGGCGCAGCGGCTTATCGAGCCGGTCGAGCGGGAGCTGGACGCGATCTTCGGGAACGCCATCTGGGGGCGGGACGAGGACACGCTCGAAGGGTTCATCGCGCGGACGCTGCGCGAGCGCGGTCAGACGGCCGGCACGCTGGAGACGGCGACGGGCGGGCTGCTGGCGAGCACGCTCAGCGACGCGCCCGAGGCGCGCGGCGCGTTCGCGGGCGGGCTTGTCTCGCCGCGATCGTCGGAGGAGTTCGCAGACGTCTCGGCGGAAGCGGCGGAGGCGATGGCCGGCGCCGCCCGCGAGCGGCTCGGGAGCGACTACGGGGTCGGGATCACGGCCGCGCTCGACGGGGATCCGACGGTCGAGCAGCCGGGCACGTTCTTCGTGGCCGTGGCCGGTCCGGCGGGCGACCGACGCTCGATGAAGATGGTCATGGCCCAGGGGCGCGCGGCGACGAAGCGGCGCGCCATCACCACGGCATTGATGCTGCTACGGACCAGCATCCTGGAAGGGGAGTAACCGACATGGACAACGCCGAGATCGTGCGGAACTTCTGCGCGGAGTGGGACGCGCCCGCTCCGGACGGGGACACGCTCGCCGCGTACTTCACCGAGGACGCGTTCTACCACAACATCCCGATGGACCCGATCAGCGGGCGCGACAACATCAAGAACGCGCTCGGGGGCATGGCCGGGATGATGGTGAGCAAGGGCTGGGACGTGCTCAACATCGTCGCCGAGGGCGACGTGGTGATGACGGAGCGGGTCGACAAGTTCGACGCGGGCGGGAACGAAGTCGCGCTGCCCGTGATGGGCGTGTTCGAGCTGCGGGACGGGAAGATCGCGTCCTGGCGCGACTATTTCGACCTGGCGACGTTCCAGACGCAGATGTCGGGGGGCTAGGACCCGGGCACGCCCGAATCGCCGGCGACGGCCTCCAGGATGGGGAGGGCGTCGGCGATGCGCTCGATGCGGTGGATGTTCTCGCGCTCGACGCCGCGATTACGGGGCCAGTCGACGAGGAACACGTGCGGGATGCGCTCGGCGACGAGGAGGGCGGTGTTGGGGTCGTCCTCGAAGTGGGCGAGGGGCTTGAGCGGCGGGATCACGCGCGCCTTGAAGGCGGAGGAGCGCTCGCGCCAGGAGGAGCGCAGCCGCACCGGCGGGGAGACGCCCAGCGTGCGTCGCAGCCAGTCCTCGGTGAGGGCGCGCGAGCCTTCGCCCCGCGCGGAGACGACGGCGCAGTCGAAGCGCTCGGCGACGGCGTGGAAGCCCTCGACGGCGCCGGCCATCGGCTTGCGGCGCAGGTAGAGCCAGCGTTCGAGCGGCCAGGTGGGGCGGGGGAAGCGGGAGGGGGAGGTGGCGTCGGCGCTCAGCCCGCCGGGGTTGATGCCGAGCGGATTGCGGCAGAGCACGCCGTCCATATCGAAGGTGACGAGCGGTCGCGAGCGGCCCACACGGTGAATGCTACGGCGGGTCCGCGTCTGGCGCTCTACGCCGCCCGTGCGGTAGCCTTCCGGCATCACGCCCGGGCGCTAAGGGCCCGGAGCGGGGGGTGGCAGGAGTGCTCTTTTCGGTACGGCTGGTTTCGAGTCAGCCCGCGGACCTCGATGCGGAGGCCTGGCAGGGTGTCGTCGCCCAGCAGCTGGCGGCGACGAAAGCGCTCCGGGACGAAGGCAAGATCAAGGCCATCTACCGCGAGACGGGGGTCGGCGTGCTGGCCATCTTCGACGTGGCGGACGCCGCCGAGATGGACCAGATCCTCGCGGGGCTGCCGATGGGCCGCTACTTCAGCAGCGTCACGGCGAACGCCATCTGGGACATGGGTCCCGCCCTTGAGAATGCGTGACGCCGATGTCACCGGTTGACGAGCAGACCTTCAAAGACGCACTCGCCTCCTGGGCCTCGGGCGTCACGGTCCTGACGACGGAGCACGAGGGGCAGGTGTACGGCATCACCGCCTCCAGCTTCTCGACGCTCTCGATGGACCCGCTGCTGGTGCTGGTCTGCATCCAGAACGGGAATCACCTGGAGCGGATGGTGCCGGCCTCGGGCAAGTTCGCGGTGAGCGTGCTGGCCGAGGGGCAGGACGACGTCTCCAACCACTTCGCCATCTCCGGGCGCGACCCGGGGCCGGAGCTCGACGGCTTCGAGACGTTCACCGACCAGACGGGCTGCCCGATCGTGTCCGGCGCCATCGCCCACCTCGACTGCGAGCTCGAGACGATCGTGCCCGGCGGCGACCATGTCATCGCCCTGGGGCGCGTGGTGGGGGCGGCCTCCGACCTGGACAGGGAGCCGCTGATGTACTTCCGGCGCGGCTACCACGGGCTCGACTGAGACGGGGCGATCGGGCGTTCGTGATGCTTTGCACAGGCGCGGGCAGGCGCGTACGATCCGCTTCCGGGGAGGGTAGATCGTGTCCGTAGCGCTGGCGCTTGTGGGAGCCTCGGTCCTCGGGACGTGGGGGATCGCGACGATCGCCCTCATCGTGAGCGGCATCGTCCTCATCGTCGCCCCCGGCGACGCCGAGACGGTTTCGAGCGGCCTCGCCGTCGGCATCTTCCTGCTGATCGCGGGCCTGGTCTCGGGCGGCCTGATGCAGGTCGTGGCGATGCCGCTGATGGGCCTCGACCCGCCGCTGCCGATCAAGGCGAGCAGCATCATCCCGCACGACCGCATGAAGGAATGGGCGAACGCCGGTTCCCTGCGCAGCTTCCCCGACGGCATCGCCACGGAGGTGCGGCTCCGCAGCCTGCGCGTGGCGATCGTGCGGCAGGGCGAGGAGGTGAGCGCGCTGGCCGCGCTCTGTCCCCATGCGCGGCTTCCCCTCGGCAGCTTCCCCGGCGCGCCGATCAAGGCCGAGCCCGTTCGCGACGGCTGCGTGATGTGCCCCTTCCACGGGGCGCGCTTCGACGTCTCGAACGGGAGCGTGGTTCGCCAGCCGTTCTCCAGCGAATTCAACTCGAACCATCCGTTCCTGGGGGCGTTCCAGTCGAAGCTGTTCTTCTGGAACAAGGGCGCGGAGGACATCCAGACGTACCCCGTACGCGTCGAGAACGACGAGGTCCTGGTCGGGCTGCCCCGCTAGCCCACCCTTCCCCGCTCCGCGCCCCTGCGGAGCAGCGTGCTATTCTCCCGCCGAGGAGCGACCGTGGCTGACGTAACCGAGAGCAAGATCACCGACGAACACCGCGCCATGCTCGGGCAGCGGAGCGACCCCATCGAGGTCGTCCCGCGGACCGAGGACGCGACGCGCATGCGCGACCTGCTGGGCGATACGGACCCGCGCTGGGCGGACGGCACGGGCATCGCGCCGCCGTACATCCTCGCGATGCTGGAGCCGCGCCTGCCGGCGGAGCTTTCGCCGCAGGTGCTGTCCAGCGGCATCCTGACGCAGACGGAGTGGAAGTTCAGCCAGCCGATCAAGCTGGAGGAGCCCCTGCAGGCGGTGACGCAGCTGATCGACGTGCGCGACCGGCTCGGGGGGCGCTACGGCTACAGCGTGCTCGTGATGTTCCAGACCGCGTACCTGAACGGCGACGGAGAGGAGGCGGCCGCCTCGCTGCGCACCGTCACGCAGTTCGACCGGCCGGAGTCCTAGCCATGAGCCAGCGCTACTTCGAGGACATCGCCACCGACGACGAACTGGAGCCGCTCGAACAGCTCCCGACCGAGGACAAGGCGGTCGAGTTCTTCGGGCGCGACAACCCCACCAACCCCGCGTTCGGCGACGCCGAGGCGGGCCGGCGGATGGGCTTCGGCGGCGCGCTCGTGCCGGGCCTCCTCAAGCTCTCCTGGATCACGAACTACGTCGGGATGTGGGCGGGCTCGGAGGCGAACCTGCGCAGCGTGCGCGTCGCCTTCCGGCGCCCGGACATCGCGGGCCGGCCGCTCACGCTCGCCGGGCGCGTGGTCGACAAGCGCCAGGAGGACGGCGTGAACCTCGTCGAGCTCGAGGTGGTGACACTGGCGGACGACCAGCCCACCGTGCGCGGGAACGTGCAGGTCGAGATCCCCTCGCGACCGTAGGCGCGCCGCCATGCCCCTCCCGCTCGAAGGCATCCGCGTGCTGGAGGTGGGCACGTTCGTTTCCGCGCCCTACTGCGGGCGGCTGTTCGCGGGCTACGGCGCCGAGGTCGTCAAGGTCGAGCCGCCGGGCGGCGACATCGCGCGGACGCACGGCCCCTTCAAGGACGGCGAGCCGAACCCCGAGACGAGCGCGCTCTTCCTCTACCTGAACACGAGCAAGCGCTCGGTCGAGCTCGACCTGGGCACGGAGGCGGGGCGCGAGGCGTTCCTGCGGCTGGCGGCCGATGCGGACGTGGTCATCGAGAACTACCGCCCGAGCGACGCCCGCGCCCTCGGGCTCGACTACGAGCGCCTGCGGGCGGTGAACCCGCGGCTGGTGCTGGTCTCGATCACGGCATACGGGCAGGAGGGACCGTACGCGGAGTACCGCTCGAACAACCTGATCGCGTTCGCGATGGGCGGCCAGATGTTCCTGACGGGCGACCCGGACAAGCCGCCGGTCAAGAACGGGGGCTACCAGGCCGACTACCAGGGCGGTCTGAACGCGTTCTCCGCGGCAAACCTGGCCCTGCTGGCGTCTGAACGCGACGGCGAGGGGCAGCACGTCGACATCAGCGTGCAGCACTGCATGGCGCCGATCCTGGAGGCGGGCGTCCCCTTCTACTCGTACAACGGGCTCTGGCTGGGGCAGCGGCGGGGGAACCTGATGTCGAGCTTCATGGGCATCTACCCGTGCGTGGACGGGCAGGTGGGCGTCCACGTGATGGCGCGCAACTGGCCGCCCTTCGCGGAGGCGACGGGCCATCCGGAGTGGCTCGAGGACGAGCGCTTCGCCACGGCGGAGTCGCGCCGCGCGCACGACGACGAGCTGATGGCGGAGGTGATCGCGTGGGCGGCGGGCGTGACGAAGAAAGAGGCGTACGCGCTGGGTGGCGAGTTCCGCGCGCCGATCACGTTCATCCACACCATGGAGGACCTGCTGGAGAGCCCGCAGCTTGCCGCGCGGGGCTTCCTGCGGCGCATCGAGCACCCGGTGGCGGGGGAGGCCTCGTACCCGGGACCGCCGTGGTGGATGGGCCCGGACGCGTGGCGCGACGGCCCCGCGCCCCTGCTCGGGGCGGACACCGAAGCGGTGCTGTCGGAGGCGGGGCTGTCCGCCGCCGAGATCACGGCTGCGACAGGGGTTCCGGCATGAGCGATCTCGCCCGCGCCGTGGCCTTCTTCGAGCGGTGCGACGACCCGGTGCTGCTGCACGAGCTGCTGGCGGTCGTGGCGCGACGGACGAAGCGGTTCGTGGCGGAGGCGATGGCGCGGGGCGGCGAGGACGCCATTCCCGCCCCCGCGGACGAGCCGCCGCCGGCCTCGCCGGCGAGCGAGCGGGACGCGCGCCGGCTGGTGGAGCGCACGAACGACTTCGCGGAGCTGCAGGCGCTCGCCCGCGCGATCGGGCGGCGCACGGAGACGCTCGAGATTGCGGCCTCGGCGGAGTTCCCGGCGGGGGCGCGCATCATGGTCCCGAAGCGCGTCGCCTTCCCGCCTCCGGACGACTGGGTGGCGGGCACGGTCGAGACGACGGGCACGATGCTTCGCGTCGAGCTCGACAGCGGCAAGCGCTGGGAGGGGCCGCCCAGCCTCGCGCGACCGGCGGGCCCGGCGTGACGGCGCCGCTCGCGGGCATCCGCGTGGTCGACCTGACGATGGTGTGGGCGGGGCCGTTCGGCACGCGGCTGCTGGGCGATTACGGGGCGGAGGTCATCAAGGTCGAGGGTCCGGGGCAGTGGGACCTGCTGCGCGGCCTGGGCGGCATCCCGAGGACGGTGGACCGCTGGTACAACCGCGCCGCCTACTTCAACCACAACAACCGCAACAAGTACTCGGCGGCGATCGACCTGCGGCAGGAAGCGGGCCGCGACCTGCTGCTGCAACTGCTGGCGAAGAGCGACGTGCTGGTCGAGAACTACCGCGCGAACGTGATGGACAACCTCGGGCTTAGCTTCGAGGAGGTGCGGGCGGCGAACCCGCGCATCGTGTACGTGTCGATGCCGGGTCACGGCAAGACCGGTCCGGAGGCGCACTACGTGACCTACGGGACGAACGTCGAGCAGCTGGCTGGGCTCGTCTCGGTCTCGGGGTACGAGGGCGGCGAGCCACTGAAGACGGGGTTCAGCTACGGCGATCCGACGGCGGGGCTGGCGGTGCCGGCGGCGGTCGCGCTGGGGCTGCGCCAGCGCAACCGCACCGGCGAGGGCGTCCACATCGACCTCGCACAGCGCGAGAACCTGACCGGTTTCGTCGGCGAGTACCTGGTCGACTACAGCATGAACGGCGAGCTGCGCGCGCCGGCGGGGAACACGCACCCGCACTTCGCGCCGCACGGGGTCTACGGGAGCGGCGGCGAGGACCGCTGGATCACGATCGCGTGCGAGAACGACGAGCAGTTCGGTGGGCTCTGCCGCGCCATGCAACAGGACGAGCTCGCCGAGGACGAGCGCTTCGCCACGATGGCGGCGCGCAAGGCGAACGAGCGGGAGCTGGACGCGATCATCGGGGAGTGGACGGCGACGTGGGGGCACTACGAGGCGATGCACATCCTGCAGCGCCACGGCGTTCCCGCGGGGGCCGTGCTGACCATCCCCGAGGTGATGAGCGACCCGCAGCTGCGGGCGCGGGGGGCGTGGTCGGAGCAGGTGCACCCGGACGCGGGCGCGTGGGACGTGGAGACGCCTCCCTGGAACCTGACGCGCACGCCCGGGCACGCCCGAATCCCCGCGCCGGGGTTCGCCGAGCACAACCGCTACGTGTTCCGCGACCTGCTGGGGCTGGACGAGGAGACGATCGCGCGGCTCTACGCCGACGGCGTCACCGCCGACGAGCCGAACGTGCAGTCGCACACCTAGACCGACTCCACAAGCTCCAGGCGGTCCCCGTAGCGGCGGAAGTCACCGACGTTGAAGGTCAGCAGCCGGCGCTCGCCAGATGCGAGCATGGTCGCGACGATGTTGGCGTCGTGGACCTGCCGGCCCGCCACGGGCACCTGGCGACACAGCGAGATGAGCATGTCCGTGACGTGCGATCCGTCTTCAAGGATCTCGAAGTCGTCGCTGAATCGGGCAATGTCGTCGAGCGCTTCACGCAGGGGGAGTGGGGGACTCCATGCCTGCGGCCGGGTCACGGTGGCGAGGTACTCTCGCAGTATCTGGCGACTGATTGTCAGGCGCTCTCGTGACGATACCGCTTCGTCAAGCAGGGCCCGGGCCCGGCTGTGGGCAGGGGCGGCGGGCGCAAGCGCATATACGAGGACGTTCGTATCGATGAACATCTTCCCTAGACACGGTCCTCATAGATCTGCTCGCGGCTGACGGTAAAACCCTCCGGCCAGGGGCCAAGGTCCCGGACGGGAAGGAGCTCGTCGAGATTGATGGGAATCTGCGGCGCCCGCTCCCGCTCGGGGTCGAGCTCGAAGACGAGGGTCTCGGCTTCGAGGTCGACGGCGCGCGTCTTCCAGCCCGCGAGGCGCCAGGCGAGTGCGTGGCTGTGGCCGCCCCCCGACTTCGCGTTCGCCCACCAGGTGCGGTGGCAGCGCGCGGACTTCGGCAGCTTGCAGCGGAGGATTTCCTCAATGCGGCCGAACGACGTTCGCCACTCCGGCCCGGCCTGACGCGTCAGGTAACGGTAGAGGGGCGCGTACTTGCCGCGCTCGACGACCTCGTGCTCACGACTCTCGCGGACGGCCTTCATGCACCCAGTATGGCGTTACTGGTACTCGGCAACAAGTCCCCGGGGGCTGTCCGGCTCTAGTTTCCGGCGTCCTCGCCGTCCGTTTCGGGATCCTCGCCATCCGATCCTGCTTCGCCCTCATCCTCGGGGGCTTCCGAACCCTCTTCTTCGGCCTCGGGCGGCGGCGCGTCGGGGTTGGGCGCGCGGGTGATGGTGACCGACTCCATGACATCGCCCTGGACGATGGCGTTGACGACGTCCATGCCCTCGATGACGCGCCCGAAGGGGTAGAAGCTGTCGCGGTTGCCGGCGTCGAAGTCGAGGGCGGGGTTGTCCTTCAGGTTGATGAAGAACTGGCTGCCGAAGTAGGGCTGGCCGGCGCCCTTCGCCATCGCGATCGTACCGGTCTCGTTGCGGACCTCGTTGGGCTCGTCGCCGGTGATGTAGCCGGGACCGCCCCGGCCGGTGCCAGTGGGATCGCCGCCCTGGACGACGAAGTTGTCGACGACGCGGTGGAAGACGATGCCATCGAAGAAGCGGTTCTCGGCGAGGAAGACGAAGCTGTTGACGGTGTTCGGGGCGATGTCGGCGAACAGCTCGATGACGATGTCGCCTTTCGCCGTGGAGATGGTGGCGGTGTAGAGCTCGCGCTCGGCGTCGATGACGAACTCGGCGGCCGGGTAGTTGCGCACGATCTCGTCGGCGTCGTCCGCCGGCTCGGTCGGCTCGGCGGCAACGGTCTCCTCGGCGGCGGGGGCGGTGGGCAGGTCGCCGACGTCGGGCTCGGCGCCCCGGTTGGGCAGGAAGGCCGCGAGCGAGATGCCGGCGACCATGAGCACGACGCCAACGGCGGCAAACGTCGCGAGCGCCGCTCGCCCCGTGAACAGGTTCATGGGGAAGCCGGGCTTGAAGGACTGACCCTGGCCGCCGCTGACGTAGCGCCGCTGGCGGCGGGAACGCTGGCCCCGGTGCTGCTGGCGTCGTCGGTTAGGCGGCAAGGCGGACCTCGGTGCGCGGTCGTGCTACTCGCGTCATGGCTGCGGCTGCGAGTATACGAAGGCGGGGGCTAGGCGAAACTTCCCGGCCTCAGGCGCCGGTGTGGCCGAGCTTCGCCAGCTCCTCGCGCGTGACCTCGCGGTCGTCCCAGGGGATGGATTCGCCGCCGAGCTCGATGGAGCGCTCGTGGCCCTTGCCGCAGATGACGACGCTGTCTCCGGCCTCGGCGCGGGCGAGGGCGGCGGCGATGGCCTCGCGCCGGTCCTCGACCTCGATGAAGTCTCGGCCGCGGACGCGCCCGGCCTCCTCGGCATGGCGTCCGATCTCGCGGACGATGGTCGCGGGATCCTCGCTGCGGGGGTCCTCGTTCGTGAAGACGGCGAAGTCGGCGCCATCGGCGGCGGCGCGCCCGACGCCGAAGCGCCGCCCGGGGTCGCGCTCGCCGGCGGCGCCGGCGACGATGATGAGGCTCCGCTCGGCGAGCTCGCGCAGGACGGAGAGCACCTTGCGGACGGAGTCGCCCGTGTGGGCGTAGTCGACGACGACGCTGAAGGGCTGGCCCATGTCGATGCGCTCCATGCGGCCGGGGACGCCGTGGCAGGCGGCGATGCCGCGGCCAATGGCCTCGGGCTCGATACCCAGGGCGAGGGCGGCGGCGGCGGCGGCGAGCGCGTTGGCGACGTTGAAGAGGGCGGGCATGCGGATCTCCGTGCCCACCTCCGCGCCGGGGAGGGCGAGGCGGAAGCGGCTGCCGTCGGCGTGCAACTCGACGTGGCGGGCGGTGACATCGACGCCGGGGGTCTCGAGTCCGTAGCGGATGGCGCGTTGCGAGGTCAGGCCGAGCAGGAAGCTGGCGGAGGGGTCGTCGGCATTGGCGACGGCGGCGCGGGTGGGGCCGCCGGGGGGCTGGTCGAGGGCGGCGAAGAGCCGGCCCTTGGCCTCGCGGTAGGCCTCGAAGCTCTCGTGGAAGTCGAGATGGTCGCCGGTCAGGTTCGTGAGGACGGCGATGTCGAAGGCGACCTCGTCGAGGCGGTGGAGGGCGAGGCCGTGGCTGGTGGCTTCGACGATGGCGTACTCGCAGCCCGCCTCGACCATCTCGCGGAGGAGGCGCTGGACCTCGGGCGCCTCGGGGGTGGTCATGCGGTGGGTGTGGCTGTCGATGTCGGTGCCGGGCACGTAGGCGTCGACGGTGCCGAGACGGCCGACGCGGGCGCCGGCGGCTTCGAGGATGGACGTGAGGATGTAGGCGGTGGTCGTCTTGCCGTCGGTGCCGGTGATGCCGATGACGGTGATCTCGCGGCCGGGGTGGCCGTGGAGGGCGGCGGCGGCCTGCGCGAGGGCGGCGCGGGTGTCCTCGACGGCGACGATGGGCTGGTCGCCGGGGAGGTGGCGCCAGGTTCCCCGCCGGCCGCGCTCGACAACGACGGCGGCGGCGCCGGCATCGAGGGCGTCGGTCAGGAAGGCGTGGCCATCGACGGTGAAGCCGGGCACGGCCACGAAGAGGGCGCCCTGCTCGACGCGGCGGGAGTCGTGCTCGACGTGCTCGATGACGGCGTCACCGTCTCCACGCACCAACTCGGCGCCGGGAATCTCCTCGATGAGCGATGCAAGAACACGAGCGTCGCTCATAGGTCGCGTCCGGCGCCGAGTTGTTCAGCCATCGAGGGTACGACACAGGTCAAGGAAATTCGTTAGCACGCGGGCGGTGGCGCCCCAGATGAGGTGCTCGCCCCAGCGATAGGAGGGGAGGACAACGCGGCGGCCATCGATCTCGCGAACGTCGTCGACGAGGTTGGCGGGGTCGGTGAGGTGGTCGAGCGGTACCTCGAGGAGGGAGGCGACCTCCTCGGGAGCGAACTCGAAGGCATAGGGCCATTCGCGCAGCCAGCCGACGAAGGGGCGGAGGCGGAAGTCGCTGCGGGTCCAGACCTCGTCGATCTCCCCCAGCAGGTCGACATCCTCGGGGGCGACGCCGACCTCCTCGTGGGTCTCGCGCAGGGCGGTGAAGGCGGCGCCCTGATCGCCCTCGTCGCGGGCGCCGCCGGGGAAGCTGATCTCGCCCTTGTGGTGCTCGACCAGGTGGGAGCGCTCCTGGAAGAGCAGGTGGACGCCGTCGTCGCGCTCGTAGAGGAGGAGCAGGGCGGCGGCGGGCCTGGCGTCGCGCCGGTCGGTGCGGCCCGGCTCGTACGTGGCGAGCGCGTCGCGTAGCTGTTCCCTGAGCGAGGCTGCGGTGCGGTGCTGGAGGGCCATGCAATCGACTCGCGGGGCATGGTCAACGCGCCCGCGCGGGCTGTCAAACGAACGGGCTAGAGCGCGCCCTTGGTGGAGGGAAGGTCACCGCCGCGGCGTGGGTCGATGCGGGTGGCGGCGTCGAGCGCGCGGGCGAGCGCCTTGAAGCAGGCCTCGGCCTTGTGGTGGTCGTTAGCGCCGGCCAGCGTGCGGACGTGCAGGTTCGCGCCGAGGGCGGCGGCGAACGACTCGAGGAAGTGCGCGAGCAGGTCGGCGGGCAGCTCGCCCACGGTGCGGCCGAGCAGGCGCAGGTCGAGCTCGGCGTAGGGCCGGCCGCTCAGGTCGACGGCGGCGAAGGCGAGCGCTTCGTCGAGGGGCATGTGCGCGGAGCCGGCGCGCACGATGCCGGCCTTGTCGCCGAGCGCCTCGCGGAAGGCCTCGCCGAGCGCGAGGGCGGTGTCCTCGACCGTGTGGTGGGCATCGACGTGAAGGTCGCCCTCGGCCTTGATGGAGACATCGAAGACGCCGTGCTTGGCGATGTGGCTGAGCATGTGGTCGAAGAAGCCGAGGCCGGTTGCGATCTCGAACCGGCCCGTGCCGTCGAGGTCGACGGTGACGGCGATGGTCGTCTCGGCGGTCTGGCGGGTGACGGTGGCGGCGCGGTCACTCATCGGGGGGCGACCTCCTTGAGGGCGTCGAGCAGGCGGTCGGTGTCCCGCGGGCGTCCCGCGCTGATGCGCAGCTTGTTGGCGAGGTCGGGGCGGTCGTAGCGGCGCACGAGCACGCCGCGCCGGCGGAGCGCATCCGCGATCTCGCCGGAGTCGCCCGTCTTCACGTCGAACAGCACGAAATTGGCGTCGGAGGGGTGGGGCTCAAGCCAGCCAAGCGCGCCGACCTCCTCCGCCAGGCGATCGCGCTCCGCGACGATGGTCCGCACGGTTGCGAGAAGCTCCTCGCGATGGGCGAGCGCGGCGCGCGCGGCGGCGTCGGCGGCGGCGTTCACGTTGTAGGGCTGCTTGATGGCGAGCATGGGTTCCACGAGGTCAGCGTGCGCGACGGCGTAGCCAACGCGCAACCCGGCGAGCCCCGCCCACTTGCTGAAGGTGCGCATCACGACGAGGTTGGGATGGGCGTCGAGGAGGGGGATCGCGCTCGCGCCGGCGAACTCGGCGTACGCCTCGTCGACGACGATGAGGGCGTCGAGCGCGCAGAGCGCCTCGATCTCCTCGATGCCGGCGGCGTTGCCGGTGGGGTTGTTGGGGGAAGCGACGAAGACGACGCCGGCGCCGTCCTCGACGGCGCGGCGGAGGCCGGGAAGGTCGAGCGCGTAGCCGGCGCTGCGGGGCACTTCGATGTGGCGGATCCCGGCGATACCGCTGAGAAAGCTGTACATGCCGAACGTCGGCGTGGCGGTGGCGGTCGCATCGGGGAGGGTGAGGCGGAGGACGACATCGAGGAGGTCGTCGGAGCCGGTACCGGCGACGACGTTCTCGGGGCGAACGCCCACGTAGCCGGCGATGTCGCTGCGGAGGCCGGTCTGGTCGGGGTCGGGGTAGATGTGGAGGGGGGCGGCGGCCGCCGCCTCGCGAACGGCCTTGGGCGCGCCGTAGAGGTTCTCGTTGGCGTCGAGTTTCACGATCTGGTCGACGGGCACGCCGATCTCCCCGGCGAGCACGTCGAGGGGCTGGACGGGCGCATAGTGCGCGAGATCGTCGATGTCGTCGCGGAGGTAGCGGCGGAGGTCCACGGCGCGGCTCGCTAGCGGCCCTGGAGACGGCGCTCGACGGAGGCGGCGTGCGCGCCGAGCCCTTCGGCGCGGGCGATGACGCGGGCGGCCTCGGCAAGCTCCTCGACGTCCTCGGGCGGGATGTTCACGAGGCTGACGGTCTTGAGGAAGTCGCTCACGCCGAGGGGCGAGCTCCAGCGGGCGCTGCCGCCGGTGGGCATGGTGTGGCTCGGCCCGGCGGTGTAGTCGCCGACCGCCTCGGGAGAGCCTTCGCCGAGGAAGAGCCCGCCGGCGTTGCGCACCTTCATGGCATGGGCGGTCGGGTTCTCGACGAGGAGGCAGAGGTGCTCGGGCGCGTACTCGTTCGCGAGCTCGATGGCGTGGTCGATGTCGTTCACGAGGATGCAGCCGCCGCGCGTCTCGATGGCCTCGTTGGCGATCTTGCTGCGTTCGAGGTCGCGTAGCTGGCGGCGGATAGCCGTACCGACCTGCTCGGCGAGGTGGTGCGACGGGGTCAGCAGGATGGGGCTGGCGAGGCGGTCGTGCTCGGCCTGGGCGAGGAGGTCGGCGGCAACGAGCTCGGGATCGGCGCTCTCGTCGGCGACGATCATGGTCTCGGTGGGGCCGTAGACGGCATCGATGCCGACATCGCCGTACACCTGCTTCTTCGCGAGGGTGACGAAGAGGTTCCCGGGGCCGCAGATCTTGTCGACCCTCGGGATGGTCTCGGTCCCGTAGGCGAAGGCGGCGATGACCTGGGCGCCGCCCGCCTTGAAGACGCCGTCGACGCCCGCAATCCCGGCGGCCACGAGCTTGACGGGCGGCACGGAGCCGTCGGGCAGGACGGGGCTGCCGAGATAGACCTCGTCGACGCCGGCGATGCGCGCGGGAATGGCGCACATGAGCACGGTGCTGGGAAGGGGCGCGGCGCTGCCGGGCACGTAGATGGCGGCGCGCTGGATGGCGCGCGTGAGCTGCCCGAGGCCGTTCAACTGGAAGTCGACGAAGGCGCCGCGAAGCTGCTGCTCGTGGTACGAGCGGATGCGTTCGGCGGCGAAGTTGAGCGCTTCGACGACGTCGGGGCCGACCTGGTCACGGGCGGCGCGCATCTCCTCCTCGGAGACGCGCAGGTCCTCGACCTGGGCGCCGTCGATGCGGCCGTTGTAGTAGCGGACGGCGTTGTCGCCGTCCTCGCGAACGTCGCGGAGGATGCGGCGCACGACCTCGTCGGGCTCGAGCTCCTTGCCGAACGTGCGGAAGGTCGTCTCGCGCATCTCGAGCGGCAGCTCATCGCCCTCAAGCGGGGTGCGGGACAGGAGCGTACGGCGTCCTTCCTCGGCGTTCCGGATTATCCGCATTCGAGGTACCTCGCAACGGCGGCGGCGGCGGCTTCGGTGGAGCGCTCGATGAAGGCGTCGACCTCCGCGCTCGTCACATGGCCGATTGTCTCACCGAGCAGGTCGGGGAGCGAATCGAGGAAGCCGGAGAGCTCGCCCTCAGAGTCGTCGAGACCACCGCGGCGCAGGTGGTTCTCGATCATGCCGCGGGCGCGGTCCCAGTCCATGCCGCGGGCGGCGATGTCGCTGGCGACCTGCCGCCAGCGTTCGAGGGTCTCGGCATCGACGAAGCCGGCGTCGATCGTGTCGATGGTGCAGGCGAGGGCATCGCAGATGCCAGCGCGAAGCTCCTCGTCGCCGTGGGCGCGCTCGAGGTCGAACTGGAGGAGGCGGTCCATAACGTTGGCGCGAAGGGCGCCGCCCATCTCCTCGTGGCGGTGGAAGAAGCGGCGGTAGATGTTCGTTATGTACTGTTCGTCGAGGACGAGATGGGTGAGGTAGCCGGCCACGAAGGCGCGCGTCTCCTCGTTGAGACGGGCGGGGTCGGCGAGGCGCCCGTGCGCCTCGAAGAAGCCCGCCACCGAGTCCTGGTGCTCGAACACGGAGAGGTCGAAGAAGTGGGTCGTGCGGCGGTCGGCGCGCGTGAGGATGCGAATGTCGGGAGCCGTCGCCCCGAGCAGGTAGTGGCCGGACTCGGGGGAGAGCGATTCCCCGGGCAGGTCCTCGCCCAGCCTCCGGGCGAGGATCATGTGCAGGGTGATGGGGGGCATCAGGCGCCTCCCCGGGCCCCCTGCGCCACCGCCCCGGCCTCCTCCGCGGCGGCCGCGCGAACGCCTTCGCGGAGCCGGTCGAGGAGCATGTCGAGCAGGTCACGGCGGGAGGTGCGCGGGTTCGTGGCGGCGATGACGCAGTTGGTGGAGTCGAGGAAGGGGTCGAGCATGCGCAGGTTGTTCACGCGCAGGCTCGTCCCGGTCTCGGTGCCCTCGACGAGGATATCGGCGTCCTCGGGGACGAACGCCTCGCTGGCGCCGGCGATGGGGATGATGGCGGTGTGGGGCAGGCGAAGCTGGCGCGCCCACTCCTCGGCGAGGCCGGGGAACTCGCTGGCGATGCGGACGGGGCGGCCCAGCCGCGACCAGATCGAAAGCGCTTCCTGCGTCGTCTCGGCGGGGAAGTCGTTGTGGACGACGGGGCCGATACGGTAGCGGCTGCGGCGCAGGTCCAGCGCCATCTCGACGGGGGAGCCGGGGAAGAAGGCGAGGTGCTCGCGCAGCCGGTCGACGCCGCTGACGGCGATATCGAAGGCGCCCATCGCGACGAGCGCGGGCATGTCCTGGGGCCGCACGACCTTGACCTCGATGCCCTCGATGGGCGACGACGGGCGGCGAACGCAGTCGCGTTCGCCGTAGCCGTCGAAGGCGAGCCCCGCGTCGGCGAGGGCGGCGAAGGTGTGGCGCTGGGCGTGGCCGTCGGGGAGGGCGAGGCGGAGCACGCCGGTGTCGCGCTCGACGCGGCGGAGGGGGGTGTCGCTGGCGCGGTCCGGCAGGGTCAGGGCGGCCTCGCTGGGGACGAACGCGGGTGTGAGCGGTTCGACCACGGCGCCGCAGTCTCGCGTCCGCAGGGAGTCCGCGTTCGCGACGAGGGCGACTCCGCCATGGAAGAGACGGTGGAGGGGCACGAGTCCGAGCGCCTCGACCGCGGCGACGTCGGCCACCGCAACGACGGCGAGGTCGGCATCCTCGGGGGGATACGCCTCAACCGAGCCGTAGAGGTCGAGGAGGGTGTAGCGGGGGAGGCGCAGGCGCGAGGCGAGGAGATCGGTCAGGTTCGGAAGCTCCGTCGCGAGGCGGACGCCATCGAGGGAACGGGGGTCGGGCACCTCACCGGGGGCAAGTCCGGCGCTCGGGTCGGCGCACAGCCACACCTCGGTCGCGGGGCCGGGAAGGGCGCCCACGCGCACGACCTGCTGCCCGGGAAAGCGAGCCTGCAGCTCGGCGACCCACACGTCGCTACAGATGCCGAGGTCGTAGTTGCCGAGGGCGACCTGGATGGGAATGTCGCGCTCGCGGAAGACGCGGAAGCGGAAGCCGCGTTCGTTGACCTCGGAGCGGAGGAGGCGGGAACCGGCCTCGTACCCATCCATGACGAGGCCACGGGAGGCGAGCAACTCGCCCACGGGCTCGCGCAGGGAGCCGGTGGGTACGGCCAGACCGAGCGGGGCGACGGGGCTGCTCATTTGTGCTGGAGCACGAACTGCACCACCTCGTCGAGGGTGGCGCGGTCGAGGGAGGAGGCGGACGACGAGGCGGAGATGCCCTCGGGCCCGACGACGAGGCGGATGGAGGCGTCGCGGGAAGCGCCGAGCGCGGCGGAGATGCCGTGGCGGTGCAGGGAGCTGGCCAGGCGGAGGGCGTCGGCGAGGCCCGCCTCGCGCTCCGCGACGATGGCGACGGAGGCGCCGCGCGAGGGCGCGTCGGCGAGGCGCCCCGAGAGGCGGTCGGCGTCGAGGGCGAAGCCGCAGGCGCTCCCGGGCGCGCCGGGACCGGCGGGCTGGTAGCGACCGCCGCGGCCCCACGCCCCTCCCTCGTCGCGCAGCTCCCAGGTGACGCCGGAGTAGTAGTCGAAGTCGAAGGGGAGGGTGAAGTCGATGGCGACCGTACGGCCCGTGGCGACGAGAGCGGCGGCGACCTCGCGCAGCTCATCGAGAGGCGCGACCGCGCCGGGCAGGCCCGTGCGGGCGAGCGCGATCAGGTTGTCGACGAGGGCGAGCTCGCCGGAGCCGCCGAGCGCCGCCTGGACGAAGGCGAGCGCGCCCGGCTCGCCGGCGAAGGCGTCCCGGACGGCGGCGAGGCCGTTCCCGGCGACGTCGTCGAGGAGGGCGCGACGGGCGAGCACGTCGGTGAGGCCGGCCGCGTCGACGGCGGCGCGGGCGACGCCCGCGTGCGTCAGGCGCAGGTCGACCGGCAGGGAGAGCGCCGCGAACGTGTCGGTGGCGACGGCGAGCACTTCGAGGTCGCCGACGACGGGCGGTGCGCCGAGGTACTCGAGGCCGCACTGCCAGTCCTCGCCCTCGGCGCCACGGAAGACGCTCTGGACGTAGAGCAGGCGCGCGGGGAGCTCGATACCCGCGTCGGCGGCGGCGCGGACGACGGGGATGGTCGAGTCGTAGCGCAGCATGACGCGCTCGCCGCTCCAGCCGTCCCAGTCGAGGAAGGTGTAGGCGCCGGCGAGCATCTCGGGGGAGAGGGCGCCGGCGGAGGTGAAGAGGCTGTAGCTCTCGACGGTCGGTGTGCGGATCTCCTCGTAGCCCCAGTGCCGGGCAACCCGACGGAACGCATCCTCAACGTGCCGGAAGGCGCGCATCCGGTCGGGAAGCAGGTCGCGCATGCCACGGGCACGCGCGACGGGGCCCGCGGAGGGGGTCGCGGCAGGCGTCATCTGGTCGGTCATGGCTTTCCGGTCAGTGTAGCGGGTTCGCACGTAGCCGCCCCCACGCACGCGGGCGCAAAGAGGGCCCCGGGGAGTATCCCCGGGGCCCTCGGTCGGTTCCGGTGCTACCGGCGGAAGCCGGTCTAGACCTCGTCCAGCCAGGCGCTCTCGCGGCGTGGCGTGTTGTTGCCCGTGTAGGCGTTGAACCAGTCGTCCTTGCCGTAGTCGCGCAGGCGGTTGCTCACGGCGAGGAATGCTTCCGACGCAACAGGCATCATGAAAATGCCCCAGGCGCGGTCGAAGATCCAGCGCTGCAGGTCGGAGAGCACCTGGACGCGCTCTTCGTGGTCGACGGTCTCGTTCTGCTTGACCATCTCGGCCCCGACGTAGGACGCGCCCTCGGCGATGGAGGGGTGCGGCGAGTCCTGGCGGAAGTTGAAGGCCCTGTCGCCGTACTGCGAGGGGTCGAACCAGGAGAGGTAGCTGACGCCCGGAGTACCGTCGGTGCCCCCGCCGACACCACTGCCAACCTGGAGCAGGCCCCAGGGCTTCACGTCGTCGGTACGGTCGTTGGCGGCGCTCACCCACGTCTGGATGTCGGCGGTCGACATCTCGAACGTGGTGCCGAGCACCTCGGTCAGGTTCTGGCTGGTGAACTCGCTGATGGCGATGAGCGCGTCACTCTGGACGGTGTGGATGTCGACGTACTCGTAGATCGAGTCGTACTTTTCGCCGGCTGCGGCATCGTTCTTGGCCGCCTCCCAGAGGGCGCGGGCGTCGTCGGGGTCGTACTGGTAGTAGCCCGCGAGCTCTTCCTGGGTGAGCTGCTGGAAGCGCCCGTTGATGACCGTGACCGGCGCCTGCAGGATGGCGCTGCCGGCATGGATGCTGTTGATGAAGGCCGGATAGTTGAACGCCTTGAAGATGGCGCGCCGGGCACGCTCGTCGTACCACTTCCCACCGTCGAACCCGTGGACCGACCAGCCACCCGCGGGCGCGGCCTGCACGGACACATTGGGGTTGCCCTCGAGCTCCTCGGCCTCGAGGGCGTCGACGGAGCCGTAGGCATCGAGGTCGCCGCTCTCGAGGAGGGAGCGGGCGGTGACGGCATCGGGGATGATGCGGACGTCGTACTCCTCGATGTAGGGCCCGTCCTCCACGAACCCGTCATCCGGATTCGGGTGCGTGTAGTAGTTCGGATTCTTCACGAGGTGCGTGCCCTCGGCGTTGCGCTCCGAGAGCATGAAGGGGCCGGCGGCCATGCCGTTGACGTGCACCTGGGCATCCTGCTCGGGCTGCGCCAGCACGAGCTTCTTGTTGATGATGCCGAAGTACTGGCGGGAGCGATTGATGAGGGCATCGGCCCGCGGCCCGATCCAGTTCTCCTGGACGTGCGTGGCGTCGACGGCCTCGATGCTGTCGTAGTAGTCGAATGCGGCCGCCGGGGCGTGGGTCGCGCCCAGCTTCTCCAGCAGCCCGGGCGGGCGCTCGATAGTGAACGCGACATCCTCGGTGGTGACGGGATCGCCGTTGTGGAACTGCATCCCTTCGCGCATGTTCCACACGAGCGTGGTCGGGTCGACCTGCTCGTAGCTGGTGGCGGCATCCATCGAGAAGATGCCCTTGCTGACCTGGTAGTCGAGCAGGTGGCTAAAGACCTGGTAGACCACCTCCTGGTTGTTGGTGTGGAAGACAGCGGGATCGTTGCCCATGTCTTCCGTCGACTTCCAGGTGCGGTAGGTGCCACCACGTCGCGGGCCAGCAGGCTCTTCGGCCGCAGCGGCGGCCGCCTCGGTGGCCTCTTCGGCGGCGGCCGCCTGGGTGGCGGCGGCCTGCGTGGCAGCCGGGGCTGCAGCGTCATCATCGTCGTCATCGTCGCCGCAGCCGGCGAGAATGGCAGCGGAGCCCGCAGCGGCCACGCCCGCCCCCGCCAGGAAGCGGCGGCGGCTCAGCTTTCGTCCACGCAGTCGGAGCCAGTAGTTGTCGCGATCGCGCATCCAGTTTCCTCCTCGCTCCCTCGATGACGGGGCAGCGTTCTGACAGATGCTCCAGGCACAATAAGCCCTGCGGGGATCGCGAGGCAACGGGTCAACTCCGGCCCCCACGAAGGGGCATTGGACCCAAACAGGAAGGAGAGCGTCGTCTGGGTGAGGATAGCGGCGGCCAGACTGATGGTGGTCAGGACGGTCACCAGGCCCGTGATGTTGGGGAGGATATGGCGCAACACGATGCGCCACCGATCCCCCCGACGAGGAGCGCGGGCTCGACCTACTGAGCGCTGCGATGCTCGAACACGGAGCCGCGCATGATGCGGAAGGCCCCGGGGAGTATCCCCGGGGCCTCTGGTCGGTTCCGGTGTGTCCGGCGGGAGCCGGTCTAGACCTCGTCCAGCCAGGCGCTCTCGCGGCGTGGCGTGTTGTTGCCCGTGTAGGCGTTGAACCAGTCGTCCTTGCCGTAGTCGCGCAGGCGGTTGCTCACGGCGAGGAATGCTTCCGACGCAACAGGCATCATGAAAATGCCCCAGGCGCGGTCGAAGATCCAGCGCTGCAGGTCGGTGATGATCTGGACCCGCTCTTCGTGGTCGACGGTCTCGTTCTGCTTGACCATCTCGGCCCCGACGTAGGACGCGCCCTCGGCGATGGAGGGGTGCGGCGAGTCGTGGCGGAAGTTGAAGGCCCTGTCGCCGTACTGGGCCGGATCGAACCACGAGAGGTAGCTGACGCCGGGAGTACCGTCGGTGCCTCCACCGATACCGTTACCAACCTGGAGCAGGCCCCAGGGCTTCACGTCGTCGGTGCGGTCGTTGGCGGCGCTCACCCACGTCTGGACGTCGGCGGTCGACATCTCGAACGTGGTGCCGAGCACCTCGGTCAGGTTCTTGGTGGAGAACTCGCTGATGGCGACGTGCGAGTCACTCTGGATGGTGTGGACATCGACGTACTCGAAGATGGAGTCGTACTTGGACAGTTCCGGATCGCGGGACAGAGCGTCACTCTTGGCCGCCTCCCAGAGGGCGCGGGCGTCGTCGGGGTCGTACTGGTAGTAGCCCGCGAGCTCTTCCTGGGTGAGCTGCTGGAAGCGCCCGTTGATGACGGTGAGCGGCGCCTGCAGGATGGCCCTGCCGGCGTGGATGCTGTTGATGAAGGCCTGGTAGTTGAAGGCCTTGAAGATGGCAAGCCGTGCGCGCTCGTCGTACCACTTCCCACCGTCGAACCCGTGCACGGACCAGCCACCCGCGGGCGCGGCCTGAACAGACACGTTGGGGTTGCCCTCGAGCTCCTCGGCCTCCAGGGCGTCGACGGAGCCGTAGGCATCGAGGTCGCCGCTCTCGAGGAGGGAGCGGGCGGTGACGGCGTCGGGGATGATGCGGACGTCGTACTCCTCGATGTAGGGCCCGTCCTCCACGAACCCGTCATCCGGATTCGGGTGCGTGTAGTAGTTCGGGTTCTTCACGAGGTGCACGCCCTCCGCCCCGCGCTCCGAGAGCATGAAGGGGCCGGCGGCCATGCCGTTGACGTGAACCTGGGCATCTTCCTCGGGCTGCGCGAGCACGAGCTTCTTGTTGATGATGCCGAAGTACTGGCGGGAGCGATTGATGAGGGCATCGGCGCGCGGCCCGATCCAGTTCTCCTGGACGTGCGTGGCGTCGACGGCCTCAATGCTGTCGTAGTAGTCGAACGCGTTCGCCGGGGCGTGGGTCGCACCCAGCTTCTCCAGCAGCCCGGGTGGGCGCTCGATGGTGAAGGCGACATCCTCGGTGGTGACGGGATCGCCGTTGTGGAACTGCATCCCTTCGCGCATGTTCCACACGAGCGTGGTCGGGTCGACCTGCTCGTAGCTGGTGGCGCCGTCCATCGAGAAGATGCCCTTGCTGACCTGGAAGTCCAACAGGTGGCTAAAGACCTGGTAGACCACCTCCTGGTTGTTGGAGTGGAAGATGGCGGGATCGTTGCCCATGTCTTCCGTCGACTTCCAGGTGCGGTAGGTGCCACCGCGACGAGGGCCAGCAGGCGCCGCTTCCGCGACAGCCTCCTCCTCGGCCTCGGGCTCGGCCTCCGCAGCCTGCGTCGCAGCGGCCTGCGTCGCAGCAGCCGTGGCAGCCGGGGCAGCGTCGTCGTCGTCATCGTCGTCGCCGCAGCCGGCGAGGATGGCGGCAGAGCCAGCGGCGGCGACGCCGGCGCCGGCCAGGAAGCGGCGGCGGCTCAGCTTGCGGCCACGCAATCGAAGCCAGTAGTTGTCCCGGTCTCGCATCTCGTTCCTCCTCGCCCGCCATGACAGGCGGCGTTCCAATCCGATACTGCGGGCACAATACTCCCTGCAGGGATCGCGAGGCAATGCGTCGGGGGAAGGGTCTGGAGCTAGATACGCCCTCGCAGGCGAGGGTCAAGCGTGTCGCGGATGGAGTCTCCGAAGATGTTGAAGGCGAACACGGTGATGGCCAGGGCGGCGCCGGGGAAGATGGCAATCCAGGGCGCGCGGTTGAAGAACTGACGCGATTCGCCACTCAACTCCGCTCCCCACGAGGGGGCGCTGGACCCCAGCAGGAAGGAGAGCGTCGCCTCGGTGAGGATGGCGGCGGGCAGACTGATGGTGGTCAGGACGATCACGAGGCCCGTGATGTTGGGGAGGATGTGGCGCAACATGATCCGCCACCGACCCGCCCCGACGAGGAGCGCGGCCTCGACATACTGAGCGCTGCGCTGCTCCAACACGGAGCCGCGCATGATGCGGAAGGCCCCCGGCATGAAGAAGAAGGCGATCGCAAGGACGCGCGCCAACTCCTCGGCCGGCAGGGCCGGCAGATCGGGCAGCTTATCCACCAGGACGATATCCATGATCATTGCTAAGAGGAGCGCGGGGACCGCGAAGAGGATGTCGGCGACGCGGCTCAGGCCGAAATCGACGACACCTCCAACGAATCCCGCGATAAGGGCAAGCAACGTCCCGCCGATGGTACCCACCACCACCGTGGCTACGCCGATCTTGAGCGAGATACGACCTCCGTAGAGCACGCTCGACCAGACGTCCTTCCCGTGGCGATCGGTGCCGAAGTAGTAGTCGCCGCTCGGGCCTTCGAGGATATTGGCGGAAAACGCGTCCAGGGTCTGCGGGTTGGTCGTATTGAGGAGCGAGGCCCCACCAGCCATGAAGCCGACAGCCAGAATGATGAAGATGCTGAGCGCGCCCGCAGGCTCGCGAAGAGCCCAGCGCAGCGGGTTGAACCGCTGCCGGGGCGGGATGGCGTACTCCTGCTCGAGGAGGGTTCCCGTCGCTGGCACCTGCGCGGCTTCGGTCATCGCTAGTACCTGATCCTCGGATCGACGTAGGTGTACAGGATGTCCACCAGGAGCGTCACGAACATGAACATGGTCGCAAAGATCATGACGATCATGAGGAGGGAGGTGTAGTCCCGCGCCAGGATCCGGTCGAGCGCAAAGAGCCCCATGCCGGGAATAGCGAAGATCTGCTCGGCCACGACGGCGCCTCCCAGGATGGAGCCGAGTTGCAGGCCGAGGACCGTCAGCACCGGGATGAGGGCGCTGCGGAAGACGTGGCGGAAGATGACGACCCGCTCACGCAGCCCTTTTGCCCGGGCCGTGCGTACGTGGTCCGAGTAGAGCACCTCGAGCATGGCGGAGCGCATGATTCGGGCCGTGTAGGCGGCCCCTGCAAACGCCAGAATGCCCGCGGGGAAGATGACGATGGCGAGGTTCTTGAGGGGATCCTCGGTGAAGTCGACCCAGTCCTGAATGGGGTTCCAGCCGAACCACACGAAGGAGTAGAGGATGATGAGCGTCCCTATCCAGAAGTTTGGCACGGAGATGCCGAGGATGGTCACCGTCCGCAGCACGTAGTCCTCGGGCTTGTTGCGCCGCACGGCCGAGATGACGCCCACGGGCACGCTGATGACCGCCGACAGGAGGATCGTCAGCACTCCGACCTCGATGGTCTTGGGCAACCGCTCCTTGACGGCCCCCATGATGGAGTCGTGCGGGGGAGTCAGCGACTCACCAAAGTCGCCCACGAAGATGCCGCCGAGCCAGTCCCCGTACTGGACGTACCACGGCCGGTCAAGGCCGAACCGCTCGCGAGCTACATCGTAGTTGCCGGTTTCGGAGATGCTGAGGGCTCCGGAGAAGGCGGCATCGCCCGGCAGGATCCAGATGAGGAGGAAAAGGATGAAGGAGAGGACGAGCAGCATGAGGGGAATGGCTATGAGGCGGCGGATGATGTAAGTCCGCATGTCTCCCCCTCACGCAGCCCGGCCGGCAGGCGCCGGCCACAAGCCGTGGCGATTCTGGCGGATGCGTCTACCGCTTGGCAATACGCGCGGAAGAATTACGCCCCTGCGCGGAGAGCCCTCCACCAGTCCTGAACGTCGGGCTGGAAGTTGGCGTGGTACTGCTTCTGCAGGTCGTTGGCGCCCTCGAAGAGGGGCTCGGTGTCGGTCGTTGCGAGGTCGGAGGCGCTGGGAACGGGGTCGATCCACTCGAGCTGGATGCCCTCGATGACCTCGCCCAGGCCGGAGTCCTCATGGTGGGGGCTGGCCTGGTGCTCGATGAAGCCGTTGTAGCTGTTGAAGGAGAGCAGGCCGTAGTAGCTGCCCTTCTCGGCGCCGCGCCAGAACTCGTAGCGGCGGACGTTCGACTCGTTGGCGTGGGTGTCGCGCCAGAGCTCGCCCTCGAGCTCCTCGAAGCGCGCTTCCTTGCCTTCCTTGATCTTGATGTGGGCGAGGATGGTAGCCATTTTCTCTCCTTCGGCCGTTGGCTCTTGGCTGTTGGTGGACTCAGTTCACGTCGAACTGGATCTCGAGGTGGGTCACGCCGCGGACGCCGCCCTTGCCCGGAGGCGGGAAGACGATGCCGTCGTTGGGGACGTCCTTCAGGCGCGGGTTCTTGAGGACCTGGAGGAGCATCTTGCCGGCCATGACGGCCTCCTGGCGGGCCATCGCGTAGCCCATGCAGAAGTGCCGCTCCTGGCCGAAGCCGAGGTGGCTGGCGACGCCGTCCTGCCAGTAGCCGACGCGAAGCTCCTTCCCGAAGTAGAGGTCGTCGCGGAAGATGTTGAAGGTGTCGGCGTCCTTGAAGACGCGCTCGTCGCGGTTGCCGGAGCCGAGGCAGAGGGCCACGTTGGCGCCGTAGGGGATGACGCGGTTGCCGAGCTCGGTTTCGCGGGTGGCGCGGCGGGGCTGGTAGTGGTTGGAGCCGTCGAAGCGGAGCATCTCGGTGAAGACTCGGTCCATCAGCTCGGGGTCGTCGCGGACGGCTTCGTACTGCTCGTAGTTGCTGAGTAGGTTCCACCACATGGAGTCGATGGCCTTGTGGGTGGTATCGCCACCGCCGACGAGGAGGAGGGCGACAAACGACTTGATCTGGTGGTCGGTCATCATCTCGCCGGACATCTCTGCCTCGACGAACTTGGAGATGAGGTCCTGCCTGGGGTTGGCGCGGCGGTCGGCGATGATGGGCGTGAGGTAGTCGTGCAGGGCGAACTTCGCCTTCTCGGCGGAGCGGAAGTAGGCACGTCCGTAGCCCATGCCGGCGAAGAGGGTGTTGTAGATGCTCTCGAAGTAGTCGAAGTCCTCGCGCGGCAGGCCGAGCATGCCGGCGATGACACGGATCGGGAAACGCTGGCTGAACTGCGTGACGAGGTCGATCTCGCCCTGCTTCGAGATGCCCGCAGCGAGGTCCTCGGCGGCCTCCTGGGAGAACTGCTCGATCATTTCGGCGGCGGTCTCTTCGATGACGGGGAGCCAGGTGACCAGCTTCTTGCCGACGAACTCACCGGCGACGATGCCACGGCTCCAGCGGTGCTCGGGGCCTTCGCCCATATCGAGGATGGTCTCGCCGAGCGGCGACTCGGAGCCGAAGTCGTACTTCCCCTGCATGTCGTACACGCCGCGGGTGAAGTCGCCGCCGGGACGGCTGCGCTTGTAGGCGTCCCAGATGTCCTCGTAGCGGCTGACGAAGAAGCGGTTCTGGAGGCGGTCGTGGTAGACGGGCTCCCAGTCGCGAATCTTCTTGTAGAGGGGGAAGGGGTTGAGGCGGTGCTCTTCGGTGAGGAACTCGCCGGGTTCGATGATGGGGGCTTCGGTTGGGGCCGTCATAGTCGCCTCGCCGCCACGGGATGGGCTTGAGAGCGAGTCTAGGCCGCGCACGGGGCATGTCAACGCAGGGCGTCGGGAGCGGGGGCCTTGCGGAGGGTCTGCGCGCGGTCCATCCTCCCCCGACAACCAGCAACAGGAGCGAATTGCGATGTCGGACGAGCTTGCGGAACTGCGCGCGCGGGTCGCCCGCCTGGAGGCGGAGCGAGCGGTGATCAGCACCTTCAACGAGTACTTCTACAACATGGACATCGGCTACACGGACGGCATCCTCGACGTGTTCCACGAGGATGCGGTGCTGGACGTGATCAACTTCCCGCCGGGGACGATGGACGACCTCCGGTTCGAGGGGCGCGAGGCGATGCGGGAGCTGTACGGGCCGCACTCGAGCGCGGAGCCGACGCTCTCGGGCGGGCACCACTCGGCGAACGTGCAGGTGAACGTGGCGGAGGACTGCTCAAGCGCGGAGCTGAGCGCCTACTTCATGACGTCGGGCGGCCACGGCGGCCTGGGCGGGGGTCTGTACCAGGGGACGTTCGTGCCGGACGGCGACAAGTGGCGCATCTCGCACTACCGCATCATCAGCAACTGGGGCTGGTCGCCGGACGAGTGGACGAAGCGGACGGAGTCGCTGCCGGCGAGCAAGGCGAAGCGAGGCGGCAAGCCGCCGGTGTACGAGTTCCCAAAGCAGCCGGTGGGGTAGGGGGCGGGCTGCGCCCGCTAGGAGAGCGCGTCGCTGTCGCGCCGCTGAGGGGCGAGGAGAGCGGCGGGCTGGCGCCCGCCTGAGGGGAGCGCGTCGCTGACGCGCCGCTGAGTGGGGCTTCGCGTCCCATTCCCGGAGCCGCGCTACACTGGCGCGCGGCCCGATGGGGGCCGTGGAGGTGGTTCTGATGCCGATGTCCCAAGAGGAGATGGATGCGTTCCTGGCGCAGCCGAGGAACGCGATCGTGGCGACCGTCAACCCGGACGGGTTTCCCCAGTTGACGCCGATCTGGTTCCACTGGGAAGACGGGATGGTCTACTTCAGCACGACGGCGCCGCGCCTGAAGACGAAGAACCTGGAGCGCGACGGGCGCGTCTCGATCTGCGTCGACGAGCCGGGCGATCCGGACCAGCGGACGGTGGTGCTGGCAGCGGAGTCGTGCACGATCACGCCGGGTCTGGGGACGGTGACGGAGACGATCGCGCGCAAGTACGGCGGCGACAACTGGGAGAGCAGCTACGAGCACATCGCCAACACGCCGGATCGCGTGGTGGTCTCGTTCAAGCCGACCCGCGTCCTGACCTGGAGCTCGTCGGCGGACCGGCGGGAGCACGTCCAGAAGAACCGCTAGCGGTCGCCGGCCGGTACTCGGCCATGCGAGGGGCCGTCGAGGCTCGTAGGATGCGCGTACATCGCGTTCCGTGATAGGCACCCGCGGGCGCGGACCGGAGGCCAGCATGGGATTTCTTGACGGGAAGGTGGCGCTCGTAACGGGCGCCGCCGAGGGCGTCGGCGTCGCGTTCGCGAACGCCGCCGCGGCGGAAGGCGCGAAGGTCGCGATCTGCGACATTCGCGACAACGTGGACGAGCGCGCGAGCCAGATCGGCGACGCGCACGGGGTCGAGACGGCCTCGTTCCACGCGGACACGGGAGTGCCGGAGGACTGCTGGCGAGTGGTCGACAGCACGATGGAGCGGTTCGGCCGGATCGACGTGCTGATCAACAACGCGGGCACGATCGCGATGACCTCCCCCACGGACCCGTGGGAGAAGTCGATCGCGGACTACGACCTCGTGATGAACGTGAACAACCGCGCGTACTACCTGTTCGGCCGGGCGGTCTTCCCGATCATGCAGGAGCAGGGCGGGGGCGACATCGTCAATATCGCCACCGACCACATCTACACGCAGAAGAACCGGCCCTCGGGCGGCGGCTGGGTGATGGATACCTACGACGCCTCGAAGTGGGGTCTGAACGGGTTCCTGCTGAGCTGGTCGAAGGCGGGAGAGCCGCACAACATCCGCGTGAACGGCATCTGCCTGGGGGCGACGGACTCGCACATGCTGCGGGGGTTCACGGGCGAGGAAAACCTGACGCCGGAGATCATCGCGAGCTGGATGAAGCCGGGGGACGTGGCCCAGGTCGTGATGGACCTGATCAAGGACGGGCGCAGCGGCTACAACATCCCGGTGTGGGTCGACGATCCGGTGGTCCTGACACCGCGCAGCGACGATTTCTCGATGAAGGTCGGCATCATGAAGTCGGCCTTCCCGGCGTAGGAGGGGAACGATGGGATTCCTGGACGGAAAGGTCGGAGTCGTCACGGGGGCGGCGCAGGGGCTGGGAACGGCCTACGCGCGGGCCCTCGCGGGCGAGGGAGCGGATGTCGCCATCTGCGACGTGAAGCCGGAAGTGAGCGCCGTCGCCGACGAGATCGCGGCGACGAGCGGCCGGACGGTGCGCGCGTACCCCTGCGATGTCTCAGACGCGGAGGCCATCCGCGGGTTCGTCGACGGGGTGCTGCGCGACTTCGGCGGCGTGGACGTGGTCGTGATGAACGCCGCCATCTACGGGTCGTCGCCGCTTGATCTGTCGCGCGAGGAGGCGCTGTCCGAGTACCAGCGCTTCTACGACACGAACGTGAAGAGCGTGTACCTGCTGGAGCGGGCGTTCGCGCCCTCGCTGGTGGAGCGGGAGGGCGACATCGTTGTCATCTCGACGGACCACGTGCTGCCGCCGCTGGAGCCCGGGGGCACGCGCGGCGGGCCCGGGAGCGACCTCTACGACTCCTCAAAGTGGGTGCTCAACGGGTACATCCAGGCGTGGGCGCTGGGGTTCGCCGACCAGGGCCACAACGTGCGCGTGAACGGCATCGGCATGGGAGCGACGGACACGCCCATGCTGCGGGGCGTCTTCCCGGGCGACGGTCCATCGGACGAGATCGTGGCGGGGTGGATGACACCGGCGCAGCAGGCTCAGCTTCTGCTCGACCTGCTGCAGGACGGCCGCACGGGCGACCTGATCTCGTCGGAGCCCGGGCATCCCGTGGAGCTGCCGCCGCGTTCGGCGTACGGGCAGCCGGTCTCGAACCTGCCGGCGGAGCAGTTCCACCACGGGCTGATGGGGCTCGAGCCGGCGATCTGGGAGCCGCCGAGCTAGCGCCAGGAGGGACGCCATGACGGCCGTGAGCTTCGACCCGGCGGTGTTCGACTCGCCGGAGTACTGGCGCGATCCGTATCCGCACCTGAAGGTGCTGCGCGACCACTTCCCCGTGTACCACGACGAGATGCACGGGCTCTGGTACATCACGCGCTACGACGACGTGTGCAACGCCTTCAAGGACAACGTGCACTACTCGAGCAAGAACCTGGAGCGCTCGATGGCGCTCGTGTTCGGCACGACGATGATGCAGTTCGACGGGGAGGAGCACACGAAGCGGCGCAACATCGTCGCGCCCGAGTTCTCGGGGCGGCGGATGGAGCCCCTGATCCCGATCATCGAGAAGAACACGCAGGATCTCGTCGACCGGATCACGGCGAGCGCGGCCGAGCGGCTCGCGCAGGGGTTCGCGGAGAAGGGCGAGGTCGAGCTCATCGACGCGTTCAGCTCGCGGCTGCCGGTGATGGTGATCATCGACATGCTGGGCCTCCCGCAGGAGGACCACGATCTCTTCCACGAGTGGTACCCGGCGATGATGGCGGGCCTGACGGGCACGCCCGAGCAGCGCACCTACGGCATCGAGTGCAACCAGCAGTTCCACGCCTACATCGACCGGCTGGTGGACGAGCGCAGCGTGAACCCGGGCGAGGACCTGATCTCGAAGCTCTGCACCGCGGAGGTGGACGGGGCGCGGATGTCGAAGGAAGACATCAAGGCGTTCTCGAGCCTGCTGCTGGTGGCGGGCGGCGAAACGACCGACAAGGCGATCGGGAACATGTGGGTCCACATGATGGAGAACCCCGATCAGTTCGCGGAGGTGAAGCGCGATCCGGACCTGTTCGACCGCGTGTTCACGGAGACGATGCGGATCACGCCGCCGGCGGGCAGCCAGCAGCGGGACGTGGTGAAGCCGGTCGAGCTGTACGGGCAGACGATCCCGGTGGGGGCGGAGGCGCACTTCTCGATCTTCGCGGCGAACCACGACGAGCGCGTGTTCGACCACCCGGACGAGTTCGACATCTTCCGGGACGACCTCTACTTCGGGCGGGAGCTACGGTCGGGGTACTTCGAGGGCGGCCGAGCCGGGCACCTCGGCTTCGGGCTGGGCAAGCACTTCTGCGTGGGCTACCAGCTGGCGCGCTCGGAGGCGGTCATCGGCTCGAAGGCGCTGCTCCGGGCGATGGGCAATCCGCGCGTGAAGGCGGGCGGGGCGGCGCACATCCAGGTGGCCGGCCCGATGAACGAGCAGCCGCGGCTGGACCTCGAGTTCGACGTGGTGTGAGGGGCGCCTCAGCGCTCCTTCTCGTCCGTGAGTTCAGTGACTCTCGCCACATCCATCACCTCCTCCACATCGTTGAGGAAGAAGCTGGCGACGAGTACCTCGTCCTCTTCTTCCATCTTGTAGAACACGATGTGGTAGGCAACGACCTTGGCGTTGTCCGCATCAAGCCAGAAGCGAACGCGGTCTGGATCGAGAAGCGTAACGAGGTACATTCAACTCGCGGGCTGCGGGGACGGAAAGAACGCCTCTCCGAGAGAGAGGTTTTCACCCTCGTACTCGACCGTCAGAACATCGCCCCAAGGAACGAAAGAGGTTCCCCTTCGTCCTTCATACCCCCGGACGACGCGAACGCACACGGGAGCCCCATCAAGGACGCCTACGTCCAGTTGTTGTTCGGTCCACAGCCGTGTCTCGACCTTCGTGACGGCATCGAGAATCGACGCTAGCGACGAAGACCACTCCGGTCCACGCAAGTCGGCCGTGCGGGTCTTCTTGCCATCACGGTAGCGCACGAAGAGCAAGGGCCTCCACTCGATGGCGTCATCCGATGCAGGAGTCTCCGCGGTTGCACTCACGGAGCCATGCTAGCACAGCGCAAGGCGGACTCGACGCGAGTTCTAGCGCGCGTCGGGGTCGAGGCCGCGGCGTTCGCGCTCGGCGCGCATGCGGACGGCGTCGGACTCGAGGCGCGGGCCGCGCTCCTCGTCGGTGAGGGTACCGGCGACATCCTTCCCGGACTTGGCGCTGTCGAACGTGATCCACTTCTCGGGCGTGGCCTCGATGATGATGCGCAGGGGCGAATCGAGGCGCTCGACGAAGTCGTCCTCGGCGGCCTTGTCGTCGGGGTTGGCCTTGTGGGCGAGGGCGCGATAGAACCAGTCCTTCGTCTCCTGGTCCTCGCGCACGATGGCGCGGCACTTGGCGGTGGCGGCGCCGCGGGGGGAGTCGGGGCTCTGGGCGGAGATGCCGCTCACGGCGACGGAGACACGGCCATCACGGCGGATGGCGGCGACGCGATGGCGGTGCGCCGCGCAGGTGATCCAGAACTTGCCGTCCTTCCAGACGAAGGAGTGGTAGACGCCGACGGGCCAGCCGTCCTTCGTGCCCCACATCAGGATGCACTCGCTGGCGTCGTTCATGAGCTGGTCGATCTGCTCGTCGCTGTAGGGGTAAACGGAAACGACCTCGTGGTCGCGCATACCTTCGGGCACGGGGAACCTCCTTGGAGTCAGGCGCGTACGGTAGCCAGCGGCGCGCGCGTTCGCAAAGGGTCCGGACTACGGGTGGCCGGCCACCATGAGCAGCGTGCCGGTCACCCAGCTGGAAGCGTCGGAGGCGAGGTAGACGGCGGCGGCGCCGAAGTCCTCCTCCTTGCCGAGCCGCTTGAGGGGCTCGTTCTCGGCCATCTTCGCGAAGTACTCGTCGTCGCCGCCGGAGGCGTCCTCGTAGTCCTCCGTGCGGACCGAGCCGGGGAGGATGGCGTTGACGCGGATGTTGAAGGGCGCCATCTCGAGCGCGAGCGTCTTGGTGAGGTGGTTGAGGCCGGCCTTGGAGGCGGTATAGACGCCGTTCGTGGGAGCGCCACGGGAGATGGCCCCGACGGAGCTGACGTTGATGATGGCGCCGCCTCCGGTGCTGCGCATCGCGGGCCAGACGGCCTTGGCGCACATCCAGGGCGCCTTGAAGTTGAGCGTGGTGGTGGCGTCCCAGGACTCCTCGGGCGTCTTCACCAGGAAGTTGACGCTCTGCTCCTGCAGGCCGCCGGCGTTGCTGACCCAGATATCGATGCGGCCGAAGTGGTCCATCATCGACTGGACGAGGCCCTCGACGTTGGACCAGTCGCGAACATCGGTGGGGAGGGCGAGGGTGCGGCGGCCGCGGTCCTCGATATCCTTGCCGACATCCTTGAGGAGCTGCTCGCGGCGCCCGGCAACGGCGACGTCGGCGCCCGCCTCCGCGAGGCCGAGGGCGATGCCGCGGCCGATGCCGCCGCCGCCGCCCGTCACCATCGCGATCTTTCCTTCCAGGCTGAACAGATCGAGGATGCCCATGGTCACGCTCCCACAACGAGGTTGCGGGGAGTCTACGCGAGGACCGTGAGTGGGGCTGAGCCGCCCGGGAGAGGCCGGGGAGCCCCGGCCCTGGCACCGCAACCATTGGCAGATTTGTTGCTAGCGGGAATGTATGCTCTCGCGCGATCCAGGGATCGGCCGTGGCCGGCCCGTTCACAGGACCGCTCGTGGAGCTCCGCGTTCTCGTCGCAGCAGCCGGACTCGCGCTCGCGCTGGGAGTCGCGAGCGCGGCCCTCTGCGCCCGTCCGCCGTCCAGCGTCGAGGCGGACTCGATTGCGCCCGAGTTCGTCGATGTCAGGACAACGGCGAAGCGTTCGAGCGGCGGACAGCAGCGCATCGAGGTCGAGACGCCGCCGGGGGAGCCCGGCGACTTGCTCATCGCGGTCGTGACGCTGGCCCGCGATCGCACGGTCGTCGCGCCGGCGGGGTGGACGCTTGTGGACAGCGGCGTCGCGGACGCGGACGAGGCGCTGCTGGCCATCTGGTACCAGGTTGCCGGCGACGCCGAGGAGCCGAGCCACGTCTTCACGTGGGAGGGGCGGGCCCGGGGCGGGGCGGCCATCCTGCGGTATCGCGGGGTCGACCCCGCCGAGCCACTCGGCGCGACCGCATTCGCAACCGGCGAGGCCCGCGATCCTGCCACGGCGCCCAGCGTCGTGACGAGCGGCGGGGCCGTGCGCATCGTGAGGTTGTTCACCGTGTACGGAGTGTCCTTCACCTCGACAGGAGGCCCTCCGGCGGGACATGAGGAACGGTTCTTCGTTGGCGCTCCCGGCAGCAACGGGGTCGTCGCTGGAGGAGCGGACGCGGCTCTCGACACGGGCGGCGCGAGCGGAAGCGCTGTGTTCAACCTGGACACCCCGCGAGGGAGGCCATGGCGCGTGGCCACGCTCGTGATCAAACCGCCACAGGCGCCCGAGCCCACGCCGACACCCACCCCCACGCCAACGCCGACTCCTACTCCCACGCCGACGCCCACTCCCACGCCAACGCCTACCCCCACGCCGACGCCCACCCCCACTCCCACGCCAACGCCTACTCCCACTCCCACGCCAACGCCTACTCCCACGCCGACGCCGACCCCCACGCCAACGCCTACTCCCACGCCGACGCCGACCCCCACGCCGACGCCGACCCCCACGCCGACACCGACGCCGACCCCTACACCGACGCCGACCCCTACACCGACGCCGACCCCTACACCGACGCCTACCCCCACACCAACCCCGACTCCCACACCAACACCTACTCCCACGCCGACCCCCACTCCCACGCCGACACCGACTCCCACGCCGACCCCCACTCCCACGCCGACACCGACTCCCACGCCGACGCCCCGGGGGCCGAATTTCGTCGGTGGCGAGTCCGCGTCGAAGAACCGGAGCGGAGGGAGCCAGGAGATCACCATCAGCACGCCATCCGGACAGGAGGGCGACCTGCTGATCGCCATCCTCGCGACGCGGAGGGAGCGCGCGCCGAGCGCGCCAGATGGCTGGACGCTCATCGACAGCGGGTTGGCCCACGAGCAGGAGGCCACGCTGGCCCTGTGGTACCGCTTGGCGGACGGGTCCGAGCTGGAGCCCCACACGCTCTCGTGGCTGTGGGGACAGAGCCAGGCCGTGGGGGCCATCCTCCGGTACGGCGATATCCACCCCACGGAGCCGGTCGGCGCGGTCTCCACGAGCACCGGGAAAGGAAACGCACCGGTCGCGCCCGGCGTCACAACCCCGGACGCCGGAACACGGGTGCTGCACATCTACGCCGTCGGGGATGGGGATCGCGTCGTCAGCTCACCCGCGGGCGCCGACGAACGGTTCTCCCAAACCAGCCGCGGGGGCACGGGGGTTCAGACGGGGGCGGCCGACACGCTGCTGGCGGACCCCGGCGACAGCGGGACGGCGACATTCTCGTTCGCGGAGCCGACGAAGCGGTCGTGGCGAGCGGTGACGGTCGCCATCAATCCGCCGCCATCGCGTACTCCCACACCGACGCCTACTCCAACGCCCACACCGACGCCCACACCTACACCTACCCCGACGCCGACTCCCACACCAACTCCGACTCCCACGCCTACCCCAACGCCTACACCAACACCAACTCCGACTCCCACGCCTACCCCAACACCAACACCGACTCCCACACCAACGCCGACGCCGACACCGACACCGACACCAACACCGACGCCGCGCGCACGTCCGATAGTCATCTATGTCCCGCCTCCGAAGCCAACGCCGACTCCAACACCAACACCCACCCCGACGCCCACGCCCACCCCAACTCCTACGCCCACCCCGACGCCTACGCCCACACCAACGCCTACGCCTACGCCCACACCCACGCCCACACCTACTCCGACACCGACCCCTACGCCCACGTCGACGCCCACGCCCACCCCAACGCCCACTTCGCCGCCCACGGCTACGCAGACGCCCGCCCCGGCGCCAACTCCCACCCCGACGTCGACGCCTACGCCCACGCCAACGCCAACTCCGACACCAACGCCAGACCCATCGCCGCCACCAGCCCCCACGGGAACACCGACACCGATGCCGACCGCCTCCGCGACGACGCCCGCCGCTACGCCAACACCCACTCCCACAGCAGAACCGGCCCCGACTCCGGCAGTGGAAGGAACCGCCGAGCCATCGCCGGCCGTTGCTCGGACCCTGCCCACGACGCAACCCGACCGTGAGGCCGGCACCTCCCGGGCGGCGTTCGATGAGATCTATGTCCTGGAGCCCGGTTCGGGGGCCGGGATGGCGACGAATATCAGCCTGGCGGTGATGTCGTTTACGGCGAGCGCGGGGGGCACGCTGCTCGCCCTGCGCTGGCTCGGGAATATCGTGGGCCGTCGCGGGGCAGGTGTGCGTTGACCCGGGCGTCGACGGGAAGCAGGCTGGCAGTTGCCCATGCCGATCCGCGCCACCCGACTCGTTGACGCGCCGATCATCCGGCCCGACATGGACGCCCGCATGGGCGACAACGTGAACGGGCCCTCCCTGATTCGCGCCCCGCAGTGGCTGTCCGAAACGGACGCCGGGCGGCTGGGGGAGTACTACCTCTACTTCGCCCACCACAAGGGGCGGTACATCCGCTTGGCCCACGCCGACGACCTGGCCGGCCCGTGGACGACGTACGAGCCCGGCACGCTCGGGCTGGAGGAGTCGCACTTTCCGGCAACGATCGAGGCGTTTCCGCCCGAACTCACCGAGCACATCGAGCGGGGCGAGGTCTACCCCCACGTCGCCTCGCCCGAGGTGCACGTCGACGAGGAGGCGCGGCGGATTCGGCTCTACTACCACGGCCAGTTGCGGGACGGCCACCAGGTCTCCCGCGTGGCCCTCTCCAGCGACGGGATCCACTTCGAGGAGCGCGAGGAGATCCTGTCGACGAGCTACCTGCGCATGATCCGGCTCGACGACGTCGAGGAGCCGGGCTGGTACGGGATGTCGATGCCGGGGATCGTCTACCGCTCCGAAGACGGGCTGGGGGCGTTCGAACAGGGGCCGCAGCTCTTCCCCGACACGATGCGGCACTGCGCCCTGCTGCGGCGGGGCGACACGCTCTGGGTCTTCTGGAGCAACGTGGGGGACGCGCCCGAGCGCATCCTCGCGTCGCCGGTATCTCTGCGGGGCGACTGGCGGGAGTGGACGGCGGGACCGGCGGAGGAGGTCCTGCGACCGGAGCGCGACTGGGAGGGGGCCGCGCTGCCGCTAGCCCCGAGCGTCCGCGGCTACGCGCCCGAGCCGGTCAACCAGCTACGCGACCCCGCCATCTTCGAGGAGGGCGGCGGGGTCTGGCTTTTGTACGCGGTCGAGGGCGAGCACGGCATCGCAATCGCCGAGCTCGACCTCCCCTGACCTGCCCCGCTCCTAGCTTCCGAGAGCCCGCGTCTCGGGCGTTTCGATGAGCTGGCAGTAGTTGCCGTCGGGATCGAGGAAGGTGGATATGCGGCCACCCCAGGGTTCCTCGCCCTTGCTCCGCGCGAACTCGACGCCGGCGGCCTCGAGGCGGGCCTGCTCGGCATCGAGGTCGTCGACGACGAAGTTGATGAGGTAGCGCTTTGCGTCGGTGGCGGGGCCGGTGACCTCGCTGTGGCCGCTGACGATGAGGAAGCCGCTGCCGAGCGCGAACGCGCCGGGACTCGTCTCGGGGGCGGGGGCGAGCCCGACGGTGTCGCGGTAGAACGCGATCAGCCGCTCGGGCTCGGGGCTCCCGAGATTCAGCGAGAGCGCGGGCAGGATCGCCACCCGCTAGCTCGCGAAGGCGTTGATGGCCGCCACGTCGTCGTCCGTAAGAGCCCAGCCGCCGGAGGCGACGTTCGACTCGAGCTGGTCGGGGCGGGTGGCGCCGGAGATGACGCTGGGCACGCCGTCCTGGGCGAGCAGCCAGGCGATCGCCAGGTCGAGCACGGAGTGGCCCTGGTCGGCGGCGTACGCCTCGGCCGCGTGCAGGATGCCCCAGTTCTTGTCGTTGATGTACTTGCCCGCGAGGCCGGCGAGGGCGCCCTCGGTGAGGCGGCCGCCCTCGGGCATCGCCTCGCCCTGCTTGTACTTGCCGGTGAGGAAGCCGCCGGCGAGGGGGAAGTAGGGGAAGATGCCGTAGCCGCACTCGACGGCGGCGGGGGCGGCGTCGGCCTCGATGTTGCGGTCGACGAGGCTCCACTCGTTCTCGACGGAGATGTAGGGCGCCAAGCCGCCCGACTCGGTGACCTGCTTCGCCTCGCGGATCTGGTCGCCGTTGACGTTGGAGATGCCGGCGTGGCGGATCTTCCCTTCCTTCACCAGGTCGTCGAGGACGCCCGCGGTCTCCGCGGCGGGGGTGTCGGGGTCGGGGAAGTGGACCATGTAGAGGTCGATGTAGTCCGTGCCGAGCCGCTGCAGGCTGTTGGTGACGGCGTTCGTGATGTACTCGCGGGTGCCGCTGCCGGGCGACTGGATGCCGGTCGGGGTCATGGCCGTGGGCATGCCGAACTTGGTGGCGATGATGACGTCGCCACGGCGGTCGCCGAGGGCCTTGCCCAGGATCTCCTCGGAGGGGCCGTGCTCGCCGGCGTACATCTCGGCGGTATCGAAGAAGTTCACGCCGAGCTCGATCGCCTTGTCGACGACGGCGTTGGCGGCGTCCTGGCCGATGCGCATGCCGAAGTTGTTGCAGCCGAGTCCAACGACCGAGACCTGCAGGTCCGAGCTGCCGATGTTGCGGTAATCCATAAGGGGGTGCGCCTCCTGAGGGTTTCGTTCGCGTGGGGCAGTGTAGGGCAACGGGGCGCGGGGCGCGCCCGTGCGCTCAGGCGGGGTCGAACTCGATCTCGAGGGAGGTGACGGAGCGCATGCCGGCGTTGCCGCCCATGACGGGATTGCGGCCGGGCTTGATGCGGATGTCGGAGATGGCCTCGAGGATCATGCGGGTGCCGACGACCGCCTCGGTGCGGGCGAGCTGGTAACCCACGCAGAAGTGCTTCCCGAGGCCGAAGCCGATGTGGCTGGACCGGCCACCCTCGCGGTAGCCGACGCGCATCTCGCGGCCGATGTAGAGGTCGTCGCGGAAGATGTCGAACGTCGCCGGGTCGCTGAAGACGCGCTCGTCGTGGTTGGCGCCGTGGATCGAGAGGTTCACGACGCTGCCAGCGGGGACGGTTACGCCGCGCATCTCCCAGTCCTGCATGACGAGGCGCACCTCGCCGCCGACGGGGGCCTCGCAGCGCATCGTCTCCGTGAACGCCTGGTCGATCAGGGAGTGGTCCTGGCGCACGGCCTCGAACTGCTCCGGGTGGTTGAGGAGGAGCCACCAGAGGTTGGCGATGGCGCGGTCGGTGGTCTCACCGCCGGCGGTCAGGAGCAGGCTGACAAACGACTTGATGTCGTGGACGGAGAGGCGCTGCCCCTCGACCTCAGCCTCGCAGAGCTTGGAGATGAGGTCGTCGCCGGGGTTGCGGAGGCGCTCCTGCACGAAGGGTTCGAGGTAGTCGTGGAACTCCTGGTTCGCCTCGATGCCCTTCTTGCGCAGAACGGGGTCGGGCGCGAGTCCGGCGAGGAAGGTGGGGTACCAGTAGTGGAAGCGGTCGTGGTCGGACTGGGGGAGGGCGAGCATGTCGACAATGACGTTGACGGGGAGGCGCGTGCTGAAGGTGTCGACGAGGTCGGTCTCGCGGCGATCGATGAAGCCCTCGACGAGCTCGCGGGCTGCCTTCTCCGTGAAGCCGACGATGAGCCGGCGCACGTTGTCCTCGATGACGGGGAGGAAGGCATCGAGCTTCCGGCCGACAAACTCAGGGGCGATGATGGCGCGCTTCTGGGTGTGCTCGTCGCCATCCATGGCCGTGAGCGAGGGCCCGAAGACGGCGCTGTGGGACTGCTCGAAGATGGTGCTGGAGAGGGCGTCATGGTCGAGGAAGCCCGCCACGACGTCCTCGTAGCGGGTGACGAACCAGATGCCCTGCTGGGGGTGTTGCCAGACGGGGTGCTCATCCCGCAGCCGCTTGAGCGCGGGGTAGGGATTGAGGTGGAACTCCTCGCCCTCGAGCAGGGCGGGGTCGAAGGTGTCGGCGGTCATGGCAGGGTCAGGATAACGGGTGGGGCTGGGGAGGCGCGCTGCCACTATCGCCGATGTAGTACAATGATAGGGATGAAGGCAATACAGGTCACATTCGACGAGGAGTTGCTGGAGCAACTCGACGAGCGGCCCGAGGTGCAGGAGCTCGGCCGTTCAAGGGTCTTGCGGGAGATGACCGCGGCCTACCTCGCCGAGAAGCGCTCGGAGGACATCGCCCGCGAGTATCGGGAGGGCTACACGAAGTATCCCCAGACGGATGAAGAGATCGAGTGGGCTGGCCAGGGAGTGTGGCCAGATGAGTGACCCCATGTCCCCACGCTACGGGCAGATCTGGCGCTGTCAGTTCGAACCGACCGACAAGCGGCGTCCGGCGGTCGTGATAACCCGCCCCGAGGCACTTCCACTTCTCCGCACTACGATGGTAGCTCCGATCGTCTCGACCATCCGAGGCATTTCCAGCGAGGTGGTCGTTGGACCTGACGAAGGGCTCAAGCATGTCTCTGCAGTCAGTCTGGACAACGTTCAGACGGTGGACCAGCGCCAGTTACGCGGCTACGTAGGCCAACTCAGCCCGGCCAAGATGGACGAGGTGTGCAGAGCGCTGGCGATTGCCACGGGGTGTAACCAGACGCCGTAGCGGCCAGTCCCATCCCGAGGCGGTCATAGCTGCGAGCGCCATCTGCGGGGAGAGGCGCTGATGGACCATCCGGAGTAGGCACAGCAGGCTACGAACGCGGAGGCGTCAGAGACTCGGTGCGTCCTCGGGAGCGAGCAGTAGATCTTTCAGGCTCGGCTTCACCGATTGCTCCTGGGCTCTGGCAACCGCCTGCAGTTCCTCCAGGTCCACCCGCTCGGAAGCGTTCTCGATCTCGATCGCGGCAACATTCTCCGCCCCGTCCAGATGCACGACCACACCATCGCTGAGATCGAAGCCCTCGACCTCCACGCGCTCTCCAAACGAGATGTGGAGCATGTCGGTATCGGGGTCGTAGGTCAGCTTCACCGGCGCCTCCTCCCTTCAACAATCGTCGACTGAGCAACGCCAAGAGCGCAAGGCACTCCCACCGCTACCCCACCGGCGTAAGATTGCGCGCACGAAGGGCCGCGGGGCGGCCCGTGGGAGGTTCGCGATGCGAAGCGAAGTGCATGCCATCAGCGGCGCGACGTACGACGACCTGGGGGATGGCCGGATACGGGTCCACAAGGGCGAGAGCTACGGCATCTTCGACTGGGAGGGGCGCTGGGAAGAGGGCGACATCACGCGCGCCGACCCGCACCTGCTCCAGTACGTGGGCGGACCCGACCTGCCGCCGGGCGTCGACGAGATGGCGGCGCAGCTCGATGCGGCGCGCGAAGCGGCCGCGCAGGCCGAACAGGAGACGCAGGAGCTGAGCGCCGGCGACCTCGCGGAGGACGCCTACACGGGTTCGGTGCGCGACCCCCGCTATGGGGTTCGCAACATGATCATGGCGCAGGGCCAGACCACGGTCGCGAAGTACGTGGGCGACCCCGGTCGCGAGACGCCCAAGGGGCCGCGCTCGAAGGGCATCTCGTTCCACGAGGTGCTGGCGGGCGATACCTACCCCGAGCGCGTCCCGCCCGAGCTGTGGGAGGACTCGCCCATGTCGGGTGGCGTGACGCGCGTGCCCACCGAGCGCTTCACGAGCAAGGCGTGGCACGACCTCGAGGTCGAGAAGCTGTGGAAGAAGGTGTGGCAGTACGCCGCCCACGTCGACGACATCCCCGAGGTCGGCGACTACCTCGTGTACGACATCGCCCACCTCTCCTGGATCGTCGTGCGCACGGGCGAGAACGAGTTCAAGGCCTACAACAACGCCTGCCTCCACCGCGGCCGGCAGCTGCGCGAGTTCGACGGGAAGAAGGCGACGGAGTTCCGCTGCCCCTTCCACGGCTGGTGCTGGGAGATCGACGGTTCCCTGCGCGAGATTCCCTCGGAGTGGGACTTCCCCGAGGTGCGCGAGGACGCCAGCCACCTGCGCGAGGCGAAGGTCGGCACGTGGGGCGGGTTCGTCTTCATCAACCCCGACCCGGACTGCGAGCCGTTCGAGGACTTCATCGGGTCGCTGCCGCAGCACTACGAGAAGTACGAGTACGAGAAGCGCTACAAGCAGATGCACGTGGCGAAGGTGATCGCGGCGAACTGGAAGATCACGCAGGAGGCCTTCATGGAGGGCTACCACGTGATGGCGACGCACCCGCAGGCGATGGCCTTCGGCGGCGACGGCGCGAACATGCAGTACGACGTGTTCGGGAACTGGTGCCGGGCGATCACCGTCGGCGCCAACACGAGCCCGCAGCGCGGCATCTACCCGGACAACGAGGAGATCTTCGCGATGCGGAAGGGCGGCGCGGAGATGGCTCGCGAGGGCCTGCGCCAGGTGATGGGCGACAAGGCCGATATCTTCTGCGACGCGGAGGTGCTGGACGGGTACTTCAACAACCTGTTCCCGAACTTCCACCCGTGGGGCTGCTTCAGCCGCATCGTCTACCGCTTCCGCCCGTACGGGGACGACCCGGACCGCAGCATCATGGAGGTGCTCTACCTGGTGCCCTGGCCGGAGGACGAGGAGAAGCCGCCGGCGGCGCAGATGCACTGGCTGGAGGAGGACGAGGACTTCACGCTCGCGCCGGAGATGGGCGGGCTGGCGCGCGTCCTGAACCAGGACTGCTACAACCTGCCGAAGATCCAGAAGGGTCTGAAGACGAAGCAGGATCCGTACGTCTACTTCTCCGCCTACTCGGAGGGGAAGATCCGTCACTTCCACGAGCTGTACGACCAGTTCCTGGGCGCCGAGTAGGAGCATGGTCCAGGCACTGGAGGACTACGGTTTCCTCAAGCTGAACGAGGAGATCCTGGCGAACCCCTACCCGTTCTACCGGGCGCTGCGCGAGCAGGCGCCCATCTACCGCGAGCCGGACTACGGCGTGTTCCTGCTGAGCCGCTACGAGGACATCCTCGAGGTGAACGCGCAGCCGGAGGCGTTCTCCAGCATCCTCGTGGCGAACGCGCCCTACACGGACCCGCCGGCGCCGCTCGATGAGCTGGCGGAGTGGCGCGCCTCGCAGCCGTTCAGCGACAAGATCCTCTCGAACGATCCGCCCGACCACACGCGTCACAAGCGGCTCATCAACCGCTTCTTCACGCCCCGGCACGTGGCGGGGCTGGAGCCGCGGGTACGCGAGATCACGAACGAGATCATCGACACGTTCATCGACGAAGGCGAGGTCGAATTCGTCACGCAGTTCTCGCACATGCTGCCGAGGCTCGTCGTCGGCGAGCTGATTGGCCTGCCACCCGAGGACCACGACTACTTCAAGCAGTACTTCATGGACCGTCTCGCCGTGATGGCGAAGGCCGCGGCAGACCCCACGGGCTCCTACCAGCAGCAGGAGGAAGAGCGCGAGGAGATCACCGAGAACGAGTTCCTGACGGACTACTTCATGGAGGCGATGGCGCAGCGCCGCGAGAGTCCGCAGGGCGACATCATGAGCGACCTCGCCAGCGCCAGCTTCGTGGACACGGGCGAGCCGGTTCCGCTGGAGTCGCTGGTGAGCATGATCACGCTGCTCTACGCGGCGGGGGGCGACGCGAACACGCCCGAGCTGATGACGAACGCCATGCTCGTGCTGCTGCGCCAGCCGGACGTGATGCAGGCGCTGCGGGACGACCCCTCGCTCGCGGGCGGGTTCATCGAGGAGGTGCTGCGGTACGACACGCCCGTACCGGGCGTCTTCCGCATCGCCATGCAGGACACGAGCGTCGGCGGCGTACCCGTGAAGCGCGGCGAGAAGCTGATGGTCATCTACGGGTCGGGGAACCACGACGCGGAGAAGTTCGAGGACAGCGAGGTGTTCGACCTCGGCCGCGAGCAGACCTGCCCGCACCTGGGCTTCGGGCACGGGGTGCATTACTGCCCCGGGGCGGGTCTGGCGCGGCAGGAGGGGCGCGTGGCCGTGCAGGAGCTCCTGCGGCGGATGGGCGATATCCGCATGCTGGAGGGCGATCCGCCCTACGTGCCGAGCGTGATCCAGCGCATCCCGATCCGGCTGAAGCTGGGCTTCACGAACCTCGCCTAGGCGTTCCCCTACCCGACCCGGATCGGGTGGGGAACGGGCTGGTTGAAGAGGTAGCCCTTCCGGTTGAAGGGGACTGCGTCGGGCTGGGTTGCGCCGGCGGAGTCCGTGGCGCGAGTCATGATGGTGCGCTCACCGGCGCGCGCTTCCCACACGAACTCGAACCGCGCCCAGGAGTAGCGGAACCGGGGTTCCAGCACGGTCGCTTCGCGCCACGTCCGTCCTGAGTCGTCGCTCCACTCGACGCGCGTGATGGGGCCGCCGGGCGAGTGGGCGAACCCGTGCAGGCGCTGCGACCCGGCCGCCAGCTCGGCCGGCCAGGGAAGGGCCAACGCGCTCTTCACGGTCTGGGTCGTGACCGGCCGGCCTTCGGCTTCGCCCTCGGGCGGGTAGTCATCGCCGATAAGGACGTAGGAGGTCGTGTTATTCCGGGTCCAGTGCTGGTCCGGGGAGACGACGATGCGGCCCAGCCACTTGATGTTGGAGGCGCCCACCCAGCCCGGGATGAGAGCCCGGAGTGGGTAGCCGTGGTCGCGGGTCAGGGGCTCGCCGTTGAGGGCGTAGGCGAGAAGGGTATCGGGGTGCATGGCCTTCTCGACGGGGAGGGCGCGGCGGAAACCCTCCTCGGGCGACTCCACATCGAGGCCGACCAGGAGCACGCTGACGGCATCGTCGCGAATGCCGGCCAGCTCCAGCACATCCCGGAGAGCGACACCGGTCCACTCGCCGTTGCCAACCCCGCCGGTGCCCCACTGCGTGCCCTCCGCGGCCCGGCCCTGGACGCGGTCGAACATGGCGCGGTGGTTGCCGGCGCATTCGAGGTAGGAGATGAACGTGCGGCCGGGCAACCGGCGGATGGCCTCGTAGGAGAGCTCGACCGGATCGGTAATGGCGTCGCCTTCGACCGTGAGCCGCCAGCCGTCCACATCCACATCGACGCTCGTGGAGTTGTTGCGGACGAAGAAGTGGGAGGCAGGGGTGATCAGGCCCTCCAGCAGCTCCAGGCGCGCCTCCAGGCTCTTGCCGTCGGCGTGGGCAATGAAGGGCGTCGTGTCCTTGAACCAGCCGGAGCGCTCAGGGGAGGGTTCGGCACCGCCGTCCCCGCTGCCGTCGCTGTCGCCGGAGGTATCGGCGCCGCAGGCCGCGAGGACGGCGGCCGCGCCCCCCGCCGCCAGCAGCCGGAGGAAGCGGCGGCGCGGCATGCCCCGCCGGTCGACGAGGGTCCAGAGGCGTTCGGGACCCCTTGCGTTCGTCACTGTCGGGCCTACAGGAGCCGCGACCGCGGCAGGCTCGCCATCCTGCGGTCCAGCGTCAGGGTGTCGAGGTCGTCGCGGGAGTAGCCGTCGACGATGAGGCGGTCGACGAGGCCCGGGCCGCCCGACTCGCGCAGCAGGTCCAGCACCGGCTGGCCGTTCAGGGGCGCGACCATCCCGCTTTCAAGCACATCCAGCAGCGTGGAGCGTGCAGCGGCCTTGGTAACGCGGTAGTGGTGCTGAACAGCCACGTATGCCTCGCCAATGACCTGGTTTGAGGCGACAACCTCGGCGCCGCCTTCCACCAGTGCGCGAAGCTCCTCGACGCACCGCAGAAACTCCTTCTCCGGCTGCCTCGTGGTGAGTCGAACGAGGACGGACGTGTCAATCCCGAAGCGACCAGTCATAGCCTTCTTCCCGGAACTTCGCGATGTCAAAGGGCGGAGCGTCGGGCGGAACCTTGAGCGTCCCCAGCTTCTCGAACCTGATGCGCCGCGGGCGCAGAAGGAAGCCGTCGGGGTGCTCTTCCAACTCGATCTGGTCGCCGGGCCCGACGCCGAGCGCTTCGAGGACGCGTTTCGGGAAGGTGACCTGGCGTTTCGAAGTGACTTTGACGATCATCGGGCGAAGCTCCTTACCGAAAGGCTACGCTGGTAAGGTGCCACGAGTCCAGATCACCGGGGGCGCCCCGGCCCGCGAGGCCCGCAGGAAGCTCACCCGTCGCCAGTCGAACGAGGACGGATGTGTCAATCCCGTAGCGACCAGTCATAGCCCTCTTCGCGGAGCTTCTCCAGGTCGGGTGGCGGGAGGTTCTCGGGAATCTTGCCGCGCAACGGGGGAACCCAGTCGATCGCGCCTGGCTTCGGGCGCAGGAGGAAGCCGTCGGGGTGCTCTTCGAGCTCGATCCGGTCGCCGGGACCGACGCCGAGCGCTTCGAGGACGCGCTTCGGGAAGGTGACCTGGCGTTTCGAGGTGACCTTGACGATCATGGGGCGAAGCTCCTTACCAACAGGCTACATTGGTAAGGCGGAGGGCGTCTACACCATCAACAGGCGCTCGAACTCCTCGTCGGGCATGTCGTCGGGGACGGGGCGGCCGGGGCCGAACACGCGGGCGGCGGCGCCGCCGGTCGTGACGGACATCCTGCCGAGATTGACGAGCTGGCGGACGGCGCGGTCGGCAGCGCGAGCGTCGTGGAGGACGGGCAGCCCGAGGCGCGTGCGGAAGACGGAGCGGGCCGTCGCGACCTCGCCGCCGAACAGCTCGCGCTCCGATGCCTGCAGCTCGGCGAGGGCGACGTCGAAGCTCTGCTGGGGGAAACGCTCGTAGAGGAGGGGCAGGAGGTGTACGGAGAGCGTGTCGGAGGGGCCGGACAGGCGCAGGGGTTCCTCTTGCGAGCGGCCGTGCGGGAGGGGCTCGTCCCACCAGATCCAGCGTCCGTACAGCTCGCGCAGCTGCTCGCCGAGGGGCGTGCGCGCCGTCCAGGGCTCATGCTGCCCGCCCTCGTCGGGCTCGACCCGCGCCGCCTGGCGGGAGAGGTCGCGGAGCTCGAGGGCGGTGGGCGAGCGCGCATCGGTGAGATCGCAGCCCGGCTCGCTCGGTTCGACGAGCAGGAAGGTGTTGGCGTGGGCGGTGCCCCAGTCGACGACGAGGCGGCGCTCGTCCTCGGGCAACTGGCGGAGCGAGAGGAGCAGGGTCAGGTGGCCGTCATCCAGGGCGCGGCGGGTGCGCAGGAACCGCCTCCAGGAGGCCGATCCCTCCAGGTAGACGGGGCTGAGGGGCAGCCGCAGGGGGCGATCCGCGCGGGACACGTCGTAGATGACGCCGCGAGCGGCCCCGGCGAGGTCCTGCAGCGCCCGCAGAAGGATGCGCTCCTCCTCGGGCGACGGGCCCTGGCGTTCGATCACGCCCTGGGAGCCCCGACGCCTGCGCTTCCACAGTCCCCGGATGACCACGGGCACAGCCTAGCGCATCGCCCGTCACGTGCGGCGCTCGCCCGCGAGCAGGCCGGACCGGGAAGCGTCGCGGTCTTTACGCCGGGCGCTAGCCGCCCCGGCGAGCGGTGGGCTAGAGTCGCAGCATGGCTGGACCCGACGGCTCCGGCAGCGGCGGCGCGCTCACGCCGCTCGCCCTGCGCGAGCGCCACGAGGCGCTGGGAGCGCGCTTCGCGCCGTTCGCGGGCTGGGAGATGCCGCTCCAGTACGAGGGCATCGTGGCCGAGCACCACGCCGTTCGCGGGCGCGCCGGCGTGTTCGATGTTTCGCACCTGGCGCGGGCGTGGGTGGAGGGGCCGGAGGCTGCGGGGCTGCTGCGCTCGGTGACGACGTTCGACGTGACCTCGCTGCCGGTAGGGAAGGCGCACTACTCGCTCTACTGCACCGGGGAAGGGGGCATCGCGGACGACATCTTCATCTACCACCTTCCGGGCGACCGCTGGCTGGTCATTCACAACGCGGCCAACGCGGACGCGGACTTCGAGCGGTTGCGCGCCGTTGCCGGCGGCGCGGCCTCGGAGGTGACGCCGGAGACGGTGATGCTGGCCGTCCAGGGGCCGGAGGCGGTCGCGCTGCTGACCGGCGTGCTCGGTGCGGGGTTCGCGGGGCTGGAGCAGCGTGACTGCGCGGAGCTCGACTGGCGCGGGACGCCGGTGCTCGTGGCGCGCACCGGCTACACGGGCGAGGACGGCGGCGAGTGCATCGTGGGCGCGGACCACGCGGCGGCGCTCTGGGACGCCTTCATCGAGGGGGGCGCGACGCCCGCCGGCCTCGGCGCGCGCGACACGCTGCGCCTGGAGGCGGCGCTGCCCCTGCACGGCAACGACATCGACGCGAGCACGCAGCCGTACGAGGCCGGCCTCGGCTTCGCGGTGACGCTCGACGACGGCGCTCCGTTCACGGGTCGCGAGGCGCTGGCGGAGGCGAAGGCGCAGCCGCGCACGCGGCGTCTGGCGCACGTCGTCGCGAAGGAGCGGGGCGTCCTGCGGACGCACTATGCGGTGCGCGAGCCGGGAGTCGAGGAGCCGGTATCGCACCTGACGAGCGGGGCCTTCAGCCCCAGCTTGCGCCTCGGCATCGGCATGGCCTACCTTCCCGTGCGGCTTGCAAAACCCGGCGTCGCGCTCGAGGTGGACGTGCGCGGACGCGCCCTCCCGGTCGAGGTGGTGCGCCGCCCGTTCTATCGAAAACCGAAGGACTCATGACGATGGATCACGAAACCCCCGAAGAGCTGCTGTATTCGCCCAACCACGAGTGGCTGCGCCGCGACGCCGGCAACCCGGACGAAGCCACGATCGGCATTACCGACTTCGCCCAGGACCAGGTGGGCGACGTGGTCTATCTCGACCTCCCGGCCGAGGGCGATCCGGTCACGGCGGGTGAGCGCTGCGGCGAGATCGAGTCGGCGAAGACGGTCTCGGACCTGTACTCCCCGGTCGGCGGCGAGGTGACCGCCGTGAACGGGGCGCTCGAGGACCAGCCGGAACTGGTCAACACCTCGCCCTACGGCGAGGGCTGGATGATCCGCGTGCGCATGGCCGACGAGGACGAGCTCGAAGCCTTGCTCGACGCCGCGGGCTACCGCGCCCAGCTCCCCGAGGATTAGCGTTGGCACCGCCGGCGCCGGGCGGGGCGCCCCATCCATACATCCCCGCCACGGAGGCCGATCGCGCGCGCATGCTGGAGCGCGTCGGCGTCGCCGATCTGGAGGCGCTGTTCGCCGACCTGCCGGCGGCGATGCGCGACCCCGCCATGGACCTGCCTCCGGCGCTCACGGAGCCGGAGCTGATCGCCCTGCTGGAAGCGCGCGCGGGCGAGAACGCCGATCCCTCGCGCCCGAACTTCCTCGGGGCGGGCGCGTACCGGCGCTCGATCCCCGCCGTCGCCGCGCACCTGACCTCGCGATCCGAGTTCGTCACGGCCTACACGCCGTACCAGCCCGAGATCAGCCAGGGGACGCTGCAGTCGGCGTTCGAATACCAGTCGGTCGTCTGCGAGTTGACGGGGATGAACGTCTCGAACACGGGCCTCTACGACGTGGCCAGCGCCACGGCGGAGGCCTGCCTGCTGGCGGCGCGCGCGACGAGGCGCAACGCGGTCGCCCTGCTGGAGCCGATCCACCCGGGCACTGTCGAGGTCGTCCGCACCTACACGCGCGGGGCCGGGCTGCGCGTCGACACCGTGACCTCGGCGGAGGCGGCGGGCGAGGAGCACGCCTGCCTCGTGGTCCAGCAGCCCGACTTCCTCGGCGCGATCGCGGACCTGGAGCCGCTGGCGGAGACGGCGCACGCAAGCGGCGTGCTGCTGGTGGCGGTCGCGGACCCGTTCGCGCTGGGGCTGCTGCGCTCGCCGGGGGAGGCGGGCGCCGACATCGTCACCGGCGAGGGGCGCGACCTGGCGGGGGCGCCCGCCTTCGGCGGCCCATCGCTGGGGCTGTTCGCGGCGCGCTCGCCCTTCATGCGCCAGATGCCCGGGCGCATCGTGGGACGCACGCGGGAACTGCACGCCCCGCCGGAGGGAGGCGAGCCGCGCACCGGCTACGTGCTCACGCTCCAGGCGCGCGAGCAGTTCATCCGGCGCGAACGGGCGACCTCGAACGTCTCGACGGCGCAGTCGCTGATCGCGCTCGCCTTCACGATCGCGGTGCAGGCGCTCGGCCCGCGGGGCCTGCGCGAGGCGGCGGAGCTGTGCTACCAGCGCGCGCACGACGCGGCGGCGCGCATCGCGGCGCTGCCCGGCTACGACGTACCCGAGCGCGGGCCGTGGTTCCAGGAGTTCCTCGTGCGCGGGCCCGTTCCGGCGGCCGAACTGGCCGCACGCCTCAGGGAACGGGGCATCGGGCCGGGGCTCGATGTGTCGGGGCGGACCGAGCCGGAGGCGCGCGACGCCCTGCTGTTCGCCGTCACCGAGGCGACTCCGGACGCGCACGTCGCCGCACTGGTCGAGGCGCTGGCGGCGATCGGGGCAGGCGCATGAGCGCCCTGCGGCCGGGCGGCGAGGACTTCGGGGCGCGGCTCAGCTTCGATCGCGGCGGTCCCGGACGGCGGGCGGTGGACGTGCCCGCGTGGAGCGGCGAAGAGACGCCACTGCCGGACGCCCACCTTCTGCGCGGGTCGCTGCGGCTGCCGGAGCTGAGCCAAGGCGAGCTGGTGCGCTACTACACGGCGCTCTCGGCGCGGAACTACGGGATCGACTCCGGCACGTACCCGCTGGGCTCGTGCACGATGAAGTACAACCCCAAGGTCGATGACCTCGTGGCCTCGCTGCCGGGCTTCGCGAGCGCGCATCCGCAGGCGCCGGCCGAAGACGCGCAGGGAACGCTGCGCATCCTGCTGGAGCTAAGCCGCGGGCTGGGCGAAGCGACCGGACTGCCGGCGGTGAGCCTGGCGCCCGCCGCCGGCGCGCAGGGCGAGCTGGCGGGCGTCCTGATGATCACGCGCGCGCTTGAGGATCGGGGCGAGCTGGCGACGCGCCGCCGCATCCTCGTGCCCGATTCGGCCCACGGGACCAACCCGGCGACGGCGGCGATGGCGGGGTTCACCGTGACCCAGATCCCGACGGCGGCGGACGGCTCGCTCGACCGGGCAACGATCGAGCAGGAGCTGGACGGGAGCGTCGCGGCGGTGATGGTCACGGCGCCGAACACGCTCGGGCTGTGGGAGCAGGGCATCGAGGAGGTGGCGGATCTGGTCCACGGCGCGGGCGCCTACCTGTACGGCGACGGCGCCAACTTCAACGCGATCATGGGGCGGGTGCGCTACGGCGACCTCGGGTTCGACGTGGTGCACCTGAACCTGCACAAGAGCTTCAGCACGCCCCACGGGGGCGGAGGACCGGGGGCGGGGCCGGTGTGCTGCAGCGAGGAGCTGGCCCCGTACCTGCCGACGCCGGTGGTGGAGGAGTGCGAGGACGGCGTCGTGCGCCTCTCAGCGCCGGAACGCAGCATCGGGCAGTTGCAGCAGTTCCACGGGAACGTGGGCGTGCTCATCCGCGCATACGCCTACCTGCGCGCGCTCGGGCTCGAAGGGCTGCGGGCCGTCTCCGGGCAGGCCGTGCTGAACGCGAACTACCTGCGCGTGCTCCTCCACGGCCACTACGACCTTCCCTACGACCGGCCCGTGCTGCACGAGGTCGTCTTCTCGGGGTCGCGCCAGCGCAAGGAGCACGGCGTGCGCACCTACGACATCGCCAAGCGGCTCATCGACCACGGCTTCCACCCGCCGACGGTCTACTTCCCGCTGATCGTGGAGGAAGCGCTGATGCTGGAGCCGACGGAGACGGAGCCGCCCGAGGCGATCGAGGCGCTGGCCGAGGCGATGATCGCGATCGCGGAGGAGGCCGAGCGCGACCCCGAGACGCTGCACGGAGCGCCTTTCACCGCCCCTATCGGGCGTCTCGACGAGGCGACGGCCGCGCGCCGCCCCGTGCTCCACTGGCAGGAGACGCAGCCCGGGGACTAGATTCCCCGCGGGCCGCCTCCGGGACAGCGACCCCGCTAGGCTCCGGGAGGCCGGTAGGGCACGCTCATGGCGACGGCCTCGTCCACGGTCTCCGGGGTGAGCAGCACGGTGACGCTCACATCGAGCGCGCCCGCCGAGCCGACGGCGAGCGAAACGGCGGCCGCCGTCGCGTCATCGGGGAGATCGGCAATGATGAAGAGGTCGCTCTTGCCGAACGCGTAGTAGAGCGCCTCCAGGGAGCCGCCGACGCCCTCGATGGTCTCCGCCAGCGCCGCCCGGCGGCTCGTCCCGCCTTCCTTGACCAGGCCCGCGAGCCCGTCCTGTGTATAGCTCGCCTGCAACAGGTACTTCGCCATTGATCCGCCTCCAAAGTAGTAGTGAGGGTATGCGTACCAGCGCCCGGTGGGGGCGGTCAAGGGGCGGTACGCGGGAAACGGCCCGAAACCGGTCGCGAGGTCGGGCCGCGCTCAGGCTAGAAGGCTGCGCAAGCGACCGGTGGCCCGGGCGTTGCTCGACAGGTCACGGTCATGTGCGCTCATGTGACGCGTCCAGACAGTCGACGCCCTCGTTTCGCACCGAAGCGCGGACACGCGAAATCGCGTTCAGGGACCCATCCGATCCATGACGACGCGGCGGAGACCCCACTCGACGGCGCCAACGGCGGTCGACAGTACCACCTTCGAGGTGCTGTTCAGCCTCTAGCCGTCCGCCAGCACCTATTGGGTCGCCGTCTGGAGCATGCGACGTTGTCGAGCCTGCAGTCCGCTCAAGACTGGAGCAGGTCCCCGGTGCCGGTGACATGCGTCAGCCCGAGCGCCACACCATGTGTCGTGGCGCGAGATCGCCGTGCCCGTCGGTGCGCGTGAGCAGGCACGCGTCGACGAGAAACTCGAACAGCGTCTGCGCCTCCAGGGCACCGGGTGCGAGCCCCGGGCGCTCGCTCAGGTAGAGACCCCTGGCAGCACCCTGAAGGGCGGGGTCGGAGACGGCCCGCGACCGTCCTGTCAGGTAGAAGGCATCCTCGTTCTCGGGGAGTGGGTACGAGTGCAGCGCGTAGCGCCCGTCTCGCAGGAGATCACTCAGCTTGGGCGAGGGGATGACGAAGGCGAGGAGCCGGCCGTCTGCGATGAGAGGGCTCACGGGGTGGACGCGCGGACCGCCGTCGGCCCGGGTGGTCCCGAGCATGGCGAGCCCGACGCCGAAGTAGTAGAGGAGCTCCCGGCCCGCCTCCACGAGGTCGGGGCGGGTCCGCCCGAACTCGACCCACGAGAGGGCGGGGCGACTCTCGAGGGACTTGCCGTGATCCGTCGCGCGCCTCCAGAGCAAGACACGGCGCTGCTCGTCCTCCCACGAGATGCGAACCGGAATGCCGACTTCGATGCTTGCCAGGGCGAGACTGGCCTCGACCGCGGAGGCGCGGTCCGCGGCATTCAGAATGATCTTGCCGGCCTCGGTGCCCTCGATCGCCTCGGCATAGGGCGCCAGCGAGCGGGCCGCGTCGCGACCGATGACGACATCCTGGGGCTCCACTGCTTCGAACCGTGGCATTGCCAGCTCCCCCCTCGCATCGCTCGTCCACGACTGCCGCAGCTCCCCGCGGTCTCGCGCTGCCGAGCCGTGTCCCTACAGCGTGCCCGAAACGACGAGCGGGCGGTGATGAGAGTCGGGCAGGAACTCCACGTTCGGGTGGACGCCGCGGCTGGCGGCGGCCCGCCCCGCGCGAACGCCCGGGCTCGAGGAGCCGGACCACGCTCCTTGCCACATCGTGGCCGAGCTCTCAAACTCCCGCAACTTGGCCACAACTGATCACCCTGCTGCCACCACGATGCGTCGGGATCCGGCCGATTTGAACCTAGGGTGCTGGTGGAGCTGGGGGGATTCGAACCCCCTACCTTTTGACTGCCAGTCAAACGCTCTCCCAATTGAGCTACAGCCCCACGGGAGCGCGATCGTAGCAGGCCCCCGGCTCTCGGTCCCGCGCCGATCAGGCGCCGATCGAGGGCGCCCACGGCACATAAGGCATGGCAAGGCGTCGGGGACACGCGTACACTGAGGCCTTGGTGGGGTGTCGACCGATTCTCGCGTCGACTGCCTTGGCTTTATGCAAGGAGAGCTTGATGCGAGCAGAGACCAACGATGTCGCCTTTCGACTCCTTCTCGCCCTTGGTGAGAACTGGGACGCGCTCCAACGAGCTTCCATCGACCCCTCCGCAAAAGGCCTCTACCTCACGAAGGAATACCTGGGCGGCTACACCCGCTTCAGCGCCGGTCCCTCGACAAGCCCCCGCCTGATCGTCGAGTGGAACGAGTCGACCCGCCACCTGCGCGTGCTTCGCTGCCACGAGTGGCCCGGGTTCGAAGCGACGATTTCGAGCACGGTCGCCTACGTGCGCGACGAGGCTCGCGACCACGGCATCATCGAGAACGTGGACAACGTCTTCGTGCGGGCCTGCCAGGAGCCTTCGGCGCCGGCCCGCCGGACGGTGCTCCCGGGCGCCATGGACAGCGCGTCCGAGCCGGTTCGCCGTCGCGCCTAGCCCCCACACTACGATCTTCACCGTCCCCGCCAACAGTCGCCACTAGAGAGGTGCGTCGATGCCTCTTAGGAACCCCCCACATCCGGGCGAGATCGTCAGGTACGAGTGCCTTGAGCCGCTGGGGCTGACGGTGACGAGGGCCGCCCAGGGGCTGGGTGTCACGCGGCAGGCGCTCTCGGACATCGTCAACGAACGAGCCGGTACTTCCGTTGAGATGGCCTTTCGCCTATCCAAGGCGTTCGGCTCGACGCCCGAGACCTGGCTTGCTCTGCAAACGGCGTATGACCTGTGGCCGGCGCAGGATCGAGCAAAGCAGCTCAAGGTCGAGCGATTCCGGATTCCGAACCCGGCGTAGCGCCTAGCGCATGATCTCCGGGTCGGCGGGGGTCTCGGCGAGGCGCGGGGCGCGGCGGGGGTGGCGGCCCATGCGGCGGCGCCAGTGCGCGAACCGGTCCGTGAGGTCGGCCACGCGCCGTTCGATGCGGCCGCGGACCCAGGCGTGCGTCTGGCCGGTGTTCCGGTAGCGATCGCGACGGCGGTTGAGGCGGCGCTTCGGCCGTTCGCGCTGGATGGCCGTGAGGGACCGCACGATGGAGCGGCGCAGCAGCAGCGAGGCCTCGTCGTGGTTCGTGTGGGCGCCCTCGCCGGGCTCCGGCACGACGCTATCGACGATGCCGAGGCGGAGGCAGTCGTGCGAGGTCAGGCGCAGGCGCTCGGCGACCTCGTCGACGCGCGAAGAGGCGTCGCCGTAGAGGCGGCGGGCGGCATCCTCGGGCGAGACGACCTCGTAAACGGCGTTCTCCAGCATGAGGACGCGGTCGGCGACGCCCATGGCGACGGCGGCCTCGGATGCGCCCTCGCCCGTGATCACGGCCAGGGAGGGGGACGGCGCGCGCAGCATCTCGCGCATGCAGCGCGCGATGGCGTCGCCGAGACCGGCCTCCTCGGCGGCCAGGTCGGCGCGCGCGCCGGCGGAATCGAGGAGCGTGATGAGCGGGAGCCGGAACTTGCGCGCGAGGCGCATGGCGCGGCGGGCCTTGTGGAAGCCCGAGGGGCCGATGGTTCCGGGGCCGGAGAGGCCCTGGAGGCGGTTCTGGGCGACCAGCACTACCGCCTCGCCGCCGAGCAGGCCGATCCCGGCGCTGATGGCGGGATCGTCCTCGCCGCTGCGGTCGCCGTGGATCTCGACGAACGTGGTGGTGATGCGGCGGACGAAGTCGGGGGCGGTGGGGCGGTTCTCGTGGCGCGAGAGCTGGACCTGGCGCCAGGCCTCGAGGCGCGCGTACTCGCGCGGCTCGCGCTCGGGGCGGCCCACCGGCCGGAGCTCGTAGTTACTCATGAGCAGGTCGATGAGGAGGCCGAGCGAGGGGCGCAGGTCCTGGCGCTTCACGATCGCGTCGATGAGGCCGCGGCGAAGGTGCGACTCGGAGGTGTGCGCGTCCGCCGGGAGATCCTCGCCCGAGCGCTCGCGCATCTCGCGCAGGGCGGAGTAGCCGACGAGGGCGTTGGGCTCGGCGATGATGAAGTCCGCGAGGTTGGCGAGACCGGCGAAGGCCGAGCCGGTGGAGGGGTCCGCGAGGAGGGTCACGTGGGGAAGGCCGCGCTCGGCCATCTTCTGGTGGGCGGTGGCGAGGCGGGGCAGCTGCATGAGCGCGAGCAGTCCCTCGCGCATGCGCACGCCCGAGGTCGAGAGCACGGTCACGACGGCGAGCTCGCGGCTGGCGGCCCGCTCGAACGCGCGGGCGAGGCGCTCGCCGCTGGCGACGCCGATGGAGCCGCCGAGAAAGCTGAAGTCGAGGGCGGCGATGACGACCTCGCGGCCGTAGAGCGTGCCCGTGCCCGTGAGGGCGGCCTCGGCGAGGCCGGTGCGGCGCTGCGCCTCCAGCACGCGGTGGCGGTAGGACTGGCGCTCGCGGAACTGGATCGGGTCGAGGGCGGTCACGCTGCGGTCGGTTTCGCGGAAGCTGCCGGGGTCGAGGATGCCCGCCACCCGCTCGCGGGCGTTCAGGTGGTAGTGGTGGCCGCAGGCGTCGCAGACGCGCAGCCGCTCGTAGCTGCGCGACTCGGTCAGGTCGGCGTCGCAGGCGAAGCAGCGCGTGAGCCGCTCCTCTCCGGAACGGTCACCGGCCCCATCGCGACGAAGCAATCCGCGGAGCGTCATGCCTCAGAGTGTATCAAGCGTCCTCTTCGGAGGCTGTGCCAACGAGCACCTCGCGGGACTCGCCCTCGATCCTCGGGCCGAGGACGCCCTCGCGTTCGAGGGCGGTGATGAGCCGTTCGGCCTTGAGGAAGCCGACGTTGAGGCGGCGCTGCAGGAGCGAGGGCGAGAGCCGCGTGTGGCGGGCGGCGAGGTCGCGGGCGTCGTCGAGGAGCGGGTCGTCTTCCTCGACCTCGATGTCGTCGCTGCCGTTCTGGGCGATGAGCGCCTCCTCGAGGAGCTCGTCGGCGGTGTCGGGGCGAAGGGCGTGGAAGCGTTCGTCGGCCCAGAACTCGACGAGGCGCTCGACCTCGGCGTCGGAGACGTAAACGCCCTGGATGCGCTTCGGCTTCCCGGCGTCGGTGGGCAGGTAGAGCATGTCGCCCTGTCCCAGCAGCTTCTCCGCGCCGCCCATGTCGAGGATGGTGCGCGAGTCGGTGATGGAGGTGACGGCGAAGGCGATGCGGGTGGGGAAGTTCGCCTTGATGAGGCCGGTCACGACATCGACGGAGGGGCGCTGGGTGGCGACGACGAGGTGGATGCCGGTGGCGCGCGCGAGCTGGGCCAGGCGGCAGAGCAGCTTCTCGACCTCGAAGGGGGCGACCATCATGAGGTCCGCGAGCTCGTCGATGATGAGCACCCAGTAGGGGAGCTTCTTGAGGACGCGGGCGTGGCGGTTGTAGGCCTCGATGTTGCGCACGCCCACCTCGGAGAACTTACGGTAGCGCGCCTCCATCTCGGAAACGACGGCCTGGAGCGTGCCGACGACCTTGTCGAGGTCGACGATGACCTCGCTGAAGGCGAGGTGGGGGAGGCGCCCGTAGGTCGTCATCTCGACCCGCTTGGGGTCGATCATGATGAAGCGCACCTCGTCGGGCGTGGCGTTCGTGATGATGTTGGTGACGATGGCGTTGAGGCAGACGCTCTTGCCGCTGCCGGTGGCGCCGGCGATGAGGAGGTGGGGCATCTTCGCGAGGTTCGCGACGATGGGTTCGCCGGAGACGCCCTTGCCGAGGGCGATGGCGAGCCTGGACTTCGCGCTCATGTCGCGGTACTGCTCGCTCTCCATGACGGTGCGGAGGGTGACGACGGTGGCGGTCTCGTTGGGAACCTCGATGCCGACGATGGCGCGTCCGGGGACGGGCGCCTCGATGCGGAGGCTGGGGGCGGCCAGGGCAAGGGCGAGATCGCTCTGGAGAGCCGTGATCTTGTTGACGCGCACGCGCGTGCGGCCCGTCTCGACGCGCTCCTTGGCGGGGCGGCCGTCGGCCCCGAGCACGGCCTTGCCGTCGGCGTCCTTGACGGCGACGTCCTTGTAGCGGATCTCCCAGCCGGGCTCGACGCCGAACTGGGTGACGGCGGGGCCTTCGTTGATCTCGACGACGGAGGCATCGACGCCGAAGCTGGCGAGCGTATCGACGATGAGCTGGGCGCGGGCGGCGTTGTCGTGCTTGTGGTCACGGCTGGGCTTCGGTTCCTGCAGGAGCTCGGTGGGGGGGAGCTGCCAGCCGCCCTTGTCCTCGAAGGCGAGCTGCTGGGGCTCGTCCTCGTCCTCGGGATCGGGGAGGTCGCCGGGGGCTTCCTCGTGCGACTCGACGGGCTCGGGCTCGACGGGGATCGCGGTTTCGTCCTCGAACTGGGTGGCGGGCGGGGCGGTGGCGACCTCGTCGGCGTGGGGAGCGCCCGGCTCGACGCGGGGGCGGAAGATGATGGGGGAGGACTCGCGCTCGACGGCGGGGCCCGATCCGGCCGTTTCCCGCGCGGGTCCGCCGATCACGGGCCCTGCGGCCCTGCCGCCCAGGCGGCGGAAGAGGCGGGGGATCGTGGCCAGGCCGCGCCCGACGGAGGCGAGCACCTGGTGGGGCCAGCGCCGGGCCCAGGCGTAGGCGAGGCCGCGGCCGGTGGCTCGCAGCGTCGCGAGGGAGGTATGCGGGGCGAGGAGGGCGAGGGCAAGCGCGGCCGAGGCGAGCCAGACGAGCACGTTGACCCAGCCACTCACGATCGTGTGGCCGATCTCGCCGCCCAGGGTGACGTCGCTGAGCCGGACATCGGCGATGGTCCAGTCGGCGGTATTCAGGCCGAGGGCGCCCCAGACGAACAGGGCGAGGAAGGGGTAGCCGGCCATGCGGCGAAGGAAGCGCAGGCGCTGGCCTTCGCCGCGCCACCAGAAGGTGACCGCCCAGGCGAGGAGCACGGCGGCGACGATGCCGAGACCGAGGCCGAACGTTTCGAGCAGCCAGGTGCGGACATCGGTGGCGATGCCGACGACATCGAAGAACCAGGGGAGCGCGGAGATCGCCGCCGCCAGCACGACGACAAGAAGGAGCTGCGCGCGAAAGAGACGCGATTCCAGGAGGGCGAACCGGGAGGTTGCCTGCTTTGGCCCGGACGCGTTCCGGGCTCGGGAGCGAGCCGCCATTCGGACGGTACCCCGGCGCGGACGAACTCCCCACCGGCGCTGCTCGGGTCCAGGGTTCTCGACTACACCTCGACCGTGACGGGCAGCACCATCGGCCGTCGCCGTGTCTCATCGTACAAGAACTTGCTCAAAGCGTCCTTCAGGCGGGCGTTGACCTCGCCGGCGGGGGCGGCGTGCTCGCGCCCTTCGAGGGCGCCCTCGGCAACGCGGGCGGCGCGGTCGAGGAGGGCGGCGTTCTCGTCGCTGTCGACGAAACCGCGCGAGAGGACCTCGGCGGGACGCACGAGACGGCCGGTCTGCGCATCGACCGCGACGATGACGACGAGCACGCCGTCGGTCGAGAGGTGGGCGCGGTCGCGGAGGATGTACTCGTCCACGTCGCCGATGCCGAGGCCGTCGATGTAGACGTAGCTGGCCTCGACGCGCCCGGCGAGACGGGCCTCCGTCTCGTCGATCTCGAGGACATCGCCGTCGGTGAGGACGAAGGCGTTGCCCTCGGGCACGCCGACGCTCTCGGCGAGGCGGGCGTGGGTCACGAGGTGGCGGTACTCGCCGTGGATGGGGACGAAGTACTCGGGCTGGAGGATGCTCTGGATGATCTTGAGCTCGTCCTGGCTGGCGTGGCCGCGCACGTGCACGTTCTCGACGCGGTTGTAGAGAACGCGCGCGCCCTGCCGGAAGAGGTTGTCGACGTTGCGGGCGACGGCCTGCTCGTTCCCGGGGATGGCGTTGGCGGAGAGGACGACGGTGTCGCCCTCGGCGATGGTGATGTGGCGGTGGGTGCCGTTGGCGATGCGCGTAAGGGCGCTGGTGGGCTCGCCCTGGCTCCCGGTGGTGATGATGGCGAGGCGCGAGGGGGGCGTTTTCTTCATCTCGTCCACCCCGACGATCGTCCCCTCGGGAGCCTCCAGGTAGCCGAGCTGGCGGGCCATGGCGACGTTGTCGATCATCGAGCGGCCGGTCACGAACACCTTGCGGCCGGTGAAGACGGCGGCGTCGACCACCTGCTGCGCGCGCGAGATGAGCGAGGCGAAGGTCGCGACGATGACGCGCCCGTCGGCGTTGACCATGATGTTGCGGAGGGCGTCGCCGACGAGCTGCTCGCTGGGCGTGTGGCCCTCGACCTCGGCGTAGGTGGAGTCTGCCAGCAGGAGCAGGCAGCCCTCGCCCCCGACCTGCCCGAGGCGGGTGAGGTCGGTGTGCTGGTCCATCACGGGCGTGTGGTCGAGCTTGAAGTCGCCGGTGTGGACGACTGTGCCGAGGGGGGTGCGGATGATGAGGCCGCAGGCATCGGGGATGCTGTGGGCGACGGGGAAGAACTCGACCTCGAAGGCGCCCGCCTTCACGGTCTCGCCGGGCTGCACCTCGCGCAGCGGCTCGATGGGGAGCTTGTGCTCCTGCAGCTTGACCCGAACGAGGCCCTGCGTGAGCCGGGTGCCGTAGATGGGGGCGCTGAAATCGCGGCAGAAGTAGGGGAGGGCGCCCACGTGGTCCTCGTGGCCGTGGGTCAGGAAGACGCCGCGCAGCTTCGCGACGTTGGCCTGGAGGTAGGAGAAATCGGGGATGACGAGGTCGACGCCGAGCATCTCCTCCTCGGGGAACATGAGGCCGACATCGACGACGATGATGTCATCGCCGTACTCGAACAGCATCATGTTGCGCCCGATCTCGCCGAGGCCTCCGAGGGGGATGACGCGCAGGGTGGTATTCGGCACCGGCTACTCGAACAGCTTCATCTGCTGGGCGGGAGAAGCTTCCTCGGCCGGCTCGGCCCCGTCCACGCGGGCGGCGCGGGCGCGTTCGAGCAGCTCGGGGAGCGTCCGGAAGTCGTCGATGATGACGCCGCGGAGGCGTTGCTGGTGGAGGGCGGCGGCGGGGTGGTACATGGGCACGAGGATGCGCCCGTTCGCCTCGCGGGGGCGGCCGTGGATGCGGGAGATGGCCTGGTTGGGGAAGAAGCGCGACATCGAGTAGCGCCCCAGCGTGACGATGAGAAGGGGATCGATGAGGCGGATCTGAGCGCTGAGGTAGTCGCTGCAGGCCTCGATCTCGGTGGGGAGGGGATCGCGGTTGCCGGGCGGGCGGCATTTGAGCACGTTGCAGATGTAGACCTCGGGGCGCGTCAGCCCGGCCTCCCCGAGCAGCTCCTCGAGGAAGGCGCCCGCCTGGCCGACGAAGGGGCGTCCCTGGCGGTCCTCGTTCACGCCCGGGGCCTCGCCGATGAACATCACCTCGGCGTCGAGCGGCCCCTCGCCGGGGACGGCGAGGGTGCGCGTGCGGGCGAGGGTGCAGCGCTGGCAGCCGCGGACCTCGTCGTAGAGCTGCTCCACTTCCTGGGCGACGGTCATGCGGGAGTCTCCGCGGGCTCGGCTCCCTCGCGCGGCGTGTAGAGGATCTTCGCGAAGAGCACGCCGAGGAAGTAGAGGCCGAGCAGGGGGATGGCGACGACCGACTGCGTGAGCGGGTCGGGCGTGGGGGTCGCGATCGCGGCGAGGATGAAGACGAGCACGATGGCGTAGCGCCAGAAGCGCAGGAGTTGGCCCGCCGTGACCATGCCGACACGGGCGGCGATGGCGAGGACCATGGGCAACTGGTAGGCGATGCCAATCCAGAGAATGATGCGGGTTACGAAGCTGATGTACTCGTGGATGCCGGTCACGCTCACCACGTTCTCGGAAGCCACGCCGAGGAGGAAGTCGAGCGCGCGGGGGAGCACGACGTAGTAGGCGAAGGCCATGCCGGCGAGCATGAAGAACATGCAGCCGAAGGTGCCGAGGAGGAGCACCCGGCGCTCGCCCCTGGTGAGGCCGGGCACGATGAAGGCGAGCGCCTCGTAGATGATGATGGGGAGGGCGAGCAGCAGTCCTCCGTAGATGGCGATCTTGAAGATGGCGGATATCCGATCGGTGGGCGAGAAGGAGGCGAGGCGGAAGTTCTCCTCGCTCTTGCCCCCGAGGTAGTCGAACGCGTCCTGGACGGTCTCGAGTCTCCTGACATCATCCGGCTCCACATCGGGCGTGCTGAGCCCTCCCGAAGCCTCGGTGAGGGCGTTTTCGAGGGCCCTCGTAATCTGCAAGTCGTTGAGCGCCAGACCCCCTGGCCTCGGTCCGCGAAGCTCAGTCTCGGGAGGGATGTAGCGCCCGTCGGGGTTCTGCTCGTGAACCAGAAGGGCGAATTCGTCCTGCACCAGCGGGAGATTGACGTCGATGCGGTCGCGGGCGGGCATGAGGAGGATGTCGAAGGTGTTGGGGAGGTTGTCGGGCGGGTCCCAGGTGAAGAAGAGGACCGCGATGATGCCGACGAGCAGGGCGACGGCCGCGACCATGAAGCGGTTCCGCAGCTCAAGGAGGTGCTCGATGATCGTGAGATCGGAGCCTTCCTCCTGCCCGATAACCTCTCCGGGCCCCTCCTCGGGGTTGACGACGGTGCTGTCGGTGACCATGTGCGCTAGAAGACGAGCGGCTTCTCAGGCTTCGCCCCGGCCTCGTCCTCCGCCTCCGCCTCGTCCACCGCCGCGGGCTCGGCCGCGTCAGGTTCCTCGCTCGACTCGACTGTCCCGATCCTGGGCATGTAGGAGGGGCCGGGCGTGCCCCGCGGCGGTTCGGCGCCGTTGAGCCCGGGCTCGGCGGACGCGCCGTTCGCCGTCGCGGCGGGGGCGGGGGCCGGCTCCGTCGGCCCGGAGTCCGCGGTGGCGGCGGCGGCCCCGCCTTCCACGGTCGCCTTCACTTCACCCAGCTCCCCGGCGGCCTCGGAGGTGACGTCCTCCACTTCGTCGCGGACTTCGGACAGCTCGTCCTGCACCTCGCGCACGGTGGTGCGCATCTCCTGCACATCGGCGCGGACGGCTTCCATCTCCTCGTTCAGGTAGGCGAACTCCTCGCTGAACTCGTCGCGCACGACACGGGCGTAGCGCTGGAGCTTCTTGACTCCGCGGCCCAGGTAGTAGGCCATTTCGGGCAAGCGACGGGGGCCCACGACGATCACGATGAGGACCGCGACGAGCAGGACTTCCTGGATTCCGATGCCCAGGACTTCCAAGACGGACGCTCCAGAGCGGCGCGGGGACAGGGAGGCTTAGCCGCCGTCCTCGATGCCGTGGTCTTGGAGATAGTCTACCGCGTCCTGCACGGTGACGATCTTTTCGGCATCTTCGTCGCTGATCTCGAGCTGCACGTCGCCGGAGAACTCTTCCTCCAGGGACATGATGAGCTCGACGAGGTCGAGGGAATCGGCCTCGAGGTCGTCGACGAACGAAGCCGTGGGAACGACGTCGCCTTCATCGACGCCCAGCTGCTCGACAACGATGGCGCGGACACGCTCAAAGATTGATGCCATCCTGTGTCTCCTCGGGGCTAGGTGTTGGCTCGCCCGGCTCTTGCGCCCGAGCAACGCTGATGTCCCTGCTAACCGTACGCAACACGCCGTTTACGAACCCCGCCGAGGTCTCGCTTCCATAGCGGTGAGCGAGCTCGACAGCCTCGTTTACGACGGCTCCGACCGGCGCAGAATTATCGTGAAGCAACTCCCAGAGCGCAAGTCTCAGGATGGTGCGTTCGACGGCGGGAAGGGTCCCGAGCGGGTGCCGGGGAGCGACTTCCTGGAGGCGGCGATCAAGGTCGTCGCGGGAGTCCAGAACACCCCGCAGCGCCTCGCGCCCGAAGCCCGAAGGCCGCTTGCCGGTCACCTCGCGATCGTCGCCGGCGACATCCCGCAGGCGGCGGTCGTAGGCGTCCTCGGCGCCGTGGCCGGAGGTCTCGGCTTCGTAGAGGGCCTCGATGACGAGGCAGCGGGCGCGGCGCAGGACGTGGTCGGTCACGCCATCACCATGCCGCCATCCACGTGGATGCACTGGCCGGTGATGTAGGAGGCGCCGGGGCCGGCGAGGAAGCGCACGAGCGGCGCGACCTCCTCGGGCGAGGCGAAACGATCGAGCGGCACCTGGCCCCGCACGTTCTCGCGCTGCTCCTCCGTGAGCGGCGCCGTGATGTCGGTCTCGATGAAGCCGGGGGCGACGGCGTTCACGGTCACGCCCCGGGAGGCGACCTCGCGGGCGAGCGAGCGCGTGAAGCCGATGAGACCCGCCTTGGAGGCGGCGTAGTTCACCTGGCCGGCGTTCCCCATGACGCCGACGACGCTGGTGATGTTGATGACGCGGCCGGCCTCGGAGCGCAGGATCTGGCGCATCGAGGCCTTGGTGACGGCGAAGACGCCGCGCAGGTTCGTGCGCTGGACGGCGTCCCAGTCGTCCTCGGACATGCGCATGAGGAGGCCGTCGCGGGTGATGCCGGCGTTGTTCACGAGGATGTCGAGCCCGCCGAGCTCGGCGGCGGCGGCCTTCACGAGCGCGGCAGCCTGGTCGCTCTCGGCGATGTCGCCCGCAAGCGCGGTGGCGGATCCGCCCTCGGCCTCGATGGCGGCGACTACCTCGCGGGCGGCGTCCTCGCTGGCGTTGTAGTTGACGGCGACGCTGGCGCCGGCGCGGGCGAGCTCGATGCAGATGGCGCGCCCGATCCCGCGCGAGCCGCCGGTGACGAGTGCGCGGCGTCCTTCAAGCTCGGACACGGCTACAGCTCGACGTGGACGGACTCGGCGCTGTTCACGGTGATGCAGGTGGAGCGGCGCAGCATGCGCTTGATGATGCCGCTGAGCACGCGGCCGGGGCCGAACTCGATGAAGGTGTCGACGCCCTGCTCGCCGAGGAACTCGACGGTGCGCGCCCACTGGACGGGGCGGTGGACCTGGTCGACGAGCTCGTTGCGGACGGTTGTTATGTCGTCAATCGCGGTCGCCGTGCAGTTCGCCACGACGGGGACCTGGAGCTCGGAGAAGCTGGTGGTGGCGACGGGGTTCACCATGCCCTCGGCGGCGGAGCGCATGAGCGAGCTGTGGAAGGCGCCGCTCACGCTGAGGGGGATGACCTTCTTCGCGCCGCGCGCCCGGGCGTAGTCGAGGGCGCGGACGACGGAGTCGCGGGGCCCGCCGATGACGATCTGGCCGGGGGCGTTGACGGTGCAGATCTCGGCGCCGGACTCGCGGCAGACGTCCTCGCACTCGCTCACGTCGAGGCCGATGACGGCGGCCATCGTGCCGGGGCGGGCCTTGCCCGCGGCTGCCATCAGCTCGCCGCGGGTGCGGAGCAGGCGGATGGCGTCGTCGAAACCCAGGGCGCCGGCGGCCACGAGCGCCGGGTATTCGCCCAGCGAGTGGCCGGCGACGAACGCGGGGCGTTCGAGCAGGTCGGGGTTCAGGTCGGTGGCGACGCGCAGGAGGGCGAGACTGGTGACGGCGATCGCGGGCTGCGTGTTCTGGGTCTGCTGCAGCTCGTCCTCGGGGCCCTCGAAGCAGATGCGGGAGAGGGGGATGCCGAGGATCTCGTCGGCGCGGTCGAAGAGCTCCTTCGCGGCGGGAAACTCGTCGCAGAGGTCCTTCCCCATGCCGACGACCTGGGCGCCCTGGCCGGGGAAGACGAAGGCGCGGCGTCCCTCGGGAGACTCACGCAAATCGAGGAAGGCGGTTGCGGACGTGGGCGCTACCCGTCCAGTTCGGGATCCGGCATCCGCAGGACCTCGCGCCCCCGATAGATCCCGCACACCGGGCACGCCTTGTGGGCGAGCCGCGGCGCTGGGCAGTGGCTGCACGTCACGACGTGGGGCATGCGCAGGCGATGGTGCCCGCGACGCTTGCGCTGGCGGGTCTTGGGGTACTTGCGCTTGGGAAGGGGGGGCATCGGTTCGCTCCCGGGGTAGTGTGGCGCTCACGGCCTTCTTGCTCATGGTGATCGGTTCGGGCACGCGAGTCAGGATTCGCTCTCTCTCAGCGAGGCCAGGGCCGCCCATCGGGGGTCGCTGGCCACGGGCTCACAGGCGCACTCGCCGGTGTTTCTATTGATTCCGCAGCTGGGGCAGAAGCCCTGGCATTCAGTGCCGCAGAGCGGCTGCATGGGAGCAGCCGCTTCACAATACTGCCGCACGCCTTCCGTAATGTCGATCAGGTGGCTGCGGGAGATGGAGAACGCCTCCGGGTCGCTGTCGCCGTCCTCCACGCGGGCGCCGGTGCTGACCTCGTAGCGCTGCTCGTACACCTCGTCGAAGGCGATGGCGGTGGGAATGGCGATGGGCGAGAGGCAGCGCGCGCACTCCGTCTCCAGCGTGATCTCGAGGGAGGCGCGCACGAGCGCGCCGGCGCCGATGCGCACGAGCTCGACCCTGCCGCCGGCGAGCGCGCCGGAGGGCGGGAGCTCGTGGACGCGGGAGGCGCCGGGACCGTCGGCGAGGAGTTGGGAGGCGTTGAAGGCGAGGGGCGGGAGCTCCATGCCGGCCCTCCTGCGCGCCGGTGCGGCGCGGTCGAACCAGTATAGCCCCGAGCCCGAGCCTTCCTCCGGGAACATAAGCGTGCGACCGCGAGACAGATTCACCGCGAAGGGTCGCGGCGGCGTTTACGGGCCCGAGAGCGCCGCCTACGCTTGTCGCTAGGGTTAGCCTCCGATGCCACAGGTCGCAGACCTCGCTTCTCTCCAGGACTACGACGACATTCTCGCCAGATTGACCGACGACCTGGACGGGGCGCGAGCGGACCTCGAAGACGACGAAGCGTTGCAGGCCGCGCAGACCGCCGCCACCGAGGCGGACGAGCGCTGCGCATCCCTGGAACGCGAGCAGCGGCGGCTCGAGGGCGAGATCGACGGCCTCGTCGCGAAGGTGGAGCGCGAGGAGAAGCGCCTGTACGACGGCTCCGTCAGGCTTCCCAAGGAGCTGGAGGGCATCCAGAAGGAGGTCACATCCCTGCGATCGCACCTCTCCGACGTTGAGGACACGGAGCTGGCGCTGCTCGACAAGCTGGAGGAGGCGGAGGCGGCGCGGGAGGAGGCGCGGGCCGCGCTCGCGCGCGAGGAGGCGGCCTCGCGGGAGAAGCGCGAGCGCCTGGGAGGCGTCATCGCGGGGCTCGAAGGGGAGATCGAAGGGACGAGCGCGCGGCGGGAGACATGCCGGGAGCGGCTGACGCCGGCGCTGATCGCGCAGTACGAGGACCTGCGGCGGCGGAAGGGCGGCGTGGCGGTGACGCACCTGCGGGCGGGCGCCTGCACCGGTTGCCGCGTGAGCGTGCCGCCCTCGGCGCGCAAGCGCGCGCTCGACCCGGAAGCGCCCGCGCTCTGTCCCAACTGCGAACGGATCCTGGTGGGGTACTAACGCAATGAAGGCGATCGGGTATTTCGTCGAGGGCGCGCAGGTGAACGGAGCGGAGCGCTCGCTGAGCCAGCAGACCGAGCAGTTCCTCGCCTTCTGCCAGGAGCACGGCTACCAGGTCGCGGCCACGTTCGTCGATACGAAGGAGGCGGAGGAGGCCGACAGCGGCTTCCGCCAGATGCTCAGCTTCATCGAGCGGGGCGACCACGGGTTCGTGGTGGCGGTGGTCGACGGGCTGGGGGCGCTCGGCAGCGATCTCGGGCGGGCGGCGCTGAAGATGCTCACGATCGAGGCGGCGGGGGCGACGGTGTACGAGGCGGGGTCGGGGGAGGAGGCGGCGCGGGCGATCGTGGAGCAGTGGGGCGGGCGGGAGGCGCGCGCGCCCGTCTCGGAGCGGGTGCGGGCGGCGATGCGGCGGCGGGCGGTGCGCGGGGAGGCGCTGGGGCGTCCCCCCTACGGCTACTGCGTGGGGGCGAAGCGCCGCCTGGAGATCGTGCCCGACGAGGCGGTGGTGGTGCAGTACATCTTCCGCCTCTACGTAGAGGAGGGGCTGGGCATCCGGCGCATCGCCGGGCGGCTGAACGAGGAGGGCATCCCCACCCGCCGCGGCGGCCGCTGGAGCATGGTGAGCGTTCGCGACATCCTGCGGAACCGCGCCTACCTGGGCACGTACTCGCGCTTCGGCGTGCGCATCCCCGACAGCCACCGCGCGCTCGTGAGCCCCTCCGACTTCCGCAAGGTGCAGGAGAACATGGCGGCGCGCCGTCGCGGGGGCACGGGGCGGTCGCTGAAACCGTTCCTGCTCAGCGGGCTCGTGTTCTGCGGGCGCTGCGGCAACCGCATGATCGGGGTGAGCCGCCGCCAGCAGTGGACAACCCGCGCCGGCGAGGAGCGCAAGGCCACATACCGCTACTACCAGTGCGAGAGCCGCACGAACCAGAACACGTGCTCCTACAACACGCAGCGCGAGGCGGAGCTGGAGGGGCGCGTGCGCGAGATGCTGGCGGAGCCGAACGGGACGGCCACGCGCCTCCAGCGCGCGGGCGGGGCCGACGCCTACGCGGAGGAGATCACGGCCGAGATCGAGCGCATCGAGGGGCGGCTGCGCCAGACCCGCCGGCAGGTGGAGTCGCTGGTGGGGGAGGCGGCGAGCGGGCAGATCCCGGTCGAGCGCATGAAGGCGATCGGGGCGGGCTTCGCGAAGGAGCAGCGGGAGCTGGAGCGGGAGGCGCACGACGCGCGCTCGCGGCTCGCGGCGGAGCGCTCCGAGGCGGAGCGGGAGGAGCAGGCGGAGGCGACCTGCAAGCGCCTGCTCGCGCGCTGGGACGACCTCGCCCTCGAGGAGCGGCAGGCGCTCCTGCGCGAGATCGTCGACCGCATCGAGGTCGACGGCGAGGACGCGCGCCTGCTGAGGCGGCACTGATGCGCCTGGTCGTGTACGCCGACGGCGCGAGCCGCGGCAATCCCGGACCCGCCTCCATCGGCGCGAGCGTGCAGAGCGCCGCCGGCGACGAGCTGGCGTCGGTGAGCGAGACGATCGGGCGGACGACGAACAACGTGGCCGAGTACCGCGCCGCGATCGCGGGCGTCCACGCCGCGCACGACCTGGGCGCGACGAGCATCGACCTGCGGCTCGACAGCGAGCTGATCGTGAAGCAGCTGGCGGGGCGCTACCGCGTGAAGAACGCGGCCCTGCGCCCCCTCTTCGCGGCGCTGGTGGAGGCGCTGGAGGCGGTGGGACCGTACACGGTGGGGCACGTTCCGCGAGCGCGAAACAAGCGCGCGGACGCGCTCGCGAACGAGGCGCTCGACCGGGAACGCCGCTAGGTACGCGGCGAAGACGCACTTCCCCGAGGATGGAGAACAAGCACTCGCGGGCAGGTTAGGGGTTGTCTGCTTCGACCGCTCTCCCGGCGAATGGCCTCAGCCTGTTTGGGTCCGCGGGTCCTACGTGGCGCCAGCGCTGTCCTCTCCTTCCGCTTCCTCCAGCAACACCCGCAGGAGAGGCATCAGATCGGGGATGTCACGGGTCACGATCTCCCACACAGCATCGTCATCGATTACGCCGTACCCGTGGATGATCCGGTTCCTCGTGTCGACGATGCCGCGCCACGGAATCTCCTGGTGGGCATCCCAAATCGCCCGGGGCACGTTGTTGGCCGCCTCCCCGACGATCTCGATGTTGCGGATGGTGGCATCGTAGGTGCGCCGGTCCGCGACGAAGGCGGCCTGATCCATACCGGCCGTATAGTCCAGGCACCGCTCACACGCGTCGAGCATGTCGCGCAGGGCGAGCGCCCAGGCCCGCTCAGGCATACACGGCGTCCGCCTCGATGTAGGGACGCAGTTCGGCCCTGACGTCGGATTCAACCACCAGATCGATGGGCCGGCCGAACAGGTCTTCGAGGTAGTGCAGCACGTCGGAGTACGCGCTCCGCCAGCCGCGCGCTCCGCGCAACGAAACGAGGATGTCGATGTCGCTCTCCGGCCTGGCCTCGCCGCGCACCGTAGAGCCGAACAGCGCCAACTCCACGACGCCGTAACGCTCGGCGAGCACGGGCTTGTGCTCGCGTAGCAGCGCCAGCGCCTCATCCCTGCTGATCGCCTGTTCAATCATCACGGCCTCCGGGGCGCGCCTCCCGCGCCTCTATCCTGCCACGACCGCAGCGCCCGCGGTGCGCTGGTCAGGGGCGGGGCGCCGCCGTACGCTGGAACGCGATCAGTGGGCCGGGCGGTCGCGCCGGGATGTTCGCATTCTGGCGAGGAAAGTCCGGACTCCGCCGGGCAAGGGCGCCAGGTAACGCCTGGGCGGCGCAAGCCGACGGAAAGTGCAACAGAAACATACCGCCCGCGTGCTGCGGGTAAGGGTGAAATGGTGCGGTAAGAGCGCACCGGTGTCCCGGAGACGGGGCAGCCGTGCAAACCCCGCCCGGAGCAAGGCCGAATAGGGGAGAAGGGCGCCCGGCCCGTTCGAACTCCCGGGTAGGCCGCGTGAGCGTCGCAGCGATGCGGCGCCCAGATAGATGATCGCCGCCCTCCGGCCGACCCACCGGAGGGCACAGAATCCGGCTTACAGGCCCGCTGATCACCTTCCCCTCCGCACCCGGCCTCCGGCGCGCGGCGGGGAGCCCCGCGGGGCGCCGCGGGAGGCCCGAAACGGGCTCCCTGAGTTGACACCATGAAGCGCCCGGCGTACAACCAAAATCGGTTTGCGCCACGATTCACAATCTCCCACGCAAGACGTTTCCAGGAGCGCTCGCGGGGCGATACACACGAGGGTGAGGCGAGGAGGCAGCGAGATGCTCCGCATGTCGTTGCGTCGTCGTGTGCGCCTCCTCGCAGGAGCGACGGCGGCCGGTCTGCTCGCCCTGCTGGCGTCGGGCTGCGCCGACTCCATCCAGCCCAGGGGCATCACCGAAGAAGCGCACAAGATGAACGATCTGTTCTGGATCGTGACGATCGCGGGGCTGGTCGTGTTCGTGCTCGTGGCAGCGGCGCTGGTCTACGCGATGATCCGCTACCGCCGTACGAACGATGAGCTTCCGGAGCAGTTCCACGGGGGCGGCAAGATCGAGCTCGCGATGGTGGGCGTGCCCGTCCTCATCGTGATCGGGCTCTTCACCATCTCGATGATCACGCTCGTCCAGATCGACGACAAGGCGGAAGACAAGGCGCTCACGATCGAGGTCACGGGGTTCCAGTTCTCGTGGCAGTTCGCCTACAAGCTGAACGATCTCGGAACGAACTCGGACCCGAACGCCGAGGGCACGATCGCCGTCATCGGCACACCGGCGAACGACCCCATCCTGTACATGCCCAAGGGCGAGCCGGTGGAGTTCCTGCTCAAGTCCAACGACGTGATCCACTCCTTCTATGTGGTGGACTTCCTCTACAAGCTCGACCTGATCCCCGGCCGCGTGAACTCGTTCACCGTGACCGCGGTGAAGACGGGTGACTTCAGCGCGCAGTGCGCGGAGCTCTGCGGCACGAACCACGCCCTCATGCGCTTCGTCGTGCGGGTGGTGGAGCGAGACGAATTCGACGCCTGGGTCGCCGCGGAGGCGGCCCGCCAGCTCGGGGATGAGGCACGCGTGTCGTCCTCGGGGACGCAGGGAGACTGAGGAGGCCCGATGGCAACCGTCGCAGTTCCACAGCTGAGCGGCTACCACCGGCCGGCCGTGCTCGACTGGATCATGACCGTCGACCACAAGCGGCTGGGCATCCTCTACCTGTACTTCACGCTCTTCTTCTTCGCCGTGGGCGGCATCCTGGCGCTGCTGGTGCGCACGCAGCTGGCGGTCGCCGATAACTCGTTCGTCGGGAACGACGCCTACAACCAGATCTTCACGATGCACGCTTCGGCGATGCTGTTCCTGTTCATCATTCCGGTCTGGGCGGGCTTCGGGAACTACCTGGTGCCGCTCCAGATCGGGGCGGCCGACATGGCCTTCCCGCGCATCAACGCGCTCTCGTTCTGGATGCTGCCTCCCGCCGGCATCCTCATGTTCGCCGGCTTCATCGTCGATGGCGGCGCGGCGGACGGCGGCTGGACCGCCTACAGCCCGCTCGCGCAGCAGACGGGCGTGGGCATGGACATGTGGATCATCGCCGTGATCGTGCTGGGCATGTCCTCGACGATCGGCGCGGCCAACTTCCTCGTGACGATGTTCCGGATGCGGGCGCCCGGCATGACGATGTTCCGCATGCCGATCTTCTGCTGGACGATGCTGGTCACGGCGCTCCTGCAGCTGCTGGCGACACCGGTGCTGGCGGCCGCGCTCGTGATGCTGTTCATCGACCGGAACTACGGCGGCCAGTTCTTCGATCCGAACGGCGGCGGCAACGTGGTGCTCTGGCAGAACGTGTTCTGGTTCTACTCGCACCCGGCCGTCTACATCATGATCCTGCCGGGCATGGGCATCGTCTCGGAGATCCTGCCCGTGTTCTCGCGCAAGCCGCTCTTCGGCTACAAGGCGTTCGTCTTCGCCACCATCGGCATCGGCGGGCTGGGGTTCAGCGTGTGGGCGCACCACATGTTCACCACGGGCTCGGTGCTGCTGCCCTTCTTCGGCTTCATGACCTTCATGATCGGCGTGCCGACGGGGGTCAAGATCTTCAACTGGCTGGGCACGCTCTGGGGCGGCTCGATCTCGTTCCCGACGCCCATGCTGTTCGCGATCGGCTTCGTCAGCATGTTCCTGATCGGCGGCATCAACGGCACCTACAGCGCCGCCGTGCCCGTCGACTTCGCCCTGCACGACACGTACTTCGTGGTGGCGCACATCCACTACGTGCTCTTCGGAGGCTCGGTCTTCGCGGTCTTCGGCGGGCTCTACTACTGGTTCCCGAAGATCTGGGGGCGGCAGCTGAACGAGCGTCTCGGGAAGCTCCACTTCGCGCTCATGTTCGTGGGCTTCAACGTGGCCTTCTTCCCGATGCACATGCTCGGGCTCGATGGGATGCCGAGACGCATCGCCGTCTACGCCGACAGCGCGGGCTGGGAGGCGCTGAACATGCTCTCGACGGGCGGGGCCTTCCTCATCGCGGTGAGCATGATCCCGTTCCTGATCGCGGTGGTCATGGCCTTCATGCGGCCCAAGGACCAGCCGGACGATCCCTGGGAGGGGAACACGCTCGAATGGGCGACGACCTCGCCCCCGCCCGACTACAACTTCGACAGCCTGCCGCCGGTGCGCTCGGAGCGCCCGCTCTTCGACGCGCGGCACGGTGACGGGGCGCACTGACCATGGCTGCTCACGGCACGGCGGAACGGCAAGGCATGACGAACTCGATGCTCGGGTTCATCCTGTTCCTCGCCTCCGAGGTGATGTTCTTCGGCGGGCTCTTCGCGGCGTACTTCATCGCGCGCGCCGACGCGCCGGCGTGGCCGCCGCCGCTCACCCCTGAGCAGATCGCCGAGGGCGTGCACCTGGAGCTCGAGGTGCTGCTGCCGGCGATCTCGACGGGCATCCTCGTGCTCAGCTCGGTCACGATGCAGTACGCGGTGTGGCAGATCCAGAAGGGCAACCAGGGCGGCATGCTCTGGGGCCTGTTCATCTCGCTGGCGCTGGGCATCGTCTTCCTCGCGGCGCAGCTGTACGACTACACGCAGCTTCACTTCCGCGCCGACGACACCATCTACGGCACGACCTTCTACACGCTGACCGGCTTCCACGGCGCTCACGTCGCGGGAGGCGCGCTCTTCATCGCAGTCGTGACGGTGCGGGCGCTCGGCGGACAGTTCACGGCAGAGAACCACGAGGCGGTCGAGGCGTCGTCGATGTACTGGCACTTCGTCGACGTTGTGTGGATTGCCCTCTTCACCGTTCTCTACATCATCAAGTAGCTAACAAGGACGAAGGACTTTGGAGCACGAGAGCAGCGAGCACGAAGCCCACGTCGGGCCCGACGTCCATCTGCCGGATCCGAGCATCTGGCCGTTCGTGGCGGGGCTCGCGATCATGCTGCTCACGGCGACCCTTGTCTGGTGGGCGCGGGTCGAGGACCAGCGCAGCCTGAGCGGTCCGCTGCTGGGCGCCTCGGCCGCGATCACGCTCTTCTCGGTGGCCGGCTGGGCCTACGAAGACGGCCGCATGCGCCAGAAGGCGCGCGAGCAGGAAGAGCACGCACGCCAGGGCGCGCGCCGCACCCAGGTCATCACCTTCGCCATCGCCGAGGGCCAGCTTGATACAGCTGTCGGAGAGGGCGGCGTCATCGACGCCATCCAGAACGCGCACGACGACCTGCGCGCGGCGCCCGGCTTCGAGGACCTCCGCATCAACGTCTCCAGCGCCGAGGAGGGCCCTTCGCAGGTCATCGTCGAGACGACATGGTCGACGGCCGACGACCTGGCCGCGTTCGAAGAGACGGAGCGGGCCATCCTCGACCTGATCAGCCAGCACCCGGACGAGGTGGTGGCGGGCTCGCCGCAGACGTTCGACATGCAGGTCGTGCGCGACACGAAGGACACGACGGTGCGCTTCAGCATGGGCGCGGCCGTCTCGCTGTTCGGGGCGCTGCTGGTCGGCGGGTTCGCCGTGGGCGCGGGGCTCAACCTGTTCGCGAGCGAGGCGGGAGCCGGCGAGGGCGGCGGTTTCGTCCCGGTCCAGCTTGGCCCGTTCCTGGACACCATCACGATCAAGGCCAGCGACTTCGACTACGAGGAGATCACGCTGCCGCCGGGCGTCGAGTTCACGATGACGCTCGACAACCAGGACGACTCCGTCGCCCACAACATCATCTTCTTCCAGGGAGAAGAAGCGCGGCTAGACGCGGAGGTCCTGGAAGGCTGCATCGCCGGTTGCGAGGACGACGGGACGGCCGTGCGGACGGAGCTCGCGACGGGCATCGTGCAGCACACCTTCACCTTCACGACGCCGCCGCCGGGACGCTACGCCTTCTGGTGCGACGTGCATCCCGACACGATGATCGGCTTCCTCATCATCGAGGAGGGCGCGCCCCTTCCGGGCGAGGCGCCCGCGGCCGAGGAGCCGGTCGAGGGCGAGGGTGAAGGCGAGACCGAACCCGAAGGCGCCGAGGGCGAGACCGAAGGCTAGCCGGCCACCCGTCCGCTTCTACTCCAGCGCGCCCTCCACGAGCAGTTCCGTGAACTCCTCATCGCTCAGGTTGAGCGTGGCCTTGAGCACGCGCTCGGTGTCCTCACCGAGCAGCGGCGCGGCCTTCCAGGGGCCGCCGGGCGTCTTCGAGAGGCGGAAGGCGGGCGAGTCGTAGGTGCGGGCGCCCATCGTGGGGTGATCGAGGACGGCGTAGTGGCCGCGGTGCTTGAGCTGCGGGTCGCGGTGCATCTCCTCGGGCGACTTGACGATGCCGGAGGGGACGCCGTGCTCGCGCATCGCCTTGTAGGCCTGCGCGGCGGTCCGCTCGGCGCACCAGAACTCGACGTGCCGGTCGATCTCCTTCTGCTCGTCGAGACGCGACCACTTGCGGCGCATGCGCTCAAGGTCGGTCCAGTCGGGCCGGCCGATGGCGGCGCGGAAGCCCTCCCACTCCTGCTCGGTGAAGCAGGCGATGACGACGTAGCGGCCGTCCTTGCAGCGGTAGGCGCCATGGGGCGCGGCCTCGGGGTCGCGATTGCCGAGGCGCTCGGCCTCGCGGCCGTTCGCGGTCCATTCGAGGATGCTGGGGCCGAGGGCGTGGATGGCGCCCTCGAACTGCGAGAAGTCGATGTACTGGCCCTTCCCCGTCCGGCGGCGGTAATCGAGGGCGGCGACGAGGGCGATGGCGCCCATGTGGGGCACGAGGAAGTCCGTGTAGGCGACGCCCGTGCCGATGGGCTCGCCGTCGGGCCAGCCGGTCAGGTGGTTGAAGCCGGAAGCGGCCTGGAGGACGTGGCCGTACCCCATGTAGTGCGCCCAGGGGCCGGTCTGGCCGAAGAGGGGCATCGAGATCATGACGAGGTCGGGGCGGACCTTGCGCAGCTCCTCGTAGTCGAGCCCGAGCTTCTTCAGCGAACCGGGCGTGAACGACTCCGTGACGACATCGGAGACGGCGACGAGGCGCTTCAGGAGCTCCTTGCCGCGCTCGTGCTTGAGGTTGATGGTGACGCCGAACTTCGAGCTGTTGAAGTTCGCGTAGTACCCGGAGTTGTCGTAGTGGGGGAAGTTGTTGGTGAAGGGCCCGGCGCCGCGCAGGGTCTCCATGCGCGTGGCGGACTCGACGCGGATGACCTCGGCGCCATGGTCGGCCAGGTACTTGGCGACGGTGGGGCCAACGCCGACCCAGGAGAGGTCGGTGACGCGCAGGCCTTCGAAGGGCTTCGGCTTGCTCCCGTTGCTCGCCATCTCAGATCACCATGCTACGCCGCAGCTTCGTGATTTCGTCCGGTTCCAGCCCGAGAACCTCGCCGTAAACCTCGGCGCTGTGCTCGCCGAGGTGGGGGGCGCGGCCGCGCTGCTTCCAGGGTGTGCCGGAGAGCTTCCACGGCGCGCCGGGATAGACGAACGTCTCGCCGATGTCCTCGTGGCGCACCTGGACCCAGTAGTCGCGAGCCGCGAGCTGGTCGCTCTCGACGATCTCACGGGGGCTGTAGACGGGCGCCCAGCCCGCGCCCCGCGCCTGCGCCTCGCGCACGAGGTCGTCCTTGCGGCGGGTGCGGCAGAACTCCTGCAGGAGGCCGACGACCAGCTCCTGCTCGCCATCCTCCAGGGGCTGCACGACGGAGAGCCGCTCGCGCCAGTGGGGGGAGGTGAGGGGGCCGGCCTCGCCGGTCTGGTCGAGCCAGTCGATCATGACGGCGGAGTTCGGCCCAATGAGCCCGCCCAGTCCGAGCGCCGCCACCCAGCCGTCGGCGGCCTCGTAGATGTAGCGCGGGCCCACGCGTCCGCCGACCATGCGGCCGGAGCCGGGCCCGCGGTTGTTGATCTGGAGGATGTCCCAGGTCTGCTGGGCGTTGTCCATGGCGTTGGCCATGGACTCCTGCATGGAGACATCGACGTGCTGGCCGACCCCGTCGTTAGCGCCGCGAGCGTAGAGCGCGATGACGGCGCCGACAGCCGCCTGCAGGTTCACCTGGGCGTAGGCCTGCGGCGTGGTGGTACGGACGGGGCCGCGTTCGTCGCTGCCGTTGAGGTACATGTGACCGCCCATCGCCGACCCGACGATGTCGGTGGCGGGGAGGTTACGGGCGGGGCCGGTCTGGCCGTAGTTCGTGATGCTGACGACGACCGCGCCGGGGTTCACCTTCTGGAGCGTGCGGGGGTCGGCGCCGATGTCCTTCGCCGTGCCGGGTGCGCTCGTCTCGATGATGGCGTCGGCCCCGGCGACGAGGCGGTGGAACAGGTCGCGGCCCGGCTCAAGGCGCAGCTCGCAGGTGACGGAACGCTTGCCGGCGTTCATGGCCCACCAGTAGAGGCTGGACTCGCGGCCCTCCTCGTCGCGGAAGAAGGGGCCGTTGGCGCGCGTGCGGTCGCCGGCGCGGGGCTCGACCTTGATGACGTCCGCGCCCAGCTCGGCGAGGAGGCGGGCGCAGAGCTGGCCCTTCTCGTCGGCGAGGTCGATGACGCGGTAACCCGCCAGGGGGCCGTCGGGGTGGGGAAGGGGGACACCGTCGGGGTGGTCGGGCACGCCCGAGTTCTACCGCCGGTCAGCCGCTGTGCGCAAGGGCGGGTGCGGCGTTGGCGGGGAGGCCGGGACGGCCGTCGAGAGCGGTGTCGATGGCGGTGCGGAGGGCGTCGATACCCCAGCCCCTGCTCGCGGAGATGTGGCGCACGTCGCCGGGGACGGGTCCGGCGCCGTCGAGGAGTTCGCGCGCGTCGGCCTCGGACGCGGGGAGGGAGCCGTCGTCGCAGGTGAGGGCGTCGATCTTGTTGAGGGCGACGATGGTGGGGCGGCCGAGCACGCTCAGGTCGCGGAGGACGCTCTCGACGGTCTCGGCCTGGGTGCCGGCGTGGGGGTGGGAGACATCGACGACGTGCAGGAGCACGTCGGCTTCCTCCAGCTCCTCGAGGGTCGCGCGGAAGGAGGCGACAAGCTGGGTGGGGAGCTTCTGGATGAAGCCGACGGTGTCGGTAAGGAGGGAGGGGCGACCCGAGGGAAGCGCCATGCGCCGCGTGACGGGGTCGAGGGTGGCGAAGAGCTTGTCCTCGGCGCGCTGGTCGGCGCCGGAGAGGGCGCGCATGAGCGTCGTCTTGCCGGCGTTCGTGTAGCCGATGAGGGCGACGACGGGAACGCCCGAGCGGCGGCGCTTTCGCCGGTACAGCTCGCGCTGGACGCGAACCTGTTCGAGATCCTTCTTGAGCTTGCTCATGCGGCGGCGGACGAGGCGGCGGTCGGTCTCGATCTGGGTCTCGCCGGGACCGCGCAGGCCGATGGCGCCCTCCATCCGTTCGAGGTGGCTCCACTGGCCGCGCAGGCGGGGCAACAGGTACTCGGTCTGGGCCAGCTCGACCTGGAGGCGGCCCTCCCGTGTGCTCGCGCGCATCGCGAAGATGTCGAGGATGAGGGCGGTGCGGTCGATGACCTTGAGCTGGAGCCGTTCCTCCAGGTTGCGCTGCTGGGAAGGTGAGAGCTCGTCATCGAAGATGACGGTGTTGGCGCGCTTCTCGATGCAGGCGCCGGCGACCTCCTGAAGCTTGCCGCTGCCGATGTAGGTCGCGGGCTGGGGCGTGGAGCGCCGCTGGATCGCCCTGCCGACGACCTTCGCGCCGGCAGTGCGGGCGAGCTCAGCGAGCTCGGCGAGCGACTCGCGCGCGGGCAGGACGGCCCCGGGGGAGTCCACGGCGACGAGATAGGCGCGATCACGCGTGGGGGCAGTGGAGTGGAGGCGTTTCGCCATCAAGCCAGCTTAGCCCATCGCCGGCGGACCGGAACACCGCCGCCACCTAGGATGGCGCGATGCGTTCGTTCGCGACGTTCCTCGCGGGAGCATTGGTCTGCTGCTTGCTCGCCGGTTGCGGCGGCGATGACGATGCGCCGCAGCAGGAATCGCCTTCCCCCACTCCAACGGTATCCGCGACGCCAACCACAACCCCGGCTCCCAAGGCGAAGGCGACGGCCACGAAGCCCGCGGATGAGGATGAGAAGTCGGAGAAGGAACCAGAAGAGGGAGGGAGGGGCTGGGAGAGCCCGGACGGCCCGTCGCGGATCGCGATCGGCGGCAGCGAGCGTCCGGCGGCGCTGCTGGTCCCGCGGGACGCCGACCGCTCCGAGCCGCGCCCGCTCGTGCTGCTGCTGCACGGGTACGGCAGCAGCGGCGAGGGCGCGGACGCCTACTTCCAGTTCGCAGCGCTCGTGAACGAGCTGGGGTTCGGCCTGGTCCTGCCGGACGGCACGGAGGACCCGGAGGGCGAGGGCTTCTGGAACGGGACGGCCGAGTGCTGCGACATGCTCAAGACCGGTGTGGACGACGCGGGGTACCTCCGGGGACTCATCGAGGAGGCGCAGGCGCACGCGACCTTCGACAAGGTGTTCGCGGTGGGGCACTCCAACGGCGGGTTCATGGCCTACCGGCTGGCGTGCGAGGCGATCCCGGGGCTGACCGCGATCGTGAGCCTCGCGGGCGGAACGTACGCCAACGCGGGCGACTGCCGCGCCCCCTCGGCGGTTTCCGTGCTGCAGATCCACGGCGACCGCGACCAGGTCATCCGCTACAGGGGCGGGCCTCTGAAGGGTCCGCTGGGATGGACGGAATCCGTGCCCGGCGCGGAGGAGAGCGTGCTGCGCTGGGCGGAACGCGCCGGTTGCGACCTCAACGCCGCCGAGGAGCTGACGCCGATCGACACGGACGTGTTCGTGGAGGGCGCGGAGACGAGCATCCAGCGCTGGCGAGAGGGCTGCGCGGCGGGCACGGTCCACGAGCTGTGGACGATCAGGGGCGGGGGCCACGTGCCCCTGGTCTGGGGCACGGAGTTCACGTGGCGCATCCTGCTCTGGCTGAACGACGCCTACACGGGCGAGGTCACGATCGAGGCGGGCGGCGGCGAGTAGGCGGCGCTAGAAGCCCTTCCAGTCCGCCAGGCGCCGGCGCCCCGGGAGAAGCCGTCGCTACGCCGGGGTCGACTCCCGGGGAGCAGGAGCTCCGCGCAGGAGACCCTCTGTGCTCAGATCCTCATCGATGTCGGGCCAATATATCCCGAAGCCACCGCCGGCAACTTGCCAGTTATCCCGCTGGGCCGGCGTGGCATGAAGAAGGCGCGGGTACCAGGCGAGAGGAACGGAGATTGTGCGTCCATCGAGCAGATCGACCGTGAGCGTGTCCTCAGACACGCGTACGTCTTGCACCTTCTCTCCAGCCCTAGGTTCCGAAACGCTCATCCCAAGCCTCAAGGAGCATTGTCGCATAGCGTTCCACAAGTCTCTCGACTCGTCGGAGCTCGACGGGGCGGAAGCCGTAGTTAGCCGCCAGTGCAACGGGCCGCAGCCAGAACTTGGCCGAGTCAGCGTCCCGATCGACATGCACGTGCGGGGGCTCGTTCGGTTCGTGACTGTAGAAGTAGAACCGGTATGGCCCTTCGCGAACGAGCGTCGGCAAGCGCTAGAAGCCCTTCCACTCCTCCAGGCGCCGGCAGCCTTCCTCGACCTGGTCGTCGGGGGTGGTGACGGAGAGGCGGACGTAGCCCTCGCCGTTGAGGCCGTAGCCGCGGCCGGGGGTGACGACGACGGCGCACTCGTCGATGACGCGGGCGGCGAAGTCGCCGCTCGTGATGCCGTCGGGGAGCTTGGCCCAGACGTAGAGCGAGGCCTTCGGCACGTCGACATCAAGGCCGATCGTGCGCAGCGCCTCGACGATGCGGTCGCGGCGGCGCTGGTAGATGGCGTTGTGCTCGTCGATGACGTCCTGGGGGCCTTCGACGGCCTCGATCGCCATCTCCTGGATGGCCTGGGGGATGCCGCTGTCGATGTTCGACTTGACGCGCATGAGCGCGTCGACGAGCTCGCCGTTGCCGACGGCCATGCCGATGCGCCAGCCGGTCATGTTGTAGATCTTCGACCACGAGTTGAACTCGATGGCGACGTCGCGGGCGCCGGGCGCCTGGAAGATGGAGATGGGCCGGTGGCCGTCGTAGGCCACGTCGCAGTAGGGGTTGTCGTGGCAGATGGAGACGTCGTACTCCTTCGCCCAGGCGACGACCTTCTCGAAGAAGGCGACATCGGCGACGGCGCCGGTGGGGTTGTTGGGGTAGTTCAGCCAGAGGACCTTGGCCTTGGCGGCGAGGTCCTCGGGGATGGCGTCGAGGTCGGGCTTCCACCCGGATTCGCGGGTGAGCGGCAGCTTGATGGTGACGCCGCCGGCGAACATGGTGCCGATCTCGTAGACGGGGTAGCCGGGGTCGGTGGCGAGGGCGACATCTCCGGGGTCGATGAGGGTGAGCGCCATGTGGGCGATGCCCTCCTTCGAGCCGATGAGGGCGAGACACTCGCGCTCGGGGTCGAAGGAGGTCTCGAAGCGGCGCTCGTACCAGCCGGAGATGGCCTGGCGCAACTCGGGCAGGCCCTCGGACTCGGGGTAGCGGTGGTTGGCGGGGTTGTCGGCGGCGCGGTGGAGCCGGTCGAGGATGTTGGGGGGCGTGGGGAGGTCGGGGTCGCCGATGCCGAAGGTGACGACATCGATGCCCTGGGCCTTCTTGGCGGCGATGACCTTGGATATCTGGGCGAAGAGGTAGGGGGGCAGCTCTTCGACCCGCTTGGCCAGCTTCATGGGTACTCCTGGGGGGTGCTCCCGGGGTCAGATCAAACGCGCCCGCTCACGCCGGCGCGCAACGGTGCGATCGTAACGCGCGCCGCTCGCAGCCGCAGCCGTGGGGCGGGGCGGGGCGCTACAGGTCGGCGAGGCGCTGGATGAGGGGCTCCCAGCGCCCGACCTCGGCGGCGGGATCGTCGCTGTAGGGCGTGATCGTCACGGTGGTCACGCCCTCGGCGGCGAACTCGGCCATGCGGTCGAGGAAGCGCTCGCGCTCCTCGCCCGAGTCAAGGGAAGGGCCGGTCCAGGCGACGGTCTTCTCGATGCGGTCGTAGTCGGTCCCCTCGGTCTCGCAGTGGGCGCGGAGGACGTTGAACTTGTGCCGGACCTCCTCGACCTCGCTGCTGGTGAGGTTGCAGGCGTCGGCGTAGCGGGCGACGAGGCGCAGGGTCTTGCGCTCGCCGCGTCCGCCGATCAGCAGCTCCGGGTGGGGTTGGCTGATGGCCCGGGGGACGTTGAGCGTCTCAGCGAGCTGGTAGTGCTTGCCCTCGAAGGGGCCGTCGTCGTCACCCCACATCTGGAGGCATATCTGGATGGCCTCCTCCAGCCGCTCGAAGCGCTCGCCGAGGGGCGGGAAGGGCACGCCGAGGCCGACGTGCTCCTGCTCGTTCCAGGCTGCGCCGATGCCGAGCCAGGCGCGCCCGCCGGAGAGCACGTCGAGCGTGCTGATCTGCTTGGCGAGCACGCCGGGGTGGCGGTAGGTCACGCCCGTGACGAGCAGGCCGAGGCGGATCGTGGACGTGCGCCCGGCGACGAAGCCGAGTGCCGTGTAGCCCTCCAGCATGTCCAGCTCGGGGGCGCCGATCCACCCAATCTGGAAGAGGTGGTCCATGAAGGAGAGGCGCGTGCAGCCCACATCCTCGGAGACGGCTCCGAGGTCGGCGAGGCGCGGCCCCATCTCGGCGGGGCCGCCCTGCCAGGTGAAGTTGGCGACGTGGATGCCCGCTTGCACCGGCCGCTAGGAGATGCCCCGGCGCTTCAGCTCGGCGGGCATGCGCTCGGCGTCGGCGCTGAGCATCGGGCCCTTCTGATCGTCGGGGAGGGTACCGGCGGCATCGGCGCCGAACTTCGCGCCGTCGAACAGGATCCACTTCTCGGGAACGACCTCGAGCACGACGCGCAGGGGCGAGTCGAGGGTCTGCACGAAGGCGGCCGCGGCCTCGGGGTTCGTCGGGTTCAGCTTGGCGGCGAACTCGGGGTAGAACCAGTCCTTGGTCTCGCGATCCTCGTGGATGATGCAGCGGCCCTTGGCGGTGGCCGCGCCGAAGGGGCCGGTGTAGCCGGGACCGCCGGCGGCGCCGCTCACGACGACGGAGACCCGGGGGTCGCGGCGGACGGCGGAGATGCGGTGACGGTGGGCGCCGGCGGTGATCCAGAAGCGCCCGTCCTTGAAGAGGAACGACATGATGACGCCCACGGGCCAGCCATCCTTGGTGCCCCAGTTGAAGGTGCATTCACCGACACCGTTGAGCAGGTCTTCGAGCTGCTGGTCATCCAGCGGGTAGATTGAGACGGTTTCGTGGTCTTCGACTCCGGGCACTTCGCCCTCCATACGGTTCTGGGCTCCGCCGGGCGCCCGAAACTGGGCTTGGCCGGACGAGCGCCTAACACTCGCAGTTTGCCGGGGCTGGCGCAAGCACGGGGCGGTTTGCGGGCCTGCCGGACCAGAGGCACGGCCCGTGCTATGCTCCCAAAGAGGTCAGCGCGTCAGATCGTCCCCATGAGAGATACCCGCTCACACGTCGATTGCCGCCGGAACCCAGCACACGCCCCGGAGGCAATCACATGACATCGTTCGTCGATCGGACGCTCACCTGCTCGGACTGCGGCGCGCAGTTCACCTTTACGGTGGGCGAGCAGGAGTTTTACCAGTCCCGCGGATTCACCAATGAGCCGCGCCGCTGCCCGGAGTGCCGGGCCGCGCGCAAGGCCGCCCGTGGCGAGGGCGGCGGCGGTGGCGGCGGCGGCGGCTACCGCAGCTACGACAGCAACCGCGAGATGTTCAGCGCCGTCTGCGCCGAGTGCGGCCGCGAGGCGCGCGTTCCCTTCCAGCCGCGGGGCGACCGTCCCGTGTATTGCAGCGACTGCTTCCGCTCGCGTGGTCCGCAGCGTGGCGGCGGCGGCGGCGGTGGTGGCGGCCGCGACCGCAACTGGTAGTCGCCTGACCTTTCCCATTCACCGTTCCCAACGCACGTAGCCCGCGACGGGCTGCGCCTGCCACCGGGGCGCATTCAACGCCTATACTCCGCGCAGCCCAGAGGAGGGCGGCGTGGAACCGGACACGATCGAGCGGCTTCCCGAGATCCTGCGCGCGTACCTGTCCGAGCGGCTGCCCGGGGTGCGCAACGTGTCGATTCACAACGTGGCGCGCTCGCCGGGGGGCAACTCGCGCTCGATGTGGTTCTTCGACGCAGACTGGGAGGGGCAGGCGCCCGTCTCGAAGCAGCTCATGTTCCGCGCGAACGAGAGCACCTGCTTCCGCGACGAGGAGGCGAGCCTGGAGAAGGAGTACCGCATCTTCCGCGCGCTCCAGGACACGCCCGTTCCCGTGCCCGCCAACTACTGGTACGAACGCGACCACTCCTGGGCCGGCGAGGACTTCGTCATCCGCGAGCGCGTGGAGGGCGACACCGACTTCCGCGGCCTCCCGCCCGAAGGCCAGCGGGCGGTCCTCGACCATTTCGTCGAGATCCTCGCGGCCCAGCACGAGCTGGACTGGGAGGCGATGGGGCTTTCGTTCCTGGGAGCGCCCAAGGACGGCCCCGAGTGCGCGCGCATGGTGGTCGAGCGCTGGGAGCGGGCGACGAAGCGCGAGCTGCTCGAACCGCAGCCCGTGATGACGGCGACGATGGCCTGGCTGAAGCGGAACCTCCCCACGGAGGTGGACCGCATCGTGCTGGGGCAGGGGCAGGTGGGGCCGGGACAGGTCCTGTTCCGCGACGACCGCGTGGTCGCCTCGCTTGACTGGGAGTCGGGCTTCATCGGCGACCCGATGTCGGACCTGGCCTACCTCGACTTCATGGTGCGGCCGATCGTGGGGGACGAGGTGGTGGAGGGGCTGATCGCGCGCTACGGGGAGCTGAGCGGCCTTCCCATCCGGCGCGACAACATGCGCTTCTACACGGTCTTCCAGTCGTACTGGGCGGTCTCGGCCTGCCTGGCGGCGGTGAACCGCTTCAGCACCGGCGAGATGCGCAAGACGCAGACGCTCGTGCTGGGGATGGCGGCGCCGCGCTCGTTCCTGCGGCGGATGGAGCGCATCGTGCGCGAGGACGCGGCCTAGACATGCGACCGACGCCAGCGGAGATCGTCGAAGGGCTCCAGTACAACCTGCGGGCCGACCTGATTCCCGAGCTGCAGACGCCGTGGGGGAAGCGCATCGCGGGCAACATGCTCTGGGCGCTGGAGCACCTGAAGCAGCGCCTGGAGGAAGAGCACGCGCTGGCGGTCGAGGAGAATGCCGACCTGCGCGGCGTGCTCGCGGCCGCGGCGGAGGCGCGGGGCGGGGACGCGACGCTGGCGGACGCGCTGGCGTCGGTCGACCTCGCGCCGGGAGAGGCGCGGGAGTGGCCGGCAGCGGAGGAGCTGACGGCGGAGAACGCGCGCCTGCGGACGCTCGTCGACGCCATCGTCGAGGCCTTTCCGGCGGAACGCGGCGACGTGGCGGAGGGGCTGTGGCGCGAGATCCTCGGCTACATCGCCCGGCAGACGGACCGCGACGGCGCGCTCATCGAGATCAACCCGGGCTGACCGGACCCAACCGAACACAGACACAGAGGAGCAACGGCATGAGCTACCCGGAGTACGAAAACATCATCGTGGAGCCGCTCGAGGAGGCGGAGGGCGTCGTCCGCGTGACGCTGAACCGGCCGCAGGCGCTGAACGCGCTCTCGGCCGACCTGCTGGACGAGTTCTTCGACTTCCTCGACCACTTCGAGGACGACCCGCACGCGTACGTGCTCCTGCTGCGGGGCGCGGGACGCTCGTTCTGCGCGGGGTACGACCTCGCGTCGAGCCGCACGGTGGAGCCGGGCTCGCCCGGCGACATCCTGCGCGAGCAGAGCGTGGGGCGCTCGCGCCGCACGATGATCGACTCGGTCGACCGCTACCTGCGGCTGTTCAACACGCGCAAGCCGACGATCGCGCAGGTCCACGGACACTGCATCTCGGGCGGGACGGAGCTGATCTCGATGTTCGACTTCGTCGTGTGCACGGAGACGGCGAAGTTCGGGCACATCGCGGGGCGGCACATGGGCACGCTGCGCACGCTCTCCCTCTGGCCGTGGACGGTCGGCTACCGGCGCGCGAAAGAGCTGTTCATGACGGGCGAGCTCATCGACGGGAAGACCGCCGACGAGTGGGGCCTCGTGAACAAGGCCGTGCCCGAGGAGGAGCTGGAAGAAGCGACCCTCCACTTTGCGCGCAAGATCATGCGCATCCCGCTCGAGGTGAACATCCTGCACAAGCACTCGGTGAACCGCTGGATGGAGATCCAGGGGCTGCAGCCGGCGATCCACTCGGCGGCGGAGTTCGACGTGTACACGGCCTTCATCGACGGGCGGCCGGGCTTCCGCGAGCGGGTCGAGGCGGACGGCCTGCGCGAGGCGCTCAAGTGGCGTGACCGCGAGTGGCGCGGCACGGAGCTCTGGGACCACGGGAAGGAGCCCGAGTCCTAGCCTGCCCGTAGGATCGCGGGCATGGACGCGCTGCCGGAGGCGGACGAGAAGGCCGCGGCCGTACGGTCGATGTTCGACCGCATCGCGCCTTCCTACGACCGCATGAACCGCATCATCACGCTGGGGTTCGACCAGCGCTGGCGGCGCTCGCTCATCGACGCGCTGGGCGTCGACGGCGGCGACACGGTGCTCGACCTGGCCTGCGGGACCGGCGATTTCGCGCTGATGGCGCGGGAGCGGGGCGCGCGCGTCATCGGGCTCGATTTCGCGGGGGCGATGCTGGCGGCAGCGCGCGAGCGCTGCCCCGAGGCGGTCACGCTCGTGCGCGGGGACGCGCTGCGGCTGCCGCTGGCGAGCGGCAGCGTGTCGGTGGCGGTGTCGGGGTTCGCGCTACGCAACTTCGTCGCGATCCCTCCCGTGCTGGACGAACTGGCAAGGGTGCTGCGACCGGGCGGGCGCGTCGGGCTGCTGGAGGTCGACGAGCCGCGTTCGAGGCTGCTGCGGCTGGGGCACGGCGTGTACTTCCAGCGGGTCGTGCCGGCTCTCGGGGCGCTGCTGAGCGACGGCCGCGCCTACCGCTACCTGCCGGCCTCGGCGGCGTACCTCCCGGACGGGGAGGGGCTGCGCGACATGCTCGCCGGGGCGGGCTTCACGAGCATCGAGAAGCGCAGCCACCTCGGCGGGGCGGCGCAGTCGATCACGGCGGTGCGGGCATGAGCGCCGAGCGGGCGCTGCCCGCGCCGGGCAGCGCCCGCGCGTGGGTGGCGGCGGCGCGCCCGCCGACGCTGACGGCGGCAGTCGCGCCGGTGCTGGTCGGCACGGGCGCGACCATCGGCGACGACGTGTTCTCGGCGGGACCGTTCGTCGCGGCGCTGTTCGGGGCGATCTGCCTGCAGATCGGGGCGAACTTCGCGAACGACGTGTTCGACTTCGAGCGGGGCGCGGACGCGGGCGACCGGCTCGGTCCCCCGCGGGCGACGCAGACAGGACTGCTGACGCCCGCGCAGATGAAGGTCGGGATGTGGGCGGCGTTCCTGCTGGCCTTCTTCGCTGGCATCTACCTGGTGGTGACGGCGGGGTGGATCGTGGTGGTGATCGGGCTCGCGAGCATCGTCGCGGGGCTCATCTACACGGGGGGGCCGTGGCCGGTGGGGTACCACGCCCTCGGCGACGCGTTCACGTTCGGGTTCTTCGGGATGGTGGCGGTGGTGGGGACGTACTTCGTGCAGGCGGAGGCGGCGCCGGGGCTCGTGTGGCTGGCGGCGGTTCCGGTGGGGTGCACGGTGACGGCCATCCTCGTGGCGAACAACCTGCGCGACATCGAGACGGACCGGGCGGCGGGCAAGACGACGCTGGCGGTGGTGCTGGGGGAGCGGGGGACACGCGCCTGGTACCTGCTGCTCATGCTCGCGGCCTACGGCGTCGCGGTCGCGCTCTGGCCGGCGACGCGGGTTGAGCCGTGGGTGCTGCTGGTGCTCGCGAGCCTGCCGTTCGCGGTGGCGCCGCTGCGGGCGGTGGCGGGCGGGACGGGGGGACGGGCGCTCAACGCGACGCTCGTGCAGACGGCGCGCCTGCACCTCATCTTCGGGACGCTGCTGGCGCTGGCCCTGACGGACTGGCTGCCGGCCTAGCGGCCCATCACCTCGTCGGCGTAGGTGGTCGTGATGTGGCCGTCGGCCTCGAGCTTCGCGTACTCCTCGTCGCTGACGCCGAGCAGTTCGCGGTAGACGTAGTCGTTGTGTTCGCCGAGGAGGGCGGGGGCGGTGCGGATGGTCACGTCGGAGCGGGAGAAGGTGAAGGACGGGGCGGGGAACTCGGTGGAGGGGTAGTCCTCGGTGGCCTCCAGCCGCTGGAAGGCGGGCGACCGGACGGCGTGCGGGTCCTCGGTCACGTCCTTCGCGCTGAGGACCGGTCCGGCGGTGACGCCGACCTCCTGGAGTTCGCGGAACAGCTCGCCGCGGTCGCGGGCGGCGATCCAGGCGGCAAGCTCCTCTTCGATGGCGTCCTCGGCGGCGCGGCGGCCCTCGGCAGTTTCGAGGCCGGGGGCCGTCGCCCAGGCGGGGCGGCCCAGGTAGTCGACGAGCGCGGCCCACTCGGCGTCGTCGCGGCAGCTGAGGGCGAGCCACCGCTCCTCGCCACGGGCGGCGAATACGCCGTTGGGGGCGAAGCCCTCGGTGCTGCGGTTGCCGATGGAGCCGGCGGCGCGCCCGTTCCAGGCGGCATCGAGCGCGGCCTGGGGGAACATCGAGGCGGAGCACTCGGCCTGGGCGAGCTCGATCGTCTGGCCCCGGCCCGTGCGGCGGCGGTGGCGGAGGGCGGCGAGCATGGCGAGGCCACCGTGCATCCCCACGAAGAAGTCGCCGGCGAAGGTCTGGATGTTCGTCTCGGGAGCGGAGTCGCGATAGCCGCGCAGGATCGTCGAGCTGGCCACGCCGTCGATGTGCGCGCCGTAGCCGCGGCCTTCGACGTAGGCGCCGGTGCGCCCGTAGGCAGGCAGGTGGAGGATGACGATGTCGGGGCGGGCGGCGCGGATGGCGTCGTCGTCGAGGCCGAGCTTCTCCAGCGTGCCCCGCGCCAGGTTCTCGGCGAGCACGTCGCTGATGGCGATGAGGCTCTTGACGACCGCGAGCCCCTCGGGACGGCGGCTATCGACCGTGAAGGAGCGCTTGTTGCGGATGACGTGGATGAAGGCGGGGCTGTTGTTCCAGGGGCGGGGGCCGGGGTCGTTGTTCGGGTGGCCGGCCATCCAGGGCGGGAGCATCTGGGCGACGGGGGCGGGAAGGACGGGGGCGGCGGCGCGGGTGGCGGGGTTCCAGACGTACGGGTTCTCGACCTTGATGCAGTCGGCGCCGAGGTCGGCGAGGTACATCGTGGCGGTCTGGCCGGCCCAGACGCAGGCGAAGTCGCACACACGGACGCCTTCGAGCGGGAGGTAGGCGCTCATGCGACGGCCTCCGCGCGCCGGAGCGCGTCGATGGCGGCTGCGTCATAGCCGACCTCTTCGAGGATGGCGTCGGTGTGCTCGCCGAGGGTGGGGGCAGCGCGACGGATGGCCCAGGGCGTCTCGCTGAGCATGTAGGGGCGGCCCAGCATGGGGAACCTTCCCAGCGTCTCGTGCTCGACCTCGGTCCAGAGGCCGCGCTCGCGGAAGACGGGGTCCTCGTACAGGTCGGCGGCGGTGAAGAGGGGCGCGAGGATGGCGTGGGCATCGCGGGCGGCCTCCCAGATCTCCGCGCGGGTGCGCTGCACGAGCCACGGGTAGAGGGCGACGTCGATCTCCTCGCGGGCCTCGTCGGAGTTCATGTACGCGGGATCGTTCCACTTCGGATCGTTGAACTCGGGGTGGTCGATCATCTCGGCGAACCGGCGCCAGTACGGACCGGCGGAGGCGGTCATCTCCACGTAGCCGTCGGCGCAGGGGAAGACGCCGACGACGCCCGCGCCGGTCGAGGGTCCGGCCATGATCGGCTTGGAGTTGATCCGCCCGGAGAAGCGGTAGGCCATGATGGCCGAGCTGCGCCGGTCGACGCTGTTGAGCTGCACGTCGAAGAGGGAGACGTCGACGCGCTGGGTGATGTCGTGGACCTCGGTCGCGTAGACGGCGCCGAGGGCGCCGATGGCGGCCATCGCGCCGCACTGGACGAGCGAGGCGGTGCCGCCCATCTTGAGCGGCTCGCGGCCCACGGCGCCGTGCGAGAACATCTCGCCGCCCATCGCGAAGAGCACCGTCTCGGAGAGGGCGTAGTCGCGGTAGGGGCCCTCCCAGCCGAAGTTCGTCAGCGAGAGCACGTTCACGTCGGAGACCTCACGGAGGGCGTCGGGCGTCAGGTTGAGGCGCTCGGCGACGGCCGGCGGGTAGCTGGTCACGACGACATCGACGTTCGGGAGGAGGCGTTCGAGCACCTCGCGCCCACCCTCCGACTTCAGGTCGAGGACGATGGACTCCTTGTTGGTGTTGAGGAACTGGTAGCTGCCGCTGCGCTCGATGCCGGGCTCGTCGTCGAGCCAGGGACCAGAGCCGCGGATGGGGTCGCCCCCGGGCCGCTCGACCTTGACGACGCGGGCGCCGAGGTCGGCCAGCAGCTTGGTCGAGTACGGCCCGGCGATGTGGGCGGTGAGGTCGAGCACGGTGATGCCGTCGAGGGCGGCGGGGCTGGGGGCGTCGGTCGTCACGTTCGGCAGGTGCTCCTAATGCGTCTTGAAGTCGTTGTGGTGGGGGTACGTGCCCTTCTCCAAAATGGCATAGACCTCGAAGAGGGTCTGCTCCAGTTGGTCCTCGATAGCGACAGCCTGGAAAGTCATACCCCGGACTTTCTCCCGTCGCTTACGAAACTCCTCCCCATGCTGCTGTTCAATCTGTACGTCCGTCAGGCTTGACTCTCCTAAGCACCGCTTCAGCAACTTGAAGGCAAACGTGGCCCCATGCCGGTCAGCGCTCTCCGCCCCATGGGTTCGAAGGCGGCTTCGCATCCTGTTGGAGCGGCCAACGTAGGTAGCATCACCGTTCTCGTAGAGGACATAGACACCCTGCTGAGGCGCCTTGCCATAGTCGCTCCATGGGCGTTCCTCACTACCCTCCAACTCAGCCATCAGCACCTTCATTCTGTCGATGGCTCGCGCGAACTCTCCGCTCACGTTGCGTCTCCCTCAGAGAATGCGGTAGTCGTGGGATCGCCAGCCGGCCTCGTAGTAGGGCGCGACGTTGGCGCCGGGGGCGATGACGGCGTCGATGCGTTCGCGGTCCTCGTCGGTGATGACGACGTCGCCGGCGCCGAGGTTGTCCTCGAGCTGTTCGAGCGTGCGCGGGCCGATGATGGGGCTGGTCACGCCGGGCTGCTGTTCGCACCAGGCGAGGGCGAGCTGGGAGAGCGTGCAGCCCTTGTCGGCGGCGATCGGCTCGAGCCCCTCGATGACGTCGTACACGCCGTCGGTGAGGCGGCGGCGCTGCTGCGGGTTCATGGCGTAGCGCCCGTCCTCGGGCAGGGGCTCGCCACGGCGATAGCGACCGGCGAGCAGACCGCCGCCGATTGGGCCCCAGGGGATGACGCCGATGCCGAAGGTCCGGGTCATGGGCAGGAGCTCGCGCTCAGCGCGGCGGTCGAGCAGGTTGTAGGGCGGCTGCTCGCAGACGACGCGGTTCAGCCCGAGCTCCTTCGCCACCCAGAGCGACTCGACGATCTCCCAGGAGGCGAAGGTGCTCGTCCCGATGTAGCGCACCTTGCCGGCGCGGACGAGGTCGTCGAGCGCGCGCAGGGTCTCGTCGATGGGAATGTCGGGCTGGGGGCGGTGAAGCTGGTAGAGGTCGATGTAGTCGGTCTGGAGGCGGCGGAGGCTGGCCTCGCACTGCTCGATGATGTGGCGGCGGCTGTTGCCGCGCGCGTTCGGGTCCTCGGCGTCCATGGCGCCGTGCACCTTGGTCGCGAGGACGACCTGGTGCCGGCGGCCATTCCGCTTGAGCGCCTCGCCGGTGATCTCCTCGCTGCGGCCGAGGGCGTAGACGTTGGCGGTATCGAGGAAGTTGACGCCGGCGTCGAGGGCGCGGTCGATGATGGCGTACGACTCCTCGGGTTCGGTTCTGCGGCCGAACATCATGCAGCCGAGGCAGAGGCTCGAGACCTGCACGCCGGTGCGACCGAGGCTTCGGAGCTCCATCGGCGGCATTCTACGGGTCCGGTCGGGCGGCAGGCGCGGCGCTCTCGACGGTTGCGGATGATCGGCGTACACACTGGGGAGAACCGACGCCGTGGGAGGACGCACATGGCAACACCGGACGAGTTGCGAGCAGCACTGGCCGAGGCCCGAGCGACGTTTCGCGAGGCGATCGAGGCGGCCGAGATGGGCTGGCGGCGCTCGCCCGGCGAAGGTGAGTGGACCGCGCAGGAAGTGGCCGAGCACGTCATCCAGATCGAGGCGCGCATCACCACGATGGTCTGCGAGGCCTGCGGCTACCCCGGCATCGAAGCGTGGGAGCCCGACTGCGCCTCCTCGATCGAGGCGGTCGACGAGTTCGACGCGGTCGTGAGCAACTGCGACGCGAAGCTGAAGTACGTGACGCCCGAGGACCTGGAGAAGAAGCACGAGATGTTCGGGGAGGTTGCGGGCATCTTCGAGATGAACGTGAACCACCTCGTGGAGCACACGGCGCAGCTCCTGGCGGCGGCGGACGCCTAGGACCGCTCAGGCGTCGGCGTAGAGCCGGAACCCGAAGTCGTTGTAGCGCCGTTCCGGCGCCAGGCTGGCGCGCGCCGTGAGGCGCGTGAACTTGACCGAGTGCCTCCAGCTTCCGCCGCGGCTGACCTTGCGGGCGCGTTCGGCGGGCTCGCGTTGGCCGGCGGAGGGGTCGGGGTAGGCGCCGGGGTGGTACCAGTCGAGGCACCACTCGTGCACGTTCTCGGCCATGCAGCGGAGCCCGTAGCCGTTGGCGCACTCGGGGGCGGAGGGATGGGGGCGGTCGGCAGCGGCGATGCGGTCCGCGACGGGGTGGTCCTGCCAGCGCTCACCGGACCAGGGCCAGTCGACATCCCGCAGGCCACCGAGGGAGGCGTACTCGCGTTCGGCCTCGGCGGGCAGGCGGTAGGGGACGCCGGTTTCGGCGGCGAGCCACTCGCAGTAGGCGACGGCGTCGAACCAGCTCACGCCGACGACCGGCTGCTCAGGGGCATTGAAGCGCTCGTCGTCCCAGAAGCGAGGCGCCTCGTGGCCGGTCGCGAGGAAGGGCTCGAACTGGGCGTTCGTGACGGGCGCGACGGCTACGCGGAACGGCGCGATCTCGACCGGATGCACGGGCTGCTCGTCGGGGCGGCCGCGGGCGCTGCCCATCAGCAGCACGCCGCCTTCGAGTCTCACCATCTCGGGCTCGGGGAGGGCGACCACGTGCCCGATCTTACGGCGGCGTCCGGACACCGTCGCCGGCTCGCTGTCCCGTGAGGCGCGCCATCGCTAGACTCCACCGCCGTGACCGACGCAATCGTCTGGCTGGACGCGCCCGGCGCGCCCGAGCGGCGCATCGGGGGCAAGGGCGGGAGCCTCGCGCGGCTCTCGGGGCTCGGGTTCCCGGTGCCGCCGGGATTCGTCGTGGCGGCGGAGGCGTACGAGGCCTTCGCGGAGGCGCACGACCTCGAGACGCTGACGGCGACGTTGGCCGGACTCGAAGCACGGACGCCGATGGCAGCCATCCGCGAGGCGCTCACGCCGGTCGCGGAGCGGCTCGAAGGCGCGGACCTCGACGGCGGCACGCGGGCGGCCATCGCGGGGGCGCTCGCGGAGCTGAAGGAGCGCGCAGGACCGCACGCGACCTTCGCCGTGCGTTCCAGCAGCCTGAACGAGGACAGCGCCGGCAGCTCCTTCGCGGGCCTCTACGAGAGCTACCTGAACCTGCACGGAGAGGACGACATCCTGAAGGGCGTGCTCGATTGCTTCCGCTGCCTCTGGCAGGAGCGCGCCGTTCACTACCGCACGTTCCGCGGCATCGAGCACGCGGGCGAGGCGATGGCGGTGGTCGTGATGCAGGTCGTGCGCGCCCGTTCGAGCGGTGTCGCCTTCACCAAGAACCCGATGACGGGCGCGACCGATGAGGTGCTGATCAACGCCTCGTGGGGACTGGGGGAAGCGGTCGTGTCCGGTTATGTCACGCCGGATTCGTTCATCGTCGGCCCGGGGGGCGAGATGCGCGAACGCGCGATCAGCGAGAAGCACGAGCAGGTCGTGCTGACCGGACACGGCACCGAGCGGACGGCCGTGGCGCCGACGCACATCAACGAGGCCTCCCTGAGCGACGAGGAAGTACACGAGGTCGTCGAGACGGCCCACGCCATCCAGGGCGAGTACGGCGGGCCGGTCGACATCGAGTTCGCCTACGACGACTTCGGCACGATGTTCCTGCTCCAGGCGCGTCCCATCACGACCTGACCAGCGCTTCGATTTCGGCTCGCAGCTCGGAGAGCGCATCGCCTTCCACCGTCGCATCGGGCGTTTCGCCGAGGCGCGCGAACCAGCGCTGCGTCAGCTCGCGGACGGCGGGTTCGACGGAGAGCTCGGAGCGCCGGTGGCCGAGCGGCGACACGGACCCGGCCACGTCATCGGCCTCGGCCGCGCCGGTGAGCACATCGATGGCGTCCAGGAGGTGCGTTGCCGCGACCGCTTCGGCGGCGCACGCGCGGGCCACGCTCGACGCCGTGGTGAGGATGTCGAGGAAACGGACGGCCTCGTCGCCGCCGGGCATCGTCGTTACGCGGGGTGCTGGAGGGCTTCCAACTGGCGGGCGTGGTCGAGGGAGTGCACGCGCAGGGTCAGGAGCCACTCCTTCCAGTTGAGGTCGCCGAGGAAGGGGTGCAGCCACACGACCTCGGCATCGGGATCGGCGTTGCCCTCGCGCACGGCTCGAATGGCCCCAGCGATGACCCCGGCGTGCGTGGCGAGCACATCCTCGCGGGTCTCGGGCACGGGCGGAATCTCCTCGGGGACGACGCCCTCGGAGACGACGCCGCGGACACGGGTGGCCGTGCCGTGGTTCACCTCGGCGACGTGGCGGATGCACTCGAGGGGGCTCCACTCCTGGCCTTCCTGGCGCACCTCCAGCAGGTCGTCCGGAACGGCGCGAGCGGCGGCTTCGAGCTCGACGACGGCTGCCTCGACGCGCTGGGCCATCTCCTCGGGGCTCCACTCGGCGGCCTTCTTGCGGACGTAGCTGAGGATGACCTCGGTTGCGCCTTCGGGAATGGTCACGGGCGTCCTCCTGCGCCGGCGTGGGCGTGAGCCGGTCGCGCGATCCTAGCGCATCGCCCGCCGGGAGCGCCCCGACTCGCCCGCTCGGGCGTTCCCCGTAGAATCCGGTTGATGGTCAGCATCATCCGTCCGGCGGAACGCGACGAGGGCACTGCGCAGACGCCGGGCATGCGCCGCGAGGCGGGCATCTCCGGCGCCCTGACCGGCTCCGAGGGGCTGTGGATGGGCGTGGGGCGCAACGAGCCCGGCGGGGCATCGGGCGTGCATCACCACGGCGAAAGCGAGTCGGGCATCTTCGTGATCGAAGGGCGCATGCGTTTCCGCTGGGGCGACGCGCTCGAGCACGTGGCCGACGCGGGGCCGGGCGATTTCATCTTCGTCCCGCCCTACGAGATCCACGCCGAGGAGAACCTCGACGCCGGAAACGAGGCGGTGTTCCTGCTGGCGCGGACCACCATGGACGCGATCGTCATCAATGTGCCCGACCCGAGGGAGACGTAGCGATATGGGGCTGCTCGCGATGAAGGTCACGCTCACGGACGGGCGTGAGGTGGTGGTGCAGGCGGACTCGCGCATCGACACGGTGGACGAGGACGGGAACCGGATCATCCGCCTGATGAAGAACGGCGAGATCATCGAGGTCTTCAAGCAGAGCGAGGTTCGCGAGCCCATCCAGGGTCTCACCCACGACACCTGATTTTCTGAGGCCGGCGCCAGCTGTGCCCAGCGGCGCCATGACGCCGCGAGGGGCGGAGGTGTGGGGGTTGTACGGCCCGGATGTCAGGCGCTGTCGGGGCGGTAGCCGCCGAAGAGGGCGCTGCCGAGCCGCTTCCAGAAGCAGTCGACGTGCACGAAGCCGGCGTCGCGTAGCCAGGACAGGTGGCGTTCAAGCGGCTCCAGGTGGGAGTGGTGGCGGGGCAGCTCGGCGGGCGGCGGCGCCTCGTCGCGGGCGTCCTGCTCCGACTGCATGATCGAGCGGTAGCGGGCGTCGAGCGCGTCGTCGGGGGCGCTCACGAGGTCGAGGTTGAGGAAGGCGCCGCCGGGCGCGAGCAGGCCAAGGACCTCGCCGTAGAGGCGCTTGAGCGAAGCCTCGGGGAGGTGGTGGATGGCGGCCGACGAGATGATCGCGTCGAACGGTCCGGCGACCTCGTCGGGGAGGGCGCCCTCACCGAAGTCCCACGCGACGTAGCGGTAGCGCCCATCGAATTCGGCGAGGCGCTCGCCGCCGACCCGGATCATCTCCTCGGAGCCGTCCACGAGCACGGCGGTGGCGTTCGGGAAGGCGTTCAGGAAGACCGTCGCCTCAGCGCCGTAGCCGGCGCCGAGATCGAGGAGGCGAAGCGGGGCGTCGCCGTCGCGCCCGAGCAACTGCGTCATCAGCTCGAACTGCGGCGCGCGCTCCTGCGCGCGCGCATCCATGCGCCGGACGAAGTCCCGCACGCGCGCGGGCTCGCGCCAGTGCTGGCCGGTATGGCCGTGCTCGTGCGCGTGCCGGTGCGTCGCCTGCTCGCTCACCGGGTCGCCTAGGCTCCGCGAAGGCGCGGGTCGAGCACGTCGCGGAGGGCGTCGCCGAAGATATTGAAGGCGAGGACCGTGAGGGTCAGGGCGCCGCCGCCCATGGCGACGAGGATGGGCTCGGAGCCGAAGAACTGGCGTCCATTGTTCACCATGGCGCCCCAGCTCGGGCCGGGAGGCGCGAGCCCGAGGAAGGCCAGCGTCGCCTCGGCGAGGATGGCCCCGCCGATCGTGGTCGAGAAGATGATGATGATCGGCGCGAACACGTTCGGGAAGACGTGGCGGAAGATGATGCGGGGCGGCCGCGCGCCCATCACGCGAGCGGCCTCGACGAAGACATCGTTGCGGACGGCGAGCGTGGCCGATCGCACGACGCGCGAGACCCCGAAGATGTTGAGGAAGGATAAGGCGATGATCGTCCGGGGTAAGGTCGCTTCGCCTGTCTGCAGCAGGAGCAGGAGGAAGAGCAGGGGGGGGAAGGCAATGAACGCGTCGACAAGGCGCTGGGTGATGAGATCGACCACACCCCCGAAATAGCCGGAGACCACGCCGAGGATGGCCCCGAACACCGTGGCAATCAGGGCGGCGCCGAATCCGAGGAGCATCGACCGCCGCGCCCCGTGGAGGACGCGCGTGAAGAGATCGCGATTGAGGTGGTCGGTGCCGAGGAGGTGATCCCAGGACGGGTTCTCCAACGTCAGGAAGGTATACGCCTCCCAGTGATCCGGGTTGTCCGAGGAGAGGTCGTAGTCGGGGTTGTCGACTCGGAACACCTCATCCTTGTCGTAGGGGGCGATCCAGGGCCCAATGATGCCGAGCACCAGGATGATGGTCGCGATGACGAGAGCAATGGCGCCTGCGGTCTTGTTCACGAAGAACCGTCCCAGTGCCCGGAGGGCCCTCATCGGGGGCGATGGGTCATTGGGGGGCGTGAAGCCAGCGAGGCGATCTTCCGAAATCTGGGCTGCGGCTTCGCTCATGCTTCAGCTCCTGACACGGTCACGCGAGGATCGATGAGGAAGTAGCTGAGGTCCACCGCGAGGTTGACGAAGACGACGGCGCCCACGAGGAGCAGCGTGAAGGTCTGCGTCACGGGAATGTCACGGATGCGTATGGCCGTCAGGATCTCGTTGCCCATGCCCGGGATGGCGAACATCGACTCCAGGACGACATTGCCGGCCACGAGGGCGGCCACGAGGAACCCAAAGATGGTGACCACGGGGATAAGCGCGTTCCGCAGGACGTGGCGGGCAATGATGACGGCGCCGGCCAGTCCCTTGGCCCTGGCCGTGCGCACGTAGTCCTGGCGGAGCACCTCCAGCATGCCCGAGCGCAGGAAGCGCATGAGGATGGCGCCTACCGCCAGGCCTCCGGCCAGGGCCGGCACGAGGAAGAGCTGGAAGCTGGCCCAGGGGTCGTCCCAGATCAACTGCTGGGACGTGACGCCGATGGTTAACACATCGTATTTGACGGCGTAGGCGGAGGCGATCGCCGCCGTGAGGAACGCAGGCGCGGCCAGGAAGAAGATCGCGAAGACCCGCAATGAGGCATCAAGGAAGCCATCAGGGCGGACCGCCGAGAGTATTCCGACGGGAAGCGCCAGGAGCACGGCAACGATGAGCGACATGATGCCCAGCTGGAGGGTGTAGGGGAGGGCGTCGCCGGCAACGCTGTACGACGGTTCGTTGTACTGGAAGGACTCCTGCGAGCGGCCGCGAAGAATGTCCCACCAGAACAGTCCGTACTGCTCGTAGAGGGGCTTGTCCGTGCCGAGCTTGGCGCGGAGGTCTGCGAGCTGTTCCTCGCGCTGCTCCTCGCTGCGGGCCGCCTGGGCGAAGAACTGGTTGGCGAGCTGCTGCTCGGCGTAGTCGCCGGGAAGGACACGCAGCACGAAGAAGACGAAGGTCAGGACGATCCAGATCGTGACCAGGGCCAGGAGAAAGCGCCGGATGACGTACTCGGTCATGGAGGGGAAGCCTCACTCCGAGATACTCCAGCGCCTCCCCCGCACTGCTGCGAGGGAGGCGCCGGGCGGATGGTCGCCGGGTCAGGCGGGGCGCTGTTTCCCCTGGAAGGTGGGATGGCTCTGGTCGATCCAGAGCTCCTGGCTGATGGTCGTACCGTAGGTGATGAAGAACGGCCCCCTGCGGTGCAGGTAGGGCCATTTCACCCAGCTGGTAAGGCCACCGACCATCTGGAGGTGCCCCGAGCCTGCGTCCGTGAGGGCGAAGCGCTGGGCTTCCTTGACGATCTCCTGAGCTCGCTCGTTGTCGAACTCCTCGAACATCGCGGTGATGTACCCCTCCATGGTCGGAGTGGTGTACTTCCAGAAGTTGATGGTCCCGCGACCGCCGTCCTCGGGGTGCGCCGAGTAGACCTGCGCGAAGCGGGTGCGCGGATCGGGGCTGTTCCACTGGTCCCAGCCGCCGAGGTAGCCCACCGAGGCCTGGCCCGAGTTGTTGTACTCAAGCAGCGAGGTGACGGGGATCGCCTGCGCGTTCCACTTCTCGGTATCGAGGTTGCGGTTGAGCATCGCCGGGAACCACTCGAGCAGGGGCACGTACTGCGGGAAGTCCACGGTGGTGACGCGGAAATCGACGTCCTCGTGGCCTTCGGCGCTCGCCTGCTCCCAGAGGGCGCGGGCATCGGCGATGTCCTGGTCCTTGGGCTGGCGGTAGCCGGGCGCCTGCGAGAGCTCCTCCTGCGAAAGCGCCCACGCCGCGAACGGCCAGTTGACGGCCGGGTTCGGACGGCCAAGGCCCTGGAAGTGCTGCTGCGCCACCTCCGCGCGATCCGTGGCGAGGAACATCGCCGTGCGGATGCGCTCGTCCGAGAGGGCGCGATTGGTGGTGTAGTTGTAGGCGAACTCGAGGTTGTTGTTCGGGTCGCCAACGCGGAAGGCCTCGGCATCGGGGTTGTTGGCCGCGATCTCTTCCATCACCGCCTTGTCGCGGGAGGCGAGCTCGTCGATCTGCTTCTGCTCGAAGGCGAGGCGCTGCGGGTTGATGTCGCCACCGAGGTTCACGAAGAAGAGCTCGTCGACCATGCCCGGGATGGTCCCGTCCTTGCGGAGGAAGTAGTCGTCGTTGCGCACGCCGTGGGCGCGCTCCTGCAACTCGAACTCATCGAAGATGAAGGGGCCGGTGCCGAGGACGTTGTCGGCGCTGAAGACACCGAACTCGTTGTCGTCCTCGAGCTTCTCGCCGATTTCCGGGTAGAGCATGCCGTTGAACTCATCCGTCATGTCGCCGAGCCAGGTGACCTGGGGGGAGTTCATCGAGACGGTGAAGTTGGTCTCGTCGACGTAGTCGACGTTCTCGATGTTCTTGTAGATGAGCGGGTGGCGGAAGAAGGTCGTGTCCTCCGTCCCGTCCGCGCGGGTGCTCGAACGCTGGCGCTCGATGTTCCAGCGGACATCGTCCATCGTGAGGCCGCGACCGTTGGCCGGCGGCTTGTTGTGGTAGTTCACGTCGTCGCGGATGGTGAAGAGGTAGGTCACCTCGTCGGGCTGCTCGGGCAGGCCGCGCGCGATCTCGCCGGAGATCACGAAATTGTCCATGTCCGTGAACTTCAGGAGGTTGTTGTAGGCGTTGCCGGCGGTGTAGGCGATGCCACGGTAGAGCTCGCGGTGGAGGTCGAGCGTGGTGCCGCTGATGCCGGTGTACTGGCTGAAGAAGCTGCCATCGGTGGGGCCCATCTGGGCCGCGGCAGCCTCGGTTGCCTCCGCCTCGGCAGCCGCGGCCTGGGTCGCTTCGGCCTCATCAGCCTCGGCGGCTGCGGCCTCGGTTGCCGCAGCTTCGGTCGCTGCCGCTGCCTGGGTGGCCGCAGCCGCCTGGGTGGCGGCCGGCGCGGCAGCGTCGTCGTCATCATCGTCGTCGCCGCAGCCCACGGCTACGAGCGCGCCAGCGCCAACCGCGCCCGCCGCCGATGCCTTGAGCACGGTCCTCCGGCTAAATCGCCTTCGCGTCCAGTAGTTCTCACGCATGCGCTTCCCTCCACCGCTGTAGCGGCGTGCGATTCGGGCGAGCATACGATTTGCGAGATCAGGGAGTCAACGGCAGGAGAGGTTCGCAGAGCCACGGCGCATGGGTAGTCGGACACCTCCCCGTGTCGTTGCCTTGCTCCTGTCGCTGGCAGAGGACGGCGCCGCAGCCTAGGCTTGGTGGTGACGGCAGGAGGATCTGATGCGCGAGCAGCCAAGCGAGAATTCGACGAAGAAGATGTGGAACTACGCGGAGAAGTTCGCGAACAAGTCGGGGACGCACCTCCACCCCGACCGCTCCATCACGGAGGCGGTCGTGCTGGGCCTGGCGGACAACGTCGACCAATACGGGCGGCCCATCTGCCCCTGCAACTTCTACCCCGAGAAGGACGAGGACGGGAACTGGCCGGAGGGCCTCTATCTTCCCCGGGAAGAGGAAGCGAAGCGTCGCGACTGGATCTGCGCCTGCGACGAGATGCAGAAGTTCAAGTACTGCCACTGCCTGCTGTTCGTAACGGAAGAGGGGCTGCCGATCACGGAGCACCTGCCCGAGGACCACGAGGGCCGCGAGATCTACGGCCTGGTCGAGGACCCCACGCCCGACAAGGGTCGCGCGCTGGGTCGGGTGCTGGAGGACCGCTAGCCGCCCCGGTAGCCCGTCACGGGGTCGTAAACCCAGATGCCGTGGAAGCGGCGGAAGTCGATGTCGTGCGTCCAGATGGTCGAGACGCCGTGCTGGTACATGAGGGCGACCAGGTGGGCGTCGTGAACGACGCCGCCGTACGTGTCATGACGTAGCGCCACCTCCCGCAACGTCGACCACCCATCGCTCGTGTCGCTCTCGAATGTCACGTGGTTCAGCGCAAGCACCTGGTCGATGCTCTCCAGGGCCTGCGCTACGGAGACCGGTCGTGAGAGGAGCGACCGGTGCGTAACGTTCCGCAGGTAGGCGAGCACGGCGGGCGCGAACAGCACGACCGGTTCGGAACCACTCCAGGCGCGCGCGAGCGCCTCGCGAGCCGCCTCGTGTTCCGGAGCGTCGACATTCGTCTCGTAGATGAGGAGGTTGGCGTCGATCGTGAACGTCACGCCGGAGTTCTGTCCTGCGTGTGCTGGGATTCGCGATGCCGGGAGCCGACATCGTGGTCAAGGTCCTCCTGGAGAAGGAACTCCTTGACCGCAGCCCAGTCGCTCAGGTCGACCCCCGCGGGGCCGATCGTCCCCAAGCTCCAGGCCGGGCGCTCGATCACCTGTCCAAGTCGGGGCTCTTCGGCCTCTTGCCTCAGCCCGGCCGCGAGGAGGTAACTGGCGGCAGCGCTCAGGGTGATCCCCTTGTCGGCGGCGTACTCGGTGAGCTCCCGGTGGATGTGGAGGTCAATGTTGAGCGTCGTGCGCATGATGCAGTGATGCTAGCACGAAGCGCATCACCGCATCACGCTCTGGCGCTTGCGGATTCAGGCGGCGCCGGCGGCGGCCACGGCCTTCTCGGCGGCCTCCCCGAGGCTCTCCGCACGGATGACGTCGAGCCCGGCCTCGGCGAGCAGGGCCTCGCCCTCGGCGAGGTTCGTGCCGACGAGGCGCATCACGACCGGGACGTCGAGCCCGAGCTCCTTCTCCGCATCGATGACGCCCTGGGCGATGATGTCGACGCGGGCCATGCCGCCGAAGATGTTGACGAGGATCGCCTTCACGGAGGGATCCTCGCTGATGACGCGGATGGCGTTCACGACGCGGGCGGGGTCGTTCACGGTGCCGATGTCGAGGAAGTTGGCGGGCTCGCCGCCGGCGAACTTGATCGTGTCCATCGTGGCCATGGCGAGGCCGGCGCCGTTGACGATGCAGCCGATGTTGCCGTCGAGCTTGATGAAGTTGGCGACGCCGAGTTCGTCGGCGAGCACCTCGAGGCGGTCCTCCTCGTCCTTGTCGCGCAGCTCGGACAGGTCGGGGTGGCGGTAGAGGGCGTTGTCGTCGACGGTGAACTTGGCGTCGAGGGCGAGGACGCGGCCCTCCTCGGTGACGACGAGGGGGTTGACCTCGGCGAGGCTGGCGTCGCTCTCGACGGCGGCCTGGTAGAGGCTGCCGACGAGCGTGTTGAGCGCGGACGCCTGCTCGCCCGCCATCCCGAGGCGGGCGGCGAGGGTGCGGCCGATGTAGGGCTCGTAGCCGGAGGCGGCGTTGACGGGGATGCGCACGATGGCGTCGGGATCGTTGGCGGCGACGACCTCGATCTCCTGGCCGCCCTCGGTCGAGGCCATGATGAGGGGCGCGGCCTGGGCGCCGTCGATGATGATGGCGAGGTAGAGCTCGCGCGCGACGGCGGACTGCTCCTCGACGAGGACGTTCTTCACGAGCTTGCCCTCGGGGCCGGTCTGGATGGAGACGAGGTGCTTGCCGAGGATGCTGGCGGCTTCCTGCTCGGCCTCCGCGGCCGTGCTCGCGAGGCGCACGCCGCCGACGCGGTCGCCACGGACCTGGCCCTCGTTGTTGGCCGGGTCGGTCGTGAGACGCTCGTACATGGCGGCGGTCTCGGACTCGGAGACGAGGCGGCCCTTGCCGCGCCCGCCGGCGTGGATCTGGGCCTTGACGACGACCTTGCCGCCGAGCTCTTCGGCGATGGCGCGGGCTTCCGCGGGGGTGCTCGCGACGCGTCCACCGGGGACCTCGACGCCGTACTTCGCGAAGAGCGCCTTCGCCTGGTACTCGTGAACCTTCATCGTTCCTCCGGGGAGGCCGCAGCGCCCGTCCAGGGGCGGGCCGTATCCCCGCGCGCCAGCCTACCGGCGCCCGGTGACACGGGAAACTCCGGGGCCGGTGGCTCCGTTCAGGCGATGTGATCCGGCTCCCCGGCGGCGCTCCTGCCGGCGATGTAGCCGAAGGTCATGCCCGGGCCGAGGGTACCGCCGGCGCCGCCGTAGACCATCGCCGTGACGCCCGCCATCGCGTTCCCGACGGCGTAGAGACCGGGGATGACCCCACCGGTCGCGCGCAGCACCTGCGCTTTCGCATTCGTCTTCGGACCGCCCTTGGTGCCGAGTGCGCCCGACTCAATCTGGGCGGCGTAGTAGGGCGGCGTGTCGATCGGGCCGAGGGTGGTGAAGGGCGCCTTCTGCAAGCGGTCGCCGTTGTAGCTGTCGTAGGCGCTGACGCCGCGGTTGAACTCGGGGTCCTCGCCCCGGACGGCGCCCTCGTTGAAGCGCGCGACCGTCTCCTTGAGGCCGTCGGCATCGACGTCGATCTGGGCGGCGAGCTCGGCGAGGGAGCCGGCGCGACGGATCCAGTCGGGGGCGTCGGGCCCGACGTTATGACGGGCGATGGGGGGCTGGTAGAGGCTGTCGACGACGAGCCAGGCGGGGAGGTTGATGAACTCGAAGGTGTTGGGGTCGAAGGTGTGGAAGGCGTGGCCGACGGCGTTGTAGTTGGCCGCCTCATTCATGAAGCGCTTGCCCTGGCGGTTGACGATGATCGAGCGGGGCCAGGTGCGCTCGGCGAGGATGAGGCGGGCGAAGGTGCGCCCGCGCATCTCGTCGCCGGGGACGTGGATGCCGGGGATCCACCAGGCCTCGCTCATGTTGCCGAGCGCGGCGCCGGCGCCCATCGCCATCAGGAGACCGTCGCCCTCGTTCTCGGGGGTCGAGGTGGGGGCGGTCATGGGGCCGCGCAGGAACGCCTTCACGAGCTCGCGGTTCCACTCGAAGCCACCGGACGCGATGACGACGGCCTTGCGGGCTTTCACGAAGAAGTCGTCGCCGTTGCGCTCGGCGCGGACGCCGACGACGGCATCGCCGTCGTCGAGGATGAGCTCGCGGGCGCGGGTAGCGGTGTGGACGGGGATCTCGCGGTCGAGGCAGCCCTTGATGAGGGAGCCGGCGAGCGCCTGTCCGGTCGAGCGCATGTCGCGGGAGCGGCGCGCTTCCATCACGTCCGGGGGAACGTCGTCGACCCTCTTCGTGTCGATCTCCAGCATCGTGGCGGGGAAGAAGATGGCGTCGGGCTGGTGGTTGATGCGCTCGGCCCAGGGTCCCAGCTCTTCGAAGGGGAAGAGGTCGTTGTCGAGGGAGCGGCCGCCCTCGGGCTTGCCGCCGGGATTCTCGGGGTGGTAGTCGGGGTAGCCCTCGAAGACGTGCAGGGAGACGGGCGTGTTCTCCTCCATGTAGCGCAGCATCTCGGGGCCGGTGTCGATGAGGGTCTCGACGAGCTCGCCGTCCATCATGCCGAGGGAGAGGGAATCCAGGTACGCGAGCGCGTCCTCGCGGGAGTCCTCGATGCCCGCCTCCGCCATGTGGTGGTTGTTGGGAACCCAGAGCACGCCGCCGGAGATCGCCGTGGTCCCGCCGACCATCTCCGCTCGCTCGAGCAGGGCCACCTCGGCACCGTTGTCGGCGGCGAGGATGGCGGCGGTCGTCGCGCTCGCGCCGGAGCCGAGCACGGCGACGTCGACTTCAAGGTCCCAGCGTTCGGGAAGCGGCATGGTTCTCTCCTCTCCTGCAGCGGACCGCGTCGTCGCGACGCCCCCGCGGTCGAGTAGGCGGCATCCTACGCCGCTCGCGAGATCGGATGCCGTTCGCTAGAGGGTGCAGGTGGTGGCGGCGACGTGGGCGCCTTCGAGGTAGGCGAAGAGGTTGCAGCCGGAACCGAGGATTGAACTCTGTGGCCCATCCTCGCCGTAGACGCGGAAGCGGGGGGCGTGGTTCACGAGGGCGAACCAGAAGGCGTTGTGGCCGGGCAGGCGCTCGAGTTCCTGACCGGACGGCCCGATGAGGGCGCCCTCGGTGACCTGCCAGGTGGCGCCGTCTTCGGTGGTGGCAACGCCCGCCTCCACGTCGTAGGCGACGAAGCGCTCGCTTCCGGCGGCGTAGGCGCGGCCACCGGAACGGTCGGGGGTGACGAAGACGACGACGGGGTCGCCGCCGATCTCGTCCTGCAGGAAGTCCCGTTCGCCGAGCAGGAGGATGGGGTAGCCAACGACCTGATCGTTGAGGCGCACGGCGTAGACGCTGTCCTTCACCGCGAGGGGGCCGCTGCGGTCGGGGACGGGGAACATGAGGCCGGAGCTGGCGAAGTAGCGGGCGTAGGCGACGCCCTCGCCGTAGTCGCGGGCGTGGCCGGTCTCGATATCGAGCACGAGCGTGTCGGGGTGCTCGGCGAGCCACTCGTCCCAGGTGGTGTGGACGACGGGGAGGACATCGAGCTGGATGCCCTTCCCGACGAGCTCGCCCCAGACGGGCTCGCCCGTGAACTGCTCCCAGAGCGTGTTCGTCGTGCGGTCGTACATGAGCTTGTTGGAGCGGTAGAGGAGGCCGCTCGTGCCGAAACGGTAGACCTCGTCGCCGGCGCGGCCGTCGTAGAGGATGGCGCTCCCGCAGAGGGTGCAGTAGGCGAGCGAGACGGGGACGCCGCCGACGGTGTCGTTGACCATCTCGTGCCAGTCGATGATGCGGCGGGGGTAGGCGCGCGCATCGCCGTTGATCTCGACGCCGATGACGCGGTCCTTCGGGCCGATCCAGGCGGCGGCCTCGTCTGGCGTGATGAAGTCGGGGTGCTCCAGCGGCGGGATGCCATCGACGCGGACGCCGCCCCAGAAGATCTCCTGGGCGGAGATGGTGCGGGGCTGCTCCGGGTCGAGGAAGGCGCCCATGTCCTCCTGGATGCCCTCGATCAGGCGGTGCTTGAACTCGACGTAGAGGGGCGTCTCGTCCTCGGGCGTGCGGAGGCCGAGCTCCTCGGTGAGAGGGAAGATGGGGTAGGGGTGGTCGGGGCGAAGCTCGGCGAGCAGGCGGTAGACGAAGCCGCTGTAGGGCACGGGCACGGCGGCGAGGTCGACGAGGTAGGGGAGCCACCGTTCCTCGGGGTCGCTCGCCATCGCGCGCAGGAGGTCGCGGGTCGAGTCGGAGGTGTCGGGGAAGAGGACGAAGCGGTTCCAGAAGTCGATCTCGGTCCAGTAGACGAGGCCGAGGATGTCCTCGTCGGTGATCTCCTCGGGATCGATTGAGGGAGTCGCCTCGGGGGCGGGCGTGGACGCCGCCGTTCGCGATGTCGCGGTGGGGGAAGGGGTTGAGGCGTCGGGCGTCGCGGTCGCGGTCACCGTGTCGCGAGCAGGAGCGGCCGCCGGCGCGGGTTCCGCCGGGGAGCTCCCGCAGGCGGCCAGCACCAGCGCGAGGCAGGCCAGCAGGGTCGCGATTCGGAGGGGCATGGCGACCAGTGTAGGGCGCGGGCCCGGGTGGCTCGCTTACGGTGGCCTAACCGCCCGGTGGTAAGCGGGCGGACTGGTCCCGTGGTGGGGGAGCGCCTAGCCTTACCTCCGTCTATCGAACCTACATGTCGTTGAGCCCCTTTCGCACCCGGAGTACCCATGCTTTCGACTCTTTCCTCCCCCACCGCCGCCCCGATCCGCGGGCGACTGCTGGCGGCTGCTCTCGTCGCAATCGCCCTCATCGCCGCCCTTGCCGTCATGGCCCTGGACGGGCCCACGCCGGTCACGGCGGACGAGGGGCAGTGCCCCGTGACCGACCTCGGCACGATCGGCGCGGAGACTGACGAACTCACGACGCAGGGACGCTGGACGACGGAGGACTGCGAATCGGCCTTCCGTCCGGGGAGCGACGCGCACTCGTACCGCTTCCAGGTGGAGGAGAGCGGCCGTGTCCGCATCGACCTGGTCTCCAGCGAGGCAGACTCGTACCTCTACCTGCTGAGCGACGCCGGCGACCGCATCACGGACGACGACGACGGGGCGGCGGGCCGTGACGCACGTATCGAGCGGAACCTGGAGCCCGGGTCGTACCAGATCGAGGCCACGACGGTGGGAGGCCGCGGACGGGGTGCGGCGGACTTCACGCTCTCCGTCGGCTACGTCGAGGGCTGCGAAACGATCGATCTCGGGGCGCTGACGGCGGAAGCCGACCTGAGGGCAACCGGCGTCTGGACGCTGGAGACCTGCGGCTCCCGGATCGTGGAAACGCACCCGGCCTACAACTACTCGTTCGCCATGCCGGCCGGGGGCCGCGTACGGATCGACCTCACGTCGGAAAACGGCGATCCGGTGCTCTCGCTGACATCGGCCGCGGGCGTGATCGGTGCGAACGACGACGGCGGCGGGGCGCGCAACTCGCGCATCGAGCAGTATCTGCCCGCGGGCGTCTACCTGATCGAGGCCACCACCTACCTGCAACGCGACCTTCAGCCCCTGGTGGCGGACTTCGAGCTCACTATCCACCTGGTTGACGAGGTAGCCGCCCAGAACGACTTCATCCTGAAGGTGGAGGAGACGCATGCGCCGGACGTCGTCATCGCCGGGGAGCCGTTCACGGTCAACTTCCGGGTCGGTAACGCGGGCGGGAGCGGCCTCCCGGAGGATTCGTTCGTCATCGTGTACGCCATCGGCCCTCGCATGTACCAGCCGCTGGCGCCGATCCCGACTTCCGAGGGCGTCTGGCAGCCCGGAGCCGGGTACCACTCGAGCACCGAACTGGCCAGCTCGACCAGCACGGCAGTCCCGTTCATCCGTCCCATCGAGGTCGTTCTCCCCCGGCCCGGCCCCTCATGGGTATTCGTCGGCGCAGTGGCCTTCCAGCTCGTTGAAGGCGAGGGCCGGTTCGACAATGAAATCTCGTTCCACGGCATCTGGCGGAACCTGCGAGTGGTCACAGGCCCGACCTACGGGCCAACCACCGTGCAGGTCGACGGCGCGGACTACACGGTCACGGCGGCAGCCGATGACGAGGGCGCCGTCACGACCACGGTGACCTCCGTGGCCGACCTCGAGGCCGAGGTCGACGAGACGGTGCGGGCCAGGGCGATCTTCACGGCGGCCGTGAACGCCTTCGCCCTTGACGGGCTGTTCGAACGGCCGGGGCTCGCGGGCCTGTCCGCCTCCGGCGATCCGGTGGCAATCGATGTGCCGAATGCGTCCTCGAGCGCGTTGCTGCGGCTCTTCGCCGAGCAGTACCTCGAAGCCATCGAGATCTGGGATCTGGACGACGTCGTGGCCAACGACGAGGTGATCAATCCGATCGACGCCCAGGCGCTCGCCCTGCACATGGGCGGGAAGGCCGCGCGGCAGTACGCGGCGCTCTCGGCCTCCTGGAGCGCGCTCGAAGAGCGGGTCGCGGGCGGCGAAGCGATGTCCTTCGATGAGGCGTTCGCCCTCCAGGCGGAACTGGCCTACGCCGAGCGCATCCTCGCGCCCGTGGCGGAGGCGGCCGCCATCGCCGCGGAAGCCGGCCCCGGTTCGACGGAGCCGGCCGAAGGGTACGACGCCCTGGCGCGGCAGGCCGCCTGTAGGGGCGTGTCGCCGGGCGACGCCTTCGCGGCAGCGGGAATCGAGACCATTGAGGAGCTGCTCACGCTCGACGCCGAGCTGCGGGCCGCCCTGCCCGTGTTCGGCCTTGGCAGCGACGCCGCCCTCTGCGCGATCGCGGGCGTCGACGCCGCGAACGCGACCTTCCTCCGGCGCCTGGGGATCGCGGATTCCGCGATAGCCGAGCTGAACGCGCCCGACGCCGCTCCCGAGCCGGTTGTGGAGGTCGAGCAGCCGGCGCCGCCGCCCTACCGGCTGCGGATCATCGCGCGGCTGGCGGATGACGGGCGCATCGAGCACGGCGTGGAACTCGCCGGCGGCGTCCAGATCCTGCCCCCCGCCCGCATGCTGCCCACCGACACGCCCGCGGGCGTCTGGTACGTGAGCGAAGCCGTCGAGGCCGACGGCAGCGCCATCGGGCTGATCCGGGCGCGGCGCCTGGCCGACGGCCGCATCGAGCTGGGCTTCCGCGCCGCCAGTGGCGAAGCCATCGAGCCGCATATCCGGTTCGTGGCGGACCCGCCGCTCGGGCTCTTCATGCGGAGCAGCGTGATCGAGGTTCCCCGCCCGCCCGCACCCGCGGACGACGGGGAGTCCTCCGAGTAACGAACGGCTCGGGTTGCGAGCTAGGCGCCCGTGATGGCGCCCAGCTCGCGCCAGGGCCGGGCGCGGCGCGCGTTCCAGTGCGCCTCCCAGTCGTCGCAGACGCCCTGGCCGCCGTGCCAGTAGTCGACCTCGAGGCAGACCTTGCCGTCGCGGAACTCGAGGCGGGACACACCCTCGGCCGTGCCCCAGCGGCCCGCGTTTTCACTGGCGCTCTCGGGGATCTGGCCGTACGCCATCCAGAGGACGACGACGCCGCTGTCGGCGACGTAGATCTCCTCGGGGAGCACCTTGAGCGTGTCGGCGGCCGCCGCCCAGAACTCGCGCACGGCGTCGTGACCGCGCATCGGCTCGGCGTGGCCGACGATGTCGCGCATGACCACGTCCTCGGTCATGAACTGGAGGGGCGCATCGACGTGCCCGCCGCTCCAGCCTTCCTCGAAGAGCTTGCGTGCGATCTCGACTTCGGCCTGTCCAACCATGGGCGCTTCTCCCCCGCGTGGATTCGCTGCGTGGGCGGGATGGTAGCGGAAACGGCGGCGCTCCGGTGTACCATCCGAGCCGTATGGCCGAGACGATGACGCCGGAGGAAGCGCGCGGCTACCTGAACTACCTGCTCACGCTGGGCATCCGGCGCGAGCAGGCGTTCGCGCCGCTGGCGGCGGCCTTCATCCGCGAGAACGACCTCGACGCGCTGGGGCTGCTGCCGGACGAGCAGGTGAGCCTGCTGCTGGCGGCGGCCCAGTCGTTCGCGCCGGAGCCGCGGCGCTACAGCGCCAAGCTCGACTTCCTGCAGCGGGCGCAGGCGCTGCTGCCGCGCACGCGGCTGGCGGGCACGCCGATCGAGGGGCAGGTCGCGCAGGAGCTGCGGAAGACGGCGCATGAGCTGGACCGCTACCACGAGGCCGTGCGCGTGAACCGCGCGGGCACGGAGGAGCGGGAGCACATCATCGTCGAGAGCATGGCGCCGGAGTACTTCACGGACATCGCGCAGAAGCGGGCGGCGGCGCACTACCAGCACCGCTACCACCTGACCCCCGAGGCGCGGCGGGCGCAGAGCTACACGGGACCGGCGCAGAACTTCGAGCCGGAGAACGAGGCCATCCACAAGGAGTTCGAGGGCGCCTGCGGGCCCTTCATGAACGCGCGCACACACGCCTTCCACGTGCTGCTGCCGTTCGACCTGAAGCTGAGCCGCACGCCCCGGGATCCACTGGAGACGGGCGTGCGCATCTTCTACGGGAAGGAGGGCTACTCCTTCCCGCTGCGCTACCAGATGGGCCAGCTCACGAGCGACCGCGACGGCACGGTGGTAGGGGTGCCGGTTGACGACCCGAACCTCGTGTACGTGTCGGCCTCGCGGGTGAAGGAGCCGGAGTTCCGCTTCGACGGTCCCGCGCCGGGCAACGCGCCGGCGGAGCTGGCGTTCCCCCTGACGGTGATCCAGCACCTCGGCAGCCTCGGGAACTACGTCCAGGTGAGCTGCAACCTGAAGGTGTGGTTCGACGCGACGCGCGTCTCCATCCTGATCCAGGGAGCGCCCGAGCTGCACGATCTCGGGCTCACGGCCGCGACCGGCCTCATGACGCGCACGTACGGGCTCGGGACGACGGAGGAGTACGAGCGCAGCGGCGGCGAGCCCTGGCAGGAAGGCCTCAGCTACAACTACGTGAACCTGCACCTCGCGCTCCAGCCGGAGGTTGAGTCCGCGGTCATCCCTTACAACACGCCGATCTTCACGCTCTACCCGGTGCTCAGCCGGCAGGCGGTCGCGTTCGAGGACGCGGCGGCGGCCGGCGAGCGCATCGCGAAGGGGATGGGGCAGGCGGGGGGCTAGCCCAGCCGCCTCAGGAGCCAGTCGCGGGCGACGCTGGCCTGGGCTTCCTGGAAGGCGCGCAGGGTGGGGAGGCCGGGCGGGGGCGGTCGCGAGCCCCACTCGGTGAAGAAGCCGGCCACCGCCGCCACCACCGCCGTGACCCGGTCGGGGTCGGCGGTGCGGCAGGCGGGGTGCGCAACGATGACCTCCTCGGGGGGCGGGCCGCCCTGCATCGCCACGCTCGGGGCCGTGACGATGACGTCGGTCCAGGCGGCGCCGACGCAGGCGTGGGGCCAATCGAGGAACCAGACGCGATCGGGCGTCAGGAGCAGGTTGTCGGCGCGGATGTCGAAGTGGACGAGGGTGTCGCCCGCGACGGCCTCCGGGGCGGCTAGCTCCAGATCGGCGAGGCGGTCGAGGTTGCTGCGGAACCACGGGGCGAGGGATTGGCGGCGGTGGCGGTCGTCGCGCAGGGTCCGCCAGCCGTTATGGGGAAACACGTCGGAGGCGCGGGGGGCGACGCCTTCGGGCAGGGGCGAGGGAGTGAGGCGGTCGCCGAGGGCGACGAGCGCTTCGAGGACGCGCTCAAGCTCGCGCAGGTCCCAGGGCTGCCGGGGATGCGCGCCCTCGATGTCCTCGAAGGCAAGCGCCACCCAGCCGCCCTCGCCCTCGTCGAGGGACCAGAGGAGGCGGGGGGCGGGCACGTCCTCGGGCATGCGCGAGATGATGCGAAGCTCGCGGCGGTGGATGCCGGCGCTGTCCGGGTTGATGTCGGGGCCGACGGCCTTCACGAACACGCGCCGGCCGTCCGCGAGGCGAACGCGCGCGGCCACGCCCGGCGAGAAGCCGGAGGGCTGGGTGACGGCCTCGGCGACCGGGCTTCCGGCCCACGCCTCGAAGGCGTCACGGACGCGCTTCGGGGCCTGTTTCCAGTGCAGGCGCGCGCCCTGGGGCGGGAGCGGCGGGATGGCGGCCATCGCAGACCGCCCTAGGGCCAGACGACCCAGGTGTTGGGCGATGTGACCATGCTCCCCAGGATCTGCGGGGGCGCGCCGTTGAGCGTCTCGAAGGCGCGCTCCTGGGTGAGGGCGTTCCCGGCCAGCTCGCGCAGCCCGTCGACGCGCTTCTGCCACTCGACGCGGGGCTGGCTGGCCTCAAGGTAGCGCCCCTGCACGCGCTGGCCGAGGAGGAGCACGTCGTAGGCGAAGTCGCCGAAGACTTCCTCCGGCTTGAAGAACTGCGACTGGCGGTAGGTAAGGGGCGTGCGCTCCCGGAACAGGTCGACGCGCTCCTGGGCGCCGCCGATGTCGACGGCGTTGCGGCAGGCCTGCCAGAAAGGCGTGTCGAGCTTCTTGTTGAAGCGGTAGTGGACGGCGAGGAACCAGCGCACATCGTCCCAGTGGGCGTTGAGGGTGCGGTTCACGATGCCGCGGATGGCGGTGTCCTTCTTCGAGCGGGGGAAGTTCAGGACGAGCTGGTTGATCTCGAGGATGATCATGTGGAGGCCGGTCGATTCCAGCGGCTCGACGAAGCCGTAGGAGTTGCCGATGGCGACGACGTTCCCCTTCCAGAAGTGCTCGCGGCGGCCCGTCTTGAAGCGGATGACGCGGTGGTCGCCCATGCCCTCGTTCTTCGAGCGCATCTCTTCGGCGGCCTCGTCGTCGGAGAGGAACTGCGAGGAGAACACATAGCCGCGGTGGTCGTCCTCGACGGAGGGGGTGTTCCAGCACCAGCCGGCGTTCATCGTCTCGGCCGTTGTGAACGGCTTGATGTGCCCGCCGTGGGGCACGTTGGCGACGATCGCGCGATCGCAGAAGAGGCTGCCCTCGTAGCTGTGGAAGGGCGAGCCGAGCGCCTCGCCGATGATCTCGGCGCGGAAGCCGGTGCAGTCGACGTAGAGGTCGAAGCGGCGCTCCTCGCCGTCGTCGGTGACGACGTGGTCGAGCTCCCCTCCGTCCTCGGTGGGCACGAACTCGTCGACCGAGCGCTCGAGCAGCTCGACGCCGTCGCGCACGGCCTGCTCCTTCAAGTAGGCGACGAAGCGGCCGTTATCGAGGTGGTAGGCGAAGGGGATACGGTCGATGAGGGAGGTGAGCTGGCCACCCTCGTTGGCGACGATGGGGGCGCGCTCGTTCGAGATAAGGAACGAGCCGAGGGAGTAGTCGTTGAAGTCGCCACCGTAGTAGACGGAATCGAGGATGGGGCCGGGGTGGAAGGCGTAGTTGAAGTAGTAGTCGCCGGGCTGGCCCCACTCGAACTTGACCCCGAACTTCCAGGTGGGCTGCACCTTGCGGTAGAGCTCGTGCACGTCGCGTTCGAGGTAGGCGTGCAGGAACTTGACCATGATGGGGGTCGTGCCCTCGCCCACGCCGATGATGGGGATGGTGGGGGACTCGATAAGGGTGACGCGCAGGTGGGGCAGCTTCTTGCGCAGGGCGAGCGCAGTCAGGTAGCCGGCGGTGCCGCCGCCGATGATGCCGACCGTCCTGTACTCGCCCGACGCCTGTGTCACGCGGCTATCGTGCCACGGATAGGGTCGGGAGGGGTGGTGGTGGTTGCTCGCACGCTCGCTGCGAAGCGGTAAGATGCGCGCTCGCTGGGAGGCGCATCGACCATGGAACTCGGACCTGGGAAGACGGCAGTCGTGACTGGTGGGGGGAGCGGCATCGGCGAGGCGCTGTGCCGTGCGTTCGCGGCCGAGGGCATGTCGGTCGTGGTCTCGGATATCGATCTGAGCGCCGCCGAAGGGGTGGCGAACTCCATCAACGACACGGGCGGGAGCGCGATCGCGGTCCGCACCGACGTCGCCGACCGGGCTTCCGTGGGGGAACTGGCCAACAAGGCGTTCGAGGCCTTCGGGGGCGTGCACGCGCTCTGCAACAACGCCGGCGTCGTGGCCTTCCGCTCCGCCGCCGAGATGAGCGACTCCGACTGGGACTGGGTGATGGGCGTCAACCTGGACGGCGTCGTGAACGGCGTGACGCAGTTCCTGCCGCGCATGATCGAGCAGGGCGAGGGGCACATCGTGAACACGTCGTCGAGCGCCGGGCTGTTCGCGCCTCCGGGGATGGCCTCGTACGTCGCCTCGAAGCAGGCGGTCGTGGGCCTGTCCGAGCACCTGAACCACGACCTGGGGATGGTCAACATCGGCGTCTCGGTGCTGTGCCCGGGCGGGGTCGCGACGAAGATCGTGGAGGCGGGCCGGAACCGCCCCGATCAGCACGGCGGCCCAGAGGACGTGCCCGACTACGCGGAGCCGATCCGGCAGGGCATCGCGCAGGGCATGCCGCCCTCCGAGGTGGCCGCCCGCGTGCTCGACGCGATCCGCAACGAGCACCTCTACATCGTGACCCACGAGGACACGAAGGCGGGCGTCAAGGCGCGCATCGAGGGGATCCGGGCGGGGTACGCGCTCAACGACTAGCCGCCCTTCCCGCGCAGAACCAGCGGCCCCGGCATCCCCTGAGTTGGCCTAATACTTGGTTGCCAAGTATTAGGCCGCTCGCTACAGTCCCCGGGCCATGACACGCGAACTTCTGGCCGGCGAGCACGCCGTCCTCGCGCTGCTGCGCACCCGCCCGATGTACGGGTACGAGATGGCGCGCTACTTCGAGGGCGAGGACCTGCGCGAGGTGTGCCCGATCGAGCAGGGCTCGCTCTACACGTACCTGCGCAACCTGGAAGGGCGCGCGCTGGTCACGTGGCGGGAGGAGCGGGAGGGGCTGCGGCCGCCCCGCAAGCGGTTCGCGCTCACGCCCGAGGGGGAGGCGGTGGTGGAGGCATGGCTGCGCGAGCCGGTCGAGCGGCTGCGGGAGGTGCGCTTCGAGCTGCTGGTGAAGCTGTACGTGCTCCACGCCGTCGATCCCGCCGCGGAGGCCGCGCTGGTGCGGGACCAGCTGCGCGTGTGCGAGGCGTATCGCGAGCGAGCGCGGGAGCGCGTCGCGCAAGCGGGGGACGGGTTCCTCCGGCTCGTGGCGCAGTCGAAGCTCTCGGCGGCGGACGCGACGGTCGAGTGGCTGCGCGACCACCTGGCGACGCTCTCCGCGCCCGCCGCCGCGTCGTGAGCCTGCGACCGGCGGCGGCGGCCGCGGTCGCGGCCGCTGCGCTCGCGCTGGGCGCGTGCGGCGACGGCGCCAAACCGACCGAGACCATCACGGTGTTCGCGGCGGCCTCGCTTACCGACGCGTTCGGGGAGCTGGCGGAGGCATTCGAAGCGGAGCACCCGGGCGTGACCGTGCGGCTGTCGTTCGCGGGGTCGGCGACGCTGCGGACGCAGGTGCTGGAGGGCGCCCCCGCCGACGTGTTCGCGAGCGCCAGTCCCGACGAGGTGGCGGCGCTGGAGGGGGCGGGGCTCGTGGTCGAGGAGCGGGGGCTGGCCACGAACACGCTGGTCATCTCCACTGGAGAAGCTGGCATCGAAGGCTTCGAGGAGCTCGACGGGCCCGGCCTGCGGCTCGTGCTCGCCGCCGAGGATGTTCCGGCGGGGCGCTATGCGCGGGAGTCGCTGGCGTTGGCGGACGCAGACGGGGCGTTCGGGCCGGACTTCGCCCGGCGGGTGATCGCGAACGTACGCAGCAACGAGACGAACGTGCGCGCCGCCCTCGCGAAGGTCGAGCTGGGCGAGGCGGACGCCGCCATCGTCTACGCGAGCGACCTGCGGGCGGCAGGAGAGGGCGTGCGCGGGATCGCGATCCCGGAGCGGTTCCAGGTGGCAGCGGAGTACCGCATCGCGCTCCTCTCCGAGAGTGACGGGGCACGGGCGTTCGTGGCGTTCGCCACGTCGCCCGATGGGGCGGCGATGCTCGCGCGTCACGGCTTCACGGCCGTGGGGGTAACACGGTGACGGCGCTCCGGGCGCGGGCGCCGCACGCGGGGCTGGCGCTGCTGATCGCGGTGTTCGCGGTGTTCTTCGTACTGCCGTTCGCGGGACTGCTCGAACGCGGCATCGGGGGCAGCGGCACCTGGGACGCGATCACGAGCGACACGGCCCTCGACGCGCTTGTGCTGTCGCTGTGGACATCGGCCGTCGCGCTGCTGATCGCGGTGGTGGCGGGGACGCCGGTCGCGTACTGGCTCACGCACGCGCGCTTCCCCGGGAAGGGCGCGGTCGAGGCGCTCATCGACCTGCCGATCGTGCTCCCACCGACGATCGCGGGCGTGGCGTTGCTGACGGCCTTCGGGCGGAAGGGGCTGTTGGGAGCGCCGCTCGACGAGTGGTTCGGGCTGACGCTGGGGTTCAGCACGGCGGCGGTGATCATGGCGCAGCTGTTCGTGGGCGCGCCCTTTTACGTGCGCGCCGCGCGGGCCGGGTTCGCGAGCGTCGACGCGCAGTACGAGCGGGTCGCGCACACGCTCGGCGCGTCGCGCCTGCGGGCGTTCGCGCGGATCGTGCTGCCGCTGAGCTGGCCGTCGCTGGCGGCGGGGGCGGCGCTGTGCTGGGCGCGGGCGCTGGGGGAGCTGGGGGCGACGCTCATCTTCGCGGGGAACCTGCAGGGCGAGACGCAGACGATGCCGCTCGCCATCCTGAGCGCCTTCGAGCGCGCGGACGGGCTGACGGCGGCGGTGGCGCTCGCGCTGCTGCTGCTGGCGGTGGCGCTGGTGGCGCTGGCGGCCTTCTGGCTGCTCTCGACGCGGGGGCGGGGGACGGCATGACGCTCGAATTCGCGGCGCGGACGCAGCTCGGCGATTTCTCCTACGACGCGCGCTTCGAGGCGGGGAACGAGATCGTCGTGCTGTTCGGGCACTCGGGGGCGGGGAAGAGCCTGACGCTGCAGCTCATCGCGGGGCTGCTGCGGCCGGACGCGGGGCGCATCGCGATCGGCGGCGAGCCGGTGTTCGACTCGGCCGCCGGGCTCGACCTGCCACCGCAGCAGCGCCGCATCGGGTACGTCGTGCAGGACCTGGCGCTGTTCCCGCACATGACCGTGGCCGAGAACGTCGGGTTCGGGATGACGGGGGAGAGGCGCGAACGGCGCCTCGGCGAGCTGCTCGACCTGATGCACCTGGGCGAGTTCCGCAACCGCAAGCCGCGCTCGCTGAGCGGGGGGCAGCAGCAGCGGGCGGCGCTGGCCCGCGCCCTCGCGCGCGAGGCGAGCCTGCTGCTGCTCGACGAGCCGTTCAGCGCGCTCGACGAGTCGCTGCGGGTGGAGTTGCGGCGGGAGCTGATCCGGCTGCGGAGCGAGCTCGACCTGAGCGTCATCTTCGTGACGCACGACCTGCGCGAGGCGCACCTGGTGGCCGATCGGCTGGCGGTGTTCGACGCGGGCCGCCTGCTGCAGTTCGACGGACGCGAGCGCGTCTTCCGGGCGCCGGCGAACCGGCGGGTGGCGGAGCTGACGGGGGTCGCGAACATCCTGCGGGGGCGGGTGGCGGCGGCGGGGGCCGGCTTCCTGACGGTCGAGGCGGGCGGGGCGAGCCTGCGCGCGCCGGCGCCCAACGGCTGGCGTCCGGGGGAGGGGGAGGCGGTCGACATCGCCATCCGGGCGGAGCGGGTCAACCTGCGGCGGCTGGATGCGGACGACCCCGGCCAGCCGAACCTCGTGCGCGGGACGATCCGCGAGGAGCTGGCCTACGGCGCGACGCACACGCTGCGGTTCGAGTCGGCGCTGGAGGAGGTGGTCGAGGTCGAGATCGCGGCGCGGCCCTACGAGGTGCTGGGGGTGGAGGGGCAGAAGTCGTGGACGCTGGAGCTACCGCCCGAGGACCTTCACGTGATGCCGGTCTCGTCGGGGTCGGGCGTCGCGGCGGGGTCGAGCGCCAGGGCGACGATGGCGTAGACGGGGTCGGAGCGGCCGGGGTTCGGGCTGAGGTCGAAGGCGCGGGCCTTCTCGAACGCCTTCGAGAGCTCGAAGTAGAGGGCCACGAGGTTTGCGCGCTGCTCGTCGCCGAAGAGCTGCCAGATGCGGACGGCCTTCGTCGGGAACATGCGGTTCGAGAAGGTGATGGCGAAGGGCGCGCCCGGCTTGAGCACGCGGCCCACCTCGGCGAACACCTCGACGGGCCGCGTCAGGTACTGGACGGACACGCTCACGACGGCGCCGTCGAACTCGTCGGTGTCGTAGGGCAGCGTCGGGTTCTCGTTCAGGTTGTGGACGGTGCGGCGGGTGAGGACGGGGTTGTTGTCCAACTCGACCTGGTTCAGGCCGAGGCCGGTCACGCCCGAGTAGGTTGCGTCGGCGGGAAGGTGGGAGACCCAGCTCGACATGAGGTCGAGGAGGTGGCCGCCCTCGGGGAAGGTCTCGCGGTAGAAGTCGCCGAGGGCGGCGATGGCCGCGTCGTCGATGTGGTTGACGAGGCGCGGCTGGACGTAGAAGAACGAGTCGTCGGACTCGTCGACGCGGCGGAAGTGCTCCGGGAGGAGCGGATTGTCTTCCCCGGACTCAGGAGACAGCGGTTTTCGCCCCCTGCTCGACGATGACGGCCTCGTAGAACTTGGCCTGGGGGTGGCCTTCGAGCACGCCCTTGGCGGGGCCGGACTGCTCGTGGGCGCGGCGGAAGTGGTCGGACTGGGCCCAGTTCAGGAAGTCCTGGCGCGATTCCCAGATGGTGTGGGAGATGTAGTCGCCGGGATCGTCGCCCTTGAGCAGGGAGAACTGGACGAAGCCGTCGAGGTCCTTCAGGTAGCTCTCGCGGCCCTTCCAGACCTCCTCGAAATCCTGCCCCCGGTCGGGGTTGACGTTGAAGTGGTTCATCGCGATGAACATCGGCGCGCTCCGTTCGTGATGGCTCCATTCTAGCGGGCGCGAGCGTTCCCGCCGGTGACAGGGCCGTTCGGACGACGGCACCGTATCATTCGCGAGATGGTGCGATTCGCGGCAAACCTCAATTTCCTCTTCACCGAAGCCCCCTTCCTCGACCGGTTCGCGCTCGCGCGACAGCACGGCTTCGAGGCGGTCGAGTACCCCTTCCCCTACGAGCATCCGGCGGAAGCGCTGGCGGAGCGGCTGCGCGAGCACGATCTGACGCAGGCGCTCATCAACCTGCCCGCCGGCGACTGGGCGGCGGGGGAGCGGGGCCTCGCCTGCCATCCGGGCCGCACGGAGGAGTTCCGCGAGGGCGTGGCGGAAGCGATCCGTTACGCGCGGGCGCTCGACTGCCCCCGTGCGAACTGCCTGGCCGGCATCCCGCCGGAGGGCGCCTCGACGGAGGATGCGGTCGACGCGCTCCTTGAGAACCTGCGGTACGCGGGCGAAGCCTTCCGCGAGGCCGGCCTGCAACTCCTGATCGAGCCGATCAACACGCGCGACATCCCCGGGTTCTTCCTGAACACGAGCGCGCAGGGGCTGGCGGTCATCGAGGAGATCGGGGACGGGCTGGTGGGGCTGCAGTACGACGCGTACCACATGCAGATCATGGAGGGCGACCTCGCCCGAACGGTCGAGGAGAACCTGGGCGTCATCGGGCATATCCAGATCGCGGACAACCCCGGTCGGCACGAGCCGGGCACGGGCGAGGTGAACTACTGGTTCTTCCTGGACCACCTGGACGCGATCGGCTACGAGGGCTGGGTGGGGTGCGAGTACGCGCCGGCGACGACGACGGAGGCGGGGCTGGGGTGGCTCGCCGAGTACCGAGAGAGTGAGGAGGCGTCATGACGCGAATCGCGTTCATCGGGCTGGGAATCATGGGGCGGCCGATGGCCGGGCACCTGCAGGCGGCGGGCCACGAGCTGTTCGTCGTGCGGCACGTCTCGCCCCTGCCGGAGGAGCTGCTGGAGGGCGGCGCGGTCGAGTGCGCCACGGCGGCGGAGGCAGCCTCGCGCAGCGAGGTCGTCATCACGATGGTTCCGGATACGCCCGACGTGGCCGAGGTGCTGTTCGGCGAGGGCGGCGTGGCGGAAGGGCTGCAGGCGGGCACGACCGTCATCGACATGAGCTCGATCTCGCCGATCGAGACGAAGGCGTTCGCCGAGCGCATCGCCGGGAAGGGCTGCGACTACCTGGACGCGCCCGTCTCCGGGGGCGAGGTGGGGGCGAAGTCGGCCGGCCTCACGATCATGGCCGGGGGCAGCGGCGAGACGTTCGAGCGTGTTCGGCCGCTGCTGGAGCTGATGGGCGCCAACATCACGCTCGTCGGGGACGTGGGGGCGGGGCAGACCTGCAAGGTGGCGAACCAGATCATCGTGGCTCTCACGATCGAGGCGGTGGGGGAGGCGCTGCTCTTCGCCTCGAAGGCAGGCGTCGACCCCGGGCGGGTGCGGGAGGCGCTGATGGGCGGCTTCGCCGGTTCGCGCATCCTGGAGGTGCACGGACAGCGCATGGTCGAGCGCACCTTCGACCCCGGGTTCCGCATCGCGCTGCACCAGAAAGACCTCGGCCTCGCGCTCCAGGGGGCGCGGGCGCTGGGGATCAGCCTGCCGAACGCGGCCACCGCTCAGGAGCTGATGAACGCCTGCGCGGCGCAGGGCTGGAGCGACCTCGACCACTCGGGGCTGGTAAAGGCCCTGGAAGTCCTGGCCGGACACGAAATCGCCTGAGCGCGGAGCATTCACAACTCGTGTGCGACAATGCACCGCGGTCCGCCGGTTGGGCGGACCTGGTGGCCAGGAAGGGAAGACGATGACCATCCGCGAAGTGGGCATTGTGGGCTGCGGGATCATGGGCGCGGGAATCGCCCAGATCTGCGCCGCGCACGGGTACCGCGTCCGCGTGACCGAAGCAGAGCCCGAGCGCCTCGAACAGGGGCTCGCGACCATCAAGCGCCGCCTCGGCCGCCAGGTCGCGCGCGGGCGGCTGAGCCGTGAGCGGCACGACCGCACCCTGGCGCGCCTGAGCGGCGTCGATTCCCTCGACGGGCTCAAGGAGAGCGACCTCGTGATCGAGGCCGTGATCGAGGAGCTGCCGCTCAAGAAGGACCTCTTCGAGCATCTGGGAGCGGTCTGCAAGGAGGGCGCGATCCTCGCGAGCAACACGTCGTCGCTCTCGCTGAGCGAGATGGCGGCTTCGTCGGGGCGGCCCGAGCAGGTCATCGGCATCCACTTCTTCAACCCGCCGACGGTGCTGCCGCTGGTGGAGGTGATCTCCTCGGAGAGCACCTCGCAGGAGACGATCGACGCGGCGATGGCGTTCTGCGACTCGATCGACCGGCTCACGGTGAGCGTGAAGGACTCGCCGGGGTTCATCGTGAACCGGCTGCTGGTGCCGTTCATCTTCGACGCCATCCACATGGTGGAGGGCGGCATCGCCTCCGCCGAGGACGTCGACCAGGCCTGCAAGGTGGGCCTGAACCACGCGCTGGGGCCGCTGGCGACGGCGGACCTGATCGGGCTCGACACGATGATCCACATCAGCGACGCCATGTTCGAGGAGTACGGCGAAGCTCGGTTCAAGGCGCCAACAACACTGCGACGGCTCGTCTCGCTCGGCCACCTCGGCCGCAAGAGCGGACGGGGATTCTTCGAATACGACTGAACGGGAGGCAGGCGTGGCACTGCTGTACGAGGTCGGCGATCACATCGCGACCATCACCATCAACCGACCGGACGCCCTCAACTCGATCGACCTCGAGACGTGGGGCGAGCTCTCCGAGGCGTGCGCGAAGCTGGAGGCAGACGACGACGTCTGGGTCGGCATCATCACGGGCGCGGGCGGGCGCGCCTTCAGCGCGGGCGCGGACCTGAAGGAAACGATCCCGACGCTGATCGACGACCCGCGCGGCAACCGCTACGACGAGCCGGACACGATCATGCGCGGGCAGACGGTGACGAAGCCGCTGATCGCGGCGGTGAACGGCCTCGCGCTCGGCGGCGGGCTCGAGATCGTGCTGGCGTGCGACCTGCGCATCGCGGCCGAGGGCGCGCGCCTGGGCGCGCCCGAGATCACGCTCGGCTTCATCCCCGGCTGGGGCGCTACGCAGCGACTCGCGCGCGAGCTGCCCTGGGCGATCGCAGCCGGGATTGTCTTCTCCGGCGACCAGATCGGGGCGGAGACAGCGCTCCAGTACGGCCTCGTGAACGAGGTCGTGCCCGCCGACCGGCTGCAGGCGGCGGCGCGGCAGCTCGCGGAGACGCTCTGCTCGCGCGGGCCGCTGGCGCTGCGCGCGGCCAAGCGGGCGATGCGCGAGGGCCTCGACCTGACGCTCACGGACGGGCTCCAGCTTGAGCACGACCTCTTCGACGACCTCGCCTACACGGAGGACGCGAAGGAAGGCGTGGCCGCCTTCCAGGAGCGGCGCGCGGCCACCTTCAAGGGCCGCTAGCGAGCCTTTCGCGGCACTGGCAACCGGCCTCGCGCTCGGGGGACGCATTGAAAGGCGCCCGCCGCTCGTCTAGATTCGCGGGGCTTTCGCGGCCGGGCGCCCGGCGCGCCCGTATGTCCGCGACGAAGAGGTGACCGTGGCAACGGAACTAGACGATTACGCCATCCACCAGATCGTCGAGAACATGGAGCACGTCGAGGGGCGCAATCCGCGCTGGGTCGACGAGCTCTGGTTCCACATCGGCACGACCGACGGCTCGCTGAGCGTAGCGGGCCATATGGGGGTGTATCCCCCAACCGCCAGCATGGACGCCGCCGCAAGCGTGGCGTATGGCGGCAAGCAGTACGACGTGCGCTTCGGGCGACGCGTCGAGGGCGACCGGGACCGCCGCGAGGTCGGCGGCATCAGCGCCGAGATCGTCGATCCGTTCCGGTCGTGGCGCTTCACGCTGGAACCGGCGGAAGGCCAGGCCGTCAGCTTCGACCTGGAGTTCACGTCGGAGCTTCAGCCGATGGAGGTGGCGGGACCGGTCCAGCACCGGCGCGACGGGCGCCAGGTCATCTGGGACCTGTACCAGTACTCGCAGGCGGGCTCGGCCAGCGGCAGCGTCACCGTCGAGGGCGAGACGATCGCGGTCGACGGGGCGGTGGGCGTGCGCGAGCGCTCCTGGGGGGTGCGGCCCGTGTTCGGGCAGGTGCCCCACCTCGGGCGGCCGCCGAGCTCGATCGGCAGCCGCTCGTTCTGGATGGCGGCGACCGCCGGACCGCTCTCCGGGTGGGTCTGGCAGATTGAGCCGGAAGGCGGCTCGTCCGCGACCGGCGGCCTCGGCGACGACACCGGCGTGACGCGGCTCGACGGCTGCCTCGCGGGGCCGCACGGCGGGGACGACCCGCTGCGCATCAGCAGCGCCGACCTCGACCTCCAGTTCGAGATGGACGGCAAGCGGCTCAAGGGCGGCAGCGCCTCCCTCCTCGACCGAAACGGGGCCACGCACGAGCTCAGCCTCAAGCCGCTCACGACGATCTACGCGAAGGGGCTCGGGTACGGGCATCCCGACTTCCGCCACATCGAGTACAAGGACGGCGTCGCCCAGAGCGAGACGCACGACACGACCGATGTCTCCACCGTCGCGGGGTTGCTCGACAACGACTCCGGCCACATCAACCCGTTCGCGATCGAGCACTTCTGCGAGGTCACGGCGGGCGAGCAGACCGCGTACGGCGTGGTCCGCCTGAGCATCTAGGCACTGGGGGAAGAACGATGACGATGCTGACCGAGCTGGACGAACATTTCTACCACCAGACACCGAGCCCCGTGGACTCGCTCCGGGACACGGACCCGCGCTACGTGGACCAGCACTGGTTCCAGTGCATGGACGTCGAAGGACGCTGGATCGTGGGCGCCAACTGGCCGGTCTGGCCCAATACCGGGCTAATCGAGAACGGCCAGATCATTGTTCACGGCGATACGCAGTACAACCTGCGCTATTCGAGCACGATCGAGCGCGACGGCTACAAGTCGGCGCGCACGAACCAGAAGGTCGGGCCGGCCTCGATGGAGGTCATCGAGCCGCTGCGGAAGGCGCGCTTCACGCTCTCGCCGGAGAACCACTGGGGCATCAGCTACGACCTGACGATGGACACGTACCTGCGTCCCGTGCAGACGCGCACGCCCATCTCGTTCGCGGGCAACCCCACGCTTCCCGGCGTGCTGCCCTACTTCGAGATCATGGGGCGCTGGACGGGCGAATTGAACGTCGACGGCGTGACGTACGAGGTGAACCACGAGAACACGTGGGGCCAGCGCGATCGCTGCTGGGCGAGCCTCGGGGGCGAGCGCTGGCAGGGCTGGACCGGCCCGGCGCCCGGCGGCGTGCACGTCTCGCCTCGGGGGCCGGGACGCATTCACTGGCACAGCCACATCCAGTTCGACGACATCGGCTTCTGGTGGTGGATGGACGAGTTCATGGGCAAGCCGCGCCTCGGCGGGACGCTCTCCGACAACCGCGGCAGCCACTTCGACGGCGCCGTCACCTGGAAGATCGACGATCCGCGCGAGGAGATCCGCATCGTCGACTTCACGAACGTGGACATCGTCGCGCAGGCGGGGACGCAGAAGTTCCAGTCGGCGGAGATCACGCTGATCGACGAGTTCGGGACGGAGTACGACCTGGAGTTCGAGATCATCAAGCCGAACTCGACGCGGCACATCCGCGGCGAGGGCTACGGCCAGCCCCGCTTCCTCGGCGGCTGGCAGGGCGACTGGCACGAGGAGTACGACAAGTACGACCTGAGCGACTACTCGACCTACCCGAGCTTCGCGCACCAGATCTGGGACGGGGAGCACGCCGTGCGCTGCCGCTACAACGGGCGCGAGGGCATCGGGCACATGGAGATGAGCGGCACCGCGCCGCTGCCCCAGTGGGGCTTCGCTTGATGGCCCGGCCCGGCGTGGGTCGGGCATGAGCGCATCGTTCGAGGGGAAAGCGATCATCGTCACGGGGGCGGCCTCGGGGATGGGGCGGGGCGTGGCCGAGCTGCTCGCCGAACGGGGCGCGCGCGTCGCGATCGTCGACCCGGCGGCGGAGGGGCTGGCGGAGACGGAGCGCACGCTGCGCGACACCGGCGCCGAGGTCATCGCCGAGCCCGTCAGCGTGGCCGACCCAGAGGCGGTCGAGCGGCTGGTCGCGCAGGTGCGGTCGACCTGGGGCGGCATCGACGGGCTGGTCCACTGCGGGGCGATCCTGCGCTACGCGGGCTCGCTCGAAACCGACCTGGAGACGTGGCGCGAGGTCATCGACGTGAACCTGACGGGCACGTTCGTCATCGGGCACGCGGTGGCGAACTCGATGGTGGCGGACGGCCGCAAGGGCGCGATCGTGAACATCGCCTCCGTCGCGGCGGTGCTGGGCCTTCCGAACCTCGCGGCCTACTCCGCCTCCAAGGGCGGGGTGGCGGCGCTCTCGCGCTCGATGGCGATCGAGCTGCTGCCGCACGGCATCCGCGTCAACTACATCTGCCCGGGGTTCGTCGAGAGCGGCATGACCGAGGACATCCTCGAAGAGGAGGGGGCGCGCGAGCGCATGGCCCAGCAGACCGCGACGGGCGCCATCTGCGGCCCGCGCGACATCGCCGAGGCGTGCGCGTTCCTGCTGGGCGAGGAGAGCGCCGGATACGTCATCGGGAACGGGCTGATGGTCGATTCGGGCGTCACCATCCGCTAGCATCCGTTCCCTCAGCACATGCCAGGGGGACAGCGATGGGCATCCGCGGAGTGGGCCATACGTCGATCACGGTGCGCGACCTCGATCGCGCGGTCGCCTTCTACAAGCTGCTCGGCTTCGAGGACACGGGCTCGCGCCTGCACCTCGATAACGAGTTCATCGAAACGCTGCAGGCCATCCCGGGCGCCGACATCACGGCGGCGGTGCTGCGGCTGAACGACTACTCGCTCGAGGTGATCAAGTACGACGCCCCGACCGGGTACGACCACAACCCCCTGCGCACCTCCGACGTGGGCGGCTTCCACATCTGCCTGATGGTGGACTCGGCGGACGACGAGTACGCGCGCCTGAAGGCGGCGGGCATGGAGTTCAAGTCCGAGGTGCTGGACTACGACGGGGGCATCCGCGTGGTCTACGGCTGGGATCCCGACGGGAACACGATCGAGCTGCTCTCGCAGGCGCCGGTGCCGGCGAGCGCTGGCTAGGGCAGGCGCCCGGCATCTCCGACGTGGATCACGGCATCGCGACGCCTACGCGTCGAAGATGTCGTTCAGCGCGCAGGAGAAGCCCGGGAGCACGTCTCCGCCGTCGAGGACGCCATCCCCGCCGAGCGTCGACACGGCGCCGTCCACCAGGTGCACATCCACCGCGCGCGTACCAGGATGGACGACCCAGACGAGGCGCACGCCGTGGCTGAGCCACATCCGCGCCTTGTCGTTCATCTCGCGGCGGCTGTCGCCCGGCGACGCGACCTCCACGACCAGATCGGGAACCACTTCGGCGTAGCCTTCTACATCCTCGCCCAGCGGGAGGCGGTCCACCGACGTGAACGCGATATCGGGCTCTCGCACGGTGTCGGGGTCGCGCTCCAGCCAGACGCCCGAATCCGAACCAACCAGCGTACCCAGCCGTCCGGGCTTGACGAACGCACGCAATTCGCTGCCAAGGTTCATGACGATCTTGCCGTGCCGCTGTCCACTGGCCATGGTTTCGCAGAGCACCCCCCGGATGAGCTCGCCACGCCGGCCCTCGCTGTGGAGCCGCAGCAGGTCCTCGGCAGTCAACAGCCTCGTCCCCTCGGTAGTCGTCATCGTGGTCGCTCCCGTGCGGGATCATCTTACAGCGCCCTCGACGCAACTATCCGAAGCGCGCCATGGGGGATGAGGGCGGGCTAGGGCAGGTCGACCTCGATCGCGGAGACCTTCGCGGGACCTTCTCCGGTGTTCGTCCAGGAGTGGAGGGTGTTGTCGCCCTCGATGACGAGGTCGCCCTCGTAGACGGTCACGGACTCGCCGCCGTCGAGCGCGAACTCAAGCTGGCCCTTCGCGATGTAGACGTAGACGTCGCAGTGGACGGCGTGCCAGCCGGTCGTCTGGCCGGGCTCGAACTCGACGATGAGCCAGCGCCCGTCGATGCCGGCGGGCACGTCGAAGTCGTGGGCGCGGGAGTCGGGAAGCTCGCGGTTCTCGGCGATGACGGCCTTACCGGCGGCGTTGTTGCGGGTGCGGATGAACTTGCTCACGCGCGCCGCACCCTTCGCTCGCCCCTGTAGACGATGAGCAGGTAGAGCGTGTCGCCCAACTCGCTTCCGGAAGCCGCGAGCTGCATCGACACGACTTCACTGGCGATGTGCTCGTTGAGCCACTCGTCGGCCGTGCGGTTGAGGTCGTCGGCGTTCTCCGCCGAGAGGACGGCGGTGTAGAGGTAGCTCGCGCTGGTGCCGATCTCGCTCATGGGGCGGGACGGTACGCGCCTGCGGGGCGGGCGGGCAAGGGGGCGGCTACCAGACGAGGTCGCCGATAATCCAGCCGAGGGCGGCGGCCGTGATGGTCACGGGGATGGCGTTGATCAGGAAGTACTGCATCGGCATCTGGGCATCCCCTCCGGTCAATTGTTCACTATACATCGTCATTTGGCATTTTGGCGGAAAGCCCCCGCCCGATACCGCCGCTAGAATCGCGCGATGGGCACGTTCGACGCGATCGTGGTGGGGGCGGGGCCGGCGGGGAGCACGACGGCACGCGAGCTGGCGGCCGCGGGCGCCCGCGTGCTCGTCGTCGACCGAGCGGAGTGGCCGCGCTACAAGGCCTGCGGGGGCGGCGTTCCCCTGCGCGCGGAACGGATGCTGCCCTTCCCCATCGACAGCGTCGTTGAGGACTCCGTCTCGCGCATCGAGATGTCGGCGCGGGGGCGGATGGCGTTCACGAAGCGCTCGCGGGGGCCGTTCGCGCGGATGGTCATGCGCGACCGGTTCGACATGCTGCTGCTGGAGCACGCCCGGCGCGCGGGGGCGGAGGTGCGGACGGGCACGGTCGTGCGGGAGCTCGACCTGAACGGGCGGGCGCGCATCCGCGCGGACGGGTTCGAGGCGGAGGCGGAGACGCTGATCTGCGCGGACGGGGCACACTCGACGGTGGGGCGGATGGCGGGGCTGGGCCGCGACCTCGCCGAGTGCGCGGCCTGGGAGGTGGAGGTGCGGGGCCGCCCGCGCGACGCGTCCGTGGGGGAGGCGACAACGCTCATCGACCTGGGGTACGACCCCTGGGGGTACGCCTGGCTCTTCCCGAAGGCGGAGCTGCTCTCGATCGGCATCGTGCTGCCGCGGGAGGAGGCGGGGCGGATGAAGGCGCTGGTCGAGCGCTACCTGGAGCGGCTGGGATTGCGGGGGGCGGAGGTCGAGATCGCGCGGGGGCACAAGATCCGCTTCCGGCGGGGCGGGGAGACGGTCGCGGGGGAGCGGGTCGCGCTCGCGGGGGACGCGGCGGGGCTGGCGGACGAGTTCACGGCGGAGGGCATCTCCTACGCGATCCACTCGGGGCGGCTGGCGGCGCGGGCGGCGCTGGGCGCGCTCTCGGGGGAGGGCGACATGCGCCGCTACCAGGCAGAGCTCGAGGACGAGATCCAGCCCGAGCTGGATGCGGCGCGGGCCATCGCCTACATGTTCTACGGGATGCTGAAGCGGGCGCGGCGGCCCTGGATGCTGGCGAGCAAGCACACGCCGTTCCTGTGGTCGTCGCTGTTCGCGGTGCAGCGTGGGGAGTCGAGCTACGCACGCGAGGCGCAGCGCGCGGGGCCGCTCACGGCGGCTGCCAAAGCCATGCTGCGGCGCCGCGACCAGCAGGGCGCGCGTTGATCGGGGGACGGCGCGCCCGTACGCTCAACGGCGGAATGACAGGCAACAAGACTCGCAGCTAGCGCCCGGGCCGCCCCGCGAGGGCGCCCCCGGTTCGCCCACCGCCCGACGGCTTGGATCGGGCTGAGTCGCCGCCGCATTCCCAAGCTCCCTTCCCTGTGAACCGGAACGTCTGCGCGCGGCGGAGCCACCGCAATGCCCAGACGCTCCCCTCTCGCCACAACGCTCTCCCAGCACCGCCTCCGCAACGAGAAGGTCGCGGAGCGCATCGTGTCCTCGACCGGCCTCTCGCCACCCGCGCTCGTGTACGAGTTCGGCGCGGGCGAGGGCATCCTGACGGCTGCCATCCTGGGACGCGCGGGGAAGGTGGTCGCGATCGAGCGGGACCGGCGGCTGTGGTTGCGGCTGCGGGAGCGGTTCGACGGGGAGCCCCGGGTCCGCCCCGTACTCGGCGACTTCCGCGAGGTTCGGCTCCCTCGCCGCGACCGGTACGAGGTGGTCGCGAACCTGCCCTTCGCGCACACGTCGGAGGCGATGCGGCTCCTGCTCGGGGCGCGGAACCGGCCGCGGTCGGCGCACCTCGTGGTGTCGCGCGACGCGGCCATGCGGTGGGGCGGGTTCGGGGAGGAGACGATGGTGTCGGTGCTCGCCAAGCCGTGGTTCGAGTTCCGCGTGTCGCTGGCGCTGCGGCGGCGGGACTTCGCGCCGCCTCCGCGCACCGACTGCGTGCTGCTCACCGCCCGCCTTCGCGCACGGCCGCTCATCCCGGCCTCCAGGGCGGGCGACTGGGAGGGCTTCGTCCGGCAGGGCTTCGCGCAGGGGCGGGCGAGCGTGCGCCGCAACCTGTCGGGCGTGCTCGGCTACGAACGGTTCAAGCGTACCGCGAGGGCGCACGGCCTTGAGCGCGAGGCGAGGCCGGGCGCGGTCTCGTTCGAGCAGTGGATCGCGCTGTGGCACGCCACCGGGGGCAAGGGACGGCGTTGATCGGCGTCCCTTTACGGGGGCGGCCTTGCCGCAGTCGCGGGAGCGCCCGTAGTCTGGGGTCACACCCTCCCTGGAGTTGAGCGCATGTCCCAGAGCGCGACGCGCGACGTTCGGCCCGACGGCAAGCTCCGGCTCCCGCCCGGGCAGAGGCTCACGGCGGGCTGGCCCGTGCTCCACTACGGCGCCATCCCGCGGCTCGATACGGAAACGTGGCGCTTCCACGTCTGGGGGCTCGTCGAGGAGGAGCGCAAGTTCACCTGGGACGAGTTCAACGCGCTCGGCGAGGTCACGGACACGAGCGACATCCACTGCGTGACGACGTGGAGCAAGTACGACAACGAGTGGGAAGGGGTGCCCTTCCGCGCGCTGTACGACGCGATCAAGGTGAAGCCCGAGGCGAAGGTCGTGATGGTCCACAGCTACGGCGGCTACACGACGAACGTGCCGCTGGAAGATCTGCTGGCGGAGGGCGTGCTGTTCGCGCGGAACCACGGCGGCGAACCCCTGACGAAAGAGCACGGCTGGCCCATACGCCTCGTCGTGCCCCACCTCTACTTCTGGAAGAGCGCGAAGTGGATCGGCGGCATGCAGTTCATCGACGAGGACCGGCCCGGGTTCTGGGAGATGTACGGGTACCACATGTACGGCGACCCCTGGAAGGAACAGCGCTACTCCTAGCGCGTCACTCACCGGCCGACTGGAGCAGGTCCGCCGCGGCGGCGCGGTTGGCGGGCGTGTCGCCGCCGAGCATGAGCGCGAGCTCGCGCAGGCGCGCCTCGCCCTCCACCTCCTCGATGGCGCTCCAGGCGCCGTCGTCCTCGCTGGCCTTGGTCACGACGAAGTGGCGGGCGCCGTAGGCGGCTACCTGCGGCAGGTGGGTCACGCAGAGCACCTGGTGGCGCTCCGCGAGCCGCCGGAGCGCCTCGCCGACGACGGAGCCGGCACGCCCGCCGACGCCCTCGTCGACCTCGTCGAGGACGACGAGGCGGGGCTCGGCGGCGGCCCCGAGCACGGTCGTAAGGGCGAGCAGGAAGCGCGAGGTCTCGCCGCCGCTGGCAACGCTGCGGAGGGGACGGGGCGGGGAACCGGGGTTGAACGCGGCCAGCAACTCCATCTGGTTGACGCCCGACTCGGTGAAGGCGCGGAGCCCGGGTTCGCCGCCACCCGAAGGTTCGGCGTCGGGGGCGACAACCTCGTAGTCGGGGAGGGTGACGGCGAGGCCGTCGGGGGCGTCCTCGCAGGCGAAGCCGGCGGCGAGGGAGGCGCCGGGCATCTCCAGGCGGGCCAGCTCGGCCGCGACCTCCGCGCTGAGGCGGGCGGCGGCCTCGCGGCGGGCGAGCGAGAGCGAGGCGGCGGCCTCCGCCGCCGACCTCGCCAGGGCTTCCGCCCGCTCACGGAGCTCCTCGAGCGACGAGCCAGCCGTCTCCATCGCGCGCAGCCGCTCCCGGGCGGACGACTCGTACTCGAGGATGGCCTCGACGCTCTCGCCGTACTTGCGGCGGAGGCGGGCGATCTGGTCGAGGCGCGCCTCGATCGTGTCGCGACGCTCGGGGTCGTCCTCGAGGGTCTCGCGGTAGGCGCGAAGGGAGCGGCCGAGGTCGGCGGCGGCCTGTTCGAGCGTGACGCCCTCGGCGGCGAGCGCGGTTGCGTCGGGATCGCTCCCGGCGATCTCCTCGAGTGCGGCGACGGCCTCGGCGATGGGCGGCGCGTCGAGCGCCTCCAGCGCCGCCGCCGAAGCGGCCAGCAGCCGCTCGACGCTGGCAAGGCGGCGCTGCTCGCGCCGGAGTGCCTCGTCCTCACCGGGAACGAGGCCGGCCTGCGCGATCTCATCGACCTCGAAGCGAAGCTGGTCGAGGAGGCGTTCGCGCTCGCGGGAGTCGGCGCCGATCGCCTCGATCTCGCGGCGGAGGGCGCGCAGCTCGCGGACCTGGGCGGCGAGCGCATCGCGCCGGTCGCGCAGGCCGCCGAACGCGTCGAGGACGGCGAGCTGGACGGCGGGTCGGAGCAGCGTGAGCTGCTCCGACTGGCCGTGGATGTCGATGACGCGGGCGCCGAGCGCGCGGAGCCGCTCGGCGGGGGCGGATTCGCCGTCGATGCGTCCGGCGGTGCGCCCGGAGAGGCGCACCGTACGCTCGACCGTCAGCCGGTCGTCGCCGGCGCGGACGCTCGCGCGGACGCGGGCGCTCTCGGCGCCGCCGGCGACAACGCCGCGCCCGTGCCGGCCGCCGAAGAGGAAGTCGAGGGCGTCGACGATGATCGACTTGCCCGCGCCGGTCTCGCCCGTGATGACGTTCAGGCCGGGGCCGGGCGCGAGGGTCACGTCGCGGGCGACGGCGAAGCCGGTGACGGTGAGCTGCTCAATCACCGTTGTTCATGGCGCTGCTGAGCTGCACCTCGAGGCGCTCGGCGAGGTGTCCGAAGAAGGACGAGGGCGGGTCGAGCAGGGCGAAGCAGGCGGAGTGCTCGCTGGCGCTGAGCAGGACGCGCGAGCCGCCGGCGAGGCGCAGGTCCTCCTGGCCGTCGACCGTGAGGATGGCGCCCTCGTCGGAGCGGACGCTGAGCGTGACGGTCGAGGACGGCTCCAGCACGAGCGAGCGCCCGATGGCGAGGTGCGCGGAGACGGGGGTCACGACGAGGTGGCGTTCGACCGGCGCGAGGATGGGACCGCCGGCGCTGAGCGAGTAGCCGGTGCTGCCGGTGGGGGTCGCCACGATCATGCCGTCGCAGCGGTAGAGGGCGACGCGGTCGCCGTCGACGGCCAGCTCGACGTAGACGGGGCGGCCGGGGGAGCGGCGGCTGAGCACGATGTCGTTGAGGCCGTGGAAGGAGCGTCCGGCGGCCTCGCCCTCGGTGACGGTGGCGGCGACCATGAGGCGCTCCTCGACCTCCCACTCGCCAGCGATGATGCGGTCGAACTGGTCGAAGAAGGCGTCGCGGTTGAGGCTGGTGAGGAAACCGAGGCGGCCCATGTTGACACCGAGGATGGGGAGCGGGCGGGGAACGGCGAGGCGGGCAGCGCGGAGCACGGTGCCGTCGCCGCCGGCGCAGATGATGAGCTCGGCGCCGGCGAGCGCTTCGGCGGGAACGTGGCCCCAGGCGCCTTCGACCCGCACCTCTACGCCGGCCTGCTCGCAGGCGTCGGCGATGCGTCCGGCGAGGACGAGGGCGGGCTCGACGCCCTCCGGCCGCAGGACGAGGACGCGCTTCAGCACGATGCCTCCGCGCCGGCGGGCGTTCGCAGGTGTACGACCATCTCGCGGTTGCCGCGATCGCCCGCGATCGCCGAGTCGGCTGAACCGAGCACGTCCCAGCCTTCGTCCAGCGCCCACCGCCGGAACTCGTCGAGCACGCGTCGGCGCACGGCCTCGTCGCGCACGACGCCGCCACGGGGCACGTCGGCGGGACCGGCCTCGAACTGGGGCTTGAGCAGCACAACGCCGGGCGTACCGGCAGGGAGGCGCGAGGCGACCGAGGGCAGCACCTTGCGGAGCGAGATGAACGAGACATCGGCGACGAAGAGGTCGAGGGGCGGCAACTCGGGGAGGTCGCGGGCGTTGGTGCGCTCCATGCAGGTGACGCGCGGGTCCTCGCGCAGCCGCTGGTGGAGCTGCCCGCGGCCGACGTCGACGGCGAGGACGGAGACGGCGCCTCGCTGGAGCAGGCAGTCGGTGAAGCCGCCGGTCGAAGCGCCCACATCGAGGCAGCGCAGGCCGGCGGGGTCGACGCCGAAGGCGTCGAGGGCGGCTTCGAGCTTGCGGCCGCCGCGGCTGACGTAGGGCTCGACCTCGGAGAGGTCGATGGGGGCGCCCTCGTCGAGCATGGTGGCGGGCTTCACGAGGGTGAGCGTGCCGCTGCGGGCGCGGCCGGCCATGATGAGCCGCCGGGCGATCTCGCGAGACTCGGCGAGGCCCCGGTGGACGAGCAACTGGTCGGCGCGAACGCGAGCCATCGCGTAAGGCTAGCGCATGAACGCGTCTTTGGGCTGTCTCCGCGGCGCGCGGTACGATCGCCTCCCATGCGTCTCTACTCCGATCTCGCCGGCTGGTTCCACCTGCTGACCGCGCCCCAGGAGTACGTGGCCGAGGCCACGCACTACCGGAAGGGGCTGGTCGAGGCCTGCGACGGGCCGGCGGTCACGCTGCTTGAGCTGGGGTCGGGGGGCGGGAACAACGCCTCGCACCTGAAGCAGTGGTTCACGTGCACGCTCACGGACCTCTCGCCGGAGATGCTGGCGCAGAGCGCGACCATCAACCCCGAGTGCGAGCACATCCAGGGGGACATGCGTACCGTCCGGCTGGACCGCACCTTCGACGTGGTGTTCGCCCACGATGCGGTGGCGTACCTGACCGAGCTCGACGACATCCGGGCGGCGGCGGCGACGGCGTTCACGCACCTGCGTCCGGGCGGGGCGGCGCTGTTCGCCCCGGACTACGTGCGCGAGAGCTTCCAGCCGGGCACCGACCACGGCGGCCACGACGGTGAGGACGGACGTGCCCTGCGCTACCTGGAGTGGGTGCGCGACGAGGATCCGGACGACTCGCTCTACGAAGTCGACCTGGTGTACACGCTCAAGGAGGCGGACGGCTCCGTGCGGGTCGAGCACGACCACTGCATCGAGGGGCTGTTCGCGGAGGGCGAGTGGCTGGAGGCGCTGGGGACGGCGGGGTTCGAGGCGAGCACCTACCCGCCGTTCGAGCCGGAGGAGTTCCCCGGGCAGCGCATCTTCATCGGGAAGAAGCCGGCGTGAGCGAAGCTGACACGGGCGGACCGGAGCGGGTCGCGGAGGCGCTGCGGGCGTGCGGCATCGAGTCGCCCGTCGAGCGGTTCGCGGACGGCACGGCGACGGCCCGGGACGCCGCGAACGCGCTCGGGTGCGAGCTGGGACAGATCGTGAAGACGCTCATCCTGCTGGCGGACGGGCGCCCGACGGCCGCGCTCGTGGCGGGCGACCGGCAGGCGGACACGGCCGCGCTGGCGCGTCTGCTGGGCGTCTCGCGCAAGCGGCTGAAGATGGCGACGGCGGAGCAGGTGTTCGAGCTGACGGGCTACCGCGTGGGAGGCGTCCCGCCGGTGGGGCTGCCGGGAGAGTGGGACCTGATCGCGGACGACAGCCTGGCGCGCTTCTCGCGGGTGTGGGCGGCGGCGGGCGCGAGCGACGCGCTCTTCGGGGCGGGCACGGAGGAGCTGGTGGCAGCGACGGGCGCGCAGTGGGCGGCGATCGGGAAGGTGCGGGAGTAGGACGGGGGGCAGGGGTCAGGCGGTCTCCCCGTGGATCTCGGGCTCGGCGGGAACGTCCTCGAGCTCGATCGGCTGGCCGCCCTCGGCCATCAGGATCGGGCGCTGGCGGTTCACCACCGTCTCGCCCTTGACCACGCAGCGGTCGATGTCCTCGCGGCTCGGGATCTCGTACATGACATCGACGAGGCGGTCTTCGAGGACGGTGCGGAGGCCGCGGGCGCCGGTCTTGAGGCGGATGGCCTCTTCGGCGACGGCTTCGAGGGCGTCGTCGGTGAAGGTGAGGTCGACGCCGTCCATCGAGAAGTAGCGCTCGAACTGTCGCACGAGGGCGTTCTTCGGCTCGGTGAGGATGCGGATGAGGTCGTCGCGGTCGAGCGAGCTGAGGGAGACGACGAGCGAGAGGCGTCCGATGAACTCGGGGATGAGGCCGTACTCGAGGAGGTCGTCGTGGGTGACGTGCTCGAGGAGCTGGTCGGTGCGCTTCGGACCGCGAATGCTGCGCTCGGCGCGGAAGCCGAGGCTGACCTGGTCCCGCTTGAGACGGCGCTCGACGTTGTTCTCGAGTCCCTCGAAGGCGCCGCCGCAGATGAAGAGGATGTTGGAGGTGTCGATCTGGAGGAAGTCCTGGTGGGGGTGCTTGCGCCCGCCCTGCGGGGGCACGTTGGCGACGCAGCCCTCGATGATCTTCAGGAGCGCCTGCTGGACTCCCTCGCCGGAGACATCGCGGGTGATGCTGGGGTTGTCGGCCTTGCGCGCGACCTTGTCGATCTCATCGATGTAGATGATGCCGCGCTCGGCCTTCTGGATATCGAAGTCGGCGGCCTGGATGAGGTGCAGGAGGATGTTCTCGACATCCTCGCCGACGTACCCGGCCTCGGTGAGGGCGGTCGCGTCGGCGACGGAGAAGGGCACATCGAGGTAGCGGGCGAGCGTGCGCGCCAGCAGCGTCTTGCCGACGCCCGTGGGGCCGGCGAGGAGGATGTTCGACTTCTCCAGCTCGACTTCCTGGTCGGGGCCGGCGTTGATGCGCTTGTAGTGGTTGTAGACGGCGACGGAGAGGACCTTCTTGGCGGCGTCCTGGCCGATGACGTAGCCATCGAGGTGCTCGTGGATCTCGCGGGGTGAGGGGACGGCGTCGGCGACCGAGGGTCTGGCGGCGGGCTGGGTGGCGGTCCCGCCCGACTCTTCCTCGATGATCTCGCGGCAGAGCTCGATGCACTCGTCGCAGATGTAGACGGAGCCGGGGCCGGCGATCAGCCGCCGCACCTGGTCCCGGCTCTTTCCGCAGAAGGAGCAGTGGTACTGGGTGCGCTTCGAGCGGCTGCCGGCCATCTCAGCTGTCCCCGCTCGGTCCCGCGACGGCGGCCTGCTCCAGCACCTCGTCCACGAAGCCGTAGGCCCTGGCGCCCTCGGCATCGAGGTAGAAGTCGCGGTCGAAGTCCTCCTGGACCTTGTCGACGGACTGGCCGGTGCGGCTGGAGATGATGTCGCGGATGATCTCGTTGTTGCGCAGGATCTCGCGGGCCGCGATCTCGATGTCGCGGGCCTGACCGCGGGCCCCGCCGAGGGCCTGGTGCATGTGCACCGTCGCGTTGGGAAGGGCGTAACGCTTGCCCTTCGCCCCGGCGGCGAGCAGGACCGTCGCCATCGAGGCGGTCTGGCCGACGGCGATGGTGGAGACGTCGGGCTCGATGAGCTGCATGGTGTCGTAAATGGCGAGCCCGGCGGGGATGATGCCGCCGGGCGAGTGGATGTAGAGGCTGATGTCGCGCTCCGGGTCTTCCCGCTGGAGGAAGAGGAGCTGGGCGACGATCAGGTTCGCGATCTGGTCGTCGATGGGCGTGCCGAGGAAGATGATCCGCTCCTTGAGGAGCAGGGAGAAGATGTCCAGCGCGCGCTCGGAGCGGGGTCCCGTCTCGATCACCATGGGGACGATGGCCCTCGGGGCGGCGGCTTGGAATTCGGTCACTCGGCTTCCTCCTCCTCGGGCTCTTCGGAGTCCGCGGCCGCGATCTCCTGGAGCCGGGCGAGCGTCTTGTCGGTCAGCAGCGTGTTGCGAATGCTGGCCGAGCCGCGATCGCTCTCGAACATGGTACGCATACTTTCGGCCTGCTCGCCCAGCGGTTCGAGCATCTTCTCAAGCTGTTCTTCCACTTCCTCTTCGGTGACCTCGATGCCCTCGGCGCTCGTGAGCTCGCCCAGGACGAGGGAGCGGAAGAGCCGTTCCTGGGCGGGCTCGCGGTACATCTCGCGAAACTCGTCGGTTGTCTTGCCGATCTGGGCGAGGTGGGCCTGGTAGGCGCGCACGTCGCTGCCGTGGCTTTCGCGGATGAGCTCGTCGATCTCGCGGTCGAGGAGCACCTGCGGATATTCGATCTCGGAGAGGCCGACCAGCTCATCGACGACCTTGAGGCGGTAGGCCTCGTCGGCCTGGCGCTGGAGCGTCTCCTGGAGGTCGTTGCGGACGCGCTCGTGGAGGTCGTCGATGGTCTCGAACTCCTCGGCGTTGACCTGCTGGGCGAGGTCGTCGTCCTCGTCCGGCAGCTCCTCCTCCTTCACGGACTTGACGGTGAGGGTGATGGAGGCGGTCTTGTTCGCGAACTGCTCGGGGAAGTCCTCGGGAACGGGAAGCTCGACGGTCTTCTCGGACTCGGCCTCCATGCCGAGGAACTCCTCGGCGAGGTCGGGCAGGAGGAGGCGCTGGCCCTCGCGCAGGGGGAACTCGACATCCTCGTCCTGGACGAAGGGGGTGTCGTCGACGGCGCCCTTGATGTCGGCGGTGAGGATGTCGCCCCACTCGGCGCCGCGCTCGACGGGGCCGATGGTGGCGAAACGGCGCCGGATCATCTCCATCTGCTCGTCGAACATCTCGTCGGGAACCTCGACGGGCTCGGGGGCGATGCGGATGGACTCGTAGTCGCCGAGGGTGACGGTGGGGCGGACGGGCACGGTCGCCTTGAAGCGGACCGGCTCGATCTCGATGATCTCGAGCTCGGGCTGGTCGACGGGATCGACCTCCTCGCTCTCGAGCGCCTCGGTGTAGACGGCAGGGACGAGGGCGTCGAGCGCCTCGTGGATCAGGCGGTCGCGCCCGACCATGCGCTCGACGATGGGGCGCGGGGCCTTGCCGGGGCGGAAACCGGGGATCTTCAGGGTGGGTACGAGGCGCTTGTAGGCGGCATCGAGGGACCGCTCAAGGCGGTCCGGTTCGACTTCGATCTCTAGCTGCACACGACTCTCTGGGAGCCGTTCGAGAGTGACCTTCACCGGGCCGCCGTGCCTCCGCGCTTCGAGTATACGGTATCCACTCTTTACATCTCAGCGCCGGTACGTGCGCGGCTCGACGATATCGACGAGGGCATCGCCGAGCAGGTTCCAGGCGAAGAAGAAGATGATGATGGGGGTAGCGGACACGAGGAGGAGATGGGGGAAAGCCTCAAAGGTGCGCACGCCGCCGGCCCCGTTGATCATGCTGCCGAAGCTGGGGGTCGACGGGTCAACGCCCAGCCCGAGCCAGCTCAGGCCCAGCTCCCAGAAGGCGAACCCGGCCATGCTGGCCGAGAGGCCCACGAGGTAGATGGGCATGACGCCGGGCAGGATGTGGCGGAGCAGGAGTCGAGGGGTCGAGATGCCCATGGCCTCCGCCGCGAGGACGAACTCCTGCTCGCGGATGGCGAGCACCTGGCTGCGAACGATTCGAGCCAGACCGACCCATGCGAACGGCACGCTTACGCCCACGATGATGACGAACGCAACCAGGGGTGGAGCGTCGGCGCCGAGGAAGGTGTTCTCCTTGAGCCAGAACGCGAGGTCGTTGGTGCGTTCCCGGTACGCCGCCCGAATGATGAGCATGAGGAAGAACACAGGCACACCGGCGAGGATCTCCCCCAGCCGCATGATCGTGTTGTCCACCCAGCCGCCGCGGTATCCCGCAAGCAGGCCGAGGCCGAGCCCAAGGAAGAGACCGCCGGTGATGATGACCGCCAGGGTGAAAAGCACGGTCGTCCGCGCGGCGTAGATGACGCGGGAGAGCAGGTCCCGCCCCAGCTGGTCGGTGCCCAGCCAATGCTCGGCCGAGGGGCCCGCACGGGCAGCCTCGACGGTGAACTCCTGCTGGTTCGGGTCGGCGGGGGCGATCCAGGGGGCAAAGATGGCCGCGCCGTAAAAGACCACCAGGACGGCGATACAGACGACTGCGATCCTCTTGCCGAGCAGCAGGCGGAGGGTGCGCCAGCGGGGAGCGTCGGGGAGATCCAACGCCGCTGTGTCGGGGAGTTGCGTACCCACGGCCATGACCTAGCCCCCCCTCTCTGCTTCGACGCGAACACGCGGGTCGATGAAGCCGTAGGTGATGTCGATCAAGATGTTGGCCAGCACGAAGAGCGCGAAGGTAAAGAGGCCGAAGCCGATCACGACGTCGTAATCGGGGACGAAGATGGCCTCGAGCATCTCGCGCGCGATGCCGGGAATGCCGAAGAGCAACTCAATGAAGAGGGACCCGGTGAAGATGGCCGGCAGCGAGAGTCCGATGGAGGTGATCATGGGAAGGAACGCGTTCCGCGCGATGTGCGAGACGATCACGGTCCGCTCACGAAGGCCCTTTGCCCGGGCGGTGCGGACGTAGTCCTCGTAGATGACCTGCACCATCGAGGCGCGCATGAACCTCGCCACGCCGGCCACACCGGGGAAGGACATCAGCAACACCGGCAGAATGATGTTCTCGTGGAAGACGCCCTTGTAGCTGAGATCGATCCAGCTCACCTTGAGGGCGAGGAACCACATCGCCCACACGGCGATCACAAAGATGGGAATCGCATCGATGAGCAGCCAGGAGCCGATGGTGAGGGGATCCTTGTAGGTTCCCCTTACCGCGGCCGCGAAGATGCCAATGGGGATGCCGAGCACGTACGCCAGCACCAGCGCCATCGCGCCCATTGGGGCAGACACCCGCACCTTGGGAATGACCACCTCCTCGACCGAGAAGTCGAGGCGACGCGTGGAGACGCCAAGGTCCCCCTGGAAGAGGTTCTCGAAGTACTTGAGATACTGGATGTGGAGGGGCTCGTCGTACCCGTACTTGTCGCGCAGGCGGTCGGCGATCTCCTCGTCGTAGCGGACCCCGAGGAGGGAGTCGATGGGGTCGAGCGGGGCGAGCCGCAAGACTACGAAGAGGATGATGGAGACGGCAAAGATGACCGGTACGGCCCAGAGGAGCCGCCGGAGGATGTAGCCCGCGAGCCCCTGGCCCACTCCGTCCTACTCTCCCGAGGTGTCGATCTCGATGTAGCGGTTCTTGGGCACGATGGTACCGGGGTCGACCCAGTTCTCAACGCACTCCCGCACCAGATAGTGCCGGATGCTCCAGAAGGTGGGGATGATAGGCGCGTCGTCGATGATGATCTGCTCGGCCTCGTGGTAGAGGCGGTAGCGAGCTTCCTCGTCCTGGAGCGTCGCCGCTTCGCGGAGGAGCTCATCCACGCGAGGGTTGTTGTACTTGCTGTGGTTGATGCGGCTGTCGCTGGCGAAGAGCTTGCCGATGAAGTTCTCGGGGTCGGGGTAGTCGGCGATCCAGCCGGTGGCGTACATCTGCAGGGTGCCCCGGCGCAGCTCGCGCAGGTAGGCCGCCCACTCGATGGCCTCGACTTCGACCTCAATGCCGAGGGCGTCGCGCCACTGCTGCTGGTAGGCCAGCAGGGTGTCCGGCGGGTCGCCACCGCTGCCGCTGAAGGTGAGGACGATGCGGGGCACATCGCCGGCGTAGCGCGACTGTGCGAGCAACTCGGCCGCGCGCTCGGGATCGTGCGGGTAGGTGGTAATGGCCTCGTTGTAGCCGGGAAGCGTGGGGGGAAGGATGCCGTCGGCCACGACCGCGGCATTGAAATACAGCACCTCGTTCACGGCTTCGCGGTTGATGGCGTGGGCGAAGGCCTGGCGCACCAGCGGGTCGTCGAACGGCGGCTCGTTCACGTTGAAGCCCAGGTAGGAGATAGAGAGCTGGGGCGCCGGCCGGTAGAACTCGCTCAACGGGCTCTCGCCGCTGAGGACGCCGGCAAGCTCGGGCGCGGGAACGATCGCGATGTGGATCTCGTCGTTCTGGAAGCGGGTCGAGAGTGAGCCGCCGCTGAGGCTGAACACGACCTCGTCGATCCTGGGCGGGCCGAGGTGGTAGCGGTCGTTGGGGATGAGGACGATCTCCTCGAGCGGGCGGAAGGTCTTGACGCGGAAGGGGCCGGTGCCGTTGGGCTGGCGCGTCCAGTTGTTCGGATCGCGCTCGATCTGCTCGCGGTCGACCACATAGGCGACGGTGTAGGTGAGCTGCTGGAGGAAGTAGCTGATGGGATCGGTTAGCTCGATGCGAAGGGTGTACTCGTCGATGACCTGGACGCCGCTGATGTCGTCGGCGCGGCCGTTGAACTTGTCGCGGACGCCGACGATGTCGCCCAGGTAGTCGAGGACGGTGGGGGAGAAGTTGGCGGGGTCGGCGGCGCGTTCGAGGCTGTACTTGACGTCCTCGGCGGTCACGCGGCGGCCGTTGTGGAAGACGACATCGTCGCGCAGGAAGAAGGTGTAGACGCGGCCGCCGTCGGTGATCTCCCAGCGCTCGGCGATGTCGGGGACGACCTCGAGGTCGAGGTTCAGCGTGACCAGGCCGCCGAAGATCTCGGCGGTGTACTCGGCGGTGCTGGCGTCGCCAACCTGGATGGGGTCGAAGACGGTGGCGGGGTCGTTGCCGAAGGTGACGAGGCGGTTCTCGCCGCAGATGCCGCCAACGGCGCGGTCGCCGTCGTCGCGTTCGTCCGGTTCCGCCTGGCTGGTGTCATCGCGGGCGTCGTCACGATCGTCGGTCTCGGTCGCGGAACTCGCGGGCGTGTCGCCTTCGTCATCGCCATTGCCGCCGGAAAGCACGAGCACGAACACGACGGCGACCGCCACGATCAGGAGGGCGACGGCCCCCATCATCAGTCCGAGCGTGCGATTCGACATACGGTTTCCCCCGGGTGGTCGTTAGAAGGCTGGCTTATTCGTGGAGCAGGCCGTGGCCCGCGCTGCAGAGAGGATAGCGTACCGAAACCCGCACTCCAGCATGACGCCGCTCACGCGTCTTTACCTTCGGCGACCACACGCAGCCCGAGCTCGTCGAGTTGGTCCTGACCGACGGGCTGGGGCGAGCCCATGAGGGGGTCGCTGCCCGAGGAGGCCTTGGGGAAGGCGATCACGTCGCGGATGTTCGGAGTGCCGACGAGCTCCATGAGGACGCGGTCGATGCCGGCGGCGATGCCGCCCATGGGCGGGGCGCCGTATTCGAGCGCATCGAGGAGGACGCCGAAACGCTCCTGCATGTCGTCCTCGCTGTAGCCCATCAGGCGCAGCACCTGCTCCTGCTCGGGACGGCGGTGGAGGCGAACGGAGCCTCCGGCGATCTCGGCGCCGTTGAGGGTGAGGTCGTACTGCTTCGCGCGGACGGCGCCGGGATCGGTGTCGAGGAGAGGCGCGTCCTCCTCGTCGAAGCCGCTGAAGGGGTTGTGGAGGGCGTCCCAGCGCTCCTCCTCGGCGCTCCATTCGAGCAGGGGGAAGCCGGTGACCCAGGCGAAGGAGAGGACCTCGGGGTCGACCAGGTCGAGGCGGCCGGCAAGCTCCTCGCGCACGAGCGCCATCGAGGCGGCGACGACGGCCGGCTGGTCGGCGACGAGGAAGAGCATGTCACCGTCCTCGGCCCCGCTGAGGGCGCGGAGGCCGGCGACCTCTTCCTCCGAGAGGAAGCGGGCGATGGGCGAGCGCAGCTCGCCCCCGGCGAGGTAGCCGATGTTGGCGAGGCCCTTCGCGCCGCCGCCGCGGGCGACCTCGACGAGGGAGTCGATGGCGCGGCGGGCCATCTCGGCCTGGCCGGGGACGCGCATCGCGCGCACCTCGCCGCCGCCCGCGAGCGCGCCGGCGAACACCTGGAACTCCGATTCGCGCACGGCGTCGCTCACGTCGACGAACTCGAGGCCGAAGCGCAGGTCGGGGCGGTCGATGCCGTAGCGGGCCATGGCGTCGGCGTAGTCGATGCGGGGGAAGGGGGTCCGGGCGAGGCGCTTGCCCCCGCCGAAGCGGAGGGCAACCTCGGTGAACAGCTCCTCGACGAGGGAGATGACGTCCTCCTCATCGACGAAGGCCATCTCCAGGTCGAGCTGGGTCAGCTCGACGATGCGGTTGGCGCGGGTGTCCTCGTCGCGGTAGCAGCGGGCCATCTGGAAGTAGCGCTCGAAACCCCCGACCATCAGCAGCTCCTTCATGATCTGGGGCGACTGGGGCAGCGCGAAGAAGTGGCCGTGCTGGAGGCGTGAGGGGACGAGGAAGTCGCGGGCGCCCTCGGGGGTGGACTTGATGAGCGTGGGCGTCTCGATCTCGTGGAAGCCGCGTTCCGAGAGGAACCGGCGCATGAAGAGCACGACCTCGTGGCGCAGGCGGATGACCTCGGCCACGCCGGGGCGGCGCAGGTCGAGGTAGCGGTGGCGGAGGCGGACCAGCTCGTCGACCTCGCTCTCGTCGTTGACGGCGAAGGGCGGGGTGAGGGCCTCGTTCAGCACCTCGACGCGCGTGGGGAAGACCTCGATCTCCCCCGTGGACATGTCGGCGTTCACGGTCTCGGGTGAGCGGCGGCGCACGGCGCCCTCGACGGCGAGCACCCACTCGGAACGGGCGCGGTGGGCGGCCTCGTGCGCCTCGGCGTTCTCCGGGTCGATGACGACCTGGACGATGCCGTGCGAGTCGCGGAGGTCGATGAAGATGAGGCCGCCGTGGTCGCGGCGGCGGTGGACCCAGCCGGCGAGCCGCACGGTGCGGCCCTCGTCGGCGGCGGTCAGGTCACCTGCGAAGGCGTCTTTGAGCATAGGTCAGCCTACCGCGAGCCCCTTCAAGGACCAACGCGAGGGGAAACGGGCGTCAGGGGGAGGCGAGGAGGTCGCGCAGCTCCTCCGCGTAGGCGCCCTCGACATCCTGCTCGACACGCTCCTGGAAGCGGCGGTAGGCGGCCACGAGCTCTTCGGCCTCGGGGGTCAGGGCGGTGCGGCCGCCGCCCGCGCCGCCCACCTCGGAGCGGACCAGGGGACGGCCGAGGTTCGTCTCGATCTCCTTCACCTTGCCCCAGGCGCGGCGGTAGCTGAGGCCGAGGGCGGAGGCGGCCTCGGCGAGCGAGCCCGTCTCAGCGACAAGCTCCAGCAGGCGGACGCGGTAGTCGGACATGACGAGCTGGCCATCGGTCTCGATCCACAGCTTCTGGCGTGGTTCCGAGGAGGCCATCGCGGGGCGAGCCTAGCACGCCGGTGGGCGCGCCTCAGCCGTTCAGGTCGTTCCGCGAGGTCTGCACCGCGTGGACGTGCGCGAAGTCGTTCACGGAGAGCACGACCCGGCGGTCGCCGTCGACGCGCGCGGTCGTGATCGACGTGTGGTGCAACGGGAACACCTGGTCCACGGCGGAGGACAGGGTCTCGGCGAGGAAGTGGTTGATAACGCCGGCGTGACAGGCGACGACGACCCGCCGTCCCCGGTTGGCCTCGGCGATCTCGGCGATGGCGCCGGTGACGCGGCGGCGGAAGGCGGGTACGTCCTCGGCATCGGGCCAGATGGAGTCGAGGCCGGTGCGGTTCTGCTCGCGCATCAGCTCGACGAAGCGCTCGGCGCCGTAGTGGTCGATGACGCCGAGGTGCTGGGGCGCCTTCTGGAACTGCTCGATCTCGCGCAGACCCTCGTGGACGACCGGTTCGAGGCTGTGGTGGCGCGCGATCTCGCCGGCCGTGACGCGGGCGCGGCTGAGGGGGCTGCAGTAGACGGCATCGACGGCGACGGTCGCGAGGCGTTCGCCCACGACACGCGCCTGCTCGCGGCCGAGCTCGGACAGGGGCGCATCGACGACATCGCCCATGGGCATGTTCGCCTGGAGCTGCTGCTCGCCGTGGCGGATGAGGAGCAGCTCGGTCATGCCGTCGAGCGATTCGATGAAGGGATTTTCGAGATCGACCAGGCGCACGCGGCGCGGTTTCGCGGTGTCAGTCATCGCGGGGGAGGGTAGCGCTCCGGCGGGGAACGGGACAGTGCCGCGCCGGCGGGGGAGAATCCGCACATGGCGCTCGACCTGGACCCGGGGCTGGGGGCGGTGGGCAACCCCGCGCTCGTGAAGGCAATCATCGAGGAGATGGACGGCGGGGCGATCCCGTTCGAGCGCTTCATGGAGCTGGCGCTCTACCACCCCGGGCACGGCTACTACCGGAAGCCGGGGCGGATCGGCACGGGCGGGGACTTCCTCACGAGCCCGGCCATCCACCCCATGTTCGGGTGGGCGGCGGGGGCCTGGTGCGAGTGGGTCTGGGAGGCGCTGGGACGACCGTCGCCGTTCACGGTCATCGAGCCGGGGGCGGGGGAGGGCGCGCTCGCGACATCGCTGCTGGACTGGGCCGACGGGAGGGGCGGGGCGTTCGCGGCGGCGCTGCGCTACGTGGCCATCGAGCCGAACGCGCGGGGCTCCGACCCGCGCGTGGAATGGCTCGACGGGGCGCCGCCCGTCGCGGAGGCGGGCGTCGTGCTCTCGAACGAGCTGTTCGACGCGCTGCCCGTGCGGCTGTTCGAAGTCGAAGGACGTGGCCCCGTCGAGGTGTACGTGCGCTGGGACGGCGAGGCGTTCGTGGAGGCGCGAGGGAGCGTCGCCACTATCGACGGGGCACCCTCGGCGGGGCGGTTCGAGGTGAACGGCCGCGCCCACGCGACGATGCTGGCGATGTGCGACCTGGTCGAGCGCGGGGCGGTGTTGACGTTCGACTACGGGTATCCGGAAGAGGAGCTGTGGGCGGACTGGCGAACGCAGGGGACGCTGCTCTGCTTCTACCGGCACACGGCGCACGAAGACCCCTACCAGCACGTGGGCGAGCAGGACCTGACCGCGCACGCGAACCTCTCCGAGCTGGAGCTGGCGATGGAGCTGGCGGGATTCGCGGCGTTCGGGCCGGTCACGCAGGCGGCGTTCCTGGCCGAGGCGGGGCTCGGGGGGCTGGTCGAAGGCGTGCGGGACGACCTTCCCGAGTACTTCGCGCGACGGCGCGCGTTCCAGCAGCTTACGGACGCGGCGGGGCTGGGGCGCATCCGCGTGCTCGCGGGGACGCGAGGCGTGGAGGGCACGCCACCCGGATTCGGGGAGACGGCGTGAGCGCCGGGGAGCGCGAGCCCGCCACGACCGCGCCGCCCCGCGAGACGCCGATCGCGCCGGGCGACACGGCGCCCCTGTTCGACCTGCCGGCCGTGACCACGGAGGGCGAGCAGATCGACGTGTCCTTCGAGGATGTGCTCGCGGAAGGGGACGTGCTGCTGGTCTTCTACCAGGACGACGGCATGCCCATCTGCACGAGCGAGCTGAAGGCGTTCGCGCAGGAGCACGAGACCCTGCGCGGGGCGGGCGTGCAGCTGTTCGGGATGAACACGAACGGGCTGGGCTCGCACGCGCGCTTCCAGGAGCGGGACCGCTTCCCCTTCCCCCTCTTCAGCGACTTCTTCGGCGATGTCGTGAAGGCGTACGGGCTGTGGGACGAGGACGAGCGGAAGTCGCGGCGGGCGCTGGTGCTGGTCGGGGGCGACGGGGTGGTGCGCTACGTGGAGCCGCACTTCAACCCGGGAAACCTGGCGGCGTTCGAGGCCGTGTTCGCGGCCCTGGGGCTGGCGTAGGCGCTCGACCTCTGGGGGGTCCTGGCCTACGGTGTCGGGAAGCCGCACCGGGGGCGATGGTCGCGGCCCGACGGAGGCGTGAATGACGCGCAAGCGAATGCTCATCGGGGGAGGCGTGGTGGCGGTTGCGGCCGTCGCCGTCGCGATCTTCCTGGTCTGGTTCCTGGTGATCCGGGACGACGCACCGCCACCGGTAAGCCTGGATCGAGCCGTGTCCACGCTGGAGGAGGACACCCCGGAGGCAACCTCGACCGCCGGAGCCGCCGCGGCGGCGACCGAAGCTGCCCGTGCAACAGCCACCGCCACAACCGCCACCGCCACAACCGCCGCCGCCCCGCCGGACACGGAGGCGGCCGGAATCGACGGCACGTGGACGCTGGCCGAGGGAGAGGAGAGTTTCGTCGGCTACCGCGTCGAGGAAGAGCTGGCGACGATCGGCTACAAGGAGGCGGTCGGCCGCAGCCCCACGATCGAGGCCACGATCACGATCGTCGATGGCCGGCTCACGGGCGTGACGGTGACCGCCGACCTGCGGGACCTGAAGAGCGACGACTCCCGGCGAGACGGGGCGATTCGCAACCAGGCGCTGGAATCGAACGCGTTCCCCATGGCCACCTTCGAGCTGACCGAGCCCCTCGCGGTGCCCGACGGCCTGGCGGCGGGTGACCCGACCACCGTCCAGGCGAACGGCACGCTCACGCTGCACGGCGTGACGCGGGAAGTGACGATCCCGATCGAGGCGGAGCTGCGGGACGGCCTGATGGTCCTCGTGGGCTCGCTGCCCATCGTGTTCGCCGACTACGACATCGCCCAGCCGCGGGCGCCGATCCTCGTCTCGATCGAGGACAACGGCGTCATGGAGCTACAACTGTTCCTGGTGCGCGCGCCGTAGCGTTCGTTGACGCCGCAATCCCGGCGTTCCTAGCATGGGAGCCCATGGCCGCCTACTCGGACACCGTCATCGACCATTTCGAGAACCCGCGCAACGCGGGCGAGATGGACGCGCCCGACGGAGAGGCGACGGTGCGCAATCCTGTCTGCGGCGATCGCATGCAGGTGATGCTGCGCATCGACGACGGGCGCATCGCGAAGATGCAGTGGCTCACGCGCGGCTGCCCGCCCGCGATCGCGACCAGCTCGTGGACGAGCGAGCACGTCGAGGGGTGGACGCTGGCGGAGGCGGAGACGCTCACGCGCGAGGCGATCGCGGAGGGCATCGGCGGGCTGCCGAAGGACAAGGTGCATTGCAGCGTGCTCGCGGCGGATGCGCTGAAGCGGGCGATCGCGGACTACCGGACCCGAGCGGGCTGACGCCGCCCAGTCTGTGCATTTGGTCACAAGCGGTCGTATGATGCGCCCATCGGCACCGGAGGCGCCTTTTCGATGATGGATGCCCTGCCCGCTCTCTACAGCCCGACCGCGCTTGGAGTGATCTTCGTGCTGGTCTGGGCGGCCACGGCGGTGGTCGTGACCATCCCCGCCTTCGCGACGCGGGGGATGCCGCAGATCGTGTGGTTCGGGGCGGCGGGCTTCATCCTGACGATCGAGGCAGCCGTGCTCGTCACCCTGGCCGTGCTCAACAGCCAGGGCAAGATCTTCTAGGCCCCGATTCCGGTCTCGGGAAGCGTTACAACAGGCGGCGGATTGGCTTGCGGCCCGGTCGCGGGTCGTAGTTGCTCTTGAACATCTCGAGCTTGTCCCGCTCGATGAGGTACTTGCCGGCGAAGAGCGTCGCGGGGATCTTCTTCTGCTTGATCAGGCGCCGCAGGCTCTGCGGGTGAATCGAGAGCTCGCGGGCTGACTCGACAAGGTCAAGGTAGTCGTCAAAGGGCGTCGTCATGGCCGTCATCTCCGCTTACCCGGATCGCGGGGTGTGAAACGATAATCCGAGTAGGCAATAAAAATCTACCATCGCCTTGCCCTTATGTCGAAACCTTAACGGGGAGTGGCCCCTGCGCGACGTTCGTCTATCCTGCCGCGGATGGCGTCGGTGCTGTGGCTGGACTTCGAAGGGGTCGTGGTGGAGGCAGGCCTGACCGACGCGATCATCGCCGAGTTCGGCAGGCCCGCGCCCGAGGCCGCCGCCGGCAACGGCGCCCCGGAGCGCTCGCTGGCGGCGGCGATCGCGGAGTTCGAGGCGCCGCGCGAGGATGTCGAGTCGCGCGTGCGCGAGCTGGCGCGGCTGCGCCCCGGGTTCGAGGAACTCGTCGGGTGGGCGCAGTGGCACGGCTGGCTGCCGATCGTCGTCAGCACCGCTCCCGACGTGTGCGTGGAGACGGTGCTCGAGGGCTCGGGGTTCGACCGCGTGACGCGGCACTGCGGCCGCACGCGGCAGGTCTACCGCTGGCGGCTGACCTACGCGAGCCCGCGGGGGGTGGAGCTGGAGGAGGGGTTCCTGCTCTCGTACGCGGCGGCGCTGCGCGATGCGGGCGACCTCGTCGTGTACGTGGGCGAACAGGCCGGCGGGGAGCAGGCGGCGCGGACGGCCTTCGTGAGCTGCACGGGGGGCGCGCTGCGGGAGGCGCTGGGCGAACGGGAACGCGGGCACGGATTCGGGGAGCTGGACGAGGTGAGGGGGCTGCTGGAGCGCGAAGGGGAGGCGTGGCGAGCCGCCTTCGCCTCGGGGAAGGGCTGAGGCCCCCTCCGCTCCCTAAAGGTCGCAGGACATGATCACGAGGTCGCGCTCGTTGCCCTCGCGATCGATGACCCAGCCGTCGAGGGTGGCCTGGTAGCGGAAGCCGAGGCGCTCGAAGACGACGCGCGCGCCTTCCTGGTCGACGGTCATCTGCGCGCTCAGCTTGGTCACTCCCAGGGCGGGCGCGATCTGGCGAATCTCGGCGGCGAGCAGCCCGCCCATGCCGGTGCCGCGGTAGCCGGCGTCCACGTTGATGCGGATCTCGCCGATGTGCCGCGTCCAGCGCGCGGGGCGGGTCCAGCGGGCGGGCTCGGTGTGCAGGCTGGAGTACCCCACGATCTTGCCCTCGACGCGGGCGATGATGGTGAAGGTGTCCCCGGTCGTGATCTCGGCCAGCCAGGCGTCGACGGTCGCGGGCGAGGTGATGTCTTCCCGCAGGAAGAGCAGTACCTCCTCGTCGAGGCCCTGTGTGAACGCGAGCATGTCGTCACGGTCGTTTTCCGCGAAGGCCGCGAACACGGCGGGCGTCCCGTCGCGGAGCTCGACTTCCCTGGGATAGCGGGCGGTGAGGTCACGGATCGAAGAGGTCATGGCCCGCACAGTATAGATTCCCCCGCCCGCATCTTGATCCCCCCGCGCCGTGAGGGCGGAACCGGGCGGGGAGCCGCCGTCCGTCCGCGCTAGATTTCGCGGGCCATGATCAGCAGGTCGAGGTCGCGGCCGTCGCGGTCCATCACCCAGCCGGGCAGGATCGCCTGGTAGCGGAAGCCGAGTCGCTCGAACACGGTTCGCGCCGTGAGCTGGTCGACGGGCATCTGGGCGCTCAGGGTGCGGACGCCGAAGGCGGGAGCGACGGCGCGGACCTCGCCGGCAAGCAGCCCGCCGAGGCCCGTGCCCCGATAGTCGGGATGCACGTTGAGGCGGATCTCGCCCACGTGCCGGGTCCAGCGGGCGGGCTCGGTGTGCAGGCTCCCGTAGCCGACGATGCGGTCGCCCACCTCGGCGATGACGGTGAAGGTCTCGCCCTGCTCGACCTCGTCCAGCCAGCGGTCGACGACCGCAGGCGAGGTGATGTCCTCGCGCAGGAAGAGGAGATCTTCCTCCTCGAGCGCCCGGGCGAAGCCGATGAGGTGGTCGCGGTCGGCGGGGACGACCGGCCGGAAGACGACGGCGGTGCTGTCACGGAGCAGGTCGTTCGTGGGGTAGCGAAACGCGAGGTCCTCGCGGGTGAGTGTCATAGGGGAGGCATTCTAGCCAGTCCCCTTCCCTTCACAAGGGGGCGCGCTCACCGCGGGGAGAAAGGCGTGGCACTCGATGCGGGGCAGCGGGGGGTACTTCCGCAGGGACGGGTCTTCCGCAGCCCGTTCGCACAGCCAGAAGCTCGAACCACGGCCGCTCCTGACGACGCGCGCGTGCTCGCACACGCCACAGAGGCCGACGGCGGGATCGATAGGGGATTCGGTCACGTGCGCAGGGTAGCGCCCAGGTCCTGCTCGAGGCGGCGGAGCAGGCCCTGCTCCACGCGCACGACGTCCTTCTCGCTGAGCGTGCGGTCGTCCGCGCGGAAGCGGACGGCGAGGGCGAGCGACTTCCGGCCCGCCGGCACGCCCTCGCCGCGGTACTCGTCGAAGACGTCGGCGGTGATGCGGACGCCCCGGGCGCGGTGGGTACGGATGAGGTCGAGGAGGGCGGAGGCGGGGGTCTCGGCGGGGACGAGCAGGGCGAGGTCGCGGCGCGCCTCGGGGTAGCGGCCGGGCGGGGCGTAGTCGGGCCGCTCGGGGATGGCGCGGGTGAGCGGTTCGAACCAGAGCTCGATGAGGAACACCGGTTCCTCGATGTCGAAGGCGGCGGCCACGTCGGGGTGGACCTGCGCGACGACGCCGACCGCCTCGTCGCCGGCGGAGACGGTGGCGCTGTGGCCGGGCAGCATCGCGTGGTGCTCCTCCGCCGCGAAGGCGCCCTCCACGCCGAGGTCGCCCAGCAGGGACTCGACGGCGCCCCTGGCGTCGAAGAAGTCGAGGCGTTCGGGGCCGGGCCGCTCCCACCGTTCGAGGCGCTGGCCGCCGAGGAGCGCGCAGAGCACGGGCCGTTCGTGGGGCAGGTCGGCCTCGGTGGGGAGGTACTCGACGCCGACCTCGAAGAAGCGCATGGCGGCGTCCTCGTGGCGGCGGTTGGCGGCGTAGGCGCTGAGCAGCGAGCCGCGCAGGGAGGTGCGCAGGTAGGTGTGCTGCGAGGCCACGGGATTCATCGCGGCGAGCGGGTTCGCGCGGTCCTCGTCGTCGGGGGCGACGACGCGCGACAGTATCTCGTCGGAGGTGAGGGTGTAGCTGACGACTTCCTGGAAGCCGAGCCCGGCGGCGAGGGTGCGGGCGCGTTCGCGGACGCGCTCCAGGGGGCGGGGCCGGGCCTCGGGGAGGGCGCCGCGGAGGACGGTGGTGGGGAGGTTCTCGTAGCCGTGGATGCGGATCAGCTCCTCGACGACATCGTCGGGAAGGGCGACATCGGGGCGCCAGAAGGGCGGCGTGACCTCGAACGCGCCGGCGGTCTCGCCTACCTCGAAGCCGAGCGCGACGAGGATGCGGCGCACCTCGGGGGGCTCGATGGCGATACCGAGGACCTGCTCGATGCGCGCGGCGGGAAGCGTGATGCGGGGGCTGGGGAGGGGGGTGGGGAAGGAATCGACGAGCCCCGCGGCGGGGCGGCCGTTCGCGACCCGTTCGAGCAGGTGCAGGGCGCGCGCCTGGGCATGGGGGGCGAGGTCGGGGCCGATGCCCTTCTCGAAGCGCAGGGAGGCCTCGCTGCGCAGCTTCAGCTGCGTAGAGGTGCGGCGGATGGAGCCGGGGTGGAAGTTGGCGACCTCGAGGAGGACCGTCTTCGTCGCCTCCGAGACCTCGCTGTTGCCGCCGCCCATGATGCCCGCGACCGCCACGGGGCCTTCGCCGTCGCAGATCATGAGCATGTCGGGGTCGAGGTCGCGCTCGATGCCGTCCAGCGTGGTCAGGGTCTCGCCGGGGCGGGCGCGGCGGGGGCGGATCTCGGCGCCGCGGACGAGGTCGTAGTCGAAGGCGTGGAGGGGCTGGCCCGTCTCCAGCATGACGTAGTTGGTCACGTCGACGACGTTGTTGATGGGGCGCATGCCGGCGCGGATGAGGCGCTGCTGCATCCAGGGCGGGGAGGGGCCGAGCTCGATGCCCTCGATGATGCCGGCGGTGAAGCGCCGGCAGAGGTCGGGCGCCTCGATGGTGACGGAGACGAACTCGCCGGCCTGGCGGTCCGACTCGGAATGCGAGCGATCGGGCTCGCGCAGGGGCTTTCCGGTGACGGCCGCGACCTCGCGGGCGAAGCCGAGGATGCCGAGCAGGTCCGCGCGGTTCGCCCAGGTCGAAATATCGAAGACGACATCGCCGATCGCGTCGACGAGAGGAGCGCCGAGCGCGGAGTCCTCGGGGAGGACGAGGATGCCCTCGTGGTCGTCGCTGAGGCCGAGCTCCTTCTCGCTGAGCACCATGCCGGCCGAGTCGACGCCGCGGATGGCCCGCAGCTTCAGCTTGGAGCGCTTGCCGCTGTGGCCGTCGATGAGCATCGCGCCCTCGGTAGCGAAGGCGACCTTCTGGCCGGCGGCCACGTTCGGCGCTCCGCAGACGACGGTCTTCGGCCCGTCGCCGACGTCGACCGTCGCGAGGACGAGGCGGTCGGCGTTGGGGTGTGGGTCGACTGCGAGCACCTCGGCGACGCGCACGAGCTCCGGGTCCCACTGCTCGCCGATGACCTCCCAGCCCTCGACCTCAGCGATGGCATCGGTGACGCGCGTCGCGAACTCCGCAGGCGGGAGGTCGACGTCGACGTAGTCGCGCAGCCAGGAGAGCGGCAGTTTCACGGTCTTGGGCTCTTGGCTGTTGGCTGTTGGCTGTTGGGGGTTCGCCTTCGACCCGAAGAAGGAGGATCCGAGAAGTGCTGGATGAAGCGTTGGAGCATGCGTTTCACCGAGGTGGCCTGACCTGTCAACTCACTCTGGGTGTCAGCGTCGAGATAGCCAAGTTCGCGCGACAGGAACAGATGGTATTCCAACTCCGTAGCAGAACCGAGAGCGATGCGAAGGTGATGGCGGAAGCTATCGTTCGAGAGTGCGGATCCCTCGGCTATGTTGGCCGGCACGGACGATGCCGCTCGCCGTATCTGCGACTGGAGACCGTACCGCTCCTCACTAGGGAATCCCCTGGTCGCTCGATACACGGCCAGCGTTAGCTGGTGCGAGACTCGCCACACCTCCAGTTCCTGGAAGGGCCTCATCGCAGCGCTCCTGCACCATCACAACGCCAACAGCCAACAGCCAACAGCCAACAGCCTCTCTAGAACTGCTTCAGGAAGCGCAGGTCGTTCTGGTAGAAGTGGCGGATGTCCTCGATGCCCCAGCGGAGCATGGCGACGCGCTCGATGCCGACGCCGAAGGCGAAGCCGGTGTAGCGGGAGGAGTCGTAGCCGGCGTTCTCGATGATCTCGGGGTGGACCATGCCGGCGCCGAGGATCTCGATCCAGCCGGTCCCATGGCAGGTGCGGCAATCGCTGCCGTCGGCGCGGCAGAGGAAGCAGTCGATGGCCATCTCGACGCCGGGCTCGACGAAGGGGAAGTAGCTGTGGTGGAAGATGATTCGGCGGTCTTCCCCGAAGAGGCGGCGGGCGAAGGCGTAGAGGGCGCCCTTCAGGTCGCTCATGCGGACGCCCTCGTCCACGGCGAGGCCCTCGATCTGGGTCAGCATCCACTCGTGCGTGGCGTCGGTCGCCTCCTGGCGGTAGCACTTGCCGGGAACGATGACGCGCACGGGCGGCTCGGTGTGCTCCATCACGCGGATCTGGTTGGGGGAGGTGTGGGTGCGGAGGAGGATCTGGCGCTCGCCCTCGATGAGCGTGTCGATCCAGATGGTGTCCCACATGTCGCGGGCGGGGTGGTCGTCGGGGATGCGGACGGCGTCGAAGTTGTAGCGCGACCACTCCACCTCGGGCCCCTCGAAGACGCGGAACCCCATCTCCGCGAAGGCCTCGATGCAGTCGTTCATCGTCTGGGTGACGGGGTGCAGACGGCCGAGCGACTGCGGCCGGCCCGGCAGGGTCACGTCGAGGGCGGCGCCCGCGGAGAGGGTCGCGAGGGCATCGGCGCGGGCGGCCTCGCGGCGCGCTTCCAACTCGCCTTCGAGCGCCGCCTTGAGCTCGTTCAGGGACTTGCCCAGGGCCGCGCGCTGGTCGGGCGGAGCGTCCTTGAGGGCGCGAAGACGGAGGGTCAGGCGACCGTCCTTGCGGCCCAGCCACTCGGCCCGCCACGCCTCGCGTCCGGCCTCGCCGTCCGCCTGCGTCAGCGCTTCCAGCGCTTCCGTCCGGAGCGCGTCGACCTCCGCTTCGATCGTGGACATGGGTAGAAAGGAATTATAGGTAGGGGTTCGTGACAGGCGAGCCGATGAGCCGGAGCGCGGAGGCAAAGGCTCGGTGAAGGGTCCGCGGCGTCTTTACCCTGGCTGTCTGGCGCTCGCGGGATGCAGCCCTAGACTGCGCGCCAGGGAACACTGATGCCGAATCGGGCCGGCTGTCGCCATTGGCCGGTGAAGGGAAGAGAATAGGGGCGAGGCAGATGCTGCAATCACCGATACGAGTCGTGCGCGCCACCTGGCCGGGCGCCCTGGCGGGGCTCGTCGCGATCGCACTGGGGCTGGCGGTCGCCGAGCTTGCCGCCCGTCTCGTCGACGGCGCCTCGCTGATCGTCGCGATCGGCAACATCGTGATCGACAACTCGCCCGAGCGGGTCACCAAGTGGGCGATCGACACCTTCGGCACGAAGGACAAGCCGCTGCTCATCGCGGGCGTGACCGTCGTCACGCTGCTGGTGGGGACGGGAGCGGGCGTGCTCTCGATGCACTTCCGCCCGGCGGGCGTGGTCGTGTTCGCGATCCTCGCCATCGTCGGCGGACTGGCGGCGGCGGACGACTCGCTGACCTCGGACATCGACGCCATCGCCACCGCCGGAGCCGCCGCCATCGCGAGCAGCGTGACGCTCCTGGGGCTGCTGATGACGGCGCCCGTCGCCCGCCCGGCCGCCGGCGGCTCAGACGACGACTCGGGGGACGAAGCGGAGGCGCCATCGCCAGGCCGGCGGCGGTTCCTCTACCTGGCCGGGGGCGGGCTGGCGGCGGCGGCGGTGGCGGTGCCGCTCGTGCGGCGGTTCATCGACACGGGCGTCGACGTGGACGCCCAGCGGGCGTCGATCGCGGAGAGGCTGCGCAGCTCCTCGCGGGCGAGGCAGGCGGCGGCCACGGCGACCGCGACCGCTACTCCGGAGGGGACGGCCGCGCCGGAGGCAACAGCCACATCGGCGGCCACGCGCGAAGCGGCAGCAACCCAGACGGCGACGCAGGGCGCACGGGCGACCGCAGAAGCGACCGAGGCGGCGACGGACGCGCCCGCGGCGCAGCAGACCCAGGCCGCCGAGGCGACGCCCCGCGAGGCGGCATCCGAATCGAGACAGGAGGCGGCCACGCAGGCAGCCGCCGAGGAAACCACCGCCGAGCGGACCACCACCGCGGAGACGACACCGGAGGCGACCGAGGAAGCGACGCCGGAGTCCACACCCGAGCCGACACCGGAACCCACACCGGAGCCGACGCCCGAACCCACCGCGGTGGTGCGAGGGGGACCGTCCACCGTGCCGGGCATCTCGCCGCTGGTCACGCCGAACAACAGGTTCTACCGGATCGATACGGAGCTCTCCGTGCCCCGCATCGACAGCGAGGAGTGGAGGCTGAAGATCACGGGGATGGTCGACAGGGAGCTGGAGCTCTCCTTCGACGACCTCCTCGATCGGAGCCTCCAGGAGGAAGCGGTGACGCTCGCGTGCGTCTCGAACCATGTGGGCGGCAGCCTCGTGGGGAACGCGTACTGGCTGGGAGTTTCCCTCCCCGACCTGCTGCGCGAGGCGGGACTGAAGGACGGCGCCACCCAGATAGTGGGGCGCGCCATCGGGGGTTTCACGGTGGGCATCCCCACGGATGTCGCGATGGACGGGCGCAAGTCGATGGTGGTCATCGGCATGAACGGCGAGCCGCTGCCGGCGCGGCACGGGTTCCCCGCTCGCCTGATCATCCCGGGGCTCTACGGCTATGTTTCGGCAACCAAGTGGCTGACGGAAATCGAGATGGCGGAGTGGGACAGCTACGACGCGTACTGGGTCGGTCGCCGGGGGTGGTCGAAGCAGGGGCCGATCAAGCTCCAGTCGCGCATCGACGTGCCCTTCAACGAGCAGGAGGTCCCGGCAGGCAACGTGCGGGTCGCGGGCGTCGCCTGGGGAGGCCTGAAGGGCGTCAGCGGCGTGCAGGTCCGGGCCGTGAGGCGCAACGGCGATCCGCAGCCGGGAGAGGGCGAGTGGATGGACGGCATCGTGGGCGAGGAGCTTTCCGACAGCAGCTGGCGCCAGTGGGTGGTCGACTGGCCCGCGACGGTCGGCAGCTTTGACGTACACGTGCGCGCCATCGACCGCAGCGGCAGGGTGCAGACGGACGAGAGGCGCCCTTCGAAGCCCGACGGCGCCACCGGACACCACATCATCCGCGTGAACGTCGAGGCCTAGCGGGATCCTGGACGCGTCACGGGTGCTCCAGCGGTCAGGGGGCGTCAGGTGAACCTTCGCAGGTCGTGGCGAAGCGCTCTGCCCCTCGTTGTCGGGGGAGCGCTGCTGGTCGCCGCCTGCGGGGGTGGCGGTAGCGACGGAGACGCAGCGGGAACGCCGCCACCGGAGACCGCGGAAGCGACGGCCACGCAGGGCGGGGCGACGACGCCGGCGGCCGCGACGCCCACCGAGCCCCCGGCGGTCGAGAACCCGGCGCCCGAGTTCCCGCCCGGACTAACGTGGTTCAACGTGAGCGAGCCGCTCAGCTTCGCGAAGCTGCGGGGGAAGCTGGTGATCCTCGACTTCTGGACGCAGGGCTGCATCAACTGCCAGCACATCATCCCCGACCTCGAGCGGCTGGAGCGCGAGTTCCCGGACAGCCTCGTCGTGATCGGGGTGCACACGGGCAAGTACTCGGAGGAGCAGGAAGACGCGGCCGTCGCCGAGGCGATCGCGCGCTACGGGCGCAAGCACCCGGTCGTGAACGACCCCGACTACGTCGTCTGGCGGCAGTGGGGGGTGCGGGCCTGGCCGACGGTGGTCCTGATCGACCCGCGCGGGAGCGTCGTCGGCGGGCGGGCCGGGGAAGGGGTTTACGAGACCTTCCAGCCGGTCGTGCAGCGGGTCCACGACGAGTTCAGCGCGCGCGGCCTCATCGACACGACCCCCATCCCGCTCGCGCTGGAGGCGACGGTCGTCTCGACGTTCCTCTCCTTCCCCAGCGAGGTGCTGGTGGACGAGGCGGGCGGACGCATCTTCATCGCCGACGCCGGCCACCACCGCATCGTCGTGACCGACCTGGACGGACGCGTGCTCAGGGCGTTCGGGGCGGGAGAGCCCGGCTTCACCGACGGCGCCGCGAACGAGGCGCGCTTCCGCGACCCGCAGGGACTGGAGCTCTCGCCGGACGGCAAGACGCTCTGGGTTGCCGACACGCGCAATCACGCCCTGCGAGCGATCGACCTGGAGACGGACGAGGTCGTGACGATCGCGGGAACCGGCCGGCGGGCCTACCGGTTGCCGGCGGGCGATCCCCTCAACTCCGACCTCGCCTCGCCCTGGGACATCCACTACCACGACGGTTCGCTCTACATCGCGAACGCGGGGACGCACCAGATCTGGGTGCTCGACCTGGCGAACGATCGCCTGAACGTCTTCGCGGGCACGGGGCGGGAGGACATCGACGACGGCCACCGGCTGAACGAGGCGACGCTGGCGCAGCCGAGCGGCCTGGCGGGAGACGCGACCCACCTCTACTGGGTGGATGCGGAATCGAGCTCGGTGCGACGCGCGCCCTTCGCCGGGGAGGGCGACGTGGAGACGCTCATCGGCACGGACCTGTTCGAGTGGGGCGACGCCGACGGTCCGGCGGGAACCGCCCGGATCCAGCACGCACAGGGGCTCGCCATCGGCGACGGCGTCCTCTACCTGGCCGACACCTACAACCACAAGGTGCGGGCCCTCTCGCTGGCCGACTTCTCCGTGACGACGGTGGCGGGGAGCGGGGAGCGGGACTGGAGCGACGCGACGGGCGGCGAGGCGGCGTTCGAGGAGCCGAACGGGCTCAGCCTGGCGGGCGGGACGCTGTACCTGGCGGATACGGGGAACCACGCCATCCGGGTCATCGAGCCGGAGTCCGGGGAGGTACGGACGCTGGCGTTCACCAACCTGGCGGCGGCCAACCCGAGGCTTCCCGAAGACGGCATCGTGCGCGTCCAGCTCCCGACCCAGGTGGTGGCGCCGGGTGTGACCACCCTGCGCATCACGGTCTCCTCGCCGGAGAACTTTCACCTGAACGCGGCCGCGCCCTCGCGGCTCGAGCTGGCGTCGAGCAGCGACCAGGTCGTGCAGCTGAGCGAGACGGTGCTGACCTGGAGCACCGACGAGGAGTCGTTCACCATTCCCATCCCCATCGAGCTGCGGGAAGGCGAGGCGGAGATCATCGGGAGGGGCGTCGTCTATTTCTGCCGGACGGGGAAGGAGGCGCTCTGCCTCATCCAGCAGGTGCGCCTCGTGGTTCCGGTGCGGGTGAGCGCCACGGCGACGGCGGGCGAGGTGGTGGTCGAGTACGTGCTGCCCGACGTGAGGCCGACCTACGGCGGTTCTTGACAGCGCCCCGACCCGCCCCGAATCATGGCGGGACCTTTCCAACCGAGGAGGAGCGCGTGGTTCGAGGGTACGTTCTCATCGAGACTGACGTCGGGAGCGCCAAGGCAGTTGGCGCGGCCGCCGCCGCACTGACCTACCCGGGCGCGACCGTGCTCGCAGTCGACACCGTGACCGGGCCCTACGACGTCATCGTGCAGCTCGAGGCCAACGACCTCGACGCCCTCGGCACGGCCATCACCGATGCGATCCAGACCGTGACGGGCGTGCAGCGCACGACCACCTGCCTGGCGGTGCGCCTCGGCTAGGCCCGCGGGAACCCAGCAACCGTGACGATTCCGACCTCCGAGATGATCAGCGTGGAGGATGCGCGGGCGCGCATCCTGGCGTTCTTCGAGCGCCTCGAACCGGAGCAGGCGCCGGTTATCGATGCGCTGGGGCAGGTGCTGGCGGAGGACGTCGTGGCGGGGTTCGACATTCCCCCGCTCGACAACACGGCCATGGACGGCTACGCCGTTCGCGCCGCGGATACGGACGGCGCGAGCGAGGGCGATCCGCGCACGCTGACCGTCATCGCGGACCTGGCCGCCGGCTACGTGCTCGACACGCCCGTCGGCGAGGGCGAGGCAGTGCGCATCATGACGGGCGCGCCGATCCCGCCGGGCGCGGACGCGATCGTGCCCTTCGAGGAGACGGACGAGCCCCTGCGCGAGCCCGGGCAGGCGCCCACGCGGGGCGGTTCCGTCGGCGTGTTCAAGGCGGCCCGGCTGGGCGCCAACATCCGCCGCCGGGGCGAGGACATCGAGACGGGGCAGGCGGTGCTGGAGGAGGGGCGCCTGATACGCGCCTCCGAGATCGGCGTGCTTTCGAGCATCGGGCGCACGGACATCTCGGTCTACCGGAGGCCGGTGGTGGCCATCCTCTCGACGGGCGACGAGATCGTGACGCCCGGCGAGGAGCGCCGCGCGGGCCAGATCTACGACGCGAACGCGCACAGCGTGGCCGCGCTCGTACGCGCCTTCGGCGGGCGTCCGCGCCTGCTCGGCATCGCCCGCGACACGGTCGAGGACCTGACGGCGAAGATTCACTCGGGGCTCGACGCGGACATGATCGTGACGAGCGCGGGCGTCTCGCGCGGCGACTTCGACGTGGTCAAGGACGTGCTCGCGCGCGAGGGCGCTATCGACTTCTGGACGGTGCGGATGAAGCCCGGCAAGCCGCTCGCCTTCGGCGCCTTCGAGGCGCCCGACGGGCGTCGGGTGCCGCACCTGGGGCTGCCGGGGAATCCGGTCAGCTCGATGGTCGCGTTCGAGCTGTTCGGGCGTCCCGCCATCTTCAAGATGCTGGGCCATCCGGGCTGGGAGCGGCCGATCGTGCGGGCGATCACGCGGGACACGGTGGTGAACACGGACGGGCGCCGCTTCTACGCACGCTGCATCGTGACGAAGGGCGAGGACGGCCGCTACTACGCCGACCTCACGGGTCCGCAGGGCAGCGGCATCCTGACGAGCATGAGCGCCGCCAACGGCCTCACGGTCATCCCCGAGGAGCTCTCGCGAGCCGAGCCGGGCGACGAGATCGACGTGATGATGATCGACTGGGAGCACCCGGGGTAGCGTCGCGGCGGGATGTGGACCGAGGCTGACATCGTCAACACCACCTTGGCCAGTACGGGGTTGCTTGTCGCGATCGTTGGACTGGCGGCGGTGTACTGGCAGATTCGCAAGGTTCGCGGGGCTGCAGAGGCAGCAAAATCGGCAGCAACAACCTCACGGGAGGTCATGGCGCGACGCATCACCGCAGCCGACCTCGGGAGCACGCGCGTGGCGCTGCGGGCGCTGCGTGGGGAGCTCCGGTCCGGAGGCGTCGAGCACGCCCTACTCTCCTGCGACCTCATCCGCGAGTCGCTGGTGGCGCTTCATGCCCGCAACACCGGGCGGATTTCCGAAGAACGCAGGGACGCGCTGGACGACGCCGTCGCTACCGTTCGATCGATTCAGCAGGAACTCGAGCAGGCACGCGCCGGAAGCGAGCCATTCGACGCAAGTGAGGTGTACAGCATGGTCGCGGACTTGATCGATTTCGTGGTGGACTGGCAGGAAAGTCCGCTATCCTTGGAAGGGGAGAGAGACGATGACCAGCGTGACGCCTGAAATCCTGGATGTCGTTCGACAGCTCAAGGGACTGACCGATACTGACAGCCTGGGCTGGAGCGAATCCCGCGGGGAATTCCTCCGTGGGGGCGGACTCGCGGTCGAGGTGGCGATGGCCTCCGGTCGCTGGCGGATTACGCTCACGGGCGACCGGCGTCTCATCCGCGTACAGGTGCGGGACCGCAACGACAGCCTCATCTACGACTTCACCGTGCCCGAGCATGAAGGCCACTTCGCCGAGTTGCGGGCCCTGCACGAGGCAGCCCTGGAGAGCAACCGCCGGCGTGCATCGCAGTCGCTTGAGGAAATGCGACAAGAACTCGCCGCCCGCGCTGGCTAGCCTTCGTCCCCAAGCAGGTCGGGGCGGCGCTTGCGGGTGCGATCGAGGCGCTGCTCCTGCTTCCACTTCTCGATCTCGGCGTGGTGGCCGCTGAGGAGGACCTCGGGGACGGTCCAGCCGCGGTATTCGGCGGGGCGGGTGTACTGGGGGTGCTCGAGCAGGCCTTCCGCGAACGACTCCTCGCGCGGGGAGGCGTCGTCGCCGAGGGCGCCGGGGAGGTGGCGAGCGACCGCCTCGATGAGCACCATCGCGGGGAGTTCCCCGCCAGTGAGGATGTAGTCGCCGATCGAGACCTCGCGGTCGACGCAGTGCTCAACGAAACGCTCGTCGACGCCCTCGTAGCGGCCCGACACCAGGACGAGGCGGGGATGGGCGGCCAGCTCGCGCACGAGCGCGTCGTCGAGGCGCTCGCCCTGGGGCGAGAGGTAGATCACGTGGCCGGGGTGCTCGGCGGCGGCCTGCGCGGCCTGGAGGGCGGCATCGAGCACGTCGACCTTCATGACCATGCCGTGGCCGCCGCCGAAGGGCTGGTCGTCGACGGTGCGGTGGCGGTCGGTGGCGTGCTCGCGGATGTCGTGCAGGTGAAGGTCGAGCAGACCGGCGTCGCGGGCGCGCTTGATGATGGAGACATCGAGCGGTCCGGCGAAGGCCTCGGGGAAGAGGGTGAGGACGTCGACCCTCATCCGTCGTGCTCGACGGGGCCGGCGAGCAACTCGGCGATGTGGGGCACGAGGGGGAGGAGGACGGAGAGGCCGTCGGCGACGCCATTGGGGTTGCCGGGCAGGTTCACGATGAGCGTCTTGCCGCGCGTGACGGCGAGACCCCGCGAGAGGATCGCGTAGGAGGTGTGCTTGAGCCCCTCCTGGGCGATGGCGAGGGGGATGCCGGGCACGTCCCGTTCGGCGATGTCGCGGGTCGCCTCGGGGGTAATGTCGCGAGGGGTGAGGCCCGTGCCGCCGGTCGTCACGACGACGTCGGCGATGCCCTCGTCGCACCAGGCCGCGAGCTGGGCCGCGATCGCGTCGCGTTCGTCGGGGAGGGCGGCGCTGGCGACGACCTCGTGGCCCTCCTCGCGGCAGCGGCGCTCGATGAGCGCGCCGCCCGCGTCGACGCGCGTGCCGGCGGCCACGCCGTCGGAGGCGATGAGGATCGCGATTCGCACCATCGGGACAGTCTAGCGCGGCCATACCGCGCCAGGACGCCCGGGTTCGGCAACGCCCCGAAATTCGGCGGCGATTTCTATTGACACCCTCTGGGGGGCTGCCTATAGTCCGTGTGGGGAAAAGTGGGGAGAGATGGGAATCTTCCCCAGTTTTCGTCTGATAGTGGTGGGGTCTTCCCTGCCCGAGGGGACACCATGGCGTTCCGTGGGAACTTCGAGTACCAGTTGGACGACCGCAATCGGGTCGCGCTGCCTCCGAAGTTCCGCGAGGAGTTCGCCAACGGCGCCGTCCTCGTGCCCGGCCTCGATGGCTGCATCGAGGTCTACACGCCGGAAGGGTTCGAGGCCGAGGCGCGCGTCGTCGAGCGGGTGCCCGCCTACTCCGAGGAGGGCCGCCAGCTGAGGCGGGCCTTCTTCGCCTCCGCGTTCGATGTGCAGCGCGACGGCCAGGGCCGGCTGCTCATCCCCGCCAAGCTTCTCACCCACGCCGAAATCGAGCGCGACGTGGTCGTGCTCGGGAACGACCAGCGCCTCGAGATCTGGGACCGGGCGAGGTGGGAGGAGCAGGAATCCCTGCTGCCGAGCGCCCGCGCGAACGCCCTCCAGCGGCTCGCCGAAGGGGCCGCCGGCGACGGCGGGGGGCTAGCGTGACGACCATGACCACGCCCAGCGCGCCCCACACGCCCGTCCTCCTCGACGAGGCGCTGCGCTACCTCGATGTGCGCGAGGGCGGCGCCTACATCGACTGCACGGCCGGGGCGGGGGGGCACAGCGCCGCCATCGCCGAGGCGATGGGGCCGGAGGGGCGGCTGCTCTGCATCGACCAGGACGGCGAGGCGCTGGAGTTCGCGCGGGCGAGACTGGCTCCGTTTGGGAGGCGGGTCAGCTTCGTTCGCGGGAACTTCCGCGATCTCGATGTCATCGCCGAGGAGGAAGGGTTCGAGGCGGTGGACGGGATCCTGATGGACCTGGGGGTTTCTTCAATCCAGCTGGACATCCCGGAGCGAGGGTTCGCCTTCGCGCACGAGGGGCCGCTGGACATGCGCATGGACCAGTCGTCGGACGGCTTGACGGCTGCGGACATCGTGAATACGTGGGACGAGCGAGCGCTCGCGACCCTCTTCCGGGAGCAGGGAGAGGTGCGCGGGGCGCGCCGCATCGCGAAAGCGGTGCAGAGGGCGCGGCCGCTTCGCTCGACCTGGGATCTAGCCAAAGCCGTCGAGCAGGCTGCGGGGGGCGCGAGAGACCGCACCCAACAACACCCCGCCACCAAGGTCTTTCTCGCGCTTCGGATTCGTGTAAATGGCGAACTCGACTCGCTTGGCACGGCCTTGCCGCTCGCCCGCAGCCTGCTCGGCTTTGGGTCTTCCCGCAAAGGCGGGAGGCTCGTCACCATCGCCTTCCACTCGCTGGAAGACCGGATCGTGAAACAGTTTTTCGGGCGCGAGTCGCGCGACTGCGTCTGCCCGCCGGTGCTCCCCGAGTGCCGCTGCAACCACCGGGCGATGCTCACGGTGCTGACGCGCCGGGCGGTTCGCCCAACGGACGACGAGATCGCGCGCAACCCGCGCGCGCGCAGCGCCGTGCTGCGCGCGGCCGAGCGCAAGGCCGGGGACCCCTCGTGACGGCCCTCGACCGACCGGCGCCGCGAACCCACCGGGGTCTCTCGCTTCCCAGGCTGGGAGTGAGCGGCTGGGTGGTCGCGGGCGCGCTCATCGTCTCGGCCAGCGCGCTGGCGCCGGTCGTGCAGAACAGCCTGATGACCACCCAGGGGCGCAACATCGAGGTGCTGGAAGGGCGGCAGCACGCCCTCCACGTCGAGATGCGCCAGCTTGAGGCCGAGATCGCCCGGCTGATCTCCGTGGACCGCATTGCGCGGCGGGCCAGCGAGATCGGACTCGTGCCGGGCGCGAACGCCATCTTCGTAACGATCGGGGAAGCCGGACCGGCGCCCCCGAAGATTCCGGCGGAGCATCTCCCCGAGGCCTCGGAGCCTGGCTCCGGGCTCGCTCCGTAGCCGCGGACCACCCATGGAGGCGATGCCGCTGCTGAACTGAGATCGCACCGGTCGCGGGAGGGAGGCCGGCGGGAGGGCGCCCCATGGCGCAGCAGCAAGCGAGGCGCACGGGCCGGGTGTGGCTTCCGGCCATCGCGTTCGCGGTCTTCGCCGCGGTTGTGCTGGCGCGCCTCGTCCAGGTCCAGATCCTCGAACACGACCGCTACGCCGAAGAGGCGCGCGGCGAGCTCTACGCCAGCGACACCGTCTTCGCCCGCCGCGGCGCCATCCTCGACCGCAACGGCTTCCTGCTCGCGATGAGCACGGACACCTGGGACCTGTACATCGCCTCGCGCGTCTGGAACGACGAGGGGACGGCGCGGCGGGCCTCGGCGGCTATCGCCGAGGCGACCGGCCACGACTCCACCTACCTGCGCACGCTCGTCCGCGAGAGCGGGCTGGTGGACGTGCTCGTCGCCCGCGACGTGCCCTACGACGCGGGACGGGCGCTGCTCGACGCCAACGTGCCGGGCCTGATCGGCCTGCCCAACACGGTGCGCGTCCATCCGGCGGGCGACCTCGCGTCCTCGGTCATCGGGATCATGGGCGCGGACAACACGGGCCTGACGGGAATCGAGGCGTGGTACGACGACGAGCTGCTGGGCACGCCCGGCCGCGTGATCTTCGAGCGCGATACGACCGGTTCCCCCATCCCCTACGGCGAGACCTTCACGACGGAAGCGGTCCCCGGCCCGGACCTCATCCTCACGATCGACCGGCGGATGCAGGTCGCTGCGGAGCGGGCCCTGGCGCAGGCCATCGAGGAGCACGAGGCGATCAGCGGATCGATCGTGATGATGGACCCGCAGACGGGGGAGATCCTGGCGCTGGCGACGCAGCCCCGGCTCTCGTTCTCCACGCTCGACCTGTCCGACCCGGTGCAGGTGAGGCTGCTGCGGAACAGCGTGGTGAGCGACCTGTACGAGCCCGGTTCGGTGATGAAGGTGATCACCGCGGCGGCGGCGATCGACGCCGGGTTCGTGACGCCGGAGACGAAGTACGAGGACACGGGCATCGCCTTCGTGTACGGGACGCCGATCTTCAACTGGAACAACGGCGTCTACGGCGAGCAGACGATGACGGGCGTGCTCCAGCAGAGCATCAACACGGGCGCCGTCTTCATGATGGAGAAGATGGGCGTGGCGCTCTTCCACGAGTACCTGGACGCCTTCGGCTTCGGGAAGCCCACGTACATCGACCTGAGCGGCGAGGCGGCCGGCATCGTGCGGCGGCCGACCGACCGCGACTGGTCGCCGGTCGACGCGGCCGCGCAGTCGTTCGGGCAGGCCATCAGCGTGACGCCGATCCAGGTCATGACCGCGCTGGCGGCGACCATCAACGGCGGGCGCCTGCTCGAGCCGCGGCTGGTGAAGGCGATGATCGCCAGCGACGGAACCCGCTACGACCTGCCGACGAGGGTCGTGGGGCAGCCGATCTCCCCGGAGACGAGCGCGACGATGCGCCGGCTGCTCGCGTCGGTGGTCGACCCGGGCTGGTACCACCCCGCGAAGCCGCGGCACTACACCGCCGGGGGCAAGTCGGGCACGGCCAACATTCCCATCGAAGCGGGCTACAGCGAGACGCAGATCGTGTCGTTCGCCGGTTTCGCGCCGGTCGACAATCCGCGAATCCTGATCCTGGTGAAGCTCGACGAAAACGCCGACCTCGAGACGGGCACGGAGGCGGCGGGACCGGTCTTCGCCTCGCTCGTCGACGAAGTGCTGGGCTACCTCGGCGTTCCCCCCGACGCCGAGCGGGTGGCGACGAGGTGACGGGCATGACGACAGCCTTCCTGGCAGAGTCCATGCGCGCCCGCGGCTACCGCGTGATCGAGGGCGCCCCCGCGCCGATCACGGGCGGGGCGGCGGACTCCCGCCTGACGCAGCCGGGCGACCTGTTCGCGGCCTTCCGGGGCGAACGGCTCGACGGCAACGACTTCGTGGACGAGGCGCTGGAGCGGGGCGCGCCGGCGGCCGTGTGCGAGCGCGAGCCGCAGGGCGACTGGCCGGATCGCACGGTCGCCATCGCCGGCGACACGCGCACGGCGATGGCCGAGCTCGCGCGCGACTGGCTGCGAACCTGCGACGTTCGCGTGGCCGGCATCACGGGAACGGTCGGGAAGACGACGGCGAAGGAGCTGACGGCCGCCGCCCTGGGGGCCCGCTTCGCCACGCACCACAGCCCGGGGAACCTGAACTCGCGCGAGGGGCTGCCCCTCGCCCTGATGAGCCTGCGCCGCGACCACGAGGTCTCGGTGCTGGAGATGGCAATGGACAGCGAGGGCGAGATCGCCGAGCTGTGCGCCATCGCCGAGCCCTCGGTCGGGGCCGTCCTCAACATCGGCGCCACCCACCTGGAGAAGCTCGGCAGCATGGATGCGATCGAGCGCGAGAAGCTCTCGCTGCCGCGAGCCCTGCCGCGCGACGGCACGGCCGTCGTGAACGTCGACGACGCGCGCATCGCGCCGGTCGTCGACGAGCTGGCGTGCGAGGTCATCGGCTTCGGCGCGAGCGAAGCGGCGCGCCTCCGGCGCGGCCCCGTTCGCGACCTCGGGCTGGAAGGTTCGGAGTTCCGCGTCACCTACGAGGGCGACGCGGCGGACGTGCGGCTGCACGTCCCCGGCGCGCACCTGGCGCAGGGCGCGCTGGCGGCGGTCGGCATCCAGCTCGCGCTCGGCGCGGGGCTCGCGGAGGCGGCGGAGGCGGTCGGCGGGGCCGAGATCGACGGGCGCCTCCAGGTGCGGCGCACGGCCACGGGGGCTCGCATTCTGGACGATACGTACAACGCCAGCCCCGCCTCCGTCGAGGGGGCGCTGCGGCTGCTCGCGGGGCTGGACGGGCGCCGCATCGCCCTGCTGGGCGAGATGGCCGAGCTGGGCGACCGCTCCGAAGCGGAGCACCGCCGCATCGGGGCCGTCGCCGCCGAGTGCTGCGACGCGCTCGTCGCGGCCGGCGAGGCCTGCCGTCTTCTCGTCGAGGAGGCGCGGGCGAACGGCCTCGCCGAGAGCCACTGGTTCGAGACGAAGGACGAGGCGGCGGCGTTCGCGGCCGCACGGCTGGGCGAGGGCGACCATGTGCTCGTGAAGGCGTCGCGCGGGCAGGCGTTCGAGGAGCTGATCCCCGTGCTGGAGGGCCGGCCATGATCCGCGCACTGCTCTCCGGCGGCATCAGCTTCGCGCTCACGGTCGGCATCGGCTGGCCGATGGTCCAGTACCTGCGCGCCCAGCGCGCGGGCAAGGCGATCAGCGAGGACCAGCCCGCCTCGCACCAGACGAAGGCGGGCACGCCGACGTTCGGCGGCTTCATCATCTGGGTCCCGACGCTGATCGTGACAGCGATCGCCATCGACTGGCTCGACCACCGCTCGATCCTGCTGCCGCTCGGGATGATCGCGGCGACGGGCGCCATCGGCTTCATCGACGACCTGGGGACGCTCCAGGACCGCGTCGGGTTCCGCGCCGGGCTTCCGTGGCGGCTCAAGATCACGCTGCTCACGCTGCTCGCCGCGGGCGCGGCCTGGGTGCTCTACGGCGAGCTGGACGTCGAGTCCGTGAACGTGCCCTGGGCGGGCAGCTACGCGCTCGGTCCGGCGTACATGCTCATCGCCGTCGTCACCATCGTGGCGACGACGAGCGCGGTCGCGGTCACGGACGGGCTCGACACGCTGGCGGGCGGCACCACGCTGTTCGCGTTCATCGCCTACGGGGTGATCGCGTTCGTGCAGGGCCAGGACTTCGTGGCCACGTTCTCGTTCATCATCGCGGGCGCCAACCTCGGGTTCCTCTGGTACAACGCCCACCCCGCACGCGTGTTCATGGGCGATACGGGCGCGCTCGCGCTGGGTTCCAGCCTCGCGATCGTGGCGCTCATGACCGGGCACTGGCTGCTGCTGCCGCTCGTGGGCCTGGTCTTCGTGGCGAACGCGGTCAGCAACCTGATCCAGATCGGCTACTACCGGCTGAGCGGGGGCAAGCGCATCTTCCGGCGCGCCCCGCTGCACCACCACTTCGAGGAGCTCGGCTGGCCCGAGACGCAGATCGTGACCCGCTTCTGGGTCGTCGGCATCGTCGCCGCGATGGTCGGCGTGGCGCTCGCACTGGCGGTACCGGAGTGACGATGATGATGGAACGCCGGACCGCAGCGGAGCTCCCGGAGATCGCGGGCGCCAGCGCGCTCGTCTACTCACTCGGGATCGAGGGGCGCGACCTCGCGCGCTGGCTGCTCGCGCGCGGCGCCTCCGTGACGATGGCCGACTCCCGCAGCGCCGAGCAGCTCGAAGCGGCGGGCGCGGTCCCGCCCGAGGGCGTGGAGCGCACGGTCCGCGGCGAGCTGCTCGACCCGGCCGGCTTCGACCTGCTGGCGGTCTCGCAGTCGGTGCTGCGCAGCCACCCGAACGTCGCGAAGGCGCACGAGCTCGGCATCCCCGTCGTTTCGCAGATGGCGCTAGCCCTGCGGCTCTGCCGGGGACGCGTCGCCGGCATCACGGGATCGAGCGGCAAGTCGACGACGACGGCGCTGGTGGGGGCGATGGCGGAGCGCGCCGGCATCGAGCGCCTCGTCGGGGGGAACCTCGGCGGGTCGCTGCTCGACCGCATCGAGGACGTGCCCGAGACGGCCACCGTCATCCTCGAGATGAGCCACACGCAACTCCAGTACACGGACCGGTCGCCGGCGATCGCGGCGATCACGAACGTCACGCCGAACCACCTCGACCAGTTCAGCTGGCCCGAGTACGTCGACCTGAAGCGCAGCATCCTGCGCTACCAGGACGGCGACGGCCTCGCGATCCTGAACGCGGACGACGAGACGAGCCGCGAGCTTCGCGACGACGTGCGGGGACGGCTGGCGGAGGTCTCGCTTGCGGGGCCGGTCGCCGGGGACGGGGCGTGGCTGGACGGCGAGGCGATCGTGGCGCGCCGCGACGGCGCGACCGAGACCGTCGCCGGCACGACCGACCTGCGCATGCGCGGTCGCCACAACGTCGCGAACGCGGTCATGGCGACGGCCGTCGCGAAGGCGATGGGCCTCGCGAGCGAGGCCATCGCGGGCGCGCTCGGGAGCTTCCCCGGCCTGCCGCACCGCCTCCAGGTGGTGGGACGGGCGCACGGGGCGGTCTGGATCAACGACAGCATCGCGACCTCGCCGGAGCGCACCGTCGCGGCCCTGGAGGCCGTCGCCGAGCCGGCGATCCTGTTGCTCGGAGGGCGCGAGAAGGCGCTGCCGCTCGACAAGCTGCACGCCGCCGCCGAGCGCTGCCGGGCCGCCATCTGCTTCGGGGAGGCGGCCACGCCGTTCGCGGAGGCGATGGCGGGCGCGGTCGGGACGGTCGTGCGCGTGGAGACGCTGGACGAGGCGGTGGCCGCCGCCGCCGCCATCGCGCGCGAGGGCGACGCCGTCCTCCTCTCGCCGGCGGGCACGAGCTTCGACGCCTACCCGCGCTTCGAGGCGCGGGGCGAGGCGTTCGCGGCGCTGGTGGCCGCGCTCGACGGGTTCGAGGAGGTGTCGTCATAGCCGTCACCTCCAACCGCCGCTGGCCCGCGCGGGGCCCCGACTACACGCTGCTGGCGCTGATCGCGGTGCTCACGATCACGGGGCTCGTGGCGGTCTACAGCGCGAGCTTCGTGATCGGGCTCGCGCAGTTCTCCGATTCCCACCACTTCATCATCCGGCAGGCGATGTGGGCCGTGCTGGGCGGCGTCCTGCTGCTGGCCGCGATGCGGTTCGACTACCACGTGCTCCGGCGGCTGGCGGTGCCGTTCATGGCGCTCACGCTGATGCTCCTGCTGTTCACGCTCATCCTCGGGACGGAGGCGGGAGGCGCGCAGCGCTGGATCACGTTCGGCGGCTACAGCCTGCAGCCCGCGGAGTTCACCAAGCTCAGCGTCATCATCTACCTGGCGGCGTGGCTCAACTCGCGAGGCGACAGCCTGCGCAGCTTCGAGCACGGCCTGCTGCCGTTCGTCGTCATCATCAGCGCGATCGGGCTGCTGCTCATGCTCCAGCCCGACCTCGGCACGACCGGCATCATCCTCGCCATCACGCTGACGATGTTCTGGTCGGCGGGAGCGACCTTCCTGCAGATGAGCGCCCTGCTGCTCTCGGGCGGTATCGCGGTGGTCGGGCTGGCGCTCATCGAGGGGTACCGGCTCGACCGCTTCTCCGCGTTCGTGAGCGCCGAGGCCGATCCCCTGGGGAGCGGCTTCCAGACGTTGCAGTCGCTGATCGCGCTCGGCAACGGCGGCCCCACCGGCCTCGGTCTGGGCGCGAGCCGGGGGAAGTTCTTCTACGTGCCCGAGAGCCACACCGACGGCATCTTCGCCATCCTCGGCGAGGAGCTCGGGCTGGTGGCGACGAGCGCGGTCGTGCTCCTGTTCGTGACGCTGATGCTGAAGGGCTACCAGATCGCGCGGCGGGCGCCGGACCAGTTCGGGTTCCTGCTGGCGACCGGCATCACGACGTGGATCGTGGTGCAGGCGTTCGTGAACATCGGCGGCATCACGCGGGTGATCCCGCTGACGGGCGTGCCCCTGCCCTTCCTAAGCTACGGCGGCAGCGCGCTGGCGGCGGTGATGCTGGCGGCGGGCGTGCTCGCGAGCATCTCGCGCTACACGGGAGAGCGCGAAGCCGCCCGCGAACGCACCGGCGCGGACGGAAAGCCCTCCGAAGGGAGGGACGAGTCGTGAGAGTAGCGCTGGCGGCCGGCGGCACGGCGGGGCACATCTTCCCCGCGCTCGCGACCCTCGGGGCGCTGCGCGCCACGGGCGATCCCGTGGAGGCGCGCTTCTTCGGGCCGGACAACCGGGGCGAGCGCGCCCTCGTCCGGGGCCACGACGTGCCCTTCGAGGCGGTGCCGGCGGCGCCCCTGCGGGGGCGCTCGCCGCTGGCGCTGGCGCACGGGCTCGCGCGCACGGCGCTGGGCGTGGCCGCGGCGCTGCGGTCGCTGCGCCGCTTCCGCCCGAACGTGATGCTGAGCACGGGCGGCTACGGCAGCTTCCCGCCGAGCGTGGCCGCGCGAATCCTGCGGCTGCCGCTGGTCGTCTTCCTCCCGGACGTGGAGCCGGGGCTGGCCGTGCGGGCGGAGAGCCGCCTCGCCACGCTGATCGCGGCCGCCACGGAGGCGGCGCTGCCACGCCTTCCCGCCGAAAAGACGGTCGTGAGCGGCTACCCCGTGCGCGACGCCTTCCGCACCCCCCGCGAGGACGCCCGCGAGGCGCTCGGCTGGCCTTCGGGCGAGCGCGTGCTGCTCGTGGCCGGCGCCACGCAGGGCGCGCAGGCGATCAACCAGGCCGTCTGGCGAGCGCTGCCGAGGCTCTGCGAAGCGGCACGGGTCGTGCATATCACGGGGCAGGCGGCGGCGGACGACGCTGCGTCGGAACGAGAGTCGCTCCCTGAGTCGCTGCGCGCGCGGTACGAACCGGCGCCGTTCCGCGAGGACCTGCCCGCCCTGATGGTCGCCGCCGACCTCGCCGTCATGCGCGCGGGGGCGAGCACGCTGGGCGAGCTGCCCGCGGCGGCGCTGCCGGCGATCCTCGTGCCGGGCACGTTCGCGGGCGGGCACCAGCGCGAGAACGCACGCTGGCTGGCCGACCACGGGGCGGCGGTCGTGCTGGAGGAGACGGACCTCGGGACGCTCGAAGGGCGCGTGCTCGACCTGCTGCACGACGACGAGCGGCGCGGCGAGATGGCGGAGGCGGCGCGGTCGGCGGGGCACGCCGACGGGGCGGAGCGGCTGGCCGCGATCCTGCGGGAGGTGGCGACGCCATGACCGAGCTTCGCGGGCCCGTCCACATCGTCGGAATCGGCGGCATGCACATGTCGGCCATCGCGCAGCTGCTGCACGAGCGCGGCGAGCGCGTGCAGGGCAGCGACCTTGAGGCATCGGACCTGACCCGGAACCTCGAGGCGATGGGCGTGACCGTCTTCCCCGAGCACGCGGCCGGGAATCTCGGCGGGGCGCGGTGCGTCGTCGCGACGGCGGCCGTCGGGGAGGACAACCCGGAGATCGCGGATGCGAGGCGGCGGGGTCTGCCCGTGCTGGGGCGGCCCGAGGTGGTCGCGGCGCTGATGGAGGGGAAGCGGGTGATCGCGGTGGCCGGGTCGCACGGGAAGACGACGACGAGCAGCCTGATCGCGTTCATCCTGAGCCGCGCCGGCCGCCGGCCGATGTACCTGATCGGCGGCGAGAGCCGCGACCTCGGCGGGAACGCCTCCTGGGGCGGCGGCGACATCTGCGTGGTGGAGGCGGACGAGTACCAGCGCGCCTTCCACGCCTACGACCCGGACGTGGCCGTCATCACGAACATCGACGCCGACCACCTCGACCTGTACGGCACGCCCGAGGCGTACGAGGAGGCGTTCCTCACGTTCGCCCGTCGCCTGCGCGAAGGCGGCCGGCTCGTAGCCGGTGGGGCGAACGCCGGCGCGAGGCGCGTGGCGGAGGCAGCTGCGGACGCGTTCACGGTCGAGACCTACGGCCTGGACGGCGGGTACACCTGGCAGGCGACGGACGTCGCACTCAGCGAGTCCGGCGCGGCCTTCACGGTGAAGCGCGAGGGCGAGCCCCTCGGCGAGCTGACGATCGCGCTCCCGGGGGAGTACGCGGTCGAGAACACGCTGGCGGCGGCGGCGGTCTGTCTCGGGGAGGGCACGCCGTTCGCCACCGTCCGCGAGTCGGCCGCGTGCTTCCAGGGCGCCAGGCGGCGGTTCGAGCGCCTCGGCGAGGCGGGTGGCGTGCTCATCATCGACGAGTACGCCCACCACCCGAGCGAGGTGCGCGCCGTGCTCGGCGCGGCGCGCACGCGCTTCCCCGGGCGGCGGCTGATCGGCATCCACCAGCCGCACACGTACAGCCGCATCGCCTACCTGTGGGAGGCCTGGCTGGAGTGCTGGGACGGGCTCGACGAGCTTGTCATCCTCGAGACCTACGCCGCCCGCGAGACGCCCCTGGAGGGGCGCTCCGCGGCGGACCTGGCGCGGAACATCGCGCGGCCGGCGGCCTCGTACGCGCCCGACTTCGCGGCGGCGGTCGCGCAGGGGGCGGCGCTCGCGCGGCCCGGCGACGTAGTCATGACCATCGGCGCGGGGAGCGTGACCGAGGTCGGGCCGATGCTGCTGGAGGCGCTCTCATGACGGCGCTCGACCGGCTGGCAGAGCGACTCGAAGCGGTGGGCGAAGTGCGCCGCGACGAGGCGATGTCGCGCCACACGACCTTCGGCGTCGGCGGGCCCGCGGATATCTACGTGACCGTGCGCGACTCCGGCGCGCTTGCGGAAGCCGCGCGCATCGCGGCGGAGGCGGAGGCGGGGCCGTTCGTGCTCGGCAGCGGGAGCAACATCGTCGTCGCCGACGGAGGCATCCGCGGCGTCGTGATCGACAACCGGGCGCGCAACGAGGAGCGCGACGGCTTCCGCGTGCGCGTCGAGAGCGGAGCGAGCTTCGCGGGCTTCGCGCGGAAGATGTGCCGCGCGGGGGTGGCGGGGCTGGCGTGGGCGGTCGGCATCCCGGGGACGCTGGGCGGGGCGGTGGTCTACAACGCGGGCGCCTACGGCGGCTGCCTGGCGGACGTGCTCACGCGCGTGCGGCTGCTCGACCCTTCCGAGGGCGACTCCTGGTGGACCGCCTCGGAGCTGAACCTGACCTACCGCAGCAGCGCCTTCACGCGTGGCACGCTCGCGGGGCGGGCGGTGCTGGAGGCGGAGCTCGCGCTGAGCGAGGGCGACGCCGACGCGCTGCTGGCCGAGGCCGGCGGCTACGACAAGCGCCGGCTGACGGCACAGCCTCGCGGCCGCAACGCCGGCTCAGTCTTCACGAACCCGCCCGAGAGCCCCGCCTGGAAGCTCATCGACTCGGTGGGTCTGCGGGGCGAGCGGCGGGGCGACGCCGCCATCAGCGACCGGCACACCAACTTCTTCGTGAACCTCGGGCGGGCGCGGGCGAGCGACGTGCTCTGGCTCGTCGAAGAGGCGGAACGGCGCGTCCTCGAAACGCACGGCATCCAGCTCCGGCGCGAAGTCGGATTCGTGGGGGCGTGGTGATGGCGAGGCAGCGCGTGGCGGTCATCTTCGGCGGGCGCTCGGGGGAGCACGAGGTGAGCCTGCGCAGCGCCCGCAGCGTCATCGGCGCCCTCGACGGCGAGCGCTGGGAGATCGCGCCGATCGGCGTGACGCGCTCGGGCGCGTGGCTCTCGGTCGCGGAGACGGAGCAGGCGCTGGCCGGCGGCGTCGAGGCATTCCACGAGGGCGGAGCACCGCTGACGGCGGGCGGCGCGCTGGCGGAGCTGGGCTCGTGCAACGTGGCCTTCCCGCTGGTCCACGGCACGTACGGGGAAGACGGCTGCCTGCAGGGCCTGCTCGAGATGGCGGGCATCCCCTACGCGGGCGCGGGGGTGGCGGCGAGCGGCGTGGGGATGGACAAGGCGCTGCAGAAGGCGCTGTTCGCGGAGGCGGGGATCCCCGTCGCGCGGTATGTCGTGCTTCGCCGCGGGGAGATCGAGGGCGACGGCGAGGAGGCGCGCCGCTTCGTCGAGGACGAGATCGGGTACCCGTGCTTCACCAAGCCGGCGAACGGCGGGTCGAGCATCGGCATCACGCGCGTGGCCTCGCGCGAGGACCTGGGCCGGGCGTTCGCGGCGGCCCTCCGGCACGACCACAAGGTGGTGGTCGAGCAGGCCGTGGCGGGACGCGAGATCGAGTGCTCGGTGCTCGGCAACGAGGCGCCGGAGGCGGCGGCGGTGGTAGGGGAGATCGAGCCGGACCGGGAGTTTTACGACTACGACAGCAAGTACGCCGCCGACTCGGCGACCGCGCTGCACGTGCCCGCGCGCATCGACGCCGAAGCGGCGGAGCGCGTGCGGGAGCTCGCGCGGCGGATGTACCTGGCGATGGGCTGCGAGGGCTACGCGCGCGTCGACTTCTTCGTGGACGACGACGGGCGGGCGACCGGCAGCGAGGTGAACACGATTCCCGGGTTCACCAGCATCAGCATGTTCCCGCGGCTGTGGGAGGCGAGCGGGCTCGCCTACCCGGACCTGCTCACGCGCATCCTCGACCTCGCGCTGGCGCGGGGGGAACGGGGGACGGCGCGATGATCAGACGGCACGACAAGCCCAGGCCCAAGCCCAAGCCCAAGCCCAAGCGCCGGCCGAACCAGATCGTGCGGCGCAAGCGACGCGCGGCCGCGGACATCCCCCTGCAGAAGCCGGCGCACGCGCAGGTGGGCCGGAAGGACCCCTCCGTCGGACGGCGGAGGCTGCGGCTGGGCGCGCACGCGTCGTCCTTCGGGCGGCGGGGCCGCTCGTGGCTACGCGCGCGCCGGCTGCCGATCGCCGCCGCCGCGCTGCTGGCCGTCGTCGTCGCGGCAGGGGCGTGGGCGTGGCACTCGCCCACGCTCCGCGTGCAGGAGGTCGAGGTCGAGGGGGCGGTGGCGACACGCGAGCGCGACATCCTCGACCGCGTCGACTTCTGGGGCGAGCGCATCTTCACCGCCAACCTGGGGCGCGCGTCCGAGGCGATCGAGAACCTGCCGCTGGTCATCTCGGCCGACATCAGCCGCGAATGGCCGGCAACGGTGCGGATCACCGTGCGGGAGCGGGAGGCGTGGGGCTCCTGGGAGCAGGCGGGCCTGCGCTACACCATCGACCGCGAAGGCTACGTGCTTGGGCACGGGGCGCCGCCCGCGGGCTCGACGACGATCGTGAGCAACGAGTCGTACTCGCTGCGGCCGGGCGACCGGGTGGACCACCACGCCGTCGACGCCGCCGCGAGGATCAACGAGCAGATCGAAGAGACGCTCGGGACGCGGGCGGTCGAACTCACCTACTCGCCGGACGAGGGCATCCGCGTTCGCACGGCGGACGGACAGACGGCGCTGCTCGGGGATTCGAGCGGTATCGCCTACAAGCTCGCCGTGTGGGCCCGCGTGGCCGAGGAAGCGCTGGCGAGAGACGTCACCTACTCAACCATCGACCTGCGGTTCGGGGACAGACCCGTCCTGCGGTGAAAAACGTCAACGAGGGGAACTATGAAGAAGAGTAACGCCATAGCAGCCATCGACATCGGCTCGACAAAGGTGACGGCGCTCGTCGCCGACATGAACGAGTACGGGCAGGCGCGCGTGCTCGGCGTCGGCGTGGCGCCGGCGGCCGGCCTCTCACGCGGGGTGATCGACAACATCCAGTCGGCCCGCGACGCCGTGGCGACGGCGGTGGAGAAGGCCGAGCAGTCGTGCGGGATGCGAATCCTGAGCGGCGTCGTCGGGATCGCGGGGGGGCACCTGAGCTCCCAGAACAACCGCGGGATCGTGGCCATCTCCGAGCGGACGGAGCCGATCACGGCCGACGACCGCTCACGCGCGATCGAGGTTGCGGGCCAGATCAGCATCCCGACCAACCGCCAGATCCTGCACGTGATCCCGCGCGGGTACTGGATCGAGGGCACCGATCCGGTCTCCGACCCGGTGGGGATGTACGGCGCGCGGCTGGACGCGGAGACGCACATCGTGACCGGGGCCGTCTCGGCGGTGCAGAACCTGACGAAGTGCGTCGAGGACGCGGGCATCCAGGTCGACGAGATCGTGCTCGGCTCGCTCGCCGCGGCGACGGGCTCGCTGACGGCGGAAGAGCGCGCGCAGGGCGCGGCCGCCGTCGAGATCGGCGGCAGCACGACCTCGATCTGCGTGTACGACGAGGGCTCGGTGGCGCACACGGCGACGCTGTCGCTGGGCGGCTCGCACCTGACGCAGGACCTCGCACGGCTGCTGCGCTGCCCCTGGGAGAGCGCGGAGCGGCTCAAGTGCGAGCACGGCTTCGCCCTCGCGACCGATGAGGTCGGCGGCATGGACGTGGAGGTGCGCGCCTTCGGCACGAGCTCGCGCAAGCGCGTCTCGGCCGGTCACGTGGCCGAGATCCTGCAGGCGCGCACGGAAGAGATCCTGGAGATGGTGGCCATCGAGCTGAAGCGCGCCGGCTACCTCGATCGGCTCGCGGCCGGCCTGGTGCTGACCGGAGGCACGAGCCAGCTCCGAGGCATCGACGAGCTCGCCGAGCACCGCCTGGACCTGCCCGCACGCGTGGGCGGTCCGCGCGGGTGCACGGGGCTCACGGACCTGATCGCGACTCCCGCCTACACCACCGTGGTGGGGCTCGCGAAGCACGCCCTGCGGGGAGCCGCTCCGGCGGCGCGTCCCGCGGGGGCCCGAAAAGACGACCCGGAGAGCGGCTTCCTCCGGCGCATCGCTGCGTTCGGACGAGCCTTCATCCCCCAGTAACCGAGGACACCCCCGAACCAAGGAGGTCCATTCCGAGACGCTAACCGCCTAACCGACCATCAATCCGCCACACCCCACAGACGGAGGAAGAACGTTGAGTTACACAGTGGACAGGGAACTCCTGCCGGACATCAAGGTCATCGGAATCGGCGGAGGCGGCGGCAACGCCGTCAACCGCATGGTCAACGCCAACATCCCCGGCGTGACCTTCGTGGCCGTGAACACCGACGCGCAGGCGCTCGCCAGCTCCGACGCGGAGATGCGCCTGCGCATCGGCGAGAAACTGACGAAGGGCCTGGGCGTCGGGGGCGACCCCACGCGCGGCGAGCGCGCCGCCGAGGAGAGCCGGGCCGAGCTCGAGGAGCTGCTGACCGGCGCCGAGATGGTGTTCGTGGCGGCCGGCATGGGCGGCGGCACCGGCACCGGCGCCGCGCCCGTGGTGGCCGAGGTCGCGCGCGAAGTCGGCGCGCTCACCATCGGCACGGTCACGACGCCGTTCGCCTGGGAGGGCGCCGCTCGCTCGCAGTCGGCCCGGGGCGGCATCGAGAAGCTCCGCGAGAAGGTCGACACGCTGATCTCGATCCCGAACTCGCGGCTGCTCGAGAGCTGCCCCGACGACTTCACCATGAACGAGGCGTTCGAGATGGCGGACGACGTGCTGCGGCAGGCGATCCAGGCGATCTCGAACATCATCAGCCAGAACGGCGCGATCAACCTCGACTTCAACGACGTTCGCACCGTGATGAGCGAAGCGGGTCCCGCACTCCTCGCCATCGGCGATGCGTCGGGCGACAACCGCGCCGCGGAGGCGGCGCAGAAGGCCACGTCGAGTCCGCTCCTCGATCAGACGATCAACGGGGCGACGAACGTGCTCTTCAACGTGACGCACGACGGCAACCTGAAGCTGCGCGAGCTCGACATCGCCGCCCGCGTGATTGCGGAGGTTGTCGACAGCACGGCCAACATCATCTTCGGCACCGTCATCGACCCGTCGGTCGGAGATTCGGTGCACATGACGGTCATCGCGACGGGGTTCTCGGAGACGCAGACCCCGACGGTTGGCCTGACCCGGGAGAACAAGCCCCGCGCGGTCGCGCTGGAGTTGCCCGGGATTTCCGAGGAGGAGGACGCCGAATTGCCGGCGTTTCTTCGGCGCAACATCCGCTCAATGGGCGAGATCAGCGCCAACGGAGATCGGGAAGCAAGGATGGCTGAAAGGAGGTAGCCGCCAAAACCGAGCGCACGGTTGAGTCCGGCAGGACTGCTTCTCGACCAGACGGGCGGGATCTGGAGCCTTGGGAGATGGCGACAGGTCCCGTCCCTTTTCTGTGAGCTGTGCCACGGCCACCCCGCCGGCGGCACCTCTCCTTTCAGCCTGAACCTCACCGTAGCACAGGGGTCAACCTACGTACCACCGGCGCCGTCAGCGTCCGGCCACTCGACCGTGCGTCCGCTCTCCATCGGTTCGCCCAGCAACCGCGCCTCGATCCACGAGGACACCAGCTCGTCGAGCGCCTCCGCGACCGTGCCGAGCGAGTGGCCGGCATCGCCGTAGATCACGAGGCGTTTGGGGTCGAGGGCGCGGCGGTAGATGTCCTCGCTGGCCTCGGAGTCGAGCACCTCGTCGGCGCTGCCGTGAACGAGGAGGAGGGGGCGGGCGAGCTCCTCGACCTGGCGGGTGCCGTAGAGCTGGGGGGAGAGGGAGGCGACGCCCCGGACGAGCGGATGGAGCCCTCCCGCCTTCACGACGACGGCGCCGCCGAAGCTGTGTCCCACGAGCACGGCGTCGGTGGCGCCGATGCCCTTCAGGAAGGAGCAGCCGGCGAGCACGTCGAGGACGCACTCCTCGAAGGCGTTAGGCTCGCGGTAGTCGAGGCGGAGGACGCTCACGTTGCGGGGCATGAGGAGGCCGGGGAGGCGGGCGAAGAGACCGCCCGCGGGACCATCGAGACCGCCCATGGCGCCGCCGGCGCAGATGGCCGCCCCGGAGCCGCCCTGCACGGGATGGAACAGGCCGGGAATCTCCCCGCGGCTCGTCTGCAGGACCACCGACAGGCTCTCGGGCGTGGGGCCGGGGGCGGCCGTCACGTTGTGCAGGCTCAGGGTCAGGTCGTCGGGCTCGGGGTTCTCGGGCTCGGTCACGCGGGGCACGATACAGCCCGGCGCGGGGCGCGGGTCAGGTGAGCCGGGCGTCGTCGGGGAGGGGGTCGCGGGGCACGTCCTCGTGGGCGTTGACCATGTGGTGGGCGAGCGTTTCGAGCCGCCCCCAGATGGCGTCGAACTCGTCCCGGGGGACCTGCTGCGACTCCAGGGCGGCGCGCATGTGCGTGAGCCACAGTTGGGCGTGGTGCTCGGCGATGACGAAGGGGAAGTGGCGGCGGCGGAGGCGGGGATGGCCGTAGCGCTCCGAGTAGCGGGCTTCACCGCCGAGCCACTGCTCGAAGAAGAGCGTCAGCTTCTCGCGGCCGGGGGTGAGGTCGTCGGGGTAGAGGGCGCGCAGGGGCGCGTCCTTCGCGACGGCGTCGTAGAACGTCTCGACGATGGCTTCGACGACCTCGCGTCCGCCGATGCGCTCGAAGGGCGTCCCGGCACTCACGAGGTCCTCCAGCGCAGGGCGAGGAACGTGAGGGTGAACGAGGCGATCCCGAACCCGACCGTTGCGGCCGCGCCCCGGAGCAGGTCGAGGCCGTTCCAGCCCTCGATGATGAGGGAGCGCTGGGCTTCGAGGACATAGGTGATGGGGTTGATGGTGGCCAGGACCTCGAGCCAGTCGGCGAAGACCTCCTTCGGGGCGAAGGCGGTCGAGAGGAAGATGAGGGGGAAGAGCAGGAGGCCACCGGCGGCCGCCGCCTGGGGGCTTCCCGTGCGGAGGGCGATGGCGGCGTTGAAGCCGGAGTAGGCCATCCCGAAGGCGAACGACCCGACGAGCAGGACGAGCAGCCCCGGGACTCCGGTGTCGAAGCCCGTGCGGAAGACCAGCCCCACGCCGACGATGAAGGCGGTGATGATGACGGTGCGGACGCCATCGGCGGCGATGCGTCCGAGGACGATGGCGGAGCGCGGGGCGGGCGTGAGGAGGAGCTTGTCGAAGTAGCCGCGCTGGATATCGGTGATGGTGCCGAGGCCGGCGCTGGCGGAGATGCTGGAAGCGGCGGCAAGGATGGCGACGGGCACCTGGAAGCCCGTGAAGTTGTCGATGCCGAACGCGTCGCCGGCGATCGACCCGATGGAGCCGACGGTGACGGCGAAGAAGAAGAGCGGCACGAAGATGTTGCCGACCTCCTGCGCGGGGTTGCGGACGGCCTCCCGAAGGGAACGGAGGGTGAGGAAGTAGACGGTTGCGATTGCCTGCATCAGGCCGCTCCCCCCTCGGCGGGAGCCGGCTCCTCCACGCGGAGGTAGTGGCCCGTCGCCTCCAGGAACACGTCGTCGAGGCTGGGGCGCGAGATGGCGACGTCGCCGACCTCGATGCCGGCGTCGTCGAGGGCGATGACGATGCGCGCGACCGCGCGGGCGCCGTCGGGCACGTAGACGACGGCGGCGCCGTCGGCGATCTGCACGCGCTCGACGCCCGCGACGCCGCCGGCGACCTCGGCGGCGCGGTCGAGCGCGTCCGTCGCGGGCACCTCGACGGTGACGACGTCGGTGCCGATGCGCGCCTTCATCTCGGCGGGCGAGCCGCGGGCGATGATACGTCCCTCATCGATGATGGCGAGGTCGTGGGCGAGGCGGTCGGCCTCTTCGAGGTACTGCGTCGTCAGGAAGATGGTGATGCCGTCATCAGCGCTGAGTTGCGTCACGTAGCGCCAGATCGCTTCCCGGCTGATGGGGTCGAGGCCCGTGGTTGGCTCGTCGAGGAAGAGGATGTCGGGGTGATGGACGAGGGCGGCGGCGAGGTCGAGGCGGCGCTTCATGCCGCCGGAATAGGTGCCGATGGCGCGGTCGGCGGCGTCCTCGAGGTCGACGATGGCGAGGAGCTCGGCGACCCGCCGGCGGCGGCCGGCGCCGCCCATGCCGAAGAGGCGCGCCTGGAGCGTCAGCAGCTCGCGGCCCGTCTGCATGTCGTCGAGGCCGGCCTCCTGGAGGGCGACGCCGATGCGGCGGCGCACGGCGCGGGCGTCATCGCGAATGTCGAGTCCGTCGACGCGGGCGTTGCCGGCGGTGGGGCGCAGGAGGGTCGTGAGCATGCGGATGGTGGTGGTCTTGCCCGAGCCGTTCTGGCCGAGGAAGCCGAAGATCGTGCCCGGCGCGATGTCGAGATCGATGCCGTCGACGGCGCGCACGGCGTCGAAGTGTTTCGTCAGACCCTCGGCCCAGATGGCGCTCATCGAATCGAGCGTAGGGCACTCGCTGCGTTCGGCAAACTTGCGGTGCGTTATGTCTCGTCTTCGGGAACGGGCGGGGAAGCCGTCTCGCCGCTGGCGATGACCTCGGCGAGGAGGTCGAGGTTGTCGCTGTTGACGCCGGTGGCGCCGGCGCCGAGGACGCGCTCCAGGTCGGCGGTGGCGTTCACCGGCCACACGCAGGTGGCTACGCCACGCCGGGCCAGCTCGCCCATGAGGGCCGGCTCGACGAGGGTGATGTGCATGGAGAGGGCGTGGAAGCGCTCGCCCAGGTGGGGCATGAGCTCGGCCAGCTCGTGGGGCCAGGCGGCGGAGGGGATGAGGCAGACCTGCTCGCGTCCCTCGAACGGCTCCAGCAGCCACCACTCCCGCGTCGTGACGGCGTACGCGGCGCCGGGGAGGCGGCGGTCGAAGGCGGCGGCGACGGCCTCCGAGAGGGCGAGCGTCTCCGACTTCAGGTCGACCATGAGCCGCAGGTCGGGGCCGGCGGCTTCTATGACCGCGTCCAGATCGAGACGCGCGCCCCAGCCGGGCGAGAACCGCCAGCGCTCGCGGAGGATGGGCAGGGGGCCGACCGTCTTCGCGTGACGAACTTCAACGCGCCCGCGACGGAGCCAGACGTCGAGCTCGGCGAGGTCGGCGCCGATCGCCCTGGCGCGTTCGAGCCGGGCGAGGTCGTTGCCGGCGCGGTGGGCGATCGCGACCGGACGGGCGTCGGGCAGGGAACAGCTCACGAAGGCGGCCCGCCTCGCTGGAGCAGGTATTGCACGTCGGGCGGGAGGGGGACGCCGCGGCCGGAGACCGTATCGAGCCAGGCCCAGGAGTGGACGAAGGTGGCGACGGGCGTCCCGCGGGCGGTGGAGCGCACGGAGAACTCCTGCTCGAAGCCGCGGTCGTCGGCGCTGGTGGTCGTGACCTCGATGGTCACGCCGTCGCGCCAGGGGAGGGGGGCGTGGTAGACGGCGCGGGTCTCGCGCTGGACGGCGACGACGTGGTCGGGCTTGGAGACGCCGCAGTGCTCCTCGAAGGCGGCGTAGGCGAGCTCGGTGAGGGCAAGGAGCACGCCGGCATGGACGAAGCCGGTGTCCGTGTACGTATCGGTGTGGCGGGTGGGGTAGGAGATGGAGAAGGTCACGGCCCGATCGTGGGAGCCACGGGCGCGAGAGGCAAGCCTAGAAGATGGCGGCGTCGATGCTCCACACATCGCCCGCGCCGGTCAGGAAGAGGACGGCGGCGATGAGGATCATCATCAGGTTCTGGCCCTGCTCGCCCTGATCCTTCAGACCGGCGAGGAGCAGGTAGTTCAGGTTGAGGAAGGCGGCCAGCACGAGTCCCGCGAAGGTGAGGAAGCCGAAGGCGATGCTGACCCCGGCGGCGAACTCCCCGAGGACGACCAGCCACGAGGTAACGACCCAGGTCCGTTCGCTGCGCAGGGCGGTGGCCTTGAGGATACGGGCGAAGGCGGGAATGGGGTGGTCCTCGACGAGCCCCTCGACCCAGCCGCGCGAGCCGCCCCGGAGGAAGCCCGGGTAGTCCTTGTGGCGCACGCTCTCCAGCCACCAGAGGCCCAGCCCGATGCGGAGGATGGCGAGCCACTCCTCTTTCGTGAGCCAGTCGAAGATGTCCAGGGGTTCCATCGCGCGGGATTCTAGCGCCCCTGCGGTCGCCTCGCGCTACGATCGGGGCATGGCCGGGGAACCGCGACCGCCGCTCGTCTGGGTGGACATGGAGATGACGGGGCTCGACGTGGAGCGCCACCACGTGCTCGAGGTGGCGGCGATCGTCACGGACGGGGACCTGAACGAGGTCGACGAGGGAATCGACCTCGTCGTACACCAGCCCGAGGACGTGCTGGCGCTGATGGACGAGTGGTGCGTGAAGCAGCACGGCCAGTCGGGGCTGACGGCGGCGGTGCGGGCGTCGCGCACGGGGCTGGCGGAGGCGGAAGCGCTGGTCCTGGAGTACCTGCGGCGGCACACCTCGGAGCGGCAGTCGCCGCTCTGCGGGAACTCGGTCGGGCACGACAAGCGCTTCCTCGAGCGCTGGATGCCGGAGGTGGTCGAGCACCTGCACTACCGCATCATCGACGTCTCGACGGTGAAGGAGCTGGCGCTGCGCTGGTACCCGGACCTGAAGCGCTTCCCGAAGGGGGAGGCGCACCGCGCGCTCGACGACATCCGCGAGTCGATCGCGGAGCTGCGCTACTACCGGGAGCAGGTCTTTCGCTAACGGCCCCGAAGGCGGCGCGCGGCGCGCTGGATGATGCCGGGGCGGCGGATGCGTTGGCGCAGCTGCGTCAGGCCCTCGGGCGTGCCGACGAGCATGGGGCGCGACCAGTCGCGCAGGGTGGGGGTGCGGTCCTCGCGGACGCGGCTGGGCGGGACGAAGCGTTCGAACGGCTTCCAGCCGGCGCCCTCGCGGATGAGAGCCTCGCGCCCGGCCGCTTCGGCTAGAACGAGGCCGGCGGCGAGGTCCCAGGCGTGAACGCCCCAGAACTGGGCGGTGGTGAAGATTCCGGCGGCCACGTAGACGCACTCGATGGCGGCGGAGCCGGTCACGCGGTTGTCCCAGCTGGCGGCGCGCCCGGGGGCGCCGCCGGGCGCGGCGCTGAGGCTGCGCCGGACGCCCTGGTTCTCGACGGTCTCGACGGGCTCGCCCTCGAAGTTGAGGGGGCCGCCGTGGTGGGCGTGGTAGACGCCCGGCCCGAGGCCGTGGCTGGCGGAGCACCAGACCGCGCCCGCCACGGGAACGCCCTCGTGGAGGACGCCGACGGAGGCGGCGAAGAGCGGGTAGCGGTTGACGAAGTTGGTCGTGCCGTCGACGGGATCGATGGCCCAGAGGTACTCCGCATCGGGGAGGGGATGGTCGTCCTGCTCCTCGCCGAGGACGGCGTGATCGGGCAGGCGCTCGGCGAGGCGCTCACGGATCATCTCCTCGACGGCGCGGTCGACCTCGGAGACGGGGTCGGTGGGCGCCCCTTCCTCGGACTTGTCCCCGTTCTTGTAGTCGACGTTGATGGAGCGCCCGAGGGCGGCGGTGATCTCGGCGCCGGCGGCGCCGGCAAGCTCGCGGGCGATCGCTTCGAGCTCCGCGAGCAGGTCAGACCGTGGCCGGAGACGTTCCTGGTGCGGGGCGGTCTCGTCGGTCACGGGGCGGTCACGATCCGGCTTCGGCGGCAAGCTCGTCGAGGGTAACGCGGGCGACGCGCCGGTCGCGGGCCAGCAACGCCTCAAGGTCGCCCTGGACCTGCGCGGCCTTGAGCTGGGCGAAGGTCCAGGGCTTGCCGGGCACGGGGACGTCGACGGGGTCGTCGCGCACGATCTGGACGAAGGCGCCGCTCGCGGGGCCGCCCTTGTGGAGCTGGCCGGTCGAGTGCAGGTAGCGGGGCCCGAAGCCGGCGGTCGTGGCGACCCCGTGACGGTCCCGAAGGCGCAGGCGGAGATCCTGGAGCGCGGCGGCGTTCTCCGGCGTGCGGGGCAGGTAGGCGAGGAGCGCGAGGTAGTCGCCCTCCCGCAGCGAGCCGAGCACCTCGGCGAGGGGCGGGGTCCGCGGGGGGCGGGCGGGGGCGGCGAGGACGCGGGCGGTGGCGTCCTTCGCCTCCTGGACGTTGGGCTGGTCGAAGGGGTGGACGCCGAGGACGTGTCCGGCGACGGCCGTCGCGATCTCCCAGCGGGCGAACTCGGCGGGAAGCTGGGTGGGGTCGGCGTAGGGGAGGCGCACGACCGGGTGGCCGGCGGCCTCAAGGGCGTCGAGCCCGTCGTGTTCGCCGAGCGCGACGAAGATGCGGTCGGCGCCGTAGGCGCCGGGCGAAGCGAGGGGCTCGCCCTCGATGGGCACGATGCCCGTGCCCTCCTTGCCGAGGGACTCGGCGAGGATCTGCTCGATCCAGATGCCCAGCTCGCAGAGCTCCGCGGGGAGGACGAGCGTGAGCTTGTCGCGGCCGGCGAGCGCGGCCTCGCCGAGGACGGCGCCGAGGATGGCGCCGGGGTTCTCGGCGGGCACGGTGCGGCGGCAGGCGTCGAGCATCTCCTGGGCGCGCATCGCGAGCTGGCCCACGTCCGCGCCGAAGAGGGCGGCCGGGGCCATGCCGAACACGGAGAGGGCGGAGTAGCGCCCGCCGATCTCGGGATCGCCGTGGAAGACGCGGCGGAAGCCGCGCTCACGGGCGAGCGCATCGAGGGGCGAACCGGCGTCGGTGATGGCGGCGAAGCGCGAGCCGTCCGGGGCCTTCTCCCAGAAGTAGGCGAGCTGGGCGCTCGTCTCGATGGTCGTGCCGCTCTTGCTGGCGGCGATGAAGAACGTGCGGTCGAGGTCGAGGCTCGCTTCCAGCGCGAGCAGCTCCTCCGGGTCGGTCGTATCGGGTGTGTGCAGCCTGAGCGCGCCGGGGGCGGTTCCGAGGGCGGACTGCAAGACGCTCGCCGTGAGGCTCGAACCGCCCATGCCCATGAGCACCGCATTGGTCAGGCCCTCGGCGGCGACTTCGCCGGCGAAGGTGGTCAGGTCGGGAGCGTCTTCGAGGCTCTGTGCGGGGGCGTTGAGGAAGCCGAGCCGGTCGCTGATCTCGGCGGGATCGGGCTTCCAGACCGTGTGATCGCGCATCCAGATGCGGCGCACGACCTCATCGCGGCGGAGCGCCGCGAGGCGCTCCTCGACGGCGGGCGCGAGGTCGCCGAGCGCGCACGAGACGGTGGCACGACGGCCGGGCGCGGTCGAGAGGCGCCGGTCGAGCTTCGCCATGAGCGCCTTGTAGCTGTCCTCGAACGAGGCGAGCCCGTCGACGAGCAGCCTGTCGGTCACGGCGGCCAGGTCGATGCCGGCCGCCCCCGCCTCGGCGAGCAGGCGGCTCGCCTCACCCAGCGTCTCCGGGCCCGCGGGCTCGACGGCGAGATGGTCGAGCACGGCGTCGAGGGTCGCCTGGGGAAGGGTGTTCACGGTGTGGGGGAAGACGAGGGTCTCGACGTAGAGGATGTCGGAGTAGGCGGGGTTCTTCGTGCCGGTCGAGGCCCAGAGCGGGCGCTGCGGGTGGGCGCCCGCCTTCGCCAGGCGTTCCCAGCGGTCGCCGGAGAAGATGGCCTGGAAGCGGGCATAGGCGTGGCGTGCGTTCGCGACGGCGATCCGGCCTCGGAGGGGCGAGCCTTCCGGAAGCTGCGCGTCCACGGCGGTATCGACGCGAGACACGAAGAAGGAGGCGACGCTGGCGATGGCGTCGAGGGAGTCGCCGGCTTCGAGGCGCTGTTCGAGGCCGGCGAGGTAGGCCTCGGCGACGCGCTCGTAGACGGCGACGCTGAAGAGGAGCGTGACGTTCACGTTCACGCCCGTGGCGATCAGTTCGGTGAGGGCTTCGACGCCGGCGGGCGTGCCGGGCACCTTGATCATGACGTTGGGGCGATCGACCAGCCGGAAGAGGCGCAGCGCCTCGGCGACCGTGGCCTCGCGGTCGTGCTCGATGCCGGGGGGCACCTCCAGCGAGACGTAGCCGTCGACGGCGGCGGTCGATTCGTAGACGGGCCGGAGGGCGTCGGCGGCCAGCCGGATGTCCTCGGCGGCGAGGGCGACGAAAGCGTCGTAGGGATCGGCCTCGCCCATGCGGATGATGGACTGGAGTGCCTCCTCGTAGTCGCCCGACTCGGAGATGGCCTTATCGAAGATGGTCGGGTTGGAGGTCATGCCGGTGATCCAGCCCTCGGCGACCATGCGGTCGACCTCGCCGGAGCGGAGCAGGCCGCGACGGATGTAGTCGAGCCAGACGCTCTGGCCGTGCTGGATGAGTTGCTCGGTCGCCAGCGGCACGATCGCTATCCTCCCCCGGACCCGGCTGCGCGAACGCGCTCGACGAGGGCCGCGGCACGCTCCGCGATGGCCTCGGCGGTGAACCCGTAGCGCTCCATCATGACCTTGCCGGGCGCGGAAGCGCCGAAGCGGTCGATGCCCGCGACCTCGCCCTGGTCGCCGACGTAGCGTTCCCAGCCGATGCTCGTGCCCGCCTCGATCGCGAGGCGGGCGGCCACGGCGGGGGGCAGCACCTGGTCGCGGTACGACCGGGGCTGGTCGGCGAAGAGCTCCCAGCTGGGCATGCTCACGACGCGCGCGGCGATGCCCCGCTCCGCCAGCGTCGAGGCGGCCGCGCGGGCGAGCGAGACCTCGGAGCCGGTGGCGATAAGGATGATGTCGGGTTCGCCCCCGGGAGCGTCGTCGAGGACGTAGGCGCCACGCGGGACGCCTTCGCCGACGCACTCCTGCTCGGCGATGACGGGCACGCCCTGGCGGGTGAGGGCGAGGAGGGTGGGGCCGTTGCGGCGTTCGAGGGCGACCTTCCAGGCGGCGGCGGTCTCGTTGGCGTCGGCGGGGCGGAGGACGGTGAGGCCGGGGATGGCGCGCAGGGCGAGCAACTGCTCGATGGGCTGGTGGGTGGGGCCGTCCTCGCCGACGCCGATGCTGTCGTGGGTGAACACGTAGATCGAGTGGCAGCCCATGATCGCGCCGAGGCGGATGGCGCCCCGCATCCAGTCGGAGAAGGCGAGGAAGGTGCCGCCGTAGGGGATGAGTCCGCCGTGGACGGCGAGGCCGTTCACGATGCCGCCCATGGCGTGCTCGCGGACACCGAAGCGGAGGTTGCGCCCCCCCCAGGCGTCCTTCGCGAAGTCGGTGGAGGCGTTCAGGTAGGTGTTGTTCGAAGGGGTCAGGTCGCCGGAGCCGCCGACGAGGTTGGGGATGACGGAGGCGAGGGCGTTCAGCACCTTGCCCGAGGCCGCGCGCGTCGCCATGGCGCCGTCGTCGGGGGAGAAGGCGGGGAGGTGGTCCTCCCAGCCGTCGGGGAGGTCGCGGGCGACGCCGCGGCGCCACTCCGCCGCCTCTCCGGGGAAGGCGCGCTCGTAGGCCTCGAAGCGCTCCTGCCAGGCGGCCTGGCGAGCGGCGCCCTGCTCAAGGGCGACGCGGAACTCGGCGAGCACGTCGTCGGGCACGTGGAAGGCGGCGTCGGGATCCCAGCCGAGCGCCTCCTTCGTGAGCCGCACCTCGTCCTCGCCGAGGGGGGAGCCGTGGGCGCCCGCAGTCCCGGCCTTGTTGGGGCTGCCATGCGCGATCTCGGTGGCGGCGACGATGATCGAGGGGCGGTCGCCGACGGCCTGGGCGGCGCGGAGCGCGTCATCGACGGCCTCGATGTCGTCGCCGTCGACGTGCTGGACGTGCCAGCCATAGGCGGCGAAGCGCTCCCCGACATTCTCCTGGAAGGCGAGGTCGGTGCTGCCGTCGATCGAGATCTCGTTGTCGTCGTAGAGGAAGGTGAGCTTCCCCAGACCGAGGGTGCCGGCGAGGGAGCAGGCCTCGGAGGCGATGCCCTCCATCAGGTCGCCGTCGCTGACGAGCGCATAGGTGCGGTGGTCGACGATGTCGTGTCCGGGGCGGTTGAAGCGCGCCGCCAGCATGCGCTCGGCGATGGCCATGCCCACCGCGTTCGAAGCGCCCGAGCCGAGCGGTCCCGTGGTCGTCTCGACGCCGGGCGTGAGGCCGTACTCGGGATGGCCGGGGGTCTTGCTGCCCCACTGGCGGAAGTTCCTGATCTCGTCGAGGGGCAGGTCGTAGCCGGTCAGGTGGAGGAGGCTGTAGAGGAGCATGGAGGCGTGGCCGGCGGAGAGGACGAAGCGGTCGCGGTCGGGCCAGGCGGGGTCGGCGGGGTTGTGGCGGAGGTGGCGTGTCCAGAGGACATAGGCCATGGGGGCGGCGCCCATGGGGGCGCCGGGGTGGCCGGAGTTGGCGGCCTGGACGGCGTCCATGGAGAGGGTGCGGATGGTGTTGATCGCCTTGTGCCTGAGGGTACCGGCGGGTGCGGTCATCGGATGGGCGCTCCACAGCGTCGTTTGGCCTGGCGGAAGGCGGCGGGTCGTGGCGGGGCCACGTCCGCGGGAAGGCTAGCACGTCTGTTTCTACCCAGACAGAACGAAGGGTTCAGGAGCGTGCGGGTGCGGGGGTGAAGGGCTACGATCGCGGTAGCCCGAAGGCGCGGGCGCCGGTCCCGCGGCAGGCCCGCCGGCAAGGAACGTCATGCGAGAGATCGAGGCGGCGGCCATCACCGAGACCGTCGCCAGGCTCGCCGTGGAATCGACCCACTTCCTGCCGGAGGACGTGGAGGGCGCCATCCGCGAGGCGCGCGAGACGGAGCGTTCGCCGCTGGGGGTGCAGATCATCGACGAGATCCTGGAGAACGCGGAGATCGCGCGGGAGCGGATGCTGCCGCTCTGCCAGGACACGGGGACGGCGGTCGTCCACGTGGAGCTTGGGCAGGACGTACACGTATCCGGGGGTTACCTCATCGACGCCATCAACGCGGGCATCGCGCGGGGGTACGGCGAGGGCTACCTGCGGAAGTCGATCGTCGAGCACCCCTTCGGCGAACGGACGAACACGGGGACGAACGCTCCGGGCGTCATCCACACCGAGATCGTGCCGGGCGAGGCGATCCACATCGGCTTCATGCCGAAGGGGGGCGGCTGCGAGAACATGTCGCGCTACCAGAACTTTCTCCCGGGGGCGGGGCGCGAGGCCGTCATCGACTTCGTCTGCGAGACCGTGGACCTGTCGGGCGGGAACCCCTGCCCGCCGCTCATCATCGGCGTGGGCGTGGGCGGCACGGCGGAGAAGGCGATGACGATCGCCAAGCACTCGCTGTTCCGGAAGGTCGGCGAGCGGAACCCCGATCCCGAGGTGGCGGCGCTGGAGGGCGAACTGCTGGAGGCGGTCAACGCGCTGGGGGTGGGGCCGCAGGCGGTGGGGGGCTCGACGACCGCGCTGGACGTGTTCGTGGAGACGTATCCGACGCACATCGCGGCGCTGCCGGTGGCGGTCAACATCCAGTGCCACAGCGCGCGCACGAAGCACGCGGTGCTGTAGGGGGCGGGGATGGCCGAGAGCAAGCCGATCACGCTACCGCTGACGGACGAGGTCATCGACGGGCTGCGCATCGGCGACCACGTCGAGTTCAGCGGGGTCATCCACACGGCGCGGGACGCGGCCCACAAGCGCATCGTGGCGATGGTGGACGCGGGCGAGGCGCTTCCCCTCGACCTGCGCGGGCAGGTTATCTACTACGTCGGCCCGACGCCCCCACGCGAGGGGCAGGTCATCGGCTCGGCGGGACCAACGACGGCGATGCGGCTCGACCCGTACACGCCGCGGCTGCTGGAGCTGGGGGTGAAGGGGATGATCGGGAAGGGCGGGCGGGGGTCGGCCGTGCGCGAGGCGATCCGGGCGAGCCACGCCGTCTACTGCATCGCCGTCGGAGGCACGGGGGCGCTCCTGAACCGACACATCTCGAGCGCCGAGGTGGTCGCGTTCGAGGACCTCGGCACAGAGGCAATCCGGCGGCTGGAGGTCGACCGCTTCCCGGCGATCGTCGTGAACGACGCGTTCGGGGGCGACCTGCTGGAGGCGGGGCGGCGGCAGTACCGCACAAGCTCGCGGCCTGTTCCGATCGGGGGCGGGGAAGCTTGACGGCGCAGGAAACGGGAACCGCACAGCTACGGGCACTGACGGCGTGCTGCTGGGAGGTCGCCACGCTCGATCGCGAGACGGTGGCGGCGGTCGGGCGCCTGGCCGGCGAGACGCACCCAGACGGGGTCATGATCCGCACCTGCCAGCGGATCGAGGCGTACACACTCACGCCGTGCGACTGCCCCGCGCCAACGCGGCGGGAGGGGCTGGGGGCGCTGCGCCACCTGAGCGAGGTGGCGGCCGGTCTCCACTCGGCGGTGCTGGGCGAGGCGCAGATCCTCGGGCAGAGCCGCCGCGCCTTCGATAACGCGGACGGCGAACTGCTCCGGCTCGGCCGCACCGCGATCGCGGCGGCGCGGGCGCTGCGCGCGGAGACGGAGTTCGACAGCCACGCCGGACACCTGCTCGACCGCGGGCTCAGGGTCTCGGGCGTCAAGGCGGACGGACGGCTGCTCGTGCTGGGCACGGGCGCAATGGCGCGCCTCGTGGCCGAGCGCGGCGAGGCGATGGGCTTCGACGAGGTGCTGGTGGCAGGCCGCCGCCCGCCCCGGCAACCAATCGCGGGCACGCACCTGCCACTGGGCGGCATCCGCCACGCGGGACCGGTCACAGTGGTGGCGGGCTGCCTCGGGTCGGCGGCGAACCTCATACCGCTGGAGGCGCTGCCGCCGGCGCAGCTCGTGCTGGACCTGGGGACGCCGCGGAATTTCGCGGGGGAGGCGGAGGCGCGGCTGGTGACGATCGCGGACCTGCTCTCGGACGAGGCGGGGCGGCCGCACTCGGTCGCGCGGCGGGGGGCGCTGCGCGAGCGGCTGCACGTGCTCCTCGACCGCGAGCTGGCGTCGCGGCGGGAGACGGCGTCGAGTCCGGTGGGGGCGCTACGGGCGTCGGTCGAGCGGGCGCGCCGGCGGGAGCTGGCGCGCATCGCCGCACGTCACCCGGAAATCCCGCCGGAGACGCTCGACGCCCTCACGCGGGCGCTGGTGAACCGCATCCTGCACGAGCCCACGGAGCGTCTGCGGGCGCTGGGGGAGGGGTCGGAACTGGCGCGGGAGCTGGCGGAATTGTTCAGGGAGGGGGACTAGTAGCGAGAGGACCGCTCCTTACTCCCCTTCGTCGGGGGAGGAAGCAGAGGCGCCTCAGTCGATGAATTGGAGGGCGCTGGCAACGGCGGTGACGGCGACGATGAGGGCGGTGATGATGGAGAGACCCCACGAGATCGTGCGGGACATGGTGTCGAGCTTCGTCTCCACCCTGGCGACCTCGCCACGGAGGGTCTCCACCTCACCCCGGAGCCCGACGATCTCGGCCTTCAACTCCCCATACTTCTCGGCCAGATCGTGCTTCGATGCGTAGTAGTCCCTGGGCTCGACCGCCGACATTCAGCATCTCCTTGCGCGAACAGGGCTATTGGCGACGACTACGCACCGCCAGCGCAAGCTACTCACCTTCGTCGGCCATGATGGCGAGGAAGCCGAGGCGGCGCTGGCCGTCGTCTTCCTCGGGGTGGACCTCGACGCGGAAGATGGTCGTGTAGGGGAGGAAGACCTGGACATCGTGCTCGTGGTCCTCGCGCTGGGTGTGGAGCGCGACCCAGGTGTCGGAAACGCCGGAGATGGCCTTCACGAAGTGCTTGCTCCCGTCGACGGTGTAGAGCTCGACGATGGGAGACTCGCAGACGACCTGCGTGCAGAACGACTGGATCGCCTGCGGCAGGGTGGTCTCGAAGAAGTTGCGGTCGAAGGGCGGTCCGCCGGGGGCGGGCGCGACGGCCTGGGCGGGGGGAACGACACCGGGGGGCAGGAAGAGTGCGGTTTCGGGAGGCATGGCGGGGGCAGCGTACGCGCGCCGGCGCGGGTGCGCCAGACGAGCGGGCGATCCGCTGTGAGGCGAGGGTTCGCTAGACTGGTCGCTTGCAGGGGAGGCCCCGCATGACGGACACGAAGGAATCGGACGCGACGCAGCCCAGCCTGTTCTCGGACGAGGCGCTGGCGGATCTGTCGCGGGTGGTGCACGGCTGGGAGGAGGGGCCGCTGGCGAAGGCGCTGCAGCGCTCGCCCGAGCGGTCGGACGGGTTCGCGACGAGCAGCCTCGACGTACACCGGCTCTACACCCCGCTCGACATCGCCGACCTCGACTACGAGCGCGACCTCGGCTTCCCCGGCGAGTATCCGTTCACGCGCGGCGTGCAGCCGACGATGTACCGCGGGCGCCTCTGGACGATGCGGCAGTACGCCGGGTTCGGCACGGCGGAGGAGTCGAACCAGAAGTTCCGCTACCTGCTCAGCCAGGGGCAGACGGGCCTCTCCGTCGCGTTCGACCTGCCCAGCCAGCTCGGCTACGACTCGGACGACCCGATGGCGATCGCGGAGGTCGGCCAGGTGGGGGTCGCGATCGACTCGCTGTATGACATGGAGACGCTGTTCGCGGACATCCCGCTGGACAAGGTCTCGACGAGCATGACGATCAACGCGCCGGCGGCGGTGATGCTGGCGATGTACGTGGCGGCGGGGGAGAAGCAGGGCGTGCCCGCGGAGAAGCTGCGGGGCACGGTCCAGAACGACGTGCTGAAGGAGTACGTGGCGCGCGGCACCTACATCTTCCCGCCCGGGCCGAGCGTGCGGCTGGCGGCGGACGTGATGGCCTTCTGCGCGAAGGAGGTGCCGCTCTGGAACACGATCAGCGTGAGCGGCTACCACATCCGCGACGCGGGCTCGACGGCGGCGCAGGAGATCGGATTCACGTTCGCGAACGCGTGCGCCTACATCGAGGCGGCGCTGGCGCGGGGGCTCGAGATCGACGAGTTCGCGCCGCGCATCAGCTGGATCTTCAACACGCACAACCACTTCTTCGAGGAGGTGGCGAAGTACCGGGCGCTGCGGCGCCTGTGGGCGCGACTGCTGAAGGAGCGGTACGGGGCGAAGAACCCGCGCTCGATGATGCTGCGCACGCACACGCAGACGGGCGGCAGCACGCTCATGGCGCAGCAGCCCGAGAACAACATCGTGCGGGCGGCGGTGCAGACGCTGGCGGCGGTGACGGGCGGGGTGCAGAGCATCGCCCTGAGCTGCTTCGACGAGGCGCTGGCGCTGCCCACGGACGAGGCGCAGCGCATCGCCCTGCGGACGCAGCAGATCATCGCGCACGAGACGGGCGCGGCCGACACGGTCGACCCGTTCGCGGGGAGCTACTACGTGGAGCACCTGACGAACGACCTGGAGCGGCAGGCAGTCGCGATCATGGGCGAGGTGGAGGCAATGGGCGGCTCGGTGCCGGCGATCGAGAGCGGCTGGATGCAGAACCAGATCGCGGAGGCGAGCTGGAAGTACCAGCAGCGCGTGGACGAGGGCGAGGAGGTGGTCGTGGGGGTCAACGACTTCCAGGAGGGCGGCGACCAGCCGCAGACCATCTTCAGCGTCGACCGGCGGCTCGTGGACGAGCAGCTTGCGCGGCTGGAGCGCCACCGTCGGGAGCGCCACGCGGAGGCGGTCGCGAGCGCGATCGCGGGGCTGAAGGCGGCCTGCGAGGGCGACGCCAACCTGCTGCCGCCGATCCTCGAGGCGGTGCGCGCCTACGCCACGCTGGGCGAGATCTGCGGGGCGATGCGCGAGGTGTTCGGGGAGTACCGGCCGCCGACGGTCATCTAGCCCCTGGCCCCTTCCGGTACGCTGGTCCCAGCCAAACAGCGAGGGGGCCGGGCATGAGCGACTCCGAGCGGGAACTCCTGGAGGCTGCGCGGCGGTTCAGCTTCGGCGGGCGCATGGACGCTTCGAGTTCGGGGCCGATCTTCGTGCGCGGAGCGGGCTCGGAGGTCGAGGACATCAACGGGAAGCGCTATCTCGACTTCAACTCCGGGCAGATGTGCGCCTGGCTGGGCCACAACCACCCGGCGATCGTCGAGGCCGTGGCCGAAGCCTGCGGGCGGCTGATCCACGCGCACAGCAGCTACTAAAACGACCAGGAGATCCGGCTGGCGGAACGGCTCGCACGGCTGCTCCCGGAGCCCCTGCGCAAGAGCCTGTTCCTGCAGTCGGGCGCCGACGCCAACGAGGCGGCGATCAACATCGCGCGGAAGTACACGGGCGGGTTCGAGGTGGCGAGCCCCCACGTGTCCTTCCACGGCATGTCGGACACGACGCGGGCCCTCACCTTCGCGGGCTGGCGCCGCGGGTACGGTCCGCCGCAGCCAGGGCTGATGGCGATGCTCGCGCCCTACTGCTACCGCTGCCCCATCGGTCTCAAGCCCGACTCCTGCGACATTGCCTGCCTCGACGCGTCGTTTGAGCTGATCGACGCCCAGACCACGTCGCGTCCGGCGGCTGTGTTGACGGAGCCGATCTTCTCCGCCGGGGGCGTGATCGAGCCGCCTCCGGGCTGGCTGCGTGAGCTCAAGGCGCGATGCGAAGAGCGGGGCATGCTGCTCATCCTCGACGAGGAGCAGACGGGGCTGGGCAAGACGGGCGACACCTTCGCGTTCGAGCAGGAAGGGGTCGTACCGGACATCCTCACGCTGGCGAAGCACTTCGGCGGCGGCATCACGCTGTCCTCCGTCAGCACGTCGGCGGAGATCGAGGAACGCGTGGTCGAGGAGGAGTTCATCGTCACCCACTCGCACTCGAACGACCCTCTTGCCTGCGCGGCCGGGCGGGCGACCCTCGACGTGCTGGAAGGGGAAGGACTGGCAGGCGTCGCGAGACGCCTGGGAGGCCGGCTGAAGTCGAAGCTGCAGGCGCTGGCGGAGCGCTTCGAGATCGTCGGCGACGTCCGGGGACGGGGGTTGCTGCTGGGGGTCGAGTTGGTCCGCGATCGCGAAACGAAGGAGCCGGCAACGACGGAGGGTCGCGCCATCGCCCGGCACTGTCTCGAGAACGGGCTCATCTTCAGCCTCAGGCGGGAGGGCTCCGTCCTGCGGTTCGTGCCCCCCGCGAGCACGACGGAGGACCAGATCGACGAGGCAGCGGCGCTCCTCCAGGAGGCTCTTGCGGAGGTCTGCCGGTAGATCGGGCACCCTGGGTTGTCGGGTACGCTGCCCCCAACGAAACGGTGAAGGGGGACACGGATGACGACGGAACCGATCAACTACTCGTGCACGAGGTGCTCGAACCCGTCGTTTACGACGGAGGACCTGTTCTTTGCGGGGAAGTGGGGGCGCTTCTTCGACATGCAGAGCAAGAAGTTCACGGCTGTCATGTGCGAGAACTGCGGCTACACGGAGTTCTATCGCCAGCAGAGCGGCCGGGGCGGGAACATCCTCGACCTGCTCGCGAGCGGGTAGCGCTCAGATGACCGAGCCCTCGCGCAGGGCCTCGATCTCGTCCCAGGAGTAGCCGAGCTCGGTGAGGTAGCGCTCCGTGGAGTCGCCGAGCTCCGGGGGCGGGGCGACCTCGGTCCGGGGCTCGCGACCGAACTGGATGGGACTTCCCACAACGAGCGCCTCGCCGTAGGCGGGGTGGGGCATCGCGGCGATGTAGCCGTTCGCGCGGGCCTGGGGGTCGGCGAGGATGTCGGCGTAGGTCTGGACGGGGCCGCAGAAGATATCGCGGGCGCGGAAGCGCTCGATCCACTCGTCCGTGGGGCGCGCGCGGATGCCCCCCTCGAGGTGGGGCATGATGTCGGCCATGCCGGCGGCGCGGGAGCGGTCGTCGGGGTAGCGCTCGGCGAGATCGTTCAGGCCAAGCTCGTCGCACAGGGACGCGAACTTGTCGGTGGTGGCGCCGCCGATGACGAGCCAGCCGTCGGCGGTCTGGAAGGCGCGCCAGACCGAGCGGGAGGTGAGGAGGGGGTGGCCGAGGCCGGCGCGCGGGGCGGTCTGGCCGGAGAAGGATTCGGTGTTGATCTCCCAGGACTGGAGCGCGATCTGGGAGCCGTAGAGGGAGACGTCGACCTGCTCGCCCTTTCCCGTACGCCCCCGCTGGACGAGGGCGGCGAGGATGCCGGAGCAGAGGATCATGGCGCCGACCTGGTCGGCGATGGCGGCGCCGGTGGGGGTCGGAGGGCCGTCCTCGGGACCGCTGCGGAGCATGATGCCGCCGGAGGCCTGGCCGATGATGTCGTTGCCGGGAACGGGGGTGCGGTCGCCGTGGGGCCCGAAGGCGGAGGCGCAGGCGTAGACAACGCGGGGGTTGATGGCGGAGAGCGTCTCGTAGTCGAAGCCGAGGCGGTCCATCGCACCAGGGCGCATGTTGCTGACGACGACATCGACCTCCTTGACGAAGCGGTGGACGATCTCGCGGGCCTCGGGGCGGCGCACGTCGAGGGTGATGCTGTGCTTGCCGCGGTTGTGCGCGACGAAGTACGAGGTGGGGGCGCCGGCGCGTCCTCCGACGCCGCGGCCGCGCTCGCCCTGGCGGTGTTCGACCTTGATGATCTCCGCGCCCATATCGGCCAGGAGCGTCGTGGCGTAGGGGCCCTGCTGGGCCCAGGTGAAATCGAGCACGCGGATGCCTTCGAGCGGACGTCCCATGTGTCTCCCTCCACGGTTCGCGGGGAGCATGGCACAGGGGCGGGCGGAGGCGCGAGTCAGGCGCGCAGGGGCTGGACGCTGCGGTAGGTGGCGCAGCGCCAGACCCACTCGAAGGGGCCGTAGCGGAACCGGTCGAGCCACGGCCGGGACCACACGAGCTGCACCACCCAGACGGCGACGATGAAGAGGAGTATCCAGCTGCGGTTCAGGTCGGCGGGCTCGAAGAGGGTGCGGAGGACGATGACGCCGAGGATGGTCTGCGTGAGGTAGTTGGTGAGGGCCATGCGCCCGACGGCGTGAACGCGACGGTGGAGGGCGGTCTCGGCACGCAAGTTCCAGAGCGCGACCAGGCTGAGGTAGGCGAGCGCGAGGGGAAGCGTCGCGAGCGTGTTGGGAACGGCGCCCACGATGGCGACATCGGGGGAGAAGTCGGTGGCGGCCATCCAGACGAAGCCGCCGATCGAGAGGGGCAATCCGATGCCAAATCCCCAGACCGCGACGCGACGGTAGAACTCGGGGGAACGCGCGCCGGTGATAACGCCGGTGCGGTAGAGAGCGACGCCGATCAGCATCATGCCGAGCGCGCGCAGGAAGTTATCGGCGAGAAACCAGGCGAAAACGGGGCCGGATAGGGAGCCGGGCTGCCAGAAGCCGTCCAGATCGGATCCCGAGGTGTCGATCGCCGGCTGGGCGGCGATCGCCAGCGCCACCGCGCCGAGGATGGCCAGCCCTCCGATCGCGAACAACGCGCGTGCATCCAGCCGGTGCAGGGCGATGAGGAAGACCGAGCAGATGGCGTACAGGATGAGCACGTCGCCGTCCCAGAGGGCGACGTGGAGCAGGCCGATGCCGAGGAGCAGGGCGTTCCGCCAGAAGCTGAGCCAGCCGGCGCGCCGTCCCTTGTCCCGGGCGCGTTCGAAGAAGAGGACGATGCCGGCGCCGAACAGCATCGAGAAGAGCCCCATGAACTTCTGGTCGACGAAGATCTCGCCGGCGCCGCCGATGGCCCAGTCGAGCCAGGTGTCGATGCCGCCCGCGCCGATGTTCCAGTAGGCGGCGGGCTCCAGGCCGAAGGAGATCGCGTTCATCAGGAGAATGCCGAGCACGGCCACCCCGCGGATGGCGTCGAGGGTGGTGATGCGTTCGCCCGCTCCCGTGGGAGCAAGCGTTTCCGGCGGTGCGGGATTGTTTTCGGTCATGCTCAAGCCTCCCGCTACGGGAGGAGCCGCACCTTGATGGAACCCGATGACTTGTCGTCGGCGACCTGGAAGGCCTCGGGGGCGCGGTCGAGGGGGAAGGTGTGGGTGACGAGGGGCTGGAGGGGCTCGATCAGCTCGTCGAGGAGGTCGGTGGCGAGGCCGAACTCGGTGCGGGGGCCGGGGCGGCCGTAGCAGACGGCGCCGACGAGCCGCACCTCCCTGAGGAGGAGGGGCGTGGCGGGCAGGGAGACCTCGCTGCCGAAGGCGCCGAGCATGACGACGGTGCCCCGGTTGCGGACCAGCGAGATGCCCTCCTCGATGGTGGGGGCGCTGCCGCCGACGGTCTCGATGACGGCGTCGACGGGGAGGCCCTTCAGCTCCCGGCGGGCGGTCTCGCCGTCGGGGAAGACGGCGGTGGCGCCGAGGGCGCGGGCCATCTCGGCCTGGAAGGGATGGCGGGCGGTGAGGTAGACCTCGGTGGCGCCCGCGCGGCGCGCCACGAGCAGGTTCACGAGGCCGACGGTGCCGGACCCGAGGATGACCGTGCGCGTCCCGAGCCGGATGTCCGCCTCGCTGACGGCATGCACGGCCACGGCCACCGGCTCGGCGAGGGAGCCGTCCTCGGGGGAGACGCGGTCGGGGAGGCGGTAGACGGAGGTGGCGGGGGCGAGCATGGCCTCGGCCATGCCGCCGGCGCCGTCGCCGCCGAGGAAGACGCGGTTCTGGCAGTGCCAGGTCTGCCCGGTCAGGCACTCGTAGCAGCGGAAGCAGACGGCGACGGGCTCGACGGAGACCGGCGCGCCGGTTTCGAGATCGACGCCTTCGCCGGCGGCCTCGATGACGCCGCCGACCTCGTGGCCGGGGGTGTTCACGGCGGGGCCGCCGCGGCGGTAGGAGTGCAGGTCGCTGCCGCAGATGCCGGCGCCGGCCACGCGCAGGCGCACCCAGCCGGGGGGCGGATCGGTCAACTCGCGCTCGACGACCTCGACGGCGCGGGGTCCGGCCCAGGAGACGGCCTGCATGGCGCTCACGGGGCGCATGATACCGGGCTTACATCCGTACATCGCCAGGCGGGTATGCTGGGCCGCTGGGACCACCCCCCGGGAGCGACCGTGCCCCCAGAGCAGAACCGGGCCCTCTTTGCGCTGGTCGCGGCCCGGATGCGGGACGTTCCCGCTTACACCTACTGGATGGGGCTCGCGATCGTCGTCGCGGCGGCGGTGGGCGTGCTCGTGATGTTCGCCGTGCTGGTGAATCCACTCACCTCCGTGCTCGCGGGCGTCATCGTGGTGGCGCTGGGGGCGGCGCTGACGGGAGGCGTGACGCGCCGGCGGCGCCTCCCCCCCGAAACGCTGTTCTACGCCGGGCTCGCGCTGGTCCCGATGTTTATCATCCTGGCGCTGATTGCCATCATCACCTGACCCGTCCGCTGCTCCGCTGCGTAGACTCCGCGCGCGGCCTGGGCCGCGGGAGGTTCACGATGGCGCGAGAGTACATCGACGTTCTCCGGCTTCCGGAGAGCATGCCGTGGCACTACAGCCAGGCGGTGAAGGTGGGCGACACCGTCTACGTGGCGGGGCAGGTGGGCGCCGGCGAGGGCAGCATCGAGGCGCAGACACGGAAGGCGTACGAGAGCGTGGTCGACGTGCTGGCGAAGGCGGGCGCGACGATGGACCACGTCGTGCGCGAGACCGTCTACCTGGCGGATCGCTCGAAGCTGCCGGAGGTAGCGAAGATCCGGGAGACGTTCTACGGCGACCGGTTCCCCGCGAGCACGGCCGTGTTCAGCGGGTCGGGCGACGGCTACGACATCGAGGTCGAGGTGACGGCGGTCATCGACGGCTAGCGGCGCCGGTCGCGCCGGCGACGAGCAGGCGCTCGGCCTCGCGCAGGTCGTCGGCGGTGTCGATGTCGTACCAGAAGTGGCCGCTCACATCGACGGTTCCCAGGCGCCGCCCGTCCGCGAGGACGGCGAAGATGTCGCTGAGGCCGCAGTCGTCGGGGGCGGCGCTCACGGCCTCCCAGATGGCGGGGGAGCAGACGAACGCGCCCGCGTCGAGGGCATCCCACTCGACCAGCGCCTTGCCGATAGCGGTCACGTAGCCGCCGTCGTCAGTCGCGAGCTTCGTGGCTTCGTCCGTGTACGCGTCGGTGCGGGAGGAGCGGTCGGCGGCGACGCGGCAGGTGTCGCCGAGAGGCTCGGCGGCGGCGGAGTCGAGGAGGGCCGCGATGAGGCCCGCCGAGAAGGCGTGGTCGCACATGACGAGGAGGAAGGGGTCGTCGCCGCAGGAGTCGCGGGCGGCAGCAAGGGAGTAGGAGGCGCCGCGCTGGAAGCGGGGGTTGGCGGCGAAGTCGAGGGGCAGGCGGGCCCACTCCTGGGCCCCCTGCCGGACGGCGCGCTCCCCGTGGCCGGTCACGACGAGGGCGCGCTCGACGCCCGCTTCGGCGAGGGCCTCAAGGGTGTGGCCGACGAGGGGCTTGCCCGCGAGGGGGACGAGGGGCTTGGGGAGGGTGGGGCCGGTCTCACTGAGGCGCTGGCCACGGCCCGCCGCGAGGACGACTGCCTTCATGCACGCTCCGGCGGGCGTGAGCCCGGAACTGGATGCGATCTTAGCCGATTCCCGCCCCGGGGCGACTTGATAGGAACGCCTATCTGCGATACTTTGCCGTGGCTAACCTCGGGACAGAGGCTGAATTTGAGCTCTTTCGCACTGCTCACACGTGCCCGGCTGGGGAAGGATCCGCGTCCTTCACCGGGCGCTGCGGGCGACCTGGTCACGCGACACCTCTCCTTCTCGTACGGGGGAGCGCGCGCGGTCGATGATGTCTCGATTACGGTTCCGGCGGGAACGGTGACGGCCCTGCTCGGACCGAGCGGCTGCGGCAAGACGACGCTGCTGCGACTTATCGCGGGGCTTGAGCGCCCGGACGAAGGCTCCATCCTGACCGGCAGCGAGACCCTGAGCACGCCGGACCGCCTGCGGCCGCCGGAGAAGCGGCGCATCGGCATGATGTTCCAGGAGGGGGCGCTCTTCCCCCACCTGAGCGTTGCCGAGAACGTGGCCTTCGGGCTGCCTCGCGGACCGCATCGCGCGGAGGCGGTCGAGGAAGCGCTGACGCTCGTGGGGCTTTCGGGCATGGGGAAGCGCTCGCCGGCCTCGCTCTCGGGCGGGCAGCGGCAGCGCGTGGCGCTGGCGCGCGCCCTCGCTCCGGGTCCGGAGGTGCTGCTGCTGGACGAGCCCTTCGCGAACCTCGACCCGGCCCTGCGGGTGGAGCTGCGGACGGAGGTGGCCTCGCTGCTGCGCACGCTCGGCATCACGAGCGTGTTCGTGACGCACGACCAGGAGGAGGCGTTCGTGATGGGCGCCCAGGTGATCGTGATGCGGGACGGACGCGTGCTGCAGAGCGCACCGCCGAGCGAGCTGTACAGCCACCCCGCGAATCGCTGGGTCGCGACCTTCGTCGGTGAGGCGAACGTCGTGCCGGGGCAGGGTGGCGCGGAGTCGGCCGAGACGATCGTGGGCTCGGTGCCCCTGGTGGAGGCCGCGCCGGCGCGGTGCGAGGTGCTGCTGCGGCCCGAGCACCTGGCGCTCGACGCCGGGGACGCGTGGGAGATCGAGCAGCTCGAGTTCTACGGGCACGACACGCTCTACGTGCTCAACGACGAGCACGGGCGGAAGCTGATGGTGCGGGCGAGCGGCGCGCCCCGGTACGTCAACGGCGACCGCACATCGGTGCGCTACGACGGCCCGCCGACGGTCGCGTTCGAACCGTAAATCTCGTGCTGCGCGCGCCGGCCCTGCTCAGCGCCACCGGACGAGTGGCGGGCATCCGCGGCCCGCTGTGGCTGTGGGTCGTGGCGCTCATCATCGCGGCCCTGTTCGCGGTCCCGGTCGGGTACCTCGTCGTCCGCAACATCACCGAGGGGAGCGCCACGCTCGACGTCCTCTTCTCGCGGGAAACGGCCGATCCGCTCGTGAACACGCTCGTGCTGGCGGTAACCGTCTCGGCGGCGACGGCGGCCGTGGGAACCCTGCTGGCGTGGTTGACGATGCGAACGGACCTGCCCCTGCGCGGGGCCTGGCGCGTGATCTGCCCCCTGCCGCTGGTGCTGCCTTCGTTCGTGGCGGGAGCGGCGCTGCTGGCGGCGATCTCGCCCGGCGGGCTCGCTGAGGAGGTACTGAACCCGCTGGGGCTCGGCGTACCGGCGCGTATCGAGGGGTTCTGGGGCTCGTTTGCCGTGCTGACGGCGGTCTCCTACCCGTACGTGTACCTGCCGGCAGCGGCGCGCATCGGGGGCCTGCCGCCGTCGCTGGAGGAGGCATCGCGGCTCCTCGGGGAGGGCGGGCTGGGGACCTTCCGGCGGGTGGTGTGGCCGCAGGTGCGGAGCGCCGTGCAGGCGGGGACGCTGCTCGTGTTCCTGTACGTGGTGAGCGAGTTCGGCGTGGTGAAGCTGATGGGCTACGAGACGCTCTCCACCAACGTCTTCGTGAACCGCCTCTACAACGCGCCGCTGGCCTTCGCGCTGGGGCTGATCCTGGCGGTGGTGGCGCTGGCGGTGGCGGGGCTGGAGCGGACCTCGGCGACTGGCTCGCTGGCGCAGCTTGCGCCGGGCGGGGCGCGCGGACGGCGCGTCTCGCTGGGGCCGTGGAAGGCGCCGGCGACGCTGGCGGCGGTCATCGCCGTGGGGTCGGGGCTGGTCGCGCCCGTCGTGGTGCTGGCGTGGTGGGGGTTCCGGGGGCTGGCGGGGGAAGGCAGCGGATTCGACCGGACGAGCGTCGACGTGAGCGCGCTGGGGGGGCCGGTGCTCAACACGGTGATCGCGGCGGTGGTGACGGCGGCGGTGGCGGTGGTGGTGGTCCTGCCGCTCGCCTACCTGACCACGCGCTACGGGGGACGGGCGGCGGGTGCGGTACACACGGTGGTCGCGGGGAGCTTCGCCGTGCCCGGGCTGCTGATCGCGCTGGCGGTCGTGTTCATGGCGCTGAAGGTTCCCGGCCTCAGCTTCCTCTACCTGTCGCTGCCGCTGCTGATCTTCGCCTACGTGGTCCACTTCGGCGTGCAGGCGCTGCGAAGCGCCGAGGTGGGTGTCGCGACCGTCGACCGGCGGCTGGAGGAGGCGGCGCAGACGCTGGGCGCGGGGCGATTGCGGCGGCTGCTGCGCATCGAGGCGCCGCTGATGGCGCCGGCGCTGGCGGCGGGCGGGGGCCTGGTGCTGCTCTCGACGATGAAGGAGCTCCCGGCAACGCTGCTGGCCGCGCCCGTCGGCTTCGAGACGCTGGCGACGCGCATCTGGAACGCGGAGGAGGACGGCTTCCTCGCGGACATGGGGATGGCCAGCGTGATCCTGGTGGCGGTCTCGGCGGTGCTGACGTGGCTGCTCGTGATCCGGAACGCGGAGCACCTGCGCTGACGAGCGAGGTCGCTACCTGCTCTTCGCGATCACGTTCTCGCTGAACCAGGCGATGTCGTCGAAGTCCGAGGAGGAGATGGCAACCTCCTCGACGCCGACCTCGGCGAAGCCCGCGATCTGTTCGAGCATGTTGTCGCCGTCGCCGAAGAGGACGCCGCTGTGGTCCCACTGCGTGACCTTCACGGAGCGGCCCCAGCCGCGCGCCATCTGGGCGATGCCGCCGGCGATCTGGTCGGCGGCCTCCCGCGTCTGGCCGCGGGCGAGGATGACGTCGGAGGTGAGGGCGAGGGTGGCGGGGTCGCGGCCGATCTCGTCGCAGGCGGCGGCGGCGTGCTCGGCAAGCTCGGCGACCTGGGCGGGGCCGAGCTGCCAGGTGTTGATGGCGTCGGCCTGGCGGGCGGCGAGGCGGAGGAGGGCGCCGCGCCGGTTCAGCCCGACCATGATGGGCGGGTGGGGCTGCTGCACCGGCTTCGGGGCGAAGGTCGCGCCCCCTTCGAGGCGGTAGTGCTTCCCGTCGAACTCCGTCGTCTCCTGCGTCCAGAGCGACTTCATGATCTGGATACCCTCCTCAAGCTGCTCGATGCGCGCGAGGAATTCGAGCATCTCGAAGCCGTACGGCTCGAAGTCCGCGTGCTCGTAGGCGGTGCCGATGCCGAGCACGGCGCGCCCGTTCGAGAGGGTGTCGACGGTCACGACCTGCTTGGCGAGCTGGAAAGGCGGGCGGAAGGGCATGCCCGTGACGTGCGTGCCCAGCCGCATATGCCGGGTCCGGCCGGCGACCCACGCGAGATAGGTCCAGGCGTCGGGCTGGTCGAAGGAGGGATGGTCGACGACGTTGAAGGTCTCGAAGCCGAACTCGTCGACCTCGCCGATCACGTCGTTCAGGGCGCCCCCGCCCGTGGCGACGAGGCCGAACTTCACGGCGAGGACGTTCCCGCGGAGGAGTTGCCCGGGGCCTGCGTCGCGAGCAGTTCGAGGTCGTCGACCTTGCCGAACATGTAGGGCAGGAACGACTCGCCGGGAACGCGCGTGAGGATCTCGCCGTGCGTGTAGGTGTCGCCTTCGCTGTAGCTCACGCCGAGCAGCTCGCGAATGGGGATGTCGGCGACGGGGTCGTGGGGCGACTCGCGCAGGAGCACCTCGCCCTCGAGGGTCTCGATGAAGCGGGTGCGGCCCGTGTGGCGCACGCGCACGAGGACGGGGTCGTTGTCGAAGCCGCGGCCGTCGGGGGCGGGCATGAACTTGAAGTAGAAGCGCGAGCTTTCGGGAGACTCGCGCCCCTCGAAACGCTCGACGACGCGCCCGCGGACCTCGATGTAGACCTGCCCGTAGCGCTCGATCGTGCCCGTGATCTCGTCGCCGTCGCGGCGGACGTGGATGTTGGCGACCTTCTTGGGCTCGCCGTAGAGCTCGCGCCCGAAGATGACGGCGCTGTCGGTCGACATGGGCATGGTGATGGGATAGTCGCCGACGATGCCCTCGTACTGGCAGCGCACATTGAGCCCGCCCGCCCCGAAGGGCTGGAGCGTATTGCTGACGCCGATGTGGGAGACGCTGACGGAGGCGATAGGCTCGTCGGCGGGCTCCAGGGGCGGGGGCAGGACGGCCGCGATGACGTCCGGGTCGGTGCGGAAGCTGGCGGCGATGCCGCGGAACGACTCGAACTCGGGGGTGGCATAGAGCTTCTGGAGGCGGCGGACCTCCTCAAGGGTCTTCACGTAGCGGAGCTGCATGCTGGCCTCCTGCGGGCTGGGGTGGGAATCGAGGGACGCGATCAGTCCATGCGGCTGCCGCCATCGACATTCAGCGCCTGGCCCGTCATGTAGGACGAGTCGTCGGAGGCGAGGAAGGCGACGACGGCGGCCTGCTCCTCGACGGTGGCCTGGCGGCCCATGAGGAGCGCCCGGCGGATGGCGGCCTTGGAGGTGCCCGGCTCGGCGCCGGCGACCTCGTCGTAGCGGCCGAAGGTGCCGTCCATCATGTCGGTGTCGGTGGAGCCGGGGCAGACGATGTTGACGCGGATGTTGTCCTTCGCGAGCTCGAGGGCGAGCTGCTGGGTGAGGCCGTGCATCGCCCACTTGGTGGCGCAGTAGGCGCCGTAGTTGGGGATGCCGATGCGGCCGGCGGTGGAGGAGATGTTGATGATGCTCCCGCCGCCGCCCTTCACCATCTCGCGGCCGACGGCTCGGATGGTGTGGTAGAGGCCGTGCAGGTTGACGTCGACGGTCTCGTACCAGTTCTCGTCGGTCATCTCGAGGATGGGCGCGGCGCCGGCCAGGCTGGGGAGGGCGGCGTTGTTCACGAGAATGTCGATGCCGCCAAGCTCGGCGACGGCGGCATCGACGGTGCGCTGGAGGTCGTCCTTGCTGGTCACGTCGCAGTCGATCGCGAGGGCGCGCCGGCCCATGCCGCGCACCTCCTCGGCGACGCTCTCGATACCCTTCCAGCCCATCTCCTGCTCGTGCGCGGGGAAGGTGGAGGGGTCACGCTGGCGCGCGGTCACGACAATGTCGGCGCCCTCCTCGGCGAGGCGCAGCACGATGGCGCGCCCGATGCCGCGGTAGCGCCCGGCGCCGGTGACGAGGGCGACGCGTCCGTCGAGTCTAGTCATCGAACGGTCCGCCGGTGATGGCGCCCAGGTCCTCCCACTTCATGGCGCGGCGCCGGTTCCAGTGCTCGACCCAGCTATCGACGTAGCCCTGCCCGCCGTGGTGGTAGTCGACTTCGAGGGTGACCTCGCCCTCGTCGTTGAACTCGAGGCGGGACACGCCCTCGAAGGAGCGCCACTTGCCGTAGTTCTCGTCGTTCTCGTCCATCACCTGGGAGTAGGCCATCCAGAGGATGCAGATGCCGCGGTGGTTCTCGGCGACGTAAACCTCCTCGACGGGGACGCGGAGGGTGATGCCGACCTTGCGGCTGGCCCAGAACTGGCGGATCTCTTCCTTGCCGTTCAGGGCCTCGGCATGGCTGACGATGTCGCGCATGACGGCGTCATCGGAGAACCACTGGTCGGGGCCGTAGGGGTCGCCGCTGCTCCAGCCGCCCTCCTCGAAGAGCTTGCGTCCGGTCTCGATGTCATTGGGTCCGACGGGCATGGGTGCGCCTCCTTGGTCGTGCGGCGCGAATCATAAACGGGGAGGGAGGGCGTGAGGGGCGGGGCGCGTCAGGCGCCGGTGATGGCGCCCAGGTCCTTCCAGTCCATGGCGCGACGGGCGTTCCAGTGCTCGACCCAGCTATCGCACATGCCCTGGACGCCGTGGTGGTAGTCGACCTCGAGGGTGACCTTGCCTTCGTCGTTGAACTCGAGGCGCGACATGCCCTCGAAGCAGCGCCACCTGCCGAAGTTCTCGTCGCTCTCGTCGGTGATCTGGGAGTAGGCCATCCACATGACGGCGACGCCGCGGTGGTTCTCGGCGACGTAGATCTCCTCGGCGGGAACGCGCACGGCCATGCCGTACTTGCGGTTGCGCCAGAAGCTGCCCCAGAAGGCGCGGATCTCGTCCTTGCCACGCATGGCGCCGTCGTAGTTGACGATGTCGCGCATGACGGCATCGTCGGCGAACCACTGATCGGGGCCGTAGAGGTCGCCGCTCCCCCAGCCGCCATCCCCGAAGAGCTGGCGGGCGGTCTCGATGTCGTTGGGTCCGACGGGCATGAGGGGCCTCCTTTGGCGGGCGAGGGGATGATAGCGGGGGGTGGGGAGCTAGCCGCTGGCGGCAGGGGCGGGGAGGAGGCTGCGGAGGCGGTTCCGGTAGCCAGCTTCGGTGAGATCGCCTTCGGCGTACTCGGTTGCGCACTGCTCCAGCGCTCCGAGCGTTTCCCTGATAGCCTGCGGGGCGCGCTCCTGGTTGCTCCAGTCAACGCTTGCGAGGAAATCAGCCAGACGTTCGGGCTGAAGGTCTCCGCTCAATGCCTGGCGCACAGCAGTTTCGACATCCTCGACGGCGAGCGTCTCGATCGGGATGGCGGTACCAGGCATGGAATTCATCACTCTCAGCCGCCACCGATGGCGGGGACGAACTGGATCTCGGTGCTTTCCGTCACCGGCTGGAGGAGGCCGAGGTGGTTCGTCTCGCCGTCGATGGCGGCCAGGATCTCGGGGATGAGGGCGCCGTCCTCGTCGAGCAGGCGCTCCTTCATGCCGGGGTAGCGCTCGTCGAGGGCGTTGATGACCTGGCGCAGGTTGCGCCCGGACACCTCGACGGTGCGGGCGCCCCCGGTGAGGCCCTCGAGCAGCGAGGGGATGAAGACGGTGGCCACGAGCCCCTCGCTAGTCCTCCGGCGGCACCGCTCCCAGCGACTGGAGCACGTTGCCAGGTGACATCGGCAGGTGCGTCATGCGCACGCCGGTGGCGTCGTGGATTGCGTTGGCGATGGCCGCCATGGGCGGGACGATGGGCACCTCGCCGACGCCGCGAATGCCGTAGGGGTGGCCGGGGTTCGGCACCTCGACGATCTCCGTGTCGATCATGGGCAGGTCGAGGCTGGTGGGCATGCGGTAGTCGAGGAAGCTGGCGTTCGACATGGCGCCGTCCTCCTGCCACACGTACTCCTCGCTGAGGGCCCAGCCGATGCCCTGGACGGCGCCGCCCTGCATCTGCCCTTCGACGTAGCTGGGGTGAATGGCGGTGCCGGCGTCCTGGACGCAGGTGAAGCGCAGGATGTCGACCTTGCCCGTCTCGGGGTCGACCTCGACATCGACGATGTTGCCGGCGAAGGCGGGGCCGACGCGGGTCGGGTTGGAGCTGGCGGAGGCGCTGATGGGGCCGCCCGTGCGGAGCTGCTTGCCGGCGACCTCCTTCCAGCTGATCTGCTTGTCGCCGGAGGAGAAGACGCCGTCCGAATAGCCGACGTCGTCGGCGTCCTCGACCTCGAGGAGGATGGCGGCGCGCTCGGTCATCTGGCGCTTCACGTCCTCGGAGGCGGTGATGGTGGCGATGCCGGTCGAGAAGGCGGTGCGGCTGCCGCCGGTCACGCCCGTCCAGCCGACGGAGTCGGTGTCGCCGACGGTGGGCTGCACCTCGTCGGCGGTGAGGCCGAGGGTCTCGGCGGCCTGCATCGCGAGCACGGCGCGCATGCCGCCGATATCGACGGAGCCGGTCACGAGCGCGATGGTGCCGTCCGCGTTGACGGTGACGGTGGCGGAGGACTGGTTGCCGCCGTTGAACCAGAAGCCCATGGCGACGCCGCGTCCGCGGTTCGGGCCCTCGATGGGCGCCGAGTAGTGGGGGTGGTTGACGATGGCGTTCTCGACCTCGACGCAGCCGACGGTGGGGAAGGGCATGCCGTTGGGCATGCGGTCGCCCTCCTTCGTCGCGTTCCTCAGGCGGAAGTCCATGGGCTCCATGCCGATCTGCTCGGCGATCTCGTCGATGACGCTCTCGACGGCGAAGGCGGCCTGGGGGGAGCCCGGAGCGCGGTAGGCGCCGACCTTGGGCTTGTTGACGACGACGTCGTAGCCATCGACGACCAGATGCTCGATGTCATAGGGGGCGAGGGCGGTGGAGGCGCCGGCGCCGACGGGGGAGCCGGGGAAAGCGCCCGCCTCGTAGGCCATCCAGAGCTCGGCGGCGGTGATGTCGCCCTCGTTGGTGGCGCCGATCCTGGCTCGGATGGTGGTGGCGGAGGTGGGACCGGAGGCCTCGAAGACCTCGGTGCGGCTCATCGTGACCTTGACCGGGGCGCCGCTCTTCCGCGAGAGGAGGGCGGCCACGGGGTCGACGTGGACGTAGGTCTTGGCGCCGAAGCCGCCGCCGATCTCCATGGGGATGACGGTGACCTTGCCCTCGGGCACGCCGAGGATGGCGGCCGCCTGGCCGCGGATGCCGAACGCGCCCTGCGTGCTCGTCCAGATGGTGACGTGGCCGTCGGGATCCCAGCGGGCGGTGGAGGTGTGGGGCTCGATGTAGCCCTGGTGCACGGTGCTGGTGGTGAACTCGCGCTCGACGACCACGTCGGCCTTCGCGAAGCCCTCATCGAGGTCGCCGCGCTTGAACTGGAGGTGGCTGGCGACGTTGCTGTGGACGCCGGTGTCGTCGCCGCGGGTGAAGCGCTCGGCGATGGAGCGGGTGGTCATGGCCTCGTGGAGGAGGGGAGCGTCGTCGCGCATGGCATCGAGGGCGTTGAGGATGACGGGGAGGGGCTCGTACTCGACCTCGATGAGGTCGAGGGCTTCCTCGGCCACGTGCGGGTTGGAGGCGGCGACGGCGGCGACGGCGTGGCCCTTGTAGAGCGCCTTCTCCTGGGCGAGGCAGTTCTCGGCGAGGAGGCGGGCGTTCCCCATGGTCTCGCCGAAGTCGATCATCATGTCCTGCACGATGGGCACGTCCGCGCCGGTGACGACGGCCTTCACCTCGGGGAGAGCCTCGGCCTTGCTCGTGTCGATGGAGACGATGCGGGCGTGGCCGTGGGGGCTGCGCAGGATCTTGCCGTGCAGCGTGCCGGGCAGGTTGATGTCGGCGCCGTACTGGGCGCGACCGGTCACCTTGTCGACGCCGTCGTGGCGGATGGGGCGGCTCCCGACAACCTTGTAGCCGGCCTTGGGTGTGCTGCGCTCTTCGATCGTGGTCATGCTCACGCCTCCCTCGGGGTTCCAGCCCGTAGCCTACCGGATCAGGGTGTGATCTCGGGAGGGCGGCGATGCGTGACGAACGGCACGGGAGCAGGCACAATGCCGCCGCGATGTGGGTAAAGGGACGGGCAAGGTTCTGGGGGTGGGCGGTTGTTGCGGTCGCGTGCGTGGCGCTGGTCGCCTGCGGAGGCGGGGACGGGGACGATGACGGGGACGGACCACCAGACGTCGCGGAACTGCTCGACTCGGCAGTGGGGCAGTTCCTGGAGATGCAGAGCTTCCACTTCGCGCTCGACTTCGATGGCGAGACATCCCCGCTGGAGCAGCTCTCGGTGGACATGGAGACGATCGAGGGTGACGTCATCCTTCCCGACCAGCTCGATGCGAAGGTGAAGGCGAAGGCGCGCCAGTTCGGCGGCATCAACGTCAACGTGAGCCTGGTTGGGGTCGGCGAAGACGCCTGGGTGACGAACCCGTTCGACCAGACGATGTGGCTCCCGCTGGAGGGTGGCAATCCCCTGAACGGCCTCTTCAATCCGTCGGAAGGGGTGGCGGCGGTTATTCGCGGGGCAGCGAATCCGATGCTGGCGGGGGAGGAGGAGATCGACGGTGTGCCCATGTGGGTGGTTGAGGGGACGGTCGACTCGGGCGACTTGACGGCGTTTCTCGACTCGGCCGTGCCGGGGTATGACGTGAAGGGCACGATCTGGATCGGGAAGGACGACAACGTCATCTACCGCATCTACCTGCTTGGGCAGCTAGCTGCCGAGGAACCGGTGGACATCCTGCGGCGCTTGAACTTCTCCAGCTTCAACGACGTGGAGCCCATCGAGCCGCCGCTGCCGTGACGGTCGCCCAGGGGGCAGCGGTCGGGGCTCGATCGGCCTGGCCGGTGGTGATCGCGCTCGGGCTCGGGGTCTTCATCGGGGGCTTCGACCAGACCTTCGTCGTGCCGGTCCTGACCGAGATGCTGGGCGACCTCGGCGTGGCCGTGGACGAGCTCGAGCAGGCCTCGTGGATCCTGAACGGCTACCTGCTGGGCTACACGGTCGCCCTGCCCCTCATGGGGCGGTTCGCGGACGTACACGGGCACTACCGCATCTTCGTCATCGGGATGCTCATCTTCATGGGCGGGTCCGTGTTCGTCGCGTTCGCGCCCAACATCACGGTGCTCACGATCGCGCGGGCGGTGACGGCGCTGGGCGGGGGCGCGCTCGTGCCGGTGGGCCTGGCGATCGCCGCGCACGCACTGCCCGGCTCGCAGCGCACGATCGGGCTCGGAGCGATCTCGACGCTGGACGACGCCTCGAGCCTGGCGGGGCCGCTGTGGGGCACGCTCATCGGCGTCTGGATCGGGTGGCGGGGACTGTTCTGGATGAACATCGTGCTGGCCCTGCCCATCCTCATCCTGGTCCTGGTGCTCGCGCGCCGCGCCTCTGCCCCGCCGAGGTCGAACGATCAGGTCGACTGGCAGGGGGGCCTGCTGCTTGCCCTCTCGCTGGGGGCGCTGACCTTCGCCATCGCGGGAGCGGGAGAGAGCCTGCGCGAGCTCTGGACGATCCTGCTGCTCTACGGGGCCGCGGCGGCCTTCATGGCCCTGTTCGTCTGGCGGCAGCTGCGGGTGGCGGCGCCGCTCATCGACATGCGCATGTTCCGCATCCGGCGTGTCGCCTTAGCCAATGTGGTCTTCCTGTTGGAGGGGATGGCCCTGATCACCGCGCTCGTGAACGTGCCCCTGATGGCGCAGGTCGTGTGGGACATGGAGGGCGCGGGGCCGGGCCTGATGCTGGGACGGATGGTGCTGTTCATGGCGGTCGGCGGGATTGCCGGGGGCGCGCTGGCGACGATCGCCGGGTACCGGCTGACCACCCTCGTGAGCTTCGTGATCGCCGCCGCCGGCCTCTTCGCGATGGCCAGCTGGGCCTCCGAGCCGAGCCAGATCGCGCTCTGGACGGCGCTGGGCATGGCGGGGCTGGGCTTCACGCTGGCCGACGCATCCCTCTACGCGACCATCATGGAGGGCGTGGAGGCGGGGCGGCGGGCCTCCGCCACGGCCGTGCTCCAGGTGTTCCAGACGCTGGGCATGGTGATCGGCATGGCCCTGCTGGGCTCGGAGGGACTGGGGCGTTTCGACCAGCGCGCGGGCGCGCTCTTCTCCCAGAACCTCTTCGACATCACCGAGGAGGAGCTGATCGAGGTCGTCCGCCAGACGATGGACGAGACGTTCTTCGTAGCGGCCGTCCTGATGGCGGCGGCGGCGGTCCTCTCCCTCGGGCTCGGGGGTGGACGGCTGTGGAGGCGGCGGGGAAGCGGCGGCCCCGCTGCGTCTCCCGCCGCCGGCGAACCCTGACCCGCAACCAGCGCCCGAGGAGGCACACGGATGGCAGACACACTGCGTGAACAGAACGACCGCATCGCGATCACAGACGTGATCAACCGCTACGGGACGACGATCGACGCGGGCGACTACGAGGGGCTCGCGGACTGCTTCGCCCCGGAGACGGTCGTGCGCTACGGCGGCGGGCGCGAGTTCCGCAGCGGGCAGGAAGTGGCGGAGTTCGTGCGGGGCATGACCACCGACTTCGTCGCGCAGCAGCACCTGCTGGGGAACCACGAGATCGCGCTCGAAGGGGACCGCGCGACCGCCACGACCTACCTGCACGCGACCCAGGTCGAGCGGGAGGAGGCGGGCGGCGGGGTGGTCACGACGGGCGGAATCTACCGCGACGTGCTCGTGCGCACGGACGGCGGCTGGCGCATCGCGGAGCGCGAGCTGGAGGGCCTCTGGCGGGAACGGCGGGAACCGGCGCCCTGACCCGACGCCACGGAGCCGGGAGGCCGCGCACTATGATGCGCGAATGAGCGAGCAGGCGCGGAGCGCCCCGACGGCCCCGGCGCGCCCCGGCTCCCGCCCCACACTCCCCACCGTCGAGACGTTCTCGGCGTTCAAGTCGCGGCCATTCACGTACCTCTGGATCAACACGCTCAGCTTCAACCTCGTGCAGGCGATGCAGCGCTTCGCGTTCGTCTGGCTCGTGATCGAGGCGGTGGATGTCGGCGGGCTTGGCCGGGGGTCGGAGTGGTCGGGGGCGGTGTTCTTCGCGCTGGGCATCCCGGTGCTGTTCGTCACCATCCCCGCGGGCGTGCTCGCCGACCGCATCAACCGGCGCACGCTGGTGCTCGTCAGCCAGGTCGTCGCGGTGGCGGTGACGGTGGCGGCGGGGGTGCTCATCGTCGCCGGAGCGATGACGACGGTGCTCGCGCTGGTGCTGGCGGCGGGCGTGGGCGCGACGATCGCGGTGGGGCTGCCCGTGCGCAACGCGATCGTGCCCACGGTGGTCGAGCGCGACACGCTCCTGAAGGCGATCGTGATGATGAGCATGGCGATGAACATCTCCCAGATCGTGGGGGCGGCGCTCGGGGGCCTGCTCATCGCGGCCTGGGGGATCGGCGGGGCGTTCATCGCCCAGGGGGTGCTGCTGTTCGTGGGGACGCTGGCGCTGATCCCGCTGCGCGTCCCGGACGTGCGCTCGGCGGAACAGCACCGGCAACCGATCCAGGAGCTGCAGGAGGGGTTGCGCTTCGTCTGGGATCACCAGGGCATCCGCACCCTCGTCATCCTGCTCGGCATCGCCGGGATCTTCCTGATCGGCCCGTTCGGGACGCTCCTGCCCCAGATCGCGAAGGAGGAGCTGGGCCGCGACGCGCTGGAGGCGAGCCTGCTGTTCACGATCATGGGCGCGGGCACGGTGGTCAGCTCGCTCGCGATCGCCTCCGCGCCGGAGCTGCGGAACAAGGGCGGCTGGGTCATCGGCACGCTCATCTCGGCGGGCATCGTCGTGCCCTTGCTGGGGATCTCGCCGTGGTACGCGCTGACGGCCGGCGTCATGTTCTGCGGGGGCGTGGCCGCGGGCATCTTCATGAACCTGAACCAGACGCTGGTGCAGGCGAACACGCCGCCGGAGATGATGGGGCGGGTGGTCAGCATCCACACGCTCTCGTTCCAGGGCATCGGGCCGTTCGGAGGGATGCTGGCGGGACTCATGGCCGCCTGGATGGGCGCGCCTCTCTGGATGGTGATCAGCGGGGCGATCCTGTTCGTCGTGGCGACGGGCGCGTTCGTGACGCAGCCGGTGCTGCGGAAGATGTCGTAGCGAGCCCGCGATCCCCGGCTTCCTAGTCGGTGAAGACGCCTCCGTGGGGATGGAGGAGGGCGCCCGTGTAGAAGCTGGAGTCGTCGCAGGCGAGGAAGAGGGCGGTCTTGGCGACCTCTTCCGGAACGCCCATCCGCTTCATGGGGGTCAGGCCCATGGACCAGCTCCCGCCGACCTCGCTCTCGCTCAGGCCGGCCGTCATGGGGGTCTCGATGAAGCCGGGGCCGATGGCGTTGACGCGGATGTTGTGGAAGGCGAGCTCCATGGCCAGCACCTTCGTCAGCATCCAGACGCCCGCCTTGGAGACGCAGTAGGGGCCGACGCCGACCTGGGGCACCTTCGCCATGATCGAGGCGATGTTGATGATGGCGCCGCCGTTCCCGGCCTCGATCATGCGGCGGGCGACGGCGCGGTCGGAGAGCAGCACGCCCGTGAGGTTCACGTCGAGCACCTTCTGGAAGGCCTCGACGGGGGCTTGGATGAGGAACGAGTCGTCTATGCCGATGTTGCTCACCTGGACGGGCTCGGGGTCCATGTAGCGCCAGTTGCTGATGCCGGCGGCGGCGAGGAGCACGTCGACGCCGCCGAAGGCCTCGACGGCGGCCTCGGCCATGGCCTCGCAGGAGGCCTCGTCGCTCGTATCGGTGCGGACGAAGACGGCCTCGCGGCCGCGCTCGCGCACGGCGGCGACGGCGTCGGCGCCGTCCTGGAGGTCGGCGATGACGACGTTGGCGCCCTCATCGGCGTAGAGCTCGGCGGTGGCGCGGCCGATGCCGCTGGCCCCGCCCGTGATGACCGCCACCTTGCCTTTGAGCTTGCCCGCCATCTGACGCCTCCTGGCCACGGATGGCGGGACTATAGGGGACGCGCGGAACCGCGGCACCGGAGGCGCCCTGTAGGATGCGCCGGGTGACCGAACAGGCCCAGAGCGCGCCCGCTGCTCGGGCGCGCCCCGCCACGCGCCCCTCTCTGCCCACGCTCGAGACGTTCTCGGCCTTCAAGTCGCGGCCTTTCACCTACCTCTGGATCAACACGATGAGCTTCGCGCTGGTGCAGGCGACGCAGCGGTTCGCGTTCGTATGGCTGGTGATCGAGGGCGTCGACAGGGGCGGACTGGGGCTCGGGGCGGGGGCAACCGGGATGGTGGCTTTCGCACTCGGCATTCCCGTGCTGTTCGTCACCATTCCCGCGGGAGTGCTGGCCGACCGGATGGACCGGCGCAGCATCGTGCTGGCCAGCCAACTCGTCGCCGTGGGCGTGACGTTCGCGGCCGGCGTGATCTTGCTCGCCGGGGCGATGACGACCGTCATCGCCATGCTGCTGGCGGCGGGAGTGGGCGCGACAATCGCGGTAGGCCTGCCCGTGCGGAACGCGATTGTTCCGACGGTGGTGGAACGAGACACGCTGCTCAAGGCGATCGTCATGATGAGCATGGCGATGAACGTCTCGCAGATCGTGGGAGCCGGGCTCGGCGGGCTGGCGATCGCGATCTGGGGCATCGGCGGGGCGTTCGTGGCGCAAGGAGTGGTCCTGCTCATCGGCACGCTGGCGCTGGTGCCGTTGAGGGTTCCGAGGGCACGCGAGGCCTCGGAGCACCGCGCCCCACTGCAGGACCTGCTGGACGGCCTGCGGTTCGTGTGGAAACACCAGGGCATCCGCACACTCATCCTGCTGCTGGCCGGTTCCGGCATCTTCATGATCGGTCCGTTCATGTCGCTGCTCCCCCTCATCGCGAAGGAAGAGCTGGGGCGGGAGGCGTTGCAGTCCAGCCTCCTCTTCGTCTTCATGGGGCTGGGGATGACGATCAGCTCCCTCGGGCTGGCGTCCTTGCCGGACCTGAAGAACAAGGGCGGGTGGTTCATCGGATCGCTGATGATGGGTGGGTTCACGCTGGTGGTGATCGGGCTCTCGCCCTGGTACGCGCTGACTGCAACGGTGATGTTCACCGGCGGCATGGCAGGCGGGTTCTTCATGAACCTGAACCAGACACTGGTCCAGGCGAATTCGCCCCACGAGATGATGGGCCGGGTAGTGGGCATCCACACCCTTGCCTTCCAGGGGATCGGGCCGTTCGGAGGACTGATCGCCGGCCTGCTGGCGGCCCAGATGGGCGCCCCGCTCTGGATGGCGATCAGCGGGGCCGTGCTGTTCTGCCTGGCGTCGATGACGCTGGCGACGCAGCCCTCGCTGCGGAAGATGGAGTGACGGTGCGGGCCGTTTACGCCCTTGGGGGCGTCTGGTAGCGTTCGGGCGGCCCCGGAAGGGGGCGCGGAGAGACCCCATGGACTTCCAGGACACCCCCGAGCAGGCCGCCTGGCGCGACGAGGTGCGCGCGTTCATCGAGAACGAGCGACCGACCGAGTACGACCCCGACAAGGGCATGCAGGGCGGGGAGGAAGGCCCCCCGCGGAGCGCGCCCTGGTACCGGCGCTGGACGGGCAAGCTCTCGGAGCGGGGCTGGATCGCGCCGGCCTGGCCGAAGGAGTACGGGGGCGCGGGCCTGGGCGTGATGGAGCAGTTCATCATGAACGAGGAGTTCGCCGAGGCGCGCGTGCCCCCGAGCAGCATCGGCAACGGCGTCTCCATGCTGGGGCCGACGATCATCGCGCACGGCACGGACGAGCAGCAGGAGGAGCACCTGGGCCGCATGCTGCGGGGCGAGGTGATCTGGTGCCAGGGGTACAGCGAGCCGGGCTCCGGCTCGGACCTGGCCTCGCTCCAGACGCGCGCCCTCCGCGACGGCGACGACTACGTGATCAACGGCCAGAAGATCTGGACCTCGGGGGCGCACTACTCCGACTGGATCTTCATGCTGGCGCGGACCGATCCGGACGCGCCCAAGCACCGCGGCATCAGCTACTTCCTGCTCGACATGAAGACGCCCGGTATCACGGTGCGGCCGCTCGTGAACATGGGGAACATGCACAACTTCAACGAGGTGTTCTTCGAGGACGTGCGCGTTCCCGCGGAGAACATCGTGGGAGAGGTCAACCGCGGCTGGTACGTAGGCGCGACGACGCTCGACTTCGAGCGCAGCTCGATCGGCAGCGCCGTGGCGCACCGGCAGACGCTGGAGCGCTACCTGAACTACTGGCGCGAGCACAACGACGACATCTCGAACCCGGAGAGCGTGCGGGAGGCGCTGGCGGAGCGCTGGATCGAGGCGGCGACGGCGAAGATGCTGAGCTACCGCGTGATCGGCATGCAGGCGGCGGGAGAGATTCCGAACGCGGAAGCCTCGATCGCGAAGATGTTCAGCACCGAGCTCTCGCAGCGGATCGCGGGCACGGCGATCAAGATGCTGGGCACGGCGGGCCAGCTGAGCGCAGGCGAGAACGCGCCGTTCGAGGGACGCCTGGGCGCGGGCTACGTCGCCTCCGTCTCGGCGACGATTGCGGGCGGCACGAGCGAGATCCAGCGGAACATCATCGCCACGCGCGGGCTGGGCCTGCCGCGGGCCTAAGGCCCGGGGCCTCCGGTGGCACTGCCGGAAGCGCGCTACTGCCCCTACTGCGGCGACCAACTGCGTCGCGAGGCGGTCGGCGGGCTCAACATCCCTGCCGAGGAACTCAAGCCGGCCTGTCCGAGCTGCGGCTACATCCACCTCGACGCGCCCACGCCGGTCGCGGCGGCGCTCATCGAACGGGCGGGCGAGGTGCTCCTGGTCCGGCCGCACGGCGCGGAAGCGTTCGCGCTCGTGGCCGGCTACCCCGAGCCCTTCGAGACGATAGAGGCGGCGGCGGTTCGCGAGGCTCGGGAGGAGACCGGCCTCGATATCCGGGTCGAACGCATCCTGGGAACCTACTCCCTCGACCCTCTGGGGCGGAACCTGGTGCTGGTCGTGTGCGTGGCGAGCGTGGTGGGCGGCGAGTTCCGGTTGCAGGCGGAGGAGCTGGCCGAAGGGGGGTGGTTCCCGCTCGGCGACCTGCCGATCTGGCGCGAGGATTGGCCACTTCTGGAAGTATTTGAGGACTACGGTTAAGCAGGGGAACGTTAAGAGTTAGGAATATTTCCCCAGGGGGTCTAGCGCTCAGCGCAAGAATAGGCCAACCTTGTGTTCGTCAACTGTTGAATAGAGGGCTAGCGGGCATGGCTTCGTCGGCAGCCAACGAACTCAGCGAAGCGCTCACCCGTCTCCAGGGGGAGCGCGAGACGATCCTTACGGAGATCGCGACGATCGAACGCGACCTCGGGGAGAAGCATGAAGCGCTCTCCGACGTGAACGAGAAGATCGAGGCGATGGAGAAGACGCTCGCGGTGCTGCAACCCGAGCGGGAGCACGAGCCGCAGGGGCCGGCGCCTCCCGAGGAAGAGGAGGAGCCGCAGGAACCGGCGCCCGCCGAGGCGGCGACGGCAGCGGACTTCTCCCACCTGCCGCGGCAAACGGCCGTGCTGGGCATCCTCGCGGGATCAAGCGGCGAGATGCACTACCAGGAGATCGCGGAGATCGCGGGGGCGCCGGCGAGCAGCGTCTCGCCGAACCTCTCGCACCTGAAGTACCGGGAGCTGGTGGAATCGACCGACCCCGGCACGCACCGGCTGGCCCCCCTGCTCTCGATCGAGAGCGAGCATGAGGTGAACACCGCGCTTCTGGCCGTGGCGACGGCCATCGTGGACGACCGGCAGTGGGACATCCTCGAGGCGATCTACGAGATGGACCAGCGGCTGCCGTTCGTCGGGTTCGAGCACTTCCGGCGCAACCGGCTGGCGAGCGTCACGGGCGTTCGCTGGGCGAACGACCGGCTGACCCACGCGCTGATGAAGGAGATGCTGGAGCGGGAGCTGATCGAGGTCTACCACACGGACAACCCCCGCAACCCGGATTTCCCGACGGCGGCGATCCGCCTGACAGCGGAGGGGCTGGACGAGATCGAGGAGTAGCGGGGGCGCTAGATGACCCCGGCGTTCTTGAATCGTTCGATGTCGTCCCAGGTGTAGTCGAACTCCAGCAGGATCTCCTCGGTGTGCTGGCCGAGGTCGGGAGCGGTCGAGCGCGGGCCGGAGGAGGTCTCGCTCATGTTGATGGGCGTCCCCACGACGCCGACCTCGCCGAGGTTCGGATCCTGCAGGGTCGTGAGGTACTCGTTGGCGATGACCTGGGGCTCCTGCATCACGGCCGCGTAGTCGTTCACGGGACCGCAGGGCAGGTTCGCGGCCTTGAGGAGCCGGAGCCACTCGTCGCGGTCCTTCCCGGCGAAGGTGCGATTCAGCTCCTCGATGAGCTCCTCGCGGTTGCCGATGCGGCCCGCCGGCTCGGCGAAACGCTCGTCGACCATGAGGTCCTCGCGCTCGAGGACTTCGCAGAAGGCGGGCCACCACTTGGGGTCGAGCAGGCCGAGGCTGAGATAGAGGCCGTCGGCGCAGGGGTAGTAGGTGAAGAGCGGGTTCCAGCGGGGACCACTGGGCCGTTGCTGCTTCTGCCGCAGGAAGCCGGTGAGCCCCAGCCCCTGGAGGGCGAGCTGGGAGCCGAGGAGCGAGGTATCGACGTGCTGGCCGACGCCGTGCAGCTCGCGGGCGGCGATGCCGGCGCAGATGCCGAGGGCGAAGATCATGGCGCCGACCTGGTCGGCCATGCCCCCGATGACGACCGCCGGCTCCGCGCCGGGGCCGCCCCCCTGGGCGACCATGTGGCCGCCGATGGCCTGGCCGATCGAGTCGAACGACGGCTCGTGCGCATGCGGACCCTTCGGCCCGAAGCCGGAGGCGCTGGCGGTGATGATGCGGGGGTTGATGGCGGCGAGGGACTCGTGGTCGAGCCCGAAGCGCTTCATCGTGCCGGGGCGGAAGTTATCGGTGACGACGTCGGTCTCGGGGATCAGCCGGTAGATGATCTCGCGGCCCTCGGGCGTGCGCGTATCGACGGTGAGGGAGCGCTTGTTGCGGTTGAGGGCCTGGAAGTAGGCGCACCAGCCGTCCGGTTGCAGGCCGAGGCTGCGGCCGAGGTCGCCGTGCGTCGGTTCCTCAACCTTGATGACGTCGGCGCCGAGGTCGGAGAGCAGGACCGTGGCGAAGGGGCCCTGCTGGTAGCGGGTGAAGTCGAGGATGCGGACTCCTTCGAGCGCTCCTGGCATGGGTTTCTCCTGAGAGGGGTTCGCGCCTGCATCGTACGCAACTCCCGCTGGCCCTGCCCCGATCGAGGCGGGGCGTTCCCGTAGCGGGCGACTGCGCTACGCTGCCGCCAACCTCCCGGAGACGCGAACGCCATGTCGCCATTGAGCCAGGTCGACCTCCGTACGTACTCCCTCGATCGCTTCCGCGAGGTCGTCGAGCCGGCGGCCTACGAACGGGCGGTGGCGGTGCTCGAACGGAGCCGCGAGCTGCTCGACGGGCGCACCGTCTGGCACGTGAACTCGACGGCCGAGGGCGGGGGCGTGGCGGAGATGCTGCGCTCGCTGCTGGCGTACGCGCGGGGGGCGGGCATCGACGCGCGCTGGGCGGTGATCGAGGGGGAGCCGGAGTTCTTCCGCATCACGAAGCGGCTCCACCACTCCCTGCATGGCTCGGCGGGGGACGGTTCGCCCCTGGGCGCGCAGGCCTCGCGCGTGTACGGCGAGGTGCTGAAGCCGAACATCGAGGCGTTCCTCGAGGACCTGCGCCCCGGGGACGCGGTGTTCCTGCACGACCCGCAGACGGCGGGCATGGCGCCGGCGCTGATGGCGCACGGCGCGACCGTGATCTGGCGGTGCCACATCGGCACGGAGGACATCACGCCGGAGGCGGAGCGGGGCTGGGGCTTCCTGGCGCCGCACGTGCGCGGGGCGCCGCTACGCGTGTTCTCGCGGCAGGCGTACATCCCGCCCAGCCTCGACGACGGCCGGAGCGCGGTCGTGCAGCCCTCGATCGACGCCTTCTCGGCGAAGAACGAGGAGCAAGACGAGGACGTGACGCGCGCCATCCTCGCCCGAAGCGGGCTCATCGCCGGGCCGGACGGCGACGGTCCCCGCAGCTTCACGCGCGAGGACGGGACGACGGGGTCGGTCGAGCGCCAGGCGGAGGTGCTGCGCGAGGGCGCCGCGCCGGACCGGGACGACCCGCTCATCGTGCAGGTCTCGCGCTGGGACCCGCTGAAGGACCACGGCGGCGTCATGCGGGGCTTCGCCTCCTTCGCGGAGCGCTGCGACCCGGACGGGCGCAGCCAGCTCGTGCTGGCGGGGCCGGACGTATCGGGGGTCACCGACGACCCCGAGGGCGGCATCGTGCTGGAGGAGCTGAAGGCGGAGTGGGCCGCCTTCCCCGATCACCTGCGGTCGCGCATGCACCTCGCCTCGCTGCCAATGGACGACGTGGCCGAGAACGCGGCGATGGTGAACGCGCTGCAGCGGCACGCGGGCGTGATCGTGCAGAAGAGCCTGCGCGAGGGGTTCGGGCTGACGCTGACGGAGGCGATGTGGAAGAGCCGGCCCGTGATCGCGAGCCGCGTGGGCGGCCTGCAGGACCAGGTGTCGCACGGCGAGGAGGGCCTGCTGCTGGACGACCCGGCGGACGTCGAGGCGCTGGGCGACGCGCTCTGCCGCGTGATGGACGATGAGGAGCTGGCGGCGGAGCTGGGGGCGAACGCGAAGGAGCGGGTGCGCGCCGACTTCCTCGGCATCCGCCACCTGGCGCAGTACCACGACCTGCTGAACGGCCTGCTGGCATGAGGGGCGGCGCCGTCCCCATCCCGTACCATCGTCCCTGATGCGCGAGGCGGTGATCCTGGCGGCGGCGCTGGCGGCGGGAGCGGCCGTCGCGTTCGGCCTCCGTGAGGCCATCCACAGCACGGGGGTCGCGTTCGCAGCCGGAATCGTGGTCGCATGGATCCTGTGGGGGGAGCTGGGTGACCGGCTCGGAGGCAGGGAGGAGCAGCCGGCGGGGGAGCGGCCCTTGCTGCTCGACCCGGTGCGGCGGCGGCGGATCATCGGGATGGCGGCGCTCGTGCTGGCCGTCGTGTTCGTGATCGGCGACTTCGCCCTGGGCGACCTGGAGACGGACGACATCCGCGAGTGGGGCGAGGGGCTGGGCCTGTGGGGACCGGTGCTCCTGATCGCGATCCTGGCGGCGGCGATGGTGTTCGCGCCGATCCCGAACCCGCCCTTCATGATCGCGGCGGGGCTCATCTGGGGGACGGTGCTGGGCGTGGTCTACGCGGTCCTCGGCCAGCTCATCGGGGCGGCGATCATCTTCTGGATCTCGCGGCGCTTCGGGCGGCAGTTCATCCCGAGGCTGGTCGGGGAACGGGGCGCCGAACGGGTCGACATGCTGGCGCGGGAGATCGGGCCGCAGCTCGTGTTCTGGTGGCGGATGATGCCGATCTCGTTCGACTTCGCCGCCTACGCTGCGGGCCTGACGCCGATGTCGTTCCGCGTGTTCATGGCGCTCGTCCTGTTCGGGTCGATCGTGCCGACGGCGGTCGTGGTCGGGTTCGGCGACTCGCTGAACCACTCCTGGACGGCCCGGTTCGTATTCGGCGGGCTGATCATCGTCGCGCTCGTGACGCCGGCGACGATCCTGTACGTGCGCTACCGCCACCGCCTGCCGCCGCCGCGCGAGATGCTGCGCTGGTTGGTCGACTCCGAGTCGTAGCGGGGTCCGCTAGCCGGAGTCGCGAAGCTCGCGGTTGAGGTAGGCGCGGGCCAGCGTGAGCTGGTCGTAGGAGAGGTCGCCGCCGAGGGCCTCGCGCAGGGGGCGGAGGGCGGCCAGGGGGCGGCCGGCGGCGATGCGGCGGAGACGGGCGAGGTCGGCCTCGCTGACCCAGGAGCGCACGTCCTCGATCTGGCCCTGCTCGACGAACCGCGCGAGGTGCTGGGCGATGGTCTGCGACTTGAAGCCGCGGCGGGCGGCGATCTCGTCGATCGAGAATCCCTCGTGGTGCAGCTCCAGGGTGCGCTGGGCGGTGGGGGGCAGGTTGGCGCCTGCGCGGGGTTTGACGAGCGGGCGCGGAGAGTCGGGGGCGGGCGGCGGTTCGGGAGGGGGCGGCGGTTCACCGCCGCTCGAGGTGATGACGGCGAGGAAGGCGGGGCCGTAGCGCTCGGCCTTCACACGGCCCACGCCCCGAACCTGGAGCAGCTCTCCCTCCGTCGTCGGGCGCTGCTCGACCATGTCGTGCAGGGTGGCGTCGCTGAAGATGACGTAGGGCGGAACGCCCTCCTCCTCGGCAAGGCGGCGGCGAAGGGCGCGCAGGTCGAGGAAGAGCGGCGCCTCCGTGTCGACCTCGCGGCGGCGGGTGGGAGCGAGGCAGGGGCCGCAGTTGCCGCAGGCGCGGGCGCCGTCCGCCTCGCCGAAGTAGTCGAGGACGCGGGCGCGCAGGCAGGTCGCCGATTCGGCGTACGACTGCATGGCGTCGAGCTTGGCGGTGGCGTGGGCGCGGTGCGCCTCGAGGCCGGCGAGGTCGATCGCGTCCTCGCCGTCGGGGCGGAGCGCCCAGGCGAAGCGGCCCTGGCGCTGGGCCAGGCCGGATTCGACGAGCGCCTGCACGGCGGCGTTCACGCCGGGCGTCTCCTCGCGGTCGACGAGGTCGTCGATGACCTCGCGGTCGCCGCCACGCCGGACGAGGGCGCGGTAGACCTCCAGCACGGTCCCGGGCGGGGGGTGGGAAAGCTCGATGAAGAACTCGCGCAGGCCACGGTCGCGGGGCGCGTAGTAGAGGACGCACTCGGCGGGGTCGCCGTCGCGTCCGGCGCGGCCGGCTTCCTGGTAGTAGGCCTCGATCGACTCGGGCAGGTCGTGGTGGACGACGAGGCGGACGTCGGGCTTGTCGATGCCGAGGCCGAAGGCGTTGGTCGCGATGATGACGCGGACGCTGTCGCGGGCGAAGGCGTTCTGGATGCGGACGCGGTCTTCCTCGGCCATGCCGGCGTGGTAGCGGGCGCAGCGGATGCGGCGGCGCTGGAGGGCCTCGGCGAGGGACTCGACGCGCTTGCGGGTGGCGCAGTAGACGATGGCGGAAGCCTCGCCGCCGAGGGCTTCGAGCAGCTCGGCGATCTGCTCCAGCTTCTCCTTCTGGCTGCGGACGCGGATGACGTGGAAGCGCAGGTTGGGGCGGTCGAAGCCGGCGATGCGGACATCGGGATCGTCGAGACCGAGGCGCTCGACGATGTCGTCGCGGACGCGGGGGTCGGCGGTGGCGGTGAGGGCGACGATGGGCGGATTGCCGAGGCGGGCGCGGTCCGCGCCGAGGTCGCGGTAGCTGGGGCGGAAGTCGTGGCCCCACTGGGAGATGCAGTGCGCCTCGTCGATGGCGAGCAAGGAGACATTGACGCCGCGCAGGGCCGCGACGAAGCGGCCGTCGGAGAAGCGCTCGGGGGCGACGTAGAGGAGGCGCAGGTCGCCATCGGCGGCGCGGCGAAGGATGCCGGCCTGCTCCTCGCGGGGCACGGTCGAGTTGACGGCGGCGGCCGCGACCCCGTTCCGCGTGAGGGCGTCGACCTGGTCCTTCATCAGCGCGAGAAGGGGGGAGACGACGAGGGTGAGGCCATCGAGGAGGAGGGCCGGGAGCTGGTAGCAGACGCTCTTGCCGCCACCCGTCGGGAGGACGGCGAGCGTGTCGCGCCCGGAGAGCACCGAGGCGACAACCTCGGCCTGGCCGGGGAGGAACTCGCCGTAGCCGAAGACCTCGTGAAGCTGCTCGCGGGCGGGGGCCAGGGCGCGGGGGTCGTGGGGAGGGGCGGGGGACGCGGCGGCGGTGGCGGTCACGCTGCGCAGTCTAGAACATTTGCTCGCAAGGCGGGCAAGTGCAGCGTGGTGAACAGTAGGCAGCCACCATGCCGCCCGCATCGGACGCGTCGCACGGCGCTATCATGCAGGGCGTCGCACAGGGGAGGTGCTGGTTGAATTACAGACCCAGTCTCACTGCTCGCGCCTGACAGGGGACGACGCCGAAGCTAGTGAGGCCGAGAGTACACATACCGGTGGGGGGTGCAGCAGGCGCCCCACAGTGGCCGATACAAAGCACGAACAAAGTCGGCCGTGGTTCGGATTCGGGGATGGAAAATGCCCCGTTGAAGGTGGAACCGGAAGTAGTCGTTGACCCAGCGGAACGACGGCGAATCTGTCAAGACCTCAGCCAAGCCTAGAAGCCTGAAGAAGAGCAAACGGAACCCTGATCTCTTGACCTTGACGACTCAGGTCAAGGAGATCAGGAGTGAGCAGAGCCAGAGAAAACACTGCATTCGTGTGTCACAACTGCGGCCTGGAAGTGGCCCCCTTGTCGAACGGCGGCTACCGGAACCACTGTCCGCGATGTCTTTATTCCCAGCACCTGGACAATCTCCCGGGGGACAGGGCCTCGCCATGCAAGGGGATAATGGAACCAGTAGGGACGAGGTACAGGCCGGGCAAAGGTCTTCAGGTGGTCCACCGGTGCCAGGCTTGCGGAGCCGTACGCGTCAACAAAGTCGCGAGGGATACGGTGCAGCCTGACGAGTGGGAGGTGGTCGTTCGCCTGCCTGTAGGCAGCTCCCTGTGCCAGGGAGGCAATTGAAGGCCCGGGGGCGGGGTAGGCTAGGGCCATGCCGGACGGGGACGGGATGCGGTTGCGGCTGGCGCACCTGTACGCCGATGTGATGAACGTGTACGGGGACCGCGGGAACGCGATCGCCCTGCGGTACCGCTGCGAGGCGCGCGGCATCGCGCTCGACGTGGACGGGATCGGCATCGGCGAGGCGTTCGACCCGGGCGACTACGACCTGCTCATCATCGGCGGGGGCGAGGACCGCGAGCAGCGGCGCATCGCGGACGACCTGGTGGCGCGGGGTCCGGCGATCCGGCCGGCGGTCGAGGGCGGGCTGCCGGCGCTGGCGGTGTGCGGGGGGTTCCAGCTGCTCGGAGAGCGTTATGTCGATGCCGATGGGGGCGTGCTTCCCGGGATCGGGGTATTCCGCATGGAGACGCGGCATCCGGGGGAGGGCGCGGAGCGCGCCATCGGGAACGTGCTGCTGCAGACGGACTTCGGCGAGGTAGTCGGATTCGAGAACCACGGCGGGCGCACCTGGCTCGGCGACGGACAGGAGCCCTTCGGCACGGTCGTCGAGGGTCGCGGGAACAACGGCGGGGACGGGTCGGAGGGGGCGCGCGTCGCGAACGCGATCGGGACGTACCTGCACGGGAGCCTTCTGCCCAAGAACCCGGCCGTGACGGACTTCCTTATCGGGAAGGCGCTGGCGCGACGGTACGGGGAGCGCGCGACCCTGGCGCCGCTCGACGACACGCTGGAGGCTGCGGCGCGGGAAGCGGCGAGCGCGATCACGCGGAGGGGCGAGGGGGAGGGGTTGCGGCGGCGCCTGCGGGGGCTGCTGCGGAGGTAGGCGGGAAGGGTCGCCTGCTTGATTAGCACTCTTGCCGTAAGAGTGCTAACATACGCGCCATCGAAATTCGGGAGAGGTACGAACAGGTACATGGCCAAGCAACTGCTTTTCGATGAAGACGCCCGCCACGCGATGAAGCGTGGCATCGACGCGCTTGCCGACGCAGTCAAGATCACGCTCGGTCCGAAGGGCCGCAACGTGGTGCTCGACAAGAAGTTCGGCGCGCCGACCATCACGAACGACGGTGTGACGATCGCCCGGGACATCGAGTTGGAGGAGGCGTTCGAGAACGTCGGCGCCCAGCTCGCCAAGGAGATCGCCTCCAAGACGAACGACATCGCCGGCGACGGCACGACCACGGCGACCGTGGTGGGCCAGGCGATCGTGCAGGAAGGCCTGAAGAACGTGGCCGCCGGCGCGAACCCCATGTCGCTGAAGCGTGGCCTCGAGAAGGGCGCCGAGGCGGTCGTGGACCGCGTGGGCCGCAACTCGATCAAGGTGAACGCGCGCGCGCAGATGGCGCAGGTCGCGTCCATCTCGGCGAACAACGACCCGACCATCGGCGAGCTCATCGGCGAGACGATGGAGAAGGTCGGCAAGGACGGGGTGATCACGGTCGAGGAGTCGAAGGGCATCCAGACCGAGGTCGAGTACGTGGACGGCATGGCGTTCGACCGCGGCTTCATCAGCCCCTACTTCGTGACGAACCCGGACCGCATGGAAGCGGAGATCGAGGATCCCCTGATCCTCATCACCGACAGCAAGCTCTCCTCGGTGCAGGAGCTCCTGCCGCTGCTGGAGAAGATCGTCTCGCAGTCGAAGAACCTGCTCATCATCGCCGCCGACGTGGACGGTGAGGCGCTGGCGACGCTGGCCGTGAACAAGCTGCGCGGCACGATGAACGTGCTCGCGGTGAAGGCTCCGGGCTTCGGCGACCGCCAGAAGGACAACCTGGGCGACATCGCGACGCTGACCGGCGCGCAGGTCATCTCCGAGGAGATCGGCCGCACGCTCGACAGCGTGACGCAGGCCGACCTGGGCAGCGCCCGCCGCGTGCTTTCCACCAAGGAAGACACGACGATCATCGAGGGCAAGGGCAAGAAGAAGGACATCGACGCGCGCGTGGGCCAGGTCCGCGCCATCCTCGGCGAGGCGAAGAGCGACTGGGACCGCGAGAAGGCCCAGGAGCGGCTCGGCAAGCTGGCCGGCAGCGTCGCCGTCATCCGCGTCGGCGCGGCCACCGAGGTCGAGCTGAAGGAAAAGAAGCACCGCGTGGAGGACGCCCTGAGCGCGACCCGCGCGGCCGTGGAAGAAGGCATCGTGCCGGGCGGCGGCGTCGCCCTGCTGAACGCCATCTCGGCGCTGGACCGCGTGAAGCTGGACGGCGACGAGGACACGGGCGCCCGCATCCTCCGCCGTGCGTTGGAGGAGCCCCTCCGCCGCATCGCCATCAACGCCGGCAAGGACGGCTCGGTGGTGGTCGAAGAGGTGAAGGACCTGAAGAAGGGCCTCGGTTACGACGCCCAGCTGGACGAGTTCGGCAACATGGTGGAGAAGGGCATCATCGATCCGGCGAAGGTCACCCGCGCCGCCATCGAGAACGCCGTCTCCATCGCCGCGATGGTCCTGACAACGAACTGCCTGGTCACGGAGAGGAAGGAGCCCGCCTCAGCCGCGGCCGCTCCGCCGGCGCCGATGTACTAGGCTCAACCCTCCAGACGCCCGCCTTTCGGGGCGGGCGCGCGAGGAACTCCGGCGAGGGGGCGCGGCGAAAGCCCGCCCCCTCGCTTCACATCCGGGGGTAGCGCCCATGGCCCACTCGGAGAACGGCCTCCAGGTCGACCTGGAGGCGCTGCGGGAGCGGCTGGAGAACGCCGACCTGATCGTGATCGGGTTCCACGCCTTCTCCGAGCGGCTGCTGCTGGACGCGCGCAGCTCGCCCACGGAGGGGCCGCTGGTGGCGGTGGTCGCGCCCGTCTCGAGCGTGCAGGAACGCTACGCCTGGCTGGGGAAGCACCGCAGCGCCTTCGGCATGCCGGACGACTTCACGTTCGCGATGTGGCCCCACTCCATCTCACTCATCCGCGAGCAGGACGTGCTCGCGCCTATGGGCGAGCGCATGGCGGCGGTCTCGAACGAGGCGGACCTGGCGATGTCGCGGGCGCTGGCGCGGCTGGAGGTGCTGGAGCGCCGCACGATCCGGGAGGCGGTGCTGGGCGGCCCGGCGTTCGAGACGCTCTGGCCGGACGAGGACGAGGACGAGGACCGGCGCTAGGGGGCGGCTCAGCCGCCGATGTGCGACATCTCGACGCGCTTGAGGTCGGCCGTGGCCTCGGTGCGGAGGTCGGAGTAGCGGTCCTCGCGGATGCGCCAGACGCGGGCGATGGCGTCGGCGACCTCGTCGTCGCTGGCGCCGCCGCGCACGAGGGCGCGCAGGTCGAAGCCGGTGGCGCCGAAGAGGCAGGTGAAGAGCTCGCCCTCCGGTGAGAGGCGGGCGCGGGTGCAGTCGCCGCAGAAGGGCTGCGTGATCGAGGTGATGACGCCGACCTCGCCGCCGCCGTCGCGGTAGCGGTAGCGCCGGGCGACCTCGCCGCGGTAGTTCGGGTCGAGCGGTTCGAGGGGCAGGGCAGCATCGATGCGCTCGATGATCTCGGCGGCGGGCACGACGTGGTCGAGCACCCAGCCATTGGTCGTGCCCACGTCCATGTACTCGATGAAGCGCACGATGACGCCCGTGCCGTGGAAGTGTCGGGCGAGGTCGACGATCGTGTGGTCGTTGAGGCCGCGCTTGACGACGGCGTTGACCTTGATCGGCCAGAGCCCGGCCTCGCGGGCGGAGTCGATGCCCGCGAGCACCACCTCGACGCCGACGTCGACATCGTTCATGGCGCGGAAGGTGGCGTCGTCGAGGGAGTCGAGGCTGATGGTGATGCGTTCCAGGCCTGCGTCGCGGAGGGGGCCGGCCTGGGCGGGGAGGAGGGCGCCGTTCGTCGTGAGGGTCAGGTCCTGGAGGCCGTCGAGGGCGGCAAGCTGCTCGATGAGCAGGGGGAGGTCGCGGCGGACGAGGGGCTCGCCGCCGGTGACGCGGATCTTCTCGACGCCGTGCGCGATGAAGAGGCGCGCGAGCCGCACGATCTCCTCGTAGGTGAGTATCTCCTCGCGGTCGAGGAACTGGAACGACGGCCCGAAGACCTCCTTGGGCATGCAGTACACGCAGCGGAAGTTGCAGCGATCCGTCACGGAGACGCGGAGGTCGCGCAGGGGGCGGTCGAAGGTGTCACGCACTGTCATCGGGGGTAGCTTACCGGTCCGTCCGCTTTCGATGTGCCGGCGTCAGCCTATCGGTGCGCCGGCGGTCGCCCGGTCGTCATTCGCCGGCGGCGACGGGCGGAGCGGCCTCGGTGAAGCGCCGCAGCATCTCGTCGTGCTTCTCGAGGCGTTCGGCGAGCTGGACGCGCATCTTCTCCATCTTCTCGACCTTCTGGTCGAGCAGCGCGATCTGGCGGAGCGTGACCTCGCGGGCAATGCGAACCTTCTTCGCCTTCTCCTCGGCCTCGTCGTCCTTGTTCCACTCGGCGCGGATCTGCATGCGGACGTCTTCGGCCTCGAGCATCTCCTTGATGTCCGCGAGGGAGAACCCGAGGAGATCCTTCAGCTCCTTGACGCGCTCGATGCGTTCCATATCGACGGGCGAGTAGAGACGGAAGCCGCCGACCATGCGGGTGGGCGGGGGCAGGAGGCCGCGCTCCTCGTAGTAGCGGAGGGTCCGCTGGGTGAGGCCCGTCTGTTCGGCCGCTTCGCCGATCTGAAGGTAGCCCGAGTCCCGTTCCATGGCGTTATTCGTAAGTCTAGCGGCGGCGGGACGCGCGTCAATGGACAGTATGTTACGGCTGGGATCCCCCTGCGCCGGGGACGCGAGACAATAAGCGGAATGGCGCCGTGAAAGGTCCGTTAATGAAGCCGCGCGGGGGGCCGAAAGTGGTTGCCGCCCGCCGAGGCCGAGCGCTAGCCTTCAGTGGTCGCGTCGAGGGGCGCGGCACCCTCTGAGTCATCAGCCCGAGGAAGAGTGAGCCGGGGGCGCGTGTGCGCTCCGGGAAGGGAGCGCGCACGCCCGTGTCAGGCGACGGCAGGGACTCGGCGAGAGCGCTGCGGCGCACGTGGCAGGCGGTGCTCGGGCGCCTCGAGCTCGAGGTGAGCCGCGCCAACTTCGAGACGTGGCTGTCGGGCACGACCGCCCACTCGCTCGCCGGCGGCGAGCTGGTGGTGGAGGCGGCCTCGGCGTTCCGGGCGGACTGGCTGAACGACAACCTCGCCCCGGTGGTCGAGCGCTGCCTGGGCGCGATCGAGGGGGAACGCCTGGACGTGCGGTTCGTGGCGCCGGGAGCGGCGCCCGCCGGCGATCCGGAGAAGCCCGTCGCCACGCCGGTGGCGGCAACGCCCTCGCGGGAGCCGGTAGTCGGCCAGGTGAACGGGTCGTACACGCTGGCGCGCTACTTCCGCTCGGAGGGGAGCGCGCTGGCCATCGCCAGCTGCCTGAGCCTGGTGGAGGACGAGGAGCCCGCGATTAGCCCGGTGGTCGTACACGGGCCTCCGGGGGTGGGAAAGACGCACCTGCTGCACGGGCTGGCGGCGCAGGCGAGCGCGCGCGGGCGGCGGGTCGCGTGCCTGAGCGGGGAGGGGTTCACCTCGCGCTACCAGCGAGCGCTGCGGGAGGGGACCGTGGAGGCGTTCCAGGAAGCGGTGCGGGGCGTGCAACTGCTCATCATCGACGACCTGCACGACCTCGCGGGGAAGACGGGCACGCTGCGGGAGCTGGTGCACACGCTCGATGCGGTCACGCACGCGGGCGGCGCGGCGGTGGTGGGCAGCGAGTTGCGGCCGCGGGAGCTGGGACTGCCCGAGCGGCTCTGCTCGCGGCTGGAGGCGGGGATCGTGGCGGCGGTCGAGCCGTTCGCCGCGGGTGAGCGGCGGGCGTTCATCGAGCAGCGCCTGATCGAGCTGCGGGTAGCGCTGCCGTCGTGGTGCCTGGAGCGGCTGGCGGCCGGGACCGGCTCGGTGCGATCGATCCTGGCGGGGGTTCACGCGGCGGTGGGGCTGCAGCGTCGGGGGTTGCTGAACGAGATGCGGCTGGCGGCCGAGGTGGGGGCGCTGGAGCTGCACGGCCGCGGGAACGAGACGGCGAAGGCGGTCGTCGAGCGCATCGCGGAGCACTTCGCGGTGGCGCTGGGCGAGGTGGAGGGGCGCAGCCGGGCGGACAAGCTGGCGCGCCCGCGGGCGGTGGCGGCGGCGGCCCTGCAGGAGCGAGGGTGCAGCTACAGCGAGATCGGGGCGCTGCTGGGGGGGAGGAGCCGGAGCACGGTCAAGGGGCTGGCGGAGCGGGGCCGGGCGCTGGGCTCGGGGGATCCCGCTATCGCGAACCTGCTGCGGGCGGGCTAGGCGTCCGCCAGGAGCGCGACGGCAGCACCCACACCGGCGATGCCGAAGCCCGCGATCACGCCCGCGCAGGCGGCGCTCACCGCGGAGTGGGTCTCGCCGTCCCAGGCGCCCTGCACGACCTCGATGACGGTCCCCTCGACCGACGCGGCGGCCTCCGCGATAGCCGCCGCGTCCCCGAGGCCGTCGGCGCAGAGCACGATGTCGCCGGTCGCGGCGGCGAGGGCGGCGGCGGCATCGGCGGCGGTGGCGCAGGCGCGAACCTCGACGCCCTCGGGGAGCGGGGGCGGGGCGAGGCCGGCGGGGAGGATGACGAGGACGGCGGCCATCAGAGGCTCGGGCCGGCGGCGTACTGGGGGTCGTCGTTGGTGGCGTCGACGGCGTAGAGCGCCTCGATCTCGGCGTCGTCCAGGCCGAGCAGGCCGGAGAAGACCTCGCGGTTGTGCTGGGCGAAGAGCGGGGCGGGGCGGGCGATGGCGCCCGGCGTGCGCTCGAAGCGCCAGGGGAAGCCGGGGAAGACGTGCGTTCCGGCCACGGGGTGGCGCACCGTGACGAAATAGCCGCGGTCGTTGAGGTGGTTATCGCTCACGACCATCCAGTTGGGCATGACCGGCGCGGCGGGCACGCCCGCTTCCTGGAGCGCGGCGGCGGCGGCCGTCACGGTCTGTTCGCGCGACCACGAGGCGATGGCGTCGTCGATCGCGCTGGCATTGGCGCGGCGGCCTTCGACCGACGACAGGGCGGGGTCGGCGGCGATCTCGGGCCGGCCGATGACGCCGGCGAGGGCGGCGAAGTCGCGTTCGTCGCGCACGGTGAGCGCGAGCCAGTTGTCCTCGCCGGCGCAGGGGTAGAGGCCCTGGGGGGCGTGGACGGGGGAGGCGTTGCCGACGGGTTCGGGGACCTCGCCGGTGACGGCGTAGGTGAGCAGCTCCTGGGAGAAGTAGGGCAGGACGGCCTCGAACAGGGAGACATCGATCCAGCGGCCCCTGCCGATCGCGCGGCGGGCGTGGAGGGCGGCGAGGATGGCGACGGCGCCGTGGTTCCCGGTGACGGGGTCGGCGTAGTAGCTGCCGGTGCCGAAGTACTCGCCGGGGCCGTAGCCGAGGACGCTGGCGAGACCGCTCATGGCCTCGATGTTGCTGCCGTAGGCGGAGTAGTTGCGCTCGGGGCCGGTCGCGCCGAAGCCCGCCATGGAGCACATGACGAGGCCGGGGTTGACCTCGCGCAGGACGTCCCAGCCGATGCCGAGCTGGGTCATGACGCGAGCGGCGTTGTTCTCGATGAGGCCATCGGCCTTGCGGACCAGGTCGAGGAGGACGGCGCGGCCCTCGTCGGTGGCGAGGTTGAGGCAGACGGCGCGCTTGTTGCGGTTGAGCTTGTTGAAGTAGCCGGCGCGGTGGTAGTGGTCCGGCCAGATATCGGCGGGAACCCAGGCGAGCGTGCGGGTGGCGGGCTTGGTGTGCAGCTCGACCTTGATGACGTCGGCGCCGAGATCGGCGAAGTGGCGTCCCGCTATCGGTCCTGCCCAGTTGGCGGTGACCTCGATGAAGCGCAGTCCCGCCAGCGGCCCCTGGCCCGTGGGGGCGGGGGCGGCGGGAGGCGGGGCAACGTCCGCATTCGCCCAGGGGAAGTCCGGGGCGAGGACGGCGTCGGTGTGCTCCCCGCGGGCGGCGGCGGTCGTGGCGGGGTCGAGGGCGGTCCCGGGGAGCCTGTAGGGGAGGCCGGGGGCGAGCAGCTCGCGGGCGCCGAGGCAGAGCGTCCCGAACCAGTCGCGCGCGGCGAGCTGCTCGCTGGCGGCGACATCGGCCATCGTGTTCACGGGGGTGACGGCAATGCGGAGCTCCTGGGCGGCGTGGTAGATCTCCTGCTTCGTCCGGGTCTTCGTCCACTCGCCGAAAGCCTCTAGCACCTCGCCGAAGCGCTCGGTCCAGACGAGGGGCTGCTGCAGGGACTCATCCTCCAGCAGGTCGAAGCGCTCGATGAGGACGAACAGGTTGGGGTAGGGCGCGAGGTTGAAGAGGAAGACGAAGCCATCGGCGCAGGGCACGAAGATGCTGCCGGTGCGGCTCTGGATGACGCCCTGGTGGGTCCAGATGGTCGTGAGCCAGGCGTGGTCGTTGAGGATGGCTTCCTGGTGGGAGACCTCGACACGCTGCCCCTGACCGTGCTCGCGGGCGTGGCGGAGCCCGGCGAGCGCGCCGACGGCGCCGTGGGCGCCCGCGTGGAAGGGCACCTGGTGCCCGGGGAGGGCAATGGGCTCGCGTTCGGGATCCCCGCCGAAGTAGTGGTAGCCCCCGGTCGCGTACTCGGTGAAGGAGGTCGCCTCCCAGTCCGCGCGGTCGCCGCTGCGTCCGTAGGGCGAGAGGGAGAGGACGACGGCGCGCTCGTTGGCGGCGGCAAGGCGCTCCTCGAGGCGGTCGGCGGCTTCGCCCCGCTCGCTGTGGACGATGATGTCGGCGTGGGCGGCGAGGTGCTCGATGCGCGCGTCGTCGAGAGGCAGCGTGACGTTCAGCTTGCCCGCCGCGAGCCAGGCGAAGAAGGCGCTCTCGCCATCGACGAGGGGGAGCTCGGCGCGGGCGGGGTCGCCCTCGGGGGGCTCGACCTTGACGACCTGCGCGCCGAGGTCGGCGAGCAGGCGGCCGCAGTAGGGGCCGGCGACGCCGGTCGCGAGCTCGAGCACGACGACGTCGGCGAGGGGCGGCGGGGCGAGGTCGGAGGCGGGGGCCGTCACGGGGCGGCCTCGGGGGCGAGGACGGCGAGGACGGCGGCGGCGGCCTCGTCGGGGGCGGGGGCGTCGCGGCCGACGACGGTGATGCGCGGTCCGCCCGCGCCCAGGTGGGCGGAGAGGGCGGCGTTGAGCGCCTTCTCGTCGGCGGGATCGCGCTCGGGAGCGACGAAGACGACGGCGCCGCCGCCCTGCTCGCGCATGAGCTGGCCGAAGGCCTGAGCGGCGAGGAGGGGCGTGCGGTGGCGGCCAGCGAAGGCGCGCTTCTCCTCGATGGGGGAGTCGGGGGCGGGCGTGGGCAGGGAGGAGACGACGACGATGGCGTCACAGCGGTCGAACCGGCTCCAGGTCTTCTGCGCGAAGGCGCCCATCTGCTCGGGGTCGGAGGCCTCGATGACCTCGGTGAAGTGATCGCGGCCGATGGCCCACACCTCGTTGGCGATGGAGTTCACCGGGAACTCCTGGTCGGGGATGGCGTTGAAGGTGGCGAGGGCGATCGAGGCGCCCGCCTCGGCGGCGGCGACGGCGACGGCGCGGTGGTGGGCGTCGCCCCCGCCGATGGTGGCGATGACCTGTCCGGAGAGCGCGTCGTCGGGCATGGCGCGGGCTACCGGAGGGCGATCAGGAGCGTGGGGAGGAGCATCCCCATCAGCAGCAGAAGGGCGATACCGATGCCGATCGAGCTCCAGTCGCGGGAGGGGCGGCGCTGGCCGGCGTAGTACTCCCGTTCCCAGGAGCCGTCGAGGAGGTCCCGGTCGCGTTCATCGGGGCCGAGCGCGAGGTCGTCCTCTTCGTCCTCGAAGTCGTCGTACTCGTCGTACCGGTCAGCTTCGGGCATGGGCCCATGCTAGCGAACGGAGGCGCTGTGGTCGTCCGAACGGAAGTCCCACTCGATGCGGGCGGGACGGGGGATGCCGAAGAGGCCGAAATGGAGGGTGCTGACGACGAACGCGAACACGGCGATCCAGTGAGCGCCATCGAGCACGATCATCAGAACGGCGGCGACGACCCACCCGAGGATGGCGAAGAGGCCGGCGGTCGTGTCCTCCCGGGAGTTCGCAACGGAGCCGGCCGTGAGGAAGGCGAAGACGGTGATCCAGCCGCCGTCCCCGGTCACCACGACGGTGGCGGCGGCGGCGGCCCACGCGACCGCGATCGCGAGGCCGCTCAGGAAGGCATCGCGGTCCATCGAGCTGTAGACGATGGCGCCCGTGGTCAGGAAGGCGAACACGGACACCCAGGCGTGGTCGGGGTCGGCGGCGACAACGGCGGAGGCGCCTCCCCAGGTGCCGGCGATGGCAAGGACGCGCGCAAGGCCGACGCTGCGCCGGAACCCCACGGCTCCCGTGGCGAGCGCCGCGAAGACAATGGTCCACCAGACATCGCCCTGGAGGATGGCGGCGGTGGCGGCTGCGCCCCAGATGGCGGCGATGGAGAGGAGAGCGGTCGCCTTAAGCGTCACGGAAGAACCCCTTTTCGTCCCGTATCTCGGGCCGGTCGACGAGGGCGCGCTGGTCGCCGAACTTGGTGTCGCGCCACTGGAGGGCGGCCTTCAGCCCGTGCTCGCGGGAGCGCGCGCCGAACTCGGCGACGCTGGGGGCGAGGTGCGCGCGGGCGTCGTTCTCGGTGGCGATCCGCTGGAGCGTGCGGGCGCCCATGATCTCGAGGCCGATGTTGATGATGCGCTTGTTCGCCGAGAGCAGCTCCGTGTCGATCATGGAGAGGCGGTCGGCGAGGCCCTCGACCTCCTGCTCCAGCAGGTCGAGGGGGACGGCCTTCAGGACGAGGCCGATCTTGGCGGCGTCGGCGCCGGTGACGAAGTCGCCGGAGAGCATGAGGCGCTTCGCCCACTGCGGGCCGACGTTGTAGAGCCACATGTTGTTGGGGAGGGCGCCCTGGGCGCGGGCGGGCGGGAAGCCGATGAGGGTGTCATCGGCGGCGATGATCATGTCGCAGAGGAGGGCGACGTCGGTGCCGCCGGCCACGCAGTAGCCGTGAATCTGGGCGATGACGGGCTTGTGCATGTCGAAGATGGCCATGCGCAGGCGCTGGCTGTGTTCCATGCGCCAGGCGTCGTCGTCGAAGGACTTGCCCTCGCGGGTGTGGTCGTCGGGGTCGCGCTCGGCGATGGGCCGGGGGGTGAGGTCGTAGCCGGCGCTGAAGGCGCGGCCCGCGCCGCGCAGGATGACCGTGTGGACGCGGTCGTCGTTGTCCGCCGCCCAGAGCGCGTGGTTGAGCTCCTCCTGGAGCTGGATGGAGAGGGCGTTCAGCTTCTCGGGGCGGTTGAGGGTGATGCGGGCTCGTCCGCGCTCGACTTCGTAGATGATGACCTCGTAGTCCATGCGGACCTCCCGGGGGCGCCTGATCGGCGGGTGCGTTCGCGCCATTCTAGCCCCCGTTCCGTGGCGTTAGCGGCGTGTGTGGTATCGTCAAGCGACAACGGGCGCAGCTCCGGGAGTCATGAAGCGGGCGGAAGAGCCGCCGCAGGCCCCGGCGAACCAACACCAGAGTGCCCTGCCTGCCGCGCACGACGACGCGGCGACGAGAGGACAGTTTCCCCCTTTGCCTTTGCGATTGTTCCGGCGTACCCCGACCAAGACCGAACCAGAGACCCACGACCGACCCACCGACAGCGACAGCACCGGCGCCACCGCGACCGCCACAGTCGAGGCGCCTGCCCCACGCCAGGATGAGGACTCGCGCGACCCGGCGCAGCCTCGACGCAGGCGCCGCCGCTCACGCGGCGGACGCGGACGGCGGCGGCGCCCCGAGGGGGCGGCCGAAGCCGTCCACGAGAACGGCTCGCACGCTCCCGCACAGCGGGAACGCGTTCCCGCCGTCGACGACGATGACCTGACCGAACCGGCGGCGTTCCACGCGGCCGGCGTACGCGGGGCGGGCCTGCGCGCGATCGGCGACCTCGGCTTCGAGCAGCCGACGCCGATCCAGGAGCGCTCGCTGCCGCTGCTCTACGAGGGCCGCGACGTGGTCGGGCTGGCGCAGACGGGCACGGGCAAGACGCTCGCCTTCGGCGAGCCGCTGGCGCGCTCGATCGACCCGGGCTGGAACGAGGTCCAGGGTCTCGTGCTGCTCCCCACGCGCGAGCTGTGCGATCAGGTGACGGATGTCATCGCGCACCTCGGCGACTACTACGGTTTCACGACGATCCGGCTGGTGGGCGGCAAGCCCATCAACCGCGACCTGGAAGCGCTCGACCGCGGCGGCCACGTGATCGTGGGCACGCCCGGGCGCGTCATCGACCACCTGCGGCGGCGGACGCTCTCGCTGAAACAGGCGCGCTTCGTCGTGCTCGACGAGGCGGACGAGATGCTCGACATCGGGTTCGCCAAGGACATCGACCAGATCCTGCGGCAGGTCCCGCTCGACCGGCAGACGGCGCTCTTCAGCGCGACGATGCCGATGAGCATCAGCCGCCTGGTGTGGCGCTACATGCGCGACTCGGAGCGGGTCGAGGCGTCGCCGGCACAGTTGCAGCCGGTCGAGACGGTGCGGCAGCTCTACTGCGAGGTGGCCTCGCGGGACAAGTTCCACGCGCTGGAGCACCTGCACGACACGATGGACCTGGGCCGCTCGCTCATCTTCCGGCGGACGAAGGTCGGCGTGGACAGGCTGACGGAAGGCCTGCGGCGGGACGGCATCCAGGCGCGCGCCATCCACGGCGACCTGCGCCAGGGCGAGCGCGACCGCGTGATGCGCGACTTCCGCAGCGGCAAGCTGGAGTGGCTGGTGGCCACGAACGTGGCCGCGCGCGGGCTCGACATTCCCGACATCGCCCACGTCGTCAACTACGACGTGCCCCAGAACGCGGAGGAGTACATCCACCGCGTGGGGCGCACGGCGCGCGCGGGCAAGGAAGGCTCGGCGGTCACGTTCGTGGGCGAGTGGGAGCTGGGCGAGTGGGAAGCGATCATCGAGCGCGTGGGCGAGGACGCCCTGGAGCGCCTCGACATCCCGACGCGCTTCGACTAGCGGGAGCCACGGGCTAAGCGTCCTCGACGACGATGGCGCCGCTGGGGCAGATCTCGGCGGCGTCCTCGGCTGCTTCGAGGTCATCGTCGCTCTCGGGGAACTCGACGAGGATGTCGGGCCAGCCCTGGGAATCGGCCTTGAAGATGCTGGGCTGCAGGTAGTAGCACTGCCCGGCCTTCAGACAAATCGCTCGGTCGACCACGACTTTCTTCATTGCGACGCACCTCTCGCGGGTCCGGGAAGCATAGCCGATGCCGCGCTCAGGAACCGGCGACGACGGGGTTGGCGAGGACGCCCGCGCCCGTGACCTCGACCTCGACGGTGTCGCCGGGGTTGAGGGCCTGGGGCTGGCCGGGCGTGCCGCTGTAGATGATGTCGCCCGGCAGGAGCGTCATGACGGCGGCGGTGTAGCGGACGATCTCGGGGATGTCGAGGATGAGCTCGTCGGAGCGCCCGTGCTGGGTCTCCTCGCCGTTGACGCGCGTGCGGACCTCGATGTCGTCGTGGTCGAGGCCGGTGGCGATGGCGGGACCGAAGACGCCGAAGGTGTCGGCGCCCTTGGCGCGCCACCACTGGCCGTCGTTCGCCTGCCAGTCGCGGGCGCTCACGTCGTTACCGGCGGTGTAGCCGAAGATGCCGGCGAGCGCCTCCTCGCGGGTGGGGGCGGTGAGCTCCCGGCCGATGACGATGACGATCTCGCCCTCGGGGTCGATGCGGGCGGAGGCGGCGGGGAGGCGGATGGGGTCGCCGGGCCCGGCGATGGAGGAGAGAGGCTTGAGGAAGAGCGTGGGCGGGTCGGGAGCGGGGCGGCCACCGAGGTGGCTCGCATAGTTGAGCCCGACGCAGACGATGGAGCGGGGCTCGCAGGGCGGCAGGAGGCGCGCCTCCGCGAGCGCGACCTGCTCGCCGGTGCGCTCGGCGCCGTCCCAGAACGGTTCGGCGATCACGGCGATGGCGTCGCCTTCGAGGAGACCGGCGCCGGTCGAGCCGTCGGGGCGGGCAAAACGTACGTAGCGGTCCATGGGGCCTCCCGGCGGCGCTCCTAGAGGAGCACCAGGTTGTCGCGGTGGATGACCTCTTCGCCGTAGGCGTAGCCGAGGGTGTCGGCGATGAGGTCGCTGCGAAGTCCGCGGATGCGCAGGACCTCACTGCTGGCGTAGTTGGTGATGCCGGCGGCAACGCGCCTGCCCTCGGCGTCGCGGACCTCGATGGCCTCGCCACGCTCGAAGGCGCCCTCGACGTCCTTCACGCCGGCGGGGAGCAGGCTGCGGCCGCGGTCGCGCAGGGCGGAGGCGGCGCCGCCGTCGACGACGAGATGGCCGCTGACGCCGGCGTTCCCGAGAATCCAGCGCTTGCGGCTCTCGAGCTGGTTGGCGGCGGGGGTGAAGCGGGTCCCGATGGCGGTCCCCTCGGCGGCGGCCACGAGCGCGTCGGGCGTGCGGCCGTTGGCGATGACGACGGCGGCGCCGCCCTGCGTCGCGACGCGGGCGGCGCTGATCTTCGAGGTCATGCCGCCGCGGCCGGGACCGTCGCCGGCGGCGTCCTCGTGGCGCTCGTCGATCGCGTCCACCTCGTCGATGAGGCGGGCGGAGGGGTCGAGGGCGGGGTCGGCCGTGTAGAGGCCGTCGACATCGGTGAGGATGACGAGCAGGTCGGCGTCGATCAGGTTCGCGACGAAGGCGGAGAGGCTGTCGTTTTCGCCGATGCGGGAGGCGAGCACCTCGTCGAGGGCGACGGCGTCGTTCTCGTTGACGACGGGCACGGCGCCGCAGTCGAGCAGGTCGCGCAGGGTGGTGCGCGCGTTCAGGTAGCCGAGGCGGTCGCTGAGGTCCCGGCGGGTGAGGAGCACCTGCGCGACGACGGTGTCGTGCCACTCGAAGAGCTCGTCCCAGCTCTGCATCAGGTGGCTCTGGCCGACGCTGGCGAGGGCCTGGCGGCTCAGGTCGGGGGCCTCGGGGCGGCGGCCGAGGACGTGGCGTCCGGCGGCCTGGGCGCCGCTCGACACGATGGCGACCTCGCAACCCGACTCGCGCAGGCGCGCGACCTGCCCCACGAGCCGTGACATCGCCACGAGATCGAGGCGGTCGGAGCCGGCGGTGAGCAGGCTCGTGCCGAACTTGGCGACGATGCGGCGGTAGCGCATGGGTCAATGGTAGCGGCGCGGGGCGATGGCGCTACGTGGCGGGGCATTGCGACCGCAGATCGGGGAGGCCGTACCATGCCCCGCATGGCCGCCGAGGGGTCGTCCGGGGGAAGGCTTGATGGCGCGCGCCAGGGGCTCGCGATCGCGGCGGCGATCGTGGCGTTCGGCTTCCTCGGGTCGCGGCTGCTGGGGGTCGTGCGCACGGCCGCCATCGCGGACACGTTCGGCGCAAGCCCGGAGCTCGACGCCTACTGGGTCGCCTTCCGCGTTCCCGACCTGATCTTCCAGGTGCTGGCGGGGGCGACGCTGGGGAGCGCGTTCATCCCGGTGTTCACGCGGCTCTACCGGCGCGAGGGCACCGAGTCCGCGTGGCGGCTGGCGAGCAACGTCCTGACCATCGTGTTCGTCGCGACGGCGGTGCTCTGCCTGGTCGCGCTGGCGCTGGCGCCGTGGCTCGTGCCGCTGTTCGCGCCGGGGCTGGGCGAGGACATCGGGCGCGGTGACGAGCTGACCTCGGAGGCGGTGAAGCTGACGCGGATCATGCTGCTCTCGCCGCTGCTGCTCTCGGTGAGCGGGATGATCACGGGCATCCTGAACGCGCGGCAGCACTTCTTCCTGCCGGCGCTGGCGCCGTCGCTCTACAACATCGGCATCATCGTCGGGGCGCTGGCGCTGGCGGGGCGGTTCGGGGTGGAGGGGCTCGCGTACGGGGTGGTCGCGGGCTCGGCGGCCCACCTGGTGATCCAGATTCCGGGGCTCGTGCGGGAACGGATGCGCTACGGCTTCCGCCTCAACCTGGGGGATGCGCCCACGCGGGAGGTGGCGCGGCTGATGGCGCCGCGCGTGCTGGGGCTGGCGGCGGCGCAGGCGAACTTCGTGGTGACGACGACATTCTTCGCCTCGAAGGTGGGAACGTCCGCCATCTCCGGGCTGACGTTCGCGTGGCTGATCGCGAGCCTGCCGGTCGCGCTCTTCGGGATCGCGCTCTCGACGGCGGCGTTCCCGACGCTGGCGGAACACGAGGCGGCGGGCGACCGGCGCAGCCTCGTGGAGACGGTCTCGCGGGTGCTGCGGACGATCCTGTTCTTCTCCATCCCGGCGGCGCTGGGGCTGGCGTTCCTGCGCGAACCGGCGACGACGGTGCTGCTCGAACGGGGCGCGTTCGGCGCGAGCGAGACGGCCATTACCTCGGCGGCCCTGGGGTTCCTCTGCCTCAGCATCGTTCCGCAGGCGGCGGTCGAGATTCACAGCCGGGGCTTCTACGCGCTCGGGGATACGCGCACGCCCGTGCTGCTGACGGTGGGCGCCGTGATCGTGAATATCGTCCTGAGCACGATCCTGTGGGAGCGGTACGGCGTGGAGGGGCTGGCGATCTCGCTCTCGGTGGCCTCGTGGCTGGAGTGGATCTTCCTGTACTGGCTCTATGCGCTGCGGGTCGGGTCGGCGGCGGACGCGTTCCGCGACCTGCACGCGATCGCGCGGATCGCGGCGGCGGCGGCGGCGATGGCGCTCTTCCTCGGGCTGGTGATCCCAACGTTCGACGAGCCCGGGTCGGCGGCGGCATGGGTGACGGTGTTCGCGGCCGCCCTCGCGGGGCTGGCGGTGTACCTGGGGGTGGCGATCCTGCTGCGGGTGGAGGAGGTGGAGGAGGCGCGCGACCGGTTGCTGGCGCTGCTCCGGCCACGCGAGTAGGGGGTCAGATGCCGATGAGCTCCGTCTCGATATCGACGACCTCGGCGTCGAGGCGCCAGCCCTCAATAGCGCCGGCGATGGTCTGGAGCTGCGCGTCGGCGTGGGCGTTGTCGGTCGAGAGGCAGGCGACGGCGATGGTCGTGAGGTCGAGGGCGTCGAGGTCGCCGGCTTCGCTGACGGCGGCGTTGTAGCGGTGGCGCAGGCGCTCGACGACGGACTTGACGAGGGCGCGCTTCTCCTTGCGGGAGTGGGCGACGAAGCGGAGGCGGATGCGGAGCAGGCCGAGGACCATCGGGAGGCGGCTCAGATGTCGACGGTTTCGGGGTCGTCCTCCTCGGGGAGGGGCGGGAGGTCGGAGGGGCCGAGGAGGCCGAAGTGCTCGTAGAAGCGGGGAGCGGGGCGGTAGAGCCGGGGGCGCCCGGGCGAGCGCGCGGCGCCCACGTTCTCGATGAGGCCACGCTGCTCGAGGTTCGCCACGATGCGGTCGGAGTTCACGCCGCGGATGGCCTCGACCTCGCCGCGGGTGCAGGGCTGGCGGTAGGCGACGATCGTCAGGGTTTCGAGGGCCGCGCGGGAGAGGCGCACGGCCGACTCCTGGCCGAGGAGCTGGGCCACGTAGGGCGCGTACTCGGGGGCGGTCACGAGCTGGTAGCGGCCGCCCTCCTCCTGGAGGCGCAGGCCGCGCGCCTCGTAGTCGGCGGCGAGGCGTTCGAGGCCGGTGCGGATGGAGCGCTCGCCCACGCCCGTCGCCCGCGCGAGCGCGGCGGCGCCGAGGGGTTCCTCGGAGGCGAGGAGCAGGGCTTCCAGCACCCAGGGGAGCTCGTCGCGGGAGGGACGCTCGGGAGGGGTGGGGTCGGTCATGCGGCGCTTCCAGGTTCGCCGGCAGCGAGGCTGGGCTTGCAGCCGGGCGTGAGCAGGGGCGCGACGGGGCGGCAGGGCATGGCGGTATGGTATCGCCACGGGGAGACAGGGGGCAGGGTGGGGTCGAGCGCGGAGGCAAGGCCGTGAGCGAGGCGCAGCGGGAACCGGGCGGGTCGCGCGTGACCGTGCTCGCGCTCGACCGCTGGGGGAGCGTGCTGGTGGGGGACGGAGGGCCGCCCTCGACGGCGCTGGGCGAGGGGGAGAGCCCGGACGCGGCCGCCCTCCGCGTCTTCGAGCAGGCGACCGGTGAACTGCTGGACGAGCTGCACCTGTTCCGCGACGGCGAGCCCGCCCATCACGTCTACTACTGCGACCCCGACCTGCCCCTGGACGAGTTCGATCCGCCCGCGGGAGCGCCGCTTCGCTACGTCGCGCCGGGCGAGATCGACGCGATCGGACTGCCGGAGGAGGCGCGGGCGCTGCTGGCGCGGTTCGTGGCGAGCAGCGCCTACCGGGCGATGTTCCACTAGCGACGCGGCTGCGCCCAACGGCGCTGGACGTACCATGGAAGGCCGAAGGAGTCCTCCGTGTCGGATGTCACGATCATCATCGGCCTGCTGGCCGTTGTCGCGCTCATAGCCGCGAACGGCCTCTTTGTCGCGACCGAGTTCGCGTATGTCGCCGTGCGACGCACCCATATCGAGCAGCTCGCGAGTCGCGGCCACGCGCGTGCGCGCGTGCTGCTGGGCTCGCTGAAGCGGCTCGACATGTGCATCGCGACGACGCAGCTGGGGGTCACCATGTCGAGCCTCGGGCTCGGCTGGGTGGGCGAGCCGGCCCTGGCGAGCCTGATCGAGCCGGGGCTGGAGAACCTGCTGGGCGATGCGCTCGGGACGGCGGCGGCGCACACGATCGCGGTGACGGTCGCGTTCATCTTCATCACGGCGGTGCTGATCGTGTTCGGGGAACTGGCGCCGAAGCACATCGCCCTGGCGCGGGCCGAGCGCACGGCGCTCCTGGTCGCGGCGCCCATCGAGGTCTTCACGCGCATCCTCCGGCCCTTCATCTGGCTCCTGAACGCGATGGGCGTGGGGGTCGCCCGGCTGGCGGGCGTGCGGCCGGTGCGGGAACGGCAGTCGACGCTTGCGCCGGAGGAGCTGGAGCTCGTCATGGAAGCGAGCGCCCGGGCGGGCCTGCTCTCGACGGCGGAGGTGCTGCTGGCGAGCCGGGGCCTCGAATTCGGCGAGATCCAGGCGGACCAGATCATGGCGCCCCGGCGGGACGTCGCCGCCATCGAAGCGGACTCGTCGCTGGACGAGGTGCTGGCGTTTACCGACGAGCATCCGCACCGGCGCTACCCGGTCTATGAGGGCGACCTCGACCACGTCGTCGGGCTGCTGGATACGAAGGACCTGATGCGGGTCGTGCGCGAAGGCAGCGAGGACTGGCGCTCGCTGATCGGGCCGGTCGTCGCGATCCCCGAATCGGTGAGCCTGGAGGTAGCGGTCACGGAGATGCGCGCGCAGGGCGCGACTCTCGTCGTACTCGTGGACGAGCACGGCGGCACGAGCGGCATCCTCAGCGGCGACGACGTGCTCGCGCGGCTGCTGGGCCAGTGGCACGCGGGGACCCGCCAGCAGGCGGGCGAGCGCGTGCGCTCGCTGCCGAACGGGAACCTGCTGCTGGACGGCCTCGCGCTGGTAGCCGACCTGGAGGACGTCGCCGCGATCGAGCTTGAAGGCGCGGGCGAGGAGTTCGACACGGTCAGCGGCTTCGTGATGGAACGGCTGGGCCGGATTCCCTCCGTGGGCGAGCGCTTCGAGGAGGCGGGCTTCGAGTTCCAGGTGACGGCCATGGACGGCCACCGCGTCGCGCGCGTGGTCGCGAGGCGGGGCGTGCCGGCGGGCAGGGCCTAGCCGGGCGAGCGGCGCGCGCCGGGGGCGAGCGCGGGCGCGTAGCGCGCGAGGGCGGCCCGAAGGAGGCGCAGGGCCCCGGGCTGGGCGCGGCGCATCGCCTCGGCGACGGCGAGCCCGGCCAGCGAGACGATGGCGCCGTAGAAGGCGTCGATGATGAAGTGGTTCGCCGTCATGACGATGGAGAAGAGCATGAGGACGGGCCACATGACGCCGCCAAAGACGACCCAGGCGTGGCGACGCCCCACCCAGGCGAAGGCGCCGCCGAGGAGCATCGACCAGCCGAAGTGGAGGCTGGGCACGGCCGCGTAGGGGTTCACGAAGGCCTGCGCTTCCTGCGCCTGGTAGCCGACGCGGTCGAGCACGGCCATCGTGTCGATGTAGCCGGCGAAGGGGACGAGGCGGGGCGGGGCGACCGGATAGAGCGCGTAGATGACGACGCCGATGGCGCCGGATGCGAGGAAGGCGGTGCGCATGAGGCCGTAGGTCGAGCGGTGCCAGACCCAGAGGAAGACGGCGAGCACGACGACGAGGGGCATGTGGCCCCAGAAGTAGATCCAGTTCATCGCGCGGACCGCCCAGTAGTCCTCGATGACCCAGGACTGCCACTCGACTTCCCAGTAGAAGCCGAGGGCGCGTTCGAGCTCGATGAGGTCGAGGCCGTTGGAGAGCGCTTCCCCCGCGCGGTCGACGACGGCGCCGCGGATGAAGAAGTAGACGAGGAAGGCGATCACGACGACGACCGCTTCCTGGATGCCGGTGCGCCGGGTGAAGCGCCAGAAGCGGAGGGCGTTGGTTCGCGAGAGGTGGGTGCTGATGGCCATGGGGGTGGGTCGCGCCTTGCCGCCGAAAGGGGGACGGCTACACTCTCCGGTGGCGCACGCTACCAAACTTGGGGAAGAGGGCCAACGATGGACATTTCAGTCGTCCAGGGTGACATCAGCGCGACGGAGGCGGATGTCATCGTCGTCAATCTGTTCGAGGGCGTGACGAGCCCGGGCGGAGCCACGGGCGCCGTCGACCGCGCGCTCGACGGGGCGGTCAGCAAGCTGATCGAGCTGGGCGATATCCGCGGGAAGGCGGGCGAGCGCACGACGATCCACACCCTCGGGAAGATCGCGGCGCCGCGCGTGCTCGTGGCGGGCCTCGGCAAGGCCGGGGAGTTCGACGTCCACGCCGTGCGCAACCTCTCGGCGGAGGTGGCGCGCGCCTGCCGCAGGCCGAGCGTGAAAACCGTCGCCACGATCGTGCACGGCGCGGGCATCGGCGGGCTCGACCCGGACGCGTGCGCGCAGGCGCTGGCGGAGGGCGCGCTGCTCGGCGCCTACCAGTTCCTTCGCTACAAGACCGAGGCGGATGACGACAAGGCCGAGATCGGCCGCCTCACGATCGTCGAGCACGACGGCTCGAAGGTGGCGGGGATGGAGGCGGCGGCGAACCGCGGCCGCGTGCTGGCGGAGGCCACGAACCTCGCGCGGGACCTCGCGAACGAGCCCGCGAACAACCTCAACCCGACCGACCTCGCGGGACGGGCGGCGGAGGTCGCGAGCGCGCCCAACCTGGAGCTGGAGGTGATGGAAGAGGAGGAGATGGCGGCGAAGGGCATGGGCTCGCTGCTCTCGGTGGCGCGCGGGAGCGTGCAGCCGGCCAAGCTCGTGCGCATCAGCTACAAGGGGCGCGGGGGCGAGGGGTACGACCTCGCGCTCGTGGGCAAGGGCATCACCTTCGACACGGGCGGGATCAGCATCAAGCCGGCGCAGGGCATGGAGGCGATGAAGGCCGACATGACTGGCGCCGCCTCGGTGATCGCGGCGATGCAGGCGGTCGCGGCGCTCGCGCCGAAGGCCGACATCCTCGCGATCGCGCCCTGCACCGAGAACATGCCCGGAGGGAACGCGACCCGTCCCGGCGACGTGGTCTCGGCCATGAACGGCAAGACGATCGAGATCCTGAACACGGACGCGGAGGGCCGCCTCGTGCTCGCCGACGGGCTCTGCTACGCGCGCGAGCTTGGCGCGCGGCACCTCGTCGACGTGGCCACGCTCACGGGCGCGATCAGCGTCGCCCTCGGCGACCAGTGCTACGGCCTGATGACGAACAACGACGCGCTGGCGACGAGGTTCGAGGCGGCCGCCGAGGCGGCAGGCGAGCGCAGCTGGCGGCTGCCGATGTTCAAGGAGTACGGCGAGCAGCTCAAGAGCAACGTCAGCGTGGTGAAGAACATCGGAGGGCGCCAGGCGGGGAGCATCACGGCGGCGAAGTTCCTCGAGCACTTCGTCGACGAGAAGCCGTGGGTACACCTCGACATCGCCGGCGTGGACATGGCCTCGAAGGACAAGGGCTGGATCACGAAGGGCGCGAGCGGGCAGGTCGTGCGCGCGCTCGTCAACCTCGCGCTTAGTTTCGAGGACAAGTAGCTTCGAAGGGATGGCCGACCTCTTCCCCCGCAGCGCCGCCTACGACGAGTCGTGGGTGACGGAGAACCGCATGGGTCCAAACGTGCTCTGGCTGGCGGAATCGCTGGCCGAGCGGATGACGCTCGAGCCGGGCATGCGGGTAATGGACCTGGGCTGCGGCAAGGGGCTGAGCTCGATCTTCCTCGCGCGCGAGTTCGGCATCGAGGTGTGGGCGACCGACCTCTGGATCAGGCCGACGGGGAACTGGGAGCGCGTCAAGGAGGCGGGGCTGGAGGGGCAGGTCCACCCGATTTACGCGGAAGCGCACCAGCTGCCCTACGCGGAAGGCTTCTTCGACGCGATCGTGAGTCTCGACGCGTACCAGTACTTCGGCACGGCGGACCTCTACCTGCAGTACCTGGCGCCGTTCCTGCGCCCGGGCGGGGAGATCGGCATCGTCTGCCCCAGCTTCCGGCGGGAGATCGGGCCGGACGACGTGCCCGGCTACCTCGCCGACCTCTACGGCGCGGGCGGCTTCCACGCCTTCCACACGGCGGGCTGGTGGCGCGACCACTTTCGCAAGGCCGCGGTCGTAGAGGTCACGGTAGCGGACGAGCCCCCCGAGTCGGACGCGATCTGGGAGGAGTTCATCCCGCACACGCGTCCGCACGAGCAGGAAGCGCTGGGCGCCGACGTAACCGGGGAGCACGTGCTGACCTTCGCGCGAGTGATAGCACGCAGGGGCCAGGAAGCTGCCTCGGGTGACTGACCTCTTCCCCCGCAGCGCCGCCTACGACGAGGACTGGGTCAACGCGAACCGCATGGGGCCGAACGTGCTCTGGCTGGCGGAGTCGGTGGCCGAGCGGATGACGCTGGAGCAGGGGATGCGGGTGATGGACCTGGGCTGCGGGAAGGCGCTCAGCTCGGTCTTCCTCGCGCGCGAGTTCGGCGTCGAGGTGTGGGCGACGGACCTCTGGATCAAGCCGGCGGAGAACTGGGAGCGCATCCGGGAGGCGGGACTGGAGGGGCAGGTCCACCCCATCTACGCGGAGGCGCACCAGCTTCCGTACGCGGAGGGCTTCTTCGACGCGATCGTGAGCCTCGACGCCTACCACTACTTCGGGACGGCCGACCTCTACCTGGAGAACCTGGCCCGGTTCCTGCGGCCGGGCGGGGAGATCGGCATCGTCTGCCCCGGCTTCCGGCGGGAGATCGGTCCCGACGACGTCCCCGACTCCCTCACCTGGTACTACGGCGCCGGGGCCTACTCGTTTCACACGCCCGGCTGGTGGCGCGACCACTGGCGCAAGAGCGGCCTGGTGGAGGTGACGTGCGCGGACGAGCCGCCGGAGGCGGACTTGATCTGGGAGGAGTTCATCCCGCACACGGAGCCGGACGAGCAGGCCGCCATCCGGGACGACGCGGCGGGCGATCGGCTGCTGACGTTCTCGCGGGTGGTGGCGCGCAAGCGGTAGCGGGGGCGGTGACGGGGCGGGGCGCGGTCCTCTAGTATCCGGCCATGGCTGATTATCAGGACATCCTTACCGAACAGCGGGACCGCCACGCGATCATCACCCTCAACCGGCCGGAGAAGATGAACGCGCTGAGCCACAACCTTCGCGCCGAGGTGTTCGACGCGATGAAGCGCTTCGAGCTGGACGAGAGCGTGAAGGTCATCATCCTGCGGGGCTCGGGCCGGGCCTTCAGCGCGGGCTACGACCTCTCGGGCACGCCCCCGGACGAGCACAGCTACGTCGATACGCGCAGCGGCCTCCCGGGCGTCGGGCCGATCCATCCGGGGCAGGGCCAGTGGCCGCAGCACCTGCTGAGCGGCTACTGGCAGATCTGGGACCTGACGAAGCCGGTCATCGCGCAGGTACACGGCTACTGCCTGGCAGGCGGCACCGAGCTGGCGACGATGTGCGACCTGATGTTCATCGCCGAGGACGCGATCATCGGGTACCCGCCGGTGCGGGCGATGACGAGCGTCGACATCATCTACCACCCCTGGCACATGCATCAGAAGAAGGCGCGCGAGCTGCTCTACACGGGCGACAGCCTCACGGGGCTGGAGGCGGTGGAGGTGGGCTGGGCGAACCGGGCGATGCCGGTCGAGGACCTGTGCGAGGCGACGGAGGCGTTCGCCGAGCGCATCGCCAACATCGACTCGCCGATGCTGCAGATGACGAAGCGCCAGGTGAACCGCGTGTACGAGATCATGGGCATCCGCACCTCGATGGCGGTGGGCGCCGACATCCAGGCGCTCAGCTCCGTGCGCCCGGGAGGCGGGGAGTTCGGGCGCATCTCGCGGGAGAAGGGGCTGAAGGCCGCGCTCGACTGGCGCGACGGACCGTTCGAGGACTACGGGAAGGCGCCTCCGGGCACGGCCCGCCCGAGCGCCGCCACCTGGTGAGCGACGACCCCCGCGACGCGAACCTCGAGGCGTTCGCGCGGCACTTCGCCGAGCACCCGCTGCACCGGGCGCTGGGCGTGCGGCTGGAGGAGCGGCGCGAGGACTTCGCGCGCATCTCGATCGCGCCGAGCGCGGTCACGCAGGGCGGGGTGGCGGGCGGGCTGCACGGCGGCATCCTCGCGGCGCTCGTCGATATCGCGATGCTGGCGGCGCTCTCGACCGTGCATCGGCCCGGGCACGAGCCGGCGGGCACAGCCGACCTGAACATCACCTACCTGCGGCCCGCGCTCGGAGCGCGCATCTACGCGGAGGCGACGGTGGTGAAGCGGGGCCGGCAACTGGCGATGATCGAGGTCGGCATCCTCGACGAGCAGGACCGGCTCTGCGCGAAAGGGCGCACGCTCTACGCCTTCCGGAGCGCCTAGCTCTCCTCAGACCCGGCTTCTTCCTCGACCGCCTCCACATCCAGGTCCGCGAAGACGGTGCGGATGCGTTCGTACATGCGCGTGGCGATGCGCACGCCGAGGGCGATGTCCTCGGTGCCTTCGAGGCCGTTCTGGGCGACGGCGTGCACGATGCGGCCCGTGCGGAAGCAGACGACCGTCTCGACGAGCCGCCCGATCTCGGTCGTCGGCTGCCCGACGATGAAGCCCTCCGCGCCGTCGCCGATGTCGGCGACCCAGAAGTCCGTGTAGTCGGTGACGGTCCGCTCGTTGATCAGGCTGCCGCAGTAGAGACTCATCGAGTCCTCGGCGGACTCGACATCGGCGTAGAGGGTGGACTGGACGGTGATGAGCGCGGGGCCGCCCAGGTGGGTGAAGGGCTCGTCCCAGGAGAACTCGCGCACGGCGCCGTTGATGCGCCCGCGGGCCTCAAGCTGATTCACCTTGCCCCGCAGGTTCTCGACATCGAAGAGCTGCGCCCACTCGAGGTTGTCGAAACTGTTCGTGTTCTCGTTGTCCATGGCGAGGGGGAGGTCGGCGAGGTCGATGAGCATGTCCTCGAGCGGGAAGGCGTCGTCGGGGAGGTTCGTGGCGAACTCCTCTTCGTCGCCGGCGCAGGCGGCGAGGGACACGAGGCCGAGGGCCGCGAGCAGGGGGAGAAGCGTCAGCCGGAGTGAGGCGCGTCGCACGTGGAAGGTCATCGTACCGGAGAGCGGGGGTGGCGGCTGCGGCGCGGGCAGGCCACGATGGGGGCCGGTAAAGGGGATGGCGCGTTGACGGGATTCATAGCGGGAGCGCTGGTGCTGATCGCGGTGGGGATCGTGGTGGGGGCGGTGGTGTTCCGCTGGCGGCGCGCGATCGAGGCGCTGCGCATCCTGCGCCGCATCGGGTGGGGGTACGTGATCGCCATCGTCGTGCTGGCGGGCATGTACATCTGGCGGGATGGCGGGCTCTGAGGCCGTGCGCGTCCTCGTGGCGCCCCAGGAGTTCAAGGAGAGCCTGACGGCGGAGGAGGCGGCCGCGGCGATAGCCCGCGGCATCACCTCCGCGCGGCCGGACTGGACGGTCGAGGAGCTGCCGCTCTCGGACGGCGGGCCGGGGTTCCTCGCGGCGCTCGCGCGGGCCACGGGCGGCCGGGAGCGAGCGGCGCCCACGCACGACGCGCTCGGGCGCCCGCGGACGGCGCACGTGCTCGACATCGCGGACACGGGAACCTGCGCGGTGGAGGCGGCAATGGCGAACGGCCTCGCGCTCATCGACCGCGAGGCGCGCGATCCCCTGCGGGCCAGCACCGAGGGCGTCGGGGAGCTGATCGCGGCCGCGCTTGACGGGAGGCCCCGTCGGATCGTGGTGGGGGTGGGGGGCAGCGCCACCAGCGACGGCGGCTCGGGGATGGCGCGGGCGCTGGGGGCGCGTTTCCGCGACGGGGCGGGGCGCGACCTGCCGCCGGGCGCGGCGCCGCTCGCCGAGCTGGCGCGCATCGACTGGTCGCCGCCGGGGTCGCTGGCTGGGGTCGAGGTGCTGGTCGCGACGGACGTGACGAACCCGCTGGTGGGGCCGCGGGGGGCGGCGGCGGTCTTCGGGCCGCAGAAGGGCGCCACGCCGGACGACGTGGACGCGATCGAGGCGGCGCTCCAGCGGTATGCGGCAGCCGTCGAGCGCTCGCTGGGGGTCGCGATCGCGGGGATGCCGGGCGCGGGGGCGGCGGGAGGGCTGGGGGGTGGGCTGATCGCGTTCCTGGGGGGACGCATCATGAGCGGCTTCGACGTGGTCGCGGAGGCGGTGGGGTTGGAGGGGCGGCTCCGGCGGGCGGACATCGTCGTGACGGGGGAGGGGAGCTACGACGCGCAGTCGGAGCAGGGGAAGACGGTGGGGCGGCTGCGCCGGATGGCGGCGGACACGGGGACGGGCTGCGTCGTGCTGGCGGGTCGGGCGGAGGAGGCGTCGGGGGAGGTGCTCACGCTGGCCGAGATCGAACCGGATCGGGAGACGTCGATGCACAACGCGGCGGCGCTGCTGGAGGCGCTGACGGCGCGCTGGGCGCGATCAGCCGCCGTCTGAGGCGCGGTCGAGGGTTCGTTTCGCCTGCCGGACGCGGTGGGCGTCGACGACCGTCCCGGCGCGGCGCGCGACCCAGGCGCCCTCGGGGCGGGACTCGTACGCCTCGATGTCGGCGCGGGCGCGCTTCAGGACGGTCTCGGTGGGACTGAAGACATCGTTGGCGACGGGCACGAGGCGGGCCTCGTCGAGGACGGCTCCCGCGAAGCCGTAGTTCGCCATGTCACGCGCTTCGAACGGGCTCCCGTCGATGAGGGCGACGCCGTCGTGGGCGGCGGCGACGGCGACCACGGCGCCGCGCGCGTAGGCGAGGCGGGGGCCGCTCTCCTCGAGGCGGGCGCCGGCATCGCGAGCGAACGCCTCGGAGGCGAGCACGAGGCCGGCGGTGCGGGGGGCGGCGGCAAGGCTCTCGGCGGCGCGCAGGAGGCCCCGGGCCGTATCGATGACGGGGAAGAGGGCGACCTGTCCGGGCTCGATGTCTCGCGTGTGCTCGAACTCGCGGAGGAAGACGGCGGTGTCGCGCACGTCCTGGGGCTCGGTGCAGTGCGGGAGGAGGACGGCGGCCAGCCCGGGGCCGGTGATGGCGTCGAGGTCGTCGCGGGTGAGCCGGGTGCGGGGGTGGTTTACCACGACGAGGGGAGTCTTGCCCGCCTCGGCGATGCGCTCGACCGCTTCCGCGACGGCGGCGCGCAACTCCTCGATAGGCTGCGTCTCGTCGGTCAGGGAGAGGAGGAGGGCGTCGGCGCCGGACTCGAGGGCGGCGTCGAGCGACTCGCCCGGGCGGGCGCGCAGGATGCTGCGGAGGCGCATCTAGACACCACCCGCCACGCTGCGGTCGAGAACGGTCAGGTGCAGGTCGCCGCGCAGGCCCATCACGCCCTGCAGGTGGTCGAGGGCGTGGCGGTAGACGACTTCGGCGATCCACTGGCAGGTCACGGGACCCCAGCGGCCGTCGTCGCGCAGGCGAAGCCAGTTCGTGTCGTCGAGCTGGCGGAAGACGTCGAACTCCTCGTCGCGCACGCGCCCGAGCTGCTCCAGCAGGTCACCGAGGGGGACGCTGGCGTCGTAGCGTTCGTCGCGCCAGAGGCGGCGGCTGTAGTCGGCCGGTTCGAGCATGTCGGGGATGGCGGCCCATCGGAGGAGGGGCAGGTAGACGCGCTCTTCCATGTCGATGAGGTGGGCGACCTGCTCGTGGATGGACCACTCGTCGGGGTCGGAGGTCCAGTGGTGCTGGTCGCCGGGCAGGTCGCGCACGGCCCAGGAAAGGTCGGCGGTGGTGGCGCGGAGCCGGGCGACCAGCTGTGTGCGGTATTCCGCGGTAAGGCTCACGCCTGACGAGTATAGACGGTGATCGGGCTACTGGCTTTTGGCTCCCGGCTCTTGGGGGCGGTGGCGTGGGTTAGACGAGCTCGAGGGGTTCGCCTTCGAAGGTGCGGGAGCCGCGGCGCAGCTCGATCAGCTCGCCGACCTTGACCACGCAGTCGGCCACGGGCGCGTCCTGGACGCCGCAGACGTTGCAGGCGCCGTGGTGGCAGTCGCCGACGGTGTGCTCGCGGAAGACGTCGCGCCACTGGCCGCGCAGGTAGCTCTTGTTGACCCCGCTGGCGACGTGGTCCCAGGGGAGGGGGGCGAAGGTGTCCCACTCCTCGTGGGCGAACCAGTCCGCACCGACGCCGGTGGCGGCGAAGGCGTCGTTCCAGAGCTCGGGGCGGAAGTGCTCGCTCCAGGCGTCGAAGGTGGCGCCCGCGCGCCAGGCGCGTTCGACGGCCTCGGCGACACGGCGATCGCCGCGGCTGAGGACGACCTCGATGCGGCTGTCGGCGGGGTCGTTCCAGCTGAAGTCGACCCCGGCGGCGCGGCAGCCGTCCTTGAGGAGGCGGTGCTTGGGAGTCAGCTCCGCGGCGGTCTCCTGGCGGGCCCACTGGAAGGGCGTGTGCGCCTTGGGCACATGGTTGCTGGTGCTGACCCGCACGCGAGCGCGCTTGCCGGCGTGCTCGCGGCCGATCTCCTTCACGCGGCGGCCGAGGTCGACGATGCCCTCGACATCGTCGAGGGTCTCGGAGGGGAGGCCGACCATGAAGTACATCTTGACGCTCGTCCAGCCGCGGGCGAAGGCATTGGAGGCGGCGCCGAAGAGGTCGTCCTCGCTGACGAGCTTGTTGATGGCGTTGCGGAGGCGCTGGCTGCCGGCCTCGGGGGCGAGCGTGAGGGTGTGCTTCTTGCCCTTCGCGATGGCATTGGCGACATCGACGGAGAAGCTGTCGACGCGCGTGCTGGGCAGGGAGATCTTGAGGTCGGGGAAGGTGGTCGTGAGCGCCTCGACCATGGGCACGATGCGGCTGTGGTCGGTCGTGCTGAGGGAGAGCAGGGAGAGCTCCTCGTAGCCGGTGCTGGCGAGCAGCTTGCGGGTCGCGTCGACGACCTCCTCGGGGCTGCGCTCGCGCGTGGGCCGGTAGATCATGCCGGCCTGGCAGAAGCGGCAGCCCTGCGTACAGCCGCGCTGGATCTCGACGGCGGCGCGGTCGTGAACGGTCTGGAGGAAGGGCACGATCGGCTTCGTGAGGGCGGGGGGCAGCGCCTCGACGACGCGGCGCTGGACGACGGGCGGGGCGGCCGCGTCGGTAGGTTCGAGGGCGGCGAAGTGGCCGAGGTCGTCGTAGCGCGCCTCGTAAAACGATGGCACGTACACGCCCGGCATCGCGAGCAGGTCGCGGAGGCGGGCGGCGCGGGGCGCGCCGTCGCGCTTCCAGGCGCGGACGAGGCCGGCAAGCTCGCCGATGGCCTCTTCGCCCTCGCCGAGCACGAAGGCGTCGATGAAGGGGGCGAGCGGCTCGGGGTTGAAGGCGCAGCTCCCGCCGGCGATGACGATGGGGTCGTCCTCGCCGCGGTCGCGGGAGCGGGGCGCGATGCCCGCGAGATCGAGCATGTTGAGGATGTTCGTGTAGGTCAGCTCGTACTGGAGGGTGAAGCCGAGCATGTCGAAGTCGCGCACGGGGTGGCGCGTCTCGAGGCTCCAGAGGGGCGCGCCCTCGCGGCGCATCTCCGCTTCCATGTCGGGCCAGGGCGCGAAGACGCGTTCGCAGACCACGTCGTGCTGGGCGTTGAGGAGGTCGTAGAGGATGCCGAGACCCATGTTCGACATGCCGATGTCGTAGGCGTCGGGGTAGGCAAGGGCGATGCGCACGGCGGCGGCGTCCCAGTCCTTCGTGACCGAGTTCCACTCGCCGCCCGTGTAGCGGCCGGGTTTGGTGACGCGAGCGAGCAGGTGGTCGATCTCGACGCTCATCGATTCCTCGTGCGGCGGGGTGAGCCGCGCCACTCACATGGTAGCGGGCGTCGGTGTAGTGTGCGGCCATGCAGGTCGAGGCCGTGGTGGTCGCAGCAGGGCGCTCCACGCGCTTCGGGGAGGGGGACAAGCTGCTGGCCGACCTGAACGGGCGGCCCCTGGTCGCATGGTCGCTGGCGGCGCTGGCGGAGGCGGAATCGGTCGGGCGGGTCGCGATCGTGGGGCGGGAGGACCTGCTGGGAGCGCTGGAGGCGATCGGGCGGGAGGTGCTGGGGGAGGCGCTGGCGGCGGTCGTGCCGGGAGGCGCGAGGCGACGGGACAGCGTGGAGGCGGGGCTGCGGGCGGTCACGAGCGAGTACGTCGCGATTCACGACGGGGCGCGGCCGCTGGCGACGCCGGCGCTCATCGACGCGTGCGTGGCGGAGGCGGAGCGGGCGGCGGGGGCGATCCTGGTCGGGCCGGTGACGGACACGATCAAGGAGGTGGAGGGCGCCACGATCTCGGGCAGCCCGGACCGGGGCCGGCTGCGGGCGGCGCAGACGCCGCAGGTGGTGCGTCGCGAGGCGTGGCTGGAGGCGGCGGCGCTCTCCGAGGGGGACGAGACGGACGACGCGGCCATGCTCGCGCGGGCGGGGCTGGAGGTGCGGGTGGTCGAGGGCGATCCCGCCAACCTGAAGGTGACGCGCCCGATCGACCTGACGCTGGCGCGGGCGCTGCTGGCGGAGCGGGGCGAGGGCTGATGCGCGTCGGGATGGGGGAGGACCTGCACCGCGTGGAGGACGGGCGATCGCTCGTGCTGGGCGGGGTCACGATCGAGGGGGCGGTGGGGCTGGCCGGGCACAGCGACGCGGACGTGCTCCTGCACGCGATCGCGGACGCGGTACTGGGGGCGGCGGGGCTGGGGGACCTGGGCGCGCACTTCCCCAGCTCGGACGAGCGCTGGGCGGGGGCGGACAGCAGCCTGTTCCTGACGGAGGCGCTGCGGATGACGCTGGAGGAGGGGTGGGCGCTCGCGAACATCGATGCGACCGTGCGGGCGGAGCGACCGCGGCTCGCGCGTCACCTGCCGGCAATCCGCGAGAGCGTCGCTAGCATCGCGGGCGTGGACGCGGCTCGGGTGAACGTGAAGGCGAAGAGCGGGGAGGGGCTGGACGCGATCGGCCGCGGCGAGGCGATCGGGGCGACGGCGGTGGTGTTGCTGGAAGCGGCGCCGTAGCGAGGCTACGACGCCGCCCCCGCGGTTCTAGCCGGACTCGCTCTCGTCGGCGAAGGACGCCAGCGCGTCGGGGTTCTGGACCGCGACGGCGGCGCCGGCCTCGCTCTCGGCGAGCATGCGCTCCAGCTCGGCTTCCTCATCGAACTCGAGGGACTCCGGCAGGTCGAGCTCGGGCACGAACTCGCGGCGGGGCACCTCGATCTCCGCGCGGGCGGGGATGAGCTTGCCGATGATGACGTTCTCCTTGAGACCGACGAGCCTGTCGATCTTGCCCTCGACGGCGGCGTTCGTGAGGACGCGCGTCGTCTCCTGGAAGGAGGCGGCGGCGAGCCACGAGCTCGTGTTGAGCGAGGCCTTGGTGACGCCGAGGAGAACGGGCTGGGCGGTGGCGGGATCGCCACCCTCGGCCACGACCCTCGCGACGATCTCCTCGAACTCGCGCCGGTCGATGAGGTCGCCCGGAAGCAGGCCGGTGTCGCCGGGGTGGTCGACGCGCACGCGGCGCAGCATCTGGCGGGTGATGACCTCGATGTGCTTGTCGTTGATGTTCACGCCCTGGGAGCGGTAGACCTTCTGCACCTCGTCGACCATGTAGCGGCGAACGGCGTCGCGGCCCTGGATGGAGAGGATGTGCTGGGGGTTCTTCGCGCCCTCGGTGATCTGGGCGCCGGCGTCGATGGCCTCGCCCGAGCCGACGAGCAGGCGGGCGGCGGCGGGAATGGCGTACTCTCGGTCCTCGCGGTCCTCGAACACGACCTGGAGGGTCTTGCGGCCCTTCATCCGCACGATGCCGGGGATGGTGGAGAGGAGCTCGGTCGAGACCTCGGCGCCCTCCTCCGCGTCCTCCTGCTTGTCCGCCTCGGGGGCGGCGGCGAGGACGCTGCCGGCGACGACGTGGTCGCCATCGGCAACCTGGGCCTTCGCGCCGGTGGGAATCTTGTACTCCTCGATGACCGTATCGACGTTGGAGACGCGGACGAGGCGCTGGCCGCCGTCCTCAAGCACCTCCACGACGCCGTCGATCTCGCTGATGATGGCCTCGCCCTTGGGGACGCGGGCCTCGAACAGCTCCTCGACGCGGGGGAGGCCGCTCGTGATGTCGGTCGTGCCGGCGACGCCGCCGGTGTGGAAGGTGCGCATCGTGAGCTGGGTGCCCGGCTCGCCGATGGACTGGGCGGCGATGATGCCGACGGCCGTGCGCGGGCGCACGAGCTCGCCCCGGGCGAGGTCGCGGCCGTAGCAGAGCTGGCAGATGCCGCGCTCGGCCTCGCAGGACATCGGCGTGCGCACGTAGACGCGCGCCACCTCGATCGCCTCGAGACGGTCGGCGACGGCCTCGTCGATCTCCTCGTTGCGGTCGACGATGATCTCGCCGGTCGAGTCGTCGGCCACGGGGGCGGCGGCGTAGCGGCCGACGATGCGGTCGCGGAAGTCCTCCATCGTCTCGCGCTCGTCGCGCTGCTCGATCCAGAGGCCGGTCGTCGTCTCGCAGTCGTTGTCGATGATGATGACGTCCTGGGAGACGTCGATCAGGCGGCGGGTGAGGTAGCCGGAGTCGGCGGTGCGGAGGGCGGTATCGGCGAGACCCTTGCGGGCGCCGTGGGTGGAGATGAAGTACTCCAGCACCGTGAGCCCCTCGCGGAAGGAGGCGCGGATGGGCTCGGCGATGATCTGGCCGTGGGGGTCGGCCATGAGGCCGCGCATGCCCGCCATCTGCCGGATCTGGGTGATGTTGCCCTTCGTGCCCGAGCTGGCCATGTAGTTGAGCGAGCCGTACTCGGAAAGGCTCTCGGCGATGTCGTTCTCGATGCGGCGGGTCGTCTCGGTCCAGACCTCGACAGCGCCCTGGTAGCGCTCTTCCTCGGTGATGAGCCCCATCTGGTACTGCTCCTCGAGGTCGGCGACCTCCTGGTCGGCCTCCGCGATGAGCTCCTTCTTGTGGTGGGGCACCACGATCTCGTGAATGGCGATGGTGACGCCGCTCTGCGTGGCGAAGCGGAAGCCGACCTCCTTGATGCGGTCGACGACCTCCGCCGTCGCCTCGCTGCCGAGCTCGCGGTAGACGAGGGCGACGAGGCGGCGCAGGGCGGGGCGGTCCATCGTGTAGTTCTGGAAGGGCAGGTCTTCGGGGAGGACCTCGTTGAAGATGATGCGCCCGATGGTCGTCTCCAGCAGCCGCGGCTCGTCCAGCGCGGCGGCCGGTCCGCCGGCCTCCTCGCTGTCGGTGCTGTCGGCGGCGGGCCGGTCGGTGCGCACCTTGATGGGGGCGCGCAGGTCGACGGCGCCGAGGTCGAAGGCGAGCTTGGCCTCGTCGAAGGAGGCGTAGATGCCGCGCGCGGGGGCGCCGTTGGGCTCGACGAAGGCGCCGCGGGCGCTCTCGCTGACCTCGGTCATGTAGTAGGAGCCGAGGACCATGTCGAGGGTGGGGGTGACGGTCGGGTCGCCGCTGGCCGGGGACAGCAGGTTCTTGGTGGAGAGCAGGATCTGCCGGGCCTCGGCCACGGCCTCGCGGCTGAGGGGCACGTGCACGGCCATCTGGTCGCCGTCGAAGTCGGCGTTGAAGGCGGCGCAGACGAGCGGGTGGAGCTGGACCGCGGAGCCCTCGATGAGCACCGGCTGGAAGGCCTGGATGCCGAGCCGGTGGAGGGTGGGCGCGCGGTTGAGCAGCACCGGGCGGTCCTGGATGACCTCGTCGAGCACGTCCCAGACCTCGGGGCGGGCGCGCTCGACGATGCGCTTGGCGCTCTTGATGTTGTGGGCGAGGCCCTTCGCCACGAGCGAGTGCATGACGAACGGCTTGAACAGCTCGAGCGCCATCTTCTTGGGCAGGCCGCACTGGTGCAGCTTCAGCTCGGGCCCGACCACGATGACGGAGCGGCCCGAGTAGTCGACGCGCTTGCCGAGCAGGTTCTGGCGGAAGCGGCCCTGCTTGCCCTTGAGCATGTCGCTGAGGCTCTTCAGCTTGTGGTTGCCGCTGCCGCTGACGGCGCGCCCGCGGCGGCCGTTATCGACGAGGCTGTCGACGGCCTCCTGCAGCATGCGCTTCTCGTTGCGGATGATGATCTCGGGGGCGCCGAGGTCGAGCAGCCGCTTCAGGCGGTTGTTGCGGTTGATGACGCGGCGGTAGAGGTCGTTCAGGTCGCTCGTGGCGAAGCGGCCGCCGTCGAGCTGGACCATGGGGCGCAGCTCGGGCGGGAGCACGGGCAGGACCTCGAAGATCATCCAGTCGGGCTTGTTGCCGGACTCGATCAGGTCCTCGACGACCTGGAGGCGCTTGGTCGCCTTCTTGCGGCGCTGGCCGCTGGCGGAGGCGAGCTCCGTCTTGAGCTTGGCGCGCAGGGCGTCGAGGTCGAGGCGTTCGAGGACGCTGAGGACGGCCTCGGCGCCCATGGCCGCCTTGAAGACGTGCCCGAACATGTCGGAGAGCTCGCGGTAGCGGGTCTCGGTCAGCAGCTCGATGCGGTCGGCGCGGACGGGGTCGACGATGTCCTCGAGGTCGCTGAGGCGCTCCTGGAACTGCTCCTCGGTCTCCTTGCGGATCTCAGCGGCGCGCTCCTGGAGGGGGTTGAGCTCGTCGTAGGCGCTCGCCTTGGTCTCTTCCATGGCGGTCTTGGCGAGGAGGTGCTCGGCCTCGATGAGCTTCTTCGTCTCCTTGTCGAAGGCGGTGAGCCTCTTCTTGCCCGCCCGCTCGAGCTTGTTGCGGGCGGTCTTGGTCATCTTGTCGCCGGTGGCGACGATGACCTCGCCCTGAAAGACGTAGTCGCGCTCGGTGAGCTCGCCGATGATCTCGTTGGCGGCCTCGACGTTGCGGGCGGCCTCGGCCTCGATGGAGTCGCGGGTGGCGGCGCGCTCCTCCTCAAGCTTCGCGATCTGCTCGTCGCGCTTCGCCTCGAGCTCTTCCTGGGCGGCTTCGAGCTGCAGCTCGAGGCGCTCCCGCTCGGGGGTGATGTCGGCGAGCCGGTCGTCGATGGCGCGGGCGAGCTCCTTCTGGAGGTTCTCGATCTCGAAGTCGCGATGGCTGTCGTCGACCTCGGTGATCATGTACTGGGCGAAGTAGAGGACGCGCTCGAGGTTGCGGGGCGAGATATCGAGCAGCAGGCCGAGCTTGGAGGGCGTGCCCTTGACGAACCAGATGTGGCTGACGGGGCTGGCCAGCTCGACGTGGCCCATGCGCTCGCGGCGCACCTTGGCGCGCGCGACCTCGACGCCGCACTTGTCGCAGATGATGCCCTTGTAGCGGACGCGCTTGTACTTGCCGCAGTAGCACTCGAAGTCCTTGGTCGGCCCGAAGATCTTCTCGCAGAAGAGGCCGTCCTTCTCGGGCTTCAGCGTGCGGTAGTTGATGGTCTCCGGCTTGGTGACCTCACCGTAGGACCAGGAGCGAATCTGGGAGGGGCTGGCGAGCCCGATGCGGACCTGGTTGAAGTCATTGACTTCGAGCATTGAAGAGATCCTCCGATTCGAATCCGGAAAGGTTGATGCCGAGCTCGGGCAGCTCTCCGGCCGTCTCCTCGGTGAAGGAGACGCTGCCCGAGTCGTTGGAGACATCGATGGAGAGGCCGAGGCTCTGGAGCTCCTTGACGAGCACCTTGAAGGACTCGGGCACGCCCGGTTCGAGCACGTCCTCGCCCTTGACGATGGCCTCGTAGGTCTTGACGCGCCCGACGACGTCGTCGGACTTGACGGTGAGGAGCTCCTGGAGGATGTGGGCGGCGCCATAGGCCTCCAGCGCCCAGACCTCCATCTCGCCGAAGCGCTGGCCGCCGAACTGCGCCTTGCCGCCCAGCGGCTGCTGGGTGATGAGCGAGTAGGGGCCCGTGCTGCGGGCGTGGATCTTGTCCTCCACCAGGTGGATGAGCTTGAGCATGTAGATGTAGCCGACGGTCACGGGCTGGTCGAAGGCCTCGCCCGTGCGGCCGTCGTAGAGGGTGGTCTTGCCGAAGAGGGGCGGCACCGCGCCGGTCTCGGCGAAGATGCGCTGGGTCTCCTCCTCGAGGTCTTCGATGGTCGCGGACTTCTTCATCTTGCCGCCGGCCTGCTTGAGCCAGATCTCGAGGCAGGCGCGCTTGGCGGCGCCCTTCTCGGGCCGGTCGAAGACGGGGCCGGGGTCGTAGCCCTGCTCGCGCAGCCACTCGGCCGCGACGGGCTCGTCGAAGCCGTAGTCGCGCGGGTCGATGTAGTAGACGGCGCCGCTCTCGGCGGCCATCCAGGCGCGCGCCAGGGAGTCGTCGAGGTCGCCGTCGTCGGCGCCGTCGAAGACGGGGGTGCTGGCGCGGAAGCCGAGCGCCTTGGCCGCCCAGCCGAGGTGCGTTTCGAGCACCTGGCCGATGTTCATGCGGCTGGGGACGCCGATGGGGTTGAGGATGATGTCGACGGGGGTGCCGTCGGGCAGGTAGGGCAGGTCCTCGCGGGGGAGGATGCGGCTAATGACGCCCTTGTTGCCGTGGCGCCCGGCCATCTTGTCGCCCTCGGCGATCTTGCGGCGCTGGGCCGTGCTGACGCGCACCAGCTTGTTGACGCCGGCGGGCAGGCCCTCGTGGTCCTCGCGGCTGAAGACGCGAACGTCGATGACCTTGCCGCGCTCGCCGTGGGGGAGGCGCAGGCTGGTGTCCTTCACCTCGCGGGCCTTCTCGCCGAAGATGGCGCGGAGGAGCTTCTCCTCGGCGGTCAGCTCGGTCTCGCCCTTGGGCGTGATCTTGCCGACGAGGATGTCGCCCTCGCGGACCTCGGCGCCGATGCGGATGATGCCTTCCTCATCGAGGTTGGCGAGCGCTTCCTCGCCGACGTTGGGGATGTCGCGCGTGATCTCCTCGGCGCCGAGCTTGGTGTCGCGCGCCTCGATCTCGTGCTTCTCGATGTGGATCGACGTGAACTTGTCCTCGCGGACGAGGTTCTCGCTGATGATGATGGCGTCCTCGAAGTTGTAGCCCTCCCAGCTCATGAAGGCGCAGAGCACGTTCTGGCCGAGGGCGAGCTCGCCGCCCTGGGTGCTGGAGCTATCGACAAGGGGCTGGTTCTCGCGCACGCGCTCGCCGCGGAAGACGAGCGGGCGCTGGTTGAGGCAGGTCCCCTGGTTGGAACGCTGGAACTTGATCAGCGGGATGCGGACGGTCCCGAGGTTCGTGTCGTCGTAATCGACGATGACCTGGGTGCCGGACGCCTCGACCACCTCGCCGTCGCCCCGGGCTACGAGGACGTGGCCGCTGTCGATGGCAGTGCGGCCCTCCATGCCCGTGCCCACGAGCGGGGCCTCGGGGCGGACGAGGGGAACGGCCTGGCGCTGCATGTTCGAGCCCATGAGGGCGCGGTTGGCGTCGTCGTGCTCGAGGAAGGGGATGAGCGAGGCGGCGACGGAGACCATCTGCTTGGGGGAGACGTCGAGGAAGTCGATCTCGTCCGGGGCGACGAGCTTGAACTCCTCGTTGACGCGCACCTCGACGCGCTCGTCGAGCACGCGGCCGTCCTCGCCCACGCGGGTGTTGGCCTGGCCGATGACGTAGCGGTCCTCCTCGCGGGCGGTGAGGTAGGTGACCTCGCCGGCGACGACGGCCTGGACGGGCACGCGCAGGCCGGCCTTCTTCAGGCTCGTGGCGGTCTTCTTGTCGACGACGGTGCCGGCGGCGGCGATGACCTTGCCGTCGGCGTCGATCACGTCCTCGCGGATCTCCTGGCCCGTGAGCCCCGGATCATCGGAGGCCATCTCGCTGATGACGCGGCGGTAGGGCGTCTCGATGAAGCCGAAGTCGTTGAGGCGGCCGTAGGTCGCGAGCGAGCCGATAAGGCCGATGTTCGGACCCTCGGGCGTCTCGATGGGGCAGATGCGTCCGTAGTGGCTGTGGTGCACGTCGCGCACGTCGAAGCCGGCGCGGTCGCGGGAGAGGCCGCCGGGGCCGAGGGCGCTGAGGCGGCGCTTGTGGGTCAGCTCGGCCAGCGGGTTCGTCTGGTCCATGAACTGGGAGAGCTGGCTGCCGCCGAAGAACTCCTTCATGGCGGCGACGACGGGCCGGATGTTGATGAGGGCGCTGGGCGTCGCCTCGGCAGGGTCGGTGATGGTCATGCGCTCGCGCACGACGCGCTCCATGCGGACGAGGCCGATGCGGAACTGCTGCTGGATGAGCTCGCCCACGGCGCGCACGCGGCGGTTGCCGAGGTGATCGATGTCGTCGGTGCCGCCGCGGCCGAGGTTGACGTTGATGAGCTCGCGGGTGAGCTCGATCAGGTCGTCGGGGCGCAGCTGGCGCTGGTCGGTCTCGATGCCCTTGGCTTCCAGCTCGAGTCGTTCGTTCAGCTTGTAGCGCCCGACCCGTCCGAGGTCGTAGCGGCGGTCGTTGAAGAAGAGCTGGTTGACGAGGGAGCGGGCGTTCTCGTGGGTGGGCGGGTCGCCCGGGCGGATCTTGCGGTAGAGCTCGAGGAGCGCCTCGTGCTTGTTCTCGCAGGGATCGTTGTTGCGACCGCCCTCGCGGCGGCCGAGGGTGGCGGTGAGGTAGGAGAGGTCGCCCTCGACGTCGACGGCCTCGAAGAAGGCGAGGACGCGCTCGTCGGTGCCGAGCACCTTCTCGCACTCGCGGCGGGCGGCGTCGCGCGCTTTCTCGGCGGCGGCGGTGCCTTCCTCGGCGAGGCGCTTCTGGGCGGCGAAGTACTTGGCGAAGGCGGGGTTGTCCGCGTCGCCGGGGAGGAGGCCGGGCTCGTCGATCGTGCGGATGAGCACGGAGACGGGCAGCTTGCGCTTGCGGTCGATCTTGACGCTGAGGATGCGCTTGGCCGAGGTCTCGAACTCGAGCCAGGCGCCGCGGCTGGGGATGAGCTTGGCGTTGGCGAGGCGCTGGCCACTCTGCGCGTCGGTCTCGACGGTGTAGTAGACGCCGGGGGAGCGCACGAGCTGGCTCACGACAACGCGCTCGGCGCCGTTGATGATGAACGTGCCGCGGTCGGTCATGAGGGGGAAGTCGCCGAAGAAGAGGCGCTGTTCCTTGATCTCGCCGGAGTCCTTGATGCGCAGCTCGACATCGACGAAGAGCGGCGCGGAGAAGGTCATGTCGCGTTCGCGGCACTCCTCCTGGCTGTGCTTGGGCTCGCGGAACTCGTACTCGCCGAAGATGAGGTCCATCTTCGTGCTGGTGAAGTCCTGGATCGGCGAGAGCTCGTTGAGCAGCTCGCGGAGCCCCTCGCGCTTGAACCAGTCGAAGGAATCGAGCTGGAGCTTGATGAGGCTCGGGATCTCAAGGACGTTGGAGATGGTGCTGAACGACTGGACGGCGAGCGGGGCGCGCTCGCCCGTCCGCGTCCCATCAAGTGTCGCGGTCATGTACTGGCGACTCCTTCAGGTCGTGGGGTCTGAATGGCACAGTTCGGCAAGGTCACGGATCGGGGGTTCTGCGCGATGGCACAGCACGCCACTCTGAGGCTACGGCAAGGGCCGTCCACTGTCAACGTCCCAGGGCGCGAAAACGCAAGGTTTCCGCGCCCTGCCACGGGGTCGGATCAGCCGACGGGCGCGGGCGAGCTGACGGGCTTGATCGTGAGCCCGTCCCCATCGGGATCGCGGTCGATCATGAGCCGGTCGCCGGTGCCGAACTCGCCGCCCAGGAGCATCTCGCTGATACGGTCCTCGATGTTGTCCTGGATGACGCGGCGCAGCGGCCGGGCGCCGAACACCTGGTCGTAGCCCTTGTCGCCCAGCCAGTCCTTGGCCGCGTCGGTCACATCGAAGGTGACGGCCCGGAGGGCAAGGCGGCGCTCCACCTGCGACAGCTCGAGGTCGACAATCCGGCGGATGTGCTCGGGCGTGAGGGCGTGGAAGACGACGGTGCTATCGACGCGGTTGAGGAACTCGGGCTTGAAGACGTTCTTCAGCTCGCTGAGCACCTTGTCCTTCATGCGCTTGTAGCGATCCTCGTGCGTCTGCACCTCGTCCTGGCTGATGGCGAACCCGAGGTTGGAGTCGCGCTTGATCAGGTCGGAGCCCACGTTCGAGGTCATGATGATGATGGTGTTGCGGAAATCGACCTTGCGCCCCTTGGCGTCGGCGAGGCGGCCCTCGTCGAAGATCTGGAGGAGCAGGTTGAACACGTCCGGGTGCGCCTTCTCGATCTCATCGAGCAGGATAAGGCAGTAGGGGCGGCGGCGGACGGTATCGGTGAGCTGGCCGCCGTCGTCGTAGCCGACGTAGCCGGGAGGGGCGCCGATGAGGCGGGCGACGGTGTGGCGCTCGCTGAACTCGCTCATGTCGAGCCTGATCATGTTGTCCTGGGAGTCGAACATGAACTCGGCGAGCTGCTGGGCGAGGTACGTCTTGCCCACGCCCGTGGGACCGAGGAAGAGGAAGACGCCGATGGGGCGGCGCGGGTCCTTGAGCCCGGCGCGCGCACGGCGCACGGAGCGCGCGATCGACTCGATCGCCTCGTCCTGGCCGATGACCTTGGTGCGGAGGGCGCTCTCCATCTTGAGGAGGCGGGCGCTCTCCTCGCTCGCGATCTGGGCGGCGGGGATGCCGGTCCACATCGCGACGACCTCGGCGATGTCTTCTTCGCTGACGATGGGGGTGGCGACGCCGCCGGTCCCCTCGCTCCACTCGCCCATCTCGTCGATCTTGATCTGGAGCTTCTGCTCGCGATCGGTGAGCTCGGAGGCGTACTCGAGCTGCTGGGCCTCGGTGGCCTGGTCACGCTCGCGGCGGAGGCTTTCGAGCCCCTTGAGCGCCTCCTGCATGGAGGGCGGGGTGGCGGCGCGGCGGATGCGCACGCGGCTTGAGGCCTCGTCGATGAGGTCGATGGCCTTGTCGGGCAGGAAGCGCTCGGTCACGTAGCGGTCGGACATGCGGGCGGCGGCGGCGAGGGCGTCGTCGCTGATCTTGAGGTTGTGGTGCTCCTCGTAGCGCCGGCGGATGCCGCGCAGGATCTCGACCGTCTCCTCAACCGTGGGCTCGTCGACCACGATGGGTTGGAAGCGGCGTTCGAGGGCGGCGTCGCGCTCGATGTGCTTGCGGTACTCATCGAGGGTGGTGGCGCCGATGCACTGGAGCTCGCCCCGGGCGAGGGCGGGCTTGAGGATGTTGGCGGCGTCCACGGCGCCCTCGGCCGCGCCGGCGCCGACGAGCATGTGCAGCTCGTCCACGAAGAGGATGCAGTTGCCCGCGGTCTTGATCTCCTCGATGACCTTCTTGAGGCGCTCCTCGAACTCGCCGCGGTACTTGGTGCCGGCCACGAGCGAGCCGATATCGAGGGTCAGGAGGCGCTTCTCGGCGAGGGTCTCGGGGACGTCGCCGCTGCTGATGCGCTGGGCGAGCAGCTCGGCGATGGCGGTCTTGCCGACGCCGGGCTCGCCGATGAGGACGGGGTTGTTCTTGGTGCGGCGCGAGAGGATCTGGACGACGCGCTCCAGCTCGGTGGAGCGCCCGATGACGGGGTCGAGTTGGCCGGAGCTGGCGGCGGCGGTCAGCTCGATGCCGAGCTGATCGACCGTCGGGGTGCGGCTCGCCTGGCGGGTGCCGCCGGCGGCCGTGCCGGCAGCCTGGGGAGAGGACTGGCTGAGGATGCGGGTCGTCTCGGCGCGGACGCGCTCGATATTGACGCCGAGGCTCTCGAGGACGCCGGCGGCAATGCCCTCGCCCTCGCGCACGAGGCCGAGGAGCAGGTGCTCGGTGCCGATGTAGCTGTGGCCGAGGCGGCGAGCCTCGTCGACGGCAAGCTCGATGACCTTCTTGGCGCGCGGGGTGAGCCCGATCTCGCCGAGCACGGTGCGGTCGCCGCGGCCGATGATGAACTCGACGGCGGAGCGGACCTTGTTCAGCTCGACGCCGAGGTTGGAGAGCACCTTGGCGGCGACGCCGTCGCCCTCGCGCACGAGGCCGAGGAGGATGTGCTCAGTGCCGATGTAGTTGTGGTTGAAGCGGTGAGCCTCTTCCTGGGCAAGGGTGAGCACACGCCGGGCGCGTTCCGTGAACTTGTCGAATCGGTCGGCCATGGCGTTCCCTCCCGCTAGTCCCCGGCCCTGGTGGACGCGCCACCTTCGCCGGATGCCGTCACTGCTTCCGCGGCGGGCGTTTCCGCCTCCGCGGCGCTCTCGCTCACTGCCTCTTCGGCCGGTTCCTCGCCCTCGGCTGGAGCGGCCTCCTCGGTCGTCGCGGCCGGCGCTTCGTCGCTCGCTTCGGCAGCGGGCTCGTCGCCCGCCTCGGCGGTCGCTTCCTCTGCAACCTCAGCCGCGGGCTCGTCAGCCGCCTCAGCGGTTGCTTCCTCGGTCACCTCGGCCGCGGGCTCGTCAGCAGCCTCAGCGGTCGCTTCCTCGGTCACCTCGGCAGCGGGCTCGTCGGTAACCTCAGCGGTTGCTTCCTCTGCCGCTTCGGCAGCGGGCTCGTCGCCGGCCTCGGCGGCGGCTTCCTCGCCGTCCGCGAGGTTCAGGGCGTTGCCGGAGTCGGCGTTTTCGAGCGCCTGGGCGAAGGCGTGGGCGAACGCCGAGACGGGCTCGGGGTCGTTGGCGACGGCCTGCTCGACCGTCTCCTGCGCCGTGCGCGGCTGCGAGCGCGTCTGGGAGGCGTCGCGCTTGTCCAGCCCGAACTCCTCGCGCACGTCGTCGGGCCAATCGACGACGGAGCCGTTGCGGTCGAAGCCGAAGCCCATCGCCTCGGCGTCGTTGCGCGCCTGGCGGAGGCTGAGGCCGAGGCGGTGGCGGTCCTTCTCGATGCGGACGAGCTTGACCGGCACCACGTTGCCTTCCTCCAGCACCTCGCGGGGGTGCTGGATGCGGCGGTTCGTGATCTCGGAGATGTGGATGAGGCCCTCGATGGGACCGTCGAGGCGCACGAACGCGCCGAAGGGCATGAGCTTGGTGACGCGCCCAATCAGCACCTGGCCGATGACGAAACGGTCGACGGCGCTGTCCCACTCCTCGGGGTGGGCGCGCTTGAGTGAGAGCGAGATCTTGCGCGCCTCGCGGTCGACCCGGAGGACGTAGGCCTTGACCTCGTCGCCGACCTTGAAGAGGTCCTTCGCCTTCTTGCCGCGCTCCCAGGTGAGCTCGGTGAGGTGGGCGAGGCCGTCGGCGCCGCCGAGATCGACGAAGACGCCGAAATCGGTGATGGAGGAGATGCGGCCCTCGCGGATCTCGCCTTCCTGGAGCTCATGGATGATCCGCTCCTTCTGCTCGCGGCGCCATTCGGTCATGGCGGCGCGCTCGGAGAGGATGGCGCGGTTCTTGCGGCGGTTCAGCTCGATGACCTTGAGGCGCACTTCCTTGCCGACGAGGGTGGCGAGGGCGCTGGCGGCATCGGGGTTGTCGCGGCGGATGCTGTCAATCTGGGAGAGGGGGATGAAGGCGTTGACGCCCTCCACGTTGGCGAGCACGCCGCCGCGGTTATGGCCGACGATCTCGGCGGAGAAGATCTCGCCGGACTCGAGGCGGCCGGCCAGGATCTCCCAGCCCTCCTCGCCGCGGGCGCGGTCGAGGGAGACGACGCCGTGGCCCTCGGAGCTCATGGGCTGGAGGACCATGACGCGGACGGTATCGCCCGCCTTCAGGCGGCTCTGGCCCTCGACGCCCATGGAGAGCATCTCGCTCTGGGGGATGACGGCCTCGGTCTTGGTGCCGACATCGACGATGACGCCGTCGGGCGAGGCGCCCATGACGACGCCCTCGATGATCTCGCCGCGCCGCAGGCTGCTGGGCTGGGCGGCTTCGGTTTCGAGAAGGGCGGCCATGTCCATCTCGGCGCTGGGCTCGGGTTGCGCGGCAGGGGCCGGCGCCGGTGTCGGCGGGGCCGCTTCGGGGGCGGGAGGAGGGGACTCGGGGGCCGGTTCGGGGGTGGCGGGGGGATCGGCGACACCCGCGGGGGCGGGGGGGGCGCCGGTGGTGGCCTCGGGGGCCTGTTCGTCGGTGGACACTGGTGGGCTCCGTTTGACCGCGTTGCCCGTCTGATGATGAGGCGAGAGGACGGCCGCTGATGTGGCCTCGATTGTAGCAGCGCCTTGATCAAGGTGCGAAACGAGGGCGCTTACGGCAGCGAACGGGGAGCAACGGGGTCGGGGGAAGTCGTGAGACCCGGCGGCGGCCTATTTTCCCACCCAGTTACCCGGGCAGTATCGTCGGCGCTGAGGCGTTTCACTTCCGTGTTCGGGATGGGAACGGGTGGGGCCACCTCGCTCTAGCCACCAGAGCGCTCAGTATCGAGCGGGAGGCGGGGAGGCGCAAGCGCGCGCTAGATGTCGATGGCGACGCCGAGGGCGGTGCCGATTCCGTAGGTGATCCCGGCGGCGGCGAGTCCGAGGGCGAGCTGCCTCGCGCCCGAGTAGAGGGCGGAGCGCCCGGTCCAGAGGGTGACGGCCGCGCCCAGCAGGAAGAGGCCGGCGGCGCCGAGGCCGAGGCTGAGGCCGATGGCCAGCCCGCCATCGGCGAAGAACCAGGGGAAGGCGGGGATGAGGGCGGCCACGGCGAACAGCAGGAACGAGGTCACGGCGGCCACGGTGGGGCTGGCGGCGCTCTCCTCGGCCATGCCCAACTCCTCGCGCACGAGGGTGTCGAGGGCGGTCTCGCGGTTCTCGAAGACGCGGTCGGCGGTGATCCGGGCGGCTTCCTCGGAGAGGCCCTTGGCCTGGTAGATGAGGACGAGCTCGGCGCGCTCCTCCTCGGGGTTCATCTCAAGCTCCTCGCGCTCGATCTCGACCTGGCGGTCGAAGGCCTCGCGGCTGCTGAGGACGCTGATCCACTCGCCGAGCGCCATGCTGATGGCGCCCGCGAGGAGACCCGCGATGCCGGCGAGGGCGACGAACTCGCGCCCGGGGTCGGCGCCGGCGACGCCCATGACGAGGCTGAGGTTGGAAACCAGGCCATCGTTGGCGCCGAGGACGGCGGCGCGGAGGGCGTTGCCGGAAGCGCTGCGGTGGCGCCCTTCGAGGCGGGCGACGTCGACGCCCCCGCCGGGCTGGCGGCCAAGCTCCTGGAAGAGGCGGGCGTGGGAGCGCTCGGAGCCGGGGAGACCTTCTTCGATCGCCTCGGGCTGGTCGTCGTACATGGTGACGGCGTTGAGCTCCATGCGCTCGACGAGGGGTGTCACGAACCCGGTGCCGAAACGGCGCGCGAGCCAGCCGAGGACGCGCACCTGCATGCCGGGGCGGAAGTCGGGAACGTCCGCGCCGGCCTCGCGCAGCTTCTCCTGCCAGAGGTCGATGTGGCGCTTCTCGCTCTCGGCGAGGCGCTCGAAGACGCTCTTCAGGTTGGCGTCTTCCTCGGCTTCGGCGAGGAGGAGGTAGAGCGTCTGGCCGTCGACCTCCTCCTGGAGGTTGCGCCGGTAGCGGCGAACGTCGGCGGCGGTGGGGGACGAGGAGGGGTCGGCTGTCACGGCTTCAGTGTAGGGGGAGCGGGAGGCGAGGGGCGAGACGGGAGCGTGGGTACGGCCTCGATGGCCTTAACCCAGCCTGCGGGGAGGCCGTGCTCACGGGCCCCCTCGAGCAGGAGCGCCCGGTAGCCGTCGGTCGTGGGCCCCTCCTCGCCGGGGTCGCAGATGACGTAGGCGAAGGCCTCGATCGTCTCGCCGGCGGCGGATTCGACGCGCACGTCCTCGCGGCGGTACTGGCCGCGGGCGACGCCCTCGTAGCGGTCGAGGGCCTCGGCGTGCTCGTCGGTGACCTGCCAGAGGACGCCCCAGACGTCGGAGCCGGGGGCGGGGAGGACGTCGGCGACGAGGCCGCCGCGGCGGTTGCTCCAGGCGTCGAAGGCGAGGCGGTAGCCGGGGAGGCGGGCAACCCCGAGGCAGACGGCCCCGGGACAGCGGTCGGCCATCTGCGAGGAGGCCATGTTGGAGCCGTAGGCGAAATAGGGCGGGAGGGACACGTCAGACGCCGGAGACGGTCATCTCGGCGATGCGCACGGTGGGGGCGGCGGAGGAGCCGAACCAGGTCAGGTCGCTGCCCACGGCGTCCACCTTCCCGAGCATGGAGGCGACATCGCCGGAGATGTTGGCCTCGGCGACGGGGTAGGCGATGGCGCCGTTCTCGATCCAGAAGCCGCCGACCCCGCGGGAGTAGTCGCCGGTGGTGGGGTTGAAGCCGAAGCCCATGAGGGCGGTGACGAGCAGGCCCTCCCGCGTGTCCGCGACGATGTCCTCGGCGGGGGTTTCGCCCGCCTCGAAGATGAGGTTGGCGGGGCCGGGCTCGGGGAGGGAGGAGACGCCGCGCTGGGCGCTGCCCGTGGTGCGGGCGTCCATGCGGCGGGCGGTGTAGCAATCGAAGAGGAAGCCCTCGAAGCGGCCTTCCTCGAAGAGGACGTTGCGGCGGGCGGCCACGCCCTCGCCGTCGAAGGGGCGGGAGCCGGCGCGGGCGGGGCGCGTGGGGTCGTCGACGATCGTGACGAGGGGCGAGCCGATGGCTTCGTCCGTGCGCCCGGCGAGGAAGGTGGCGCCCCGGTAGAGGGCGCCGCCGGTGGCGCAGCCGGCGACATCGCCGGCGAGGCGGGCGGCCATCATCGGCTCGAAGATGACGGGGACGCGCTTCGTGTCGGTCTTGCGCGCGCCGAGCTGATCGACGGCGCGCTGGGCGGCGATGCGCCCGAGCGTCTCGGGATCGAGGAGGCTGCGGAGGTTGCGTTCGGCGCTGAACCACCAGGCGTTGCGCTTCTTGCCGTCCTCGTCGTCGGCGAGGGCTTCGGTGGAGAGGGAGATGGAGGTGGCGGGGTAGCCGGCGGCGAAGCCCCGCGAGTTGGCGAGGGCGACCTCGCCGACGCGGGTGGAGAGGCTGGCGCCCTCCGAGTTGGTGATGCGCGGGTCGAAGCCGAGGGCGGCGGCCTCGCAGGCGCGGGCCATGTCGATGCGGTCGTCGAGGGGCAGGCTCTCGATGCGCTCGTCGTAGAGCTGGAGGGAGCCGCCGCCGCCGGAGGCGAGTTGCTCGGGTTCGGGCAGGCCGGCGTACTCGTCGGGGGCGGAGATGCGCGCCAGCTCGACGGTCTCGCCGACGAACTGCTCGAAGGCGGCGGGCGTGAAGTCGCTGGTCGAGCAGACGGCCGTGCGCCCGCCGGTGATGACGCGCAGGCCGAGGGAGTGGGAGGTCGCCTCGATCAGCTTCTCGATCTCGCCGAGGCGGATGGAGACGGTCGACTCGGTGTGGGAGAAGGCGATGGCGTCGCACTGCTCGGCGCCGCGCGCGGCGGCGAGCTCGACGGCGCGGCCCGCGAGTTCGAGGGGAGTCGTCTCAGCCAAGCTGGGTACCGCCCACGGTCATGGCGGAGACGAGGACGGTCGGGAGACCGACGCCGACGGGCACCGACTGGCCCTCCTTGCCGCAGGTCCAGCGGCCGTCGGAGAGGGCGTAGTCGTTGGCGACCATGCTCACGCGGGAGAGGGCTTCGGGGCCGTTCCCGATGAGGTTGGTGGTGCGCAGGGGAGCCGTGATCCGGCCCTTCTCGATGAGGTAGGCCTCGGTGGTGGAGAAGACGAAGTCGCCGTTCGAGATGTTGACCTGGCCGCCGGAGAAGGAGACGCAGTAGATGCCGCGCTCGACGCTGCCGACGACCTCGTCGGGGGTGGAGGGGCCGGGGAGCATGTAGGTGTTCGTCATGCGCGGCATGATGGGGTGCTTGAAGGACTGGCGGCGGCCCGAGCCGGTGGGCTCGACGCCGAAGTGGCGGGCGCTGATCTCGTCGTGGAGATAGCCGCGGAGGATGCCCCCCTCGATGAGGGTGTTGCTCTTCGAAGGGTTGCCCTCGTCGTCGATGTTGATGGAGCCGCGCGACTGCTCGACGGTCGCGTCGTCGATGACGGTGACGAACTCGCTGGCGACGGACTGGCCGATGCGGTCGGTGTAGTTGCTGGTGCCCTTGCGGTTGAAGTCGGCCTCGAGGCCATGGCCGATGGCCTCGTGCAGGAGGATGCCGCTGTCACCGGCGGCGAGGACGACGGGCACTTCCCCCGCGGGCGCGTCGACGGCGTCCTGGAGGAGGACGGCCTGGCGGGCGGCCTCGCGGGCGGTGTCCTCGGGCGTGACGCGATCGAAGTACTCGACGCCGAGGCGGCCGCCGCCGCCCGTGCGGGCGGTCTGGCGGTTCTCATCGCGCTGGGAGAGGGCCATCACGTTGAAGCGCATGAGCGGCTGCACGTCGCCGACGATCTGGCCGTCGCTGCGGGCGACGAGGACGACCTTGCGCTCGTCGGCGATGCTGGCGTCGACGCGGGCGATGCTGGGGTCGTAGGCGCGCGCGGCGCGGTCGGCGCGCTCGAGGAGCGCGACCTTGGCGGCGGCGGGCTCGTCGCTGAGCAGCGCTTCCTCGCCGTACCGGCTCTCGCCCGCACCGACGGGGGTCGTGTCGAAGGCGGTGGGGCGGTCGCCCCCGTCCCCGATGCGGGCGGCGGTGCCGGCGGCGAGGCGCATGGCCTCGGGGTCGAGGGATTCGGTGTAGGCGTAGCCGATGCTGTCGCCCTTCACCACGCGGATGCCGACGCCCTGCTCGACGCTGCGGAGGGCGGACTTGATCTGCTGGTCTTCCAGGCTGATGGCGCCGTTGGTGCGGTGCTCGAAGAAGAGCTCGGCGAAGTCGCCGCCCTGGGCGAGGGCGTCGGAGAGGAGGGAGGCGATACGGGCGGAGTCGATGCCGTAACGCTCGGCGAAGAACTGCTGGGCTTCCTGGGAGGGATCGGGCATGGCCGTCATGGTAGCGCACGGTCCACGGCAGGCGCGAAGGCGGGTTCACGATGGCCACGGGCGATTTCGGTAGTCTCCGTGAGCATGGAAACGGTGCAGTCCTTCCTGGAGCCGGGCCGGCGCGCCCTCGCCGCGGACGGGGCGCTCCTCCCGCGAGACGAGCAGCATGACGGCGCTCCCGGCGCCACGCTGCTGGTGGTGGACCTGGAGATGAGCGGCCCGAGCGCGCGCGAGCACGAGGTGATCGACATCGGGGGCGTGCTCGCGTCGGTCGATGCGGGGTTCCCGGAGCAGGGGTCGTGGGGGGCGCGGGTGCGGCCGCTGCACATCGGCACCGCCAACGTGCGAGCGCTCAAGGTCGCGGGGTACTCGGCGCGCAAGTGGCGCGACGCGGTACCGCTGGAGGAGGCGTTCTCGCAACTGGCCGAGCTGGGTCGGGGGGCGACGATCGCGGGCTGGGGCATCGGCGGCGACATGGCCTTCCTGGCGGAGACAGCGCGGCGCACGGGGACGCCCTGGCCGTTCGCGGATGTCGCCATCGACGTGCAGACGATCGCGCGGAGGCTCCTCGACCGGAGCGAGGTGGACCGCTTCAACCTCGGGCACGTGGCCGACCGGCTGGGGATCGGGCGGCTGGGCGAGCACACCGCGCTCGCGGACGCCTACGCGACCTACGACGTGCTCGTGAAGCTGGCCGAGCGCGCGGGGCTGGGCAGCGGTCCTTGACAATGGCAACGCCGACGCTAACGATCGGGGCTACGTTCTCGGGGCGAGGTGAAAATCCTCACCGGCGGTGAAAGCCCGCGACTCCGCTTCGGCGGATTGATCCGGTGGAATTCCGGGGCCGACGGTCAAAGTCCGGATGGGAGAGAACGACCGAGCGGCCGCCGCTGGCGGCATGCCGCTGGTACCGCCTTTCCCGTCATCTCCGGCGCGTTCTGTAGCGAAAGCGCGAGGCGGGATGTTCACCGGCATCATCGAAGAGCTTGGCACCGTCCTCGAAAGCGGCGAAGGCCGCCTGCTGATCCGCGCGCCCATGGTCGTGAGCGACTCCGCGCTCGGAGACTCCATCGCCATCAACGGCGTCGACCTGACGGTGGCGGAGATGGAGGGCGACACCTTTTTCGCGAACCTGATGCCGGAGACGTACCGGCGTTCGGCGCTGGGCGACCTCCGCCCGGGCGACCGCGTGAATCTCGAACGCAGCGTGCGCCCCAGCGACCGTCTGAGCGGGCACATCGTGCGCGGCGTGACCGAGGGGGTGGGCGAAATCACCGGCATCGCCCCGGAAGGGGAGGCGCTCATCGTGCGCGTGGCGGCGCCGCCGGAGCTGCTTCGCTACACGGTCGTGAAGGGGCCCGTCTGCATTGACGGCGTGAGCCTCACGATCACCGGGAAGGACGAGTCGGCGTTCTTCGTCTCGCTGGTGCAGTACACGCAGGAGCACACGAACCTCGTGAGCCGCGGGGTGGGCGCGAAGGTGAACCTGGAAACGGACATCCTCGCGCGCTACGTCGAGCAGTTCGTGGCCGAGCGCGAGGCCGCGGGAGAGCCGGCATGACCGAGGTGAGGGAATCCGTGTCCATCAGCGTGGAAGAGGCGATCGAGGAGTACCGCCAGGGCAAGTTCGTCATCATCGCCGACGACGAGGACCGCGAGAACGAAGGCGACCTGACGATCCCGGCCGAGTGCGTGACGCCGGAGACGATCAACTTCATGGCGCGGTACGCGCGGGGACTGATCTGCATCGCGCTCTCGGCGGAGCGGGTGGACGAGCTGCGGCTGCCGATGATGGTGGAGGAGCGCACGAACGACTCGCCCTTCGGCACGCCGTTCACGGTCTCGGTGGAGGCGCGCACGGGCGTCTCGACGGGCATCAGCGCGGCCGACCGCGCGCGAACGGTGCAGGTGCTGCTCGACCCGGAGACGCGGCCCGAGGACCTCGTGCGGCCGGGACACATGTTCCCGCTGCGGGCGCACGAGGGCGGCGTGCTCGTGCGGGCGGGACAGACGGAGGCGAGCGTCGATCTCAGCCGGCTGGCGGGCATGCGTCCGGCGGCGGTGATCTGCGAGATCATGAAGGGCGACGGGGAGATGGCGCGGATGCCGGAGCTGCAACGCTTCGCCCGCCGCCACGGCCTGAAGATCCTGACGACGAACGAGATCATCAAGTACCGCCTGAAGAACGAGCGCCTGGTGCAGCGCGTGGCGGAAACGCACCTGCCGACGACGATGGGCGAGATGACGATCGTCGCCTACCAGGCGAAGTACGCGAGCGAGGAAGAGGTGGCGGTGGTGAAGGGCGGCATCGACCCCGACAAGCCCGTGCTCGTGCGCGTCCACGACCAGTGCTTCACGGGCGATGTGCTGCACTCGTTGCGCTGCGACTGCGGGGAACAGAAGGACCTCGCGCTGAAGCAGATCGGGGAGCAGGGAGGCGTGTTCCTCTACCTGCGGCAGGAGGGGCGGGGCATCGGGCTGCACAACAAGCTGCGCGCCTACCGCCTGCAGGACGACGGGCTCGACACGGTGGACGCGAACCTGGCGCTGGGGTTCCCGGCGGACGGCCGCGACTACGGTATCGCGATGCAGATCCTGCTCGACCTGGGCGTGCGCCGGATACGGCTGCTGACGAACAACCCGGACAAGCTGGCGGGACTCGAAGGGTACGGCCTGGAGATCGTGGAACGCGTGCCGCTCGAGGTGCCGCCCAACAAGTTCAACATCGACTACCTGGAGACGAAGCGGCGGCGGATGGGACACCTGCTCGACCAGCTCGACGACGGGCCGGAGGAGCGGGAGTGAACGAGCTGGCCGCCGACAGCAACGGCGAGGGCCTGCGCATCTGCATCGTGGTGGCGCAGTGGAACGCGTTCGTGACGGCGAAGCTGCTGGACGGGGCGAAGGCGGGGCTGGGAGAGCGGGGCGTGCGCCCGGACGACATCACGGTGGCGTGGGTGCCGGGCTCGTTCGAGGTGCCGGCGGCGACGCGCTGGGCGGCGGAGTCGGGGAACTACGACGCGGTGATCGCGATCGGCGCCGTGATCGAGGGCGAGACGGACCACTACGAGCACATCGCGGGGCAGGCGGCGGCGGGCATCATGGAGGCGGCGCAGGCCACGGGCGTGCCGGTCGCGTTCGGCGTGCTGACGTGCAACGACGCCGACCAGGCGCTCGAGCGCGCGGGCGGGAAGCACGGGAACAAGGGCGAGGAAGCGGCGGAGGCGGCGATCCAGATGGCGCGGCTGCGGGAGCGGCTGGCCTAGCGCTGCTGGAGGTAGAGCTCGGCGGCCCAGCCGTTGACCTCGGGGGCCGCGATCAACCACCAGGTCAGGTTGCCCCGTTCGACGGGGCCTTCCAGCACGGTCACGATCGTGCCGTCGGCGATGCAGTCGAGGATGTCGCCCTCGATGTCGGCTTCGGCGCGGACGTTGAGGCAGCTGTCGGTGCCGGCGACGACGGCGCCGTCGCCCGGGCTGAAGCGGCCGGCCGGCTCGGCGGCGGTGGCCGCCGGCGTGGGGGTGGGCGCGGGGGTCGCGGGCGCCGGTGTGGGGGTCGGGACCGGCGTGGCGGCGGCGGTCGGGGTGGCCGCAACCGTGGCCACGGGCGCAACTGGCTGTTCGCCGCCGCCGCCGTCCTGGAGGCGGTCGATGCCCCAGACGATGCCGTAGGCGATGGCGGCGGCGATGAGGAAGCCGGCGGGGACGTACCAGAAGCGCAGCAACCCTCCCGGGTCGCGCGAGCCGCGCGCTTCGAGGTCCAGGGAGCCGATGTTGCGGGGGCGGCCGACGGCCTGGCGCTCCGGCGCCGGGTCGGCGACGGGCGGAGGTGGCGGCGGCGTCCTGGGTGGCGTCCTGGGTGGATCCGGGCGGGTGGCGGACGGGGGCGGAGGAACGCCCCCGAAGGTGCGGGGAAGGGGCTGGCCGTCGCACCCGCCGGGGGTCGCGCAGCCGTCGATCTCGATCCAGCAGGCGGGGTGGTGGACGGCGTGGCAGCCCGAGCACTGGAGCACCGGCTCGCCCGCGAAGAAGGCGACTCCACAGACGGGGCAGAGTCGGTGCGTGGGCTGGGTCACGGGCACGCTCCTGCTCCGCAGTATCGAGCCGCCCGTGGCGTCCGGCAAGGCGCCCGCTGGCCGGGGTCGCCGGCGCACCGGTAGGCTCCGCGGGCGCGGGGAGGTCTGCATGAGCGGGAAGCGGCGGCCCTCGGTGGGCGTGGCGATCGTCGTGCGGGACGATCGCGGGCGGGTGCTGCTGGGCAAGCGGGCGGTGGGCTGGGGCGCGGGCGGGTGGTGCATCCCCTGCGGCTCGCTCGAGTGGGGGGAGGACGTGCGCGCCGCCGCCGAGCGCGAGCTGCTGGAGGAGACGGGCCTGCGGGCGCGGGCGGGTGAGGTGGTGGCGGTCCACTCCAACTTCCACGACCCCGAGCGGCTGACGGTCGGCATCTGGTTCGCGGGCGAGGACGTGCGAGGAGAGCCCGTACCCGCCGACGGCGAACTCAGCGAGATTCGCTACTTCGACCCGGCCGAGCCGCCGCCGCTCGCGTTCCCCACGGACGCGCTCGTGCTGGCGCAGCTCGCGGAGGAGCGGACGGGCTAGCGGACGGGGCCGAAGCGGGCCGGGGGCCAGTAGCGCCACACGACGCGCCCCGTGAAGGCGTCCGGGGCGAGGGGGCCGAAGGCGCGGCTGTCCGTGCTCTCGTCGCGGTTGTCGCCGAGCAGCACGACCGCGCCCCCCGGCTCGATGGCGGCGACGCGCTTGGCGATGACGCGCGAGGGCTCGCGCGGGTCGCGCGCGAGGGCGATCTCGCCCGGCTCGGGGGCGCGGCCGGCGTAGGCGCGCGTATCGACGACGACGTAGTCGCCGGGGTCGAGGGCGGGGGTCATGCTCTCGCCGGTGATGGCGTAGCGGGACAGGCGCCAGCGGGCGAGCGCGACGAGCGCCGCGCCCGTGGCGAGGATGACGAAGGCGTTCCGGACCGGCGTTCGGAGCTAGCCGGCGGTGTAGAAGGGAACGTCGTCGCGGTTCTTGGAGGCCCAGAAGATGTTGTGGATCTCGCCGATGGTATCGACGAGGGCCTGGGCCGCTTCGACGTTCACCTCGACCTTGTTCTGGGAGCAGAGCTTGGCCGCGTTCCAGAACGTGTCGTGGAGGCCCGGGTTGGCCTCGAGGTGCGGGGGCTTGAAGTAGTCGGTCCAGAGGATGAGCAGCTCCTGCTTGGCCAGCTGGGCCTGCTCCTCCTTGATGGCGATGAAGCGGCCGCGGGTGTTCTCGGCGGCAAGGTCGTCACCTTCGAGATCGACGAGCTTCTTCGCCATGGAGAGGACCGCCTCGGCGGCGATGCGGGCGGAGGCGGGGTCGTAGACGCCGCAGGGGCCGTCGCAGTGGGCGGAGGCGGTGCGGGAGGGGCGGAGGATGCGATCGAGCAGGCTCATGGGAGCTCCTTCTTCGAGCAGGTGTTTCGGCGGGGGAGTATAGCGGGGCGGCAGGTTATCCGCGCTCAGGCGAGCTCGCCGCTGAGCTCGGCGAGGCGGGCGGCCTCAGCGTCGCTGATGGCGAAGTCGATGGCGCCGGCGTTCTCGCGCGCCTGGCGGGCGTGGCGCGCGCCGGGGATGGGCAGCACGTTCTCCTGGCGCGCGAGCCAGTTGACGGCGACCTGCGCGGACGAGCGCCCGTGCGTCTGGCCGATCTCGTCGAGCGCCTGGAGGAGGGGCTCGAGGCGCTCGGGGTTGCGGAAGTTCCCGCTGAAGCGGCGGAAACCACGCGCCTCCCGGCCGCCCGCGCGGTACTTCCCCGTGAGCATCCCGCTGGCCAGGGGGAAGTAGGCGATGAGGGTCACATCGAGCTCGCGGCAGGCGTCAAGGAGCCCGCTGCGCTCGGGGCCGCGGTTGAGGAGGCTGTAGTTGACCTGGTTCGAGACGAGGGGCACGCCCCGGCGGGCGAGGGCGGCGTGGGCCGTGCGCATCTGGCCGGCGTTGTAGTTGCTGACCCCGGCGTAACGGATGCGGCCCCGCTCGACCGCCTCGGCGAGGCGATCCATGAGGCTGGGGATGCGCAGCAGGGTGAAGGGGAAGTGGATCTGGTAGAGGTCGACGGTGTCGCGCTGGAGGCGGCCTAGGCTGGACTCGAGGGCGCGGTGGAGGGAGCCGCTCGTGAGCCGCCAGGGAAGGGGCGCGAACTTCGTCGCGACGAACGCCTCGGCGTCGCTACTGGCGAGGGCGCGGCCGAGGGCGCGCTCGGAGGCGCCGCTGTTGTAGATCTCGGCGGTGTCGAACAGGCTCACGCCCGAGGCGAGGGCGGACTCGACGGCGGCGGCGGGGTTGGTGGAGTCGGGGGTGGCGCCCGCCTCGTCCTTCCAGGTGTTCGTGCCCACGCCGAGGGGGCGGAGGAGGAGGTCGGTGGGGCCGAGGGGCATATCGGGCAGGGCCATGGGCGGAGTGTAGGGGGCGCGGAGGGGCATTCCCAGCGGACGGCGGGCATCTGCTTGCGGGCGGTGGGACTCGAACCTAAGATCGAACCCGCGCGGGCCACCTGCGGCGGAGAGGCGATGTCCTACAGCATCATCGAGACGTGCATCGGCTGTACCGCCTGCACGAAGCGCTGCCCCACGAACGCGATCACGGGATCGCGGAACGAGCTCCACGTCATCGACCCGACGCTCTGCATCGACTGCGGGGCCTGCGGCGTGGTCTGCCCGCCGGAAGCGATCCTCGACAACCTCGGCGACGTGACGAAGTCGATCAAGAAGAACGAGTGGCCGAAGGCGGTCGTGATCGAGGAGAAGTGCATCGGCTCGGGCTGCGAGCTGTGCATCAACATCTGCCCCTTCGATGCGCTCAGCCTGCAGCACACCGAGCGCGTCGACGACTTCTTCGGCGTGAGCACGGTGGACGAGAAGAAGTGCACGGGCTGCCGGCTGTGCGAGGACGTGTGCGGCTGGGACGCGGTCCACATCTTCCCGCTGAAGGACGAGATCCTGAAGCCCCTCGAGGAGCTGACGGATCAGGAGATCGCCCTGATGAAGCAGGCGAAGCGGGCGCAGGACGCGGTCCCCGTTTCGTAACCCGTGCCCGCGCCCGGACTAGGCGTAGTGCTCGATCTTCCCCGCCAGATCGATATCGAGCTGCGTCACCCCGCCGGCATCGTGCGTGCTGAGCCGGATATCGACGGTGCTGTACACGATCGAGAGCTCGGGGTGGTGATTCATCACCTCGGCGGCCATGGCGACGCGGTTGACGAACCCCATGGCGGTGATGTGATCGTCGAGCCTGAAGGTCTTGCGGATGCCGTCGTCGCCATCCGGCGACCAGCCGGGGAGCGCGGCGAGGGCATCGGTTATCTGGTCGGCGCTGAGTCGGTCGGGCATCTCGGACCTCCTGGGGCGTGGGCCGCCGCGCGGGGCGCGTAGCCGCCCGGCAGGCAAGGATAGTACGGATGAAGACGTCGAGGGGCAGACGGAGGTACAGCCGCCGCTGGTTCCTGGGGGCGCTGGGCGCCTCGGCGGGCGCGGCGGGACTGGCGGCGCTCGGCTGCGAGGACACGGAAGCGCCGGCGCCGGACACCCCCACGCCCGAACCGACCGCGGAGGGGGAGGAGGTCCACCCGACCTACGCGAGCACGCCCGCGCCGGAGCCAACCCGCCCCCGGCAGGCGAGCCGGCACGGCGGCACGCTCCGCTACGCGGCCGCGTTCTCGAGCGACGACCTGTTCGACCCGCACCAGACGACCTCGGCGGCGCTCCTGGGGCAGCAGGCGCTCGTCTACAGCCGCCTGCTGTCGTACGAGAGCCAGGTCGACGGGAAGCTGGCGCCGGACCTCGCGACGGGGATGCCGGAGCAGCCCGACGAGCTCACCTACGTCTTCCAGGTGAACCCGGAGGCGCGCTGGCACGACGTGGAGCCGCTGAACGGGCGGGCAGTGACGGCGGGGGACGTGCTGGGGAGCATCGAGCGGCAGCGGACGGGGAGGGCGCAGGACTTTCCGCGGAGGGGGCGCTGGGACCAGATCGCCGGCGTCGAGGCGCCGGACGACCAGACGCTGGTGGCGCGGACGGACGAGCCATTCGCGGGGACGCTGGCTCGGTTCGCCTCGCCGGAAGGCTTCGTCGTTCCCCCCGAGCTGGACGGCGAGCTGAGCGAGACGCTGCAGGCGGGAAGCGGGCCCTTCCGCTGGGTCGAGTGGTCGGATGGTTCCCACGCGAGCGTCGGGCGGAACGACGCCTGGTACGGCCCGGACGAGGGCCCGTTTCTCGACGGTATCTCCACGGTTCCGCCCCGTTCCCTGGACGAGCTGGAAGCGGACTTCCGCACGCGGGAGCTGGACGCGGTGGAGGCGGGGTTCCTGCAGGCGCAGGAGCTGAAGCGGCGGCTGCCGGACCTGCGGGAGGCGCGCTCGGCGGTGGCGCGCTTTTACGGCATGCGGTTCCTCTCCTCGATCCCCCCGTACGACGACCCGCGGCTGCGGCGGGCGATCACCGTGGCGATCGACCGCCGGGAGATGCTGGAGCGCTTCTTCCACGGGAGCGGCACGCTCAATCCGTGGATCAGCGCGGCGGTGCGGCGCTGGTCGCTGCCGCAGACCGAGCTCCAGCGCCAGCCCGGCTACCGCCCCGGCGTCGGCGGACGGGACCTGGACATGCGCGATGCCCGCGACTCCCTGAACGCCTACCTGGAGGAGCAAGAGCTCTCCGAGCCGCTGGAGCTGTTCGTGACGGGCAACCTGGAGGAGACGCTGAACATGGGGGGCCTCATTGCCGGACAGATCCGCGACGCGCTGGGCTTCAACGTCCAGGTGAACCGGATGAGTATCGAAGAGCTCGCGCTCCGGCTGAGCGAGGGCACGGCTCCCTGGGCCGTCGGTGTCGACAACGGCTGGATCGAGCTCGACGACTGGCTCTACCCGTACTTCCACGCCGACGGGAGCGGCAACACGTTCGTGCTGCGGGACGAAGCGATGAACGCGTTGCTCGAGGAGCAGCGCGCGGAGATGTCGTCGGAGCGGCGCCAGGAGATCGCGTACGAGGCGCAGCGTCGCCTGCTGGACCTGAACGTGGGCGCCAACTTCGTGAGCGAGGACGTGGTCACGCTCTTCTGGCCGTACGTCCAGCTCTTCCCGGTGGACGCGGGCGAGGCGTACCAGGACCGGTTCGCACAGACGTGGATCGACCGCACGCACCCGACCTACCTGTAGGGCGCGCGGCGGGCACCGGGGGCCCGGCTAGGCGTTGTAGTTGGGCTCGCGCTTCTCGCGGAAGGCGGCGACCGCTTCCTTGAACTCGGGACCCTGGATGAGATCGCGCTGGAGGGGCCACTCGAACTCGAGCTGCTGCTCGAGCGTGGCCCACTGGGAGTGCTGGAGCATGCGCCGGGTGTAGGCGAGGGCGGTGGGGGGCTGGTTCGCGACCTGCGAGGCGAAGTCGAGCGACTCCTCGACGAGCCGGTCGTGGGGGACGACGCGGGAGACGATGCCGAGCCCCAGGGCCTCCTCGGCCTCGACAATGCGGCCGGTGTAGAAGAGCTCGGCGGCGCGCTCCGGCCCGACCATGCGGGGCAGGAAGTAGGAGAGGCCGAAATCGGAGGCGATGGCGCGCTTGATGAAGATCGTGCCGAAGCGGGCGCGGTCGCTGGCGATGCGGATATCGAAGGCGCTGCAGAGGCCGAAGCCGCCACCGACGGCGACGCCGTTGACGGCGGCGATCATGGGCTTGCCGCTCTTGTAGATGGCGAGGATGGAGCGGCCCGGGCCCATCGTGTCGAGCTGCTGGGAGCGCCGCTGCGGAGCGTCGCCGCTCTGCTGACGCTGGCCGGCAGCCTCGAGGTCGGCGCCGGCGCACCAGGCGCGCCCCTCGCCGGTGACGAGGATGGCGCCGACGCCGTCGTCCTTCGTGCCCTCCTCGATGGCATCGGTGAACTCGGGCATGAGGGTGCCGCCCATCGCGTTCATGCGCTCGGGGCGGTTGAAGCGCAGCAGCATGACGCGGTCGTGGCGCTCGACGATGACATCCGGCATGGGGAATCCTCCGCAGGCGCCGATGATACGCGGCCCCCGGCTATCCGCTCCCGCGCGGGGCGTGCGGTAGGGTTCCCCGCGGAGGCCTGATGCGCGCGGTCGTTTGCGACGAACTGGGGAAGCCGGAGAACCTGCGGCTCGGGGAGCTGCCGGAGCCGCCGGTGGGGCCGGGCGAGGTGGGAATCGCCGTCGAGGCGGCGGGGGTGTCGTTCGCGGACGTGATGTTCGTGCAGGGACGGCACCAGACGGAGCACGCGCCGCCCTTCGCCCCGGGGATGGAGGTCGCGGGGCGGGTGGCCGTGGTGGGAGCGGATGTCGAGGGGTTCCGGGAGGGGGACAGCGTCGCGGCGCTGCTCTACGACGGCGGCCATGCCGAGCGCGCGACCGCGCTCGCGACGGAGTGCTTCCCCGTGCCGGACGGGCTCTCGCCGGAGGTGGCCGCGGGAGCGCTCTCGGTGTACCTGACGGCGCACATCTGCCTGACGTGGGAGGCGCGGCTGGAGGCGGGGGAGCGCGTGCTCGCGCTCGGGGCGGGCAGCGGGGTGGGGCTGGCAGCGGTGGCCGTAGCGGCGGCGCTCGGCGGGGAGGTGGTGGCGGCGGCGAGCAGCGCGGAGAAGCTGGCCACGGCCGAGGCGGCGGGTGCGAGACATCTCGTGAACTACCGCGAGCAGGACCTGCGCGAGGCCACGCTGGCGGCGACTGGGGGAAGCGGCGTGGACGTGGTGGTCGACCCGGTGGGAGCGCAGGGGGAGGAGGCGTTCCGGGCGCTGGACTGGGGCGGGCGTTACGTGGTGGCGGGGTTCGCGGGAGGGGCGGTGCCGCAGTTCAAGGGGAACCACCTGCTGATCAAGAACCGGAGCGCGGTGGGGATGGTGCTGATGCACTACCGGGAGCGGCGCGTCGAGCGCATGCGGCGGTCGGCGGCGGAGGTGTTCGCGATGCTGGCGGACGGCAGGCTGGCGGCGCCCGTCATCGAGGTCGGGGAGCTGGCCGACGGGCCGCGCTTCCTGCAGCGGGTGCTGGACCGGGACGTGGTGGGGAAGCTCGTGCTGCGCGTCTGAGGGATGCGGCGAGGGGTCGGGCGCGCTACGCTGCCGCCGCCGGCAACGGGCCGGGCGGAGGACGCGCATGAAGTTCGGCATCTCGATGTTCCCCACCGACTACGCGATCGGGCCGGGCGAGCTGGCCCGCGAGGTGGAGGCGCACGGCTTCGAGTCGCTCTTCTTCCCGGAGCACACGCACATCCCGGCGAGCCGCAAGTCGCCCTGGCCGGGCGGTCCCGAGCTGCCCAAGGAGTACTCGCACACGCTCGACTTGTTCGTGGCGCTGACGGCGGCGGCGGCGGCCACGGAGCGGCTGCTGGTGGGGAGCGGTATCTGCCTCGTCATCGAGCGCGACCCGATCACGCTGGCGAAGGAGGTCGCGAGCCTGGACCTGGTGTCCGGCGGGCGCGCGATCTTCGGGATCGGCGCGGGCTGGAACCTCGAGGAGATGGAGAACCACGGAACGGACCCCGCGCGCCGCTGGCGGCGCATGCGGGAGACGATCGAGGCGATGAAGGCGATCTGGGCGGACGACGAGGCCGAGTACCACGGCCAGCTCATCGACTTCGACCCCATCTGGCAGTGGCCGAAGCCGGTCCAGGACCCACACCCGCCGGTCATCATCGGGGGCGACGGGCCGACGACGCTGAAGCGCGTGGCGCGCTACGGCGACGGCTGGATGCCGATCGACGGGCGCAATCGCGAGGACTTCGCGCCGGCGATCGCGGAGTTGAACGACCTCGCGGCGGAGCACGGGCGCGGGCCGCTGACGGTCTCGCTGTTCGGCGCGGGGACGAACCCGGAGCGCATCGAGAAGCACCTGAAGGCGGGCGTGGACCGCGTCGTGTTCGGGGTGCCGCCGGCGCCGGCGGACGTCGTGCTGCCGGCGCTCGAGAAGCGCGCGCGCCTCGCCGAGCAGTTCGCATAGGAGGCGAGCGATGTCAGACGTCCAACCAGCAGCCGAAGAGATCCGGGCGCTCGTGGGCCACGAGTTCCCAGGAGGCAAGTACACGGTCGCGCACTGGGAGAACTTCCTGCTGACGGAATGCACCGGCTCGGAGCCGCTGCCGGACGGGCTCGTGCATCCGGTGGTGCTGTTCCACATGCCGATCCTGGGGGCGAACACCTCGATCGGCGGGATGTTCGCGCTGGGGCAGGCGGAATCGGACTTCTCCATCGGCATCGAGAGCTACGACTGGGAGATCGAGCGGCCCCTGCACGAGGACGTCGAGTACACCGTGACCGGAAAGGTCACGGAGGCGGACCGGATGGAGGGGCCGCGGCGGCACGACCGCCCGGGCGTGTACGACCGCATCCAGTTCCGCTTCGAGCTGCACGAGCCGGGCGGCGAGTTCGCAGCAAGTTCGACGATCACGTGGACGTACCGGAGGTCGGCGGCATGAACGTGCAGGTTGGCGATTCGATTCCGGAGTGGGTGATGGAGAGCGTGCGGCCCGAGCGGATGCGCACGATGGCCGCCATCCTGCGCGACCCGAACCCCGTTCACTGGGACCGCAAGGCGGTGGCGGCGCTGCCGTTCGGGCTGGGCGAACGCACCATCAACCAGGGACCGCTGGGGCTGAGCTACATCCTGAACATGCTGATGGACTGGGCGGGACCGACGAGCGTGCGGCGCATCACGATCCGCTTCCCCAAGGTGGTGCTGGACGGCGACTACATCACCGCGCGGGGAACGGTGACGGCCATCCGCGAGGAGAACGGCGAGCGGCTGGCGGACTGCGACGTCTGGCTCGCGCGCGAGGGCGAGTCGCCGAGCCTCGAGGGCACGGCGACGGTGGCGCTGCCGGAGAGCTGACGGACTGCTCTCCGGCGCTTCACCACCGGGCCGTTACTGGCGGCGGGCGCGTCGCGCCTACTACGGCTGGTGGGTGCTGGCGGCCTCGGTCGTCTCGGTGGCGCTGGCGGCGGGGCTCTCGTTCTGGTCGTTCGGGCTCTACATCGACCCGCTCGAGCAGGAGTTCGGGTGGTCGCGGTGGGAGGTCTCGGGCGGATTCTCGATCGCACTGCTGGTGGGCGCCCTCGCGTCGCCGCTCATCGGGCGGGGAGTCGACCGCTACGGACCGCAACGGGTCGTCATCCTCGGGGCGGTGCTGACGGCGGGGAGCTTTCTGCTGCTGGCGACGACCACCGAGCTCTGGCAGTGGTTCGCCTACCAGTCCATCGCGGCCGTGTTTCGCAACATGATGTTCTTCATCCCCTTCCAGACGTTGGTCTCGCGCTGGTTCGACCGGAAGCGGGGACTGGCGGTGGGCATCCTGGGAACGGGCTTCTCGATGGGCGGGTTCATCGTGGTGCCGATCCTGCGGGCCGTGATCGACGCGGTGCAGTGGCAGGGGTCGTTCGTCGTCTCGGCGATCGTGACGGTGGCCGTCATCACGCCGCTCGCGCTCCTGCTCATCCGGGACCAGCCCGCGGACAAGGGGCTGCAGCCGGACGGGGACGCACAGCCCGAAGGTGAACCGCCGAGGCCGGTGGTCCTGACCGGGCTGACGGATCGCCAGGCGCTGCGGACCCCGCTCTTCTGGGTGATCGCGTTCGCCCTGATGGTGTTCTTCTTCGGGATGTTCGGGTGGACCGCGCACGCGGTGCCGTACTACGAGTCGGTGGGGTACTCGAAGTGGTGGGCGGCGCAACTGCTTGCGATCGCGGCGGGCAGCGGCATCATCACGCGGCTGGTGTTCGGCTACGTGGCCGATCGCATCTCGCGGATCGAGGTGGCGGCAATGGCGCTCTGCGCCTGCCTGACACTCTCGATGCTCGCCCTTCTGGTGACGGGCGGCAGCGTGACGGGTGTCGTCTTCTTCCTCGTGTTCTGGTTCGTTGGCTCAAGCGGCGGACCGATGATCGAGCCGCTTCTGACGGCGCGCACCTTCGGCCTGGCGCACTTCGCCTCGATCCTGGGGGCGATCGCGATCGTCTCGCAGAGCGGGCAGATCGTGAGTCCCATCATCGCGGGGGCGATCTTCGATGCGACGGGCGCGTACGACTGGGCGCTGGTGATGTTCGCCTGCTCGATGGGGCTCTCGCTGCTGCTGTACTGGGTGGCGTGGAAGCTGCCCCGGCCGGAGCTTCCCGTCGTCACGGTCGTGACGAGCGAGGCAGGCGGGGAGGCCGCTCCCGAGGCCGGCCAGCCGGCGGGCGGGTAGCACGGGCAGCCCTAGAATCCGACCGATGACCCGATTCTGGCGGCAGCTCCGGCATGCCTACTACGGCTGGTGGATGCTCGCGGCCTCGGTGGTGGCCGTGGCGCTGGCGGCGGGCATCTCCTTCTGGTCGTTCGGGCTTTATGTCGACCCACTGGAGAGCCAGTTCGGGTGGTCGCGGGCGGAGGTCTCGGGAGGGTTCTCGGTCGGGTTCCTGGCGAGCGCCATCGCGGCGCCGCTCATCGGGTGGTGGATCGACCGCTACGGGCCGCGGCGGGTGATCTTCATCGGGGCGGTGCTGACGGCGGCGAGCTACGTGCTGCTGGCGACGACGAGCGAGCTCTGGCAGTGGTTCGTCTACCAGTCCATCAACGCCGTGTTCCGCCAGATGATGTTCTTCATCCCCTTCCAGGCGCTCATCTCGCGCTGGTTCGACCGGCGGCGGGGGCTGGCGGTGGGGCTGCTGGGCACGGGGTTCTCCATCGGCGGCTTCGCGGTGGTTCCCATCATGCGCGCGGTCATCGATGCGGTGCAGTGGGAGGGATCGTTCGTGGTGGCGGGCATCGTAATCGTGGCGGTGTTCGTGCCCGTCTCCCTGCTGCTCGTGCGCGATGACCCCTCGGACATCGGCGCGGAGGTGGACGGCGACGCGAGGCCACCGGACCGGCCGGTCGCCCCGCACGTCCTGACGGGAGTGACCGTGCGGGAGGCGCTGCGCACGCCGCTGTTCTGGGTGGTCTCGGCGGCGTTGACGGCCTTCTTCTTCGGGATGATCAGCTGGATGGTCCACGGGATTCCGTACTACGAATCGGTGGGCTACTCGACCGAACGGGCGGCCCTGCTCTTCTCGATTGCCGCCGGGGGCGGCGTGGCGGCGCGGCTCACGTTCGGCTACCTGGCCGACCGCATCCGGCGCATGGAAGCGGCGGCGATGGTGGTCGCCACCTTCCTCGCAGGCGCGTTCGCGACGCTGTTTCTCACGGACGGGAGCGTGGCCGGAGTGGCCATCTTCCTCGTGTTCTGGATCGTGGGGTCGAGCGGGGGACCGATGATCGAACCGCTCCTGCTGACGCGCTCGTTCGGGCTGGCGTCGTTCGGGGCGCTGCTGGGGATCATCCAGGTTATCTCCGCCCTGCACCTGGCCAGCCCCATCATCTCGGGGGCGATCTTCGATGCGACCGGCGCCTACGACTGGGCGCTGGTGATGCTGATGGGCTCGATGGGGCTCTCGGTCGCGCTCTTCTGGGTGGCCTGGCGGTTACCTCGGCCGCGGTACTGACCGATCTAGCGGGCGGGCTGCTCCGAGGGGATGAACGGGGCCAGCATCGTCGGCCCCCAGACGACCGCGCCGCCGTCGTCGAAGTCGAAGAGGCTGAGGCGGTCGCCGTCGATGGGGTCGTCGGTGCCGAGGGCGACGGGGAGCTTCTGCGTGCTCCACTTCGACATGTCGAGCATGAGCTCGACGATCTGGGCCTCGGTGAAGTGGGCGCGGACCTGCTCGCGCAGCTCATCGCTGATGGCGCCGGGGGCGGTCACGAAGGCGTCGGTGAGGCGGAGGGCGACCTTCTGGTGCTCGGGCAGGTCGCTGTCCTCGTAGTGGTCGATCTTGGCGGCCATGTCCTCGTCGAGGCCGGCATCCCGGGCAACGCCCAGGCGGAGGGACATTCAGGTGTAGCACTGGTGCTGGCGCGCGCAGCGCAGCCGCACCAGCTCGGTGGTGACGGGGTCGAGGCCGCCGAGACGCATGACGGCGTCCTGGTAGGCGCCGATGGCGGCGCCGAGGCCGGGGGCGACGGGGGCTGTGGGGGTGGCAGGTTCGGGCAGGCGGCGTTCACGTACGGACGTCATGCGGTTTCCTCCCTGGGCGCGAGGACCGTTCGCAGGCCCAGCGCCAGACGCTGGTGTTGGTCGAGGGCCAGGAGGGCGCTGGTGAAGGCCTGCACCTCTCCGGGGCTGAAGTGCTCGAGGAGGGCGTCGATGTCGCCCTGCGTCACGCCGGCGACATCGCCGACGAACTGCTCCGTGAAGGCGAGGCAGGCGCGCTCGCGCTCGCTGAAGAGGGGCGAGTCGGGCCAGCCGGCGATGGCGGCGGCCTTCTCGGGCGCGACGGGGGCGCCGGGGGCGGAGCGGGCGGCCTCGCGGTCGTCAGCCTGGAGGCTCGCGATGCGGAGGCGGCAGAGCTCGAGGATCTCGGGGTCGAGGGCCCGCCAGAGCTCGCCGTGGAGGTTCGTGATGACGTCGCGGACCTCGGGGGCGAAGCGCGCGAGGCGTTCGTCGAGGTCGGGGGCGAGGAGGCCGGGTTCGCCGGTGTCCGCCATAGGGGGACGGTACGAAGGCGGGCGGGGCGCGTCAATGCCTGTTCGGGCGCGGTGGGTAGGATGGGCCCCATGCCGGAGAACGAACGGATCCCCGCGCCGCTCATCGTGGAAGCGCTGAAGGCGGCGTTCCGCGGGCAACGGACGGCCCCGCCGGAAGACGGGGAGCCGCTGGGCTGGGTGCTCTCGGTGCCGGACACGCACCAGCGCAGCGTCATCGCCGACCTGGAGGGTGACGACGACCTGCGGCTGCTGACCTGCTCGACCGAGGACGAGGCGAACGCGATCGCGGCGGGGCTCCATATCGGCGGGGCGGAGGTCGCGCTGATGATCCAGCACGCGGGGCTGTATGCCTCGGTCAACACGCTGCGGGGAGTGGGGCTGGATGGGGGCGTGCCCATCTTCGCGCTGGTGGGGCTGCTCAGCCGCGAGCCGGAGCTGGACCCGGCCGACTCGCCGCGCTCGATGGTGCGCTTCGCGGGACCGCTCATGGATACGTTTGAGGTGCCGCACGCGCTGCTGGAGACGCGGGACGACCTCGGCCTCATTCCCGAGTACTACGCGCTCAGCCGCGAGCGGTCGGGGCCGGCGGTCGTGTTCGTGGGACGGGAGACGGCCTGATGCGCCCCGAGGACGCCCTGCGGGCGATCAACGAGGCGCGGGCCGAGGCGCTCGTCGTGCCGACGATGACGGCGGTCCCGGCGTGGCGCACGATCGCGCCGGACGCGCCGAGCGTGGCCTGCGTCGGCTTCATGGGCGGGGCGTCGTCGCTGGGCTTGGGGCTGGCGCTGGCGCAGCCGGAGCGGCGGGTGATCGTGCTCGACGGGGACGGGTCGCTGCTGATGCAGCTCGGCTCGCTGGCGACCGTGGCGGGGGCGGCGCCGGCGAACTACACGCACGTGCTGTTCGCGAACGGCGTCTACCAGACCTCGGGAAGCCAGGGGATCCCGGCATCGGGCACGGTCGACTTCGCGGGGATGGCGGAGGCGGCGGGGTACGCGTTCACGACGCGCATCGAGACGCTGGAGGAGCTGCGCATCAGGCTGCCGGAGCTGCTCAGCGTGCGGGGGCCGGTGCTGGTCGAGCTGGCGGTCGAGGAGGCGGAGCTGACGCCGATGACGGCGCCCGGCGGGGACCCGCTGCGGGTCCAGGTCGCGCGGCTGCGGGAGCGGCTCGCGAACGAGCGCTGAGCCGTTAGGCCGCTCACCCTTCGTAGCGAAAGCGGACTGTAGAGTGACACTACGTACCGTTTACCTATTGATAGTTCCACGGAGAGCACCTTGAACGCTTCCACCGCGACGCTTGCACCATCCCGCCTGCTCTGGCTCTGCATGGCCCTTCTGGCCCTGGCCGGCATGACCCTGGCGGCGGCCTGCGGCGGCGACGAGAGCCCCGCGGAGAACGTGCCCGCTACCGAAGCGGGCGCCGCAGAGACGACCCCCGAGGCAACGCCTGAACCAGCGGCGGAAGCGGCACCCGAGGCAACGCCCGAACCGGCGGCGGAAGCGACACCCGAGGCAACGCCCGAACCGGCGGCGGAAGCGACACCCGAGGAAGCGGCGGAGGCGACGCCCGAGGCGGCAGAAGAGCCGGACGGGGACGCGAGACTGGGGCAACTGCGGGCCGGCGCCTCGGCCTTCGAGTACCAGATCGGGAACTACGGCGGCGCGCTGACGTTCGCGACGATCTCGGAGCCCCTGACCTTCAACCTGGCAATCTCGACCGACGCCTCCTCCTCCGCCGTGCTGGGCTACCTGTTCGAGGGGCTGACCGAGGTGTCGTGGCTCACGAACGAGGTCGAGCCGGCGCTGGCGGAATCGTGGGAGACCTCGGGGGACGGGCTGACGTGGACGTTCCGGCTGCGCCAGGACGTGAGCTGGCATGACGGGACGCCGTTCACCGCGGAGGACGTGGCCTTCACCTTCAACCAGATCATCTACAACGACGACATCCCGGCGAGCAGCCGGCCCGCCTTCACCTTCCGCTTCCTGGACGATGAGGGGGCCTGGCAGGTGGCGAGGATGTCGGTCGAGCTGATCGACGCCTACACGGTGCGGTTCGTGCTGCCGGTTCCGTTCGCGCCGTTCCTGCGCGCGATGGGCACGGCGATCTACCCGAAGCACGTCCTCGAGCAGGCGGTGCTGGACGGGGTGTTCGCGCAGACGTGGGACATCGAGACGGACCCGGCGGAGATCATCGGAACGGGGCCGTTCACGATCGAGGCGTACGAGCCGGGCCAGGTGGTGGTCCTGCGGCGCAACCCGAACTACTGGCTGACGGACGAGGAGGGTGAACGGCTCCCGTACCTGGACTCGGTGGTTCGCATCCTCGTGCCGGACCTTGAGGCCGTGCTGGAGTCGTTCCGGTCGGGGGAGAGCGACACCTACGGGGTGCCGGGAAGAGAATACGCCGCGCTCGAACCGTTCCAGCAGGAGGAGAACTTCACCATCCACCGGCGGGGTCCGGGCTTCGGCACGACCTTCCTCACGTTCAACCAGAATCCGGGCGCCAATCCGGAAACGGGCGAGCCGTACGTGGCGCCGGAGAAGCTGGCGTGGTTCCAGACAACCGAGTTCCGCCAGGCGGTGTCGCACGCCATCAATCGGGACGCCATCATCGAGAGCGTGTTCCACGGGCTGGGGTACCCGCAGTGGGCGTCGATCAGTCCCTCGGCAGGGGACTTCCACAACCCGGACGTGCGCCGCTACGAATACGACCCGGACGAGGCCAGGCGCATCCTGGACGACCTCGGCTGGGTCGACCGTGACGGCGACGGCTTCCGCGAGGACGCCGACGGCAACCCGATCACCTTCACGATCGCGACGAACGAGGAGAACTCCATCCGCACGGACGTGATGACGCGGATACGCGAGGACCTCCACGCGGTCGGCATCGACGCACGGGCGAACGCGCGGCCGTTCAGCGAGCTGGTGGGCCAGTTGACCGCAACCTACGACTGGGAGGCGATCGTCATCGGGCTGACGGGCGGCACGGAGCCGCACGGGGGGATCAATGTGTGGCACAGCAGCGAGCCTCTCCACATGTGGCACCCGAACCAGAGCGAACCGGCCACGGAGTGGGAGGCGGAGGTCGACCGGCTGTACATCGAGGGGAGCCAGGAGCTGGATCCCGAGCAACGCGCGCAGTACTACCGCCGCGCGCAGGCGATCGCGGCGGAGAACCTGCCGCTGATCTACACGGTCCTTTCGGAGCGCCTGAGCGCCATCCGTAACGTGTTCGGGAACACCACGCCGACGCTCTACGGCGTGTTCGACATCCGCTACCTGTACCGGCTGGACGAGTAGCGGCGCTCGCTACGCCCTCGGGATGCCGAGGGCGTCGTAGGAGTCCATGCCGGCGTCGTACTTCGCCTGGGCGGCGTTCATGATCTCGATGGCGTCGGAGCGGCGGGCGGTCTGACCGAAGATCTGCTGCTCGTGGCGGCGCGCGTCGTAGATGTTGAGGTCGCGGCCGCCCATGAAGCTGCGCTTGCAGGCGTCGAGGCTGAAGGCGGGCCACTGGGCGATGTGGGCGGCCCAGGCGATGGCCTCCTCGCGGAGGCTGTCGTCGGGGACGACCTTGTTGATGGCGCCGAGCGACAGCGCCTCCCGGGCGGTGATGGGGCGGCCGTCGAGGATCATCTCGAGGGCCTTGGCGGGGCCGATGAGGCGGGCGAGGCGGGTGCAGCCGCCGGCGCCCGGCGGGATGCCGATGGCGACCTCGGGCTGGCCGTAGGTGGCGGACTCGGCGGCGATGCGCAGGTCGCACCCCCAGGAGAGCTCGGCGCCCCCGCCCCAGGCCTGGCCGTTGTTGGCGGCGATGGAGATGAGGGGGCTATCGCCGACGCGCTCGAAGATGGAGCGGTCGGCGCCGTAGGGGGTCTTCGGCGGCGGGACGGCGTTGCCGACGGCGGCCATGCCCTCCATGGCCTGGACGATGCCGCCGAGGTGCCAGTGGGCGATGAAGTAGCCGGGCGTATCGGAGGCGAGGACGAAGACCTTCGCGCCGGACTCCTCGATCTCGGAGATGGCGTTGAGGATGCCTTCGCCGAGCTCGCCGCCGCCGAAGTTCATGGGCGGATCGGAGAAGGCGATGAGGCCGACGCCGTCGGCGGGGTAGGTCACGTTCACGGTCACGGACATTGGGTAGGGCTCCTCGGAGTGAAGTGGGGCGTAGTGTGCGGCGGCGGGCGGGGCTTCGCCACCACGGGGTGAACCCATGGCGGCGAACGTGGCAGAATTCGCGGAAGACCTCATCGAGGGAGACCGACGGATGACGACAGAGAGCGCGGCAAGCGACTACACGGAGATGATCAACGCGGTGGCGGAGTGCCCCGTGAACCTGGAGGACGTTGACCTGTTCGCGCCCGGCGCGCAGGAGCACTGGCCGGACGCCTACAAGATCCTCCACGCGGAATCTCCCGTGCAGCGCATCCCGGGCGAGGGCAGCACGCCAGATACCGACGGCTTCGTGATCACGAAGTACCAGGACATCTACGACATCGTGCGCGACCCGTGGACGTTCCCGCAGCCCGGCTTCGCCGGCACGGAGGGGAACAGCACCGCCGGCATGAGCACCGAGGACGGCGATTCCAGCGCCCTCGCCGACGCGATGGCGCTGAACACGCTGCGGCCCAACCTGGAGCTGCACAAGGCGCACCGCATCGAGCTCACGGACCCGTGGGTGGGCGCGACCGGCGCCCCTCGCCACCGCCCCATGGTGACGAAGTTCGTGGACCAGCTCATCGACGAGTGGATCGACCGCGACCCGGCGGAGATCGAGTTCGTCGAGGACTTCGCGGCTCCGCTGCCGCAGCTCGTGATGACGACGATCCTCGGGTGGCCGCTGGAGGACCTGGACATCCTGCGCAAGTGGGGCCAGGCGCAGGTGCGGCGCTTTGTCTACGGCAAGGGCCACCGCAACATCATGTCGGACGAGGAAGAGCTCGAGAACGCGAAGGACCTGGGCGAGTTCATGGCGTACGTGCAGGAGCAGGTGACACACAAGCGCAACAACCCCGGCGACGACATGACCACGTTCCTGACGCAGGTCACCTACCAGGCAATGAACCGCAAGCTGACCGACAACGAGGTCATCGGCGTCCTCTTCGGGATGCACATCGGCGGCCTGGAGACGACGCAGTACGCGATCGCGGCCGAGGCGCAGCTGCTGGCGGAGAATCCCGCGCTCTTCCAGGAGCTGAAGGCGGACCCCTCGAAGATCCGCTTCTTCGCCGAGGAGGGGATGCGCATCCACGCGCCCACGCAGGGCCTCTCGACGCGCCTGGCGGCGAAGGACGTCGAGATCCGCGGAATGCCGATCCCGAAGGGCTCGATCCTGCACCTGCGCTACGGCGCCGCGAACCTGGACGACGAGGAGTTCGGCTGTCCCGCCGACGTGGACATGACGCGCCCGAACACGGGGCGGCACATGACCTTCTCGCAGGGCATCCGCGTGTGCCCCGGCGCGGGCATCTCGCGCCTGGAGCAGAACATCGCCTGGGAGCGGCTGACCCAGCGGCTGGACTCGCTCGAGTTCGCGCCGGGCAAGAACGACTTCCGCCACCAGCCCGGCATCATGCTCGGCCTGTGGGAGCTGCACATGCAGTTCACGAAGGCCGCCGGCTAGAGGAGGCCGACCCGTGCGCGACGAGCGCGATCACCCGAGGAACTCCGGGGCGGCCACGACGGATGCGCCGGCGCCGGCGCGCCCCTACCGCAAGCCGCCGCCGCTGCACGGCCGCGAGTCGCACATCCGCATCTTCGATCCGGACAACGAGGCGCGGAAGGTGTACGGGGAGACGCAGCGGTCGCGGGACGGCTCGCTCCCGCACGAGGAGCACGGCCCCAGCGCCGTGCTGAAGGCGCTCGATCCGTTCTGGACGCGCGGGATCATCCCCGAAGACGAGGCCGAGGAGGCCGCCACCGGAGAGCGCGGGACCTGAGGGCCACGCAAAGGAGACACGCGATGACGGCCACAGACGAGTCCTCGGCTCTTGCCGAGGCCATTCGGGCGCAGTTGGCGCTCGCGATCGAGCCGCAGGAGTTCGATACCGACGAGTACCGACGCGATCCGTTTCCGCTGTACAAGCGGCTGCGAGACCACCACCCCATCTACCAGGACCTGTTCCACAACCACTGGGTGGTGAGCCGCTACGACGACATCGTCGAGATCTTCCAGAACAACGACGACTTCGACCGGGCGGCGTACGACCCGAAGGGGGAGTACGAGTTCGGCAAGAAGCAGGTGTTCGGCCCGAACATCCTCGAATACGGCAACAGCGACGAGCACCGCTTCCTGCGCAACGTCGTGGCCGATCAGTTCGTGGGGAACCGGCTGCAGGGGTTCCTGCCCTTCATCGAGCAGATCGCGCGCGAGCTGATGGGACAGATCTGGGCGAAGTCTGCGGACGACATTACGAAGGGCTTCTCGGACACGGGCGAGGTGGAGCTGGTCAGCCAGTTCACCAGCCAGTTCCCGATCCGGGTGATCTCGAACATGCTCGGGCTGCCGCGGGAGGACGAGGACACGTTCGTGCGCTGGTATCAGCACCTGATCGAGGGGCTGGGCTTCGGCGGGGAACACTTCGCCAGGGGCATGCAGGCGCGCAACGAGATGTGGGACTACCTGGACCCGCTCATCCGCAAGGCGGAAGACGCGCCCGGCGAGGACTTGATCTCGCGCATCGTGCACGCGGAGTTCCGCGGCCAGCGCATGAACGTCGACGAGATCAAGGGGTTCATCGCGCTCCTGCTGGCCGCGGGGGGCGACACGACCGACAAGGCGATCGCGAACATGTGGTACCACATGCTGTACACGCGTCCGGACCAGTTCGAGAACGAGGTGCAGCGCGACCCGAGCCTCTGGACCAACGTGTTCACGGAGATGATGCGCTACGACCCGGTGGTGCACGGCCAGGCGCGGCACACGACCCGCGAGATCAAGATTCACGGCGAGGTGATCCCGGAACGGGCGGTTGTCTCGCTCTTCCTCGGGGCGGGGAATCGCGACGAGCGCGTGTTCAAGGATCCGGACACGTTCGACATGCTGCGGGACGACCTGCACATGGGTCGCGAGTTGCGCTCGGGGCGCTACCCCGACGGCAAGCACGGGCACCTCGGCTTCGGCATGGGCCAGCACTTCTGCATGGGGTACGCGATGGCGCGCCAGGAGGCGATCATCGCGTGCACACGGCTGGCGGAAGCGATGAAGAACCCGCGGCCCAAGTTCCCGACACACCCGGGCATCACGTCGCCGGTAACCGGCTCCGGTGGCTTCCGGGCGCCGGAGGAGCTCTGGATCCAGTTCGACGTGAACTAGCGCCTTCGGCCGGAAGCCCCCGTCGGGGGAGGCGATGAACCCCTCGACGGGGAGTGGGAAGTGGACGATGCCTTCCATGGGCGGCCTGCATGCTGGTACCCGCCTCGGCATCGTTCTGATGCTGGGCCTGGCGATCGCGGGATCTGTCTGGCTCGCGCTCACCGTTGCCCGCTTCGCCGACCCATGCGAGCCCATGCTGGTGGCCGCCGGCGACGAGCGCGTCGTGCCGAAGCTTCTTGTGGTCAACGACGGCAGCATCGGGCATCTGCGCCTTGAGTGGACAGGCGGCCCGGAGGACGCCACCAGCTGGCAGTACCGGCAGCGTGAGTGGCAGGGGAGTACGCCCCCGCCGTGGGGCGACTGGGCGACCATCCCCAACAGCAACGCCTCCACCTGCAGCTTCCAGGCGCCCGTGTCGCCCGGCGGCGCCTACGAGTTCGAGGTGCGGGCCGTGGGCGCGTTCCCCGGTGAGCCGTCCGTCAATGCACGGGTCGACCCCTACGCGTTGCCCGACGAACGGCGCCCGAACTTCGGCGCGGCCAACGAAGCGAGCGGCCTGCGGTGGCTGAGTGCGTACGGGGTCACCGAAGGCGACGGCGCCACCCCGTGGCGGCTGGGCGACTTCACCGTCACCATTCCCGACGGCGCGCGCGTGTATGGGAATGGTTGGTCGGACGGGCATTGCTTCTCAGATCCCGCCGGAGAACTTGTCGAAGGGGAACCCGCGGCTGAGCCCGAGAAACCAGACTGCTTCACCGAGGGCGTCTGGCTCGTTGACTACGAGACCGGTGCGGTCCTGGAGCTCACTCTGGAGGGTGAGGTGATTGAGCGCTGGTTGCCCAGGGGCGGTGAAGCGAAAAGGATAAGCGCCCTGTTCGACCAGATCGTGGCTTCTATTCAACCGCTCGACTAGGCGGGCTTCGCCCGGAAGCCCCTGTCGGGTCGCGATGTTTTAGGCTACGCACACGCACGCACCGACAGGAGGAGCCGATGACGGCGACCGATGAATCCACTGCGCTGGCGGACGCCATCCGGCAGCAGCTTGCGCTGGCGATCGAGCCGCAGGAGTTCGACAGCGACGAGTTCCGGAAGGATCCGTTCCCGCTCTACCAGCGGCTGCGCGACCACCACCCGATCTACCAGGACCTGTTTCACAAGAACTGGGTGGTGAGCCGCTACGACGACATCGTCGCCGTCTTCCAGAACAACGATGACTTCAACCGCGCCCAGTACGACCCCAAGGGGGACTACGAGTTCGGCAAGAAGCACGTGTTCGGCCCCAACATCCTCGAGTACGGCAACAGCGACGAGCACCGCTTCCTGCGCAACGTCGTGGCCGACCAGTTCGTCGGGAACCGGCTCGCGGGGTTCCTGCCGTTCATCGAGCAGATCGCGCGCGAGCTGATGGGACAGATCTGGGAGAAGTCGGCGGACGACATCGCCAGGGGCTTCTCGGACACGGGTGAGGTGGAGCTGGTGAGCCAGTTCACGAACCAGTTCCCGATCCGCGTCATCTCCAACATGCTCGGGCTGCCGCGCGAGGACGAGGACATGTTCGTGCGCTGGTACCAGCACCTGATCGAGGGGCTGGGGTTCGGCGGCGAGCACTTCGCCCGGGGGATGCAGGCGCGGAACGAGATGTGGGCGTACCTGGACCCGTTGATCCTGCGCGCGGAGGACGCGCCGGGCGAGGACCTGATCTCGCGGATCGTGCACGCCGAGTTCCGCGGCCAGCGCATGAACGCGGACGAGATCAAGGGGTTCATCGCGCTGCTGCTGGCGGCAGGCGGCGATACGACCGACAAGGCGATCGCGAACATGTGGTACCACATGCTCTACACGCGTCCCGACCAGTTCGAGGAAGTGAAGAAGGACGGGGAGCTCTGGACCAACGTCTTCACGGAGATGATGCGCTACGACCCGGTGGTCCACACGCAGGGCCGGCGCACGACCCGCGAGATCAAGATCCACGGCGAGGTCATCCCCGAGCGGGCGAACATCGTCATGTACCTGGCCGCGGGGAACCGCGACGAGCGCGCGTTCAAGGACCCGAACACCTACGACATCTTCCGCGACGACCTGCACATGGGCCGCGAGCTTCGCTCGGGGCGGTATCCCGACGGGAAGCACGGGCACCTCGGGTTCGGCATGGGGCAGCACTTCTGCATGGGCTACGCGATGGCGCGCCAGGAGGCGATCATCGCCTGCACGCGGCTCTCGGAGGCGATGAAGAACCCGCGGCCCAAGTTCCCGACGCACCCGGGCATCACGTCGCCCGTGATCGGTTCAGGGGGCTTCCGCGCGCCGGAAGAGCTCTGGATCCAGTTCGACGTCAACTAGAGACGGGAGGCGACGATGCGAGTGAAGGTCGACCTGAAGAAGTGCACGAAGAGCGGCGAGTGCTACTACAACCACCCCTCGCTCTTCAAAGTGGACGACGAGGGCTTCCCCGTGATCCAGATGGACCCGCTGGTGGGCGAGGACATGGAGATCGAGGCGCAGCAGGCCTCGGAGGTCTGTCCCGTCGAGGCGATCACGGTGGAGGATGGGTAGGCGCCGGACGCCCCTAACCACGAGACAGGCCATCAGGCCAGGGAGCATCGCGTGAAGAAGAAGCTGGTCCTTTTGCTCGGCGCCGTGGCGGCGCTGGCAGCCATGGGCGGATTCGCCATCGCCAGTCAATCCGGCGGCGGGACCGTACATGTCGCGGTCTGGCAGAGCGCGTCCGACTCCTCGCGGCTCCACCTGAGCACGCGCGTCGAGGGGGGCGAGTGGACCACGAGCTCGCGCCTGCACCTGGAAGCGAGCGAGTCCGGGCGATACCTGCGGAGCGAGATCGTGTCGGTGGAGGCGCCCGCGCCGCCGCCGTACAAACCGGTCACCGTCGGCGCCACGGCAACCGCCCGAATGCAGGGGCCAGACGGGGCCGACATGGGGACGGTCACGATCGAGCAGGGGCCGCACGGCCTCATCATCCAGGCGGACCTGCAGGGGTTGTCGGAAGGCGGCCACGGGTTCCACATCCACGAGTTTGGATCCTGTGAACCGGACTTCACGGCGGCGGGCGGCCACCTCGAGTTCGAGGGCCGGAGCCACGGGACGCGTGCGCCCGACGGAAGCCACGCGGGCGACCTGCCCAACGTTTACGCGGGGTCTGACGGGGCGGCCCGCGCCGACGTCTTCACGGATGAGATGACGCTGGACGGCGACGCGCCACATACGCTGTTCGATGCCGACGGCTCGGCCATCGTCATTCACGCCGGTCCGGACGACTACCTGGACATGGCGAGCGCCGGCGCACGCGCGGCCTGCGGGGTGATCCAGCTCGACTCGTAAGCGCGGGGGCGGCTCAGTAGTGGATGGCGCGGCCGACGCCCCCGCCAGCGGCGATCGTGTCGCCGGAGATGGCGACTGACTTCGGCGAGGCGAGGAAGGCCACGACGTTGGCGATGTCGGACGCATCGATGATGCGCCGGACGGCATTGCCCCCGGCGGCTCGCTCGGTGGCCTCCTCGACGGAGATGCCCTGCTCGGCGGCGCGGTGCGCCATCAGGTCGGGCATGCGCTCGGTCCAGGTGAGGCCCGGGTGGACGACGGTGACGTTGATGCCGTGCGGGCCGAGCTCGTCGGCGAGGTTCTTCGTGAGGGCGGCGACGGCAACGTTGCGCATGCTGCCGATGGCGGTGCCCGACTGGCGCGCGGCCATGCCGCTGATGTTGATGATGCGGCCCCAGCCGTTCGCCTTCAGGTGGGGGGCGGCGGCGCGGGCGCAGCGCAGGTAGCCCAGCACCTTCGTGTTCATCTCCTCGGCGAAGTTGGCGTCGGTCGTCGTTTCGAGGGAGGGGACGGCGCCGGCTCCGCCGCCGGGGCGGGCGGCGTTGTTCACGAGGATATCGAGCCGCCCCAGCTGCTCGACGGCGCTCGCGACCATCGCGTCGACGGCGGGCGTGCTGCCGGTGTCGCACACGATGGGGACGATGCGGCGGCCGGTCTCGGCGGCGAGCTCGGCGGCGGTTGCGTCCAGCGCTTCCTTCGTGCGGGCGGCGATGGCGACGTCGACGCCCTCTTCGGCGAGGGCGCGCGCGATCGCCTTCCCGATGCCCTTGCTCCCGCCGGTGACGAGTGCGGCCTTGCCTGCGAGTTCGAGGTCCATGGCGCTAGCGGAGCGACTCCCACCAGTCGGGGACGGCGACGCGCAGGATCTCGTCGTAGGTCTTCGCGATCTCGGGGGCGTCGTCGGGGACGTCCTGCTGGTTCGAGGGAGGCAGGGGGGAGGCGCCCTGGATGGGGTCGACCCACTCGATGCCCTCTTCCTCGATGACCTCCATCAGGGGCGGGGTGGCGTCCTCGTGGTGGTCGCTGATCTGGTGCTTCAGGAGGAAGGTGTTGTAGTCGGGGAAGGAGAGGATGCAGTAGTAGCTGCGGGGCTCCTGCCCGCGCCACATCTCGTAGCGAAGGACATCGCTTTCGAGGGAGTGGGTCTTCTCGTAGAGGTCCTTCTGGATCTCCTCGTAGCGGGCCTCCATGCCCTCCTTGATCTTGAGCGTGATGAGCACGGTCGCCATTCGGGCGCACCTCCGGGGTGGGGATTGGCAGGCGGCACGATACGGCGGGGCGAGCGGGGGCGGCAAGGGTAGCGCGGAGGCGAGTAGGATTGGCGGCGCAGAATCCGGAATCGGCGGCGTGCGCCGCGGGGAGGACAGCCATGCAGCGAGCGACTTCAGACGCCCCTCACGCAACGGGCCATCGGCAGGAACAGGTCAGCGGGTGTCCGGTGAACCTGGACGATGTCGACCTCTTCTCGCCGGGGGCGCAGGAGTACTGGTTCGACTCCTACAAGATCCTCCACGACGAGGCGCCGGTTCACAGGATTCCCGGCGAGGGCGCGATTCCCGGCTCGGACGCGTACATCCTGACGAAGTACGACGACATCGCAATGGTCGTGCGCGATCCGGAGACGTTCGAGTTCTACAACGCCGCGGAGGGCGACGAGGCGGCCCAGGAGATCTTCCGGGAGCAGGGCTTCGGGACGATCACGGACACGTGGGACACGCTCCGCCCGACGCTGGAGGAGCACAAGCGCCACCGCATGGAGCTGACCGACCCGTGGGTCGCCCTGCCCGCGGCCGAGCGCCACACGCCCATGATCACGCAGGCCGCGAACGACCTGATGGACAAGTGGATCGAAGAGGGCGAGGTCGAGCTGGTGAAGGGGTTCGCGGCGCCGCTGCCGCAGATCGTGATCACGACCATCCTCGGCTTCCCCCTGGAGGACATGCCGAAGACGCGCGTGTGGGAGGAGGAGCAGGTCAAGCGGTTCGTGTACGGCTTCAGCCACAAGAACCTGCTGACCCCCGAGCAGGAGAAGGCGAACGCGGAGGCGCTGGTCGCCTTCCAGCACTACATCGGGGAGCAGATCGAGGACAAGCGGAAGAACCCGAAGGACGACATGATCACGTTCCTGCTGGACGTGGAGTACGGGCCGGAGAAGCGCAGGCTCAGCGACGCCGAGATCATGAGCGTCGTGTACGGCATGCACATCGGCGGGAACGAGACGACGCAGTACGCGCTGACGGCCGAGGCGATGCTGCTGGCGCAGCAGCCGGATCTGGTCGAGGAGCTGCGGGCGGACCGCTCGAAGGTGCGCTTCTTCGTCGAAGAGGCGCTGCGGCTGTACGCGCCCACGCAGGGGCTCTCGACGCGAGTGGCGATGAAGGATGTCGAACTGCGCGGCGTGACGATCCCGCGCGGATCGATGCTGCACCTGCGTTACGGCGCCGCGAACCGCGACCCGGATCTGTGTCCGGCGACGGACTCGATCGACCTGACGCGGAAGAACCCCGGGCGGCACCTGACGTTCTCGATGGGGCCGCGGGTGTGCCCGGGCGCGGGGCTCTCGCGGCTGGAGCAGAACATCGCGGTGAACGTGATGCTCGACCGGCTGGACAACCTGCGGCTGGCGCCGGCCAAGAACGACCTCACGCACCAGCCCGGCATCATGCTGGGGCTATGGGAGCTGCACCTCGAGTTCGACCAGCGTGGCGCATAGCCGGGGCGGGGCCAGCTAGTGGCGGAGCGAGCGCTGGAAGCGACCCGCCGGCGGGCGGCGGACGTGCTCGACCGGGGCGAGGCGCTGGACCTCGTCGCGATCCTGCGGGACGAGTTCGCGCTCGAGCCGCGCGCTTCGTACGAGCGCGCGGTGCGGGCCATCGCGGAGACGGCGGCGAGCGCGGCGCGGCGGCGGTCGGACGAAGGGGAGGAGGCGGTTGAGCGCTGGGCGAAGGGCGTGCGCGCCGGCGGCTCGCTCTATCTGGCGCTGGGGGACGCTATCGCCTGGCTCCGCGAGAACAGCTCGGAGAGCGGGAGCGAAGCGCGGGCGTCGATGCTGTTCTAGTCGTCGTCGATGAGGGCGATGGCGTTGCCGGGGCAGACGCGGACCGCGTCCTCGGCGTCCTCGACCTGATCGCCCTCGGGCTCCTCGACGATCACGACGGGGAAGCCGTCTTCCCGCGCGGCAAACAGCTCGGCGTGGTAGGTCGAGCACTCCGCCGCCTTGATGCAGCGGTCGAGATTCACGGTGAGTTTCATCGCGTCCTCCTCGGAGTTGCGGGTCGCGCGGGTGTTGCGGGGCAGATTATCGGGCAGCGGCGGCGCGAGTACCAGCGAGGGCGCTTGACGCGCCTCCCGCAGGCTCCCACGATGCAGCCAATCGCGGATGCACCGGGCCCGAGAGGCCGAGGGAGGACAGCATGGAGCGGGACTACGACGTCGTCGTCATCGGTTCGGGAGCGGCGGGGCTGTCGGCGGCGGTGAACGCGGCCGACTCGGGCGCGAGCGTGATCGTGCTGGAGGCGGACGACAAGGTGGGCGGCTCCTCGCGGCTCTCCGGAGGCCACTTCTACGCGGCGGGCACGAGCGTGCAGCGCGAGGCGGGCATCCTCGATGACACACCCGACGACATGTTCAGCTACTACATGACGCTCAACCAGTGGAACGTGGAGCCGGCGGTGGCGCGCACGTACTGCGACAACGCCGCGCCCACGTTCGAGTGGCTGCGCAGCCTGGGGGTGGAGTACAAGCCGGAGCGCGTCTACATCTCCGGCATCGACACGGTGGCGCGGGGCCATCCGCCGGAGGGCGAGGGGCTGGCGGTGGTGCGCGTGCTCGACTCCGAGCGCATCAAGCGGGGCGTGGACATGGCCCTCATGACGCGCGCGGACACGCTGATCGAGGAAGACGGCGAGATCGTGGGCGTGGCGGCGGGCGACCAGGAGGTGCGCTGCGGGGCGGTCGTGATCGCCTCGGGCGGCTTCGGACACAACAAGGAGTTCATCGAGAAGTACTGGCCTGACGCGCACGAGCAGGGCGACGGCGTCTGGGCAATCTCGGGTCCGAAGGCGATGGGCGACGGGATCGTGCTGGGCGAACAGGTCGGGGCCACGCTGGGCGGCCACAACCGCGGCCTGCTCCTCGTGACCCCGGGGTTCAGCAGGGATCTGGAGCTGGGAGTGCCGCCCTGGTCCATCCTCGTGAGCCGCGAGGGGCGGCGCTTCGCGAGCGAGATGGCGCCGTACACGGTGATGGCGGGGCTCTTCAAGCGGAACGGGGGCATGGCCTACGCCATCTTCGACGAGGCCGCGAGGCTGGATGCGGACGCGATGCCCACGGGCCCGAGCTGGACCTCGGAGAACCTGCTGGCCCGCGCCGAGAGCGGGGACATCCTGCGGGCGGACACGCTCGAGGAGCTGGCCGCGCTCTGCAAGATCAACCCGGCTCCCCTGGCGGGCACCGTCCAGAAGTACAACGAGGACTGCGCGAAGGGGGTCGACACGGCGTACTTCAAGCCGATGGGCCTGCGCGCGATCGAGACGCCGCCGTTCTACGCGGTGGAGGTGCGGCCGGCGATCATCGCGTGGACGGGGTGCGGCCTGCGGGTCGACCCGGACACGCACGTGATCGCGAACAACGAGCTGCCGATCGACAACCTCTTCGCAGCCGGCGAGGCGATGGGCACGCTGCACGGCGACCGCTACATCGGCGGCGGCGGGTCGTACGGGCCGGCGGTCACGTTCGGGCGCATCGCGGGCCGGAACGCGGCCACGGCGGCGGCGAAGAGCGCGGGTCTGATGGAGTAGGAACGGGCTCCCGCCAGCCTTACACCACTTTCCTTACGCCTTCGTAAGGCGCTAGAGTAAGGAGTGAGGGGAGAGGCGACGGTGAGTGAGTCGACCTTCACGGCCAAGATCACGAGCAAGCGGCAGATCACGCTGCCGAAGGGACTGTGCGAGCGCCTGGGGCTGCGCGAGGGCGACAGGGTCGCGTTCGTCGAGGACGACGAGGGCGTCCATCTCGAGAAGGACTTCGATCCCGAGGAGTTTCGGGCGAAGCTTCGCTGGTGGCGGGAGAAACTGAAGCCTCACTGGAAGGAACAAGGCTACGAGGGCATGACCGCCGACGAGATCTTCCTGGAGATTCGCGGCCCCGACCCGGTTGACGAGATTGAGCAGGCAGCGGGCGATCCGTGATCACCGCTCTCGACACGAACATCCTTATCGACGTCCTGCAGGGGCAAGCGCCCGAGAGCGGCGACCGACTCGCCGATGCCGTGGAGCGTGGTGGGGGGATTATCTGCGAGGCCGTCTACTCAGAAGTTGCGCCGCTTTTCGAAACGCCGGCCAGCCTCGATAGCTTTCTCGCCTCCACCGGCGTCCGTCTTGAGCCGTCCAGCCGGGAGGCGCTTCACCGCGCGGGCCAGGCCTGGCGGGAATACAGTCGCAGGCGACCTCGCCTTCCCATGTGTCCGGAGTGCGGGGCAGAGCAACAGGTACGCTGCGAGAGCTGCGGTGCGGAGTTGCACTTCCGGCAGCACACCCTCGGCGACTTCCTCATCGGCGGCCATGCCGCCGTGCACGCCGACCGGCTCCTGACTCGAGACCGCCGCTCGTACGCACGCTACTTCCCCGAGCTCACGCTGGCCTAACCCTCGCGGGAGGCGCGGGCGGTAGGATGGTGGGGCGCGCGACGCGCTGGAGGGTGCTCCCATGACGCCACCGCTGACCGTTCACGGCGTACCGGTTATCGACATCGACAGCCACTACACCGAGCCGCCCGAGCTGTGGACCTCGCGGGCGCCGGCCTCCTACAAGGAGCGCGTGCCGCATGTGGTGCAGGACGAAGAGGGGCGGTCGCGCTGGGTAGTCGACGGGGACGTGGACTTCGGGCCGATGGGCTTCACGGTGGTGAAGCAGGACGGCGAGAAGGCGTACGGGATGATCAGCCTGACCGACTTCGACGAGATGAGCGACGCGGCGAGCTACCCGGAGCCGCGGCTCGACCTGCTCGACCGGCTCGGCATCTCGCAGCAGATCATCTACCCGAACGTGGCGGGCTTCGGGAGCAACCGCTTCATGTCGCTGGAGGACAGCGAGCTGCGGAACATCTGCGCGCGCGTCTACAACGACGCCATCATCGACCTGCAGCAGGCGGGGAACGGGCGGCTCTTCCCGCAGGCGCTGACGCCGTTCTGGGACATCGACGAGTGCGTGCGCGAGATCCGGCGGGTGACGGACGCGGGCATCACGGGCATCACGATGACGGACACGCCGGAGGCGTTCGAGCTGCCGCACCTGCACGACCCGCACTGGGATCCGCTGTGGTCGACGTGCCAGGAGCTGGGCATCCCGGTGAACTTCCACGTGGGCTCGGGGAACAACCTCGGGAGCCAGATGATCTGGGACGGGTACGGACCCCAGCGCTTCCTCGCCACGATCAGCGTTTCCCTGTTCATGGTGCAGTGCAAGACGATCATGAACCTGATCTTCAGCGGGCTGCTGGACCGCTACCCGAACCTGAACTTCGTCTCCGTGGAGAGCGGCATCGGCTGGATCCCGTTCCTGCTGGAGGCGATGGAGTGGCAGTACGACGAGACCATCCCGACGGAGCGGGAAGGGCTCAGCCTGCGCCCGAAGGAGTACTTCAAGCGGCAGGTGTACGCGTCGTTCTGGTTCGAGCAGTGGGGCCCGCTGCACGCGATCGAGGAGCTCGGCGAGGACAACGTGATGTTCGAGACGGACTTCCCCCACCCCACCTGCCTCTACCCGGAGACGCACACGCGCATCTCGAAGACGCTGGACCAGCTGGACCCGACCGTGCGGCGCAAGGTGCTGCACGACACGGCGGCTCGCGTCTACAACCTGCCAGAGATCGGGTAGGGCGTCTGCGCTAGCGCCGCTCGGCGCCGGCGAAGGCCTCGGCGGCCTTCGCCTCTTCCTCGGGAACGCCGTCGATGAGCACGAGCGAGCGCCCCGAGTAGGCGGGGACGCGCGGCCCGGGGAGGACCGTGCCGGTCAGGTTCACGGGGTCGACGGCGCTGACGACGACGCGCTCGCCCGAGGCGGGCTCGTTGCGGGTGCGGCGGAGTTGCTCGACGGCGTCGATGAGGGCGTACTGCTCGCCGACGACACCGGAGACGAAGCGCCCGCCACGGACATCGCCACGGGCCTCCATCGTGCGGAGGGCGCGCAGGACGGAGCGCCAGGGCAGGGTGAAGCGCTCGTGCGTGGCAAGGTCGCGGAAGACGACGCCGTAGCGTTCGAGGAGGACGCTCGCGACAAGCGCGGCGAGATCCTCCTGGCGGGCAGGGTCGACGGGGGGCGCCTCGACGAGTGACCAGCGCCCGGGCGGTCCGCCGAGGACGAGGCCGAGACGGTAGCTGGCAACCGGCCGGCGGACGGCGGTGCGCCGGCGTCCGGAGGAGGAGCGCGCGAAGATCCTGCGGACGCCCTCGAAGCCGTCGGAGGCGACGAGGCCGGTGGCGATGAGCTCGCGCAGCGTGTCCTCGGTCTGGCTGCTGAGCTGGCCGGTCTCGCGGACAAGCTCATCGAAGAAGAGGGCGCCGCGCTCGCGCAGCAGCTCGACGATGGTGGAGGCGGCGCCGGGCGGGGCGGGGACGCCGTCGGGGCGGTCATGGCGGGCGGCGGCGAGGAGGTCGGGGAAGGCGCGGCGGGCGACGAGGGTGATGGGGGTGGCGCGGGTGGCGGGCGCGGGGCGGGCGGGGGCGTCGTCGGGGGAGGGGGGCTTGCGCCCGCTGAGGCGGGCCCAGGCGATCTCGCCGGCGAGGCAGAGCTCGTCGAGCCAGGCGGGGTCGTAGTCGCGCACGCGGGCGCGGAGCAAGTCGTCCTCCCAGGAGCCGGCGGGCGCCTCGAAGCCCTGGAGGCGTTCGAGGGCGCGGCGCAGGCCGGGCCGCCCGCCGTAGACGGCGCCGGGCGCGAGTCCCTGCCAGCGGGTGAGGAAGCGCATGTAGTCGGCGCGGGAGACGGGCGCGACGGCCTTGCGCAGCCCTTCGAGCGTGTAGCGGTGGATGCGGGCGAGGAGTCGGCGGTCGCAGAGCTCGTCCTCGGAGGCATCGGGCGTGAAGCGCCCGCGGACGAGGTAACCGGCTGCTTCGGCGGCGCGGAGGCCGTAGTCGGCGTCCTTCTCGGCGAGGCCGGTGCGGCGGGCGATGTCCGCGCGGGTGAGGGGGCCGAGGCACTCGGTGTGGCCGCGGACCATCGCGAGGCGAGCGGCCTCGCGGTCCTCGACCTCCAGCAGGGCATGGGCGGGGACGCTGGGGGAGGGGATGCCGGCATCGGGGAAGAGGAGGCGGATGGAGGGGAGGTTCTCGACGGCGAACCAGAAGGCGCGCCCATCTAGGTCGAGGCGTGCGGCCCGTCCGCCGGCCTCCAGTTCGGCCAGCCACTCGCCCCAGGCCGCCGCGTGCTCCCCGGCGAGGACGACGAACCCGAGGAGGGCGTCGTGCGCCTCCTCGGCGTCGCGGGGTTCGGGCCAGGCCTCCTCGCGGACGCGGGCGATGGCGTCGGGGCTGAGGGCGGCGAGGTCGCGGGCGGAGTCGGGGAGGGTCTTGCGGAGGGTGACGGCGCGGGTGCGGCGTTCCTCGATGGGGGCGTCGTCGAGGTAGGTGTAGGGGCGGCCGCTCACGATCTCGTGGGCCATGGGAGAGGGCTCGACGGTATCGACGGCGTGGAGCCGAACGGCGCCGTCCTCGATGCGGGTGAGCACGTCCTTGAGGCCGTGCACGTCCATCGCTTCGTAGAGGCAGTCGTCGCGGGTCTGGCGCATGAGGGGGTGGTCGGGGAGGGAGAGGGGCTCGTCGATGCGCTCCTGGCAGCCGACCTGGGCGGGGAAGACAGCGGCCATGAGATCGTCGCCGCGCATGCGCTGGAGGAAGGGGGGCACGCGCTTGCCGTTGCGCTGGCGGGCGATGGCGAGCGCGCGGGAGGCGTTCCAGCGCCAGCGGGTGGGGAAGAGCGGGATGTAGAAGATCGACTTCTCCACGAGCGTGGCGGCGTTGCGGGGATTCACCCAGGAGAAGGCCTCGGCCAGGGGCCAGGAGTGCTGGGGACCGGCGGAGAGGAGGATGGCGTCGTCGTTGGCGGCGGCCTGGAGCTCGAAGTCGAAGGTCGTGCAGAACTGCTTGCGGAGGGCGAGCCCCCAGGCGCGGTTCACGCGCGCGCCGAAGGGAGCGTGGACGACAAGCTGCATGCCGCCGGAGTCATCGAAGAAGCGTTCGAAGACGACATCGGTATCGGAGGGGACGACGCCGAGGCCGTCGCGGGTGGCGCGCACGTAGTCGACCATCTGGCGGGCGCCGTTCTCGGTCAGGCTGCACTCCTCCTGGAGGCGGCGCACGAGCGCCTCGGGGGCATCGAGGGCGTCCGCGATCTCGCGGCGGAGGCGGCCGGCCTCCTCGGAGAGCTCGATGGTGCGGCCGGGGGCCTCGCCCAGCCAGAAGGGGACGGTGGGGGGCGCGCCGTGGGCATCGACGACGCGGACGGCGCTCTGCTCGACGCGGGTGATGCGCCAGGAGGTGGAGCCGAGCAGGAAGATGTCGCCGGCAGCGCTCTCCATGGCGAAGTCCTCGTTGACGGTGCCGACGGGGATGTCCTCGGGTTCGGCAATGACGCGGTAGTCGCCCATCTCGGGGATGACGCCGCCGTTGTTGAGGGCGGCGAGACGCGCTCCCCGGCGGCCGCGGACGATGCCGTTGATACGGTCGCGGTGGATGAGGGGCGCGGCGGAGCCGGGCCCGTCGCCGATGCCGGTCGCGAGCATCGTCACGATCTCGTCGAAGGGCTCGCGTTCGAGTTCGGCGAAAGGAGCGGCCTCGCGGACGAGGTCGTAGAGCGCATCCTCCGACCAGGGCTCGCAGGCGGTCTCGGCCACGATCTGCTGGGCGAGGACATCGAGGGGGGCGGTCAGGGGGTTGATGCGGTCGAGGCGTCCGGCGCGGACGGCGCGGACGAGGGCGGCGCACTCCAGCAGCTCGTCGCGGGTGGTGGGGAAGAGGCGGCCGTGGGGACGGAGGCCGAGGGCGTGGCCGGAGCGCCCGATGCGCTGGAGCAGGGTCGCGATGCTGCGGGGCGAGCCGACCTGGCAGACGAGGTCGATGGCGCCGATATCGATGCCGAGCTCGAGGGAGGCGGTGGCGACGAGGGCGCGCAGCTCGCCCGCCTTGAGGCGCTGCTCGACGTGCAGGCGGCGCTCCTTCGCGATGCTGCCGTGGTGGCTGGCGACGGCCTCCTCGCCGAGGCGCTCGGCCAGCTCCTTGGCGACGCGCTCGGAGAGGGCGCGGGTGTTGACGAAGATGAGGGTGGTGCGGTGCTCACGCACAAGCTCGGCGAGCCGGTCGTAGATGTCGGCGAACTGCTCCCTGGGGGGCACCGCTTCGAGGTCGCCGGGGGGCGTCTCGACGTGGAGCTCGATATCGCGCTGGTGGCCGCGATCGACGATGGAGGCGGTGCGTCCGGCGCCGGCGAGGAAGCCCGCGATCAGCTCGATGGGGCGCTGGGTGGCGGAGAGGCCGATGCGGACGGGCGGGGTTTCGGCGAGGTGGTCGAGGCGGGCGAGGGTGAGGGCGAGGTGGCTGCCGCGACGGTCGCGGGCGAGGGCGTGTATCTCGTCGACGATGACCGTGCGGACGCCGCGCAGGTTCTCGCGGCTGCGCTCGGCGGTGACGAGGAGGAACAACGACTCGGGGGTGGTGACGAGGATGTGGGGCGGGCGGCGCACCATCGTCTGGCGGGCGGAGGGGGGCGTATCGCCGGTGCGCACGGCGCTGGTGATGGGGGGCAGGTCGTAGCCCATCTCCTTCGCAAGCGCGCGGATCTCGTCGAGGGGCTCCTCGAGGTTGCGCTGGATATCGTTGCTGAGCGCCTTCAGGGGAGAGACGTAGACGATGCGGGTGCCGTCGTCGAGGTCGCCGGCTTCGGCCTCGCGGATGAGCTGGTCGATGCCGACGAGGAAGGCGGCGAGCGTCTTGCCGGAGCCGGTGGGAGCGGCGATGAGGGTGGTCTCGCCGGCGTGGATGCGGGGCCAGCCCTCGGACTGGGCGTCGGTGGGGTTGGCGAAGCGGCGCTCGAACCAGGCGCGCACGACGGGGTGGAAGGCCGCGAGCGGGTCGCCGGCGGGGGGAGGCGGGGCGGCCGAGGGGTCACGCTCGAACATGCGTGCGGACGATGGTAGCCGATCGGGGCGCTTCCCGCTCACGCGACGGATGCCCTCCCGCTACTCCTCGAAGAGCTGGAAGAGGACGCCGTTCGTGTCGCGGGGCGAGAGGAAGATGTTGCGCTTCCAGCGCTCGCCGCCGACGCCGCCGGGGGGCTCGATGCCCTCGGCCGCGAGCGCTTCGAGGGTGCGGTCGATGGACTCGACCTCGCAGGAGACGTGGTGCAGGCCCCTGCCGCGCTTCGCGAGGAAGTCCTGGAGGAAGCCTTCGTCTCCAAGCGGTTCGAGGATCTCGAGCTTCAGCTCGGTGTTGGGGATGCGCATGAGGCAGCCCTTATAGCCCTGGTCCACGACGTCCCAGCGGCTCTCGACCTCCATGCCGAAGACGCGCTCCTGCCAGGCGGCCTGCGCCTCGAGATCGGGCGAGGCGAGGGAGACGTGGTCGAGGCGGCGGAAGCCGAGGGCGCCGGCTTCGCCCTTCGTGCCGTTCACGGGGTTGTCGCTCTTGGGCTGGTAGAGCTGCCAGAGCACGCCGCCGCTGTCGCGGGGGTGGATGTAGGCCATCCACCACATGGTGTCCTCGCTGATACCGCCGAAGGGGGTGACGCCGAGGCGCTCCAGCTCTTCGACCGCCTCCTCGATGTCGGGGACCTGGACGGTGAGGTGGTGGAGGCCGGGGCCGCGCTGGTCGAGGAAGCGCTGGACGAAGCTCTCGGGGCCGTCGGGCTGGAGGATCTCCCACTCGATCAGGGTGTTGCGGATGCGGGTCACGCAGCCCTCGAAGGGCGTGCCGGGGTGGGGCGTGAAGCGGCGCAGGAAGCGGAAGCCGAAGAGGCGCTCGAAGCGATCGCGCTGCTCGCGCCAGTCCTGCGCGGCCATGCTGATGTGGTCGAAGCGGGTGAGGGTGAGCACGGAGCCCCCGGGGAGAGGAGTGTGGGGCGGTATGGTAGGAAGGCAGGAGCCGCCGGGCAACGATGGGAGCGAACAGCGCGACGATCGTGGCGAACCCCCGCGCCCGCGGGATGCGCCGTTTCGATACCGAGGAGGCCCTGCGCCAGATCGGGGAGCGGGGCTATGAGGCGCGCCTCGAGCTGCCGGACTCCCCGGAAGGGACCGCGCAGGCCGCCGGTCGCGCGGCCGAACGGGGCGACGCCTTCGTGTTCGTGCTGGGCGGAGACGGCACCGTGCGGCTGGCGGCGGGGGCGATGGCGGGGTCGGAATCGGCGCTGGCGGTGCTGCCGGGGGGCACGGCCAACGTCTGGGCCAAGGAGGCGGGCATCCCGCGCAACCTGCACCGCGCGCTCGACGCCCACCTCGACGGGCAGCAGGTGGCCATGGACCTGGGACGCGCGGACGGCGAGCCGTTCCTGCTGATGGCGGGCATCGGCTGGGACGCGGAGATCGCGGCCACGGTGACGCCGACGCTGAAGCGCAAGCTGGGCGTGCTCGCCTACGTCCTGCACGGCATCCCCATGCTGCCGCGGCTGCGAACGGCCGAGGTCGCGTGGTCGACGGGCGGCGAGCCGGCAGCCGCGCAGGCGGGGCTGATCGTGGTGAGCAACACGCGGCTCTACGGCGGGTTCCTCATGTTCTCGATGGGGGCGAGCGCCCGCGACGGGCAGCTCGACGCGTGCATCTTCTCGCCCCGAACCGCGGGGCAAGCGCTTCGCCAGGCGCTGCGGGTGATGGTGCGACGCCACCCCGGCGCCGACGGCGTGCACGAGCTGCGAACGCCGCGGTTCGAGGTGCCCACGCCGGGACTGCCGGTGCAACTCGATGGGGATGTCGTGGGCGAGACGCCGGTGACGCTGACGGTCGAGCGGGAAGCGCTGAAGATGAGCGTGCCCGCGGGCCCGCTGACGCCGGTGCTGTGGGACTAGGCGCGGCTACTCGCCCTCGAAGCGGCCGATGCCGCCGCCCGCGACGACGAAGCGGCCGGCGGCGCTGGTGAGGACATCGCGCACGCGGTCGGGGTCGGCGGTGGTGACAATGACCTGCTGGAATATCTCGAAGGAATCGAGGACGCCGCGACGGCGCTGCTCGTCGAGCTCGCTCAGGACGTCATCGAGGAGAACGACGGGCTCGTCGCCGAGGCAGGTCTGGAGGTAGGAAGCCTCGGCGAAGCGGAGGGAGAGGGCGGCGGTGCGGAGCTGCGCCCGCGAGGCGAATGAGGCGGCGGAGAAGCCCTCGATGAGCACTTCGACATCGTCGCGGTGGGGACCGAAGAGGGTGACGCCGGCGCCGATCTCGCGGGGGCGGCCCCGGTCGAGCGCCTGGAGCATACGGCTGGTCCACTCGGCCTCGTCGATGGGGAGGTCGTTCTCGACGGTGTCGCCGAGGGCGGGCTTGTAGGTGAGGTCGATAGTCTCGGCGTCGTCGCTGAGGCGGGCCATCTGCTCGCGGGCGTAGGGCACGAGCAGGCCGAGCGCGTCGGCCCGGCCCTTCATGATGATGCCGCCGGCGTGGGCAAGCTCCTGGTTCCAGAAGCCGAGCTCGGAAGGGGCGGCTTCGCGCGCCTGGATGCGCTTGAGCAAGCCGTTCCGCTGCTGGAGGACGCGCTGGTAGCGCTGCATGGCGCGCAGGTACCCGCGGTCGACCTGCGAGGCCATCATGTCGAGGTAACGGCGGCGGAGGATGGGCGGTCCGGCGACCACCTCGATGTCCTGGGTGGTGAAGAGCACCGCGGCGAGCTCCCCGACGGCGTCGGAGGTGCGCTTGGCGAGGCCGTTCACGCGCACGCGCTTGCCGGCCCGCTGGCCCTCGCCGCCACGGCCGACGACGGCGACCTCGAGATTGAGGCGGCCGGCGGCGCGCTGAACCTCGGTCTGGAGGCGGGCGACGGGGAACTCGGTGTCGAGCACATCGCGCCGCACGAGGTCGGAATCGCTGCTGGCGCGGCTGGAGCGGAGGGTGGAGAGCAGGTAGATGGCCTCGAGCAGGTTGCTCTTGCCCTGGGCGTTCTCGCCAACGAAGAGGTTGAGGCCGCGGTCGAGGGACAGGTCGACCTGTCCGTAGTTGCGGAAGTTGGCGAGGTGAAGGTTGGTGATATACACGGCGTATCCGGCGCAGCCCCGAGGATGCGGGAACGTTAAGTATAGGGGCCTTACGTTATGAAGTTATGTTCAATCGGCGGGGAACCTGTTTCTCTAACTGCTTACCCGCCTACACCCTCGGCGTTTGTGGGTATAATCCCGGCCAACACGGAACAAGCGAGTAAACGGATGAAGGTTCAGGTTCTGCAGGAGAACCTCCAGCGCGGGCTCGCGATCGTGGGGCGCGCAGTCGCCACACGGTCGACGCTGCCCATCACGTCGAATGTCCTGATGGCGACGGACGGGGGGCGGCTGCGGCTTTCGGCCACCGACCTCGACATCTCCATCAGCACCTGGATCGGAGCGAAGATCGAGGAGGAGGGGGCGACGACGATCCCGGCGCGGCTGATCACGGACTTCGTGGGGCAGCTCCCCGCGGCGACGGTTTCCATCGAGGTGCCGGAGCGCACGCGCCAGGCGAAGCTCGAGTGCGCGCGCACGGAGTCGACGATCAACACGATGGACGCGGAGGACTTCCCCCGCATCGCGACGATCGACGACGGGCCTTCGATCGAGCTGGACGCGGCGACGCTGCGGCGCACGATCGACCGCGTCGAGTTCGCGGCGGCGACGGACGACTCGCGGCCGGTGATCACGGGCGTGAGCATCAAGGGCGAGGAAAGCAAGCTGACGTTCGCGGCCTCGGACGGGTTCCGGCTGGCGGTCTCGGATATCGAGCTGGGCGCCCGCCAGGCGTTCCCCATACCCGACCTGAACCTCATCGTTCCGGCGCGCGCGCTGCGTGAGGTCGGCCGGCTGACCGGAGACGGGGCCGCGCCGGTAGAGCTGCGCGTGAACGACAAGCAGACGCAGGTCCAGTTCTCGATGACGGACGTGGAGCTGGTGGCGCAGCTGATCCAGGGGACGTTCCCCAACTACAACCAGCTCATCCCGGGCGAGTACAACACCTCGACCGTCGTCGACGTGGACGACTTCATGCGCAACGCGCGCATCGCCGCCATCTTCGCGCGTGACGGGAGCGGCATCGTGCGGCTGCAGGTGCAGCCATCGGGCGACGGCGGCTCGGGGAAGCTGACCATCAGCGCCCGCGCCGACGAGGTTGGCGACAACGAGGGCGAGATCGACGTGAAGGTGGAGGGCGAGCCGGCCAAGATCGCGTTCAACAGCCGCTACCTGGCGGACGTCCTCGGCGTCCTCGACGGCGAGGTCCGCCTGGAGACGACGAGTCCCTCAAGCCAGGGCGTCTTCCGCCCGGCGGAGGAAGACGGCTACGTGCACGTCGTCATGCCAATGTTTGTTCAGTGGTGATAAACCGGCGGAAGATTCGGCGGATTCTGGCGGATAATTGGTGGATTTACCCGATTCTGGAGGTTGTTCGGTCGGGAGCAGCCCTTCGACCGTGACCTCGTCCCGGGTGGCAGCCACGCTTAGCTGAACCGCCTCCATCACACGCTCGTACTGCTCCGGTTCGGCGCCGTCGAGCCGCGCGGCGATGGTCGCGCACACCTGCCGGAGATCAGCCTCGTCGACGCCGGCCGCAATCGCCGAGGCCGGACGGGCAAGCGTCTCCAGCTCCGCGCTGAGAGCTTCTCGCTGTCGCTGGACCTCGCGGAGTTCGGCGCGCACCACGGTGCCGTCGACCTCGTCATAGCCGAAGAGTTGGACGAGCCGCTCCTCGCGCTTCTTCAGCGTCGCCAGCTCTGACTCCAGACGCTGGATTGCCTCTCGGGCGGAGTCGGAGTCGTCGGGCCGCCGCAGTTCGTGCAGAACCACCTCGGGTGCCGTCAGCACCTTGCGCACCTCCGCACGGAGATCGCCGCGATCACCTTCACCGAAGCAGCCTCGACGGAGATGCGCGAGCGTGTGCGAAGTGCGGTGATGTCAGACCCCGCGCTGGAGCCGCACCGCGAGTTGCTGGACGAGGCGGCGATCGGGACCGTCCACTCGCTGGGCCTTCGCCTCCTGCACGAGTTCCCCGTCGAAGCGGGTCTCGACCCTTCGGCCAGCGTCCTCGCCGACGACGAGGCGGAACTCCTGCGGCAGGCTGCTTGCATCGAGGCGATCGACGCAGCGGCCGAGGCGGGAGACGAGCGCACCGCTGCGCTGCGGGGGCTCGGGGTGTACCACGCTGGCCTGCAGCTCCCCCGGATGGTCGCGCAGCGGGACGCCGTCGGCGAGGCCTTCGAGGCGATGGGCGCTGACAGCTCCGACTGGCCCGCGTACGTGCGGAACACCTTCGACCAGCGCTACAGGACGAGAAAGACGGAGATCCGCGGGGAAGTGGAGGCTGTCGCGGCGGACATCAGGCACGGGGCCGGCGCAGTGAGCGGCAAGCTCGCGGAGACGGTGCAAGATGTGCTGCCCCCGCTTCGCGAGGCCTGCGAAACCGACTCCTGGCAGGAGTTCGTCGATCTCCTCGAGGAGGCGAAGGATCGCACCAACCTGCGGGGAGGGGGCACCGCTGAGGCCGCCGTTCGCGTCAAGGACGCGATGCGAGACCTGCGCGAGCTGGACAAGAAGGCCCGGGGGCTCCCGGCCTGGAACGAGCACGACGGACCGGCCCTCGAAGTGCTCGCCGGGTTGCGGGATCTCTTCGAGGACGCGGTGCGGCGCTACGAGGCCGCGAAGCGCGAGCAGGGCGCGCTCGACTACCTCGACCTCGAGCTTGGCGCTGTTGCCCTGCTGCGCGACCACCCGGCCGTCGCCGCCGAGGTGCGCGAGCGCTTCCGCCACCTGATGGTCGACGAGTCGCAGGACATCAACCCCGTGCAAGCGGAGCTCATCGAGCTCATGGCGGGGGACGACGGCAGTGGAGCACGGCCGGCGCTCTTCCTCGTCGGCGATGCGCGCCAGTCCATCTACCGGTTCCGCGGGGCCGACGTGCACCGCTTCACGGAGTTGCAGCAGCTTGTGACCTCGCGGGGTGGACCGCTCCTGCCGCTCAGCCGCTCGTTCCGCAGCCACGACGCATTGGTGGGGAGCATCGACAAGCTCTTCGGGGAGGTCTTTGCCGCGACGGCGCTGCCGCTCGCTGCGTCGCCGCCGATGACGGGCCGCCCCGCCGCGGCCCCGGGCGACGGCCCGTACGTCACGTTGACGCCGATTGCGAGCAAGACTCCGGATGGCAGCAACACGCAAACCCAGGACCGGAGGCGGGTCGAGGCGGACCTCGTGGCGGCGGAGATCCGCACGCTGCTCCGGGAGGGCCGGCACGTCTGGGACCGTCGCGAGGACCGTATGCGACCGGCGCGGCCGGGAGACGTCGCCATCCTGCTGAGGCGCTTCACGAACGTCCACGTGTTCCAGCAAGCCCTCGATTCGCACGGCATCCCGGCAGCGACACCGAGCGGCACCGGCTTCTTCACCCGCCAGGAGGTGCTCGACTGCATCAACCTGCTGCGCTGGCTGGCGGAGCCGCAGGACGATATCGCCCTCACCGGCGTGCTGCGCTCGCCCTTCTTCGCCCTCGCCGATGACACGCTGCTGGCGCTGCGCGAGCGGGGCAGGCCGGGAGCGGCCATCGGCGACCCGCCCGAACAGGTAACAGGCGAGGAGCGCGACCGCTGTGCGCATGCTTCGGAGACGCTGGCGGAGTTGCGTCGGGTCGCGGCCTCGCTGCCGGCCGACGCGCTGCTGGAGCTGGCGCTGGACCGCACCGCCGTGGAGGCATCGTGGGCGCCGCTCGCCGGTGGCGAACAGGCTCTTGCGAACATCCGCAAGCTCCTGCGCATCGTGCGCACGCTGGTCGGACAGCCACTCACCGACGTCGTCTCCTACCTGGAAGCGCGCCGAGACGACCTCGACCCGCGCGAGGGTCCGGCCACGCTCGACCGCCCGGACGCCGTGCAGCTGATGACGGTCCATGGCGCGAAGGGGCTCGAGTTCCCCATCGTGTTCGTGCCGGAGGCGCAGCTTGCCTCCACGACGGCCTACGAGGCGGTTCGCTGGTCGCCCGAGGGCATCTCCGTGACGCTGGAACGCGAGGAGGACGACCAGACGCGCCCACGACCGGGCTTCTACGCGCACCTGTTCCTCCAGGACCAGGCCGAGGACACCGAGGAGCACCGGCGCCTCTTCTATGTCGCTGCGACGCGCGCGGGGGACTACCTCCACATCTCGGGAGACGAAGCCGGGCGCGGGGGCTGGCTGCATGCGGCGGTCGCTGCGCACAAGGGCGGCGCCCTGCGCGGGATCGAGGTGCGCGAGCCGCTGGCGCCCGACGCCGGCGCCCTCGCTCGGCGGCTACCGCCACCCGCGCTCCGCCCCCCCGCGGACAACGACGAACAGGACTACGTGCCGCCGCTGCTGGCACGGCCGCCAGTGATCCCGCTGCGCGCGAGCACGCCCGTGACCGCGCTGCGCCCTCCAGAGACGAACGGCTATCAGCCCCGGCGGGGCGACGGCCTCGGGGGGCTGCGCGGAACGGTGGTGCATCGCGCCCTCGAGGTCTCCGGGGGGGCGCCCGAGTCGCTCGACGCCGATGCGCTGACCGGACTGGTGCGGGAGCAGAGCGAGCGGGCCCTGGACGACGCGACAGTGCAGGCGCTGGCCGCAGAAGTCCGGGAGATGCTCGACCGCTTCACCCGGTCACCGCTCGCGGCCACCCTGGCCGAACGGGACGTCGAGCGCTGGTTCGAGCTCCCCTTCGCCTGGGACTGGGACGGGGTGCCGGTCCACGGCAGCATCGACCTCGTCTACCGCGATGCGGCCGGCTGGCACGTGATCGACTTCAAGAGCGACCGGCTGGACGGCGCCTCGGCGCAGGAGGTGGGCAGCCGCTACGCCGTGCAGATCGGGCTGTACCAGCGCGCCATCGAAGCCGCTGTGGGCGAGGCGGTGAGCGCGGGCCTGCTCTTCCTGCGCAGCGGCGAGCTGGAGCGGCCGGAGCGGGCAACGGTCGAGGCGGCACTGGCGGAGGCGCGCGAGCGCGTGGACGCGGGCGCCCCACTCGATCCCGTCGACATCGGCTACCTCGACGAGCCAGAGTAACCGCGCCTCCCGGCGCCGTACCCTCCATTGACAGGTGTCGCTAAACGTGTACTATGTAGTACACATGACATTCGGAGGACACGTCCGCACCCTTCGCGAGGACCTCCGGCGTGATGACCGGGCCTACTCGGTACGACAGGTAGCGCGACGCATCGGCGTCGAGCCGGCCTACCTCAGCAAGATCGAGCGCGACCAGGTGGCTCCTCCGTCGGAGGCCACCATCCGGCGTCTCGCAGCCGAGCTGGATGAGGACCCGGACGTATTGCTGGCCATGGCGGGCAAGGTATCGAGCGATCTCCAGGCCATCGTCCTCAGCCGCCCGCAACTGTTCGGCGACGTGCTCAGGCAACTGCGGGACGCCCCCGACCACGCCATCGTCCGCGTCGTCCGGGAGGTCCGCGACGGCGACTGGTGAGGGGCAAACCGCCCGGAGACACGACGAAAGAGGAGAGAGTCCGTGATCGAGCTACACAACGACCGTCTGGTATTCCGGTTCCCGGAGGTGCACGAAGACGCCAGGCTGGAAGTGAGCTTCCAGCGCACGCTGCGCATCCCCGACGACAACAGGGACTACCCCCTGCCTCCCGGGCTGGGGGAGTTCCCGCTCAACCACGTCGACGACCACCTGGAGCGGCTGCCCGAGCAATGGGGTCAGCGCGGCGGGGTCTTCCTCCCGATGTACCAGGCCGAGGCAATGTGGCTCAACTTCACCGGGAGCTACCCGATGGCCGTGAAGGTGGCGGCCGGGAAGATCAATGCGCTCACCGGGGAAGGCTGGACGAACGAGCTCCAGGCGCAACCGCAGGACTACCTCGTGGTCCCCGATCAGCCGTGGCTCGACGGGTTCTGCGTCGCGCAGGGGCTGGTCCGGCAGTTCGTGGCCATGCCCCTCGGAGCGGGGTACTCGGCCGAAGAGCAGCTCACGGGCGAGGCGCAGCACGGGGGCCTGCAGATCGCCGTCTCGCCCATGAAGATGTCCAGCTACGCGGTGCTGCGGCAGGCACAGTGCGACGAGGTCCACTACGAGGTGATGGCTTCCGCCCCGCCCGACATGGCGCTCGCCCCCGGGGGCCTCATGCGCCAGGAAATCTACGAGGATCCCTACGGCTTCGACGAGTGGGACGAGTCCGCACGCTCCCGCTGCTTCGTCCACATCCTCAACACCGCTCAGTTCGTCCACGTGACAGGCGCCGCGCCTCCCCGGGAACCGGTGACGGCGCTGGACTACGCAGAGGCCGGGCTGCCGTGGTTCGACTACTACGGCGGTGACCTGGAAGCCCTCGCCGGCGCCCCGAAGCTGGCCGGCATGGACAGCGTGGCGGCGAAGGCCCTCAAGGCAGGGGACGGGCTCCTCCCCGGCAACGAGCCGGTGACGCCGCGTGTCGTCGCACTCTCGGCCCGACCGGTCAGGGAGGGCGACTTCTAGCCGTGAGCAGCGAAGACACCGGCCAGCGGGAGAGCCGCGACGGGCCAACGCAGGAGAGCCGGATGGAGGAGAGCAGCACGGGGGATCGCTTCCGGGGTTGCCTGCTGGGCCTGGCGGCGGGCGATGCGCTGGGCACGACGCTCTAGTTCAAGTCGCCGGGGACCTTCGAGCCGATCGACGACATGGTGGGCAGCGGGCCGTTCGGCCTGAAGCCCGGCCAGTGGACGGATGACACCTCAATGGCCCTGTGCCTCGCCACGAGCCTGCTTGAATCGGGCGGATTCGACGCCACGGACCAGATGCAGCGCTACGTGCGCTGGTGGCGGGAGGGCTACCTGTCCTCGACCGGACGCTGTTTCGACATCGGCAACACGGTGCGGAGCGCGCTGTCACGCTTCGACCGCGACGGTGACCCGTACGCGGGCTCGACCGATCCGAAGTCCGCCGGCAACGGTTCGCTGATGCGCCTGGCGCCCGTGGCGATGTACTTCGCGGCAGACCACGAAGAGGCCGCTGACATGGCTGCCGCCAGTTCGAGAACGACCCATGCAGCAAGGGAAGCGGTCGACGCCTGCCGCTACTTCGCCACGCTGTTGGTCGGCGCTCTGAACGGCGACGACAAGGAAACGCTCCTGTCCCCCAACTACTGGCCGGTCTGGCGGGACCAGGAACCCGAACCGCTGACGGCGAAGGTGGCGCGGATCGCCGAGGGGTCGTTCAAGGACCGAAACCCTCCGGATATCAAGGGCACGGGTTACGTCATCGACGCGCTTGAGGCGGCCCTGTGGGCCTTCCACAACTCGGACGACTTCCGGGAAGGCGCCCTGCTCGCCGTGAACCTCGGCGACGATGCGGATACGACCGGGGCCATCTACGGGCAGATCGCGGGGGCGTACTACGGGGCCGAAGGGATTCCGGCCGCGTGGCGGGAGAAGCTCACGATGCTCACCGAGATCACGTCCCTCGCAGACCGGCTCCACGATCACGTGCAGCGCACACGCCACCCGAGCCAGGGGCCGGCAGCATCCCGAGAGAGGCGCCAGTAGCAGGAGAGACTGGAGAGATTCGCGGGGTGCGAGGGCGCTACCTCGGCGACAGCCTCGTCGCCCAATCCACCCCGGGGTATGGGCGTTGGGGCGTGATGCCCCACCGCCGTGTCGGCCGTGGAGCGGTTAAGCGAAACGGCCCGGCCCGGCACTACCTACCGTCGAGCATGGTCGCATTGGTAGGCCAACCCGTTCAGTGCTGCGAACGTTCACGCGGGCGGTCGTCCTGTAGATGGCTACGGCGCGACCGCTCCCACCTGCATCGGCCTACAGTTCCGGCCAGCAGCAACGGCGCGGTAGGATAGAGGCAGGCGCGTGAGGGAAGGATCAGCCGTGACTACAACAGTGAAGGCCACCTACGCCAACGGCGTGCTGACGCCTTCGGAGCCCCTCGATCTCGAGGAAGGCGAGCAGGTAACGGTGTCGATCGAAGAAGCGCCGGCGGTGGGCGGTGGACTAGCCGCCATTGCGAAGCGAGTCAAGAAGCTCCACAAGTCCATGCCCCAGGATGCAGGGGACAGCCTCCCGACTGACCTCGCGAGGAACAAGAAGCACTACCTCTACGGTCACCCCAGGGAAGAGGATGCATGACCGCTGTCTTCGCGGACGCGGGCTACTGGATCGCGCTCTGGAGGCCCCGGGATGCCCTGTATGAGCGAGCGATGGCCGTGGCGGAGAGTCTGGGAGCGGTCACGGTGGTAACGACACAACTGGTGCTGACAGAGGCACTTGATGCCATGGCGGGCGCGGGCGAGTTCCGCCGCCGGTTCGCAGTGCAGATGGTCCGGGAATTGGAGCAAGACCCGGATGTAGAGATCGTTCCGCAGACGGATGCGCAGTTTCAGGCCGCCGTGGAGCGCTACGGCGCCCGGCCCGACCAGCGATGGAGCCTCACGGACTGCTCCAGCTTCCTCGTCATGGAGGAGCGCAACATCACCGAAGCGCTCGCCTACGACCGGGACTTCGAGCAGGCGGGCTTCACCGCCCTGCTACGCGAAGGCCAGGCGTAAACTGATCAGCCGTCAAAGCCCGCGCGGACTCGACTCCCGGCTCTCACCTGGAAGCTGGCCGGAGCAAGCCCCAACACCTCAGGGGCGGTCATGGACCACCTTTCCCTCGCGCAACGCCGCCCGCAGAACGGTCCCCAAAATGTGGCCGCGGCGGGCGATCTCGTCAGGGGTGGTCACGACGATGTCCTTGGCGAGCGGCATATCCCCCACGGCGCCCCGCATCGCGATGGCTGCCTCGCGCCGGTCGGTCCCGTCCGGCATCACGACGAGCAGGTCGACATCGCTCGACGCCTTGGCGTCGCCTCTCGCCCACGAGCCGAAGAGAACTATCCGCTCCGGCTCGAACTGCTCGGCGATGCGATCCACCATCGTCGCTATCAGTGCCTCGGGTGTCTTCGACATGCTCCCATGCACCTCGCGGAGCCAAGGACTGAGGCCGCCGAGCTGCTGGGTTGGGCTAGGCTCCGCTCATACCAGTCTCTAACGCCTTGGCCCCGAAGGCGAACAAGTTGGCGTTGGCCGGACTGTCGAGGGTGAGAAGGGGCTTCACTTGTGGCAGGCAATGCAGACCTTCGCCTGACCGTAAAGGTCGTCGATGTCGATGGGCTCCTCATCGGGGCGGAGCGGGTTGACCGGCAGCTTTGCGCGCGTCCTCTCAAGACGCTGATGATGGTCATGCTTGATCTGCTCCACCCGCTCAGGATGGGCCAGCTCATCAAGGGACTCGCCCCGGCTCCAGGTGAACGGCGAACCGTGGTCGATTGCCGTCTTCTCGTAGCGCTTCGCCTCTTCAAAGTACTCCGGGTGTCGCTCCATCAAGCGGACCCACTCGATCTTCTGCTGGAAGAAGCAGAAGGTACAACCGCTGCGGGTCCGCCACTCGTAGTAGGTCGGCAGACCGAGTCCCGTTCCCTCGAGAATTTCCAGTACCCCCGCCTTGTCAACGCCAGCTTCCTTCAAGGGCAGCTGGACGATGAGGTTGTCGTGCTTGGAGGCGTAGCCCTCCCTGTACTCCTCATCGGCGCGGATAGCGACGTAGCTGAACACCGTGTCACCGGCGTCGAGCATCGGCCGCACCCACTCCTCGAAGGGCCTCAACTTCAACTGCCGGGTGCACCAACGCGTCTGCGGAGAGGGAAGAAAGTTGTTGAACTGCTTGAGCCAGAAGTCGAAGTCACGGTCGGGGTTCAGGCGCAGGATGGGCTTGCCCAGGAAGCCTTCGAGCTTGACCAGGAACTCATACACCTCCGGCAGCTCCTTGCCCGTGTCGGTGAAGAAGTAGTCGATGTCGAGCTCGGGATGCTGCTCCCGCATGTAGACCGCAAGTGCGGCGCTGTCACGACCTCCCGAGAGGCCTAGGACGTGTCGTTCCACTTGGTCGCCTCCTTATTCCACCCGCAGGTAGCGAGCGCTCAACTCTGCAAGCGCAGCGAGGATCACATGGCGGCGCTTTTCCCCGCTGTCCTGTAGCGCCGACTCGACCTGGGAGATGAGGGCGGCTACTTCAGCCAGCTCCAAGTCGGTCACGTCAAACTCGTCATGAACTGGTCCAGTATCTCCGGGCTTGCCCACAACCACAGCCATCGCATGACGCTTGTCGGTCCGCCCCTTGACGTGTGCGAAGACCTCCGAATGCACGAACGTCCTCGCCATCGTCGCCAACTCGACCGCTGCGCGGTCGATGTCAGCGTCCACCCAGGTGATAGCCGGTTTGTTCACGGCCATGCTGGCAAGGCTCTCCATGTCGGCGTCCCCACCGGAGAATCGCGTGAGGCGGACGATGAAGGCCTCTTGACGGTGGTCACCGCCTAGCTCGCGGACGTTCTGCGCTCTCGCCCGCAACTCCGCGAGCATCGGTTCCGACCCATTCGGCACCTGCAGCTCTGTGAGCAAGGTCTCCTTCAGACGGTGCAGCATGGAAGGGTAGGCCTGCCGCAGCTCGGTGAGGCCCTCCCTGAGACTGTTCCCTATCACGCGCAGGGAGTCGTCCCCTGCGACGGCTTCCCCGCTTGCGAGCGTCGCGGGGATGTCATCGAAAATGAGCCGGTTCGGATCCTTCGCCTGCTTGAACAGGTGGCGGACGCGCTTGGCGTTCTCGGAGAGCCGTTGCGTGCGGCCAACCCACTCGGGCAGCCGGTCATAGATGGCGACCAGCCCCCTTGCCACGTCGATCGGCTCGAGGTGGGTGAGCTCGTTGTCGTCATCGAGCTCCCTGACGACCTCGGCCATCTCCGACAAGAGCCGCCGGGAGTCTTCTGAAAGGTCCATCCAGCGAAGGCTGATGTCCCTCGCGTCTCTCCCGAGGAAGTCCATATCCAAATCGGTAATGCGGGCCTGGAAGATTCCGTCCCGGTAGCAAGCGAGCGAGCGGCTGGAGAGCATGAAAGCAGCGGTGAGGACCGGTAGCAGCCCCTCCTTGATGCCGAATGGGGGTTTCTGCCACACGGCATAAATCTCCGACACCGGGACAGTGCGGTGGGAGTTCGTGCGTAGCAACTCCTCTGCGGCCCTCCAGGCGGGGGCGAGCTGGAAGGGGTCGTCGCCTGGGTCAGGATGGACGAACCGCCAACCTTCAGGGGTCTCGGCGTAGAGGCCCGTCGCTTCGAGGAGCGAGGCGAAGAGGCCACCCTCAGCGGGGAATCCCTCAATGCCGAGGCGGGTCTCCCCTTCGTGGAGGGCCATGCGGCGGAGGAGGACGTTCTGCGCAGCTATGGCATTGCTGGATGGTTTGAGCCGGTTGAGCAGCTCGTTGTGTAGCCGGGGGGCGGCCTTGAACCGCTTGTCCGCCAGGTCAGAGGCGAGTCCGTTCAACTCCGCCTGATCCAGCACTTGCGCCTCACGCCCGCGGCCGTACCACTGAGCAGTGTCGAGTGCCCGATCGAGTTCACGCTCGATCTGCTCCTGGATGGCGATGATCCGCCCCTCGACTTCGAGCCGCGCGACCCGGTCACCCTGCAACTCGGGCGTCTGGTCACGGACGTGCTCAAGCGCAAGGAGCTCTTCGGCCAGGGTGATGACATTCCACGTCGTCTGCTGCGGGAAGCCGACCGTGGCGTCGTATTCCACCGCGGTATCCGAAGCAGAGCAGACCATCTGCCGTGCCCGCTCCGGCGAGTCACCCTCCTGGGGGAGAGCCAGGAAGAAGGCGCCGGCCGAGCCATCGCGTGGCTCATAACGCGCCACACGGTCGGCCAACTCGTTTAGCGGCACGAGCGCCGTGTCGTACCAGCGCAGGGCGCCGGTCTCGTGGTAGTGGCGCTTCGCGACGATGGGCTGCAGGCATGCGAGGGCGGTGAGCCGGGCAAAGTCCACGTTGCCCGCAGACGCATGGGCCTCTTCGACCGCTTGCTCGATATCGAAGTCGCTCCCCTCGAAGACGCCGTAGCCGCCGGTGAACTTCCGGTGTATGACGAGGGATGCTTCCGCCAGCTCGTCGAGTGCCGCCTCAACCTCATCCTCAGCGTGACCCCCTTCCCGGGTACTGCCTTGTAGCGCTGCCTGCAGGAGCGGCAGACTCGCCACCAACCCAGACCGCTCCTTGAAGAGATCGATGAGCCCGATGGTCTTCAGCAGGCGGAGACCCAGCTCCCCGCTCCCTGAGGCCTGCTGGCGTTCGACGGCATCTACGGCAAGGGCCCAGCGGTGGCCATCGGGGGAAGCCAGGATCGAGGGTTCCAGATTGACACGGAGATAGTCCCACAATCGGTCAGGGGGGTAGAGTTCACCGTCATCGGCATCTTTGAGAAAGTCCTGGAAGCCCTGGGGCTCGGTTGAGTTCAGAAAGGCGAAGAGGCTGCGCTGGTTCTGACCGAACCGCCGTCGCGAGATGGGACCGAGCAAGCAGGCGACGACAGGGTGCAAGGGCCAGCAACCGTCGAGAGCAAGAGCAGACTCCCCGCGGCCAACCAGCGCGGCGACTTCGCCAGCAAGCGTGTCCGGCTCACCCGGTGTCCGGTCGCTCTCGATCGCTCGACTCAGGAGTTCGAGTTGCTCGTCGGGGGCAACGGCAATGGCGAGGTCGACGAACCGCCCTTGGATCTTTGCCCACTCGTCGCGCATCTCTCGCGACAGGCGGTGGGCGTACTCCTCAAAGGCCTGATGGAGAATCCCGATGACGATCAGTCTCCGGTCACTTCGTGACGCGAGTTCCGCTAGCTGCTGAAAGAAGTAGATGTCGGTGCCGTCCTGGGCGGCGCCTTCGAGGAACTTCCCCATCTCGTCAATGAGGACCACAAGCCCCCCTGACACCCGGGGCTCCCGCTTGGCGATCGACGTGAGCGTGTTGAATACATCCTCATCGCTCCAGCCCGTGCGACGGCGGTCCCGAACGAGCCGTGCACCTTCGAGGGCCTCGCCCACGACCTGCGCGGGGCGGTCCCGCCTGCCCACAACCGGCAGGATGCGCCAGCCCTTATCACGGGGTGGCAGCGCGTTCCAAAGCGACTCCGCCGTTCCCGACCCCAGGGCGGCTGCCGCAATCCCTCCGAGGTCGCCGCGGCCGTTCAGGGCTGTTGCAAGGGCAACCGCCAGGCTCGACTTGCCTGCGCCGTAGGGCCCTGTCCAGGTGAATGCCGCTTGCCCTGTCTCGAAGACATGCTGCGCCATCGTCTGCAGAGCCGAAGCCGACGATGGTGGGCACACAAAGCCCTCAAGCGCCGAGGGCTCGGGGAGATCGGTGTCGATCCGGATCGACTTCTGAAACCGCCGGGCAACCCGAACGCGTTCGGCCAGTGACATCACGCAGCCCTCGTTCCGTAGTCTCGCTTCACGAGATCCAATTGCTCCTCTTCCGATAGGGATCGGGTTCGGATGAGCTGCTTCAGACCCGCCGTCTCGGACCAGCGGTAGGTGCCCCCTGTCACAACCTCCAGGTCGCCCAGTAGGTCGACGACGGCGTTCTCGTCCAGGACGAAAACTCTTCCGGGCGAGCCCGGTTCGTGAGCCAGCGCCTCGAACGACAACGTGTTGGCTTCGGAGAAGTGGCTCCAAAAGTCTGTGATGGCGTAGCCGAAGACGCCAGAGCCGAGCGACGGCTTCGGGCCGCGCACGAAACGGAACCCGTCCCGCCCCCCAGTGGACCGTATCAGCCCGAGCTCCGTTAGCGGCGATTCCAGCGAGTCCTCATAGTTCGCTCGCCGGGATACGGGTTGCGCGACGTAGGTCCGCACGAAACAGGACACGTCCCGCTTGATGGTGGCGGTGGAGGCACGCGACCACCCCAGTTCAAGAGCCAGACTCGCAATCCCCCTGACGAGCAGGTCACGCTCGAACGAGAGGGCAGGGAAGTGGTTGAAGGCCCAGAACCACGTAGTCTTGGCGGGGCGTCCCGCGATGTGCCAGTGCGCGAGCCACGAGCTTGCAGGATCTTCCATGTAGGGGTCGAGACCGTCCTCGCCAAAGAGAAGGCTGCCGACTCGGGTGGGAACAAGGCGGTGGCCGTCCTCGAGGAGCACGCCAGCCGAGGTCGCCCAATGCCGCATGGAGGCGACCATGTTCTTTCCGACGCCGAAATGCGCGATCGCATTTTCCCTGGAGAAAATGGACCCCTCGTCCGCTGCGCCATTCTCGGCACTGACCGCATCGAAGGCCTTCTTTAGCCACCCGTAACGGAGGGGGAAGGTCTCGTGGCCCGATAACTGCGGGTTGTAGTCTTCTGTATAGATAGGCCCTCGACGCACTCGGGCTCCGCCTGGACGAATCGTCCAGTTGCAAGTTAGCACACCACTCCCATATCGTACAGGTAGCAGATCAATTTCGCGATCGGACGGGGATTCGCTCGTCTGAAGCTCTCTTGATCCCGCCCGGTGTAGGGTATGCAGACCATTTACGCGGACTATCAGGCCACGACCCCGGTCGATCCCCGTGTCTTGGAACGAATGGCGCCTCTGTGGCGCGAGGAGTTCGGGAACCCACACTCGAGCGATCACATCATGGGATGGCGCGCCGCGGAGCGCGTCAATGAATCAGCCGCCTCGGTTGGTAGCCTGATTGGGGCCGATCCCGATGAGGTTGTCTTCACCGCCGGAGCCACTGAGGCAAACAACCTCGCCCTTCTAGGGTTGGCACGGCGGGCTCCGGCGGACCGGCGTCGAGTCCTGGTCAGCGCCATTGAGCACAAGTGCGTCCTCGCCGCGGCCCGGGCTCTCGAGGAGCGGGAGGGGTTCACCGTGGAGGCCATTCCGGTCGACCGCGAGGGGTTCGTCCACCTCGACGCCCTTGAGGCCATGCTTGACGAGACAGTCCTTGCAGCGTCGATCATGGCGGTCAATAACGAGATCGGCACGATGCAGGACATCGCGACGGTTGCGCGGTTGCTGCGTCCCTACGGCATCGTGTTCCACTGCGACGCAGCTCAGGCACCCTGCGCAGCGGACGTCAGGGACCTCGCTTCACATGCAGACTTGGTGAGTCTCTCGGGCCACAAGATGTACGGCCCAAAAGGGATCGGAGCCCTGTACATCCGCCGGGACCTGCACGATCACGTGGAGCCACTTTTCTATGGCGGAGGTCAGCAAAGCGGGCTACGGTCCGGCACGGTTCCTGTACCTCTCTGTGCCGGTATGGCGGCAGCCGCCGAAATTCTCTGTGGTGAGGAGGCAGAGGTTGAACGGACGCGAATTGAAGGGCTGCGCGACTCGTTCGTGCACTCTCTAAGGGAAGGACCTTTCTCACCCCGGCTCAACGGTCCGAAGGGGAATAGTCGACACCCTGGAAACGCCAATCTCAGGTTCGTTGGCTTCAGCGCTCAGGAAATTCTTGGGGCACTGCAACCCGACCTTGCCGCATCCACTGGAGCGGCCTGCACCTCGGGCATCCCCGAGCCCTCGCATGTGCTGGGGGCGATAGGACTTAGTCCACCGGACGCCGATGCGTCGGTGCGATTCAGTTTCGGGCGTTTCACGACAGAACGTGACATCGCATCTGGAGCGAGATTGGTGACCGAGGCGTTGAGCAGCCTCCTCTACGACTGAGCCTCGCCCGCTATGGGCGGTCCGCAGAGGCGACGCGGGCGAATATCTCGGAGTGCGAAGGCACGCGACGCACATAGCGCCCCGGCAGGAAGTGAAGTAGCCAACGCATAGTTGACTGCCAAAGAGTGGCCGCCTCCTCGCTCGAAACGTCGGTCGTCGTTGCAATCAGATCGCGGACAGCACCGAATCGCCGCGGTTGCTCCACAAACCGATCGATACGTGCGATGAGCGGCATCTGCAGTAGCGCAGCGCCGATCCACGCGTCGAACAAAGGACGAGAGAGCATGGGTGGGGGGTCGAGCACTGTTAGGTCATCGAAGGCTGCCTCCCGGGCAGCACTGGTCAACAGGTCTGGAGTCCCCTCGTAAGCAGCGTACGCATCCTCAGGCTGGCGCAGTCGCGGGAGCCACACCTGAAAGACATCTGAGTGCGGCCCTGTTATTCCCGTGGTTTCCGAGACTCCGGTTAGGCTCTCACTCGCTTGGATGAACGACACGTGCGAAGGGTCCTGCAACCGGATCTGGTCAGCGGCGGCTTGCACAACCTCGCGCAGTTCGGGTGTTGCCTCGTGAGCAGAGACCATGACGGACTGCTCGAACTCCAAGAGCCGTGGGTGCGCAGCAGGAGCAGGCAACAGCAACTCGATATTGGGCGGATTGGTCCAACCTAAGGCACGTCCAGTGAGGTTGGCCGATCCCACCAGGCAACGGTCGTCGGCGCGAAAGTACTTGCCGTGGAGTCTAGGGGAGAGGAGGAGGGAAGCCCCCAGCCGCGGCTCGATCTCATCGAGCACCTCGAGATCGGATACACCCGCAGCGACTTCATCAGGGCGCCAACGAGTGACACAAGTAACAGCCACCTGCGAGGAAACCGCTGACAAGAGGCGGCTTAGGCTCCACGCCTTGATGAAAGGCGCAACGAGCACCAGTTCACGCTCAGCTGCATCGCACAAGGCGAGTAGATCGGAACCAGGGAGGTCTTCGTCCCCGCCCACTGTGTCCTACGTTTCAAAGAACCGTCGAGCGACGCGCCCCCAATCGCTACGCGCATCCATAGCGGCGTCGCGGCGGGGGCCCTCGGGCTGTTCATCCTCGTAGCGAGCCCACGCCTCAAGCAGCAACTTGATGCCCTCACGCGCATTGGCCAACCGCTCCTCGGCGCTACCGCTCTCTTCGGGATCCAGTACTTCTATCAAGTGTTCGTAAACCGGGTGTTTTGTGTTCAGCCTGAGCATGATCGCCCCCGCCCGGGGCGTGACTGAGAAGAACGCCGGCGAGTCGACCGAAGCCTCGACAAAGACGTATTTGAGCCCCCCTTCGACCACCTCATGGGCAAGGTCGTGAGCCTGCCCATACGGCACTCCCGCCTCCTCGACCATTGCCGTTTCCAGTTCCTGCTCTCGTTCCTCCGGAGGGCGTTTTTCGCCAGCATCACTGGCCCCCCGGTGACCTTCCTCAATGAGTTGGCGGGTTGCCGTTGTACCCCGCACTTCCGCCATATCGCCCGTGTGCCTGGTACGGCGGCTATCACCCTTCATCTGAGTCTGTACCAGTCTCCGCATCTGGCGGAGGTTATCGCGCACACGCTCGGCAAGCCGAATGAGTCCGAGACGAGGGTCCCCTTCCTGCGCGAGCTGCTCAAAGAACTCGGCAGAGGTCTGCTGGTCCTCAAGAAGACTATCCAAGGGCGTGTCCAACATATCCGAGAGCGTGCGAGCGGACTGCTTGTTGTTAGTAACACCAAAGATCTCATCGAGCGCAGGTGGGAACTCAATCTCGATACCCCACCAGCGCTCGCGCGGGTCAGATGGGTTGACGAGCGCCAAGCTCAGTTCGATTTCTCTATCCGCACGAACAACGGAGACGCCAACGTTGCGCTTGGCATGTTGGCCGTGGGGGAGGCTTCCGGCGTCGAGTCCCGTCTCTGAACGTTGTCGCGCGTCCTCGCTAGCGACAGTAAATCGTGCGACCACATCGTGCCGTTCGCCGTTGTACTCGAAGATCTCGTGATACTCCCAATGCTCGTCGCCGTACTGGTCGAACATAGGGGTACCTGAGAATGGAGCGGGGGTGGAGGCTGGAGCCATTCTGTAGATCGGGTCGTTGACCTGGGCCAGCTTGTCGATGCTTGGATTCCTCGGGGACCTCCTGTCGAACGCAACAAGCCGAATGGCTGCACGACCATCAGCGATGAAGCGTCGGTACATGCGGCCTACGAGGAGTTCAGAGTGCTCAATGATGGTGCGTGCCGTCATCCACACACAGCGATCGAGATTGCTCCAAACGATCAGGGTTCCGGACTCACCAGGCTTCGCACTCGCAGCGTCTGTCCACATGCTAGGCACGGTCGCAGCCTGCGCTGCTGGTATCTCATCCATCTTGCCTTGGTCGACGTCATCGAGGTCGATGTAGCAGTGGATGGCGTTCTCCATGCCGCCTTGCCATGTCCACACCTCGACCTTGCGACACTGTGAGATCGAAGCGTTAGGCAGGCCCATGCCGAAACGCCCCATGCCACTTCGATCATCGAGTCTGGTGCCATTACCAAACTGGAGGGCCATTCGCAGGGTCTCAGCGTCCATGCCCGAGCCGTTGTCGAGGACGGCGATCTGGTCAATGCGGCGGCGAACACGCTGTGTGACCCGGTCTTCCCTCTCGCTACAGAGGATTTCGACATCGCTTGCGCCGGCCTGAATTGCGTTGTCAATGAGCTCGGCGAGTGCATACGCAGCGTTCTTGTAGCCGTTGTCTCGCATGGCCATAACGGCGAGTCTGGTCGGCACTAGGTCGAATCGGCCTTGTATAACTTCTGTCATGCTTCAGACTCCTCCCAGACGTCTTCCCAGTTCATAAATGACTCCGCAATGCTCCCGAATCCTGGCAGGTTGCGGTCTACCACGGTCACAACTTCGCAGTGCTCCGTACCGCCCATGAGAGGCCCCCGTATCGCACGCCCAACCATCTGGCTGTACAGAATTAGAGACTTTGTGGGGCGTGCGATCACCGCAGCGCTGACTGCGGGAGCGTCAAATCCGGTCGTCAGTACCCCGAAATTGCACAGAATCTGGGGCTCATCTCCTGGCCCTCGGAACCTTGTGATTATGCGACTCCGCTCCAACGGCGGGGTCTCGCCAGTTACCACGCTCGCGTCGAGGCCTCGTGCCCGAAGAACGGTAGCCATCAGGCGGGCATGCCTCACTGTGGCTGCGAAGAACAGGACTCGGGAATGCTGGGTCGCAAGCTGCTCTATCTCTTGAATAATCACGAGATTTCGCTTCTCATCCTCAGCGATACGTTCAAGAATCCGGGCTGGGATGTCTAGGGACTGAGCAACACGTGCAAGGTCCCGCTCACTGGGAACGTAGCCACCGTCGTAGAGAAGGGACCGGAAGGTAGCACTCGATAGGTAGCCACGGTCAATGAGGTAGTCGATGGGGTTGTCGTACCCTTCGACCCGAAGTGTGACTTTGCGTCGTCCAAAGAACGTGGAGAGTTCTTCGTCGGCGTCGATGTCTGCCCATGTCCGGCCAGGGGTGGCTGTCAGACCAAGGAGTTGCGTCTCAGGCCGCTTGGTCGCGAGAACATCCAAGGTTAGCGCATACGTCTCGGCCGTCGCGACGTGAGCCTCATCAATGATGACCATCGTCACCCGATCGGCCAGCGATGCGATGCCGCTGATGCTCCTCTTGGCGATGTTGTAGGTCTTGCTCAAGCTTGCCACCAGGAATCCGTCGTGGAGTTGCCTAAGGTCACAGTCGAACGGTCCCCAGAACCGTTGGACGCGCAGAGTCCGGTTGCCTAGCCGTGACCACGCGCTCTGAAACTCGCTAACAGCTTGCTCACACAACTCCTCGCTGTAGGCGAGCCAAATGACAAGAGCAGGTTCATGCTGTCTCAGGTGGTCGGCGATGACGTTCATCGCAACACGGGTCTTTCCCGCCCCCGTAGGCATGTGGAGGAGCACTCGCCTAGGTTCGTGCTCAAGGGTGCCAACCGTCCGAGCGACCGCGTCCCGCTGGTGGGGGAAGAGGCTATATTCTGGTTCCACCCCCACAGCGTCTTCTCGGTCCCGCCCGAGAGGTTCGGTGGCACTTCCCCCCGAAGAGATTCCGAGCATGTCGTAGAGCCTGCGCTCGCGCTCCGAACCCTTTGGCACATCCATCGCCCCTATGGCCTTGTACAACTCCCGCTGGGACGAGGGCGCAGAGGGAAGGGGGAGTTCATGGCTCAGCTGAAGGGCCTCCTCCGGACGCATTAGCATCAGGAGGTCCGCCCGTGCACTGGGATCGCGCAGGAGTTCCCCAGGCGAATAGAGTTCGTCCACGAGTTGGCGAAGGACGCTCGGTCTTGCTAGCCGAGGATCGAGCAGTTGCAGGAGTCGCAACACTTCGGGCCCCACGAAGCCTCGGAGCGTGTCTTCGTCGGCTCGGGCAAGAAGGTCACCGAATTTCAAACTACCCAGACTCCCGTATGCGGGGGGATTCTAGGGGTACTCCGACAATGGCGCACAAGGCTGGCGCTGGCCGCGTCACGTCGTACTCCTCAGCGCAGGGAGCTACGCTCCCTCGCCCGCTATCTCGACGCACCACCCCAGTCCCTCGTCCACAACCGTAGCCGCATCGTGGCCAGCTTCCGTGAACAGGTCCTTGAGCTGCACCGGCAGATTCTCGGCGAGCTTGACCCGGATGGAGCGTCTCTATGCGCTCAGCGGCACAGTCCGCTCCTTGGCCAACTCCGTCGCGTAGTGGAGGGCCGCCGTGACCGCATCGACGGAAACGGACGGATAGCTCTCCGCAATTTCCTCGGCCGTTAGGCCTGCGGCCAAGTTGTCGAGAATGACGGAGACCATCACGCGAGTGCCTGCGATGCAGGCCTGCCCGTGGCAGACATTCGGGTCAACGGTGATGTAGTCGCGCCAGTCCATGCTGAGCCCGTTTCCTATGCAACCTCATGATCGGCGTCCCTCGCGCGGGCTGTCAAACACACTGCTGTGCTGGTCGGTGATGACTCCTATGCGCCCTCGACCGCAACTTCAATCAACCGTGCGAGGGCATTAGCGAGGCGCATCTGGCGGGGGGTGCGGCAGCGGACGCGGATGAGGTCGGGGCTGGCGACGACAACCGCGAGGCACTGGGCGCGGCTGGTGGCGACGTTGAGGCGGTTGAGGCTGTACAGGAACTCCATCCCCCGTGGTGCTTCGTCGGCGGAGCTGGTCGCCATCGAGTAGATGGAGATGGGCGCTTCCTGCCCCTGGAACTTGTCGACCGTACCCACACGGAAGTCCGGGAGGGCGTCGTGGATGGCCTTGACCTGCGCGTTGTAGGGAGTGATGACGAGGACGCCCTTGTCGTCCAGCGAGCGGACTGAGCCCTCCGCATCGGTGTAGGTCGGGGTGGAATCAAGGAGGGCGCGGATGAGGGCGGCCAGCTCCTCCGCCTCCTCCTGTGACTCGCTCGACTGACCCGTGTGTTGGACCGGTATGAACCGGATGCCCGTGCCAGAAAGGGGCGGAGTGCCCCTAAGGTCGAGGTGGTCGCGGTTGGGGTGCGAGTGCAAGCGGCCCTCGTAAAACACCTCGGACGTGTAGGCGCTGATGTCGGGATGGAGACGCCAGGTCCCGTCGAGGAAGAGGCCGAGGTGGTCCGGCATGACCCGCTCGCCGTGGAGCACGTGCGCGAGCGCCGAGCGCTCGGCTCCCGGCGGGTGGACGCCCTGCAGGGGCTGGTCGAGTTGCTGCGGGTCACCAAGGAGGACGAGGTTCGTCGCTGAGAGCGAGGCTGCCAGCGCGTCTGCGAGGGACATCTGGCCGGCCTCGTCGATGAACAGCACGTCGATGCTCTCAACCATGTCCTCGCGCGCCCAGAGCCAGGTCGTCCCTCCAACGACATCCAGGGAGCCGCCGGCGAGCGCGTTCCGGGCCGCGTCGTTGTCCTTCAGGTGGTCCGCCTCGGCGTAGGCAGGTTCCTCATTCGAGCGCTGGCCGATGGTGACGTCGGTGCTCCGCTCGCTTGCGACCCGAGCCACCTTTGCCAGTAGCTCGCCTATGACCTTGTGGCTGTTGGCAGTTACGCCGATGCGCTTCCCCGCCGCCACGAGGTCAGCAATCATCTGCGCGCCCACCGTGCTCTTCCCCGACCCGGGCGGTCCCTGGATAGCGAGGTAGCTCGTGTCCATCGTCGCTACCAGTCGGCGGGCGGCATCCTGGGCATCTTCGCCATCGTGGAGCAGGGGCTGACCCTCCCCCTGCCCCAGCCTCGGTGGACGGCGCGCGAGCAGATCCCGCGCCGCCTGGTACGGCCCGGCTCCGTGGAGGCCATGCTCGAGCACCCAGCGGGCGAGCCTCTGGAGGCTCTCGGGCTTCGGGCTCGGCCGGACGAAGTCGTGCGGGATGAGGGAAGTGGGCGTGGGGGGAGGCTGGCTGCTACCCCGCCTCAGGTCGATCAAGCCCTCCTCGTCGTCGAGGAACAAAACCCTTCCAGCAGCCTTGGCGGTCACGGGGTCGTGCGGCGAGTCGTCCTCCCTGATGGCATGGTCCTGGGGCGGGAAGCTGAACCGGTAGATGGTCGAGCGTGCCCTGGGCCTCGGATCCGGCCACGAGTCCTCGAACGTGAGTCCACTCAGGGCATCAGACTCCTCAAGGCGCTCCTCATCGGTGAGCTCCTCCATCAAGTAGAAGTACCTCCACCAGAACGACTTCGCCTCGCGCCGGTGCCAGTTCAGGAGCTGCGCCAGCAACCAGCGCCCACGCTCTTCGCCGCCTAGCTGCTCGATGCTCTCAGGCAGGCCGGCACACAACTTATCCGCCAGCGCGTTGACGGCCTTCTGCTCCTCGCTGTCCTCCCGCTCCTCGGGCTCGGATACGGTCGGACGGGGCAAGTCGCCGAGGTCTCGCTCAAGCTCCGCCCGCTGCTCTTCCAGCCAGTCCCGGAGGTGGAGCGTCGAAAGACAGTCGTCGCGGTTGTAGCCCTTGATCTGGGCGAGCAGATCCTCCCGTTCCTCCCCCTGCCCCAGCTCAAGCCACGTCTCGAACTCGACGATGCTCTCATTGGCATCCCGTAGCTCGACACCCCGCTTGAATTCGTAGAGCGGCTCCAGCTTCTTGATGGAGTAGCTCTCGACCGACGCTCTAACGCCCTGCCTCATGGCCCGAAAGAGGTCGACGAACACGTCCCCGCGCAAGAGTTCGTCGACCTCTTCCTCGCGCGTGCCGTAGCGCCCGGCGAGGCGCTTCACGGCGGTCGGCTCGTAGGCAGCATAGTGGTAGATGTGCAGGTTGGGGTCGGCCTCAAGCCGGTCCATGACAAGGTCGACGAACGCTTCGAAGGCTCGCCGTTCCGCGCCCGTCGTGACCGTGCCTCCTTCGATCGACCAGAAGGCGTGAAAGGCTGGCTGGCCGTCGTCATCCGGGTGCCCCGGTTCGATGACTCCGAAGAGGTAGTCGATGCCGTCGACCTCGTCCGACTCGAAGAAGGGGTCGCCCTCAATGTCGAAGAAGAGGTCCCCAGCGGAGGGCTCGGGGAGCATGAGCAGCCCCTGGTTGGGAACCAACTCGCCCTCGCGGTCGCGCGGGAGCTCGATGCGCTCGGAGATCGTCTTCCCGAGCCGCTCGCCCCGTACCTGGATGTCCGCCTGAGCCTGGATTCGCGCCAGAGCCTCGCGGCTGGCGCCGTCGAGGCGATCCGGCAGAGGCTCAGCCGGTTCGGCGAGCCCGGTGCGGGTGGTCACATCGATCTCATGCAGGGCGCGCCGCTGTCTTGACGAGAGGCCAGCGACGAGCGAGAGGTCGTCCTCGTCTCTCCACTGCTTCCGGCAGCGCTCGCTCCAGCGGCACACGTGGCAGTGCTCGACCGGCTCCGGTGTGCCCTCCACGGGGAAGACCCCGCCGCTTTCGAGGAACGCCTCGAAGTCGCGCGCGACGAGCCGGTAGTAGGCAGCGTAGTCGGCGACGCGGAAGGAGACGGTCTCGCGCTGGACGCCGCCGAGCGCCAGGTGCATTTCCTGGGGCTGCGCTCCCTGCAACTCCGAGACCATGTCGGAGTAAAGGCAGAGCTGAAGGACCGCCGAGGCCTTCGCGTGTCGGGCGAGCTTCGTGTCCCAGACCTCGTAGCTCCAGTCGCCAAGGTCGCTGGGGCGCTCGACGCGGCGCAGGAAGTCGGCGTAGCCAAGCCGGCGGCCGTCGAACAGCACCGCCTGAAAGACGACGTCGACGCCCTCGCGCATTGCCGCGAGGGTCTTGTCACGCCCGCGGCTGCGGGGTTCTTCGTACGACAGGTCATCGTCCCGCTTGACTTCGGCGATGGTGAGCCCCTCGCCACGCAGCGACTCCAGGAAACGCTGCTCGTGCTCGATGCCTCGCTGGGCGATGCGGTCCAGCACCTTGTCTTCGCGAACGGGCCGCGTCAGGTGTCCCCAGGCGGACGCGCGTTCAAGCGTCGCAAGGTGCCGGCACTCCAGATACCCGACGAGGTCCGTCGCGGAGTACACCACCCGCTCGTCGACTCGCTGCACGGGGCCATGCTATCGGGTCAAGACGGGAGGAGTGCGAGCGGAGCGTCTCTTGGTCTTGCGGCTACGGGCGGGCCTGAAGGACGTACCCGTGCTCGATCAGCCAGGGGCTCAACGCCGATAGGTAGAAGCCAGGCTCGTCTTCGAGCGTCACGTCGCGGGCGTAGAGAACACACGCCGCTTCGCTGGAGTCTCCGTAGTGGTACGCCACCTCGCGCGGGCGACGTTGCCAGACCTCGCGAAACTGCGGCGTGGCATCGCCCTGCAACTCGTAGTCGACGAGCGTGGCAACCGGCTCGCTGCCGCCAGCGGCCTCGTCAATCCTGAAGAAGTCAACTACCTGGACCGTCACCCCGACACCGTAGCAGGCACGATCGAGCGGGTGCTAGAGTGCGGCGCGGTTTCTCCTGGTATCCGTTAGGTCGAGTCGTCGTAGACATGAGCACAACTACAGGAAGTGGCCCGCTGCCACCCAATGCCTATTGGGTCATTCCTGGTCGCTTCGCAGCGGGCGAGTACCCGGGCGCGAAGAGCCGCAGGGACGCAGCCGACAAGCTGCGGGCTCTGATGGGCGCTGGCATCGACCATTTCGTCGACCTTACGGAGCCTCATGAGCTGGCCCCGTACGCCGCGATCGCGGAGGAGGAAGCCGCGCGGCTGGGGCGGTCGGTCGAGCATCACCGGCACTCTATCCGCGATGTGGAGGTCCCGCGCAGCAGACACGAGATGGCGGCCATCCTCGACGCCATCGACGCGGCGCTCGACGACGGCAGGACCGTGTACGTCCACTGCTGGGGTGGGATCGGACGAACAGGCACAGCCGTCGGCTGTTGGCTCGTGAGGCGCGGACGCACCGGGGAAGAGGCGTTGGCTCAGGTCGCGGAGTGGTGGGGCGGCGTGGAGAAGGCGTGGCGTCGACCGGAGTCGCCAGAGACCCCGGAACAGTGCGACTACGTTCGAAACTGGACCGAGCCCTCGAAGGAAGGCGCCGCATGAGCGAACCCACCACACGCGAGCGCTTCCGCGGCTGCCTCCTCGGACTGGCCGCTGGTGACGCGCTTGGCACGACGCTGGAGTTCCGGGAGCCAGGAACGTTCGAGCCCATCGACGACATGGTCGGCGGGGGGCCGTTTGAACTTCAGCCGGGCCACTGGACAGACGACACGTCGATGGCTCTCTGCCTTGCGACAAGCCTGGTCGAGCGAGACGGGTTCGACGCTAGGGACCAGATGCGGCGGTACGTGCGCTGGTGGAAGGATGGATACCTCTCCTCCACCGGTCGGTGCTTTGACATCGGGACCACTGTGAGGAGAGCGCTTTCACTGTTTGATCCAGATGGCGACCCCTATGCCGGGTCCACCGATCCGAAGACTGCGGGGAACGGGTCGCTGATGCGCCTGGCCGCTGTGCCGATGTACTTCGCGGGAGATGCGGAAGAAGCCATCCGTATGGCAGCCAACAGTTCCAGAACAACCCACGGGGCTAAGGAGGCCATCGATGCCTGCCGCTACTACGCTGGCCTGCTCGTCGGCGCCCTGCGGGGTGTCGACAAGGACACGCTCCTCTCACCCTCCTACTGTCCGGTAGAGGGGTTGTGGGAGCGAGAGCCGCTGGCGGGGAAGGTCACCAACATCGCCGAAGGCTCGTTCAAGCAACGCCAGCCTCCGGAGATACGAGGCGGGTTCTATGTGATAGAGACGCTCGAGGCGGCCCTGTGGGCCTTCCACCATTCTGAGAACTTCCGCGAAGGGGCCTTGCTTGCCGCCAACCTCGGCCGTGACGCCGACACGACCGCGGCGATCTACGGGCAGCTCGCCGGCGCCCATTTCGGTGTCGACGGCATCCCAGTCGCGTGGCGGGAGAAGCTGACCATGCTGGAGGAAATGGCATCGCTGGCCGACCGACTTCACGACTGTGCCCTGCCTTCCGGGTCGGAGGGAGGCTCCTGATGTCGGCAACGGTGATGGAAACGACTGGCGAGATTCGTGGCGTGCGGGTCCGCTGGGTCAGCGTCATCCTGGAGGGCCACACGGTCGAGCAGGTTCTTTCCTACGCCGTCGCTGAAGCGGAAGCCGCGCATGGACGCCCGTTCGACGACGAGATGGACCGTTCTATGCAGATGGGCATGTACGCGACGGATCGCATCGCTACAGACGGGACCATGCACAAGGTCGCATCCGCCACCAGCTACGTGCTTGATGGGAAGTGCATCCGTACTGCGAAGATCGAGCACTGCGACGAGATCAAGCCTGACAGCTCCAGCTGGGTGATCACCAAGGCGGACGGGACTCCGGTCGAGCAAGAACCATGGAGTTGCGTGCGGGGCACACCCCCGATCCCGCATCGCGAGCTAACTGCCCCTGAGGGGCAACTGGACTTCGATGATGAGTCAAGGGCCAGCGAGACGGCGGGGTGAGGTTGCGTGGTCCGGGTAGGTCAACCTGCATGGGGAACACGAAATCGCAATCGGCGCACTTCATTCCCAGAGGGGCGCTACATAGGGAGGTCACATGACGCAGCCAAAGCTACAGGCTTACCAGGCTTTCAGGGACAACTTTGGCGATGCTGAGGCGCTCCTCAACTATGCCGTCTCCTTCGAGAACCAGCGCACCCGCGGCATGCGCTTGGAACTTCGCAACCGAGTCGGTGAGGCACTGCGGATCCCGCGGAAGGAGCGCGACCAGCTTGATTGCCTGGAGAGCGACGACATCTTCCTGGTGTTCCTTCCCACCGGGAACCTCAACAGAGATCACTTCCTCGACCGTCGCCCTCTGCTGCGCCAATCCCTTGTCGCAGCCTGCGCCGCACTCGAGACGTACGTAGCAGACAAGGCTATGGACTTCGTAGGACCAGCCATTCGCGCCGAGGCTCCCCCACGCCGAATGAGGAACATCTCTTTGACGGTCGGGCACTGGATCGAGATCGAGCGGACATACAAGAGGCGGGGGCGGGGCATCCGTAACGCGGTCGAGGAGCACCTTCGTGAGACTAGCAGCACTGCCCCAAACCGGATCGCTGAAGTGCTCTCCACGGTCGGCGTGCGGGACTGGGTCAAGCGCGTTGACAAGTTGCGCCAGGTCAAGTCTGGAACGACGGAAGCCGACCTGAAAGGCTTGACCGAACGCCGGAACCGCATCGCACACTCGGCAGACAGGCAAGGACGAGGGCGCGCATCGCTGGAGGTCGACGAGGTCACCAGCTACTTGCGCATCATCAAGTCGGTTGTCGAAGCGACCGAAACTCTGCTCGAGGCTCACGAGGTGTAGCCCGCGGCGCTGCAGCTGCCGCGCGCGCAGGTGCCCTCGCGCCCGCCTTGTGACCGCTTGGTAGCAACAGCACGCCGGCTTGCTCACGTGGGCAGGCGCCTCCGCCAGCGCCTCCTGCTCATTGACGCCGCGTGGCGACCACCCGATACTCTCCGCAATCCTCCCCGCCGCTCCTTCGGGGGCTGGCGGGGTCTTGTTTAACCACGGTGGGATTTGTGAGCCGCGTCATCGTCTTCGTGGACGCCCAGAACTTCTATCGCAGCGCTCGCCGGGCATTCTTCGACGACGCCGCCGATCCGTACAGGATCGGCCAGTTTCACCCACGGGCTCTAGGCGGCTTGCTCTGTTCTCGCGACTCCGGCCGGTCACTTGCCGCCGTCAGGCTGTATACGGGGCGGCCTGATGCATACCTGCAGCCCGCCGCATATCGGGCGAACGTTCGACAGTGCCAAGCTTGGGAGAAAGCTGGATGCTACGTCTTCGCGCGTCAGTTGCGATATCCCCACGGCTGGCCCGACAACCCGAGTGGACAGGGGCCGCAGGAGAAGGGAATCGACGTGCGAATGGCGCTCGACATCGCGCTTCTCGCACAGCGGGGCGAATACGACGTGGCGGTCGTTTGCTCCGGCGACACTGACCTGATCCCTGCTATCGAAGAAGTGCTCGACAGCGAAGGCTCTGCGCTGGTCGAGGTCGCTGGCTGGCGTTCCGAGCACTACCGCCAACGACTAAGCATCAAGGGGCGCAAACTCTGGTGCCACTGGCTCACACGCGAGGACTATGAGCGCGTGTGCGACGACACCGACTACGCCTCCTCTGGGTAGGTCCAAACGCTACCCAAAGCCATCTCCCCGCCCCCCCAAGCAGACGCAGGTACCCTCCGGCGCAATCCATCCCGGGTGACTACGTAGCTGGGAGAACCTCTATCGCGAGAGGGACGCTCCTCTCTCGAACACCATCGAGTGCTATGTGAGCCCTCACGTTGAGCGCTCCGCCTTCCGATGCGGATACCGGACAGGGCAAGTGGAAGCTCTGGAGCCAAGGGAATTCTTCCCCCGTTTTGGAGAGGCTAAAGTCCTGAGTCATGGGACGCGACAGCGCCTCTGTTCCATCAACCTCGAAGTAGACGACGAGTTGGTGGTTGGCAGAGTCGTCGCTCTGGCTGACCACTCTCACAACGAGCCAGGCGGTAGCCTGTGCCGCTCCGCTCTCTGTCTCGGAATACCGTACGGCCAAACGCCCGTCCTCAATGACGTCCTCAAACTCAGGCTCGGCTATGTCAGCCCACTCCTCGGGTGGGCGGACATGTCTGCAGAAGAAGGCCTGGTCGACCGCAGCTGTCGTGACGGTCGCGTCACTGTCAGTAGAAGCAACGGGGCCATCCCCTTGCACCCTCTCCATGTGCTCCAGCACCGTACCCCCGATGACCGCCTTTGTGCCTTGCCGCGCGAGCATTGAGCGAGCCCTGACGTTAGCCACCTGCAGCACTGCCGAACGGCGAATGTCACCCGTAGGTTGCACGGTCATTACGCGCGTCGCCGCGGTCGCGCCGATCTGCCGCTCAATGTTCAGCCTGCCTTGTTCCCTGTCGATCCACGGTCCTCGCCCATACAGAAACCTCACCGCCGAGGCAGACTGAAGGGAGTTGGCGAGTGAGACTTCCCACTTGCTCGCCTTCTTCCGCAGGATGCTGGCTAGGCGCAGGTCGCTGCCGAACCCTCGGCGTGGCCGGATCCTTAACGCCCGCAAGGGGGAAATGGGGAGGTAGTAGTCGTACGAGACAAAGCTCCCGGGCAGCACACCATCATCGAGATGAGAGGTGCGCCGCGCTAGAGGCGTGTCCGATGTGTAGAACCGGGCGCCATCGGGAGCCTCCAGAAGAGTCCAGTCCATGCAAAACACCAGGAGATTCGCGTAGCCCTGCGTTCCCTCCAGCATCCAGAGGGAGTCTGGAACTGCAGCATCCTCGCTCGTCTCCTGTCCCAGCCAAACCTCGTGGGGCTGATCTTCCCGGAGCTGAAAGACCTCCCGAGGAAGCATGTCGCGCGCGAACTCCTTGATCCTGGTCCGCAGGTCAGCCTCGTAGCGCTCCAACCAGGAGCGAAATGATGAGGAACGGAAGAACTGGGCGGCAGCGAACCTTGAGAGATGGAGCATGCCCTCAGGTGTTATCGCGCCCCCTTCGCTCGTCTCTCTGAGAAGACGAAGCCACGGTGCCGCGTTGGCTTCGACATCAGCAAGCCACGGTTCGGCCGAAACCGTGACGCCCTGAAAGTCAAAGTCGTAGTAGTTCTTCTCCAACCCGAGGTTGTTGACAGAAGCTCGTCCGGTGCAGCCTGTCTCAAGGTCCTGCCAAGGGACAATTCCATCCCCAGCCTCGGCAAAGGCACGGAGGTACATCTCGGGGACATGGTGTTGTCGCTTAGCCTCGGTCAGCCCGTAGACGAACTCCCGAGGGCCAGTGTCGCGCTGACGGGAGGGCAACAGATCTTCTGGTAGTCCTCCATCGCGCGCATGCATCGCACAAAACGTAGGGCGCGAACGCATGTTCCGCAACTGGGCCGGACCTACCGTTCTAGAACGGGCCCCGGATTCCCCGAGCGCGGGAGCCTATGCCGACTGGGGGGCGTGAACGACGAGTGGGGGCAACCCTGGAGGGGGGTGGCGCTCGAAATAGAACTCGAAGTGAGGAAAGACGGTCTCGGAGAGGAGGCAGCAGTGCTTGTACTTCCTCCCCGAAGCGCATGGGCAGCGGTCATTGCGGCCGATGTTCTGGAAGAGGGGGTGAAATGCACGGCGCTCCTCCCTCTCAACGAACCACCCATCCCAAGGACTGCGAAGCCCCTGTGCCAGGTACCGGGCAGGCTCGAACCCGCGGTGGCTCGGGTCGAGGTCAATCACAGAGTAGCGCTGTGCGGGTGACTCAACGAGGGAAATGTGAAGGAGTTTGGCCTCCTCTACCCGACGCACGCACATCTCTCCGTCATATATCTGGCCAGCGACATGACCACAATCCGATCGCAATGTGACCCTTGCGCCGCAAATGCCGCACGTTACTTTCTTCTTCACGTAGGCAGGGCTAAGTCCCCACTTGTAAGGGAGAATCGAAAGGAATCTCGGAACGTAGATGCGGATATGCCTGAGTCCGAACTCATCGCCTTCATCCACGAAATGACGCTCGAGGAAGCTCAGTTCGACTTCCGCGCGATCTAGAGAATCCCAAGCCCCCTTGAACTCCTCAGTCCGCAGCATGTTGAAAGCACTCACGAACGCATCCTGCGCGCGCCCGATGGTCTCCAACGCCCAAGCTGCAGTCGCCGACTCTTGGTCGCCTCTGGCTACGGCATGTGCCTTCCCGGCCGCCAAGGAAGCCCAATACCACTGAGGCAGCACATCTGGAGCACCTCTGGGTTGCCGTTTTGCCCTCTCAGTGGCGGGCGATAGCTTGGACGAGTTCATGGCAGCCCGAAGAGTCAAGAGTCCGCTCCCCCGTTGCTCCGTGGCTGGCGATCTCCATCCATAACTGACTTGAAAATTCCTTTCATCACGCGTTCGAAGGTCTCAGGGGGGCCGTGATAGCGGATGTCGAAGCCTCGGCCGTCTGGGGCCTGCGTGTGGATTTCGGCGCGGACATAGGTAGTGCCGCTGCGCGGCCACCTGTCAAAGTGCGACCTGATGAAGTCGGTGAGGATGGAGATCACCACGCCACTCACGACCTGCTGCCCCTGAATGACTAGGGCAGGAAGAATGAGATCGGCGGAGCGGTACGCGTACTCCGCATATTCGTCGTCGTCCACCGCAGCTTCTACAGTGGTTTCGCTCGGCAGGCGGCTCCGGAGATGTTGAAGGACCACCGGTGTTGATTCGGGGAAATAGCCTCCCGAGTGTTCCTCCCCAAAATCTGTCGGCACAAGCAGAATGTCGGCCGTGCGCAGCAACTCGCCAAGCGGGGGGGACAGTCGACGAGCGTGTTCTTCGACATCGAAATCCGACGCGACAATCTCCTGATGGGGCTTACGCTCCAGGGTCGGGTCTTCGCGGGTCACGACTCCATTGTGTCGGCAGGCGGTTGTTACGACCACCACCGCGTATCGGTATTCCTCCTTCGCCTAAGCCGAACCCACTGAGAGAGCGCCACGGTCAACAGTCGCCCAGGCCGCAAGCAACGTAGCCGATCTACCTCCACCACAGACCCAGGGTGAGCACGCGCCGCACCCAACGCCGCAGCACCGCCCGGCGACGTTCCACCCGCAGGTCCTGCAGCGACTGCTTCCGACGCCAGACCTCGTCGCGGCGGTCGGCTCGGTCCCAGGGGTAGACGGCCGGTGGCAACGTCAGTTCGTGGTCCTCCACGAGCCTGACCTCCAACTCCAACAGAGACCTCTGGGCATCCAGCTTGTCCAGTCGGCGCTTCGCCGCTTCGAGCGTCATCCGCGCCGCTCGCCACTCGACGATGGCCGGCAGCGCCTCACCGTAGATGAGCTCCTCACCTTCCTCCGGTTCGACGGTCACCAGCTGGCGGTAAGCTCGGCTGGGCCGCTTCACCTGCGTGCGCTCAGGCACCTCTTCGGCGGCGCCCTTCACGCTGGGTTTGGACGCACCTCCTGACCCGTTCGCAGGCACCCGTCGCGCTTCCACCCGGGCCAGCCGGCGCTCCCACTGCCGCAACGTCCGGGCCTGGTCCTCCTGCAACGCCCCGACGACCGCCTGCATGGTGTCGACGCGAGTGCGCAGCTTCGCCACCTCAACTTCCAGCCCCGCCCGCTCTTCCGGGTCATCCGCCCGTTTCCGTCTCACCGGCGCCGTACCCGAGCCCTTGACCTCGAGCAGGTGCCGCTCCAGCGCGTCGACCATGCGCGCGGTCAGCCGCCCGGAGTCGACCGCTCGCACCAGCGTTCGGTAGCTGACGCCGAGCGCCTCCGCCACCGTAGCCCGGCTCTCGGTCTTCACCATCGCCCGCAGCAACGCGACCAGCCGCTCGTGGCGCTGGTGTTCCGGACTCCTGCCTTCGTCGATGGAGAGGCGCTCCCCACCGCTCGCACGCTCGGGCCCAGGGTGGACTGCCGCAGGGGTCTTCTCCGTCCCCACGCCGTGTCCGGGGTTGCCGTTTGTCACTTTCCGCCTAGGCATTTTGCCGATTCCCCGTGGAAGCAGGCCCGGAACCGAATTGCTTACCGCCTACGTCCGGTAGGGGCCGTTTCCCCTTGTACCGACTGGATCTTTCGACTATTCGGCGTTTTGCCACCTACCTCTTTTCTCTGTACACGCCCATGACATCACATTCCCCTCGGCAGCGGCAGGCCCTGGAAGGGGGCACGTGAACGTGCCCCCTTCCAGGACGTTCTCAAGAGCGCCCCCATTCCCCACACTCGATCGCCTGCGTCCGTCCCGGTGAGCGAGTTTCGCGCTCCTCCAGCAGAGCCGCCCGCCAACGGCGCAAGAAGACCGATAGGAAGGAACTACCCCATGCGATTCAACCCTCTCCGCCTGCTCTCCCGCAGGCCCGAACCCAGGACGGTCAGCCTCCTTGAGGTGACGCCCCCGCGCAGTGGCGAGCGCACCCTCCTCGGCGTCGAGAGTTTGCTCGCGTCGATCGCCGTCCCCGAACCCTTCTCCCTGGAGCTGGCGGGCGACGCCGACGGCGTCACCCTCATGGCCCGCTGCCTCGACCGGCAGGTCGTGCGCGGGCAGCTCGCCGCCCGCTACCCCCAGGCCGTCGTCGACGAGCTGCCCGACACCGACGACCCCCTGCGCCTCCGCGAGGGGGAGCAGGCGTGGTCGATCACGCTGCGCTCGGACGGTCCCGAGTACGTTCCCCTCCGCACCTACCGCGACGACGACCTGCTCGACCCGGGCTCCGATCCCCTGCTCTCCCTCCTCGGCGCCCTCTCCGCTCCGCGGGAGGGCGAGCGGGTCGTGGCCCAGCTACGCATGCGCTCCCTCGGATCGGGCTGGGGCCAGGGGTACGCGGCGAAGGCCTTCGAGCCGCCGCTCCCCGTCCAGCCCCAGCCGGTCGCGGCCGCCAGCCAGGAGCGCGACTACGCGAACGGCGGCATGGCCGCCGCCTTCCTCGCGGTGGCCCTGGTCGGGGCCGTGCAAGGCTACCGGTGGGTGCAGGCGGGCGAGCTCTGGAAGACCGTCCTGGCGGGACTGGGCATCGTCACCGTCCTCGCCGTGGCCGGGTGGGCGAAGGCGCGCTGGCAGCGCAACCGCAACCGCATCCACGACCCGGCCTTCGTCAAGGAGAAGATCTCCCAGCTCGCCTTCGAGGCCGACATCGAGGTCACCGCCATCCTCCCCGCGACGGACAGCAAGCAGGCGGGGCGCAAGCGGGCGCGTGAGCTGCTGGAACCGGTGGCCACCGCCTACCGCCACTTCGACCAGCCCCTGGGGGCGCGCTTCGCGGTGAGCCGCGTGCGGCCCGTCCTCCCCGACCCCGAGCGGCTGCATCCCTCCCCCTCGGGACTCCTCGACAGCCGCAGCGTCCTCGGCGCACGCGAGGCGGCCACCCTCTGGCACCCGCCGGGCGCCGGGGACGAGACCCCCCTCGTGGGACGCTCGGGGGCGAAGGCCCTCCTCCCCTCCGCACGCGACGTGCGCCACGGCGCGCTCGTGGGGGAGACGACGGCGGGCAAGCCCGGTCCCGTGCGCTTCGCCGGCGACGTCCTCCGCCGCCACCACCTCTACGTGGCGCGCACGCGCATGGGCAAGTCCACCCTCATGCAGCACGTCATCACCCACAGGCTGCGGGAGAAGGCGGCGGGACGCGACGGAGACGCGATCGTCGTCGTCGACCCCCACGCCGACCTCGTGAACGACCTCCTCGGGCACGTGCCCGAGTCCCTCATCGACCAGGTGCGGCTGGTGGACCTGGGGGCGGAGGGGGGTCTCCCCGGCATCAACCTCCTCGACACCCGCATCTTCAGCGACCGCGACCGCACGGCGGACTCGGTCGTGCGCGTCGCCCGCGGGCTCTGGGACCAGTGGGGTCCGCGCATGCAGTCGATCCTCGAGCAGACGGTCAAGACCCTGCACGAGGCCAACGCCCACCCGTCCACGGACGCGGACGAGCAGCACACCATCCTCGATGGGCTGCGTCTGCTCGCGGATGGCGAGTTTCGCGACGATGTCCTGGAGAAGGTCTCCGACCCCTACCTGCTGGAGTGGTGGGCGCGCACCTTCTCGAACTGGCGGAAGGAGTACCGCTCGGAGGCGTTCGCGCCGGTGCAGACGCGCCTCACCTACTACGCCTCCTCGAAGGTGGCGCGCGCTGTCCTCGGGCAGCCCCGCTCCACCATCGACCTGCGCAAGGTGATCCTCGAGGGCGGCATCCTCTTCGTCTCCACCGCCCAGGGCAGGGCGGGTCGCGACGTGTCCGCGCTCGTGGGCGCCTCCATCCTCAATCTTGTCGACACCGTCGTCCGCGAGCAGGAGGGCCTGCCACCGGCGGAGCGCCGGGGTGCGCTCGTCGTCGTGGACGAGATGCAGTCCATGCCCGGCGTCGACTACGAGTCGATGCTCTCGGAGCTGGGCAAGTACGGGGCCTCCTTCGTGCTCGCCACCCAGAGCCTCGACAAGCTGGAGGACCTCTCGCGCACGATGCGCAGCACCCTCCTCGCCAACGTGGGCTGCCTCGCCGTCTTCCAGGCGGCGGGGACCGACGCCCAGGAGCTCGTGCTGGAGCTGGGGCGCGACCGCGTCTCCGTGGAGGATGTCGTCTCCCTCCCCGTCCACCACTGCTACGTGCGCGCCACCGTGGACGGGCAACGCGCGCCGGCCTTCTCCGTGAAGGTGCTGGAGCCGGAGCAGGGGGACGCGGGCACGGCTGCACGCATCCGCGCGAACTCGTCCTCCTACGCCGTTTCGCCGGACGTGCTCGCGGCGCAGGAGGCGGAAGGGCGCCGGCGCGTGGAGGAGTACCGGGCGAGCCTCGAATCGCTCCGCAAGGGCGAGCAGCCGGGACCGAAGAAGGGACCGGAGAAGAAGAGCGGGGATCATCCCCGGGAGGCGCCTCGGGACCGTCAGCGCACCCGGCGCAACCGCCCGCCCGCGGACGTGCCTGCGGAGGGTGACGAGTGAGCCTGGAGGGCCACCTCCTGCGACTGCTCGCAACCACGCCCTTCCCCGACCGGCTGGAGATGGTCGCCCTCTCCGGCTGGTCGCGGGGGGCGGTCTACAAGACCGTGGCGGCGCTGGAGGGGGAGGGGCTCGTCGAGTCGGTGCCCCACGCCTCGGAGCACGTCGCCCACACCCGCCGCTACTGCCTCAGCGCCGAAGGCGTGCGGAGGCTGGCGGAGGAGGAGCGTGTGCGGGTGGACGATCTGCTCGGTTCGCGGCCCGTCTCCCGCCGCTGGCGGCGCATCCTCCTCGAGCGCCTCGACGCGGTGGCGGTCATCTACCGCCTCGCCTCGGCGCTCTCAGACCTCGCCTTCCCACTCCGCTTCCGCTGGTACCGGGCGATGCCCGTTGATGCCGCGGTCGCCTTGCCCGACGGGCGCACGCTCGCCATCGTGCGGCAGGGCCTGACCTCGGACCGCACGGGCTTCGGCAAGCGCACCTGGCGGCTGCGCGAGGGACCGCAGCCAGCCGCCGCCCTCCTGCTCATGCCCGACGAGGTGCGGCTGCGGCACGCGCGAAAGCTGCTGGCGGGGGCGTCCTTCATCTCGTTCTTCGCCCTGGAGTCCGACGTGGCCGCGGCGGGCTCGCGTGCCCGCGTCTGGCGCACGACCTCGGGGGCCACGCCCCTCGGGCTGGACGAGGTTCTTTTGCACGTGCGGCCGCGTGGCGCCTGGCCGGTGGAGCGGCCGCTGGCGTGGCGCTCGCTTCCCGGAAGGCTCCCGGCAGGGGATAGGGCCGAAGAGGACGAGCGGCTGCTGCCAGCCCTGCTCAAGCCCGTGGAGAAGCGCGCCCTCGATCTGGTCTCGGACTGGCCCTGGATCTCGCCTTCCCACCTGGGCGCGCTCCTGGGGCTGAAGCGCTCGCGGTTGTCGGAGGTGCTTCACCGCCTCGGGGAGATGAGGCTCGTCTCCGACGATGTCGTGGAAGGACAGCGGCGGATCGCCGTGACCGACCGAGGGCTGGCCCTGCTCAGTCACCGGGACCGTACCTCGCTCGGGGTGGCCAGGAGCCGCTGGAGCGTGGCGCCCCTGGACCCCGACGAACCGCTCGGCTGGCGCAACGTCTCGGGCAGGAGCAGCCGCCAGCTCCTTCGCACCATCGAGCACACGGACGCCGTGCACGGCTTCCTGGCGGGGCTGGCCGAGCAGGCGCGGGAACGGTCGCTGGAGGTCCTCCAGCTCGACCCGCCACGGAGGGCCTCGCGGTACTTCCGCTACGACGACCGCCTCCACTCTGTCCAGCCGGACGCCTTCGGGATCCTGCGGCGGGAGGGCGGCGTGTGGCCGTTCTTCCTCGAGTGGGAGCGGAGGGCGGTGCGACCGGTGACGATGGCTGCCCGCCTCGCTCCCTACCTGCGCTACTACGCCTCTCGCCGGCCCACCGACGACCACGGGGCGCAGCCGGCCGTGCTGGTGGTGTTTGACGACGAACTGGCGGCAAACCACTTCCTGCGCGTGGTGCGGGAGGAGATGGGGCGGGCAAGGGTGGAGGTGCCCCTGTGGGTCTCCCACAGACGGCTGCTGGAGAGGGAGGGGCCGCTGGGGAGGACTTGGAGCGGTTGGGGTGGTGAAGCATGGCCACCCTCACTGGCAGTTGCCTAAGAGTGGACAGGGAGGGTCACCACTCGAGACAACACGCACGGTCTATGCGCCCCTCGTCTTGTTGCTGAACCGCCTCCACCGTCTAGAGAGTGGCGCTGCGGCTGAGGACCGCCGCGCAGAGGCGAGACTGCATACGGGAGCTCCCCCCGGCCAGCCCAAGGAGCAAGTAGGAGACGAAGTACAGGACGTAGACGATCCGCACCTCTGTCTGCCGTTCCATAGCCCCGTATGGGATGAGGTCCTCATGCACCATGGGTGGCCAGATGACCAAGAGGGCACCCAGAGCGGCAGCACCGGCGCCGGCGGTACCTCGGTACTCCGGATTCAGAAAACCCACAACGGCACCGCACGCGAAAGGGATCGCGAGGCGAACCAAGAACCCATACCAGGAGATATCGCGGCTAAACCCTCGGATGAGTTCGGATACTCCGAAGTAGCTGGGGGGATGCACTCGAGCCAGGAGCTTGGTGACACCCTCGACCAGGACTCCTCCGCCCGCCACCGTGAGAAGGAGCCACGCGGCCTCCAGAGTCATCGCAGTCCCTCTTCGGCTCGACAGACCGATCTAGAATCCCTCGCCGGTACCAGCCACCTGGGTGCGCGGATTCGCGAAGGGGGTACTAGTTCTCTCGACCCTCGCTCGGTGGTACGAGGAGGAGGCCCGCGCCATCCTCCCTCGGGAAATTCCAGAACGGAGGTAGATGGCATGAGCAAGGAGCATATCCCCTACGAGGGCGGAATCCCGTTCAGCGATACCAACGTGGACGCTGCTACGTTCGCTGCGTTCCTGACCGTTCTGGCGGAAGGCATTGAGGAGATGGTTCACCCTCCCGAGAGCCGCAAGGTCCTGCTGGACGGCCTTCGCGCAATCGCAGCACGGCGAATCCTTGAAGGGCTCGGCATAGAGCGCTCCACTTACCTCCTTGAGTGGATCGAATGGATCGAGGTAACGGTGGCCGGATTTGAGCTTGCATCGGGTGACGACGGGTGAATTCCTAGTCCCGCCTGCCCCCGCCCGCCGTCAAGCTTTATGAGCCCCACCCGCTTGGGGATTATAAAGTTAACTTGACGGGGGAAACTGCTCACTCGCTATATCGGGCAGGCAGGAACCCGTATTAGACTTCCTCTCTACCACCGCAACCCCGGCTCCAACCGGGGTCTCGAGTCGCCGTAGGGCGGGATGCCCTGCAAGGGCATCCCAATCCAATGAGGCCCGGCTGCGGTGTGTCTACTCCGATTGGAGGGTGCACACCCATGCCAGATCGACCCCACACCGCGGACTGCGACTGCGTCCGTGGGCACATCAACAACGGCACCTGGACCTTCGAGACACCGACTCAGGAGCGGGCTCTCACGGACGAGGATATCCGGGGCCTTCTGCGCGGCATCGCGAAGGGGGTACTAGTTCTCTCGACCCTCGCGCAGTGGTACGAGGATGAGGCCCGCGCCATCCGCCTCTTGTCGCAACGTGACCTCACAGCCTGACATGGACATTGTAGGTATTGGCTGGTCAGTTCTTGGCGGCGTCGCGACTGCCATCGTCCTGCACCTCTTCAATTTACCGGTCAGAAATTTCCGCAGGTGGCGCACCCTCAGAGACCTGTCGGAACTTGTTTCCAGATTTGAACTGGAGTCGGGAAACCTCGCATCCAAAGCTGCAATAGCTTCATCGTGGATCGACGAGGATAAATTCGTGGAAAGCACTTGGCGTGCTCACCTTCAGTCTGCAAAGAAATTGGTTGAAGCAAACTTTCCAGTACTGAAGCCCGATCAGTGCCACTATCTCTTGACTATCATCTCAAACCACGAGCTTGCGGCGGACACTCTGAGGAATTCTGAAAAAATGGGATTTTCATGGGATGAGGTTTTTCAGGGCTACCTAGATGCTCTAGCGAAAATCCCCTGGCTTCCGTTCGAGCGATCGCGGTAGCCCCACGCCCCGTCAAGTTACCTCTCTAAGCCCCACCCGCTTGCAGGCCTCGAAGGCTGCCCGCTACAGTAACCGGGCAGCCACTGTGAGGGCAGAGTAGGAATCTTCTGCACTGGCGGCGTTAGTGGAGAGCCTGATTCCACGGTCACTGCCCTCTTCCTGTTGGCGCAGAACTTAGGAGGATCGCCGTCTCGTGACCACAACCAACAAGCAGAGCACTACGAAGAGCACCAAACAAAAGAAGCTTGGCCCCGAGTTCGTCTCAAGATACTTGGGAGTCGAATCTCATCTGTCTGAGCGAAATGGTTCGACCAACCAGGTCCTTGGCATTGCGAACGAGCGTCCCGCCGGTCGCAAGCTCGCCGATGACATCGCCCGGACGTGTAACGAACTGGCCAGCACCGGCTATGAGGTCTTCTCCATCGTCCCACTCGTCAGCGGCCGCGCCGCCGAAGCGGCTGTGGAAGCGGCAAAGCCGGTCTACAGCCGCACCTACCCGGAGGACGGCACGCACTACCTGGACACGGGCATCGGGTACAGCGTGACCGATGGGGTGATCGTCATAGGCCGGCTGCTGAACTAGCGAGAAGTGTGCGCTGTGGGAGCCGTCCCCACGGCGCACCCAGAAATCGCCACCCTCCATCACGAAGCAGGTTCTATAGCGCTTCCGGTCGAGAGCGCTCCTCTCGGTCTGGACACATCAGGATTTCTCGTAGCCCCATGCTCTCCGCGACGGTGAGCAACCGAGAGAGGTACTGCCAGGACGGGACGACGCCTCGCCGCCACTCGCGGATCCGGTAGGGGCTGACCCCGACGAGCCGCCCGAGCGGGCGCGGACCAAGACTACTGGCCTGCATGAACCGCTCCAGTCGCTCCCCGAAGTCCTCGGGCAGACCATCGCTGACCAGCCGAAGGGTCTGCCTCTCAACCGACACAGCGCTACGCCGCCTGGTCGCCGGGAGGGCGGAAAGGCGGACCATCACCAGGGGCGGGCACTACCTCCCGGACGACGGCCGCCTGCGACCTTCCAGTGGGGTGCAGCAACCTCTCGTAGGCGCCGGGGATGCGCTCAGCCAGGAGGACGATCGCAGCCAGCGCGGGGCCGCTGGGAACGGCACGCCCCAGTCGCCAGCGCTCCACCTGGCGTGGGTCGGCGCCCAGGCATATCGCCAGCGTGCTGTCGGAGTACCCCGTGACGTCCTTGACCCACTCCAGCCACGCCCGCAGGTTCGCGATCACGACAGTCGGCTCGACGCAGAGATGCCTGGGAGGGAACGCACCACTACTCACGGGATGGCTCCAGGATGAAGAGCTCGTCGAAGTCAGTGACGCCCAGCACCGCCTGCAGGCGCCGCCTGACACCCGGCGACGGGGAGCGCCTGCCGTTCACCAGGAATGACATGTGGCCCGTGCTGATGCCCGCCGCACGGGCCAGCTCGTTCTGCGACATGTCAAGCCTGCTGAGGTGCTCCCAGGCGGCCTGCGGATTGAGCCTCACCCGCGGTCGGGTCGACCGCCGGCGCCTCATGCCGCACCGTCCTTCGGAAACCGCTCGCCTTCTGCGCTCGGGCGACCGTTGGCCGGAGGTTCCTGGTCCTTGACGACCCTAGCGGGGTACTTCTCGGGATGGGCGAGGGAGTGCCGCACGATGATGCGGGCGAGGATGCGCAGGCCCTCCAGGCGCATCCGCTCCTGTTCGTCGCTTAGTCGCTTTTGTGTACTCACGATCGACTCCCGCGGGTACACACCCCCGCGAGATGGGGGTGGCTGGCGCACCCGCTAGTGATGTAGGCTCTGCTCTCAAATGGAACATACGTTCGTGGCACACGGCAGCTGCTTACGCCTCCGACAATCCCTTCCAGGGAACGTGCTCCTCGGCCTGGGGCCGCGTTGCCCTTCCATGAGTAGCAGCCTCTTGCGCCCCAGACAATCCCTTCCAAGGGGTGTTCAGGGGTGAAACTGGGAAATCGTTCACTCCAGTTTCACAAAACCCTGACTACCTTGCGCTGAACAGGGCTGGAGCCCGCTACGCTGAACTACAACCGATGAGGAGAACCACCCGATGCCCGACCGACCAGATCCCACGCCCGCCGCCCTCTACGCCCGCGTCTCCAGCGACCGCCAGGACGTCGACCTCTCCGTCGCCGCCCAGCTGCGAGCGCTGCGGGACTACGCCGAGAAGAACGGCTACCTCGTCGTGCGTGAGTACATCGACGAGGCGGAGAGCGGCCGCATCGCCGACCGGCCCCAGTTCCGCAAGATGCTGGACGCCGCCAGTGCCGACGACGCTCCCTTCGAGGAGATCCTCGTCTGGAAGTTCTCCCGCTTCACCCGCAAGCGCGAGCACGCCGTCGCCTTCAAGTCGATGCTGCGCCGGCGGGGCATCCGCGTCGTCTCCATCACCGAGCACGCCGACGACTCCCCCACGGGCAAGCTCATGGAGGCGATCATCGAGAGTGTCGACGAGTTTTACTCGGAGAACCTGGCTCAGGAGGTCACGAGGGGAATGCGCGAGGCGGCTTCCCGCGGTTTCTGGGTCTCCCCGCACATCCCCTACGGTTACCGCAGGGTCCATGTCCAGGACGGCGCCAAGGAGCGTCCACGCCTGGACCTCGATCCCCCTGCCGACGCCGTCGTGCGCCGCATCTTCCGCATGGCCTGCCGGGGCAAGAGCATGCTCGAAATCGTGAGCGTCCTCAACGACGAGGGCGTGCCCACGATGCGCGGCGGCCGCTGGTCGAAGAACACCGTGCACGGGATGTTGACCAACGAGGCCTACGTGGGAACCCTCGTGTGGGGCGTCAGGACCAAGGACAAGGCTCCCCCGGTGCGCGTGGAGGACGCCTTCCCAGCGATCGTTACGCGGGATGAGTTCGAGCGGGCGAACCAGCACCTGCAATCGCGCGCTCCCAAGGTCATCCACCCGCGACGCGCCACGAGCCCCTACCTTCTTAGCGGACTGGCCAAGTGCGAGGCCTGCGGCAGCGCGCTCACAGCCGCCGAGGCCAAGAGCGGCCGCTACACCTACTACGTCTGCCAGTCACTGCTGAAGCGGGGCAGGAAGGCCTGCGAGACTCCAAGGCTCAACGCGAAGCGCTTCGAGGCGACCATCATCGACCAGATACGGGACCACATCCTTACGGAGTCCAACATCCGTGACCTCGTGCGGATGCTGGACGAGGAGATGGACGGCATCGCCCACGAGCAGCGGGAGCGGCTGGAGAGCATCGAGCTGGAGCTGACCGAGGAGCGCAAGAAGCTGGACCGCATCTGGCGCTTCGTCGAAAGCACGGACCTCGACTTCGCCGACGCCTCCGACCGCATCAAGCAGCACCGCGACCGGCAGCAGCAGCTGGAGGTCGCGGCCCAGGAAGCGCGCGAGGTGCTGGCCGAGCGCCGCGTGCTTCTGGACAGGGCCGACACCATCGCCACCTTCGCCCAGGACATGAGCGAGTTCCTGCGCACGAGCGAGATCACCGAGACCAGAGCCTTCGTGCGGTCGTTCGTGAAGCAGGTCCTCGTCGGCCCCGGGCAGGCCGTCATCCACTACACGCTGCCCACGCCGGAGGACAGCCCCATCGGGGGCGCGGACGCTGCCGAGGTAGCTCTGGCGGGTGGCGTTATGAGAACGAGACGGGGTGGTAGGCCGGACTGGACGAAATCGAGAACCGGGGCTTCCTCGCTGGTCACGCCATCAGAGGGCATCGGGATCGTGTACGTCAGCTTGGCCTCGTTGCCGGTCACCTCGATGCCCTTCACGAAGTTGCGGATGAGCGCTTTCCGCTCGGGGATCGTCCCCTCGCACAAGAAGCTGCGGAAGTCAGCGACGTACCCCTTGATCTCCTCGGTGCTGGGCAACTCCACCCGTCGCTGCCCGAGGTGGGCAGCAGCCTCCTCCCGCGCTGCCGCGAGTTGGTCCTCGCGGTGCCGCAGTTCGAGTATCCGCGGCGACAGCGCCTCCAGCGTGAGGTCGCTCTTCTCGAGGGCCTCGTAGAGCCGCCGCAGCCTGCCATCCACATCGGCAAGCTCCGCCTCGATCGCCTTCAGCCTGTCACCGAGCTCCCCCGCCACTGCGTCCACCTCCTCGGCCACCAGCGTCACCAGCTCCGTGATGGTCTCGTCCGTGAGGATGCGGTCCCTGATCTTCCCGACGATGAACTCCTCCACCTTGTCCGAGTTCAGGTACCGAGCCTCGCAGGTTCCCGCGCCCTCCCGCAGCAGGGTGCCGCAGACGTAGTAGCCGAAGCGCCCGCTCTTCGCTCCCTGGCCGGTGTAGGGCTTGCCACAGAGGCCGCAGCGCAACAAGCCGCTGAGCAGGAACTTGCTCCCCACCCGGGCCGGCCGCTGCTTCGCCGGGGCCCGTTCCCGCAGCACCTGCTGCACCTTGTCGAACAGTTCCTTCGAGACGAGCGCCTCCCAAGCGTCCTCCACCCGCACGGGGTCGGGAGCCTTCTGGCCTTTCACCGTGCGGCCCCAGACCGCGGTCCCCGTATAGGCTTCGTTGGTGAGCAGGTAGTAGAGGCCGTTCTTCTGCCAGCGCTTGCCGTTCTTCGTGATGCCCCGCTCGTTGAGGTCGCGGCATATCTCCTTCAGGCCGTTCCCCCGCAGCGAACTCTCGAAGATGTCCCGCACAATCGGCGCGGCCGCAGGGTCGACCTCCAGGGTCGGGCGCTCGCGCATCCCGTCTTGCACCTTCACCCGCTTGTAGCCAAAGGGCGCTTTGGGGCTGAGGAAGAAGCCGCGGGAGGCGGCCTCGCGCATTCCCCGGACGACTTCCTGGGCAAGATTCTCCGAGTAGAACTCGTCGACGCTCTCGATGATCGCCTCCATCAGCTTGCCCGTCGGCGAGTCGTCGGCGTGCTCGGTGATGGAGACGACCCGGACGCCGCGACGGCGGAGCATCGACTTGAAGGCGACGGCGTGCTCGCGCTTGCGCGTGAAGCGAGAGAATTTCCACACGAGGATCTCCTCGAAGGGAGCGTCCTGGCCGCTAGCCGCGTCCAGCATCTTGCGGAACTGGGGCCGGTCCGCGACACGCCCGCTCTCCGCCTCGTCGACGTACTCCCGGGCGACGAGGTAGCCGTTCTTCTTGGCGTAGTCGCGCAGTGCCCGCAATTGGGCGGCCACGGAGAGGTCGACGTCCTGGCGGTCGCTGGAGACGCGGGCGTAGAGGGCGGCGGACTTGGGGGCTGGTAGCTGATTCATGGGGTCTTCCTTTCCCGTGTTGGTAGCGTGTGTGGATTCGTTGTCCTGGTGGCGCGGAGCCTAGTGTGTGTCCTCGATGGGAGTGACGCGCAGACGGAGGCCGAGGGACCGAAGCACCTTGAGTACGGTGGCGAACTCCGGTCTGCCAGTAGGGGCCAGCGACTTGTAGAGGCTCTCCCGCCCCAGTCCCGTCTCTGCCGACACCTGGCGCATGCTCTTCGCGCGAGCGATCTCGCCGAGCGTGGCCATGACCCGGCTCATGTCGTCGGACTCGAGGGCAGCATTCAGGGCAGCGGCTGCATCCCCCGCAGGCCAGGGCTGGAAGTCCATCTTCGGCATAGGTGCCTCCCGGCTTTTGGGGCGGTTCCCGACCCCGATCAAGGTATCTAACAGGATACCACGTGGAACAGCCACCCTCCGCTGGCGACGTTCTTCGCCGCGGCGGGCGATCCGAACTCAAGGGCCAGACCTCAGGTGCCTTCGCGCTCGCGACGAAGAGGGGAGGTTCCGCCGGAGTCGTCGCTGGCCTCGGGGCTGGAGCCAGTGGGGGCCAGCGCCCCCTGACGCCGCAGGTGAGCGCGTGCGATCAGGCGCGCGAGCATCCGCAGGCCGGACTCGAGTGTCTCGTCTCGCTCGGCGTCATGTGGCCCCTGGTCCGGCGTGCTCTCCATCTTGTCCGCTCGCAACGTAGGGTGGTGGCACCAGAGCCTCAGCAGCGTTGCTGCATTTCTGGCTGCCTCTCCGGCTCTTGCTCCAGTATTGGGAAGGGGCCTGCCGGGCGGAACTGCCCGGGAGGGGGTTCATACGAGCACCCTCCCCACTCCCCACTGCACCGGCCTCCAGAAGGACCACCAGACTGGGGACTCTCACTCTGGTCTTGGACTTAAGGCCGTAAACGCCGCAGGGTTTCATGGCGAAGCCGCGGGGACGCTAGGCGGGCCCCGACTGCTCACGCTGAACGGTTAGGCGAGGACGAGTGGCACCAGCATTTCAGCGGGCGTCAGCCCGGCATGATGCGAACGCTGTTGAAGCGCTTCGCGGGAGGCGAGCGAGGGCTGAAACCCCAGCACGCTCGCGCCTCGTGAGATCGCAGTGAAGTCGCCAAGCCGCTGCCTCGTCCGCGACGCCAGTGGCTCGGGGCCGAGGAGCGCGAGGTCTTCGACCTCGTCTGTCGTAAGCAGGAAGAAGTACTCACCGAATTTCTCGCGGAACCTTGCCTCGAAACGCTCGTGCTCGTCGGGCCGAACGTGGAACACGACTACGCGAGTGTCGCCAGAAGGTGGGCTCGCAAGGAGCGCGGGGATGCCGTCTGCGTCCTGGATCGTGAGGCGTTCACTATCGGAGACCTGGAGGTGTCCATGGTCCGCGGTGACGACCACCGTGGCAGAGTCACCCAGCCCCGCCTTGAGGTCGGCAACGAGGCGGTCGATGGCCATGACGGCGTCCCGTGCGCCGACGCTCTCAGGTCCGGCCTGATGGGCCTCCTTGTCGACGTGCGGGATGTACAGGTAGGTGAACGTGGGCCCGTCGGCGGCCAGCACGGCTTCCATGGTCGAGTTGAGCGTGCCAGCCAGGGACTCGTATCCGGTCGCAGGGGCGCCGCCGGTCCAGTAACGGGAGTAAACGCTCCCGGCGATCTCACGAGGCATCAGAAACTGGCAGCGCCGCCGCATCTGCGGGACGAGGCTCGAGACGGGAAACGCCTCCTCTGGAGAGACACCGAGGGCGGCCAGCGAGCAGTCGTCCGCGAGCCGGCGGTACTTCAGGATCGTGGCCGGTCCGCCGATCTGCTCGAGGTGCGTCCACCAGCCCGTGACCCCGTGACGAGACGGCCACTCGCCCGTCGCAAGGGAGGTCAGAGCCACGGCCGTCGAAGAGGGAAACACCGCGTGAATCTTGCCGTGCAGGTGGTCGCGCAGCGTGCGCGCGCCCGACTCACGCTCCAGCATCTCCAGGCCGAGCCCATCGGCGAGGATGAGCACGATGTGTTCCGGGGTTGCGAGCGCGGTGGCGAGGTCGCCCGCAAATTGCGAGAGCCCAAGCCCACCGACCCCGCTCGCCGTAGCGACCGCGCGAGCGACATCGACGAGGTTGGGTAAGGTGGGCTCGGGTCGCACCAGCGTGCCCGCATCGAAGGCGTCCACCAACTTCATCGTTGGGCGTTGAGAACGACGATGCGGGCAACGTTCCGTGTACGCATGAGTCCCTCCGGGTCGAATCACCTAGTGTCGCAGGGCTAGGCCGCCGAGAGTAGGGCCAGGTAGGCCTCCTCGAGGCTCGTAGTCCTCTGCGCGATGACTTGCCCGGCAAGCTCCGCGATGGCCCCGGAGGTCTCTGGACCCGATTCGTCACGCTCCAGCAGCACTGTGACCCCTGTGTCTAGCCCCTGCTGCCGGACGGAGAGCAGCCTCGCCCCTGCTATCTGACCAAGCCGCTCCTGGACGGCTCCCTCCGACTGGGGGATGACCGCGTCCAGGACCGTGCCCGTGCCCAGCTCGGCTTTGATCTCCGCGGGCGTGCCGGCTGCGATCTTTCGCCCCTGCTTGATGAGGACCAAGTCGTCGCAGAGCTCATCCGCTTCCTGCATGTAGTGCGTTGTGAGGACGACGGCGGTGCCGCGGCTGGCGGCGTCCACCACGAGCTGGCGTACGCCGCGCGCGATCTCGGGGTCGAGCCCGATCGTCGGTTCGTCCAGGAGGAGGACCGCCGGGTCGCCGAGAGTCGCCCGCGCCAGGTGGAGGCGCTGGCGCATGCCCCTCGAGTAGCGCTCGACGGGGGTGTCCTTCGCGTCCAGCAAGCCAACCGCCTCCAGCGCGTCCGCCAGGCGGCGGTCGGTCTCTGCAGGTGAGAACCCGCGCAGCGCTCCCCAGTAGCGCAGGTTCTGGCCCCCGGTGAGCGCCGGGTAGAAGCCCCGGTCGCCTCCAAGGACGAGTCCGATCAGCGCCCGTACGTGCTTGGCCTCACGAGCCACGTCGTGGCCGTTGATGGTGGCGCTGCCGGAGGTGGGCATCAGGAGCGTGGCCAGGATCCTGACCGTCGTCGTCTTCCCGGAGCCGTTTGGCCCGAGAACCCCACACACCGTTCCCTCCCGGACCTCAAAGCTCAGACCGTCCAGGGCGCGGGTCGTCTGCGAACCCGACCGGTAGTCTCGAACGAGGTCCTGAACTCTCACGACCGACATGACCAACTCCTCCTGCTCGGGCGCATCAGGGCACCCACGTGTAGGACCCGCGGCGCCGTGCGACACCGTGATTCGCATGCCAGACCAGCGCCCCGAAGATGAAGTAGCCGGCGGCCACGCACGCCTCGAAGCCGAGGCTCTCAAGCCCGGCGGCGCCAGTGATGTAGCGAATGGCGTGGTGGGCGGGAACGACGTTCGCGATCACCTGGATGGCGCCCGGCAGCTCCCCAAGCGGCACGACTGCCCCCGCGAATAGCAGAACCAGGCCACCGCCGACGCTCGCCACGGCGGGGTGACTCCGCGTCACCAGCGCGGCGCTCCCAAGCGTCAGCCCGAAGGCCAGGGCTGAGAACGACACGACCAGCGAAGCCAGCAGGGCTCGAACAATCCACTCGGGCGCGATCTCCCCCACCAACACCGTGCTTCCGACGACGGAGGCCAGCAGCGACACCTGCGCCACCACGAGAATCCCGACACCCCGCACCAGGTACAGCTCCGTGAGGTCTCGCGACGCCACGACGACGTGCTCCAGGGCCCCGAACTGGGACTCGCGCACGGGTAGCTGCACGACCGCCCCGATCACCGCGAAGGCAGTGGAGTAGGCCGAGATCGGGTAGACCGACTCCACGGAGACCGTCGAGCCGGTTACGAAGCTCTTGAGCAGGCCGAGGATGAGGACGAGAAACAGGGGAACGACGACCATCATCCCGGTGAACGCCAGGGGACTCCACCACACGAAGGTGCCGCGGAACCCATAGAACGCGAGGTGCCCAAGCCTGCTCACAGTATCTCTCCCGACATCCGGACCCTCGTTTCGACCCTGCCGACGAAGAGCATCGAGAGCGCAATCCAGACAGCAGCGACCAGCAAGGCGCCGGTCATGAAGAGGAAGTAGTCGCCCACGGACGGATCGGAGGCGAGGTCCCACACCCCCTGGCTCAGCCACCCGGTTGGGAGCACGAAGGGCAGGACGTTCAGGGGTTCGATGAAGCGAGACGGCGGAATGACGAAGCCGCTCAGGGCGGTCCCGATGGGCGTGATGGCGATCTGCCAGCCTGGGCGGCGACCAAGCAGGAGGCCCAGGGGGGCGAACGTCGAGCACAGGGCAACGATCGCCGCCACCGCGATGGGGAAGGTGAGCGCGAGCACGCCAAGCGCGCTAAGCGCGTTCGCGGCGTCGGTACCGGAGACCAGGAGCACCCCGGCGAACGCCACGCAGCCGGAGATAGCTCCAATGAGGACGACGCCGGTGACCTTCCCCAGGAGAGTGAAGCCCACAGGCGTGTTCGCCAGCATGTCGAAGGCGATGGTTCCCATGTAGTAGTCGTTCGTCATCACCTGGGCGCTGCGGATGGACGAGAAGCCCCAGGTCGTGAAGAACATCATCGTGACGCTCAGAAAGAGCACGATCTCGTCCGGGGCGTTGCGTGCGAGCAGTCCGGCCACCAGCGCCGTCGGCAGGGCATAGCCCAGCGCCAACACGATTTCGGTCCGGCGCCAGAACGAGATCATCTCGACGATGACAGCTTCCTTGAAGACGGCAGCGCGGGTGCTCACGGTTCCTCTCACGGTCTGTGGGCGCCGTTCACGTGAAGGCGCCCGGTTCGTGACTGCTACTCCTTGCCGATGAGGGTCAGGTACGCCTCCTCCAGCGAGGAGGTGCGGGTGGTCATGTGGTCGACATGCTCGGCGCCGATGTGCGCGACGATGGGGCCGGCGTCCTGGTCCGAGGGAATGTGGACGCGCACGGTCTGGAGCATCCCCTCGACGCCCACCTCCACGTGCTGGACCTGGGGAAGCTCCGCCAAGGATGCTTGCAGGCCTTCTCTGGGCTCTCGCAGGGAGATCTCCACGACGGTCGCGCTGCCGAACTGCCGCTTGATCGTCGCGGGACTCCCCTGCGCGACGACCTCGCCACGATCGATCACGATCAGCTCGTCGCAGAGCTCGTCCGCTTCGAGCATGAAGTGCGTGGTCAGCAGGATGGTCCGGCCACGAGCCCTGAGCTCGCTCACCAACTGCCGGAACTCGAAGGCGCCCAGGGGATCGAGGCCCGACGTGGGCTCGTCCAGGAAAAGGACGTCGGGCTCGGTCAGCAGCGCGCGGGCGAGGTGGAGGCGCTGCTTCATGCCGCGCGAGTACTCGAACACCTTTGAGCCTCGTCGCTCGCCCAGGCCGACGAGCTCGAGTAGCTCGTCTGCACGTCGGTTGGCCTCGCGGGGGGACAGGTGGTTGATGGCGGCGAAGTACTGCAGGTTCTGTTCGCCGGTGAGGCGACCGAAGAGTCCGCGGTCGCCGCCCAGCGCGAGGCCCGTCCGCCGGCGAACCTCGCGCGGCTGCGAGGCCACGTCGAAGCCGGCGACCCGGGCGCTGCCCTCGGTGGGCAGGAGCAGGGTCGAGAGCATACGCACGGTCGTCGTCTTTCCGGCGCCGTTGGGTCCGAGCAGGCCGAAGATGGTGCCCGGCTGCACGTCGAACGAAATGTCGCTGACCGCCACGATCTCGCCTCCGCGCCGCAGGGGACCACCCCGCTGGAAGACGCGTCGCAGGTTTCGGCACTCGATCATCGGAGCATCCATGGTCATTCCTCACCTCCCGCGAGGATGCCGCGCTGCCGGGCGGCCCGGTCGATGAATACGAAGACGGCAAGTCCGACCACCGCGTAGGCAGCCGCGACCGCGAGTTCGAGCAGGAGATCGGAGGACACGCTGGCCACCGACTCTCCCGCGAACGCACCCCGCAACGCCTTCAGCCCGTGCGTGATCGGCAGGCCGTTGGCAATCACCTCGAGGATCCTAGGGAGGCGGTCGACGGGAATGATGAGGCCGGTGAGCCCGAGCAGGCCCCCGTACCCGATCGAGGAGAAGAGGAACCAGTCCTGGTAGAGCGCGGCGAAGTTCCCGAGGAGCAGGGAGATCATCAGGATGCCGATGGAGATGACGATGATCGCGACCGCATAGGTGAGGTAATTCAGATCGCCCACATTCAGGTCGATGAGAAGCACGGCGAGGAGCGTCGTGCTGACCGCGGTGAGCGGGCCGTTGTAGAAGTGCCCCACGCCGCGCGCGAAGTAGGCCGACGTCCGGCTGGCCGGCGAACCGAAGAGCAGGTGCAGCGTCCCGCCGGAGCGATCGTTCGAGAACGACTGCGTCACGCCTCCGACGTAGATCCAGACGATGGCGTAGACGACCATCCCGATGCCGAAGCGGTCGACGTCGCCAATCGACGCGAACCGCCCGATGAGGATGAAATTGAACAGGGTGAGAAACGGCGCGAGGACGATGTTGCTGAAGTAGGGGAACGGCGTCAGCCAGTGGAAGAGACCCCGGTAGGAGAGGTAGGCCTGCAGGTAGAAGTTCTGCACCCTGTCGACCATCTCAGCCCTCCGTCAGCCCGCCGGAGAGGCGCGCCTGCCTCTCCGCTCGAAGGAAGAGCGCGACTTCGACGACGGCCAGGAGGACCAGGAGACCAACTGCCGGCAGCCAGTTGAGGGCGACGCGCCCGAGGTCTTCCTTCCCGTTGATGGACCAGATCAGCGCCTCCATGGCCCACGAGGTCGGCAGCAGGCGGGCGAGCCACTCGAACCAGTTGGGGAGCAAGGAGATGGGGTAGAAGAAGCCGCTGAGGACTACGCCCAGGGGCATGATCGCGTTGAAGAAGCCACCCTGGGCGCCCACGAGGAAGCTGAGCGGCGCGAAGAGGAACTGGAGCGCGACAACCGCAAGCACGACGAGCGTGAGCGACAGGGCGAACGCGGTGGCATGTTCGATCTCGGCTATCTCACGGGCAACAAGCAGAGCTGCCGCGAACGACAGCAGGCCGACAAGTGCAAAGAACACCACGTAGGCGAGAGACTTCCCCAGCATCACGAGCGTGAGTGGGGAACGGGACAGCAGGTTCAACTCGAGCGTGCCTGCCCAGCGTTCGTCCAGGAGGGAGAAGCCGGTTCGGAACACGCATACGTTCCAGACGACGACGAACGCCGCACCAATGGCAATCGAGAGGGAGACCCCCTGCTCCACGCTGGCGCGAGCGATCCAGGCTGCTGCAGCGGCGGTCGGAACCTGGCTGATCGCGATCATCAGGATCTGGTAGCGGCTCGCCGTGATGCGCCACTGCTGCAGGAAGGCCCCTTGAAGTGCATACAGGTGGCCCATTGACGCTCCTCTCGATGAAGACGCATAGCCCGGCTCCCCTGGTTGGGGAACCACCAATCCCGCCCATCGGGGAGGCCCCGACGGCTGGAGAACAGTTCAGAAAGGACTACTGGCCCGGCGCTTCAGTCAGCCTTGCAGGAGTACGCGATAGGGTCCAGTTGGCCTCGCGAGGGCTGCGTTCTAGAGGTTGCGCACGTAGCGCACCATCCCTTCGTCGAGGTCGTAGCCCGCGGCGTCCCAGAAGCCGGTGGCCCACGGATTGTCCCTCTCCACGAGGGCCGTGATTCGCTTCGCACCCATCTCGGCGAGACGAGCGTCCAGATCGGACACCAACGTGCGAGCGATCCCCTGTCTCCGATAGTCCGGATGCACTGCCAGCCTGTAGATGTTGCCGCGCCAGCCGTCGAAGCCTCCGAGGACGGTTCCGACGACACGTCCCTCGTCCTCCGCGACGAGTACAACCGATGTGGCGCCCTTCGCCGCACGGGGGACGTCGTCCAGGGTGTCTGTCACGCCAACCCTCCCGTGGGCCTCTCTCCACAGGCCGAGGACCGCGACCAGCTCCTCGTCACGAACCTCTCGCAGGACAATTACAACGGCGTTCCCTCGATCAAGGGCTTCGCCTTTAGGAGGGCACAGACGGAGGCCGCATGGGTGATGTCGCCTTCAGTTGCCCGGCGGAACACCTCTTCACGATGGAGGGCCTGCGTGGCAATCTCATCGACGTCGTCGCCTCCTCGCGTGACCGGCGAAAGCTCACGAGCGAGGAAGAGGTAAGCCTCAGAATCGACGATAGCCGTCGCCCCAGTGTTCAACACTCCCAGGGAGTCCCAGCGAGCGGCAGCGACCCCGACCTCCTCGGCCAGCTCCCGCTTGGCAGCATCCAGGGGGCTCTCTCCCTCTTCGATTCCGCCGCCGACGAGCTCCAGCGACACACGACCGACAGCAGGACGATATTGCGCTACGCACCACACCATGTCCGTCGACTCGTCGAACGCGACGACGGTGACGCCCGGCTTTACGGACACGATCCCGTAGCGGCGCTCGGCCGACCCAGGCCAGAGAAGCACGTCTTCGCGCACCTCGATCCACGGGTTGGAGAAAACGGCGCGTGAGCTCCGCACCTGGGGGGTGGGGGCGTCGGCCGAGGGCTCAGCTCCACGACTCGGTACCATCTCGTTCCCCTCCTTGACCTGCGACCCAAGCCGAAACGGTTCAGGCGCTCCAGCCCCAGGGACACTCTACGACGCCAGTGCGGCGCGAGAGTCTGGAGGACTCTCGCTTAGCATCGAGTTGGTGGAGCGGGTCAGACAGGCTGGGGAACGCCCCTACCGTCGGGCTAGTCGCTAGCGGTCAAGATCCGCGCCCCCTAGTTCGCTCAGGGTCTCGAGACGACTCAGGTCAGACCAGCCGTAGGCGACCTCGACTAGGTCCGCCCCGCCGATCTCGACATCACGTTCCTGGCAGTAGCTGGCGCCCAGGGCTTCGTAGAACCGGCGGGCCTGATGGTTCTTGGCCAGCACCCAGACGGCCATCGACTCCATGCCCGCATCCATCAGCCAACGTGCGGTCGCCACCGTCAACCCGAGGCCAATGCCGCTTCGCTGATACCCGGGCAGCAGATAGATGGCATAGAGTTCCCCGGCGTAGTCCAGGTCCGGCTCACGGTTCGGTCCACCCACAGCCCATCCGACTATCTGCCCTTCGACCTCTGCCACAAGGGACACAACGTCGTCCGGGGCCTCGGTCAGGTTCCGCCTCTGCCGCTCGGACCACTCATCCTCATCGATCGCGTCCAGGTACCTGTCCGGAACGATACCGCGGTAGGTGGTCCGCCAGCTCTCGGCGTGCACCCTTCCGATGTCTGCGGCATCACCGATGTTTGCGTGGCGAATCAGGGACATTTCAATGGCGAGTCCGGCCCAGAAGCCGTGCTGCCAGTCTACGGGGCCAGCGGGGGGCGAGGGCTCACGGCATCAGCCGTGCGGCTGCATCCGCCGCTGCAGCAAGGAAGAGCGGGTCCGGGTTTAGCCGGTGTTCGTCCAGGCAGGCCTCGACAAACTTGATGGCATGCTCGTCCGTCGTCCGAATCGCCTGCTCGACGATGTCCTCTGAGTTGTAGTCGTCGTCTGGAGAGTAGGTGCTGACCGCGGCGGGCTCACCGTAGGCGGAGTAGATGCCGGCGGCCGCCTGCCACACCCTCACCAACAGTTCATCCCCCGTCCGGTCGTCGACGTGGTTGAGCAGGAGCCGGACCGCATGAGGCCCGGTAACGCCGTGAATGAGTGCGATCGCAGCTCGGGAGCCTGCCTGGACGTTCGCGAGGTAGATGTCGGCAAACGTGCGGGTGAGGTCGTCAAGGAACAGCTGACGGTCGACGCTCACCGGCCTCACAAGCGATGCAGCCGGGCTGAAGGGGGGAAACGTGGCCAGTTCGGCGAGGCGATCGTTGATGAGTCTGCCGCCGATGTGTCCCCGGGCAGAGGCCACGAAGCGAACGGCGTCAGAAGGCAGGAGAGCCTGCCCCGAGCCGGTCACCGGGAGCGCCTGGCAGCGTGCTGCCCAGTACGCGACCGCTCGGCTCAACTCCTCGACGCGTTCCGGCGTCTCCTGCCGCTCCAGGGCCCGTACAGCATGCGCGGTACGGATCAACCCGTGCATCGCCGCTCCCGAGAGCCCCCCGGCGAGGGTCGGAGTCCAGCGGACGACCACCCTCCGCCACCCCAGATCCGCCACCTGGTTGCGGATGAAGTCGAGCCACTCCGGGAAGAGATCGAGGCGGCCGAGGACCTCCCGATAGCCGATGTCCCTCAACCGCTGACGGGGCGGCGGGAGGTCTTCCAGGTTCGTCCGATAGCCGAGCACCCACGGGACGACCTCATCCCCGCGCCCGAGGGCGATGAGCGCCTCCGTCGCCATCGGCCCGTGATTCGAGTAGCCGGGGCCAAACTCGGGAGCGGTCTCTCGGAGGAGGTCCAACGCCTGGTCCAGTTCATCCGTCACAGGTACCACCTCGGACTTGCTGCTGGTCTCATGGGAGCACTCTAGAACTTCAAGTAGACTTGAAGTCAACCTGGATGGGGAGTGATGCCGGCCCTACCTAGCGAGCTCACGATTGGCGAGGTGGCATCTCGGAGTGGAGTGCGGACCTCCGCGCTCCGCTACTACGAGGAGCGCGGGCTGATCTCATCCGAGAGGACGACAGGTGGCCAGCGCCGGTACGCCCGGGAGACCCTGCGGCGCGTTGGCGTCATCCGTGCCGCTCAGGTCCTCGGACTCAGCCTGGAGGAGATTCGGACGGCTCTCAGCGAGCTCCCCCCCGCGCGGACCCCGGACGAACACGACTGGGAGCGTCTCTCTCAGCTATGGCGCGGGACCCTCGACACCCGCATCGCCGAGCTTGAAGCGCTGCGGGACAGGCTCTCCGGTTGCATCGGCTGCGGCTGTCTCTCGCTTGAACGCTGCGCTCTTTTCAATCCCGGCGACCGCGCCGCCAGCTCTGGCTCGGGAGCTCAGTATCTCTTCCGATGAAGCCCGAGCCATCCGAACCCCAGGACTGTGGCAACCCTGGTGCATCCGCTTTTCGCATCGGCACGTTGCCATGCCCCAGAGATTCTGGTGTGGAGTGGGCAGCATCTCGGGTGGCTAGCCTAATGTCCTCTGTCCACCAGACTGGACAGGATCGAGGACCTTCGTCATGAGGCTCCGTTTGGCCCGGCAAGGGCCCACGCCTTGATCCCAACCTAGTTCGTCAGCCAGTGCGCGCCGCTGTAGCGATCGCGCCATCGGGCTACGGTGGCGCCCGGCATGACGCTCTTCGCGACGCGCTGGCGATTCAGATGTCGGGACTGCGAACGACTGGGGCGCAGCAACGGCGTTCATCGCCGGGCCTGGCTGGTGGCAGCCATCCTCGCCGTAGTCGTCGCCGGGTTGACCGCTTGCTGGGGCGAGGTTGCTCCTCCCCCTTTCACGCCGACCGCGACCGATTCCACAATGGGCATTCCGTTCGAGGAGTTGGAGCCTGTCCCGCCCGAGGAGCTGCCCGACCTGCTGTTCGACAGTGTGCTCTGGGAGATGGGCTGGCCCGCGACGAGCTGAGCGGCGAGCAGGCGACCTGCCTGTGGGCACGGGTCGTCTGCGAACCCGACCGGTAGTCTCGAATGAGGTCCTGAACTCTCACGACCGACATGACCAACTCCTCCTGCTCGGGCGCATGAGGGCACGCACGTGTAGGACCCGCGGCGCTGCGCGATACCGTGATTCGCATTCCAGACCAGCGCCCCAAAGATGAAGGAGGGTTGGGGGCGTTTCGGCGTTCCGCGCTAGGATTGGCGGCGTGAAGCAGTCGCTCCGGCTGGTTGGTGCAGGCGTTGTGGTACTAGTGGTGCTCTCGGCATGCGGCGGGGGCGATGAACTCGCGGAGCAAACCGTCGCCCCCGGGACCGTCACCACCGCCCCGACGCAGACCGCTGGCGAAGTACCAACCAAGGCACCCACCGAAGTACCCACTGAAGCGCCCACTGAAGCGCCCGCTGAAGCGCCCACTGAAGCGCCTCCTACCCCCGGGCCTGCCGACGAGCGGGCTCCGGTCGATGAGGGCTCCTCGACGGCACACGATCCCGCCATCCAGGGGTATGTCCGGGATCTCTGTCTCGCCGGCAGGAACTACGAGGCCGCCTTCGCGCAGGCGATTGCCGGCCTGGGTCCAGGCGCGGATCCAGACCTTCGGGACCCCCAGGTGTTTGCCGTGGTCCTGGGCGATGCGTTCATGGCCCTGCACGCAATCCTGCCCAACCCCGGCCAGCCCTACTTCGACGCGCACTACCCCCAGATCGTGAACCAGGCCCTCAGTGCCCGTGCATTCCTGGAGATACCAATCAGCCAGATAGAGTCCATAAGGAGGGCGCTCGACGCCGGGCAAGAGCCCGACCCGGGGAGTCTCTTCCTCCTCCGCGATCTTCTCAGCGACAGCGCAGGCGACATGACCTACGAGGATGGGACGCGCCTCTTCGAAGCGGCGGAGGGTGTTGAGGAATGCGAAGGCTCCCGCTTCCTCAGCGCTTTCATCTTCGGTACCGTCGGCCGGTTCGCCGTTGCGCCCCACGACGAGGCGTCGGCGCCAGTCACGCCCGCTGCCACCGACACGCCCCCGTCCCCCACGTTCGCGACACCGGCCGGCGCGTATACCGATATCACTGTCGGCGCCTACCATGCGTGCGCCCTGACTCAGGCAGGCGCGGCCGTCTGCTGGGACATCCAGAGCGGCATCGTGTGGGACACGCCACCCGGGCACTACGCCTTCATCGCTAGCCAGGGTGGTGACACCTGCGCCATCACCGTTGGCGGTGACATCGCGTGCTGGGAGGCGGGTGGCGGGCCGCTACCGGAGGACGTGTACGACCCGTCACGGGACGCGCCCCCTGGCGAATACACCGCCCTCAGTTGGGATGGCCCCGTCCGCGGCGAGGGACACTCCTGTGGGCTTACCAGGGCGGGCGAGGTCGTCTGTTGGGGAGACCCGGGCCTGCCAGACGGTGCGCGAGAGCCTCCCTCCGGTAGCTACAACGGGCTGAGCGTGCGCTTTGGTCGAAACGACTCCGGCTCCAATTCGGTCTCAGTCTGCGCGCTCGCGGTCAGTGGCGACATGGAATGTTGGGGCACCACCTGGCACCCCGACCGCCCAGGGGAGTATGACGGGCATCGCTCGTCAAGAGGAGGCAATTACGCCACGGTTTCTGGAGGGTGCCTCCTAACGCCCAGGGGCAAGGTGGAACGATGCCGTCTGTCCAACACCGGTTATGAGAGCCGCTACACAGCACTGAGTGCGGACCCCCACCACATTTGCGCTGTGAGTATCTACGGGCAGGCCACCTGTAGCGCCCGGCACCGCTTGCCATTCGGGGCTCCCCGAGTGATGAGGCCACCCGACCCCTCTCCCAACCACTTCGTCGCAATCAGTACTGGTGCGACCAGCTATGACGCACGTACGGGAGAAGCGGACGTTCATGCCTGCGCGCTCACCGAAACCGGAGCGGCCGTCTGCTGGGGAAGCATCGTGAACAAGGTCAAGCGTCCCCAACCGGCGCCGGAACGGTACATCGGCGTCAGCGATGCCCGTGGCCACACGTGCGCCCTTGCCGAGGAGGGGTCGGTCACCTGCTGGGGCTGGAACGACTTTGGCCAGATCGAGGTCAGGCCGGGACGGTACACGGCCATCAGCACCGCAGACACGTTCACCTGCGCCCTGACCGAGGCCGGGGGGCTCACCTGTTGGGGATGGCCACACACAACGGACGGGTACGGCTGGCTGGAGTGGCCTGGTCCGTTCAAGGCGGTCAGCACGTCTGGTTTCGATGTCTGCGTGCTCACCCAGGAGGACGAGGTCGTCTGCCTGACGGTCCGTCCTTCTCGCTACTTTGAGAGTCCTGAGCTACCGGGGCCTTTCAAGAGCATCAGCGCGGGCGGCTCGGGCAGCGCCTGCGCCGTCACCATGAGCGGAGAGGGGATCTGTTGGAACGCCAGCGGCGAAACGCGGGAACTGCCCGGGCGCTACGGCAGCATCAGTGCTCCTTCGAAGTGCGCCATTACCGAAGTTGGGGCGGTCGAGTGCTGGACCGGCGCTCTGCCCTGGCTCCCCGAGGGGCTGCCTGAGGACCGGATTGTGGAAGTGAGCCGGCGAGCCGAACACGCCTGCGTGCTAACCCAAGCGGGCGAAGCAAGCTGCTGGGGCTCCTTTGAGGCGCGGACCGCAAGGGGAAGCGTCGAATATGGCCCAGTCGACCCGCCAGCAGGCCGCTACACGGCCATCAGCTCAGGGTTGCGCCGCGCGTGCGGCCTGACCCAGTCGGGAGACGTGGTGTGCTGGGGTGATACCGACTACGAGGAGCGACCGACCATCCCGGCAACGCCCACGGAAGCGCCGCCAGCGTTGGCCCCCAGACCGGAGTCCACGTCTGCATCGACCCTCACGGCCTCGCTGGAGGCGCGGCCGCCAGACCCGCCCGGGAGGGTGAGCGCGGGTGGAGCCCACACCTGCGCGCTGCAGGAGTCCGGTGAAGTCGTCTGCTGGGGAAATAACGATCATGGGCAGTTGGACGCACCGCCGGGGCGCTTTCGTTCCGTAAGCGCGGGCCCAACCCACACCTGTGGGCTGCGGGAGTCGCGTGAAGTCGTCTGCTGGGGAGGAAACGAAAACGGCCAGGCGGAGGCGCCGAGCGGCAGGTTTCGTACTGTTAGTGCGGGGTGGGACCGTACCTGCGCGCTTCAGGAGTCGCGTGAAGTCCTCTGCTGGGGCAACAGCGAGTTCGTACAGTCAAGAGTTCCGGCGGGACCCTTTCTGTCCGTGACCACAGGCTGGTCCTACGCGTGTGCACTGCGGCCCTCAGGTGAAGTTGTCTGCTGGGGCTCCGGCGACGGAGTCAGGGCAGAAATGCCATCCGGCAGCTTTTATTCAGTAAGCGCAGGCACTGACCACCTGTGCGGCCTCCGGAGGTCAGGCGAGGTGGTCTGCTGGAGCACCAACAGTTGGGGCCAGTTGAGAGGGGTACCGACGGGAAGCTTCCGTTCCGTGAGCGCGGGCGCAACCCACACTTGCGCGATTCGGGAGTCAGGTGAAGTCGCCTGCTGGGGGTGGGACGAACTACCTCAGGCAGAACCCCCGTCTGGGAAGTACCGCTCAGTGAGCGTGGGCTTCGACCATGCCTGTGCCGAACGGGAATCCGGCGAAGTAGATTGCTGGGGGTCCAACGAACACGGTCAGACCGAGGACCCCCCGGGGCCGTACCGCCTGGTCAGCGCGGGCTGGATGCATACCTGCGCTCTCCGGGAGTCAGGCGAGATAGACTGCTGGGGATTCAACGACAACGATCGGTTCCCCCCGCCGGCGGGCTCCTACATCTCCGTGAGCGCAGGTGACGTCCACACCTGTGCGGTCAATGAGTCTGGGGAGGTTGCCTGCTGGAGCCACGGCCAAGATCGATCTCCGACAGACGGCGGTTACCGCCTCGTAAGCACAGCGGGGTTGGAACGGTGTGCCCTGAAGGAGTCAGGGGAAGTCGCGTGCTGGGGTGGCAACTACTCCCGGTATTACGATCCACCCCCGGGCCCCTTCAGCCTCATTGACACCGGTGGAGGCATCTGCGGCCTCCGGGAGACGGGCGAAGTCCAGTGCTGGGGACTGGGAGTCTACTGGCAGATGGATACGCCACCCGGGACGTACCGCAGCATCACCGCAGGAGAGGAACACGCCTGCGCTCTGGACATGGGGGGCGAGATCGTGTGCTGGGACGGAGCTGGTCAACTAGAGACGCCCTCGGGGAGCTTCCAGTCGGTAAGCGCGGGGTCGCAGCACGCTTGCGCGATACGGTTGTCGGGCGAACTCGTCTGTTGGGGGAATAACGACCACGGCCAACTGAACGCACCGGAGGGAGTCTACCGTTCACTGGACTCAGGCCGCTATCACACCTGTGCAGTGAATCCCGAAGGCGTAGTGGTGTGCTGGGGACTGAGCCACCACGGCCAGGGAGATGTGGCTGGCCGAACTACAGTGCCTGAAGGAGCCACGCTTCGATAGGCTCACCTGACAATGCCGTGTGAAGGGGAAGAGGCGGAAGTGGTACCGCGGGGTGGTCGGCCAAGCGAGGCTCGACGCCGAACTCTCAAGCCGAGGGTGATGACGGTGGGGCTGTGAGACGGTAGGGGGCAATGGGGGCTGGCCCGACCGCTATGCTGCCCGTCGTGGGAATGTTCCGGACCGAAGTTGGGCCTGGGGAAGACTTCGGCACTCTGAAGCCCCGGCCAGTGGAGCGGCTAGAGGAACGCCTCCGCTACCTCCCCCGGAGGGCGCGGAGGGAACCTGGGTATGAGCCACCTGGAAGCAGGCGGAGGTGGGTCGCTGGATTAACGGCAGCTCTCCTTGCGATAGCAGTAGTGGTCGGACTCTTCTTTGTCCTCGCGCTGGCGGTCTGCACAAGGGACCACCCCTGGGAAGACATGGAGGGCATCACCTCTGTCAGCGTCGGAAACCCCAAGGCTTGCGTGGTGCAGGCGGACCGCTCTATCGCCTGCTGGTACTGGGGGAGGCAGTACGATGGTCTGACCTCCCCACTGGAGGGGGAGTTCCTAATGCTCAGCCTCTGGGGGGAGCGCGGTTGCGGGGTGAAGCTCGATGGATTGGTCGCCTGCTGGGGCAGAGCGACGGAGGGCGAAGCCACCCCACCACCGGGGGAGTTCACCTCTGTCAGCGTCGGCCAGTACCACACATGCGGCGTCAGAAGCGGGGGTTTACTCGCCTGCTGGGGCTATGGAGCTGGGCGGACCAGACCGCCCAGTGGGCGTTTCACCTCGGTGAGCGCGAGTAGCGGCCACACGTGCGCTGTCAGGGTAGACGGCTCAGTCGCCTGCTGGGGCCATAGTGCGAGCGGTGCAGCTACTCCCCCTGCCGGGAAGTTCTTGTCCATAAGTGCTGGACCCGACTACACCTGCGCAATACGCGACGACCGTTCTGTCGCGTGCTGGGGCGCCAACGGTTCTGGTCAGGCCACCCCACCCGCAGGACAGTTCATCTCCCTCAGCGCCGGGAGCTTTCACGCCTGCGGAGTGCGGGAAGACCATACGGTCACCTGCTGGGGGGAGAACACTCGGGGTCAGGCGACACCACCGCGCGGGGAATTCACCTCTGTGAGCGCTGGTCAGCATAGGAGCTGCGGGATCAAGAGCGACGGGACCATCGCTTGCTGGGGCAAGGTCGGGACACCCTGACCCCTCTCTATTGGAGGCAGTGCACGACGACGCAGGCCACTCCGGCTCCCGAGCCCACTCGCCCGGGACGATCTGACTGCGTCCAACCGATGACACGCCAGCCAGGAGGGGTTGCTCACCAAAGGAGACTGGACGACGAACTTTCGAGCTGACGCTGGCGTTGCCGAAGGGACTTCGGGACCTTCGTGAAGGTGCCCTGGGACGATGAGGCCCTGCCTATCTATGCTACCTCGGTGACAAACTCACGCTTCCGCTTTCGGCCGCTCGTCGGCATGCTGGCGGTCGCCGGGATCGCGCTGGCGGTCTGGACAGAGCCCATGGCGGACGCACAGGAACCGCCCAGGCGTATCCAAGGCGTCGTGAGGCAGGCGGATGGCCAACCTGCCGTCGGGATTGCGATCGACGCCGTCATCGCCAACTCGTCCGATTGGGCCAGTGCATTCGAGAGTAGACGGACCACCAGTGACGGTGCGTTCGACCTATCAGTGAACCAGGGCTCCCATGAACTCTGGATTTACTCCAATCGGTACAGCAGTTGCACGGTTGATGCGTGGCAGAACCGCGAAGGTCGGTGGGAAGCCACCTTCGTGACCGAAGACGGGGACGTCACGGGCGTCGACATCACAGTGGGAGGCGCCGCGGGCGACTCTGCCGTCTGGACGGAGTGCATCGTCGACGGTTCCTTCAGCCGCCTCAAGGGGACTGCGACATATGACACCGGAGAGCCTGCCACCCGAGTTTGGGTCGAAGGGCAGCCCTACCCCGACGAGCCAGGAGAGTCGAACGGGCAATGGACGGCATCAGACGGCGCGTTCGCGGTCCCCGTGCTGGACGCCGACTACCGGCTGATCGTGTTCGGCGCCGGGTTCAACGAATGCACGGCGTTCGTCCAGGGGAACCCCAGGAGGCATGGGGAATCACGCGTAGCGGTCGACGGCGAAGACATCACGAACATCAGGTTGACGCTGCATCGCGCATCGAGTGAGAGCGCGACGTGGGTCGCCTGCACCAACGGCGTTCCACCCGAGATGGTCACCACCGTACTGCGGCCTGGGTGGAATTTGGCGGGTTGGACCGGTAGTGCGGCAGCTGTCGATGCGCTATTCGCCACGCTTCCTCCCCTCGAGGTGGCCTACGCCTGGAATGCGGAGGACCAGCGGTTCCGGTTGGCCTTGCGCGACGACGGGAACATTCTGGGCGACCTCAACACCCTGGAACCAAACGTGGGGCTGTGGCTCTTCATCGGCGGGCACGAGGCAGTCGCCTGGGAACGGCCCATCGTGGCCGAGGCAGCGTTGGTGGAGGCTCAGGCGGGCTGGAATCTCGTGGCCTGGGGAGGTAGTGACGGCATCGCCGCCGCGGATGCTCTTGAGGGGAGCAGCGACGAATTCAGCGAAGTGTGGGCGTGGGACGCAAGACGGCAGCAACTCATGAGACACGAGCCCGATTTGCCTGCGAGTGCGCAGCCGGCGCAGGAGCTCTCTCGCGGCACAGCCATCTGGATCCACTCCTCGGCGCGGACTCGCTGGCTCCAACCGGGCTGGGTGCAGCCTGAAGTCTTGCTCCTTGAGGACGTTCCTGCTGAGGAACATAGCGCGATCAGGGCGGGCTGGGAGGCTGCACAGCGCTTCCAGGCCGAGCGCTACGGGGTGATTACATCGGAGTTCACGGCGTACGTCGGCGAGCACTATGCGTCGATCGCAGACTCCTACAGGGCCCATTTCGGCGCGGACATTCCCTTCCAGCAGTGCGCCACGGCGGGCAGGAAGGCGATATTCATCATTCTCTCAACTTGCATCAACTCCCCGTTCGCCCACGAGTACTTCCACATCGTGCAGCAGGACTTGTCAGCGAACGACTACCGGGGAACGCCTGCATGGCTGTATGAGGGCTCGGCGGACTATATCGAGCACCATCAGATCCAGGTGCTCGGCGTGCCCCAGCACTACCGAACCGTAGTGCCACAGAGCCTGCGCGAAAGGAACCGCGTCTCCTGGTCTGCGGTCGCTCGTCCTCTGACGGACTACGCGGACCAGTCGCTCGAGTACTCCAAGCGTCGAACGCTTATCTACGCGGTGGGATTCCTCGCGATCGAGCGGCTCGTGGACGAGGCTGGCCACGAGTCCCTCGTTGACTACTTCGGGTCACTCACATCAACCGGATCATGGGAAGAGTCGTTTCTGCAAGCGTTCGGCGTGAGCGTGGATACCTTCTACGCCGACTTCGAGGAGCATCGCCTGGAGGTGGCTCCACCTCTGGACTGGCAGATTCAGGGTGTCGTCCGGAGTAGCGATGGAGAGCCGGTCGGCGGAGTTGAACTGATCGCCCTCTTGCACGTCGATGGCGACGTACAAGTCACGGCCTGGGGATCGACAGACGCGGGAGGCACGTTCGACTTCCCAGGGCCGGGCACCGACTACTCACTGACGATCCGAGCGCTTTGTGACCCATATCCACTCGTCGTCGGGGGATTTGGCGGCGAAGGGTTCCATTCCAGCTTCCTCGACGCACGCCCCTACACGGGAGCAGAGCAAAACAGGACCGGAATCGTGATCGAGTTGCCGATGACACTGGCGGAGTTCGAGAGTCGCTACTGCTGAGCGCAGGCGTCTGGCTGAGCGGGGAAACCGCGGTCGTAGGGGGCGTCTATGGGCCGCCGGTCGTCAACGCGATGATGGGGAATGGATCGGACCCCAGGCTCACAGCTCGGAACCAGCAGACAGCCCCTCCCGACTCCTGGCAGGAGGTGGACGCACGCTGGGACTCTCCTCTGCCGGCTCAGTTGCAGAAAGGCATGAGGAGCGCGAGGCCCGCCTACCACTTCACCCGCAGCCGCGCCGCGCCCTTCGTCTCCGGAGCGCCCACGCGGTCGACGGAGAGGTCGGGGGAGGAAATGCCTGCGACGCTTGCGCTATCGTCTCGCGGATGCTTCGCGGGGGTGGTGCATGAAGCGCGCGACAGTCGTCGCGCTGGCGGCATTGCTGGGCGTGGGCATCGTGGCTGTGGGTTCGGCGCAGGCCGAGGCGACGGCCACGGTCGAGGTGCGCGTCTGGCAGAACGTCGGAAACCTTGAGGACATTCGCATCAGCGCGCGCCCGGCGGGCGGCTCGTGGCGAACCCTGGGCACGATCGCCCTGCCCCTGGACCAGACGACCGACAGCGGCACGTTTGCCTACCGCGACATCGACCTTGAGATGGCGCTGTCCGAGCGGGCGGCGCCGGCAACGGTGGAGGTGCGGGTGTGGCAGCGGGTGGAGGATCTGAGCCGCGTCTACATCAGCGCGCGCCCGGCGGGCGGCTCGTGGGCAACCCTGGGGACGATCCGGCTGCTCCTCGACGACGGTTTCAGCAGCAGCGGCACGTTCCGGTTCGGCGACATCGCCCTCAAGGTGCCGCCGCCAACCCCATCCAGCGCCACGACCACCCCGACAGATACCGGAAGCGATCGAAGTGTCATGGTGAGCGCAGGCGACTCGCATACGTGCGCGCTCAGCGAGATCGGTGAGGTCAGGTGCTGGGGAGATAACTGGCTTGGGCAGTTGGAGGCGCCTGCCGGGCCCTTTCGCGAGGTGAGCGCGGGGGCCGGACACACATGCGGGGTGCGGGAGTCCCGGGAGCTGGCCTGCTGGGGAAATAACGTGTTCGGTGAGACGACGGCGCCTGCCGGGTCCTTTCGTGCGGTGAGTGCGGGGGCCGGGTACACGTGTGGGGTGCGGGAGTCCGGGGAGCTGGTCTGCTGGGGAGGTGACGAGTACGGCGAGACGGCGCCGCCGGATGGGCGCTTTCTCACGGTAAATGCGGGCGGGCGTCACGCGTGCGCGGTGCGGGAGTCCGGGGAGCTGGCCTGCTGGGGAGCCGACGCGTACGGCCAATCGTCGCCTCCCGCAGGGCGCTTTCTCACGGTCAGTGTGGGTGAGCTGCACACCTGCGGGGTGCGGGAGTCCGGGGAGCTGGCTTGTTGGGGCCATCGCGACTTCGCGCCTTCGGGGGAGTCCAGCGGGAGCTTCCGCACGGTGAGTGCGGGCATCAGGCAGACGTGTGCGGTGCGGGATTCCGGGGAACTGCTCTGCTGGGGCGATCGCTACCCCGGCGTTGCTGAGCTGGAATCGCCTGCCGGGAGCTTTCTCATGGTGAGCGCGGGCGGGAATCACACGTGTGGGGTGCGTGAATCCGGCAAGATCACCTGCTGGGGCCTCTTCGGCTCCGTCCAGTCAGGGATTCCCGACGGAACCTTCAGGGAGTTGAGCGCGGGCGGGCATCACACCTGCGCGCTGCGTGAGTCCGGAGAGGTGGCTTGCTGGGGTCTCAACGACTCTGGCCAGTTGGAGAGCCCCTCCGGGGCGTTCAGGAAGTTGAGCGCGGGGGTGTGGCTCACGTGTGCCGTACGGGAATCCGGCGAAATCGCCTGCTGGGGAGGTGCCGGCCATAGCCTGTTGGCGGAGGCGCCCACGGGGCGCTTTGGCCCGATAGGTGCGGGCGAGTTCCACTCGTGCGCCCTGCGCGAGTCCGGGGAACTGGCTTGTTGGGGGTACAACCTGGACGGGCAACTGGATGCGCCCGCCGGGAGTTTCCATCTGGTGAGCGCCGGCGGGCGTCACACGTGTGCACTGCAGGAGTCGGGAGAACTGGTCTGCTGGGGTCCCAACCACTACGGCCAGTCGGACGTACCTGCCGGCAGTTTCCGCACGGTGAGTACGGGCGAGTTTCACATCTGTGCGTTGCAGGAGTCAGGGGAACTGGCCTGCTGGGGCCACAACCAGTACGGCCAGTCGGAGGTACCCGCCGGGAGTTTTCGCAGCGTGAGTGCGGGCTTGCTTCACACATGCGCGGTGCGGGAGTCCGGGAAGTTGGCCTGCTGGGGGGAAAACCGGTTCGAGCAGCTGGAGGCGCCTGCAGGAACACACAGCACGGTCAGTTCGGGACGCTGGCACTCGTGCGCTCTGCGGGACTCGGGCGAGGCCGTGTGCTGGGGTGGGATCCATCCCGCCGCCAACGTGCCCGAGGGGCTCCGCTAGCCCGACCCTGGTCGTTCCCGCTTGCTGGCGGGCCTGCAGGGTTGGGCGGGGGATGAAACTCCCTGCTTCACGAGTGCCTTCTGGCTTCGGGGAACGCAACCGCAGGGGCTGCCCCGCCACCCAGCATCATCACATCCGCAGAGTGACGCGTGCGCTAGGAGCCGTTCCGACCTGGCAGCTAATCGAGCCAGATGAAGCCGAGGTGCTCCGTTTGACCGATAGAGGTATTGCGTTCCTGGCGCTCCTGGTCCCTGTAGATGAACTGGAGGGCCTCCTCGGAAGCTACGCCCAGGTCGATGCAGGGATCCAGTGCCTGATGCCTGTAGACGCACGGCACCAGCGAGGAGTGAGAGGTCCTAAAGGTCACGCCATTGAGCCACCACACCCACTCCCATTCGGCTCGCACTTTCTCGTCGAGGCTCACAATGCTCGTTGCGCCGGTGTCAAGGTCGACGATGCGCCAGACGGCCCGGCGGGCTGGTCGCTCGTTGACGGCCCCCGCTGGGACCGTCGCATACATGGCCTTGCCGGAGGCGGGCATGCCCCAGTACCACTCCAGGATGCGGTTGCCCTGCTCCGGCGTCAGCGTGAACAGGTCCTGCCCCGTGGCAATGTCAACGACTGTCAGGGAGCGAGCTCCGGAACCAAGTCGCGGTGCGACGGCGCCGTAGCGCAGGTCGAAAGAGAGCCGGCCTGAGGCGTCGTGGACTTCGCCATCCAGTGTGAGGACGTAGGAACCCGCGAGGAGTGCCGCCCCATCCACGCTCCAGCGGGCAACTTCCAGCGACCACTCGGACTCGTGAACGTCGATGCGAGGATCGCCGGCCTCGATGCGGAGCACTTCGTCGCCCGATTGCACATCGAGGACGATGACGCTGTCGGGTTCACCGGAGGGAGAGCCGTCAACGGCAAAGGCGATCTTGGAGTCATCGAGCGAAACGTGCGGGGCGAGTGCGCCGCCGGAGTGGAGGAGAACCTCAGACGTTCCATCGAGTGAGACGGAGTGGATGGCCAGGCTCTCGATGGACCAGACGATCAGCCTATCCCCCGCCGGCCGGGCCAGGACGATATCCGTCGCCTCGTAGATGTCCCACGACAGGCCGGTCGCCAGGTCAATCGCGAAGACAGTGAAGAGACCCTCTGGCGCATCCTCCGGCTCTTGCGATTGTTCGAATTTCCACCGCCGGTATACGGCCACCGGGCCTTCGACCTCACCGACTCCATCGATGTACAACGGCTCCGCAGTGGGCGCAGCGGCCGCCGTCCCCGTCGCGTGTTCGAGTTCGCCTGCGCCTTCGGTGGTTGGCGACTCCGCCGTGGACGCGGCGGTGACCGTCTCTGTCGCCCGCTCGAGCCCGCCGGCGCTTTCGCCATCTTGCGGCTCCCGTGAGTCACCGCACGCCACGACCACCAGCATGGTGACCGCGCCCGCTACCGCGCCGAGGACCGCGAGGGGCTTCAAGGGGGTGAAGCGGCTCCGGCATTCGAGCATGGAGGGAACCCTACCAATCCCAGGGTCCGTTTTGCCTCCCCCGACCCTGTGGGGACCCCGCGGACGAAAGCCGGAGCCGCGGGTGGACCGCCCCCGGCGAAAAGGGTGCTCCGGGGGCCGCCGGAGCGGACGGACGACGCGGTTTGACCCCAACGCCCACGAGCACGTCGCCGGCGATGTCCCCGGGGACGACCGGAGCGTGGGGACGTACAGCGACGACTTTGTCCGAGCCTGCAACTGCGCCGTGATTTACTAGGCTTCCACCACCTCCATCTTCGAATTCTGGAGGGAGTGCATGAAGACGCATCTCGCCGAGCCCAACCTGAGTATTTCTCCCGACGATCTCCACGACTACTGCTTTGAGAATTCGGCACCAGATGGTGGTAGCCTTCGCCGGCCATGCGCTGGGATGACATCTCCATCCCCATCATGGGTCCCCTGCTGTTCGCCGTCGCCGTGTTTGCGTTTGGCGGGGTCGTGACGGCACTGAACTGTGGGCTGGACGATGTGGAACAGCCCGGGGACGGTCCCGATGAGGTGTGGGAGTGGCATCGAGGGCAGGGCGTGTTTCGCCTGACGACGCCGGCAAACCTGGCTGTGCAGTTCGGGCTCGAGCAACGGGGCGATCGCATCGATGCCATCTGGACCTTCAACGCGCAGCCGCTTGGGATCCGCTTCGTGGGCCAGCTCAGGTGCACGCTGACGGCTCGGGACGGTCCTTGCAAGGAGCCACCGGCGATTGTCGAGTTCGGCGAGGGAGAGGAGAACCGGGCCATCATCACCGAGATCGCCGCCTCGTACGAGTGGGAGCCCGTTGGGAGGTAGCTCGACGCGTCGATGGACGAACTCGCCCCGACCAGACTGGACAGGATCGAGGACCTTCGTCATGAGGTTCCCGCTAGCCCTGTAGGAACGTCCTACCGCTCGCGCCTGTAGTGCGGGCCGATGCTGATGGTCCGATGGGGTTTCATTCGCGGAGGGCCTTGCCGTGCTGTGAACAGGGGATCGGACCTCGCAAGCGGCCTCGTGGTCCGCGATCGCCTCGACCGGTACCTGTATCCCCACCTCACGACCCGTCACGACGTTGCCTCACGACGGGCAGCAGGTGGGTGAGATCCAGAGACTCCGCCAGGCCTTGAAGGGCGAGGAGATGCAGCCCGTTGGGGCGGGCGCCCTTGCGCCAGCGCCTGAGGGTGAGGGCATTGGTCCCGAGCCGCCGGGCCACTTCGCTCCAGGTGAGGCCCGAGGCCTCCTTCAGCTGTTCCAGGCGCAGGGGAAAGTCCCTGGGAAATTCGTGGCGTTCACGTGGAAGCTTGGGTCGCCGGGGCATGGCTCAGCCCTCCTGTCTCTTCATCTCGAAGTCCTCGCCCATGATCAGTTCCACGCCACCGGGGATGTGCCTCGCAAAGCGCAGGAGCGAGTGCAGGGCGCCGCCGCAGGGTTCTGCCCCATGCCGCCAGCGCAGCACCTGTTTGGGGTCCGCCCCCACCGCCTCGGCAAAGCCGTTCCAGTTGAAGCCACTGCGCTCCCTGAGGATGTGCAGGCGCCTGGGAAAGTCGGCGGGAAGCACACCGCTCTCATAGGGCACATGGTGGCCGTTGATGAAGAGCATTGGCCCGCTCTCCGGGGAAGCGGAGGAGCGACTACGAGGCTTCATCCTCGTACTCCAGTGCGAAGAGTTCCTCGAAGTCGTCAATGGCGAGGGCGGCCTGCAGGCGCCGGCGGATTGCCCCCGAGGGAGCACGGCCCTCGTTCACGAGCTCGGAGAGGTACCCGGGGCTGATGCCCGCCTCCCGCGCGAGCCAGCGCTGGGAGCGGTTCATCAGCTCCAGCCGATCCCAGAGCACCCGCTGCTTGAGCCGGACCAAAGGCCGTCGTGGCATCGCTCAGCAACCTCCGACCATCAGCGAACCGTCCGCGTCCGCGAAGCGCGGACGAGGGCGGGCTTCATGCATCGCCACGGGTTGCAGCGCCGTCACGGTCAGCGCAGGGCGCTTCCATCCGCGGAACACTGGTGTAGGGGGGTGAGGTTGCACGGCTGCCCTCCGCTCATGTGGTAAGGGCAACCAAGTGTGAGCGCGAAGCGCGTCTGCGGTAACTGCTTGCAAGGGGGTGCGTGAACGAACCCCCGCGGGGCGGGCCCGATCGATCCGGCCTGCCGGTAATGGAAAGCTCTGACATAAGAGCGATGCTAACAATTTATTCCGTAAAGTCACGATGATCGTTTGGCGCTCACCTCGAAGGTCCGGGTGAACTGCTTTGGGCTTGCCCTACAAGCCTGACCACGAACCGGGCGCCAGGCCCCACCTCCAGGCAGCAGCGCTACCAAGGCCCCCACAGGGGGCCGCGCTCCGGCTGTGGAAGACGGAGGAGGCCGAGGGTCCGGACCCGCAAATCGCTGAGGAGCAACGAGACTGGCGCGTACGTCGCCTTAAGCGACTACGGGCGTGAGCTTGATCGAGAGTTCCCCCTCAGAAAAAGAAGAGCGGCCAGGTGGAGGGCGACAGCCCAATGCTGTGCTCATACGGAACGTTGCGCTCCAAATCCGCGCACGGGACGCTGGGCCCGGCGCCAATGATCCACCGCCACCTGGCTCACCAGGCTAGACCTACGGATCTCCTGACGTGGGCTCCATGGAGAGCCTGAAGCCCACGTTTCGGCTTCCTTCAGGTGGAGCCATGTTGGTAATTCCCCTCGGTTGCTATCCGTTCCGGTGCGCCAACGCCTCGGCAAGGCGGTCAGCCAGAGCCTGCTCACCGATCTCGCGCAACTGATCAGCAAGCTCGGGGCGCGACTTTGGGAAGACCTGGGCTTGGCTCAGCGCAGCGCGAGCGAGGTGCGTCAGCAGCGAAAGCTGCAGGTCCGCGGCAGCATCTTGATCACCCGCGGCGCAGAGTTCATTGTACAGCCGCTCTGCCTCCCGGGCCCTCTCCTTCGCCTGGTCCACCGAAGGGAGCGGAACCTCGCCAATCCGGTCCTCTCGGAGCTTCGTCCACCAACCTTCACGTTCGAACAGAACCTGGCCGTAACGAAGGGTCCACCACAAGTAGTCGTGTCCCTGCTTCAGCTTAGCCGGGACATCCTGCTCGTCGTACTGTCGAAGGTCGATCGAGATAGGCGGGCGAGGCAGGCCAGGGCGACACTCCGCGTACACCAGTACGAGGTCGAGGTCGTCGCTCTGTTGAACATCGCGCACGGCCGAGCCGGAAGCCACGATGGCCACTATCTGTTCGTCCCGCAGTGCCGCCTCGACCACCTGCCGCGTCCACGCCCTCGCTAGAACATCGGGCCACAAGCGGACTGCGGACATCCGGCTGAAGGGGTCTTCTGCCGACTCCATACCCTGCCTGGTGGTCATCCGCCGAGTCATGGCGAGAGCAACTCCCTCACCGACTCAACGTATCGCTCGATCGCGACGGCGATGTCCTCGGAGTCCAGGTCCTCTGGTGCGTCGACGTCCCCATAGGCCTCGTGCTTCCTCATCGCGTTGAGGTCGACGAGCAGATCACCAATGTCCGGGAGCCCATGTTGATCGGCAAGGTAGCTCGCTTCCTGCTGCTTCTCGAAGTGGCTACCCGGGCGCTCCCGCCCCAGGTGGAGGACGGCCGCTTACCACTGAAGCCTCCAGGCAATAGAAGCCGTATGTTGAGAGGTCCGCCCAGTCGGTGGGCACTTTCCACGCGATCTGCACTCGGTCGAGGTGGCCAAGGGCCAACTCGAAGGAACCCTGTGCGGTCTGCTCCACCCTGGCGAACCTCCCTGTGCTGGCCCAGTTTATCAGGGCTTACCTCCCTCCCCGTTGCATCTCGACTCTGCTCAGACGAGATGAAGTCGGCGAAGCGGCGCGGGCGCACGTTACCCGGCGCAGGGGCGGCCCGGAGCCGCGCGTCGTGCGTGTCGCGTACCGGCCCGACCCGACGCCGGACGGCGGCTGCGCCGGCTCGCCGCGATCTGGTCGACCACGCGCCCCGCGCCACCTCTCAGGCGGATAACGGGGAGCACCGGGAGGTCCGGTAGGAAAGGAGCGCATCGCATCGCCTGCGAGCGCGCCGTCGCGGCCTTGCTTTGCTTTATGTCCCTGACTTGACGGCTGAGCGCTACGTCTCCTGGGGAACTCATCAGGGACGCCATCTTCACCGCCTCACCACCCCCTGCCGGTCTCGCCGCGACGCCTCCCGGTTGAGGACGCGGTTGAGAGTGGAGAAGGCGTGTTCGAGATCGAGGTCCGCCCCGCCTGCGCCCGCGCCCTGCTCCTGGAGCAGGAGGGCGCAGGCGACGAAGCCCGCCAGTTGCAGCAGGTGATCCTCCCCGGCGCTGCGGAAGGCGGGCCCGCCGATGATGCGCGCAAGGGGGATGTTGCGGGTCGCCGAGCCGTCCCCCCAGGCCTCGTAGCGGCTGGGGATGGGGTTGTGGACGCGCAGGCGCCGGTAGAGCCGCGTGACCGGCTCCTCGTGAACCTGGTCGAAGATCAGGAAGGCGTGGCGGCCCGCGCCGGCGGCGGAGGTGTTGATCCGCGTCAGGAGACGGCCGAGGCTGACCTCGTCCGTGCGCCCACGCGCCCCTTTCTCCAGGCAGACGTTGATCAGCTCGACCCCGCCAACCCTGCAAGCGGCCTCCTCGAGGAGGCGCAGACCGCCACGGAAGATGTCCGCACCCTCCTCAGGGGAGACCCAGCCGTCGCGTCCCCCGCAGTCCGGCTCCTCGCGCGGGTACAGCAGGTCGAAGGGCAGCAGTTCAACCGCCGGAGCGATGTCGTAGCGCTTCCGTAGCTCCTGCCGCCAGGCGCGGACATCCCCGAAGAGGTCGTTCCAGCGCTCGCCGTCGACCCCCAGGGCGGAGCGGACGTGGTAGCGGGCGCTCTCGCGCTCGTCGAGGTAGTACAGCCTCATGGCTGTTCTCCGTGGCGCGCCCGGGCCGGCTCCCCCGGCAGCCTCTGCGGCGACTCCCCCTCGCCCTTCGTTCGCGAGGTGCGCCCCGGAGGTCCCCGCTCCTCCAGGGCGGCGCCCTGCGACCAGCCCGTGAGGGAGGCGAGCGCGGGCCGGCCGGCGAGCGGCAGGCCCGCCAACCGGCGCCGGAGCGCCCTCTTGAAGGCCGCCGCCCTCACGTCCCACTCTCCTCTCCGGCGACGCCCTCCGGGGACGCGCCATCGCCCCGGGGCCGTCTGCTCCTCCGCCTGCGCCGCTTGTCCTGTGGCGGGGGCGACGGTTCGCCGCCCTCGAGCGCCGCTCGTCCCGCGAGGTACTCCTCCACCCGACCCGCCGCGTGATGGGCCTCCCTGGCAGCTACTTCCGCGGCGGAGGCGGTGTAGGCGCGGGCCGCCTCGCGGATGCGGGCGGCGATGCCGGCGTCACCCGCAGCGGGCTTCTTCACCTGCATGGAGAAGGCGGGCATGCGCTCGCCGCCCACGGTGGCGCGCACGTAGCAGTGGTGCACGGGCAGGGAGACGATGTCGTCCTCGGAGACGCGCTCCCGGTCCAGCTCCCACACCAGCTGGCGGGCGTCCGAGCCGGCCACCTGGAAGACCGCCAGGCAGCCCACGTTGGCGAGGACGGTGTCCTTCATGGTGGGGGAGAGGTCCCCGAGCTTGGCCAGGCTCTGGGTGGCGAGCACGAAGCTCGCGCCGTACTTGCCCAGCTCCGAGAGCATCGACTCGTAGTCGACGCCCGGCATGGACTGCATCTCGTCCACGACGACGAGCGCGCCCCGCCGCTGCGCCAGGGGCAGGCGCTCCTGCTCGCGGATGACGGCGTCGACGAGGTTGAGGAGGGATGCGCCCACGAGAGCGGCCACATCGCGCCCCGCGGTTCCCTGCGCCGTCGACACGAGGAGGATGCCGCCCTCGCCGATCGTGCGGCGCAGGTCGATGGTGGAGCGCGGCTGCCCGAGAATGGCGCGCGCCCGCTTCGAGGAGGCGTAGTAGGAGAGGCGCGTCTGCACGGGCGCGAGCGCCTCGGCCCGGTATTCGCGGCGCCAGCCCCCGAAGTCGCGCGCCCACCACTCCAGCAGGTAGGAGTCGGTCACCAGTGAGAGCACGTTCTTGCGAAACTGCTCGTCGGAGAGCAGGCGCAGGCCGTCGAGGATCGTGTACTGGTCCTCCGGTTCGAGGTGGGTGTTGGCCTCGTGCAGGGTCTTGACGGTCTGCTCGAGGATGGACTGCATCCTCGGTCCCCACTGCTCCCACAGTCCCCGCGCCACCCTGACGACCGAGTCGGCCGTGCGGTCGCGGTCCGCGAAGATGCGCGTGTCGAGGAGGTTGATGCCGGGGAAACCCTCGCTGGCAAGGTCGATCAGGCGAACCGACTCGACGAGCGACTCGGGGACCTGGTCGAGGATGCCGGCCACGAGGTCGGCGTGGGGGTCGACGACGATGATGGCGTCCCCGTCGCGACCGGCCGCCTTCTCGCGCAGCTTGTGGGCGACGAGGTGCCCCATGAGCGTGGACTTGCCCATGCGCGTGCGCGCCACGTAGAGGTGATGCCGGCGGAGGAGGTCGTCGGAGAAGCGGATCTCCCGGGGCGCGCCCGCCGTGGTCTCCCCCACGAGCGCGCCGCCGCTGACGTTCCTGGCCGCGGGCAGCAGGGCCTTCGCGCCCGAGCGCTCGACGAGGGGCGCCTCGTCGCCGGCCCCGGGCGGATGCCAGAGGGCGGCGACCTCACGCACCCCGAGGACGCTTCGCCTGCCGAAGAGACCGGGCGGGGCCGGTTCCAGGGAGGGCGTGGCCGCAACGGGCCGCGCCTTGCCCACCTTGAAGCGCGCGCCGGCGGGATGGTCGTAGTGACGGTAGGCGGCCGCCACGCCCTTCAGCAGCTCCCGGGCACGCTCCTCCTTCCCGCCGGGAGGCAGGATGGCGGTGACCTCGATCCGCGCCTCGAAGGCCGCGCGCGACACCTTCTCCTTGATCAGTGCCGGGTCGTAGACGCGGTTGCGGCCGCCCTTCCAGCGGTTCCAGACCCAGAGGCCGGCGATGCTTGCCCCGAGCGCCCCCAGGCCGAGGAGGGCGGCCTTGAGGGGCTCACCGCTCTGCACCCAGTCCCAGCCCTTGAAGGCGACGAGGCCGACCACGGCGAGGACGGCGAGGGCGAGGGGTTCGGGGCCACCCGACGCGCCCCCCGATGAAGGCGTGGGGGCTGGAGCCGGGCGCTGAGCGGCCGGCGGCCCGTAGGCGAGCTCCTGGTGGGGCTGCGACCAGTCCGGGTCGAGGGAACGCAGGAGGAGCCGCGCCACCACCCGCTCGCCCTCTTCCGGGGCGGCGAGCGCCCCGATCAGGGCGAGGAGGGGATCGGAGCCGGGGTCGAGGAGGTCGCCGTCGCGGAAGGTGCGGAGGGGCACGTAGTCGGGACCCGTGGAGGTGAGGGTCAGGCCCCACGCCTCCTCCCCCTCTCCGAGACGCAGGGGATCCTCCCGTTCCGGCAACTCCTCGATGCGGGCCTGGGGGTAGTGGGAGGCGATCTGCCCGCGCACGACCTCCCCGTCGCGGCAGCGGGCCATGAGGGTGACGCCGCCGGCGTCGCCCGCCAGTTCCAGGGCGAAGGGTTCGGGGACGGCGATCGACTGGAGGAGGTTCTCGACGCCGAGGAGGGTGTGTTCGCCCGCCCGCGGCGGGGTCACCGCCAGCAGGACGGGGGGCTTCGGGATGGATCGGGGGAAGAACCAGTGGATGGGATTCATGGGGTACTCCTTCTGGGTGTAGGTGTCGGAGGCGTCGCGGGAAGGGCGAGAGCGCCGTGGCGGGCGCCCATGAGGGTTGTCCCCTTCTTCGTGTGTTCGGGGTGTCGCGGTGCGCCGTGGAGATCGCGTCCAACCCCCGGCCGCTCACGGCTCCGCGGCGTACGAGCCTTCCCCGCTCCGGGAAGGCGGCTACTGGAGGTACCCCATCGCTCTGCTCCTCTCGTTCCTGTGTGTTCGGATCAGTGCCCGCCGCCGGGCTTCCACTCGATGAGGGCGTGCTCCTCGGGCGTGGCCTCGATGCGGATGGGGAAGCGGTTGCCCCTGGCGAGCAGGAGGCCGTCCCCCCGCTGGCAGGACAACAGCCAGCGCTGCAAGTCCTCGGGCAGGTCGAAGGCGTCGCCTACCGTGCTGATGGCGGCGGCGTCCTGCTGGAGCAGGAGCTTGAAGGCGGCGTTCTGGAGGAGGGCGCGTCCCGAGTGGCCGGTGATCGTGCGGGAGGAGTCCTCGCTGAGGAGGTCCTGCACGTCCTGCGTGATGAACTGCAGCCCCAGCCGGTGCTTCCTGGCACGCTTCGCCATCGACACCATGAAGGCCGCGCCCTGGGGGTGCTGCATGATCGACCAGACCTCGTCCACGACCAGCAGGCGGGGGCGGGGGTCGCGCGCGGCCGCCGCCCAGACCGTCTCCGTGCAGACCATCGCCGCGGCGGGCCGCAGCTCCGGCTCCAGCAACCGCAGGTCGAAGACGGTGACGAGCGCCTCCTTCGCCAGGAGGTCGTCGCCCTCGTCGGAGAGGAGGTGGCGGAGGCTCCCGGTGGCGAAGGGGCGCAGCAGCTTCGCGAGGTCCTCGTCGCTGTCCTGGAGGAAGCGGTAGAAGTCGCCGAAGCCCGCGCCCTCGCGGGGCTCGGCGTAGTAGGCGGCGAGGACGTGGTCGAGGGCGGCGCGGCGCTCCGCCCCGAGCGGCTCTCCCACCATCACCTCGATGAGGCGGCGCAGGCTGCCGATGCGCTGCAGCAGCTCCTCGCCGTCGCGGCGCTCGATGATGAAGGGGTTGAGGCCCTGGCCGGAGACGCCCGGAGAAAGGACGCGCCCGCCCGCGGCGCGGGCCATGGAGGCGTACTCGCCCTCGGGGTCGATGACGTAGGCGACGACGCCTCGCATCAGGCCGCGCAGGACGCCCAGCTTCGTCGCGAAGGACTTCCCGGAGCCGGAGCGCGCCAGCACGGCCGTGTTGGCGTTGAGGTGGGTGCCATCGAAGGCGTCGTACACGACGGGGGCGCAGGCGCGCAGGTCGATGCCCGCGAGCGTGCCGCTGCGGGTGTCGAGGTCGGGGGGCGAGAAGGGAAAGAGCCGCGCCAGCGAGGACGTGTCGAGCGTGCGCCAGGAGGCGACGGCGTTGAGGGCGAGGGGCAGCGTGGAGAGGAGGCCCTCGCGCTGGCGGAAGGCGAGCGTGTCGAGCTTCCCCAGCGTCGCCCCGAAGTGGCCCTTCGCCCGCTGCGTCATCTCCGTGAGGACGGCCTCGTCCTGGGCATGGAGGGTGAGCGAGAGGGAGGCGTGAAAGAGGCGCTCGCGCCCGCGCTGCACCTCGTCGCGCAGGCGGGTCACGTCCTCGAGGGCGATCTCCGCCTCGGAGGAGAGGGTCTTGCCCCTGTTGAGGGAGAGGCTCTGGGCGGACTCGAAGCGGACCTTCTGCCACTCCAGCGTGCGCGCCGCCTGCTCGGCGGGGATGGGTCCGAGGTGGAGGGCGAGGTCCATGGGGACTCCCGCCGTCATGAGCCCCTGGAGGAAGCCGGGGGCGAGCGAGCGCGGCCAGCGCCCGAGGTGGAGCGACCGCGCCAGCCCTTCCCCCAGGCGGAGGTCGGTGCGGTTGACCTCGATCCGCGCCGCGGAATGCTCCTCACGGTCGGAGGGGGTGCCGCCGAGGGCGGAGGCGATGAGCAGTCGCCGCAGGGTGCGGCCGCGGAGGGGGTGGACGGAGAGTCCCGCACGCACGAGCAGCCCCTGCAGCTCCTCCGCGTGCTCCTCCGGGCAGGCCGCATAGAAGCGGCGGTCGAGGACGCCGTCGCGGGCTTGAAGCTCTCCCAGCAAGCCCTGGAGCGACTCCGCCGCCGCCTCGGTCCGCGGGGGCAGGGCGTCGGGCCGCGACTCCCTGAGCGCGGTGCGCAGCGGCCCGAGGTCGGGCGGGTGCTGGCGCACGAGCAGCTGCACGGGAAAGGCGAGGGCGTTGAGGAAGCCCGCGAAGGCTCCGAGCTTCGGCTCGTCGAGCTCCAGCCCCAGCACCTCGCAGACCGCGACCCGTTCCCCGTCGAGACGCACGATCACCTCCTCCTCGACGTGGGAGATGAGGAAGCAGAGCGGCAGGGGCAGCGGCGGTTTCTCCGCGCTGGCCTTCGCCTCAGCCTGCGGGTCCGGGGGAGCCGGGCGCATGAATGCGGGTGTTCGCATGGTGTGTTCTCCTTGGCGCTAGATGGTCGGAATGACGCCGTTGATGAGGGCGAGGGCGATGCCCTTCGCGGAGAGGACGAGGACGAGTCCGACGACCGCCATGACGACGGCCGTGCGCGCCCGTCCCGAGCGTCCCTCGGCGCCGTCGGCCATGAGCACGACGCCTGCCCAGGCGATGGCGAAGACGGCCAGGCCGCCGGCCGCGTAGGCCATGCCCGTGAGCGCCCCGTTGATGGCTTCGAGCATCGCCTGCTCCTCCTCCGGCGCCGCGCCCATCGAGAGGAGCGCGACGCCGGCGAAGAGCAGGGCGGTCGCGGTGCGCTTCAGCATCGCTACTGCCCGTTGGTGATGACGCCGAGGAGCCACTGCAGGACCTCGGGGCTGACGGCGGTCTGGGTGGAGAGGATCTCCTCCTCGTCCTCGGGCTCCTCCGCGCCGAGGGGCCGGTAGGGCTCGTCGGAGGCGACGCTCAGCGCCAGGGCGAGGGACTCGCTCCGGGCGCGGACCAGGGGAGCGCGCGAGACGACCTCGGCGCGCACGTGCTCCTCGTGGACGACGGTGAAGACGACGTCCTGGCGGACGGTCGACTCGGGGACGTAGCAGCTGGCCGTGACGCTGTGAATCGAGGGCGTCCCGTCCTCGCCGGTGACCGTGATCGTCTCGGTGACGCTGTCCCCGAAGGCGGGGACCGTCACCGAGGCGGTCTCCGTGAGCCGCTCGGTGCGCTCGGGGTGGTGGACCAGCTCGACCAGCGACGGGAGGGGAGCCGTCGCGGTCGCCTGGATGGCGACCTCGACGGTCACGGCCCGGATTCCCGCGCCGCTTCCTATGGAAAGGCGGAAGGTCGTGCTCCCGTTCGGCGCGAAGTCCGCCGTGGCGGTCGAGGTGCCGGACGTGACGGCGAGCGTTCCCGAGAGGTCCGTCACCGACGCCTCGATGAGGGCCGTCACCGACTCCTCGTGGTGGCCCGAAGCGATGGGCAGCTCGACCCGCTCCTCCGCCGTGTCCGCGCAGCGGGAGGAGACGCTCCCCTCGATGCGACCGGGCGACCACGACAGCGACGTGACCTCCAGGGAGCAGAGCTCCCCTTCGATGGAAGGCAGCGGGTGGGGAAGCTGGTCTCCTTCGAGGCTGAAGGCTCCCGCCTCGCCGAAGCCGTCCTGCCACGACACCGTCACCGACGGGAAGTCCCCATCGAGAGGAACGTCCCAGCCGCGGCGCGTTCCCTCCACGAGGCTCTCCGTCGCCTGGTAGACGAGGGTCTGCCCGTCGTCGCCGCCGTAGGCCCTCACGTGGACCTGCACATCGGTCGCGGCCCGCAGGGCGATGCCGGCGCGGTCGCCGTAGACGGTGAGGCGCTCGAGGAAGAGGCGCTGCCCGGGGATGGACTCGGGGATGAGCACCTCCTCCTCGAACCACTGGTCGTGGCCGTCGGCGCTGGCGGCCTGCGACGAGAGCGCCATGAGGCCGATAGCCACCGTCACCGCCACGGAGACGGCGAACAGGGCGAGTCCCGCCCGCCGTGCGAGGGGGCGGATGTCGTGGCGCTGGCCCTTGCCGCCTTCGCCGCCGCGGCGCAAGAGGCGCTTGCCGAAGCGCCAGTGCGCGCGGAAGGGCTTGCGTTCGCCCCGCCGCCGCTTCTTGCGGAGTTTCCTCAGTCCGCGCCGGGTGCGCTTCACCAGCAGCTGGAGCGGGTTAGGGGTGGGCGGCGGTGGCGGGGGCGGCTCGCTCCGCGCCAGCTCGGCGGGAGACCCGGCGTAGCGCCGCGGCCCCAGCCAGAAGCGGAGCAGGTCGGCCGCCACGAGGGGCAGCCGCCGCCCTCCGATCCTGCCGGCGACGGCGGCCACGCCCGCCACGCCGAGGAGGATGGCCAGGGCGAGCCTCATCCCGAAGGGACCGGGGGCGAAGCTGTAGGCCCCGTAGGCGAGGGCCGCAACCGCCGTGAGGGCGACGATCTGGGGAAAGGTGAGACCGAGCAGGACGCGGTCCTCGGCCTGCACGTGGGTGGGCACTTCGTGCGCGTGCATCGCCTACCCGCCGTCCTCGGTCTCGGTGCCGCCGGTGGGGTCGGGGATCTCGCCGATGTCGACCGCGGGGTTGACGACCGCGCCGATGACGAGCTCGACGATGCCGTAGGCCACCATCGCCAGGACGATGCCGGCGAGGGCCGTCATCATCGCGCTCTTGCCGCGCTCCATCTGGTGGGGCGCGCCCGAGGCGGTGAGGTAGAGATAGGCGCCGTAGATGAAGAAGCCGACGCCCACGGCCCCCACGAGGCCGAGGAGGATGCCGACGATGTTGGAGATGGTCTGGACGAGGTCTTCCATTTGCTTCGCAACTCCCTGTGCGTGCTGTGGTGGTCGTTTCCGGTGGGGCCTGTCCGTCGCGCTAGCGGCACATCGCTTCCTGCTCCTCGAGTGGTGGGCGGCTCGGGGACCGAGCCGGTCGGTGGTTGGCGGTGGGTGGCGGGGGAGAACCCGCGCCGGTGGGTGTTTGTTGGTGGGTTACTCGGCGGCGCTCCTGGGCATGCCCGCTCCGCCGCCGCCTTCTCCGGGGGTGCCCGTCTCGGCGGCGGAGCGCACGGCTCCCGCCCCGACGGCGAGGCCCGCCCCGGCCGCGGCCCCCGCCGCTCCGGCAGTGGCCACGCCCGCGCCCGCTCCCGCTGAGCGCCCGGCGCCCATCACGCCCCGACCCAGCATCCCCACGCTGCGCGCGGAGCGGACCATGCTCCCGGGCAGGGACATGCCGAAGTGGAGGGTGTGCAGCCAGGCGTCGAAGGTGCCGGCGTTGCCCAGCAGCGCGGGCACGCGCGTCGCCAGGTAGACGAAGGCCAGTGACAGCAGCAGCTTCCAGACGAGGTCCTGGATGGGCTCGAAGGCGGCGATGTCGGCGAGCAGGTTGAGCATCCCGAAGCCCATCGCCAGCGCGATCAGCTGAATCGCCTGCTGGAACACGGTCGTCATGAAGAGTCGCAGCCAGTGCCGGCCCCAGCCCGCCGTGTGCGGCAGGATCCAGAGCCCGAGCGCGGCGGGCGCGAGCGCGATGAGCAGGTCGATGAGCGCCAGCCGCATGATGAGTTGCAGCAGCACGTAGAGGACGAAGAAGCCGTAGACGAGATAGAGCAGGGCGAGGAGGAGGGCCATGCCCACGCTCCCCACCTCGACCGCCGTCAGCAGCGTCTGCGCGGATGAGCGCAGCAGGTCGCCGGCGCTGAGGCCGAGGGAGGCGGCGACGAAGCTGGAGACGGCGTGCGCGACGTCGATCACGAGGCCGCACCACCAGAGCGAGGTGGCGGCCGCCACGAGTCCGAGGAGGAGGCGGGGGACCATCTCCCGCCAGCCCGCCTGCGCCCGTCCGAGGTGCTCCTGGATGGTGAAGCTCAGCCCCATCCAGCCGAGGATGGCGACGAGCATGGCGGAGGTGATGGCCCACACCACCATCCACGCGTCGCGCACGATGGGGTGCAGGTAGGTCATGTCCGCGGGCGTGCCGCTGATGATGTCGGGCATGGCGGCCTACTCGCCCGAGCAGCGTTCGGCGTCCTCGCCGGTGGCCTGCTCCACCACACCGCAGAGGACGCCGTGCGTCCCCTCGATCACCCAGCCCGCGATCGCCCGCCCCCACTCCCTGGGGTCGAGCGCGTTCAGGATCTTGTTCCAGATGCCGCCGGGACGGTGCTCGGGGATGGCGGCGTAGAAGCGGTACGTCTCGCCGTTCTTGACCGCGAGGATGGCGAGCAGGTACGGGCGCTCCTTGTCGAGCTGGACCTGGCCCTCCTCGAAGGGGTACTCGAAGGAGTACTCCCAGCCGTCCTTGCGCTCCTTCTCGCCGCCCTGCACCCGGAACATCGTCGTCAGGAACTCGCCCGTGTCGGGGTCGCGCACGCCGTAGTAGAGGGGCCCGACCTTCGTGCTGAAGACGGGACGCGCGATGAAGCGCCCGTCTCCCTTGCGCTCGACGGGGTCTTCGCTGGCGTTGACGAAGACGACCTCGTCCGCCGGCGGGTCCTGGGCGAGGACGAGGGCGGTGGGGATGGCGACGGCGGCCGTCAGCAGCGCCGCGGACAGCAGCACCGCCACGAGCAGCGCCGGGCGCCTCCTGCTACCGGATCTGGGGATGGGGATACGAGCTTGCACGATGGCCCTCCGCTGATGTGGTGAGGGCAACCGAGTGTGAGAGCAGAACGGACCGCCGTTAACTGCCCGCGAGGGGGTGCGCGTATGCACCCCTCAAGGGACTCGCGTCGTGGAGGGCACTCCGACGGCCAACAACTGGTACTAGTGCCTGTTCACGTCGCGGCGGCGGCAGCCTGCCGACTCGGTTCGTGGCTTCAGAACAGGATGGCTTCGAGGTGGGCCAGCCGACGGGGACTCGCCAACGTGCCGGCATGCCCTGCCCGTCGCGCCGCTACCCGCCCGACGAGGTGCTTCGACGTTGTTCGTTGTCGCCGTTTTGGGCCTGTGAGGTCGGAAGGCGGCGCGACACACGAGCGGTGCTCGGTCGCGCAGGAGCGCCGCGGCAAGAGTGGCGGCGAGCGCGGCAAGCAGGCGAAGGCCACGGGATCGCTCACCGGGGTTCTGGCCCAGGGGCAGCAGCGCCCGGGGACAGGCGCAACGCGCAGAAGCGCAAGAGCGGGCGGAGCTGGTGGTCGCAGCTGGCCGTGAGAGGCTCACCCCCATCCGCAGGGGGCTGCCGTGCATCGCCGGCCCTGGAGGCCTGCCTGTGTGGCGCCTTCGTGGCGTCCGCCGGCTGGCGACAGGGGACAGAGCATCTGCCTGCGCGGCTTGCGCCAGTGCTATCTTCTACTGATGACACACCACTCGGAGGAGGGGGCCGTCATGGCTACTCGCCGACTCAGGGACGAAATCGCTCGCCTCGGCGACGAGATCTACCAGCGCGACATCCGGCGGGAGGTCGAGACCGACCACCAAGGCGAGGTCGTCGCCATTGACGTCGACAGCCGGTGCTGGGCCATCGGCGACACGTTGATCGCCGCACGTGATCGCCTGCGGGCGGAACGCCCCGATGCGGTCAACGTGCTGTTCCAGCGTGTGGGCGAGCGTCCGCTCGACCGTTTCGGGGCGGGGCTGCTGCGGACGGCCGGTTGATCCAGGGGGTGGTCGACTCAGCCCTTGAAGCTGTGCTGCCAGTGACCGTGCAGGACAGCGCCGGGCGCAAGATGGAGGTCGAGGCCGTCATCGACACCGGCTCAGCGGGTTCCTGACGCTCCCCTCCGGCCCCCGTTCATCACTCGTCGGCGGAGCGCCCTGAACTTCCCCGGTCCTCGCCGCGCTTCTGCCGGTAGGCGGCTCGCTTGCGCGCGGCCTCGCTCGCCCGGAAGTCGCCGCTCTCGGCCTTCCAGTGGTAGTGCTCGAGCGTGCGCTCTTTCGTGAGCTCGCGCAGGTCGGGGTCGCTCTGGTAGGCGCGGCGCTTCTCGTTGCGGTTGTACTCGCGGTAGTGGTCCGTCTTGCGCCAGCAGGCGTAGCAGAGGCCGTCCGGCCGCGGAGAGTTCATCCGCGGGGGCCTGGTTTCTTCGTCGCATTCCAAACAGAGAGGCATGGCCTATGCAGAAAGGGGCAACTGACATGAGAGGGGGGCCGCCTCAGGACGGCCCCCCTCAGGAGATGCCATTGGGCCGTTGACGCTAGCTGCTAGCGCCGGCGGCGGGCGAAGGTGTAGCCACCCAGCACGAGTGCCAGGGCGGTTACGCCGAGGAGGGCGGCCAGCGAAGCGCTGGTGCCGGTCGCGAGGCCGGTGCCCGTGTCGGGCGGGCCGGTATCGCCGTTGGCCATGCTGCCGTCGTCGGGGTCGTCCACCGGCTCGGAAGGCTCGCTGGGCTCTTCGCCCATGTCGTCTTCGTCGTCGCCCATGTCGTCCTCGGGGCAGTCGTCGGCCATGTCGTCGCCCATGTCGTCCATGCCGGGCTCGGCAGGCTCGTCGGGCTCAGAAGGCTCGGACGGTTCGGCGGGCTCGGAAGGCTCGTCACCCATGCCGTCGCCCATGCCCTCTTCGGGGCACTCGTCCATGTCCTCGCCCATGTCGTCATCCGGCATGGCCGAGGAGGCGGTCAGGTCGAGGTCGGTGCGATCGCCACCGCTCCAGGTTCCAGTTTCAGCGGCTGCGTAGCCCATCACATGGAAGGAGACGGTGTCGCCGTCATCGGCGCAGGTATCCGGAACATCGACCACGTAGGTCGCGCCGGCAGCGCTATGGAGGACGGTGGCGGAGCCGCACTCCGCGCCGTTGACGATGGCGGTGACCGATGTGCCGGCGGCCGCAGGTGCATCGTCGATGGTGACGGTGCCGGCGAAGCGGTGAGGCGGGCCAGACGGCTGGGCCTCGGCCACCTCTCCACTGAAGAGGCCGGCGAGGCCGAGCAGCATGACCGCCGCTACGCCTCCCCCGAGCCACTTGAGAGTCCTGGTCATTCGGTTTTGCTCCTTTGTCTGTCCGTTTGGCTGACGCCCGGGACCTTCCCCGTGCCCCCGCCCCCGCTCAAGGCGGGGACGGGGACGGGGGTTGGTGGCGGACAGGTTACTCGACGATGACCCAGTAGGCGTCGCCGTGGCTGAGCGATGTCAGGGTGTTGCCGCCCGGAACGTCCGCCGCATTGGCGAAGTAGCCGTCCCAGGTGCCAGCACCGGCGTTGTAGGCCCAGATGGCGCTAACGCCATCGGTGGCGCCGGCAGACGGATCAGCTCCGTCCGCGCCGTTCCACACCACCAGGTTCTGGCCGGAGACGAGCTCCTTGTTCCAGGTGGCGTCCTCCATGTCGTCCATGTCATCCATGTCCGGCTCCTCGCCGATGGCGAGGGTGACCGTGGACCGGATCTCCTGACCCTTCGCGGCGTCACCGGCGCGAACCAGGAACACGGCCTCACCCGGGGTAAGCGGAGCGAGGAACGTGAACGAGCCACGACCGTCGGAGGTCATCTTGCCGGCCACGTCGTCGACGTTACCGTCGCCCTCGACCTGGGTGACGGAGATGGGCACTGCGCCGACGCGCACGCCCTCGTCATCCATGACGGTGACGGTGATCTTGGTCGAGCTGAGCGAGTCAACCCGCTCCGGAGCGTCGGTCTCGATGGAGGCGGGAGCGCCGCCAACCTGGATCTCGACGTTCACGGTCGGGATCCGAGCGTTGGTGCTGCCGACGGTGAGCGTGTGCGTGCCACGCGTCGAGTCGTCAGCCGGGCTGGGGGTCGTGCCACCAGCAGCCGTCACCTCGATGACGCACTTGCCAGCGGTGTTCGTGCCGCTCGACCCCGGGGCAGCCACCGTAGGCGGCGTCGTGGTCGCGTCAGCAGCAACAGCATCACGCTGGCCGCAGGAAGGCAGGTACGCCGGGTGGCCCGGAGCGCGCCTGTCGACGTCAAGCTTGTACTCAAGCAGAACCGCCGCGGAGCCAGCCGGAACCTCTGGGCCGACGATGGCGGGAACCAGCGGCTTGTTGCTCCGGAAGTCGATGTCCTGGATGCCCACGGCGGGGTTGCCATCGGCATCAAGGACGGTCACGACAACGAAGGTGGAGCCGCCGCCGGCGATCGTGCCCTGGTCGACCGTAGCGCTGATGCTGGCCGGGTCGCCGTGAAGGATCACGTTGAGCGTGCGAGTGAGACCGGTGGCGAGCTCACGGAAGGTGACCTCGGCCTTGCCGGTCGCGCCGTTGCCGCTCAGGCGAACCTGGACACGCCCAGCCGGTCGGGATTCGTCCACGTCGGTCGTGGCAGTGTCGTCCGGAACCGCTGCCTGCGTCACCAGCGTACAGGCGCTGACGCCCGAGCAGGTGGCCGGGGACGTGACATGGGTGGAGAGCAGAACGCCCCGCGTCGTGGTGACGAGGATGCTGGTACCGGCAATGCCGGCGCCCCTGGCGTTCACGAGCTGTGACCCGATCAGGGTACCGGCTGTCCCTCCGAGGAAGGTCTCGGGAGTGCCCCCCACGAGATCCGTAGCGGCGGCCTGCTTCGCAGTGATTGCGGAAGCATTCGGCGCACCATAGGACCTGATAGCCACAGGCGGGTTCGCCGGAATAACGCTGATGGCAAACTCAGTGGTAACGGTGTACTCACCGACAGTGGTAGTACGTTCCACGAGCTGCACGAAGATCTGCCCCAGGGGCGAATCGGCGTCGATGGTGACCCGCAGCTGGATGCCAGGGCTTGTGGCAGTGGGAGTGCCGTCGGCAGGGGTGCGATCCGCATCGCAAACCACGCTGTCCACGTAACAGGAAATGCTCTGCGCGCCGTTGGAGAACGTCGCGGTTCCATCGCTGTCGCGACTGATCCTGAACCTGCTCGGTGCGGTTTCCGTACCGGCGGCGGCGGGGAAGCTCACGACCACCGTTGCGCCGGGAGGCGCCGAGGCGGGCGTGGACTGCGCATCAGCCGTCTGGGTGTTGGTGAGGACGCCGCTGAAGGCGACGGCCGCCACCATTGCTACAAGCGCCAGCAGCGCGGCGGACTTCCAGCCGGCGATGGCGCTAATGAGATTGCTCTTCAAATCAAGTACCCCTTTTGTGTTGGGTGTTGAGTTGGGTGTTCTCTGGCGGCCCCTGGGGGCCTGGTTCGTGTTCCGGACTCGCCCGGATCGTGCGGGCGGTTGCGGAGGGGTGCTCCGCTTCCTCTGTGGGGCCGCCCGCTCGTTCTGCCGCCAGTGCCTGGCGCAAGGCCTCCAGGCGGGTCCGGGCCGTTCCCCTGTGCGTGCTCTCGGTTGGTGAAACCCTCGCGTCTCACGTCTCTCGCGCTGGGCCCTTTGGGGGGCGGCGCGCGCGCCTCGCTCAGCGGGGGAAAGCGGCCTCCTTTCTTCTCGCAGGGAAGTGAACAGAATCAGCCCGAAGACTACTGACCGAGCAGGACCCGGTCAATGCGACCCGAGCCACTTTCCCACGCACAGACTGCTCCGCCACAGGGCAGGGCAAGCGTGTGTTAGCCCTAAGAACGTCGAGAGGGAGGAAAGGTTAACGGGGGCCGTTGGCTATTGGCTGTTGGCTGTTGGGGGAAACGGGGCGGACCGTTCACCGATCATCAATCACCGGCCACTAGCGTATGGTGAAAGCTATGAAGACCGGGATTATTGTCGCGTTGATCGCCGCGATCGCCATCGGGAGCGCGCTGGGGGCGTTTGCCGCGACCCGGACGGTGCGCACGGAGGCGGATGTAGAGGTGAAGGTGTGGCGGAGTGTCGCGACGGGGAACCTGTTCGTGAGCACGCGCCCCGAGGGGGGTGAGTGGACGACCCACAACACGCCGCTCGACATGAGCCGGCTGAGCGAGTCGGGCAGCTTCTACGAGAGCAGCTCCGTGCTGGTGACGGTGCCGATCGAGGTCGAGGTCGAGGTGCCCGACCCGACGCCGACACCGACGCCGACACCGACGCCGACGCCGACGCCCAGGCCGACACCGGAGCCGGAACGGGAGCCGGGTACGTGCTGCGAGGTGCTGGGCATGGGCGACCTGCCCACCGCCCAGCAGGCGGCGCTGGAGGAGATGGAGCGGGTGGTGAGCTTCGGGGACCGGCGGTACCGGCTGGAGCACAGCGGGCCGATCACGATCAACATCTCGTACACGTCAACCGGCCTCCTGTTGCGGTACCGCGACGCCTTCGGCACGCGACCGGAGGCGCTGCCCGACGAGTGCTCGTTCCAGCGGGGCGAGCACATGTTCTTCGCCCCGGTGTGCCGGACGGACAAGCACGCCTACGCCTCGGAGTGGTTCAGGCGCGCAACGGGGACGGGCAGCCGAGAGCCGGAGTGGATCGGGCAGGGCACGATCGACTACTTCGCGAGTCACTACACCGGGGGCGAGACGCCCTCCCTCGACGACCAGCGCTTCCTGCGCGTGCTCTTCTATGAGCCCGCGGTGAACCTGCGCCGGGGACAGGCGAGCGAGGATTTGCGGACGCTGGCGGTGGCCTATGCCATCAGCAAACACGGCGGTTCCCGGCAGTGGTTCGACTTCTACGAGGGCGTCGCCGGCAGCCCCGACGTGGCGGCCGCGTTCGAGGCGGCCATCGGCCTGTCCCTCGCGGAGTTCTACGACGACTTCGAGGTGTGGGCGGAGCACCAGAACCGTAACCTTCATGCGGAAACGTTCGCGTCGTGCGAGGAGGCGGGGCAGAGCCTGAGCCTGCAGGGAGGCGCGGCGGGGATCGACGCGGGCTACCCAGATTTCCGCGTGCCAACGGAGGATGACGACGACGGCGACGGCATCGTGTGCGAGGGATTTCTGCCGCTCGGACACCTCGACCGGCAGTAGCGAGTTGGTGGCCGGCGGCGCCGGAGCGATCACCCGCCACCTGCCACCAACTGCCTGCCCCTATCCGCTATCCTGCTCGGGCCGAGAGGTGGGGAGCGCCCTTTGAAGAAGACGATCATCGCGGCTGTGATTGCTGCCATTGCCATCGGGGGAGCGCTGGGGGCGTTCGCGGCGACGCAGACGGTGGAGACGACGGCGAACGTGGAGGTGCGCGTCTGGCGGCGCATCTCGGACAACGCCCTGTTCCTGAGCACGCGCCCGCCCGAGGGGCGGTGGCAGACGACGGACGCGCCGCTGAACATGGGCGAGCTGAGCCAGACGGGGCGCTTCCAGCAGAGCAGCATCGTGACGGTGGCGGTGCCGGTCTCGGTGGAGGTGGACGTGCCGGACGGGGCACAGGCGGGACCGACGCGGGTGCCGCCGCCGGCGGCGCGGCCGATCGACAGCGACACGCCGGTGGCGGGCCCCTGCTGCGAGGTGCGGGGCATGGAGGACCTCCCCGGGCTGCAGGCGGAGGTGGAGCGGCGGATGCAGGCGGTGATCGACTTCGCGCTGGAGGAGTACGGGATCACGCACACGGGGGAGATCACGATCAACATCGCCCACTCGACGAACGGCATCGCGCTGCGCTACCAGGAGGTGTTCGGGCGGCGGCTCGAGAAGCTGCCGGACGAGTGCTCGTTCCAGGAGGGGGCGCACCTGTTCATCGGCCCGCAGTGCCGCTCGAACAAGGTCGCGCTGGCCTCGGAATGGTTCGCGCGGGCGGTGGGAACGGGGGAGGTGCGGCCGACGTGGGTGGGGTACGGGGTCCGGGACTACTTCGCCAACCACTACGCGCACGGGGTGGTTCCGGAGATCACGGAGGACCGCTTCCGGCGGGCGCTGTTCTACGAGCGGCCGCGCACCATCCGCCAGGACCGGGCGAGCGACGACCTGAAGACGCTGGTGATGCTGTTCGCGCTGGAGGAGTACGGGGAGTTCGCGGACTGGCTGCGGTTCTACGGGAGCACGGCGGCGGGGCTGGACGCGGGGGCGGCGTTCGAGAGCGTGTTCGAGGCGCCGCTGGCGGAGTTCTACGACGACTTCGAGGAGTGGGCGAACCACCAGAAGCTGGTGCTGTTCTCGACGGCGTTCTCGTCGTGCCTGGAGGCGTCGCGGAACATCAGCCGGCAGGGCGATCCGTCGGGGCACAGCGCGGGGTATCCGGACTACCGGGTGCCGCTGGAGATCGACCACGACGACGACGGCATCGTCTGCGAGGGCTTCACAGCGCCGGATGAATAGTGAGTAGTGGATAGTGGCTGGTGAATAGTGGGCTCGCGCTGCTCGCGCAACGGGCTAGCGAACAAAGTCGAACCAGAGCGAGCCCGCCAACCTGTCGAACACCTTCCCCATGAACGCTCGCTCCCGCGCGTCGCCGTACAAGGTGCGCCCGAGCTCCCGGCCGTCCGCCATGCTCACCCACAACGTGGCTCCGGTCTCGCCCTCGACGAACAGGATGTGGCCATGCCACCAGTTCGCCCGGGAGTCTCCGTACACAACAACCTCCTTCAGCCAGATACCTTCCGGCAGATCGAAGACGACGCTCACGTTCTCCGCGTCGCTCCACCTCCAGGCATAGGTCGCGCCGCCCGCGAGCGTTGCCGTCCTGACGGTCCCGGGGATGACCGCGGGGGCGCCGCGCACCTCCAGGGGCGGCCCGCAGAAGGGAATGCCCAGCGCCGGGAGGTCGCCGCCGGCCACGCGCCCCCACGCCGGCGGCAGACAGCCCGCCAAGCTGCTTCCGCTCAGGGAAACGTGCGTGAGCCTTTCAAGCTGTCCGAGGCTCGACGGTATCCGTCCCGTCAGTGCGTTCCCCTCCAGGCGCAGTTCCGTCAGTTCCGTCAGGCTCCCCAGCCAGCCCGTCAGTTCACCGGTCAGCCCCCTGTCCACCAGGGCAAGCGCCGTCACACGCAAGGGGGTTCCGCCGACCGTCACCCCTTCCCAGTCCGTGATTGGAACCGTTTCACTCCAGTTCAGCCGTCCTGTTCCGGCGAGCGTGTCCCCCAGGGCCAGCAACGCGTCGCAGTCGCGCGCCAGCGCCCCGTTCGACCCGGAGAAGAACCCCTGGCAACGGGAAGGCGCTTGTCCCGGAGAGGCCAGGCCGTCAAACCGCGTGGCGGGAACAAACCAGAGGGATGCGGCGATGGCGTCGAACGCCTCCTCCACACGCCTTCTCTCGCGATCGTTGGAAGCCGTGACTTCTCGACGGTACTCCGCGCCCTCATGGGCCTCCAGAAGGAGCACCGACCCGCTGGACTCTTCAACAAGCTCGAACACGCTGGCCGGGCACGGCCGGTCGCAGTCGGAGTCATCCGAGGTGATGCCGGAGAGGTTGATACCCTCGGGCAGGTCAAAGAACGACACTCTCGTGTCGCCGTGCTCATCCAGAACGTAGGTGCGTCCACCCTGGATGGCGTCCGCTCTCGGCGACAGGACGGCGGGCGGCTCGCAGAAGGGCATCCCCAGTGCGGCGAGGTCGTTGTCCTCCACGGCATGCCACGCCGGGGGCGCGCACCCCGTGAGGCTGTTGCCGGCCAGCGAGATGCGTGAGAGCTTCTCCAGTCGCCCCAGCTTCGAGGGAATCGCACCCGTGAGGGCGTTCCCCTCCAGCCGCAGCTCCACGAGCTCGGTCAGGTGCCCGAGCCAGCCCGTGATCTCCCCCGTCAAATCACGGTCCGCCACGTCCAGAACGGTGACGCGCGGGGGCGACCCACCCACGGTCACGCCATCCCAGCTCGCAATGGGGGTCATGGCGCTCCAGTTCAGGGAACCCGTTCCTGCCAGCTGATCCCGCAGAGCCAGGAGCGCGTCGCAGTCCGCCAGCAGTCCCGGATTCTCGAACGGTTCGGCGACGGCCCTGCCCCACACGCAGGACGACGGGGCCGGGGGGACATACGGGGGGATGGCGACGGTCCGGGCGGACGCCAAGATCTCGTCGAAGAGGGCGTCCACGTCCCGATCGGGATCGGTGCGGTCGCGAGTGCCGGGATGCCTGCCGGACTCCTCTGTGCTCCCTCCGTAGAACTCCAGCTTCGCGCCGGTGGCGACATCCACCAGGCCGTGCCCGTGCGACGCGAGCGTCATGCCCGCGGGCACGTCGACGACGAGCGGGCGGTAGGGTGCGACGCGAAAGGTTCCCGGTCCCGTGACCGGCTCGTCCCGCAGCATAACGCGGATGCCGTCGGCGCCCATCACCCCTTGCTTCGGCCGCCAGCGAAACAGCACGTCGCCCTCGGGATAGTCCCCCGTGAAGGAGGAGAAGCAGAGCGCGTAACTCGAAGCGATAGGCTCCGAGGCGAACAGGCGGGACCGCGGCATTCCCGCGGGCTCTTCGAGAATGCCGGCGATCCGGAAGCGTCCGAAGCAGTTGCGATTCACCCAGAGCTCGAAGACATCGCCAACCGCGACCGTCTCGTAGAAGGCCGCTCGCGACACGCCGCCGGCGTCGGATTCGTGAATCAAGAGGCCCCCGGCTCTGAAGAACCACCCCGCCTCCACCCTGCCTTGCAGGTCCTTCGCGTCCGCGAGGAGGGCGTACGTGCCCGGCCGGGCAACGTCGCCGCTGGCGTGCAGGTTGTAGTGGAAGGCCTCTCGAACCGGCTCGGAGGCAGCCGCGGGTGCGGCGGTAGCCGTGGCCGCTGGCGTGGAGGTGGGCGGAGGGGTCGGCGTGGAGGCGGGCGTGGCCTCTGGCGTGGAGACGGGCGGGGCGACGATCACGACGGCAAGCGCGACGATGACAGCAACAACGGCCAGTGCGCCGCCGGTCCAGACGAGGGCGGCGGGAAGCGGGAGCCTGCCGCCCCGATTGCGCTCCATGCCCCGATAATCGCACACGCACGTGGGAGGCTTCGTCACCCGACCCATCGGGAGGGATACACCGGGAAGGCGACAGGGGATCGGGGCAGGTCGGGTAGGGATATTCGGGGAACCTCGTCCTACACTGACCCAATGGAGCGGAGGGGCCGGGGGAGGCCACGGTATCCAGACATCCTGACACCGGCCGAGTGGCGCGTGCTCGAGGAGCTGCGCAAGGGTGGCACCAACGCCGAGATCGCCGTGCGCCTCGGCGTCAGCCCCGACGCTGTCAAGTACCACATCTCGAACATGCTCGGGAAGCTGGGCGTCGACGACCGCCACGCGCTCGCCGCGTGGCGTCCAGAGCGCAAGGGGAACTGGGCCCGCATGCGGGGGCTGTTGGCGGCCCCTGTGGCGCTGGCGACCATCGGGCGCCGGCTCGCCTGGGTGGCGGCGGGGCTGGCCAGCGGGATCGGCGTGGGCGTGCTGCTGGCCGTGCTGGTGATCGTCTTTCGGGGTGGTGGGGACGAAGACGGACCACCGCCGGCCGCACCGCAACTCACCGAGGCAGTAGCCACGGCGGCGACTGCTGCACCCGAGCCAACGACCAGGCCACAGGCTGGCCCAGGTCCCACGACGCCACCAAGTCCGGACCCGGTCGTCGAACTGAGCTCGAACGGCCGCCACACATGCGTGCTCAGGCAGTCGGGGGCGATCGTGTGCTGGGGAGAGAACAGTGAGGGCCAGACGGACGTGCCGCGGTCGGGAGAGTATGTGTCAATAGGCGCGGGCGACACTCACACCTGCGCCCAGCGGGAGACGGGCGAGTTTGAGTGCTGGGGCTCCAACGCCGAGGGACAGGTGGACGCGCCTCCGGGGAAGCACCGGTCGGTTAGCGCGGGGTGGGGTTATACGTGCGCGCTGCGGGAAACAGCCGAGATCTCTTGCTGGGGCGACGACTTTCCCCCGGACGCAGAGCCGCCACCGGGGACGTTTCGTGAGTTGACCCTCGGGTTCAGGTATGCGTGCGCGTTGCGGCCGTCCGGCGAACTCACGTGTTGGGGGAGTGGCAGCCTGGGCCAGACGGACGCGCCACCGGGTCGTTTTGTGTCGGTGCGTGCGGGAACCTGGCACGCGTGCGCGCTGCGCGACACGGGGGAAGTCGTCTGCTGGGGGGACAACTGGGCCGGCCAGGCGGACGCGCCCCCTGGGGTCTACGTCGCCCTGGACGCAGGAAGGTCCCACAGCTGCGCGATTCGCGAATCGGCCGAGGTCATCTGCTGGGGATACGAGGCGGGTGGGCGCACCGACCCTCCCGCCGGGAGGTATCGGGCGGTCAGCGCCGGCGAGGACCACAGCTGCGGACTCCGTGAGTCCGGCGTGGTGGTTTGCTGGGGAACAGCGGATTACGGCCAGACGGAAGCGCCGGCGGGGCGATTTCGCTCGGTGGAGGCCGCAGTTGTGAACACGTGCGCACTGCGGGAGTCAGGCGAAGTCACCTGCTGGGGACTCGGTTACGGAACCAGCGCGGAAGTCCTCCCAGGCGCCTACACCTCGCTGGGCAGGGGCTTGAGCTACACCATCTGCGCGGTCGCAGAGCTGGGAGAAGTCAAGTGCTGGAGCCCCATCAGCGACGACGGCGAGCCGACGGTGAAAGCAAGAGGGGCTCGTGCAGTTGCGACCTACAACCTTGAACTCTGTGTGCTTGACAAGACGGGAGCCATCGCCTGCGGCTACCTGTTCGTACCCCACGACAACATCGGTATCCCCGTTCCGCTCCCTACACCGCCAGCGGGGCGCTTTCGGTCCGTGGGAATGGGAGGAGCAGGCCATGGGACTTACGCGTGCGGCCTGCGAACCACTGGCGAAATCGATTGCTGGGGAGCCGATGAATTCGGCCAAACGCAATCTCCTCCGGGGGCCTTTCGTCTCGTGAGCGTAGGTCCGGCTCATGCCTGCGCGCTGGGGGAGGACGGCGAGATCGGATGCTGGGGAGACCCCGGGCTCGGGAAGACGGACGCGCCCTCGGGAACGTACCGCTCGGTGAGCGCAGGCGCCCTCCACACCTGTGCGGTCCATGAGACAGGCCAGATCCACTGCTGGGGCGACAACGGGTATGGCCAGGGCGATGCTCCAGCGGGGCCACACCTGTCGGTGAGCTCGGGCCTGTACCACTCGTGCGGGGTACGAGAGTCAGGTGAAATCGACTGCTGGGGAGCGGGGCTGGTTCCGGGCGCGAGGGTGCCGGCAGAGCTTCAGTGAGCCGGGCGATGGGCTCGATGTTGGCCCCTAGGCCCACGGGACGGCGTACGGGCTACGACCACCTCCGCGGGCAAGCGGCCTGGGGACGCGCTCACGCTCCCGGCCCGCGCCAAGAGTGGAGGACGATCCGCGGGACGTGAGGGTGAGCGTCGGAGGTGCCGCCGAGGAGCGGCTGGATCCCCCACCGCGGCGCATCGAATTTCGACGACGAGTCACGGGACTTCCGCATCGGCACGATCGCCGTCGTGGCCGTCCCGCCGGACGCTTCGCTCGCGATGACCGGCGGCTGAGGGTGGCCGGGCGGACCGGCTACCGCGCTCCAACCCCCGCCGGGCCGAGGAGCGGAGCGCAACCGGGGCTTGACGAGGCCATACCATAGCGGTGGTGACACCAGTCCCTTTAAGGGAAGGGGGGGCCAGACGGTCTGCCAACCCACTTCGGACGCCGCAACCGGGGAGGAGGTTCACGGTCTGGGCCAGGAGTTCACCCCGTGCCGTGAATGCGATTCGCTGTCGGGGCCGCCTCGCGCGGGTGGCCGCCGCCCGCCCGACCTCTGCCCGCGCTGCTGGAGGCGGGCCAGGAAACGCCAGTCGGAGCGAACGCCCGAAGCGCAGGAGCGGCACCGCAAGCGGGCGCGCGAGTACATGCGCGCCCGCCGGCGGGGGCTCAGGGAACAGGGAGCGCCACGGGATGCCGCGTGCCGGGAGTGCGGGGACGTGTCGCGTCATCCGCAGGCGGGCAGTGCGCGCCCGGCTGATGTCTGCACGAGCTGCTGGCCCGCGGTTCGCGACCGCGATCCCGACTACCGGGCCGGGAAGCGGGCGCGACAGCGCGAGCGATACGCGTCCGACCCCGCCTATCGCGAGGCCAAGAAGGCATCCAGCCGCGCCAGCGGCCGCAGATCGCGCCAGGCCCGCACCGCCGAGCAACGCGAGCGAAGCCGGACCTCCATGCGCGGGGACATGCGCGAGCGTCGGCGGCAGCAGCTCGACGGCCCCGGGGACGAAAGGCAAGCCGGCGCGACCCACGTCGCGGACCTCCAGGCCGCGGGGAACCTGACCAGGGCCTTCTGCGCCTGTGGCTGGCGGAGCCGCGCGCTGCGGCTGCCCGAGGCCGCGCTTGCCGCCGCGAAGGGGCACTTCGACCGCAAGGGGGTCGCCGGGCGCATCCTCGGCCAGAGTCGCAGCGCCAGGATGCAGCGGGAACTTCGCGCAGAGGGGCGATGCGTGACCTGCGGCCAGCCAGCCGGTGGCGAGACGGCGCTCTGCCGGGAATGCCGCGAGAAGCAGCGCGCCCGGGAACGGGAACGCGGCAGCGAGCTCGTGGCGTCCGGGATGTGCCGGCGAAACTGCGGAAGGCCCGCAGAGCCCGGGCGCACCCGCTGCGAGGACTGCCTGGAGGAGGCGCGGAGGAGCACGGCGGCCCGGCGGGAGCGCCGCCTGCGGGAAGAGGCGGAGGCGCGAATACGGGCAAGCGCCAGCGGAAGGGCGCGGGACTGAGCCCGGCCGCTGTGTGGTGGCGAAGCGCGTCCTCATCGCAGTCGCCGACGCGGGTTCCGCTCCTCGATGGAGCCACCCGCGTCACGGCTCGCCCGTCACACCGGTGAGGCGGAATCCGTCCAGATCGCCTTCACGGCCTGCCGGCCCGCTACGCGGGACTCTTCATTCCTCATCAATCGTGATCTTCCGGATTACACTCTCGTCGGACGACACGAAGATGGTGCCGTCCGGCGTCACGACGATTCCGTCGCCAGCGCCCGTGTCGACGACGACGGCGAGGATTCCATCGCGTGTAAACCTGAGAAGCCGGCCGTAGCCGTTGGAGATATACAGCTCACCTTCCGGACCAATGGCGAGTCCTGCCATGAAGGGAGAGAGTGCTCCGCCCTCGTCGGTGTTGGGCGTGCTGAGAGCGGTGGAGACGTAGCCGCGACGATCCAGCTTGCGGATCGTGTGGCTGGTGTTGGCGTATGTGTCGGTGAAGAAGACGTTCCCTTCATCGTCGACGGCAAGCCCCACGGGACGGAGATTGATGCTTGTGCTCAGCCCCTCGTACGTCGCGCCCCCGACCCGAGCTCCGCCACCGGCAACCGTCGTGACCTGGCCGTCAGGAGAGAGGCGCCGTATGAGGCGGTTTGACGTATCGGCGATGAACAGGTTGCCCTGGGAGTCGAAAGCAATCCCCGCGGGGAACGCGAACTCTGCCTCGGCAACGGGGCCGTCGCGGCGGCCGGTCGAACCATCCTCCTTGCCGGCGACCGTCGTGACAGCGCACTCTCCGGGCAGGCCCCTCTCGATCCTGCGGATGCGGCTGCTGTCCGACACATAGATGGACCCGTCCGCATGGACGGCCACCCACCGTGGACCCTCAAACCGGGCCTCCTCGCAGGCACCATCGCGATACATCCGCTCGCCGTTCCCGGCAATCGTCGTCACCCTTCCGTCCGGGGAAATGGAGCGGATGGCGCCGTTTGCGCTGTCGGCGACGATCAAGTCGCCCGAGCGATCCAGCGCAAGACCAACCGGCAACGTGAAGCGCGCACCGCGGCCCCGCCCGTCCACCAGCCCCTGCTCCCCCTCCCCGGCGAAGACGGTGGAGCGCACGCCGGCCACCCTCGGGAGCGGCTCATGGCCGGCCAGCGGGATCGCTTCGACCGCAAGCCCCCGTTCCAGGGGGAGGATCTCGCGGATGACACTGCTGCCCTGGTCGACCACGTAGAGTGAGCCGTCAGGAGCGACCGCCATCCTCCCGGGCACGCTGAACGTCGCCGCACCGCGGGTGCCATCACTGAGGCCCTTCTCGCCGGTGCCGGCCACCGCCTGCAACTCGTTACCGGCGGTCAGCCTGAGGATCTGGTGGCGGCCCGTGTTCGCCAGGTAGATCGTGCCGTCGCCCGTCACCGCGAGTCCCTCGGGAAAGGCCAGGGTTCCACCCAGCGCCGGGTGTTGTTCCTCCCAGTAGAGGGTCGTAACGGTGGCCGCCGTGTCGATCTTCCGGATCGAGGAGAACGTGTTGCCCGATCCCCCGGTGTCGATCAGGTAGACGTTGCCCGCGTCATCCACGCCAATGTCAACCAGGCGATGGAACAGTGCTTCCCCGACCGGACCATCCGTGTGGCCGAAGCCTCTCCCTCCGGCCACTGTCGACACCCAGCCCGACGGCGACAGGCGCCGAAGGTGGTAGGCGTCGACGATGTACAGGTCGCCATCCGGTCCCAGTGCGAGCGCGGAGGGCTCCCAGAACAACGCCTGCTCGGCCCGCCCGTCCCGGATCGTCCACGGGTCTTCTTCCTCGTAGTCGCTCCCGGCCACCGTCGTCACCATGCCGCCTGGCGTGATCTTCCGGATGCGATGGTTCCCGAAATCGGCGACGTAGATGGCGCCGTCGGCAGCCAGCGCCACGTCTCGAGGCTTGTCGAACTGCGCCTCTCCCGAGGGACCATCCCGCAGACCGCGCCCGTCGCCGCCGGCGATGGTCGTCACCACACCGTCGAGCGTGATGCGCCGGATAGCGTGACTCCCCGGATCCGCCACAATCACGCTCCCGTCTCGATCGACGGCCAGCCCAAGTGGGGTGTAGCGGCCCCCGAAGCGAACGTCCTCACCACGGGCGTCTACATACCCCCACAGCCCCGGACGCCCCGCCAACGTTCTCACGCCCGTCTCCGGCAGGGGCACGTCGAGGGCGATGTCGCCGTAGCGGAACTGCCCGTTGGAGCTAAGGCCGCCGGTCAGCGGGAAGGGGATCGTCCCGAGCGCGCCCCAATCACCACCGGCCGGCCGCGCGCTGATGTAGATGCGCTGAGTGTTCCCGACATCCTGCCAGACGCGGACTTCGACCGTGGCGGGCGCGGCGCGGTTCGGCAGGGGCACGTCGATGGCGATGTCACCGTAGCGGAATCGCCCGGTCGAGCTGGTCCCATCGTCGAGTGGCAGCCGGAACGTCCCCAGTGTTCTCCACGAGCCTCCAGCAGGACGAGCACTGATGCGGATGTCACGCTCGTCGCTCACGGCTTGCCAGACACGAACCTCCACCGTGGCCTCCATCCCACTCTGGGCAGTTGCCTCGGAGACCACTGCCACAGCAACGAGGGAGACAAACAGGGCGCCAACGAGCAGGCGAGTACACATGGCGTTTACCTCGGGGGGGGATGCACTGTATCAGACACGCGTAGCGGCCCGGGAACGTGGAGCGTGACCCCGACACTGTGCGCGAGGCCACTTTCGCCTGGTAGGCCGACGCATGCAGTCCTGTGAACGTTCGGGTAGGCGGTTTCCATACCCGACGCCAGCGTGGTGCAGAAGCGTCTGGCCTGGAGCGGACCGCCTTCGCAGCCTGGACGCGGCGGGGGGCTCGCCTCTGCCGGCTGGCTCACTACTCCTCGATGAACGAGGCTACCGTGCATGGCGGCGGCGGGTGGCTTGCCCGCTGGGGCTGAGGGGGTGGGGTAATTCGCGCAGTGCGCTGCTAGGGTCCCGATGGACGGATCCTGTCTCGGTGACAGGGAGGAGAGTGTATGCAGTGGATCGATCGAGGCCTGGGAGGAGTGGTTCTGCCTTGAAGCGCTGGTCCGCCGCCTTGATCCTCACGGCGGTTGTCTCCCTTGCCGGGTGCTACCAGGGTGGCCCATCGACCGCCCCGGCCGACATCGGCTCAGAGCCACCAGCCACACCGAGCAGAGCGGTGCCGGTGCCGGCGACGCGGAAGACGCCGACGCCCGACCCAGCGACCCCGGTCGCCGCCACCCCCACCCGTTCGGCCGCAACCACGACTGGCTCCCGAGCGGGTACCTACACGGTCAGACCGGGCGACGTGTGCTGGCGCATCGCTCAGGATCACGGCGTGACCACGGCGGCGCTCATGGAGGCGAACCCGCACATCGACGACAACTGCTCCAACCTGCGCGTCGGTTGGGAACTCGTGATCCCATGAGGTCGCCGCTGGCGCCACGAGCGAAAGGTGTAGCTAGACGGAGGAGACGTTCCCGGCTTCCCAAATCCGCACCAAACTCTGCGCTACTCCCGGGAAGCGGCAATGCTGCCGCGAGGTCAGGCGCGGTCAACGCTGGCACCAGCTTCGTACACCTCGGCGAGGGCTACCTGCGCTTCAGCAACGCCGCCTCGGTTGCCGCCACCTCGTCCGACTCCGAACCGAACGCCGCCGCCAGCACCCGCACTGCGGGTGGTAGCGTCCCACGGCTCCGGGGGATGGCGGAATTCCCCCCGGTCGGATGGTAGGGTGCGCGGATGCTGCGAACCCCGGGCAGACTTGCGGCTGTCGCGGCTGGTGCGTGGCTCCTTCTGTTGGCGCTCGCGTGCGGGGGTGGAGGAGGTGGCGACTCCGAGGTCCTGGCGGTGGGCGTGGGGCTTAGAAATGCCTGTGTTGTCGACCGTTCGGGTGAGCTTGCCTGCTGGGGCTATAACTACTTTGGCGAGGCCGAACCCCCCGAAGGGAAGTTCCGTTCCGTCGCCGTCGGGGGTCTTCACGCCTGCGGGTTGCGAGAGTCGGGCGAGGTGGTGTGCTGGGGAGGCGAGAACCGCAGCGGCGAGAGGGAAGCCCCCTTGGGTGAGTACCGTGCCCTCAGCGTGGGCGCCCTCCACGCCTGTGCGCTCGCCGAGTCCGGACGCATTACGTGCTGGGGCGAGACTGAGACTGCCGCCCCTCCCGGGCGCTTCCGCACCCTCAGTGCGGGCGCCTTTCACACGTGCGCCGTGCGGGAGTCAGGTGAGGTCGAGTGCTGGGGATCCAACGACTTTGGGCAGGCCGAGCCGCCGTCCGGCATATTCAGCTCAGTCAGCGCCAGCATGTTCCTCCACGCCCGGGCCCCGAGCCAGCACACCTGCGGGGTGCGCGAGTCGGGAGCAGTCGCCTGCTGGGGAGGCAACGAGGAGGGACAGTCGGACCCGCCGTCAGGCACGTTCCGCTCGGTGAGCGCGGGCGGCGCCCACACCTGTGGAGTGAAGGAGTCGGGGGAACTCGCCTGCTGGGGGAACAACGAGCTTGGCCAGACGGAAGCGCCCGCGGGCAAGTATCGGTCGGTACACTCTGGCAGCACCTTCTCCTGCGCCGTCTCTCATTCGGGCGAGGTGGATTGCTGGGGCCTTGATCGGCATGCGACCCTCGACGCCGAGATCGTTCGTTCGGTGCATGTCGGGGATGATTCGGGGTGCTTCCTCTACGAGTCAGGATCGGTCAGTTGCTGGGGACCCGTGCGGAGGGGCGACCTTCCCGCTGCCGACGTTGCCTACCAGGAGGTCAGAGTCCAGAAGCTGGGACACTTCGGTGGTTCCGGCGCCTGCGCCCTTCGCGAGTCGGGCGAGTTGGATTGCTGGGGTCTCCTCGTGGAAGCTGGGCAACTCCCCGACGGGGCTCAGGGGCCCTATCGCTCCGTGGGCCTGGGCCTGCAGCACGGCTGCGCGGTGCTGGAGTCGGGAGCGATCGAGTGCTGGGGAGCCAACCTCCACGCCACGGAGGTCCCCCCGGCGGGCGCGTTCAGAGCCGTGAGCGTAGGCGGCGAGCACTCGTGCGCCCTTCGCGAGTCGGGCGAGGTGGTCTGTTGGGGGGAGAACGGGAGCGGCCAGGCGGACCCGCCGGAGGGCGCCTACCGCTCCGTGAGCGTCGGCGACTCCCATACCTGTGCGATACGGGAGTCGGGCGCAGTCGACTGCTGGGGGCTCAACGAAGATGGCCAGACAGACGCCCCCGAGGGCAAGTTCCGGATGGTGGCGACCAGCTTTGGCCGCGCGCCGAGTTGCGGCATTCGCGAGTCGGGTGAGCTCGTCTGTTGGGGACACGACGCCTTCTGGGAGCGGGCGGAGAACCTTGTGTGGCGCCCCCCCGATCCCGACGACCGCTTCCGCTGGGTGAGCGCCAGCTCCTCGTCGCTCTGCGCCGTCTGGGATTCCGGGAGCGTCATCTGCTGGGGGGAGGCGCCTGAGGGCGCTTTCAAGACGCGACCGCCCGCCTTCGGCGTGGAGGAGTAGCCGGTAGCCCCAGCGCAGCCCCTGCCCCGCCGCCAGCTCCCGCAGCAGCGGGTGGCGGCGTCCCATGGCTCCGGGGGGATGGCGTAATTCCCCTGGTCCGATGGTAGGGTACGCGGATGCTGCGAACCCCGGGCAGACTTGTCGCTGTCGCGGCCGGTGCGTGGCTCCTTCTGTTGGCGCTCGGCTGCGGAGGCCCGGAGACGAGTGCGCCGCCCCCCGAGACTCCCCAGCCCCCCGCTGCCACTGCGGTTCCGGCTGGTACGTCTTCTCCGGATGAGGCGGAAAGCGTGGTGACCCCGGAGCCCACCCCTGCCTCTACCCCCACCGCCCGTCGCGCGCCGGCCACCTCCACAGCGGAGGCAGCGCCAGCCTCCGCAACACCCACCCCCTCAGGATCGAGCGTCACTGAAGATCGGGCGGGGGCGCCCTTTGAAGGTGTTGTGCTGGATCTGGGCATCTCTAGCGCCTGCGCGATCGACGCTTCGGGCAAGCTCGCCTGCTGGGGCATGAACACCGCCGGTCTGGTGGACCCTCCCGAGGGGGCGTTCCGATCGGTCAGCGTTGGGCACGAGCACGCCTGCGGGCTCCGTGACTCGGGGGAGGTGGTGTGCTGGGGCGGGCTCAACGAGCACGGTCAAACGGACGCCCCCGCGGGCACGTATCGGGCCGTTAGCGTCGGCCCGTTTCACAGCTGTGCGCTGGACGATTCAGGGGAGATTACGTGCTGGGGGGCGAACGCGTACGACCAGTTTGATGCTCCCGACGGCCCCTTTCGTACCCTGAGCACGGGCGCGATTCACTCGTGCGCCATCCGCGAGTCCGGGGAGCTCGTGTGCTGGGGCTATGGAGGGGCCCCTCACCTCGGCGATCTGACCGATGCCCCGGAAGGCCGGTTCCGATCGGTGGATGCCGGGTTCAAGCTCGTGGCAAGGAACCTCCACGCGTGCGCGATCCGGGAGTCCGGCGAGGTCGCGTGCTGGGGAGATAACGAATTCGGCCAGGCCGATGCCCCGCCGGGCAGTTTCACCTCGGTGAGCGTAGGCCAGGTTCACGCGTGCGGCGTGCGGGAGTCGGGCGAGGTGGCCTGCTGGGGCGACAACGAAGCCGGCCAGTCCGACGCCCCCGAGGGCCGCTTCCGGGCCGTGAGTGTCGCGACGCACTACACCTGTGGAGTGCGCGAGTCGGGCGAGCTGGAGTGCTGGGGAAGGAACGAGTGGGGCGCTGTCGAACCCCTCGCCTTTCGCTCCATCCACTCGGGCCGGCAAGGCGGATGCGCCCTGCTGGAGTCGGGGGGCGTGGAATGCTGGGGGGCGGTCGCCGGACCTGGCGAAGAGCGCCACTACCATGCGGTGAGTGTCGCCAGGATCCGGAGCGCGGCTTTCGGCGTAGGTGTCGCGTGCGGCGTACGGACGTCCGGGGAGATTGACTGCTGGGGTTCCAGCGACCTGCTGGACCTCCATCCCGGAGCGGAGAATGGACCCTACCAGGCGTTGGGGTTGGGAGCCGTTCACGGCTGCGCAGTGCGGGAATCCGGGGAGATCGACTGCTGGGGGGACAACGAGCACGGTCAGGCCGATGCCCCTGCGGGGACGTACCGCTCCGTGAGTGCCGGCGGCAACCACACCTGCGCGCTGCGGGAATCCGGGGAGATCGACTGCTGGGGGAATAACGAGCACGGTCAGGCCGATGCCCCCGCGGGGAGGCACCGCTCTCTAAGTGCCGGCGCCACCCACACCTGTGCACTCGGCGACTCAGGTGAGATCGCCTGCTGGGGCGACAACACGGACGGCCAAACGGACCCACCGCCGGGCGAGTATCGCTCGGTGAGTGCCGGGTGGGACAGCTTCAGTTGCGCCACGCGCGAGTCCGGCGAGCTTGACTGCTGGGGAGCCCGACCCGAGTGGCTCCAGTCGGACCCGCCCGGGAGGTACCGGGCGGTCAGCCTCGGTTCCCAGTCGATGTGCGCCCTGCCCGAGGCCGGCGGTCTCGCCTGCTGGGCAAGCACCTACCCCTCAAGCTTCCGGACCAGGCCCCACGACTTCGTTGTGAAGGAGTAGCTGAGGCCCTCGGCCCCCCTTGCCCGACGCCAACTCCACCAGACTGGACAAAATCGAGAGCCTTCACTCTGGTGCTTGAACTTCGGCTGTAGGCGGCGACGGCCGTCGCTGACGGCTCTGCGGCGTGGGTGGGTCAACGAGCGGCGCGAGTGAGGACGCCTCTCCCCGGCGGGACGCTCCGCTCACGCAGGCGTCCCGGTAGAACCCAAGGGCCCACCTGGTCGCGCCCGTCTGCTCATTCCGCCAACGAGGGTGGCGACTGCGGGGCCCGCAGGTCTTGACGGGGGAGGAAACCTCCCCGGTCGATGTGCCATAGTGCCGTGGGCGGAGCCCCTGCCCACAGGCGAGAGGCGGTCCCATGCTGATCTGTGGAGAAAGGTCACGATGAGCACCAGGGTGCCTCCTCCGGGCGCTGCCACCATGGCCGTCAGCGTGCTCCTTGCGCTCGTGCTCGCCACAGCGGCGTGCGACGGCAACGAGACCGTGGCGCCTGACACGAAATCCCCGCGGCACTCGCCGCCCGAACACCTCTACGTGACGACAATCGCGACGATTCCCAGCGAGTATGTCCTCGACGCGGCCCTGGACCGGGAAGGCAACCTGCTTGTCTCCGGCGCGGGCGAAGTCTGGCGGATAGGGCCTGATGGAGAGGTGGAGAAGCTTGCGGGCCGCCCCGCAGACCCGGGTGGCGAGTGGTGGGAAGTCCGCGACGGACCAGTGGACGAGGCCTTACTGCCTGCTTCGCATGGCGTCGCATTTGATGGCGAGGGGAATCTCTGGTTCACGGATTCCCTTGCTAACCGGGTCCGCAGAATTACGCCGCAAGGTCTTGTAGCAACAGTCGCAGGCGGAGTTGATGAAGATCACAGCCGCACGCATGAGGGGGGATACCAGGACGGGGCAGGACCTGACGCGAGGTTCGCCGAGCCCTCAGGCATCGCCTTCGACGAGCGGAACCAGAGGCTCATTGTTGCGGACACTGGCAACCGACGAATCAGGACGATAACCCTTGCCGGAGAAGTCTCCACGATAGCCGGTGATGGACTGCTCCGGGACGACGATAGAGATGGCTACTGGGACAAGGACGATGGTCCCGCAGCTAGTGCATCCTTCTTCTCTCCGGGGAACGTTGCAGTCGGGGGCGATGGGGCGGTGTACGTCATAAATTACCGAGGCAATATTCGCAAAGTTGATCCGGGTGGAACTGTCTCAACAATCCTGGAGGGTATACAGGGGCAAGAGGCAAGACTCAGCAATCCTCGACCGGATACAGCTTTCCGGGGCATCCTCGTGGATAGCGACGGCACCATATACTTCACGGGATACGACTACATCGCCACTGTGACTCCACAAGGGCACGTCAGGATCCTGGCGGGAATGGGCGAGCCGCCAACTGCTTACACAGAATACCGGCCAGGGTACAGAGACGGGTTCGCCCGTGACGCCAGGTTCTGGTGTCCGGGCGGGATCACTCTGGATTCTGACGGCTCCCTTCTCGTCGTCGATGCCTGCAACAGCGTCGTTCGGAGAATTGCACCCATAGACCAGGACTTGCTGGAAGCGCGGTCACAGTGTGAAGAGGAATCCGCTGTGGACACCGCGCACCTGTTCAGTCAGTTGGTTCGGCCCCACGCTATCCCCGACACGGCTCGCAGTGGATTCGAGGTCGATGACGTCATTGCGGCGGCCGATCTGGTCATCACCGCCTCGTTTGTCGGCTTGGAGGGCTTCGCGACGTCCTCGGAGAGTTCCTCCATGATGCTCAGCGTCGCTGTGGAGGACGTGCTGTACGGTCCTCAACCGTCTTCGGACACTCTGGCTGTGTTGCTAACGGTCAACGAGGAGCTGCTTGAGGAGGCGTTCTCACCCGACGGGCCACTCAGTGATGCACTGCCACCGGGCAGGAGTCTGCTGGCCCTCCGGATGCTCGACGACTGGGGCCGAGAGGGTGGGCTGCGGTGGCGAGACGAGGCCGGCGGGCCTCTTCCAACGGACCTTTACCCGGTGTTCATGGCGATTCCCGAGGGAACGTGGCTCGAGACGGATACGGGCGGGTTCGTGGGCGTTCCCTATCCCGCCGAGTTTGCACGGGGAGCGCCGTGCCTGTTCGACGACTTTGCTGAGAAGTTCCGGGCACGCTGAGCAGTGGCACCTTCAGTGCCTGCTCGCACCGGGAGTCCGGTGAGACTGAGCGTTGGGGTGGCGTGCACGCCGCCGCCAGCGCCCCGGAAGCACTCCACTGGCCATCTGGTCGTCCCTGCCAAAGAGGGGGCTGGCTCCAGCCTTCGAAGTTGGACGGGGGAGGAAACCGCCCCGGTCGATGTGCCAGTATCGGCCCATGGAGCGTGATCGCGGGGGGCGGCCCCGCTACCCCGGCATCATCACCCCCGCCGAGCAGCAGGTGCTCGAAGAGCTGCGCAAGGGTGGCACGAACGCTGAGATCGCGATTCGCCGGTTCGTGGCACACGTGCGCGGTGCGGGAGACGGGAGAGGCGGGAGTGCTGGGGGGACAACCGGTTTGGTCGCGCGGATGCGCCTGCCGGGAGTTTCCGTTCCGTGAGCACTGGAGAGCATCACGCCTGCGCGGTGCGCGAGACTGGCGAACTGGAGTGCTCGGGGCTTGGCACCAGCTTCGGCCTCCCGGACGAGATGTCGGGTGCGTTCCAGGCCGTGAGCGCCGGACGGTCGTACACCTGCGCGGTACGCGAGACAGGAGCGGTGGAGTGCTGGGGAAACAACGACTTTGATCAGGCGGACGCGCCTGCCGGGAGCTTCCGTTCGGTAAGTGCCGCTCTGTTTCACACATGTGCCCTTCGCGAGACCGGCCAGATCACCTGCTGGGGAACCAACGACTTTGGTCAGACGGACGCGCCCGCGGGAGCTTCCGCTCGGTGAGTGCCGCTCTGTTTCACACCTGTGCCCTTCGCAAGACCGGCGAGATCACCTGCTGGGGAGGCGCGCACGCCGCGATCCGCGTGCCCGAGGAACTCCGCTAGCCCACCCAGGCTTGACGGTAGACAGTACCGGGTCGCCGAGGGCCACATCCTCGGCCTTGCCGCCCCGCAGGGGACTGTCCTCCGGCATCGGGATCGTGCAGTGGATCGTGGCCTGCCCGGGCCGCACCAGGATCGCCTTCACGAGGGAGCGAACGAACGCCCGCGTCTCCGTGATCTCGCTGGTCCGCAGGGACTCGCTCATCTCGGCCGCGAAGGCCGCGACCACCTCGGCGCTGTCCAGCAGCACCTGCCGCTCGGCGAGCATGGTCCGCGCCTCGTTGCTCTCGGCCCTATTCCCCCCGGCTCCAGCCGGAGCCGAAGACGAAACCGTCGTACTCCGTCACGTAGACGTGCAGCGACTCGGAGGTCGCCCAGACGCCGTCTCCCGTTGCGCCGAACGACTCGCTGCCGAGCAACTCCCGGGTGTCCCCTCCGATCATCGAGGGGTCGGAGTGCGCGACGATCTTGCCCTGTGGGTCTCCGATGAAGGCGAACCAGTGCCCCTGCACGGTCGCGGCGGTGTTGTAGTAGTCGATGGCCGCCTCGAGGCCCGCCAGGGCGCTCCCGGGGCTGGCGAAGTAGGCCACGGTAGCCGGCAGTCCTCCCTCGCGGAACTTCTCCAGCGCGATGGACACCAGCTGCTCCGTGAACTCGTCCGCGCTTATGTACCAGCCCGAGGCGAACAGCAGCCCGTCGCGCTTCTGCACCCACACGTTCTTCAGCTCAAAGTTGCCGGCGCCGATACCCCCGTCCTCCGGGTTTCGGAACACGTAGGACACCCACTTGCCGTCCTCCGTCGCGGACAGCATCTCCGGCCCGAAGTTGTACCCGTTGGCGTCGGTGCCCACCCAGCCCTTCACGTCCAGCCCGAGGCGCTCTGGGTCGGGGTGTGCAATCACGAGGTCGTTCTCGTCGATGATGAAGACATACCACTGGCCGTCCACGCTCTCCTCTCGGTTGTAGTGGGCCAGGGTGGCTTCGAGACCCTGGGTTTCGTACCGGGCGATGGCGCCCTCAACGAAGAACCGGGTGTAATCGGCAGGAACCGACCTGGGCGGGATGGCGGCGATGGCGGCGTTGACGATCTGCTCGACCTCGCTCCGGGACAGTCCGGCCTCCTCCTGGAGAGCGTCGGCGACGGCCGCCTGGACGATCTGTTCAATGTCAGCTTCGGTTGGCGCGTCGGCCACCTCTTCCCTGACTATCTCCCTCACTTCGGTCCGGGTCAGTCCGTCGTCTCCATTGCCGCACGCTGCCAGGAGAACCAATCCCAGGAGGGCGCCGACCGCCCAAATCGTCACACCGAATGTCCGGTTCTTCATCCTTTTCCCCTCGTGACGCGATTGGGATGCGACTGCGCGCAACGCGTTGTGGCTTCGAAGATCACAGCCCACCCGGTTCTGCTACCTTCAGCACGGGGGATAGGGCATAGAAATGGTTCTTGTACGATGTGCTGGTGCCGGTGTCTCCGAAGGGGCTATGGCGGCCCAGATCGGCATAGATGGCGTAGAGGGTTCTGCTGCCCAGCCCCTGACCGGACCTCGTCCCATTGCTCTCCGTACCCGTCCAGATGTCGGTCGAGTGCTCCAGGCGCCTCCCCGCTTCGTCGGTCCCTGCCTTGGATGCCCATGAACCGTCGTAGAAATCTGTATAGCTGCCGGCCACTCTGGCGCCCTGCACCCAGTAGATGGGCACGCCGGTCCCTCTTGTACTGGCATTGTCTATGGCGTCAACGAAGTACGTTGAACCCAGGACCCGGAAGCGGCTGCTGAAGCCATTGAATAGTTCGTTCCTGGCCGCAGCGTTCTGGACGAAGCGGTTGTAGTCGTCGATTTCTCTCGAGTGTGCGTCTCTGGTATCGGAAGTGACGAACAGCAGCCGGAAGCTGTCGCCGGCCTTGAGGGAGGTGGAAGGAATGAACGCCCAGGAACGTGGCACCGTGCCCACGTCGTTGCTGTCGAAGGCTATGGTCGTGGCCACCCTCTCCACGTACGACGACGTGACGCTGTGGGTGTCCGACCAGATGCTGCCCCACCCGTTCTGGTCGGACACGGCGCCGGGGTTCATGCTGACAGTGACGGAGGTCTGGTCTTCGTCATAGATGCTCTTCGCATAGTCGGGCGTGATGGTGACGGTGAACGTCACGCCGTATTTGCCGGCGTCCGTGTAGTGGCGGCCCCGCAAGTTCGACGCCGTTCCGCCAGTCACAACCACATCGCTCAGATCCATGCCCTTGATGTGATGGTCGTCGGGGAACGTGATGGTCACGTCGAAGGGACCGGTCACCTTCCCCGTGGGGCCGCTGATGATCGGCTTTGGGCCGAGGGCGTCGCGGACCTTGAAAAGCGGCGACACACCGTAAATGGGGTAGCTGTCGGTGGAGGGCCGATAATCCAGGTAGATTTCGTTGCCCGTGACGTGGCCCCATCTTCGTTCCCCCTCGGCCGTTGCCGCCGTCTGCCGGAAGAGGTTCCACCACGCAACCGGGCTGCCAAGCGCCAGGCTCCAATGAATGTCCTCCGTGTAGGCGGGTGTGCCGTCGTTTCTGCTGCCGGTCCAAATGCGCCCGCCAGACGGGTGTATGTCCTCTCCCTTGGCGTTCCGGTAATTGCGGGAGTCCCAACTGCCGTCGTAGAAGTCGGCGTAATCATCGGCGACCTTGTCGCCCTTCACCCAATAGATGGGGGAGCTGTGACCAGGGTCGGGCGTGTCACCAAGGTGGCGCGTCAGGGTGTTGCCCCTCGCGTCTATGCCCTCGTGGACCGAAACCAGGGCCCGGAACACGAGCGCCATTTCCGCCTTGAACTCGGTGTTTGTCTGGGCCTCGTTCTGCACAATCCCGTTGTAGTAGCTCACGACCTGCGAGGTCGCGGTTGTCGTCCCGTCGGTGACGAAGATCAGCCGGAAGGAGTCTCCCACCCCCAGGCCGCTGGGTATCATCGCCCAGTTGTTGGGCACCATCTGTGTGTGAATCCTGTAGACGGTCGGCTGGTTGGCCGCAGCGTGAGCCGGTTGGCTGTCCCCAAGGCTCGAAGTGGCCAACAGGAACCCGGCGACTACTACCGCGAACATGATGCGTGGCATCGGTTTCTCCTTTTCGAAGGGCGGAAATGCATTCGACAGCTCGGCAAATCACGCCCGATCCGCTAGCACGCACAAGAAGCGAGCAAGCGCTGGGGCCGGGGAACGCGGCCAACAGGATGGACGGTCTGTGGTGATCAGGATGCGAGACACGCCTGCCATGATACCGATGATGAAGGGTCAAAGTGTGAATCTCTGGTGATTATTCTGTGACAGATATGGTGGCAGGTTCCCGCTGCCCGTCTGGGTCGGTGCTTGAAGGGGGCGTGCAAGCAGCCCACCGGGGGCGGGGGAGGCGGATTCGTGGAGGGCGCCACTGGCCGGCGGGCCGGCCAGATTGTCTCAACAGGCAGGGCATCGTGCCACGCAAACATGCTTCTGTCAGTGACTCCGACGTGAATTCTTATGTGAAAGATACGGTAGCAGCACAGGGGGCGAGGGAACTCGGCGCCCATCCGGTTGGACAGCATGGGCGCCCGGAAGTCGCCGGAGAGAGGCGATGGTGGACACCGGCGCCGGCCACCACCGCCGGGGCGCAGGGGCGGCGGCTCCTGGCGCCACGTCTACAGCGAAACCTCCCACCGAAACGTTCGCGGTACAGTACGTGCAGGCCACCAGACTGGACAAAATCGAGAACCTTCACTTTGGTCTTGGACTTGGGTTCGTAGACGGCGGAGAGTTCTGCGACCATATCCCCAAGTCCCGATGCTTGGGATCGCAGAGCACCCCACATGCGCATCGTTGATCCTGAAGAGGTCGACCGCTTGTCTTCGAAACACGTCGTTTCGGTTCGGGTGCCCGTCAAGGAAGGGAAAGTTGAGCGTGGCGCGCTTTCCCCTGAATTCACGCGTCGTTGATGGACCAAGCGCTTCCGAGGGCGGCCAGGCAAAGGTAGCAGGCGAAGCGAACGGCTGGTAGGGTCGCGCGACCCGCGCACTGGCCGGGAGGGACGCCGACGACGAATACCGAGGAGTGGCCCGGCTACGAAGGCCACCGGCGGCGACGGCTGCAGCCGTTCGCCTCGTTCCGCTACCGGAACTACCGGCGGCTGTGGGCGGCGAACGCCACGCAGGGGGCGTTCGCTGGCACCCACACCTTCGCTCTCATCTGGGTGGTGCTGGAGTTACTGGATCGCGACTACCCTGACGCGCTGTTCACGGTGACGCTGGCGCTTCCGGCGCTGCTGCTGGGACTGCCCGCCGGCCTCCTCGCGGATCGCCGCGATCGGCGGCGGTTGCTGATGGCCAGTCACCTGCTGACCAGCCTCTTCCTGCTGGCCACCGCCGTCCTTGCGGCGGCAGACGTGCTGTCGCTGCCGCTGGTGGTCCTGATGGCGATCCTCACCATAGGGGGATTGGCGCTGGGGGAGCCCGTCCGCCTCGCGCTCATCCCCGCGGTCGTGCCGAAGGAACGCATCCTGAACGCCAACGCCCTGGACCACTTTGGGGTCTTGCTCGGAGCGGCCGTCGGAGCAGGGCTCCAGTCCGCCATGCTCAGGTTCTGGGGCATTGAGGCCGCGTTCGTCGTCATGGCGATCGTGGTCGCGATGGGAGCGTTCTTCCTGCGCCGGCTCGACCTTCCCTCGCGCGAACCGCAACAGGTGACAGATGGCCAGGAGGACTCGGGGGACCGTTCCCGCCGCGTGCCGATACGGGCCGACATTGGCGAGGGCCTTCGCTTCCTCTGGGGGTCGCGGCCGCTCCGCGTGATGTTCCTGCTGATGCTCGTCTCGGTGCTCATCACACCGTGGCTGGCGGTGGAGATGGCGGGGGTGTGGCTCGAGGTCGAGCTTCGGGCACGGGTCTTCCTCACCGCGATGATCAGCGTGGGCTGGTTCCTCACCGCGGTCGTGCTCAGCGTGGTCCAGCGGGTGCCGTCCGCCGGGCTCCTCTTCAGTGTCGCGATCATCGCGTTCGCTCTCCTGGCGGCGGCTGTGTGGGCCTCGTGGATCTACGGCGTGACGGCGGCGTTGATCCTCCTCATCGGGCTCACGCTAGGGTTCCGCTGGATCCTCGTGCTGACGGTGCTCCAGTCGCACACGCCGATTGCGGTCATCGGACGAGTGATGGGCATCTTCGTCGCGCTGCTGGCCGCCGCCCAACTGCTGCAGCCGCTGGTTGAGCGCGTGGGGGTGGCGCTGCTGGGTAGTGGTGGGTGGACCCTGCTCGCGGCGGTCGTGCTCGCCGTGGGGGTGGCACTGGTCGTCGTGCGGAGTCCCAGGCTGCGACGGCTGCCCTCGCATCCGGAGGAACCCGACGACGTGCTCGGGTCGGGGTAGCGGTGGACAGGGTCTGTAGCCTGCACGCTCCGAGGTTGCGGACACGCCCGCGGGGATGCCTGCTGGCTCGAGGACGAGGAGAGCCCTCGTAGGCTCCCGTCGTCCAGTGACGTACAGGTGGTGCCGCCAACACTGGGAGCAGGCGGGGAGACGACATGGTCCTGAACCGTAGCGGAGTCGCGGGCCTGGTGGTGTTGGCGGGCGCGCTCGCGTTCGTCATCCTGGCGTGCGGAGGAGGGAAGCCCGACCCGGCAGAGCGCTGGCCTGACCTGGGGGTGCCGGAGGCTGAGTTCGTCTTCGTGGGGGATGTGACGGAAGACGAGCAGGAGTCGATCAGGCGGGAGCTGAAGGCCGCGCAGGTCGTGTACGCGGAGCACTTTGGGGCAGTCAGTTCGGGCTTCACGGTCTACATCGGCGCGGACTTCGACCTGCTGGATGAACGACTCGCTGCGGACCGGTCGCCGGTGGCTTCAATCACCTGGCAATTGCCACCCCTTCGCTCCAAACCCCTGGAGCTCGATACGGACCGGGTACCGCGGGCTCCGTTCACCTGTAACGGTGGGGCCGTGCGTGGCGTCATCGTCATCGTGATCGAGGGCTGCCGGGAGGAGTTCCGGGGCATTGGCGCGAATCTGGCAGGGGTCTATTTCTTCATCCTGCAGTGGCAGGCCGGGACCGTGAGTTTCGCGGAGGGCTCGCTGCGCTGGTTCCCCCTGGCCTCAGCCGTGTACGCAAACGCGCTCGTGGACGACGCGCAGGGCCGCCGCCCCCTGGAGGTCCGTCGCAAGGGGGAACAGATCCTCTGGTCCTCCCTCGGAGAGCCCTTCCTTCAGGGCGACTCCGAGTCGCACGTCTCCGGTGTGGGCTTTCTGGCGGTAGAGTGGCTCGTGGAACGGGCTGGTTCGGATGCCGTCTTGAAGCTCTTCCGCCTGGGCGCACACAGGGCCTCTTTCGAAACAGCCTTTGGCATGAGCCTGGACGCGTTTCACGAGGCGTTCGAAAGGCATCGCAGCCAGGTGGCTCCACCGTTCGCGCAGAGAGCTGCGGGCAAGGTCGTTGGGGAGGGCGGCGAGGCCATCGAGCGAGCCTATGTGTCTGCGGTGGTGCGAATTGAAGGTGAGGCCTGGCCGACCGGGAGGGACCACACGGACACGCAGGGGGGCTTCGAGTTCGCTGCGCCCGGAAGCGGCTACACCATCGCGGTCTGGCTCCAGTGCCCCAGCGGTGAGGGCGTGCTGGGGGAGTGGGTCCACGTGGGCGAGTGGGGCGCCGACGGGTTCCTTGCCGACGCGGACGGTTATCTGGAAGACCACCAGGAAGGGCCGGAGCCACTTGCGGACGGGGAGCGCGACCGCACCGACCTCGTGATCGAGGTACCCGAGACGAGGGAATCGCTCGTCGAGAAGCACTGCGAGCCCTAGGTGGGGAGCACGGCCATGAGCAGGACGAGTATTGCGAGCCTCTTCGCGCTGGCCGGCGCGCTCGTCTTCGGCGTGGTGCTGGGGTTTGTGCTGACGTTGGGGTCGAGCGACAGGGACCCGTTCGAGGAACGCTGGAAGCTCCTTGGGGTCCCCGAGGTCGAGTTCGTGTTTCTTGGCGACTTCACACGAGGTGAGCGGGAGTCCCTCAGGCGGGAACTCAAGACGGCCCAGGTCATCTATGCGGAACACTTCGGGGCCGTGACGTCAGACTTCACGGTCTACCTGTCAACCGACCTTCAACGGCTGAACGAACGCGTTGCCTCAGTTCTGGGCGAGGGTCAGCAGGCTGGCTACACCTGCGGCGGCCTCTTCTACCCCGCGGGAGCCATCATCGTGAGCGTGCAGGACTGCCCCGAAGCCAAGTCTGAGGGGGGATTCCTAGCACACGAGTATTTTCATGTCCTTCAGCAACGTGAGGGAAGCATCCCGGTTACCGGGAATGTCTGGCCAGAATGGGTCGTGGAGGGCTCAGCCGTCTACGCACAGGCCCTCGTCAGTGATGCCCAGGGCCGCATTCCCATCGATATCCGCCGCGAAGGGCTGCGAATCACCTGGTCGGCCCTGACCCGACCTCTCCCAAGGGACGCTTACTCGCTCACAGATCCGAACCATGCCTCCGCTTTCATCCACAACATCGGCTTCCTGGCGGTGGATTGGTTGGTAGAGCGCACCGGACCGGAAGCCATCCTGAAGTTCTTCCGACTTGGCGCCCACGAGGCGGCGTTCGAGCAGGCGTTCGCCATGACCCTGGACCAATTCGAACTTGCCTTTGAAGAGTACCGGCTGGACGTCGCCCCGCCTTTTGAGCGGAGGGTGCAGGGCGCGGTCTTCGACTCCGACGGTCGGCCCTTCGAGGATGTGCACGCGAGTGCGATTGTCCCGATAGGCGACGAGTGGTGGTGGGCGGGCGGAGGCCCAACAAGCGCACAAGGAGCGTTCGACTTCGCGGGGCCCGGGAGCGGCTACACGATCGCCCTGTCGTTCCAGTGCCCCAGCGACGACAACATCATTGGAAGCTGGGTTCCCGTCGGTGCCTGGGGTGAGGATGGGTTTGTCGGCGACAGTGACGGGAGCTTGTTCACCACGGACGATGGGGCCGAACCCTTTTCGGACGGGGAGCGAGACCGGGTCGGGATTGTCATCGAGCTTCCCGAAACGCGGGAGTCGCTGATCGCGGAGCACTGCGGGCCATGAGAGGACTCCGGGGACGTGGCTTGCCAAGGCTCACACGCACCGGGATTGCCACCCTCGTGGTTCTCGGGGCGGCAGTGACGTTCGGAGTGGCCGTGGCGCTCTTCTCCGTCTGCAGCGCGCCTGGTCCGGAGCAAGTCGATGAACGCTGGACGCGGCTGGGCGTCGCCGAACCCAAGATCGTGTTCTTTGGTGAGTTCAGCGAGGAGGAGCAGGTTGCGCTCCTGCGGGAGGTCCAGGCGGCACAGGTCCTGTTCCACCAGCGCTTCGACATCGTGACGTCGGACTTCACCATCTACCTGTCCACCAGGTTCATCAATTTGCAGGCGGCCTACGCCAGGCTGTACCCCGGGAGTCAACTGGGCTGGTTCCCGTGCGGTGGATTCACGACGGCGACGGCGGTCTTCGTCCTCATCGAGAACTGCTCCGGGTGGGGGCGGACAACTGCCGACATGCTCGCGCACGAGTACTTCCACGTCCTCCAGATTGCGTCCGGCGCCCAGTTTGCTGCCGAGACCTGGGACAGCATTGCCTGGAGAATCTGGCTCATTGAAGGATCAGCCGAGTACGCGATGGCTCTCCACAGCGAAGCGAGGGGCCGCACGACCGTCGAGGAACGGCGTTTCGGAGCGCGATACAGCTGGTCGGACACAGGAGAGCCACTGCCACGCGGGACTTTCTCGGTGGAGATCTACACCTGGCAGCATGCGTACGAGGTGGGCTTCCTGGCGGTGGACTGGCTCGTCGAGCGGGCGGGCGAGGGCTCGATTCTCAGGTTCTTCCGGCTGGGCGGCCACAAGGCGGCCACAAGGCGGCCTTCGAAGCGGCCTTCGGGATGACGCTCGACGACTTCCACATCGCCTTCGAAGAGCACCGGCTGGAGGTCGCGCCGCCCTTCGAGTGAGGGAGGGTAGAGTTGGTCCGCACGGAGGAACGCGATGACAGTCACTCGCGCGGGGCTCGCCAGCACGACGCGATTCCCGCGGACCTGGTCGGGTAGGGAACGTCCGCCTGCCACAGGCCAGGATGACGCCGTGGAGCGCAATCGAGGTGGTCGCCATGCGCCTTGCGTATCAGGGTACGTCCGCTCGTCGCGAGGACCTGACCTTGTTGAGGCTGCTAACGAGCGGCGGTGACTATGAGGTCACGCACTCCTTCCCAACTTCCGCAATCGGAAACCCCCGGTCTCTCCAACAGGCGAACTGACGATAGAACTCCTCGCTTGTGAGTCCCCAGAACGCTCGAAAGGCTCGTTCGCCGGCCAGGTCGAATCGGCGATCACCATCCTCAGCCCTCAACTCCTGCTGCGACAGAGCGTAGTAGTAGTCAGCGACGGACTTGCCACTGCGGGCCTCGAGCCATTCCACGGCCAGTGCACCCAGCGTGTACTCGGGCAGCGATGGATGGATGCGGAATGTTGGATCGTCAAGCGCGATTTCAAGATCCCTCACAGCAGTCACAATGTCCGCTCTGATGTCAGACCACGCGCGTCCCGACGCATCAGCCCTGTACCGAGCATGGATATATGCCGCCGAGCCCTCAAGCATGAAAGGCGGATAGCTTCTTGCGCTCCCGTATCCCTCGCCTTCTGGCGTCGACCAGTCCCTCTGAAGGAGGTGAAAGTACTCGTGAGCGTATGCAGTTGCCGATACCAGGCAGGGCTCACCAATCCAGATAGCCGTCGATGCGGCGTTGCCGCAACCGGAATCTCGCGAATCCACCCTCCACACCGCGTTGCCCGCAGGATAGGCGAATCTCTCCTCAAACCACTGCTCGACGGTCGAGACAATGTCCCGAATCTCGGCAGCCTTCTCCAGGGCGCCTTCCCCCAGGATAAGAATTCGTTCCGACTCTGATGCAATTGGTTCCGCTACTATTCCACGATAGAACTCGAAGTTCTTGTGAAATTCCTCTAGCGACAGGCCAAATGCGTCTTGAAGTGCCGCTTCGGTACTGTTTCCACTCGAGAGACTCTCGAAATACTTGTATAGGTCCCGGTCTCCAAATGTTTCGGCCAGGTAGATGATTGTGAGGAATTGCAGCGGACGTGTGTCAAGTGGTATTTCGGCATTATGAGCCTCCTCCAGCGACACGGAAAAAGCACGTGCTTCCGCTACGGTAGCGGAAATGACGTTTGCTTCTTGTTCTTTTCCGAGAGTTGCGACGGCTACGTACGTCATGAAGCCGTGCCATAAGTCGCGATCGAGTGGTGTAGTCAGGCGCGCAGTTTGTACAGCCGCATTGGCGACGCTATAGCCTGCTCCGGTCGCATCGCGATAACACGCAGGGTTGATCAAGATCAGGTTGTAGATGAACGGATTGGCGAGCAACGGACATCCGCCACTTGCTTGCTCGCGGGAGAAACTCGGCGATAGCCCATGCTCAGTCAGCAGGTCGTACGCATCCCTCCAGTCGTGAGCCGCATAGAGTGTGTAGCGGTCTTGCTCAACATCAAAGCGATCAGCGAGGAGTTGCTCTGCGTAGCGCACATCGTTGGTAAAGCGCTCACGCTGCGACTCGGTCAGTTCCGGCGAGAACCGAATGACACCAGGTGGTCCGACGGGAGCTGTGTCCGGGAAGGGCACCTCGACGAGGACGGCGTTGCTCTGGTGGAAGCGACCGGAAGCGCTCCGGCGGGACATGTCGAGCGCGGTGTTCAGCGTCCGCCAGCTGCCTCCTTCCGGGCGCGTGCTGACATAGAGCCGCTCCGGGTTGGCTACCCTCCGCCAGACGGTGACCTCCACATTCGCCGTTAGATCCCCGAGTGGCACGCTCACCGTCACCGCATTGCTCTGGTGGAAGCGCCCCGATGCGCTGCGCCGGGACATGTCAAGCGCGGTGTTCAGGGTTCGCCAGCTGCCGCCTTCGGGGCGCGTACTGACGTAGAGCTGGGCGGGATTCGAGATGCGTCGCCAGACGGTGACCTCAACGTTTGCGGACGCGGCCGATCCCTGTGCGGCCACCGACTCTACCGCCAGCAGGGCCACAACGAGCAGCCCCAGACACAATCCAACACGTGACGGGGTACCCATGGCGGAGCGCACTCCGCCGGGGACTGAAGACCTGGCCATGGGCACGTCACTCCTCCGCAAGTCGAGTACCGACAGGCTCCGGCAGCATAGCGCGGACAATTCCGATTGGCAGGTGCGAGGTTCGCCTGCAGCCCACGGCCAACTCGAACGTTCGGAGTACGTCCCCGTCAGGTGTATTGCGTCCTGACAGGAAGACCAGGCCAGCCGTTCGAAGCTCGCTGGAGACTATCACCGAACAGTCGGCGGGGACGTACAGGGGCGCGCAGGGAGACACGGAAACCCTACTGGCTGCGCTGCCACAGTGCTCACGAAGACACCTGAGGCGACCACCGCGAACAATCGCACGAATTACCACTGGTGCGCCACGTCCGGTAAGGTCCGCGCGAGCTTTCAATGCCCCCCACCTGTCTCAGTGATGGGGCTACCGCTGTCATCGGCGACTACTGTGTGCCCCTGGAGGCCAATCTTGAACTCCGAGACCCACGCAGCAAGCCTGCGCGCGCTGATGGTGCTCGTCATGAGCGTGGCGACCGTCGTGGCAACAGGGCCTGGCTTGGCGGCGGCGGATGAGGACGACGTGGAAGCCGGTTCTCCGGTCCTGCTGGAACCGGGCCAGAACTTTGTTGGCTGGATTGAGGAGTCGATTGCCGTTGGGGACCTGTTTGAGGCGATTCCCCAGATTGAAATCGTTTGGTTCTGGGACGCCGAAGAGCGAGAGTGGCGCTGGGCCGCGCCGGGCGCACCTGCGCGGTTCTGGACGCTGGACGCCATTGACCCGGGCATGGCTGTGTTGGTCTGGAACGGCAGCGAAGAGTCGGTCCCCTGGATTAGCCAGACCGAGCCCGAGGTAGGACTGGTCGAGCTTCATCAAGGGATCAACTGGGTGTCGTGGGCGGGTCCCAGCGGCTGGTCCATCGAGGATGTGGCAAGGGGCATTGGCCGGTCGCTCGTGCGAATGAACGTGGGAGGGCACGACTATCGTCCCTCACAGGATCCCGAGAACCTCCGCCTGGAGAGCGTCCTGCGCGGCGACCCCATGTTGGTCGAAGTGGCACGTGATGTGCCCTGGCTGCAGCCTACGGGCTCGTTGCCGAACATCTCCTTTTTCGGCAAATTTTCAGAAGCTCGGCAAGCGTACTATACCGATATTGTGCGGGAAGTGGTTGACTTTTACGGAGAGGGATTGGGGTTAGAGGCAGACCCAACCACTCTAGATATCTGGATATTTGAAAGAGGCGTGCTTAATGGCACGGAGCTATCAAGCGCAGTCAGAGAAGTATTGGCCTACCACGATGCGAGGAACATTGCCACTGGAAGTGCGGAAAGGATAGTGTTTCCTGCCTATACTTCACCATCACCTGCGCGAGATAAGGGCGCAGCTTCTGTGATGCTACATGAGTACTTCCATGTTATCCAGCAGCAGCTTGCTGGCTTTAACTTCTTCAGCGCGCCCATATGGGTGGTAGAAGGCCAGGCCACCTGGATGATGTTCAAGCATGACCTCACGGGCCCGGCTAATCCATGGGAATACTACACGCACACGGAGACGGGAACGTGCGGGCACGTGACCTTGCAGGCCGCTCAGCACCGCACCTTCGGATGTGAGTACGTTCTGGGCGTGCTCGCGGCGAAGCTACTGGATGAATCGGTCGGAGCGGAACCCCTGGTCGAGTTTTGGCGGCAGATGGCGCCGCAGCAGATTGGCCCCGAGGGCCGGTGGGACTCGGCCAGTAGATGGGAAGACGCATTTCGCCTCGCGTTCGGGCTTCCACTGGAGGAGTTCTATGACCGGTACGGTGCGCAGCGCGGCAGCCCCACGGCGAGAGAGGACTTCTATGGGCGTGACCCTAGCGTAACGGCGTTCGTAGAAGGGTACGTACAGGACGAAGAGGGTGGTGGCGTGGCCGGGGTGCGGGTGGCTCTTGCACAGGCATCCGGCATTCACTCGGGGTATGTCAGCAGTGCACTCACTGATGCCCGGGGAAAGTTCGTTGCCGAGGTTTTCGCAGGGGAGAGCCAACGGGCCCAGCTATTTCCGCTGGAGGGGTGCGGATATTGGATCGGAGAAGCTGGCGCAACGTTCTCACAGGCTCTTGGCAGAGAGTTCTCATTCGACAGCTCTTCAGAGAGTCCGTTGAATCTGCGAGTCCATACCGAGTTCTGCAGGAAGGTCGAAGGCACGGTCGTGTCCCCCGAATTTGGCCCCCTCCAAGGCATACATGTGTGGATTCTGGACCGAGGGGACACTTGGCGTCAGAGCCAGCGCACCAGCGGCGATGGGAGTTTCGCACTGTCAGTGCCCCGCGACGGGTCGTATCGCATTGGCGTAGCCCTGAGTGATGGTTGCTCCGTCTACTACCGACGGGGCGAACCGGCCGGCGACTGGTACCGGGCGACTGATGTGCGGGTCTCCGACTCCGACATCTCTGGCATTCAGGTGCAGATTCCATCAGAGGCGTGCCCCTGACGCACATGTGGCGGGTTGGAAACAAGGGACGAGGGAGCGGCGCCATTCGGGGACGAGGACAAGGACCAGACCGATCTCCTCATCCAGATCCCGACGACCCTCACGAAGCTTGCCGAGGAGCACTGCGAGTCCTGAGACGGCCGGGACGGGTGGCAAGCAGGCGGGCCGGCTTCTCCGGTCTCCTCGAGGTCCACTCATCAGTGAAGCCATAGCCCTGCGCTCCGACGACGGTCAAAGCGCCCTCGCGAGTCAACCGTCGCCAACGCGACGACCGCGGATGCCGCCACGTGGACGTGCGGTGGAACAGTCTCCCCTGGTGGTGAGCCAACCTCAGGGGATTCGCGCTGTCCCCGAAGGGCGGGGAGGCGCTCGCCGCCATGTCGCCATGTATAGTCCCGGCTCACCTGAGCCTGGAGGTGTGTCTGTGGCTCGCCTGTTCCTTCTGCTGGCGGTCATCGCCGCCTTGCCGTTCGCCATTGCGCCGGGAGTGCTCGCCCAGTCCGTGTCCGGAGAGCCAGCCACGGCAGGAGTTGAGGTGACGGTGTGGAGGCGCATCTCCGACCCGACGCTCCTGTACGTGAGCACCCGCCCCGAAGGGGGCAGATGGCGCACGGTGAACACCGCGCTCGACATGTCCATGGAGAGCCGCTCAGGACGCTTCCACCAGAGCAATGCCGTCCTCGTCGAGGTGCCGCTTGGCGGGGCTCTCTCCGCGACTGTCGAGGTGACCGTCTGGCGTCGTATCTCGAACCCCGAGCTGCTGTACGTGAGCACGCGTCCGGAGGGAGGCCGTTGGCGCACCCTGAACACGGCGCTCGACATGTCCATGGAGAGCCGTTCAGGGCGGTTCCACCAGAGCAATGCCGTCCGCGTCGAGGTGCCGCTGCCCACAACGACGTTCACAGGAGCCTTCGGAGCGATGGAGTACACCGTCGCGCTGGAGGACGGGTGGAATCTCGCGGTAGAAAGCCCATCTTGGCACGAATACCGGCGCGACGACCCCACCACTTCCCTCTTTGTCAGCCCGTTTGGGCCTGTTGAACTGACGCTCGCACAGTACGCCGAGTCGATCCGTGATGGCCTGGAGGTCGAGATTGCCGCTGAGTGGCCTTCCTACTCGTTATTCGAGTTCACGTCACTGGACGAGGTTTCAGCCGCAGGACAGGTGTACTTCGAGTTGCGGTACCTCCGACAGCAGAGCCCCGAGTACTGCACGCTTTCCGTCGTGGAGCGCATCGCCGCGACAGAGACAGCGGATGGCCTGACCGCCGGAGTGCGGGCCATTACCTGGGTCTGTGAAGAGGAAGATCTGGCCTACGACCCGTTGAGGCAGACACTGCTGGATAGCCTGCAGGTTGGTGCAAGGGCTGCCGAGTAGGAACTGGCCGCCAGTGGCGGGTTGCCGGCTCGAGGCTGCCGTCAGCGTGCCAGGCGCAACCCTTCCACAGCGCCGGTGCCTCTTGGTCCTCGCGTTGGTTGCCGCGCTGGCCTTCGGCCTGGGTACGTCGACGGGGCCGGCGGCGGCGCAGGAGCCGCGGCACGAAGTCCAGGGCACTGTCGTCGGGCCCGACGGCGAACCCCTGTCCGGTGTGTCAGTTCGGGCTTTTGGGACTACGGCCGCGACCTTCGGTCTCTGGTGGGGGACTACGGACTCTGCTGGAAGATTCGTGGGTCGAGCGCCCGACGGCGCTTACTGGATTCAGCTCTCTCTCATCCGCGGTGAAGGGGAGTGCTTTCTTGGACTCTTTGATCGCCGAGGACAGCGCGTCGGTGCGATCCCAACCCCCAGGCACCAGCGCATCGTTGTAGAGGGTTCTGCCGTCAGCGGCGTGGACCTCAGCCTCCGCGCCTCCCTGCCCGAACTCTGCAGGGCAATCCGGGGACTCGTTACCGACTCCGAAGGGTCGCCTCTCGAAGACCACCGGATGAGCGTGGGAGCCATCGGGTACGGGGGACCGGAGGGTGTGCAGACAGGAGCCGCGGTGAGGGCCGACGGAACATTCACGGTCTATGTGCCGGAAGGGACACATCGCCTGTCTATCGGGACAACGGAAGGCAACACGTGCACCCTCCAGGACCACGCCAGTGCCCACGAGGGTGGTGGAGTACTGGTTGCCGGCACAGATCTGGCCGGCATCCGGCTCGTGGTCTCGGGGCCGCCCAATCCGGAGATCACGCGCCTCAGATGCTCCTTCCCCGACGTTCCAAAGCTCGAAGGCACAGTGGTTGACGGCGGCGGCAACCCGCTTGCGGGGCTGACAGTCGAGGCATGGGGCGCGACCGGCCCCACGCTGGGACCGTGGGTCGTTCCCGCCACCGATGCCGAGGGCAGGTTTGCCATCTCCGTGCCGGACGGCAGCTATGCCCTGCAGGTCTACCGCGAGGACGGAGGCTCGAGGTGCGTCCTGGGCTATTTCGGTAATGGCGGCGTCCGCATACAGCCGTACGAACTAACCCGGAATGCTCACCGGATCGTCTTCGACGGCGGCGAAGTGGCGCCGATCGGGATCGAACTGCGGGCGCCCAGCGCCGAGCTCTGCCGGAGCATTCGCGGGACGGTCACAGATGCTGCTGGCGATCCCCTCGAGAAAGTCAGCATCATCATGTATGGACCTGGAGAGTCGGCCGTCGAGCGTCAGGCTGCGCCAACCGGGAAAGACGGCACGTTCCACCTCAACGCAGCAGATGGCCTTTATCGCGTAGTCGTCGTGACCAACGCGGGAAGCGAGTGCACGCTCACCGGCTCAGCGGTTTCGGGCGCCGGCGGCCCGGCGAGTGTCGCTGTCGATGGAAGGGACATCACGGGCGTCCGAGTCGTCGTCTCCGGCGACCGCCGCTCCACGCGTGAATGGTCCAGGTGCTTCTTTCCCGCCCCCACGATCGAAACGGTTCTCCATCCCGGCTGGAACCTTGTCGGGTGGACCGGGAGTGAGGCTGATCCGGGGACAATGTTCGAGATGCTTCCGCGACTGCAGGTTGCCTACTCGTGGGACGCCGAGGCGAAGCAGTTCCGGGGGGCTTTCCGCAACGACGCCGGCGTCTCCCTTGGCAGCCTGTCGCTCCTCAAGCCCGGCATGGGGCTGTGGCTCTACATCCAGGGCGACGAAGAGGTGACCTGGACACGGCCAGTCCTCCCGCAGAGCGGCCTGGTTTCCCTTGCGGAGGGCTGGAACCTGGTCGCCTGGGCCGGTCATGCCGGCATCGCGGTGGAAGACGCCTTCATGTCGCTAGGCGCAGCGCCGACCACTGGAGCCACCTGGGATGCCGGGGCACAGCAGTTCCTCCACTACTCGGCATCCGCGCCCCAACAACTTCAGCCCGGTGCGGGCATCTGGATCAAGTCCGCCCGCGCTCAGCATTGGCTCCAGCCGGGTAGCGTGCAGGCGACGGTCGAGGCTACGGGCGATGTCCCTGAGGCAGCGCGACGGGCCGCAACCAATGCAGCCCAGGCCGCCATCGACCATTTCGCCGAGCGCTACGGGCTGCTTGCGCCGGGCGCCGTGTTTCTCATCACCGGCCATATCGAGGCACTGGGTGGCTTCTACTATCGGGGCACCGTGCACCTTGACGACTCCTATCTCCGCGCTCTCCCGCACGAGTACAGCCACGCGCTGCAAGACTCCCTCGTCAAGGTGGTCGATACCATCCCTGCCTGGATCACCGAGGGTGTGGCCAATCGGTGGTCGGCGCTGTACTACGACGCTACGGGAGAGACGCCGTACGGCGTTCACGTTCGAGACACCGTGCTTCCCAGTGCCAGGCGGACGCCCATCCCGCTCGAAGCGATGGAGGCGAGCCTCTTCCTTGAAGACCATGCCGGACCGAACTACGACGTCGCACACCTGGCAGTCGATTGGCTCGTTACCCTTGCGGGCGAGGACAAGACCTTCGACTACTACCGCCAGCGGTCGAACCATGACACGTGGCAGGACGCCTTCGAGGCCATCTTCGGGATTAGCGTCGATGACTATTATGGGTCGTTCGCCGCCCACCGCAGGGAAGTGACCTCGTCTCGCTGACTATGGCTCCCGGTGAAGGTGCCCTGCCCCTTCCGCGGTCACCTGCGGCCACCGCGTCCACCCAAATGTCGAAGAGCCTAGCCTTCAGTCATGCGCGCGATCCTGCCCGTGCCGCCCGGCAGCGTTTACTCGGCGAAGGTGCAGGGAATCCACACGGCCTCGTCGCCGGGAAGTCCGCCCGCAAGAATGCGGACTCCGGAAGCCCCTTCACCGTCCACCCTGATGATCGCCTCCCGCCCCGCTACTGCCGACTCGTACCCACTGACTGTGCAGGTACTGGCGACATCGGTGTGGAGCTCCAGGCGATACGCCCCGTCAGGCACGCGAAGCGTGAACGTTCCATCCCCGGCCGTACTCGCGCCGAGGTAGCCTGACTCCCCAGGGGGGAACGCGCCCAGCCAGAGTCCTCCCAGGGGTTCACCGCCCGAGGTGACGGCGACACCCTGAATCGCCTCGAACGGAGCGAAGTTTGCTTCACGGTATTCGGCGAAGTCTGTGTAGAAGTCGTCCACACTCAGCCCAAACGTCCCGTGGAACGCGTCTTGCCAGGTCCGGTAGTTGGCACGCTCGCGGTAGTACTGGAACGTGCGGTCTTCGCCGACCAGCTCGACGAGGTAGTCGATCGCCACATGAATGAGGTTGTAGTTGTGCGTCAGCCCTCCGTCGGAGAGGCTCGCTTCGAGATCCTCAAGCGGGGTGAGTGTCCGCCTTGCATGCGGATGCACGGTGTCGCGAAGGTGGTCGGCGTAGGTGCGGAAGCCTCGGGCGTCATGGAACTGGGCTGACCAGCGGTTCGCCACACCCTCGAGGATCCATTGTGGGCTGCTTCCCGGGCCGGCCAGGTGCTCCTGAACGGCATGTCCATACTCGTGCCCGATCGCCGTCCAGCAGCGCTCCTTCAGTGAGATGGTCTTGGTGGAATAGAAACACCCCTGTTCGTGGTCGTCCCGGTAACGCACGGTGATTCCCGGAACGAAAACGCCAAACCGATGAGCGTAGAAGGCCAGGGCTGTGTCGACGAGCGCTCGTAGTTCGGTTCGTCGGGCCTCGGAATACTCCTTGCCGAATTCGACCGTTGCCGTGATTCCCGTCTGGAGCCAGGGGCGGCCCGCCGACACCTCGATCCACAGCGCGCCACCGCGAGAGAGCTGTCGCAGCGTGCTTTCAGTCGCCGGGGCCGCCGGGAAGTAGTGCAGTTCCCGCCCGCTCGCGGCGTCCCATGCCGCTGCAGCCTTCAGCTCGGCGCCAAGAACCCCTAGCGCCTCGTCGACGCTCAACCCGTCCTCCCCGCTCCAGGACACGAGATTCCATCCTTCCGCCAGGGTGACGAAGCCGCTCTCAGGCAGGAACGGTCGCGTCCACTCCACCGGATCCGTTCCACCCAGGTAGAGCCACAGTCCTATCCCCGGCGTAAGCGTCCTGAGGTCGCGGACTTCGTCGGGCACGCCCGCGGCTGCCGTCAGGAAGCGTTCCTCTTCAGCATCCCAGGCATGCACGACTTCAAGGCCCGGAATGGCGCCGAAGAGCTCCGAGGCATCGGCTTCGCTTCCGGTCCAGCCGGCAAGATTCCACCCCGGTTGGAGCTCGGTGGTCAACATCCTCGGGGCGACCGAGCAGTAGAACCGCAGCAGCGTGTCGCTGGGCTCACCCGAGACAACGATGCGAAGGCCGCGGGCGCCACTCTCGCCTACCTGGATACGGGCGCGAGCGCCGGGCTCAGGATCAGTACTGGGGGCGATCGTGCATCTGCTTCCCCCTCTTGTAGCGAGGAGTACGTGGTAGGCCCCTGGCTGGCCGTAGAGCGTGAACGTGCCGTCCTCGCTTGTAGCCCCGTTCGCCCCCACCCCAACCAGCGGGCCAAGTGCGTCTGCCGCCACGGAAGCTACCCCGAGTGACTCCCCGTCGCTGCCGGTCACGATGCCTGTGATGGGCCTGCAGAGGGCGGAGGGGGTGCTGGGCAGTCGGACAGTTAGTCCTGTTGCCGGCTCGCCGCTGATGACGGTCCGGTTCACCGGGGAAGAGAATGTGTGTCCCGTCTCCGCGTCCACGTAGCCGAGGCTGCACTCAACCCCTTCGATCGTCCGAAAGAGCTGAACCGCGAACGAGCCATCGGGAGTCTCTATTGAGAACGTCCCGTCCGGGCCCGTATCCGGTCCGGTCCAGGGACCGAAATTGTCGTTTCCGAGTTCACCAAAGGCACGGACCGAGATCCCTTCCAGAGGGACGCCATCAGCTCCCAGCACCGTGCCCTCGATCCGGGGCAGGGGTGTATCGAAGTTGCATGCGGACCAAACGGCACTCTCGGAACTCGATCCAGAGACGACGACGTGGAGACCGGCCACCTCGCCGGCTCTTGTGTCGAAGACGGCAGAGACCTGCGCGCTCGGAGCGCCGTAGCCCGAGACCGTGCACTCGCTGTAGCCGTCGGTATGGGTATGCAGCCAGTAGATGCCATGTCTCAACCGGAGGTGAAAGGTGCCGTCCGAGGCAGTGGTGTCCCCGTCGTAGACCCCTCTCGGGTCGCGGTGGACGTTGCCGCTGATCCACAGATCTGCAACGGGCTGGCCGTCGGGGTCCGTCACGGTTCCCCTGATGTGGCCGAGCGTCTCATCGGGGAAGCCGCAGTAGACAAGCGTGTGGGCAGGGCTGCGTTCACCTGAGAAGGTAACCTGAATCCCGGTGATGTCCTGGCCCTCTACGGCAATCGTGACTTCCCATTCGGAATCGGGGTTGTCATACCCCGTGGCCGTGCACTTGCTTACGGCCGCGGTCGTGACCAGGCGGTAGGTGCCATCGGGTACATCGAATGAGAACGTCCCGTCGTCCTCGGTGGCTCCCCGGTAGTTCTCTCCCTCCGACTCCCCACGACCCTGCAGGCCGATCGCCATTCTGCTCACGGGTTCGCCGTCTGCATCGATCACGGTCCCCTGGATGCGGGAGAGCGGTTCCTGCGCTTCCGTTGGACTTGCCGACCCGCCAACCCCGAGCGCCAGTGTCGCGACCACTGCGATTCCAATGAGCACTAGACGGCAGGTGGTGGGCATCAACAGCTCGCGCGGACTTTAGCGGACGTGGCGAACCAGTGGTAATCCTCGCTGACGGTTGGGCACCTAAGGCGGCAAGCCCATCACTAGGACGATACTCCGGGAGCGGGAGCCCCCGTGGGCCGTGAGTCGGAGTGGGGCCTATACTCCCGCCTTCAGCCCACCAGAGTAGGTCTCTCGCATGACACGCGCTCTCCTGTTGGTCGCTGTGCTCGTGGCCCTTCCGTTCACCGCTTCGATGGGAGCTCTCGCTCAGTCCGGTTCCGGAGAACCGGGGGCGGCGACCGTCGAAGTCCGCGTCTGGCAGGAAGTCGAGGACGAGCTGAGCATCTACATCAGTGCCCGTTCGGCCGGCGGCTCGTGGCGAACGCTGGGGACGATCCCGTTACCGCTTGACGACGGGGTCAGCAGTTCGGGCAGGTTCCGCTTCGGGGACGTCGCGGTCGATGTCCCCCTGCAGGGCCGACCAGACCCCGCGACCGTCGAAGTCCGTGTCTGGCAGGACGTGGGAGACAGCGCGAGCATCTACATCAGCGGCCGTCCGGCTGGCGGCTCGTGGCGAACGCTGGGGACGATCCCGTTACCGCTTGACGACGGGGTCAGCAGCACCGGTCGCTTCCGTTTCGGAGACATCAGCCTCGACGTGCCACTGCCCGAGGTTCCCGCCCCAAGGCCGGATCCCCTCAGGACGGCCATCCATGGAGCGTTCGCAGAGATCGGATACGTCATCAGTTTCGAGGAGGGCTGGAGTAGGTGGGCGCGGCACCGGTACGAGCGCCGCGAACCCTGGGCCGTCCTCTCCGCCAGGCCTGCAGGAGCAATCGGGCGCACACTCGCGCAGTACGCCGCGGCGGTCAGGGACGGACTGGAGCAGGAAGTAGCGAGCGAGTGGCCTTCCTACTCGCTGTTCGAGTTCACCTCAATGGAGGAGATTACGGTCGGGGAGCAGGTCTTCTATGAGCTGCGATACCGGCGGCAGGAAGTCCCGCAAGATTGCGTGATCGACGCCGTGGAGCGGATCGCCGTGACCGAGGGATGGCACGGCCTGAACGCCGGAGTCCGGATCGTTGGCTGGCTGTGCGAGGGAGATGTGGCGGCTCACGGCGCGGCGCGGCGGGCCACGCTCGACACCCTGCAGGTTGCCCCGGTGCCCTCCGACTACTACACGCAGGCCCTCCTCGTTGATGGCGTCCTGATCAAGGCGACCGCACAGGTGGATCCCGCCGCCCTCACCGCAGCGGGAGAGGTGATCCGCTGGATGCTGGGGACGGCGAGGGAGGACATCGTCGCCTGCCTGGCGGACGTGGGCGCCGCCCTGGCCATCATCCCCGAGGACGAGTTCGTGACCACTTTGCCGGAGTTCGCGTGGTTGGCCGGCCGGGCGGACTTCACCGGCCGGACCTATGAATCCATGGCCATCCGCGGTCTGGGCGCGGTTGCGGGCCAGCCGGTGTCGGCCACGTCCGAAGAGTCGCTGATCGGAGACCAGTCGCAGTTGAACCTGAATATCACCGTCCACGAGTTCGCGCACGGGATCCAGAACCTCTGCCTGACCGCGGAGGACGACGAGGAGTGGGCACGGTTCTATGAGGCAGCCCTGAAGGCGAACGTCTACCCGGGAACCCACATGATGCATGATGTCTTCGAGTTCTTCGCGGTTCTCAGCAGCGCCTACTTCGGCGTCACCGATGAGGTGGGCCCACGGGCTACGAGCAGGGAGCTGATTCGGAACGACTTCCCCGACGTCTTCGCGTCGCTGGAGGACATCTACGGCGCGCCGCAGCCTTTCCCTGAGTAGGGCCGGCTCCCGGGCCGCCCCTCTCGGAAACGCCTTGTTTCGCAACCCCGTGCCACTCCCCCAGTGGCGCCTGGGTCAGCCAGCCATCGTTGTTGGTCCAGTCCGGGCCGTTCGTAGCGTGCGTAGACTGCGGCCAACGCTTCCCGTTCCGAAAATGACGGACATCGGACACGCGGTGGGGCCGGGAGCGCCGGAGCTGATGGAAAGGACGCAGCCCCCGCACGCCAGCATCAAACACGCGAGCGCCAGCCGACGCCCGGGGGCGTTCTTGCTGGAAATGCTCTTCGTTCTAATCGCGTTCGGCATCATCGGATGGATATGGGAGTTCTTCTCCAACAGCGAAATCGGTCTCCTGCTCATCGTGGCGGCTGTCTGGATGCTCTGTTGCCGAAACCCGGCCCGACGCGGACAGAGCCCCGGGACGGGACTCCTGGGGCTCTGCGTGATCCGCAGGGACGGCGGCGTGCCGAGCACCTGGAAGGTTCTGGCGCGGGACTGGTTGCTCCGGGGTTTCTTCGGCTTGGGGATGCTCCTGTTTCTGGCAGGCCAGATCACAGGTGTCGCCGGAACCGTACTCTCCTTCGGGGTGTTCGGCGTGTTCGTGCTGGGAGGGCTGTGGCTCCTCTGGGATACGAACCGGCAATGCCTGTGGGACAAGGTGGTGGGGATGCATGTAGTTCCGGTGGCGTACGCGCAGGCGCGCTCCCGGGTTCTGTTTAGCACACAGCAGACAGCCAAGGATCTCCGCACGCTCGAAGACCTTCGCGACCGTGGTCTATTGACCGACGAGGAGTACCAGAAGCGCCGGGCGCGGGCGCTGGAAAGACTGTAGTTTCCCCAGCGGAGAGGAAGCGAGCTTGTGGTAATGCCCCCCATTTCGCCGATCCGTAGCGTAGAGGAAAGTCTGGCGAGCGGACCGCGACGGCTCGGCGGCTACCTCATCGATTACACGCTGCTGTGTCTCTTGATCGTATTCGGCGGCTACGTGGGAGAGAGGTCGGGGACGAGCACGCTTTCGGGAGTAAGCGTTCAAGGCGGAGGAGGCGCTCCTCCCGTGATCGTCAGGGAAGAGCCGGACGAAGCGGCGTTGCTCTGGTTCGTGGCCGGAGGAGGACTGTGGCTTGCCTGGTTCCTAGTCGTGGCACGGCGCGGACAGAGCCCCGGGAAGCAGATCTTGCGTACGCGCGTGGTCCGCGCCGACGGCGCCACGTCGGGCCTGTTCAGAACGCTCGCCAGGCGGGAGCTGTTGTTCGCGGCGCTGTTGTTGGGCCTAGCCGTGGCCCTGGACGTCCCGAGCCTAGCGATTTGCTTCTTCGTGTTCGCCCTGGGTGGGCTGTGGTGCCTCGTCGACGTCAACACCCAGTGCCTGTGGGACAAGCTGGCTAGAACCTACGTCGTCTCAATCGAGGGCTATGCGAGGCAGCAGGCCTGGGGGGCTCCCCCTCGACCTGACACCTCAAGGATGGAAAAGCTGGCGAATCTGCGCGAGGAGGGGGTGATCACGGAGGAGGAATACGCGGAGCAGGCGCATGAGCGGGGCGGGCGGTAGCACCGAAGCGTGGCACTCGAGGAGCCGCTCGATGCGGTCGCACTGAGCTGGGTGGCAGGCCCGTTTGGAGGATCCCGGCCGCACTCTCGACGCACGCCCTTTTCGCCTGCGGTGCGCGGGCCATGGTGGAGGAGCGAGTCCGCCATCGCCTGCGCGCACTGAGTGGCTCCTGCCCTCCCTTGCGCTGCTGCCCCGAGACCTGGAGCGCGGCGTGGCGGTCGCTGTGGAGCACGAGCGGAACCCCCGAGCAGCGCAGCACCTGCGCCATGAACAGTCTGGCTCGTGCGGGATATTCCACCTGGAGGGGATACCAGAGGTGCATCCAGGGGGTGGCGATGGCGGCGGCCATGCCCTTTATGAGGCCCCAAGGTTGATGGTCCTGAAAACATACCGCTCCATCGGTCGTCCAGGGGCGAGCGCAGGTACTCCCGGTAGAGGCTGCTCTCACGGATGCGCTCGTACCAGCTCACCCGGCGTGTACTCCTTATGGAGCGCGTCCGGCTTGCCGTGGGGCACCTGCTGCTGATGGTCGCCTTGATGGGGGCTGGCGGGGATGGCGGTTCCTTCTGACGGTAGATGCCGCTCGCCAACATGTCTGCGCGCGCCGCCTCGCGGATACCCTCGCTCAGCAGATCGCGGACCTTGAGGAGGAATCGGATGAGCATGGCCCTGGCTATCAGTCGAGGAGACCTTTCGACTGCCCTTCTTTCAGTTTCCGGACACGCCGCTCGGCATCGGGCGTGTTGGGCGTACGGGACTCCATGTTCAGCCAGGCGATGATGCGGGAGAGCACTTCCTTCATGCCCTTCATCGCGGCTCCTCCTCGCCTCGGCAGGGTAGCACCCACGAGCCGACCCGGTCGGCGTAGAAGGCGCTGTTCGCCCGAAGGCCGGCGATTGTCGAGTTCGGTGAGGGAGAGGAGAACCGGGCCATCATCACCGAGATCGCCGCCTCGTACGAGTGGGAGCCCCGTGGGAGATAGCTCGACGCGTCGATGGGCGGACTCGCCCCCGGGGTGAAGGCCGTCTGGGACCACGGAAGTACCCTCTCGACGGACGCCGATGAGTTGGACTTCGATCGGGCCGCCATCGTGTCAGGCTGATGCCCAGATCGGGCTGATAGAACAGCCGGGCGATCCACCGCAGTACTCGCTTCACGGGGCCGACGTTCGTACGACGTACGTCCTGAGTACCTTGTCCCAGAGGCACTGCACGTTCCGGTCCCAGGTGCACCACATGGCAGCGAGGGCCCAGGCTCCCATCGAAACCGTCCACCACCACAGGCTGTCGGGCCAGACCAGGTAGAAAACGAGCTGGTCAATCACCATGAAGACGAGCACCTTCACGACGATGTCCCGCAGCACCATGTACCGCCAGCCCACAGGGCTGCCATCGCTTCGGACCACGCGCATACCGAAGATGCGCTTGGCCGGCGTCTGGCCGTTCGTTGCCTCGACGAGGAACCAGACCAGCCAGCCGATGCCGAGTGTGATGATGAACAGAACGGTGTCGAGGGCCTCTGCCGCCAAGCGCCGCTCCTCGCGGGCGAGCTCCAGTTCCGGCCCCAGGTGGGGTGGCGAGGGACGGCCAGTACGCTGGCGCGCCATCTAGGCGCCTCGTGGGCAGCCTTCGTGCCGCCCTGACGCAGCTCCTCTGCAGGATTGGGTCCATCGGAGTAGCCGCTTCACCATGGGTTACTTCTCCTCTTCCTCCGGTGGCAGCCCGAGTACGGTGCGGGCAGCGTTCCGCTCCTCCACGTCGTCCGATGCCGACAGCCTCCCGAGGTAGTGATGAGTCCCTACGGTCATGTTCCCGCTAGCGAGCACCCGTGCGAGGAACCGGGAGAGCCATTCTTTCATGAGCCTAACCCTCGTGGGGCCACTGGCCGCGCCGGTAGTCGTCTTTCCCGTCCATGTCGTCGAGCACCCTGTAGCGGATGCGATCGCCCCGCACCACGCTCTCCAGGACGCTGTCGGAGAACCACCAGGGGATCAGCAACATCCTCATATGAGGGAGTGCAGAATGCCGGCAGGGTATCACGGATCAGTGCCTCCCCAGCGCTAGCAGCTGTGCCTGTTGGCTCAGGTAGGTGTGTAAGCTGCGCCCGTGTGGCTCATGCCCTCAGCGGCGGCAGGCTTGTTGGTGTTGACGGTTGCCGCCGTGTACGCGGCGGCGTGCGGTTCCGGGGACGAGACGGTGGAGGAGCGGTGGGCGCGGCTGGACGTGCCCGAGCCGGAGATCGTGTTCCTGGGGGACTGGACGGACGAGGAGCGCGCGGCGATCACCCGGGAGGTCAAGAGCGTCCAGGTGCACCACCACGAGCGCTTCGGCGTGGTGACATCGGAGTTCACGCTCTACATCTCGACGGAGCGTGAGCTGCTGACCGAGCCGTACCGCGAACGGTACGGGAGCGACGTCCGTCAGTCAGACCTGCCCGCCTGGTTCACGTGCGACGGATTCGTCTGGCCGCCGGAGATTTACATCGTGCTCGAGACCTGCGATGAGGACGAGAAGGAGCATGGCGGACCGATTGCACACGAGTACTTCCACCTTCTCCAGCACCACCTTGGGCTGGTCAGCCCGCCCCACGGGGCCGGTTGGACCAACTGGCTCGCGGAAGGGTCGGCGATCTACGCAAGCACTCACTACGCGGAGGAACAGGGGCGGTGGACATTGAACTGGAGGCGAGAGGCTGCCCGGTTGGCCTGGTCGGGAGTCGGTGTGGGGTTCTTCGGTGAAGACATGAACAGGGCTCTCGCCAGCATTGAAGGCACGGTTCACTCCCGGGACATCGGCTTCCTCGCAGTTGAGTGGCTTGTGGACCGAAGGGGCGTGGACGCGCTCATGGAGTTCTTCCGGCTGGGAGGCGGGCGGCACGAGTTCGAGGAAGCGTTCGGCATGTCACCGGACGAGTTCCGGGTTGCGTTCGAGAAGCACCGGCAGGAAGTGGCGCCACCCTTCACGCGACGGATTGCGGGGCAGGTTGTGGATCGGGAAGGGAAGCCCATCAGGGACACGTGGGTTTCTGCGCTGGTGCTGGTCGAAGATAAGACGGTCGAAGCGGTGGGAGAGAAGGCAAATCCCTATGGGGAGTTCGAGTTCAACGGTCCAGGGAGCGGCTACAGGCTCGGTGTGCACCTCAGGTGCCCTGCGCACTGGGCCTTCCTGGGAGAGCTGGGTGAGGAGGGCTTTGTCGTCGATAGCGACGGCCGCCTGGACGAGGAGGAAGATGGAGCGAAGCCGTTCTCGCGAGAGGCGCACCGGACGGGCATCGTCATCGAGCTTCCGCAGACGGAGGAAGCGCTGCTCGAGCGGCACTGCCATCCGTGAGGGCGAGGGGGCTTGAGACCAAGGAGGAGCCGGTCGGTGTCTCGCCGGCGCGCCCCGCCGGACGGGTCGAGGAGCACCTGCAGCGCCCCGGGTCGGTCGTGGCCCAGGCGCGCAGGCTACAGAACGTACGCTCTGTCCCTCAACGGCGCTGTCACGGACGCGAGGAGGCTCAGCGCCGGTCCTGGGCCTCGGGCATGGAGACGCCGGCGTCGACGGGCGTGACGAGGGGCTTGAACGGGTGCCAGGCGGTAAGGAGGGGGTCGGGAAGCCGCGCTACCGCGAGCGGCGTTGGCGAGGCCCTCGATCAACCGGCTCGCCTCGCGGAACCGTCCCCGGAACGGTAAACGGCGCGATGGCCGACCCGCACGCTCCACATGTTGGTGGCGCCCGGGCGCTCCACTCGCAGGAGTTCCGCTGCCTCGAGCACGGTGTCGGCGACAGCCCAGCTTCCGCTGTCTACATCGATGGCCACGATCTGTCCGTGACGGGACAGCTCGACCTGGGGCCGGATGGCCCGCTCGTAGAGTTCGTCGCCGAGACGGGCTGTCTCTTCAGCGGGGCGGTGCCTGGGCATCTCGCTCTCTCCTCGCTCCGACTCCACATGAGAAGATAGCGCCCTCCGCAGGCCTGTCCAATCGTCGTGCCCGCGGCCGCAGGGGTGAGTCCGTGATGACGCCGCCCCCGTCTCGGCGCGGCACGAGGATCGAGCTCGACGAAGGCCGGGAACCGCCGTTCGCGACGAAAGCGCCCATACATGGACGAGCCGCTCCCACGAACACACCCTCCTGTTCCTCCCCAACACCGGTGAGAGTGGGCGCGACCTGTTGCCGTCGCCAGTTAGACCATCGCGGAAGCTCGACCCGCCGGCATGAGCTCACGATCTGGTCGAAGAGCGCGTCCACATCGCGACCGCCGCCAGCATCGACGATCAAGCGCTTCCCCTCCCCGCGGCTCGTTGGAAGGAACCCGAACGACAACCCAACGTGCAGGACCGAACCGCTGGCGTCGTCGACGAGCGGGACCATGGTCGTCTCGCCCTCATGGTCGCTTTCTTCCCGGAGCACCCCGAACAACAGCCTCATCCCTTCGGGGATGGTGATCAGAGCCGTCTCCCCCCAGGCCCTCTGCAGGCCGAGTGTGCACTCCGGACACTCCGCGGCCACTCACGCGCTGGGGCGTCGCGTGAGGGCGCTCCAGAAGCGACGGCCTCTGCCAGCCAGGTGGTAGGGGTGCTACGGCAACGGGATCTTCCATATCTTGTCCGCATACGTATCGGAGAGCAGAAGGTTCCCGTCCGTATCAACGAGGAGGTTGCCAAGGTAGGTGAACGTGACCTCATTGGCTGGTCCTCCCGTCTCGTGTCCCCTGTCGCCCCATGGCCGCGGGGCTCCCGCCACGATCGATGTCTCTCCACCAGCTGTGACCCGCACGACCATCATGAATTCCACGTCCACCACGTAGATCGCGCCGTCGCGACCGACCACGACGTCTCGCATGTCCCCGAGCAGACTGGTGCCCCTGGCTGTATCGGCCCAGCTTCCCCTGAAGACGGATGTTCGCCGACCATCTGCATGGTAGATCTGGATGCTCTTGCGCCCCACGACGAACATGTTGCCTTCTCCATCCACGTCAAGCGCTCCCTGGGGCCCAACAGTCCCTTCTTCGAGTTCGACGGCTGTGCCCACGTGACCATCAGGTGTCACGACCCGGATACGTCCACTGTCCAGGAACAGGAGGTTTCCCTCCCCGTCGAAGACCATGTCACTGATCCACTTGACGCGCGCCTCTTCAACCGCGCCGTCTGCTGTACCGGAGCCTTCGAGCAAGGTCGTGACTTCGCAGCCACTCTCGGTGCGGCTGATGACACGGATGCGGTCGCGGTGCGTTTCGCTAACGTAGATGTCGCCGTTCGAGCTGACGGCCACGGCATCGATACTGTGGAACTGCGCCTGGTCACAGGGCCCGTTGCGGCTCCCGCTCTCTCCGCCGGTCAGTGTCGTCACATGTCCATTCGGAGCGACCCTGCGGATCACGGGATCGTGCCATCCTTCAACGACGATCAAGCCCCCGTCGGTATCGAACGCCATCATCTGTGGACTTTCGTGCGATGCCACCTGTTGGGGGCCATCCCTCCCCGCAAGGCCCGCCGCAGCTGCACCGCTGAAGATCGTGACAACGCCTACGCCATCCAGATACGTTGGCTTGACCCCTCGCCTCACGGACAGCTCTGCGCTTCCCGCGGTGGAATCAACGACGCGAATAACGTCGTTATAGGCATCTCGTATCGCCAGCCGGCCATCGGGGGCAAGGGCAAGCGCTGTGGGGCGATTGAATTGCGCCTGGCTCACTCCTCCATCAAGGTAGCCCCCGACGCCAGTCCCAGCCACGGCCCGCAATTCGCCGGCCCGCGTGAGAGCCAGAATCTGGTTGTGGTACGAGCTCGACACATACACGGTTCCATCCGAGTCCACTGCAATGTCGGAGGGAGCAGCAAGATCCCCTCCGAACGCTGCCACGTCACTGGTGTAGAGCGTCTCCACTGCTCCGTTCCTGAGCACCCGGATCACGGTGACAGACCCTCGATCAGGGAGGGCCCCTTCCTCCAGCAGGTAAAGCGAGCCGTCGCTGCTCCCGGTCATCGCGATTACATTGTTGACGCCGACGCCATCCTGCTCGGTTGGGCCGTCGACAAGCCCGCTTGCCCAGGAGATCACTGAAGTCACAACACCATCCGCGGCGATGGCGCTCACACCGTCTTCGTAGTTGACGAATAGCGTGTCTCCGATGGTCGCGATGGCAGTCGCGTCGTAGAAACCTCCAACGGTGCTCACCACCCCCTCTGGAGTCACCTTGCGAACAACCTCGTTCCAACTGTCCACGACATAGACCATTCCGTCTTCCGCAACTGCTACATCTACGAGCGAACCGAACTGCGCCTGATGTCCAGGGCCATCCACAAAGCCGAGGCCCCCACCGCCGGCGAGCGTGGTCGCTACGCCCCTGGGCGATACACGCAGGACAGAATCGGTTTCCCCATCCAACACGAGCAGGTTGCCGTCATGGTCGAAGGCCAGCCCCCCGACAGTCTCTATCCCCATCAGCGTCGTCACGTGCGGTTCTGAGGTAGGGACCGTGAGCACGACATCCCCGTAGCGATACTGTCCGGTGAGACTCAGCCCGTCGTCGAGCGGAAGAGCGTTCGTCCCCAGCACGCTCCAGTCCCCACCCCAGGGGCGTGCGCTCACGTAGATCCGCGCGGAGTCCTCGACGGCCTGCCAGACGCGGACTTCCACAGTGGCGCTGCCTGGGCCGGTGAGCGGTACATCGAGGAAGATGTCACCGTAGCGGTATCGCCCGGAAGCACTTTCGCCGTCGTCGAGCGGCAGAGCGATGGTACCGAAGGGTCGCCAGGAACCCCCTCGAGGCCTGGCGCTGATGTAGATGTCGAGCTCGTCCCCGACATCCTGCCAGACGCGGACCTCAACCACGGCTTCCTGCCGTTCCTGGGCGCTAGACCCGGTGATCAGCGCTAGCGCACAGACCACGGCGGCGAGCACTACCAGTCCCGTCTTCACGATCATTGCTGTTCTCCCGGCCGGAGCTTGATGCCCAGCTGCACCCTTGAACGCTAGCGAACTGCGGGGCGAATTACACTGACCCTCGTGGAGACACAGCCTGTAGTCGAATCTCCGGCGCTGCTGCGTCCGGGGTCACGCCCTCTGCTGCTCGTGGCACTCCTGGCGATAGCCACGCTGGCGCCGGGGGACGCGGCTTCTCCGGCTCTCGCTGAGGCCCGGACCTCCCGGCACGGGTTCCCGGGAGTCGTCGTCGACGCACTAGGACCGTCATCCACAACGTCGGACACGTGCGTCTCCCCTGGGGGGACACCCTGAGAGTTGGCAGCACGACCCCCTGGACGCCCTGGGATCTGCAGCCGTCGGCGGGCTGGGGGGTTAGGGTAAATCGCTGCTTCTACCGCTATGGTCCGGCGCGTGTCCCGAGAGCAGTGGGGTGCCCCACAGACCACCATCTTGCAGAACAAGCCTTCCGGCAGAGGTCGGTTGCGGGGATCGCTCTCGGCAGCACTTGCCCTCGCGCTGGCCCTGGCTGCCTGCTCGTCCGGCGAGACGGTCACGCCCTCTCCCGCGTCCGAGCCGGCACCCGCCACCACGACCGAGGGGGCAACTCCGCACCAAGCCTCTGCCGCCAGGGAAACTGCTTCAGGAGAACCGACGCCCATTCGGCCCGCCGCCACAAGACCGGTGACTACCCCGTCTGGCGAAGCCGCCACGGAGTCCGGAAGTGGGGAGGAGCGATACGGAGCAGATCCGGCGGTCGCGGTTAGCGCAGGCTTTGGACACACCTGTGCGCTGAGGGGCTCGGGCGCGCTGGATTGCTGGGGTGAGGACCTTACCGGTCAGACCAATGCGCCGCCTGGCAGATACCGCTCGCTCAGCGCTGGCTATCACACCTGTGCGATACGGGAGTCGGGAGAGGCTGCCTGCTGGGGAGGTGGGGGCTATGGGGAGGCGGAGTCCCCCGGCGGCAGGTATCGGTCCATTAGCGCGGGCATGTTCTACACCTGCGCCGTACGAGAGTCGGGGGAGGTTGCCTGCTGGGGAGAGAACGGGGAGGGGCAAGCGGCTCCGCCCCCGGGGAAGTACCGCTCCGTCAGTGCCGGCGAGATGCATGCCTGTGGCGTGCAGGAGTCGGGGGAGGTGCTTTGTTGGGGGCAGGGCGCCCTCCGGCAAACCCACGCCCCGCCGGGGCAGTTTGCCTCCGTAAGCGCTGGCGGTGGACACACCTGCGCGGCGCGAGAGTCGGGAGAGGTGGTCTGTTGGGGGTCGAATCTCTTTGGCCAGACTGACGTCCCACCGGGGAGGTACCGTTCCCTCAGCGCGGGAACCGCACACACCTGCGCGATTCGCGAGGCGGGGGACCTCGTCTGCTGGGGGTCCAACGAAGAAGGTCAATCCGACGCCCCGTCCGGGCGCTTCGCCAGCGTCAGCGCAGGCTATGTCCACAGTTGCGGCCTGCGCGACTCGGGGGAGGTTGTGTGCTGGGGAGGAAATCTCGCGACCTGGGCGAATGCGCCGCCGGGACAGTACCGCTCCGTCAGCGCTGGCACGGCGCACACGTGCGCAGTGGGCGAAGCGGGCGATGTGGCCTGCTGGGGAGCGAACGACGAGGGTCAGACCGAGGCCCCTCCAGGCCGTTACCGCTCTGTGAGCGCGGGTCACGCTCACACCTGCGGGCTGCTGGAATCGGGGGAGGTGACCTGCTGGGGGGCGAGGGACGCGATTTTACCGGAGCAGTACATGGAGGGGCTTCGCAAGGCGATGACGGACGCGCCGCCCGGCCGCTATGTCTCGGTGAGCGCTGGTGAGTTTCAGACCTGCGCGATTGGTGAATCCGGCCTGCTGGCGTGCTGGGGATCGAGCAATGAGAGCTGGACGCCGCCGCCAGGCGAGTTTCGCTCGGTGAGCGTGAGCAGTTGGTACGCCTGCGGGGTCCTCCTGTCGGGCGAGGTTGTGTGCTGGGGGCCCGACCGTGAGCAGCTGAAGGAGCCGCCGCCAGGAGAGTATCGCTCGGTGAGCGCCGGGGCGGCACACACCTGTGCCGTGCAGGAGGGAGGCGAGGTCGTGTGCTGGGGAGACAACACGCTCGGGCAGTCGGAGGCGCCTTCCGGGAGCTATCTCTCAGTGAGCGCCGGTGGAGTCTTGACCTGTGCGTTGCGGCAGTCGGGGGAGGCAGTCTGCTGGGGGGACGAGTCGTTCCTCCATAGCGGCATGCGACCAGCGACGTACCGCTCCGTGGATGCGGGGGTGTGGCATGCGTGCCTGGTGGGCGAGTCTGGCGCCTTGACCTGCTGGGGCAACGGGTGGAACCCGATCGCGGCAGTGAGGGTTCCGTCCGACCTGGCCGACTGAGGTCCCCTCGTGGCCACGGCCAGGTTCCCAGCGCCACATCCCGGGGGGTGAGGGTAATTCGTGATGCCGGCGAGTAAGTTGGACCGGTGGCCAGGCGCGGACGCCCACGACATCCCGACATTCTCACTCCGGCCGAGTGGCGCGTGCTCGAGGAGCTGCGGACAGGCGCCACGAACGCGGAGATCGGCATTCGTCTTGGGATCCAGATCGGGACCGTCAAGTTCCACGCGAGGAACATCCGCAGGAAGCTGGACCTCGAAGATCGCGAAGCCCTGGCGGCCTGGCGTCCCCCACTTGAGCCCGAGCGCGAAGACGGCAGGAGGCTGCTGGCCCCGTTGGCGCTGCTCGGGGGCTGCTGGAAGCCAGCTGGGTCCATCGCGGCAGTGGCCGTGGTCGGTGGGGCGGTCGTCGCGGCGGGATTTCTCGCCTACGCCCTCGTCAACGATGGGGAGGGGGACGAAGACTTCGGGCTGCCAGCCGCTGAGAGTACAACCGAGACGGTCACGCCCTCTCCCACGTCCGAGCCGGCCCCCGCCACCGCGACCGAGGGGGCAACCCCGCGCGAAGCCTCTGCCGCCAGGGAAACTGCTTCGGGAGAACCGACTCCAAGGCCCTTCGCGCCCGAGACTCAGGCCGCCCCCCCTGCAGTCCATTTCTGGGGCGAGATCCCGGAACCGCGTCAGACCGCGATCCGGACACGGATCACCGACATCGTCCAGTTCTTCGACGAGCGCTTCGGAGTACGTGTGCCTGACCTGGAGGTTCACGTCGGGGCCGACGACGACGCACTCGCCGAGGCGACGCTGGAGGCCAAGGGCCGCAGTGCCTGGGTAGGCTTCGGGCAGTACCGCGATGGGTACCTGTTCGTCCGGGCTGACGTCTCCCAACACGCCATCGAGCATCTTTATTTTCACGCCGTTCAGGACTATCTGAGTCAGGGTCAGTACTACTGGGGACCGTGGTGGCTGGGCGAAGGGACGGCGGAGTACGCCGCACACCTCTTCCGCACCGAGCAGGGGGAGGCTGCTCGCGGACAAGCGCTTGACGATGCGCGATTGTCCGCGAGCTACACCTCGGTCTCGCTTGATGCCCTGGAGCAGGGCTCGCCCATGGCTCCGGAGTCCTTCGGCACTCCAGGCGAAGCGCTGGCCGAACTCGCGGTAGCCTGGCTCATCGAACAGGCGGGAGAGGCCTCCCTCGTGGCCTATTACCGGAATCTTCCGCAGCACGCAGTTTGGACTGACGCCTTCGAGGCCACCTTCGGACTCCCTTTCGCGGAGGTCTATCCGGCATTCGCTGCGTACCGAGCGGACACCATCGCGGTCAGGCGGGAAGTGAGGGGGGCTGTGCTTGGACCAGGGGGAGGACCGGTTGAGGGCTGGAGAATTCACATCGAGGCACTCCCCTCGGGGGCGCAACGAAGGAGCGACCTTCGGGACGCATCTTCGGCAAGTGCGAACGGGGACTTCACATTGCGACTTCCCGACGGGACGTATGTGCTCTCACTCTCGACCCGGTGCGGAAGCGCGTGGGTCGACCTTGGGTGGTACGGGGGCGAGAGCGGGTTCACGCAGCATGCGGCAGATGCCGTCGAGGTCAATGTCGAAGGGCAGGGCGGCGAGGGAATTGTTATCAGCCTCCCGGCTCTACCAGACGAGCTGGCGCCGCAATCGTGCGACCTTGGCCCCCGACGAATCGTGAGTGGCGTTGTAACCGACCACGCCGGTGCGCCGGTACCTGGCCTGCGCGTTACCGCGTTCGACGTCAACCTCGCATTCGAACCCGACACAGCCCTTGTTGTAGAAGACGGCAGCTTCACATTGCGGGTGCCGGACGGTATCTATCAACTGAACCTCTACGAGCCCTGCGGAGTGTGGCTCGGAGCCTACGATGTAGAGAACGGCTCCTTCTTTGAACCGCCCATCCTCGACAGCCGTACGACCACGGAGGTTCACCTCCCCGTCGATGGCGGGGACATCGCCGATGTCGAGATCGCCGTGCCTTCCCGTGGCCCCGACGACGTCAGCCAGACCCTTGCTGAGTGGGTAGCGTCACGAAACGCCGAATGTCGGTGAGAGCCCCATAGTCCCGCGCATGGCTCGTCGTGAGCGCCTGGACCGTCACGCTGCTCCTCCCCGACCGCATACGCCGTCTGTCAGTGCTCACCTGGCCTGCCCAACGCGGAGGTTCTCACGCCAGCTCACCTCCGAGGGACGGGACTCGGGAGACACGGGAGCACGCCCACAACCGCCCTTGGGGCGCGGGTAGGGGGTTAGTGTAATTCGACACCTGTCCCTGTAGATTCCCGCTCCATGCCAGGAGCGCAGGGGACGACTCCTTCTGCCGGCGGATGGAAAATGAAGATACGCTCGCTGGCCGCACTCGCCGCGGCGGTGTGCCTCCTCCTTCTCACGAACCCGACGGCCGACGCCCAGACCGCGCACGCAACCGATGTTGACGTTCGCGTATGGCAGCGGGTGACCGACGACTCGCGCCTCGCCGTGAGCGTCCGCCCCGAGGGCAGGACGTGGGCGGACCTTGGCACGATCCCGCTCGACATGAGCGGCCTGTCGAGCAACGGCCGCTGGCGCTACGCCGACGTCGCCACGGCAGGAGTCGAGGTGCGCGTCTGGCAACGCACCTCCAACTCTCGCAACCTCTTCATCAGCGCACGCCCCGAGGGAGGCTCGTGGGCGGACCTCGGCACGATCCCGCTCGACATGAGTGGCCTGACGGGTAGCGGCCGCTGGCGTTACGGGGACATTACGTTGGCGGTTCCGCCGCCGCCCCCGGACGAAGTTGTGATGGTGAGTGCGGGCCGAGACCACACGTGCGCACTGCGGGCGTCGGGGAGCCTGCTCTGCTGGGGGGACAATGTCAGCGGACAGACGGAGGTACCGGAAGGGAGCTTCCGCTCCGTGAGCGCGGGGGAAAGCCACACATGCGCCCTCCGGCACTCAGGCGAGGGAGTGTGCTGGGGCGCCAACCTCTTCGGCCAGGCAGACGCCCCTGGCGGAACGTTCGATGCGATACACGCCGGATTTGGGCAGACCTGCGCCGTGTCGCAATCAGGCGAGCTGGAATGCTGGGGATGGAATAGCCATGGGCAGGCGGCGCCTCCTCCGGGGACCTTCGTCGCGGTGACGACTGGGGTCTTCTTCTCTTGTGGCCTGCGGGAGTCAGGCCAGGTTGCTTGCTGGGGGGAGAATAGTGACGGCCAGGCCAATGCCCCTCCCGAATTGTTCCGCTCGGTCGACTCGGGCCACTCCCACAGCTGCGGCGTGCTCGCGTCGGGCAGGGTGGCGTGCTGGGGGCGCAATCGCTCCGGAGAACTGAATGCTCCGGAAGGCCTCTACACGTCTGTCGTTGCCGGCAACGGTAGGTCGTGCGCCCTCAGCGGGTCAGGGGCCGTGACGTGCTGGGGGCAGATTTCTGAGGCCCCTTCGGGGAGTTTCCGCTCGATAGAGGCGGGCGACGACCACATCTGCGGAGTACGAGAGTCAGGCGGCGTCGCGTGCTGGCCCCAGGAAGAGGACTTCTTCGGCTACGGTCTCAAGGCCGCTCCTGCGGGGACGTTCACGGCTGTGAGTGCAGGGCCCATTCACACGTGTGCTATTGGCGAGTCGGGCCGGCTCGTCTGCTGGGGTGCGCAATACCAGGGCATCTCAAGCGCCCCGGCGGGCACGTATCGCGCCGTGAGCGCGGGCGCAGGGCACTCCTGTGCCGTGCGGGAGTCGGGCGAGCTGGCATGCTGGGGCTTGAACGATCATGGCACCACTGACGCGCCGGCGGGAACCTACCAGTCCGTGAACGCCGGGGTTGAACACGCTTGCGCCGTCCGTGACTCGGGTGAGGTGTCCTGCTGGGGAACGGACTGGGAGGGACAGGCAACACCCCCTGCCGGTCGCTTCCAGTCGGTCGCCGTTGGGAGTAGCCACAGCTGTGGGCTCCATGTCTCAGGCGAGGTTGATTGCTGGGGGAGTGACTACGGCCAGGCCAGCCCCCCCGGGGGGCGTTTCCAGTCGATTGCCGCCGGGTCCGAATTCGCGTGCGCGCTGGACGGCTCGGGGGAAGCTACCTGCTGGGGAAGGAACGAGTACGGTCAGGCCGATCCACCTGCCGGAAGCTATCGTTCGCTCAGCCTGGGAAGCATGCACGGGTGTGCATTGACAGACTCGGGGGAGTTGGCCTGTTGGGGTAACAATCACTACGGCCAGACAGACGCGCCCTCTGGAACCTACACCTCGGTAGGCGCCGGTACCCAACACACATGCGCGGTACGTGAGTCCGGGGACATGGTCTGCTGGGGTGCCCTGGCCCACACGAAAGCTCGCCCGCCCCTTGAACTCCAGTAGTGGGTACGGAATGTCCGGGCGGGGCACCCTAGGCTCCCCTCCCGGCAGAGGCGGCACCCGCGTCAGCAGCTCGGCCGTCTCCGGGTCGAGGCGGTCCTCGACCCGGTGTGCGCGGACGGAGTTCTCGAAGAGCGCGGCCCCGGTTTAGAGCACCTTCGAAGCCGCCACGAACAGCGTGGCGGTCGCGGCGTCAGGATCTACGTGCGCGCCCGCGGATGGCTAAGAAAGTCGCTCCTGCCAGCCCGACGCCAGCCACAACGACCAGCACTACCGCCCAGGGAGGCAAGAGGGACGAGCCCTTGTTCAACGAGACCGGGGTGCTGGCGCCGGCCCCGGGAGGTTGCCCCTCGCCCAACACCGCCAGGTCTTCCCCGGCGTAGGACGGCAGGGTTGTCCGGCTGCAGAGATCGATATTCAGCGCTTCGCCGTAGGCATAGACGAGATACTCCTCGCCCCGTTCGAGGGGGGTATCCACGGTCTCCGCGGCCAAGGGACCGGGTGTTCGCAACGACGAACGCCGAAGAAGCTGAACCCTTCCGAATGGGGGACGCCAGGAACGCGACGCGCACTCCGTAGTCGTCTTCATCCTGGCGCTGCTCAAGGGCGACGACCCTCCCGGCGAACGCCGTCAACTGGTCACACGCCATCAGTGGGGCTGGTGGCGCCGAGTTCGCCCGCCTTGTCGTTGCGACTCCCCCACCCTGGGTTTCCCTACTCCCACTCCGTGACAGATCCTGGACGAGGCGTAGACGCACTCTTCGACGAGATCGCGCGTCGGTCAGGCCCTGCCCCCGCCCCCTGCGGCCTACTCCAAGCGGCGAATCAACGGGACGACGGTCACCGCTACTGCTTTGGGTCGCAAACCGTCTGCGACAGATCCACGTCCCCCGCGCCACGCTCGCGGATGGTCACCAGGACCGCGTCGAACACCGCCCCGACATCGCGCCCATCGTTGCACGAGGCTGTGGAGACGAAGCGCCTGACCTCCGCCCCGTCATCCAATGAGAACGCCAGCCACGACCGCGTAGCCACATCTTCAAGCAGCACCACGTCCGGTACATCGCAGCAGCCTCGGAGCGAGTGGATCCGTCGCAGACGCATCCCCTCCGGGATGGTGAGATACACGTGCCCGCCTGGCCCTGGCCACCAGGGGTGCGAGACCTGCCATCGCGTGCGGCCGTCACCCCCGGCCACCACCTTGGCCACGTCATTGCCCAGCGACGGGTCCTCGCCGAGTGCCCTGGTGACGCCCCATCCAGCGTTCGAGGGTTCACCCGCTGCCCCATCGGTGACGGGGCGGACCTCGAATTCGTACGAGCTCCACTCCCTCAGCCCCGTCACGCGGTAGCTCCCGGACTCCCCATGCTGCCCGGGGACGTCCAGCCACTCAGGACCCTCGGTCCCGTGAAGAGTCCCGAAGTCGTCGTCCCAGAGCGTTGGGATCCTGCGGTATTGCCAGCGCGTCGTGTCCGCTGGGCCACCTCGCCACTCAAGGAGGAGCGATTCGAGCGAGCCGTCCGACACGACGACCAGCTCCACCTCCGGGTAAAGCGGCTCCACCAGTCTCGCGGAGGCCGCGATCGCGTCGAACACTGCTCCGATGCGCTCGGCAGGGCCATGAATCTCGCGTTCCTCCTCCGCTGCCGTGTACGGGTTCAGTAGGAGACTGCTGGCGAGCGGCCTAGACATGCGTGGCCACACGGCCGCTGCCTCGTAGAGGCGACCAAACCCGCTAGCCTGACGAAAGATCACCGCAGGGGGAATGTCAACGACTACCCTGTTGGTCGTTGAGCGGTTCTGCACGTGGTGGGGCGGCCCCAGGGACTGCAGACGCCACGTACCCTCACCCTCGAAGAGTTGGTCGTACGGCATCACCGGAAAGCCGTACCCGTCGAACGCGGGGGTCCTCGCCGTCGCGCAGTACGACCGTCGCCCCCCCATCTCTCTGGAAGCGAACGCAGGCGTGGCCACGATGTCAGGCGGCGAATCCAGGATGGGGCGCACCTGGAATTCATACTCTTCATCCTCCCCCAGCCCGGTTACCCGGTGACTCCGCTGTGCGTCCCCGCCGGGAACATCCGTCCATGCGCTCCAGTCCCTGATTGAGAGAAGCCCGTGCTGGAAGCGCGTTGAGGGACGAGTGAGCTCCCAGCGTCGCTGGCGGTACTGCCAACTCTTCACACCGGCGGATCTTGCTCGCCACTCAAGCACGAGTACGCCGGGCTCCCTCGTTGCTATGGTGCGAAGCAACGGCCTGCTGACAGCATCCTTTATTGGGATGCCGTAGCGAAGGACAACACCACCGCATTCCCAATCGCTGACGTACTGGTCGCCGGAGGCCGTCCGCGGGGTGACCAGCGAAACAGCGACGAGGACGGCGATTGCCGCTAGCAGGCCAGCCTGGACGAACATTTTTCCTTCTTGACGAATCCGTACTGGGATTGTCCCCCAGACGTGCTCATGTTTGTTCCGGGAGGTTCCCGGAGCGGCGGGGCAAACGTCTTCATGGCCGGCTTGTCCCGCCTAGGCGTCGCATGAGCCCCGGATGCCTGGCCCGCGACCACTCTCCTCAGCGAGCGTGGCGTTCCCCCGGATCGCGCCTCGGCGGGCATCGCAGACGCGAGGGTACCTGTTCCGCGGGCTGATCGAAATGCCCCCTGCCCACGGTTCCTGCAGGTCGCTCCAGCCGATCTACGTATCGAGGAAGGTGCCGCCCAGCGGAGCGGACGAGCACCGCCACGGCGCGCAGATGCTGCAGTGGCCCCGCGGCGGTGCCCACACCTTCTTCCATCGCTTGGTCCACGCGCAGTACTACGCGGTCAGTTCGAGGCTGCGGGACTTCGCCCCGGACGACTGGCTCAACTGGTACAGCCTGCGGCGCGAGTCAATGTGGCTTGCGGACGGCCAGTCGTAGGGCATGACGCCCTGAAGTAGCCACGCCGGAGGGCCGGTGTTGCGGATAGCGCGAACCACCCCCGGTTGAACCTACCGCGGAATCGGGACTTCCCTGAACTCGCCCGGCTCCACTCCGTCGAGGGCTGCACGCACAGGGCCACGGCGATCACTGTCGGCCATGGCCTCCGCTGCGTCCGGTCCAGGCCCGTCGTGCCCCCGTCCATCCGTCAGCCTTCATCGGCCCCTGCTCTCGTCGCTTCCCTCCGGGGGCCTGTGAGTCGATATGCGTCATGTCAGGAAAAAGCTCCCACCGGATGCCAGCCCCGGGAAGTCGGTCGGGCGCCTACGAGCGCCTTCACACTTCCTCGAAGGTCTCTCGCTATGCCGGATGCAGCAGGCAGGAGAGGAGCATCGTCATGGAGCAACGTAAACGCAGGACGCCCGGGCGGTTGCCGCCCGCCTTGCTGGCGGGGGCGGGACGGACTCCGGCGCAACCGAAACCGGGGCGAGGAGATCGTCACCGACGAGGCCACCATCGAGGTGGCGTGGCTGGTCAAGAACGGCGAGGAGGGGGTCGAGGGAGTAGTCGGTTTCGAACCAAACCAGCGTAGGGAACTCCACGAGGTCGAGCCCGGTCTGCACGAGCCGCGGGTGGCAGACGAGCACGTCGACGCCCTCCTCGACCCGCTTCGCCACCCACGCCTCGCGGCGCTCGGGCGGGACACCGGCTCACACCCGCCCGGGCCTGAGCTGCGGCGTACGGCTCCCTACGGGAGCACTCCCTCGATCTGGGCGATGTGCTCCTCGCGGTGGGGCCAGCGGCGGAACGCATACTCCTGTCCCGCCTCGCGAAGCGCCGCGCGCTTCTCTGCGGTGAGGGCGGATGCGGCAGCGTCCACCGCCGCGGCGGCCTCGACGGCCGTCCGTGCGGCTGCCTCCCCGTCGAACATCCCCGCGATCGCTTTCAGCGTGGGATTGACAGTCTCGTCCTCGGGCGGAAGCGCCCCGCCGCCCGTGTAGCCCCGCAGCGCGGCCGCCTGGCGGGCGTCCCAGAAGGCGAGGTGCACGAGGGCGAACGCTACCGTCCAGCCCCCGCCGAGGGAGCGCCCGAGGTCGTCGGCGTCCAGCCGCTCAACGAGGTCGCGCAGCCCCCGAGTTGCCTCGGCGTTCCGTTGCAGGTCCGGGTCGTGGTCGCTCATCTCGCCTCCTCGGTCATTGCTTCGATGTCCCGAACGTGCCCTGCTGGACCGCTCACGGCCAGGGGAACGACAGCTTCGTAGGCGGCGTTGACGACGCCCTCGATCAACCAGCTCTCCGCACGGAACTGCCCCCGAAGCGATAGACCGAACGATGCCCGACCCGAAGGCTCCAGACGTTGACGGCGCCTGGACACTGCGCCCGGAGGAGTTCCGCCGCTCCGAGGACGCTCTCGGCAACAGCCCAGTTTCCGCTGTCGACGTCGATCGAGACGATCTCCCCGTGATGGGACACCTCGACCTGAGGCCGGATGTCGCGCTCATAAATCTCGTCGCCGAGACGGGCTGTCTCTTCAGCGGGGCGGCGCTTGGGCGTCTCGGTGTTCTCCCCTGACTCTGACTCCACATGTAGAAGATAGCGCCCTCCGCAGGCCTGATGGTGCCTGAGAGGCGCGGGCGTGCCCTGATCGAACAGGCTCATCACGATCGCGCGAGCGCCCGCAGGGCCTTCGCCTCGTGATCGAGGACGGCCCGCACCTTCCACTCTTCCACGCCCGGGAACCAGTCGAGGAACTCCTCCACGGTGGCCCCGCTCGCCAGGTTCTCGAACAGGGCCGCGACCGGCACGCGCGTTCCCGCGAAGACGCATGCGCCGCTCACCCTGCCGGGTACGCTCTCGACCCCTGCGCAGTCCTGCCATTCGGTCATGTGGCTGCGTCACTCTCAATCGCGGAACGCTCCGCGGACCTCGTTGCCGTCGACGGAGTCCGCTGGCGCGGCGTCCTCCGTCCATTCTACCCGCCTGCTCGTCCGGCACGCCCGCCGCTGCCAGCCGTTTCGGGCTTCAGCGCTCACCTGGCCAGCCGCGAGGGGGGTGCGGTACTCCCCGACTCCCGTTAACGACGAAAGACGCCCACACATGGACGGGGCCGGCCCGCGAGCGCGCCCTCCTGTTCCCGCTCCAGCGCCCACTCGAGGACCGAGAGCGTGGGAGCTTCGTCGCGCCGCCGGCGCTTCGGCGGCTCCTCCGGCTCCCCGCCCAGGAACTCGGCCCGCGAGAACAGCGAGCGCTGCCGCTCACCAGGCTCTTCGAGGAGGACGTCCGCAACCGCTCCAACGGCGACGGGCTCCGCCGCCACGGGCTCCGGCTCAGGCGCGGCCCACTCCGCGTCGACCAGCAGCACCTCGGCCTCGGCCCGACCTGCTGGGCCTGAGCGGACACCGACTCGACTGAGCCGTCGTCCTCCTCGCCCGCGACGATCTTTCTCGCGAGGGCGAGCATCAGGTCATCGCCTTCGTCCCCGTAGGCGGCGAGGCCGTCCTCGGGCAACTCGCCCTCGACGGCGAGCGACGACCTGGAGGCCGATGCGCCAGGAGCGCCGTGACGCCTGCCGAGCCGTGTAGACGCTGTACTCTGTCTCCGCTCAGACGACTGTGGTGCACCCGCGGGCCTCACGGCATCGTCGGGTTCATGCTCGTCGGCGGGCCGACCGTGCTCTACACTCGCGCTGACTCTGCGGGAGGAGCACCATGGCCGCGCACCCCACACGCACGGAGTCAGGCGGGCGACGACCGTTCGGCCGCCTGTCCCGAACGCTATTCGCAGCCTTCCTGTTTGCCGTCGTTGCCGCCAGTGTCACGACGGCTGCGGCGCAGTCCGACCCAACCGCGCAGGCACGGCCCCAGGTCGTCGCAGGACCCCACGCCGGCGAGGTCATCGTCAGCTGGAATGCCGTTGAGGATGCGAACTTCTACCGCATCGGTTGGGTCTCCAGGGCCGACTATGACGCCGCCCTGGCGGCCGGCGAGAGTTGGCTGGCGGCGTTCACCTCGGTAAGCGTGGCCAACGACGGTCAGACTTCGCACACGGTCTCGCACTTGAGGCCGGGCGCGTCGTACTGGTTCACCGTCGGCAGCAGCGATCAGCGCTACAGCGATCCCCGGTGGTCGCTGTGGTCCGACCTGGTGACCCTGCCCGGCGGCCCGGCAGCCTGCGCCCGCGACCGCGACGCGCTGCAGGCCCTCTACGACGCGACCGACGGCCCCAACTGGCGTAACAGCGTCAACTGGCTCAGCGAGACCGCTCCTATCGACGAGTGGTTCGGCGTGTCCACCGACGGTGACGGTTGCGTGCTCGTGCTGTACCTCGACAGCAACGACCTGGCCGGGACGATCCCTGCCCAGTTGGCCGGGCTGTCCAGGTTGCGCGCGCTGCATCTGGGGAACAACGATCTGACCGGGAGGATACCGCCGGAGCTGGCCGGACTGGACGATCTGCGGGTGCTCCGGCTGGTGGACAACGAGCTCAGCGGCGAGATCCCGAGCGAGTTGGGCGGCATGGCCAGACTCAGCGTGCTGGACCTCGACGGCAACGAGCTGACCGGCGCGATCCCCATCGCCCTGACCGGTCTGCCCGAGCTGCGCGTCCTGTCGCTCAACCGCAACATGCTGAGCGGCCGCATCCCCGTTGAGTTCGGCGCCATGACCAACCTGACCAATCTGGAGTTGTGGCGGAACGAACTGACCGGCACGCTCCCCGCCGAGCTGGGGAACCTGGTCAACCTCAGAACCCTCGATGTCGACGAGAACGAGCTGACCGGGACGATCCCCGGCGCGCTGGGCAATCTCACGAATCTGAGATTTCTCTGGCTCAGGCAGAACCAGTTCACGGGAGAGATCCCGGTCGAGTTGAACAGCCTGACCAACCTGGTCGTCCTGGGGCTGGACGGCAACCGTCTGGTTGGCGAGATTCCGCCGGCGTTTGGCAGCTTCGCTCGGCTGGAGCGCCTGTATCTCTACGACAACGACCTGACCGGCGAGATTCCGGCGGAACTGGGCAACCTGTCCGAACTGGAGCTCCTGTATCTCCACGGCAACCGCCTGACCGGAGGCATACCAGAGGAGTTGGGCAGACTTGAGAACCTGGAGCGGCTGTATCTCCACAGGAACCGGCTGACCGGCGAGATTCCGGCGGAGTTCGGCAACCTCGGCAGCCTCGAATACGTGATCCTGGACCAGAACAGGCTGACCGGCGCGATCCCGCCGGAGCTGGGCAATCTCGCTGAGCTGAAGCACCTGAGCGTGAACCGCAACCAGTTGAGCGGCCCCATCCCGCCGGAGCTGGGCAACCTCGCCAACCTTGAGGAGTTGCGACTGGATAACAACCGGTTAGAAGGCCAGATTCCGCCCGCGCTGGGCGATCTGATCAAGCTGGAGCAGCTGCACCTGGACAGCAATCAACTGACCGGGCCGATCCCCTCGGAGTTGATTGACCTGCCCGATCTGGCGTTGCTCTATCTCTCCGGCAACGAGTTGACGGGGTGCGTACCCGCTGCGCTGCTGGACGTGGCGGACAACGACCTGGATGAGCTTGGCCTGGAGAGGTGCCGGTAGGGGGCCTGCGGCAGCGGGTCCTGTCGAAACGACGATGGTCCTGCACTGCCGTCGTCCCTAGAGGCGGCGAGACCGTCCCTCGGGCAGATCCCTTCGGCGGCGAGGAAGCCCCCCGGCTTCTGCGCCACCGAGCTTGAACGCATCGGGACGGAGGGCAGGGCGGCGTTGTACCTGATCGGGGATACGGAGGGGCGCGTTCGATGCGGCCGCCGGTGAGTAGGACCGGCCCGTCCCGGAGGAAGGGCACGTCGAGAACTTCGGGGGAAGTCCCGGGGTTCGCGGGATGGCTGCCATGATGTGTCACACGGGCTACTGCAACGGGCTGTGCTCCCGCCGGGCGACAGTTAGCCGGGCCCCGCTGTGATCGCCCTCGCCGCCAGGCCTCTCGTAGACTGGCTCCGCCGTGTCTAGTGCCTGGGTAATCGGGGTCTTCTCCGTCTATTTCGCCTTACTCATCGGTATTGCGATCGTCGGCGCCCGCCGTATGAAGGACATGTCCGACTACGTGCTCGGCGGACGAAGGCTGAGCAGCTTCACCGCCGCCCTCAGCAGCGGCTCGTCCACAACGAGCGCCTGGACGATGCTCGTGCTTCCCGCGCTCGCCTACGTGGGCGGCCTCGTCGAGCTGTGGGTGCCGGCGGCCGCGGCCATCGGGCTCTGGCTCAGCTGGACCTTTATCGCCAGGCGGCTGCGCCGCTACACGATCGAAGCGAACGACGTCCTCACCATCCCCGAGTTCTTCGAGGTCCGCTTTGGCGACACGACCGGCATCCTGCGCGCTTCGACCGGCGCGATCACCATCCTCTTCGTCGTCTTCTACGTGAGCTCGGGGCTCCTCGGAGGGGCCAAGCTCCTCGACACCATGTTCGGCATCGAAACCAACACCGGCATCCTGCTGACCTTCGTGACCGTGGCCTCCTACACCCTTCTCGGCGGCTTCCTGGCCGTCTCGCGCACGGATGTCTTCCAGGCCCTGCTGATGGTCGTGAGCCTCCTCCTCATCGCCGCGTACCTCGTGAGCACCACCGACCGCCCGTTCGTCGACGCGACCGACGCCGCGCACGGCTTCTTCAACCCCCTCACCGGGAGCGATGGCTCGCCCATCACGGCCGTCCTTGTCCTCTCCGCGGCAGGCTGGGCCTTCGGCGCCTTCGGGGCTCAGCGCATCCTCCAGCGCTTCATGGCGGTGGAGCGCGAGGACCACATCGTCCGCAGCCGCAACATGTCGTTCATCTGGATTGTCACCGTCTATGGCCTCGCCCTCACGGTTGGCCTGGTCGCCCACAACGCCTTCGCCGACGACCAGCTGCTGCACCACCTCGACGACTCCGAGCGCATCTACCTCGTCGTCTCCGAGGTCTTCTTCCATCCCGCCGTCACGGGATTCCTGCTGACCGCGGTGATCGCCGCCGTCATGAGCACGGCCGACTCGCAGCTGCTCCTCGCCTCCGCCGTCGCCACCGACGACATGCCTTTCCTGAAGCGAGTCGCCTACGCGCTCAGCGAGAACAGGCGCGTCTGGTTGGGACGCCTGCTGCTCGTCGTGATCGGTGGCATTGGGATACTGGTCGCCATCGCCTTTCCGGACTCCATCGGGGACCTTGTCGCGTACGCCTGGGGCGGGATGGGGGCCGCCTTCGGGCCCGTCACGATCCTCGCCCTGTTCTGGAGGCGCTTCAACTTCCAGGGCGCCCTCGCCTCCGTCATCGTGGGCACGGTGGTGGCTTCCGTCTGGGCCTTCAGCGATGGCGGCCCTTCGGGGATGTGGAACATGCAGCCGGCCACCCCTGGCTTCATCCTGGCGAGCGTTACCGCCGTCGTCGTGACACTCGCGACTCCACCACCCTCGCGAGAGGTCGTCGACCTCTTCGACAGGGTCAACGCGCGCTAGCTACAGCTCCAGCAGCCGGCGGGGCGAAACACCGTGCCTTGTCCAGGTTGGCGGCGACGCTGTCCTCGGGCGCCCCCTCAAGCCCGTTGAGTGATTCGACCCATCTCGAGGGGCGGCACCTTCAGCCCGTGACCATGACCTCCGTGTCTTGCACCGGGATCGGCGACGGGCTCGCAGCCCTGAACAGCCGCGCGGAACCGTCCCTTGAGCAAGGTGTCGGCCACAGCCCCAGCTTCCCACCGTCCACATCGATGGCCACGATCTGTCCGTGACGGCTCGCCTTGGGGCCGGATCGCCCGCTCGTAGAGTTCGTCGCCGAGACGGGCTGTCTCTTTCTCTTCAGCCTGGGAGGTGGCGCGGGTCTCGTGGTCGAGCAGGATCGCGGCAATGCGCCTCAGGCGCGCCTCCGCATCGGGGGCGGGCCGGTACTCGATGGCGACTACACGCGGCTCCGGGCCACCCCGGTGGCCGGACCTCGTGCGTTCCCGTTGCTCCGCCGATTCCATCTCGTCCGACCTCGTATGCCCGTTCCACAGGCAAAGCGTGATGGGCTGGGGCGCCGGGCGTAGTCCCTTGCAGGGGGACTGCACCGATGAAGTGCTCGGCCTGCGCTCGCCCGTCGCACTGCCCCATCGCCTCCCGCAGCCGGTGCTGGCGATGGTGATCGAGTGTGTCGGGTCGGGCGGCCCCGCCGGAATGCCGCATAGGGGAGGGCACGCGTGGCCCTCTATTTCGAAGTGTGGAAGCCCGACAGTCTCGAACGCGAGCATCCCTCTGGACAGAGACAGACCGCTGAGCAAGCATGAGGCGAAGGCCATGAAGAACTGGATTGTTGCCGCGCTCCTCGCCGTCGTCGCCAGCGGGGGGGCACTCGGTGCCACCGCCTCCGCGCAAGAGACGACTGCCAATGTCGAGGTGACGGTGTGGCAGCGTATCTCTGACGGTTCCCTCTACCTCAGCACGCGCCCCGAAGGTGGGAGGTGGACCACGCACAACACGGCCCTCGACATGCGCGCCACAAGCCGGTCCGGCAACCTCAGGCAAGGAAGCGCGATCACGGTTGGTGTACCAGTAACCGTAGAAGGTTCCGAGCCATCTGCGGCCCAGGAAACGACTGCCAGCGTCGAGGTGACGGTGTGGCAGCGTATCTCTGACGGTTCCCTCTATCTGAGCACACGGCCGGAAGGAGGGACGTGGACCACACACAACACCGCTCTCGACATGAGCAACGTCAGCAGGTCCGGAAGGTTCAGGCAGGGCAGCGCCATTCAGGTGGCCGTTCCAGTGACCATAGACGCCCCCGAGGAGTACCAGCCGGTCATCGCCAGCAACTGGTGGGACAACCTCACTGCCAAGCTGCGGTACCACGCCAGGGAGAGTGAATTCTTCATAGGCAGAATTCGGACCGATGTCCGGATTCACGGTGAGAACGAAGTTTTGGAACTCGATGCGGTCTGCTTTGCCAGTGGCAACGCGGCCTTCGGATTTCTGTTGATGACACGTGATAGCCATGAGGTCGAAGTGGGCACGGAGCTGGTCCTCAACTGGCGGTTGAACGACGAGCCGTTTCGAGAAGTAAGGGTCGAGGTTACGCTACTGGGAGAGGCTCCCGCGCTGTACTTCTACAGTTCTCTAGGTTTTTCAGAGGACTGGCCAAACATGATGGATGGCGGAGTGCTGTCGGTCCGGACCGAGCTTGGGGGTGTGCTGGAGGACCTAATCGACCTGGATTCCTTCCGCCAGACTCCGGTTCACGGGAATCTTGTCAACTGCGGCACCTACTAGCGCGGAGGCGGTTCTGGCCCACCCAGCGCAATCCTCCTCCCCAAGAGAAGGCCCCGCCGTGATCCACGAGCTCCGCATCTACACCGCCCACCCCCGGCAAGCTCCCCGCCCTCCAGGCCCGCTTCCTCGACCACTCCCTCGGCATCTTCGAGCGCTGCGGCATCCGCAACGTCGCCTTACTGGACCAACTCCGTCGAGCCCGGCCTGGCTCCAGTCGGGCCATGCCAGGGATCGGGGACGCGAGCGAGGCGGAAGACGGGACCGCCGGCGGGCACTGTCTCGAGGGCGCCGATCATCCGCCCACCAGGAAGGGCGGCTAGGCCGACAAGCGGGCAGCGACGGAATACACGGGCGACTTCGGCCCGCGGCTACGCGCCAAATTCTCCTCTAGGGGCTGGCCAACAGCGCCGCCGCCCGCCGCCCCTCACTGTGTTCTTCACATCTTCTATCACCAGTAATTCACTGATAAGTCACCAAGGGAGTCGCTATAGTCCCTCATCGGACGTATCTCGGGGTCTCCCTATGCACATGCCTAGGCTCGATTCGCATCGTTGGCGGGGGGCGCTGTTCCTGGCCGTGGCCCTGACCATCCTTGCCCTGGCCGCAGCGTGTGGTGGCGACTCCGAACCCGAGCCGGCGCCCACCGCCACGCAGCCGCCTCCCACTGCCACGCCGAGCCCGACACCCGAGCCGACGCCTACCGCCACGCCGAGCCCGACACCGGAGCCGACCCCTGCCCCCGCTACCCCCACCCCGACGCCGGATGCGGCCCAACCGGCAGGCTCGATGCGCGACCTCGTAATCGACGAGTCGTCCACGATCAAGGACGTGATGGACCGGCTCTCCACTGAGGAGACCGACTGCGTCCGAGCGGCTTTCGGTGAAGCCGTCTACCAGCTACTCCTCACCGCACCGATCCTGCAGGGCGGAAGCCCCGAAGCCACCGCCACCCTGTTCGGCTGCCTGGAACCGGAGAACGTCGTGCTGTCCGTCGTCGCGATCGAAGATGCGTTGGCCGGTGGGCGCTCCGAGGACACTCGCAGGTGCCTCGCGGACCTCTCGTTGGAGCACCCCGAACTCGCCTACATCCAGCTGGGACTGGAATGGACGGGCGCAGACGCGACCCACGCCAGTGAGATGCACGCATCCATCCTCGCATACTGGGACTGCCTGACGGATGCCGAGAGCGTCCGACTCGGCCTACGGGTATTCGCCGCCCTCGACAGCACTTCCTCACTGACGGGGGCAGACCTCGTCACCCTGCTCCCTGAGTCCGAAGCGGCGTGCATGCGGGAGATTCTCACCGACCAGCAGATCAATACGCTGCTCACCGCCAAGCCGCTGGACGGCGTCAGAGCCGCCGCTCCCGCAGGGGCCTGCCTCTCACCCGCGACCATCGCGGCGCTATACGTAGCAGCCCTCGAGGGTCTCCTTGGCGAGATCACCGCGGAGTCCGCCACCTGTATAGCCGACTACGCCGTGGAGCACCCCGACTTCCTGCCCCTCCTCTCCTCCGATCCCACTGCCATGGCGGCGTTGTCTCCCGCCGAGCTGGGCACCATTGCCGATGGCACGAAGGCGGTACTCTCCTGCTATACCGAGGACGAACTCGTGCGAGCGCAGGATCTTATCCTGGCGGCGATGAGGCAGTGACGGCAAGGAGAGGACCTGTCTCACCACCCGCCGGCCGCACGAACGCCCGGGCGCGAAGTTCCCACCGCCGTTGCTCGAAGGATCCCGGACAACAAGAAGGGCCCGCACACATTTGGGCGGACAGGGGACGCCACCACATCGGTGGCGCCCCCTGATCACTGCCCCTAGCTGGTGGCTCCTGCAAGCGCTTGCTCCTGCTCCAGCGCCCACTCGAAGAGCGAGAGCGTCGGAGCTTCGTCCCGGCGCTTGCGCGGCTCCGGCTCGTCGGGCTCCCCGGCCATGAACTCGGCCCACGAGAACAGCGTCCGCTTCTGCTCGCGGGCGTCTTCGTGGCGGTCGTCAGGGGCAACCCCGACCGGGGCGGCCTCCACCTCGACCGCCACCGGCTCGGGCTCGGGCTCGTGCCAGCCCTCGTCGACCAGCAGCGCCTCGGCCTCCGCCGCGACCTGCTGCGCCTGCTCGAAGACCGACTCGACGGAGCCTCCGTCCTCCTCGCCCGCGACGATCTTTCGCGCCAGGGCGAGCATCAGGTCGTCACCTTCGTCGCCGTAGGCGGCAAGGCCGTCCTCGGGAAGTTCGCCCTCGACGGCGAGGGAGCTTTGCAGCTTCTGCGCCACGAGCTTGAGCGCGTCCGCCTGGAGGGTGTTCCGGTAGGCCATGAACACGACCTGGACGGGCTGCGTCTGCCCGATGCGCCAGGACCTGCGTGACGCCTGCCTCATGGTGTACACGCTGTAATCGGTTTCGAACCAAACCAGCGTGGGGAACTCCACCAGGTCGAGTCCCGTCTGCACGAGCCGGGGGTGGCAGACGAGCACGTCGACGCCCTCCTCGACGCGCTTCGCCACCCACGCCTCGCGGCGCTCGGGCGGGACGGCGTCCGCCTTCATCACCGCGGCCTTGAAGCCGTGGCGTTCAAGGGTGGACTCCATCCGCTCCGTGATGTCGCGCGTGCCCGTGTGGGTGGCGTAGACCAGCACCCGACGGCCCTGGAGCCGCTCGGCGGCGACGAGGTCGACGAGCGCCTGCTCCTTGGGGTAGAGCCGCTCCTCGGAGAGGGGCGGCACCTGCACGAGCAACTCCTCGCTTTCGGGGTCGAAGACCGTCTCGCCGCGCGTGCAGCCGTCCGGGTAGGCCAGGAGCGTCTGCAGGTAGGTGGCAAGGAGCCGCTTCGAGCCCTTCGCCAGCAGCGCCGTCAACGCCGCCCGCAGCGTCCCGAAGAGCTCGTCGTAGGCGCTCCCCTGGGAGAAGCCCGTCCCGTCCTCCTCGGTCTCCATGTCCGAGAGGAGCACGCGCTCCTCGTAGGACGGGAGCCCCGCGGCCACGTCCGAGAGCCGGAGGAAGATCGAGTTGCCGATGAGGTGGAAGAGGGCGGCGGGGGCGAGCCCCGGACGCTCCCGCACCACCTTGCGGAACTTCTTCCTGCGGCTCGTGCGGCCGTCCTCTTCGGCGATGCCGTCGTCGCGCCCGATGGTGTGCTCGACGAAGCCGTAGCGCTCGATCCAGCGGCTCTCTTCACCCCTTTCGAACTCCCCCCGGATCTCGGGCGAGAACCGGTAGAGGAGATGGAAGAGGGTGGACGAGTACCCTCCCATCAGCGTGCCCGAGAGGCTGAGGGACTTGCCGCAGGCGTCGGCGAGGATGCCGGCGGCGATGCCCTGGGCGGAGCCCCTTCCCTTGTATTCGTGCGCCTCGTCGCCGATGAGCAGGTCGAAGAAGCCCCGCAGGTGGTGCTTCACGTAGTCGGCGAGGGGGTAGCGCTTCGGTCCCGAGCGGTCCGCCTGCCAGAGGGCGGCGCCGCACTCGTCGCAGGTGCGCTTCCTGCGGGCGAGGTCCCGCTGCGTGAGCGGCACTCCGTCCTTGTCCACGACCGGACAGAAACAGTCCGGGCAGCAGGGGACGCGGAACGGCTCGAAGGTCTCCTCGTCGCGGACGAGCCTGCCGTCGACCGTGGCCCAGCGCTCGACGACGGCGGGCAGCCAGCGGTATGAGAGCTTTGCCCGCTCCCGCGACATGACCGCGAAGAGCGGCCCCGGTCCGTGGGAGAGGCGCAGGCGCTCGAGGTCGGTGATGGAGGCGACGATGACGGCGCGGGCATCCGGGACCGTCTCCTCGACCTCGCGCTTCCACTTTCGCGTGAGATGGGGCGGGCACAAGACCAACACCCGCCGGAAGCCGGCGAGGTGGGCGGCGGAGGCCGCGATGAAGGTCTTTCCGGTTCCCATTTCCCCGACGACGGTGGTGCCGCGGTGGGTGTCGAGGGAGAGGGCGGCGCCGCGGATGGCGTCCGCCTGCGCCCCCAGGGGCGTACGCAGCAGCGCCGGAAGCGCGCGTCCGTTCTCGGAGGGCCGGTAGCGGGGCGGGTAGGACTCCACGACGCGCTGGGCGATGGCGTCCCGATAGGTGTCGATGAACTCGCTGAGGTCCATGGTGTGTCTCCTTCTCTGTGAGAGGACGACACCAGGACCTGGGCGCACTACGCCCCCAGCCCGCATGAGGGAGGAGGGGACGCGTTCAGTTGCTCAGGTTCCTGGAAGCGTCCCCGGTCGTGTAGGGTTTGGAGGCGGCCGCGTATTTGCGGCTGTGCTAGATAGCGAGGCCCCGCCAACCGATGGGTGGCAGGCGGGGCCTCGTGCTCTGCGGATCGGGGTCTATCCGTCGGGAGCCGCCACTGTGAGGCGGCTGGAAAATCAGGCGGCGATGTCGGTGACCTGGCCCGAGTCCAGGTCGAGGGCGACGACAGTGGTGGAGAGTCGTTCGCGGAAGGTCTCCTTCGTGGGCGTGCGCTCGGTCAGGATCATGTCCTTCGAGGTACGTCCCTTGACGAGGATGCGGCTGCCGTCGGCCTCCAGCTGGAGGTTGTCGAGGAAGCCCGCCGCCACGAGCATGGCCAGGTGGCCGCGCCGCAGTGGCATGAGCGGTCGTGTGCGCTGGTCCCTCGCGGGCCAGAGCAGGTCGGTGACGTCCGTGCTCGCCCAGAGGCCCGAGTCGCGCGCCTCGGAGGCGGCCGCGACCGGGTCGATGGAGCGCGTGGCGAAGAGCACGTCCCCCGCCGGCGTCGCCGGGGCGACGTAGAGCGGGTAGCGGCGCGGGGCGAGCGTTGGCGCCTCTCCTGCGACCCACTGCTGGATGCGCTCCACCGCATGGGCCTCGTGGAAGATCTCACCCTTCCGGTAGCCGAGGACGGCGACCTGGTCGTAGGCCTCGCGCTCCGGGTCGGGGAAGGCCCAGCAGTCCAGCCGCGCGTAGTGCGAGGCCAGGTAGCGGGCCGAGACCGCGAGGCGGTGGCGTGGGACGACGAGGACGAGCAGGCCGTCCTCCGCCAGGTAGCGCGTGCAATGGGTGAGGAAGGCGTGCTCCACGCGCTTGTCCTCCCCTGAGTCCCAGTCGTAGGGAGGATTCAGGTAGAGAAGCCCGAAGGCGCCGTTGGCGATCGAGGTCTGGAAGAGGTCCGTCCCGAGCACGTGGTCGAGGCGGGACTTCGCCTCCTCCGCGCGCTCGGCGTGGAGTTCCACCCCGAAGGTCTCCACCTCGGCGGCGTGCGGCTTCCTGAGGGCGTCCGCCAGCCCAGCCAGGGCTAGGCCCTCGCCGCAGCAGGGGTCTAGCACCCTGAGCGTCTCGTCGTCGCGGGCGTAGGCCGCGGGCGGCTGGATAAGCTCCGCGATCAGGTCGGTGACTCGTGGCGGCGTCGGGTAGAAGCCCCCTTTAGCCTGCGCAGCAAGCCTCATGATGTGTCTCCTTTCCGGTAGGTGGTCGGAGTGGATGGGTCGGTGGTTGATGTGGGTGGTTCCTCCCGCGGGAGGGTGAGCAGCCGCGAGGCCACGGCCACCGAGAGGTCTTCCCTCAGTGACTCCGCGTCGGGGTCGCAGCGGTAGGCGACGACGCCCTCCGACTGGAGGGGCACCGTCTCCCCCTTCGCCAGCGCCCGCCGCCAGAGCCAGTCCGCCCAGGAGCGGTGCAGGGGCAGGGGGCTGCGCTTGTCGAGGAAGCGGTGATGGAGAGCGGGCGCCTCCTCCTCGCTCGGCGAGAGCAAGAGGAAGGCGTCACGCTCGAAGGCGTACTCGGCGAGCTTCGTGTAGACGAGGCCGTGCCAGCCGCCGCAAACGGGCAGGCGGGCGATCTTCGTCGTCCACGTGCCCACCGTCTCGCGGGGGACGTGGCAGCGCTGGTAGCCGCCGGAGAGGGCCATGCCGTCCGCCCCCCGAATGAGGTGGGCGGGGCCGGGCGGCTGCTTGAGGAGGGAAGCCCAGATCGCCTTGAGAGCGGTCTGGGAGCCCACCATGGACAGGAACCACAGTCCCCCTGAGTCGGGGTCCCGGGCGAAGGCGTCGGCCGTGGCGGAGAAGCCTCCGGCGCTGATGGTGTGGAGGTCGTCGGCTTTCACGACGCGGCCTCCAGGTAGTGGGCCCCGAAGGCGGCGCCCAGCTCGCACCAGTCGCCTGTCGCCAGGGACCAACCGCCGCAGCCGCAGCGCCCCTCGTAGAAAAGGGGTCCCGGCCGGAGCGTCATGGTCAGGTCGTGGGGAAGCGACCACGAGGGCAGCTCCTCCAGCGCCGCCATCTCCGTGGCCAGGTGCCGGTCGCAGTAGCAACCCCAACTGTCGCCGGAGGGGTCGTCGACGATCTCGGTGGTCGCGGGATGCGGCTGCGGGCAGTCGTCGCAGAGCGTCCCCTCGACCGCGGGCTGGGTGACGAAGGTGCGCCGCCGGTCGTCCAGGACGGCGCGGATGATGGTCATGGCTCGTTCTCCTCTCGGTGGGTGGGCGGAAACGGCGGCGGGGCCGCTCCCCGAGAGGGACGGCCCCGTGTGGCTGCCTAGAGCAGTCCCTGGTCCTTGAGGCTGACGACCTCGTTCGCGCCGATGACGACGTGGTCGAGGAGCTTCAGCCCGAGCAGGTCCGCGGCCTCCCGGAGGTCTTTCGTGACCTGCAGGTCCTGGGGGCTGGGAGTCGGGTCACCGCTGGGGTGGTTATGGGCGACGATGAGGTGGGGGAGACCCTCCACCACCGCCGGGCGCAGCACTTCCGCCGGCCTCACGACCGAGGAAAACGCGTTGCCCTGGTAGATCGTTCGCTGGGCGACGACGCGGTTCCTGCGGTCGAGCAGGAGCACGCGCACCTGCTCCTGACAGAGCGCGCCCATCTCCTCCCCGAGGAGCCGCTGCACGTCTTCGGGGCAGGTGATGGAGGGACCTCCGTCCGCGCGACCGGGGCCGGTCTCGACCTCGTAGCGCACGGCCAGCTCGTTGAGGACGTGCAGGTTCTGGCGCAGCGCCTCGAGGAGGGCGTCGGCGTGCACGGCCGCCGTCACGATCCCGCCTCCCCGCAGATGCAGTCCTCGTGGTCGGGGGAGTCCGGCTCCTCGCAGGTGCGGCAGTTGCCGCAGTCCGGGCAGGGGTCGGTCTGATGGGCTTCGTCGCGGGCGACGCGCCGGGCGACGGTCTCCTCCCAGCAGCAGTTCCGCTCGCAGTCCTCTTCGCACTCCTCGGGCTCCTCGCAGTCGCGGCACCAGGTCCGCCCCTTGACGACGGGCGTGCCGCAGCCGCGGCAGTCGCCGCCGTAGTTGTCGATGGCTTCGAGTTCGGCCCTGACGGTCTTGCGGACGAGCGAGTCGTCCGTGGGGCCTTCTGACTCGGCGATGTAGTGCCAGGCCCACTTCATCCCGAGGTCGGCCCAGTCGTCGGTCCGGTAGGACCAGCGGTCGCAGGTGCAGTGGCCGTTGTAGTGGTCGGGGCCCTCGAGCAGGGTCATGACCAGGGTGTGCCTGCTGACGCAGGGGCGGTCGTCGCGGGTGTGCTCTTCCGGCATGTGGGGTTCTCCTTCTGTGGTGCTGTGGGTGCGGAGACCGCACCGGGCGGAAACGAAGGCGGGGCCGCCCCTCGCGTGAGAGACGGCCCCGTTTTGGCGCTCCGGCAGGAGCGGCTGGGCTCAGGTGATGCGGACCGATTCGGAAATCTGCTCGGTGACGATCTCCTTGCGCGTCTCCGCGTCGAGGAGGGCGTTCAGGCGCTTGTGGTCGACCGCGTAGCGCGTGCTGCGCACGAGGCTGACGGTGTGGCCCTTGACCTCGGCTTTCGCCGAGCCCTTCCGGCGCATCCACCCCTTGAGGGTGTCGAGGGCCTGCCGCTTCGCCTGCTCGGGCTCGCGCAGGGTTTCCCTGGCGGCGACGTAGGCGGTCACCGCCTCGGCGGCTTCCTTGTCGCTCACCTCCGGCGTTTCCTCCTCCGCCGTCTCCACCCCGGCCTGCGGCTGGCAGGTGGCGAGGAAGGGGCAGGAGGAGCAGCGCCAGCTGCCCGCCTCGAAGTCCCGCTCGGGCAGGGCGGCGGGGTCGGGTCCGTGGTTCGCGTAGTGGTCCCCGAGGGGCACGAGCCACTGGCGCGTGCATTCGAGGGCGTCGTCGACGCGCTCCTCCGAGATCACCTCGTAGTCCCAGGCGCGGTCGCCCGTGTCCAGGACGGCGATGACGGCGTCGCGCGCCTCCCCGAACAGCCCGTAGGTGTAGAGGGCGGCCTGGGCGACGCTGTCGGGATGGCTGCGCTCGGCGCCCAGCGTCTGCCAGCGCTTGAATGCCGCCGGCCCGCGGGTCTTCACCTCGATGACGGCCTCGCCCCCGAAGAGGGGTGGTGTGCCGGTGGCGTCGGGATGGCCCGTCACCGTCACGGCCGGCGTGAGCGGCACGGTGACCGCCGCCGGTCGAGCCGGGTCAGCAGGCGCGACCTCCCAGCCCGCCCGCTCCATGGCGCGCAGCACCACCGGCTCCAGGGCCTGCCCCGTCTCCATGACGGTCAGCGCCTCGTCGCCGGGCGGTGCGGGCTCGTGGCCCGTGGCCGCGTACCAGAGGGCGCGCCGGCAGTTTCCGGCCGCCGAGGCCCGAACGTCGATGTGACCCTCCCCGTCGAAACGGGCGCTGGGCCGGTCGTAGGCGTCAGCCCGCGTGCCGGGCATGTCCGGTGATTCCTTCATCTGTTCCTCCTCTGAAACGAAAACGGGGCCGCCCCCGGTCAGGGAGCGGCCCCGTGTGCGCGCCCGCGTACCGCGGGCATGTCGGTACGTTGTGGGGAGGGCTAGAAGACCTCCGCGGCGGCGGGGGTATCGGCGGCCTCGCGGCTGCTGTTGCCGTTGCCGTTGGAGCCGCCGTTGCCGTTGCCGTTCGAGTCGAGGAAGACGACCTCCTGGGCGTGGATCTCGGTGCGGTGGCGACGCTGTCCGTCCTCCGTCTCGTAGCTGTTCTGGGCGAGCGAGCCGGAGACGTAGAGGCGGTTGCCCTTGCGGACGTACTCCGCGACGGCCTCGGCCTGCTTGCCCCAGCAGACGATGGAGTGCCAGTCGGCCTCCGTCTCGCCGTTCTGGCGGCGGCGGTCCGTCGCCAGCCGCAACTGGCAGACGGCGGTGCCGTTCTGGCTGTACTTCAGGTCGGGGTCGCCTCCGACGCGGCCCAGCAGTTCGACTCGGTTAATCGTTCGCGACATTTTCAAATCTCCTCTTTGTGTTGGTGTCTGGCGTCATTCGTGGGGGTAGCGGTGAGACCGCACCCGGGCGGATGGATGGCGGGACCGTCCTCGTGGACGACCGCGTGATGGGCGCTCCCTGTAGGAGCGTCGGGGCGTGGTGGTCAGGCGGCCTTCGGCTCTTCTTCGGAGCCGGAGGCCTGGAGCTTCTGGGCCATCGCTTCGACGAGGGTCGTCAGCCCGGAGACGGGCAGGTCGTCGAGGTCCTCGCCGGTGCGCTGGCGCACGGCGTCCCGCACCTGCAGCTCCTCGAAGCCCTGCTTGCGTCCCAGCTCAACGATCGTTCGGCGCAGGCGGGGAGCCACGTCGCCGGGAGCGCCGTCGCCGGAGAGGCTGTTCCCGAACTGCTCGCCATAGCCCCGCAGGGCGCGCTTGAGCGCGTCCGTGACGGCCCCCTTGAAGGCGGTCTCGTGGCCCTCCACGGTGTCCTCGACGAGGGCCTGGAAGCCCACGTCCGTGCGCGAGGGAGAGCCGGGGACGGTCACCCTGACGGTGGCCGAGTAGGCGCGGATGCGGGTCGTCTCGCCCGTCTTCTGGTCGACTTGCTCGCCCTCGCGGAGGGTCACGTCGCCGACCAGCTCGTAGCCCCAGCCGCCGAACCCGAAGATGCGGTTGGCCTGGTCGATGGCCGCGTGGCCCTCGAGGTAGGCGAAGGTCCGGCCCTTCCGCCCCTTGCGGTAGGACACCAGCTCCTCGTCGAGGGGCTGGGCCAGCTTCTGGGTGACGACGGGCGCGAGCCCGTCCCAGAGCAGGTCGTGCTCCTCGACGGGGGCGGGCTCGGGACGTGAGCCGTTGCGGCTCACGAGGGCGGTGGTTCCGTTGTTCATGGTGGTGCTCCTTCGTGCTGTGTGATGGCTTCATTGCGGGCCCCCAAGGGGGAGGTCGGTAGGCGGGGACGAGCCCCGGCAGGTAGCGTTCATGCAACCTCCTTCGGTGTGGTGTGGGAACTGCCTGTGAGGGGGTTCACGGTGGAACCTCCGGGCGTCGTGATTGCTGGGCACGGGGCGGCAGCCCCGCGCACGGGCGGCAAGGCACAAGGCGTCGCCCGGGCCTCGCAGGGGACCGGTGCGGCTCCAGGCTGGGTGGTCGGGGAGGGGTGCTAGACGGCGTCCCTCGCGGCCTGCAGGAGCAGGCGCTCGAAGACGGCCCGTCCGTGTGCAGTGGCCGCAAGCTCGGCCACGTCGGAGACCCCGTCGGGCAGGGTCAGGGTGGCGGCGCGGGGGCCAAGCAAGCCCGCGAGCCGCTCCGCGGCCTCGTGGCCCGCGTCGTCGTTATCGAACGCGACGAAGACTCGAGGGCAGCCCCTGAGGGCCTGGGCGATGCGCTCAAGCCCCTGCGTCCCCAGTGCGGCGCAGGCGGGCAGGCCCCACTGCGCCAGGGCGACCCAGTCGAAGACGCCCTCCGTGACGACGGCCCAGGGCGGCGACGCCCCGAGCCGTCCCACTCCCAGGATGGGCTTCGGGCCGGTCAGCGCCTGGAAGCGCGGGGAGCGCTCGCGGTCGATGGCGCGGCCTCCAAGCCAGCGGACGCGCCCGCAGGCGATCTCGGGCACGACCACCATCCCGGCGAAGCGCTCGCCCCGACCCGTGAACAGCCCGCTCCGGTGGATCCGTGCGGCGGCGAACCCGGCGGATGCGAGCGCCGCGCGCAGGCCCGCCCCCGGCGCGTAGCCGAGACCGAGCCGGGCAGCCGTGTCCATGCCGACGCCCCGCGATGCGAGGTAGGCCCTCGCCTCGCGTCTGCACCGCAGCTCGCCCGCGTAGTACCGCGCTGCCGCCGTGAGCAGCGCCGGGTCCCGCTGGGGAACTGCTGTGTTGTCTTTCCGGCGAGCCGCATGCCGGCGGCTCGGAGTGGTCGTCGGAGGTGCGGCGTCGAGCCGCCGGATCGCCTCCGGCAGGCTCAGCCCCTCGAGTCGCTGGAGGAAGTCCAGCACGTCGCCGCCTTCGCCGCAGCCGAAGCAGTACCAGCGCTCCGTGTCGCCGTACACCGTGAAGCTCCCTTCCCGCTCCTCGTGGAAGGGGCAGACCCCCTGGCGGACGCGGCCCCTGCCCCGCAGGGGCACGCCCGCCGCCTCCACTACGTCCGCCAGCAGGTGCCGGCGCTTGAGGGCGGCGAGGTCGACGGAGGTCGTGGCGGTCGCCGTCACGACGCGCCGCCGTCGAGAGGACGCAGCCCCCGAAGGCTGCGCCGCGAGACGAGCTTCCCGGACTGCCAGCGCATCCCCAGGACGGCGAGCACCTCCAGCGTGCCAGCGTCGCCGCACGGCGCGAGTACGGCGGCACGCCCCCTGCCGGGGCTGTAGACGACCGCGCCCTCTCGGTCGCCGAAGCGCCGTCGGGCGATTCCGAGCCACTCGCCGAAGGCCCAGCGTGCCTCCTGCTCCGTCGCCCCTGCGAGGTCCGCGCTGGCGAGCAGCGAGAGCGCTCCGTCGAGGTCGCCCGCCTTCCGCTGCCGGCGTGCGTCGTGGACGCGGCGGGCGATGCTCTGGGTCGTCTCTGGAGCGGTACCGAAGATGCTGTCGACGAGCCGGTCCACCAGCGCCTCAAGGCTTGGTCCGGATGTCGGGGGCGTCGTGAACGGGATGCTCGTGGTTGCGGTGGTCATCGGGTCCTCCCCTGGGATGCGGTCTGCGTGGTCGGGCGGATGAGCTGGCGGAGCACAAGCGCTCCGAGGACGACGCCCGCCGCGTTCAGCGCGAAGAGCTCCAGGTCTCCGGTCAGGGGCAGCGGTCCGATCAGCAGGACCGCGAGCGCCAGCCGGGTGCGCCACCCGAGGCGGGCGGCCGTCGTGACGACTTCCGTGATGTGCATGCGCTTCTCCTTCGTGTGCATGTCGCGTGGTCCGCGCCGGCATCCGGGGCGCGGGGGTCGTTGGTCGCCGGACACACTCCGCCCACGGTCGGATGCCGGACGTGGGGCTGGGGAGCGTGGCTTGTACCCGGACCCGCGGCGGTTGGAACGCTCGGGGTCCGGGGTGCTCGGGGCAGCTCAGCCTCGTGGTGGCTGCCTCGCGATGGGTTGCGCGTCCTCGACGGGTCGCCGGGAACGGTGCGCTACAGACGTGACGAGGGCTCGGCCTGACGCCTCAGTGGAGACGTGGACGAGCCCTCGGTGGTACCTGCGGAAGGGGGGGTTCGCCGGCGACAGGACGTGGAGATCGGGGCCGTGCACAGGGCACAGGGCGCTGAGGTCTCCAGAGGCCGCTGGACCGGACCGCGGGCGAAGGACTTGTTCACTCCGCTTCGCGGCAGTTCCTTCGTGGGTGACCCGTTGGGAGAGCTAGTCATCCCGCTGGGTCCTCATGGCTGAAGGAAGAACCCCCAGGTTTCTCAGGAGGAAACACTGGAAAAGCCAGAAATCGAGTTCGAGTATTGCCATGACACCCGCCCCGGGGGAAGGGGTTTCGGGCGCCTCTGGCCGAAATGATCGTTCCTGTTTGGTGCCGACCCCGGGCAGGTGCCGTTCCCACAGCCTCCCTCCCCCAGCGCTGCCGCACAGCCCCCTGTCGTAGGTGACCACGCCCCTCGCCGTCCACCAGACTGGAGGCTGACCATGTCGTTGCAGATGCTTCCCCGTCCGCCCGGGGACGCAGGGCGCGCCCCTGGGCTGGGGCGTCCCCTGCGGGTGGCGCTGGCTGCCCTGGCCATCACCGAAGCGTTGGCCGCTCTCGTCGCCGCCCTGTCCTCCTCCTGTCGGACTGCGCCGGCAGCCCCGATGACAGCGGCCCGGCAGCCCTGCGGTCGGTCAGCCAGGCATCGAGGAACGCTCGACCAGCCCGAGAAGGGCGGTCAGACCCAGCAGCAGCCCTGCGGTCAGGACCCGCCCTGCCCAGCACCGCACCTCTCCCCAGGCACGCGCCCGCTGCGCGTCCTGCAGGGCCTTCCAGCGCCAGCTGAGCTGACCGTGCCGCCACACGCCGCGCTGCGGAAACGGCGCCGGCGGCAGCGTCAGGCGGTGCTCCTCCAGCATCGCGACTTCCAGCTCCAGCACACGCTCCTCCCGCCTCAGCCACTCCAGTCCCGCCCCCGGACGCCGGTGCGCCTGCAACAGCCGCCGCCACTCATCCACGAGCGGCCACGCCTCTCCGTACACCTGCTCGTCGTCGGGGGCAGGGTCCTCGGTTACCAGCTCGGGGTACTCCCTCGGTGGCGGCCAGCCCTTCGCCTCCGGTTCCGGCTGCCGCCGGGGTTCCGGCTTCGGTGCCTTGGCATCCCCGGTCTTCTGCACCCGCACCTGGGAAGGGGAACCCTCCACCACGGGTTCCCCCTCCGGCCGCGATGCCTCCCCCTGTTCCCAGGCGTCCAGCCGCGCCTCCATGCGCGCAACCCGCTCTTCCAGAGGCCCCAGGCCCCGCGCCTGTCGGTCACGCAGCGCCTTGAACCCCGCCACGGTCGCTTCCCGGAGACCCGCTGCCTCCCGCTCCACCGCGTCCAGCCGCAGAGCCACGTCCGGCTCGCCGGTTCGACCCCCCTGCTCCGTCCTCATCTGGCGTTCGAGAGCGATGCGTACCCGTCGAGACAGCACTCCCCGCTTCAGCGTGGCGCTTACCGTTCGAGGGTCGATCGCCAGCATCTCCGCCACCCGCTCGCGTCCGTGTTCCCGGACCTGCTCCGCGAACAGCTTCAGCAGCCGCCGCTCACGACCCTTCTCCTCGCCCCTGCCGTCTTTCACCGGGGGCTCCGGCGCAGGACCACGGCTCCCGCTTCCAGCCTCCACCTTGGGGGTCATGTCACTCATGACGGCCTGTGTGCTCCTCCTGCAAAATGCAGCATTTCGCTGCAAATTGCGTTTGCGACCGCACCACGCCCTTTCAAACGCACGGTCACCGTCCTCGGGCCGCATCCCCCGAAATCGCCTGTGTTCATGGGCTCACGACAGGGTTCTGCATTTTGCAAACTGCCGTTATTCCCTGTACACGTCCCCTACTACGAGGACCGCCCTCCCGGCGGCGGATCGCCCGCATCAGGAAACCACACGCCGCTCCCCCTGGGGACCGCCTGCGGGGGCGTGTCCGCGCGCTTCCCCTCGCAGGGGCATTCACCGGCGCACCCCCCTGTAGGGCGTTACGCCCTGCTCGTCGCTGTGCTCACACTGCTCCACCGCCGCTACACCGGCGGCGCGGTGAAGGAGCACGAGTGTGAAGCCGGCTACCTGCGAGCACGCGGTGCTGCGCCAACTGGCGTTCACTCCCTTCTGCGACCGCATCGACCTTGCCGAGCTCTGCGGCTGGTCGCCCAGAGCGGTCCACGCCGCTGCCGGCCGGCTGCAGGCCGCGGGCTTCGCCGCCTCCATCCCGCACGCCACGACCCTCACCGCGCCGGCACGGCGCTTCCACCTCACCCCCGCGGGCGTCCGGCGGCTGGCGCGGGAGGAGGGGGTGACCCTGGACGAGGTCCTGCGCAGCTACCCGCTCTCCGCCCACTGGCGTCGCCTCCTCCTGCAGCGGCTGGACGCCCTCGCCACCATCCAGCGACTCGCCGCCGCCCTCTCCTCCATCGCCTACCCTCTCCGCATCGGCTGGTACCGCGCCTCCTCGCTGGACGCCACCTTCGTCCTTCCCGGCGGCGGCTCCATCGGCATCGTGCGCCAGGGACGGGCGTCCGACCGCACGGGTTTCTCAAAGCGCCTGCGGAGGCTCCACGAGGGACCGCTCCCTGGCGCCATCCTCCTCCTCTTCCCCGACGAAACCCGCCTGCTCCGTGCCCGCCGGTTGCTCGGGGGGGCGCCCCTCCCGGCCTTCCTCACCATCGAATCGGAAGTGGCCGCGGCGGATCCCCGCTCCCGCATCTGGCGCTTCCCTTCCCTTGCGGGGAGGCTGGCACTGGAGGAACTCCCTCCTCTCGTCGGTCGACGTGGCGTGGCCCCGGTAGAGACCCGCCCCGTGCATGCCATCCTTCCCAACGACGGTGTCCCCGAGGAGCAACTGGCGTCGTCCCTGCTCATGCCCGCGGAGAAGGTCGCCCTCGACGCTCTCTTCGACTGGCCCTGGATCACGCTCAAGGACCTTGCGGGCCTGCTGGCTGTCTCCATCCAGCGGGCCTCGCAGCTCGTGTTGCGACTGGAGCGCCTCGACCTCGCCGCCCGCGTCCTCGTCGCCGGGCGCCGGCGTCTGGTGCTCAGAGACCGGGGCCTCGACACCATCGCCCGCCGCGACCGCATCTCCGTGGGTGCCATGCGCAAGCGCTGGAGCACGGGCCCACTAGACCAGGCAGCGCCGCTCGACTGGCGCAACGTCTCCGGTACCCGCAGCCGCCAGCTGCTTCGCCACCTGGAGCACACCGAGGCCGTTCACCGCTTCAATGCCTCCCTCGCCGGGCAGGCGCGGGACCTGGGGTGGGAGGTGGTGCAGCTCGACCCGCCCCAGCGCGCCTCGCGCTACTTTCGGCGCCGCGAGCGCCTCCACTCGATCCGTCCGGACGCCTTCGGCCTGCTGCGCCGGCACGGGAGTGCCTGGTCGTTCTTCCTCGAGTGGGAGCGGCGGGCCGTCAGACCGGTGACCATGGCCGCCCGCCTCGCACCCTACCTGCGCTATTTCTCCTCCGAACGCCCCCCTGAGGACCGCGGGACCGGGCCCGCCGTCCTCGTCGTCTTCGACGACGAGTTGGCCGCCACACACTTCCTGCGCGTGGCACGCGCCGAGATGGACCGGGTAGACGTCGAGGTGCCCCTCCGGGTCTCCCACAGGGCCGCGGTGGAGGAGATGGGGCCACTGGACAGGGCGACGTGGCGGACCGCCGAGAGCGGGAGCGCTGCCCAGCCCTCTACACCCTGACTGTGGGTCGGGTGTGGGAGGACGACCGACCACGTTCCCCGTTTCCCAAATCCGCACCAGACTCTGCGCTCCTCATGGGCAGCGGCACCTTCGGGGGCATGTGGAGCGCGTGCTTCGCCAACGACAGGGGCCCGCCCCCCGATGCCGCGTGCGCGGAAACATGCCTTCAACTCTCCCACGTTAGAGGGAAACTCATTGTGAAATAATGGTGACTAAGGTGTGACCAGAAATGTGACGGAGTACCAATCGGGTCGGCTGACGCGTGCTATGCTGACGCGTGAGTCCGCCTCGCCGCGAGGAGAGCCTTGAACGACGCCGAGCACACCGGGGGCAAACGCCTGGAGCGGGAAGACCGCCTCGCCCGTATGGGCAAGGCGAGCATGCGCATCACCGAGACCCTCGATCTGGACACGGTGCTGCAGGGCGTGGTGGACGGGGCCCGCTCCCTGACCGGTGCCCGGCAGGGCATCCTCACCGTCCTGGATGTCGACGGACAGCCGCCCGTCCTCATCAATTCCGGCCTGACCCCGGAGGAGATCCAGTTGCGGCTCGATCTGCCCGGAGGTCCTGAACTCTTCGAGCACCTGATCGGCCTTGCCGAGCCGCTTCGGGTTGCCGACTTCTCCGCCTACGCAAGGGACTTGGGCCTGCCCGAGATCGCCCCGCCGCTGGGACCGGTGGGTCCCTTCCTCGGGTCGCCGATCCGGCACCTGGGCAGCAGGGTGGGCTACATCTATCTGTCGGGTACCGCGGGGGACACCGAGTTCACCCCGGAGGACGAGGGCGTGCTGCTGCTCTTCGCCTCGCAGGCCGCGCTGGCCATCGCCAACGCCCGCCGCTACCGGGAGGAGCAGCGCGTCCGCGCGGACCTCGAGACGCTGGTCGACACCTCACCGGTGGGCGTGGCGGTCTTCGACGCCGGCACGGGGCGGCTCGTTTCCATTAACCGGGAGGCGCGGCGCATCGTGGACGAGTTGCGCGATCCCGAGCAGAGCACGGAGCAGTTGCTCGAGGTGCTGACTTTCCGGCGCGCCGACGGGCGGGAGTTCTCCCTGAAGGAGATGCCCCTGACGCGGGTCCTGACATCGGGCGAGACGGTGCGGGCCGAGGAGATCGTGATCCAGGTGCCCGACGGTCGCCGGGTCTCGACGATCATCAACGCCACGCCCATCCAGTCGGAGGAGGGGGCGGTGGCATCGCTGGTGGTGACCATGCAGGACCTCGCCCCACTGAAGGAGCTCGGCCGCCAGCGGGCCGAGTTCCTGGGGCTGGTGAGCCAGGAGCTGCTGGCGCCCCTGACCTCGATCAAGGGTTCGGCAGCGGCCGTGCTCGAGGACCTCTCGCGGCTGGACCTGGCCAGCGCCCGCCAGCTCTTCAGCATCATCGAGTGGCAGGCGGACCGCATGCGGGGGTTGATCGCAGACCTGGCAGAGGTCGCCCGCATCGAGGCCGGAACACTCTTCCTGACCCCCGAACCGACGGACCTGGCGTCGCTGGTGGACCAGGCCCGGGCCGCGTTCCTTGAGGGTGGGGCGGACAATCCGCTGGAGCTGGACCTGCCGCCGGGCCTGCCCCGCGTGGCGGCCGACCGGCAGCGGGCGCTGCGGGTAATGGACCACCTCCTCGCGAACGCCGCCGCCGGCTCTCCCGAGGGCTCGCCCATCACATTGAGCGCCCGTCGGGAGGACACGCACGTGGCGGTGTGCGTGGCGGACCAGGGTGGGGGCATCCCCTCCCAGCCCCTGCCCCTGCTCTTCCAGCGGCTCTCCCGGCGCGAGACGGGCAGCGGCCGGGGCGGGGGAGACACCCTGGGCTTGGCCGTGTGCCGGGGCATCGTCGAGGCCCACGGGGGACGCATCCGGGCGGAGAGCGACGGCCCCGGCCTGGGATCCCGGTTCATCTTCACGCTGCCGGTGGCGGAGGACGCCGCCGTGGGTCGGACGGGGCTGCCGCCCACGGGCGACCGGCAGGCCGTCCCGGGGCAGGGGCGGGTGGTGGTGGTGGACGGCGACCCGCAGGTGCTGTGGCATGTCCGAAGCGCTCTCAACGAGGCTGGCTATGCCCCCATCGTCACCTGGGATCCCGAGGAGCTGGAGCGTCTGATCGTCGTCGAGCGGCCCCACGTGGTGCTCCTCGACCCGGCCCTTCCCGCGACCGACGGGTCGGGATTGCTGGAGCGAGTCCTGCAGCTCACCGACGCGCCCGTGGTGCTGCTGACAGGGCCGGACGCCGACTGGGACGGGGACGTCGCCCCCGCCTTCGAGGCGGGCGCCGACGACTACCTCGTCAAGCCCTTCTCGCCCACCGAGCTGGTGGCGCGAGTGGGGGCGGCCCTGCGGCGGCGGGAAGCGCCGGAGCGGCAGGCGCACCGTGAGCGCTTCGAGCTGGGCGGCCTCGCGATCGACTTCAGCGGGCGCCGCGTGACCGTCGAGGAACAAGAGGTCGCGTTGACCGCTACGGAGTACCGCCTCCTGGGCGAACTGGCGCTGAACGCCGGGCAGGCTTTGAGCCGTGAGCACCTGATGCGGCGGGTCTGGTCGACGCGGGCGTACTCCGATGCCGGGGTGGTGCGTGCGTACGTGAGGCGGCTGCGCCACAAGCTCGGAGAGAGCGCCGACAACCCCGTCTACATCTTCAATGAGCCGAGGGTGGGGTACCGCCTGGGGCCGGCCCGGGAAGACAAGGATCGGTGATGGGCGGATGGCGGTCCTCGGCGAGCGGAGCCGTCGGGGCGAGGGCGTGACGTAGAACGGCGCGCAGCGCGCTCGTACGAGCGTGTCGTGTTGCTGCCCCAGCCTCTTTGGGAACGGCGTCCGCCTTCCGGTCAGCCTCTGAAGATCGGCGCGCGCATCCGTGGGGCGAGGTTGCTCGTGTGCTCCGTTGCTGCCCTCTATCGCTCTGCCTGCAGGGAAACCCGAAGCAGGCGTTCCCCGCCCGGCAATCTGCACCCCGACAAGCCGTAGCTTCCCGCGTTTGCGCCCCATTCCCGGTGACCATCAAGTGACTACTCCGTGAATACAGTCGTATATTGGCGGAGGCGCCGCCGGCAGCGGCTCAGGGGACGGACACCCTCAACTGCGCCTGCTGCGTGCGCACGAAGGAGGAGCGAATATGCATCGCGAGTTGATTGATGGGGTCGAGAATCGGGTCCTCTTTCTGGCAGTGGCCTCCTTCTCGGTCCTGCTCATGTTTCTCGGCCTCGTCACTCCTGCGATTCACGGCACCGAAGGGGCAGGCCTGCTCGTCCAGGAAGGGGCGACGATTCCAGGGTCGGGTAGCTGGGCCTGCCTCTACTTGCTTACGGCAACCGGGGTCCTGCTAGCGTGGCTGTATTCGTCGGGAGAGACGCCCCTCTGGGCCAGGATCGCACTTACCGTGCCCGGAGGAGTGGTGCTCCTCATTGCCGCCATTCAGGGAGTTGCGGTCTCCAATGCCGTGGCCTCCTTCGGATATGAAGGCATCGGACTTGGGCCGGGGTACTGGCTCCTGGGCGCCGGTGGAGCCTTGCTCTTCTTGAGCAGTGCACTTGCCTGCCTTGCCGACTACGCGCCGGACTTCTCCATCACGGTGACCAGGAAGAACTCAGGGGACGAGTGATCAGGCACGGAGCGGCTTCGTAGCACGAAGGCGCGCGGGGAGCACCGGCTGGTGGGCGAGAGGACGGAACCAATGAACCTGGCCCGGCTGCGCAGCGGGGTGGTGACGACGATCGCCGTCCTCGCTTTCACTATCTTCCTCAGCGCCTGCGGAGGCGAGTCAGCGCCCGCTCCGGAAGAAACGGCCACACCGACCACACCGGCATCTACCCGTGAGGCGACGCCGGCCACTCCAGCGACGCCCGCGGTGACGCCCGCGTCCACAACCCCGACCCCCACGGGCGCCGTACTCACGCTCGCGATCGACAGCGACACGCGCTGGCAGGATCTGTTCGACGACTTCACGGCCTCCGAGCGGGCCTGCATTCGCGACGCCCTGGGCGAGGAGCTGGAGGTGGCGCTGGGGAGGCTTGTCCTGACCGACGAGGACACGCAGGCATCGGAGGTCGCGCTGTTCTCCTGCCTGTCGCCCGAGACGGCCCGCAACGTGTTCCTGTCCAGCATGGCCGGGAGTTTCGAGGAGTCCGAAGGGCGGCCGCTCAGCGCGGATGAAGCGAGTTGCCTGCGCGAGCGGGTGGCCGGTGTGGACGTGGCGGCGTACCTCGCGGAGACGGCCAGCGGGACCGACGCCGGGACGGAGGAGTTCTCTTTTGGCCTTGTGGGCTGCTTCCCCGACTGGTTCCTCTCCGCCTTCCTGGCCGAGGCGGGCATGACGCTCGACGAGTTGAGCGAGGAGGAAGCCTCCTGCCTGCGCGAGTGGAGCGCCGACACCGAGTGGCAGCGCTTCCTCCGCGACGACGACGCGACGGTCTTGGCGTGGCTCCTGCCGAGCCTCGCCGGTTGCGCCCCGGACCTGTTCCTCGGCTTCATGCTGGAAGCGTCTGGCATCACCCTGGAGGAGCTCGGCGCGGAGGAGGTCTCCTGCCTGCGCGACTGGCTGGCCGGCCTGGACTGGGAGGACTTGCTGATAGACGACGAGAGTGTGGCCGCGGCGGTAGCGTCCGCGGGCCTGGCCCGCTGCCTGACCTCCGCGGCGGAGCCGGGGTCCGGGGGTGACCGTGGCGCCATCCTCGGAGGAGCCGTACCCGCGCCCGTCGGGATCGCCATCGAGAGCGTCCTGGACGGCCTCGGGGAGCCCGACGTCTATGTGTTCCAGGCGGAGGGGGGCGTGCTGTACCGCGTGGATGTCACCCTCGGCACCCTGAACGACTCCACGCTGGCCCTCTACGACGCGGGTGGCCGGGAGCTGGCCTTCAACGACGATTTGCACTTCGACACCTCGGCCTCGCGCATCGAGTGGCAAGCGCCGGACACGGGGGCGTACTACCTTGCCGTCGACAGCTTCGCTACCGCTGACGAGGGCTCCTACACCCTGACCATCAGGGAGGTCCCGAACATCGACGACCACGGCGACGAGCTCGACCCCGTGACGGCCACGCGGGCGGCCCTTGGGGTGGCCATTGAGGGCGCCCTGCACTACGGGGACGACGTTGACGTGTTCGTGTTCGAGGCGGAGGAAGGCGCGTACTACCAGGTGGATGTGACGCTGGGGACACTGGGCGACTCCCTGCTGGCCCTCTACGACGCCGGCGGCTGGCAGCTGGCCTTCAACGACGACCACGGTGACTCCCTGGCATCGCGCATCTTCTGGCGCGCTGCCGGCGCGGGCGACTACTACGTGGCCGTGGGTGGGTACGCGTCGGGGTCCTACACCCTGACCATCACGGAGGTCCCGAACGTCGACGACCACGCAGACGACGTCGACTCCAGAACAGCCACGCGGGCGACGGTCGGAGTGGCCGTCGAGGGCGTCCTGCACTACGAGGACGACGTTGATGCCTTCGTGTTCGAGGCGGAGGAAGGCGCGGTCTACCGCGTGGACGTCACCCTCGGCACTCTTGGCGACTCCCTCCTGACCCTCTACGACGCCGACGGCTGGGAGCTAGCCTTCAACGACGACGACGGTGACTCCCTGGCGTCGCGCATCCTCTGGCAGGCTCCGGCCGCGGGCGACTACTACATAGCCGTGGAGGGGTATGGGTTGGGCTCCTACACGCTGACCATCACCCGTTTCTCCGAGCGTGAGTGAGGGCCCGCCGGGGATGGTGAGCGAACGCCGATCGGGCAGCCCACGCGAGCCGGCGTGGCATCTGCGAGGCCAGGGATGACAGGATTCAAGGAGCGCTACCCGCGGCTCGCCTTCCTCTCGGTGCTGCTCGTCGTCCTCGCCCTGGGTGCCTGCGGGGGCGAGGATTCGCCACCACCCACGGCAACGCCCGCGACGACACAGGCCCCCACCGCATCGCCGACGCCCGCGAAGACTCCCACTGCTACCGCGCCCCCGGCGACTGCAACCCCCGTGGCCGTCGCCGCGCTCCGCATCGACATCGACAGCGAGACGATGTGGGGCGAGGTCTACGACGCGCTCAGCGCGGGCGAGCGGGCCTGCATCCGCGACGAACTCGGCGCCGAGTCGTTCGAGTCGGCGCTCCCTCGGCCCGTCGTGAACGAGGGCGAGTGGGAGCAGTGGGAGGTGGATGTCTACGCCTGCCTCGATCCGCCCACGGCGCGCGCCCTGCTCCTCGCCGCCGAGCTCGCGCCGGTGCTCGAGGCATCTGGCGCCGACCTGAGCGAGGACCAGATGGCATGCGTGCGTGCGGCGATGGCCGGGACAGATGCCCCCGCGGTGGTGGCCGCCAATCTGCCCGACGGTGACCCCCGCCCGGCTGCCGACCTTTACGAGGAGTTCGTGCGCTGCCTCCCCGACGTGCTTGTTGATGCCCTCGTCGCGGAGATGGGGACCGCCGCAGCGCAGGTGGGCGACGCCGAGCGGGCCTGCCTGCTGGAGTGGATCGTGGACGTCGACTGGCTCGCCCTGCGGGCCGAGGAGGAGGCCCCCGAGGGCTACGGCGCCGCTCTCGCGGGCCTGGTGCTTTGCGTGCCCGACGCCTTCCTGGCGAGCCTGCTGGCCGACTGGGGGATGGCGTACGGGGAGTTGCCCGTCGAATCCCGGGCGTGCCTGCGCGAGTGGGTGCTGGCGCTCGACTGGGCGGCGGCGATCGCCGGCGACGGCGACTCGGCGGAGCCGCTCGATGCGGCCCTCGTGCGCTGCACGGCGAACCTGTCCGACGACCACGCCGGCGAACTGGAGGGAGCCACCGCGCTGACGGTCGGAGTAGCCGTCGACGGCGTCCTGGAGGTCCCCTTCGACGAGGACGTCTTCAGCTTCCCGGCTGAGCGGGGCAGGCTCTACGCGATCGACGTCGCCCCTGGGACGCTCTCCGACCCGTGGCTGGAGCTGCTCGACGCCAGCGGGCTCATCCTCGACCAGAACGACGACGCGGACGACTCGCTCGCCCCTCGCATCGTCTGGGAGGCCCCCGACTCCAACCGGTACTACGTGAAGGTGGGCGGCTGGGGCACGGGCTCCTACACGCTCACGGTCGCCGTCTCCGATGGGCGCGACGACCACGGCGGCGCGATCGCCGGCGCCACGCGCGTGAGCCTCGGGGCCGCCGTCGAAGACGCGATCGAGCGTCCCGACGAAACCGACCGCTTCAGTTTCAAGGCGGTCGCGGGCCGGCTCTACCAGGTCGAGGTGACGCTGGGGACGCTCTACGACTCGTGGGTCGAGGTCCGGGACGCCGAAGGGGCACCGCTCGCCTGGAATGACGACATCGGGCCGTATTTCGGCTCGCGCCTCATCTGGGAGGCGCCCGCGTCGGGGCGCTACTACGTGGAGGTGGGCGGCTGGACGGATACGGGTTCCTACACGCTCACCATCGTCCACAACGCGGAGCTGGAGGCGGATCGGGCAACGCTGCTCGACATCCGGGACGCGCTCCGTGGCGACGCCTCGCTCAACTGGGCGACCGAGGTCCCGATCACGGAGTGGGAGGGCGTCCTGCTCGACGGCTCCCCGGCACGGGTCGCGGGGCTGTTTCTCAATGATCTCCGGCTGAGCGGGACGATCCCGCCGGAGCTGGGCGCGCTCCCGGGACTCGGCGCTCTGAATCTCCGCAACAACGAGCTCACCGGGACCATCCCGCCCCGGTTGGGTGAGCTCGGCGGACTGTTCGTGCTGATCCTGATGGGCAACGACCTCTCCGGCGCGATCCCGCCGGAGCTGGGCGACCTCGCCCGGCTGGAGGTGCTGGACCTCGGCGCCAACCGGCTGAGCGGCGCGATCCCGCCGGAGCTGGGCAACCTCGTCAACCTGCGCGAGTTCTCACTCGACGGCAACGAGCTGAGCGGCGCGATCCCGCCGGAACTAGGGAGGCTCGTCAACCTTGAGGAACTTTGGCTCGGTCACAACCACCTGAGCGGCGAGGTGCCGCCCGCTCTCGGCGACCTTTCCAGCCTGGCGGTGCTCAGCTTGGCCGGCAACGAACTCAGCGGGTGCGTGCCGGACCGCCTCGAGGGCCAGTTGGCCCTCTACGAGTATGACGGGCTCCCGTTCTGCTCCGCGGCCGCCGAGCGCTAAGGCAAGACCGAAGCCGTCCCCGCAGGGCCCCACCCTTCTGCTCAGCTCGCACGAAGGCAGAATCTCACGTCCTGCCCACGTCCCTCGGCCTGTCGAGTTCCCGGGGGCCGCGCCCTAGGAGTCCGCGAGCCACATCGACTCGCGCCGTAGGCCGTACCAGTTGAGCCAGTCGTCCGGCGCGAAGTCCCGCAGCCTCGAACTGACCGCGTAGTGCTGCATTGCGCTGGTGGGCAGCGGCAGGACGCACCATGCGTTGTCGAGAATCCACCGCTGGATATCCGTCAGCAACTCCACGCGCACGTCGAAGTCGATCTCCTGCTCCTGTGCCTCTAGCATGCCCGTAAGGGTGCGGGCATCTGCAGCTATCTCCCGGTGAACGGTCGCCAACAGGTCCGAGTGGTTGAACGCAGTACGGGCATACACGCGGGGATCAAAGTGAACGAGGTGCGAGTCATGGGGGATGCCGGTCGTCCCTCCGGATTCCCCGATGCCGTAGCTGAGCAGATCCCACTCCTTCCGGTCCCCTGTAGCGGGCGCGGGTACGCACCAGCCGCAGTGGCTGTCCGCCCACCAGGCATCGGCACCGACGCCGAGCGCCCCCCGAAGCGACTGCGCCGCGAACTCCCCTATCTCCACTGCCAGGGGAGCGGCTTCCACACGAATGTCGATGCTGTCGACAGGCACCTCGAAGTTCGCTGCCGCCCAGAGTGCCCGTGACTCCGCAGGGTCGTAGCGGAACCACTCCCGTAGCTGTTCCTGGGTCAACTGCTGAAAGTGCGGGAGCAGGTTGGAGACTGGCGCCGCGTACCTGCCGCCGAGCTGGCGGATGGCCTCAATGAAGCCTTCGTAGTCGATCGCCTTCTGCAGGGCCTGACGAGCCCGCCTGTCGTGGAACTTGGCGCCATCCATGCCGAGGTTGGAGAAACCGCCGCCGGGAGTCTCGACGATGTTGATGTGGTCCTGACCCTCAAATTCTGCTAGCTCCTCCGTCCACCAGAAACCCCTATAGACATCAAGGTCGCCCGCCAGGAACGCCGCCTTCGCGGCCGGGTCTTCGGGAAGGACGCGGCTTTCCCACGCATCGATGTAGGGGCCGGCCTCCACGAAGCCTTCGTCCGCCGGGATGTGCCTGTGGTAGTCGGGCCAGCGTTCAACCCGCGTGCCGGTCTCGTCACGCCTGGTCAGCACGTAGGGGCCGCTTCCCGAGCCGAAGGGCAGATCCTGGACGCTGTAGACATCCTCTGTCCTACCGCCCGGTGCGGCCAACGTTCCCTCGACCCTTCCCCGCTCCTGCACCACACGGGGGTTCAGGAACGAGTAGTAGTGCCGTGACCGGTGGACCAGCGCGTCCGCGTTCGGCCGGCTCCAGTGCTCCGTGAGCGTGAGCTCGTCCATCGGCTCGAAGCTGTCGACGAAGTCGTAACCGTCGGTCGGTATGTGCGTGTACTCGAGGGTCTCCAGCAGCTTCGACAGTCGCCCGAAGCTAAAGGCCACCGCCTCCGAGTCCACGGGGTCGCCGTTGTGGAAGCGCATCCCGGGGCGGACGCTCCACACGAGGGTGACAGGGTCGACCTGCTCGTAGCCAACCATTCCGTCCATGGCGAATAGGTTCTTGCTCGGCTGGTACGTGAGCGGCTGCGTCAGGGTCGAATAGATGACGTCCCTGTTGTCGACGTGGAAGATGCCGGGGTCCAGGCCTGCGTCTTCCGTGGTCTTCCACAGCCGCAATGTGCCCCCGCGGCGGGGTGCGTTCGGGTCCGGTGCTGGCGTGGCGGTGGGTGCTGGCGTAGGGGTCGAGGGTGTCGCGGATTCCCTCGCCTCCGCGGGCGTAGGCGGAGGAGGTGCCGTCGGCGATTCCGCGGCGAGCGGCGGGGCACCTGGCGAGGCATCTCCGCACCCCACGAGCACGGCCGCTGAGCCCGCCACCGCCACCGCACTCCCGGCGAGGAAACCACGACGGCTCACGCGCCGCTTCCGCAACCGCTGCCAGTAACGCTCACCGCCTCGCACGGGCTCCCTCCAGACTGGGGTCGGCTGGTGCGTGAACGATACCCCCTCCCGACATTCAGTCCTGGGAACGGCGCGGGATGGTGATCTCGGCGTGCGACCACCGGCCTGTGCCCTGGTCGTTCTTGGCCCGCACCGATACGCGGTAGGTTTCGCCGCGCTTGAGGTTGCCGAAGCTGACCGTCTGCTTGTCGGCGGCGGGCCGCTTGAACTTGGTCTCTCCGCCCCCGCTGGGCCTCAGCCTGACGATGTACTTCTCCGGCTCGCCGCCACGCTCGGGCGCGAGCCAGCTCACGTTGATCCGCCGTCCCGAGACGCCGAGCATCAGGTGGACGACCCGCCCCGGCGCCTTGAGGGCGACGGACCCGAAGCTCTGCCGGCCGAGTTGCTGCTGCATGCTCGCCTGGGTGGGCGTGCCGGAGACCGCGACCGACCAGCGCCCGTCCAGCACCTGCTCGCCGAAGGCGGCGATCGCCACGACCTGAACCTCGTACTCGGTGTCGTTGGTGAGTCCGGTAATCGTGTGCGTGTGTCCGCTATTGACCCGCGTGCCCGCAATCTCCATCCCGTTCTCGTCCTGCCACGGACAGCAATCGGCTTTGTCGGGCTTCTCGCGATGACGCACGAGGTAGTACTGGATGGGTGTGCCGCCGTTATCGATCGGCGGGTCCCAGGTGACCACGAGCTGGCCATCTCCGGGTGTCACGCTCACCCGGTTCACCCAGTCCGGAACGGAGTGGGTCCTGATGACCTCCGAAACGTAGGCGCCGGTCCCACCGCTGTTCGTCGAGGCGACGCGTATCTCCGTCAGCTCTTTGCCGTGCAGCCGCGCGGTGATCGTGCCGCGGGTGGTCGTCAGGTGGCTCACCCCATCGCTGCTCCATCCGTTGTCGATGCGGCTGCGCACCTGCCGGTACTGCAGCACCGACCCGGTGGCTCCTGTCGGAGGCGTCCAGGTGACGGTGATTACGAAGGACGCAAACGTCCCCTCCGCCCTCTGTGTGATCGAGAGATTGGTCGGAGCGGCCAACGTCCCTCCCTCGCGCGTGACCTCCATCTGGTAGAACCAGAGGTATCCCCGATCCTGGGCATTCACCCAGATGGTGATGTTGTTCTTGCCGGGTATCAGCGCGATCGGGTGGGCGACGCCGCTGGTGACCTCCGTGCCGTTCACCTTGATCAGGGTGCCGGCGGGGGTACGTGCGGTCGCGGTCAGGTTGATGCTCGTCACACTGTTGGCCACGGTGGCCTTGTAGACGGCCCTGTCACCCCATTTTTCGGCCTCGAATGTCGGTGTCAGGGTCGCGACGGTATTGGCGCTCCCGTGCGTCAGCACCAGCGAACTCAGCGCGCTGTCGCTCGATCCGCCCCCCGTGGTTCCGGTCGTTTTGAACCAGGCGCTGTATTCGTTGTTGCTCTCCGAGTACGAACGAACCTCGATATCGTATGTCTTGTTGGCCTCCAGATCCTTGATGTGCGCGCGAAGCGGACGCCAGGGAACCTCGCCCTCGTCGCGGGGCTGCCACGCTCCGGCCGGCGTGCCCCCCTCCGCGGCCGTGCGCCAGCGGACGTAGTAGCAGGTGATGTTGGAGTCGTCCGCGGGTGGCTCGATGTCAATCACCAGGTCCAGTCCCCAGGGCGTGACGTCGAGCCCCTGGGGCTGGGGAGCCGTGGTGGTCTGGGCGGTGACCGAGGACGCGGTCACGAGCGACAGGACGATCGCAACGAGCAGCCCGGCCGCGGAAACAGCCGCCCTGTTCCGAGTGCGAGACAACCGGTGGATGGACCGTTCGGGGACTGGGAACTGCGATCGCCTCACCATCGCCTCCCGTCTCCGCACTCATGCGGCCTAGGCAGAATCCGTGACTACACAGCGACTCTATAGCAAATCGTCACTGGCTTGTCACCCCTTTTCTCATACGCACTGTGCTCGATGCGCCCGATCTACAGGTGACGATCCCCCTCTTTTCGCTCGGCGGCGTCGAAGCAGCGCTCTCTTGCAGTTGGTCTGGCAACCGTGAAGACGGCCTCGCGGGCTCGGTCTGCCGGTCCGCCGGCGGCTCGCTCGCCCGTCTCCTTGTCGCGCACCCCTGTGACATGAGCGCGTTCCTGAGAACCACCGAATTCACCGAGACGAAGTCCTTTATTCACTCCTTCATCAACGACGACTGCAGTGAGCCCCGGTGCGACGACGACCCGGTACACGTCGCCTACTCCCACGAAGTCTCTAGCCCGGTCCTTTGTGAGGCTGGCGAATTCGGCCCAGGAGTGTCCTGACAGCAGCAGCCTCCCGCGAGCCCTACCGAACACGCGCCTAGCATGAAAATCGGGGTGACTAATGCGACCAGCATCGCGCGGCCGGCCCACGGTCGCGACACCGCCAGCGCGGCCTGCGCGAGGCCCGTTGGCTGACCGGGTGCAGGGAGTGCGCGGGGAGACCAGGAGTCGCCCAGTGCATCGCGCCTTCCACAACCGCCCGTGGCCACCCCTCGACGCGGGCGCAGCGAGCTCTGTCCGCACTCCTCAGTGGTGGACACTCGCGCTGTGACCTCCCGGCCGCTAGAGTCGCGCGGGGCCCTCGTTGACGACCCTGGGGCGAGTGGGAGTCAAGCTGGGTCGTCGCCGTCGGCAGACACTGCCCGCGCATTGCCAGCCGGTCTTGCCCGAGGCGGGCAAGTGTGCGGCGGACGCTCGTCGTGGACGACAGCGCTTGAAGGGAGACTCATCCGTGTCACCTGCAGTCCACCTCCGGCGCGTCGGTTCGTACGCCCCACGCAGCCTCGTGCTGGTAGCAGTGGCTGCGCTTGGGCTGTGGGCCATGGCGGGAGCCGGGGCCACGGGCGAGGGGGCGCGCACGGTCCGCATCGAGGTACGCGTCTGGCAGAGCCTGGAGGATGGCCGAGAAATCCACCTCAGCGCGCGCCCGGCGGATGGCTCATGGCGCACGCTGGGCACCATCCCCCTGCCGCTGGACGATGGCTTCAGCGAGAGCGGACAGTACCGGTACGGGGATACGAGCCTGGGTGTTCCCGTGCCCACACAGGCGATCCCGCCCACCGTGGAGGTGCGCGTCTGGCAGCAGGTGCGGAACACGGCGAGCATCTACATCAGCGCGCGTCCCCACGGGGGTTCGTGGCAAGATCTGGGCACGATTCGCCTGCCGCTGGACGCTGGCCGCAGCACCAGCGGACGATTCCGTTATGGAGACATCGCCCTCGATGTACCGTTGCCGAACCGGGGCGTCGCGACGTTGGCCGGGGGTTTTGGGACTACGGGATACGCTGATAAACGGGGGTGGGGGGAGTTCGGGCTCACCGTCGCCTCCGACGGCAGCGTGATCGTCGCGGATCGCTGGAACCATGCGATCCGCCGGGTGACGCCCGAGGGAGTCGTGACGACCATCGCGGGGGGCAACGGGGCAGGTCTGCTGGATGGCGCGGCAGAAAACGCCCAGTTCGACTCGCCCCGAGATGTTGCCATTGATGGGGAAGGGGACATCTACGTCGCCGATACCGGCAACCATCGCATCCGGAAGATCACCGCCGATGGCGTGGTGTCAACGATCGCCGGAAGCGACCGTGGCGAAGCCGGCTGGAGGGAGATTCGCGATGGTCCCGCCGAAGAGGCCCTCTTGGCAGGTCCTGCCGCGCTTGTCCTAGATCCCTACGGTGACCTCTACTTCCTTGAGCGCTTCGCCGTTAGGCGGCTGTCACCGTCGGGTTGGGTCTCGACCGTCCTCAAGGACAAGGGCTGGGGCTGGCGCGATGGGCCGACAGAGGAGGCGGAGCTCCAGAGCCTGTACGACATGGCGGCAGATGACGCGGGCAACCTCTACCTCATCGACGACATGAGGGGTTCCCTCGGTTCGGGAGCCATGGTCCTCGCTATCCGCAAGATCGACACGGCCGGCATCGTCACGACCCTCTACCGGGACGGACCCCCGTCGCTCGGTGGCACCCTTGCCTATCCCTCAGGCCTGGCGGTCACGGGCGATGGCACGGTCTATCTCGCCAACACGGGGCGCCACCAGATTGTCCGGCTGACGGCTGACGGCGAGCTCCAGGCAGTCGCGGGCACGGGGCAGGAAGGCCATCTGGACGGTCCCCACCGTGCGGCCACGTTCTCTGCTCCCAGCAGGATGGCGTTCGCTCCCGACGGCTCGCTCGTCGTGGCTGACCAGGATGGAACCGTCATCCGCCGGGTCCTTCCCGGCGGCGGCGGGTCCGGGGCGGATGCGATTCCGCTGGCGGACTTCGAACCACTCCCGCGCATGGCGGGAGTGCGGGTCAGCGTCCTCGCAGGGGAGGGTGAACAGGGGTTCCTGGATGGGCAGGGCACGGAGGCGCAGTTCTTCTTCCCGGTGGGAATGGGTCTGGACGGCTCGGCAAACGTGATCGTGGCCGACTCCGGCAACGATGCGATTCGCGCCATCGGCCCGGATGGGACGGTTACCACGCTTGCGGGAGGGAACGGGGAGGGCGCGCGCGATGGTCCGTGCGAGGACGCCCAGTTCTCGGAACCCGTGTGGGTGGCGGTGGACGCAGGCAGGGGGCTCGTCTATGTCTCCGAGAGGGGCGGACACCGCATTCGCCGCATCGATGCCGGCGATCCCGGATCCTGCTCGGTGACGACTGTGGCCGGTAGTGGCGAAGGGGGCTTCCGCGATGGATCCGCGGCAGAGGCGAGATTCTTCTCGCCCCAGGGGCTCGTGCGTGACGACGACGGAAGCCTGTTCGTCGCCGACTCCGGGAACAACCTCATTCGGCGCGTGTTCCCCGGCGCGCGGGTCTCGACCATTGCCGGCGACCCCGACGGATTCTCGGGTAATCCCGGGACGCGCGACGGAGCGGGACCACTGGCCCTGTTCAGCAGTCCAGAGGGCATCACGCTCGATCGGGAGGGCAACATCCTCTTCACCGAGTCGAACAATGCCATTCGCAAGATCGATCGCGACGGATTTGTGTCCACTGTGCTCAGGACACCAGGGTATGACGAGGGCGGAGCGCTCTCGCCCTTCACCTCCGGGATCGCTGTTGGCCCGGATGGGAGTCTCTACGTTGCCGACTTCTCCTTCGATCGCGTCTTGAGGCTCACCACCGATGGCATCCTCTCGATCGTCGTGGACGGGGAGACGCCCATGCCCGCCGGATACCGCTTCGGGGATCCCTATGGGCTTCTCACGACTGCAGACGGCACCCTCTTCGTGACCGCCCGCCACACCGGTGTCATCTTCAAGGTCACGTTCGAGGACTAGGTCGACAGGGCGCGAGGACACGGCCCGTCGTGAGCAAGGTGAGCCAATCGCGATTCCGCAGGCCGGTGCCGTGCCGGCACCGACAACAAGGCGTCCGGGTGTTAGGGAGGAAGATCGGGGCGGACCCGCGCCAGTATGGGGCCCTGGGCGAGGAGTACCGTGGCAGGACCCACATTCGAGACAGGCCGCTGGGCGACGCGGACGGCTCTCACTCCCGCCCGGTCACGGGTCCAGCACCTTTGGCGCACCCCTGCGGTAGCGGCAATTGGCAGAAGAGCAGCGCTGAGGGCCCGCCGTTCCCAACCTTGGTCAGTGGGGTACTTCGGGACAGTCCCCGTAGAGCGATCGAGACGCTCGATGCCATGGCGAGCACGGGCGAGTTCAGTCGTCGGTTCGTGGGGCAGATAGTCCGGGAATTGCAGCAAGACCCGATCAGGGGCTGGCCTCAGGATCGGCATGGTTCGTGGAGGCCGCCTGTCGATACGCCACTGGGCGAGATCGACGCTCTACCGGCTCTCAGTCGTCTCTGAGAAGCCCCTCGCGCCCGGCACTCAATGCAGCCAGGTAAGGCCCAAGTCACAGCCGAGCAGGCCGTGCACAAGGCTCACACCATTCAGGCGCCCTACAAGGCCAATGTGAAGGTCAGGACGAAGGTTCTCGATTTCGTATAGCTTGGTAGCGCGTGCGGGATTCGAACCCGCGATCTCCGCCTTGAAAGGGCGGTGTCCTAGGCCTCTAGACGAACGCGCCTACCGTCCTCGCAGTATAGCGCCGAGCACGCTTTCGTCGGTTGTAGGGAGGGGCGGTCAGGGGAGGCGGTTGCCGCTGCGGTAGCGGTCGGGGTCGTCCCGACGGTCGTCGCGCTCGCGGGCCCAGCGCGCGTTGCGCTGACGCATCACCTTCAGCACGGTCTGGATGAGGGGGCCGCGCTCCTTCCAGACGTCAGCGGCGAGGGCCCTGGCGGCGGCGAGCTCGTCGGGGTCGTGGACGTAGGCGTTGTCGGGCTCGATAACCTCGACCGGGCAGGCGTCGATGCAGAGGTTGCAGTCGATGCAGCCGGAGGGCTCGATGGTGTGCTGGAGGTCGGGCGTGTCGTAGTAACGGATGGTGTCGGTGGGGCAGACGTGGCGGCAGTTCCCGCAGTTGATGCAGCCGTCGATGATCTTGAGAGCCATGCCGGCTACTCCTTGCGGGCGCCGCGGCGCGCCTTCTCGGGCATCACCGAGGGCCGGAACTTGGCGCGGGGAGCGAGCTCCTTCAGCAGCTCGTCCTGGTTGCGCTTGCGCGCCCACTCGCGCGCCTTCGCGAGGGCCTGCTCCAGTGCCTCGCCCTCAAGCACGTTCGTGTCGTCGTAGGCGATGCAGTCGACGGGGCAGACGGGCACGCAGGCGTTGCAGTCGATGCACTCCTCGGGATAGATGGTGTGCATGAAGTCGTCGGTATCGAAGTAGTGAATCGTCTCGGTGGGGCACACGCGGCGGCAGTAGCCGCAGTTGATGCAGAGCGCCTTGTCGATGACGTAGGTCACTCGTCGTCGCTCCCGCGGATGCCGATGACGCCGCCGGCCTCGGTCAGCATCTCCTCCAGGTGCATGCGCCACTCGTTCGCGTGGCGGCGCTTCTTCGGCGTGTCGGCGAGCTCCTCGATCTGGGCGCGGCCCCACTGGATATGCTCTTCCTCATCGATGAGGATGAACTTGAGGATGCGCACGGTGGGGGCATCGACCACCTGGTCGGTGGCGCGCATGTGGTAGAGGTAGTGCGTCGCGAGGTGGGGCTTGAGGACGCCGAAGATCCCCATCACGCGCAGGACCGGGTCGTCCTGGTCCTGGATGGCTTCCATGAAGGCGACGAACTCGTCGTTGGGCGGGTCCATCCTGGGGGAGGTCATGAGGGGGTACGGACCCTCGGCGCCCTCGGTCATGCGCAGCTCGGGGAGGCGCTTGCCGAGCATGTCGGCGTGCTGTGCGTCCTGGTAGGCGATTGGCCCGAACTCGACCTTGTGGTGCACCTGTGGCTGCGTGGCGATCCACTGCAGGAGGGCGCGCATCATCTCCACTTCGGCGTAGCGGTAGTGCATGAGGCGGCGCGCGCATTCGTCCACGGAGAAGGCCCCGCCCAGCTTGCGCTGGGGAAACCACAGTTCGACCATCGTTGACTCGCTTCCCGGCCCGGGGGCCTGGCGTTTGCTACTTCAGCTCTTCGCGGGGGGTGAAGTAGAGCGCCCCCGATTCGCACAGTCCGCAGCGCTCCCACTCGCCGCCACTCATGGCGGCAACAACCTCGTCCTCGGTGTCCCACATGGTGATCTGCTCATCCTCGAGCGTGGACACGGAGCACTCCGGCTTCTCGCACACGAGGTCGTGGATGAGCATCACCTCGGAGTCGCCGCAGTAGCGCTTGAAGTTGAAGGGCGGCCGCCAGCGCTTCGCCATCGTCGTTCCCCCACCGGCGGCGCCTAGAGGGCGAAGTCCTCGGGCGGGAGCACCTCATCCCCGGTGTTGAGGGCCATCACCAGCTCCTCGAAGGCCTGCTGCGCCTCCATCGCCTCGCGGCGCTTGGCGGCGTCGCCCTCGGTGAGGCGGGGAACCCAGTAGTTCCCGACCTCGACGTGCATGACCTCATCGGCGTGGTTGTAGTCGAAGGCGGTCTCCCACTCCTTGTCGCCGATGTTGCGGCCCATGTCGATGAGGGACGTGAAGAGGTTCATGGCCATGCCCTCGCCACCGCGATGGACGGCGGCCATGCTGTTGACCATGTTCTGCTCGCCCGTCTGGGAGACGCTGCCATCGTCGGCGCGGTAGCCGTCGGCGAAGTCGCCCAGGGTGACGCCGTGCTCGGGCATCTTGTTGAGGACGATCTCGGCGTGGCGGCACTCGTCCCAGGTGAGGCGCGCATTGACCAGCGCCAGCTCCCAGGGGAGATCCTCGCCGGCTCCGTCCTTCGTGGCCATCACGTAGCGCCGGGAAAACGCCTCGGCGCCCCCGATCTCGCCGTTGTACATGGCGTGCAGCAGAACCTGCCGCGACATCTTCTCGGGATCGCGCAGGAGGATGGACGCGAGGTCGATGCCGTTCTCGCGCCAGTTCTCCCGCTTGTCCACGGGCAGGTAGCGGTGCGGTGGGTCACGCCGGTGGTCGCCGGCGTTGAGAGGGCGGTAGAAGGGTCGCTCGGTGGATTCGGTGGCGGACATGAACTCCTCCCCGCTTGCGTGGGCTGCTGTGGCTGCGCGGCGCTCGGTCGCGCCTGGTGCGAGCGCTCCTAGAGCGCGAACTCCTTCGGTGCGGCGACCTCGTCGCCGGTGTTGAGGGCCATGATCAGCTCCTCGAACGCCTGCTGGGCCTGCATCGCCTCGCGGCGCTTGCCGTCGTTGCCCTCGGTGAGGCGCGGCACCCAGTAGTTGCCGACCTCGACGTGCATGACCTCATCCGCATGGTTGAAGTCGAACGCCGTCTCCCAGTCGGGGTCGCCGATGTTGCGGCCCATGTCGATGAGGGCGGTGAACAGGTTCATGGCGAGCCCCTCGCCGCCGCGGTGAACGGAGGCCATGCTGTTGACCATATCGAGGGCGGCGCCCGGGTTGGAGTTACCGCTGGAGCTGCTGAGGCTCTCGCCGGCCATGTAGCCGTCGACGAAATCGCCCAGCGTGCAGCCGTTCTTGGCCATCTGCTCGAGGACGATCTCGGTGTGGCGGCACTCGTCCCAGGTGAGGCGCGCATTGACGAGGGCGAGCTCCCAGGGGAGCTGGTCGACGCCGTCCTTCGTGGCAAGCACGTAGCGGCGGCCGAAGGCCTCGGAACCGCCGATTTCGCCGCCGTACATGGAGTGCAGGAGCACTTTCACGGGCAGCTTCTCGGGGTCGCGCAGGAGGATGGAGGGCATGTCGATGCCCTGCTCGCGCCAGTTCGGGCGCTCGCTCACGGGCAGGTAGCGGTGGGGCGGATCACGCCGGATCTGGTCGGGCGCGGGATCCCTGTAGAAGGGTCGCTCCGTCGTCGCTTCTGCGGTCATGCTCAGCCTCCTGGATTCGGCGAGGCCACACGGGGCCATTCTCGGGAATGATACCGCCTCGGACCGCCGCTGGTTAGCCCACGACCTCGCGCAGGCGGTAGATGAGGTCGCTGCGATCGCCGCGGGCGACCCCGGTGAAGTTGGCCGCCATCGTGGCGTTGTCGTCGAGCACGGGGTCGATGCGGCTCCACGAGTGGACGACCGTGCGGTGCAGGATGAGCCAGGGGCCGCCGTCGCGGCGCTCGAACACGTCCACGTAGCGTCCGCCCCAGGTGAAGTCCGTGGCGACGCCGTCATCGCCGGCGGGGATGCGGTGGTAGGCGACGTGGTAGGTCTCCGAGTAGGCGCGGTCGCCGTCGACCTCGATGTGGGAGTTGCCGAGGAAGTGCTCGGTGCACGTGAGGTTCGAGAGGCCGACCATGACGTGCTCGGCGAACTCGTGGGCGTTGCCCTTGAAGGTGCCGTGGTCGTCGTAGGCGTCGGGGTGGTAGGCCGACTTCACGAGGTCGGGGTCGAGCAGGTCGATGCCGCGTGAGTAGCGCATGAGGGCGTCGCGGATCTCCTGCTTGGCGAGCAACTCGTCGATCGCGGCCTCGCGGTCGGTCTGGGTTCGGGGTTCGGTCGCCGTCATCGCTGACCTCCGCGCGCAGCGGCGCGCGACGGCATTCTAGCCCGTGCCCGGCCCCGCGATCGGCGTCCGCGCGGGAGGCGTATCCTTCCGCCCATGCCCGCGACGAAAGCGCCCGAGACCGCAGAACGCATGGCTAGCGCAGCGCGCGAGTTCCTCGCGCTGCTGGAGCCCGAGCAGCAGGAACGTGTGCTGCGTCCCCTCGCGGACGACGCCGAGCGCCGCCACTGGAACTACGCGCCGATGAAGCGCGAGGGCCTGCCGCTGCTGGCGATGACGCCGGACCAGCAGCAGGCCGCGAACCGGCTGGCGGCGACGGGCCTGAGCCGCTCCGGGTACGTGACGGCGGCAGTGGTCATGGGGCTGGAGAACATCCTCGACGCGGCGGAGGCGTGGAGCGGGGGGCGGATCGGGGTGGACGTGGGGTCGGAGCGGTGGCGGGACCCGCAGCTCTATTTCGTAACGATCTTCGGGGAGCCCGACGAGGAGACGTGGGGGTGGCGCTTCGAGGGCCACCACGTGTCGATTCACTACACGATCGAGGGGGACGGTGTCATTGCGCCGAACCCCACGTTCCTCGGGGCGAATCCGGCGGAGGCGCCCTTTGGCGGCGACGGCAGCCTGCGGCCGCTCGCGGCCGAGGAAGACCTCGCGCGCGAGCTTCTGCACGCGCTCGACGGCGAGCAGCGCGAAGCAGCGCTCATCTCGACGGCCGCCCCACCCGACATCGTGCAGTCGAACCGGCCTCGGGTGGAGGACGGCGCGCTGCCCGTCCCGACCCGCCGCCTGATGGGTCTTCCCGACGACCCCGCCTGGGACGAGCGCTGGCGCGCGGAGCGGGCGGGGCTCGGGTTCGGGCCCGAGCAGGAGGCGGCGGTGCGCTACTCGGTGACGCCGAGCGGCCTGGTGGCGGGGGCGTTGCGGGGTTCGCAGCGCGAGATGCTGGACGCGCTCGTGACGCTGTACGTCGACCGCCTGCCGGACGAGCTGGCGGAGAGCCAGCGGGAAGCGCTGGCGGCGGGCGCGCTCGCCGGGATGCACTTCGCCTGGGCGGGCGGGGCGGAGAAGGGCGAGCCGCACTACTACCGGCTGCAGGGCCCGCGCTTCCTGGTCGAGTACGACTGCACGCAGAACGACGCCAACCACATACACGCGGTCTGGCGCGACCCCGAGGGCGACTTCGGCGAAGATCTCCTCGCGCGGCACTACGGCGAGCACCACTGAACAACGCCGCCGGCGGGGAGGCCTGAGCTTGCGCTACGTCATCTATGGCGCCGGGGCGATCGGCGGGGTCATCGGGGCGCGGCTGCACCTGACCGGCCACGAGGTGGCGCTGATCGCGCGGGGCGCTCACCTGGAGGCGCTGCGCGAGAACGGCCTGACGTTCGTGAGCGCCGAGGGGACGGAGACGCTCCCGATTCCGGCAGCGGGCTCGCCCGCCGACCTCGACCTGACCGTGGACGACGTTGTCATCCTCGCGATGAAGTCGCAGGACACGGTGGCGGCGGTGGACGCGCTCTTCGCGAGCGCGCCGCCCTCGATCACGGTCGTGTCGGCGCAGAACGGGGTCGTGAACGAGCGCATCGCGCTGCGGCGCTTCCCGAACGTGTACGGCCAGCTCGTGATCCTGCCGGGAACGCACCTGGAGCCGGGCGTCGTGGTCGCCAGCGCGAGCCCCGTCTACGGCGTGCTCGACCTCGGGCGCTACCCGAAGGGCAGCGACGAGCGCTCGCAGCGCATCGCGAGCGACCTAACGGAGTCCGGGTTCAGCGCCGTCGCGAGCGAGGACATCATGCCGTGGAAGTACGCGAAGCTGCTGCGCAACCTGGCCAACTCGACGCAGGCGATCCTGGGGCTGGAGGAGCGGGCGGAGGGGCTGATGGCGCGCGCGCACGAGGAGGCGCTGGCGTGCTTCGCGGCGGCGGGCATCGATCTCGTGGGCGACGACGAGTTCCGGGAGCGCTTCGAGGTGCTGAACCGCATCTTCTCGGGGAGCCCGGCCGCACGCGCGGGAAACTCCTCGTGGCAGAGCCTGACGCGCGGCTCGACGACGATCGAGGCGGCCTACCTGAACGGCGAGATCGCGCTCCTGGGGCGGCTGCACGGCGTGCCCACGCCCGTGAACGCGCTCCTGCAGGAGGTCGCTACGGAGGTGGCGGCGGCGGGGAAGGGGCCGGGGGCGTACACGCTCGCCGACCTCGAGGCGCGGCTGGCCGGAGGCTAGCGCTCCATCTCAGCGACCATGAAGTCGCGCACGAGGGGGAAGACCGCCCGCCGTTTCGGCTCGAAGATGTCCTCTTCCCACGTCTCGATGAGGAAGGCGAAGGTGAAGCCCGCGCTTGCGCCGTCCTCGGGCACGACGTAGCCGGCGGAGACGAAGATGTCGGACTCCTCTTCGGGGGTCCAGTAGCCGGCCTTCTGCCCGTACCGGTAGCCCTCGACGCCGAAGTCCGCGGGGAAGGCCTCCTTCCCCTCGGGAAGGACGACCTCGGAGGCGAGCCGCAGGAGGTGAGCGGTCCAGCGCTCGTCGAGCTGCTCGCCACGCACGATCGAGGCCCAGACGCGCGCGAGGTCGTGCGGGGTGAACCAGGCCTTGCGCCAATGCCACTCCAAGTACGAGCTCGTGACGCCCGCCCGCACCATCACCTCGGCGACCTGCTCTGGCGTGATCAGCTCGGCGATCTCGTCCGTCTGCTTGTCGAGGGAGTAGTGCAGGACGAGCTCGACGGCCTCCTCGATGAGCTCGAATTCGAGGAGGCCGTCCTGAACCGCACGCAGGGCCGCGGTGAGGATGACGATCTTGCCGGCGGAGGCGGGGTACTGGGAGTGCCGGGGACGCACGATGACGGACGATCCGCAGTCGAGGTCGATGAGGGCGAGACCCCAGACGCCCTCGTAGTCGATCATGACCTCTTCGACGGCCTCGATGAGCCGCGCGCCACGCCCGGCCGCGGTCGCACAGCGGGCGGGGCGGCCGTCGCCGGTTGTAGCGGCGGCCGTGGCGGTGGCGGCGGGCGGGGTGGATGCCGGGGTAGAGGCCGGGGCGGTCTGCGTGGCGGCGGGGGTCGGGGATGCGGTGGGGGTCGGCGTGGAGATCGGCGTCGGTGCGGTCGTGGACGGGGGAGAGGACGGAGTGGCGGTGTCCGCGGCGGGGGGTTCGGGGGGCTCGGCGGGGGGCGGGGAGGCGCCCTCCTCGAGCACGAGGAACAGCAGTACGGCCAGCCCGGCGACGATCGCCAGGACGACCGTGAACGCCCACCGGTTCGCGCGCATCCCTCCACTGTAGCCGCCTCGTCGGCAGGGCCAAGATCGGGCCGTCTTGTGGGAACCCCGCGGAGGCGGCATAGTCGCGCCGCCGGGCGGTTGGCCCGGAAGGGGAGTGCGATGGCTGGACTGGAACTCACGGGAATCGAAGGCAAGGTGGCGGTGGTCACGGGCGCGGGCCGCATGAAGAGCATCGGGCGCAGCATCGCCGTCGAGCTGGCGAAGGCCGGGGCCGACGTGGTGATCACTGGCACGGGGCGTCCGCCGGAGCGCTATCCCGACGACGAGAAGGCGGCGGGCTGGCGCGACATCGCCTCGGTGGCGGAGGAGATCGAGGCGGAGGGCCGACGCGCCCTGCCCCTTGTGAGCGACGCCGCCGACGAGAACTCGGTGCAGGAACTGCTCGACGCCACGCTCGCCGAGTTCGGGCGCGTCGACTTCGTCGTGAACAACGCCGGCGCCGCGCGAGGACCCGACCGCGTGCCCGTCGTCGACATGCCCATCGACGCCTGGGACACGGTCATCCGCGTGAACCTGCGCGGTCCCTTCCTGATGTCGAAGATCTTCGGGCAGCAGCTCATCGACGCGGGGAACGGCGGCGTGATCATCAACATCTCCTCGATCGCGGGGAAGGTGCTGGGGCCGAACATGGCGGCGTACGTCGCCAGCAAGGCCGGACTCCAGGGCATGACCGGCGGCATGGCCCGCGAGATCGGCAGGCACGGGGTCCGCGTGAACGCCATCTGTCCGGGGCTGGTCGACACCTCGCGCATGGCGGACGTGTTCGACGACCCCGACTTCGCCGCGCGCGCCTCGATGATCCCGATCGGGCGCGCTGGGCTCGGCGAGGACATCGGCTGGGCGACCGTCTACCTGTGCAGCGACCAGGGGTCGTGGATCACGGGGCAGTCGATCAACGTCTGCGGGGGCAACGCGGTCGCGCATTGAGCGAAGGCGAAGCGCTGCGGGCGATCGTCGATACGAACCTGCTGGTCGGGGCGCTGGCGCGCCCGGACGGCTCGGCGGCGCGCATCCTCGACCACTGGCGGGCGGGCGCCTTCGAGCACGTCGCCTCGAAGGCGACGCTGCGGGAAGCGGAGCTGGTGGTGGGGGCGCGCTGGGTGGCGCGCATCGCCGACGGCCGCGCGCGCGACGCGCTGCTCGCGGAGCTGCGGGAGCGGTCGGTGCTCGTCGAGGCGGGGGTGCTGGAGGAGCTCACGCTGAAGGACGCCGGCGACCGGCGGCTGGTGGAGGCGGCGCACACGGGCGGCGCGAGCTACCTCGTGACCGCCGACCGCGAGGTGCTGCTGATGCGCGGCTACGGCGCCGTCGAGTTCGTGACGGCGGGGGAGTTCCTGCGGGCCCTGCGGGCGCGCGCCGGTTGACGCGTCCGGCGGGCGCTCCTACGGTTCGCGGACCCGAGGAGGCGGACCGATGACACTGAACCCGCAGGCGAAAGTCCTTCTTGATCAGATGGCGGCGATGGGCATGCCGCCCATCCACGAGCAGGAACCGGAGGCCGTGCGCGAGGCCAACCGTCTGCCACCGGCGGTTCCCGGCGCGACGATGGCGCACGTTGAGGACCGCGCCATCCCCGGGCCCGCGGGCGACATCCCGGTGCGCATCTACCGCCCGACCGAGGCCGGCGACCATTCCCTGCTGGTCTGGTACCACGGCGGCGGCTGGGTCATCGGCGACCTCGACGGGGCGGACGTGACCTGCCGCGAGCTGGCGTCGAAGAGCGGCTCGGTGGTCGTCTCGGTCGACTACCGGCTGGCGCCGGAGCACCGCTACCCGGCGGCGCACGAGGACTGCTACGCGGCGACGGTCTGGGCGGCGGAGAACGCCGCCGACCTGGGCGCCGACGCGGGGAAGCTCGCGGTCGGCGGGGACTCGGCGGGAGGCAACCTCGCGGCGGTCGTCTCGCTGCGGGCGCGCGACGAGGACGGGCCCGCGATCCGCTTCCAGCTGCTCGTCTACCCGGTGACCGACCACGACTACGGGACGGACTCCTACCGCGACAACGCGGACGGCTACCTGCTGACGCGCGACGGCATGGAGTGGTTCTGGAACCACTACCTGGGGCCGGACGGCGATGGCTCCCACCCACACGCCTCGCCGCTGCGGGCGGAGAACCTGTCGGGGCTCCCCCCGGCGCATGTGATCACGGCCGAGTACGACCCGCTCCGGGACGAGGGCGAGGCCTACGCACAGCGACTGCGGGAAGCGGGCGTGGCCGTCACGCAGACGCGCTACGCGGGCCAGATCCACGCCTTTTACGGCATGCACGGCGTCCTCGACGACGCCACCAACGCGGCCGACGAGTCGGCGGAGAAGCTGAAGGCGGCGCTGGCCTAGCCGCCTTCCGACTCGCCGCCCAGGGGCGAAGGCAGGGCGGACTGCGCGACGGTCATTGACGGCTCGCGCTCCGCCACGTACGTTCGTATGGAACGGGTCCACAGTTGTCACTCTCGACCGTTGGGATTCGAGAGCAGTTGACCCAGGAGGCCGCGACAGTGGGGAACGTCGTCTTCGAGGTGAAGGGGCCGCAAGGCGCGGGCGTCGCCGGCGCGACTGTTCTAGCGGCCTACCCGAACCGTACCTACGTCACGGGCCGGACGGACGGCGACGGCCTGTGCGCCCTGAGCTTCTACCGCACCGACCAGGAGATGCTGGTGCTCGTCGCGGCAGAGGGCTACCTGCCACTCCACGAGACGGTCGCGATCAAGGGCGAGGAAGCGGTGACGCTGGTGTTGGAGCCCTCGCGGGACGACCGAAAGGCGCTGCTGCTCACGAAGGACACGGGGTACCTGCCGGGGATCGAGGGACGCATCAATCCGCACAAGGACGGCTACGTCTACGCCGACAACATCGCCGTGGACGGTTCCCTTGCGACCCCCGCCGTGCACTTCGAGCTGGGACAGCCCCTCCAGTTTCTCGATGTGTACGGAGTCGAGACCACCGTCCGCTTCCTCGTGGTCGAGGGGCAGTTTTCGCTGATTGAGTACACGGAGCCGAAGGCTCATGTGGGAGCCTGACAGTGGCCACGGCCGAGCAGCACCAGACGATTAGCAACCAGTTCCTCGACCAGGCCGAGCAAGAGTTCGCCAAAGGCGATCTGCTACAGGCGTCCGAGAAAGCATGGGGCGCCTTTTCTCACTACGTGAACGCCATCGCCCGTCAGCAGGGTTGGCCGCTGGGGTCCCACCGCAACCTCATCGAGAACGCACACCGGCTGATAGACAGGCGCCCCGGCGACGCCGAGCACCGGCGCCGGTTGGTTCGATCCGTCGAGGCCCTTCACGCCAACTTCTACCAGGCGTTTCTGGACGAGAGTTCGGTGCGAGACGGCATCAACGACGCTCGCGAGCTGATCGACGCGCTCACCGATCTGGCGGGAGAGGCCTGAAGGCGGCGCTGGCCTGGCCGCTAGGGCGCGAGCGCCTTCGTCTCGCGCTCCTCCTCGATGCGGGCGAGGAAGTCGGCGAGGGGGACCGCGCCGAGGTCCTCGCCGGTGCGCACGCGTACGGCGACGGTACCCGCCTCCGCCTCGCGGTCGCCAGCGACGAGCATGTAGGGCACCTTCTGCAGCTGGGCGTTGCGAATCTTGGCGTTCATGCGCTCGCTGCGGGCGTCCACCTCCACGCGGAAGCCGGTTTCGCGGAGCTTCCCGGCGACCTCATCGGCGTAGGGCTGATGACGGTCGGCGATGGGGATGACGGTCGCCTGCACGGGGGCGAGCCAGAGCGGAAAGGCGCCGCCGAAGTGCTCGATGAGCACGCCCAGGAAGCGCTCGGTGGCGCCGGTGACGGCGCGGTGGAGCATGACGGGCGTGTGCTCCTTGCCGTCCTCGCCGGTGTAGACGCAGCCCAGGCGCCCGGGCTGGATGAAATCGACCTGGATGGTCGAGAGCTGCCACTCGCGGCCGAGCACGTCCTTCGCGATGAAGTCGGCCTTGGGGCCGTAGAAGGCGGCCTCGCCTTCCTCCTCGTTGAACTCCAGGCCCGACGCCTCCATCGCGTTCCGCAGGGCCGTGACGGCCTGCTCCCACTGCTCGGGCGCGTCGACGAACTTGCTGTCGCCGCCCGTGTCGGGGAGGGAAAGGGCGACCCGGTAGTCGCTGAAGCCGTAGGTCCCAAGCACTTCGCGGATGAGCGAGAGGGCGAGGGCGAACTCGTCCTGGATCTGGTCGGGGGTGCAGAAGATGTGGCCGTCGTCCTGGGTCAGGGAGCGCACGCGGGTTAGGCCGCTCAGCTCCCCCGATTTCTCGTAGCGGTAGAGGGTGGCGAACTCGGCGTAGCGCAGGGGCAGGTCGCGGTAGCTGTGGGGCTCCGCGTTGAAGAGCATCATGTGCGAGGGGCAGTTCATCGGCTTCAGGAGGAACTCGGTGTCGCCGTCGACCATCGGGGGGAACATGGCGTCGGCGTAGTGCTGGCGGTGGCCGGAGCGCTCGTAGAGCTGGCCCTTCACCACGTTGGCCGTCCACACGTGCTGGTGGCCGGTGCGCTCCTGCAGCTCGCGCACGTAGCTCTCCATCAGGTGGCGCACGGTCTCGCCCTTCGGCAGGAAGAGGGGGATGCCCTGCCCGACGACGTCGGAGAAGGTGAACAGCCCGAGCTCGCGGCCGACGCGGCGGTGGTCGCGTTTGCGCGCTTCCTCAAGCTGGCGCTCGTACGCCTCGAGCTCCTCCTGCGTCTCGAAGAGGGCGCCGTAGACACGCTGGAGCTGGGGGTTGTTCTCGTCGCCGCGCCAGTAGGCGCCGGCGATGCTCATCAGCTTGAAGGCGGGAATCTCGCCCGTGTGGTTCACGTGGCCGCCGCGGCAGAGGTCGGTGAACTCGCCGTGCGTGCATTGCGTGATGGCGCCGTCATCGAGGTCGGCGAGGAGGTCGAGCTTGAAGGGCTGGCCGGCCCAGCGCTCCGCGGCCTCGTCGCGGGTGATGGAGGCCATCTGGAAGGGGAGGCGCCGCCCGATCGACTTGCGCATGCGGCGGCGGAGCCACTTCAGGTCCTCCTGGGTGAGGGCGCGGGGCAGGCGGAAGTCGTAGTAGAAGCCGGTGGCGGTGGGCGGCCCGATGCCGAGCTCGGCCTCGGGCATGAGCTCGACCATGGCCTCGGCGAGCACGTGCGCAGCGGAGTGGCGCATGCGCGCGAGGCGCTCCTCCTTGTCGAGGGCGGCAAGGTCGACTGGGTCTTCGATGGGTTCTGGCATGGCTGGGACTCCCCCGGACGTTCTCGCGCCTGCTCCAGGGACGGCGCGCGACCGTGGTCCCACCCTGATTTCCCGCGCGATACGGCCGCGCGGGCTCGTTGCGGCCGGTAACGGGGCCAACCGTGCGCGCCTATCCGCCGGGGCTTCGGGCGCAGGCTCGCGGGTGGTGTTCCCCGCCGATCGCCGCGCTTCCAGCCAGTGGCGCGGCTCTCTGTGGATGGCGGGTACTCGTCCCGGTCGTCGCCTCTCGTATCTGCGACTGTGCTGCTTCGAGTATAGCCCGCACTGCGGAGGGGTCGAGGGGTCAGAAGCCGCCGTTGCTGGCGTACACGACTACGAGCACGACGCCCACGGCCACTGCCCCCCACATCCGGCGCTTGCGGCGGCTGCGGAGGATGCCATGAACTTCGCGGGCGAGGAGGCGGCCGAGGCCGCTCCGGCGGCGAAATCCGGAGCGGCGCCGGTAGGAACCTCTTCGGTGAACGCGACCGGGCGCGGACATCGAGGGGTTCGCGAAGGGTCTTGGCAGGAGTCCAGTGTAGTCGCGGAAAGCTGGATGCCGTCCGTCACGCATCCCTTTCAGCTCGGCCTCGAAGCTCGCCGCCGCCCTCCTCTCGGGAAGGGACCAGACTCCCAGACGAGCGTCGGGTTGCCGCCCGCAGTCGACGGCGTCTCTCCGTCCTGGTGCTGCCGCAGCCGTCGGCCGACGTGCGACGTGTGGCCGACGTAGTGGCCGTAGTCGGTATCGAGGACGTAGACGTAGTACCGCCGGTTGGGGTCGGCGGCGTCTCGGAGGTCCTGCTCGCGGCCGAGGTCTTCCGGCTCGTAGTACCTGCGGCGTCTACGCATATGGCGCGCAGTATGCCAAGTCGCGGCGGTACAGAGCGCGACAGGCTGCGAGTCGCGGTGATGGCGGCGCCGGCTGCTCGAGGCGGCCCCGGCCGAGGCGGCATTAGCCGCCGGCCGACCCCTGCGTCCAGATGTGGTCGATGCGGGTGCGGTGGATGAACCACTCGCCGTCGACCTTCTTGTAGACGTCGTTGTAGACGCCGAGGAGGCCGACGGGGTTGGGGTTGTCGCCCATGCCCAGGTCGAGCAGGAACCAGCTTCCGGTCGCGCTGTCCGGGCCCGTGAGCTGGACCCAGCCGTTCGTCGTCGCGTGCATGAACGAGAAGGGCTTGGGGCTGTGCCCGGCGACCTCCTTGTACTGCCTGCGAATCTCGTCGCGACCGACCCAGTCGCCGTAGGGCAGGTCGTCGCTGAACTCGCAGACGGCGTCTTCGGTGAAGAGCATCGCCATCTCGTCCGTGCGGTGGCTGTCGAACAGTTGCGAGTAGAGCACCCGCAACTGCTTGATGGCCTCGATCTCGAGGTGCTCTTCGATGGTTGGCGGCTTCACGCCCATGACGCATCGCTCCTTTGGGGATGTGCCGTGCAGGATACCCGCCGCCAGCAGGCGCGGGGACGCCGCGCCCGGAAGGCCGGAACGGGAGGGATAGAATGAGTGACACGCGGTTCCCCCGGGAGAGCCTGTCCGAGCGGGCACGCGAACCGGGGGCAGGGAGGCCCGAGCGATGTCCACGCAGTCAGCACACGACCTGAAGATGTTGAACGCCGAGATGGCCTGCCCGGTGAAGGTGGAGGACGTCGACCTGTTCGCTCCTGGATCGCAGGAGCACTGGTACGACTCGTACGCCCTGCTGCACGAGCAGTCGCCGGTCCTGCGGATACCGGGAGGCGGCAAGCTGCCCGGCACGGACGCGTTCGTCATCACCAAGTACGAGGACATCTCCCGCATCATCCGCGACCCCGGGATGTTCCCGCCGTCGGAGTTGCGGCAGGCGAGCGACGAGGCCGCGGAGATCTTCCGCGACACCGGGTACGGCACGCCGGCCGACGCGCGGCTGTCGCTGCGTCCCGACCTCGGATCGCACAAGCAGCACCGCCTGCAGCTCACCGATCCGTGGGTCGGCCCCGTCGGCGCCGACCAGCACGAGGACATGATCCGGGCGCAGGTCGACACGCTCCTGGAAGGGTGGGAGCACCGGACCGGGGCGGAGCTGGTGACGGAGTTCGCGCAGCCGCTCCCGCAGCGCGTGATCACGACGATCCTCGGGCTGCCGCTCGAAGACATGCCGAAGCTCAAGGCGTTCGAGGAGGCGCAGGTGCGCCGCTTCGTCTACTTCATCAACCACAAGGACGAGCTCCCGCCCGCCGAGGAGCTCGAGAACGCGCAGGCGCTGGTGGAGTTCCAGCAGTACCTGAAGGAGCAGGCGGACGAGAAGCGGCGCAATCCCGGGAACGACATGCTCACGTTCCTGACCCAGGTCGAGTACGAGGGCCGCAGGCTGACGGACGGCGAGATCGTGTCCGTGGCCTTCGGGATGCACATCGGGGGCAACGAGACGACGCAGTTCGCGCTCACGTCGGAGTGGCTCCTCCTCGCCCAGAACCCCGGTGTCTGGGCGGAGCTCAAGGCCGACCGAAGCAAGGTGCGCTTCTTCGTGGAGGAGGCGCTGCGGGTCTACGCGCCGACGCAGGGCAGCTCGAGCCGCCTGGCCGCGGGGGACGTCGAGTTCCAGGGGGTGCCGATTCCGGCGGGATCGCTGCTGCACGTCCGCTACGGCGCGGGGAACCGGGACGAGGACGCGTTCCCGCAGGCGGACTGCATCGACCTCGCCCGCCCGAACCCGGGCCGCCATCTGACCTTCTCGCAGGGGCCGCGCAACTGTCCCGGCGCCGGGCTCTCGCGGCTGGAGCAGAACCTCGCGGTGCACGGCTGGCTCGATCGCTTCGAGTCGATCGGGCTCGACGAGGAGAAGAACACCTTCCGTCACATACCCGGGCGGATGTTCGGCCTGATCGACCTGCACGTCACGTTCGAGCCGGCGGCGGCCGGCTGAGAACTCGGCCGGGGCAGCGCCTCAGAACACCGCCACCGGGTTGACGGCGCTGCCTGTGCCGCCTTCGAGGCGGAGGGGCTGGATGCTGAGGAAGAACTCCCAGCGGTTCAGGCGTTCGCAGGTCTCGGCGAGGGCTTCGAGGTCACAGTTGTCGATCAGGTGGAGGCCCATGGCGACGATGCCGATGAAGTGAACGGGCACGGGCAGGGCCTCGTAGCCCGGAGAGCCCGACTCCTGGGCGTTGTCGGCGCCGATGACGGCGACCTCCCGCTCGTGCAGCCAGGGCAGCGAGGCTACGTGCCAGCCGCCCGCGGAAGACGGGCCCTCAGGCTGCTCGCGCTGACGGCGGCCCTTGCCGGTGCGGAGGAGGACGATGTCTCCGGTTCCGACACGCACGCCCTGACGCTCTTCGGCGGCCTCGAGGTGCTCGGGGAAGACACCCTCGCCGGGGTCGAGCCAGGGACGTCCGTCAAGAGCGGGGATGTCCATGAGCACGCCACGCGTGACGATGCCGTCGCCGAGGGCGGTGACGGCGTACTCCTCGGCGCCCTTCTGGGCGGTGACCAGATCGGCGGGCTTGCCGTTGTACATCTGGCCGTCCCAGAAGATGTGGCTGAGTCCGTCGAGGTGGGTAATGGTGGCGCCGTGGAAGGCGAAGCTCATGACCTCCAGGGCGGAGCCGCCGCGGCCGAATTCGAGGGGGTCCTTGCCGCTGGCGACCATGTAGCGCTGGGGCACGCCGAACATGTGGTCCGGGCGTGGGGTGGTCTCGATGTCCCAGGCGCAGGAGACCGCGACGCCCTCGCGGATGAGAGCGCCTGCCGCGCGGCGCTTCTCGGCCGTGATGTAGTTGAGGGCGCCAAGCTGGTCGTCGGGACCCCAGCGGCCCCAGTTGGAGAGCGAGTCGAAGTAGCCGAGCACCTCGGACTGGGTTGGGGGATTCTCCTGGCTCGACACGCGGTCCTCCTCTCGGGGGGGGGAGTGGCGGCAGCGTACCCCTTCCACGGCCGTCAGGTCGCCGCGAGCTTCCCCCCTCGCGGCGAGGATCGGTCGAACGGGAACAACCGGCTCCGGTCCAGAAAATCAGAACTGGCGGTAGGCGCGGTGGCGCATGACGATGCTCTGGATGATGCCGAGGCCGAGGAAGAGGGTGACGAGGGAGCTGCCGCCCTGGCTCACGAAGGGCAGGGGCAGGCCGGTGACGGGGAAGATGCTGAGGTTGACGGCGATGTTGATGTAGGCCTGCATGAGGATGGTGATGACGATCCCGGCGGCGATGAGCTGGCCGGGTATGTCGCCCGCGATCTGGGCCGCGCGGATACCTCGCATCAATAAGAGGATGAAGAGGGCGAAGAGGGCCATCGCGCCGGCGAAGCCGAGCTCCTCGCCGAGCACGCTGAAGATGAAGTCCTTGGTCTTCACCTTGAGGAAGTCGAGCTGGGTCTGCTCGCCGTTCGTGAGGCCCTTGCCGAAAAGCTGCCCCGAGCCGACGGCGATCTGCGACTGGATGGGGTTGTAGCCGGCGTCGAGCGGATCCTCCTCGGCATTGAGGAGCACGGAGATGCGTTCGATCTGGTAGTCGGCCACGGTGAAGGTCCAGAGGAAGGGGAAGACGGCGAGGAAGACGGCGCCGAAGAAGAGCAGGTGGCGGCGCTGGATGCCCGCGACCACGACCATACCCAGCCAGATGGCGGCGAAGATGATGCTCGTGCCGAGGTCGGGCTGGATGAAGACGAGGAGCAGGACGGGCGCGGTGATGGCGAGCGAGCCGCCGAGCACGCGCAGATCGCGGGCGTCGCCGCCCTGGTCGCCGAGGAAGCGAGCGAGCAGGAGGATGGTCGCGAGCTTGGCGAACTCGGAGGGCTGGAACTGGATCGGGCCGAGCGCGAACCAGCGCGTCGAGCCGAAGTCCGTCTGGCCGATGGGGATGAGGACGAGCAGGAGGAGGATGGCGGCGCCGTAGAGCCACCAGGCGTAGTGCAGGAGCACGTGGTAATCGAAGCGCGAGATGATGAACATCGCGCCGACGGCGATGACGGCGAAGAGGCCCTGGCGGACGACCGGGTTCTCGAGGCTCGCGGTGGGGCCGTCGTAGGAGCCGAGGCTGCCGCTGTAGATGAGCACGAGGCCGTAGCCGACGAGCGCGAACGCGGTCAGGGCGAGGATCGCATCGAAGCGGTCCCAGGCGCGGAGTGAACCCTCGACCCCGAAGCGGCTCATGGCTCAACGTGCTCCAGGAAGTAGCCGATGATGTCGGCGGCGATGGGAGCGGCCTTCGTGCCGCCCACGCCGAGGTCGTAGAAGACGGTCACGACAACCTCGGGGGTGTGGTAGGGGGCGAAGCCGGTGAACCACGCGCGCTCCCGGGTGACGCCGTCCTCGGGATCGACGAACTCGGCGGTGCCGGTCTTGCCGGCGACGAGCGTGTCGGGGAGGGCGGCGAGGCGGGCGGCGCCGCCGATGACGGACTGGCGCATCCCCTGGCGGATCACGGCCAGGTGCTCGTCGTCGACGGGTACGCGTTCGCGCGAGGGCTCGGTCGTGGAGAGGAGCGTGCCGTCGGGGCCGAGCACCTGGCGCGTCACGTACGGATCGAGGAGGTAGCCGCCGTTGGCGATGGCGGCGGTGGCGACGGCGATCTGGAGGGGCGTGGCGGTAACGTCGCCCTGGCCGATGCCCATGAAGCAGGTATCGGCCAGGTACCAGTCGCGATCCTCGGGGTTGAAGAGGGGGCCGCTGCGGACGCGGCGCTTCCACTCGGGGCTGGGGATGACCCCGGGCGACTCCGTGCTGGCGATATCGAGGCCGGTGACCTGGCCGAGCCCGAAGCTGCGGGCGTAGTAGCCGAGGACGATGGCGGACTGCTCGGTGTTCGCCCCGAGCCCCGCGATTCCCTCCTGGGGGATCCCGCAGGAGGCCATGTAGAAGTAGATGTTGGACGACCAGGAGATGGCGTCGACGAGGTCGATGTCGCCGTGGACGCGCCAGTCGTAGAAGTAGTACGGCTGGCCGTCTTCGCCGATGAACTCGAGCACGCTGCTGTTCACGTCGCGCCGCGTGTTGCGGGTGATGTTGCCCTCCTGGAGGGCGGCGGCGGCGGTGATGATCTTGAAGGTGGAGCCGGGGGCGACGGGGCTGAGGGCCTGGTGGAGGAGGGGGATGCGGGGATCGTCCAGCAGGGCCTGGTACTCCTCGCCCGGATCGGGGAGCGAGAAGATGTTGTTGTCGTAGGTGGGGACGGAGACGATGGCGTAGATCTCGCCGGTGACGGGGCTCATGACGACGGCGGCGGCGGTGGTCGCCTCGCCCATCGTGTTGGTGAGGAGCTCGTAGACGTAGCGCTGGAGGTCGGAGTCGATGGAGAGGAGGAGGCTGCGACCCCCCTCGGCGTCGGTGCGCTCGATGGTGGTGATGAGGTCGCCCTGGGCGTCGACCTCGGTGATGGAGACGCCGGGGACGCCGCGCAGGGCACCCTGGTAGCGGGCTTCGACGCCAACCTTGCCGATCACCTCGTTGAAGGCGTAGCCGTCTTCCTGGAGCACGCGCCACTCTTCCGGGGACTGCGGTCCCACGTAGCCGAGGATGTGGCTGAACTCGGGACCGCCGAGGTAGAGCCGCCGGGGCTCGACGGCGAGGGTGACGCCGGGGAGGTCGGAGGCGACCTGTTCGAGCATGAGCGCGGTCTGCCGGTCGAGGGCGCGGACGATGGGGAGGGGCAGGTCGCGCTGGCCGCGCTCCTCGGCGGCGGTCACGGCCTCCTCGATCTGGAGGGCGGGGATGCCGAGCAGGTCTTCGAGATAGAGGTAGAGGCGGTAGCGGTCGCCGGCGTCCTCGGGGAGGAAGGCGGGCGTGATGAGGGCGGTGAACGACCCGCTGTTCTGGACGAGGGGCTGCCCCTTGCGGTCGAAGATGAGGCCGCGGGTGGGCTGGACGCTCTCGACGATGATGCGGTTGAGCTCCGAGCGCTCGGCGTACTCGGCGCCGTCGACGATCTGCATCTGGACGAGGCGGGCGCCGAGAACGAGGAAGAGGATGACGACGGCGATGCGCAGGATGCCCACGTTGCCGTGGGGGCGGTTGCGGCTGCGGCCCGGGTCGACGCGGCGGTCGCCGATGGCGCTCATGGCTCAGAACCCCGCCCGGTCGAGATCAAGGGAGCGCACCGGCCAGCCGACCCAGCGGCAGAGACCGTAGGCGACGGACACGACGGCTGCGTCGAGCACGGCGCCCGCGAGGAGGATATCCGTGATGACCGGACCGATGGCGAGGCTGGCGCCCGACGTCATCGCCACCGTGGAGAGGACGGCGCGCGCCCAGATACCGGCGGCGATGACCATGACCAGGACGAGGGCGTACGGGGTCTGGGGGATGGCGCGGTGCCGCTGGATCCAGGCGGCGCAGGGCAGGAGCGGCAGGTAGGCGATCACGAGCCACTCGAACTCGACATTCGTGGAGAAGCCGAGGAAGAGGACGAGGACGGGCAGCCCGATCATGACGGCCTGGGGCCCCGCGAAGAGGGCCAGGAGGAGCAGCACGACGACCGGCAGCTCGACGACCGCGCCGGCGAGCGGAAAGAGGGGTGCGACGGCGACCTGCGCGAGCACCGTCGCCAGCAGCAGCACGACCGCGAGCACGGCGCGCATCACTCATCCACCTGGAAGCGCGCGGGAACGAAGCTGGTCACCACGAGGACGGTGCGCGTGGTGGAGATGCGGACGGGGGTCTGGAGGCGGACGGTGGGGAAGGGGTCCTGCGAGTCGCCGAGGACGGCCGTCACCTCGCCGAGGGGGATGTCCGGCGGGTAGGTGCCGCCGAGGCCGGAGGTGACGATGATGTCGCCGATGCTCACGTCGCCTTCGACGAGGTCGAAGTTGAGGGCGCCGCCATCGCCCCTGGCGATGCCGTCGGCGGCGCTGCCGCGTACCTGGGCGGCGACGCTGCTGCGGCTGTCGGTCAGGAGGCGGACGAACGAGCTCGAGGGCAGGGCCTCGGTCACGGTGCCGATGAGCGTGCCCTGGACGGAAAGGACGGGATTCCCCTCGGCGACGCCGTGATTGGCGCCGCGATCGATGCGCACTTCGCGGGTGAGGGGCCCCTGGATGCGGCTGAGGACGCCCGCCGCGAGCCGCTCCGCGGAGGGGTCGGCCGTCACGACGCCCAGGGCCTCCGCGTACTCGTCGAGGAGGGCGCTGTCGGAACGGAGGGCGGCGTTCTCGTTGCGGAGGGTCTCGTTCTCGATGAGGAGGCGGCGGTTCTCCTCCTGGAGGCGGTCGATATCGCCGATGTCGCTGAAGAAGGAGGCGACGGGACTGAACACCGAGGAGGTTCCTTCCTCCACTGGGCCGGTGACCCGGAGGAAGGCGTCCTGGACGGGATCCAGGAGACCGGCGCGCCCCACCACGGCGAGCAGCACCGCGAGGGCGATCATCGCCCCGACCCAGTAGCTGTAGCGATTGAGTGTCAGCATGCGGCGACCGTTTGGAGGCTAGCGCGGCGCCATTCGCGAGTCGAATCCGTGCTCGATCATGCGGTGCTCGCCTCGATCTCGTCGAAGATGGCGCCGGCGCCGCGCACCACGCAGAGCAGCGGGTCCTCGGAGACGTAGACGGGGAAGCGGGTCTCCTGGCTGATGCGGCGATCGAGGCCGCGCAGCAGGGCGCCGCCGCCGGCGAGGGCGATGCCGTGCGCCATGAGGTCGCTGACAAGCTCCGGGGGCGTGACCTCGATCGAGGAACGGACGGCCTCGACGATCTGGCTGACGGAGCCGGCGAGGGCGTCGCGCAGCTCGATGGTGCTGACGTCGACGGCCTTGGGAAGACCGGTCGCCTGGTCGCGGCCGCGGAGGGTGACGGACTCCTCCGTATCGAGAGGCGCCGCCGAACCGGCGATCTTCTTTACCTCCTCCGCGGTGCGCTCGCCGATGAGGAGGTTATGCACCTGGCGGGCGTAGGCCACGATGCTGCGGTCCATCTCATCGCCGGCGACGCGGATGGAACGGCTGACAACCATGCCGCCGAGGGAGATGACGGCGACCTCGGTGGTGCCGCCGCCGATATCGACGACCATGCAGCCGGAGGCCTCCATGACGGGGAGGCCGGAGCCGATGGCGGCGGCAAGCGGTTCTTCGATGAGGAAGCAGGAGCGGGACCCGGCGCTCAGGGCGGCATCGTGGACGGCGCGCTTCTCCACCTCGGTCACGCCGCTGGGAATGCCGATGACGACGCGGGGCTGGGCGAGGAAGGTGCGGTCCTGCACGGCGCGGATGAAGTAGCTGAGCATCCGCTCCGTCACCTCGAAGTCGGAGATGACACCGTCGCGCAGGGGGCGGACGGCGACGATGTTGGCGGGCGTGCGGCCGACCATGCGCTGCGCCTCCTCGCCGATCGCGAGGATGCGCTTGGAGGTGCGGTCGATGGCGACGATGGAGGGCTCGATGATGACGATCCCGCGGCCCCGGACCATGACGAGCGTGTTCGCCGTCCCAAGGTCGATGGCGATGTCGTGGGACAGGAAGCCGAAGAGGCGCGAGAGGGGGCCGAGGCGTGCCAAGAGGACCGGTCCTGCCGCAGGCCGGGCCTGCGTTCGCGAGTTAGACGCTTAACCTCAGTATAGGGCAGCCGGTCCAGCGGACAGGCGGGCGCGACGGTTCAGGCAACGGTGGCGAGACCCTCGACGTGAACGAAAAGGAAGAGGGCCTCGTCGTGGCGCGCCCAGGCGCGCCAGCCCGCGGCGATCCGTTCGAGGTCCTCGCGCGTGGCGAGACCGTAGGCGAGCGACTGCTCGGCGAGGGCGGAGGTGGTCACGCGCTCGGCCCACGAATCGCCCCAGTTCAGCACCTCGGCGGGGTCGCGCATCATCGCCACCGTGGTCGTGACCTCGACCCCGTCGAGGCCCGCGCGGGCGAACCAGGAAGGGATGCGGCGTCCGGCGTTGGCGTCGGCGCCGTTCCGGCGCACGACCTCGGTGTAGAGCACGCGCCATTCCTCGATGGCCTCGGTGCGGGGGTGGCAGATCATCGTCTGGTAGTCGGAATCGCGGGCGGCGACGAAGCCGCCGGGCCGCACGACGCGTCCCATCTCGCGCAGGGCGGCGGCGGGGTCGGCGAGGTGCTGCATGAGCTGGTGGGCGTAGGCGACATCGAAGGCGCCGTCCTCGTACGGGAGGGCGTAGGCGCTGCCCTCCTCGAAGCTGAGGTTGGGCGTGTCTCCCGCCACCTCGCGGGCGGTGGCGAGGACGGAGGACTCGGCGTCGATGCCGACCACCTCGCCGGGCGCGACGTACTTCACGAGGCCGGCGGTGATCGACCCGGGACCGCAGCCCACGTCCAGCAACCGCATCCCCGGGCGCAGCCGCGGGATGAGGAAGGCGGCCGCCTCCTCGGCGGTGCGGCGGCTGTGCTGGGACACGACGGAGGCGTGGTGGCCGTGCGTGTAGGTGTCCCGGGGGGAGGGTTCGCTCATCGTCGCGCCATTGTGGACGGTCGGGGGCCTGCGGTCAGGCGTCGCCGGCGGCGGCCTCGCGCTCCTCGCGGAAGCGTTCGAGGGCGGGCGGACCCTCGTCGAGAACGGCGAGGTACTGCTCTTCGTTGAGGAGGAGGGTGCCGAGCTTCTCCGCGCGGGTGAGCTTGCTGCCGCCCGGGTCGGCGCCGGTCACGAGGAAGTCGGTCTTCTTCGAGACCGAGCCGGTGACGGAGGCGCCCGCATCCTTGGCGCCGGCTTCCGCCTCGCCCCGCGTCATCGAGTCGAGCTTGCCCGTGATGACGACCGAGAGCCCGGCGAGCAGGTCGCTGGCGGGCTCGACCACATCGCCGGCCATGTTCACGCCCGCGTCGCGCAGCCGCCGGACGATGTCGCGGTTCAGGTCGCGTTCGGCCCAGCGCGCGATGCTGCGGGCGACGACGGGCCCGACGCCCTCGACCTCCTGCAGGGCCTCTTCGCCCGCATCGAGGATGTCGTCGAGGTCGCCGAAGCGTTCGGCCAGCAGGCGGGCGGTCTCAGATCCCGTGTGGCGGATGCCGAGCGCGAAGATGAGGTTGGGAAGGGGGCGCTCCTTGCTCAGGCGGATGCCCTCGATCAGGTTCGAGGCGTTCTTCGGGCCGAAACCCCGATCCTCGATGCGGAGCCGGCCGAGCTCCGCGACGCCGGGCTCGACGCCTTCCGCCTGCCAGGACGCGACACGCCGCTGGTTCTCTTCCCGTTCCTTCCAGCCGGCGATACTGCGGGCCACGACGGGCCCGATGCCCTCGGCCTCCTGGAGCGCTTCCTCGTCCGCTTCGAGGACGGCGGCAACGCTCCCGAAGTGGCCCACGAGGGTGGCCGCGCTCTTCTCGCCGATGGTCTGGGGAAGGGTGAGGGACTCGAGCTGTTCGGCGGTGAGGTCGTAGATCTGGGCGACGTCGTTCACGAGGCCCTCGCGGAAGAGAACGTAGGAAAGACGCTCGCCCAGGCCCTCGATGTCCATGGCCCCGCGCGAGGCGAAGTGCTCGACGAGGCGGACCTGCTGCTGCGGGCAGGCGAGATTGGGGCAGTAGGAGTCGGCGGCGTCCTCCTCGCGCTCGATCTCCGTCTTGCAGGCGGGGCAGGTCGCCGGCATGGCGAAGACGCGTTCGCTGCCGTCGCGCAGGCTCACGACCGGCGCGACGACCTGGGGGATGACGTCGCCCGCGCGCTGGACGATGACCGTGTCGCCGATGCGGACGTCCTTGCGGTGGATGTCCTGCTCGTTGTGGAGCGTCGCCATCTGGATGCGCGCCCCGCCGACGACGACCGGGTCGAGCACGGCGAAGGGGTTGAGCGCGCCCGTGCGGCCGACGTTGACGGCGATGTCGAGGAGCTTCGTCGTGCGCTGCTGGGGCGGGAACTTGAAGGCCACGGACCAGCGGGGCTCGCGCCCGACGACGCCGAGCCGGTCCCACTCCTCCGTGTCGTCGATCTTGATGACGACGCCGTCGATGTCGTAGTCGAGGCGCTCGCGGCGTTCCCCCCACCAGGACACGCGCCGGGAAACCTCATCGAGGTCGGCGTGGCGCTGCGCGTCGGGGTTGACGGGGAAGCCGAGGGAGGCGAGCCACTGGAGCCGCTCGATCTGGCTCGCGGGGAGCGGCCCCTCGCTCCAGCCGACCTGGTAGACGTAGAGGGAGAGGGGCCGCTGGGCGGTGACGGCGGGGTCGAGCTGGCGGACGGCGCCGGCGGCAGAGTTGCGGGGGTTGGCGAAGAGCGGTTCGCCCCGCTCGGCGCGCTCGGCGTTCATGCGCTCGAAGCCGCTCTTCGTCATGTAGATCTCGCCGCGCACCTCGAAGGCCGGGGGAAAGTCGCCCGTGAGGGCGAGGGGGATGGTGCGGACCGTGCGCAGGTTGGGCGTGATGTTCTCGCCACGGCGGCCGTCCCCGCGCGTAGCGCCCTGCACGAAGCGTCCCCCCTCGTACGTGAGGGAGATGGCGAGGCCGTCGATCTTCGGCTCCGTGGTGAGGGCGAAGTCGTCTCGGCCCGCGCGTTCGGCGGCGCGGCGGTGCCAGTCCGCGAGGTCCTCGGCGCTGCTGGCGTTGCCGAGGCTGAGGAGAGGGGCGCGGTGCTCGACCGTGGAGAACGCCTCGAGGGGGGCGGCGCCGACGCGCTGGGTGGGAGAGTCTGGCGTGATGAGCTCGGGGAAGGCTTCTTCCAGCCCGCGCAGCTCGTTCAGCAGCTCGTCGTACTCGCCGTCGCTGATCTCGGGCGCGTCGAGCACGTAGTAGCGGTGGTTGTGGTAATTGATGTTCGACCGCAGCTCTTCGCTGCGGAGTCGCGCCTCGTGCTGGGAGTCAGCCATCCCGCCATCGATCTTAACGCGCGGGAGGCGCGCGGGGGGCGCGCGCTCGACCGGGCTGATTCCCTCGTGCGGTAGCGGAGGGAGGCCGTACACTGGCTCGATGGGCGCCAACCCCTTCCTGGTCGTGGTCGATTACGACGCCGGCAACCTGCGCAGCGTCGAGCGGGCGCTCGCGCACGTCGGCGTCGATGCCACGATCACGGCCGACTGGGCGGACTTGGCGCGGGCGGACGGCGTCATCCTGCCGGGCGTCGGGGCGGCCTCGGACACGATGGCCAAGCTCGGGGAGCGCGGCCTGACGGAGCCGCTTCGCGAGTATGTCGCCTCGGGGAAGCCGTTCCTGGGCGTCTGCATGGGACTGCAGGCGCTGCTCGACCACTCGGACGAGGGCGGCGGGCAGGAGTGCCTCGGCCTGCTGCCGGGGAACGTGCGCCACTTCGGCTTCGACCACCTCAAGGTGCCGCACATGGGCTGGAACCAGGTCACCTGGCTGCGGGAGCACCGGATCGCGACGGGCATCGCGAGCGGCTCGCACTTCTACTTCGTGCACAGCTTCTACCCGGACCCCGCGGACCCCGACCTGGCGCTGGGCGAGACGACGTACGGCTTCACCTTTCCGAGCGTGCTCGCCAAGGAGAACATGGTGGCGACGCAGTTCCACCCGGAGAAGAGCGGCGAGGCGGGCCTGGCGATCTACGCGAACTTCGCGGAATGGGTGCGCGAGGCGGCGTGAGCTTCGAGGTGATCCCGGCCATCGACATCCGCGGGGGGCGCTGCGTGCGCCTGCTGCAGGGCGACTACGACCGGGAAACCGCCTACGCCGACGACCCCGCGGCGGTCGCGCGCGACTGGGAGGCGCAGGGCGCCCGGCGGCTGCACGTCGTCGACCTCGACGGCGCGCGCGAGGGGCGGCCGGTGAACCGGGCGGCGGTCGCGGCCATCTGCGAGGCGGTCGCGATCCCGGTCGAGGTGTCGGGGGGGCTGCGCACGCTGGAGGACATCGAGGGGGCGGTGGAGCGGGGGGCGAAACGCATCCAGCTCGGGAGCGCCGCCGTCCGCAACCCCGACCTCGTGAACGCGGCCGTCGAGCGCTTCCCCGGGATGCTCGTGGTCGCGATCGACACGCGCGCGGGGGAGGCGCTGACGGAGGGGTGGCGCGAGGGGTCGGGAGCGGACGCGCTCACGCTCGCGCGGGACATGGTGGAGCGGGGCGCGCCCCGCATCATGGTGACGGACATCGCCCGGGACGGGGCGCTCGAAGGGCCGAACGCGGCGCTTGCGGCGGAGTTCGCGGCGGCGCTGCCGGTGCCGGTGGTGGCGTCGGGCGGGGTCACGACGACGGACGACCTGCGGACGCTGGCGGGGACGGGCTGCGAGGGCGCGATCGTGGGGAAGGCGCTCTACGAGGGGCGCTTCACGCTCGCGGAGGCGCTGGAGGCGGTGGCGGCATGCTGACGAAGCGCATCATCCCCTGCTTCGACGTCGACCGGGGGCGCGTGGTGAAGGGCGTCTCCTTCGTCGAGCTTCGAGACGCCGGCGACCCGGTCGAGCTGGCGAAGCTGTACGACGCCGAGGGCGCGGACGAGCTCGTGTTCCTCGACATCACCGCCTCCTCCGACAATCGCGCGACGGTGTACGACATGGTGTCGGCCACGGCGGACCAGGTGTTCATCCCCTTCACGGTGGGCGGGGGCATCCGCACCACGGTCGACATGAAGACGATGCTGGAGCTGGGGGCGGACAAGGTCAGCATCAACACCGCAGCGGTGAACAACCCCGACCTCGTGAACGAGGGCGCCTACCGCTTCGGGAGCCAGTGCATCGTCGTCGCCATCGACGCGAAGGGAGTGGGCGAGGGCTGGGAGGTGTACACGCACGGGGGCCGGACGCCCACGGGCATCGACGCGATCGCGTGGGCGCGGGAGGTGGTGGAGCGGGGCGCGGGCGAGCTGCTCGTGACGAGCATGGACACGGACGGCCACCAGAGCGGCTATGACATTCCCATGCTGCGGGCCATGAGCGAGGCCGTGAACGTGCCCGTCATCGCCTCCGGGGGCGCGGGCGGCCCCGATCACATGGCCGAGGCGCTGACGGAGGGGAAGGCGGACGCGGTGCTGGCGGCGAGCATCTTCCACTTCGGGACGTACTCGATCCGCGAGGTGAAGGACGCGCTCGCGGAGCGGGGCATCGCGATGCGTCCGGTCGCCCCGCGCGACTGACTCCGGCGCGCGAGCGCAGCGCCTCCCTCCGGTATGCTCGAAGCATCGAACACGCCGTTCCGGAGCCCACCCATGCCTCTCACCTTCGACGAGCACGACCGCATCCCCGCCATCGTCCAGGACGCCGAGACGCACCAGGTCCTGATGCTGGGCTGGATGAATCGCGAGTCGCTGGACCACACCTTCGCGACGGGGCACGTGACGTTCTGGAGCCGGAGCCGCGACGAGCTCTGGGAGAAGGGCGCGACGAGCGGGAACTTCCTCAATTTCGTCAGCATGCACAAGAACTGCGAGGACAACTCGCTGCTCGTGATGGCACGGCCCGAGGGGCCGACCTGCCACACGAAGAACGTCACCTGCTACTACCGCGAGGTCGACCGCGAGCACGACTTGCCGTGAGCGACGCCTGGTCCCCGGGCAAGCCCGACTACACGGCGCTCGACCTGCCGGCGCCACCCCCCGACCGCCCCTGCGTCATCGCCAACACGGTCATGTCGGCGGACGGGAAGAGCGTGATCGAGGGCACGGAGCAGGGGCTCGGCTCGGCGGTGGACCAGCGGCTCATGCGGGAGCTGCGGGTGAACGCGGACGTGGTCCTGAACGGGGCGGGGACGCTGCGCGCCAGCGGCACCTCGTCGCGGCTGGGGGACGAGGCGCTGGAGGCCATCCGCCTTGAGCGCGGGAAGCCGCGGGTGCCGGTCGCGGCGGTCATGAGCCGAGGGGGCGATCTGCCCCTGGAGCGACCGTTCTTCACGGCACGGGACTTTCCCGCGGTCGTCTACCTCTCCGAGGCCGCCCCCGCGGAGCGGCGCGCGGCGATCGAGGCCACCGGCCGTCCCGTCGTGACGCTGCCCGAAGGGCGCGAGTTCGCGGAGATGCTGCGTCACATGCGGCAGGAGCTCGACGCTGGCGTGCTGCTGGTCGAGGGCGGCCCGACCGTCTACGCGGGGCTGTACGCGCTCGACGCCATCGACGAGGCGTTCGTGACGCTGGGGCCGGTGGTGGTGGGCGGGGCGGACACGCTGACGGCGGTCGCGGGCGAGCGAGCGTTCACGCGGGACGAGGCGAAGCGCCTCGAACTGCTGTCGGCGCACGCCAACCCGGAGACGGACGAGATCTACCTGCGGTACCGCGTGCGGCGTTAGCGAGCCGCCGCCGGCTCGCGGCTGGCGACGTGGACCTCAAGACGGATCGCCTCCCGCTCCTGGAGGCAGCTGATCACGTCGAAGAGGTTCCGGGCCTGGGGGTTTCCCGCCGGGCCGAACATCCGCATGAGGCTCTTGGGCGACTTGTGAACGAGGCCGCCAAGCTCCTCGAAGCCGATCGTCGCGTTGATGTAGTCGCGCACCAGCGCCCTTCCGGTCTCGACATCGCCACCGAGCATGAGTTCCACGCTCTCGCGAAGAAGCGCCGCGCGAAACTCCGGATCTCGATCGGCCCGAGCCTTGATGGTGTCCTTGAAGCTTCGCGTGAGGGGCATTGGATAATAGTAACGTATACGTTACCGTTGGGCAAGCGCGCCGCTACCCGGCCAGCGCCGCCTCTGCTTCCTGTGCCGGGGCCTTCCGTGTGCGCTTGCGCGCCTTCCTCTTGGGGAGGGTGCCGGCGGCTTCGAGGAGGGGGCGGAGGTAGCGGCCGGTGGCGCTGTCGGGGTTGCGGGCGACGTCCTCGGGTGTGCCTTCCGCGAGAAGCTCGCCGCCACGCTCGCCGCCGTAGGGGCCGAGGTCGATGATGTGGTCGGCGGACTTGATGACATCGAGGTGGTGCTCGATGACGACGACGGTGTTGCCGCCGTCGGCGAGACGCTGGAGCACATCGAGCAGGTGGTGGACGTCCTGGAAGCTGAGGCCGGTGGTGGGCTCGTCGAGGACGTAGAGGGTCTTGCCGGTTGAGCGGCGGGCGAGCTCGCTGGCGAGCTTGATGCGCTGGGCCTCGCCGCCGGAGAGGGTGGTGGCGGGCTGGCCGAGGCGGATATAGCCGAGACCCGTGTCGTCGAGCGTGCTCAGGATGCGCTTCACGCGGGGGAAGCGGTCGAAGTGCTCGAGGGCTTCGGCGACGGTCATATTGAGCACTTCGGCGATGTTCTTGCCCCGGAAGTGGATCTCGAGGGCCTCGCGGTTGTAGCGCTGGCCGTGGCAGACCTCGCAGGGCACGGTCACGTCGGGGAGGAACTGCATCTCGACGAGCTTGTAGCCGTCGCCGGAGCACTCCTCGCAGCGCCCGCCCTTCACGTTGAAGCTGAAGCGGCCGGGCTTGTAGCCGCGGGAGCGCGCCTCGGGCACGGAGGCGAAGAGCTCGCGGATAACGGTGAAGACGCCCGTGTAGGTGGCGGGGTTGGAGCGGGGCGTGCGGCCGATGGGCGACTGGTCGATATCGACGACCTTGTCGAGGTGCTCGAAGCCCTCGATGGCGTCGTGGGAGCCGGGGCGCTGGCGTCCGTTCTGGAGCACGTTGACCGCGCGCTTCACGAGGATCTCGGTGATGAGCGACGACTTGCCCGAGCCCGAGACGCCGGTCACGACGACGAACTTGCCGAGAGGGACGGGCACGTCGAGGTTCTTCAGGTTGTTCTCGCGGGCGCCCCGGATGACGAGCTCCTCCCCGTTGCCGGGACGGCGCGTCTCCGGGGTGGGGATGGAGCGGCGGCCGGAGAGGTAAGCGCCCGTGATGCTGTCCTCGCAGTCGAGGATGGTGGCCATCGAGCCTTCCGCGACGACGTTGCCGCCGTCGCGGCCCGCTTCGGGGCCGAGGTCGATGATGTGGTCGGCGGCGCGCATCGTGGCCTCGTCGTGCTCGACGACCATGACGGTGTTGCCGAGGTCGCGGAGCCGTTCGAGCGTACGGATGAGGCGGTCGCCGTCGACGGGGTGGAGGCCGATGGAGGGCTCGTCGCAGATGTAGAGGACGCCCATGAGGGCGGACCCGATCTGGGTGGCGAGGCGGATGCGCTGCGATTCGCCGCCGGAGAGCGTGCCGGAAGCGCGATCGAGGGTCAGGTACTCGAGCCCCACGTCGATGAGGAACTGCAGGCGCGAGCGGATCTCCTTGAGGATCTGGCGGGCGATGGTCTGCTCGCGCTCGCTCAGGGACGTCCCGGGAGCGGCGAGGGCGTCGAACCAGCCCAACGTTTCGGAGATGCTGGCGTGGGTCACGTCGACGACGGTGCGCTCGTCGATGCGCACGCCGAGGGCCTCGGGACGGAGGCGCTGGCCGTCGCAGCCGGGGCAGGGCACGGCGCCCATGTAGCGTTCGATGTCGCTGCGGACGTAGTCGGAGTCCGTCTCCTTGTGACGGCGCTGGAGGTTGTTGATCACGCCCTCGAAGCGGGCGTCGTAGTAGCGCGTGCGGCCGTAGTCGTTGGTGAAGCGCAGGCGCAGCTTCTCCTCGCCGCTGCCGTAGAGGATGACGTTGAGCTGTTCGTCGGTGAGGTCGCGGATGGGGGTGTCGATGCCGAAGCCGTACTCCCCGGCGACGGCTTCGAGGAGGCGCTGGTACCAGGTCTGGGCGCCGCGCGACTTCGCGAGCGGCTCGATCGCGCCCTCGGCCACCGACTTCGTGCGGTCGGGGATGACGAGGGCGGGGTCGACCTGCATCTCGACGCCGAGGCCGGTGCAGCGCGAGCAGGCGCCGTGGGGGCTGTTGAAGCTGAAGGTGCGCGGCTCGATCTCCCCGAAGGAGAAGCCGTCGTAGGGGCAGGCGAAGTGCTCGCTGAAGATGCGCTCGGGCGCCTCCTCCTCGCCGGCGCGGGCCACGGTCGCGACATGCATCACGCCCTGGCCAGCCGTGAGCGCGGTCTCGACCGACTCGGCGAGGCGCAGGCCGGCGCCGTCGCGCTCGCCGGGCTCGGGCACGACGACGCGATCGACGACGACGTCGATGTCGTGGCGCTTGTTCTTGTCGAGGTCGATGGTCTCGTCGAGATCGCGCACCTCGCCGTTGATGCGGACGCGCACGAAACCCTGGCGGCGGGCCTCGTCGAGCAAACGCACGTGCTCGCCCTTCTTCGCGCGGGTGAGGGGGGCGAGGAGCAGGAGCCGCGAGCCGGGCGGGTAGGCGAGGGTCGCATCGACGACCTGCTGGACGGTCTGGCGCTCGATGGGGCGGCCGCAGGTGGGGCAGTGGGGCCGCCCCACGCGCGCCCAGAGGAGACGCATGTAGTCGTAGATCTCGGTGACGGTGCCGACGGTCGAGCGGGGGTTGTTGGAGGAGGCTTTCTGGTCGATGGAGATCGCCGGCGAGAGGCCGTCGATGTGGTCGACGTCGGGCTTCTCCATGAGGCCGAGGAACTGGCGGGCATACGCGGAGAGGGACTCGACGTAGCGGCGCTGGCCCTCGGCGTAGATGGTGTCGAAGGCGAGGGAGGACTTACCCGATCCGGAGAGCCCGGTGATGACGACAAGCTTGTCGCGCGGGATCTCGACGTCGATGTTCTTGAGGTTGTGCTCACGGGCGCCGCGCACGGCGATGTGGTCGAGAGGCATGCGCCTTCGATTCTAGCAGCGGCCCCCCAAGGGATCGCCCGGCGCTACTGCGTCTGGGTCAGGTCGACCTCGTAGGCCTGGAGGACGGTGATCTGGCCGCCCTGGAACTGGAAGACGGCGTACGAGCCGGTCGTCGGGTCGCCGTTCGGGGTGAAGTTGATGGGGCCGCTGACTCCGACGTAGTCGATGTCCGCGCCGGCGTCGATGAGGGCGACGCACTCTTCGTAGGAGCGGCACTCCGTGCCGTCGTGGGTCAGCCCCGCGATGGCGGCCATGATGGCGTCGCCGTCCGTGCTTCCCGCGATCTCGGCGGCGAGGGCGAGGAGGACGACGCAGTCGTACGACTGGGCGGCGAAGTTGACGTTGCCGTCGGTCACGTCGGAGATGCGCATGTTGAACTCGTCGCTGCCGGCGACGCCGATGAACTTCATGCCGTCGAGCACGGTCGGGTCGTTCGGGTCGATGAGTTGCCAGAGGAAGGGGTGGAAGAGGGCGTCGCCGCCGTACTGGATCTCGGGCCCGAAGCCCGCCTCGATGAGGCCGTGGACGATGCTGGTGCCATCGAAGAAAAAGCCGATGTTGATGATCGCGTCGGGCCCGTAGGCGGCGACAGCGGCGACCTGCGAGTCGAAGGTGGTGGAGGCGGGATCGTAGAGGATGACCTCCGCCTCGGCGCCGATCTGGCCGAGGATCTGGGCGACGAGGCCGCTGATCGCCGTGCCGTAGTCGTCGGCGCGCCCGACGATGGCGACGCGCGTCCCGCCGTCCTCGGCGACGACCCGAGCGATGATGGGCGCGACGGCGTGGGCGGGCGGCACGGTCCGGAAGAAGTAGGCGGCGTTCTCCTGCGTGCTGAACGCGGGGGACTGGGCGGAAGGCGTGCACTGCGGCACGCGCTCGTCGAAGAGCGACTGGATGACGGACTGGGTCACGGCGGAGGTGGCGGGGCCGACGATGACGTCGGCGCCCTCGCCCAGGAGCCGCGCGGCCGCCTCGCGCCCCGTGGCGGGGTTGGTGGCGGTGTCGGCGGTCGTGGCCGTGATGTTCCCGCCGGCGGCGTTGATGTCCTCGACGGCGAGCCGCATGGCCTCGATGGCGGGGGCGGCGAGGGGGCCGACGGCGCCCGTCTCGGGGATCAGCAGGCCGATGTGGAGGGCGACCCGCTCGCGGGCGGCCTCGGTGGGGGGCGGCGCCGCCTCGGTCGCGGCCTCCGTCGGCTCGGGCGTCGCGGGGGGCTCGGTGGGGGTGGGTTCCGCCGGCTCAGGCGTTGCGGTCGGCGGGGGTTCCGTGGGGTCGGGGGCTTCGGTGGCGGCGGGGGTCGGCGCGGACGGGGCCTCGTCGTCGTCGCCACAGGCAGCCACGAGGAGCGCGCCGAGGATGGCGATGGGAATCAGAAGCGCGAAGATCTGCCGGCGACGGTGCATGGAACGGTCCCCCTGTGCGGAGAAGGCAGTCTGTCACCGGTGAACGTGCGGCGGCGGTGACTCGGCTTACCTCCCGCGGGGCGACCGTCGGAGGACCCGTCTCCGGCGGCAAGGGCGCACAGCGCTTATCTTGTGGAGCGGTGCGCCCGGAGCTCACGCCCCTTCGACAACGGGTCTCTTCTCTCCGAGAAGGAGTCTTCTACGGCTGGTGGATGGTCGCCGGCGGCTTCCTGATCCAGACGGTCCTCGGCCTGTTCATGTTCCACGCGTTCGGATTTTATGTCGAGCGATTGGAGGAAGAGTTCAAGTGGAGCAAGACGACGTTCTCGCTTGCGTTCGCCATGACGCGTATCGAGAGCGGCGTGCTGGGACCGATCCAGGGGTGGGCGATCGACCGCTTCGGCCCGCGCATCATGATCCGCCTCGGCATCGCCTCCACCGGGCTCGGGTTCGTCCTCTTCAGCTTCGTCGACTCGGTGACGACGTTCTTCCTGACGTACTTCCTGATCGCCATCGGCGCGAGCATGGCCGGCTTCGTGACGCTGGTCGTAGCCGTCGTGAACTGGTTCGAGCGGAAGCGCTCGCTGGCGCTGGGGCTGATGTCGGCGGGCTTCTCCGTAGGGGGCCTGCTCGTCTTCCTGGTCGTGCTCGCCATGGACGAGTTCGGCTGGCGGGCGACCTCCCTCGTGGCGGGAGTGGTGATCTTCGTGGTGGGCCAGGTCGTGGCGACCTTCATCCACCACCGGCCCGAGGATCGGGGAGAGACGATCGACGGGGAGCCGGCGCCGGAGGCCCCGCCACGGCGGGCGCCGGGGAGCGGTCCCGTGGTGATTCCGGCCAGCGAGGACTTTTCCACGACCGAGGCGCTCCGCAGCCCGACCTTCTGGTTCATCTCGATCGGGCACGGGGCGGCCGTGCTCATCATCGGGGCGTTCATGGTGCACCTCGTGCTGCACCTCGAGAACCTCGGCTACTCGGCCTTCATCTCCAGCCTGATCGTGCTGATGATGACGGCCTTCCAGCTCGTGGGGCAGATAGGCGGCGGCTATCTGGGGGACCGGCTGAACAAACGGGTGATGCTGGCGGGCTGCATGGTCGGGCACGTCGTCGCGCTGCTGCTGGTCACCTACGCGGTCGGCTTCTGGATGATCGCCCTCTTCGCCATCGTGAACGGCATTGCGTGGGGGACACGGGGACCGATGCAGCAGGCGCTGCGGGCGGATTACTTCGGCCGCCGGGACTTCGGGAAGATCATGGGGTTCTCGTCGTTGATCGTGATGTTCGGGATGATGTCCGGTCCGATCATCGCGGGGGCGATGGCGGATGCGTTCGGCGACTACGAGCGCGGCTTCACGGTGCTGGCCGTGATCGCGGGGCTGGGAACGATCTTCTTCGCGATGGCAGGGCCGCCCAGCCGTCCGAGCGGGCCCATGTGGTACCGGCGCTGGCGCCTCGTCCGGCGCCTGACGCTCCAGGAGCGGCTCGCGTAAGTTGCGCGGGCGGGGGCTAGAATCACGCCACCCTCGCGGCGGGAGGCGCCCCATGGCCACCGAGACTGCCAGCCCAACCACCCTCGACACGCTCATCGACGAGCGCGACATCACGCGCGTGCTCATGCTCTACGCACGCGCCATCGATCGCATCGATCCCGAGCTCCTCGAGAGCTGCTTCCACCCGGACGCCGTCCTGCGCTACGGCGACGACACGACCCCGGCGGACTTCGCGAAGAGCGCTCCGGTGGGTCTCGGCGCCTACCGCTTCACGCAGCACCGCGTGGGGAACGTGATCATCGACATCGAGGGCGACTTCGCCTGGTGCGAGTCGTACTGCCTGGCGCGCCACCGCATCCCCGGCGACGAGGGCAAGGTGGATGTCGACTTCCTCTGGGGCGGGCGCTACGTCGACCGCTTCGAGCGGCGCGACGGCGAGTGGCGCATCCTGCGGCGGACGGTCGTACACGACTACACGCGCTTCGACCCGGTGACGGAGACGTGGCCGGGAGCGCCGGCGTTCACGCAGGGGCAGCACTCGACGGACGACATCGTCTTCCAGCGGTAGGAGGAGCGAGCCATGCGGCTCGTCCTGCTCGACGCGACCTACGAGCTGTTCCGCGCCTACTTCGGCGCGCCGCCCCGGCGTGCGCCGGACGGGCGCGAGGTGGGCGCGGTCGCGGGCATCGCGGCCAGCACGCTGGCGCTCCTGCGGGAGCAGGAGCCGCTGGCGATCGCGGCGGCCACGGACACGGTCGTCCACTCCTTCCGGAACGAGCTGTACGACGGCTACAAGACGGACTCCGGCGTGCCGGAGGAGTTGCTCGCGCAGTTCCCGCTGGCCGAGGACGCGCTGGAGGCGCTGGGCGTGACCGTCTGGCGGATGCGGGAGTTCGAGGCGGACGACGGCATGGCCTCGGGCGTCGCGCGCTTCACGGAGGAGGCCGAGCAGGTCATCCTCGCCTCGCCCGACAAGGACCTGGCGCAGTGCGTCGACGGCGACCACGTAGTCATGCTGGACCGCCGCAAGGGCGTGACGACGAACGCGGAAGGCGTGCGCGAGAAGTTCGGGGTCGGGCCGGAGTCGATCCCCGACTACCTGGCGCTGGTGGGCGACGCCGCGGACGGGTTCCCGGGGCTGCCGGGATGGGGGGCGAAGTCGACGGCGACGGTGCTCGCGCACTACGTCCACCTGGAGGCGATCCCGGAGGCGCACGGCGACTGGGCGGTGCAACCGCGCGGCGCGGGCAGGCTGGCCAGGTCGCTGCGCGAGGGGCGCGAGGACGCGGCGCTGTTCAAGGAGCTGGCGACGCTCCGGCGGGACGCACCCATCCCGCAGGCGTTCGCCGACCTCGAATGGCTGGGCGTTCCGCGCGAGCCCTGGCTGGCGATGTGCGACGAGCTGGGGCTGGGCGAGCTTCGCTCGCGGCCCCACCGCTGGCTGGACTGAACCAGCGAGCTAGCCCAGCGCCTCCAGGCGCTCCTTCAGGGCGGCGAGGAAGCCGCCTGCCTCGGCGCCGTCGAGGGCGCGGTGGTCGAAGCTGAGGGCGACGTTCATCACCGAGCGGATGGCAATGGCGTCGCCTTCCACGACGACGGGGCGGCGCACGACGCGCTCCATGGTGACGATGCCGATCTGGGGGTGGTTCACGATCGGCTTCGAGGCGATCGAGCCGAAGGCTCCCGTGTTGTTCACGGTGAACGTTCCCGCCTCCATGTCCTCGATGCGGAGCTTGCCGGCATGGGCGCGCGCGACGAGGTCGTCGATGCGGCGGGCGAGGCCGGCGACGCTCAGATCGCGGGCGTTGGGCACGACGGGGACGACGAGGCCGCGTTCGGTCGCGATGGCGATGCCGAGGTTCACGCGGCGGTAGCGGCGCAGCTCGTCGCCGTGCCAGCGGGCGTTGAGCTCGGGGAAGTCGGTGAGCGTGTGGGCGACGGTGGAGGCGAAGTAGGGCAGGTAGGTCAGGTCGACGCCGGCGAAGCGCTCGCGTTCGCGGGCGCGGAGGTCGACGAGCCCGGACACGTCGGCCTCGACCATCATCCAGGCCTGGGGCGCCTCGCTCGTCGAGCGCAGCATGTTCTCGCCGATCTTCCGGCGGGTGGCGGAGAGGGGGACGATGTCGTAGGCGTCGGAGGCGGCGACGGTCGCCACCTCGGGCGGGGGAACGACCTCGCCGTCTGGGAGGGGGAGGGGCGCGGCGGCGGGCGGGATGCCATCGGCGGCGGCCGCCTCGCGCTCACGCTCGTCGATGAGGGCCTGCACGTCCTTGCGGGTCACGCGACCGCCGCGACCGCTCCCGGCGATGGCCGCGAGGTCGATGTCGTGCTTGGCCGCGAGCCGCTGGACGACGGGAGAGTAGACGCCGGCGCGGCTCTGGTCGGGGGCGGGAGCCCGTCCGTCGGCTTCCGCCGGGGCGGGCTCGGCGACCGCGGCGGGGACCGGTTCGGGGGCAGCTCCGGCCGCTTCGACGACCGTGCAGAGGGGGGCGTCGACCTCGATGGTCTCGCCCTCGGGCACGAAGATCTCGCCGAGGGTCCCCTCGAAGGGGGAGGGGAGCTCGGCCGTCACCTTCTCCGTCTCGATCTCGCAGAGGGGCTCATCCAGGGCGACGGTGTCGCCGGGCTGCTTGAGCCACTGGAGGACGGTGCCCTCGGTCACGCTCTCGCCGAGCTGCGGCATGGTGATGGTCGCCATCAGTAGGCCGCCAGGTCCCGGGCGGCGGCGGCGATCTTCGCGCGATCGGGCATGAAGGCCGACTCCATCGCCTCGTGGAAGGGCATGGGGGGGATGTCGGGGCCGGCGACGCGGCGGATGGGCGCGTCGAGGTCCTCGAAAGCGTGCTCGGCGATGACGGCGGCGATCTCGCCGCCCAGCCCGCCGGTCAGCGTGTCCTCATGGACGATGAGCACCTTCCCCGTGGCGCGGGCCGCTTCGAGAATCTTCTCCTGGTCGAGCGGGTTGAGCGTGAGCAGGTCGACGACGGTGCACTCGATGCCGTCCGCGGCCATCTCTTCGGCGGCGGCGAGCGACTCGTGCAGCATGAGCCCGTAGGCGAAGACCGTCAGGTCGTCGCCGTGGCGGGTGATGCGCGAGCGGCCGATGCGGTCCTCGGCGGGCGCGCCCTCGACCTCCTGGCGGATGAGGCGGTAGGTGCGCTTGTGCTCGAGGAAGAGCACGGGGTTGGGGTCGGCGATGGCCGCCTTCAGGAGCGAGCGGTAGTCGGCCGGGAACGAGGGCGCGACGACCTTGATGCCGGGCATGTGCGCGTAGTACGCCTCGATGCTCTGGGAGTGGTGCTGCCCGCCGTGGACGCCGCCGCCCCAGGGCGTGCGAACGACCATCGGCAGGTACTGCTCGCCGCGCGTGCGCCAGGACCAGCGGGAGGCTTCGCTGCAAAGCTGGTCGAAGCCGGCGTGAATGAAGTCGGCGAACTGGATCTCGGCGACGGGGCGCTGGCCGTAGTGAGCGGCGCCGATGGTGATGCCGATGATGGAGGACTCGGCGAGGGGCGCATCGAGGACGCGCCCGGGGTACTTGGCCGAGAGGCCGTCGGTGACGCGAAAGACGCCGCCCGCCTCAAGGTCTTCGCCGAGCAGGAAGACGCGCTCGTCCGCGCCGAGCGCCTCATCGAGCGTCTCGCGGACGGCTTCGAGGACGCTGACCTCAGCCATCGTCGCCCTCCTTGTAGACGAAGCCGAACATGTCCTCGGGCGCGGGGTCTGGCTGGTCGAGCGCCCACTTGGCGGCGGCGCGCACCTCGACGTCGACCCCCGACTCGATGGCGTCGAGATCCTCGGGCGGGAACAGGCAGTCCTCCTCGACGCGGTTGCGGAAGAGGGCGATGGGGTCGCGGCTGGCCCAGTTCTCCAGCTCCTCGCGGGGACGGTAGCGACGGTGGTCGTCGTCGCTGGAGTGCGCCCACATGCGGAAGCACTTGGCCTCGATGAGGAAGGGCCCGGCGCCATGGCGGGCCTGGTCGACGGCGGGGCGCACGGTCTGGTAGACGGCGATCGCGTCGAGGCCGTCGACGACGGCGCTCTGGATGCCGTAGGCGGAGGCGCGGTCGGCGACGTGGGGGACGGGCATCTCCTTCTCGGTGCGCTCGGAGATGGCGTAGCCGTTGTTCTCGACGTAGAAGATGACAGGCAGCTTGTGGATGGCCGCGAAGTTGAGCGCCTCGTGGAAGTCGCCGCGGCTGGTGCTGCCCTCGCCACAGCTGGCGAAGGCGACGATGGGGTCGTTCCGCATCTTCGCCGCGAGGGCCACGCCGACGACATGGCAGAGCTGGGTCGCGACGACGCTGGACTGCGTGAGCACGCGTCGCTTCGCGCTGCCCCAGTGCGAGGGCATCTGGCGGCCGAAGGAGTTGGGGTCGTCGAGCTTGCCGAGGGCGTTGAGCATGGCCTCGCGGGCGGTCATGCCGAGCACGAGCATGACGCCGAGGTCGCGGTAGTAGGGCGCGACGTAGTCGACGCCCGCCTTGAGCGCCATCCCGGCGCCGACCTGCGCGGCCTCCTGCCCCGCCCCGGCGATGACGAAGTCGGCGCGGCCCTGGCGGTTGAGGGTCATCATGCGCTCCTCGAGCCGCCGCGAGAGGAGCATAGAGCGGTACATGGCCTCGAGCTGCTCCTCGCTGAGGAGGTAGTCGTGCAGCATCTCGCTGGAGCGTGGCACACGGGTCTGGCTGGCGGTCATGCGGTGGCGATCCCTTCGCAATCCATGCTAGCAGGGGCGGAGTAACGGGGGCTGTCGGCTGTTGGGGCGATGGGCGGTGGCGTGTATTGCCCATCACTAGTGTAAGATCTAGATGTGGCAACGTTTGACAGCTCTAACATCGCGAGTCTCATTGAACGAGGGCGAGAGGCTCGGTGGCTGGAGTACAAGCAGTCCGCCCCGTGGGAGGAACTTCGGCTAAACATCGTGAAGGCAGCTCTGGCGTTCGCAAACACGCGCGACGGTGGCTACATTGTGATCGGGATGCGTGCGCTTGGGAACGACGGGTACGAGGCGACGGGCGTCCAAGACGAACACCTTGCCACGTACAGCCTCGACACGGTTCAGACCGGGGTCAATCGTTACGCAGACCCGGCGGTATCCCTCGACTGCGCCACGCATGAGCACGACAGCAAGAAATTCTTCGTGATCGCTGTGGACGAATTCGACGCCGTGCCTGTGATCTGCACGCGAGACGCCGAGAGAGAGCTTCGGCGAGCCGCAATCTACACACGTTCCCGGAGGATGGCGGCAAGCGCTCCAATCGAGAGGCAGGATGACATGCGTGCGCTGCTTGATCTCGCCGCTGACAGGGCGCTGGAACGTCGCGTCGGACACCTGCGTTCGATCGGGCTCTTGCCACGCGAGGCTTCCACAGTGCCTACTGACGAAGAGCGCTTCGCCCGGCAGCGAGAGGAGTCGTGAGATGGTGACGATGGTGCCGAGCCCTGACGAGGTCCGCTCCAGGATCCGTGAGAACCCGCACTGGGAGGTTGTCATCCACCCCAGCAAGTTCGAAGCCGAGCGTATCCCATCGCTCAAGGCGTGCAGGGACGCGGTTGAGCAGGCCCAGGTCGTGTTGCTGCCCGGACGCGAATATCCCCGCACCGGCCGTGACTACGAGGGGCAAGGATATGAAGACCAGGGAACCGATTGGGTCGCGTCCACGGTCTGCCTGAAGTCTGTTTATCACGAATACTGGCGCCTCTACCAGAGTGGACAGTTCGTGCATTCCTTCACCTTTATCGAAGATACGACGTCCCACGAAGACTTGCGCAAGGAATATGAAGGCACGCCACGATATCCAGAGGCTTCTCCAGCATCGTTTCTGTTAGTCCTCGGAGCGCTCTACTACTTCACGGGGATCTTCGAATTCGCGGCTCGTCTCATCGCTGCCGGCGTCCTGGATGAGGCACCGGCTGTACGGATCGCCATGCACCAAATCAAGGCTCGCGCCCTGATTCTGCCTGGGCGGCGACTGGGGCCTCTACCGCCCCACATGGCAACCTCCGACAAACTTGAGCACGAGTGGCAGTTCACCGGGCCGGGCATCTACGGCCAAGCGGCACGGCTTGCCCGCGAGGCTGCTCTCTGGTTTTTCGATCGCTTCCACTGTGGAGACATCTCAGAGGAATGGCTCAAGCGGGAGCAGGAAGAATTCCTGGCGAAGCGGGGACTGCCCTTCGGGTGATCTCGGACCGCTGATATCCGTCCTTCCCCTATCCTTGGGACATGTGCGGGCGGTTCACGATGACGGTGGACGATGTCGAGGCGGTGGCGGTGGCGTTCGGGGTGGAGTCGGGGGAGCTGCCGGCGATCCAGGCGCGCTTCAACATCGCGCCGACGGACGAGCACGTCGTGGTGCGGATGCAGCGCGAGGACCGGGAGTTGCTGCCCGCGCGGTGGGGGCTCGTCAAGTACGGGTCGAAGGACCGGAAGCAGGCGGCGCGCGGCATCAACGCTCGCGTCGAGGGCGTGGAGACGCGGCCGCTCTACCGCGAGGCGTTCCGCAAGCGCCGCTGCGTCGTTCCGGCGGACGGGTACTACGAGTGGGTCGGGACGAAGGAGAACCGCCAGCCGTTCTGGTTCCACCGCCCGAACGGCGAGCTGCTGGCCTTCGCGGGGCTGTACGAGTGGTGGCGTCCGACGCCCGAGAGCTGGGAGGCGACCTTCACGATCCTGACCTGCCCGCCGAACGAGCTGGCCTCCCGCGTCCACGACCGGATGCCGGTCATCCTGCCGGAAGAGCGCATCGACGAGTGGATCTTCGGCGGCGAGCGGGAGCCGGACGAGCTGAAGTCGCTGCTGGGACCGGCGCCCGAGGACTACCTCGTCGTGCGTCCTGTCTCGCAGCGGGTGAACAGCGTGAGGAACGACGGGCCGGACCTGGTCGAGGAGCTGACGTCGGAGACGGGCGAGCAGCTGGACCTGTTCACGGGAGCGTAACGGGGTCAGGCGGCGGCCCGTGGTTGACAGGCGGGCGACGCCCTATCATGGGCGGCACAGGGTAGGGATACCGTTCCGGGTGAGTCTGAGCGCCGCGACAGGCGGCGGACCCGGGCGGCGCGGCGGCTTCCTTTCGTCGTTGTCGTGTTTGAGCATGTGCCCGCTGCCCGAAGGAGCGCGAGCGAGTGAGTACAGTCGAGCGTCCCAGGACCGTCGGTGAACTGCGGGAGTCGGGCTACCGGCCCATGCCCGTGCGCGAGGAGATGCGCCAGAACCTGATCGCGCGCATCCGCTCCGGGGAGGAGCTGTTCCCCGGCGTGTACGGCTACGACGAAACCGTCATCCCGCACATCGTGAACGCGATCCTGGCGGGCCAGGACATCATCTTCCTGGGCGAGCGGGGACAGGCGAAGTCGCGCATCATCCGGTCGCTCACGACCCTGCTGGACGACGCCTACCCGGTGCTGGCGGGCTGCGAGATCCCGGAGGATCCGTTCGACCCGATCACGACGCAGGGGCGGCAGACCCTTGCCGAGCAGGGCGACGACGCGCCCCTGGTCTGGCTCGACCGCGACCAGCGCTACGGCGAGAAGCTGGCGACGCCGGACATCACGATCGCGGACCTGATCGGCGAGGTCGACCCCATCAAGGTGGCGGAGGGGCGCTACCTCTCGGACGAGCTGACGATCCACTACGGGCTGGTGCCGCGCACGAACCACGGCATCTTCTGCATCAACGAGCTGCCCGACCTGGCGGAGCGGATCCAGGTGGGCCTGCTCAACATCATGGAGGAGCGCGACGTCCAGATCCGGGGCTACCGCGTGCGGCTGCCGCTGGACGTGTTCGTGGTGGCGAGCGCGAACCCCGAGGACTACACGAACCGAGGCCGCATCATCACGCCGCTGAAGGACCGCTACGGGGCGCAGGTGCGAACACACTACCCGCAGCGGATCGAGCACGAGATCGACATCGTCGAGGCGGAGCACCACCCCGTGCCGGCCGACTTCAGCGTGGCCGTTCCCGCTTACATGAAGGAGATCATCGCGGAGATCACGCGGCTCGCGCGGCGCAGTCCCGATGTGAACCAGCGCTCGGGCGTGAGCGTGCGGGCGAGCATCGCGAACTACGAGAGCATGCTCGCGAACTCGCTGCGGCGCGCCATCGTGAACGGCGAGGAGGAGGCCGTCCCGCGCGTAAGCGACCTGCCCTTCGTCGTGCCCACGCTCAGCGGCAAGGTCGAGCTGGAGACGATCGAGGACGGCCGCGAGGACCAGATCATCGAGAAGCTGATCCAGGGCGCGGTGGTGGCGGTGTTCAACCGGCTGTACAACCTCGCGGACCTGGAGCCGATCGTGACGCGCTTCAAGGCGGGCATCTCGGTCGAGGTCGGGGAGATGACCTCCAGCGAGGACTACCGGGGGCTCCTGAACACGATCGAGGGCCTGGACGAGGCGCTCCGGGTCGTCGAGGCCGGCTCGCCGGGCGAGGTGGCCGCCGGCACCGAGTTCATCCTTGAGGGGCTGCACCTGAACAAGCGGCTGAACAAGGACCGCGTCGGGGCGAAGATCCAGTATCGGGGATGAGCCGGCGCATCGAACCGTTTCCGGAAGGTGGCCCCCTGTTCGAGGGGGCCATCGCCGTCTATGCGGAGGCGTTCGCGCCGCCCCCCTACAGCGATCCGGACCGCGGCGAGGAGATTCGCTACCGGCTGCAGCGGCTGCACCGCGACCGCGTGGGCTTCCGGGGATTCATCGCCATGGGGGAGGCGGAGGAGCGGGGCGTGCCCCCGCACGGCGTGGTGGGCATGACCTACGGCTACCGCAGCCAGAAGGGCCAGTGGTGGCGCGACGCGGTCGCGCGCGAGCTGGACCGGAGGGCGCGCAGGCGCTGGCTGGGAAACGCCTACGAGCTCGTCGAGATCGCCGTGCACCCGGACTTCCAGAGCCGGGGCATCGGCGCGCTGCTCGTCGAGGCGCTGCTGGACGGCCGCCCGGAGTCGACGTGCGTCCTGAGCACGCGCACGGACAGCCGCGCCCACGAGCTCTACGGCCGTCTCGGGTTCGAGGTCATCGCGGAGATGGCGTTCACGCCGGGGGGCGCGCCGTTTTACGTCATGGGGAAGGTGCTCGAGTAGACGCGATTCCCCACTGCTATCGGCTATGCTGAACGCATGGCACAGGAAGGCCCGGCGCTGACGGAAGAGGAAGGCCGCGAACTGATCGGGGATCCGGAACAGCTCGCGCGTGAGCTGGAAGCGTTCTCCCGAGCCGCACGGCGATTTCATACCCGCCAGGACTGGTTCCGGGAGCGCTATGCGGGCCAGTGGGTAGCCGTCTACGAAGACACGCTGCTCGCGGCTGAAACCAGCGACGGACTGTTCGCGGAGATGGACCGAAACGGCATCCCGCGTGACGCAGCCTACGTCCGCTTCGTCACAACCGAGCAGCACGCCCTCATCCTGTAGCGTGGCGCTTACTGGCTGGTTCCTCGATCCCCACGAGAGTCCGTTTATCGAAAGCCGGGTCAGCTTTCCCCGGCTTGGGGTATCCGCAAGCGTGTTCTTCCTGGTGGATACGGGAGCCGACTTCTCGCTGCTGATGCCAGACGATGCCACCAACCTCGGCATCGACTTCGCACAACTTCCACCCTCGACAGACATGGTAGGAGGAGTGGGCAGCGGCGTGCGGATATTCCGTGAGGAGAGCGTCCTCCGGTTCGCGGACGCGACCAACTTCTATGTCTATCGAACGGACCTCGCCCTGGCGGACCCAAACGACAGCGGCCCGGGCATCCCCTCGCTGCTGGGGCGCGACATCCTGAACCGCTGGCTCATGCGTTACGAGGCGCCCCGCAACGTGCTCGAAGCGGAGGTCGACTCGGCGGACCTGGTCATCCCGCGGCGAAGCTAGCTCCGCAACGGGGTTCCTAGACCGACAGGCGCGTCGGGTTCTCCAGGATGGTCTGGATCTCCTTCAGGAAGCGGGCGCCCTCGGCGCCGTCGGAGACGCGGTGGTCGGCGCTGAGGGCGAGCGTCATCAGCTGGCGGACGGCGATGGCGCCGTCGACGACGGCGGGGCGCTCGGTGACGGAGCCGGCGCCGAGGATGGCGGCCTGGCCGGCGTTGATGATGCCGACGAGCACATCGATGCCGTAGGCGCCGAGGTTCGTGATGGTGAAGGTCCCGCTCGAGTACTCCTCGGCGCGGAGCTTGCCGGCGCGGGCGCGCTCGACGAGCGCCTTCGACTCCTCTGCGATCTGCGGAAGCCCCTTCGCGGCCACATCGAGGAGGGCAGGAGCGATGAGCCCCTCGTCGAGGGCGACGCCGATGTTGATGTCGACCTGCTGGTGGTACTGGATACCGTCGTCGGAGAGGGAGGCGTTGAACTTCGGGTGGGCGGCGAGGGCGACGGCGCAGGCGCGCACGAGGAGGTCGTTCACGCTGACCCGCTGGGCATCCTCGAGCACCAGGTTGACGTGGCGGCGGAAGGCCATCGCCTCGGTCATATCGACATCAACGGTGAGGTAGTAATGCGGCTGCTGCTGCTTGGCATCGGTCATGTTGCGCGCGATCGCCGCGCGCATGCGCGAGAGCGGCTCGACGCGGGCGGGATCGGCGGGAGGCGGGGGCGGTGCGGGGCGCTCGGGCTCGACGGTTGGCACGCCGGCGGGAGCGTGGTTGTCGCGAGCGGCGATGGCAGCCTCCACGTCCCTGCGGAGGATGCGCCCATCGGGGCCCGAGCCCGTGACTTCGTCGAGGTCGATACCCGCGTCGCCGGCGATGCGGCGGGCGACGGGGGAAACGCGCACGCGCCGTGAGCCGAAGGTCTCGTCGATGGCGTCGGCGTTGGCGGCGGCAGCGGCGACCGCGCGGGGCGTGGGCTTCTCGACCGGCGCGTGGCGCTCGACCTCGGGCATCTCTTCGTCGGCGTCCCCGAGCAGGGCGATGACCTCGCCGACGGGGACAACGTCGCCCTCGGCCGCGACGACCTGGCGAAGGACGCCCGCGTCGAAGGCTTCCAGCTCGACCGTCGCCTTGTCCGTCTCGATCTCGGCGATGATGTCGCCGCGCTCGATGGTGTCGCCGGGGGACTTGAGCCAGCGCACGAGGGTGCCTTCGGTCATGTCGGCGCCCATCTGCGGCATCACCACTTCGAGAGCCATGCGCGCCTCCTAAAGCATCGCCAGCACCGCCTCGACCACATCCTCCTCGGAGGGCAGGGCGGCGTATTCGAGGTTTCGGTTGTAGGGCATGGGCACGTCCTTGCCGGCAACGCGGGCCACGGGTGCGTCGAGCCAGTCGAAGGCGCGCTCCATGATCTGGGCGGCGATCTCGCCGGCGAAGCCTCCAAACTTCCAGTCGTCCTCGACGACGACGGCGCGGTTGGTGCGCTGGACGGAGCGGATGACCGAGGACATGTCGAGCGGGCGGATGGTGCGCAGGTCGATGACGTCGGCGCTCAGGCCGTGCTCCTCGGCGAGCATGTCGGCGGCGCGGTAGCACTGGTGCACGCTGCCGCTGTAGCCCACGAGCGTCACGTCCTTGCCGGAGCGGACGGTCGCGGCCCGGCCGAACTCGACGAGGTGGTCGGGGTCGTCGGGAACCTCGCCGCGGGCGCCGTAGAGCGCCGTGTGCTCGATGAAGACGACGGGGTTGGGCTCGCGGAAGGAGCGCTTGAGCAGGCCCTTGGCATCGCCGGGGAAGGCGGGGCAGACGACGGTGAGGCCGGGGAAGTGGGCGAACATGCCTTCGAGGCTGTGGCTGTGGGTGGCGCCGAGCTGACTGCCCCCGCCGCTGGCCATGCGCAGGACGAGGGGCACGTTCACCTGGCCGCCGCTCATGTAGTGCAGCTTGGAGGCGTTGTTCACGATCTGGTCGAGGGCGACGAGGCTGAAGTTGATGGTCATGATCTCGACCATGGGGATGAAGCCCGCGAGGGCGGCGCCCACGCCCGCGCCGACGATGCCGGACTCGGAGATGGGCGTATCGCGGACACGTTCGGGGCCGAACTCGTCGAGCAGGCCGCGGGTGCAGGCGTAGGAGCCGCCGTAGGCGCCGATGTCCTCGCCCATGAGGAAGACGCGCTCGTCGCGCAGCATCTCCTCCCGCATCGCCTCGCGGATGGCGTCGCGCATGCGCATCTCCGTCATCCGGACTCCCCCTCGTACTCCTTCGTGATGTGGTCGTAGAGGGTGTGGAGGCCGGGCTCGGGGCTGGCGTCGGCGAAGGCGACCGCCTCGTCGACCTCGGCGTCGACGCGGGCGACGAGGGCCTGGTAGGAGACCTCGTCCATGAGGCCGTCCGCGATCATCGAGCGCTTGAGACGCTGGATGGCGTCGCGCTTGCGGTACTCCTCGATCTCCGCCTTCGTGCGGTAGAGCTCGGGGTCGGCCATCGAGTGGCCGCGGTAGCGGTAGGTGAGCGCCTCGATGAAGTAGGGGCCGTGGCCCTCGCGCACGTGGGCGAGGGCGAGCTGCGTGGCGGAGTAGACCTCGAGCACGTCCATGCCGTCGATGCGGACGCTCGGCATCCTGTAGGCGGCGGCGATCTTGTAGACGTCGTTCGCGAGGGAGTCGTCGAAGGGGACGCCCATGCCGTAGCCGTTGTTCTCGCAGAACCAGACGACGGGGAGCTTCCAGATGGCGGCGAGGTTGAGGGCCTCGTGGAACTCGCCTTCGCCCACGCCGCCGTCGCCGAAGATGCAGAGCGTGGCCCAGTCCTCGCGGCTCATGCTGGCGGCGAGGCCGAGGCCGGCGGCGATGGGCATGTGGCCGGCGACGATGGCGTAGCCGCCGAGGAAGTTGCGGTCGACGTCGAAGATGTGCATCGAGCCGCCGCGGCCCTGGTTCGTCCCGCCGACGCGCGCGAACAGCTCGGCCATGATGCGGTTGGGCTCGACGCCGCGCGCAAGGGCGTGGCCGTGATCGCGGTAGTGCGTGACGATCTTGTCGTCGTCGCGGAGGGCGTTGATGGCGCCGACGGCGCAGGCCTCCTCACCCGTGTAGAGGTGGAGGAAGCCGCGGATCTTGCCGCGCGTGTACATCTCGGCGCACTTCTCCTCGAAGCGCCGGATGAGCAGCATCTCGTAGAGGAACCGCTGCTGGAGATCGCCGTCGGGGGGCTCGCCCACCATGGTGGGGATGGCCTGGCCAACGCTCACGTCTGCACCTTCGTCGAAACCACTGGCGATCCAGTGTAGGCGACGATCGGGAACGGCGCGCTTACCGGAAGGGCGCGGGCCGCGGGGGGAAGCAGGCGCTAGACTCGCCCGATGGACGCGGAGCTGGAGGAGCTGACCGGCATCGCGCGGAGGGCGGCGGCCCTCGCGGGCGAGATCGTGATGCCCCTCTACGAGCAGCGCCTGACCGTCGAGCTGAAGGCGGACGGCACGCCCGTGACGGTGGCCGATCGGCGGGCGGAGGAGGCGATGCGCGAGCTGTTCGCGCGGGAAACGCCGGGCTTCGGGGTGCTGGGCGAGGAGCAGGGCGAGTCGGCGGGCGACGGGCGCCACCGCTGGGTGATCGACCCGATCGACGGGACGAAGAGCTTCATCCATCACGTGCCGCTGTTCGGGACGCTGGTCGCGCTGGAGCGCGACGGCGAGCCCGTGGTCGGGGTGGTGGCGTGCCCGGCGGTGGGCGAGACTGCCTGGGCGAGACGGGGCGGGGGCGCGTTCCTGAACGGCGAGCCCGCGCGCGTCAGCGACACCGCTGCGCTGGGCGAGGCGACCGTGCTGACGACCTCGTCGGCGAGCCTGCAACGGCGGACGCCGGCGGGGTTCGCGCGGCTGGCGCGGGAGGCGGGGCTGCTGCGCTCGTGGGGGGACTGCTACGGGTACCTGGCGGTCATCGCGGGACGGGCGGAGGCGATGATCGACCCGGTCGTGAACCCGTGGGACATCGCGCCGTTCGCCGTGCTCGTGGCGGAGGCGGGGGGACGGCTGACGACCTGGGCGGGCGCCGAGGGGGCGGGAGAAGACGCGGTCGCGACGAACGGGCGCCTCCACGAGGCGCTGCTCGGCGTGCTGAGCCGGGACGAAGGGGAGGGCTAGGCGCCGGCGACGACCTTGAGGGCGCGCACGCGGCCGGGCTCGTCGACCTCGCCGACGCCGACGAAGGAGCCGTCGGCGCCGTAGAGGCGGGCGAGGGTGGCGGGGCGGAGGAAGCCGCCACGGGTCCAGGCGAGCTGGCCATTTCGCAGCTGCTCGGCGTGGCTGGCGGTGAGGATGGCGGCGGCGCTCTCGGCGACGCCCTCGTCGGCGGGCCGCACGACCTCGTCGAGCTTCCCCGCTCCGGCGAAGGCGCCGAGCGCCTCGACGGGGACGGCCTCGCGGACATCGAAGGGCCCACTGCCGGTGCGGCGGAGGCTGGCGAGGTGGGCGCCGCAGCCGATGGCGCGGCCGATGTCGCGGGCGAGGCTGCGGACGTACATGCCGGGGCCGCAGCGCACGTCGACGCGGAGGCGGTCGGGGGCGGTGCGTTCGAGCGCGAGGGAGGTGACGCGCACGGGGCGGGGGCGCAGGTCGGGCGTCTCGCCCTCGCGGGCGAGGGCGTAGGCGCGGCGGCCATCGACCTTGACGGCGCTGTAGGCGGGAGGCGTCTGCATGATCTCGCCGGTGAAGCCGCGCGCGATGGCGTCGAGATCGAGATCGCCCTCGGGGACGGCGCCGGTGGCGGTCTGCTCGCCCTCGGCGTCGTCGGTGTCGGTCTCCCGGCCGAGGGCGATCTCGCCCCGGTAGGCCTTCTCGCTCGCCATCATGTACTCGACGAGGCGGGTGGCGCGCCCGAGGCAGAGCACGAGCAGTCCCGTCGCCATCGGGTCGAGGGCGCCGGTGTGGCCGATGCGGCGCTGGCCGGTGAGGCGGCGGGAGCGGGCGACGACGTCGTGGCTGGTCCAGCCGGGCTCCTTGTCGATGAGGAGCACGCCGGTGAGGCCGGAATCGCCCTTGCGGCGCCGGCTCATGGCTCGGGATCGGGCGCGCGGTCGCGGGCGAGGTCGGCGATGGTGGAGGCGAGGCGGGCGCCGCGCTCGATGGAGGGGTCGAACCGGAAGGTGAGGGAGGGGGTGCGGCGCATCCGCAGGCGGCGGCGCAGTTCGCGTTCGAGGTAAGGGGAGGCGCTCTGGAGCCCGGCCAGGGCGTCGTCGCGCTCCTCCTCGCCGCCGAGATGGGAGACGAAAACGTCCGCCACGCGGAGGTCGGCGCTTACCTCCACTTCGGTGATGCTCAGGAACGCGCCTTCGAGGCGGGGATCCTTAAGGTCCCGCTGGACGAGGTCGCTGATCTCCTCGCGGAGCAGCTCGCTGACACGGCTGGTGCGCCGGCTCATCGCGTTTCCACCCGGAGCCGCGCTAGTTCACGCGCTGCTGGTGGTAGAACTCCAGCATGTCGCCTTCCTCGAACGCGTCGAAGCGTTCGAGGACGACGCCGCACTCGAAGCCCTGCTGCACCTCGCGCACGTCGTCCTGGAAGCGGCGCAGGCCGCCGCAGCTCGTCTCGGCGACCTCCTCGCCGTTGCGGAGCACGCGGACGCGGTCGCCCCGGAGAAGCGTCCCGTCGGTGACGTAGCAGCCGGCGATCTGGCCGACGCGGCTGGAGCGGAAGAGCTGGCGGACCTCGGCCGTGCCGTCGACGACGCGCTCGTAGACGGGTTCGTAGAGGCCCTCGAGCGCCTGCTCGACGCTCTCGAGCAACTGGTAGATGACGTCGTAGCTGCGGATCTCAACGCCGTTGATCTCGGCCTGGCTCTCGGCGGAGGGCTCGGTGCGCACGTTGAAGGCGAGGATGATCGCGCCGGAGGCGCCGGCGAGCATGACGTCGGACTCGCTGACGGGGCCGGTCGAGGTGTGGATGACCTTGATCTTGACCTCGCCGGTGCCGAGGCCCTGGAGGGAGCCGCGGATGGCCTCGGCGCTGCCGCGCACGTCGGTCTTGAGGATGAGCAGCAGCTCCTTGACGTTGCCGGCGCTGACCTCGTGGAAGAGGGTGTCGAGGGTGAGGTGGCCGCGGCGGGCGCCGGACGCCCCCTCGGCATCGCGGCGCGCCTGCTCGACGATGCGGCGGGCGGCGCGCTCGCTCTCGACGACCTCGATGGCGTCGCCGGCGGCGGGGACGTCCTCCAGCCCCATGATGCGGACGGGGCGGGCGGGGCCGGCCTCCTTGAGGCGCTCGCCGCGCTCGTCGAACATCGCCTTCACCTTGCCGCTGATGAGGCCGCTGACGAGGGCGTCCCCTTGCCGCAGCGTGCCGTTGCGGACGAGGACCGTGGTGAGGGGGCCGCGACGGGAGTCGAGCTCGGCTTCGATGACCGTTCCCGTGGCGAGGCGGTCCGGGTCGGCCTTGATCTCCTGGATCTCGGAGACGAGGTCGATGGACTCGAGCAGATCGTCGAGCCCGGCGCCGGTGGTGGCGGAGACGGGCACGGCGAGGACATCGCCGCCGTACTCCTCGACGACGACGCTCTGCTCGGTGAGCTGCTGCTTCACGCGGTCGGCGTCGGCGGCGGGCAGGTCGGTCTTGTTGATGGCGATGATCATGGGCACGTCGGCGGCGCGGACGTGGTCGATGGCCTCGATCGTCTGGGGCATGACGCCGTCGTCGGCGGCCACGACCACGACGGCGATGTCCGTGATCTGGGCGCCGCGGGCGCGCATGGCGGTGAAGGCGGCGTGGCCCGGGGTATCGATGAAGGTGATGGGATTGCCGGCGCGCTCGATCTGGTAGGCGCCGATGTGCTGGGTAATGCCGCCGGCCTCGCCCGCCACCACGTTCGTCTCGCGGATGGCGTCGAGCAGGCTCGTCTTGCCGTGGTCGACGTGGCCGAGGATGGTCACGACCGGCGGGCGCGAGACGCCTGCGTCCTCGTCCCCCGCTTCCTGATCTCGGACGGCCGTGGCGACGGCGCCGGGGGCCTGCTCGGGGGCGGGGGCGATGCCGAGCTCGGAGGTGACGATGGCGGCCGTCTCGTAGTCGATGGTGTCGTTCATGGCCGCCATGACGCCATGCGTCATGAGGCGCTTGATCGCCTCGATGGGGGAGATGCCGAGGCGCTCGCTCAGCCCCTTGACGGTGATCGCCTCGGGAAGCGTGACGGTGCGCGGACCGGATGACTGTCGGGTTGTCATGCTTCCTCCGCGCCGTTGTCGGGAATGGTCTCGAGGTACCGCCGGAGGCCCTCGAGATCGCCGGAATTCGGGGACATTCGCAGGGCCTTGCCTATGGTAGCGCCTCCAAGGGCGCGCTCCCAACAGGAACGGTCGCGGCAGAGGTACGCGCCCCTACCTGGGAGGCGCTCCCCCGGCGTTTCGACGGCGACGGCGCCCCCGGGGGCGCGCACGAGGCGCACGAGCTCCCGCTTGCCGGCGACTTCGCGGCAGGCGATGCAGGTGCGCTGCGGCTCACGACGGGCGACTGCCATGGCGGGCCTCAGTGGATCCGGCCGGAGTAGTCGATATCGTCCTCGAAATCGTCCTCTTCGACGCGCGGCCCGCGGCGGCGGCGGCGGCGCGGCTGCTCCTCCTCCTCGCGGGCGGGGAGCACGTCCTCGGCGAAGCGGATGGCGGTGGGGCGCTCCTCGGGCACGACGAGCGTGGGCACCGTGTACTCCTCGCCCTCTTCCTCGTCGAACTCCTCTTCGCCGTAGTCCTCGGCCTCGCGCGTCGCCTCGTCGGGAACCTCCATCTCGGCGAGGGCGGCGGGGAAGGCGAGGTCCTCCTCTTCCTCCTGCCCTTCGAGCACGGCGGCGGGCGCCTCGGCGGCGACGGCCGCGGGCGCCGGCACGGCGGCCGGTCGGGGAACCTCGATCTCGATCGGGGGCAGCGGCTCGTCGGGAAGCTGGAGGATATCGAGGTCCGGCTCGGTGCCGGGCGGGAAGGCGTCGAAAGCGGCGGGCGCCTCGACGATGGCCGCGTCTTCGCCGTCGCGCTCGGCGCCGGTCTGGCTGCGGATGCTGATGCGGTAGCCGGAAAGCTTGGCGGCGAGGCGCGCGTTCTGCCCCTCCTTGCCGATGGCGAGGGAGAGCATCGAGTCGGGGACGACGATGACCGCCTCGCGGGAGTCTTCGTCGAGGTGGACATCGAGGACCTGCGCCGGGCTGAGGGCGTTGGTGACGAAGTTCACCGCGTCGGGATCCCACTTGATGATGTCGACGCGTTCGCCGCCGAGCTCGTTGACCACGTTCTGGATGCGGGAACCGCGCATGCCCACGCAGGCGCCGATGGGATCGACGCTGGCGGCGCGGGCGTGGACGGCGACCTTGCTGCGGTGGCCGCCCTCGCGGGCGATGGCCTTCACCTCGACGCGGCCCTGGGCGATCTCGGGCACTTCCACCTCGAGCAGGCGGCGGAGGAGGAGGCGGTGGCCGCGGCTGACGATGACCTGCGGGCCCTTCACCTCGTCGTTCACCTCCAAAAGGAGGACCTTGACGCGCTGGCCGGCGCGAAGGTGCTCGTTGCGGACCATCTCGCTGCCGGGCAGGAGGGCCTCGGTGCCGCGGCCGATCTCGACCGTGGCCTGGCGGGACTCGACGCGCTGCACGGTGGCGAGCAGGACTTCGCCCTGCTTGTCCGCGTACTCCTCGTAGATGGCGCCGCGCTCCGCCTCGCGGAGGCGCTGGAGGACGACCTGCTTGGCCGTCTGGGCGGCGATGCGGCCGGCGTTCTCCGGCGGCTTGACCTCGAATTCGAGGACGTCGTCGATGCGGGCGTCGGGCTTGTAGCGGCTGGCTTCCTCGAGATCCATCTCGAGGTTCGGGTCCTCGACGCTGCGCACGACGGTCTTCTGGATGAAGGCGCTGATGTCGCCCGTCTCGCCGGAAATGCGGACGTGCACCTCCGGCCCCTCCTCGCCGTCGCGTCGGTAGGCGGAGGCCAGCGCAGCCTCGACGGCCTGGAAGATGACCTCGCGGGCGAGGTTCTTCTCCGCGGCCAGCTGGCTGATCGCAAGCAGAAAGTCGTTCTTCATGACTGTTCAACAAAAAAGGCGGGCAACACGCCCACCTCTCCCAAAGGATTGGCCTCCATCACTATAGCAGACGCGCCGCTAGCGGGCTGCGGAGCCCGAACGGGCGGACCCGGCGGGCAGGCTTCCGCCTTCGCGAATGCGCCGGTCGGCGAGCGCGATCGCCTCGTCGAGGGGCGTGCTGCCGCGCTCACGGGCGTGGGCGAGCAGCTGCGCGACGGTCGCCTCGATGGCGTGGACGCGCTGGTTGGCGCGCTCCAGGCGGTACTCGTGGCCGACCTCCTCGGCGAGGTTGATGACCCCTCCGGCGTTCACGATGAAGTCGGGCACGTAGAGGATGCCGCGATCGGCTAGGTCGGCGGCGATGCCGTCGGAGGCGAGCTGGTTGTTGGCGCTCCCGACGATCGCGGCGCAGCGCAGCTCGGGAACGGTCTCGTGGTTGAGCGCGCCTCCGAGGGCGCAGGGGGCGAAGACGTCGCAATCGACGGCGTGGATCGAGGCGGGATCGGCGACGGCGGCGCCGATCTCGCGGGCGAGGCTCTCGACCGCCTCGGCGTTCACGTCGGCGATGGTCAGGAGGGCGCCCGCGTCCGCGAGCATCCGGGCGAAGGCGCCGCCTACCTTGCCGACGCCCTGGATGGCCACGTGACGACCTGTCAGGTCGGTCGATCCCCAGAGCGAGCGTCCGACCCCACGCATGGCGGCAACCAGCCCGAGGGCGGTGGTGGGCGAGGGGTCGCCGGAACCGCCGGCGTCGCGGGCCATGCCGGTGACGTGCCGGGTCTCGCGGGCGATCACCTCCATGTCGGCGGTCGTCGTGCCCACGTCTTCGGCGGTGAGGTAGGCGCCCCCGAGGGACTCGACGGCGCGGCCGTAGGCGCGCAGCAGACCCTCGGACTTGAGCGTGCGCGGGTCGCCGATGATGACGCCCTTCCCGCCACCGTGGTCGAGCCCGGCGGCGGCGTTCTTGCGGGTCATGGCGCGGGAGAGGCGGAGGGCGTCGGCGAGGGCGTCCTCCTCGCGCTCGTAGGGGTAGAAACGGGTGCCTCCGAGCGCTGGTCCGAGCACGGTAGAGTGGACCGCGATGATGGCCTTCAGGCCCGATTCGGCGTCCTGGGCGAAGAGGATGCGCTCGTGACCGTCCTGCTCGACTGCTCCGAATACCGTCATGGTTCCGATGGTAGCGCAGCTACCGGCAGCAGGCGCCGGCCCCGGAAGGGCAGGTAAAGGCAGTGTCGATCGAGGCGATCGCGGCGGAGATCGAGCGGGAGCTGCGGGCGCGGGGCGACTCCCGGGTCGGGCTCGGGCAGAAGGCCGACCGGGAGAAGCACATCCCCGATCCGCCGGGGCCGCACATCAAGCTGGAGTACCTGGGGACTCGCGTGCCGGTGGTCCGCAGCACCACGAAGGCGGCGCTGCGCGCGCACCCGGTGACCGAACGCCGCGATCTGGTGGCGCTGGCGGAACGCCTGTGGGACGCGGGCGTCTACGACCTGCGGCTGGCGGCCATCGACGCCCTGCGGATACGCATCAAGCTGCTGGAAGCCGGGGACCTGGGGACGCTGGAGCGTTTCGTGCGCGAGGCGCAAACGTGGGCGCTGCTCGACACGCTCTCGATCAGCGTGCTCGCGCCGCTGGTCGAGCGCTACCCGGAGCTGGTCGCGACGCTGGACCGCTGGGCGGAGGACGAGGACTTCTGGGTGCGGCGCCAGGCGATGCTGAGCCTGCTGCCCGCGCTGCGGCGGGGCGGCGGCGACTGGGAGCGGTTCACGCGCTACGCCGACGCTACGCTGGACGAGCGCGAGTTCTTCATCCGCAAGGTGATCGGGTGGGTGCTGCGCGAGGTGAGCAAGAAGCGTCCGGAGCTGGTGGTCGAGTGGCTGGCGCCGCGCACGGGTCGCGCCTCGGGCGTGACCTTCCGGGAGGCGGTCAAGTACCTGCCGCACGCCGAGAAGGAGCGGCTGACGGCTGCCTTCCGGGAGGGGCGACCGGCCTAGCGGGTCAGTTCGCCTCGGTGGCGGTTTCGAGGAAGGGCCTGGCGTTCACGGCCACGCCGCGGTGCTCGGGCTTCTGCAGGAGCGGGTCGCGGGCGAGGATGCGGCGGGCCATCTCGCGGGCATCCGTCAGCAGGTCGCGGTCGCTGACGCGGGCGACGCGGAGCATGCCGTTGCCACCGCTCTGGGCCATGCCCCAGGCCTCCCCCTCGCCGCGCATCTCCAGGTCGACCTCGGCAAGCTCGAAGCCGTCGGTGGTGCGCTCCATGGCGCGCAGGCGGTTCTGCGCATCGGGGTTAGGATCCTCGTCGCTGCTGAAGAGGAGGCAGTACCCCTGGCGGTCGGATCGCCCGACGCGGCCGCGGAACTGGTGGAGCTGGCTCAGGCCGAAGCGCTCGGCGCCCTCGATGACGATGGTGGTCGCGTTGGGCACGTCGATGCCGACCTCGACGACGCTGGTCGAGACGAGCACGTCCGTCTCGCCGGAACCGAAACGGCCCATGACCTCGTCCTTCTGCCGGCCCGACATGCGCCCGTGCAGCAGGTCGAGGCGGTAGGCGGCCAGCGGCCCGTTCCGCAGCCGCTCGAACTCTTCCTCGGCGGAGCGCACGTCGAGCACCTCGGACTCGTCGACGAGCGGGCAGATGACGAACGCCTGCTCCTTCGCGTCAAGGCGCTCGCGGAGGAAGTCGTACGCCAATTCACGGACATCAGGTTTCACCCACGAGGTCTTGACGGGAAGGCGGCCCGGAGGGAGCTCGTCGATGGTCGAGACTTCGAGGTCGCCGTAGGCGGTGAGGGCGAGGGTGCGGGGGATGGGCGTCGCGGTCATGACGAGGAGGTGGGGGTTGGCGCCCTTCTGGCGGAGGCGGGCGCGCTGGTCCACGCCGAAGCGGTGCTGCTCGTCGACGACGGCGAGGGCGAGGCGGGGCAGCTCGACCGCCTCCTCGATGATGGCGTGGGTGCCGATGACGATGTCGGCGCCGTCGTGGGCGGCGGCGGCGCGGATGCGCTTCTTCTCGGCGGCGGTGCGGGAGCCGGTCAGGAGGGCGGCGCGGAGGGGGCGGTCGAGCCACGAGGGCGAGAACAGCCCCTCGAAGGCGGACTCCCCGCCGCCGAGCAGGGTCGTGAGCGATCGGTAGTGCTGCTCGGCCAGGATCTCGGTCGGGGCCATGAGCGCCGCCTGCCGCCCGGCCGCGACGGCGGCGAGCATGGCGGCGAAGGCGACGACGGTCTTGCCGCTGCCGACATCGCCCTGGAGGAGGCGGAGCATGGGGGCGGCGTTCCCGACGTCGGCGAGTATCTCGTCGAGGGCGCGGCGCTGGGGGGTGGTGAGGCGGAAGGGAAGGGAGTCGAGGTAGCCGTCGAGGTGCGCGCGGAAATCGAGCCGGGGGGCGTGCTGGTCGTGCTGCCAGGCGGCGCGGCGCTGGAGGACCGCCACCTGGATGGCGAGGAACTCGCCGAGGGCGAGGCGCCGGCGGGCGCTCTCGGCGTCGCGGAGCGTCTCCGGGGTGTGGTAGGCGCGGACGCAGTCGCCGAACGGTTCGAGGCCCTCCTCCTGCGCGAGCCAGGCGGGGAAGGGGTCGGCGAGGCGGTCGGCGAGGTGCTCGACCGCATGGCCGACGGCGCGGCGGATCGTGCGCTGGCCGAGTCCCTGCGTGCCGGGGTAGGTGGGGAGGAGGCGGCCGGGCCGCATGAGATTCGAGTCGAAGGGCTCGTACTCGGGCGGGTTCGCCATCTGCAGGCGACCGCGGTAGACCGTGACCGTCCCCGAGACGGCGATCTCCTCGCCCTCCTTCAGCCCGCGATGGACCCAGGGCATGTTGAACCAGACGAGCCGCAGGGAGCCGGAGCCGTCGGTGATGACGGCCTCGCTGCCGCGCACGCGCCTGCCATAGCGCAGCTGGCCCGACTTCAGGATCGTGCCCACGACCGTCTTGGGCAGGCCGTCGGGTTCGAGGTCGGAGATGCGGCGGACGTCGGTGAAGTCGCGGAAGCGGCGGGGGAAGAAGAGAGCGGCATCGCCGGCGCTGGTCACGCCGAGCTTCTCGAAACGCTCGGCGGCGCTCTTGCCGATGCCGGGCAGGCGCGTCACGGGATCGTCGGGGACGAGGGGGCGCTTTCGGGCGCTTGCGGCCGAGGGCGCCGGCGAGCCGCCTTCCGCATCGGGGCCGGCGGCGGGAATGGCGCGTTCGAGCCAGCGGCGGCGTCCCTCGGGGGTCAGGCCGCGGTAGCCGCCGCCCCGCTGGAGGCCGCGGATGCGTTCGTACAGGGGATGGCGCCGGGGGATGACACCCTCCTCGACCATGCGGATGAGGAGCGTATCGAGGCCGCCGGTGATCTCGCTGTTCGCCGCGCCTTCCTCGAGCTCGCGTTCGAAGACGGCCCGGAGACGGGAAAGCTCGGTCGCGGGGGAGGGCGGAGAGGGGGTGGCGGCCACCCCTACGGGCTCCGCCGCACCGTGCAGACGCCGAGGGCGTTGGGGCCGAGGTGGGCGCCGATCGCGGGCCCGGTCTGGATCGCCTCGATGCGGGTGTGGGGAAGGTGCGGGGACACGCGCTCGATGAGCTCCGTGGCGGCGGCATCGCTGTCCGAGTAGATGACGAACAGGGTCTCGATGGCGCGGTCCTCGATGGCGACTTCCTCGACGCGCTTCACCACCTTCGCCCACGTGCGGACGCGGTCGAGGGGCGCGACCTCGCCGCCGTCGATGTGCAGCAGCGGCTTGATGCGCAGGGCGCTCCCGAAGAAGGCGCCGGCGCGGCCGATGCGCCCTCCCTTCTGCAGGTACTCGAGCGTATCGAGCGCGACCACGACGCGACCGCGGTCAATGACGCTGCGGGCGGCGGCGGTGACCTCTTCCAGCGGAGCGCCTTCGCGGGCGCGGGCGGCGGCGGCCTCGACGGCGGCGCGGAGGCCCCCGCTGACCGTGTACGAGTCGAGCAATTCGATGCGCGTCTCCAGCTCGCTCGTCTCGCTGGCGACGGAGGCGGAGTTGAGCGTGCCCGAGAGCTTGGAGGAGCAGTGGATGGAGGCGATGTCGTTCCCCTCGGCCGCGACCTCGCGGTAGACGGTGGCGAACGCCTCCACGCTGGGCTGGCTCGTCTTGGGGAACTCGCCCGAGGTGGTCAGGCGCTCGTAGAACTCCGAGGGGGTGATATCGACGCGGTCGCGGAAGACATCGTCACCGAAGGCGACAAGGGCGGGAACGACCTTGACGCCGAGCTCCTCGGCTTCGGGGGGGCTGATGTCGCTGGTGGAATCGGTAACGACCTGTACAGCCATATGGATCACTCCCCTACACACCCAGAGTATACGGCTGGCGCTGCCGAGCGCATACAATCCAGCCATGCGTACCGTGCAGCTTGCCCCTTCGATCCTGACGGCGGACTTCGGACGGCTCGCGGACGAGGTGCGGGCGGCGGAGGCGGGCGGCGCGGACCTGCTCCACCTGGACGTGATGGACGGGCGTTTCGTCCCGAATATCACCTTCGGCCACGCGCTGGTGGAGGCGCTGCGGAAGGCCACCTCGCTGCCCTTCGACATCCACCTGATGGTGGCCGAGCCGGAGCGACAGGTCGGGTTCTTCACCGAGGCCGCCACCACGGTGAACGTCCACATCGAGGCCACCGACCACATCAATCGCGTGCTGGACTCCATCCGCAAGGGGGGAGCGGAGGCGGGCGTCTGCCTGAACCCGGGCACGCCGCTCGCCGCCATCGAGGAATCGCTGGGCGAAGCGGACCAGGTGATGGTCATGACGATCAACCCCGGCTGGGGCGGCCAGAAGCTGATCCCGGCGCAGCTGGAGAAGGTTAGGCGGCTGCGGTCCCTGCTGGACGAGGGCGGCCACGGCGCGCGCATCGAGATCGACGGCGGCGTGAAGGTCGAGAACGCGGCGACGTGCGCGGCGGCAGGAGCCGACGTGCTCGTCTGCGGGAGCAGCGTCTACAACGACCGATCGAGCGTGGCGGAGAACCTCGCGTCGCTGCGGGCCGCGCTGGCGAAAGGGAGCTAGGCGCTCTTCGAGAGCGTGCGGAGGCAGCGGGTGCAGATGTTGAGGCGCTTCCAGGAGCCATCGATGAAGACCCGCTGCTTGTTCACGTTGGGACGAAGCTTGCGGGGCTTGGAGGGCGCCTTGCGCTCCCAGCGCCCACCGTGGCGGTGGCGGATATGGCGACCGAAGGTGGTCTTCTTGTCGCAAGTGTCGCAGGAGCCGCTGGCCATGAAGGTCACTCCCCCGGAAGGCTGGGAGCCGATGCTAGCACCGGTTTCCGCTAGCAGCCATCCGGCGCCCGGGAGGGGGACGGCTTGAGCGGCGAGACGCTGAGCGGAGCGGAGCTGCGGGCCGCGATCACGTCGGCATCCGACTACCTGACCGAGTCGTCGAAGGCCGTCGACGCGATCAACGTCTACCCCGTGCCCGACGGCGACACCGGCTCGAACATGGCGGCGACGCTGCGCGAGGCGTGCGATCACATGCTCGCGCTGGAGGAACCGCTGGCGGCGGGGCAGGTGCTCGCGACGTTCGCGCGGGGCGCGCTCTACGGGGGGCGGGGGAACTCAGGCGTGATCCTGTCGCAGTCGCTGCTGGGGCTGGCGAAGGGCGTGGGGGAGGTGGAGGACCTGGAGGGCGGCGTGCTCGCGGAGGGGCTGCGGGCGGCGGCGTCCGCCGCCTACACGGCCGTCTCGGAGCCGGTGGAGGGCACGATGCTGACGGTCCTGCGGGCGGCAGCGGGCGGGGCGGAAGAGCGGGCGGGGGAGGGCGTGCTGGCCACGCTCGAGGGGGCGCTGGCGGAGGCGGAGCGGGCGGAGGCGGAGACCATCGACCAGCTCCCGGCGCTGCGCGAGGCGGGCGTCACGGACGCGGGCGGGGAGGGCGTGTGCGTGGTGCTGCGGGGCCTGGTGGCGGCGCTGCGGGGCGAGCTTCCCCCGCCGGTCGCCATCCCCGACAAGCCGCTGGCGATGCTGCCGGGCCATATCGACGACGGGTTCGGCTACTGCACGGAGTTCGTGCTGGTCCCGGGCGAGCGGGAGGTGGACGTGGAGGGGCTGCGGCGGCACACGGAGGCGGAGGGGTACGGGTCGGTCGTGATCGTGGGGGACGAGCAGGCGCTCCGCGTTCACGTCCACACGAACGAGCCGGAGCGGCTGTTGGAGGAGGCGGGGACGTTCGGGGAGCTCACGCGGCCCAAGTTCGAGGACATGAGCGCGCAGCACGTGCGCTTCCGGGAGGAGGGCAGCGGCGAGGGGCTGAAGGTGGCGCTGCTGGCGCTCAGCAGCAGCGCCGGGTTCGACGAGGTGTTCCGGAGCCTTGGCGCGAGCGTCCACCGGCTGGAGGCGATCGTGAAGCCGGCGGCGGGCGACATCGCGCAGGCCGCGGACGCGCTCGGACCTCCCGACGTGATCGTGCTGCCCAACCACAAGAACGCCATCCCCGCGGCGGAGCAGGCGGTCGAGCTGGCGCGCTGCAACCTGCACGTGGCGCCCTCGATCTCGCTGGCCCAGGGAGCGGCGGCGACCATCGCCTTCAACGCCCTCTCGACGGCGGAGGAGAACACGGAGGCGCTGGCGGAGGCGCTCGAGGCGACGCGCTCGGTCGAGGTGACGCGCGCGGCCGCCGACCGCACCGCCGACGGGGTGGACGTGCGGGAGGGGGAGGCGATCACGCTCGTCGACGGGACGCTCATCGGGGCGACGGACGACCCGGTGGAGGGGCTGCTGGCGGGGCTGGCGGAGGCGGAGGCGGCGGAAGCCGCCATCGTGACGGTCTACACAGGGGAGGGGTTCGGGGGGTCGGGGGACGACCTGGCGGACCGCATCGAGGCGGCCTTCGAGGACGTCGAGGTGGAGGTGGTGGCGGGCGGCCAGCCGCTCTACGAGCTGGTCGCGGCGGTGGAGGCGTAGGGGCAGCTAGCGGCGTTCCTTGATGCGGGCGGCTCGGCCGGTGAGGCCGCGGAGGTAGGAGAGGTTCTTGCGGCGGACCTTGCCGCGGCGCACGACCTCGATCTTGTCGAGGCGGGGGCTGTAGAGGGGGAAGGTGCGCTCGACGCCCACGCCGCTGGCGATCTTGCGGACCGTGAAGTTCGAGGCCATGCCCTTGCGGCGCTTGCGGATGACGACGCCGGCGAAGACCTGGACGCGCTCCTTGTTGCCCTCGACGACCTTGGCGTGAACGCGCACCGTGTCGCCGCTGCCGAAGTCGGGCAGGTCGTCGCGAGGCGTGGCGTCGGTCAGGGCATCGAGTTCGTACGACATAGCGGCGTCCCTGCGGGAAGGCGTGAAGCCATACGGTAGGACACGCGTCGCCTATGGCCAACGGCGGGAGTCAGCGACCGGTGCTGCCGTGGCCGCCGGCGCCTCGCTCGGTCTCGGGAAGCTCCTCGCGGAGGGCGAACTCGACATCGGCCAGGCGGGTGACGACCAGCTGGGCGATGCGGTCGCCGTGCTCGACGACGTAGCTGAAATCGGGAGAGGTGGTGTAGAGCGTGACGAAGAGCTCGCCGCGGTAGTCGGCGTCGAGTGTTCCGATGGGTTTCATCACGCCGAGCGCCGCCAGACCGCTGCGGCCCCGAACCTGCGCGTCGAGGCCGGGCGGCACGGCGAACGCGAGCCCGGTGGGGATGCGCACGGGCCGGTTGCCGACCCGTACGGGGCCGTCGGGGAGGCAGGCGTGGAGGTCGTAGCCGGAGGCGTGCTCGCTGGCGCGCTCGGGCAGGCGGGCACCCTCGCGCAGCAGCTTGACCTCGATCTCGTCCATCGCCGGGCTCAGCGGAAGAGGTCGCGCTCGGCCTCGCGGATGATGTCGGTCATCGAGGCCGTGTCGTCGGGCTCCCAGGGGTACCCGCGGATGAGGGCGACGGGCACGCGGCTGAGGTTGCCCTTCACCAGCTCGCCGGCGCTGGCGAGCTCGTCGGCGCGGCACACGGCCTGAACGAGGAACTCGTGGCCGTGGGGGTCGTGCTCGCCGATATAGCTGATGACGGGGTTGATGCCGGCGATGCCGATGGCGACATCGACCTGGGCCTCGCGCCAGGGGCGGCCGAAGGTGTCGGAGATGATGACCGCGACCTCGTGGCCGAGCGCGCGGAAGCGCGCGCGCAGGCCGCGGGCGCTGGCGTCGGGGTCGACGGGCAGGAGGACGGCGCGGCCCTTCGCCCCGGAGCTGGACTGGTCGACGCCGCTGTTGGCGCAGACGAAGCCGTGGCGGGTCTCGGTGATGAGGACGGGGCCGACCTGGCGCACGACGCGCTTCGATTCCCGCAGGACCAGCTCGACGATGCCGGGCTCCTTCTCCCAGCGCTCGGCGAAGTCGCGGGCGAAGGGCGAGGGCTCGACGGTGTCGAGGTCGACGGTGCGGCCTTCGGACTTGGAGACGATCTTGGAGGTAACGATGACGATGTCGCCGTCCGCGAGCGGTTCCCCGCCCGTGGCGGCGGACTCGACGATCATGGCGGCGAGGTCGTCGCCTTCGGCGATCTCGGGCAGGCCCTCGACGGCGATTACGGAGACGGCCACCGCGCTACCCCTCGATTCCCTAGACGCCGGCGATGCGGATGCTGGTCTGCGTCTTGTGGACGCGATTGAGGTTGATAAGCAGCGACGTCAGCATCTCCACGTAGCGGCTGTTCGAGAGGGCCCCGCCATCGACGCCGCGGACGCCGTCGATCTCGTCGGCGAGGGCCATGACGACGGCCTTCGCCTCCTTGTCGTCGCCGCAGACGAGCACGTCGGCCTCGACGGGCTTGTCGAGCTCCATGAGCTTCTCGGCGCTCATGTTCTGGAAGGCGGAGACGACGCGGGCGCCGGGGAGGGCGGCGGCGGCCTCCTCGGCGGCGCTGTTGCCGTCGACGTCGAGGGCGACGGCGCCCTTCCCGCGGACGAACTCGAGGGGCGCGACGACATCGCAGACGATGGCGCCCTCGAGGGCGCCGCCGATGGCCTCGAGGGTCGGGGCCTGGCCGCCGTAGGGGAAGGTCAGGAACACGACATCGGCGCCTTCGACGGCGGCGGCGTTCTCGCCGCCGCTGACGGCGGCGCCGGGCACGGCCTCGGCGACCTTGGCGGCTCCCTCCTCGCCCCGTTCGGTGGAGCGGGAGCCGATGGCGACGTGGTGCCCGGAGGCGGCGAAGCGGATGGCGAGTCCGAGGCCCTCGGGACCCGTCCCGCCGACGAATGCAAGTTTCATGGCTGGGGAGTCTAGCGGAAGTCGGGGGAAGGGACGCGCCTGGGCGGCGCGGGCGCGGCCTCTCCGGCTTTCGCGGCCCTTACGGGCCAAAGCGGGGGCTCTGCTATACTCGTTCCGAGAGCAAGAAAACACCCTCTCTGCGCGGCCTCCTTGCCGCCTGGAGCTTCCATTTGTACTCCCGTTGGATGCGCAGCGGCTTCATCTGGCTCCTCGTCGTGGTGGCCGCGATCGCGATCGGCTTCGCCTTCTTCTCGGGCGGCGACTCGAAGCAGGAAGTGCCCTTCGGGCAGGTCGTGCAGGACATCGAGGCCGGCCTCATCGAGACCCTTGAGGTCGACGGGCGGGACATCAACGCGATCTACTTCCAGCAGATCAACGGCGAGCGCATCGAAAAGAAGTCCAAGGTGGCGGAGAACACCGACATCGCCACCTTCCTGAGCGACCGCGGCATCTCGCTCAGCGGCGCCTCGCCGGGGCGTCAGGGCGCGGTCAACCTCGAGTTCAAGGAGAGCGGCGGGCTGGGTCCCTGGCTGGGCTTGCTGCTGAACCTGTTCCCGTTCCTGCTGTTCGGCGCGTTCCTGCTGCTGATCATGCGGCAGGCGCAGGGCTCTAACTCGCAGGCGATGAGCTTCGGGAAGAGCCGCGCGCGGCTCTTCACCGGCGCCAAGGTGACGGTCACGTTCACGGACGTGGCCGGCGCGGACGAGGCGAAGGAAGAGCTCGTCGAGGTCGTCGAGTTCCTGAAGTACCCGGAGAAGTTCGCGGCGCTGGGCGCGCGCATCCCCAAGGGCGTGCTGCTCGTGGGCCCGCCGGGCACGGGCAAGACGCTGCTCTCGCGCGCGGTCGCGGGCGAGGCGGGAGTGCCGTTCTTCAGCATCTCCGGCTCCGAGTTCGTGGAGATGTTCGTGGGCGTGGGCGCGAGCCGCGTGCGCGACCTCTTCGAGCAGGCGAAGAAGAACTCGCCCTGCATCGTGTTCGTGGACGAGATCGACGCGGTCGGGCGGCAGCGCGGGGCGGGGCTGGGCGGCAGCCACGACGAGCGCGAGCAGACCCTGAACCAGATCCTCGTCGAGATGGACGGCTTCGATACGGGCACGAACGTGATCGTGGTCGCGGCCACCAACCGGCCCGACATCCTCGACCCGGCGCTGCTGCGGCCGGGCCGCTTCGACCGCAAGGTCGTGCTGGACTCGCCGGACGTGAAGGGCCGCGAGGCGATCCTGGGCGTTCACCTGAAGGGCAAGCCGATCAGCGACGACGTGGAGCCGGCGACGCTGGCGAAGTCGACGCCGGGCTTCAGCGGCGCGGACCTGGCGAACCTCGTGAACGAGGCGGCCATCCTCGCGGCGCGGCGCAACCGCAAGACGATCGCGATGGAGGAGTTCGAGGAGGCGGTGGACCGCGTGATCGCCGGGCCGGAGCGCAAGAGCCGCGTGATGAGCGAGCACGAGAAGCAGCTCACGGCCTACCACGAGGGCGGCCACACGGTCATCGCGCACTTCCTCGACAAGCACGACCCGCCGCACAAGGTCACGATCGTCTCGCGGGGCATGGCCGGCGGGTACACGCGCTTCCTGCCCGACGAGGAGACGCACTACCGCACGCGCGACATGTTCAAGGACCAGCTCTGCACGGCGCTGGGCGGCCACGCCGCCGAGGAGCTCATCTACGGCGAGTCCTCGACGGGCCCCTCGAACGACCTGGAGCAGGTGACGCGCATCGCCCGCGCGATGGTGACGCGCTGGGGCATGAGCGAACGGCTCGGCCCGCGCACCTTCGGGCGCAGCGACGACCTCGTCTTCCTCGGCCGCGAGATCTCGGAGACGCGCAACTACTCGGAGAAGATCGCCGAGGAGATCGACGACGAGGTGCGTCGCCTCATCGAGGAAGCGCAGGCGCGAGCGCGCGACATCCTGCGCGAGAAGCGCGACGTGCTGGAGAAGCTGGCCATCGTCCTGCTGGACGTCGAGACGCTGGAGGGCGAGGAGCTGACGCGCCTGCTCGAAAGCGACCCGAACGACCCGTGGCCGCCGCCCGACCTGGAGAAGAAGGACGAGCCGCCCGTCGAGCCGCTCGACGAGGAGCCCGCGGATACGCCCGCGTTCCAGCCCGCGCCCAAGCCGGGCCTGGCCTGGGAGGGCGGCGCGCAGGCGACGACGGACGGCGGCGGCGGCAAGTAGCCCGCCTCCGGGACGACGAGCCATGAGCGACGACCCGGAACCGCGCCAGTGCTCGGCCTGCGGCGCCACGCTTCCCGAGGGGCACGACAGCGACCTCTGCGTGGACTGCATCATCGCCTCGGAGGGGTAACCCGCCGTTGACCCTACGGGGGGCCTTCCTAGACTGAACTTTCCCCGATCAGAGCGGGAGCGAGCGGAGCGACCTGTGCAGGCGATCGTGCGAGCCGGCGGACACCAATTCATGCTCACGGAAGGGCAGGAGTTCGACGTGGGCAGCCTCCAGGGCGAGCCCGGCGACACGGTCGACTTCGACGTGCTCCTGCTGATCGACGGCATGGACGTGGAGGTCGGCGAGCCGACCGTTCCCGGCGCGTCGCTGCGGGCGCGCATCGCGCAGCACGGCAAGGACCGGAAGCTGCGCTTCATGAAGTACAAGAACAAGGTGCGCTACCGGCGCACGCTCGGGCACCGGCAGCCGGTCACGCGGCTCGTCGTCGAGTCGATCACGAAGGGGTAGGCCATGGCGCACAAGAAGGGCCTGGGCAGCACCAAGAACGGCCGCGACAGCAACAGCCAGCGGCTGGGCGTGAAGCGCTATGACGGCGAGTACGTGACGCCGGGAACGATCATCCTGCGGCAGCGCGGCACGCGCTTCCACCCGGGCGAGAACGTCGGGCTCGGCCGCGACTTCACCATCTACGCCAAGGTGGAGGGCACGGTGAAGTTCAGCCCCCACGCCAAGGGACGCCGCAAGCGCGTGAGCGTGCTCGCGCCGGCGGGCCGGGAGTAGCAGGATGAAGGCCGAGATCCATCCCGAGTACGTCGACGCCGTCATCACCTGTTCCTGCGGCCACCGCATCGAGACGCGGGCCACGAAAGAGCAGATGCACATCGACGTGTGCAGCGAGTGCCACCCGTTCTTCACGGGCGAGCAGCGCATCGTAGACACAGCGGGCCGGGTTGAGCGCTTCCAGCGCCGCTATTCGCTCGGCGACCCCTCATAGAACGTCAGCCCGAACCCGAGCGAACCGCGAGCGGGCGCGGTTCCGCCGGCAGTCCTGTTTCAGGCAGAAGCTGAACGCCTCATGAGCGCTTCCCCATCTCGACCGGACGTGTACTACGGCGGCCAGGCCGTGATCGAGGGCGTGATGATCCGCGCCCCGCGGCACATGGCCGTGGCCGTGCGTAGCCCCCGCGGCGGGATCGTGCGGCACTCGGAGGAGCTGACCGGGTTCACGACGGGACCGCTGCGGCGGGTCCCGCTGGTGCGGGGCGCGGTCGTGCTCTGGGAGACGCTCTCGCTGGGGATGCGCGCGATCAACTACTCCTCGCGCATCTCCATGGAGGGGGAGATCGAGGCGCGCAAGGCCGAGATAGTCGAGGAAACCGCCGCCCGGTACGCGGAGGAGGTCGACCAGATCGTGGAAGACCGCCTGGCGACCATGGGCCCCTTGAGCGACGAGGAGCGGGAAGTCCTGGCGGGGATGGCCGCGGAGGCCAAGGAGAAGGCCCGGCAGGAATTCCAGGAAGCGGCCGACGAGCGCCCGGCGATGAGCACCGGCGCGGCAATGTGGGTGTCGATGGCGATCGGGATCACCTTCGCGCTCGCCATCTTCTTCGTGGGGCCGGTGCTACTGGCGAACTTCATCGAGTCGCAGGGAGTCGCGCGGGCGGGCGTGGTCGCGATCGAGGCGGCGGTGCGGCTCGTGCTGTTCGTGGCCTACATCGCGCTCATCGGCCTCATGCCCGATATCCGGCGCGTGTTCCAGTACCACGGGGCCGAGCACATGACGATCCACGCCTACGAGGCGGCGCGCCCGCTGGAGGTCGCGGACATCCGCCGCTTCCCGAAGGAGCACACACGCTGCGGGACGAGCTTCCTCGTGATCGTGATCATGATCGCGCTGGCGGCCTTCCTCGCGTTCGACCTGCTGGTGGACGAAGGCATCTTCGTGCGGCTCGCCTCGCGGATCGTGCTGCTGCCGCCGATCGCGGGGATCAGCTACGAGGTGCTGCGCTTCGGCGCGCGCTTCGAGTCGAACGCGTTCGTGCGCGCGATGTTCGCGCCGAACATCGCGCTCCAGGCGCTGACGACGCGGGTGCCGGAGGACGACCAGATCGAGGTCGCGATCGCGGCCTTCGAGACGGCGGTGGAGACGGCCACGGAGGACTAGCGGGCGCCGTCTGGCGCGCACGGGCGGCGGTCCGTACTGTTGCGGGCATGGCGGCGGCGACGTACCGGACGGGCGAATTCGACATCGCGGTGGTCTCCGACGGGCACATCATGCTCGACGGCGGGGCGGTGTTCGGGCTCGTGCCGCGCATCCTCTGGGAGCCCGTCGTCGGCAGCGAGCACATCGACGAGCAGCACCGCATCCCGCTCGCGCTGAACTGCATGCTCGTGCGCCGCGGCGACGACACGGTGCTTGTCGAGACGGGCATGGGCACCAAGTACACGGAGCGCGAGCGCGAGCGCATCTGGCCGGGCCAGTACGGCACGCTGCTGGACGAGCTGGCCGCGATCGGGGTCGCGCCCGGGGACGTGACCCACGTCGTCAACACGCACCTGCACACGGACCACTGCGGCTGGAACACGGTCGAGCGCGACGGCGAGGTGCGGCCGACGTTCCCGAACGCGCGCTACTTCATCCAGGAGGGCGAGTACGAGGCGGCGATGCACCCGAACGACCGCACGCGCGCGACCTACCTGGCCCCGAACTTCCAGCCGCTGGAGCAGGCGGGCCAGCTCAAGCTGGTGGACGGCGAGCGCGAGATCCTGCCCGGCATCAGCTTCCTGCCGACGCCCGGTCACACCGCCGCCCACGCCTCGGTCGTGCTGAGCTCGGGCGGCGAGACGGCCATCTACACCGGCGACCTCGTCCACCACGCCGTGCAGGCCGAGCGCCCGGCCTGGATCGCGGCCTTCGACATCCTGCCGCTCGTCTCGCTGGAGTCGAAGAAGCGCCTGATGGACCACGCCCTTCGCGAGAAGGCGCTGCTGGTCTGCGTCCACAACGCCTTCCCGGGGGTGGGGCGCCTGACCGAAGTCGACGGGCGGCGGCGCTTCGTGGAGGAGTGACCGAGGCAGGCATCAACCGGCTGGCCCTGCACGCCGTCCACGAGTCGCTCGGCGCGACCTTCCGGCTGCACGGCGGCTGGCGGCTCCCCGAGCACTACGGCGACAGCGAGGGCGAGTACGCGCGCCTGCGGTCCAGCGCCGTCGCCTTCGACCGCTCGGACCGCACGCGGCTGCTCCTGAGCGGCACGGACGCGGGGGTGGTGCTGGGGGCGGTCTTCGGGGAGGCGGCGGGCGAGCTGGAGGAGGGGCGCTCCGTGCGTGCGGCAGCGCTCGACGCGGGCGGCCGCATCGCCGACCTTGCGCTGGTCGCGCGGACGGGGGGGATCGCCTACATCGTCATGGGGGAGCCGGGCAGGGGCGCCACGACGATGGCGATGCTGGAGGCGGCGGTCGGGGAGGGGTACGACGTCGCCATCCAGGACCGGACGGCGACGACCTGCCTGGTCGGGATCGCGGGGCCGGGGGCGGCGGAGGCGGCGGCGCGGCACGTGAACGAGGCGCTCCCGCCGCGGCTGCCCTCGATGCACGCGACGCCGTTCGAGTTCCACGGCTACCGGGCGCTGGCGATCCGCACGAGCAGCCTGGGGGAGGACGGCTTCGAGCTGATGGTGGCGCCGCCCGTCGCGGAGCACCTGCTGGGGCTGCTGGAGGCGTCGGGGGTGGGGCCGGCGGGCGCGGAGGCGCAGGAGGTCGCGCGCATCGAGGCGGGCGTGCCCGCCTTCACGCCCGACCTGGAGACGGGGCTCACGCCGGCCGAGGCGGGCCTCAGCGAGGCGCTCGGGCTGCCGCCGGAAGAGCCCGCGCGCGTGCTCAGCGCACTCCTGTTCGAGGGGGCGGAAGCGCCCCCGGTGGGGACGCCGGCGCTCGCGGACGAGCAGGTCGTGGGCGAGCTTCGCAGCTGCGCGCGCTCGTTCGCGCTTGACGCTGCCGCCGGACTGGCAATACTCAATCGCAACCGGAGCCATCCAGGCACAGCGATTCTCGTAGGCGGGGAACGCGCGCTGGTCGCGCAGAAGCCGCTCTACCGGCGGAGGAAGACGTAGCAATGCCACTCGGCGACATCCCCATGCCCAAGGTCCCGATCCCGGAGGTTCACTTCCACGGGAAGACCGAAATCATCCTCGGGCGCGACTGGCGCTCGGAATACGTCGAGGAAGAGGAGTCCCTTCCCGACGACCGGCCGGCGCTCTTCGCCTACGCCTGCGTCGTCCGCGGCGACTACGGCTACGTGACCGAGCCGGACGAGGGGGGTGACGGCTGGCGCGTCGTCGAGGGCGAGATCGGCGAAGGCGAGACGCCGGAAGCGTTCGTGGCGCGGGCCGCGCACGAGCAGATCGGCGCGACCATCTCGCAGACGATGCTGCTCGGCTACCTCGACTGCGAGGCGACGAGCTACAACGAGCGATACGAGACGCACTTCCGCGCCACACGCCCCCTCTACGTGGCGGTGGCGAGGGAGGTGGGGCCGATTCCCGACGAGTCCGGCTACCACCGCCGGCGGTATCCGATGAACCAGTTCCAGAACGAGCTGCGCCTCCGCTATCCCGCGTTCCACCAGCACTTCATGAAGGGGCTCAGCCGCTACATGATCCTGGAGCGGACCGGGAAGCTGGACGGCTAGACGGCGCTACTCGCCCTCGTTCTCATCCTCGATCTCCCAGGCCGCCTGCACGGTGACGACGACCGCGGAGGTGCCGGGCTGGATCGACGTGCCCATGCTGTCGGCCATGGCGAACCCGGCCGCGGGCGAGGCTCCGATGAAGGGAGCCCAGCTCGTCTCGACGACGCTGATGACGGAGCCGAGAACGACCCCGGTCAGCTCGGCGAGGTGCTCGGCCCTGGCGCGGGCATCGGCGATGGCGAGCTCCCGCGCCTCGTCGGCGAGGGAGGCGGGATCCTCGTGCGAGAACGAGATGCCGTGGAAGCGGACGGCGTCGCCGCCGGCGGCGGCGACGGCATCGATAAGCTCCCCCACACGCTCCACGTCGCGGACCGTGACCAGGACGGTGTTCGAGACCACGTAGCCGGTCACGCGCGGCGTCTCGTCGCGGTAGTCGTACATCGGGTAGATGGAGAAGTCGACGGTGCGGATGTCGTCTTCCTCGACGCCGCCGGCAAGCAGCGCGGCGATGACGGCGGCGGCGGCCTCGGCGGCGCCGCCGCGGGCTTCCGCCACGGTCTCGCCGGTGACCTCGACGCCCGTGCTCACGGTGGCGATGTCGGGCTCGGCGCGAACCTCGCCGGTCCCGCTGACGCTGATTGTGCGGACGGCCTCGCCGCCTTCCTCGACGGACGCCTCGAAGCAGGCGGAGCCGAGGACGAGGAGCAGGGCGGCGGCCCCGAGAGCGGCGAACAGGCGGGGGCGGGTCATCGGGCCTCCAGCGCTCGCGTTTCTTGCGAGCTACATCGAGCGTAGGCGACGCGCCCCCAAGACGCGACCCGCTAGGAAGGGCAAGTGATAGGCTCGGGAGGTGCCTGCTGAAGAACACGATCGCGCACCCGACCCCCAGCCGGACGAGGCGGAGAGCGCCGGGGAGGCCACGCCGGTCATCGGCGCGGGCACGACGCCGCCCGTGGCGGAAGCGCGTGCGAACCCGGGCCGGGAGTCCGTGATCGGCGAGGGGCCGGCGATCGAGGCGGAGGAGTTCCTGTTGCCCTCGTGGACGGCGGGGGTGGCCCTCGAGGCGGTGGCGGAGAAGCCGGACCGCAGCCGCAAGCTGATCCGCGAGATCATCGAGACGGCCCTGCTGGCGCTGCTGGTGTTCCTGGCCGTGCGCGCGAGCCTCCAGAACTACCTCGTCGAGGGGTACTCGATGTTCCCCACGCTCGACCACGGCCAGCACATCCTCGTGAACAAGCTCGGGTACGCCGAGATCAACATGGACCGGCTGACGGACTTCATCCCGTTCGTCGATGCCGAGGAAGGCGACGTTCGAGCGGTGTTCGGCGGGCCCGAACGGGGCGACATTGTCGTGTTCGAGAGCTCGGCGGGCAGCGGCAACGACCTCATCAAGCGCGTCATCGGCCTGCCGGGGGAACGCATCGCGATCGTGCAGGGAAGGGTGTACGTCGACGGGCAGTTGCTGGACGAGCCGTACATCACGGAGGCGTGGAGCGACACTCGTCCCGAGGTCGTGATCCCGCCACGCCACTACTACGTGCTGGGGGACAACCGGAACAGCAGCCAGGACAGTCGCAGCGGGCGGATCGGGCTGGTGCCCCGGGAACGCATCGTGGGGAAGGCGCTCCTCCGGTACTGGCCGTTCGACTCCTTCGGCCTGGCGCCGAACGGGGGCGCGGAGCTGACCGCGGCCACGGTCCCCGCGCCACCGGAACCGGCGGAGCCGGACGAACCCGAGGAGCCATCGGAGCCATGAGCGAAGGACTTCGCGGGGAGCTCGAACAGCGGGGCGCGATGCTGCACGGCCACTTCCAGCTCGCGAGCGGCCGGCACGCGGACACCTACATCGAGAAGTTCCGCATCCTGCAGTGGCCCGACGTGACGGGCGAGCTCTGCGCCGAGATGGCGGAGCGGTTCGCGGACGCGGGCGCGAACATCGTGGCGGGGCCTACGACGGGCGGGGTCATCCTCGCCTTCGAGGTGGCGCGGCGGATGGGGCTGAAGGCGATCATCGCGGAGCGCAAGGACGAGGGGGCGGGACGCGAGTTCCGGCGCGGGTTCGAACTGGGCGCGGGCGACCGCGTGCTCGTCGTCGACGACGTGCTGACGACGGGGGGCAGCGTTCGCGACACGGTCGACGCGGTGCGGGAGCGGGGAGCGGAGGTGGCAGGGGTCGGCGTGATGGTCAACCGGGGCGCCTCGCCGGACTTCGGGGCGCCGCTTCACGCCTGCCTGAACGTGGAGGTGGCGTCGTGGGACCCGGAGTCCTGCGACCTCTGCCGCGAGGGCGTTCCCCTCGTCATCACCTGAGCCGCCGCCGGGGTTGGCAGGGTTCGTAGAATGGGCGCATGCAGGAAGCGCCCACCAGCAGCGACCGGTTTCTCCTGAAGGCGCTGGGCGAAGCGGCGGGGGAAGTGCGCAGCCTGCTCTGGTCGACCACCGAGCGGCAGGCGCGGGAGCCGGGGGCGGGGCCGGATGAGGGGTGGTGCCTGCTCGCGATCGCCGTCCACCTGCGCGACGTGGAGCGCGAGACAAGCCGCCAGTTCGACACGATCCTGCGGCGACCCTTCACGCCCATCCGCAACGTCGACCTCGACGACATCCCGTTTCCCGAGGACTATGAGTACGTGAGCATCGACGAAGCGATCTCGGGCTTCGCGCACGCGCGCCAGGAGACTTCGTACTCGCTCTGGGGGCTCTCGCAGACGGAGTGGGAGCGGACGGCGATGCACCCCTACCGGGGCGAGGTGGCGCTCATCGACCTGGTGCGCGACCTCTACAAGCACGACCTCGAACACCTCTGGCAGGCCCGGCGCATGCTCGGCCTCGACCCGATCCCGCGCCGGTGACGCCGCTGCTGAGGGCCGTCCCGCCTGCCGCATGGGCGCTGGCGACGGACGGCGAGGCCGAGCACATCGCCTTCTTCGGCGACGACCTCGAACGGCTCGCGCTCGCCACGAGCGCGCTGGGCCTGGGCCTGACGGTCGCGGAGGGGAAGGGGCGGGTGGCGGCAAGCGCGGGCGACCTCGGGCGGCTGGCGACGGAACTGGAGCGGCGGGGGTGCGCGCTCGCGGCGCCGCTGGCCCGCTACCTGTCGCCGGTGGAGCGCTGGCGGGCTGGGCCGCACGAGCTCGCGCTGGACCGGCCGCTCGTGATGGGCATCGTGAACCTGACCGACGACTCGTTCTCGGGGGACGGGGTGGGGACGGACGCGGGGGCGGCAATCGCGCACGCCGAGCGGCTGCGGTCGGAGGGCGCGCACATCATCGACGTGGGCGCGGAGACGGCGCGCGCGAGCCGCCCGCAGCTCGACGCGGAGGCGGAGGCGGCCATCGCGGGGCCGGTCGTGGCGGCACTCGTGCGGGAGGGGCACGTCGTGTCCATCGACACGTACAAGCGGGAGGTGGCGGAGGCGGCCATCGCGGCGGGAGCGGCCATCGTGAACGACATCAGCGGGCTCACGCTGGGGACCGACGCGGCCGAGGCGGCGGCAGGGGGCGGGGCGGGCTACGTGCTCAACTACAGCTACACCGTGCCGAAGCACCGTCCCGACCCCGCGCCCGTCTACGACAACGTGGTCACGGAGACGGTGGGGTGGATGGCGGAGCGGCTCGCGGCGCTGGAGGCGGCGGGGCTGCCGCGCCACGCCATCGCGATCGACCCGGGCATCGCCTTCGGGAAGAGCCACGACGAGGACATCCAGGCGCTGCGCCGCCTCTCCGAGCTGCGCACGGCGGGGCAGCCGCTGTTGCTCGCGCACTCGCGCAAGAACTACATCGGCAGCGTCTCCGGCGCCGGTCCGGAGGACCGCGACCTCGAGACGCACGTCACCACGGCGCTGGCGTACGCGCAGGGCGCGCGCATCTTCCGCGTGCACGACGTGGCGGGCACGCGCCGGACGCTGGCGATGGCGGCGGCGATCGTGTCGGCGGCGCCGGGCGCATTCTCCCCCGACGAAGGGAGCTGGCCGTGGGCGGCGGGAGCGACAGCGCCGGAAGCCATCGCGGAGAAGGCGCTCATCGACGCGCCGGAAGGGCAGCGCTGGTAGGGGAAGCACCCGCTCGCGCGTTCATGCGCGGGCTGTATGCTCGGCGCGGTGAGTTCGCCGCAGCGGGGTCCGGCTTCCAACGCGTTCAACGAGGCGTTCCTGACGGGGATCGAGGGAACGACCGAGATCGTGCTGGTACGGCACGGGCAGCAGTCGGTCCCGAACTTGCCAAACGCGAAGCTCGGGGACAGCGTCGATGCGCCCCTGAGCGACCTCGGGCGGGAGCAGGCGCGTCTCGTGGGTGAGCGGTTCGCGACGGAGCGGGTCGACATTGTGTACTCGAGCGGGATGCGGCGCGCATTCGACACGGGTGTGGCAATCGGAGGGCACCACGAGCTTGAGCCGGTCGTGATCGATGACCTGCGCGAGATCGGGATGTTCCGCGATGTTCCGCGCGAGCAGACGGCGGCGGAAGCGCTGGGCATCGACTACCTGGCGGGGCTGCGGAAGCGGATGGCGCGGGAGCGGTCGTGGGATGTGTTTCCGCTGACGGAGCCGAGCGCGGAGTTCCAGAAGCGCGTGGTGAACGCCATCGAGGGAATCATCGCGAGGCACGAAGGCGAGACGGCGCGAGTCGTGATCGCCTGCCACGGTGGCGTGATCAACGCATACACCGGATACGTCATCGCAACCGACTTCGACATGTTCTTCCGGCCGGCGCACACCTCGGTGCACGTGGTTCTCGCCAAGGGACACAACCGGGCGCTTCAGAGCCTGAACGACACCCATCACTTGCAGACGGCCGAGGGCAGCTTCGTCACCTACTGAGTCGGGGGAGCGTCAGCCGCGCTCGTAGCGACGGCGCGCGGTCACCGCTTGCTCCAGATGGTGCGACGGTCCCAGCAGTGGGCGCAGACGATGGCCATCTCGGCGTCCTGGTTGGGGCCCGCAGAGGGGTAAAGCTCGTCGGAGAGGTGCCGGAGGCAGAAACGCCCGCCGCACTTGGAGCAGTCGAAGGACTGGCTGTGGGAGCAGCCCTCGAACCCGCAGAAGCCGTCGCGGTTGCGGAGGCGTACGCCGCGGACGTACTCGTGATGGCCGGGAAGGTCGTCGTGCTTGGCGGTGCAGGCAGGGCGAACGCAGACGACATCGTAGCCTTCGAGGACGTAGGCGTGCTCCTCGCAGATGGCGCGCGCACAGTACTGGCAGGTGTCGCGCGAGGGGCACTTGCAGCGCCGCAGACGGCCCCCCAGCGCGCAGCGTTCCCCGGGCATGAAAGCACCGTACCGGGTTGCGCTGCGGCGGGCCACCGGGAGCGGCGAGCGCCGGTTTACGGCCCGAACGGGCTGGTCTATCGTTCACCGCGCCAATTTGGATTGAGGAGACGGCATGAGCGACGAGACGCAAGAATCGTTGATCACGGACGAGATGCGGGCATCGATCGGCAAGGAGTCGGAGCCGACGACGCTGGAGGTGGACAAGACCTCCGTGCGCATGTTCGCGCGATCCGTGGGGTACACCGACCCGGTCTACTACGACGAAGCGGCGGCACAGGCGGCGGGCTACCGGAGCCTGCCCGCTCCTCCCGGGTACCTGGGCACGCCGGTATTCAACCCCAACAGGCGATCGGCCCGTCCCCAGCAGATGCTGGAACCGAGCCGCCCGCTGAAGCGCGTGCTGAACGGCGGCACGGACATCGAGTACCTGGCCGACATCTGCGCGGGCGACGTGCTGACCTCGACGAGCGCGACCTCCTCGATCGAGGAGCGCAAGGGGCGTCTCGGGGAGATGCTGATCACGACCACGAAGACGACGTACCGGAACCAGGACGGCGAGGTTGTCGCCATCATGACCGGCACGGGCATCCGCTACTAGGAGGCAGGAAATGGGCGCAAGCTGGGATGAGATCCGGGAGGGGATGGAGATCCCCACGCTGGAGAAGAACTGCAACACGCAGCAGCTGGTGCACTGGGCCGCGGGCTCGGGCGACTTCTACCAGATTCACTACGATCACAACTTCGCGGAGGCCACGGGGCTTCCGAACATCATCGTGCACGGCGCGCTCAAGCACGCCTTCCTCGGGCAGCTCCTGCACGACTGGGTGGGCAACGAGGGCCGCATCAAGCGCGTGGGCTGCAGCTACCGCGGCATGGACTTCCCCGACGAGGACATCCACTGCAAGGGCGTGGTGACGCGCAAGTACGAGGAGAACGGCGAGCGGCTCGTCGACCTCGAGATCTGGACGGAGAACCCGGACGGGCAGCGGACCTCGCCCGGCAGCGCCACCGTCCAGCTTCCGTAGGAGCGAACCCATGGCGAATCTGCTTGAAGGCCGCGTCGTCGCGATGACGGGGGCGGGGCGAGGGATCGGGCGCGCAACGGCGCTGCTCGCGGCATCCGAGGGCGCGCGCGTCATCGTGAACGACCCGGGGGTGAACCCCGACGGCAGCGGCCACGACGACGGCCCCGCGGCGCAGGTGGTCGCGGAGATCAAGGACGCCGGCGGCGAGGCGACGGCCAACTTCGCCGACGTCTCCTCGATGGAGGGCGGCGAGAGCGTCATCCAGACGGCGCTGGACGCCTACGGGAAGCTCGACGGGCTCATCAACTTCGCGGCGATCCTGCGCGACCGCATGGTCTTCAACATGACCGAGGAAGAGTGGGACGACGTCATCCGCATCGACCTGAAGGGCCACTTCACGACGACGAAGCCGGCGGCGGTGCTGTTCCGGCAGCAGCGCTACGGGCGCATCATCAACTACTCGTCGGTGTCGGGCCTGCAGGGCAACTCGGGACAGGCGAACTACGGCGCGGCCAAGGCGGGCGTGGCCGGCCTGACGCGCGTCTCCGCGCGCGACCTGGGCCGCTACGGCGTGACCGTGAACGCGATCGCGCCGGGCGCGGCCACGCGCCTGACGGCGACGGTGCCGGACTCGGCGCGGCAGATCCGCGAGCAGCGCGGTATGTCGCAGACGGGAGGCCGCGCGGCGGAGGCGCAGCGCCAGGCGGCGCAGGCCTCGGGCATGCGCGGCCCGGAGATGGTCGCGCCCATGACCGTCTACCTGCTGCTCGACGAGGCGTGGAACATCAACGGGAAGATCTTCTCGGTGGCCGGCGGCCAGGTCGGCCTGCTCAACGAGATCTACCCGCCGCTGCGGACCATCTACAAGGACGGCATGTGGACGCTGGACGAACTCCGCACGCACGTGCCGGCGCAGCTGATGGCGGGCATCCCCAACCCGGCGCCGCCGCCGGACGAGCTGGAGGTTCCGGGGCGGTCCTGAGCGCGGCTCGCCGCTAGCCGCCCTGGCTCGACTGGATGTAGCGCACGACGCGCTCGTAGTCGGGCGCCTCGATCCTGCCCGAGTAGCGCAGGTAGGTCGCGATCTGGTCGAGCGTGAGAATGCTGACGAGGTTGATGCCCCGCGCCCTGAGCGCGGCGCGGCCGCCCTCCTGCCGGTCGATGAGAGTGACCGCGTCGTGGGCGACGAGGCCCGCTTCGGCAAGCGCCCCGGCCGTCTGGATGATGCTGCCGCCGCCGGTGATGAGGTCGTCGATGATGAGGCAGGACTGGCCGCGGACGTAGTTCCCCTCGATCAGGTCTTCCTTGGCCGTGCCCGGCGGGTGGATGTAGATCATCGGCGTGTTGACGTGCAGGGAGAACGCGGTCGCGACGTGCAGGCCGCCGAAGGGAACGCCCGCGACGAGCGTGAAGGGCTGGACCTGGGGATGGCGCATGGAGACGAGCGCCTCCAGCTTGAGCCGGATGATGTCGGCGCAACGCTGGAGGGCGTGGGGGCTGCTGATGAGCTTCCGTAGGTTTATGTAAATCGGCGAGTCGACCGTCGTGCGCCCGAGCGTGAAGTTGCCGAACTCGACGGCGCCGAGCTCCCAGAGCTCTTCCGCGAGCCAGAGATTCTCGGTGGCTTGTTCGTCGCTCAAGGCCGAGCCCTCCCCGCCGGCGTGCTGGCGCGGCGCGCCCTCCCTGTTGTCCGCGACAGCGGCGGTGGTGTCAAGCGGAGCGGGGGGTGGGAGGGCGGTTGACGGGGTTGGGGGGCTCCTCGCCGGCGAGGACGGCGAGGATGTTGAGCGCGGCCATCTCGGCCATGCGGGCGCGGGTGGCGTGGCTGGCGCTGCCGATGTGGGGCGTGATGATGACGTTGGGGAAGCCGTAGAGGGGGTGGCCGGGGGGGAGGGGCTCGGGCACGGTCACGTCGAGGGCGGCGCCCCCGATGGCGCCCGCCCGGAGCGCCTCGATGAGCGCATCCTGGTCGACGACACCGCCGCGGGACGTGTTCACGAGGATGGCCGTCTCCTTCATCGCGGCGAACTCGGCGGCGCCCATGAGGCCCTCGGTCTCGGGGCCGTAGGGAACGTGGAGCGTGACGAAGTCGGAGCGCGCCAGGAGGTCGGGGAGGGGGACGCGCTCGACGCCGAGATCGCGCTCGACCTCGGGGCGGGGAGTGCGGGTGGCGACGAGCACGGTCATGCCGAAACCACGGGCGCGGCGGGCGACGGCGCGGCCAATCTCGCCGAGGCCGACGATGCCGAGGGTCGCGCCGTGGGCGTCGGGGCCGAGGAAGCCGGTCGGCGACCAGACCTTCCAGCCGCCCTCGCGCGTATCGCGGTCGCCCAGGACGACGTTGCGGGCGGCGGCGAGGAGGAGGGCGAAGGCGAGGTCGGCCGTCGTCTCGTGGAGGACGCCGGGGGTGTTCGTGGCCCAGACGCCGGCCGCGGCGGCGGCTTCGGCGTCGATGTTGTCGTAGCCGACGGCCATGTTCGCGACGACGCGCAGCCCCGGGGACGCTTCGAGGAGGTCGGCGCCGATCGGGTCCGTGACGAGCGTGAGGGCCGCATCGGCTTCGAGAAGGGCATCGCGGAGGGAGTCGCGATCGGGCGGGAAGTCGCCGGGCCAGACGGCAACGTCGTGACCGGCTTCCTCCAGCATCTCGATAGCGCGTCCGGGTACGCGGCGGGTAACGAAGACGTGGCTCACGAAGAGGATTGTAGGTTGCGCCGGTCTGGGCTCGGTCTGGACTCGGTCAAGAGGCTACGATGGAGGGACAGCGAACCATCACCGCCCACGGGCGAAGCGAGACGGAGCGCAGCATGGGAAGCAAGGAGATCGCCGCCCTCATCGACATCCTGACGCGCGAGAACGAGCTGGGAACCGACAGCCACGTGCTGGGCAGCTGGACGATCAGCTTCGACAAGGCGAAGGGCGCGTTCGTGTTCGACAAGTGCGAGAACGACGGCTACTGCGAGGAACGCCCGAGCGTGATCGGGGTCGGGGGCGAGGTGCTGGATCCGGGCGGGCCGCTGTTCTAGCCGGGGAGCGGGGCGTCCCAGGGGAGAGCGCCGGCGCGGGGCTCAAGGACGACGCGGACCTGGCCGTCGGCGACGACGGCGATGAGGTCGTAGCCGGAGTAGAGGGTCGGGTTCATGCCGCGCAGCGTGAGCGAAACCCTCTCGCCGGCGAGCTCGGTGGCGGCGGCGAGGATGACCAGGGCGCGGGCATCGGCGGGCGCGGCCCCGAGTCCCTGCGCCTCGCGCAGGAGCTTGCGGAGCGAACGGCGCAGGGCGGCGCTCGCCTCGTCCCCCTCGGCCACGGGCGAGCCGATGACGTAGGCGCGGTCGCCCGGAAGCCGGTTCGCGGTCCAGACATCGTCGGCGGGCAGGACGACGGAGTCGTCGACGTCCGGCTGGCCGGCGGCCATGACGACGCGCTCGATGAGCGCGGTGCGCTCCTCCTCGTCCTCGGGCAGGCGGTGCAGCTCCTGCGCGTTGAGCTGGAAGGAGCCGGCGACGCGGTTCGTGAACTGCGCCCAGAGGGGCGCCAGCCCCCCGAGGACCGTGACGACGGAGCCGTCCAGGCTCGTGCGGCGCAGGTACAGCCTGGCCGGGGTGCGCACCTCGAGGCGGTCGCCGTCGACGGGGCGCGCCTCGCCGGCGGCGAGGGCGAGCTGGCTCAGGCCGGGCTCGCCCGCGGGAAGCTCGGCGCCGCGCGGCAGCCAGAGGGCGTAGGGCAGCCCTTCGAGGTCGAGGCGCTGCTCGACGGCGGCGCGGGCGGCCTCGAAGGGGAGGTCGGCGTCGCCGTGGACGGAGTTGACGAGCGTGCAGGCGATCTCCCAGCGGCGCCCGACCTGGAGACGGGCGCTGCGCAGGGCCTCGCCCTCCGGGGAGCGTTCGGTGACGCGCGTGCTGCGGGCGTAGCGATGCCCGAACCACTCGAGAAACAGGAGCAGCGCCGCTTCGCCGGGGTCGGAGGGGTAGACGCGGTCGGGCACGGCGGGGCGCTAGGCCTCGTCGTCGGCCCCTTCCGCAGGGGACTCGGCGCCTTCCTCGCCCTCGACCTCTTCGCCTTCCTCGCCTTCGAACTCCTCGTCGCCTTCCTCTTCCTCGCCTTCAATCGTGAGGCGAGGCGCGTCGACCGTAGCGACGCCGATATCGGAGGCGGCGAGCACCTCGACGCCTTCGGGCACGTCCAGGTCGCCCACGCTGAGGCTGAGCTCGAAGGTCTCGAGAGAGCTGACGTCCAGCTCGATCGCTTCGGGAATGTCGAGGGGGAGGCAGCGGATCGCGACCGTCTCCAGGTTCTGAAGGAGCGTCCCGCCGAGGTCGCTGACAGCCGGAGCCGTGCCCACGAGGCGGATGATGGTGGTGGTCTGGATCGGCTGGTTCAGGTCGACCTGGTAGAAGTCTACGTGGATGGGATCGCCGGTGCCGCCCTCGCGGTCGAGGCCGCGGACGAGCACGTGGCGGGAGTCCTGCTCGCCGTCGATGGCGAGCTCGAACATGCTGCGGATGCCCGCCTGGCGGATGGCGCGGCGGAAGTCGCGGCTGTCGAGCTGGATGGCGGTGGATTCGACGCCGCGTCCATACACGTTCGCGGGCAGGAGCCCTTCGCGGCGGAGGCGCTTGACCTTCTTGCCGAGCACGGTGCGGTTGGATGCGGAAAGGGTGAGTCGGTCTGGCATGGCGGCTCCTGGGCGGCGCGCTTGATACGCGCCTACGCGCTCACTGACCGGGGAGCGGTGACCGGGTGGTGGTTCAGGCGGGTTTGAGCTCGTTGATGCGAGCGCGGACGCCGTCCTTGTCCTCGAACCAGTTCGCGTTGAGGGCGGTGTACTCGGTCTCTTCCTCGGGAACGTCGTCCTCGGCGAAGATGGCGGTCACGGGGCAGGCCGGCTCGCAAGCGCCGCAGTCGATGCACTCGTCCGGCTGGATGTAGAGCATGCGATCGCCGTCTTCATCGAAGTAGATGCAGTCGACTGGACAGACCTCGACGCAGGACTGGTCCTGGACATCGATACACGGCGTCGTGATGACGTAGGTCATGCTCTTTGATCCTCTCGGCTTCTGCTACGGGCCGCCCTCAGCGACCGCAACGCATAGTACAACCCGTTCCGGTATGTGTGAAGCGAGGCGCAATCGAGGGGTACGGCGCTAGCCGCTCACGGCGGCGACGAAGGGCACCGGGTCGCCGGTGCGCAGGTCGACGGAATAGAAGCGCCCGGCCTTGATCTCCTCGATGAGCTGGCGCTCGTCTTCGATCTCGCGCTCGAAGTAGGTGGCGCACTTGCCGATATCGCCGATGGCGTGGGAGTCGGTGCCGGCGGTGCCGGGCATCTCGAGGCGCTCGCAGAGGCGGCGGGAGAACTCGTTCTCCTTGTCGCTGCCACGCCCGTTGAGGGACTCGAGCGCGGTGCAGTACTCGTAGGCGGGGTTGCGGCCGGCCTTCTCCAGCGCCGCTTCGTACTTGTCTTCGCTGCTGGTGAACCAGGGCATCTGGCGGCGGTAGGGGTGGGCCGCGATCATGACGCCGCCGCCCTGCTCGACGTAGTTCGCCAGCTCGGGGGCGCGATGCATGCCGAAGACGTAGCGGTCGATGCCGAACGTGAGGATGTGGCCGTCGTCCGTGCTGATCTCGACGCCGGCGAACACGGGGAAGTTGTGCTTGGCGCGCATCTCCTCCACCTCCCGCTGGTCCCAGACCGTGTCGTGCTCGGTGAAGCAGATCGCGTCGAGGCCGGCGGCCTTGGCCCGAACGACGAGGTCGTCGGGGTTGAGCACGCTGTCGTGCGACTTGGGCCAGGTGTGGGAATGAAGGTCGACAAGCATCGCCGGGCGTGACTCTACCACGTTCGGCGGTTTCGCTTAGCGTAGGACGCGCGCAACTCGCGCGAGGACGGCCATGCGGCTGCGACGGGCGCTTCGGCTGGGACGGAAGAAGGCGGAACCGGCCGCCTGGTGCGTCGTGGGGCTGGGCAACCCGGGCGAGCGGTACAGCCGCAACCGTCACAACGCCGGCATCTGGACGGTGAACGAGCTTGCGCGACGGCTGGGCGTGAAGCTGAAGGCCGAGGGCCGCTCGATCCGCATCGGGTACGGGGAGATCGCCGGCGAGCGCGTCGCGCTGGTGCGTCCGCGCACCTACGTGAACGAGAGCGGCCGGGCGGTGGACCAGGCCCTGCGCTCCTGCGGGGCCGAGCTGGAACGGACGATCGTGATCTACGACGAGCTGGACCTGCCGCTGGGGGCGGTGCGGCTGCGGGAGGGCGGGGGCGCCGGGGGGCACAACGGCCTGAAGTCGATCATCGCGGAGACGGCGCCCGACTTCGTGCGGGTGCGGATCGGCATCGGGAGGCCGCTGGACGGTGACGAGCCGACGCGCGACCCCGACCTGGTGGCGGATTACGTGCTCGCGGATCCGGTCGGGGAGGAGCGGGCGACGCTGGAGGCGACGACGCGCTACGCGGCGGACGCGGTCGAGGCGATCGTGGCGGAGGGGGTCGACCGGGCAAGCTCGCGCTTCAACCGTCGAGCCCCGGACGGCGGGCCTGCCGCGTAACGGGCAGCCGTGTAGATTCGCCACCGGCCCGCCGTACCGACGGCGGGATCGTTTTGCAGACGGGAGAGACAGATGGCTGGACGGCTCGAAGGCAAGGTCGCGATCGTGACGGGCGCGGGACGCGGGATCGGACGCGGCGAGGCGCTGCTGCTCGCGGAGGAGGGCGCGAAGGTCGTCGTGAACGACCTCGGGGGCTCGGAGGCGGGCGAGGGGTCCGACGCGCGTCCGGCGGACGAGGTGGTGGCGGAGATCGTCGCGGCGGGCGGCGAGGCCGTCGCGAACTACGACTCCGTGGCGACGATGGAGGGGGGCGAGCGCATCGTGGGGACGGCGCTCGACAGCTTCGGGCGGCTCGACATCCTCATCAACAACGCCGGCATCCTGCGCGACCGCATGGTCTTCAACATGAGCGAGGCGGAGTGGGATTCGGTCATCGCCGTCCATCTAAAGGGGCACTTCACGACGACGAAGCACGCGAGCATCGTGTTCCGGCAGCAGCGCTCGGGGCGCATCGTGAACACGGGGTCCGAGTCGGGGCTGGGGAACATGGGTCAGGCGAACTACGCCGCGGCCAAGGAAGGGATCGTGGGGCTGACGCGCACCCTGGCCCTCGACCTCGGACGCTACGGCGTGACGGCGAACGCCATCCGCCCGCGCGCGGGAACGAGGCTCACCCTCTCGCCGGAGCTGCGCGAGGCGATGCAGCGCGCCCGCGCCTCGCGACGGGGGGATAGCGACAGCGACAGCGGCAGCGAGACCGGCGCCGAGCAGGCCGTATCCCAGATGGACGCGCTCGCGCCGGAGATGGTCGCGCCGCTGGTGGTGTACCTGTGTACGGACTCGGCGGCGAACGTGAACGGCCGCGACTTCGTGGTCGGGGGCGACGAGGTGTCGCTCATGACCATGCCCACCAAGCAGGCGTCGATCCACCAGGAGGGCGGCTGGGACCTGGCCTCGCTGGAGCGGGTGTTCCCGCGCGTGATCGGGGCGGACCTCACCAACCCGGCGCCCGCGCAGCCTCCGAACACCGGCAACTAGCGCGCCGGCGTAGGCTCGGGTCATGGCGCCGGAGCGGATTGTCTCGCTCGTCCCGAGCCTGACCGAGCTCGTGTGGTGGCTGGGCTGCGGGGACGCGCTGCGCGGCCGCACGCGCTTCTGCGAGGAGCCGGCGGGCGAGATCGAGGTGGTCCCCACGATCGGCGGGACGAAGAACCCCGATATCGAGGCGATCACGGCGATCGAACCGGACCTCGTGATCGCGAACCGCGAGGAGAACCGGCGCGAGGACGTCGAGGCCCTGGAAGCGGCGGGGCTTAACGTGCTGCTGACCGACCCGAACAGCGTCGACGAAGCGCTGGCCATGATCGCCGGCATCGGGGAGGCGCTGGGGCGGGAGGCGGAGGCGGCGGGGCTGGTCGGGGAGGTGCGGGCGGCGGTCGCGGAGGGGAGCGGGGAGCGGCGGACGGCGCTGTTCGTGCCGATCTGGCGGAACCCGCTCATGGGGCTGGGGAGGGACACGTACGGGCACTCGGTGCTGGAGGCGGCGGGCGCGACGAATGTGCTGGCAGACCGGGCGCGCTATCCCGAGGTAATGCTGGAGGAGGTGGCGGCGCTCAAGCCGGAGGCGATCCTGCTGCCGGACGAGCCGTACCGGTTCAACGAGGGGCACGTGCCCGAGTTCTCCGGCGTCGCGCCGGCGGCGGTCGTCGATGGGAAGCTGCTGTGGTGGTACGGCCCGCGGATGCCGGCGGCCATCCGCGAGCTGCGGCGGATCGTGCGGGAGCTGGCGGCGTAGCGGCCGCTAGCGGCCCTGGAAGTTGGGCTCGCGCTTCTCGACGAAGGCGAGGCGCCCTTCCTTCACGTCCTCGGTCTGCTGCATGAAGCCCTGGTAGAAGTTCTCCAGCTCGGTCTGCTCCTCGATGCCGCGATGGAGGCTCTCGCGCACGAGCTTCTTCGAGACCTCGACGGCGACGGAGGGGCCGCGGGCGATCTCGCGGGCGAGGGCGCCGGCGCGGTCCATGAGCTCGTCGGGCGGGCAGACCTCGCTGACGAGGCCGATCTCCTTCGCTTCCTCGCCGCCGACCATGCGGCCCGTGTACATCATGCGGAGGGCGTTCTCCATGCCGACGCGGCGGGGCAGGAGCCAGCTCGCGCCCGAATCGGGCACGATCGCGCGCTTCACGAAGATCGCGCTGAAGCGCGCCTCGGTGGAGGCGATGCGGATATCGGCGGCAAGGGCGAAGGAGAAGCCCGCGCCCACGCAGACGCCGTTGACGGCGCAGACGCTGGGCTTGTTGGAGTTGTAGAGGTAGGCTGGCCAGAGCATCGTGCTGCGGGTGATGCCGGCTCGCCCGGGGAAGGGCCGCTCGCCCCGGCTGCCGCCGCGGGCGGTGAGGTCGGTGCCGGAGCTGAAGCCGCGGCCCGCTCCCGTGATCAGGATGCAGCGCACGTTGTCATCGTCGTTGGCGATGGCGATGGCCTGCTCGACCTCGGCCAGGGTATCGAGGCTGATCGCGTTCAGCTTCTCGGGCCTGTTGAGGGTGAGGTGGGCGACCCCGTCGTCATCAACTTCCCAGAGGATGTCCTCGAATTGCATGCTCGGCCTCCGCGCGGCGATTGGCCGCTAGCGTACGGGAGCGCGCGCGTGGGGACTACGGCAGGACGGTGACCCGCAGGCGCATCTGGGGGTGGTAGTCGCAGGTGACGACGTGCTCGCCGGGGGTGTTGAAGCGCCAGACGAAGATGTCGCCGGCCTCCATGTCGGGGGAGCGCGCCGAACTATCGAAGACGAGGTTGTGGATGGCGGTCTCGCCGTTCCAGAAGTAGATGCGCTCGCCCACGCGCACCTGCAACTCCTTCGGGGAGAAGGTGAGGCGGTCCTGGGAGACGAAGGGCGCGCCCTCGGGGACGTCCCGGGGGGCGGGAACGCCGGGATCGGCGCAGGCCACGAGGGCGAGGGCGGCGGCAATCGCGAGGAGGGCCCGAAGCACGGAACGATTGTGACGCAGCCGCGCCCTGCGGGCAGATCGCAAGAGGCGCACCCTTTGCAGGGTGCGCCTCCCGGCACTCGTGAAACGAGACGGCCTCTAGGCGAGATCGAAGCGGTCGAGGTTCATCACCTTGCCCCACGCCGCCACGAAGTCGCTCACGAAGGAGTCCTCGCCGTCGTCGGATCCGTAAACCTCGGCGAGGGCGCGAAGCTCGGAGTTCGAGCCGAAGGCGAGATCGACCCGCGTGCCGGTCCAGCGGAGGTCGCCGCTCTCGCGGTCGCGGCCCTCGAACACGTCGTCGGAGCCGGAGGCGGACTGCCACTCGGTGCTCATGTCGAGCAGGTTGACGAAGAAATCGTTCGTCAGCGTGCCCGGCCGGTCGGTGAGGACGCCGTGCGCCGAACCGCCGGCATTCGCGCCGAGGGCGCGCATGCCGCCGATGAGCGCCGTCATCTCGGGCGCGGTGAGGGTGAGCAGGCAGGCCCGCTCAACCAGCAGCTCCTCGGCGGAGTCGGAGTGCCCCGCCCCGAGGTAGTTGCGGAACCCGTCCGCGGTGGGCTCGAGCACGGCGAACGATTCGGCGTCGGTCCACTCCTCGGTCGCGTCGGTGCGGCCCGGCGCGAAGGGAACCTCGACGTCGCGTCCGGCGTCGCGAGCCGCCTGCTCGACGCCCGCGCAACCGGCGATGACGATCAGGTCGGCGAGCGACACGCGCACTCCGCCGGACTGTGAACCGTTGAATTCGCCGCGGACCTGCTCCAGCGTCGCCAGCGCGCTCGCCAGCTCGGCCGGGTCGTTCACGGCCCAGTCCTTCTGGGGCGCGAGGCGCACGCGCGCGCCGTTGGCGCCACCGCGCTTGTCGGTGCCGCGGAACGTCGCCGCCGAGGCCCAGGCCGTCGAGACGAGCTGGGAGACGGACAGGCCGGAGGCGAGAACGCGAGCCTTGAGGTCCGCGACCTCCGCCTCGCCGACCAGCTCGTGGTCGACCGCCGGGACGGGGTCCTGCCACAGCAGGTCCTCGTCGGGAACGAGTGGCCCGACGTAGCGGGCGCGCGGCCCCAGGTCGCGGTGGATCAGCTTGAACCACGCCCGCGCGAAGGCGTCCTCGAAGTCGGCGGGGTTCTCGAGGAAGCGCCTCGCGATAGGCGCGTAGTCGGGATCCATCCGCAGCGAGAGGTCCGTCGTGAGCATCATCGGGGCGTTCTTCCTCGAGGGGTCGTGGGCGTCCTGCACGGTGGCCACGGACTCGGCGTTCGCGGGCTGGTACTGCGACTTCCCGCCCGGACCCGTGATCAGCTCCCACTCGTGGTTGTGCAGGTTCTCGAGGAAGTTGTTGTCCCACTGGACGGGGTTGTTCGTCCAGGCGCCTTCGAGGGCGCTGGTGACGGTGTCGTTGGCCATGCCCGTGCCGTAGCCGTTCGTCCAGCCGAAGCCCTGCTCCTCGATGGCCGCGCCCTCGGGCTCGGGGCCGACCTGGTCGTCGGGGGCGGCGCCGTGGGCCTTGCCGAACGTGTGGCCACCGGCAATGAGCGCGACCGTCTCCTCGTCGTTCATGGCCATGCGCTTGAAGGTCTGGCGGATGTACCTCGCGGCCGCGAGCGGGTCGGGGTTGGCGTTCGGCCCTTCGGGATTCACGTAGATGAGGCCCATGTGGTCGGCGCCGTAGGGACCTTCGATGTCCCCCTCGCCGTCGTGGCGCTCGTCCGCGAGCCACTCCTCCTCGGCGCCCCAGTCGGTCTCGTCCGCTTCCCACACGTCCGGCCGTCCGAAGGCGAAGCCGAACGTCTTGAAGCCCATCGATTCGAGGGCGCAGTTGCCGGCGAAGATGAGGAGGTCGGCCCAGGAGAGGCTGCGCCCGTACTTCTGCTTGACCGGCCAGAGGACGCGGCGCGCCTTGTCCAGGTTGGCGTTGTCGGGCCAGCTGTTGAGGGGGGCGAAGCGCTGATGGCCCGAGCCGCCGCCGCCGCGGCCGTCGCTGATGCGATAGGTGCCGGCGGCGTGCCACGTCATCCGGATGAAGAGCGGTCCGTAGTGACCGTAGTCGGCGGGCCACCAGTCCTGGGAGGTCGTCATCACCTCTTCGATGTCCTGCTTGAGCGCATCGACATCAAGGGTCGCGACCGCCTCGGCGTAGTCGAAGTCCTCGCCCATCGGGTCGGACAAGGGAGAGTTCTGGCGGAGAGCCTTCAGGTTCAACTGATCAGGCCACCAGTACTGGTTCGAAGTCATTTTCGCCCTCGCTGTGAAAGTCTTGGGTACGGCCCGGCATCGCAGGGCCGTGACAGGCGAGCGCATTGTAGCCCTCAACCCTCGATCCCGCGAAAGGGCGGGAAGCGCGCCCGGCGGAACGGGCGAGCTACGCTCGCGGGGCCGTGAATTGTATAATCGCGTAGGCGACGTCGCCATTACTGTCGAGCATGGCGGCAGCCACGGAGGGGCTTCGAGAAGGAACCATGTCACAAATCCCGCTACAGCAGTGCCCGCGCTGCCTGGCGCTGCTTTCGGCCATCAAGGGATCGCGCCTGGCGGTGTGCAGGCGCTGCGGCTACAAGGACGATTGCTGCTAGGAACCCGGTAAGCCGGGGGCGGGGCGTCAGGACTTGCTGACGCCGGTCACGCGGAACTGGATCACGCCGGAGGGTACGGAGACGGTGACCTCGTCGCCGGGGCGGCGGCCGAGCAGCTCCTTGCCGACGGGCGACTCGACCGAGATCTTGCGGTCGGCCGCGTTCGCCTCGCGGGCGCTGACGAGCTTGTACTCGATGTCGCGGTCGTTATCGAGGCGCGTGACCTGCACGGTGGAGCCGATGGTGGAGCGATCGTCGGCGGAGTCGCCCTCGTCGACGGCGACGGCGCGGCGGAGCGTGGCGTTGATCTCGCGGCGGCGGGTCTCGTTGAAGGCGAGGGCCTCGCGGGCGGCCTCGAGGGGCGCGTTCTCGCGGAAGTCCTTGTCCTCGCGGGCGAGGGAGATGGCCTTCACGAGGTCGGGCACCTCGTCCTCGAGCTTGTCGAGCTCGCTCTGCAGGTTGGTGATGCCCTCGGCGGTCATCTCGATGGGCGCCTCGTTGACCGTGTGCGCGGCGGTGGCGCGGCTGGCGGAGCGGCGCAGGCGGATGTGGACGCCGTAGTTCTTCTCGGCGTAGCTGCGCTTCTTCAGGTACACGAACCAGGCCTTGAGGGCCGCCACGCGCTGCGGAGCGGCCGGGTCGGAGAGCTGGATCTGGGATTCGGCGTAGGACTCGACGCGGGCGCCGGTGAGGGCGGCGACGGTGGTGTCGTGGCCGGCATGTTCGACGTAGCGGCGGACGAATGGAGAGGCGGTGTTATGGGCTTCCGGCGCGAGCGTTCCGAGGTATTCCTCAAGCGCCTCGCCAAGCGTAATCGAGGCAGTGGCCCCCGGCTGAGTACTCATGGGAGGATCGTACCATGCGACCGCCCAACGAACCGGAAAATCCCCTCTCCAGGCCGGGCGTTCCGGCATGTTGACGTGGGAATCCCTGCCGCGTCTCTTCCCCGGGTTCGACGGTCCCGAACGCTGGCTGCCGCTGCTGCGGCAGCACGCGGAATTGCTGGCGGAAGCGCCGGTGCGGACCACGACGGTTTCGGGCGATGCGGTCGTGGCCCGGCACTACGCGGAATCGCTGGAGGCGTACCGCCTGGCGGGGTCGCCCGGGAGGGGCGTGGTGGTGGACGTGGGGAGCGGCGGCGGCTTTCCCGGGCTGGTGATCGCGGCGGTGGCCCCGGAGGCGGAGGTGCACCTGGTGGAGGCGCGCCGGAAGCGCGCGGAGCTGCTCACGGAGGTGGCGGCGGCGATGGGGCTCGGCAACGTGACGGCGCACGGGGAACGGGCGGAGGAGGCGGGGCGGGGCGACCTGCGCGACGGCGCGGACCTCGTGATCGCGCGGGCGGTCGCGCCCCTGCCGGTCCTGATCGAGTACCTGGCGCCGCTGACCGCGACCGGGGGCGTCATCGCGGCCGTGAAGGGCTCGCGGGGCCTCTCGGAGCTCGCGGAGGCAGAGGCGGCCATCGCGGCCCTGAACTGCGAGCACGCCGGCGTAGAGGCGATGCGGGGCGAGATCGCGGGACGGATGCGCGTGCTGCTGTTCCGCAAGCTGGCGGCGACGCCGGCGCGGTACCCGAGGCGGCCCGGCATCCCCGAGAAGCGCCCGATCACCGCTTCCTGAGGGGCCGGACGGAGGGGCTGTGCTAGAGTGCGGAGCCATGCCGGGGAGACAAGCATTCGCGACCCATCCTTCGCGTTCGCTCCAGGGAGGGGCTACGCGAGCGAAGGGGTAGACAGGCCTCAGTGAGATATCTGAACTTCCTCTCCAGCGCCCTGCGGCGGGCAGCAGACCGGGTGACGAGCATCGACCCGCGGCCGGCGAAGGTCATGGTCGACCGGCTGGTGCGGCTGGTGTTCCTCGATACGGGCGTCTTCGAGGAGTTGCGGGACGACGAGCGCGAGCTCGGTTCGGCCCTGATCGTCGCGGGGGGCGCCTGCCTGCTCGCGGGTCTCGGCGCCTGGCTCTACTGGGAGGGCGTGAGCGTCACGCCCCCCAGTGCGTTCATCAACTCGTTCGTGCTGGGGTCGGTGTTCCTGGCGGCGGTGTACGGCGTGACGGCGCTGATCATCTACGTGCTGATGGTGCAGTTCTTCGGCGTGCAGGTCGACCTGCTCGCGATCGTGCGGACGATGGGCTACGCGGCGGCGCCGCTGGCGCTTTCGCTGGGGATGTTCCTGCCGGTGCTCTACCCGGTGTTCGCGCTGATGCCGCTGGCCCTCCTGCTGGTGGCGATGATCTACGCCGTGCAGGCAGCGACGGGAGCGGAGCCGGTGCAAGTGGTGGTGTCGTGCCTGATCGGGTTCGGGTTCATGGTGCTGGTGCTGGGGGTGGTGGCGATCTCGTCGTCGGGGCCGGACGTGCCCATCGGGGCGGGGCAGTTCGGGTTGTACTACGAGTCCTGAGGCAGCCGCTCCGGCGAACGGGAGGCGGCGCTCTGCTAGGCTGAAACCGATGATTTACCTCGATCACGCGGCCACGACGCCCCTGCGCCCGGAGGCGCGGGAGGCGATGGAGCCGTTCCTGGGCGAGCGCTTCGGGAACCCCAGCGGCCACTACGAAGCGGGCCGGATCGCGCAGCAGGCGGTCGACGAGGCGCGCGAGACGGTCGCGACCTGCCTGAACGCACGGACCGCGGAGATCCTCTTCACGAGCGGGGGGACGGAGGCGATCAACACGGCGATGGTGGGCATCGCCTACGCGATGCGGCGGGCGGGCGCGGGCTCGCACGTGGTGACGACCGCGATCGAGCACCATGCCGGACTGCACGCGGCCCAGTTCCTGGAGGAGATCGGCTTCGAGGTGACGACGCTCGGGTGCGACGGCTTCGGACACGTGAGCGCGGCGGAGTTCGAGCGGGCGCTGCGTCCCGACACCGTGCTCGCGAGCGTGATGCTGGCGAACAACGAGGTGGGCACGATCGAGCCGATCGCCGAGCTGGCGGGCATCCTGCGGGAGTACGCGGTCCGCCAGCGCCACCGCGTGATGCTTCACACCGATGCCGTGCAGGCGCCCGGCTGGACGGATGTCGACGTGCAGGCGCTGGGCATCGACGCGCTGAGCCTGTCCTCGCACAAGTTCGGGGGGCCGAAGGGAAGCGGGGCGCTCTTCCTGCGGCGGGCGACGCCGTTCCACGCGCTCCTGCTGGGCGGCGGCCAGGAGATGCAGAAGCGCGCCGGCACGGAGAACGTGGCCGGCATCGTGGGGACGGCGAGAGCGCTGGAGCTTGCGAGCGCGGGCGTCGCGGAGCGTTCGGCGCGCGTGAGGGCGCTGCGCGAGCGGCTGCGCGAAGGCGTGCTGGCGGCGGTTCCCGACGCCGAGACGAACGGCTGCCAGGAGAACTGCCTGCCGAACAACCTGAACATCTCCTTCGACGGGATCGAGGGGGACGACCTGGTGGCGCGGCTGGACGCGCGCGGAATCGCGGCGAGCACCGGCAGCGCCTGCTCGAACGCCATGTGGGAGCCTTCGCACGTGCTGCTGGCGATGGGCGTGCCCATCCGGAGGGCGGCGGGAAGCGTTCGCTTCAGCCTGGGCGAGGGCACCACGGAGGCGGACATCGAGGCGGTGCTGGAGGCGCTCCCGGGCGAGGTGGAGCGGGCACGGCTCTCGGCCGTGGCGGCGCGCTAGAACGCGTCAGGAGCGGTCGCCGCGCAGGGCCTGCTCGGCGGCATCGACGGCGGCGGCGGCATCGGCCTCGTACTGGGCGCGCTCGATCTCCGCGCAGTGGCGGCAGCTCTCCTCGCCGCCGACCAGCCGGAAGAGCAGGTGCAGGTTGTAGCGCCCGCAGAGGGGCCGCTCGCGGCGGCCGCGGCGCGGGGGCGGCCTGTCGGGATCGGCGGGTGAGGAGCGCACGTCCGTGGCGGTGGCGTCGAGGATGCGGTTGCGTTCGGCCATGCGCATCGAGATCCAGGTGCGCAGCACGAGCCCGATGAGCGACACGACGACGGGAATCAGCAGGAGGAGCAGGAACCGCACGGATCGATCGTAGCGGCTGGAGGCGGGCGCCGCTACGAGAGGATCGGCTCCGGCTCGGGGACGACGGAGAGGCCCCCGCGGGCGACAGCGAGGTCCTGGAGGCTGCCGAAGATGGTGACGATATCGCCGAGACGGAGCTCGGTGCGGCCGTTCGGGATAACGGAGTCGCGGCCGCGCGTGACGAGCACGACGAGCGTGCCCCGCAGCTCGGGGATGGCCTGGATCTCGCGCTGCGCCGAGGCGGACGTGACGACGACGCGGGCGACGGTCACGTCCTCGGCGACCTGGGCGAGGACATCCTGGAACATCGGGCCGGCGACCATGCGCGCCAGCTCGGAGGCGAGGGCCTCCGACTGGCTGACGGGCACCACGCCGAGCTCCTGGAATGCCTCCAGGTTCGAGACATCGTTCACGCGGACGTAGACGGACTCGCAGTTGAACTTGGAGCGGGCGAGCTGGGCCGCGAGCAGGTTGCGGGCGTCGTCCGGCGTGGCAAGCAGGAGGGCCTTCGCCTCGTTGAGGCGGATCCGCTCCAGCACGGCGGTGTCGGAGATATCGCCGATGAGGACCTCGAGGCCCTCCTCGCGGGCGCGCATGACCGCTTCCTCGTCGGTTTCGACGACGAGGACGGGTTCGCCCGAGCCCGCGATCAGGGTCGCGACGCGCCTCCCGACCTCGCCCGCGCCGGCGACGACGGTGGTCATCGGCTGGACCCGGAGGAGTCGCGCGAGGAATCCCGCATAGGCGGATTGTATGCCGATGGTGAGCAGGATGACGACGAAGACCATCGCGACGAGCCGCTGGGCGTCGCCGCCGGCGATGGAGCTGGCCTCGACGGCGACGACGCCAGCGAGGGAGGCGGCGACGACGCCACGCGGGGCGACCGCCGAGAGGAAGGCCTGCTCGCGCCAGTTCAGGTCCGAGCGGATGCTGGCCAGCACGATGAGGAGGGGACGGCCGACGAGGGCGAGGATGGCGACGACGATGAGGCCCTCGGGCCAGAGGCCGGTGAGGTCGTCGATGCTGATGCCGGCGGCGAGGAGCACATAGACGCTGGCGATGAGCCAGACGGTGACGGACTCCTGCAGGTCATCGACGCGCTCCCGCTGGGGGAGGGGGATGTTGCCGATGGCGATGGCCATGATGACCATCGCCACGAGGCCGGACTCGTGCGCGAGCGACTCGGCCACGGCGAAGGCGGCGACGGCGGCGCCGATGACGAAGAGCGCCATCTCGCGGCCGCTGAGCCGCTTCACTGAACGCGAGAGCCCCCAGACCAGCAGCGCGCCCGCCGCCCCGACGCCGAGCCCGATGAGGAGGCGTTCGATCACCCACCAGGTGGGACCGGCGGGGTCGAGCGTCCCGGCGAGCACGATTTCGAGCAGGAACAGCGTGAGGAGCGCGCCGAGGGGGTCGATGATGACGCCCTCGCTCGCGAGGATGTCGCGCAGGCGGTCGTCGACGCGGAAGGAGCGCAGCAGGGGCGTGAGCACGCTCGGTCCGGTAACGCTCACGAGCGCGCCGAAGAGGAAGGCCATGCGCCAGTCGAAATCGAGGAAGACCCAGGCGGCGAAGGCGCCGACCGTGGGCGTCACGAGGAGGCCGAGCAGGATGATGTTGCGGACGACGGGCGCGAGGGTGCGGAGCGAGGCGATCCGCAGCGCCGTGCCCCCCTCGAAGACGATGAGCGCGACGGCGAGCACGACGACGATGCGAACGAGATCCTGGAGCTCCTGCGTCTGCACGATGCCCAGGCCGTCGTGGCCCAGCAGGAGGCCGGCGGCGAGGAGGAAGAGGGGCAGGGGGATGGGGAAGCGGCGGGAGATGATCTGACCGAGCGCAGCGGCTCCGGCGATAGCGGCAGCCGCCCTGAGGGCGACATCGATTTCCACGAGTGCGGAGTGTACGCGAGCGACGCCTACGTACGGTTAGGGCGAGCGACCCAGGCGGCGGGGATGAGCACGGCGAGCGCCCACAGGTAGCCGCCGATGACATCGCTGGTCCAGTGAACGCCGAGCCACACGTTGGCGAGGCCGCCGAGCAGGAGAAACAGAGCGGCGCCGACCGCGACCCCAACCCGCAGCGCCGCGGGAAGGGACGAGGTGAGGGCCGCCGTCGCGAGGAAGCCGTAGAGGTAGCTCGGGCTCATGGTGTGGCCGGAGGGGAAGCTGGGGCTGCTGAACCCGGCTCGCAGGTCGACCAGCGCGAGGTCGGGGCGGGGGCGGTCGACGATCTCCTTCACGAGGAACTGGAGCAGGACCATGACGCCGAGCCCGGCGGCGAGGGCGAGCGCGGGGCGGCGGCGCCCGGCGAGCCAGGCGACGACGGCGAGCGCGAGACCGATGCCGACGATGACCTCGGTGCCGCTGAGCAGCCGGAGCACGTCGGCGAACGGCTCGCCGGGGAAGGGCCAGTCCTGGACCGTGCGGGAGGCCTCGAGGTCGCCGGGGAGGCGGTCGTGGAGGGCGGCGAACACGGCGAGCGTGACGGCGGCGGCCAGCACGACGCCCCAGAGCGCGGCAAGGCCCCGTGCGGGCATGGCGCGCAGGGTGGCTCTAGCTGATGGCACTCAGGCTGGCGAACCGCTGGCGGTGGTGGCTATCGACCTGCTCGCGGATGCGCGAGATGAGCCCGTCGAGCTGCTCGGCGAGCTGCCCGAGGCGGTCGGCGGCGGACTCGATCTCGAGGAGGCGCTGCTTGCCCTCCTCCTCCACCTGGAGCCAGGGCGCGACGGTGTTGACGAAGCGGTGCGGCTCGCGGGGCAGGCTCAGGTCGCGGGCCCACTGGTCGGAGAGCGCGAGGGCGAGGCGGAGATAGACGGGGAAGGTGGCGCGCGCGGTCTCGAACGCGGCCTGGAGCTGCGCGTCGCCGGGGTCGTAGGCGTCGTCCAGGAACTCGATCTCGCCGTAGGGGTAGGGGCGCGGTTCGAGCATGCGCACGAGCCGGAAGCGGTCACGGCCACGGGTCCCGATCTGGAAGCGGCCTCCGGGCAGCTCGCGGTGCTCCTCGATGACGGCGGTCGTGCCCACGTCGTAGGGGACCGCCGAGCCGCCGACCTCGCGCCCGTGCTTGATCAGGACGACGCCGAAAACGCCGCCGCTCTCGAGCAGTTCGCGGGTCATGGTCTTGTAGCGCTCCTCGAAGATCTGGAGGGGCAACTCGTGCCCGGGGAAGAGCACCGCGCGCAGCGGGAACAGCGGGATCTCAAGGCTCGCCACGGGGGCAGTGTACCCGGCAGGCGAAAGGCTGGGGAGCGCCGCGGGCGTGGCTAGATCGGGGTCTTGACCTCGATGCGCGAGACGACGCGGGCGCCTGCGGGGAGGGGCTCGTCGGTGAGGATGTCGTCGAGGTCGCGGCTGAGCCCGTCGGAGTCGTCGAGGCCGTAGCCGTGGATGTAGACGTTGGGCACGAGGTAGGCCCACCAGTCGGGCAGGCGCCACAGCCTCGGGTCGATGTCGGCCTTCACGCACAGGGTCGTGCGGAGGCCGGGGATCGCTTCAAGTATCTGGAACGTCCGGCCCGTGTCGAAGAGCGTATCGACGACGAGGTTGTAGTCGCGGAGGACGTGCCCGGGGATGGGGTCGGGGCTCTTGGGGCGGACGTGGGTGATGCGGGAGGGGCGGCCGTGCTCCCGCTCCAGCACGCCCGCGAGGTCGCTGGAGAAGCGGCAGGCGGCCGTATCGACGCAGACGATGGGGATCTCGCCCGCGGGGAAGCCCTCGGTGACCTGGGCGGCGAGCGCGGCGACGCCCTCCCGGATCTGCTCGCGTGTCAGGAGGAGCGTCGCGGCCACTACTCGATACCGGCGAGCTGCTTCGCGTAGTTGAGGGTGCGGCGGCCGTCGTAGGCGCGGGCGATCATGAGCTTCTCCGCTTCGAGCGAACCCTCGGCGTGGATGGCGAGGACGGCGTGATAGCCGCCGAAGTCGCCGGTCGTGAGGTCGCTGACCATGTTCATGGCGCGCATCCGCGTCTCACCGTCGACGCCCTCGCGGCCGCCGAGGTAGTGGCGCAGGAGGTCGCCGGTCTCGGCGCTCTCGAAGTCCTCCAGGCCGGGCGCCGTGACGAGCGAGCCGCCGGCGATGTCCTGCACGTGCTGGAGCGCCTCGTGGTAGTGGTGGGCGAAGTGGTACTTGGCGATGTTCGTGGTCATGGCGTCGGGGGCGTAGATGCCCTCCTCGTCGGGAGCGCCGCGGGCCGCCGCCATCTCGATCAGGGCGCGCACGGTCTCGGCGTAGCTGACGAGCCAGACGAGCTTCTCGCGGATGTGGCCGGCGCGCGTGATGCCGTTCAGGTCGGCCATGAGCTGCCCCGCGCCCACGAGCGCGTCGACGAGCGGGAGCTTGTAGGAGACCGCCGTGAAGCGGTGGTACTCGACAAACCCGAGGGCGAGGGGGGCGGCGAACTCGTGCTCGCCCGCGAGGAAGACGCGCTCGTTGGGCACGAACACGTCGTCGAAGATGGTGGTCGTCTCCATCATCTTGCGGTCGGCGCTGAGGGGGTTCTCGAAGCCGTTCTTGGACCAGCCGCCGTAGGGGCTGGCGACGAGCTTGAGGCCGGGCGTATCGGGCGGCACGGCAAAGGCGACGGCGTAATCGGCGTCCGCCTCGGACATGGCGCGGGTGGGGAGCACGATGACCTCGTTGACGTTGGTCGTGCAACTCGTGTGGGTCTTGGCGCCGCGCACGACGATGCCGTCGGGGCGGCGTTCGACGATGCGCAGGTAGTAGTCGGGATGGGGCTGGCCGCCGGGGCCGGCGGAGCGGTCGCCCTTCACGTCGGTCTGGGCGACGGACATGGTCAGGTCGTTGTCGCGACAGTGGCGGTAGAACTCGTCGACGCGGGCGCGGTAGGAGGTCTCGCGGGCCTGGTCGACGGCGCGGGTGATGCGCAGGAGGCCGAAGAGGGCGTCGCTGCCGATCTCCTTCACGAGGGGGACGAGGGTCTGGCCGCGTGCGGTCGAGGCCTCGATGAGTTGCGAGCGCTTGAGCAGGTCGTCGTTGCTGCGCGGCACCTTGAAGTAGCGCGCGTAGGGCTCGTCCTCGTCGTCGATGATGGTGAGGTCCTTGAACTCGGGCTCCTCGGCCATCTCGTAGTCGACGCAGGCGTGCTTCGCGGCCTTGGAGATGACGGGGTGGGTGGTCACGTCATCGACGCGCTCGCCACGGTAGTAGACGGTGCGACCGTCCTTGAGCGATTCGAGGTATTCGGCCGGCGTGCGCAGTCCCATGGCGTTCGTCTCCGTGCGTGGTCAGATTGGCGGGCTCGGTCCCGCAGAGTGAGTGCGAGCGGTGATGATACGCGGGGGCGGGAGTAGGGGCGGGCGGATGTAGGTCAGCACAAGCTGCGATAGACTCCGGCCTTCCTTAGAGCAGAGGTAGTTTGTGATGAGCGAAGAGCACTGGCACCCAGCGAGGCTTATCCCCATCTCGGGCATCCGGGGCGCCGAGGAGCAAGAACGCAGAGGCACATCCGCCCTGTTGGCAGTACTTACGGCCGTGCACGAGTTCGAACGCGAGCTCCTTAAGCCGTTAGGGGCGCCCGCCGGGAAGGTGTCAGCGTTCTGCGAGGTTCCCTTCGAGGTGAAGGAGAAGAAGTTTCGCGTTGATGGTCTGATTCGTGCTCAACGCGGCAAGCGGACCTGGACCCTCCTGGTTGAGGTCAAGACCGGGAAGACCGAGCTCACAAGGGAACAAATCGAAGCGTACCTGGACATCGTGAAGAAGGAAGGCTTCGATGGCCTCCTGACTATTAGCAACCAGCTGGTCTCGGTGTACGGGCAGCACCCGGTTAACGTCAACAAGGTTCGATATGGCAAGATTCCGCTCTATCACCTCTCCTGGGACAGAATCCTGGCCACGGCGCGCCGAGTGCACGACCACATCGGCGTCGAGGATCCAGACCAGAAGTGGATTCTCCACGAGTTCATCGAATACCTAGACCACAACAACTCTGGAGCCAGGTTGTTCGACGACATGGGTCCTCTGTGGACGAAGCTACGTACGGCGCTGCGGGAGGGAACGCTAACCAAGGGTGATGAGGAGGCGGCTAGCGTTGCGATCCGATGGGAACAGCTACTGCAGCACATCAGCCTAGGCCTGGCAGCTCGTCTCAATCGTGATGTCCACCCCGTACTGAGCCGTAAGGAGGCCAAGGATCCGTCCATTCGAACGGCGGCTCTCACCACAGCGTTGGCTGAAACGGGGAGGCTCTCCGGTACGATCGCGATCCCTAACGCAGTAGCCCCACTCGCGGTCGGAGTAGACCTGAAGTCAATGGACGCGTGGGCTTCGGTCACGCTCAGCGCGCCGCGCCTAGCCAAGTCAACCGCACGGCTGAACTGGCTCTTGCGGCAACTCCGGTCCGCATCGGACTCGCTCCGCATCGAGGTGGCCTTCGAGCGGACACACGTCACGGACGCCGAACTACTTGGAGCGGTACGCGATGACTCCAAGACGCTGCTCAACAAGACCGACCGACCACCACGATCGTTCACCATCGCCGAGACCCGAAAGGTTGGGTCGAAGCGGCGAGCGGGGTCGGGCAATTTCGTCCGGGACATCGAGCACCTCGTCGACGAGTTCTACCGCGAGGTTGTGCAGGGATTGAAGGTATGGACGCAGCCCGCCGCCAAGCTGGCGGAAGACAAGCCGCCTGCCACGGAAGTACCTGATTCCGGGTCGCAACCGGAGCCGGTGGAGGCGGGTTCCTAGGCCCGCCCGCATCGTCGTGCTGGCCGAGGGCGAGCGCAGAGACCGGGGTACACTTGTCGCATGAGCGATAGCGACGCGCGGTCGTACGTGCGCGAAGCGGCTGAGGCCGGCGACTCCGCTTTGTCTGACGACCCCGTTCGCCATGTCGAGGAGAAGATCCGCAGGGCCGGGATCGTACTGCAGGCGATGGGGATCAAGCAGCCTGCCCCGCGACCGCTCTGGAAGGCTCAGGCCTGGCCGAGCGTCATGCCCCCGAGTCTTGGAGCAGAGGTGCTGGTGAACGCAGGGACGTGCACCATCACCCTGACCACGCGCGATCTTGCGAGTCCGGAGAGCTTTGTCGCCGCGTTCGCCGAGCGATGCGGGATCGACGTGCACCTCGACGAACTGGCAGGGGACGAGCCCGTAGCCGACGCATGGCAACGCGTGGCCACGGCGCTGCGCCGGCTCGCCATCGAGGGGAAGGATTCCCGCCTCCTCAGCAGGAGCGCGAAGGGGTCGTAGGCCCCTCGAACCTCTAGGCCAGGACGCCCTCGACCAGGAGCGTGGCAACCTCGTCGTCGCCGAGGTCGAGGATGCGGCGGCAGACCTCGTCGGTGTGCTGGCCGAAGAGGGGGGCGGCCCACTGGTGGAAGCCGGGCGTCTCGCTGAGGCGGGCGCAGGGGCCGTCGTAGGCGCTGCGGCCCGTCTCGGGGTGGTCGACGTACTGGTAGTAGGCGCGCTCCCGCATGTGCGGGTCCTTGTCGAGGATGTCCTGGGCGTTCTGGACAACGCCCGCGGGAACGCCCCGCGCCTGGAGATCGGCCATGACGTCCTCGGCGCGCCGGTCGGCGGCCCAGAGGCTGACGAGGGTTTCGAGGGCGTCCTCGTTGGCCTTGCGGGCCTCGTGCGTGGCGAAGCGCGGGTCGGTGGCGGACCCGACCTGGCCGAACGCGTCGCAGGTGGCGGCCCAGTGGTCGTCGGTGTGGCAGGCGATGGCGATCCAGCGGTCTTCCGAGCCCTCGGAGGTGGGGTCGTCGACGCAGCGGAAGACGCCGTGGGGAGCGGCGACGGGGCTGCGGTTGCCGGTGCGGGTCTGGACGACGCCGTTAGCGGTGTAGTCGAGGATGGCGGGGGCGAGCGCGTTCACGACGGACTCGATCTGGGGCATCTCGACGAGTTGGCCCTCGCCGGTGATGTCGCGGTGGCGGAGGGCGGCGAGCAGGGCGAAGGCGAGGTGCCCGGGGTTCACCACGTAGTCGGGGTAGTTGGTGCCGATGCCGATGGGCGGGTGGTGGGGGAAGCCCGAAAGCTCGCTGATGCCGGTGATGGGCGTGAGCACGGCGCCGAAGCCGAGGAAGTCTCGGTGGGGGCCGGTCATGCCCTGCATGGGCGCGTAGCCGGCGACGATGCGCGGGTTGGCGGCGGAGACGTGCTCGTAGAGGAGGTTCCACTTCTCCAGCACGCGCGGCGTGAAGTTGGTCAGGAAGATGTCGGAGCGCTCGACGAGGCGGTAGGCGATCTCCTGCCCGCGCTCGGTGTTGAGGTCGAGGAGGAAGCTGAGCTTGCCCGCGTTGAAGTTGTTGAAGTAGCCGGAGGCGTTGTAGGTGTCGCTCATCTTCGAGCCGTCGGGGTTGAGGGCCACGGGCTCGACGACGCGGAGGGAGTCGATGCGGGCCTCGGACTCGACGCGCACGACCTCGGCGCCGAAGGTGGCGAGGGTCTGCCCGGCGATGGGTCCAGCGCCGAACCAGGAGAAGTCGGCGACGCGCACGCCCTCGAGGGGGCGGCGGGGGCGGGCGGCGGCGGTGACGGGGCGGGCGGGGGTCGCCTGCCAGCCAGCGTCGTCGTGCCGGCCCAGGGTGGGCGGCGACGACACGGTCGCGGGGGAGGCGGAGAGGCGGTAGGGCGGGCCGGGGAACTCGACCTCGCGCGAATCGACGGCGAGGGGCCGGTACCAGTCGCGGTCGCGGAGCTGGCGGTTCTCGACGAGGTCGCGCGGGGTGGAGACGAGGCCGACGAGGAGCCGGCGGCGCTGGCCCTCCTCGTACGCTTCGAGGGCGGTCATGGTCGCGAGGAAGTCGGCGAACACCTGGTTGATGTGCTCGAGCTGCCCGGCGGCGGAGGCGGCCGAGTCGGGGTCGGAGAGGACCTGCGCGAGGAAGCGCAGGTTCATGCCGTGGAAGAACTCCGAATAAGCGTCGTCGTGGAGGTCGTGTTCGAAACCGGCCTCGTCCATCCAGGCGACGACCTCGGGGAAGTCGGCGCCGCCGGGGGCGGTGATGTAGGCCATCACGTAGCCGGCCTTCGTCTCGTACACGCCGACGCCGGGGATGGGCATGCGGAGGAGACCGAGGGGGCCGGTGCGCACGCGGTTGGTCTTCTGGAAGTCCCACATCATCATGGCCGTCTCCATGGGCAGGGAGAGGGCCTCCTGCACCGAGACGTCGACGTGCTGACCCTGGCCGGTACGCTCGGCGTGGTGGAGCGCGACAAGCGTCCCCTGGGCGGCCTGGATGCTGGCGCAGATGTTGCCCTGGTTGCCGTAGATGAGGTTGGGCGGATCCTCGGGCATGCCCGCGAGCGTCATCACGCCGCCCATCGCCTGGCCGACGATGTCGCTGTAGGCGTAGTTCGCGTGCGGGCCGGTCTGGCCGAAGCCGGTGATGGACGTGTAGACGAGGTCGGGGCGTTCGCCGCGCAGGTCGTCGTACCCGAGACCGACAGAGGCCATCGAGCCGGGCAGGTGGTCCTCGATGATGATGTCGGCGCCGAGAGCGAGATCGCGGGCGCGGGCGAGATGGGCCTCGTCGTGGAGGTTGAGCGCGAGGGAGCGCTTCGAGGTGTTCTGCGCCCAGAAGGCGATGCTGGCGTCGGGTCCGGGCTCGCCGTCGAGGAAGGGCGGGGCCTGGCGCTGGCTCTCGCCGCCGGGGGGCTCGACCTTGATCACGTCGGCGCCGAGGTCGGCGAAGAGCTTGCCGCAGTAGGCGCCGATCTCGTCGGTGAATTCGAGGACGCGGACGTTCGCGAGCGGTCCATCGGGCATGGTCAGGCCTCCACGCGGGCGGTGACGGTGGCGGGGAGGCGGTCGCTCAGGATCTCGACCGTCTCGCCGATGATCTCTTCCATGATGACGGAGGCGGGGCGGACCTCGTTGAGCATGCCCGCGATCTGACCGGCGGCGTTCATCAACAGGTCCTCGCGGCCCGCCTGACGCAGGGAGTGGGCGACATCGCGGATGACGATGCCCTGCACGCCCATGGGCAGGGCGCGGATGCCACTCGCCTCCCAGGCATCGATGAGGGGGTTGCGGATATTGCGCATGGTCTTGCCGCTGTAGAGGCGCGTTATCTTCGTGTCTTCCTCGGTGGCGGCGAGGATGCGCTTGAGCTGGGCCGGGGGCTGGTTCGCCTCCTCGGAGACGAGGAAGGCGGTGCCCACCCAGACGCCGGCGGCTCCGGCGGCGAGCATCGCGGCCATGCCGCGTCCGCTGCCGACGCCACCCGCGGCGATGACGGGCACGGGCTCGATGGCCTCGATCGCCTGCACCACGAGGGGGAGCGTGCCGATGCGGCCGGTGTGGCCGCCCGCCTCGGTTCCCTGCGTGACGACGGCATCGACGCCGGCATGGGCGACGCGTTCCGCGTTCTTCACGTTGCCGACGAGGGAGAGGACGACGGTGCCGTTCGCGTGCAGCCGGTCGAGCCAGGGGGCGGGGCTCCCGAGCCCGGCGGCGAAGACCGGCACCTTCTCCTCGATGACGACCTCCATCTGCGCGTCGGACATGCCGCCCCGCTTGCCCTGCAGCGTCGGGCGCGTCTCGGTCTCGACGGGCGGGGCCTCCAGCCAGGGAACGTCGAGGTCCGCGAGGATGGCCTTGAGGCCGTCGCGGACCTCGGAGGGGACGAGGTCGCGGGGGTCGGCGGGGGGAGGCCTGTTGGCGGCCTCGCCCATGTAGTTGGAGGGGAGGAGGAGGTCGACGCCGAAGGGTTTGTCGGTCAGGCCGCGGATCTTGTCGATCTCCTCGCGCAGGCGCTCGGGGCCGTAGCCGCTGCCCCCGAGGACGCCGAGTCCGCCCCCGTTCGAGACGGCGGCGGCGAGCTCGGCGGTGGCGACAGGTCCGACGATACCGCCGGCGACGGGGCCCATGCCAGCGAGGATGAACGGGTACTCGATGCCGAGCAGATCGCAGAGGGCGGTGCGGAGGACGGGACGGGCCATCGGGCGCTCCAGCGCGAGAGTGCGGGCAGTATAGCCGGGCTCGCGCCACGGTCCGCGCGGGCGGGACGCCTATAATCGCGGCGTGGCTGGCAACGGCGCGAAGCCGCGCCTCGTGATCCTCGATTCGCACGGCATTCTCTACCGCGCGTTCTTCGCGCTTGGCTCCGTGCCCAACCCGATGATGAGCAGCAAGGGCGAGCTGACGTTCGCGACCTACGGGTACGCGGAGTCGCTGCTGCGGGTGTTCGACCAGCTCTCGCCGACGCACATCTGCGCCGCCTGGGACGCGAAGGGCAAGACGTTCCGGCACGAGGCGCGCGAGGACTACAAGGCGACCCGCCGCGAGACGCCCGAGGACCTGCTGCCGCAGATGGCGCGCGTGCGCGAGATGCTCGATGCGTTCGCGATTCCCGTGTACGAGGCGCCGGGCTTCGAGGCGGACGACGTGGCGGGCACGATCGCGACGAAGACGGCCGCCGAGGGCGTCGACACCTGGATCGTCACGCTGGACACGGACCTCGTGCAGCTCATCCGGCCCAACCTCAACCTGTTCATGTTCCGCCCCTACCAGCGCGACACGGTCGTGTACGACACGAAAGCGGCGAGCGAGCGCTGGGGCTTCAGCCCGCCCTACATGACCGACTTCAAGGCGCTGCGGGGCGACACGAGCGACAACATTCCCGGCATCAAGGGCGTCGGGGACAAGACGGCCGCGAACCTGATCCGGCAGTTCGGGCCGGTCGAGGAGATCTTCGCGCGCATCGACGAGATCTCGTCGAAATCGGTGCGGGGAAAGCTGGAGGGGAAGCGGGAGGAGGCGCTGGAGAGCAAGGACCTGGTGACCATCCGCACGGACGTCGAGTGCGACTTCGATTTCGACGCGTGCGAGGCGACGGATTACGACCGCGAGAAGGTGGTCGCGTTCTTCCGGGAGCTGGAGTTCCGCAGCCTCATCGACCGGCTGCCGGCGGCCGACGGCGACGCGGAAGAGGCGCCGGCGCCCGAGGCGGAGCCGGGCGAGTACGCGAACGTCACCGACGAGGCGGGGCTGCGCGAGCTGGCGGAGACGCTGCGCGACTCCGGCGGCTTCGCCCTCGGGGCGCTCTCGACGACCGGCGACACGGCGCACCCGCTCCTGCTCGGCCTCTCGTTCGCGACGGAGCCGGGGCGGGCGTGGTACGTGCCCATCGGGCACGCGCCGCGGCTCGACAGCCCGGGCGAGCAGCTCTCGATCGAGGCGATCCGCGAGGTGATCGGGCCGCTGCTGGCGGACGTATCGCTGCCGAAGACGGCGTACGGGGCGAAGTACCTGCTGCACCAGTTCTCGCGGGCGGGGATGGCGCTGCGGGGGGTCACGCACGAGGCGAGCCTGATGGCGTTCCTGCTGGGCGAGACCTCGCAGGCGCTGGAGAACCTCGTGAACGAGCGGCTGGGGGTGGAGCTGCGCCCGCTCAAAGCGCTGACGGGCACGGGGCGGAAGGCGACCCCGCTGGCGCAGGTCGACCCCGAGTCGGCGGGGGAGCTGGCCTGCCAGCAGGTCGACCTGCTGCTGCAGGTGGTTCCGGCCCTGGAGGCGCAACTCCGCGAGCGGGGCCAGTGGGAGCTGTACGAGGAGATGGAGCTGCCGCTCATGCCCGTGCTGGCGGAGATGGAGACGGTGGGCGTCGGGATCGATATCGGCGTGCTACGGGAGATCTCGGACGGGCTGATCGGGGAGATCGAGGCGGCGGAGAAGGGGGTGTTCGACCACGTCGAGCGCGAGTTCAACATCGGCAGCCCGCAGCAGCTGAGCGATGTTCTCTTCAAGGATCTGGGCCTCCCAACCACGCGCCGGACGAAGCAGGGCTACAGCACCGATCAGCGGGCGCTGGAAGGGCTGCGCGAGTCGCACCCCATCATCGACAAGATCTTCGAGTACCGGCAGCTGACGAAGCTGAAGTCGACCTACCTCGATGCGCTACCGGGCGCCGTCTCGCCGGAGGACGGGCGCATCCACACGGACTTCCAGCAGACCGTCGCGGCCACGGGCCGTCTGAGCAGCACGAACCCGAACCTGCAGAACATCCCCGTGCGCACGGAGATGGGGCGCGACATCCGGCGCGCGTTCGTGCCCGAGGGATACGACGACCCGGTGTACGTGGCGGCCGACTACTCGCAGATCGAGCTGCGCGTGCTCGCCCACATCACCGAGGACACGGGACTCATCGACGCGTTCCTCGCCGACGCGGACATCCACCAGGCGACGGCGGCCAGCGTCTACGGGGTCGAGGCGGCGGACGTGACCCGGCAGATGCGGGACACGGCGAAGATGGTGAACTTCGGCATCGCCTACGGGATGGGGTCGTTCGGGCTGAGCGACCGCACGGGGATGACGCGGGAGGAAGCGGAGGCGTTCATCGACGAGTACTACGCCAACTTCCCGGGCATCAAGGCGTGGCAGGAGCACGTCCTCTCGACGACGAAGCAGCAGGGGTACGCGGAGACGCTGTTCGGGCGTCGTCGCTACCTGCCCGCCATCCACAGCACGAACTTCCAGGTGCGGAGCGCGGCCGAGCGCGAGGCGATCAACATGCCCATCCAGGGGACGGCGGCGGACATCATCAAGGTGGCGATGATCCGCATCGCGGAGGCGGCGCGGGAGCGCGAGCTGCGCAGCCGCATGATCCTCCAGGTCCACGACGAGCTGATCTTCGAGGGCCCGTCGGATGAGGCGGACGAGGTGGGGGCGCTGCTGGCGGAGGTGATGCCGGCAGGCGCCGAACTGAAGGTCCCGCTGAAGGTGGACCTGAAGCGCGGCAGGACCTGGGCGGAGCTGTAGCCCTAACGCGACAATCTGAAAGTACTGCTTGCAGATTGCGTGGTTCTCCCTGCCGACCCTAGCCCCCGCCTATCGCCGGGACGATGGTGACCTCATCGTTGGGGGCGATGGGCTCGGTGAGGCCGTAGCGGAAGGCGTGGCCGTTCAGGGCGACCGAAAGCTCGGGACGCACGCGGTTGTCCTCGACGGCGCGCTCGTAGAAGCCGGGGCAGCGCACGTCGATGGCGCGGAGCACCTCGCCGAGCGTGGCGCCCGCGACCTCGAGGGTCGCGGCGCCGGCGCAGAGCGAGCGCAGCGGCGACGGTATGAGAACCGTCGCCACCGGACTACTGCAGGTTGTGGAGCTCCTCCACCACGCGACGTGGGGAGATTGGCAGCTCCGTGAAGCGATGCCCGGTGGCATCGTGGACGGCGTTGGCGATGGCCGCCAGCGGCGGCACGATCGGCACCTCGCCCACCCCGCGGACGCCGTAGGGGTGCCCCGGGTTGGGAACCTCGACGATGATCGTGTCGATCATCGGGAGGTCGAGGCTGGTGGGCATGCGGTAGTCGAGGAAGGAGGCGTTTTCCATGCGCCCGTCCTCGCCGTAGTAGTACTCCTCGTTGAGCGCCCAGCCGATGCCCTGGACGACGCCGCCCTGCATCTGGCCCTCGACGTAGGCGGGATGCACGGCCGTGCCCACGTCCTGGGCGATGGTGTAGCGGAGGATGTCGACCTTGCCGGTGTCGGGGTCGACCTCGACATCGACGACGTGGACGCCGAAGGCGGCGCCGGGGCTGCGGGCGACGACGCTGCCGCGACCCTGGAGCGGTCCGCCCGTCTCCATCTGCTTCCCCGCCAGCTCGGCGAAGGTCATCGCCTTCTCGCTGTCGGAGGTGTGCCGGAGGCCGCCGTCGGCGTACTCGACATCCTCGGCCTCGCACTCCCAGAGCTGGGCCGCACGGGCGACCATCTGCTGCTGGATGTCGAGACCGGCCTCGTACACGGCCTGGCCGCTGGCGTAGGCGGTGCGCGAGCCGCCGGTCACGTCGTTGTGGCCGACGGAGTCGGTATCGACGACGGTGGGGCGGACGCTGTCGTACTCGATGCCGAGCGTCTCGGCGAGCTGCATGGCGAGAGCGGCGCGGGTGCCGCCGATGTCGGTCGAGCCCTCGATGAGGTTGACCGTGCCGTCCGGGTTCACGGAGGCGACGACGGACGACTGCATGCCGGCGTTGAACCAGAAGCCGCCGGCAACGCCGCGACCACGGTTCGGACCCTCGATCGGGGAGTTGTAGTGGTCGGAGGCCTGGGCGGCCTGGACCGTCTCCTCCTGCCCGATGCGGGGGTGGGCGACGCCGGTGATCATGCGGGTGCCCTCGTGGGCGCTGTTGTCCAGGCGGAACTGGAGCGGATCGACGCCGGTCTCGCGGGCGAGCTCGTCGATGAGCTGCTCGACGCAGAAGGAGGCGTTGGGCGCGCCGGGCGCGCGGTAGGCGGCGACCTTCGGCTTGTTCACGACGACGTCGTACGCGTCGACCTTGAAGTTCTCCACCTCGTAGGGGGAGAGCATGCACATGGCGCCGGCCATGACGGGCGAGCCGGGGAAGGCGCCCGCCTCGAAGGCGAGGCTGACCTCGGCGGCGGTGATCTTGCCGTCCTTGACCGCGAGCTTGCCCTTCATGTGGCCGCCGCTCGTGGGACCGGTGGCCTGGAAGACGTCGGTGCGGTCCATGGTGAGCTGGACGGGGCGGCCGCACTTGCGCGAGAGCAGCGCCGCGACCGGCTCCAGGTAGACGCCGATCTTCCCGCCGAACCCGCCGCCGATCTCCATGGGGATGACGCGGATGCGGGAGACGGGAAGCTGGAGCAGCTCGGCGAGCGCGCCGCGGACGGCGAACGCGCCCTGCGTGCTCGTCCAGACGGTCAGCGTGCCGTCGGAGTTCCAGTTGGCGGTGCCGTTGTGGGGCTCGATGTAGCCCTGGTGGACCATCTTCGTATCGAACTCGCGCTCGACGACGATGTCGGCCTCGGCGTAAGCGGCCTCGACATCGCCACCCTCGAAGCGGTTGTGGGCGGCGACGTTGCTGGCGCCCTCGGACTCCTCGCCGGTCGGGGTCTTCGTGTGGCGGCTGTCGTCGAGCAGGGGGGCGTCGTCGCGCATCGCGTCCTGCACGTTCAGGACGGGCGGGAGCACCTCGTACTCGACCTTGATCGCCTCGATGGCGGTCAGGGCGTCGTGCACGTTCGTGGCGGCGACGCCGGCGACGGCGTGGCCGCGGTAGAGCGCCTTGTCGGCGGCGAGCACGTTCTTGCTCATGTCCGAGGCCGTCGAGGCGCCTTCGCCCATGTCGAGCACCTTGTCGGCGACGACGGGCAGGTCCTTGTGGGTGACCACCGCGAGGACGCCGGGCATGGCCTCGGACGCGCTCGTATCGATGGAGAGGATGCGGGCGTGCGCGTGGGGGCTGCGCAGCACGGCGCCCTGGACGAGGTCGGGAAGGTGGATGTCGGCGCCGTAGAGCGCCTTGCCCGTGACCTTCTCGACGCCGTCGGGGCGGATGGGACGGGTGCCGATGACCTTGTAGTCGGGCTTCTCGGTGGTTGTCATGCGGAGACCTCCTCCATCTCGGATGCCTTGAGGACGGCGCGAACGATCTTGTCGTAGCCGGTGCAGCGGCAGAGGTTGCCGGCCAGCCAGTGGCGGACGCGGGCCTCGTCGGCATCCGGCTCGCTATCGAGCAGGGCCTTGGCGGCGACGATGAACCCGGGGGTGCAGACGCCGCACTGGAGCGCCGCCTCTTCGAGGAAGCACTGCTGGAGCGGGTGGAGGGTCTCGCCATCGGCGACGCCCTCGATGGTGACGACCTCGGAGCCCTCGGCCTCGACGCCGAGGACGCAGCAGGAGTTCACGACGCGGCCGTCCATGAGGACGCTGCAGGCGCCGCAGTTGCCGTTGTTGCAGCCTTCCTTGGTGCCGGTCAGGCCGAGCTCGTCGCGCAGGACTTCGAGCAGGCTCTGGCGGGGCTCGCAGAGGAAGTCGATCTCCTCGCCGTTGAGGGTGGTCTGGATGTGGGTGCGACGGGGCATGGGCTAGGCCTCCCGGGCTCGTTCGAGCGCCCGGTCGAGGGCGCGGTAGGTGAGGACGCGCGTGAGGTGCACGCGCTGGGCGATGGAGCCGCGCATATCGGTGATGGGGGTCGCGGCATCGGCGGCGATGTCGGCGGCGCGGGCGAACGTGTCCTCGGTCGGCGTCTCGCCGGCGAGGGCGTCGCCGGCGGCGGCCACGTAGAGGGGCACGGGGGCGACGGCCCCGACCGAGATGCGCGCGCCTTCGATGCGCTCACCGCCGGCATCCAGGTCGATGCGGGCGCCGACGTTGACGACGGCGATGTCCATCTCGTTGCGGGGGATGAAGCGGTGGAAGAAGGCGCCCGAGTTGGCGGGCTGCGGCGGGATGTTGATCGTGATGATCAGCTCGCCCGGTTCGAGGACGTTCTGGCCGGGACCGGTGAAGAAGTCCTCGAGGGGCAGGTCGCGCGTGCCGCCGGCGGAGCCGAGCGTGAGCGTGGCGCCGAGCGCGATGAGCGCGGGCACCGTATCGGCGGCGGGACCGGAGTTGCCGATGTTGCCGCCGAAGCACGCGCGGCTCTGGATCTGGATGCCGCCCACGAGCGTCGCGCAATCGATGACGCAGGGCAGGCGGCGGACGATCTCGTCGTCCTCGTAGATCTCGGCGAAGGGCACGGACGCGCCGATCACCAGGCCGCCGTCGTCGGTCCAGGCGTAGCTCATGAGCTCGGGGATGTGCTTGACATCGATGAGTTGGTCGACCTGCTTCCGGCCCTCGCGGAGCTGGACGATGATGTCGGTTCCGCCAGCGAGGAAGGCCGAGGTCTTGCCGTTCTGGAGTGCGGCGTACGCCTCGCCGAGCGAGGAGGGCGCCAGGTAGTCGATCTCCTTCATGAACAATCCTTCGGAAGACTGGGCGGCCAGAAGCCGCCCGCACGGCGGACGATCATAAGGGTGAAGCCCTGTGTTGTCTGCGAACGGCCCGGCAGGGCGGGCGGTCAGGAAGAGGCCTGCGCCTCGCTCCAGGCGCGAAGGGCCGCGGGCTGGTTCGTGATGATGCCGTCGACGCCCGCATCCGCGAGGCGGGTCCAGTCGGCGGGGCTGTCGGCGGTCCAGGCCCAGAGCTTCAGGTCGTGCTCGCGGGCGATCTGGACCGCGTGGGCCGCCACCACAGCGTGAAACACCGAGAGGGCGCCGACGCCGCACCCGGCGGCGCGGGCGGCGAGCGCTTGCAGCCCGGCGCCCCCCATCGGGGCGACGATGAAGGCCGCGTCGATCTCGGGGGCGCGGGCGCGAGCGCGCTCCACGAGGTCGTGGTCGAACGAGTGGAGGGCGGTCCAGTTCCCGGCGCCGTGGTGGCGGATCACGTCGAGGGTGGCGTCGAGGAGGGCGGGGCCTTCCTCTGCCCGATCGGGAGCGACCTTCATCTCGCACATGACGTCGACACGGCCGGCAACCAGGTCGAGCACCTCGTCGAGGGAAGGCACGGGCTCGCCGTCACCGGCGTCGGCTCGGGCCAGATCGGCGAGGGGCGCATCGGCTACGGGCCCGGAGAGGTTCGTCGTGCGGTCCAGGGTGTGGTCGTGGAGGAGGACGGGCACGCCGTCGGCGCAGAGATGGAGGTCGATCTCCATGGCTGCGGCGCTATCGAGGGAGGCGCGCACGCCCGCGAGGGTGTTGGCGGGCGCCTCACCGGCGGCGGCGGCGTGCGCGATGACGAGCGGCGCGCTCATGACGGTCGGGAGCATACCGCGCCGTCGTGCGACACTACATAGATGCGGACGGCAACCACGGCGGGTGCGGGCAAGACCGGCGAGGCGAGCCCCGCGTGAGCGCCGAGGCCGCCCCCGAGGCCGCTTCCCGCAACCCGCTCGGAAGCGACAGCTATCGCGCCTGGCTGACGGCGACGGTGGCGATGGCGCTGGGCGTCGGGCTCCAGATCGTGACGGTGCCGCTGTTCATCCGCGACCGGGTGAGCGAGGACGAGCTGGCGCCCGTAATCGCCGGGGCGCTCATTATCCAGACGCTGCCGGGGGTGTTCCTGACACTGCTGGGCGGGGTCGTGGCGGACCGGATGGAACCGCGGTTGCTGCTGTTCCGGGCGACGGCCGTGGCCGCGACCGTAGCCGTGGTCTACATCGTGCTCTCGGCCGCCGAGGTCACGATCCTGTGGCCGGTGTTCGCACTCTCGGCCGTGATCGGGGCCGTGGCGGCGTTCGAGCAGCCGGCGCGGCAGGGGGTTCTTCCCCAGCTGGTCACGCGCCCGCAGCTCCAGAACGCGGTGATCCTCGGGAACGTCGGGTTCATGGCGGCGGGGCAGTTCGTGGCGCCGTCGCTGGGAGGGTTCGTCGGGGGCGATGTCGGCCTGACGGCAGCGTTCGCCCTGGAAGCGGCCCTGCTGGCGGTGGGAGCGATCCTCTACCTGCGGATCGGACACCACCCGCCGCGCATTGCCGCGCGGCGCGACTTCCGCACCGAGCTTGCCGAGGGGCTGCGGTACGCGCGCGGCTCGCGGAACATCATGGGGTTGCTGGCGCTGGCGGCGATGCCGGGAATCTTCTATGCCGGACCGCTCACGGTGAACATGCTGCCCATGGTCGAGCAGGTGCTGGAGGTCCACGACCGCTGGCTGGGAATCCTCTTCGGGGCCTTCGGGGCGGGGATCATCATCAGCTCGATCCTCATGACGTTGCGACCGCTGCCGAGGCGCGGCCTGATGCTGGCGCTCTCGCCGGTGGTGGGCGGCCCCCTCCTGACCCTGTTCGGGCTCAGCGAGAACCCCTGGTGGGCGGTGGGGGCGCTGCTCGCGATTGGCCCGGCGGCCGCCGTCTTCGGCAACCTCTCCCTGGCCTTGCTCCAGGAGCACACCGAGGAAGCCCTGATGGGACGCGTGATGGGGCTCTACGCCCTCATGTTCGTGGCCTCCACGCCCATTGGCTACGCCATCATGCTCGTCGTGACACCGCTCGTGGGGCCGCAGGCGAGCATCATCGGCAGCGCCCTCGCCGGATCGGTGATCGGCATCGTGCTGCTGATCTGGCTTCCCGTGCGGAAGCTGCGCTGAGGCTTCCCGCTACAACTGGATGATCGAGCGCCCGGAGATGTGGCCCGCGGCGAGTGCGTCCGTGGCCTCGTTGATCTGGTCGAGCTCGTAGCTGGCGGTCACGAGCGCGTCCAGGTCGAGGTCGCCCTCCTTGTACCAGCGGATGAACATCGGGAAATCGCGGTCGGGGCGGCAGGAGCCGCCGATGCTGCCGATGTACTTCTTCTCGTTGATGAGGAGGTCGCGCGCGTCGATCTCGACGTTCGTCTGGGGGACGCCGACGAGGACGGCGGTGCCACCGGTGCGGACGCCCATCACGCCGGGGCGGGCGGCGGGCAGGATCTGCTCCATCGTCTGCTTCACGCCGATGCAGTCGAAGGCGTAGTCGACGCCCGCGAGGGGGCGGCCCATGAAGTCGAACTCGGTGTCGCTGGTGGTGAGGGCGCGGACCTGCTCGACGGCGTCGCCGTCGGAGGCGTTGACGCCGATGGTGGCGCCGAACTGCTTCGCGAACTCCAGCTTCTCCTCGTTCAGGTCGACGGCGATGATGGGGTCGGCGCCGACGACGGCGGCGGCGACGATGGCGGAGAGGCCCACGCCACCCACGCCGAAGACGGCGACGCTCTCGCCCTGCTTCACGCCGGCGGTGTGGTAGGCGGCGCCGGAACCGGTCATGACGGCGCAGCCGATGATGGCGGTGACGTCGGTGCGGACGTCCTCGGGCATGGAGACGATGTACTGCTCGTCGGCGATGGTGTGGTCGGCCCAGGTGAAGACGCCCTGGGAGATGGCGGTGGAGCCGTCCTCGAGCTGGAGGGAGATGGGGTCCGGCCGGCGGCCGAGGTCGGGGCTGCGGGGCACCCACGTCACCATGACGCGGTCGCCCTCCTTGACGTGCGTGACCTCGCTGCCGGCGGCGACGACCGTTCCGGTCGACTCGTGGCCGAGGAGCTGCGGGGCCGGGCGGGGGCCGTGCATCTGGTGGAGCTGGGAGTGGCAGATGCCGCTCGCGAACTGCTTGACGACGACCTGGTGGGGGCCGGGGTCGGGCAGGGCGATCTGGTCGATGCGGAGGGGGCCGGGCTCGGAGGGGCAGACGACTACGCGTGCGTCGGTAGGCATGGGGGGCGCTCCTTCAACGGTAGTGGCGGCGAATCTTACCGATCCGCCCGGATGAATTCGCCCCACGGCCCGGGAGCGGGGCGGGCGGGAGCGTGGGGGGCGCTTCCCGTATCATCGGCGCCCTACGACCTCCAAGGGGTGACCAGATGGCAGAGATCGACGGCGCGACCGTAATCGCGCGCAGCCTCAAGCAGCAGGGCGTCGACTACATGTTCGGCGTCGTCGGGTTTCCGGTCGCGGGCATCGCGGCGGCGGCCCAGCGCGAGGGCATCCAGTACTACGGCTTCCACAACGAGCAGGCGGCGAGCTACGCCGCCGGCGCCGTCGGCTACCTGACGGGTCGGCCGGGCGCCTGCCTGACGGTGTGCGGGCCGGGGATGATCCACGGCATCGCGGGCCTGGCGAACGCCTGGTCGAACACATGGCCGATGATCCTCATCGGCGGCGCGCCGGACTCGTACCAGGACGGGCAGGGCTCGTTCCAGGAGGCGCCGCAGGTCGAGGCGGCGCGGCCGTTCGCGAAGCTGTCGCGGCGGGCGGAGAGCATCGAGCGCGTGCCCTACTACGTGGAGCAGGCGGTCCGCACGAGCATGTACGGGCGCCCGGGGGCGGTGTACCTCGACTTCGCCAACGACGTCATTTCGGGCCGCGTCGACGAGTCGGAGATCGCGTTCAAGGACCGCTGTCCCGACGCGCCCCGCACGTACGCCGAGCCGGGTTCGGTGGACGCGGCGGTCGACGCCCTGAAGTCGGCCGAGCGCCCGCTCGTCATCGTCGGCAAGGGGATGGCCTACGCGCGCGCCGAGGACGAGGTGCGGGAGTTCATCGACAAGACGCAGCTTCCGTTCCTGGCCTCACCCATGGGCAAGGGCGTCGTGCCCGACGACCATCCGCTGTCGGTGGCGCCGGCGCGCTCGTACGCGCTCCAGAACGCGGACCTCGTGTTCCTGATGGGGGCGCGGCTGAACTGGATCATGCACTTCGGCCTGCCGCCGCGGTTCAACCAGGACGTGCGCGTGGTGCAGATGGACATCAGCGCCGAGGAGATCGGCACGAACGTGCCGACGGAGGTCGCGCTGGTGGGCGACGGCAAGGCGATCACGAGCCAGCTGAACGTCGCGCTCGAGCAGGAGCCGTGGACGTACCCGCAGGAGACGACGTGGTGGACGGGGCTCTCGGCGAAGGCCGAGGAGAACCGCCAGGCCGTGGCCGCGATGGAAGTGGACGACTCGGAGCCGATGGGCTACTACCGCGTGCTGCGAGCCGTCCGCGAGGCGATCCCCGAGGACGCCATCATCGCCAGCGAGGGCGCGAGCACGATGGACATCGGCCGCACCGTGCTGCCGAACATCGTCCCGCGCTCCAGGCTGGACGCGGGCACGTTCGGGACAATGGGCGTGGGCGTGGCCCAGGCCATCGCCGCCGCTGCGGTCCACCCCGACCGCAAGGTCGTGGCCGTCGAGGGCGACGCGGGCTTCGGCTTCAGCGCGATGGAGGTCGAGGTGGCGGTTCGCTACAACCTGCCGATCACGTTCATCGTAGTGAACAACAACGGCATCGGCGGCGGTCCCAGCGAGCTCGACCGGAACAACATCCCGCCGGGCTCGTACATGCCGAACGCGCGCTACGAGAAGATCATCGAGGCGTTCGGGGGCAAGGGCTACTTCGTCACGACGGTGGACGAGCTCGACTCGACCCTGAGGACGGCGGTGAACGACCCCACGCCGTCGATCGTGAACATCATGATCGACCCGAAGGCGCAGCGGAAGCCGCAGCCCTTCGGCTGGCTCACGCGCTAGCGGAGGGAGCATCCAGGTGCACGGAGGCCGCCAGCCTGCGGGCTGGCGGCCTTCTTGTGTCCGGGGCGGGCGTCACCGGCTTGCGGATCGTGGTCTCGGGAACGCCTCCCGCGAGCTGGATGCGAATCCACTGCACCCCTCGCGGAGTAGACGGGGCGGGGCGGCGCGGGCAGGATCGCGCGCATGACTGACGTTGATGCGGGGCTGCCGGACTTTTCGGCGATGACGCCGGAGCAGGTGGCGGGCGCGTGCGAGGACGCCATCGCGACGTGCGATGCGGCGGTCGACGCGATCGTGGCGACGCCGGACGGGGAGCGCACATTCGCGAACACGCTGGGGGCGCTGGAGGCCGCGACGGACGGGGTCGGGCAGGCGTCGGGGCAGTACGCCTTCATGGCGTACGTGGCGTCGGACGACGAGCTGCGGGAGGCGGGGCGCGCCGCGGAGGAGCGCATCGAGAAGTACCTGGTCGACCTGTCGTTCCGGGAGGACCTGCACGCGGCGATCAAGGCGTACGCGGGGCGGGGCGAGGCGCTGGGGCCGGACGAGCAGCGGCTGCTCGACTTCGAGCTGCGCGACTACCGTCGCAACGGCTTCGAGCTGCCGGAGGCGGAGCGGGCGCGGGTGCGCGAGCTGAGCGACGAGCTCGTGTCGCTGGGGATCGAGTTCCAGAAGAACATCAGCGACTGGGAGGACGGCATCGTCGTCTCACGCGAGGAGCTGGCGGGGCTGCCGGAGCCGTTCGTCGACTCGCTCGGGACGGAGGAGGTCGAGGGGGAGACGCGCTACCGCGTGTCGCTGGACTACCCCGAGTTCTTCCCGTTCATGGGGAAGGCGCGATCGTCGGCGCTGCGGCGGGCGCTGTTCGCGAAGGAGCAGGTGAAGGGCGGCGACGCAAACGTGGCGGTGCTCGAGCGAGCGCTGGCGGCGCGCCGCGAGGCGGCGGCGCTGCTGGGGTACGACTCGTGGGCGGCGTACGCGCACGAGGTGTGCATGTCGAAGGAGCGCGAGCGGGTGGTGTCGTTCCTGGCGGACCTGCGCGAGCGGCTGACGGTGAAGGCGGAGGCGGATGTGGCCCTGATGGCGGAGGTGAACGGCGGACCGGTCAACATCTGGGACTGGCGCTACTGCCACGACCAACTCCTGCAGACGCGCTTCGCGGTCGACGACTTCGAAGTGGCGCAGTACTTCCCGCTCGACGCCTGCCTGGAGGGGCTGTTCGCCGTCTGCCAGAACCTGCTGGGGGTGCGCTTCGAGGCGCGTCCGGACGCGCCCGTCTGGCACGATGACGTACAGGCGTTCGACGTGTACGAGGCGGACGGCGATGAGGCCTTCGCGCGCTTCTACATGGACCTGTTCCCGCGGCCGAATACGTTCGGGCACGCGGCCGCGTTCACGCTGCGGGGCGGGCGCGTGCTGCCGGACGGGTCGTACCAGAAGCCGGTGAGCGCGATCGTCGCGAACTTCACGAAGCCGTCGGCGGAGGCGCCCTCGCTGCTGCGCCACAGCGAGGTGGAGACGCTCTTCCACGAGTTCGGCCACATCCTCCACCAGACGCTGACGCGGGCAACGTACGCGCGCTTCAGCGGGACGCGCACGGAGCGGGACTTCGTGGAGGCGCCCTCGCAGATGCTGGAGCACTGGGTCTGGGACCGGGAGGTGCTGGCGAGCTTCACGCGGCACTACGAGACGGGCGAGCCACTGCCCGATTTGCTCCTGGACGCGATGCTGGCGGCGAAGACGCTGAGCTCGGGCGTGATGATGGTGCGGCAGCTCTACTTCGCCCACCTCGACCAGGCCTACCACGCGCCCGGATTCGCGGGGGACAGCACGGCCGCGACGCGCGAGCTGCACGAGATCACGACGTTCCCGTACACGCCCGACACGCACTTCCAGTCGGGCTGGGGGCACCTGTTCGGGTACGACGCGCGCTACTACGGCTACCTCTGGTCGCACGTGTTCGGGGACGACATGTTCACGCGCTTCGAGGACGAGGGGCTGCTGAACCCGGACCTGGGCGCGGAGTACCGCCGCACGGTGCTGGAACGGGGCGGCTCGGTCGACGGCGACCAGCTGGTGCGCGACTTCCTCGGGCGGGAGCCGAACTCGGACGCGTTCCTGCGGGGCCTGGGCCTGGAGGTCTGACGAGGGCGCCCGGGCCACCCGCCCGCCTGTAGACTCGCGCGCGACAAACGGGGAGCGTGTCATGCAGGAACTGAACGGCAAGGTCGCGGTGGTGACGGGCGGAGGCAGCGGCATCGGGCGGGCGATGGCCCTCGCCTTCGCGGACGAAGGAATGGACGTCGCCATCGGCGACATCGAGGCGGGGCCGGCGGAGGCCGTGGCGGAGGAGGTGCGGGCCAAGGGCCGGCGAGCCATCGCCGTGACCTGCGACGTGGTGGACATCGCCTCGGTGCGGGCGCTGGCGGAGCGGACGAAGGCGGAGCTGGGCGGCGCTCACGTCGTCTGCAACAACGCGGGCGTGGTGGCGAACAGCCCCACGGCGAAGATGTCGGACACGGACTGGAGCTGGGTGCTGGGGGTCGACCTGGACGGGGTGGTGAACGGCATCCAGGCGTTCCTGCCCGGCCTGGTGGAGCAGGGCGACGGGCACATCGTGAACACGTCGTCCATGGCAGGCCTGATCCCGCTGGCGGCACCGGGCATCATCTCGTACACGGCCGCGAAGTACGGCGTCATGGGCATCACGGAGACGCTGCACGGCGAGCTGGAAGGCACGGGCGTGGGCGCCTCGGTGCTCTGCCCGGGAATCGTGAACACCCGCATCGGCGAGTCGGCGCGCAACCGGCCGGACGCGGACGCAGCTCCACCGCGGCCGGCGCCGCCCGCGGAGCTGCCGCCGGACTACGAGCCGCCACGCATCATCGGCGGGGAGAGCATCGAGCCGGAGGTCGTCGCGCGGCGGGTGGTCGAGGCGGTGAAGACCAACGAGCTCTACATCGTCACCCACCCGGAGACCCGCGGACCGGTGGAGGAGCGCTTCGCCGCCATCCTGGCCGCGTACGACCGGGCCGAGGAGTTGCACGGAGGCGGGTAGCCCGGTGGCGAAGGGGCGGGCGCCCGCGCCTTCCGGTTCCGGCCTGTAGACTCGCGCGCGACCAAACCTGGAGTGAGCCATGCAGGAACTGAGCGGCAAGGTCGCGGTGATCACGGGCGGCGGGAGCGGCATCGGACGGTGCATGGCGCTCGCGTTCGCGGACGAGGGGATGGACATCGCCATCGGCGACATCGAGCAGGGAGCGGGGGAGGCGGTGGCGGAGGAGGTCCGCGCGAAGGGCCGGCGGGCGATCGCGGTCGTCTGCGATGTGACCGACCTCGACTCGGTGCGGGGACTGGCGGAGGCGGCGAAGGCGGAGCTCGGCGCGTACCACGTCGTCTGCAACAACGCGGGCGTGATCTCGGGCGGACCGACGGCGGAGATGAGCCCGGCGGAGTGGGACTGGGTGCTCGACGTCGACCTGCAGGGCGTGGTGAACGGGGTGATCGCGTTCCTGCCGGGGCTGGTGGAGCAGGGCGAGGGCCACATCGTGAACACGGCCTCCATCGCCGGCCTGGTGCCGATGGCGGCGCCGGGCGTGATCAACTACACGACCGCGAAGTACGGGGTCGTCGCGATCACGGAGACGCTCCACGACGAGCTCGCGCCGACGGGGGTCGGCGCGTCGGCGCTGTGCCCGGGGGTCGTGAACACGCGCATCAGCCAATCGGCGCGCAACCGGCCGGAGGCGGCGGGCGGGCCGGTGTCGGAGGAGGACATGGGACCGCCGCTCGATCTGCCGCCGGGGATGGAGATGCCGCGCATCATCGGCGCGAACGTGCGGGAGCCGGACGAGATGGCGCAACGCGTCGTCGAGGGGGTCAAGAACAACGACCTCTACATCGTGACGCACCCGGAAACGCGTGAGGCGGTCGAGGAGCGTTTCGCGGCCATCATGGCCGCGTTCGACAAGCTCGAGGCGACGCTGGCGGAGTAGCGGGGACATGACGGCCCTGACCGAGGCGACGCTGGATACGCTCTCCGACCGCGCGCGCGGGCTCCTCCAGGGCGCGCTGGACATCCACGTTCACGCGGACCCCGACCCGTATGCGGAGCGCAAGGCCGACTTCGCGGCGACCGTGGCGCGGGCGCGGGAGGCGGGGCTGGCAGGGCTCGTGCTGAAGAGCCACGAGTACCCGACGCAGCCGCTGGCGTGGACGCTCGACCGCGAGCTCAGCGGCATCGACGTGTACGGCGGGGTCGCGCTCGACTGGGGGGTCGGGGGACTGAACCCGGAGGCGGCGTCGATCACGCTGCGGATCGGGGGGAAGGTCGTCTGGATGCCGACCTTCGACGCGCTCCACTGGCGGGGCTACCGTCCGGGCGGCTTCAACAGCCCGCAGGAGCCGATCACCGTGCTGGACGAGGATGGCAGGCTGCTGCCGGTCTGCCACGAAATCCTCGACGTGATCGCGAGCCACGATGCGGTCCTCGCGAGCGGGCACCTCTCGCCGGAGGAGACGCAGGCGATCCTCGGCGAAGGGCTGGCGCGTGGCATCCGCTGCGTAATCACGCACGCATCGTTCTGGACGCCGATCGAGGTGCAGCAGGAGATCGTGTCGAAGGGCGGCTACATCGAGCAGTGCGCGATCGCGATCGCGCGGGAGGACGGGGAGGAGGTGTGGCCGGACCTGCTACGCCAGGTGCGGGAGGTGGGCCCGGAACGCGTCATCCTGTCGTCGGACCACGGCCAGGCGTCGAACCCGGAGCCGGTGGCGGCGCTGGGCCTGTTCGGGGAGCGCTTCGTGGAGGCGGGGTTCGGGGAGGCGGACGTGCGACGGATGCTGTCGGAGAATCCCGCAACCCTCCTCGCCGGGTAAGCGCCGGAGACCTTCGCCCGCGAGCAAGGGCCGGCGGCGGTCCGAGCGCTGCTCCTGACCTCGCGCCCTTGCCTACTCCACCGGCATCGTGACGGGGCGGGTCATGTTGCCGAAGGTGGGGAGCCACGACGAGTGCTTGCCGGGGCCGCCGGCGACCATCACGTGGATATGCTCGGGACCGTCGGCGATCGGGGCGAGGGCGTCGCGCTCGAAGAAGGGCACGGGGATGCCCTGCTCGGTGTGCTCCTGGATGACCTGGAAGAGCTCGTCGGAGAGCTCGGTCAGCGGGTAGCGGGCGTGCTCGAAGACGTAGTTCTGGATGTCCTCGCGGGACCAGCCCTCGGCTGCGACGGTGGCGGCGTGCTCGGGTCCAAAGACGAGCACGGGCGAGCCTCGCGAGAGGATGTTGTTGCTCCCCGCCTGTGACATGGAGCCGGCGATGGTGAGCATGATGCCGAGGGCCGTGTTGCTGCCGTGGTCCTGGATGTTGTGCGGCCCCTCCGTGCCGAAGACGGTGACGGCGTTCTCGCCGGGCTCGAAGCCGCGGGTGGTGTGGAAGGGGGCCCAGGGGCTCGCTTCGAGGTTCTCCGTCGCGCAGAAGGCGAACTTGGCGGGGGTCGCCTGGGTCGAGCGGTCGCCACGGCCGGGCCACGCGCCCGCGACGGTGAGCTGGATGAGGCGCAAGGCGCGTCCGAGCGTCGCGTTCGCCGCGAACCCGGGGCCGAAGCAGCCGCTCCCCGAATGGATGCCAAGCTCGGCGGCGATCGGTCCGCTGACGAGCAGGAAGAGGGAAACGGGATGGGTCGTCGCGTTCACGCCGGAGAGGTTGAATTCGGGGTGGGCGATGGCCTGGACGGCGGCGATGAGCACGGGCATGTGCTCGGGAACACAGCCCGCCATGACGGCGTTGACGGCGATGGCGTGGACCGTGGCCTCGCCCCGGCGGGGCGGCAGGATGCCGATGACCTCGAGTGGGTCGCGCGAGGTGCCGGCGAGCATGGCGGCGACGCGCTCCCCGGTGGGGGGAACGACGGGGAGGCCGTCGGACCAGCCGCGGGCCGCGAACTCGCGGCTGACGGCGGCGACATCGTCGGGCAACTCGACGGTCGGGCCGGCGCTACCGGTGCCGAGCTCCTCGACCTCGAGGGTCGCGGCCAACTCGGTGAGGGAGTCGCCGCTGCTCACGCGCCGTTCCCGAGGAGGGCCGCCCGCAGGTCGGCCGTGGCCTCCCGGGCCTTCTCCTGGACAGCATCTGGCTGGATGCCGCCGAGGGGGTGGGGGATCACGATGTACGGAAGCTCGGGCGCGCCGCGCTGCTCGGCTTCGAGCTTGAAGAGGCCTTCGAACGCGTCCGTGACGATGGTGACGGTCGGGACTCCGCGCTTCTCAAGGGCTATCGAGGCGTAGACACTCCACGCCGTGCAGGACCCTCAGTCGGATGACCCGACGACGACGAAGTCGCACTCCTCCACGAGCGTGGCCATGGTGGCGCGGCTGGCGGGTCCGGCGACGGGCTTGCTGCCGGTCGTCGTCGCGCCCAGGTCAGACGCTGTGCGCAGGTTGTCGACCATGGATTCGAGCAGGAGGCGGGCGTTCGCCTTGCGGTTCTCCAGCACGCCGGGGCGGAGACCGTCGAGGTCGGTGGGGCGCGGCGCGGCCTGCTGGGCGACGACGCGCGCATGCCCGCGGGGATCGAAGACGGTGATGGTGGAATCGGACACGGGGACTCCCTCCTGGCTCACAGCCGGTTGGCGATGAGCTCCATGATCTCGTCGACTTCGGGGAAGCGGCCGGTGGCGTTCTTCGAGGAGACGACCTCGCCGTCGACGGCCCACTCGAAGCAGCCGCCGCCCCCGGGGATGAGGGCGAAGCTGGCGATGTCGTCCTGGAGGGCGGCGAGTATCTCGCCGGCCATCCACTGGGCGCGGGGCAGGTAGCCGCACTGGGCGCAGTACTCAAGGGTGACGGCCAGGCCCTGCTCGTTCACGGGTTCGGATTGTAGAACACCATCTCCATCGGAAGGCCGCGTGCGTCCTTCGGAGGGTTCTCCGGCACTGTCTGGAGCTTGTCGGGGTAGCCCTCGCGGGCGGTGATGGCAGCGGCAAGGGCATCGAGGACGTCGTCCGCAGCAGCGTGGTTCGCATGGTCGCGAAGCGCCGTGTGGAGAATATCCTGGGTCCGAGGCTCGATGCCGGCGAGGACGCGGACGCGCTCCTCTTGCCCGAGAAGCTTCTTCTTTGAGTTGGCCATGGGCCTCCTGTCATTGAGAGCCCAGAAACAAACCTCGGGGTGTACCTCCCGTACCTCAGGCCCTGAGTCTTTGAGACGGGATGCCACTACTTCATCCACCTCAGCGATCATCGGTGTGATGTTCCAAGCCTGGGAACTGAACTTCGTTCCAGGGCGGCGGGGCCTATTGATAGAGGCGAGGGCGTTCTGGAACTCGCGATACCCACCCGGACCGGACTTTGCTCTACGAGACTCCTCGATGACGTATCGCGGAGGCGTCAGGAAGACGCTTCCTCCTCGGCCCTCCAGCAGATCCTTAGCCTTCAAGTCACAGACCCGCCACTCCTCCTTCCCCGACACCAATCCAATGGGAATGTCCACAAGGAGTACCGACGCCTGGCTGTAGCGGTCGACAAGTTCGCGGAACTTGCCGTATCCCATGTCGTAGTCTCCATGCGAGTCGAAGCCGACGCTGAACCAGCCACGCTTGCCCCAGTCCACGCCCACAAACTTCGCGTCGCTGGTCCCCGCCATGCGCCTTTGGGTCACACCACCACCACAAGCGCACCGGCTTCGCTAATGGCGTCGGGGAGCGGGCGTCCCTCTTCCTTGTAGATGTCGATGAAGACTTCCGCCATGCCTTCGAGAATCCACAGGGTTTCCTCCACAGTGTCGGCCCAGGCATGGCAGCCCGGAAGGGTGGGGACCTCCCCGTGGTACATCCACCCCATGTCCTCCGTTGGTCTGTACAGGACATACGGAAGCTTGTACTCGACCGACATCGCTGTTCCTCCGGCGGGGTGCAGACTGCGCCCGCACGAGCGTACCGCTCCGGGCGGGGCGGCGCTGCTATGCTGCGCCGCGCACGAGGAGGCGAGCGATGGCACTTCATATCCAGAAATCGGACGAGGGCGACACGACCGAGCGCACGGAGCTATCCATCTTCGAGGGCGGCCAGGTCTGGGGGCGGGGGCTGTCGGGCTCCGCGTCCGAGCACATCAACGTGTCGGTGGTGCACTTCGGGCCGGGCGCGCGCGCCGGCTGGCACCGCCACACGAGCGACCAGATCCTGTACGTGGTCTCCGGCATCGGGAAGGTGGGCGACCGGGAGGGCGAGCACGTCGTCAGCGCCGGCGATTGCGCCGTCGTGCCTGCGGGGGAGGACCACTGGCACGGCGCCCACGACACCGGCTCGCCGATGTCGCACATCACGATCATGCAGGCCGGGTCCGAGACGACGGTGCTGGACTCGTAGCGGAGAGCGTATGGAGCCGCTCGGGGGGAAGCACGAGGTCACGGCGGAGTGGCTGACGGAGGCGCTCCGCGAGGGCGGCCACCTGCCCGAGGGGCGGGTGGCCCGGGTGGAGGTGAGCACCGACGGCATCGGGTTCGGCTACATCAGCGAGACCGTGCGCCTGATCCCGACGTACGAGGGAGCGGACGGCTCGGCGCCGGCGAGCATCGTGGCGAAGCTGCCGGTGTCGGTCGACTTTCCCGAGTACCTGAAGCCGTGGGCGGCGCAGGCGGTCGAGACGGAGCTGCACTTCTACCCGCAGGCCGGCGGCGACTGCGCGGCGCGGGTGCCCCGCTGCTACGGGGCGGCGTTCGAGGGGTGGCGGTCGTACGCGCTGCTGCTGGAGGACCTGAGCGAGCTTGAATCGCTGAGCCAGATGGACTCGTGCCCGCGCGACCGGGCGGACGTGATCGTGACGATGCTGGGGGCGCTGCACGCGCAGTGGTGGGAGAGCGACCGCCTGCGGGCGGCCTCGTGGCTGCCGTCGCCGGCGCGGCAGTCGGAGCTGAACACGCCGCTGGTGGAGGGCGGCTGGGGGCTGTTCGCGGAGCGCATCGTGCCGCGCGTCGACCCCGCCTTCCTGCCGGTGGGGGAGCGGCTGGTGCGCGACTTCGCCGGCATCTTCGAGCGGGGGGCGGCCTCGGCGGCGACGCTCGTGCACGGCGACTTCCGCATCGAGAACTTCCTCTTCGGCCAGCCGGGCGCCCCTGACGAGGTCGTGTTCATCGACTGGCAGCTCTCGGGCTACGGGTCGGGGCTGCGGGACATGGCCTACTTCGTCTCGCAGGGGTTCGACCCGAACGAGCGGCGCGAGGTGGAGGACGACCTGATCGCGACGTACCACGCCTCGCTCGTCGCCAACGGCGTCACGGGCTACTCGCTGGCGCAGTGCCACGAGGACTACCGCCTCGGGCTGCTGTGGAGCATGTACGCGCCGATCATCGGGATGACGGGCATGGCCGAGCGCGAGCCTCCGCCCGCGGACGCCCCGGAGGAGGAGCGCAAGGCGTTCGACGAGATGATCGAGACGGGCGTCGCGCTCGTCACGGTGATGGCGGAGCGGAACATCCTGGCGGTGATGGACACGAAGGCGGGCGAGCTGCTGGGCGCTTGAACGGAAGGGCAGGCGGCGGAAACTGCGCACGTTAACGCGGAACCAGGCGAAGGAGGGTCGCATGGAGCCGATCGCGGACAAGTACGGGATCACGGCCGAGTGGCTGACGGAGGCGCTTCGCGAGGGGGGCCACCTCCCCGAGGGGCGCGTGAGCGCGGTCGACGTGGCGGACATCGGCGTCGGGCGGGGCTACATCAGCCAGGCCGTGCGGGTGACGCCCACGTACGAGGGCGCCGACGGGAACGCCCCCGCGAGCCTCGTGGCGAAGGTGCCGACCTTCGTGCAGGTGCCCGGGTACCTGACGCCCTGGACGGGCATGATCATCGAGACCGAGATCCACTGGTACCGCGCCGCGAGCGGGGAGTGTCCGGCGCGCATCGCGAAGTCCTACGGCGGCGTCCACGAGAGCCGGACCTCGTACGCGCTCCTGCTTGAGGACCTCGGCGAGCTGGGAACGCTGAGCCAGACGGACTCGTGCCCGCCCGAGCAGGCGCCGCTCGTGGTGCAGACGCTCGCGCGCATGCACGCGCACTGGTGGGAGAGCGCGCGGCTGCGGGAGTGGTCGTGGCTGCCCTCGACGGAGCGGCAGGCGGAGATCAACACGCCGCTCGTGCAGGGCGGTTGGGACGCGTTCGCGGAGCGCATCGCGCCGCGTGTCGACCCGGCGTTCGTCCCGGTCGGGGAACGGCTCGTGCGCGACTGGGGCTCGCTGTACGAGCGGGGGGCGGCCTCGGGGGCGACGCTGATCCACGGGGACTTCCGCATCGAGAACTTCCTCTTCGGCGAACCCGGCGCGGATGACGAACTCGTGCTCCTCGACTGGCAGCTTGCCGGGTACGGGTCGGGACCGCGCGACCTCGCCTACTTCATTGCGCAGGGGTTCGACCCGGAGAAGCGGAAGGACGTCAGCGACGACCTCGTCGCGCTCTATCACCGCACGCTGGTGGAGCACGGCGTGACCGGCTACTCCTTCGAGCAGTGCCGGGATGACTACCGGCTGGGCTTGCTGGCGAGCATGTTCATCCCGCTCATCGGCGTACGGGGCCTGGAAGACCTCGACCCGCCACCCCCGGACGCCAGCGCCGAGGACCACCAGGCATTCGACGACCTGGTCGTGGCGGCGGAGGGACTCATCCTGCTGATGGCGGAGCGGAACATCACCGCCATCATGGAAGCGAACGCGGGCGAGCTGCTCGGGGTGTAGCCCGCTACGGCTTCAGGCGGCGTTCGTACAGGTCGAAGACGGCGCCCCAGACACGCTCGGCCGCGTCCTCGACGTAGCCGGGCCGCTCCGGGAAGCAGAAGCCGTGCTCGGTGCCGGGGTGCGTCTCGATGGCGTGGGGCACGCCGTTCGCCTGGAGCGCTTTGCCCAGCTCCGGCACGACGTTCTCGGGAACGAAGGGGTCGTGCTCGGCGAAGCCGAGGTACAGCTCGGCCTTGATGCGGTCGGCGAGCAGGTGGGGCGAGTCGTCCTCGTCGGTGACGATGCCGACGCCGTAGAGCGAGGCGATGGCGCCGAAGCGGTCGGGGAAGGTTCCCGCCGCGGCGACGACGAAGCGACCGCTCATGCAGTAGCCGATGGCGCCCGCCGGTCCGTCGACGAGGGGGTTCGCGTCGAAGTAGTCGAGCCAGGCGTTCGTGTCGCTCATGACCATGGGCATCTCGAGCGTGCGTCCGGCAGCGAACATGCGCTCGATCTCCTCGCGACCCTTCGAGAGATCGAAGCTCTGCGGGCCGAGCCGGTAGAACATGTCGGGGAGCAGGCAGAAGTAGCCTTCGCCGGCAATGCGGCGGGCGAAGTTGCGCAGCTCCTCGCGGACGCCGACGACGTCCATGTAGAGGATGACCGGCGGGAAGGGACCGTCGCCGTCGGGGTGGGCGGCGAAGCAGTCGACGGCGCCGTCGGGGGTGGTGATCTCGACCTGGAACTCGTTCATGGCTGGCTCCCCTCGCTCTAGGTACCGGTGAACTCGGGCGTGCGGCGCTCGGCGGTGGCGCGGACGCCCTCGCGGAAGTCGTTGGTCTGGCGGAGCCAGTCCTGCTCGACGAGCTCGTGGTCGGTGGCGATGCGGACGCGCTCCGCGAGGCCGCGGCGCATCGTGCGGCGGATGGCGCGCACGGCGAGTGGCGCGGAGCCGGCGATCTCGTCCGCCATCTCGCGGGCCTTGCCGCGAAGCTCATCGAGGGGGACGAGCGCGTCGCAGAGGCCGATATCGAGGGCCTCTTCGCCCTTCACGCGCCGGCCCGTGTAGAGCAGGTCGAGCGCCTTCTGCTGGCCGACGAGAGCGGGGAGGGTGACGGTGAGGCCGAAGCCGTGGTGGAAGCCGAGGCGGGCGAAGTTGGCGGCGAAGCGGGCCTCGGGGGCGGCCACGCGGAAGTCGGCGGAGAGGGCGAGCCCGAGGCCGCCGCCGATGGCGGCGCCCTGCACGGCGGCGACGACGGGCGTCTCCGCCTCGAGCAGGCGCACGGCCTCCTGGTAGAGGTGGCCGCTGCCGGTGCGGCGGGAGGGCTCGGGGGCGGCCGGTTCCGCATCGCCGCTGGCGGCGGGGGCGGCGAGCTGGGCGCCGGCGCAGAAGGAGCGGCCCTCCGAGGCGAGGATGACGGCGCGCACGTCCGGCTCCTCGTCGAGGGCGTGGTAGGCCGAGGCGATGGCGCGGATAAGGGCGACATCGAAGAAGTTGTGCGGGGGTCGATGGATCTCGACGGTGGCGACGTGGCCGTCGATGGCGACGGAAACGTCGGGGGAAGGGTTGGGGACGGACATGGCTCCTCCTGGCGGGGCAACGGTAACGAGCGGTCCCGCGGGGGTCGAGGGGCCCGGGTGGGGGCGATACGGGAGGAGGGGTCTGGTAGCATCGGCGCGCTCGCGCGGGCCCGCGACTGGTCCCGCGCGCCAGCGCCATACAGGGGGACGGACGGGTCCGGCGCCCCGCACCCAAGGCGGACGGAACGGTGACAACCGAGCAGCAGCCCTCCGCAGGCGAGACGGCCGTCTCCGTGCGCAACCTCTACAAGGTCTTCGGGGGGAACGAGGACGGGGCGCTGGCGCGCGCCCGGACGGGCACGACGAAGGAAGCCATCCAGGAGACGCACGGCTCGGTGCTGGCGCTCGCGGACGTGACCTTCGACGTGAAGCGGGGCGAGCTGTTCGTGGTGATGGGGCTCTCGGGGTGCGGGAAATCGACGCTCGTGCGCTGCATCAACCGGCTCATCGAGCCGTCGTCGGGGGAGGTCTGGCTGGGGGAGCGGGAGATCACGGGCATGGACGACGAGGAGCTGCGCGCTCTGCGCCGCAGCGAGGTCGCGATGGTGTTCCAGCACTACGGCCTGCTGCCGCATCGCTCGGTGCTGGAGAACGTGGCGTGGGGGCTGGAGGTGAACGGGGTGGACAAGCGCTATCGCCGCGAGCGGGCGGAGGAGGCGCTGGGGGCGGTCGGGCTGGAGGGCTGGGGCGACCGCATGACCGACCAGCTGAGCGGGGGCATGAAGCAGCGCGTGGGCCTGGCGCGGGCGCTCGCCCAGGACGCGCCCGTGCTCCTGATGGACGAGCCCTTCAGCGCGCTCGACCCGGTGATCCGCCGCGAGCTCCAGGACGAGCTCGCGAAGCTCCAGTCGGAGCTGCACAAGACGATCATCTTCATCACGCACGACCTGGACGAGGCGGTCCGCATCGGCGACCGCATCGCAATCATGCGCGACGGCGCGATCGTGCAGATGGGGGAGCCGTCGGACGTGGTGCTCTCGCCGGCGAACGACTTCGTGCGGGAGTTCACCCGCGACGTACGGCTGCAGTCGATGGTGACGGCGGCCTCGGTGATGCGTGAGCCGACGAGCACCGCCCGCACCGGGCAGGCGGCCTCGGAGGTGCTGGCGGCGCTGGAGGCGGAGGAACGCATCCACGCCCTGGTTATCGACGAGGCGGGGCGGTACGCGGGGAGCGTGGGGCTCCTCTTCCTGCGCCACACGCTGGAGGAGGGGGACGGGCCGGTGGGGGCGCTGACGATGGAGAAGGAGAGCGCGGTCCCGGAGGACACGGTGCTGGACGAGCTGGTGCCCCGCGGGCTGCGTTCGGAGCACCCCATGCCGGTCGTCGACGGAGACGGCGTGCTGGTCGGCGAGATCCCGCTCGAGGCCCTGGCGACCGCGATGACCGCCGACGAGGCGCCCGCGACCCCCGGGATGGGGGCGGCATGACCGGCGACAACGGGACACAGGAGGAACAGGCGGGCAACGGGAGGCTGGCAGCCCTGAGTGCGTGGCTGGAGCTTCCCACGGTCAGCCGCGGGCCGCGCTGGCTGCGCTGGGTGGCGATGCTGCGCTGGCTGGCGGCGCCCGCGATCCTGGCCATCGTGCTCTGGGTGGGGGACTGGGAGTGGGCGGGGGACTTCCCGGCGGACGTGGGCCGCGACGTGGGACGCGAGATCGACAACGTCATCGACTGGATGACGACCGAGCTCGACGTCCTCTTCGACGTGATCAAGGAAGTCGTGCTGACGGTGCTGAACGCGATCGAGGACTTCCTGCTCTGGGTCCCGTGGCCGGCCTTGATCATCGCCATCACGATCGTCGGCTGGCGGGCGGCGGGCGTCTGGGTCGCGGCCTTCTCGGCGGGGGCGCTCACGCTGCTGGCGGCCTTCGGGCTGTGGGACAGCACGATGGAGACGGTCGCGCTGATGGCCGTCACCGTGACGCTCTCGATCATCATCGCCGTGCCGCTGGGCGTGCTCGCCTCGCAGAGCGACCGGCTCGACCGGCTGCTGCGGCCGATCCTCGACGGGATGCAGACGATGCCGAGCTTCGTCTACCTGGTGCCGGCGATCGCGTTCTTCAGCCTGGGCAACGTGCCCGCCGTGATCGCGACGCTGATCTACGCGGTCCCGCCGGCGGTGCGGCTGACCAACCTGGGAATCCGGCAGCTTCCCGAGGAGACGCTGGAGGCGGCGGAGTCATTCGGGGCGACGCCGGTGCAGTTGCTGCTGAAGGTCAAGATCCCGCTCGCCGCGCCCACGATCATGGCGGGGGTGAACCAGACGACGCTGATGGCCCTGGCGATGGTCGTCATCGCCTCGCTGGTGGGGGCGGGAGGACTGGGCGAGGACGTGAACCGCGCGCTGGGCCGGATCGAGCCGGGGAACGCGTTCCTGGCGGGGCTGGGGATCGTGTTCCTCGCGATCATCATCGACCGGATCACGCAGGCGTTTGCGAGCCGGCAGCAATCGTCCCTCGGGGCGGGCGGCGGCGTAGGATAGCCCCCATAAGCCGTAATGTCCTTACTACCTGGGCTCGATAGGAGATCGCACATGATGCTCGCAAGGAGACCGTTCCTTCTGACCCTGGCGGCGATGGTCGCATGTCTGGCGCTGGTGATCGTGGCCTGCGGAGGCGAAGACGAGAAGGAGCCGGTCGTCTTCTCCGATCTGAACTGGCCCTCGGCCGAGATCCAGGCGCGGGTCGCGGCGTACATCGTCGAGCACGGCTACGGCTACCCGACGGATCTGGTCACCGGCGACACGGTTTCGCTCTGGGCGGCGCTGGTGAACAACGACACGCACGTGACGATGGAGATCTGGCCCGCGCAGCAGGAGTGGCTGCTGGACGTGGAGGAAGGCACGCTGATCGAGCTGGGGACCAGCCTCGACACGGGCTGGGAAGCCTGGGTGATCCCGCAGTACGTGAAGGACGCGAATCCGGGGCTGGTCTCCGTCACGGACATCGCCGACCACGCGGACCTGTTCGTGACCGCCGACTCGCGCGGGAAGGCGCGGTTCGTGACCTGCATCCCGGGCTGGGCCTGCGAGCAGGTGAATGCCGCCAAGGTGGAGGCGTACGGCCTGGCCGACGTTGTCGACCTGCTCAACCCCGGATCGGGGGCGGGCCTCTTCGCCGATCTGGAAGCGGCCTACTCCCGGGGCGACGCCTGGCTCGGGTACATGTGGCATCCGACGCCCCTGTCGGTGAGCCTGGACCTGTACGTCCTCGAAGAGCCGCCGTACTCGGATGACTGCTGGGCGACCACCAAGGCCTGCGCCTACCCGGAGGCGAAGGTGTTGATCATGGTCAATACCTCGCTGTCGGAGCGGGCGCCCGAGGTGATCGAATTCCTCAGGAAGTGGGAGTTCAAGGCGGCCGACCAGGTCGCCACCGAGCTCTGGATGACGGAGAGCAACGAGGACTCCGATGCCGGGGCGCTCTGGTACCTCCGCAACTACCGCGAGTCCTGGGCGGCGTTCGTGCCCGCTGAGGTCGCCGAAAGGGTCGACGAGGCGCTCGAGGACGAGAGCTAGCGCCGGCCACTGCTTAACCGACGGAAACGCCCGGCGCCTCGCCGGGTGAGCCGTTTGCCGGTAACCGGAATTCCGGTTACGGTCCCCCGATGCGAAGCGACGCGCTCGCGAACCAGCGCAAGATCGTGGAGGCGGCGACCCGGCTCATGGCCGAGCAGGGGCTCGAGGCCGAGCTGACCGACATCGCCCACGAGGCGGGTGTCGGCGTCGGCACCGTGTACCGCTGCGTCGGGAACCGCGACCGCGTGATCGAGACGATCGTGCGCGACGTGGTGGGGCAGATGGCCGCGAGCTTCGACGAAGCCGAAGACGGGGCCGGCGGGGTGGAAAGCCTCCACCGGCTCGTCGAACGGCTGCACGCGATCGTGGGGACGTACGGCTGGGTGCATGCGGCGCTCATCGGCGGGCGCGAGGAGCTTCGCAAGGAGATGCGCGCCGTGGACCCGCTTCGGCGTATGGAAGCGCTCTACGAGCGGGCGCGCGCCAGCGGCGAGCTGCGGACCGACATCAAGGCCGACGTGGCCGCCGCCCTCATCCTGGGCAGCCTCGCTCCGTGGTCGGCCATGGCCCTGAAGACACAAGGGGACGCCCGAGCCGCCGCGGAAGCGGTCATGGCTCCGTTCCTCGCAACGACGACAACGACCTCCAGGGGGGCAGACCGATGATGGGAATGGGCGGTGGCCCGCAAGCGATGGAAGGGGGACTCCCCCCGGGGATGACGCTCTCGGTTCGGCGCAAGGCGCTGGTGCTGGCGGGCGTGCTCTCGACGATGTTCCTGGCGGCGCTGGACCAGACGATCGTGACGGTCTCGCTGCCGCGCATCGTCGAGGATCTGGGTAACCTCGACCTCTACGTGTGGCCCTTCACCTCGTACATGCTGGCCTCGACAGCGCTGGTGCCGGTGGTCGGAAAACTCTCGGACCTGTACGGGCGGAAGCCGTTCATCCTGGCCGGGATCGTCATCTTCGTGGCGGGGTCGTGGCTGTGCGGGGCGGCGGGGGACATGATCTGGCTGATCGCCTTCCGCGCCATCCAGGGCGTCGGGGCGGGGCTGATCATGACGACCGCCTTCACCTCGGTGGGAGACCTGTTCGCGCCGAGGGAACGAGGGCGCTGGATCGGCCTCTTCGCCGCGACCTTCGGGCTGGCGAGCATCATCGGTCCGCTGGCCGGCGGGGCGCTCACCGACCACCTCTCCTGGCGCTGGATCTTCTACATCAACATCCCCGTGGCGATGGTTGCGCTGGCGCTGGTCACCTTCGGGATGCCGTGGTTCCGCGGCCAGGGCAAGGCGAACATCGACTGGGCGGGGGCGGCGTTGATTGTGACCATGGCGACGGCGTTGCTGCTGGGCCTTTCCTGGGCGGGCAACCAGTACGGCTGGGGGGAGGCGCCGGTCCTCGCCTCACTCGGCGTGGCGGCGGCCTTGCTCATGGTGTTCGTGGTCCAGACCCGGCGGGTGAAGGAGCCGGTCCTGCCACTTGGGCTCTTCCGCAACCGCGCCTACACCGTCTCGATCCTGGCCACGATGGTGCTGGGCGCGGGCATGTTCGGAGCGTTCCAGTTCCTGCCGCTCTTCCTGCAGGGCGTGCAGGAGGTATCGGCGACGAACTCGGGCCTGATCCTGATGCCGATGACGGGGGGCATGGTGTTCGGCTCGGTGACGTCCGGACAGCTCCTGAGTCGCGGGCGAGACCTGCGGCTGATGGCGGTCGTCGGCGGCAGCGCCCTGCTTACCGCCTTCTACCTGCTCTCCACGCTGGATCAGACCTCGGCCGCCTGGACAACGCGCGGCTACATGGTGCTGCTGGGCGTGGGCATGGGCTTCTGGATGCCGACGTTCCAGCTGGCCGTGCAGAACGCGCTCCCGCACCGGCTCCTCGGCACGGGGACGGCGTCGGTCAACTTCTTCCGCCAGATCGGCGGCACGTTCTCGGTCGCGATCATGGGCTCGCTCCTCGCAAGCTGGTTCAAGTCGAACCTCACGAATGCCGTACCGGCCCAATTCGGCGAGTTGTTCTCCGACCCGCAGCGCCTGCTCAGCCCGGAATCCCTCGATCAGATGCGGGCCAGGATCGAGCAGGCCAGCCCGGGCGCGGCGGACGAAGTGATCCAGAGCGCGCAGATTGCACTGGGCGACTCCATCAACGACATCTTCCTGATCGGCGTGGGGATCGTGGCCGTCGGGTTCGTGATCGGCCTCTTGATGCCCCGCGTCCGCATGCGCGGCCGCGAGGAGCTGATGGCGGAAGCCAGCGGCGAGATCCTGCCGGACGAGGACGAAGCCGCCGCCGAGCCCGCCGAGCCCGGCGGCTTCGGCGCCAAGCCGGGGGAGGCGGGCGCGCCGGGCGCCAAGTAGCGGTTAGAGGTAGCCACGCTCCCGTACCGTCGCTACGGCTTCCACGAGCTGCTGACGATCAACGCCCTGTGCGACAAGAGAAACGAGGGCGTCATCGTAGGTAAGCTCGGGCCGGTCGGGAATGCGTACGGCGCGCCGACCCAACTGCTCGATGAACAGACCGCTCTCGCTGTCGTATTCGTAGTTCAGCAGGCCCAGCGCGAGACCGAAGAGGCGGAACGCGCTCTCAGGCGGCAAGCTGCCGCTCGACCGTGACGGACACGGCAGCGCCATTGCGATCGGGCTCGCCGAAGGAGTACGTCACCCCGCGCTCCCGCATGAAGCGGTCGAGCGGGGCGCGTCCCCGGGCCTTCCACCAGCGCACGACGCGCTCGTTGCCATCTCCAGCGTTGGCTTCGGCCTCGTCCCTGGTCGCGCCGTAGTCAATGACGCCGGTCTCCAGGGTCCGGGCGAACCAGTGGTCGCCCCGGTTCTCGGCGCGAACGGTGACCGTGAAGTACACCGTCTCGTTCACTACCTGCTCGTCAGTCACAGTCGCCTCCCGCGTGCCTGCCTGTATCACCTGATTCGGGCAGGCATCCATATTGGCAACGAATGACCCTGGAGGTCAACCCGGGGCGGACGCCACCTGCCGGTCGAGCGGCTACTTCACGCCCTTCTCGAGCAGGGCGGGCAGGTCCGCGTCGTCGGTGTCGACAAGCGCGTCGACCCACTTGTGGAAGAGCTGCCCGCCGCCCTCGTTGCGGCCGAAGAGGGAGAACTCCTTGGCGCCCGTGGCGAGCGCCTTCTGGACGTGGAAGCCGGTGTAGTAGTCCTCGTTGCCGACGACGTGGCCCATGAAGTCCATGTACTCCTTCAGCTCCTCCGGATCCTGCTCCTCGGGAGGCTCGAAGCGGAGGAAGTTCTGGATGGTGAAGGACTCGCCCGGGGTCTTGCCCGGGAACATCTGCGAAACCATGTAGCCCGTGCCCGTGCTGCCCGCGATCGACATGTTCGGGAAGACGGTCCAGACGCCCGCGGTCATGTCGTCGTAGCCCCACTCGGACTCGGGCGTATCGGCGAGCTTCTCGTGGCCCTTGGGCGACATGACGCGCACGTGCGGGCCCCAGTGGTAGTAGTCGGGCTGGAAGGGGCCGTCGGGGCCGAAGCTGTTCCGGTGCAGGATGGGCACGTGATAGAAGTCGCGGTAGCCGTCGTAGGCGACCTTCCAGTTGGGGCCGTCGAGAGGCTGCTGGCCGACGACGTAGGCGTCGTCGAAGGCGAGGTCGTCGAGGAGTGAGTCGTAACCCGCGAGGAAGGCGTCGATGTCGACGTTCGAGTCCGGCCTGAGGGTGACCCATATCATGCCGGAGCGCTCGGCGCAGGGCAGCTCGGTGAGGCCGAAGCAGGACTTGTCGAGCTCGCCGAAGTTCCCTTCGTCGAAGACAGCGACGAGCTTGCCTTCGAGGTTGTAGGTCCAGGCGTGGTAGTTGCAGCGGAAGACGTCGGTCTGGCCGATCTCCGGCTCCTCGACGACGAAGTTGCCGCGGTGGCTGCACATGTTGACGAAGGCGCGCGCCTCGCCGTCCTCGGCGCGGGTGATGAGGACGGGAACGTTCGCGACCTCCATGGCCCGGTAGGAGCCGGGCTCGCGCAGCTCGGAGGAGAAAGCGAGGGCGAGCGGCAGGCGGCGGAAGATCTTCTCGACCTCGACCTCCCAGCGTTCCTGGTCGTGGTAGAGCGCCGTGGGGATCTTGTAGATCTCGTCGGCGAGGTCGATGCGGTTGTTCTGAAGGTTGTCCACCTCGCGGCGGGACATCTCCACCAACTGCTCACGGGTCATGGGGCACCCTCCTGCGGGTCACCGCCGAATGCGGCGGGAACCCCGACAGGATAACGCGCGGAGGCTGGAATCGTCGCCGGCCCTAGTGCTCGGGCTCCTCGAACCAGGTCTGCACGATCAGCATCGCGACGGCGCCGCCGGAGCGGGCGGCGTCCATTGCCATCGTCGAGCCGGTGGCGTCGCCCGCCGCCCAGATGCCCTCGATGTTCGTCTGCTGCATGGGGCTGACGGCGACGAATCCCTCCTCGTCCACCGCGAGGCCGAGGCCACGGGCGAGCCGCTCAACGAGCGGGGAGGGGAGGCTTTCGGGGCTCCAGAGCAGCGTCTCGACCTCGACGGTCTCGCCGCCCTCGAGCGTGACGCCGGCGATCGTGCCGCCCTCGTGGTTGATGGCGGTGATGTCGCCACGGTGGAGCTCGAGGCCCTGGGCTTCGAGGGCGGAGGCAAGCTCCTGGGGGAGGTCGACGCCGCTGCCGAGGAAGACCTTGACCTTGTCGGTCCAGTTGTAGGCGAAGAGGGGCGGCGTCGCCTTGGCGCCGGTCGAGGGCACGACGAGGCCCCAGACGCGATCGCGGTGCTCGTAGCCGTCGCAGAACGGGCAGGAGATGACGGTGTCGCCCCAGCACTCGGCGAAGCCGGGGATGTCGGGGATCGCGTCGCGGTGCCCGAAGGCGAGGATGACGTGGTGGGCGCCGAGCCTGTCGCCCTCGGTGGTGGTCAGGACCAGCTCGCCTTCGTGGTCACGCTCGATGGTGGCGATCTCCTCGCTGCGGAGCGAAGCGCCGCCGACGGCGTCGATCTGCTCCCAGGCGGTGCGCGTGAGGTCTGCGGGGAGCATGCCCTCGACGCCGATGAAGTTGTGGACGCCGTGGGAGGCGGCGTTGCGGGCGGGCGAGGGCGCATCGAAGACGGCGACGGACTTGCGCGCGCGCACGAGCACGAGCGCCGCCTGCAGGCCCGCCGGCCCGCCCCCGACGATGGCGACGTCGACGTACTCTTCGGCGGGGTCGACGGTCGGAGGTTCGGACTGGGCGGGCTGGGGGGCGGAGATGGGCGGGGCGCCGGGAGCGCCACCGAGGGCGGCCGCCGACCCGGGCGCGACCTGCGGCGGCATGGGCGAGTCGGACTGCTGGGCGTCGACGCCGAACTGGGCGAGCGCCATGGTGTTGGCCACGCCCGAGAACCCGTGCCTGTCCGCCACGATGGTAGCGGGCAGCTCGCTCAGGCCGAGCTGCTGCACGACCTCGGGGAAGGTCTCCGCCTCGATGACGGTCGCCTCGACCTTTTCGGAGAAGAGGGCGAGCTGCCAGGCGCTGGCGACGGCCTGGGCGGCGGCGGGGTGGCGCATCGAGCCGACGACGACGATGGAGAGGGTGTCGGTGAGGCGGTCGAGCACCTCCGCGAGGGCGGCGGGCGGGGATGGGGGCGCGGGGAAGGCGGAGATGACCTCGACCAGCACCTCGAAGAAGTGCCCCTGGGGCAGGCCGTAGTAGCGGAGGGGCGGGGCGCCGCCGCCGCGCCGGAGGAGCAGGGCGGGGACGCGCTCGATGTTCCAGCTCTCGACGAGCTGGGGCTCGGCGTGGAACTCGTGCGTGACAAGGCGGAGCTTGGGGGAGACGCCGACAAGGTCTTCGAGCGTCTCCTTCGTGGGGCCGCAGGCGGGGCAGGGGGTGCGGGGCGCGGCGCCGGGCACGATCAGTCCGCTCTCGCCCTGGTGGAAGTAGTCGATCGTGACGGGTGCGGGGAGTATTTCGAAGCGCTGGCGGAGGGCGGCGAGGACGTTCTCGGGGATCATGCGGGGCTCCCGATCGGGTCCGGGAAGGCGACGCCCGTCTCGGCGGCGAGCTCGCGGAGCTGGTCGACCACGGCGCTGTCGAGGGGGATGCCGTTGGCCTCGCGGTCGGCGCGCGCTTCCGCCTCCTTGTCGCCGGGGATGCGCACGCGGTCGACGCCGGGGGCGGGGGGGATGGCGTGGATGCGGTCGGCGAGCTCGGCCATCTCGGCCCGGAACTCGGCGGGGTCGCGGAAGGCGTCGATGCGCCAGGCGGCGAACCACTGCCCCATGTGAGGCCGCGGCATGATCATCCCGAAACCGGCTCCGGAAAGGACGCCCGAGAGGATGTCGGAGACGAGGCCGAGTCCGTAGCCCTTGTAGGAGCTGGTTTCGAGGGAGGAGCCAAGGGGGAGGAGGGCGCCGCCCTGGCCGAGGGCCGAAGGGTCGTCGCTGCTTCGGCCCTGGTCGTCGACGGCCCAGCCGGCGGGAAGGCGCTTGCCCTGGCGGCCGGCGATCTCGAGCTTGCCGCCGGCGACGGCGGTCGTGGCCATGTCGAGGGAGAAGGGCTCGCGGCCCTCGATGGGCGCGGCGAAGGCGAGCGGATTCGTGCCGAACGCCCGCTCGGCGCCCCCCGCGGGGACGGCGAGCACGGGCGTGTTGCAGCTGGCCATGCCGATCAGGCCGCGGGCGGCGGCGCGCTCGGCGTAGTAGCCGGCGGCGCCGAAGTGGCGGCCGTTGCGGATGGTGACCATGCCGATTCCGTTCGCCTCGGCACGGTCGATGCAGCGGTCCATGGCGTCGACGGCAACGACGACGCCCATGCCGCCGTCACCGTCGAGGGCGAGGGTGGCGGGGGTCTCGCGCAGGATGCGGACCGTGGGCGTGGGATTCACGCGGCCGTCGCGCAGGCCGGGCACGTAGCCCCCGTGCCAGGTGAGGTGGGCGATGCCGTGGGACTCGATGCCCTTCAGGTCCGCGTCGAGGAGCACCTCGGCGGCGGTGGCGGCGTCGGCGGCGGGCATGCCGAAGTGCTCGAGCGTGGCGGCGGTATGGACGCGCAGGGCGGCGGCGGCGAAGCGCTCGCGGGAGTCGGGCATCGGGTGATTGTCCGCGACGGCGGGCCGGAACGCGAGCGGGAGCGTCTGGGTACACTTGCCGCCGAGCCAGGAGGCCGCATGAGGCAGGAGCCGATCCCGGTGGTGGTGTCCTTCCCGCTGACGGAGGGCACGCGGGCGACGATCGAGGGCGCATCGCCGCTCGTCCGCATCCTCGACTACCCGACCGAGCGCATCGCGCCGGGCGCGTTCCGCCCACCGCCGACCGCCGAGCAGGCGGCGATCCTGGCCCGGGCGGAGGTGCTGTTCGGCTCGCATCTCGACCCGATCGCGGTACACGATGCGGCCCCGAACCTGAAGTGGTTCCAGGTGCTGACGGCCGGCCTCGACGAGCTGATCGCGCAGGGCATCCTCGAGCGCGACTTCACCATCACGACGATGAGCGGGGTGGGAGCGGTGCCCATCGCCGAGTACTGCATGGGCGTGATGGTGATGCTGGAGAAGGACCTGCACGAGACGATGCGGGACCAGATCGAGCATCGCTGGAACTTCCACTTCGCCGGACAGCTGAAGGGGAAGACTTGCGGGATCGTGGGGCTGGGGGCGATCGGGCGGGAGCTGGCGCGGCGGGCGCGCGCCTTCGGCATGCGCGTCGTGGCGACGCGCCGCAGCGCCCGGCCCGGCGACACCGACCCGGACGTGGACGTGCTGCTGCCGTCGAGCGAGCTGCCGCGGCTGCTGGCGGAGTCGGATTACGTCAATCTGTGCGTTCCCCTGACGGCCGACACAGACGGGATGATCGGGGCGGAGGAGCTGGCGCTGATGAAGCCCGATGCGGCGCTCGTGAACATCGCGCGGGCGACGGTAGTGGACACGGATGCGCTGCTGGAGGCGCTGCGGGCGGAGCGGATCGCGGGGGCGGCGCTCGACGTCCACGACCCCGAGCCCCTGCCCGAGGACAGCCCCTTCTGGGACATGCCGAACGTGATCGTGACACCCCACCGTTCCGGCTCGATGCACGGCTACTTCGACCGCGCGGCCGAGTTCTTCGCGGAGAACCTGAAGCGGTACGCGAACGGCGAGCCGCTCGCGAACCTCGTCGGGCGCGAGCGCGGGTACTAGCGCCTAGGAGACGGCGGCGGCGTTGCGCTCGCGCGCCCAGGCGTGCGCTTCCTCGGAGGCGACCCACTGGATCGCGTTCGAGAGGAGCCTGCGGTAGTTCGGGTTGTTGTAGGACGTGGGCACGTCGCCGGGCTGGATGTAGACGATCGGGCTGTTGTAGTGGTTCTTCGCCCACGAGACCATGTTGCTGGTCGGCGGGTGGGTCCAGTCGCCGCGCTCGTACATGCGCCGCTCGTGGACGACGAGGGCGGGCGAGAAGAAGTTCTTGTAGGTGAACTCGAAGTCGCTGCGCAGGAGGGGCACGACGTTGTCCTCGAAGTAGGGGGCGAGGTAGAGCTCGTCCTGCAGCTCGAACTGGGGGTCGAGCCCTTCGACAACGGGGTGCTCGGGCTCGACGACGGTGACGTTGTGGTTCACCGCGAGCAGGTAGCCGGAGTCGGGCCATTGCTGGCCGCGAAGCTCGCCGGGGTCGTAGAAGAAGCGCCCACCGACCATCTCCGCGTACTCCTCCCAGGCGGGCCAGGAGCAGATGTTGTGGTGGATCATGACCATGCCCTTGCCCTCGGTGAGGAGGGCGCGGTAGCCGTCCTTGAGGGACTGGGGCGGGTCGGCATCGCCGATGCCGCGCCCGGGCATCGAGTAGTCGACGATGACGTCGTAGGGCGCGGCGGCGTCCGGGTGGAAGAAGGTCTGGGCGGCGGGCTGCTCGACGTGCGTCCAGGCGGAGATGGCGCCATCGCCCTGGAACGCGTCGAACATGGAGAAGAAGGGGTCGCGCTGGAACGGGTGGCCCTTCGTGGCGAGGAGGACGTTGGGGGAAGTCATGGGGGAGCCTCCAACTGGTAGCAGGGCCAGTGTGCGCCCGCGCGGGAGGCATCGCAACGGTCGCGCGGGGGCTCGGTATCCTGTGCGCCGCGGCGCGTCGAACGCGCCGGCGGAGGAAAGCGCATGACGAAGCGGGTGCTGATCGCGGGGGCGTCGGGGCTGGTGGGGTACGCGGCGGTGCGGCACTTCGCGACGCTGCCGGGCTGGGAGGCGGTCGGGGTCTCGCGGCGCGTGCCGGCGGGGCTGCCGCCGGAAGCGGAGCTGCTCTCGGTCGACCTGCTCGACGAGGAGGCGTGCGAGCGCGCCTTCGGGGCGATGTCGAACGTGACGCACCTCGTGTACGCGGCGCTGCAGGAGGTGCCGGGCCTGATGCCGGGCTGGGTCGACCCGGAGGTGATCGAGCGGAACGCGAGCATGCTGCGGAACCTGTTCGAGCCGCTCTCGCGGGCGGCCTCCAACCTGGAGCACGTCTCGCTGCTGCATGGCACGAAGGCGTACGGCCTGCACCACCCGAGCGTCGGGGCGAAGGGCGTGAAGGTGCCGCTGCGCGAGCGCGAGCCGCGAAGGGAGCACCCGAACTTCTACTTCGAGCAGGAGGACTACCTGCGGGCGCGGCAGGCGGAGGGCGGCTGGGAGCTGACGACGTGGCGCCCGACGGTGATCTACGGGGACGCGCCGGGGAACAACATGAACCCGATCCCCGTGATCGGGGCGTACGCGGCCCTGCTGCGGGAGCAAGGGAAGCCGCTCGACTTTCCGGGCAGGCCGGGAGCGCCGACGCTGCGGGAGGCGGTCGACGCGGACCTCGTGGCGCACGCACTTGCGTGGGCGACGGAGGAGCCGGCGGCGTGGGGCGGCACGTTCAACCTGACGAACGGCGACGTGTTCATGTGGGAGAACGTCTGGCCGGCGATCGCGGAGACGCTGGGGATGGAGGCGGGCGAGGCGCGCGAGCTCTCGCTGCTGGAGGAGCTGCCGAAGCGGCAGGACGAATGGGCGGCGCTCGTCGAGCGGTACAGGCTGGCCGCGTCCGCCGACCTCGTGGAGTACTGCGGCTACAACTCGCTCGTTTACGCGGACACGGTGCTGGGCGCGCCCAACCGGCCGCCGCTGCCGATCCTGAACAGCACGATCGCGGTTCGGCAGGCGGGGTTCACGGAGTGCATGGACACGGAGGACATGTTCCGCAAGTGGTTCGCGCGCCTGCAGGAGACGGGCGCGATTCCACCGGCGTAGGGAAGCGGGACGGGCGAGCGCCTACTTGAAGCGGTAGGTGATGCGGCCCTTGGAGAGGTCGTAGGGCGAGAGCTCGACGAGCACGCGGTCGCCGAGGAGCACCTTGATGCGGTAGCGGCGTACGCGACCGCTCACGTGCGCGAGCACTTCGTGCCCGTTGGCCAGCTCGACGCGGAAGACGGCGTTCGGAAGCGCCTGCGTGACGAGCCCTTCGACTTCGATGGATTCCTGTTTTGCCACGGGCCAACCGTACCAGACGGCGGGCGCAGGCGCTCGGCGGACGCGCTTCCTAGACGGGAATCCAGTGCAGCTTGCCGTCCCGCTTCACCTTGGAGAGCCGGCCCTCCTCGAAGAGGTGCTCCAGGTGCGAGAGCGTCTCGCCCACGGCGGCGCGCTGCATGAACGGCTCGAAGTCGTCGAGCGTGCCGGTGGCCCACTTGACGCGGCCGGCCACGTCCCAGGCGGTGGCGCCGGCATCGACGCAGCGCATCATCTCGTCGAGGCGCTCGCGGTGGTGGTCGTGGATCTCGTTCACGCGGCGCTTCAGCTCCTTGATGTCGAACTCGTGCGCGGGGAGCACGTGGTCAACGTCGAGCTTCGCGACGATGTCGAGGGAGCGGATGTAGTCGCCCAGGGGGTCGCCGGCGCTCTGCGAGTGCATCGAGACGTTGGGGGTGATGGTGGGGAGGATGTGGTCGCCGCTGAAGAGGAGCTTGCGGTTGGGCTCGTAGAGGCAGATGTGGCCGGGGGCGTGGCCGGGCGTCCAGATGACCTCGAAATGGAAGTCCCCGGCGCTCAGGGTCTCGCCGCCGTGGACCTTGTAGTCGGGGGCCGCGGGCTGGACCTTGTCGAGCATGTCCATGGAGCCGCGGGACATTTCCGGGGCCTTCATCTCGGGCACGCCGTGCTGGCCCATGTACTTCTGCATCTCGTCGGTAAGGCCGCGGGGCGCGTAGTAGCGCGAGGCGATGAAGTCGGCCTCGCGCTCGTGCATGATGACCTCGCAGTCGGAGACCTGCTTCAGGCGCCCGGACATGCCGTAGTGGTCGGGGTGGACGTGGGTGATGACGAGCTGCGTGATCTCCGACGGGTGGCTGCCGGACTCGCCCATGCCCTCCTCGAGAGCCGCGTAGGCGACATCCGTGTTCCAGCCGCAGTCGACGAGCATCGTCTCGCCACCGTGCTTGATCAGGTAGGGCATGACGTAGGGCAGGCCCTTGGTCACGCGGGGCGCCTTCTCAAGCTCGACGCGGAGCTTCTTCGCCTCCTCGTACTGGTACTGGGGGAAAGGCGTAAGAAGCTGGTAGACGCCGTCGAGAATCTTCATGGGGGCTCCTGGCAACGCTGGGGCGAGCGGGTGTGATGCGCGTTCGCGGGAGTCAGGATCGTACGGGGCCGCTCGCGCATATGCCACGCCGGAGGGCGGCGGCGGGTAAGCTGGCCCGTCAGCGGCAGCCGGAGGGGGCGCATGGCACTCTCGATTCCCGAACAGCTCGACGACCTCACGCCGGCGTGGATCACCAGCGCGCTGCGCGAGTCGGGGGTGCTGGCTCCGACCACGACGGTGACCTCGGCCGAGCGGCACATCCTGGGCGAGGGCGAGGGGTTCCTGGGCGACATCGCGCGGCTGACGCTGACGTACGAGGGCGGGGAAGGGCCGGCGACGGTCATCGCGAAGCTGCCGAAGCTGGCCAATCGCGCGATGGGCGAGTTGCTCGGGGCCTACGAGCGCGAGAGCTGCTTCTACGACGAGATGGCGGCCGACCTGCCCCTGACGACGCCGCGGATGTACTACGGCGACTTCGACCGGGACCTCGCCTCCGAGCGGCAGGAGGCCGCGCTGAAGCTGGCCGACCGCACGCCTCGGCTGCTGACCGGCCTCATGACGCGGCTGGGGATGTGGGTCTCGGGGCGCAAGAACCGGCGCTACATCCTCCTGCTGGAGGACATCGGGGACGCGGAGCCCGGGGACCAGCTGACCGGCGTCTCGCCCGAGCGGTGCGCGACGGTGCTGGCCGCGATCGCGCGCATGCACGCCGCCTACTGGGAGAGCGAGACGCTCCAGAACCGCTTCTGGCTGCTGCCCCTGAGCATCGACGCGCGCATCCGCAACGGCCTGTTCAAGGACTCGCAGGCGACCTTCCGGGAGCGGTTCGCCCACCTCGTCGACGACCGCTTCGACCGGGCGATGGCGTGGACGCTGGAGCACGGCGAGGCGGCGGCGCGGAGCCTCGATCGCGGAGCGCCGGCGACGCTGGTGCATTGCGACCCGCGGCTGGACAACGTGGCCTTCCGGAACGGCGAGCCGATCGTGTTCGACTGGCAGCTCGTGCGGCGGGGTCCGGCGGCCTACGACGTGGCCTACTTCCTCTCGGGGGCGTGCGCGGACCTGACGCGCGAGGACGAGGCGGAGCTGCTGCGGAGCTACGCGGCGGCGCTGGCCGAGCTGGGGGTGGAGGGCTATTCGTACGAGGCGCTGCAGCAGGACTACCACCTCGGGCTGCTGACGGCGATGCAGACCCTCACGGCCACGGACATGATGGACATGGGCGAGGGGCGGGGGCTGGAGCTGATGGCGGCCTGGTACGAGCGGCTCGCCGCGCGCGTGTCGGCCATCGACCTCGACCGGTTGAACGCGGCGCTGAGGGCGTAGGCTGGCAGGCATGGACGGCTTCATCCCCGAACGGCTCGATGACCTGACGCCGGAGTGGCTCACGGGCGCCCTGCAAGAAGGCGGGCACCTGGCGCCGGCGGGAGCAGTCACGTCGGTGGAGCGCGAGATCCTGGGCGAGGGCGAGGGGTTCATGGGGACCATCGCCCGGCTGCGGCTGTCCTACGAGGGCGGCGAGGGACCGGCGAGCGTCGTGGCGAAGATGCCGCTGCTTGAGAATCGCGCGTTCGGGGAACTGGTCGGCGTGTACGAGCGGGAGAGCTGCTTTTACGAGGCGTTGGGGGACAGGGTCCCGGTGGCGATCCCGCGCCTGTACTTCAGCGACTTCGACCGCACGGCGGCGTCCGACCGCCAGAAAGGGACGATCTCGCTGGCGAACCGCCTCCCCGGGCGGCTCCTGCCGCGCGTGATACGGGTCGCGCTCTGGGCGGCGGGACGGAGGAAGCGGCGCTACCTCCTCCTGATGGAGGACCTCGGCGACGCGGTGCCGGGCGATCAGCTCGCGGGCGTGGATGCGGCTACCTGCGGGGTCGTCCTCCAGTCGATCGCGAAGTTGCACGCCGCCTACTGGCGGAGCCCCGCGCTAGACGGCCGTTACTGGCTCGTGCCCTTCGCCGGCGACTCCCGCGTCCGCCAGAGCATGTTCCTGGAGATGCGCGCCGTGTTCCGGGAGCGACACCCGGATCTCTTCGACGACGAGTTTGAGCGCGTGGTGGCCTGGGTGAGCGAGAACGGCGTCGAGACGATCGAGCGGATACAGCAGGAGTCGCCGGAAACCCTGGTACACGGCGACCTGCGCCTCGACAACCTCGCGTTTCGCGAGGGCGAGCCGGTGTTCTTCGACTGGCAGGCCATCCGCAGGGGCCCGGCGGCATTCGACATCGCCTGGTTCCTCTCGGGGGCGAGCGACAACCTGACGCCCGAGGACGAGACGGAGCTGCTGAGGACCTACCACGCCGCGCTCGAGGAGAACGGCGTGAGCGGCTACCCGTTCGAGACGTTCAAGCGGCACTACCGCATGGGGCTCGTCATCACCGTGCAGACGCTCGGCCTGCTGGGGATCCTCGACCTGGGGGAGGGCGAGGCGCGGGGGGCGGAGATGGCCGGCGTGTGGGTCAGGCGCCTTCGGGAGCGCCTGGCTACGTTCGACCTTGACAGCGTGCTGGCCCCGTAGCGAATCGGGCTAGAGGGGCCAGCGCTGGCTCGCCTCGTAGGCGTGGTGGATGGGGTGGTGGATCCAGATCTGGGCGACGAGCTCGGCCTTGGGCATGCGGTAGTCGCCCAGCGTGACGACGGTCGCGAGGTCGTCCTCGTCGAGCGTCTCGGCGAAGGCGGCTGACGTCTCGGAGCCTTCCAGGATCATCGTCCCCAGCTCCTCGCGCGAGACCTCGGCCATGCGCTCGATCGTGCGGGCGTTGCCGGCGGCCGCATCGTCGTTGCTGAAGGACTCGAAGGCGCCGGTGTCGAGGGCGCCGTAGAAGCCTTCGAGGGCGCCGGCCCCGGACGCGATGTGCCGGAAGGCGTCGGCGGTCGTCCACTCCTGGGCGAGCTGCCGGTCGAAGTCGGGGACGTGCTCGAGGGCGGCGGCGGCGCGCCGTCCGGCGAAGCGGATGCCCTCGACGAGTTCCTGCTTGCTGATGGTCATGGGTGCTTCCTCCTGCGTGGTGCTGTTCTGCTATTCGCCCCGATGGACGACGGCGATGGAGCCGGGCACATGCCCGCCGTTGATCGCGATGGTCTGGCCGGTGATCCAGGACCCTGCTTCGGAAGCAAGGTAGACGACCCCGGCGCCGATGTCGCTGGGCCGGCCCATGCGGCCGGTGGGGAGCCGGTTGCCGTAGGCCTCCTGCTCCTCCTCGGTCATGGGGAACATGGCGGCGAACTGCTCGGTGAAGATGGGCCCGGGGGCGATGCCGTTCACGCGGATGCGGCGTTCGGCCAGCTCGCGGGAGAGCGTCATGGTCATGTTCACGACGCCGGCCTTGGCGGCGCCGTACACGCCCGTGTGGGGAGCGGCGTTGAGGGCGGCCCCCGAGACGATGTTGACGATGCTCGACCCATCGGGCATGTGGGGGAGGGCGGCGCGGATGCCGAGGAAGGCGGACGTGAGGTTGAACTCGACCATCTCGTCCCAGTACGCGTCGGGGGTCTCGGCCAGGTCTCGGACGGCCGAGTCCTGGCTGCCGCCGGCGTTGTTCACCCAGACGGTGATCTTGCCGAAGGCCTCGACGGCGGCGGCGGCGAGCCGCTCGATGGCCGCCCGGTCGAGCACGTCGGTGGGGACGGCGAGTCCGCGTGCGCCCCGCGCCTCGACGCCCTCGACGACACGGGCAAGATCGTTTTCGCGGCGGGCGGCGACGACGACATCGGCGCCGGCATCGGCCATGGCCAGGGCGATGCCCTCGCCGATCCCGCGGCCACCGCCCGTGATCACGCCGACGTGGCCGTCCAGCCGGAAGTCATCCATCACGCTCATATCGCACCTCCGCGCGCAGCCTACGGAAGCGCGATTCGAGGGGCTAGCCGCCGCGCTCGGCGAGGCGTTCGCGCTGGGCGTCCTCGCGCTCCGCGAGACCCTCGGCGCTCATCCCGAAGATGTCGGGCGGGGACCAGCCGTTGAGGCCGGCGTAGGTATCGATCTGGCTGCGGTGATGGACCTCGTGCTCGACGAGCATCATGAGGACGCGCCAGCCGGCGAGGGAGCCATCTCCTTCGATGAGGGGCACGCGGCGCTGGAGCCACTCGTCGGGAGTGTCCTGGAGGCGCTCCAGCACAGCGGCGGCGCTCGCCTCGAGGGCGGGCGCCCACAGGTCGGGGGTAGCGGTGTCGGGGGGCGGGGGCATGATCCAGCCCTCGTCGTGGTAGACGCCCACGAAGAAGCCGCGCGAGCGGGCGATGTGGGCGACGAGGGCGGGGATGTCCCAGGCGGCCTCGCCCTCGCCCGCGGGGGGCTGCCAGGCGGCGGCTTCGGGGGGCAGGGCGGCGATGTCGCGCAGGGCGCGACGGTGGACGCCGTCGAAGTAACGGAGAAAGTTGGCGATCGAGTCGATCACGACACACCTGCGATGGCGTCGTAGATGGTCGTGTGGCGCATGCGGGCGAGGTCGCGGCCATCGGGCCCCCGGACGAGGCAGTCGAACTCGACGTAGGGGCGACCCCTGCGTTCGTAAACCGCCACGCAGCGTCCCCCCGTGACGACTTCGCCTCCGGCATGGGCCGGCGCGAGGAACTCGATCTCGGTGCGGGTGTGGATGGAGCCGATGATGACGAAGTTATGGCGCATGAGCGCTTCCGGGCGACCGACCAGCCAGGCGGGGTGGAGGCGTGGGTTTTCTCCGGCGAAGGGGGGGTCGGCGGAGCGGTGGCTGAGCTCCATGTAGGCGCGCAGGACCTCGGGGGAAGCGTCGACGGCCATGGGGGTCCAGTCGACGCCGACAAGGGCGGGGTCGACGCGCAGCTCGGGCTGCGGTTCGGGGCCGGGGGCAGGGTCCATGCGAGCGGGGGCGTCGAAGCCGGCGAGGGCGTCGTTCGCGCCCAACCCCACCTCCCCAACGACACAGTCGACGCCGCCGGGGTTGACCATGCGGAGGGCAAAGGCACCGCCGTTCTGGGGCGAGAGCGTAATGCGCACCTCGTCGCCGGGATAGACGGGCTGGCGGAAGCGGAAGCGGGCCCAGCCGTGATCGAGCCAGGCGTCCCCAAGGGTTTCGAGGATGGCGGGCACGCTCCAGCCCCAGAGGTTGTCGCCGGCGACGAGCGCGCCGGCGAAGCCGAGCTCGCGGGCCAACTCGGGGCTATGGATGGGGTCCGCCATGGCGGCGGGATCATCCTCGTCGTCGAGGAAGGCGACGACGCGCCACTCGCGCGTTTCCGCTGAGGTCATGGGCCACCTCTTCCACCGAAGGGTAGCGGAAGAAACTGCTGAGGGGGCGATCGTTAGCGGGATTCCGGTATTCTTCTGATCGTTGCACCGTTCGCGCCTCCCGGCCACGCAACGTGGGGCGCCTGGGCCGGGCGATCCGCCCGCCACTCAGGCGCCTTTCGGGGGCTCCCCGATTTCGCCGGCCTCGCCAGAGCCCCCGCTTCAGCGCTACCTGCCGGGACTCGACGGGATGCGGGCGCTGGCCGTCATCGCGGTCGTCCTGTTCCATTCCACGCTCGGAATCGCGCACGGCGGCTTCCTCGGGGTCGAGGTCTTCTTCGTCATCAGCGGGTACATCATCACGCGGGCGCTGCTGGCGGAACGGGCGAGCAGCGGGCGGATCGCGCTGGGCGCGTTCTGGATGCGGCGGGCGCGACGGCTGCTGCCGGCGGTGTTCCTGCTGCTGTTCGCCGTCGCCGCCTACACCGTCGTCTTCGAGCCCGGAGAGGCATCCGGGCTGCGGCGCGAGTTCGTGGCGGCGATCGCGTACGTCACGAACTGGGATCTGATCGTCGCGGGCGAGACGTACTTCGGCTCGTGGGAGCGGCCCTCGCTGCTGCGCCACCTCTGGTCGCTGGCGGTCGAGGAGCAGTTCTACGTGGTGTGGCCGCTGCTGATGGCGGGAGGGCTCGCGCTGCTGCGGAACCGCCTCACACTCGCCCTCATCCTCGGCGGGGCGGCCGCCTCGGCGATCGCGATGGCGGCGCTCTACGAGCCGGGGAGCGCGGTGACGCGCATCTACTACGGCACGGACACGCGCGCCTCGGGGCTGCTCATCGGGGCGGCGCTGGCGTTCGTCTGGACGGCGCGAGAGAGCGAGGACGGGAGAGGCCGACGGGCGCTGACGGGGACATGGGCGCCGACGCTGCTCGGGGCCGCGGGGATGGCGACGCTCATCGGGTTCACGTTCCTGGCCGACGGCGGCACGCCGCTGCTCTACCGGGGCGGCTTCGCCCTGGTGGGGGTGGCGACGGCGGCGCTGATCGTGGCGGCCACGCACGACCGGTCGCCCTTCGCCCGGGGGCTGGGGACGCCGCTCCTGCGCTGGATCGGGGTGCGCTCGTACGGCATCTACCTGTGGCACTGGCCGGTGATGGTGCTGACACGGCCCGGCAGCGACATGCCCGTGGACGGGGTCGCGCTGTTCGCGATGCAGGTCGCGATCACGCTGTGGCTGGCGGAGGCGTCGTACCGCTGGGTGGAGAAGCCGGTCCGCGAGGGAGCGCCGGGGAGACTCTGGAAGCAGCTCTGGGAAGGCGCCGCCGCGCCGCGGTGGCAGCGGGGAACGCTCGCGCTGGCGGGCACGGGGGCGGCGGCCGGGGTGGCCGTGGTCGCGGTCTTCATGGCGCTCACGCCGGCGGAGGAGGAGCCTCCCTACTTCGCGTTCGTGCGGCTGCGGCTTGTGAACACCGATGTCGCGGCAACGGCGCCAACCGCGCCAACCCCGGCGACGGCACAGCACGACCCGTACCGGGTGGTGTCGCTGGGCTCCCCGCAAACGCCATCGACCCTTGAGTTGCTCGACGCCGCAGCGGGGATCGAGGCGCCCGGCCGCGCATCGGTCACCGCGGCGGCAACGGGAGACCCGACGGTCCTGACGCTTGAGACGCGGCCGGCGGGACCGGCGGCCGCGAGCGAGCAGGCCGCCTCGCTGGCCGCCCTGCACGAGAAGTTCGAGTCGGGCCTGATCGAGCCGGTGCGGACTGCGCCGGAGCCTGAGCAGCCCGAAGCGCCCGCGGAACGGGTCGCGCCGGTCGCCGGGAGCGTGCGCGTCACGGCGATCGGTGACTCGGTGATGCTGGGGGCGGCGCACCAGCTCGCCGAGGACATACCCGGGATCGACCTCGACGCGTCGGTCGGGCGGCAGGTATCGCAGGCCATCCGGCTGCTCCGCGAGCGGAGGGAGAAGGGGCTGCTCGGCGACATCGTGCTGCTCCACATCGGCAACAACGGGGCGTTCGCCGAGAAGCAGTTCGACCAGATCATGGAAGCGGTGGGGCCGGACCGGCGGGTCGTGTTCCTGACCGTCAAGGTGCGGCGCTCGTGGGAGGAGGGGAACAACAAGGTCATCCGGGAGGGCGTCGAGCGGCACGAGGGCGCGTACCTGGTCGACTGGCGGGCGGCGCTGGAGGAGCGTCCCGAGGTGCTGTGGAAAGATGGGACGCACCTGCGGCCCGAGTGGGCGAGCTTCTACGTCGAGCTGCTGGAACCGCACCTGCGTTCGTAGGCGTTCGCGACAAGGAGAGACACCATGGACTACCGAAGGATGGGACGCACGGGACTGCGCGTCTCGACGATCTGCCTGGGGACGATGACGTTCGGGTTCCAGACCGAGGAGCAGGCGGCCCTGCGCATCATGGACTCGGCCTGGGACGCGGGCGTGAACTTCCTCGACAGCTCCGACGTCTACCCGATGGGGAGCGAAGCGACGGGAACGACCGAGGAGATCGTGGGCACCTGGCTGGCGCGAATGCCCCGCGACCGCGTCGTGCTGGCAACGAAGTGCCGGGGAGCGACCGGACCGGGGCCGAACGACGTGGGCCTCTCGCGGCAGCACATCCTGAGCGCGGTCGACGCCAGCCTGAAGCGGCTGGGCACCGACTACATCGACCTGTACCAGACGCACTTCCCCGATCCGGACACGCCCATCGATGAGACGCTGCGGGCGCTGGACGACCTCGTGCGCTCGGGGAAGGTGCGCTACATCGGCTGCTCGAACTACCAGGCCTGGGAGCTGGCGCGAGCGCTGGGGACGAGCGAGCGGCTCGGCATCGCGCGGTACGACTGCGACCAGCCCCGCTACAACATCCTCTACCGCGAGATCGAGAACGAGCTGCTGCCCCTCTGCCGCGACGAGGGCGTGGGCATCATCGCCTACAACCCGCTCGCGGGCGGCATGCTGACGGGCAAGTACGGCGGCACGGAAGACCTGCGCGAGCAGACGCGCTTCACGCTCGGGAACGCGGGGCCGCGCTATCGCGCCCGCTACTGGGACGAGGCGCAGTTCCGCGAGGTCGAGCGGCTGCGCGCCTACTTCGCGGAACGAGACACATCGCTGACGCACGCGGCGATCGCCTGGGTGATCGCGCAGGACGGGATCACGTCCGCGATCGTGGGCGCGAGCCGGCCGGAGCAGATCGAGGACTCGGTGGGCGGGGCGGAGCTGGCGCTGAGCGAGGACGACCTCGCGTTCTGCGACGACGCGTGGTTCAACCTGCCGCGCAAGCGCGACCGGGCGGTGGCGCTGCGCTGAGGCTCAGGCGAGCTTCGCGCGGGCGGACCGGAGGCGGGCAAGGGCCTCGTCGCGCCCGAGGAGCGCCACGGAGTCGAACAGCGGGACGCCTCGCGGCGCGCCCATGATGGCGACGTACAGGACGGAGACGAACTTCCGCAGCTTCAGGTCGAGCGTGTCCTGGAGGGAACGCAGGGCCGCCTCGACCGGTTCCGCCGCCCAGACGTCCGGGGCGACGCCCTCGACGGCGGCGATGGCGGCGTCGAGCGTGCGGGCCGCCAGTTCGGTGTCGCCCTTGATGCGCTCGGTCAGGAGCTCGGCGGGGTAGTCGGGCAGGTCGGCGAAGAGGAAGCGCGAGAGGCCAGCGACCTCATCGAGGCGCGCAACGCGCTCGTGGAGGAGGGGGGCGACGGCCGTCACGAGGTCGGCATCGAGGGGGCGGTGGATGCCGGCGGGGAGGCCGCGGTCGAGCCAGTCGCCGACGAGGTCGCGCCAGGCGTCGGGGTCGAGCGCGCGGATGTAGTGGCCGTTGAGCGCGTCGAGCCGCTCAACATCGAAGAAGGCAGGGTTCGAGACGACGCGCTCGAGGGAGAAGACGCGGGCGAACTCGTCGGGGCTGATGTGGGTGGTGTGGTCGTCGAGGGACCAGCCGAGGAAGGCGAGGAAGTTGAGCGTCGCCTCGGGGAGGTAGCCGCTGTCGCGGTAGTCGAGGGCGGCCACGTCCCCGGAGCGCTTGGAGAGCTTGCGGCCGTCGCGGTCGACGAGGACGGGGAGGTGGGCGAAGCGGGGGGGCGTCCAGTCCATCGCCTGGTAGAGCTGGAGGTGGCGGGGACCGCTCGCCAGCCACTCCTCGCCGCGGATGACGTGCGTGATCTCCATGTCGTGGTCGTCGACGAGCATGGCGAGGTGGTAGGTGGGGAAGCCGTCGCTCTTGAGCAGGACGAAGTCGTCCTGGAGCGAGTTCTGGAAGGTGACGTCGCCGCGGATGAGGTCGGGGAGGGTCGTCGTGCCGGTGCGGTCCATGCGGAAGCGCAGGACGGACGGCTCCGTGCGGGTGCGCTCCTCCGCCTCCTTGGGGTCAAGGGAACGACAGCGGCCGTCGTACCCGGGGGCGAGGCCTTGCCTCTGCTGGTCCTTGCGAAGCTGGGCGAGCCGCTCGGCGGTGCAGAAGCAGCGGTACGCGCAACCACGCGCACGCAACTCCTCGGCGACGGCGTGGTACTTCGCCAGGCGCTCGGACTGGACATAGGGCCCGTGGGGGCCGCCGATGTCGGGGCCCTCGTCCCATTCGATACCGAGCCAGCGCAGGCCCTCGTAGATGTTCTCGACGGAGCCCTCGACGTAGCGACTCTGGTCGGTGTCCTCGATGCGGAGGATGAATTGCCCGCCGTTCGCCTGGACGAAGGCCCAGCCGAAGAGGGCCGTGCGCAGACCGCCGATGTGCAGCTCGCCGGTGGGGCTGGGGGCGAAGCGGGTGCGGACGGGGCCGGTCATGCGGTCTCCTCGGTGCGGGCGGGGGCGACGGCTTCGGCGTAGGGCGCGGCCTGCGCGGCGAAGCCGGCATCGTCGATGGCGGCGAGCATGTCGCGGGGAAGGGGCGCGGTCACGGTGAGCCCGCCGCCGGCGGGATGGGGGACGGTGAGGCGCCAGGCGTGGAGGAGGTGGCGGGGCCCGGGGCCGCGCCCGTAGATCTCGTCGCCCGCCACGGGGGCGCCGATGGCGGCGAGGTGGACGCGGATCTGGTGGGTGCGGCCGGTGAGGGGCTTCGCCAGGACCAGCGAGCGTTCGCGCGCGGCGGCGAGCACCTCGTACTCGGTCCGGGCCTCGCGGCCCTCGGCGGCGACGGCCATGCGGCGGCGATCGGCGTGGCTGCGGGCGATGTCGGCGTCGATGACGGCGCGGTCGCGCTGGGGGATGCCGTCGCAGAGGGCGAGGTACTGCTTGTCCGTCTCGCGGGCCTCGAAGGCGGCGCCGAGGGCGGCCTGGGCGGCGGGGCTCTTCGCGAGCAGGAGCACGCCGCTGGTGTGCTTGTCGAGGCGGTGGACGATGCCGGGGCGCTCGACATCGAAGGCGGCGGCCGCTTCGCCGTAGTGCTCGACGAACCAGCCGGCGACGCTGGGGGCGCAGGGCTCGGCGGGGGCGTCGTGGACGAGCAGGCCGGCGGGCTTGTCGATGGCGAGCAGGTCGCCGTCTTCGTACAGGACGGGAAGGGAGAGGCCGCTGGGGGCGGCCTCGCGGGGGGTGTCGGGGAGGGTCACGGAGACCCGTGCGCCCTCCTGGACGTAGGTCGACTTGCGGGCGGGGGCGCCATCGACGAGGACGTGCTCGTTGGCGATGAGGCGCTGCACGCGGGCGCGGCTGAGGTCGGGGTAGGCGGCGGCGAGGATGGCGTCGAGACGGCCCTCCCCGCTCACGAGGAGGTTGCGTCGCCTTCCGGGCCGGTCTGCGTCTGTGTCACGAGCGCCCATATCAGGATGATGACACCGATCGTAATAGCGGAGTCGGCGACGTTGAAGGCGGGCCACTCGGGGAACTTGATGAAGTCGGTGACCCTGCCGTCTCCGGCGCGGTCGATGAGGTTGCCGATGGCGCCGCCCAGCATGAGCGCGAGTCCGGCGCGGACGAGGGGGCTCGCCATGCCGGGGTTGAAGAGGTAGACGAGGATGAGCGCGACCCCGACGACGCTCGTCACGATCAGCAGCGGTCCCGCCCCTTCGAGGATGCCGAAGGCGGCGCCGGTGTTGGTGAAGTGCACGATGCGGACGTTCCAGTCGGGGTCGGGCCAGGCATCCCCGCGGTCGAGCCGGGCGCGGATGATCGCTTTCGTGATCAGGTCCCCGACGATGATGGCGGCGGCGAGGGCGAGGAAGCCGAAGTCGGCGCGTCCCAGGCGGGGAAGGGCGAGGCGGGGCATGGGGCCATAATAGGCGGCGGGGGTGCTCCACTCTCCCGAACCGGAACCCCGGGGATGCTCGTGGCGAAGACGCTGGCCGAGAAGATGCACCTGCGGTCGGGCGAACGCGTCCTGCTCGTGAACGCCCCCGAGGCCCACGCGGCTGCCCTTGAGGCGCCCTCCGACGTGGAGGTGTGCACCGCGGAGGACGGAACGTTCGACGTGATCGATGTGTTCGTGACGACGCGGGAGGCGCTGGAGGCGGAGGCCCCGAGGCTCAAGACGCTGCTGAAACCGGACGGCAAGCTCTGGATCGCCTACCCCAAGGGCACCTCGAAGCACCTGAGCGCCGACATCAACCGGGACGACATCCGTCGCTACGCGCTAACGGTAGGGTTGCAGACGGTCGCCCAGGTGGCGGTCGATGACGACTGGTCGGCAATTCGCTGCAAGGTGACCGGGTAAGCCGGGCCCACGTCTTCCCGCGTTGACGCGCCTGCGCCGCACACCTAGGCTGCGCGCGCTATGGCGAAGCACCTGGAAGGCAAAACGGCAATCGTGACGGGCGGGGCCGGGGGCATGGGCTCCTGGATCTGCCGGATATTCGCGGAACAGGGGGCGAGAGTTATCGTGGCCGACACGGGGGCGGACGTTGAGGGGCGGATGGGGGTCGACCCGAGCCGCGTCAACGCCGTCGTCGACGAGATCACGGCGGCGGGCGGGGAGGCCGTGCCGGCCATCGGCGACGTGTCGGAGATGGACGTGGCGGAGGGGCTCGTTCGCACCGCGCTGGAGCGCTGGGACAAGCTCGACATCCTCGTCTGCGCGCACGGCATCCTGCGCGAGCGGATGATCTTCAACATGACCGAGGAGGAGTGGGACGGCTCGGTGAAGTCGCACCTGAAGGGGTGCTTCGCGCCGACCAAGTTCGCCTCCATCCACTGGCGCGAGCGCCGCGACGGCGGGCGCCTCATCTTCTTCACGTCGGGAGCGGGCCAGCGCGGGGAGGCGGGCCAGCCGAACTACTCGGCGGCGCAGCAGGGGAAGGTCGGGCTGATGCTCTCCTCCGCGCAGGCGCTGAGCCGCTACGGCGTGACCGCGAACTGCATCGCTCCCGCCGCCTCGACGCGCATGACCGACCGGGGCAGGGCCGTCGACCGCGAGGGACCGGCGCCGAGCCTCTCGGCGGCGGGCACGCGCATGGACCCGAAGAACGTGGTGCCGGCGATCGTCTACCTGGCCTCGGACGAGGGGGCGAGCGTGACGGGTCGGGTCGTGGGAACGACCGGGCACGAGTTCACGATCTGGCGGGAGCCGTTCCGGGACCAGACGATCTTCTCGCAGGACCCGTTCTGGGACATCGACGAGCTGTTCGAGCAGATGCCGCGCACCCTGGCGGTGCACGACCTGAAGCCGCCCGAGCCGGCGTTCCCGTAGGAGGCGAAGCGATGGTGAAGCACCTGGCAGGCAAGACCGCGATCGTGACGGGCGGGGCCGGCGGCATCGGCAGCTGGGTCTCGAAGCTGTACGCGGCGAACGGCGCGAAGGTGATCGTGGCGGACACGGGCGCGGACGTGGAGGGGCGCATGGGCCTCGACCCGAGCCGCGTCAACGCCGTCGTCGACGAGATCACCGCCGCCGGCGGTGAGGCGATCGGGGCGGTCGGGGACGTGTCCGAGATGGACGTCGCCGAGGGGCTCGTGCGGACGGCGCTGGAGCGCTGGGGGAAGCTCGACATCCTCTGCTGCGCCCACGGCATCCTGCGCGAGCGGATGATCTTCAACATGACCGAGGACGAGTGGGACGGCTCGATCAAGTCGCACCTGAAGGGGTGCTTCGCCCCGACCAAGTTCGCCGCCATCCACTGGCGGCAGGCCCGGCAGGGCGGCCGCATCATCTACTTCACCTCCGACGCGGGCATCCGCGGCAGCAGCGGGCAGCCGAACTACTCGGCAGCGCACGCGGGCAAGCTCGGCCTGATGCGCTCGAACGCGCGCGGCCTGAGCCGCTACGGCGTGACCAGCAACTGCATCGCGCCCGGGGCCTCGACGCGCATGACCGACCGCGGCCTCGGGGTCGACAGGGACGGCGCCCCGCCGAGCGAGTCGGCGGCGGGCACGTCGCGCGACCCGAAGAACGTGGCGCCGATCGCGGTCTGGCTGGCCTCGGACGCGGGCGCGGCGGCGAACGGGCGCATCTTCGGGGCGCGCGGGCACTCGATCACGCTCTACAGCGAGCCGGAGCGGGAGCGCCTGCTGCGTTTCGATGACCCGTTCATCGACATCGACGACCTGTTCGAGCTATGGCCGGAGACGCTGGGCTCGGAGCCGCTCGAGAGGACGCAGGCTTGGACCTGACCACGGAGCAGCTCGCCGACCGACAGGCGATCGTCGAGATCATCGACCGCTACGCGACCTCGCTCGACGCTAAGGACTACGGGCGCTTCCGCACGTGCTTCAGCGACGACGCCGTCGTTCACTACGGCGAGGCGCTATCACCCGACGAGGCGGCGGAGTACGCGAAGGGCGTGCTCTCGCGGTACGCACATACGCAGCACCTGCTCGGGAACTACGAGATCACGCTCGACGGCGACCGCGCCTCGGCCCGCACCTACGTGCAGGCGAGCCATGTGAGCGCGGAAGGCACGATCTGGGTCATGGGCGGGACGTATATCGACCGCTTCGAGCGTCGCGACGGCGAATGGAAGATCGTCGAGCGGGCGCTCGAAGGCAAGTGGTCGGAAGAGCGCACGATCTCGGCGTAGCATTCGCCGACCGACAACGGCAACCACCACAGCGAAAGGAACGGACATGGCGAAGGAGATCGACCTCCAGGGCAAGGTGGCGCTGGTCACCGGGAGCGGACAGGGCATCGGCAAGGGCATCGCGACGGTGCTCGGCGAGTGCGGGGCGACGGTCGTCGTCTCGGACGTGAACCCGGAGACAACGGCGGCGACGGCGGCGGAGCTGGGGGCGGCGGCCCTCCCGCTCGACGTGACCGACCAGGACGCGTTCGACGCGGCCATCGACCAGATCGTCGCGGACCACGGCAGCCTCGACATCCTCGTGAACAACGCGGGCGTCTACCGAGAGTACGGCGGCGGCATCGCCGACATCACGCCGGAGATGTGGCGCGTGCTCTGGTCGGTCAACGTCGACGGCGTGTTCTACGGGTGCCAGGCGGCGGCGCGCGTGATGCTGGCCGCGGGGAACGGCGGGCGCATCGTCAACATCGCCTCGACGCAGGCGGTCTCGCCGGGCGTGGGCGTGACCTACGACGGCTCGAAGGCGGCCGTGCTCCAGATCACGCGCGCGCTCGCGCTGGAGCTGGGGCGCACGGGCATCACCGTGAACGCGGTGGCGCCGGGCGCGACCTGGGTCAACCCGGGCGACCCGCCCCCGCTCGACCCGAACGCCACGATCCAGCTGACCGGCAACGGGCTCGCCGACGCGGTCGCGAACCGCATCGCGCGCATCCCCGCGGGTCGCTGGGCGAAGCCGGAGGAGATCGGCAACGCGGTCGCATTCGTCTGCTCGCCCCTGGCCGACTACGTCAACGGCATCTACCTGAACGTCGACGGCGGCTGGCTGACGGAGTAGGAGAGCGCCGCGCTGTCGCGCGGCTGAGGGGTGAGAAGAGCGCGCGGCGGGGCCGCGCTGAGGAGAGCGGCGGCTGCGCCGCCTGAGTGGGCGTTGGCGCACACGCCATGCCCCGCCAGGGACCGGTTGCCACTCAGCGAGCAACGCGAGCGCTCCACTCAGTGATGGCGCGAAGCGCCGAACGCTCTCCTCAGGCGGGCGGGAGCCCGCCGCTCCACTCAGCGAGCGAAGCGAGCGCTCTCCTAGGGCAGCCGCAGGAGGTGGTTGCCGCCCTCGACGGGGATGACCTGGCCGGTGATGTCGCCGAAGAGATCGCTGGCGACGGCGAGGGTGACGTCGGCGCAGTCGTCGACGGTGGTGATGCGCTGGAGGGGGGTCTGCTCGATGAAGGCCTTCGCGGAGGGCGAGTCCTCGGGGAGGTCGACGCGGGCCTCGTCGATCGGGGTGCCGCCGCCGCCGTACGCGTTCATGGCCGTGGGAACGAAGCCGGGGGCGACAGCGTTGACGCGCACCTGGTCGGGGCCGAACTCGCGGGCGGCGATCTTGGTCGCGAAGTTGATGGCGGCCTTGGCGGCGGAGTAGGGCGTGAGCCCGATGGGGATGGAGATGGCCGTGCTCGACGTGATGTTGATGAGCGAGCCGCCGCCGGTGGAAGCCATGGCGTTGCCCATGTGCTTCATGAAGTAGATGAAGCCGAAGTACTGGATGTCGGCGACCTCGTGGAGCTCCTCGGGGGTGATGTCCTTGATCAGGTTGAAGCGCACGATGCCGGCGGAGTTGACGGCGATGTCGAGGTCGCCCCACTTGTCGATGGCGGCGTCGGCGAGGGCCTTGAGGTCGTCGTAGTCGCGGCCGTCGCAGCGGATGGGCGTGGCGCCGATCTGGGAGGCGAGCTTCTCCAGGTTCTCCTGGCGGCGGGCGGCGATGATGAGCTCGGCGCCGTGCTCGGCGAAGCGCTCGGCGATGGCCCAGCCGATGCCGCTCGAAGCCCCGAGGATGATCGCCTTCTTGCCGTCGAGGAGTCCCATGCCGATTGCCCCCTGCCCGAGTCGCGGGCTAAGGCGGGAGTCTACGGGTGGCGGGGGTTAGGGGTCAGGGGGCGACCTGTGGCCAGGGGGCCGGCACAGGGCTGGACGGCCTAGCGGCCGACGCACAGCTCCCGCGAGAGGTCGGCGGGGGGTGCAAGCCCTGAACGGGCCTGGACGACCCGGAGGGCAGGTACGCGGGGCGCCCCCCCGGGTCCCGCGTACCTGCCCCGGCTAAGCGGACGGTCAGTGGCTGGCGCCTCCAGGGCCGACAACGGCAGCGCTCGATGGCGTGCTCTTGATACTAAGTATCACGCAGGAGCGGGGGTGTCTACCCCCAGGACGGCGAGGCGAGAGCCGGGTGGGGTCAGGGGGCGTCGGGGTGGAAGATGGTTTCGATGGGGCGACCGAAGAGGGCCGCGATGCGGAAGGCGAGGGGGAGGCTGGGGTCGTACTTGCCGGTCTCGATGGCGTTGACGGTCTGGCGGCTGACGCCGAGCTCCCCGGAGAGGTCGGCCTGGGTCCAGCCGCGCTCGGCGCGGAGTTCGCGCAGGGTGTTCTTCACAGCCAGCGCTTCCTCGCGACAAAGCCACCGATGATCCAGAGCGTCCCCATGACCGGCCAGACGAACCACCAGTTGATGCGATAGAGCCCAGCGAAGTCGAGGAAGCCGTAGGTGAAGGTGACGAGGGCGGTTCCGGCGAAGGCGAAGGCGAAGGCCTCGAGGGCCATGCGCTGATGGAGTTCGTCCATGCGCCGGTAGTAGCGCACGTACGCCGCGACCGTGAAGACCCACGGGATCATCGGCGTGATGGCCACGGGGTAGCGCCAGGCCGCGTCCGGGTGGGTCTGGAGGACCGTGATGACGCCGGCGAGCAGACCCGAGTAGACGATGAAGGCAACCCACACCCAGCGGTTGTAGATTCGCTTGGCAACGTCCTGGTCCAACATTGGGCGCCTCCGAAGTCAAGTATCCTTGACACACCATGGCCTGTCAAGTTTCCTTTACAAACCCGCCTCCTGAACGTGATCGACGGGGCCATCGCCGCCTACGGAAACCGGGTAGACTGCGCGCACTTCTGACGGACGGTGATTTCGCCCATGAAGATCGGACTCTGCCTGCCCCAGCTCAACCCCCACGCGGACCGCTCGGCCGTCCTCGGCTTCTCCAGGAACGCCGAGGCCGCGGGCTTCGACTCGCTCTGGGTCCAGGACCACTTCATGGTCCCGGACGACCCGCAGGTCGGCTACGCGGGCGGCCCCACAGAGGTGAAGATGCCGGATCCGTATCGCTGCATGCTCTCGCCCATCGAGCTGCTGGCGTTCGTGGCGGCGGCGACGGAGCGGGTGCAGATCGGGACGTCGATCCTGGTGACCGCGTACTACCGCCCCCTGCTGCTGGCGAAGCGCCTGACGACGCTCGACATCCTCTCGGGCGGGCGCGTGATCGCGGGCCTGGGGCTGGGTTGGAGCAAGGACGAGTACGACCACATGGACACGCCCTTCACCCAGCGGGGCGCGCGCATGACGGACTTCGTGCGGGCGCTGAAGGCCTGCTGGCTGCCGGACCCGGTCGAGTACCACGGCGAGTTCTTCGACGTGCCGAAGTGCGACAGCTCGCCGAAGCCCGTCCAGCGGAACGCGGCCGGCGAGCCCCAGATCGAGATCGCGATGGGCGGTGGCGGGAACCCGCAGGGGCAGCGGCGTATCGCCGAACTGGCCGACGCCTGGAACCCCGCGGGCGCGCCGCCGGAGATGGTGATGCAGGGCATGGCCGGCCTGAACGCGCTCGCCGCCGAGTACGGCCGCGGGCCGCTGAAGAACTACATGCGCATCTTCGCCAACCCGACGATGCCGGGCATCGAGCCCTGGCACGGCGGCTTCTTCGGGCCCATGTCGTGGAGCGGCACGGCCGACGACATGAAGCCGAAGGTCGAGGAGGCGAAGGAGGCGGGCATCGAGCACGTTATCATCGAGACCGGGTTCTGGGAGCCCTGCCCGAGCCCGCAGAACTGGATCGACCAGGTCGACTTCTTCGCACCGCTCGTCGAAGTGGCGCACGGCTAGCCCGCGCGAGCGGGGGCGAGGGGATACAGCGATGAGCGACTACGGCCTGACCAACTTCGACGAGCACCCGGTGCACCAGATCACCGAAGCGTTCGGGGCCGTGGCCGCGACGGACAAGCACTGGAACGACGGTCACTACATCTGCCTGTGCGACACCGAAGGCAAGATCCAGATGATCGGGCTGGTGCGGCTCTACACGAACAACGACGTGATCGACGGGTTCGTGTGCATCCGGCACGAGGGGAAGCAGCACAACATCCGGCTCTCGCGACGGCTGCGGTCGGACATGAACACGATCGGCATCGGGCCGCTCCGCATCGAGATCGTCGAGCCGATGGAGACGGTCCGCCTGGTGCTCGAAAAGAACGAGTACGGCATCTCCTGCGACCTGACCTGCCGCTCGACGGCCGTCCCCTACGAGGACCAGCCGTCGTACGTGCGCGAGAACGGGCGCTTCACGCGCTCGCGGGCCGTGTACGAGGTGATCGGCACGGTCGAGGGGTCCGTGACGGTCGGGGACCGGACGTACACGGCGACGCCGGACAAGTGGTTCTTCTTCCGCAACCACTCGTGGGGGTCGATGCCGGGGCGGGGCGGACCGCAGGAGCACGGCGCCCCCTCGCAGTTCCGGCGGGAGCGGGTGCAGGCGCTGCGCCAGTGGGTGCTGTACCGCATGCCCGACCACGGCGGCTTCTACCAGACGTTGGACCGGAACGACGGGACGCGTCTCCAGGAGGAGGGCGCCATCCTGCTGGCGGACTCGCAGCTCGGAGTCACGGCCATCGAGCACGACCTGGAGTTCTACCCAGACGGACCCAAGCGGGTGAAGTCGGGAACCTTCGCGCTGACGGACGAGAACGGCACGAAGCGGGAGTACGAGTTCGAGGACCTGGGCTGGGTGTACTGCCAGGGCGGGGGCTACTTCGGTGGCTTCAACGACGGCCTGGGGCAGGGCGTCTGGCGCGGCGAGTATCATGTCGAGGGCGAGGTGTGGGACGCCTCGGACCCCCAGAAGATCGTCGAGGAAGACGGCACCGAGCGCGAGTTCGACCACGCCTGGGCGGAGAGCTTCACGTTGCTGCGGAGCGGCGACGATGTGGGCCTCGCGCACCTTGAGGCGGTCGTTTTCGAGTAACAGTCCCCGAGCGAGCGCTCACGAGCACATGGAGGGAAGGCGATGAAGGCGCTGGTATTCGGAGGCTCCACGTTCGTGGGGCTTCGCACCGTGAAGGAGCTGGCCGCGCGCGGTCACGAGGTGACCGTGCTCAACCGGGGCGTCACCTCGGTCGACCTGCCGCCGGGGACGGAGCGGCTCATCGCCGACCGGACGGACAACGAGTCGATGAAGGCGGCGCTGGGCGGCCGCGAGTTCGACGCGGTGTTCGACATCTCCGGGTTCGTGATGGTGGCGGGCAAGTCGGACCTCGACTTCCTCATCGACCTGCTCGACGGGAACATCGGGCACTACGTCTACTGCAGCTCGATCATGTGCTACGAGCCGTCGGGCAACATGCCCTGGCCGGAGACAAACGCGTACACGGATCAGCCCCGGGACACGTACGGCGGGTTCAAGGCATACACGGAGAAGCGGCTGTTCGAGCAGCACCGGAAGACGGGATTCCCGGTGACGGCCGTGCGGCCGGCGGCGATCTACGGGCCGAACAACAACATCTACGACATGGAGGCGCCGATGTTCCTGCGCCTCCTGCGGGGCCTGCCCATCCTGATCCCGCACGAGGGCCTCGTGACCTGCTCGTACGGGCACGTGGACGACCTCGTGCGCTTCCAGATCGACATCGCCGGACAGGACGCGGCCAAGGGCGAGGCGTTCAACCTGACGAACGAGGGCGTGACGACGCAGTACTACGTGGAGACGCTTGCGGACATCGTGGGGAAGCCGGCGGACATCGTGTACATCCCCGAGGAGAAGCTGCCGGACATGGGATTCAACTGGCGCCAACCGGAGAACAAGCCGGTGTTCGGCCACCTCTTCGGGCGCATGCACCACTCCGTGCTGAGCATTCGCAAGGCGGAGACCCTGATGGGCTTCGAAAACGAGTACGACTTCCGCAGCGGCCACGCCCACACCTTCGAGTGGTTCATGGAGGAGGGCATGGACTACATCGGCGAGAACCCGAAGGACCCGCTCTGGGGCGGCGGCTGGGACTTCGAACGCGAGGCCGAGGCGGCCGCGGCGCTCCGCGGCGGCTAGCGCGAACGCCGATGCCGGAGCCAAAACGCCCGACCGTCGACGAGGTGCTCGCGGGAGCGCTGCACACGATCGAGAACCAGCTGCTGCCCAACCTGGAGGACACCTGGGCGCGGGCGGCGGCGAGCCAGCTGATGGGCACGCTCGAGTACGCGCGGGCGCTCATCGCCGGCGACGAACACGTCGACGCGCAGGTGGACGCGGTTGAGGCCGTCATCGCCGGCCTGCTGCGGGACCACCCGGGGCTGGAGGCGGTGCTGGCGGGGAGCGAGGGCGAGACGCGGGGGTTCACGGCGCTGCAACAGGCGAGCCTGCTCCTGAGCCACGCGGTCGCGAACGACTCGGCGGAGGCAGACGCCATCCGTGAGCGGTTGCGGCCGCTCATCGTCCAGCAGGCGGCGGACACCCTGAACGAGACGATGCCGATGCTGATGGCATTCGGGGGGAGGCCGCGCCGTGTTGAACATTGAGGTCGCGCGGCCGCAGCTCGCCGCCTACCTCTCCGCCAAGCTCTCGTCGGACGACGGGGTCGAGGTGGGACCGCTCGAGCGCATCACGATCGGCCACTCGCGCGGGATGTTCCGCGTGAACGCGAGCTACCGGCGCGAGGGCGAGGCCGTCGAGCGCTCGTTCGCGCTGCGGGTGGAGCAGGCGGGAATGTTCGGGACGAACTCCCTCGACGAGATCCGCACGATGCGCTCGATGCGGGCGGCGGGCTTCCCCGTGGCCAACATCCGCTTCGTGGAGCTCGACCCGGCGGTGATCGGCACGCCGTTCTTCATGATGGACTGGGTGGAGGGCAGCAGCGGCCCGCCCAACGAGGCGGCCCTGCGCGACTACGTCACGAAGCTGCACGAGCTGCACCAGATCGACTGGCGGGCCAAGGAGATCCGCTTCGCGCGTATCCCCTCGGTGCCGGTCGACGCGGTCCACCAGCAGGTCGACCGCTGGATGGAGGTGCATCGCTGGGGCCGCGTGCTGCCCGAGCCCCTGCTCGAGGAAGCGGCGACGTGGCTGAGACGGAACGCGCCCGACGACCTGCATCTCACGCTGGTACACGGCGATCCCGGCCCGCTGAATTTCATCCACCAGGGCGACGCGGTGCAGGCGTTCACGGACTGGGAGTTCTCGCACATCGGCGACCCGAACGAGGACTGGCTCTTCCTGGGCGGGATGCGCGGGCGGGGCGTGATGGAGCCGCCCCAGTGGCGCGAGTACATCGCCGACGTGACGGGCCACGTGATCACGAAGGAGACGTGGGCCTACTGGGACGTGTTCAACCAGTTCAAGGGCGCCTGCGCCAATACCTCGGCGCTGCGCATCTTCATAACGGGGGCGAACCCGGCGCCGAATATGGCGGCCATCGGGACGGCCCTCAAGCTCTCAATGATCAATCACCTCTCCACTATCATCGGCATGTCATACGCCCGGGAGGGCGAGTAAGGGAGACACACCATGGCGGGACAGAAAGAGATCGATACGGCCACCGAGCTGTTCAAGGCGTGGAGCAGCGGCGACGCGGACGCGCCCGGGCCCTTCTTCGCGGAGGAGTGCATCCTGCGCGACATCGTGGCGGGCGAGGACAAGGTCGGCTGGCCGGCCATCCGCGAGTTCTTCGCGGGGGGCCTGGAAGGCGCCCCCGACCTGGCGCTCATCCCGGAGAAGTTCTGGACGGCCGACGACGGCGTCGCCTTCACCTGGCGCATGAGCGCGACGGTCACGCACGAGGCCTTCGGGGCGGAGCACAAGGGCAAGAAGTGGTACTCCGACGGGATGACCTACCTGGAGTTCGACGACGCGGGCAAGGTGACGCTGGAGGTGGACTACCACCACGGCGGCGCCATGCTGCGCTCGCTGGAGAGCCAGTCGTAGGCGCTTGAGCCGTCCCGCTCCCTAGATGAGGCCCGAGCCGCGGAGGCGCGGGTCGAGCACGTCGCGGATGGAATCGCCGAAGAAGTTGAAGGCGAGGACGGCGAGCGCGAGGGCGGCGCCGGGGAAGATCACGAGCCACCAGGCGAGCCGGAAGTAGGGGCGGTTGCTGGGGCCGAGGTCCTGGGCCCATGAGGGTGTGCCCGGCTCGAGCCCGAGGCCGAGGAAGGTGAGCCCCGCTTCGGCGAGCATGGCGGCGGGAATGGTGATGCTGGCGGCCACGATTACCAGCGGCGCGAGGTTGGGCAGAATGTGGCGGAACATGATGCGCCCGCCGGAGGCGCCGATCACCCGCGCGGCCTCCACATAGGTCACGGATCGCTCCTGGATCACGTTGCCCCGGAAGAGACGGATGGCAATGGGCGTGAAGGTGAAGGCCACCGAGAACATGAGCGTCTGAACGCTGCGATCGATGGCGGTGGTGAACATGAGCAGCCATAAGATGGCGGGCACGGCGATGATGATCTCGATTAAGCGCGAGATGATCACATCGACGATCCCCCCCAGGAAGCCGGCGGCGAGTGCGAGCACGATGGCCGCGGCCATGGTGATGGCGACCGCGCCGAAACCGATGAGGAGCGTGGGGCGGCCCCCGTAGAGCACGCGCGACCAGACGTCTCGCCGGCTTCGGTCGGTGCCGAAGTAGTTATCGCTGTTGGGGGCGTCGAGAGGGCCCGCTTCGCGGATGGAGGTCTTGGGGTCAACGGTGTTGAGCTGCCCCGCGAACACGGAGCCGACAATCATGACGATGATGATGATGGCGCCGACCGTGCCGAGCGGCTGCGTGCGGACAAAGCGGCCGAGGGCGGTGAGCCCCCTGCGGGCGGCATTCGGTCGCGCCTCAAGGCCGAGGGAGCCGGCGACTTCTTCAGCGGTGGTCATCGCGACGGCTCCGATCAGTACCGGATGCGCGGGTCGACCCACGCATAGGCGATATCGACGAGCAGGGTGATGATGAGGAACCAGGTGGCGAAGACGACGACCACCGCCTGGATGATCATGAAGTCGCGCTCACCGACGGCGGAGATGACCCAGAGACCCATGCCGGGGATGTTGAAGATGCTCTCCATGATGACGGAGCCGCCCAGCACCAGGCTGAACTGGAGCCCGATGATCGTGAAGAGCGCGATCATGGACGGACGGAAGACGTGGCGGGAGACGACGGCGGACTCGCGCAGTCCCTTGGCGCGGGCGGTCCGCACCTGGTCGCTTCGCAGCACCTCGAGCATGGAGGAACGCACGATGCGGGCGATGGTGCCACCCCCGGCGAGCGCGATAATGAAGGCGGGGATGGCCAGGATCTGGAGGTGGGTGAGCGGCTCTTCCCAGCCGACCCAGTCGGGGGCGACGCGCGTTCCCCACCACACGGCGGGGAAGATCACCACGAGCGTCGCGATCCAGAAATTGGGCACGGAGAGCCCCATGACCGCGAGAAAGCGCAGCACGTAGTCCGGCATCGTTCCGGACCTGACGGCGGAGACGGCGCCCACGGGGATGCCGATCAAGAGCGTGAAGGCGATGGAGAGCAGTCCTATCTGGGCCGTGTTCCAGATGCGCTGGCCCATCTCCTCGTTGATGTGGGCGCGCTGGGAGAGGGAGTAGCCGAAGTCACCGCGGAGGACGATGTCGCCCAGCCACTTGAAGTACTGGTTGACCTTGTTCTCGTTGAGCCCGAGCTCTTCCCGCACGACGTCGAAGCACTGCTGGTCGAAGTTGCCGGCGGCTCCACAGCGGACATCGGCGGCATCGCCCGGAACGAGGCGCATGAAGATGAAGACGATGATCGAGATAATGACGAGGGTGAAGGGAACGAGCAGCAGCCGGCGGATGATGTACGCCTGCATGACTCCTCCTTCCCTCCGTTCCCAGAACCTCCGGTCCCCGACCACACCGGCCGGGGACCGGGCACTCGCTCAACCCGTTAGCCGGCGATCCACATGTTCTGGGCGCGCCGGTAGCCCATCGACGCGTTGTTGGCGATGTCGGGCACGGGCGGGACGTTCCGCAGGCGCGCGCCCATGGCGTAGTACTGGACTGAGGGCACGGGCAGGGGCAGGACGCAGCAGAAGTTCGTGAAGATATACCGCTGCATATCCTGGAGGACCTGCTTGCGCTCCTCCGGGTCGACAGTCGCGCCCTGGAGGTCGTAGCGACCCTGGAGCTCGCTCCCGATCTCGTCCGTGACCGCGATGATCTCCTCGTCGTAGAACGCCGAGAGCACATGATCGAAGGTATAGAGACCGCCGAAGATAGCGCCGTAGCCATTGGGCACGTAGTGCGTGAGCGCGTTGTAGTCGGGGATGGTGGAGAGCGAGTTCTCACCAGCGATGAAGTAGTGCCAGATCTTCTCGCTCGGCGGCGCCGTCGCGATCGCCACGTAGGTGGCGAGGTCGGCCGGCTCGAGGCGGGTGGGAACGCCGAGGTTCTCCTCGATGCTCTGGGCGATGAACTCGATGTGGCGAGTGCTGGCGCCGAAGGTCGCGATGACGGTTACGAACCCGTCGGGGAAGACCTCGTCGCCGCCGCCCTGCGCCCAGAGTGCGCGGGCGCGCTCGGGGTCGAACTGCTGAAGCTCGCGAATCTCGTCCTGGGGAAGCACCTGCGAAAACGCCGGGCCGACGGGAGCGCCGCGGATGCCCTCGCCGTCGAGGACAACATCGATGTAGCCCTCCCAGTCGATCGAGAGCGACAACGCCTCACGGAGGAGCGGGTGCTGGGCCCACTTGAAGGCGTCGAGCTCCATGATCGCGTGGTCGTTGGCCGGCCCTTCGATGACCTGGACGTTCTCCTCGCCCTCGAACAGCTGCGCCTGGATCTTGTCAATGCCTCCGAGGACGTCGGCGTCACCCGCCAGCAGGCGCGCCTCGCGGGAGGCCTGATCGACGATGATGGCGTCTTCCCAGCGATCGATGTAGGGCATTTCATCGGTGAAGCGCCCACGGGAGCTGGAGTGGCCCCGGTAGTTGGGGTTGCGTACGTACGTGTTTCCGGTTTCGTCGATGTTCTCGAACATGTAGGCGCCGGCGCCGGCGTTCGGGACATCGTGGAGACCCCCGCCGGCGGCCTCGACCGCCTCGCGGTTGACGATGGCCATGGCGCTTGACCCCAGCGACGGGATGGCGGAGGCCCACGGGAACGCCAGGTTGATGGTCAGGGTCTGTGCATCGGGCGTATCGAAGGAAGCCCCGCGATCGACGCCCATCCAGCCCCACTGCAGCTGGTTCACCTCGGAGCCGAAGTCGGAAAGGCTGGACGGGAACCGGCTGTAGCTGAAAGCCACGTCCTCGGAGGTCAGGTCCCGGCCACCGGCGGCGTTGGGGTTGAACTTCAGGCCATCCTCGAGGTTGAAGACGAGGGTGGTGCCGTCGGGCTGTTCCCAACCGTTGGCGGCGTCGCCCCAGGCCTCTTCCTCGACCAGCGAGTAGCCGAGCAGGTGGTTGTAGGTGAGCGCCGTCCAGGTGGGGTCGGTTACGGTGACCGAGGGGTCGAGCGTCGTGTTCTGGGCCGACTTCTGGTGCTGGAAGGTGCCGCCGCGCTGGATGGGGTCGGCGGCTTCGGTCGCCTCGGCCTCGGCGGCCTGTGCGGCCTCGGTCGCTTCGGCCTCGGCGGCCTGTGCAGCCTCGGTGGCCTCGGGCTCGTCCTCGGCTGCCTGTGCAGCCTCGGTCGCGCGCGCCGCCTGGGTGGCCGCCGGGGCGGCGCTGTCGTCATCGTCATCGTCTCCGCAGCCAACGGCCACGAGGGCGGCGGCGCCGGCGCCAACGGCCGCGCCTCCGGCAAGGACTCGCCGTCGCGACACGCGCCGGCGCCAGTACTTTCCCCAATACCCTTCTGCCATTTCATCCCTCCTGGGAGCCCGGCAATTCCGGGCCAATCACGGCATTCATAACGGAAGCCCATGCGCCTTTCAATAGCGCGAGGGCCGGGACCGACTGCCGCCGCTAGGCGTCGGCGAGCCACATGTTCTGGGCTCGGCGGTAGCCCATGGAGCCGTTATCGCGGAAGTCCGGGGGCAACGGCACGTTCTGGACGCGGCTGCGCACGGCGTGCTGCTCCGTCGCACCCACGGGCACGGGGAAGGTGCAGCAGAACTGCGTGAAGAGGAGGCGCTGCAACTGGTGCAGCAGGGCGGTGCGCTGCTCGGGGTCGTGGGTCACGGACTGGGCGTTGTAGAGGTCCTGGATGGGCTTCCCGAGGTCGTGCGTGATATCGATGACCTCGGGCGGGATGAGCGGCGCCTGCGGGTGCTCGTGGATGAAGAGGCCGAAGGCCCCGCCGTAGCCCAGCGGCACGTAGTGGGTGAGGGCGTTGTAGTCGGGGATGGTCGAGAGGGTGTTCTCGGTGACGAGGGCGAAGTCCCAGATCTTCGAGCCCGGCGGGGCCGTGAGGCTGGAGACGTAGGTGGCGAGATCCACCGGCATCATCGTCACGTTGATGCCGAGGTTCTCCTCGATGCTCTGAGAGATGAACTCGGTGCCAATCGTGTTCGCGAAGGTGGCGAGGAGCGTGGTGAGGCCGTCGGGGAAGACCTGATCGCCGCCGCCCTGCTCCCACAACTGGCGGGCGCGCTCGGGATCGAACTGCTGGAGCTGGCGGATCTCGTCCTGGGAGAGGACCTGGGGGAAGCGGGGGCCGACGGGCGCCCCGCGGATACCGTTGCCGTCGTGGACGATGTCGATGTAGCCGTCCCAGTCGATCGAGAGGGAAAGGGCTTCGCGCAGTTGCGGGACGCGCGCCCACTTGAGCGCGTCGAGCGCCATCACGAGGTGGGTGTTGGTGGGCCCGCTGATGATGGTGACACCGTCCTGGCCGCGGAGTTCGTCGGCCTTGATGGCGTCGATGCCGCCGACGACGCCGGTGAGGATGTCCGAGTCGCCGGCGAGGAAGCGGGCCTCGGCGGTGGCGGAATCGGTGATGAGGGCGTCCTCCCAGCTGTCGATGTAGGGCGGATCCTTGGTGAAGCGCCCGCGGGCGGTGGTATGGCCGGCGTAGTTCGGGTTACGCATGTAGGAGTTGAAGCCGTCGAGCCCGCGGGACTCGAACATGTAGGCCCCGCCGCCGGCGTTGACGGTGTCGGTGAGATTGCCGCCGCTCGCCTCGACGACCTCGGGAGCGACGATGGCGAGGGAGGTGGAGGCGAGCGTGGGGATGGCGGAGACCCACGGGTAGGCCATCTTCAGGGCGAAGGTGGAGTCGTCGGGCATGTCGAACCCGGCCATGAAGGAGAACTGCATGGGGTTGACCTCGGAGCCGAGGTCGGTGAAGGCGGCGGGGAGGCGCGCGTAGCTGTAGGCGATGTCGCTGGACGTGATCGGGCGCCCGCCCGCGGCCTCGGGGTTGAAGCGGAGGTTGGGTTCGAGGTTGAAGACGATCGTGACGGGATCGGCGTACTCCCAGCTCTGGGCGGCATCGCCCCAGGCCTCGTCCTCGATCAGGGAGTAGCCGAGGAGGTGGTTGTAGGTAAGCGCCGCCCAGGTGTAGCCGGTGATGGTGATGGCGGGGTCGTAGCCCGTTTCGGCGAAGGCGCGCTGCGCCTTGAACGTGCCGCCCGACCGGGGGCCGGTGGCGGCGGCCTGCGTGGCCGCCTCGGTGGCGGCGGCCTCGGTGGCGGCGGCCTCCGTGGCCGCGGCCTCCGTGGCCGCGGCCTCGTCCGGCTCGTCGGCGTCGGCGGCCTCGGTGGCCGCAGCCGTCGCGGCGGGCGCGGGCTCGTCGTCGTCATCGTCGCCGCAGCCGACGGCCACGAGGCCGGCGGCGCCGGCGGCGGTCGCGGCGCCCCCGACGAGGACTCGACGGCGCGAGACGCGCCTTCGCCAGTACTTGCCCCAATATCCTTCAGCCATTTCGTTCCCCCTCTTCTATCGCCGGCCGTACGGCAGGACCGTGGCCGGTCGTTCGATGCTCGCCATTCTAGGCCCGGCGTCAACAAGCTCGGGTTCAGGCGCGTGGCGATAGCGGAGGGGTGCGTCTATGCTTGACGTTCGCTCAAGCAGACAGGCGAATCCCGATGACTCCCGGGATTCCGGAGAGAGGCCCGGAACATGGATTTTCGAGACAGCCCGGCGCAGGCCGAGTGGCGCGTACAGGTACAGGACTTCCTTCGGGACTACTGCCCCCAGGAGATCCGGGGCAGGTTCCCGATGGGCAGGCCGGAGGAGGAGAAGCCGCTCTGGGAGGCGTGGCGCGTGGCGCTGGCGGAGCGCGGCTGGATCGCGCCGGCGTGGCCCTCGGAGTACGGCGGCGCGGGCATGAAGCCGATGGACCAGTTCATCCTGAGCCAGGAGTTCGCCGAGGCGGGCGCCCCGCGGCTGGGCGGCCTGGGCCTGATGATGCTCGGGCCGACGCTCATCGAGCACGGCTCGGAGGAGCAGAAGCAGCAGCACATCCCCGGCATCCTCAGCGGCGAGATTGAGTGGTGCCAGGGCTACAGCGAGCCCGGCTCGGGCTCGGACCTGGCCTCCCTGCAGACGCGCGCCGTGCGCGACGGGGACGACTACGTGATCAACGGCCAGAAGATCTGGACTTCGCTGGCGCACCGCGCGCACTGGATGTTCATGCTGGCGCGCACCGATCCGGACGCGCCCAAGCACCGGGGCATCACCTACTTCCTGCTGGACATGAAGACGCCGGGCATCACCGTGCAACCGCTGGTGAACATGACCGGGGGGCACGACTTCAACGAGGTGTTCTTCGAGGACGTGCGCGTTCCGGCGCGAAACATCATCGGCGAGGTGAACCGCGGCTGGTACGTGGGCACGACCACGCTCGACTTCGAGCGCTCGTCGATCGGCACGCCGATCGGGCTGCGGCAGGGCGTCGAGCGCAACCTCACCTGGCTGCGCGAGCACAAGGACGAGATTCCCCTGACCACCTACGAGGCGGTCCGCTACGAGTGGACGGAGCGCTTCATCGAGGTGCAGACGGCGACGATGCTGGCCTACCGCATCATCTCGATGCAGGACGCGGGCGAGATTCCGAACGCGGAGTCCTCGATCGCGAAGCTGTTCACGACGGAGCTGAGCCAGCGCATCGCGCGCACGGCCTCCCACATGGTCGGCATGTGGGGCGATATCTCCGACGAGAAGGCGCCGCTGAAGGGGATGCCGGGTGTCGGCTACGTGAACCAGGTTCGCGAGACGATCGCCGGCGGCACCAGCGAGATCCAGCGCAACATCATCGCGACGCGCGGCCTCGGGCTGCCGCGCGCCTAGCGCCGCGCCCTCATCGCGCCCCCATACCGAAGGAGCAAGGAACATGGCCACCGCAACCCAGACGGACACGAAGACGCTGCTGGAGCGCGCGGATGCGATCGCGCCCATCGTGGCGGAAGACCTCGATGAGGCCGAGCGCGAGCGGCGCCTGACGGATCGCACCTTCGAGGCGATCAAGGACGAGGGCCTGCTGGGCGTCTGGGTGCCGGAGTCGCTGGGCGGCCTCGAGTCCACGCCGCGCGAGGGCTTCGAGCTGTTCGAGAAGGTGGCGCAGGTGCATGGCTCCGCCGCCTGGAACCTCTGGATCTGGTCCACGGGAGCAGCGCTGGGGGCGTCCAGCTCCGAGGAGTCCGTCGCGGAGTCGTACGCGGACGGGCCCGTGAGCGCGGTCGGGGCGGGGGGTATCTTCCCCTTCAATCCCGCCGAGGTCGTCGAGGGCGGCTACCGCGTGACCGGGCGCTGGCCCTTCTGCAGCGGGTCGAGCCATGCGAAGTGGGTCGGCGGCGGCATCATGGTCACGGAGAACGGCAGGCCGCGGATGACGCCGATGGGCATCCCAGAGATGCGTTTCGTCAGCTTCCCGCGCGAGGAAGCGGAGATCGTGGACACGTGGCACGTCGTCGGGCTGCGCGCCACCAGCAGCAACGACGTAGCCGTGGAGAACGCATTCGCGCCGGAGTACCGCACCTCGGGCTTCGGGATGGGGGCAAAGCCTGGCAAGCACTTCCAGGGGCCGCTCTACCGCTTCCCCGTGATGGGCATCCTGGGAGCGCCCATCGGGATCATCGCGACCGGTATCGCGCAGCGCGCCATCGACGAGTTCATCAAGCTCGCCAAGACGAAGACGGCCCGCACCTCGCAGGCGCGGGTCAGCGACAACACCGCCATCCGCAACGAGGTCGCCAAGGCGCACGCCGCCGTCCAGTCCGCGCGCTCGTGGCTCTACGAGAGGGTCGACGAGACCTGGGAGGCGGTCCTGCGGGGCGACGAGGTGAGCCTGGAGCAGCGGCGGGATCTCTCGCTGGCGGGCACGAACGCGACGCGCAGCGCCGCCTACGCGACGGACCTGGTGCACACGGCGGCGGGGGGCACCTCCGTCTTCCAGACGAGCCCGATCGAGCGCTGCTTCCGGGACATGCACGCGGCCACGCAGCACGCGGGCACCTCGCCACGCAACTTCGACACGCTGGGCGCGATGCTCCTCGGGGAGATGCCGGACAACCCGCTGCTGTTCGCCTGACGAAGCGCCGGGAAGCTAGGCCTGGCCGGCGGCGGCGGCCGCGCGGGTGGGCTCCTTGGCCCACTCGATGCCGCGGCGGAGGACCTCGTAGTAGGTGGGCTCCGTCCAGGCGCCCAGCTCGGGAACGGGCCACTCGGGAACGCTCAGGGGCGGGTCCTGCATGTCGTACTTCGAGCGGCGGTGGCCGGGCGTGAAGTAGAGCACCTCGCCCTCGCCGACGGGGTGGAGGTACATCACGAGGCGGGGCTCGTCGTTGGGCCAGTCGTGCTCGTAGAACCCGGCGCCGCTATCCCCGGCGAAGCGCGTCTCCATGAGCGGGATGATGTCGCCGTGGTACTCGCACAGGTAGAGCTCGTCCTCGCACTGCCAGGGCTCGATGCCGGCCACGAGGGGGTGGTCCTTCGCGGACTCGCTCACGGTGATGGGGTAGGGCTCGATGGCGGGATGGGCGAGGAACTGGCTGCCGAGCGTCTCCATGAGGATGGGGTAGTCGCGCGGGCAGTGGACGCCGTCGGCCTGGAAGTCCATGACCGAGTTGGTGCCGTGGAGCGCGAACCAGCGCTTGCCGCTCGCGACGAAATCGCGCACGACCTCCTGCTGCTCGACCGTGGGGTGCACGTCGCAGGTGTAGCTGATGAGGAAGTCGGCGGCGCCGATGGCCTCGGTGTTGCTGTAGTCCTCGCCGACGCGGACGCGCACGTCGCCGTCCTCGTGGAGGAGCTTCAGGAGCTCGAGGCGGGCGAAGTTGATGTCGTGCCACTTGCCCCCGGTGATGAGGTAGGCGTCGATTCTCGGCATGGCGGCCTCCCCGCGGGGCGTGCGTGGCGACGGAGCGCGAGGAGTCCCGCGCCGGAGCCTGCCGGCGCGGGACTCCCGCTGTTCGTGAGCTAGAAGGCGACGCGGCGGGTGAAGCCGCCGTCGACGACAACGTTGGTGCCGGTGGTGTGGCTGGAAGCCGGGCTGGCGAGGAAGGCGGCCACGTTGGCGACTTCCTGGCCGGTGCCCATCTGGCCGGCGAGCGTATCGGGCTTGGTCTTGCTGCGCAGGGGGATGCCGTTCGCGATCATCTCGAAGAACGGCGGCATGGCCTGCTCGATGTTGTGCCAGGGGCCACCTTCGAAGTAGGTGGGGCCGGGCGAGACGACGTTGAAGCGGATGCCCGCGGCGGCGTGCTGCTGGGCGGCGAAGGCCGAGTAGTTCAGCAGCGCGGCCTTCATGGCCCCGTAGGCGCCGGCCGAGGTGGCGGGCGGCGGCGGGAACGCCTCGACGGCGGCCGAGGTGCTGATGATGACGACGCTGGGGGACTCCGAATCGGTGAGGAACGGGACAGCGGCGTCGACGCCGTTGACCGTGCCCATCATGTCGATGGCGAAGTGCTCGTTCCAGAGCGTGCCGCCGCCACCGGCGGAGGCGTTGCTGACGAAGATGTCGATGCCGCCGAGCTCGGCCGCGCTGGCCTCGACCCAGGCCTTGAGGGCGTCGCCGTCGCCGACATCGCAGGCGGCGCCGCAGACGTTCGTGCCGTGGGCCTTGAGGGCCTCGACGGCGGACGCGACCCGGTCGGCGGTGCGGGCGCAGATGGCGACATCGGCGCCTTCGGCGGCGAGGGTGTTGGCGATGAAGTTGCCGATGCCCTGGCTGGCGGCCGTAACGAGGGCCTTCTTGCCTTGCAGTCCAAGATCCATGGTGTGGGAACCTCCCTAGTTGTTGGGTGCGACCGGGCGGATCCAGGGCCGCGGCCGCCTGTTTGGCAGGGCGCGATTCTAGAGAGTCGCGCCCCTCACGGAAAGTGCGGAGGGGAAGGGGAGGCGCGCCTTTGTCGAGTGGGAGCGGTCCTGTACGATGCGCGGGCGCTCGGACGCCCGCGGAGGCGTCCCTATCCCACTGTGCGCGGAGGCGGCCGTGGCCAACAGCAGCCAGGCAATGGAACCAAGCGAAGAGGTCCTGAAGGACCTCCATCTCCGGATGGTGCGAATTCGCCACTTCGAGGAAGAGGCGGGCAAGCTGATGGAGCAGGGCAAGTCGCCGGGGGCGCTGCACCTGTACATCGGCGAGGAAGCGGTCGCCTCGGGCGTGATGGTGCACCTGAGCGACCAGGACCAGATCACGAGCACGCATCGCGGCCACGGCCACCTGGTGGCCAAGGGCGGCGAGTTCAAGCTCATGTACGCCGAGCTGTTCGGCCGGGAGACCGGCTACAACAAGGGCCGCGGCGGCAGCATGCACATCTCCAACGTGGACGCGGGCATGCTCGGGGCGAACGGCATCGTGGCGGCGGGCCCGCCCATCGCCGTGGGCGCTGCCTTCTCGAACAAGTACCTCGCCCGCGTCGAGGGGCGCGACTCGATGAACGTGGCCGTCCCCTTCTTCGGCGACGGCGCGACGAACGAGGGCGCCTTCCACGAGGCCGCCAACATGGCCGCCATCTGGAAGCTCCCGGTCGTGTTCGTCTGCGAGAACAACGGATACGGCGAGTTCACCCCGCAGGCGGAGCACCAGGCGATCAGCGATGTCGCGGACCGCGCGGCCGGCTACGGCATGCCGGGCGTCATCTGCGACGGCATGGACGCGATCGCGGTCTGGGAGGCCGCGGGCGAGGCGATCGAGCGGGCCCGCTCGGGCGGCGGACCCACGCTGGTGGAGTGCAAGACCTACCGCTTCGTCGACCATGTCGGCCTGCGCGGTATCGGCCTGCACTACCGCACCGACGAGGAGCTCGAGGAGTGGCGCGCGCGCGATCCGATCCCGCAGCACGAGCAGCGGATGATCGAGATGGGCGTGATGACGGCCGAGGAGATCCAGGCCGTCCATGACGCCGTGATGGCCGACATCACCGAGTCGATCAAATTCGCCGAGAGCAGCCCGCTGCCCGATCCGGCGGACCTGCTGAACGACGTCTACACGCCCACGGCGGCGAGTTAGGAGCGAACCAATGACCGCAGCAGAGGCGCCCGCCGGGCGGCAGCTCGTTTACACCCTCGCGATCACGGAAGGCGTTCGCCAGGCGCTCCAGGAGGAACCGCTGGCGTTCATGGCCGGCGAGGACGTCGCTGGCGCCGGCAGCGTGTTCGGCATCTACCGCGGCCTGCTCGACGAGTTCGGGCCGGAGCGCGTCATCGACACGCCCATCAGCGAGTCCGGCATCATCGGGCTGGCGGTGGGGGCGGGGGCCACGGGCCTCAAGCCGATCGTGGACATCATGTTCATGGACTTCATCGGCGAGTGCATGGACGAGATCGTCAACCAGCTCGCGAAGATGCGGTACATGTTCGGCGGCAAGGCGACGCTGCCGGTGACCGTCCTGACGATGTCGGGCGCGGGCATGAACCTCGCCGCGCAGCACTCCCAGAGCCTGGAGGCGTGGCTCTGCCACACGCCGGGCCTGAAGGTTGTGATGCCGGCCACCGCCTACGACGTGAAGGGCGCGATCATCACGGCCGCGCGCGAGCCGAACCCCGTGTTCGTCGTGATGTGCAAGGGCCTGATGGCGCTTCCGGGCGAGGTTCCCGAGGAGCCGTACACGCTCCCCATCGGCAAGGCGAACGTGCTTCGCGAGGGCGACGGCCTCACGATCGTGGCCCACGGACGGATGATCCACGAGGCCACGAAGGCCGCCGACATCCTCGAGGGCGAAGGCGTGAGCGCCGAGGTGATCGACCCGCTGTGGCTGCAGCCGCTGGACACGGAGACGATCATCAACTCGGTCTCGAAGACGCATAACGCGCTCGTCGTGCACGAAGCCGTGCGCTTCGGCGGCGTGGGCGCGGAGATCGCGGCGCAGATCGCGGAGCTGGCGTTCGACTACCTCGATGCCCCCGTGGGCCGCGTGGCGGCTCCGTTCTCGCCCGTGCCCTTCAGCCCGGTGCTGGAGCAGACGTACGTGCCGAACGCCGAGCGCATCGCGGCCGAGGCGCGACAGATCCTCGGGACGGGGTAGGCCCTGACCGCCTCGCGCCCGCTCGGGATCGCCGCCAACCCCGCTTCGGGGAAGGACATCCGCCGCCTCGTCGCGCGCGCGTCGGTCTTCGATAACCAGGAGAAGCGCGCGATCGTGCGGCGCGCCATCGTGGGCGCGCTCGCGAGCGGCGTGCGCGACTTCCGCTACCTGCCCGATACGCACGGCATCACCGCCTCGGCCGCCGACGAGTTCGGCGACGAGGCGACCTTCGTGGCGGTGGAGACGACGCACACCGCGAGCGCGCTCGACACCATCCGGGCGGCGGAGTCGATGCGGGCGGAGGGCTGCGGGGCGGTCATCACGCTCGGTGGCGACGGCACGAACCGGGCCTTCGCGCTCGGCTGGCGGGACGCGCCCATCGTTCCCGTCTCGACCGGCACGAACAACGTCTTCCCCACGATGGTGGAGGCGACGGTGGCGGGCTCGGCGGCCGGACTCGTGGCGAGCGGCCGGATCCCGCTGGAGCGCGTCGCGCGGCAGGTGAAGGCCGTACACGTCGAGATCGAGGGCGAGCGCGACGACATCGCCCTCGTCGACGCCGTGCTGGCGGCAGACCGCTTCGTGGGATCGCGCGCCATCTGGGGCGGCGAGCGCCTGCGCGAGGCGGTCGTCACGCGGGCGGAGGCCTCGGCGGTGGGGATCACCTCCATCGGCGGGCTGCTCGCGCCGCTCACGCCGGACGAGGACGAGGCCCTCCACCTCCGGCTGGGGCCGGGCGAGGGCGGGGTCTCCGTTCTGGCGCCGATCGCGCCGGGGCTCTACGAACCGATCGCGGTGCGGAAGCACGCGCGGCTCGCGCTCGGGGAACCGGTGACGGTGACCGGACCGGGCGTGCTCGCGTTCGACGGCGAGCGCGAGCGTGTGTTGAAACCGGGGCAAGGGGCTACACTCCGAGTAGCCCGGGACGGTCCCTGGGTCATCGATGTCCACGCGACGCTGGAGCATGCGGCGTGCGTGGGCTTGTATCGCAACGATGAGGCGGCCGGCGGCTCGCCGGAGGAACAGAAACTCCAACAGGACGGGGGATGAGATGCCAACCGAGATCTACATGATGAAGCTCGGCATGACGATGACGGAGGGAACCGTAGCCGAGTGGCACATCCCCGACGGCGGCGAGGTGAAGCTGGGCGAGGACCTCTACCGGCTCGAAACCGAGAAGGTCGAGATGGAGGTCGAGGCGGAGGCCGCCGGCACCGTGCGGCACCTCGTGCCCGCCGAGACCACCGTCGACCCGGGCGATGTCGTTGGCTGGATCTACGCGGCCGGCGAGGAGATCCCGGATGTGCTCCCGGGCGCTCCCGCGGGAGGCGCGAGCGCCGCCCCCGCGGCAGACGAGCCCGCGGCCGCAACCGCAGCCCCCGAGGCGGCGGCCGCCCCGGCGCGAGCCGAGGGCGAGCGCGTGCCGGCCTCGCCGGCCGCGCGGCGGCTGGCGAAGGAGCTCGGCGTCGACCTCGCGGCCGTCACGGCCACCGGGCCGCGCGGTCGCGTGACCGAAGACGACGTGCGCACCGCGCACGAGGCGGCGGCGGCCGCACCCGCGGCGGCGCCCGCAGGCGCCCCGGCGCCGGCCTCGCCGCTCGCCCGCAAGCGGGCGGAAGCGCTGGGCGTCGACCTGTCGACGGTGACGGGGACCGGTCCCGGCGGGCGCATCACGAAGGAAGACGTGGAGGCGGCAGCGGCGGGCGGCGCGCCCGCGGCTGCACCGGCGGCAGCCGCTGCTCCGGCGGCGGCGCGCGAGGACGAGGTCATGGCCGTCCGCGGGATGCGCAAGGTCATCGCCGAGCGCATGTACGCGAGCCTGCAGGAGACGGCGCAGCTGACCATGGACATGGACGTGGCCATGGACGACTGCGTGAAACTCCGCGGCCAGCTCATCGAGGAGTGGGCCGGCGACAGCGTGCGCCCTTCGTACACGGACATCGTGATGAAGGCGGCGGCGAAGGCGCTGCTCGATCACCCGCGCATGAACGCCCAGTTCCTCGGCACGGAGATGAACCTGCGGGGCGAGGTCCACGTGGGCATGGCCGTCGCCCTCGACGAGGGGCTCGTCGTGCCGGTGGTGCGGCACGTCGACCAGCTCGGGCTCAAGGAGATCGCGCAGGAGTCCGCGCGGCTGGCGGGGCTCGCGCGCGAGGGCAAGCTCGGGCTCGACGACATGGCGGGCGGTACCTTCACCGTATCGACGCTGGGCATGTTCGGGGTCGATTCGTTCACGCCCATCCTCAACCCGCCCGAGGTCGGCATCCTCGGCGTGAACCGGCTTCGCGACGACGTGCGCTGGGAGGGCGAGCGTCCCGTGCGGCAGAAGGCGATGACGTTGAGCCTGACGTGGGACCACCGCGCGCTCGACGGAGCGCCGGCGGCGCAGTTCCTGGCCTCGGTGAAGGACTATCTCGAAGCGCCGTTCCGGCTGCTGGTCTAGGGAGGGCGCCATGGCGGAAACAACGTTCGATGTCGTTGTCGTGGGCGGTGGCCCGGGGGGCTATGTAGCCGCGATCCGGGCGTCGCAGCTTGGGCTGGAGACGGCTCTCGTGGAGCGGGAGCACCTGGGCGGCATCTGCCTCAACTGGGGCTGCATCCCGACCAAGACCCTCCTGCACACGGCCGACCTCTACCGCGAGATGCAGGACGCTGAGCGCTACGGCCTGACGGCCGAGGCCTCGTTCGACCTCGACAAGGTCGTGAGCCGCTCGCGCTCGGTGGCGCGCCAGCTCAGCAGCGGCGTCAAGTTCCTGATGCGGAAGAACAAGATCCAGGTGTTCGACGGCGCGGCGCGGCTCACGGGCGGGGGCGGAATCGTCGTCGAGAAGGACGGCGAGACCGTGGCCGAGCTGGGCGCCGACCACACCATCATCGCGACGGGCGCACGGCCGCGTTCGCTGCCGGGGCTGGAGCCCGACGGCGAGCTGGTCTGGACGTACAAGGAAGCGATGGTCCCGCCGGTGATGCCGGACTCCCTGCTGGTCATCGGGTCGGGCGCCATCGGCGTGGAGTTCGCGAGCTTCTACCGGTCGCTCGGGGCGGAGGTGACGGTGGTGGAGGTGCTGCCCCGCATCCTGCCGGTCGAGGACGAGGAGATCTCGGCCTTCGCGCGCGAGGAGTTCGAGAAGCAGGGCATCACGATCCACACGAACGCCACGGTGGAGTCGCTCGACAAGGGTGACAACAGCGTGACCGCCACGATCGCGACCGAGGATGGCACGGTCGAGGCGACCTTCGACCGCGCCATCCTGGCGGTGGGCGTGACCGGCAACGTCGAGGGCCTCGGGCTCGAGGCGACGGCGGCCACGGTCGATCGCGGCGCGATCGTCGTGAACGAGTGGCTGGAGACGGGCGAGCCGGGGCTGTACGCCATCGGCGACGTGGCGGGGCCGCCGCTGCTGGCGCACAAGGCGATGCACGAGGGCGTCATCTGCATCGAGCGCATCGCGGGGCTGCCCTCGGCGCGGCCAATGGAGCGGCGCCGCATTCCTGGCTGCACCTACTGCCACCCGCAGATCGCCAGCGCCGGCCTGACCGAAGCAGCGGCGCAGGAGGCGGGCTTCAACGTGCGCGTCGGGCGCTTCCCGCTGGTCGGGAACGGCAAGGCGATCGCCGTGGGCGACACCGGCGGCATGGTCAAGACGGTCTTCGACGCGGATACGGACGAGCTGCTCGGGGCGCACATGGTCGGCCCCGACGTCACGGAGATGATCCAGGGGTTCGTCGTCGCGATGGGCCTGGAGACAACCGAGGCGGAGCTGATGGAGACGGTGTTCCCGCACCCGACCATCTCGGAGGCGATGCACGAGTCGGTGCTCGACGCGTACGACCGGGTGCTGCACATCTAGCCCGTTCCGGTGACGCCGAGGGCATTCTCGCGGCTGTACAGTAGGGGCACGACGCGATCGCGGAGGCGGTCATGGGCGCGCTGATCGACCACCTGAAGTCCCTCGGCGCCGAGGGCGCGAGCATCGAGGACGTGACCGCCGCCGCGGAGGCGGAGCTGGCGGGGGGCGCGCTGCTCATGGCGGAGCTGGAGCATCCGCAGGACGCGATCGCGGGGGCGGCGGTGGAGGCGGACGCGCTGAGCAAGCACGTGCAGGGGGCGATCCAGCGGTTCCCGGCCAGCCAGAGCGCCGGCTTCCACCGCACCGACCTCGACCCGCGGGCGATGGCGGTCATCGCGACGATGGCGTACGCGCGCCGGGGCGGGGTCTACCTGCCGCAGGACCTCGAGGAGATGGTCGCCGAGGGGCGGGTGTCGGAGGAGTGGCACGCGCGCGAGTCGGTCCGCATCCGCGTGCTGCTGACGATCCTGCCGATGTTCATCGCGGCCATCGAGCGGGGCGAGCTGATCCCGGCCACGTTCGCGACGGGAATCACGGAGGTGGCGCAGCGGCTGGGGCGGGTGCGGATCCCGCAGGCCGCCACCACCTGACGCGGGGGGAGGCGTTGCGGCGGCGGGGTCGCGGCCTGAGAATGCGCGCGTGACCTGGCTCAAGGCGGAAGAAGGCGGCGCGCCGTTCGATGCGGCGCTGGGGCTGCGCCCCGAGCTCCGCGATCTGTACGCGGCCTTCTACGGGAAGCTCTGGGACGAGGAGCTCCTGCCCGCGAGCCTGCTCGAGCTCTGCCGCCTGCGCGTCGCGCAGTTGCACGACTGCGAGGCGGAGCTGGCGGTACGCCACGCCGGCGCGGGCGTGAGCGACGCCCGGATCGAGGCGCTGGCGGACTGGTCCGGCAGCGACCTGTTCAGCGAGCAGGAGCGCGCCGCGCTGACGCTGGCCGAGAAGATGCCCTGGCAGCATCACGACCTGACCGACGAGGAGTACGCGGAGTTGAACGCGCACTTCGGCGAGTCGGGGGTGGTGGCGCTCACGATCGGGGTGGCGCTGTTCGATGCGAACTGCCGGCTGCGGCTGGCGTTCGGCACCGAGCCCGCGCCCGTCGAGGCGGCGGCGCCGGCCTCGAGCGAAGGGCCGATCTACTGACGTCTCCGAAGGAGGATGCGATGTCGACCAGACCACGAGTGAGTTCGGCGATACCGGGCGAGGAGGCCAGCTTCGGCACGGCGCTGGCGCACCAGCCGGGCCTGGCGGGCGCCTTCGGGATGCTCTACGGGACGTTCTGGAGCAAGGGCGCGCTCGACCACCGCACCAAGGAGGTCACGCGGATGCGGAACGCCCGCGTGACGGACTGCGGCTACTGAAAGAACGTTCGCTTCGCCGTGGCGCGTGAGCAGGGACTGTCGGAAGACCAGGTAACGAAGATAGAGGACGGCTACGAGGAGTCGGAGCTCTCCTCGCGGGACAAGGCGGCGATCGCCCTCACGGACGCGATCATCGGGGATCCGCGGCAGGTATCGCCCGAGCTGCAGGCGCGGCTGCGGGAGCACTTCAGCGACCCCGAGATCGTGGAGATGTCGCTGGGCGTGGGGCTCTTCATGAGCCTCTCGAAGGTGCTGATCACGCTGGGGATGGAGCCCGAGGAGATGGGCACGGAGATCGTGCCCACGCCGGGTTCGTACTAGCGCGGAAACGGGCGGTCGGGACCCGTTTCGCGTAACATCAACGCACCCTCGGATAACCGTGCGCCGGACGTGATCCGGCGTGAAACGAAGGAGCGCAACGTGGTTGTTGAAGCGCGAGTGACCGGCACGCCGATGGAGAAAGCGCCTGAACCGCACCTGGGAACGGAGTTGATCCCGAAGGAGCGGTACACCTCCGAAGAGTTCATGCAGCTCGAGTGGGAGCGGATGTGGACGAAGGTCTGGAACATCGCCGGCCGCGAGTCCGATATCCCCAACGTGGGCGACTACTTCACCACCGAGCTCGGCCCCGAGTCCTTCCTCGTCGTGCGCGAGGCGGAGGACAAGATCCGCGCCTTCTACAACGTCTGCCCCCACCGCGGGAACCAGATTCGAAACCCCGGCATGGGCCACGCCGAGAGCTTCCAGTGCGCCTACCACTTCTTCGAGTTCAACCTCGACGGCTCCAAGAAGTTCGTTCCGGATGAGGACACGTTCACCCAGGGGGTTCCCCAGGAGACGGCGCTGACGGAGGTGCCCTGCGATACCTGGGCGGGCTTCGTCTGGTTCAACATGAACCCCGACGCCGAGCCGCTCGAGGAGTTCCTCGGCGTCCTGCCCGAGCACCTCGACCCGTACCACTTCGAGAAGCAGTACCTCGTGCAGGACAAGACGATCGAGTGGGACTGCAACTGGAAGGCCTCGGTGGACGCCTTCAACGAGGTCTACCACGTCCAGGGCATCCATCCCCAGATCCTGGAGTCGCTGGATGACATCCATGTGCAGATCGACCTGTACGAGCGCCACAACCGCTACCTGGTTCCGTTCGGGCTGCTGAGCCCGCGCTACCCGAACCAGGAGGAGGTCACGGACGCGCTGAAGGGGATGATGCGCGGCGCCGGCATCGACCCGGAGACGTTCGAAGGCACGTCCGAGGACGTTCGCCCGGCGATGCAGGCAGCGGCGCGCCGGAATAACGAGGCAGCCGGCATCGACGTCTCAGAGCTGAACGACGACCAGATGTCGGACGACTACCACTACTACATCTTCCCGAACATCACGCTGAACACGCACGCCACGCGGGTGATGCTGTTCCGCCAGCGTCCGCATCCGACGGACCCGAACAAGATGTACTACGACCTGCAGAACTACGCGCGCATCCCGGACGGGGCGGAGCCGCCTCCCCGGCCGGTGCACACGACGCACAAGCACGGCGAGATCTCGCTGGGCCTCGTGCTGGACCAGGACTCGTACAACCTGCCACGGGTGCAGAAGGGGATGAACTCCCGGGCCTACAAGGGGTTGCTCATCAACTACCGCGAGCGCCGCATCCGCCACATGCACAAGACGATCGACGACTACATCGAAGGGCCGGACCGCTAGGTCCGGGCGGTCGACCGACCTGCGAGCCGCGGCGCCGGGCCGCGGCTCGTTTGCCATGACGCGAGGAGCGAGCCGATGAGCGAGCAGACGGAGAGCGAAGCCCCCTTCACGCCGGTCGGTCCGGCGAACATGCTGAAGCCGGGCGAGAGCGCGATCATCGAGATCGAGGACGACTCGATCGTGCTCGTGCACCTGGTGGACGGGTACTTCGCCATCGAGAACCGCTGCTCGCACGACGACGGGCCGCTCGGACAGGGCAGGCTCGTCGGCTACGAGATCGACTGCCCCCGCCACGGGGCCAAGTTCGACGTTCGGGATGGCGCGGCGAAGTCGCTGCCGGCGTTCCGGCCGGTCGCCTCGTTCCCGGTGCGGTACAACGAGGACACGGACGAGATCGAAGTCCAGTACAAGAAGCCCGAGCCGCCCTCGTACGAGGATCCGCGGGGGTTCAACTTCAACTTCACCTAGGAGCACGGCCATGACGCATTCGGGAGACTGGCGGGAGGCCTACAAGGAGCGCCTCTGCGGCGTCGAGGAGGCCATGGCCCTCATCGGCGAGGGCGACCTCGTGACGATGGGCGTGCTGACGCCCGGTCAGCTGGCGACGGCGCTGGCGGACCGCGCCGAGCAACTCGACCGCGTGGACGTTCGCGCGCTGGCGCCGACGGAGCCGCGCCTCTTCGGCCCCGGACAGAACGGCGAGCGCGAGATCGAGCTGTTCATCGGGGAGCCCCTGCGGGCGGCCCACGACGCCAAGGTCGCGACCTACCTGCCGAACACGTTCATGCTCGGGATGAAGGCGCACGACGCGGGCCGGGAGGAGGCGCGCCTTCCCGACGTGCAGATCACCTCGGTCAGCGAGCCGAACGAGCAGGGCTACGTGCAGTTCGGCGTACACATGTGGACGCGGAAGTCGTACACGAAGCGCTGCGCGACGACGATCGGGATGATCGACCCGAACATCACGCCCGGGCACGGCGACCTCTGGGTCCACGTGAGCGAGTTCGCCGCGCTGATCGAGGGCGCGATTGCGCCGGCGGACGTCGATGCGGTGCGGGAGCGGGTGGAGACGCAGGCGCCGGAGGAGAACCGCGCCGAGCTGCTGGAGCTGCTCGGGATGGCGAGCCTGGACCAGATCGCGCTGGCGGAGGGCATGTATCACATGCTCCCGCCGAAGATCGTGCGGCAGGCGTTCGGGCTGATGGAGGTGGACGACGAGGCGCAGGCGATCGCGCACAACCTCGCGCCCCTGATCCGCGACGGGGACACGATCCAGGTAGGCGTGGGCACCCCGAGCGCGCTCATGTTCAAGGCGGGCGCCTTCGACAACGCGCACCACCTCGGCGTGCACACGGAGCTGGGCTCGCCGGGGCTGGCGCAGCTGTGGGCGCAAGGGAACATCGACAACTCGCGCAAGACCATCCACAAGGACCGCTGCGTGGCGGTCGCGTGGACGGGCTGCGACGGCGTGGACCTCGGCATCATCCGCGACAATCCCGCGTTCGAGGTGTACGACCCGAACTACCTGCTGAACCCGGCGTTGATGTCGCAGAACAGCCAGATGACGTCGATCAACAGCGCCGTGGCGGTCGACCTGCTGGGGCAGATCGCGAGCGAGGACCGCTTCGGCGGCCAGATGATCAACGGCACGGGCGGGCAGCCGGACACGCACATCAGCGCGGCGCTCTGCCCGGACGGGCGCGCCATCACCGTGCTGCGTTCGACGGCGCTGGAGGGCTCGCTCTCGAAGGTCGTGGCGAAGCACGAGGCGGGCACGCTCGTGACCATCCCGCGCTACCTGGCGGACACGATCGTGACCGAGTACGGCGTCGCGCGGCTGCTCGACAAGAACCACCGCCAGCGCGCCGCCGAGCTGATCAGCGTCGCGCACCCCGACTTCCGCGGCGAGCTGCGGAAGCAGGCGACGGAGCTCTGGGGCGAGCTCGGCATCTAGCGGGCCGGGCCGGCCGGCCTAGGAGCGCTCGAAGACGCCACCGAGGGCGCGTTCACGCACGCGCCGGGCCTCGCGCAGCGCGTCCAGGCGGCGGTCGACGCGATGCGACTGGCGCGCCTCGTACCGGATCCAGCTGACGGCGATCCCGGCGAGGGCGACGAGGAACACGAGGCTCCCCCCGACCCAGAGCACGAGGATGGCGAGGCGCTGGTCCATCATGGGCGAGGGGCCCCAGGCGGGCATGTTCGCGGCGAAGGTCTCGTGGACGGGCGTGTTCAGGCTGAGGAACATCCCGCCGAACAACCCCTTGTGCGTCATCTCCACAGCGACGTAGAGCACGCGCAGGGGGTGGTTCATGCGCCAGGCGACGGGGTCGGCGCAGAGCGCGGGCCACCAGAAGAGCAGGGAGACGGCGAGCAGCGAGATCTGCTGCACGTCGCGCACGAAGACGTTGGCGGCGGCGTCCTCGGTGATGCCCATGAACTGCCAGGCGTAGGTGACGACCGCGAACAGCAGCCACGAGACGATGGGCATGGCGACGATGCGCGCCGCTCGCCCGCGGTAGAGGCGGCGCAGGCGGGCGCGTCCGCGGGGGCCGCTCACGCGGAAGGCGAGGGTAAGGGGCGAGCCGAGGAGGATGAGGGGCGGGGCGATCATCGTGAGGAGCAGCATCCCGCCGAAGTCGGCCCAGAGGAGCTGGTTGCCGTAGTGCTCCAGCGGTGACTGCGTGGCGACGAAGACGAGCGCCAGCCCCAGCAGGAAGGCGCCGAGCTGCCAGACGCGGGGCGGGACGCGGGGCCGTTCGCCGCGCACCCGGAACCAGGCGACGGCGTAGAAGCCGGCGGCGGCGAGCAGCAACCCGTACCAGGGCGCATCGAAGGCGAACCGGGCGATGACCTCGCCGAAGCCCGGGGCGGCGTCGCTCATGGCAGACCCCTCACCAGCCTACGGGACCGATCAATAGTCGGTGGCATCGGCCCAGACCCCGCGCACGGGATTCTGCGCGGAGAGGCGGCTGCGCTCCTCCAGCAGCTCGAGGATGGCCAGCGCCTCGCGCGCGCTCAGCACCTCGCCCGCTTCCTCCCGCAGCTGGGCGACCTCGGCGTCGATGGCGGCGAGCTGCTCCTCGAGCGCCTCGGGCGAGAGCGCCTCCTGGCCGCCCTCGCCGCCATCGGACGGCGCCCCGTCGGGGGAGGGGGCGGGCTGGGTCTCGGGCGGCTCCTCGCCTTCGCCGGAGTCGCCCTCCGGCGGCTCGGCGGCGGACGGCTCCTCGGGAGGCAGAGGGGGGTGGAGGATTCGCCAGACGACCTCGAAGTCGCGGCGCAGGATGTCGTCCCCGGGGGCGAGCAGGAGCCCCTCGGTGAACGCTTCGAGCGCCTCCTCGAGCTCGCCGAGGGCGAACAGGTGGTGGCCGAGGCTGGAGTACGCGGCCGCGGCGATTTCGGCGTCGCGGTCGTTGAGGGCGCGGCGGACGGCGCGGACGGCCTCCTCGTAGCGGCCGGCCCGGTCGAGGACGGCCGCGAGGTTCAGGGCGATGCGGCCGTCCCGGGGGTCCTCGGCCTGCGCCTCGTAGAGCAGCTCGATGGCGGTGTCGAGGTCGCCCTCGTCGAGGGCTTCGAGGGCGCGCTCGTTGAGGGTGTAGGCGGCGGTCGCGCAGGCGGAGAGGGCGAGCGCAAACGCGACGACGGCGGCGAGCGCGGGAGCGCTCGGCCGGCGCACGACCGCGCGCCACTCGACGGCGGTTCCGACCAGCACGAGGACGAGGGCGGCTACCGCGAACCAGTGGAAGCGCTCGATGGGGAGGGAGATGGTCGTGGCGCCGTGGGTGGCCTGGTCGAGGCCCGCGACGTGGGAGCGGACGGCGGCGGGCAGGGCGGCGGGGTCGGCGCCGAGGTAGCGGCCGTCCCCAGCCCGGGCGATGGCGCGAAGGCCGGCCTCGTCGAGACGCGTGATGACAGGCTCGCCCGCGTCGTTCTGGAGCGGCTCCATCTCGCGGGTCACGGGGTGGCGGATGGGCACGGGCCCGCCGGAGGCCGTGCCCACGCCAGCGACGAGCACATCGATGCCCTCGGCGGCGAGGGCGGCGGCGCTCGCCGCGGGGTCGCCGCCGAGGTTCTCGCCGTCGGAGACGAGGAGGACCAGGCGTCCGCCGCTGGTCTCCTCGTCGAAGAGCTCGCGGGCGAGGTCGAGCCCGCTGGCGGCGCTGGTGCCCCGTTCGAGGAGCAGGGTTCCCCCCTCGACGCTCTGGATGACGGTGGCGGCGGCCTGCAGGTCTCGGGTCAGGGGGAAGCGCAGCCGCGCGTCGCCGGCGAACACGACCAGCGCCACGCGGTCGCCGCGAAGGCGGACGAACGTCTCGCCGAGGGCGGTGCGGGCGGCGGCCAGGCGCGAGGGGGCGACGTCGGTCGCGCCCATGCTGCGGGAGACATCGAGGACGGCGACGATCTGGGCGCCATCGGCCTGGACGGTGGCGCTGCGCTCGCCCCAGCGGGGCTGGGCGGCGGCGAGGGAGGCGAGCACGACCGCGCCCGCGAGCACGACGGTCACGCCCCGGCGCGGCCTCGGCGGTTCGCGGGTGAGGGTCGCGGCGGCGGCGAAGGCGCGGTTCGCCACCACCCACGCCAGCGGGAGGAGCGCCAGGGCAACGGGCGCCAGCAGGAGCCAGAGCGGGCGGCCGAGGCTGAAGTCGCTCATGCGGGCGTCCTTCGCAGCCAGGTGCGGCCGAGGCCGACTTCGCCCAGCAGGAGCAGGGCGCCCGCGGCGATCAGCCAGAGGCCCAGCTCGCTGTGGCGGGCGAAGTTCTCGTCGCCGACGCGGCTCGTCTCCAGGGTTCCGATCTCGTCGTACACCTGCGCGAGGTCCTCCGGCGTCGACGCCTCGAAGTAGCGCGCGCCGGTCTGCTCGGCGATGAACGCGAGCAGGTCCGCGTCGACGCCCGTCGGGTTGAAGCCGCCGGGGCGGTCCCGGTCCTCGACGACGCCGATGGTGTAGACGCGGATGCGCAGGGCGGCGGCGACCTCGGCGGCACCCTCGGGGCTGATGGAGTCGGCATTGTGGCGCCCGTCCGTGAGCAGGATGACGATGCGGCTGGAGGCGCCGGACTCCTCCAGCATCGAGAGGGCGCCGGCCATCCCCACGCCGATGCCCGTGCCGTCGGGCAACAGGTCGGAGCCAAGCTCGGCGACGATGGTGTCGAGCGCGTCGTAGTCGAGGGTGAGGGGGGCGAGGGGGAGCGCCTCGCGCTGGAACGCGACAAGGCCCACACGGTCGTTCTCGCGGCTGGCGATGAAGCCGCGGATAACCTCCTTGACGGCGTCGAGGCGCGTATCGCCCGAGCCGAAGGGGTTCGTGGCCATGCTGCTGGAGGCATCGACGGCGAGGACGATATCGACGCCCTCGGCGGGGACGAGCGTCTCGGCTTCGCCGATGCGGGGACGGGCGACCCCGACGACGAGGAGCAGGATGGCCACGACGCGCAGGACCGGCAGGAGCCACCGCGCGCGGACGCGCCAGCCGGTGGGAGCATCGCGGAGCCCAAGGGCGAAGGGCACCGCGATGACGGGCGGCGTCCGGCGCCAGCGTGCGACGACGAGGGGCACGGCCGCGAGCGCGATGAGCAGCAGCCAGGGGTCGGCGAAGTGCATCAGCCGGTCCCTCCCACGATCTCGCGAGCGACCCTGAGGTCGGCGATGCGCCGCTCGACGGCGGGGCGGTAGCCGGCGTAGACGACGGCGTCGCACTCACGCAGGAGCTCGCGCGCCATGCGTTCTTCCCAGCCGTCGACGCCGGCGGCGGTCATGCGCGTCTCCAGCTCGGCGGTGGTGAGGGAGCGGGCGGGGAACTCGTAGCGCTCGCCGAGGACGTTGCGGACGGCGCTCGCAATGGCGCGGTAGGCGCCCGCGGCGTCGGTTTCGAGCAGGGACTGCGCGGTCTCGAACACGTCCTCGGGCTCGGGCGGCGGCTCGGGTTCGACGCTGTCGACAGGCCGGTCTCGCCACCAGCGAGCGGCGAGCACCGCGGCGATGCCCGCGACCACGAGGGCGACGAGCGCTCCCAGGGCGATCCCGGGCCAGAGCAGGACCGACTGCGCGCCCTCGATGGGGACGGGCGGCGGGAGGGGGGAGAGTGCCAGCGGTTCGCCCGGCAACAGGGTCGACGGCACCTCGAGGGTGAGGGCGGGAAGGTCGGCAGGGGCGGAGCCGGAGTCGGTCGTGACGGTCACGGCGGGGCGGAACGCGACCGTGCCGGGCGCGAAGGGCGCCACGAGCACCTCGATCCGGTGGCGCAGTCCGCCTTCGACCGGGGTGGCGGACTGCGAGAGGACGCGCACGACGCGGACATCGCCCCACGAGTCGGCCGCGGGATCGATTTCGACGACGGCTCCGGCGGGAGCGTCGAGCCTGATGGTGACGGTGACCGGCTCGCCGAGGGCGGCGAAGGAGCGCGAGACGGTCGCCTCGGGGTCCTGCGCGGCGGCGAGGGCGGGAACCGCCAGCACGGCGGCGAGGGCGCAGAGGAGCACGAGGCGTCTCACGCGACGGCCCGGGCGCGGCGGCGGAAGAAGGCGAGGAGCGCGCGCACGTAGTCCTCGCCGGTGACGATGGCGATCTCGTCGATGCCAAGCTCGCCGAAGAGACGTTCGCGCTCGGCATCGATCTCGCGGACGCGGGCGGCGTAGGCCTCGCGCACGGCCTCGTCGTCGCTGTCGACCTCGTAGGCGGGGCCGCCCTCGGCGTCCTCGAGGCGGACGATTCCCGCCGCCGGAAGCTGCTCGTCGAGGGGCTCGCGGATGCGGACGGCGATGATGTCGAAGCGGCGGGTGGCGGCGCGGAGGGCGCGGGCGTACCCCTCGGTGAGGAAGTCGGAGATGATGAAGAGCGTGGCGCGGCGGCGCTGGACGCCCGTCAGGTATTCGAGGGCGGCGCCGAGGTCGGTTCCACGGGTCTCGGGCCGGGCGGAGAGCACCTCCCGCACGAGGCGCAGCACATGGATACTGCCGCCGGCGGGCCGCAGGTAGCGCTCGGGGGCGCTGGCGAAGAGCAGGAGCCCGGCGCGGTCGTTGTTGCGGATGGCGGCGAGGGCGAAGACGGCGCAGAGCTCGGCGGCGAGGCCGGCCTTCGAGCGCTCCGACGCGCCCGCGGCCTGCGAGGCGCTCACGTCGACGGCGAAGAGCACGGTCAGGTCGCGGTCCTCGCGGTAGCGCCGCACGAGCGGCTGGCCCGTGCGCGCGTACGACTTCCAGTCGATGGAGCGCACGTCATCGCCGACGACGTAGGGGCGAAGTTCGTCGAACTCGATGCCGCGCCCTCGGAAGACGGCATGGTACTCGCCCAGGAAGAGGTCATCGACGAGGCGGCGGGCGCGGATCTCGATGGCGCGCACGCGACGCAGGAGCTCGGTAGTCGCGTCGGTCGAGGCCGCATCGCCGGACGCGGGCCGCGAGGGGCCGCGTCCGGGGCGCCAGAGCCGCCGCCACCACGCGCGCATGGCGGCCCTCAGGGCACCTCGATGGCTTCGAGGACACGGTCGATGATGTCGTCGGTCGTGATCTCCTCGGCATCCGCCTCGTAGGTCGTGACGATGCGGTGGCGTAGCACATCGTGCGCGAGCGCCTTCACGTCGTCGGGCATGGTGTAGGCGCGGCCTTCGAGGAGGGCGCGGGCGCGGGCGGTGCGGGCGAGGGCGATGGTGGCGCGCGGGGAGGCGCCGTAGGCGATGAGCGTGCGCAGCTCGGGGAGGCGGTAGGCGGCGGGGCGGCGCGTCGCCTGCACGATCTGGACGCAGTAGTCCTTCAGGGCCTCGTCCAGGGCGACGCTGCTGAGCGCGTCGCGGGCGGCGAGGAGGTCGTCGCGGGTGGCGGTGGCACGGACGGGCGGCGGGGCCCCGCCGTCGAGCCCGAGCTCCAGCACCTCGCGCTCCTCCTGGCGGGTGGGGTAGTCGACGCGGACCTTGAGGAGGAAGCGATCGAGCTGCGCCTCGGGGAGGGGGTACGTGCCCTCCTGCTCGATGGGATTCTGTGTGGCCATGACGAAGAAGGGGTCGGGCAGGGCGAGGGTCTGGCCGCCGATGCTCACCTGCCGCTCCTGCATCGCCTCGAGCAGCGCCGACTGGACCTTCGCGGGGGCGCGGTTGATCTCGTCGGCGAGGACCACGCTGGCGAAGATCGGGCCCCGGCGGATGGCGAAGTTCCCCTCGGCGGGGTTGAGCACCTCCGTCCCGATGAGGTCCGCCGGCAGCAGGTCGGGCGTGAACTGGATACGGACGCCGGAGACATCAAGGGCGTTCGCGAGGCTGGTGACGGTCAGGCTCTTGGCGAGGCCGGGCACCCCTTCGACCAGCACATGCCCGGAGACGAGCAAGCCGATCAGGAGCCGGTCGATGAGCGCATCCTGTCCGACAACGGCGGCGTGAATCTCCTTGCGGACGCGAGCGAGCGACTCGGCGGCGGCCGACGCATCGGGGGAGAGGGGGGGCTGGGCAGGGAGAGCCATCGACAGACCATTGTAGCGACAACGACCGGCGCAACGGTTCAGGAAGGTTCAGGAAGAAGGCCTAGCCGTCCGAGGCGCCGGAGGCGGGGGTGCGGTAGGGCGCGCGGGCGTACGCGAGGGCGTAGACGCGGGCGGCGCCGCGCTTGCGCAGGACGCGGGCGCACTCGCCGGCGGTGGCGCCGGTCGTGACGACGTCGTCGAGGACGGCGACGGTCGCTCCCTTGAGGTCGGGGCCGCGGTAGCGGAAGGCGCCCGCGACGTTCTCGCGGCGCTCGTGTGCGCTCAGGCCGATCTGGCTGGCGGTGGCGCGGACGCGTTCGAGGCGCCCGGGGGAGGGCGGCCAGCCGAGGCGCTCGAAGAGGACCTCGGCCTGGTTGAAGCCGCGCCAGCGACGGCGGCGCGGGTGGAGGGGGATGGGGAAGATGGCGTCGGGGGAGAGTTCCCTGGTGACGGGGTAGAGGGCTTCGGCCATGTCCTCCGCGAGGTCGCGGATGCCGCTGAACTTGAGGCCGTGCACGACGCGGCGGGCGGGGGCCGTCATCTCGACGGCGGCGCGGGCGCCGTCGAGGTCGCGCCAGCCGAAGCAGTCGGGACAGCGGCCCTCGTCGTCGCGCCGCACGCCGCAGCGACCGCAGCGGCCGGGACCGCTCGCGGGCAGGAGCAGCGTGGAACAGTCGGCGCAGAGGTTGTGGCCGAAGGCGGCGCAGGCGACGCAGCGCGGGGGATAGAGCAGGTCGAGGGCGCGGGAGAGGAGGGTGGCCACGGGCGCGCAGGATAACGCCGCCGGGGAGTGCGGGCGCTACACGCTACAATCCCCGGGATGGCGATCACGGTGCTGTTCTTCGCCTCGCTGGCCGATGCCGTGGGAAGGCGCCAGCTCTCGCTGGCGCACGTTTCCGGGGACACGGTGGCGTCCGTGCGCGACCGGCTGGTGGCGGCGCATCCGCAGATCTCGGAGTTCACCGAGACGCTGCTGTACGCCGTCGACGAAGAGTACGCCGAAGACGACGCGCCGGTGCCGGCGGGCGCGACGCTTGCGCTGATTCCGCCGGTATCGGGAGGCTAACGATGCTGATCCGCGTGACGCCGGAGCGGCTCGACCCAGAGGAAGCGATAGAGGCGGTGCGCCGCGACGAGGCCGGCGCCGTCGACGTGTTCCTGGGCGTGGTTCGCAACACCAACAAGGGGCGGTCGGTCGACCACCTCGTGTACGACGCCTACCCCTCGATGGCGGAGAAGACGATGCGGGAGCTGGCGGAGGAGGCGGTCGAGCGCTTCGACCTGACGGACAGCGCCGTGCTGCACCGCACCGGACGGCTGGAGATCGGCGAGACGAGCCTGCTGGTGGCGGTGAGCGCCGGCCATCGGGCGGCGACGTTCGAGGCGGGGCACTGGCTCGTGAACGAGGTGAAGCGGCGCGTGCCCGTGTGGAAGAAGGAAGTGTGGTCGGACGGGGAGGAGTGGATCGAGGGGCCCGAGTCGCTGGGGATGGAGCGCGCTCCCGCCACGATGCGCGGCTCGTGACGAGCCACCCGCACGCCGGCAGCCGCTTCTGCATGCAGTGCGGCGACCAACTGACCGAGCGCGTCCCGCCGGGCGACACGATGACGCGGCTGGTGTGCGACGCCTGCGGGTTCGTGCACTACCTGAACCCCCGTCCCGTGGCGGGCACGATTCCCGAGCGCGAGGACGGCGCCCTGCTGCTCGTGCGGCGCGCGATCGAGCCGCGGCTGGGCTCGTGGGTCTTCCCGGGCGGCTTCATGGACGTGGGCGAGACGGCGGAGGAGGCGGCCGCGCGGGAGACGCGCGAGGAGGCGAACCTGGAGGTCGACGAACTGTCGCTGCTGGGCGTGTACACGCGCACGCACGCGGGCGTCGTCGTCATCGTGTACGAGGCGCGGGCGCTGGGGGAGGGCTCGGCGGGGTCGGAGACGAGCGAGATCGGGTGGTTCGCGCCGGACGCCATCCCCTGGGACGAGCTCGCGTTCGATACGACGCACTGGGCGCTGGGGGCGTGGCTGGAGCGGCGGGGTCTGGAGCGGCCTGCGGGCTAGCGGCGGCGGGGGCCGCCCGATCCGCGCGGGACGTTGTAAGGGCGGGCCAGGATCGCCACGTGTTGGCTGTACTTGGGGTCGCGCGCACGCACGGATATCCGGGGGTGAGTCTCCCAGAGTTCATCTAGGGAGAGCGTAGAGGTGATAACGGTAGGAAGAGCCTCATTGAAGCGGTGGTTTGCGATCTGGAAGAGCTTCTCCATCGCCCAGGGGGAACCCTTGTATGGACCGAGGTCGTCGAGGACCAAGAGACCAGCGTTCCGCACGCTCTCGAACAACTCGTCATAGCCCGGTTCCCCGCGATTGGGCGCGAACGAGGCGCGGAGATAGTCGAGCAAGTCGGGAACTACCGCAAAGAAGGCGTCCCCTCCCTCCCGCAGCACCGCGTTCGTCACGGCAGCGGCGAGGTGCGTCTTGCCGCAGCCGCTCTCGCCGAGGATCAGCATCCAGCCTTCGGGGGCATCGGCGAAGTCATGCGCGCTCCCCCAAGCCGTCTGGAGGGACTCGTTCTCATCGACCTTGTAGTTGGGAAATCTGGTTCCGAAATTATTGAACCCAAACTGTTCGAGGCGCCGCCGGCTCATGCCACCTATCTGCCGGTAGCGGGTGAGGGGGGCGCCGCCTTCGAGGTCGAGCACCGTGCCGGAGGCGAGCCGGCGGGAGATGCGCTCGTCGAGCGCGTCGGTGAGGGAATAGCAGGTGCAGACGGTGGGGAGGGCGGCGTTGTAGCGCGCGTTCACGAGCTGGAACAGCTTCTCGCGGGCCCACTCGCTGGAGGCGGCGGCGTCGATGTCGTCGAGGATGAGGAGGGGCGCGTTGCGGACCTGCTCGAAAAGCGCGTCGAAGCCGGGCTCGCCCTCGGAGGGCTCGTACGAGGCGCGCAGGCCGTCGAGGAGGTCGGGGGTGAACATGAAGAGGACGGGCTCGCCGCGGGCGATGCGCTCGTTGGCGATGGCGGCGGCGAGGTGGGTCTTGCCGGAGCCGCTCGGCCCCTTCAGGACGAGCCAGCCGTCGGGGTCGTCCGCGTAGGCGCGGACCCGGGCGGCGGCCGCGGTCGCGTCGCCCTGGAGGGCGTCGAAGGTGAAGCGCGTCAGGGCGCCGAGGTTGCTGATGCGTTCGAGGCGGGAGCGGCGCACCTCGCCCGTCTCGTCGAGGATGCAGGAGCAGGGCTCCGCGCGGCCGAAGCGCGGATCCTCAAGCTCGCGCGCGCGGCGGACGAAGCCGGCCCCGCCGCAGCGGTCGCAGCCGTCCTCGCCGGGCTCGTCAGCGGTTTCGGGAGGCGGGTCCAGCGGCTCCGCTTCCATCGCCAAGGAATCGGCGGCGGCGGAGCTCGACAGGATCTCGTCCAGACGTTTCATGGCGCTGGTTCCCCTCGGACCAGTTTTGGAGCATGCGCTCGATGTACTTCCAGTTGCGGATGTTGCGCTCGGCCGCCTCGCGGAAGGCGGACTCGACCAGGTGCTGCGGGTACTGCTCGGCGGCGACGAGGAGGCGCTCGGCGACGAGCGGCGTGATCGTGCCGACGTGCTCCTCGTACAGGTGGAAGATGTTGGGGCGGCGGACGGGTTGCGGTTCGTAGGCGATGGCGCCCGGGCGGAGTTCGAGGTCGCCGCCCCGGGCGCGGGCCACGGCGCGGCGGCTGGCGGGGTTGTTCACGAAGTAGACGGTCTCCTCGCTCCCGCTGCCGGCGAGGTCGAGCGCGAGCAGGGCGCCGAGCTCGACGCAGGCCGAGAGCCCGCGTTCCAGCGACTCGCGCCCGCCGGCGAGGGCGTCGAAGGTCGAGGCGGCGTCGGGCAGCGCCCAGACATGGTCGGCGGTGACGAAGCGGGCATCGCCCTGCTGCTCCTGGACGAGGCGGGCAACCCAGAGGAAGGCGAGCAGGTCGCCCGCTTCGCGCATGGCGGGCAGGACGGCGGAGAAGAACGTGTTGGGAACGGCCGTCGCCTTGCCGATGCCGGGGAAGCCTTCGAAGGGGGCGCCGTCGCTCACTGGTCGATCCCCTCGGGCGGCAGGTCCTCGTCCTCGCCCTGCAGCACCCAGTCCTCGAACTTGGCGAGGCGCTGGCGGAAGCGCAGCTCGACGGTGCCCGTGGGGCCGTTGCGGTGCTTGGCGACGATGACCTGGGCGACGCCCTGGGGATAGGCGCTCTCGGGCATCTCGGGGTGCTCGGCCATCCACTGCTCGCGCGTGATGTAGAGCTCCTCGCGGCTGAGGAACATGACCACGTCGGCGTCCTGCTCGATGGAGCCGGAGTCGCGCAGGTCGGAGAGCATGGGGATGCGCGGGTGGCGCTGCTCGATGGCGCGCGAGAGCTGGGCGAGGGCGATGACGGGGACGTTCAGCTCGCGGGCGAGGCCCTTGAGCGTGCGCGAGATGTAGCTGATCTCCTGGACGCGGTTCTCGCGCCCGTTCCAGCTCGCGTCGGACTGCATGAGCTGGAGGTAGTCGACGACGACGAGGTCGACGCCTTGCGAGTTCGCAAGGCGGCGAACCTTGGAGCGCAGCTCGGCGACGGTGAGGGTGGGGGAGTCATCGAACCAGATGTTGGCCCCGGCGAGCTCACCGGTGGCGTTGATGATGCGGCGCTCTTCCAGCTCGGTCTGCCCGCCGAGGCGGAGACGGGTGCTGTCGACGCCGGACTCGGCGGCCAGCAGGCGGACGGCCAGCTGCTCGGCCGACATCTCGAGGGAGAAGAAGGCGACGTTCGCGCCCTGGTTGAGGGCGGCGTTGCGGGCGATGCCGAGGGCGAAGGACGACTTCCCGACGCTGGGCCGGGCGCCGACGATGACGAGGTCCTCGCGCTTGAGGCCGCCGAGGAGGTGGTCGAGGTCGCTGAAGCCGGCCTCGATGGCGGCGACTTCGCGGCGCTCGGCGGCCTCGGCGTCCTCGTCGAGGTAGGTCTCCAGCACCTCGCGGATGTGGACGAAGTCGCGGAAGTTCTCGCCGCCGCGCAGGCGCTGAATCAGGTCCTCGGAACGCGTGAAGACGGATTCGATGTCGGCGGGCGCCTCGTAGGCGAGCTGGAGGATGCCGGTGCCGGCGTTGATGAGGCCCCGGTAGGTGCTGTCGCGCCTGACGATCTGGGCGTAGAACTCGACGCCGACGCTGGTGGGGAGCTGGCGGATGATGTCGCCGAGGTAGCTCTGGCCGCCAATCTCCTCGAGGCGTTCGCGGCGGTCGAGCTCGTGGGCGATGGTGATCTGGTTGATCGACTCGTCGCGCTCCCAGAGCTCGTTGGCGGCCTCGTAGATCCAGGCGTTCTTCTCGCGGAAGAAGTCGTGCGGCTTGAGGAGGGGCGAGACCTTGGAGATGGCCTCGGGATCGACGAGGAGGGCCGCGATCACGGCCTCCTCGGCTTCGACGTCGTGCGGTGGGAGGCGCTCCAGGAAGGGGAGGGTCATGCCGTCCGGAACGGCGGGGACGCGCCGAAGCGCGATGGCTGGTGGTGTGCGCCGGTCCCCGCTCGTCCGCCCCCCTTCCCGCTAAACGTCCGCGGTCTCTTCGGCGGGCGACTCGGCGTCCTGGGTGGCGTCGTCGGTTGCCGCTTCCTCGGCTTCGGCGGCGGCGGCAGCGGCGGCCTCGGCTTCGGCCGCGGCGAGCGCTTCTTCGGCCTCCCGGGCCCTGAGCTGCTCGACGATCTCCTTCGAGTCCTCGTCGGGATCGACGGTGATGGTGATCTCGGCGCTGACGTTGCGGGTAAAGCGGATGGTCACGGCCTTCGAGCCAAGCTCGCGGATGGGCTCGGCAAGGAGGATGGCGCGCGAATCGACCTCGATGCCGGTTACCTCCTCGAGCTTCTGGGCGACATCGCGGCTGGTGACGGAGCCGTAGAGGCGACCGGTCTCGCCGACGCGCGCCTCGAAGCTGACGGTGTAGCCGTCGAGCCGCTCCTTATGAACCTCGGCCTCGCCGTCGAGCCTGGCCTGGCGGCGCGCTTCCTTCTCGGCGAGGGAGTTGGCGCGCTGGAGGTTGGGCGGGGTGACGGGGCCGGCGATGCCCCGGGGAAGCAGGAAGTTGCGGGCGAAGCCGTTCTTCACGACCTTCACCTCGCCGACCTGGGCGGTGCCCTCAACGTCCTCGAAAAACACGACTTTCATGGCTGGTGACCTCTGCGTCGTCCGCAGGCGGCCTGCGAGCGACGATAGTGAGGCGATCTTAGGCGCTCAACGCCCTACGCCCCATCCGTGTGAAGCTTCCGGCGAGTGGTGCTGAAGGTTTCACTGGGCTCCTCGGCTTCTGTGAACACTTCACACGAGCCTAGTACATATGTTCGTGTTGTCAAGCCCTTAAGCTCTCAGGATGCACGACGGGCCGGCGCTGATCCTGCTGCACGGCGGCGCGGGCGCGGGCGCGGCCGAGGGGATGGTCGCGCGGGCGCGGGTAGCGGCGGCGGGGGTGAGCGCGCTGGCAGCGCGCGACGGCGGCTTCGGGAGCGTCGTGCTCGCGACCGACGACGCCGGTATCGGCGACGGCGACGGCTACGCGGTCGACCACGACGCGCCGGGGGAGGCGTTCTCGCTGCGGGAGCGGGTCCTGGGCCTGGTCGGGAAACTGGGGGCGGAGGCGGTGGCGGTGATGGGCGCGGGGGCGCTGCCGCTCCTGGCGGCGGAGAACTTCGCGGCGGTGCGGGAGGGGCTCGCCGGGCGCGGCCCCGTGGCGGTGACGAACAACTTCTACTCGTCCGACCTGACCGCGTGGTCGCCCGCGAATGCGCTCGCGCAGGTGGGGCCGTTCGAACGGGACAACGTGCTCCCGCGGCGGCTGCGGGACGAGGCGGGGTGCGAGGTGGCCGTGCTGCCGCGATCGGTGCGGACGGCGTTCGACCTCGACACGCCGGCGGACCTGGCCGTGCTCGCGCTGAGCGAGGCGACGCCGGCGGCGGTGCGCGAGGCGCTGCCGCCGGAGGAGTCGCTGCCGCTGGCGCCCTACCGCGCGCTCATGCCCCTGCTGTGCGACCCGGACGCGGAGATACTGGTGGCGGGGCGCGTGGCGAGCGCGACGTGGGCGCATCTCGAACGGGAGACCGCCTGCCGCGTGCGGCTGTTCAGCGAGGAGCGCGGCCTCGCGAGCGCCCCCGATGGCCACACGGCTCGCTCGCTGGTGGGCCGCTTGCTGGAGGAGGTGGGGATGGAGCGGTTTGCCGGCGAGCTGGCGTCGCTGGCGGACGGCGTCGTGCTGGATACGCGCGTCCTGCTGGCGCACGCGGGCTCGCGGGCGAACCGCGAGGACCGCTTCCAGGGCGACCTGCTGGCGCCGGAGCGCGTGACCGACCCGTGGCTTCGCGACCTGACGGCGGCGCTGGCGGCGGCCGAGGTTCCGGTGCTGGCCGGGGGGCACTCGCTGCTGAGCGGGGGACTCATGGCGCTCACAGACCAGGCCTGGCTGGAGAACGACCGGCGGCTGGGGATCGCGCCTCCGGCGGGCTAGGCGGAAGCGGACCGGCCCTGGGGGCGGGACATGAGGTGCGTGCGCACCTCCCAGCGGCCGTTGTGGAAACGCAAGTGCTCCTCGATGGCCTTGCGCTGCTCGCGGGGCACGCGCCAGAGCTGCTCCGCGAGCGGGCGATCGTAGTGCCAGCGGGTCTCGGCGACCCTGAAGCCGAGCGCGTGGTAGGCGCGGTGGGCGCGCTCGGCGAAGGTGTTGGTGGTGAGGACGAAGTCGGGGCCGGGGTACTCGGCCTCCAGCCACTGGATGAGCGCGGCCAACATCCGGCGGCAGACGCCGCGGCCCTCGTGCTCGGGGGGGACGTGTACGGCCCAGAGGTAGAGCCCCGCGCGATCGTGCAGGTTCACGGAGACGCGCCCCACGGCGGTATCGCCCTCGCAGGCGACGAAGTGGCGGTGGGGGCCAGCCTCGCGCGCGCGCCGCAGGTCGGCGCGGGCGCGGACGGGGTCGCGCAGGTGGCCGAGGTCGAAGGCGTGGTAGGGAAAGCCGCGTTCGCCCCACTGCGCGAGCTGCGCGAGCAGGTCCTCGTCCCACGGCCGCAGCTCGAGGCTGTCGCCGGCGATGGCGGTGGGGTAGGTGGCGGTGCTGGTCGCGCTCATGCTGGCCGCCAAGGGTACGCCCATCGGCGAAGGGTCAGCGAGTCGGGGATCGCGAAGGGCGGCCCCGGGGCCGCCCTTCGGTTCGTTGCGCCGGTTCGGGCCTAGGCGTGGAGCGCCTCGGCCACCTCGGGCAGGCCGAGCGACGCCAGCTTGGCCGCGGACGGCTTGCAGGTGTCGGCATCCCAGTCGCAGGCGTTGAGGAAGTCGATTTCGAGCCGCTCGGTGTCGAGGTTGACGCCCTCGAGCGGTCCGGTGTGCGTGCCCTCGTTGGTCTCGCCGGTGACGCGGGTGGGGACGGGGCGCTGGCGGGGGTTGCCGCCCTCGCGCACCTCGTAGGCCATGCGCAGGTTGGCGATGCGCTCGCCCACCTGCATGGCCTCTTCGATGTCCATGTCCCAGCCCGTGACGGCGTTGAACCAGTCGGGGATGTTCGCCGTGTTGGCGGTCATCATGATGAACTGGCACATGCCGCCGGCGTTCACCACGTGCATGTACTCGCTCGCCGCCTTGTGGTGCTCGCCGCGACCGTCGTAGTCCTTCGAGTCCTGGGGGGCGGGCGGGATGGTGCCGACGCGGCGGTTGCCCTCGTACTGGGTGTGGCGACCCGGGGTCGGGTCGAGCTTGTAGGTGGTGTGGAACTCCGGCTGGAGCTTCGGATCGTGCATCGGCAGCTCCTGGCCCCCGATGTGCATGCCGAAGGCGTCGGAGCCCGCGCCGATCCTCTCGGCGGCGACCTTGACCCCGTCGGCGAGAACATCGCCGATGCCGCGGCGCTCGCCCATCATCTTCGTGAGCTCGACGATGGCCTCGGCGTTCCCCCAGTTGAGCTCCAGGCCGTCGGTGTCCTCCTTCGTGATGATGCCGGCCTCGTAGCACTCGATGGCGAAGGAGGCGGTGACGCCCGCGCTGATCACGTCGAACCCGTACTCGTTGCAGAGGTGGTTCAGGTAGATGAGGGCGTCGGGGTCGTTCATCAGGTTCATCGTCCCGTAGGAGGCCATGGCCTCGTACTCGGGGCGGTGGGTGTGATGGGGGTACGGGTACTTCTCGTTGGTCGACTCGACGGACTCGGCGCCGCAGGCGATGGGGCAGTGCCAGCAGCCGTACTTCTTCTCCATCTTCGGGTTGATCATGGAGCCGCCGTCGATCTGGCTGGAGACCTCCTGGGGGAAGTCGACCACGCCGACGCCGCCCCAGTTCTTGACCGGAGAGTCGCCGTTGAGGGCGCTGCCGGCGGTGATGCCGGTGGTGCCGAAGTTCGAGAAGAAGTCCTTGAGCGGCTTGACCATGTCGTCCAGGTTGGCGCGGAGCATCTTGATGGTCTCCGGCGTCTGGGAAATGATCTTGCGCTCGGCGACGGCGACGACGGCCTTCAGGTTCTTCGAGCCCATCACGGCGCCGACGCCCGAGCGGGCGGCGAGGCGGCCGTGGTCGTTGCAGACGCCGCTGATGAGGGAGAGCGTCTCGCCCGCCTGGCCGATGTTGGCGACGCTGGCGCGCTTGCCGTGGCGGCCCTTGAGCTCCATCTCGCTCTCGATGGCGCCGGTGCCCCAGAGGTCGCCGGCGTCACGCAGCTCGACGTTGTCGTCCTCGATGAGGAGGTAGGTGGGGCGGTCGGCCTTGCCGAAGAAGACGACGCCGTCCCAGCCCGCGAGCTTGAGGACGCCGCCGAAGTCGCCGCCGCAGTTGGCGTCGCCCCAGCCGCCGGTGAGGGGGCTCTTGCAGACGACCTGCCAGCGCTGCCCGAAGAGGGGCGTGCCGGTGAGGAGGCCGGGGAGCATGCCGAGCATGTTCTCGGGGGCGAGGGGGTCGACGCCGGCGGGGACGCGGTCCCAGAGCATGCGCGCGCCGATGCCGTAGCCGCCGAGGTACTCGCGATAGAGCGACTCGTCGGGGCGCTCGATGTTGATCTCGCCGCTCGTCAGGTCGACGACGAGCATCTTGCCGTTGTAGCCGGTTTCGATGGCCCCGTTTCCGTTGGAATCAGCCATAGGTGGTACCCCTTCTCCGCGCACGTGAGCGGGCCGGTAGTGTGGGTGGGATGTTACGGGATGGGGAACGCGGCGCAATATGCTCTGGCGGGCATAACGGCTAGATGGCGCCCGCGAGGAAGGCCTGGAGCGTCTCGTTCGTGGCCTCGGGCGCTTCCTCGGGGAAGAAGTGGCCGGCGTTGACGCGGCGCACGCGCAGGTCGGGAAAGTAGCGGCTGAACTGGTCGACGAAGGGGTTGCCGCGGGGGATGGCGTGCTCGCGGTCGCCGCCCTCGGTGCCGATTCGCCCCGCCATGTACTGGCCGAACATCCAGAGCACCGGCGCCTCGAAGGTCTTGTGGCGGTCCTCGGGGCCGTAGTCGTACGAGTCGCCGAAGTCGGGGTGCTGCTCGAGCCCGCCGGGGTGGAGCCACATGGCGGCGACATCGGGCTCGCTCAGGGACTCGTAGCGTTCGCCATAGGGGGCGGCGTCGTCCTCGACGACGCGGTGGAAGGGGAGGCCGTAGCGGTAGTAGGAGATGGCGTGGAAGTGGCTGAGGGGGTCGGCGAAGGCGCGGGCGTACTCCTCCACGTCTTCGGGGGTCGCCCAGGGGCTGGCGTTGGGGTTGGGACGGGCGCTGGGCCAGGGGGACTGGGGGCGGCCGGGGAGCGGCGGCTCGGACCCGCCGGTGAAGATGCTCTCGATGAAGCCTCGATGGTGCGCGGCGAAGAACTCCTCGGGCAGGGGCTCGGCCTTGAACCAGTAGCCGTGGGCGCCGGCCGGCGCCCAGACCGTGCAGAGCGTATCGAGCATGGCGAGGCGGCTGACGCGCTCGGGCCAGTCGATGGCGAGCTTGAAGGCGATGATGCCGCCCCAGTCGTGCGCGACGACGGCGGCGCGCTCGATATCGAGGGCGTCCATGAAGTTGACGATGTCTTGGGCGAGCATCGTGCGGTTGACGCGGACGCCGGGCTTGTCGGTGCCGCCGAAGCCGCGCGTGTCGGGGGCGAAGAGGGCATGGTCGCCAGCGAGGGCGGGGAACTGCTTGCGCCATTCGTACGAGGTCTCGGGGAAGCCGTGCAGGAGGATGACGGGATCGCCGGTCCCTTCCTGCAGGTAGTGCATGCGCAGGTCGGCGGTCTGAACGCGCAGGGATTCCATCGGGGCCTCCGGAGGATGTGTGCGGGGGGAATCCTAGAGCAGCCGTCGCGCGGGTGTACGCGGAGGCGCCGGCCCTACCAGCGCTTCGACTCTTCGGAGTACACGTGGGTGGGGAGCCGGTAGCTGATGCCCTCCTCGTCGTAGTTGGAGACGTCGAAGAGCGCGGTGAAGTTGGCGAAGTCGCTGTCGCGGGCCCGGTTGGGGAAGAGGCGGCGCATGAGCGTGTCGTACTTCTCGTTCAGGCGGAACCAGGCGAGCACGCCAAAAGAGGTGACGAAGGGGCCGGGTTCGGGATAGTTGAGCTGGTCCGCCAGCTCCTTGCCTATGAGGGCGCGGGAGACGTGGTAGACGTAGCCGGACAGGCTGCGGCGTTCATCCGAGGAGGTGATCCCCGCCACCAGCGGCGCCGAGTTGACAAGCGAGTTGGCGAGCACGATGGACTCGATGCTCGGTTCGGGCTCGCACAGGAGCCCGATGCGGAAGAGCTCGAGGGCGTCCTCCTCGGTCGTGAAGAGGATCGAGTCGGGAATGCCCATGAGGTGACCGGAATAGCGCCAGATCTGCATGAAGCTCCGGGCCTCCTCCTCTGTGTAGCGAGCGCCGAGGCTCCGCATGTGCTTCAGGAGCCGCGCGGAGAAGGCGGTGATGGCGAATCCAACGTGCGCGGCGCTCAGGGGCACGCCCCACTCGTCGTGGTTCCAGTCCCCGGATTGGGAGAGCAGGCGCCTGACCTGGGCGTGGACCAGGCGGACGCGAACGGAGAGCTTCCAGCCGTCGCCCTGGCGCATCATCCCTCCGGGGAAGAACAGCTCGATCATCTGGCGGTTGTTCTGCTGCAGCCGCCTGACGCCCTGGTCGCGAAGCCGTCCCGTGATGAAGAAGGACTTGGCGATGTTCGTCGAGAACCCCTCCACGAGGACGCCGCCGAGCATGCCGGCGAGCAGCAGCTTCGAGTTCCTGTGGAAAAGGCGGACGCCTACGTTGTAGAACTCGAGGTCGACCCAGTCGGGAGGCGTCTCGAGGGTCTGGAAGAAGGCCTGGACGGTCGGGGGGGCGTCGCGCAGGACGTCCTGTTCCTCGTCCATGCCCGCCTGCAGGAAGCGGAAGCCCTCCTCGGCGTCGATCGTGGCGAGCTCGGCCATCATCGCGTCGGCCTCGGGATCGCCGATCGTCGTGTGGGCGACGTAGTTCTCGGCAAGCCCGGGGTTGACGGCGCGGGCCCGTTCATAGCCATCCCGGTAATCGGTGGGGATGCTCATTCGCCGGCCGGCCGCTGTGCGGGCGCCTCCTCGGCTTCGATGCGCAGATCGGGGAGCCAGTTGAGCCAGGAGGGCAGGTACCAGTTGCGGCCGCCCAGCAGCTCCATGCTGGCGGGAACGAGGATGGACCGCACGAGGGTGGCGTCGAGGAAGATGGCGACCGCGAGCCCGAAGCCGACCTGCTGGTTGATGATGGTCTCGCCCGAGGCGAAGGCGCCGAACACGACGACCATGATCAGGGCGGCGCCGGTGATGAGCCACGCGGTCGAGCGCAGGCCGTAGGCGACGGCCCCGTAGTTGTCTCCGGTCTCGTCGTAGCGCTCGCGGATGCGGCTCAGCAGGAAGACGTGGTAGTCCATCGAGAGGCCGAAGAGGATGGAGAAGAGGAAGAGGGGAATCCAGGCGTCGATCGACTCGGCGTGCTGGAACCCGAAAATGCCCCCGCTCTTCTGGAACACCAGCACCAGCAACCCGTAGGCGGCGCCCACGGAGAGCAGGTTCATGATGATGGCCTTGATGGGGATCACGATGGAGCGGAAGACAAGCATGAGGATGAGGAAGCTGATACCGAGGACGAAGGCGAACACGATGGGCGTGTAGGTCTCGACCATGTCGAAGATATCGATGGTGAGGGCGGTCCGGCCGCCCACGTAAACCTCCGCATCGACGGCGGAGAAGGCGGCGGGAACGTACTCGTCGCGCAGGGCTTCCACGGCCTCCACGGCGGGGCGGGCGCTGGATTCCCCCGGGGGCGCCACGGAGAGGAGAGCGAGGTCGCCGGCGGGGTTCACGACCAGCCCGGAGGGGAGGATCTGGTAGCCGACGGCGCGCAGGTTCGTGATCTCGTCCGCGCTGAGCAGTTGCTGGGGCAGGAGCATGGTGAAGCGGCCATCGGCCACGATCGACTCCTGGAGCGCGGCGACCGCCTCCCTGACCTGCGGCGAGTTGACGCTCCCGTCGATGACGATCTCGGCGGGGCTAACGAGGCCGAAGGAGAACTCCTCCTCCAGCACGAAATAGGCTTCGCGCGTCTGGGCGTCCTCGGGGAAGACATCGACGCCGTTCAGGCCCGTTTCGATCTCGAAGTAGAAATAGGCCGCGACGAGCAGGGGGGCGGCGACGGCGATGATGCTGATGACGGGGTAGCGCATGACGGCGCGGGTCACGATCTCCCAGAAGCCCTCGCGGTGGGGCTCGTCGCGCTCCGGCGCGGCGCGGCGGAGGAAGGGCAGCGAGAGGCGGTTCACGTTGGAGCCGAGGAGCGCGAGCACGGCGGGGAGAAGCGTGAGCGTGACGGCGAGGGCGACGAGGACGACGATGATGGCCCCGAGCCCGATCGACTGGAAGAAGGAGGAGGGGACGATGAGCATCCCGATGAGGGCGACGACGACGGTGAGGCCGCTGAAGAGGACGGTGCGGCCCGCGGTCGCGCCCGCGCGTTCGGTGGCCTGCCGCTTGTCCAGGCCGCGGTCCATCTCCTCGCGGAAGCGGGAGATGATGATGAGCGAATAGTCGATCCCGACGGCCAGCCCGATCATGGTGACCATCAGGGTGATGAAGAAGATCAGGTCGAACACCTGGCCGATGAGGGCAGCGATGCCCAGCGCGATGACGATGGCGACGACTGCAAGGCCGAGCGGCACGAGCGCGGCCACCACCGCCCCGAAGAGGACGACGAGCACGATGAGGGCGATGGGCACGCCGAAGCGCTCGCCCTGCTCCAGGTCCTCCTGCGCCAGCTCGTTGGACTCGTGGGCGATGCTGGCCGTTCCGACGGTGAGAACGCGGAAGCCGTCGCCGGTGTTGGCGTGCTCGACGATCTCGACCAGATCGACGATGTTCTCGGTGGCATCTTCGAGGGTTCCGGCCAGCACGAGGGGGATGACGGCTGTCCTGCGATCGGCGGAGACGAGGGAATCCTCGGCGCCCTGGTAGTAGTGCCTGCCGGTGGTGATAACCTCGCTGCCAAGCGCCGTGAGCTCCCCAAAGACCGACTCCACCTTCTCGCGGAAGGCGGGGTCATCGACCGTGAGCGATTCGGACTGGACGACGACGACCTCGGTGATGGGCTCGGGGCCGCGGAGGCGGTCCTCGAGCAGATCGGCGGCCTTCGTGGCCTCGACCTCGGTGGAGAGCGAGAACTCCGTCGTCGTGGCGCTTCCGAGCAGCCTTCCGACGAGCCCGAGACCGATGACGAGCGCCAGCACCCAGATGGCGATGGTGAGCCATGGTCTGCGGGCGCTCATACGGGCCAGGGCATCTGTCACCGGTAAGGATCTCCCCGCCGAGCGCCGAGCCTGCGTGGCCCGGCCGCAGTGGACGAGAGCCTATCCCATCACATCGGGCCTGCGCCACCGGAAACCGGGCGGGAACCGGCGAACCGGGCGCCCGGAGCGAGCACGGGCACTACGGCCACTGGCGACCGCCTGCCGGGGAGGGGAGCGGGGAGCCGGGGAATTCTCTCTCCCGTCCCCTGATGGTACGCTCGTCTCAGACTTTCGTTCTGTGAAAGGGTTACGCCTCGCAGTCGTGGTCAGTGAGGGGTACGACTTGGCGAGTGGTGATGCGTCCCCGGCATCCGAGAGCGTGAACGGCCCCGTCAGCATCGACGGGGTGGTGCTGCCCACCGATTACCGGCTCAACGCCGAAGAGGGGCTGGCATACGACCCCGAGGGCGCGGGCAACTATCTCCGGCACACGGTAGTAGGCGATCCAGAACTGGACGCCTTGATGGCAGAGCTTTCCTCCACCTTCTCCGGAGCTGAGATCGGCCGGTTCATCCAGGCGGGCATGGATGAGGACACCGAAGGCCTGCGCTCGGCGCCGGAAGGGCTGCAAGAGTTCTTCCTCTCCCCGCGGCCCGATCCGCCCTGGCTCGATCGCGAGGCCTTTCTCCCCGGCATCCGCGCCTTCCACAGGGACAGCGGGATGATCCTTGCCGGATTCGTGACCGGGGTGCTGGTCGACGGCTTCACGACGTACATCGCCAAGTCATTCGTGTTGACGGGCCGCATCTTCGATCGCGGAGTCAGGCGGCTTCAGCAGAACAACCGCCACTTCGTGGAGATTTTCTTTCCGGGGGGCCTGGAGCGGCATGGCGACGGATGGAAGCTCTCCGTGCGGATCCGCTTCATTCACGCCCAGTTGAGGCACTTGCTGGGGAACGCCGTGGACTGGGACAGCGAGGCCTGGGGCATGCCCATCAGCGCCACGCACACCGGCTACGCAGCCGCCTGCTTCTCCGCGCGGACCATCAAGCACGCCGAGACGCTGGGCGTCCGCTTCACCCGGGAGGAGCGCGACAGCATCATGGCCATCTGGCGGTACACCGGCTGGCTCATGGGCATACCGGAGTCGATCCTGATCACCAGCGAAGAAGAAGCGCTCCACCTGTACGAGATCGCATCGATCTGCGAGCCGCCGATATCGGACGAATCGATCATCATGTCGAATGCGCTCATCAACTCCGCCCCCCTGGTTGCGGGCGTCACCGAACCGGACGAGCGAAGGACCATGGCGGAGAAGCAGATCTTCCCCCTCTCGCGAGCCCTCATCGGCAACGAGATGGCCGACAAGATCCGCTTCCCGAAAAGCAGAACGCGTGCGGTGCTGTTCCAGTTCAGGATGCTGCAGCGAATCCAGCGGTTGATGGCGAAGATGCAGGGGAAGGAAGCCGCGTCGGAGAGTTTCGGTCAACTCCTGAACATCTCGACGTACGACTCGACCGGAATCGGGTACCGCCTCCCCGAGCACGAGCACTCGGAGAAGGCCGGCGACTGGTAGGCCCGTCCCGAGCGGTTCACCGCGGCGCCTTCGAGCCGGCGGGGGCTAGCGCTTCGTGTACTGCGGGGCCTTGCGGGCGCGCTTGAGGCCGGGCTTCTTGCGCTCCTTCACGCGCGCATCGCGGGTGAGGAGGCTGGGGGATCGCTTGAGCGTGACCTTGAGCGTGGGGTCCGCCTCGACGAGGGCGCGGGCGATGCCGAGGCGGATCGCGCCGGCCCAGCCGGAGACGCCGCCGCCCTCGCACTTGACCTGGGCGCTGAACTTGCCCTCCGCGCCGACGCGCTTGAGGGGCAGCATGACCTCGTCGCGGTGCATGTCGCGGTCGAAGACTTCGTCGAGGGGCTTGCCGTTGACGATGATGGCGCCGCCTCCGGGGTAGAGGCGGACACGGGCGATGGCCGTCTTGCGGCGTCCGGTACCGTAGTAGTACTGCTCGGCCATTACTTCTCCTCGGACTCGTCTTCGTCTGGCTCGTCGGCGGCTTCCGCTTCGGCAGAGGCCTCTACCTCGGCCTCGGCGACGGGCTCGGCCTCGATCTCGGCAACGGGCTCGTCTGCGGGGGCTTCCTCTGCTTCCGGAGCTTCCGGAATCTCGTCTTCCTCGACCTCGACCTCGGCCATCGCGGCCGCGTCGGCCTCGGCCGCGGCCCGGGCTTCCTCGAGCTCGGTCAGCCAGGCGGCGACCTTCTCGGCGCGGGTCGGGCGCGGGACCGGGGTCTCGGCGACGGAGAGGGGCCGGAGCCGCGGTGGCGCCGGGGGATTCTCGATGCGCGCCTGGAGCGCCTCGGCTTCCGCCTGGGCGGCGGCCTCGGCGGCGCGCTCGGAGCCGGTGATCTGCGCCTGGTGGGGATGGTCGGGACCGGCGTAGACCTTCAGGTGGCGGCGCATGCGCTTGCCGAGCGGTCCCTTGGGGAGCATCCCCCAGACGGAGCGCTCCAGCACGCGCTCGGGGCGGCGCGCCATCTGCTCCCCGAAGGTGCGCTTGCGCAGGTTGCCCGGGTAACCGGAGTGGCGGTAGTACACCTTCTGCTCGGCCTTGCGGCCGCTCAGCCGGACCTTGCCGGCGTTGACGATGATGACGAAGTCGCCGTCGTCGAGGTGGGGCTCGTAGGTGGGCTTGTGCTTGCCGCGGAGGAGCGTGGCGACCTCGGTCGCGACGCGCCCGAGGGGCCGGTCGGCGGCGTCGACGACGTGCCAGCTCTTGGTGATCTCGGAGGCCTTGCGGCGCACGGTCGATGTCATGTTGCGTACCCCTCGTCGTACCAGACGCGCTGCAGGCAGAGACCGTGCGGCGGCGCCGGCGGGCCCACCGTGGCGGGCGTGGCGGCGGCGACGGCGCTCTCGAACTCCGTGGCGCTGATGGCGCCGCGTCCAACCCGCACGAGCCCGCCGACAATGCGGCGCACCATCTGCGGGAGGAAGGCGTCGGCTTCGATGTCGAATGCGAGCAGGCATCCCGCCTGCGAGAAGTTGGCCTCGGCGACGGTGCGCACGGGCGAGCGGCCCTCCTCGAGGGGGCCGGCGCAGGCGCTGAAGTCGCGGCGGCCGAGCAGCGCACGAGCGGCTTCCTTCATCGGCGCCAGGTCGAGCTGGCCTCCGATGCGCCAGGCGGTGCGGCGCTGCAGGGGCAGGCGCACGGCTGATGTCAGCAGCGAGTAGCGGTACCAGCGGCGGCGCGCCCAGCGCCGGGGGTCGAAACCCTCGGGCGCCTCGCGCACGTCGCGAACGGCGACGTCCTCGGGGAGGTGGGCGTTGAGGGCCCGCTCGACGGTCCCCGCCTCAAGGGCGGTGGCGGCCGAGAAGGCAGCCACCTGCCCGACGGCGTGAACGCCCGCGTCGGTGCGCCCCGCCAGCTCGACGCGCGTGGCGGCGCCGAAGAGGCGCTCGGCAGCGCCTTCGAGCTCGCCCTGCACGGTGCGGGCGTGGAGCTGGCGCTGGGAGCCGGCGAACTCCTGGCCGTCGTAGCTGACGGTGGCGGCGAAGCGGGTCGTATCGGACACGGCTACTTCTTCTCGTCCTCCGCTTCGGCTTCGGCTTCTTCGACCTCGGCAGTGTCCTCGTCTTCCAGGACAGCCTCGGCCTCCTCCACGTCGCCGGTGGCCTCGTCCTCGCCCGCTTCCTCGTCCTCCAGCACAGCCTCCGGCTCCTCGACCTCGGCGGCGGCCTCGGGAGCGGCGTCGGCCTCCGCGGCCGGCGGGGCCTCTTCGGCTTCGAAGACCTCGTTGTAGTCGACCGTCTCGATGACGGCCATCTTCGCGCCGTCGCCCTTGCGCGGCTCGAGGCGGGTGATGCGCAGGTAGCCGCCGGGGCGGTCGGCCATGCGGGGGGCGATGTCCTCGAAGACCTTCTCGACGACGTAGCGGTCGTAGATGTAGCTGAGGGCCTGGCGGCGGGCGTGGAGGTCGCCGCGGCGGCCGAGCGTGATCATCTTCTCGGCGATGGGACGGATCTCGCGCGCCTTGGCATCGGTGGTGGTGATGCGCTCGTAGCGGAGCAGGTCCGTGACGAGGTTGCGGTAGAGGGCCTTGCGGTGGGCGCTATCGCGCCCGAGGTGGCGGCCCGCCTTGCGATGTCGCATGGCTACTCCTCGTCGTCCGCGCCGAGGAGGTCGTCCTCGCCCACCTCGCGAAGCGCTTCGCGGAGGGCCTTGCCGAGCGCGCCGAGGCTCTCCTCGTCGTCTTCCTCATCGAGGAGGACGCTGGAGGGAGGCGGCGGCACGGCGGCGGGGCCGGAGAGGTCGGGAACGATCTGGAGGCCGGGGGCATCGCCATCGATGTAGTTCATCTCGATGAGGCGGTCGCGCAGCTCGTCGTAGGACTTGTGGCCGAAGTTGCGGAGCGCGAGCAGCTCGTCCTCGGTGCGCTCCAGCACCTGGCCGATGGTCATCAGACCGCTGCGGCGCAGGCAGTTGTAGGCGCGGACGGAGAGCTGGAGCGCCTCGATGGGCGTGTGGTAGCGCTCGGGGGAGATGGGGAGGGTGGTGGCGGGGGCGGGAGGGGCCGCCACGGGAGCGCCGGGGACGCCCGTCGTGTTGAACAGCCTGAACTGGTCGATGAGGATGCCGGCCGCCTGGCCCACGGCCTCGACGGGCGCGACGGTGCCGTCGGTCCACACCTCGAGCACCATGCGGTCGAAGTCGGTGGCCTGTCCGACGCGCACCTTCTCGACGTGGAAGTTGACCTTGCGCACGGGCGAGAAGACGGCATCGACGGGGATGACGCCGATGGGCATGCCCTCGACCTCGGTGGCGGGGGTGTAGCCGCTCTTGAGCTGGGCGTGGAACTCGGCGTTGATGCGCGCCTCGGGACCGTCGAGGGTGGCGAGGTGGAGGGAGGGGTTCACGACCTCGAAATCGGCGGGAACCTGGAGGTCGCCGGCGGTGATCTCGCGGGCGCCCTCGGCGTCGAGGGTGAGAGTGCCGGGGCGGTTGCTGAGCGCCTTCAGCCGGATCTCCTTCACGTTCAGGAGGAACTCGGTGCAGTCCTCCTGCATGCCCTCGATGGTCGAGAACTCGTGATGGACCTGGTCGATGCGCACGGAGGTGATGGCGGCGCCTTCGAGCGAGCTCAGGAGGATGCGGCGCAGGGCGTTCCCGAGGGTCGTGCCGTAGCCCGGATCGAGGGGCTCGGCCACGAGGCGGGCGTAGCCGTCATCCTCGTTCTCGATGGTGAGCTCCGGAACCGGCACGGGCACCGGCGCGGGCGGCATGTCGAGCGGATCGAGTGGGGTTTCGAGTGTCATGGAAGCTGCTGACCTGCCTAGCGGGAGTAGTACTCGATGACGACGTTCTCGTTGAACCGGTGGGTCTCACCCGGAACAATCTCAAGGGGACCGGCGACGCGGGCGGTGAGGGCGCCCGGATCGACCACGAGCCAGGACGGTGGCGTCTTGGTCGCGATGGTCTCCTGGAGCACCTTGTAGTGCTCGCTGCGGGCGCCGCGCTGCGTGAAGCCGATGGCGTCGCCATCGCGTAGCTGGGCGGAGGGGATGTCGGTCTTGCGTCCGTTGAGGGTGATGAGCCCGTGGCGGACGATCTGGCGGGCCTGGGCGCGCGACTCGGCGAAGCCGGCGCGGTAGACCGCGTTATCGAGGCGGCTTTCCAGGATGCGCACGAGGTTGAGGCCGGAGACGCCGGGGCGGCGGACGGCCTCCTTGTAGTAGCGCAGGAACTGCCGCTCGAGGACGCCGTAGGTGGCGCGCGCGCGCTGCTTCTCACGGAGCTGGAGTCCGCGGTCGCTCACCTTGCGGCGGCGGGCGGGACGGGGCCCCGGGGGGTTGGGGCGGCGCTCGAAGGCGCACTTGGGCGAGTAGCAGCGCTCACCCTTCAGGTAGAGCTTGTCGCCGCGGCGGCGGCAGATACGGCAGACGGGACCGGTGTAGCGGGCCATGGCTAGACGCGCCTCCTCTTGGGAGGGCGGCAGCCGTTGTGGGGGATGGGCGTGACATCGCGGATGGCGGTCACGTCGAGCCCGGTGGCCTGGAGGGCGCGGATGGCGGCCTCGCGGCCGCTGCCGGCGCCGCGCACGAACACCTCGATCGTCTGCATGCCGTGCTCCTGGGCGCGGCGGGCGGCCGCTTCGCCGGCGAGCTGGGCGGCAAAGGGCGTGCTCTTGCGCGAGCCCTTGAAGCCGGTCTGGCCGGCGGTGGCCTGCGCCACGACGTTCCCGTTGGGGTCGGTCAGCGTGACGATCGTGTTGTTGAACGAGCTCTTGATGTAGGCGCGACCGCGGGGCACAGACTTGCGCTCGCGGCGCCTGGATCGGCGGGTTCCCTCGGGCATTCGTGCGTTCTCCGGCTACTTCTTCGCGGCGGCGCGACGGCGGCCGGCGACGGTCTTGCGGGCGCCGCGGCGCTGGCGTGCGTTGGTGCGCGTGCGCTGCCCATGAACGGGAAGGTTGCGGCGGTGGCGCTGGCCGCGGTAGCAGTTGATCTCGACGAGGCGCTGGATGTTCTGGCGCACCTCGCGGCGGAGGTCACCCTCGACCGTGTAGTTCTTCTCGATGTAGTCGCGGATGCGGACGAGCTCTTCGTCGGTCAGGTCGCGCGTGCGCGTTCCCGGGTCGACGCGGGTGGACGCGAGGAGCTGGCTCGCGCGGGTGGGGCCGATGCCATAGATGTAGCGCAGCGAGATCTCGATGCGCTTCTCGTTGGGGATGTCGACGCCGGAAATCCTCGCCATGCCTAGCCCTGCCGCTGCTTACATTTCGGGTTCTCGCAGATGACCATGACCCGTCCGTGGCGGCGGATCACCTTGCATTTGTCACAACGCCGTTTGACCGAGGCCCGAACTTTCATGATCGCCTACCTACCCTCTGGTGTCCAGCCGATGACGTACTCATGGAAGGGTCAGCACCTCGGGGCGCTGGCCCTTCCTGATCGCGATGGTGTGCTCGAAGTGACAACAAAGGCTACCGTCCTCGGTGGCCACGGTCCATTGATCGTCGAGTTCCCGGGTGTATCGCGTGCCGATGTTGACCATCGGCTCGAGGGCGAGGACAAGGCCGGGCTTGAGGGGCGGACCGCGGAAGCGGCGCCGGTAGTTCGGCACCTGCGGTTCCTCGTGCATGTCCCGCCCGACGCCGTGGCCGGTGTACTCGCGCACGATGAAGTACTCGTCCGGGATGGCGTCCTCGATGGCGGCGCTCACGTCGTTCAGGTGCGTGCCCGTCCCCATCGCCTCGATACCCGCCCAGAGCGCCCCCTCGGTGACCTCCATCAGGCGGCGCGCCTCGGGGCTGATCTCGCCGACGGCGACGGTGATGGCGGAGTCGCCGACGAACCCCTTGTAGGTGGCGCCGAGATCGAAGGTGACGATGTCGCCCTCCTGCAGGACTCGGTCGCGGGGGATGCCGTGGACGAGCTCCTCGTTGACGCTGGCGCAGACGTTGGAGGGGTAGGGCGGCTTGCCGGCGGGGTCGTAGCCGCGGAAGGTCTCGATAGCGCCGTGGCGCTTGAACTGCTCCGTGACGAAGGCCTCGGCCTCGAGGAGGTTGAGGCCGGGGCGAACCATCTCGCGGATGCCGGCGAGGGTCTGGCCGACGATGCGGCCCGCCTCGCGCATGGTATCCAGCTCCGCTTCGGACTTGAGCTTGATCGGCATGGGGCGGCTACCCGAGCGCTTTCATCAGGTCGGCGGTCACGGAATCGAGGTCGCGCTCGCCGTCGATCTCGCGGAGCACGCCGGCATCGCGGTAGTGCCCGATGAGGTCGGCGGGCGGCTTCATCTTCTCCAGGCGGGTGCGGACCACGTCGGGGCGGTCGTCGTCGCGCTGGTAGAGCTCGCCGTCGCACGTGTCGCAGGCGCCTTCCCGGGCGGGGGGATCGTTGCGCTCGTGGTAGACGGCGCCGCAGGCGCGGCAGATCCAGCGTCCGCCGAGGCGGGCGACAAGCTCCTCGTCGGCGACGGAGATGAGGAGCGCGTGGGCGATGGAGTCGCCACGGCTGTCGAGGGCGTCGTCGAGGGCAGCGGCCTGCACGACGTTGCGGGGGAAGCCATCGAACATGGCGCCCTCGGCCGCGTCGGGGCGGGCGATGCGCTCGAGCAGCATCTTGATGGTGACCTCGTCGGGGACAAGCTCGCCGCGGTCCATGTAGCCCTTGGCGAGGGCGCCCAGCTCGGTGCCCTCGCGGATGTTCTCGCGGAACATGTCGCCGGTCGAAAGGTGGAGGAGGCCGGTGGAGGTCGTCAGGCGCTGGGCCTGCGTTCCCTTGCCGGCGCCCGGCGGACCGAGAAGCACGACGAACATGGCTAGCGAATGAACCCTTCGTAGTTCCGCATGAGGAGCTGGGCCTCGAGCTGCTTCATGGTGTCGAGCACGACGGCGACCACGATGAGGAAGCCGGCGCTCGAGATGGTCAGGGCCTGGACATCGGTGGCGAGGCCGATGAAGAAGGGGGCGACCGCAACCGCCCCGAGGAAGAGCGCGCCTCCCCAGGTGATGCGGGTGACGACCCGTAAGAGGTAGGCCTCGGTGGGAGGCCCGGGACGGATGCCCGGGATGAAGGCTCCCTGGCGCTGGAGGTTCTTGGCGATGTTCTGCTGGTTGTACTGGACGATCGTATAGAAGAAGGCGAAGCCCACCACCAGCACGAACAGCACCAGCCAGTAGATGCCGGTGCCGCCGCCGCCGCGCCCGCCCTGGAACTGGTTGACGAAGAAGTTGGCGACAGTCTCGACCCAGCCGCCCGCGCCGGAGAAGTAGCCGGCCACGACGGCGGGGAGGATGACGATGGAGAAGGCGAAGATGAGCGGGATCATCCCGGCCATGTTCACGCGCAGGGGGATGAAGCTCTGCCCCTGTTGACGGTACATCCGTCCCCCTCTGAAGGAGGATCTGGCGTACTGCACGGGCACTCTCCGCTGGGCTTCCTGGAAGAAGACGATGACGAAGATGAGGGCGACGGCGAAGAGCAGGATGGCGGCGACGGCGATGATCGAGCTGGTCGAGATGTTGGGCACCAGGCCCGGGAGGACGGCCACGATGCCGCCGAAGATGATGAGCGAGACGCCGTTGCCGATGCCGTGCTCGGTGATGAGTTCGCCCAGCCAGACGAGGAACATCGTTCCCGCGCAGAGCGTGAAGAGCGTGGCGATCGTCCCGATGAAGTCGTTCTGGAAGCCGAAGTCGCGGATGACGGGAACGCCGCTCTGGTTGTTGATGAAGATGATCTGGCCGTAGCCCTGCACGAACGCGAGGGGCACGGCCATCCAGTGCGTGTAGACCTGGATGCGGCGGCGGCCCTGCTCCCCTTCTTCCTGCAGGGCGCGCAGGCGCGAGGAGAGGGGGGTGACGATCTGCATGATGATCGAGGCGGTGATGTAAGGGTAGACGCCGAGCGCGGCGACGCTGAGGTTCTGGAGGGCGCCGCCGGAGAAGATGCTGAGGAAGTCCAGGACGGCGTTCCCGTCGAACGCCTGCTCGAGGGCGTTGCGGTCCACGTTCGGCACGGGAACGTGGGCGACAAAGCGGAAGATGATGAGCATGCCGATGGTGAAGAGCAGCTTCCGCCGCACCTCCTCCTGGCGGAAAGCGTCGACCATGGCCTGGAGCAGGCGCGGGCGGTTGGTGCCCGGGACGGTGGTGGTCTCGCCCATGAACGACACGGTTCGGCGCTCCTACTCCTCGGCGGCGTCCCCGGTTGCGGGTTCGGATTCGGTCTCGCCGGCGTCATCGCCGATGAGGGTGGCGGTTCCCCCCGCGCCCTCGATGCGGGCGCGGGCGGCGACGCTGAACTTGTGGGCCCGCACGGTCAGCGGCCGCGAAAGCTCGCCGCGGGCGAGGATCTTCACGGGCTCGCGCAGGTGGCGGAGCACGCCGGCCGCGAGGAGCGACTCGGGCGTGACCTCGGCGCCGTCCTCGAAGCGCTCCTGGAGCGTGCCCGTGTTGACGGGCTGGTAGGGGACGCGCCAGCGGTTGTTGAAGCCGCGGAGGGTGGCGAGGCGGCGGATGAGCGGCATCTGGCCGCCCTCGAAGCCGGGGCGGACGCCGCCGCCGCTGCGGGAGTTCTGCCCCTTCAGCCCCTTGCCGGCGTAGGTGCCGCCGCCCGCGCTGTTGCCGCGGGCGAGGCGCTTGCGGTTGCGGGTCGCGCCCCGGGGCGGGGCGAGGTCGTTGGCGTGGATGCTCACGAGTCTTCCCCTGCTTCTCCGTCGCGCACGTCGACGAGGTGCCCGACCCTGGCGATCATGCCACGCACGGCCGGGCTGTCATCGTGCTCGACCGTCTGGTTCAGGCGGCGCAGGCCGAGCTTGCGGATGGTGTCCTTCTGACGCTGGTTGTAGCCGATGGCGCTCTTGCGCCAGGTGATGGCGATCCTGGCCATTTATGTCGCCTCCGCCGCCGTGGCCTCGGCGATGATCTGGAAGCGGCGCTCGCGGGCGACATCCGGATCGCGGAGCGTGGCGAGCCCCTTCACGGTCGCGCGCGCGACGTTGACGGGATTGCGGCTGCCGAGCGACTTGGTGAGCACGTCGGTGACGCCGGCGGCCTCCATGATGGCGCGCACGGCCCCTCCCGCGATCACGCCGGTGCCGCTGCTGGCGGGCTTCATGAGGATCCTGGCGGCGCCGAACTCGGCGGTGTACTCGTGCGGCAGGGTTCCGCCCTTGAGGGGCACGGAGAACATCTCCCTGCGGGCGATGGCGGCGCCCTTGCGGATCGCCTCGGGCACCTCGTTGGCGCGTCCCAGGCCGATGCCCACGTTGCCGTGGCCATCGCCCACCACCATCAGCGCGGTGAAGCTGAAGCGACGCCCGCCCTTGACCACCTTGGCCACGCGGTTGATGTAGATGACCTTCTCGTTGAGTTCGTCGCCCGAGTTCTCGAAGTTGCCCATCAGAATCCCAATCCGGCTTCGCGCGCGGCCTCGGCGAGAGCCTTCACGCGGCCGTGGTATTTGTAGCCGCCGCGGTCGAAGATGACCTCGCCGACGCCGTGCTCCCTGGCGCGGGTGGCGATGGCGGTACCGACGGCGGCCGCGCGCTCGACCTTGCGCTTGCCGGCAAGGTCGCCGGCGAGGTCGGCATCGAGGTCGCTGGCGGCGGCGATCGTGTGGCCCTGGTCGTCGTCGATGACCTGGGCGTAGATGTGCGTCGCGCTGCGGAACACGTTGAGGCGCGGGCGCCCGGCGGTCCCGGCGAGGTTCTTGCGCACGCGCCGGTGGCGGCGGCGGCGGGCGTGGTAGCGGTTGGCCTGGGCCATCAGACTCCCACCTTTCCGGCCTTTCCGGCCTTGCGGCGAACGCGCTCGCCGAGGTAGCGGATGCCCTTGCCCTTGTAGGGCTCGGGCGGGCGGACCTTGCGGATGTCGGCGGCCACCTGGCCGACCTGCTCCTTGTCGATGCCGCTCACGTTGATGCGCGGCCCCTCGACGGCGAAGGTGATGCCCTCGGGAGGCTCGACGATGACGGGATGCGAGAAGCCGACGGCCAGCCGCAGGTTCGAGCCCTCGAGCTGGGCGCGGTAACCGACGCCCTGCACCTCGAGCGTCTTGGTGAAGCCGTCGGTGACGCCCACGACCATGTTGTTCAGGAGCGAGCGGGAGAGGCCGTGCAGGGCGCGGTGGGCGCTGGCGTCGCTGGGACGAGTGACGACGACCTGGTTCTCCTCGACGGCGAAGCGGATATCGCCGGGGAAGGTGCGCCGCAGCTCGCCCTTCGGACCCTTGACGGTGATGGCGTTGCCATCGCCCAGGGTGATCTGGACGCCTGAGGCGATGGGAACGGGTTGCTTGCCGACGCGGGACATGGCGGCTCCTACCAGACGTAGCAGAGGACTTCGCCGCCAACCTGCTGGCGGCGGGCCTCCTGCCCCGTCATGACGCCCTTGGGCGTGGAGATGATGGCGACGCCGAGGCCGCCGTAGACGCGCGGAATCTCGCGGCGCTGCACGTAGACGCGCAGGCCGGGCTTGCTGACGCGCTGGAGCCCGTTGATGACGGGCTGCCGGCGGCCGCCGTAGCTCAGCTCGACCTTCATGGTGGCCTGGGGCTCCTCCGGTCCCTTCTGCACGTCGTAGTCGCGGATGAAGCCCTCGCTCTTGAGCACCTCGGCGATCGCGACCTTGACCTTGGAGGAGGGGATGGTGACGGCGTCGTGGCGCGAGCTGACGGCGTTGCGGATGCGGGTGAGCATGTCCGCGATCGGGTCACTCATGGTCATCGGTTCGTTGCCTCCGTGGCGTGCAGGGGTCTACCAGCTCGACTTGGTGACGCCGGGCAGGTAACCCTTGTGGGCCATCTCGCGGAAGGTGATGCGCGAGAGGCCGAACCTGCGGATGTAGGCGCGCGAGCGACCGGTGACGATGCAGCGGTTCTTCAGGCGCGTGGGGCTGCTGTTGTTGGGGAGCTTGGCGAGCTCGAACTGGATGCGCGCGAGCTCGGTGGGGTTGCCCTGGGCGGCGCGCCGCGCGGCCTTCAGCTCCTCGCGGCGGTGGCGGTACTTCTGGTACAGGGCGCGGCGCTTCTCGTCGCGTGCGATCTGACTTTTCTTCGCCATGGTATTCCCCCCTAGTTCCGGGCGAAGGGCATGCCGAGGAGCTCGAGCAGGCGCCGGCCCTCGTCATCCGTGCGGGCGGTGGTCACGATGGTGACCTGGAGACCGCGCACCTTGTCGACGCGGTCGTAGTCGATCTCGGGGAAGACGAGCTGCTCGCGCAGCCCGATGCTGTAGTTCCCGCGGCCGTCGAAGGCGTTGGGGCTGAGGCCCTGGAAGTCCCGGATCGCGGGCAGGGCGGCGTTGATGAGACGGTCGAGGAACTCGTACATGCGCGTCCCCCGGAGCGTGACGGAGACGCCGACGGGATTGCCCTCGCGCAGGCGGAAGTTCGCGATCGAGCGCTTGGCGCGTTGGATCACGGGCTTCTGGCCGCTGATCGTCTGGAGGTCCTCGGCGGCGCGGTCGAGGCTGTTGGCGTCGGTCAGCGCCTCGCCCATGCCGATGTTGAGCACGACCTTCGCGAGCTTCGGAACCTCCATCGGGTTCTCGAAGCTGTAGTGCTCGCGCAGCTGGCGCACGACCTCGTCCTCGTAACGGGCGCGCAGGCGGGGGAGCGTCGCCTGGGTCATTCGACATCCTCCCCGGTGCGCTTGCTGACGCGGACGGTCGTGCCGTCGTCGCGGCGGCGGAAGGTGACGCGCGTGGGCTCGTCGGTCGTCGGGTCGAGCAGCATCACGTTGCTGATGTGCACGGGGCCCTCGCGCTCGATGATGGAGGACTGCTGCTGCGCGGATCGCGCTCGCTGGTGGCGCTTGATCATGTTGACGCCCTCGATGGTGACGCGCTGCTTCTTGCGGTCGACGGAGCGCACGACGCCGCGCGCGCCCTTGCTGCGCCCGCTGATGACGACGACGCGGTCGCCGCGACGGAGCTTCGCCGGCATCACAGCACCTCCGGGGCGAGCGAGACGATCTTCATGAAGTTGTGATCGCGGAGCTCGCGGGCGACGGGGCCGAAGATGCGCGTGCCCCGCGGGTTCTCGTTGTCCGGCGCGAGGAGAACGGCGGCGTTCTCGTCGAAGCGGATGTAGGAGCCGTCGGGCCGGCCGTACTCCTTGGCGGTGCGCACGACGACGGCGCGCACCACCTCGCCCTTCTTCACGGGGGAGTTCGGCTGGGCGGTCTTGACGGAGGCGACGATGATGTCGCCCGGGCGGGCGTAGCGGCGGCGGCTGCCGCCGAGCACGCGGATGCAGAGGATGGAGCGCGCGCCCGAGTTATCGGCGACCTTGAGGCGGGACTCCTGCTGGATCACGAGGCGTCCTCCTCCCCGTCCGCCGTCGCCACGGCTGCCGATTCCGCTTCGGCGGCGGCGGCAGCCGTGGGCGAGGCCTGCACCTCTTCCTCGATGCTGCGGCCGATGTCCTCGGGCGAGACCTCGGCGACGTCGCCGCGCTCGAGGATCTCGATGACGCGCCAGCGCTTGCCCTTCGAGATGGGGCGCGTCTCGAGGATGCGGACGATATCGCCCACGTTGCACTCGTTCTCGGCGTCGTGCGCCTTGAAGCGCTTGCTGCGGTTGATCACCTTGCGGTAGAGGGCGTGCTGCTTGCGGCGCGCGACGTTGACGACGACGGTCTTATCCATCTTGTCGCTGACGACGACGCCTTGGAGGATGCGAGCGCTCATTCGGAAGCCTCATCGAGCTGCGCGAGCTGGCGTTCGCGCTTGATCGTTCGGAGCCTGGCGATGGTCCGTTTGGCATCGCGCAGGGCGCGGTAGTTCTGCAGCTGGCGCGTGGCCTGCTGGAAGCGAAGGGTGAAGAGGGCGCGGTAGGCCTCGTTGATCTCGTTGTCGAGGCGGGCGTCGTCCCACTCGCGTACGGCCGTGGCTTTCTGGCTGGGCATGACTAGATCACCAACTCGTCGCGCTGGACGACCTTCGTTGGGATGGGGAGCTTGTGCGCGGCGAGGCGCAGGGCCTCGCGGGCGACTTCCTCGGGCACGCCCGCGATCTCGAAGAGGACGCGGTTGGGCTTGACCACGGCGACCCACTTCTCGGGGTTGCCCTTGCCGGAGCCCATGCGCGTCTCGGCCGGCTTCGCGGTGACGGGCTTGTCGGGAAAGATGCGGATCCAGACCTTGCCGCCGCGGCGCATCTCGTGCGTCATGGCGCGGCGGGCGGCCTCGATCTGGCGGGAGTCGATCCAGGCGGGCGCCTGCGCCTGCAGGCCGTACTCGCCGAAGGACACGACGTTGCCGCTCGTGGCCTTGCCCTTCATGCGGCCGCGATGGTGCTTGCGGTGCTTGACGCGCCGGGGCTGCAGCATCAGGCGTCCTCCTGGCTCTGGCGGGCCACGGCTTCCTGCTGCTCGACGGAGATGGCGGTGTGCTGCGGCCCGCGCACGACCTCGACGGGCGGCGGCTCGGGCGCGGCAACCTCTTCGGCGGCCTCGGGCTCCGGCTCGGGCGCCTCTTCCTCGAAGTTCAGGGGCTGCTCCTCGATCTCTTCCTCGACCTCGTCGGGGAGGATGTCGCCCTTGTAGATCCACGTCTTGACGCCGATGCGGCCGAAGGTGGTGTGGGCCTCGGCGAGGCCGTAGTCGATATCGGCGCGGAGGGTGTGGCGGGGAACGCGGCCCGCGGTCTCGGTCTCGCGGCGGGACATCTCGGTGCCGCCGAGGCGCCCGGCGACGGAGATGCGCACGCCCTGGGCGCCGCGCTGCATGGTGCGCTGCACGGCCTGCTTCACGGCGCGGCGGAAGGCGACGCGCCGCTCGAGCTGGTCGGCGACGGAGCGGGCGACGAGGTAGGCGTCCAGCTCGGGGGTGCGGATCTCCTGGATGTTGACGCGGACGCGCCCGCCCGTGAGCTCCTCGAGGGAGCCGCGCAGCTCCTCGACGCGCGCGCCGCCCCGCCCGATGACGATGCCCGGCTTGGCCGTGTGCACCGTGACGGTGACGAGGTTGGCGTTGCGGTCGATCTCGATGCGGCTGATGCCGGCGTCCGGCAGGAGCCCGCCGCGGCCGTCCGTGCCGCAGATGTGGTCGCGCAGCTCGATGTCGTCGGCGAGGCGGTCCTTGTAGTCCTTCTCGGCGAACCACTTGGATTCCCAGTCGTAGATGACGCCGAGGCGGAAGCCGTGCGGATGAACCTTCTGACCCACGTTCCTATCCCTCGCGCTCGTCGAGAATGACGGTGATGTGGCTGTGGCGCCTGAGACGCGGGGCCGCGCGGCCGCGCGAGCGCGCCTTGTAACGCTTGACGGTGACGCCCTCGTCGGCGAAGGCGCGCTTGATGAAGAGGTCGTCGACGTCCAGGTTCAGGTTGTTCTCGGCGTTGGAGGCGGCGCTGAGCACGACCTTGGAGACGTCGCGGGCGTGGGGCGAAGGCACGTAGCGCAGCAGCGCGAGCGCCTGATCGACGGAGAGGCCGGGCAGGCGGTCGAGGATGAGCCGCACCTTGCGGGCGGATCCGTTGATGTTGCGGGCGCTGGCCTGCACTTCCATGGCTAGCCGATCCTCGTGCTGCGATCGCTCCTGCCCACGTGGCCGCGGAAGGTGCGGGTGGGAGCGAATTCGCCCAGCTTGTGGCCGACCATGTTCTCGGTGACGAACACGGGCACGTGGCGGCGTCCGTTGTGGACGGCGATCGTGAGCCCGATCATGTCGGGCAGGATGGTGGAGGCGCGGGACCAGGTGCGGATGACCTCGCGGCTGCGGGTGTTCCGCGCCTGGACAACCTGCTTGTAGAGCGAGGGGTGAACGAACGGCCCCTTCTTGGTGGAGCGTGACACGGACTACCTCCCCCGCCTGCGGACGATGAACTTGCCCGTGCGCTTGTTGCGCCGGGTGCGGTGACCAAGGGTGGGCTTGCCCCACGGGGTCTTGGGACCGGGCATGCCCACGGGGGCGCGCCCCTCGCCGCCCCCGTGCGGGTGATCGACGGGGTTCATGACCGAGCCGCGGACCTGCGGGCGGCGCCGGCGGTGGCGGGAGCGCCCCGCCTTGCCGAGCTTGATGAGCGAGTGCTCGACATTGCCGACCTGGCCGATGGTGGCCATGCACTCGATGCGCACGCGGCGCATCTCGGAGCTGGGCAGGCGGAGGAGGGCGTACTCGCCTTCCTTCGCCATCAGCTGGGCGGAGGCGCCGGCGGTGCGGACCATCTGTCCGCCGCGGCCGGGGGTGAGCTCGATGTTGTGGACCTGGGTGCCCGTCGGCATGTTCGCCAGCGGCAGGGCGTTGCCCGTGCGCAACTCTGCGTCGGGGCCGCTCATCAGGCTCACGCCCACCTCGAGCCCGCTGGGGGCGAGGATGTAGCGCTTCTCGCCGTCGGCGTAGTGCAGGAGGGCGATGCGCGCCGTGCGGTTGGGGTCGTACTCGATGGCGGCGACCTTCGCGGGGACACCATGCTTCTCGCGCTTCCAGTCGATGCGGCGGTAGAGGCGCTTGGCGCCGCCGCCGCGATGGCGAACGCTGATGCGTCCCTGGTTGTTGCGGCCGGCGTTGCGCTTCTTGAGCGACTCGACGAGCGACTTCTCGGGGCGCTTCTTCGTGATCTCCTCGAAGGTGTGGCCGCTGGCGTTGCGGCGTCCGGGGGAAGTCGGTTTGAACTGCTTAATCGGCACGACTAGATCCCCTCGAAGAGCTCAATGGTGTCGCCCGGCTGGAGGGTCACGATCGCCTTCTTCCAGTCGGGCTGCTTGGTCACGTTGCGGCCGAAGCGGCGGTTCTTGCCCTTCACGACCATGGTGTTGACGTCGCGCACGGTCACGTCGAAGGCGAGCTCGACGGCCTCGCGGATCTGGGGCTTGTTGGCGCGCAGGTCGACCTCGAAGACGTACTTGTCCTGGCCGGCGAGCGAGGTGCTCTTCTCGGTGATGAGGGGGCGCAGCAGGATGGCGTAGGGGTGCAGCTCGCGCGGCATCAGCTCGCCTCCCGGCGCCCGCGCGCGGGCTTCACGTTCTCGCCGCCCCAGAGCTCCTCGGCGCGGCGCACGGCGTCCTCGGTCATGACCACGTGGTGGGCATCGACGAGGTCGACGACGTTGAGCTGGGAGGAGGGCAGGGCGCGGACGTGGCCGATGTTGCGGGCGGCGCGCACGAGCGTGGCGTCGTGCTCGCCGCTGACGATGAGGGCTCGGCGCTCGACGCCGAGGGCGTTGAGGGCGGCGGCCACCTCGCCGGTCTTCGTCTCGCCATCGGCGAAGGCGGGCACGACGATCAGGCCGCCGCTGGCCGCGTGGCTGCTGAGAGCCGAGCGGATGGCGAGCCGGCGCATCTGGCGCGGCAGGGACTTGCCGTGGCCGTGCGGCCTGGGGCCGAAGGCGATGCCGCCCCCGATGCGGATGGAGGCGCGGTTCGAACCCTTGCGGGCGGCGCCCATGCCCTTCTGGCGGCGGATCTTGGCGGTCGAGCCACGCACCTCGCCTCGGCTCTTGGTGCTGTGCGTGCCGAGGTGGGCGTTGGCGCGCTGGGCCACGTAGGCCTGGTGCAGCACGGCGCGGTTCGGCTCGATGCCGAACACCTCGTCGGCAACCTCGATCTCGCGGCGCTTGCGCCCCCGGCGGTCGACGACGGGCAGGTTCATGCCTTGCCTCGCGATCCCGCGACGGCGCGCGCGTGGCGAACGCGGACGAGTCCGCCCGGCGGTCCGGGAACGGTCCCGGCGACGAAGATGACGCCGCGGTCGTCGTTGCGGCCGATGACCTCGAGGTTGCGCACGGTGGTGCGCGCGGCGCCCATGTGGCCGGCCATGCGCGTCCCCTTGAACACGCGGCCGGGGGTCGTGCCGGCGCCGATCGAGCCGGGAGCGCGGTGGCGGTCGCTCTGGCCGTGGGTCTTGGGGCCGCCACGGAAGTGGTGGCGCTTGACGCCGCCCTGGAAGCCGCGCCCCTTCGAGGTAGCGGTCACGTCCACGAGCTCGCCCTGCTCGAAGATCTCGGCGCCGATGCGGTCGCCGAGGCTGACCTCGCCGGTGGCGCGGAACTCGGCCAGGTGGCGCAGGTCGGGCGCGCCCGAGGCGGCCAGATGGCCGGAGGCGGGCTTGTTCAGCTTCTTCTTCTCGCCGTAGCCGACCTGCACGGCGGCGTAGCCGTCCTTCTCCTCGGTGCGGACCTGCGTCACCCAGCAGGGGCCGACCTCGAGGGCGGTGGCGCCGCGCAGACGCCCCTCGTCATCGAAGACCTGGAGCATTCCGAGCTTGCGGCCGAGGAGTCCTTCGACAGTCATGGCTTACAGCTTGATCTCGATGTCGACGCCGCTCGCGAGCTGGAGGCGCATGAGCGTGTCGACGGTCTTGGAGGTCGGGTCGAGGATGTCGATGAGCCGCTTGTGGGTGCGGATCTCGAACTGCTCCCGCGAGTCCTTGAAGATGTGGGGGCTGCGGATCACGGTGAACTTCTCGATGGAAGTCGGGAGCGGTACGGGGCCGGCGACAGCCGCACCCGTGCGCTCGGCGGCCTCGACGATCTGGCGCGCGGAATCGTCGATCAGCCGGTGATCGTAGGCCTTGAGCTTGATGCGTATCTGCTGGCGCGCCATATCGTCCTTCCGGCCCTTACTCGAGCACCTTGGTGACGACGCCGGCGCCGACCGTGCGCCCGCCTTCACGGATCGCGAAGCGCAGACCTTCCTCAACCGCCACCGGCTGGATCAGCTCCACCTTCATCGTGATGTTGTCCCCGGGCATCACCATCTCCGTCCCCTCCGGCAGCCCGATCGATCCCGTCACGTCCGTCGTCCGTACGTAGAACTGCGGCCGGTACCCGGGGAAGAACGGCGTGTGACGCCCCCCCTCGTCCTTGCTCAGCACGTACACCTGCGCCTCGAACGTCGTGTGCGGGTTGATCGACCCCGGCAGGGCCAGCACTTGTCCCCGCTGTACCTCGTCGCGGTCCATCCCCCGCAAGAGGCAGCCGACGTTGTCTCCGGCTTCTCCCTCGTCGAGGAGCTTCTTGAACATCTCCACGCCCGTCACCACCGTCGTGCGCGTGTCCTCCAGGCCCACGATCTCCACTTCCTCGCCTACCTGGATGCGGCCACGCTCGATGCGGCCCGTCACCACCGTGCCCCGTCCCTTGATCCCGAACACGTCCTCGATCGGCATCAGGAAGGGCTGGTCCAGCGCTCGCTGCGGCTGCGGAATGTAGGCGTCCACCGCCTCCATCAGCTCCTGGATCGACGCGTACTCCGACGCCCCCGGGTCCTCCGACCCGCTCTCCAGCGCCTGCAGCGCCGAGCCCCGCACGATGGGAATGTCGTCCCCGGGGAACTCGTAGCTCGACAAGAGCTCGCGCAGCTCCAGCTCCACCAATTCGAGCAGCTCCTCGTCCTCCATCATGTCCACCTTGTTCAGGTAGACCACGATCGCCGGCACCTCCACCTGCCGCGCCAGCAGGATGTGCTCCCGCGTCTGCGGCATGGGGCCGTCGGGCGCGGCCACGACGAGGATCGCCCCGTCCATCTGCGCCGCGCCCGTGATCATGTTCTTGATGTAGTCGGCGTGGCCGGGGCAGTCGACGTGCGCGTAGTGGCGGTTGTCCGTCTCGTACTCCACGTGCGCGATCGCGATCGTGATCCCCCGCGCGCGCTCCTCGGGCGCGTTGTCGATCGAGTCGAACTCCCGGTACTCCGCCTCACCCTTCAGCCCCAGGACCTTCGTGATCGCCGCCGTCAGCGTCGTCTTCCCGTGATCCACGTGCCCGATCGTCCCCACGTTCACGTGCGGCTTCGTCCGCTCAAACTTCTCCTTCGCCATCGTCCTGTCCCTTTCGTTCCTTCTGGTGTGCGTCAGACAGCGCCGACCGCCGAACGCTCGACGAGCGTGGCGGAGACACTTTGGGGTACGGGCTCGTACCGGTCGAATTCCATCGTGTAGGTCGCCCGCCCCTGGGAGAGCGAGCGGAGATCGGTGGAGTAGCCGAAGGTCTGGGCGAGCGGCACGGTCGCCGTGACGACCTGGAGCCTGCCCATCGTGTCCTGGCTGACGACGTGGCCGCGGCGGCTGTTGAGGTCGCCGACGACGGCGCCGAAGTGGTCCTCGGGGACGCGCACCTCGATGCGCATGAGCGGCTCGAGGAGCACGGGCTGCGCGTGCTTGAGGGCATCGCGCATGCCGAGGATGGCCGCGTTCTTGAAGGCCATCTCGGAGGAGTCGACGGCGTGGGAGGCGCCATCGACGAGCGCGACGCGGACATCGAGCACGGGGTAGCCGGCGACGGGGCCGGAATCGAGCGCTTCCTCGGCGCCGGAGCGCACGGCGGAGATGTACTCGGTGGGCACGGAGCCGCCGACGACGCGGTTCTCGAAGACGAAGCCGTCGCCGCTCTCGCCGGGCTCAAGCTCGAGCTCGACGACGCCGTACTGGCCGCGGCCGCCGGTCTGGCGCACGAAGCGCCCTTCGGCGGAGGCGGGACGGCGGATGGCCTCGCGGTAGCTGACCTGCGGGCGGCCGACGTTCGCCTCCACGCGGTGCTCGCGCTTCATGCGGTCGACGATCACCTCGAGGTGGAGCTCGCCCATGCCCGAGATGATGGTCTGGCCGGTTTCGTCGTTGAATCGCCAGTGGAAGGTGGGGTCCTCTTCGCTGAGCTTGGTGAGGGCGTCGGCCATGCGCTCCTGGTCGGGCTTGGAGCGCGGCTCGAGGGCGACGCTGATGACCGGCTCGGGGAAGGCGATGCCTTCCAGCACCACGGGCGAGTCGGGGTCGCAGAGCGTGTCGCCGGTGAAGGTCTGCTTGAGGCCGACGGCGGCCCCGATGCCTCCCGCGTAGAGCGCGTCCACCTCCTCGCGGTCGTTGGCGTGCATGCGCAGGAGGCGCCCGATGCGCTCCTTGCGACCCTTGGCGCTGTTCCAGATGGCCGCGCCGGACCGAAGCACGCCGCTGTAGACGCGGATGTAGGCGAGGCGGCCCACGTAGGGGTCGGCGACGATCTTGAAGGCGACGGCGCTGAGGGGGCCGTCGTCGTCCGCCGGGCGCTCGATCTCGGTTCCGTCGCGGGCGTCGACGCCCTTCACGGGGGGCACGTCCTCGGGCGAGGGGAGGTAGTCGATGACGGCGTCGAGAAGGGGCTGCAGGCCCTTGTTCTTCAGGGCGGAGCCGCAGAGCACCGGCGTGATCGTGTTGTCCAGGGTGGCGCGGCGGATGGCGGCGCGCAGCTCGTGGCCGTTGACGTGGTGGCCCTCGATGTAGCTGATGGCGACCTGGTCGTCGACGTTGCCGATCTGCTCGACGAGGGTCTCGCGGGCGGCGGTGGCGGCGACCATGAGGTCGGCGGGAATCTCGCCGCGGATGGCTTCCTCGCCCTTCTCGCCGCCGAAGGTCCAGCAAATCATCTCGGTAAGGTCGATGACGCCGCCGAAGTTCTCCTCGACGCCGATCGGCATCTGGACGGCGACGGGGTTGGCGTCGAGCCGGTCGATCATCATCTGCTGGGTGCGGACGAAGTCGGCGCCCACGCGGTCCATCTTGTTGACGAAGCAGATGCGGGGCACGGAGTAGCGGTCGGCCTGGCGCCAGACGGTCTCGGACTGCGGCTCCACGCCGGCGACGGCGTCGAAGACGACGACGCCGCCGTCAAGCACGCGCAGGCCGCGCTCCACCTCGGCGGTGAAGTCGACGTGGCCGGGGGTATCGATGATGTTGACGAGGTGGCCGTTCCACTCGGCGCTGGTGGCGGCGGCGGTGATGGTGATGCCGCGCTCGCGCTCCTGCTCCATCCAGTCCATCGTGGCGGTGCCCTCGTGGACCTCGCCGATCTTGTAGGTGATGCCCGTGTAGTAGAGGACGCGCTCGGTCACGGTCGTCTTGCCGGCATCGATGTGCGCGATGATGCCGATATTGCGAACGCGCTCGATCTCGTACGGCCGGGGCATGATGCGCTCTCCTGAATCCCTGGCCGCGCCGCTTACCAGCGGTAATGGACGAAGGCGCGATTCGCCTCGGCCATGCGGTGAGTGTCGTCGCGCCGCTTGATCGCGGAGCCGGCGTTGTTGGCGGCGTCGAGGAGCTCGGAGGCGAGCCGCTCGGCCATCGTGTGGCCGCCGCGGCCGCGGGCGCCCTGGAGCAGCCAGCGCATGGCGAGAGCCGTTCGGCGCTCGGGCCGGATCTCGACGGGTACCTGGTAGGTGGTGCCGCCCACACGCCGGGGCTTCACCTCGAGCACGGGCGTGGCGTTGCGCATCGCCTGGCGGAAGGTGTCGACGGGATCGCGCCCCGTCGTCTCCTGGATGCGGTCGAAGGCGCCGTAGACGACGCGCTCGGCGGTGCTCTTCTTGCCCCGCGTCATCACCTTGTTGATGAGGATCTGGACCTGCTGATCGCCGTAGCGGGGATCCGTTCGGATGATGCGGCGTTCGGGGCGGTTTCGTCGCGGCATCGTTCCCTACCCGTTCTTCCGTGTGCCGTACTTGCTGCGCCCGCGGCGGCGGTCGGCGACGCCGGTGGAGTCGGCGGCGCCGCGGACGATGTGGTAGCGGACGCCGGGGAGGTCGCGCACGCGCCCGCCACGGACGAGCACGACGGAGTGCTCCTGGAGGCTGTGGCCCTCGCCGGGGATGTACGCGGTCACCTCAATGCCGTTCGTGAGGCGCACGCGGGCGACCTTGCGAAGGGCCGAGTTCGGCTTCTTGGGGGTCTGGGTGCGGACCTGGGTGCAGACGCCGCGCTTCTGGGGCGCGCCGCGGCCAACGACGCGGGAAAGGCGCCCGCGCTCGGAGTTGTAGTTGAAGAGCAGGGCAGGGGCGCCCGACTTCTTCGACTTGGGCTTGCGGCCCTTGCGTACGAGCTGGTTGATCGTCGGCACTACCGTTGATCTCCGAATTCGGAGCACCGCGGGGGGCGATCCGAAGGTGTTGTCCCGGCGGGAGGGGGCTCCTCACGCTGGGCACGGAAACAGGCCCAGAGGCCGGTTTCAGAACAGCGCCCCGCAGCCGGGAAGGAGCGAGGCCGTTTTCAGCCCAGTGCCTTAAGGCCTGCCGAATGTCGTACATCTGGCGAGGCTATAAGCGCCGACCTAAGAGGCTAACACAGGGTTCGGAACGATCAACGCCTCGCGATGCGGAAGGCGGGGCGGCGCTAGACTCGGGAAATGGCCCAGGATCCACCTCCCGATCCGTACTTCAAGAAGCGCGTCGCGCTCGCCGACGAAGGGGAGCGGCTGGAGTTCGAGGTCGCGCACACGCTGTTCGCCTCGCACGAGGTCGATTCGGGCACGAAGCTCCTCCTGCGCTGCCTCGAAGCAGAGCCCGCGCCCCGGCGGATCCTCGACCTGGGATGCGGCTACGGCGCGCTCGGGATCGCGCTGGCGCGGCGCTTTCCGGAGGCGCGCGTGGTGCTGGCCGACAGCAACCTGCTGGCGGTTCGCTACGCACGCCGGAACGCGGCCCTCAACGGCGCGGCGAACGCCGAGGTCGTGGGCAGCGTCGCGCTGGAGGACATCCCGGCGGGGGACTACGACCTCATCGTCGCGAACGTGCCCGCGAAGATCGGGCCCGAGGCGATCGAGGCGGAGTTCGTGCGCGGTCCGCGGGGGCGGCTGGCGGAGGGCGGCGCCTACTGGTTCGTGGCCGTGAGCGGCCTGAACCACCTGCTCAAGCGCATCGCGGGGCGCGGGGACATCCCCCTGCGGCAGGTGCGGAAGCGATCGGGGCACACCGTGTACCGGACAGAAGCCTGACGCTCCGTGAAGGTAACGGCTGGAGAATTGCCAACGCACGAACGTTCTGACACGATACGGACGTGGTGGCGAGCCTTGCAGGATAGGAGACGCAGTGAGCCTCCCTGTTGAATCCGAAGGTTCGGAAGCCGCAGCCGTTTGCGCGTACCTCGGCCTCGTCGATGACAGCGACCTTCACGCCACGTACGCGACCGACGCCCACCGCTGCTACCGACTCCCCAATCCGACCCGCATCGCGACGCAGCACCAGGAGCAGTTCTGCCTGACGGCGGACCACACCTCGTGCCCCATCTACCAGGGCGAGGGGGTCGAAGCGACGACCCATCCCGTTCCCGCCGCCACAGCCGCCGAGGAAGGCGACACCGCGCCGGCCGAGGCGACCGGCGGCGACGAGTTCGAGCCCGCGGCGAGCGCCCCCTCCCGGTTCGCGACGAGCGCCTCGCGCTGGACCTCGCGCGGCCTGCGCCGGCCGGTGCTCGAGGGCGAGCTCAGCATGCGCGCCGCCACGGTCTCGCTGTTCGTGCTGGCGGCGGTGGTAGTGGCGATCGCGTTCATCGTGAACCGCGAGCTCGGCGACGACGACACCGTGCCCGTCGCACCGGTCGCGACGGAGGCGCCCACCGCGGCAGCAGCCACGGAGGCTCCCGCCGCGACGCCGGAACCGACGCCCGTGCCCACGCCGGAACCGACGCCCGTGCCGACGCCGGCGCCCACGCCCGAGCCCACACCGGCGCCGACGCCCGCACCGGTCGGTGCGACCACCTACATCGTCCAGGCCGGGGATACCTGCGGGGCGATCGCGTCGGAGTTCGAGATCACGCTCGATGAGCTGCTCGCCGCCAACGAGGATCTGGAGATCACCGAGGACGGCGGCTGCCCGATCTTCCCCGAGCAGGAGCTCACGATCCCGTAGGCGGAGCCAGCCCCTCCCGGCGCGCGGCGGCGGCGAACGAGCTGCCGGTCACGCGCCCGGGCATGCCGATGTCGCGGTGGTGCTCCTCGACCCAGCCCAGGCGCGCGCGCCAGTGCGCCTCCTGCGTGCGGTAGCGCTCGCGGGCCTCGGTGGTCCAGCGCCAGTCGGCCCAGCAGAGGATGGCGGTATCGAGGTCGCGGCGGGCGACCCTGCGGACGCTCGCAAGCTCCGGGACGCCGCGGCGCTTCTGCTTCTCGATCTTGTCGGCGATGAGCAGGATCTTGGCGAGCAGGCTCATGCGGGCGAGGCCGGAGGTGTGGTCGCGCACGGCCATGAGCGCTTCCTCGTCGGTGATGCCGAAGCGTTCGCGCAGGACGGCGGCGGCGATGGGCCCGTGGAGGAGGATGGGGTAGTCGCGCGAGTCGGCGTCGATCTCGATGCCGGCCTCGCGGGCGAGGCGAAGCTGCGCTTCGGGGGGCTCGGAGCGGAAGAGGTCGTGCCCCCAGACGGCCAGCTCCACCCGCTGCTCGTCGGCGAGCCAGTGGCGGGCGAGGGGCAGGGCCTCGTCGAGAACGCGCCGGACGTGGCGCACGAGCCCGGAGGGGCGTTGCAGGAGCTCCTCGCGGACGGCGGCGATCTGGTTCGCGATCACCCTTCGTGGCCGAGGCGGCGGCCGCCGACGAGGTGGAGGTGGAGGTGATGGATGGTCATGCCGGCGTCGTCGCCGACGTTGAAGGCGAGCCGGTAGCCGGACTCGTGGACGCCCTCGGCGCGGCCGACCTCGGTCGCGAGGGTGAAGACCCCGGCGAGCGTTTCGGCGTGGCCCGGCTCGATCGCGCGGGCGTCGGCGATGTGCTCGCGGGGGATGACGAGGGCGTGGACGGGGGCGCGGGGGTTGATGTCGCGGATGGCGAAGGCGTGGTCGTTCTCGGCGATCCGTTCGACGGGAATAGCGCCCGAGGCCATGTTGCAGAAGAGGCAGTCCGCCACGGGCAGATTCTAGCGCGCCGCAAGCGCCGGGGCGTAGCATGCGGCCATGCGAATCAAGCTGACCAGCGTGACGGTGAACGACCAGGCGAAGGCGCTCGCCTTCTACACGGAGGTGCTCGGCTTCGTGCTGAAACGGGACGACCCCGCGGGCGAGTACCGCGCGATCACGGTGGAAGCGCGCGACAACCCCGGCGGGATCGAGATGATGTTGGAACCGAACGCCCATCCCGCCTCGAAGGCCTTCCAGGAGACGCTGCACAAGGAGGGGATTCCCGCCGCGATCTTCTTCGTGGACGACCTCGACCAGGAGTACAAGCGGCTCACCGGGCTGGGTGTGCAGTTCCTCCAGGAGCCGGTGCGCAGCGAGTGGGGGCATCAGGCCGTGCTCGACGACACGTGCGGCAACTACATCGTGCTGCACGAGGAGTAGCGGGACCGTGACCGAGGCGCCTCCCGCGGGCGACGTGCTCTCGCACTTCTGGGCGCCGCTGTGCGCGGTGGGGGCGGCCGGGCCGGCGGGGCCGAACGCGCAGATCTGCGTCTCCGTGTTCGGGGCCTCGATCGTGCCGGAGCGCCCGCGGCTCCTCATCTCGCTCTCGAAGACGAACTACACGGAAGGGCTCGTGCGCGAGAGCGGAAGGCTCTCGGTGACGCTGCTGAGCGACGCGCAGGCGGACCTGCTGGAGCCGCTCGGGCTGCGGTCGGGGCGGGACGGGGACAAGCTCGCGGGGCTGGAGGTCGAGCTGACCGACTCGGGAGCGCCGGCGTTCCCCGGCGGCGTGGGCGCGCTCGACTGCGAGGTGCTGGAGCCGCTCGACCTCGGCGACGCAACGGCGTTCCTGGTGGCGGTGCGGGAGCGGTGGGGGCTGGGCGGGGAGCGGCCGCTGCCGTGGTCGGTGGCGAAGACGGTGGTGGGGCAGGAGTTCCTGCGGCGCTGGGCGGAGAAGAGCGCCCGCGAGCAGGAGGCCGCCCGCGCCGTCATGCACTGGCGCGACTGAGAGGGTCAGCCGAGGAGGTAGCGGCGGAGGAAGCTCTCGACGGAGGAGTAGAAGGCCTCGACCGTCTCCCGCTTGCGCCAGCCGTGCCCCTCGCCCTCGTACACGTGGTACTCGTGCGGCACGCCGCGCGCGCCGAGCGAGGCCGCGAGCGAGTCGCTCTGGTCGCGGGGCACCACGCGGTCCTCGACGCCCTGGAAGAGGGCGATCGGATCGGCAATGGCGTCGGCGTGGAAGATGGGCGAGCGCTCGCGGTAGCGGGCGGAGGCGTCGGGGAGGGGGCCGACGAGGGAATCGAGGTAGCGCGCCTCGAACTTGTGCGTGTCGGCGGCGAGGGTGAAGAGGTTGGAGATGCCGTAGAAGCAGACCCCGGCGCGGTAGAAGCCGGGGTGGACCTGGAGCGAACGGAGCACCGTGTAGCCGCCCGCGCTTCCGCCCAGGATGGCGAGCCGGTCACCGTCGGCGAGGCCGCGGGCGGCCATCGCCCCGGCGCCGGAGCGGCAGTCCTCGACGTCGGCGACGCCCCACTCGCCGCGCAGGGCGAGCATGGCCCCGCGTCCGGCGCCGCTGCTGCCGCGGTAGTTCACCGCCAGCACGGCGTAGCCGCGGCTGGCAAGGAACTGCACCTGCGGCCGCCAGCCCGCGTCGACGTGGTCGGTGGGACCGCCGTGTACGAACACGACGAGCGGCGGCGGACCCTCGTCGAAGAAGCGTTCGCTTGCGGGCGGGTAGTAGAGACCGTGGACCTCGTTGCCGTCTGCGTTCCCCCAGGACACGGCCTCGGGGAGGGAGAGGCTGGCGGCGGGGAAGGCGTTGGGGTCGCTGACGCGCAGGGTGACGACCTCCGGCGGTTCCTGCTCGAGGTCGACCAGCAGGAGGCGGGGGGCGATGGCGGGACCGCCGGCGATGACGGCCAGGCGTTCATCGGTGGGTGACGCGACCGGGTTCTCGAAGCTGGCGTACTCCCCGGGCAGGTCGAGTTCGCGCGGCTCGCCTTCCCCGTCGACGACGACGAGGCGGGCGAACCCCTGCCACTGGCGAATCCCGACAACGCGTCCCGAGGGGAGCACCGCGAACATGCCCACGCCCTGCCCCCAGGCGGGCGTGCCGTACTCGCACTCGCCCGAGGTGAGGGCACGGGTCTCGCCGGTGGCGAGATCGTGCCGGTAGAGGTGGCCCCAGCCGGTCGCGTCGGAGACGTAGTAGAGGGCGTCGCCCTCGGGGGAGAAGGCGGGCTGGAGGATGGCCTCGTCGGGACCGCCCGCCACGACCGCGGAGGCGGCAATCGTCGGGAGGGCGCCGTCGGTGACGGCGATCTCGGCAACGCGGAGTTCGGCGCCGTCCCAGGGCATGTTCGGATGGTCCCACTCGACCCACGCCAGGCGGCTGCCGTCCGGGCTCCAGATGGGCTGCATGTAGAAGTCGCGGCCGCTGGCGAGGCGCCGGGGCCAGTCCGCCCCGGAGCTGTCCGCGATGGCAATGACGTCCCTGTCCTCGTACGAATGCACGTAGGCGACCCAGCGCCCGTCGGGGCTGACGGCGGGCGCCGCGGCCTCCCCGAAGGCGGGGGTGACGGGCTCGACGGGGCTCCCGTCGAGCGGCCGGCGGTAGACGCGCTGGCTCTCGTGCCCGACGAACCAGCCGTGGCCGTTCGCCAGCGTGAAATCGCCGCCGCCGTAGCCGACGCCGGCTCGCACGAGGATGTCGCCGTTGATATCGCGGAGGGCGGCGGCTCCGCCATCCACCGCGGCGGCGACGGCGACGCCCTGGTCGCCGCGGCCCTCGAACCAGCCGAGCGTGCGCCCGTCGCTGTCCCACGAGGGCCCGCGCAGGCGGATGCCGCCCGCGAGGGCGCCGGGCGTGATGGGGCTGTCCCAGAGTCCGTAGGGTCGGCGCTCGGCCATCCGGCGCATTCTGCCCGATGCGGCGGAGCGCGGTAGCCCTGAAGGCGGAGCGGCGGTAGGCTCCGCACTCGCACATGCGCGACCCAATTCCTTCCCGGGGCACGCCCCCCCTCCGGGCCCGGCGAGCCGCTTGGTGATGACCGAGCGGTTCACCGCGCACTGGGCGGTGATTGCCGGCATGGCGCTCGTGGGCGTGCTCGGGATCCTGTTCGGCGACTTTCCCGGGATCGACCCCATCATCGAGCTGCATCTCGACCCGCTCCTGGAGTCGGCCGTGTACGGGATCGCCATCCTGGCGGCGGCGTTCCTGCTGACCTGGGGCGCCGAGACGGCGGAGATGGACATCTCGCAGGGCCTGGCGCTGGCGATCATCGCCTTCATCGCGGTGCTCCCCGAGTACGCGGTCGACGCGTTCCTGGCGTGGGAGGCGGGCTCGGACCCGGCAAAGGCGGCGGAGGGGCTCGCGGTCGCGAACATGACGGGCGGGAACCGGCTGCTGATCGGCATCGGCTGGCCCGTGGTGTTCCTGATCTTCTTCTACCGGACGCGGCTGAAGGAGCTGGTCGTGAGCCGCGCGCGGGCGCTGGAGCTGGCGTTCCTCGCGGTCGCGACGGTGTACGTGATCCTCGTGCCGCTGCGGAGCACGCTCACGCTGGCGGACACGATCGTGCTCGTCTCGATGTTCCTCATCTACCTGGTCATGACGAGCCGGGTGGAGTCGGAAGAGGTGGAACTGGTGGGTCCGGCGCGAGCGATGGGGTCGCTGCCGGACGTGCGGCGACGGGCGATGGTGGTGGTGACGCTGGTGTTCGCGGCGGCGGTGATCATCGCCTCGGCGGAGCCGTTCGCGCACGGGCTGGTGGAGACGGGCAAGAAGGTGAACATCAGCGAGTTCGTGCTGATCCAGTGGATCGCGCCCCTGGCCTCGGAGTCGCCGGAGGTGCTGGTGGCGGCGCTGCTGGCGTGGCGGGGCCGGGCGGCGGCGGGGATGGGCGCGCTCATCTCGTCGAAGGTGAACCAGTGGACGCTGCTCATCGGCACGCTCCCGATCGCCTTCATGATCGGCTCGGGCGACTGGGGCATCCTGCAGGGGCTGCCGCTCGTCTCGCCCACTGAAGAAATCAACCTCTTCTTCTCGCGCCAGCAGGGCGAGGTGTTCCTGACGGCGGCGCAGTCGGCGTTCGCCATCGCGGTCTTCGTGAACCTGCGCATGAGCCGCCCCGAGGCCTGGGCGCTCTTCATCCTGTTCGCGGCGCAGCTCCCCCTGACGGAGGACACGCTGGGCGGCGGCGCGCAGGTCGTGCGCTTCTGGTACTCGATCGGGTACATGGCGCTGTGCGCCTTCCTGCTGATCCGCAACCGGATGGCCATCCCCGGCCTCCTCCGCGACGCACGCGACATGATCACCGGCAAGGCGGACTTCGGGGAGGAGTCGCAGCGCTAGGGCTACGCTCAATCGCCTCGAATCAGTAGATGTCGAGGGCGATGGTGACGACCGCGGCGATCATTCCTACCCCCACCGTGGCGCTCAGACCGATCGACGTCGCCACCCAGGTTCTCATGTCCGCCCGGAGTTCCCGCTGATCCTCGCGCGTCTCGGCGCGAAAGGCGTTCATGTCCTCGCGCATCGCCATGCGGAAGGCGCTCATGTCCTCGCGCGACTCGGCGCGAAAGGCGTTCATGTCCTCGCGAATCTCGGTGCGAAGGGCGCCCATGTCCTCGCGAATCTCCGTGCGGAGGGCACCCATGTCCTCACGAATCTCCGTGCGAAGAGTGCCCATATCCTCGCGGAACTCCGTACGGAGGACCTCAAGATCGCCACGGGTGGCGGGCTCGGAGGCGGCCGATGTGCTTGTCACATCGAAAGCCTACAACAAGATTTACCCCGCGGGAAGGGTGATCGCGTACTCGAGGGCGTCGGCGAGGGCGAGCCAGCTGGCCTCGATGATGTCGGTGGAGCTGCCGACCGTCGTCCAGTAGCGCGCGCCGTCGGTGCTCTCGATGAGCACGCGGACCTGCGCGGCCGTGGCCGACTCGCTGTCGAGGATGCGCACCTTGTAGTCGACGAGCTTCACGTCGAGGACGGCCGGGTAGGCGCTGCCGAGCGCCTTGCGGGCGGCGAGGTCGAGGGCGTTGACGGGGCCGTTGCCCTCGGCGGCGGTGTGGTGCTCCTCGTCGCCGGCGCGGATCTTGACCATCGCCTCGGCGAGCATGTCGTTGCGCTGGTCGTCGCCGCGCCGGTGGCGGTGGCGCTCGACGATGACGAAGTCCTCGATCTCGAAGGGGCGGACGTAGCCCGGAAGCTGGCGCCGCACGAGCAGCTCGAAGCTGGCCTCGGCGCCCTCGTACTGGAAGCCCTCGCTCTCCTTCTCCTTGACGGCCTGGAGGAGGTTGCGGATCTCGTCCTGGGTGAAGGGGTAGTCGATGCCGAGCTCGTCGATCTTGACGAGGAGGTTGCGCTGGCCGGAGAGCTCGCTGACGAGCACGCGGCTGCTGTTCCCCACGAGGCCGGGATCGATGTGCTGGTAGGAGCTCTCGTCCTTCATGATGCCGGCGACGTGGTAGCCGGCCTTGTGCGCGAAGGCGCTCTGGCCGACGAAGGGCGCCTGGGCGTCGGGGACGAGGTTGGCGAGCTCGTTCACGTAGTGGGAGACCTCGGTGAGGCGCGAGAGCTGGTCGTCCTCGATGACGTCGATGCCCATCTTGAGCTTGAGGTTGGCGGTGACGGTGAGGAGATCGGCGTTGCCGCAGCGCTCGCCATAGCCGTTCACGCAGCCCTGGACCTGCCAGACGCCCGCCTCGACGGCGGCGAGGCTGTTGGCGACGGCGAGGCCGACGTCGTCGTGGCAGTGGATGCCGAGGCGCGCATCGGGGACGCGGTCCTGCACGGCCTCGATGGCGCGGAGGAGGTCGGGGGTGGTCATGCCGCCATTGGTGTCGCAGAGGACAAGCGCCTCGGCGCCGGCGCGGGCGGCGGTGGCGAGGCACTGGAGGGAGTAGTCGGGGTTGCCGGCGAAGCCGTCGAAGAAGTGCTCGGCATCGAAGAAGACGGTCTTGCCGAGCTTGCGGAAGTAGCCGACGGTGTCGGCGATCATGGCGAGGTTTTCCTCGTCGCTGGTCTCGAGGATGCGCTGCACCTGGTACTGGCTGGCCTTGCCCACGAGGGTCACGCCGGGGGTCTCGGCGGCGACCATGCTCTGGATGTTGGGGTCGGTTTCGCAGGTCAGCCCGGCGCGACGGGTCCCACCGAAGGCGCTCACCCTGGCCTGCGAGAGCGTGACCTCCTTCAGGCGCTGAAAGTAGGCGGCGTCGCGGGGGTTGGAGCCGGGGAAGCCGCCCTCGATCCACTCGACACCAAGCTCATCGAGCTTCTGCGTAATGCGCACCTTATCGGCGACGGAGAGGGAGATGCCCTCCATCTGGGAGCCGTCGCGGAGGGTGGTGTCGTAGAGCTGGACCTGGTCGGTAGGCATGGTGAGAAGAGCGCCGCGCTACGCTGCGCTGCGCGCGGCTGAAGGGTGAGAAGAGCGCCGCGCCGGCGCGCGGCTGAGGGGCGAGTGGGCGTTGCGGGGCATGTCGCGATGGTAGCACGGGGTGGGGTTATGGCATGTCTGAGGGCGGCGGCGGGGACGGGGTGGCGTCGTCCCCGCCGCCGCATGCGGACAGGGCCGCGAGGAGCGCAAGTGCAGCCGTCGCGAGAGGGGCACGGCCCGCGCGGCTGCGTGTTCTTCGCCCCATGGTGGCGACAATAGACGGCGGGAGGCCGAATTACCCCGTCCGTTTCGAGGAGACTTGTCGAGTGCCGGCTACTTGTAGCGGCGGCCTCGCTGGGCCTTCGTACGGTCTCCCTGGTACTCGTAGACGGGAACGCCGTAGCCGCACGAGGTCTGCGTGCGCTCGACGGTGATCTCGATGACCTGGCGCTCGGGCGTAGGGGTTTCGACGGAGCGGAGGTCGTCGGCGTGGGCGGCGAGCACGGAGTCCTCGAGGGGCTTCGCGCAGGCGCGGCCGTAGAGCCGAACGATGGCCGCGTCTTCGTCGAACGACGTGACCATGACGGTGACGGGGCCGCCCGCCATCCCGTGGCGGGCGGTCTCGTTGCCGCTGCCGGCGTAATCGAAGTAGGCGAGCGTGTTGCGGTCGATGACGTGCAGGTCGGCGGCGCCCTTGGGGGAGAGGTTGACCGCGCCCTGGCCGTCGGGGCCCTCGGCGAGGGTGGGGTCGGCGCTCGCGACGAAGAAGACGTGCGCGCTGCGGATCAGGTCCGCCTGCTCATCGGTGATGTGGTCGAGGAGGATCGCCATGGCGTCACCGCCGAAGGCTAGCCGGCGATGCCGGTGAGGTGCTTGCGCTTCTGGGCGACGTAGTCGACGAGGATGTACTCGCCCAGCTTGTCCGGGGTCGTGTAGAAGACGCGGCCCTTGTTGATGCGCGCGACCTGGTTCACGAACTCCTTCAGGTAGTGGTTCCGGTCGAGCATGAAGGTGTTGATCGTGATGTTCTTGCGGGTGCAGCGCTTCACGGCCTTGAGCGTCTCGCGGATGGTGATGGGGCTGGGCGGGTAGGCGAAGTAGCTGCGGCCGCGTTCCAGGTGGGCGGTCGGTTCGCCGTCGGAGATCATGATGATCTGGCGCGTGCCCTGGGTGTGCTTCGCGAGCAGGCGCTCGGCGATCATGAGGGCGTGGTGCATGTTCGTGCCGAGGACGGATTCGTCCCAGCGCACGTAGGGCAGGTCCTCGGCCTTCAGCTCGCGGGCGTAGGCGCTGAACCCGATGATGTAGAGGCTGTCGCGCTGGAACTGCGAGGAGATGAGGTTGTTGAGCGCGAGCGCGACCTTCTTCGCGGCCTGGAAGCTGCCGCGCAGGGCCATCGACCAGCTCAGGTCGAGCATGATGACGGTGGCCGTCTGGGTGACGAGCTCGCTGCGGGCGACCTCGAAGTCGTCGGGGCGGAGGTTGATGGGCGTGCCCACGCCCTCGCGGTGGAGCGAGTTCATGATGGTGCGCTTGATGTCGAGGTGGAAGGGGTCGCCGAACTCGTAGAGCTTGGTGTCGTCGGTGCGTTCGCCGCCGAAGCCGTTCTCGTGGACCTCGTGCTTGCCGAAGGAGTCGGCCTTGAGCTGGGCGTACAGCTCGACGAGGGCGCGCTGGCCGATCTTGCGGGTGCCGCGCGGGGTCAGCTCCCAGCCTGAGCCCTTCTTCCGGATGTAGCCCGCCTCCTCGAGGATCTCGAGGAACTTGCGCAGCTCGTCGAGCGTCTCGCGGGCCTCGGGGCCGAGCAGCTCCTCGAGCTGGTCGGCGTCGATGTCGTCGATCTCGCCGCCGTACTGGGTGCGCTCGAGCTGGCGCTCGACCTCGTCGATGGACTGCATGTGGCGCATGAGTTCCATCGCCGCTTCGAGGTCGATCTGCTCCTCGCCGCGGAAGGGGTACTGGTTGCGCTGGTCGCGCATGGGGAAGAGGTACTCGAGGTTCTGGGCGAGCTCGCTCAGGCCCTGCTGGAGCTCGGGGTCGCCGACCTTGTCGGCGAGGAGGTCCTGGAGCTGCTGGCGCATGTCGCCGGGGAGGCTGCCGAGGAGGCTCTGCATCTGGCCCATCTGCTGCTGCATCTGGGCGACGAGCTCGTCGAGGGACTGGGGCGGGTTGTCGCCGAAGAGGTCGCCGTACTCCTGCATGAAGCTGTCGAAGTCCGGCTCGTTGCCGGCCATCTTGTCCTGCAGCATCTGGTTCAGGTCGCGCGTCATGTTCTTCATGCGCTCGAGGTCCTCGGGCGACATGTTGGCGATCTGCTCGGAGAGGTCCTTGAAGAAGGTGTTCATCATCGCCTGGCGCAGCGACTCGACAAGCTCGTTGAACTTGGCCTGCGCCTCGGGGTCCATGAACTCGTAGTCCTGGAGCCTGCGGACCTGTCCGGCGGTGTCGTCCGGGAGCTCGTCCAGGAACTCCTGCTTGCGGTTGGCGATGTTGCGGAGCATGTCGGCGAACTCGCTGGTGGGGACGCTCCCCTCGCCGCCTGAGCCACCGGCCTGCGAGCCCTGCTGTCCCTGTTCGCCCTGCTGTCCCTCGCCGGGCTGGCCCTGCTGGCCGCCCTCGTTCGATGGCTGGCCCTGCTCGGCGCCCTGCTGCTGGCCCTCGCCGTCCTGGGCGCCGTCGGCCTGATCGCCGGGCTGCCCCTCCTGCCCTTCCTGACCCTCGGGCGGGACGCCGGCGTCCTCGAGGCGCTGGTCGATGGTGTTGCGCTCCATGTCGAGGATCTCGTCGAGCTGCTCGCGGAGCTGGTCGAAGATGGAGCCGAGGTCGAAGCGGTCGAGCTGCTGGCGGCGCTGCTGGCGGAGCTGCTGGAGGAGGTCGCGAAGGCCCTGGGTGCGGTCGCCCATGGGATTGCGCATGCCGCGCTGGAGGAGGTTGCGGAGGGCGTGCTGGAGGTCGCCGAAGTTCATGAGGTCGTCGGAGAGGTTGTCCAGGATCTGGTCAGGGTCGAGGTCCGCGACCTCCTGGGTGCCGTCCCACATGGAATAGCGGAAACGTGACGGCATGGCCCCTCCTCGACGAACGCGGGCGCGTTCGGGGCCTTACCGTAACCTACGCCCCGAGGGCTCACAATCGCGGGGCAGGCGCCCGGCGCCGGACTCGCGCAGCGAACGGCCCTCCACACCCCAACAGGAGCACTGAATTGCGCCACGAAGTGAAGTACGGACCCGCCTACGCCCTCGCCCTCGTCAACCTCGATCCGGGAGAGTCGATCCAGGCGGAAGCGGGGGCGATGGTGAGCATGTCGTCGACGATCGAGATGGAGACGAGCGCGCGCGGGGGAGTGCTTTCGGGCCTGCGCCGCTCGGTCCTTGGCGGCGAGAGCTTCTTCATCAACACCTTCCGCGCGGCGGAGGCGGGGGAGGTCACGCTGGCGCCGGCGCTGCCGGGCGACATCGTGGCGCTGGAGCTGACGGGAGGGACAACGCTGTTGGTCCAGTCAGGCTCGTTCCTGGCGGCAACGGAAGGCGTCGAGGTCGACACGAAGTGGGGCGGAGGGAAGTCGTTCTTCTCCAGCGAGGGGCTGTTCCTGCTGCGCTGCACGGGCCAGGGGACGATCTGGGTTTCGAGCTACGGCGCGATCCACCCAATCGACCTGGGCGTGGGCGAGCCGTACGTGGTCGACACCGGGCACATGGTCGCGTTCGACGACTCGGTCCAGTACGACGTGGGCCGCTCGGGCGGCTGGAAGTCGACGCTGTTCAGCGGCGAGGGCCTGGTCGTCAACCTGACGGGGCCGGGACGCTTCTACATGCAGACGCGCTCGGAGGACAGCTTCCTGGGCTGGCTCCTTCCGAAGATCCCGAAGCAGGGCAGCTAGGGCGCTGGCGCCCGTGTCGCGGGCGTAGACTGCCGCGCGATGGAGTTTCGTTTCTCGGAGCAGGCGCTCGCCTTCGAGCGCGAGGTGAACGACTTCCTCGCGGTCGAGTGGAGCGCGGAGGTGCGCCGCCGCATCGACGCAGCCCCGGACCGGTACGCGATGGAGCGCGAGTTCCGGCGGAAGCTGGCCGAGCGCGGCTGGCTGACGATGTCGTGGCCGCGCGAGTACGGCGGCCAGGAGCGCAGCTACGAGGAGCAGTACCTCTTCCAGGAGGCGCTCAACTACGTGGGAGCGCCGGGCGCGACGGTGGGTGTGCAGCAGGTCGGCCCGACGCTGATGACGTTCGGGACGGACGAGCAGAAGGAGGCGTTCCTGCCGCGCATCGCGAAGGGCGAGATCGACTTCGCGCTGGGGTACACCGAGCCGGACGCGGGCACGGACCTGGCCTCGCTGCAGCTTCGCGCCGTGCGCGACGGCGACGACTACGTGCTCAACGGGATCAAGCGGTTCACGAGCGCGGCGCACCGGGCCGAGTACGTCTGGCTGGCGGCGCGCACTGACCCGTCAGCGCCGAAGCACCGCGGCATCTCGATGTTCCTGGTCGACCTCCAGACGCCGGGCATCACGGTCAAGCCAATCTGGACGATGGGCAGCGGCCGCACGAACGAGGTGTACTGGGAGGACGTGCGCATTCCCGCGGACGCGCTCGTGGGGGAGGAGAACCGGGGGTGGTATTACGCCGCCCACGCGCTCGACTTCGAGCGGGTCTCGATCTTCACGGTGTCGGGCGTGCGGGCGGTGTTCGACGCGCTCATGCGGTGGGCGCGGGCGGCGGGGCCGGACGGCGCCCGCCCGATCGACGACGCGCACGTCTCGCGCACGCTGGCGGACTACAAGGTGCAGATCGAGGTGCTGCAGATGCTCGCCTACCGGAACCTGGGGATGATCAAGCGGGGCGAGCACCCGAACCACGAGGCGAGCGAGGTCAAGATCTTCAGCACGGAGCTGATGCAGCGCATCCTGCACACGGGCACGAAGCTGCTGGGCCCGTACGGGCAGCTCACGCCGGAGTCGGCGCGCGCGCCTCTGGGCGGGCGCATCGAGCAGGGCTACCTGGCGGCGGTCATGCCGACGTTCGGGGCGGGCTCGAACGAGGTGATGCGCAACATCATCGCGACGCGCGGCTTCGGCCTGCCGCGGGGGTAGGGGAGGAGAGCGGCGCGCTGTCGCGCGCCTGAGGGGTGAGGAGAGCGCGCCGCTGTCGCGGCGCTGAGGAAAGCGCCACGCTTCGCGTGGCTGAATGACATATGGGAGTCGATACATGGCTGACGAACTGAAGATATGGGCCCTCCGCGAGGGAGACGAAGCGGAACCGGTCGAGGGCGTCACGGGGGTGAACCTTGAAAACACTCTCGAAGAGACCCTGGTTCAGCGTCCCGAGATGCTGGAGAACGGGCTGCACCTAGTCGGGCGGCAGATGCCGACGGAGAGCGGGCCGCTGGACCTGCTGGGGGTGGATGCGGGAGGACGGTTGGTCGTATTCGAGCTGAAGCGGGAGAAGCTGACCCGCGAAGCGGTAACGCAGTGCATCGACTACGCCTCTGCGCTGAGCTCCAAGACGCCGGAGGAGTTGGGGGAACTCGTAGCGGAGCACTCTGGTACTGGAGGGATTGACGAAATCGATGACTTCGAGGAGTGGTACCAGGGCCGGTTTGCAGAGAACGAACCAAGTGACCTGCTGCCCCCAAGGCTCGCACTCGTGGGGGTTGGAGTAGATGAGCGAGCGGAGCGGATGGCGAGGTTCCTCTCGGGAGAAGGGGTCGACATCTCAGTGGTCACGTTCTATGGCTTCGAGCACGGAGGCCAGACGTTGCTCGCACGCCAGGTCGAGGTCGAGCGCGACACGACCCCACAACCTGGGCGAGGAACCGGCCAGAGCGCAGCCGAGAAGCGGCTGGCGCTCCAGGCCCGGCTGGCTGAGAAAGGGCTGACAGATCTCTTCGAAGATATCGCCAGCACGCTACGGGGCGTTCTCCCTGAGTCGTCCCAGAAGAGCGGCTCGTGGGGGATCAACTATGGCCTGCCTTCCGGGGGAGGCCGACGCCGCTTCTGTCACCTCTGGGTGGCGGAGGTCGGAGCACGGGTTGAGTGGTTTTCGACTCCAGAGAACTACGGCGAGGACGCACTCGATAGCCTCGGCGCAGAGGCCGAACGCTGCGGCTGGATGCCCATGAAGGGTGGCTATTGCCTCGAGATTGCCGACATCGAACGGTGGCGGGAAGTGCGCGACAGCCTCAAGGAGTTCGTCACGACCGCATTAGCGGCCTGGAAGCCCGCACCACAGGACGGGAACTTTCGGGATCTCGTGTGGACTTACATACGACAGGTCCCCCGAGGACGAGTAGTGACTTACGGCCAGATCGCCGAAGCCGTGAATTCCCCTCAGGCAGCACAGGCAGTGGGGAGCTCGATGGCTGCCCTTCCGGACGAGACTGACGTGCCGTGGCATCGCGTCGTCACGGCGGAGGGGCAACTGGGGGCACCGCAGTCACTAGACGAACAACGTGAGCGTCTCAGAGACGAGGGTGTGATCGTCCACCACGACGATCGCGTCGACCTCGACAAGCACCAGTGGTCCGGCTGAGCGTTGGCGCCGAACTTCTACCAGCGGGTGTGGGCGTTCGTGGGGGAGGTGCCGCGCGGGCGGGTGGTGACGTACGGGCAGGTGGCGGTGGTGCTGGGGGCGCCGGCGGCGGCGCGCGCGGTGGGGTACGCGCTGCGGGCGCTTCCCCACGAGACGGACACGCCCTGGTGGCGGGTGATCAACGCGAAGGGCGGGATCAGCCTGCGGGGGCGGGGGCACGGGGCGGACCTGCAGCGCGAGCTGCTCGAGGGCGAGGGGGTCGTGTTCGACGCGGCCGACACGGTCGACCTGCGGGTCTACCGCTGGTGGCCGGAGGACGAGGAGAGCGGCGGGCGGGGGCCCGCCTGAGTGGAGCGCCGCGCTGGCGCGCGGCTGAGGAGAGCGCTCGCTTTGCTCGCTGAGGAGAGCGCCGCGCTCACGCGCGGCTGAGGGATGAGTGGGGCGACACTCACGACTCAGGCGGCGAGGCCGCCGCTCTTCTCGCCTCTCAGCCGAGCGCAGCGAAGCGGAGCACGGCGCTCTCCTACCCGGGTCGGGAGTAGTCCCAGGAGATGACCTTCGTCGGCGTGACCTTGATGTAGGCGGCGCCGGGAGGGGGTTCGGTGGGGAGGGCGGCTTCGGGGGCGCCGCGGCGGCGGGCGGCCTCGCGCGTCAGCTCGAGGAGCGCGTCGGGGGTGTTGATGACGGTGGCGTCGCCCTGGATGAGGATGCCCTTGATGTCCTGCATGGTGCTGCCGCTCTCCAGCGAGAGGCTGACCTTCGGGTTGCGCTGGGCGTTGAGCACCTTCTGCGTGCGATCGCGGCAGCCGATGTAGACGTCGTCGTCCACGCGGAAGTAGCCGATGGGAACGCTGTGGGGGTAACCGTCACGGCCGACGGAGGTGAAGGTGATCCAGCCGGGGCGGCTGTCGAGGAACTCGTTCACTTCCTCGGGGGTGAGTTGGGCGGGCATGGCGCCTCCTTGCGGGCGACAGGATAGCGGCTCGGGACCGGGCGGGCTTTCGCGCGGCTGCTACAATCGCCGGGCGCATGGGGCCTGGACGAGAACGAACCGGCGGGACGCACGCAACGTGACCACGGGTATCCTCGCCCTGCAGGGCGACTTCCGGGAGCACTCCGAGATGCTTGCGAGCATCGGGCAGGCGTCCGTGGAAGTGCGCCGCCCGGAGCAGCTCGATGCGCTGGACTCCCTCATCATCCCCGGCGGCGAGAGCACGACGATCGCGCGGCTGATCCTGCGCTACGGGTTCACGGAGCCGCTGCGGGCGTTCTGCGCCAGCGGGCGGCCCGTGTGGGGGACGTGCGCAGGCGCGATCCTGCTGGCCAAACGGGTCGACGACCTCGACCGGCCGGGCATCGAGACGATGGACATGGCGGTGGCGCGCAACGCCTTCGGGCGGCAGGTCGACAGCTTCGAGGCGAACCTTCAGGTGAAGGGACTCGCGGGCGGGCCGTTCCACGCGATCTTCATCCGCGCGCCGATCATCGAGTCGGTCGGGGACGGGGTAGAGGTGCTGGGCAGGGTCGACGACGGGGCCATCGTGGCGGCGCGCCAGGGGAACCTGCTCGCGACGGCGTTCCACCCGGAACTGGGCGGCGACACGCGCCTGCACGAGTACTTCCTCACGATCGGGGCGGCGGAGCGCCCGAAGGCGGGGGCAGGGGCGTGAGGGAGACTACAATTCACGCGGCGGGAGTAGCCTAGTGACGATGACCGAGGGGAACGGGACCGCGCCCGAGCGGATCGTGACCGACGACCTCGACGCGCTCATCGAGACGCTGCCCCCGCGGCTGGCGGAGAAGCTGGAGGCGGAGGACCACCGCAGCGAGCTGCTGGAGGTGGTGCTGGACCTCGGGCGGCTGCCGGAAGCGCGCTACCCGAACCGCGAGATCGTGCTCAGCCACCGCGAGGTGACGGAAGAGGACCTCGACTTCGTGATCGCCCGCGTGGGCGAGTTCGGAGACGACAACCGCGCCGGCATCGAGCGGACGCTGCACCGCATCTCGGCCATCCGCAACCGGCGGGGCAAGGTGGTGGGGCTGACCTGCCGCATCGGGCGGGCGGTGTACGGGACGATCCGCATCATCGAGGACCTGGTGATGAGCGGGAATAGCATCCTCCTGCTGGGTCGCCCGGGCGTGGGCAAGACGACGATGCTGCGCGAGGTGGCGCGGGTGCTCGCGGACGAGGCGAACAAGCGCGTCGTCATCGTCGACACCTCGAACGAGATCGGCGGCGACGGCGACATTCCCCACCCGGCGATCGGCGGGGCGCGGCGGATGCAGGTGTCGACGCCGGCGCTGCAGCACGGCGTGATGATCGAGGCGGTGGAGAACCACATGCCCGAGGTCATCGTCATCGACGAGATCGGGACGGAGCTGGAGGCGTCGGCGGCGCGCACGATCGCGGAGCGGGGCGTCCAGCTCGTGGGCACGGCGCACGGCAACACGCTTGAGAACCTGATGGCGAACCCGACGCTCTGCGACCTCATCGGCGGGATCCAGTCGGTCACGCTGAGCGACGAGGAAGCGCGGCGGCGGGGCACGCAGAAGTCGATCCTGGAGCGGATGGCGCCGCCCACGTTCGACGCCGTCATCGAGATCCAGGGCTGGCGGCGGGTGGCGCTGCACGAGGACGTGGGCGCGACGGTCGATGCGAAGCTGCGCGGCTTCCAGGCGCCGCCCGAGGTCCGCGAACTGACGGACGAAGGTACGATCACGACGGTCGCGCACGAGGAGGCGGAGACGGCCGCCCCCGCCGCGAAGGCGCGGGCGCAGGAGGGGAACGGGGCGGCGGCGCCCGAGCCGGAGACGCGCCTGTTCCCGTTCGGGCTCTCGCGCGGGCGGCTGGTGCAGGCGATCCAGGAGACGGGCGTTCCCGTGCAGATCGTCGACGACCTGCGGAACGCGGACGCGCTCATCACGCTGCGCCACTCGTACCGGAAGAAGCCGGCTCCCGTGCGCGAGGCGGAGGAGCGCTCCCTGCCGATCTACGTGATCAAGAGCAACACGCTCTTCCAGATGGAGCAGGTGCTGCTCCAGTTCCGCGGCCAGCGCGCGCGGCGCGATCCGGTGGCGGAGGCGTATCGCGAGACGGAGGAGGCGATCGCGCAGGTGCTCACGGACGGGCGCGCGCTCGAGCTGGCGCCGGCGAACAGCTACATCCGGCGCGTCCAGCACGAGCTCGCGGAGCGCTTCAACCTGGACAGCGAGAGCCACGGCTCCGAGCCGGAGCGGCGCGTCCGCATCCTGCCGGCACCGCCGCGGTCGAGCGGACGGTGACGAGCGACGGTCCGGAAGGGCGCTTCATCGTCTTCGAAGGGGGCGAGGGGGCGGGCAAGAGCCTGCTGGCGACCCGCCTCGCGCGGCGGCTTGAGACAGCGGGCGTCCACACGATCGAGGTGCGCGAGCCGGGGGGCACGCCAGCGGGCGAGCAGGCGCGCGAGCTGCTCGGGCAGTCGCTGACGCCCTGGGCGGAGGCGTTCGCCTTCCTGCTGGCGCGCTCGGAGCTCGTGAGCCGCGTCATCAGGCCGGCGCTGGAGGGGGGCGCGACCGTCCTCTGCGACCGCTTCCGCGCGAGCACGGTCGCCTACCAGGGCTACGGGCGGGGTCTCGACCTGAAGCGGCTGGCGGAGGCGAACGCCGCGGCCACGCAGGGCCTCGTACCCGACCTGACCATCTACCTCGACCTGCCGCCGGAGGTGGGGCTGCAACGCAAGCAGGGCGAGCGGGGAGGTCCGGCGACGGGCCGCGAGGGGTTGCCCTTCCACGAGCGCGTGCGGGAGGGCTACCGCCAGCAGCTGGCGCAGGCGCCGGAGGGGACGTGGCTGGAGATCGACGCCACGCAGCCGCCGGAGGCGGTGGAGGCGGCCGCCTGGGAGGCGGTCGCCGGGCTCCTGGGCATCACGTCGGGCGAGTAGCGGCGGCGCGTGCTTCGGGCGGGGGAGGGGCTGCGGGGGCCGGCGAGCTACTTCCAGCGGAACTTCTACGCGCTCGAGAACGCGCACTACCGGCTGCTCTGGACGGGAACGGTGTTCTCGTTCTTCGGGATGCAGATGCAGATCGTGGCGCGGGGCTGGCTCGCCTTCGACCTGACCGGGCAGAACACGGCGCTGGGGGCGATGATGCTGGCCTTCGGCGTGCCCAGCCTCGTGTTCACGCTCTGGGGCGGGGTGATCGCCGACCGGCTGCCGAAGCGGCGGACGCTGCTGGTCTCGCAGGCGGTGCTCTGCCTGAACTCCGCGTGGATCGCCCTGATGGTGGCGGTGGGGCTGATGGACTTCTGGATGCTGCTCGCGGCGAGCTTCACCCAGGGCGTCGGCTTCGCCTTCATGGGGCCGGCGCGAAACGCGTTCATCGGCTCGCTCGTGGGGCGCGAGGCGGTGGGGAACGCCATCGTCCTGCAGCAGCTCAGCATGAACGGGACGCGGGTGGTCGGCCCCGCCCTCGCGGGGGTGTTCATCTCGCTCTGGTTCATCGGCGTCGGGGGCGTGTACTTCATGACGGCAGCCGGATTCCTGATCGCGATCCTCACGGTCTGGCGGCTTCCCCCGGGCGAGCCGGAGGCGCGGGCGGAGGCGACATCGCCGGCGAGGGACCTCGTGGACGGGATCCGCTACGTGGGGAGCCGCCCATCGGTGGCGATCCTGATCCTGACGTCGTTCGCGCTGACGGCGTTCGCCTTCCCCTTCCAGTCGTTCCTGCCCTCGCTCGCCGAGGACATCTACAACGCGGGCTCGGAGGGGCTGGGGGTGCTCTCGGCGGTGCAGGCGGTGGGGGCGGTGGTCGCGGTGGTGCTGGTGGCGGGGATCGCGGGGAAGGCGAGCGCGTGGCAGCAGCAGCTCCTGCTTGGGGTCGCCTTCGGCGGGTCGGTGACGCTGCTCGGGTTCGCCAACAGCTTCGTGGCGGGGCTTGGCGCGATCCTGCTGGTGGGCGCCGCCTCGGCAGGGTTCCAGTCGCTCAACAACGCGCTCTCGCTCTCGTACTCGGCCTCGCGCTACCACGGGCGGGTGCAGTCCCTGAACATGCTGTCATGGAGCCTCTTCGGCATCTTCTCGATGCCGATCGGGGTGGTGGCCGACATCATCGGCATTCGCGAGACGCTGATGATCGCGGGGGTGATCGGCGTGGGAGCGGTCCTGCTGCTGCACGTCATCGGGCGGTTGTGGGGAGCGGAGGAGGACCGGCACATCGTCCCGGATGGGCCCGCCCAGCAGGCGCGGTAGGGCGCGCACGGCGGGGCCTTGGTACGCTCGCGATCAAGCGCGGGCGCGGCAGGCGCCCGGACGGCGGCGACCAATGGCCGAGAGCCTTCCCGACGAACGACCGCAGCAGCGCCGCGAATACGCGGGGCCCGGGTTCACGTTCGGGATCGCGGCGCTGGTGGTGGCGGTGGTCGGGTTCGGTATCTGGTTCCTTGAGATTCGCGGCGACGGGGGCGGGGTCGAGGCGGAGCCGGGGATAGGCGTGGTGGCGCTGGCGGAGTCGCTGAACCCGACCGGCGAGGCGCCGGCGGCGGAGGTGGGGCGGGCGGCGCCCGCGTTCCGGCTGCGCTCGCTGGACGGGTCGGTGGCGGAGTTGACGGACTTCCGCGGCCGGTACGTGCTCCTGAACTTCTGGGCCTCGTGGTGCGGGCCCTGCCGGGGGGAGACGCCGGCGTTGCAGGCGTTCTTCGAACAGGAGTCGCCGGGGCTGGTCGTGGTCGGCGTGAACCAGCAGGAGACGGAGGCGACGGCGCGGGAGTTCACGGACCAGTTCGCCGTGACGTACCCGATCGCGCTGGACGCGGACGGGCAGGTCTCGGGGGCGTACCGCGTGAGCACGGGGCTGCCGGTCAGCTTCCTCATCGACCCGGACGGGGTCATCCAGCGCGTCCACCTCGGGGCGCTGACGGACCGCGACCTGGCCGAAGTGGCGGCGGAGCTGCCCTGATGGCGAGCGACGCCCCCGCCGCGACCCCGCCGATGCCCAAGTTCGACCCGCTGCGGGCGACGTGGCGGCTGCTGACGAACGTGAAGTTCGCGGTGGCGCTGGTGACCGTGGCCGTGCTCGCGAGCCTGATCGGGGTCGTGCTGCCGCAGCTGCCGGCGGAAATGCGGGGCAACCCGCCCGCGCGCTCGGCCTGGCTTGAGCTGCAGCGCGAGGACTTCGGCTGGCTGACCGGCGTCCTCGACGGGCTGGACCTGTTCGACGTGTTCCACAGCCCCTGGTTCCTGGCGCTCTGGTTCGTGATCGTGGCGGCGGTGACGGTCTGCACGATCAGCCGCTTCCCGCCGACCTGGCGGAGCGTGCAGCGCCCGCCGCTGCGGGTCGGGGAGCGGTACTTCGAGACGGCGCGCCACCGCGCCTCGTTCACGCACGCGGGGGGCGCGGAGGCGGTGGAGGGGCTCCTGCGCCGCCGGCGCTACACCGTGACGCGCACCCGCGCCGAGGAGGACGTGACGGAGCTGTTCGCGGAGCGCTTCCCGTGGACGCAGTACGCGACGTTCGTATCGCACCTGGCGCTCTTGCTGCTGCTCGTCGGGGGGCTGCTGACGAACCTGGCGGGGTTCCAGCGAACGCTCGCGCTGGCGGAGGGGCGGCCGGCGGCGCCGCTCTTCGGGGAACCCGGTCCGGGGCAGATCTTCGTGGGGATGGAGGACGCCCACCAGGGGGTGGACGCGGCCGGCAACATCGTCGACTTCCACAGCGACCTGCTGCTGCGTCGCGGGGCGGAGGTCGTGCGCTGCACGGCGAGCGTGAACGACCCCTGCGGGGCGTTCGGGTACCGCTTCCACCAGGCCGCGTTCTTCGATGACCTCGCGCAGTTGACCATCTGGGGACCGGACGGGCGCGTGCTCTTCGACGACGTGCTCGACTTCGAGAACGAGTCCACGGCGACACCGGTTCTGACGGTCACGGACGGGGACGGGGCGGTCGTGTTCGACCAGGAGCTGCCACAGATGGCGAGCGTGCCGGGGTCGACGCTGGGGTACGAGGGGGACGTGGCGCTGTCGGAGCTGGCGCTACCGGGCGCGGTGTACGGGGTGAGCTGGCGGACGGAGGGGGAGACGCTGGTGGCGCTCATCGACGGGCAGGGGTTCGACCAGGTCGAGCTGCGCCCGGGGGAGTCGGCGGAGACGCCGGGCCACCGCATCGTCTTCCGGGGGATCGCCTCGGTGCCGGCGATCCCGGTGCTCGACATGCCGAGAGGGGAGACGGCGGGCGTCGTCAACGTGCAGATGCCCGAGACGGCCGGCGGCCACCCGTACCTGTTCATCTCGCACATCGACGCTGGGAACGTCGTGATCAGGGAGGGGGCGACGGTCGAAACGTCGTCGGGCTACCGCTACCGGTTCGGGGGGCGGGTGGACGCGTCGGGGATCGACATCCGGCGCGACCCCGGCGACCTGTTCATCTGGGTGGCGGTGGGGCTGGCGATGCTAGGGCTGGGGGTCACGTTCTACGTCCCGCGACGGCGCCTCTGGGTGCGGGTCACGGACCAGCGGACGCAGCTCGCGGGCGTGGCGGCGCGCACGACGCGCTTCGGCCGCGAGCTGCGCCGGATGGGCGCCGAGCTCGGGTCGCGCGACGCCCTCCTGCCGGAGGACGTGGAGGATGCGGGCGGCTGACGCGTGCTATGCTTAGTCTGGTGTTTAGCTAAGAGGAACCGTGATGACAACCGTGAACGTCCACGAAGCGAAGACCCACCTCTCGCGGCTGCTCGCGCTCGTGGAGGCGGGTGAGGATGTGACCATTGCGCGAAACGGCAAGCCGGTCGCGCGCCTCGTGCCATGCGAGCAGCAAGGGAAACGACAATTCGGCTCCCTGAAGGGTCGCATCAAGCTCGACGAGAGCTTCTTCGACCCCCTCCCTGAAGAAGAACTGGCTGCTTGGGAAGGCGACTAGCCAGTGCGCCTCCTCCTCGACACGCACGCCTTCATCTGGTGGTTCGAAGGCAGCGAGCGCCTGCCCACCTCAGCCACCGCAGCGATTGCAGACGAGGCGAACGAAGTTCTCGTCAGCGCTGCATCTGCTTGGGAAATCGCCACGAAACACAGGCTGGGCAGACTGCCCAACCTGGATGTCCTCGCTCGCAGCATTCCCGAGTACATGGCCAGGCAACGCTTCGAGGGGTTGCCGGTCACGGTTGAGGATGGAGTCCGTGCTGGAGCGCTGCCCGGGCCACATCGCGATCCCTTTGACAGGATGCTCATCGCCCAAGCGCTTCAAGAGAACCTCGTGCTTGTCTCGAGCGAGAGGACGTTTGACCGCTACGGGGTCCAGCGCCTCTGGTAGGCAGCCCGCTACTGGAAGAGGGCGCCGACGCTCTGGCCGGTGTGGATGCGCTGGATGGCGTCGCCGAACTGGGGCGCGGTCGAGATCACGTGCATGTTGGGGAGGCGCTTCTCGGGGGGCACCGGCACGGTGTCCGTGAGGACGATCTCGTGCACGTCGGCGTCCCGGAGGCGGTCGACGGCGGGGCCGCTGAGGATGGCGTGGTAGCCGGCCACGAGAATCTCGCGGGCGCCCTTCTCGCGGAGGATGTTGACGGCCTGCACCATCGTGCCGGCGGTATCGATCTCGTCGTCCACGAGGAGGGCGTTGCGGCCCTCGACGTCGCCGATCACGTTGAGGGCCTCGGTGCTGCCCGTGTTCCCGATGCGGCGCTTCTCCACGATGGCGATGGGCAGGTCGAGGCGGACGGCCATGTCGCGGGCGAGCTTCTCACCGCCGACATCGGTGGAGACGACGGTGTAGTCGTCCATGTTCTTGGCCTCGTAGTAGGCGCTCACGGGGTAGAGGGCGTTGAGCTCATCGAGGGGGATGTTGAAGAAGCCCTGGATCTGGCCGGCGTGCAGGTTCATGGTGAGCACGCGGTCGGCGCCGGCGGTCTCGATGAGGTTGGCGAGCAGGCGGGCGCTGATGGGGACGCGGGGCTGGTCCTTCTTGTCGCTGCGGCCGTAGGCGTAGTAGGGGATGACGGCGGTGATGCGCCCGGCCGAGGCGCGGCGGGCGGCGTCGATCATGATGAGCAGCTCGAGGATGGAGGTGCTCACGGGCGGGAAGAAGGGCTGCACGAGGAACACGTCGCGGCTGCGGATGTTCTCCTGGTAGCGGACGAAGATGTTCTCGTTGGCGAACTCGAAGATATCAGCCTCGCCCGGCTTGAGCCCGAGGTGGGCGCAGATGGCCTCGGCGAAGGCGGGGTAGGTCCTTCCCGAGAAGATGGCGAGATCGACGAGTTCGTTGGTCATCAGACGACAACGAACTCCTTGTACTCGCCGAAGACGCGCCGCCACATGTTGCAGATCTCGCCGGAGGTGGCGCCGGCGTTGACCGCGTCGATGATGAGCGGCATGAGGTTGGTGTTGGAGTCGTTGCTGCCGCTCTCGAGGGCGCGCATGGCCTCGCCCCAGGCGTCGGCATCGCGCTCGGACTTGACCTTCTTCAGGCGGGCCAGGTGGCGGCGCTCGCCCTCGGGGTCCATCTTGAGGATGGGGATCTCGAGGGGCTCCTCCGTCTGGAAGTCGTTGACGCCCACGATGATGCGGTCGCGGGTCTCGAACTCGCGCTGGAAGCTGGCCGAGGCGTCGGCGATCTCCTTCTGGAAGTAGCCCGTTTCGAGGGCGGGAATGACGCCGCCGAGGTCCTCGATGCGCTCGAAGATGGCGTTGCACTCGGCCTCCATGTCGTTCGTCAGCTTCTCGACGAACCAGGAGCCGCCGAGCGGGTCGACCGTGTTGGCGGCGCCGCTCTCGTGCTGGATGACCTGCTGGGTGCGGACGGCCAGGCGCACCGCCTTGTCGGAAGGCAGGGCGAGGGCCTCGTCCATCGAGTCGGTGTGGAGCGACTGGGTCCCGCCGATGACCGCCGCGAGGGCCTGGATGGCGACGCGCACGAGGTTGACCTCGGGCTGCTGCTCGGTGAGCGAGACGCCCGCGGTCTGCGTGTGGAAGCGCATGAGCCAGGAGCGCGGCTTCGTGGCCCCGAAGCGCTCGCGCATCTGGCGCGCCCAGATGCGGCGGGCGGCGCGGAACTTCGCGATCTCCTCGAAGAAGTCGTTGTGGCAGTTGAAGAAGAAGGAGATGCGGGGGGCGAAGCTGTCGATGTCGAGGCCGCGATCGAGCGCCCACTTCACGTACTCGATGCCGTCGGCGAGGGTGAAGGCGAGCTCCTGCACGGAGGTCGAGCCGGCCTCGCGGATGTGGTAGCCGCTCACGGAGACGGGATTCCAGAGGGGCATCTCGTCGGCGGCGAACTCGATGGTGTCGGTCACGAGGCGCATCGACTCGCGGGGCGGGTAGATGAACTCGTTCTGGGCGATGTACTCCTTGAGGATGTCGTTCTGGAGCGTGCCCGCGAGCTTCGAGCGGGGCACGCCGCGCTTCTCGGCGGCGGCGATGAAGAGCGCCCAGATGACGGGCGCGGGGCTGTTGATGGTCATCGAGGTGGTGATGTTGTCGAGGGGCAGGCCGTCGAGAAGGATGTCCATGTCGGCGAGCGAATCGACGGCGACGCCGCAGGAGCCGAACTCGCCTTCCGCCCAGGGCTCGTCGTGGTCGTAGCCCATGAGCGTGGGCATGTCGAAGGCGATGGAGAGGCCGTTGTTCCCCGCGCCGAGGAGGTCGTGGTAGCGCTGGTTCGTCTCCTCGACGGAGCCGAAGCCGCTGAACATGCGGATGGTCCACGACTTGCCGCGGTAGCCCGTCTTGTGGACGCCGCGGGTGAAGGGGTAGGAGCCGGGCAGGTTGATATCGCGCTCGTAGTCGAGGTCGGCGACGTCGGTGGGGTCGTAGAGACGGTCGATGGGGCGGCTCGAGACCGTCATGAACGGTCCCGCCGACTCGCGGCCCTCCGCGACGACGGCCTCCTCGTACTCCTCGCGCAGCTCCCGGGCGCGCTCCAGTCCGTTCGATTCGCTCACAACGACGCTCCTCTCCCGACATTTCGAGGGAGTCCGCCTATCTTACCGAACAGGCCCGAACAGGCAGGGCGCGGCTGGATCGCGAGCCGGTCGCGGGCCTACGCTCGGGCCGTGCCGACGCCGGAACGGGTGCAGCGCTACCGCGAGGTCGCCGAGGGGCGGCAGCAGGGTGTCGTCGTGCTCGAGGACATCCACGACCCCCACAACGCCGAGGCGGTGTTCCGCAGTTGCGACGCGTTCGGGTTCCAGCGGGTGTGCCTGATCTTCGACCAGGAGGAGCCGTTCGACCCGCGGCGGGTGGGGAAGCTGAGCTCCTCCTCAGCGAACAAGTGGCTCGACTTCGAGGTGTACCCATCGGCGAAGGCGTGCCTCGACACGCTGCACGCGGAGGGGTACGAGGTGGCCGCGACGGTGGCGGAAGGGGATGCGGAGGAGGTCTACGCGGCGGAGCTGACGGCAGCGCGGATCGCGGTGATGCTGGGGAACGAGAACCGCGGCCTCTCGCCGGAGGCGGTCGCGCTGGCGGACCGGCGGCTCACGATCCCGATGGCGGGCATGGTGCGCAGCCTCAACCTCTCGGTGACGGCCGCGATCGTGCTGTTCGAGGTGACGCGGCAGCGCCGGCGGGCGGGGTTCGAGCCGTACCGGCTGGCGCCCGACGAGCGGGAGGCGCTCCGCCAGCGCCTCGGCGAGCGCTAGGCAGCGAGCGGCGGCGGCAGACGGACGGGGTCGTGTACGCTGGAATCCAGCACATCACGGTCGCGCCGCGCGGAAGCGCGAGCCGGCCGCAGGGGACCAGCATGGCACGAGTGCAACTGGCGCTGAACGTGGCGGAGCTCGACTCCGCGATCGCGTTTTACCGCGACCTCTTCAAGACGGAACCGCACAAGGTGCGGGACGGCTACGCGAACTTCGAGGTGGCGGACCCGCCCCTGAAGCTGATCCTGTTCGAGAACGGGCGCGGCGGTGACCTCAACCACCTCGGCATCGAGGTCGAGACGACGACCGAGGTGGCGGGCGAGACCGAACGGCTGGCCGGCCTCGGGCACGACCTCGAGATCGAAGACGGCGTCGTGTGCTGCCACGCCGAGCAGGACAAGGCGTGGACCAGGGATCCCAGCGGGCTTCGCTGGGAGGTTTACGCGATCACCGACGACAACCCGGATCCAGACCGGGAGCTGATCCCGCTGGTCGAGCAGCCGGTTGTGTTCACGGGCGAAGCCGAGGAAGCCTGCTGCGACGAGCCGGCCCTCTGCGGCTAGCCCCGCCCGCGCCCCGCTCCGACCCAGCCACTCGTTAACGCCGTTAACATGGGGGCGTGCGGCCTGAAGCCCTCGACCCGGAGCCCCCGATCCTGGGGCAGGGAACCTGGCGGAGCATCGAGTTCCAGGCGACGGTGGCGCTCGCGGCGATGCTCACGCCCCTGAACAGCACCCTGCTGGCCGTGGGGCTGCCGGCCATCCGCTCACACTTCGACGTGGGCGTGGGGGAGATGACGCTGCTGATCAGCGTCTACCTGGTGGCGGTGGCGGCGATGCAGCCGGTCTCGGGACGGCTGGGGGACGCCTTCGGGTCGATCCGCATGATGATGCTGGGGCTGGTCCTCCTGATCGCGATCTCGGCCGTCTCGGCGCTCGCGACGAACTTCGCGATGCTCATCCTGATGCGCGGCCTGCAGGGCGCGGCCACGGCGCTGGTGCTCCCGAACGGCATCGCCGTGCTGCGCAAGCGCACGCCCTCGGCGCGCCTGGGGACGGTGCTGGGCATGAACGGCGCGGCGCTCTCGATCGCCGCGGCGGTCGGACCCGTCGTCGGCGGGATGCTGCTGCTGGCGGGCGACTGGCGGCTGCTCTTCCTGGTCAACGTGCCGCTCTCGGTTCTCGCCATCGCGATGCTGCTGCGGGTCACGCCGGATGCGGGACAGGGGCGCGCGACCCTGAACATCGACCTGCCCTCGCTGGGCGCGCTCGTGCTCGTGTTCGCGAGCGCGGTCCTGATCGGGAGCGCGACGCGGGTCGAGAATCCGGCGTTCCTGATCGTGGGCGGGGCGCTGTTGCCGGTCACGATGGCGGCATACTGGCTGCGGTCGCGGTGGGGCGGGAGCATCGTCGAGTTCCGCTTCTTCCGGGCGCGCAACTTCCGCGGAGCGGCCACCAGCCAGGGGCTCACGAACCTGGTGATGTACTCGTTCCTCGTGAGCCTGCCCCTCTACCTGGTCGACCTGCGGGGCGTGAGCGACCAGGTGGTGAGCCTGGTCCTGTTCTCGCTGATGGCGGCGATGATCGCGCTCTCGCCGGTGGGCGGGGCGCTCACCGACCGGGTGGGGCGGCGGCCGCTCCTGCTGGGCGGCGGCTTCGCCATCGCGGCCGCGACCGTCGCGCTCATGCTGCTCTTCGAGGACCCGCCGCTGGCCGCGATCATCGGGCCGCTCGTGGGCGTGGGCATCGGGCTCGGGATATCCGGCCCGGCGCGCTCCTCGGCGGCGCTGGAGGCGTGGCCGCGGGATGTCGCGGGGTCGGTTTCGGGGACGTTCTCGATGATGCGCTACGCGGGCGCGATCATCGGCGCGGCGGTGATCGCGGCCCTGCTCGGGCCGGACCCGGGCGAGGGCGCCTTCAGGCTACTGACGGTCGTGCTGGCCGGCGCCGCGATCGCCAACATCTTCGTCTCGCTGGAGATCCGAGACCGTCCGGGTGAGGCCGGCGACGAGGCGCTCGAGACGGGCGCTCCGGCGCTGGAGCGCCCCCGACCCTAGCCGCCGCGCGGGTCGACGAGGATCTTGATCTGGCGGCGGTCCTCGTTCAGCAGCGAGAAGGCGTCTCCGATGTCGGCGAGGGACGCGGTGTGGGTGTGGAGGGGCCGCACCTGGATGCGCCCGGACGCGATCAGGTCGGCGGCGATGGCGAACTCCTGGTGGGTGTAGGCGACGGAGGCGACGACCGTGACCTCCTTCGAGATCCAGGAGCCGGGATTGATGACCGCGTCCTCGTTCGCGAGGCCGACGATGGTGACGGCGCCCCCGCGGCGCACGTAGTCGACCGAGTGCTGGATGGTCGGCGCGATGCCGGCGCACTCGAAGACGACATCGGGGCCGAGGCCGCCGGTTGCCTCCGCGAGACGGGCGGCCACGTCCTCCTCCATCGGGTTGAAGACGGCGTCGGCGCCCAGCTCGAGGGCGAGGGCGGCGCGGTCGGCGACGGGTTCGACGACGTAGACGGCGCCGGCGCCGGCGGCTCGCGCGCACTGGAGCGTGAGCAGGCCGATGGGGCCGGCGCCGATCACGGCGACGCTGTCGCCGAGGCGGATGCTGGTGCGGCGGACGCCGTGGAGGGCGACCGTGAGGGGCTCGACCATGGCCGCGTCGAGGTCGTCGAGGCCCTCGGGGATGGGGGTGAGGCGGCGGACGTCGGCGGCGATGGCGGGGGCGAAGCCGCCGTGCGGGGTGCCCATGAGGCTGCCGAGCTGGTGCGGGCAGTCGCCGGAGTAGCCGGAGCGGCAGGTAACGCAATCGCCGCAGGGCGGGGCGATGCCGCCGATCACGCGGTCGCCCTCCCGGAAGCCGGTCACGCCCGAGCCCACGGCCGAGATCTCGCCCGTCCACTCGTGGCCGCAGACGGCGGGATTCTCCATCACGCCCGACTGGTAGGCGTGGAGGTCGGTGCCGCAGATGCCGCAGTAGCTGATGCGGACGACGGCCTCGTTCTCCGCGGGAGCCGGTTCCGTGAACTCGAGGAGCTCGATGATCTCTTTGCCGGTGATGATTCCTGCCTGCATGGGGCGGGAGTGTAGCGGGTAGGCGACGAAACCGCGCCCCATGGGTCGGGGAGGCGCTATCCTGCCCGTGCGCGCGAAGGCGCGAGCCCCACATCGAGAGGGAGAGCCGCCATGCCCAGCCGCGCGCGGCTCTCCGTTGACCGTTGAACCCCGGCGTCCTGGCGGGGATCGGCTCGGCCGCCATCTGGGCAGTGGCGAGCACGCTCATGGCCTCGTCCTCGACGCGTGTCGACGCGGTGTCGGTGAGCGCGGTGCGGGGAGCGTGGGGCGCGGTGGCGCTGTTGATCGCCCTGCCGTTCGTGATCATGTCGGGCGGCTTCGAGGCGATGACCGCGGCCGTGGCGGTGGCGGTGATCGGGTCCGCGCTCGTCGGCCATTCGCTGGGGGACACGCTCTACGTCTTCTCCCTGAACGCCCTCGGGCTGACGCGCGCCTTCACCATCAGCCTCGGGCTCTTCGTCTTCCTCACGTACGTGCTCGGGATCGTGTTCCTCGGTGACGCGATCACGCTGGCCGAGGTGATCGGCTCGCTGCTCGTGCTGGCAGGCGTCTACCTGGTGGCCCTGCGGGGGCGGAAACGGGGAGCGCCGGTGGCGGGGGCGGCGGAGGGCGGCAACGTGCCTCGCGGGCTGGCCCTGGTCGGCGTGACCGCGCTCATCTGGGCGATCGCGACCGTGTGGCTGGGGGACGCGGTCGAGGGCCAGAACGCCATCGCGGTCACGGCGGTGCGGCTGCCCGCGAGCGCGCTCGTGGTGGGCTTCGTGGCGGCGGCGATGCCCCGGTCGAGCATCCGCCGGTGGCGGATTTCGCGCTTCGACCACGGCGCCCTCTTCCTCGCGGGACTGGCGGGCACGGGGCTGGGCAGCCTGCTCTGGATCTACGCGGTGCAGGAGGCGGGCGTGGGCCGGGCCGCCGTGGCGAGCGCCATCTCCCCGCTCTTCGCCGTGCCCCTGGGAGCGATCTTCCTGGGCGAACGGCTGACCCTCTGGCTGCTGGTAGGCGTAGCCGTTGCCGTGGCGGGCATCATCCTGATCTCCTAGGGGCGCCGAGGCAGGTTGCCCCTCCAGCCATGGGCCTGCCCGGATGCTGTATCGAGATGCTGTATCATCCCGCACCATGTTCAGAGGCGAGGGCGCGGCCGGAGGGCTGCGAGCGGGAATGCTCCTGCTGGTCGTCCTGGGCGTGGCGGGTGTCGCCCTGTCACTGGCCTACGAGCGCCACTGGCTCGTCGCCTGGCAGCTGGCGCCATGGATAACCCTCGGCATCGTCATCGTGGGCACGGCGGCCATCGTCGTTCGCGTAACGGCGGCGACGGTCTGGCTGGCGCGAACCGTGGCCGTCCTGGCCATCGTGAGCGGCGCCATCGGGGTCTGGCAGCACATCGATGCGAACTACACCGCGGTCACGCCCGCGGAGCAGGACTCCCACGACGACCACGGCCATTCCCACGGCAACGAGGCGGAGGCGACCGGCCCGACCATGGGGGAGGTCATGAGCGGAGCCGCTGGCCACGCGCCCGTACCCTCCGCGCTGGCGATCGCGCCGGTGGGGTTGGCGCTGGGCCTGGCGACGATCGGCCTGGGCCGGGGACGGGACCCGTCGGAGGGATAGCGCCGAGCGTCAGCCGCCGGCGGTGAAGAAGTCGGCGCGGGGAGTGCCCGTGTCGTCGTAGACGGGCTCCTCGAGATCGACGCGGAACTTGCTGATCTGCGAGCCCGTGATGCCGTGGCGGCCGAGATGCGCGCCCATGTCGCGGTAGGGGGCGTTCTCGAAGTGGAAGCGCAGGGAGGCCTCGTCATCCCAGAGCTCGTAGACCCAGATACGCTCGGCGACGCGGGGATCGGCGGTCCACTCGTAGTTGCGGCAACCGGGCTCCTCGAGGGCGGCGTCGATATAGGCGCCGGCGGTGGCGAGGGCCTGGTCGCGCAGGGCGGGGTCGAGGTCGATGCTTCCGGCGATGACGATCATGGGTGCTCCTGGTGGTCGGTGGTGGAGGAATCTTACCGGGCGGGGCGGATGGCAAAGTGGCGGGATCAGGCGCGCCAGGGGTTGATGACCTCGATCCCGCACCCGCTGAAGCCCCCAACATCCCGCGTGGCGACGGCCGCGTCGCGCGAGCGGGCAATGGCCGCGATCTGGGCATCCGACTGACTGATCGGGGCGCCTGCTGCGCGGCGGGCAGCCACGATCAGGGCGTAGGAGCGAGCGGCATCGGTATCGAAGGGAAGGATGCGCCCAGCGAAGTCCTCGCCAATCACCCCCTCGACTTCTGTGAGGATCGCATTTCGCCGCCGACCTGCTGGAAGAATCTCGACGCCGTAGCGCAATTCGGCTCCGGTAACGGCGGTCAGGAACAGGTTGGTCGCCGCCTGGCGCCTAACCCATCCAACGACGGCGCTGCCGGGGGCGGGGCGCGTCAACTCAGAGACGACGTTCGTGTCAAGGATGATCACCGCTCAGGCTCAGTCGAAGGTGGGCGGTTCGGGGACGGGCTCGCGCGGGGGCAACTCCAGTTCGAAATCGCCGAATTCGGCGTGGATAGGAGCGAACCGAGCGTGTATCGCGGCACCGAGGTCCTCGGGGGGCTCGGGGGGGGTCTCCTCGCCGAGGGCTTCGCCGAGGATCTCCCGCACCTCCTGCTCCATCGACCTGCCGTTCTCCGCCGCGCGAATGCGCAGGCGTCGCTTCAGCCCTTCATCCAGGTTCCGCACGGTAATGCTGGCCACGGTTCGCCTCCCGCGTCGTACACGCTGCATGCAATGCTAGCACTGCCAGCAGTGCATGCACACCCGCCTCAGTTGACGCGACGGCCGCCGGTCTCGGCCCAGTAGGGCTCGCGCAGCTCGAACTTCTTGAGCTTGCCCGTGGCCGTGCGCGGGAGTTCGGCGGCGAATTCGACCCGGCGCGGGACCTTGAAGTGGGCCATGTTGTCGCGGCAGAAGTCGGTGATCTCGTCGGCGGTCGCCTCCTCGCCCTGCTGCAGGACGATGACGGCGAGGGGCGTCTCGCCCCAGCGCTCGCTGGGGATGCCGACCACGGCCGCCTCGAGCACCTTGGGGTGCCGGTAAAGCACGTCCTCGACCTCGATCGAGGAGATGTTCTCGCCGCCCGAGATGATCACGTCCTTGGCGCGGTCGACGATGTTGATGTAGCCGTGCTCGTTCACGGTGGCGAGGTCGCCGGTATAGAAGTAGCCGTCGCGGACGACCTTGGCGGTCTCCTCGGGCTGGTTCCAGTAGCCCTTGAAGACCATGTTGCCGCGGGCCGCGACCTCGCCGATGGCGGTGTCGTCGCGGGGCACGTCGCGGCCCCCCTCGCCGACGACGCGAAGCTGGACGCCGACCGACGGGTGGCCGGCGCGCGCCTTCAGCCGGTAGAAGGCGTCGCCCTCGGCGGTCACGTGGGGCTTGGGCTCGGCCACCGTGAGGATGGGGGCCGTCTCGGTGAGGCCGTAGATCTGCATGAAGGTCCAGCCGCGCTCCTGCTCCAGGCGCTCGACGAACGTCACGGGGGGCGGGGCGCCCGCGCAGACGAAACGGGGGCTGGTCGCGATCTCGTACTCGCCGGCGTCCTCGAAGTCGAGGATGCGGGCAAGGACGGCGGGAGCCATGCAGGCGAAGGTGACGCCCTCGTCGCGCATGAGGCCGTAGAGCAGGTCCGGCTCGGGGGCGCGCACGATGACGTGCGTCCCGCCCATCGCCGTGAGCGCGTAGACGCCGCCCCAGCCGTTGCAGTGGAACATCGGCAGCGTCCACATCTCCACGTCGTCGTGGTTGACGCCCAGGTGGGCGATGAAGTGGTAGGCGTTCGCGTAGAAGTTCCGGTGCGTGAGCATCACGCCCTTGGGGCGGGCGGTGGTGCCGGACGTGTAGTTGATGCTGACGAGGTCGTTCTCGTCGAGCCCGGGGTCGGGCGGGGGCGTCTCGGGCCGGCCGGCGACGAGCTCCTCCCAGTCCCGCCAGCCGTCGGGGGTGGGGGCGTCGCCGTAGCGGGCGACGATCCAGTGCTCGACCTCGGGGAGGCCGTCGCGGATGGCGTCGAGGGCGGCGGTCAGGTCGGAGTCGGCGATGATGACCTTCGCGCCGGAGTGGGAGAAGGCGTACTGGAAGTCCTCGGAGACGAGGCGGTAGTTGAGGGGAACGAGGACGGCGCCGATGAGCGAGGTTCCGTAGAACGACTCGAGGAAATGGTGGCTGTTGGGGCTGAGGATGCCGACGCGGTCGCCCTTGCCGAGGCCGAGGCTCGTGAGCCCGTGCGCGAGCCTGTAGCAGCGCGCGGCGAACTCGGCGTAGGTGAAGCGCTTGTCACCATCGACCACGGCTTCCTTCGGGCCGTACAGGCTCTCCGCGCGGAAGAGGAAATCATTGACGACCATGGGGACTTCCATGTCGCTGCTCCGGGCGCCATGCGGGCGTGGCGGGATGGTACCCGCCCACCCGCACGGACGAAACCGCCGGGCCGCCAAAGCGGGGGAGGCGTCCGGTAGACTCGAAGGCCCGAACCCGCCTCAAGGAGAACGTCGATGACCGCCCCGACCGCGACCCCCACCACCTTGATGACGCCCGAGTGCAACGTTAATCCGTACCCCGAGTACGACCGCCTGAGGGCGCAGTCGCCCGTCCGCATCGGGCCGGAGGACGAGGGGCTGTGGGCGCTGTTGCGCTACGAGGACGTGTACGGCGCGCTCCAGGACCACGCGACGTTCTCGTCGCAACGGCAGACGCGGCAGACAGCGGAAAGCGGGATGCGGCTGGTGCTTCTGAACGACGACCCGCCGCGGCACACGCGCTTCCGACGGCTGGTGAACAAGGCATTCACACCGCGGCGCATCCGCGAGCTGGAGCCGTGGCTGGAATCGGTGGTGAACGAACTGCTGCAGGACGTGGGCGGCGGGGAGTACGAGGTGGTGGAGAACTACACGATGCCCCTGCCGGTGATGGCGATCGCGGAATTGCTCGGGATTCCCCGGGAGGAGTACCAGACGTTCAAGGAGTGGACGGACATCTCCCTGGGCATCCACGCGCCCACCATGGAGGACCGAAAGCGGGCCACGCAGGAGATGATGGGCTACTTCGGGAAGATCGCGGCGGCGCGCCGCCACGAGGGCGCGGAGGATCTGATCACGGCGCTGGTCGAGGCCGAGATCGAGGGCGAGGCGCTGGAGGACTGGGAGGTACTCGGCTTCTGCATGCTGCTGCTCATCGCGGGGAACGAAACGACAACGAACCTGATGGGCAACACGATCGCCTTCCTCTCGACGCGGCCCGATCTGTGGGCTCGACTGCGCGAAGACCGGTCGCTCATCCCCCAGCTGATCGAGGAGATGCTGCGCTACGAGAGCCCCGTGCAGGTGCTCTTCCGCGTCACGACGCGGGACGTGGAGATGAACGGCGTGACGATCCCGGCGGACGAGCGTGTGGGCGTCTTCTACGGGGCGGCCAATCGCGACCCGGAGGAGTGGGACGAGCCGGACGAGTTCGTGCTGGAGCGCGACCTGCACGCGCACGTCGGCTTCGGGCACGGGACGCACTACTGCCTCGGTTCGCCGCTGGCGCGGGCGGAAGCGCGGATCACGCTGAACACCTGGCTCGACCGCTTCGCCGCCATCGAGCCGGCGGAGGCGCCCGTGCGGCAGACGGGCACGGGCGTCGTGCTCGGCTACACCTCGCTGCCGGTATCGCTTACCGAAGCCTGACGGGGACGCGGCAGACCGGTTCCTTGCCAGCGTCTATGATCGCGCCGTGCCCCTCATCGAGACGTATGCCCTGACGAAGCAGTACCCCGGCGTGACTGCCCTGAACGCGCTCGACATCAACGTCGAGCCGGGGGTGATCGGGCTGGTGGGCGCGAACGGGGCGGGCAAGAGCACCCTGATCAAGATCCTGCTCGGCCTCCTGCCGGCGACGCGCGGCAAGGCGCGCGTGCTCGACTTGGACGTGGAGACGGAGGGGCGGGCGATCCGCGGGCTCGTGGGCTACATGCCCGAGCACGACTGCCTGCCCCCCGACCTCTCGGCGACGGAGTTCGTGGCGCACCTGGCGGAGGTCAGCGGCCTGCCCCGCACCGCCGCCCGCGAGCGCACGGCGGAGACGCTGCGTCACGTGGGCCTGTTCGAGGAGCGCTACCGCGAGATCGGCGGCTACTCGACGGGCATGAAGCAGCGCGTGAAGCTCGCGCAGGCGCTCGTCCACGACCCCCGCCTGATCTTCCTGGACGAACCCACGAACGGGCTCGACCCCGCGGGGCGCGAGGAGATGCTCGACCTCGTGCGGCGCACCGGCCGCGAGTTCGGCATCGCCGTGCTGATGTCGTCGCACCTGCTGGGCGAGATCGAGCGGGTCTGCGACTCGCTCGTCGTGATCGACGCGGGGCGGCTGGTGCGGCAGGGCGCCGTGGCGGAGTTCACGGCCGGGCTGGGGTCGCTGGAGGTGGAGGTGGAGGGCGACGCCGCCGTGCTGGCGGAGGCGCTGACGGAGCGCGGCTTCGAGGCGCGAGGCGAGGGCTTCCTCGCGCACGTGGGGTTGAACGGCGCCGACCCGTACGACGCGATTCGCGACTGCATCGTGGAGCTTGAGATGGGCCTGGTGCGACTGGAGCAGCGACGCCAGACCCTGGAGGACATCTTCCGGCCGGAAGCGGACGAGGCGGTGGCGGAGCGTGTCTGAGCGGGCGGCGGGGAGCATCTACGACCTCGGCTACCGGCGCTACGAGGGGCGGCGGCTGGGGCGCTGGGACGCCGTGCTCTCGCTCTACGTCCACGGGCTGCGGGCGGCGTTCGGGCTGGGCCGGCGGACGCGCAGCAAGGTGTTCCCGATGGGCCTCGCGATCGTCGCGGCGATCCCGGCGCTGGGCTACCTGATGGCGGCCGCCTTCATCGATATCGACATCTCCGACGTGATCCGGGCGGAGGACTACTTCAGCTCGGTCTTCTTCTTCCCCCCGGCCGCCCTGATGCTGTTCGTGGCGGCCGTGGCGCCGGAGCTGCTGGGACGCGACCTGCGCCACGCGACGCTGCCGCTCTACTTCTCGCGGGGCCTGAGCCGCCAGGACTATGCGGTGGCGCGGTACGCCTCGATGGCGACGGCGCTGCTGGCCCTCACCCTGCTGCCGCAGGCGGTCCTGTTCTTCGGGAACGCGCTCGTGGTGGACAGCTTCGGCGGGTACTTCCAGGACGAGTGGGAACAGATCGGGCCGATCATCGGGAGCAGCCTGCTCATCTCGCTCTTCTTCGCCGCGATCGGGATGCTGATTTCGGCGCAGAGCGGGCGGCGCGCGTTCGCCACGATCGGCGTGATCGCGCCGTTCGTGTTCCTCCCCATCATCTCGGGCGTGTTGGTCGGAACGGTCGAGAACTTCGTCGGCCGGCTTGGCGTCTTCCTGAACCCCTTCTTCGTCATCGACGGATTCACCTACTGGTTCTTCGACTCCACCCCGGACATCGGCGCGGAGCACCCCCTGATGGTGGCGGACTTCGCCGGAGGCTGGTACTTCCTGTTCGCACTGGTGGTCATCGCTGCGGGGATCGGACTGCTCATGCGGCACTACGGGCGGCGAAGCCTGTGAGCGCGGCCGAGGGGACGGTTCCGGAGGCGGCGGTCGAGGTGGTCGACGTCTCGCGCTGGTACGGGAACGTGGTGGCGGTGAACGGCATCTCCTTCGCGCTCGAGCCGGGCGTGACGGGGCTGCTGGGGCCGAACGGGGCGGGGAAGACGACGCTCCTGAACATGATCGCGGGCTTCCTGAAGCCGTCGGTGGGCGACGTGCGGGTGCTGGGGGAGAGCTCCTTCGGAAACCCGGACATCTACGAGCGGGTCGCGCTCGTGCCGGAGCGGGAGGCGGTGTACGACTTCCAGACGGGCCACCAGTTCGTATCGATGAGCGCCCGCATGTACGGACTTCCCGACGCGAACGATGCGGCGCTGCGGGCGCTGCACATGGTCGAGATGGTCGGCGATGCCGATCGGGCGACGGGCGGCTACTCGAAGGGGATGAAGCAGCGCATCAAGATCGCGGCCGCGCTGGTCCACGACCCCGAGGTGCTGCTGCTGGACGAGCCCTTCAACGGCATGGACCCGCGCCAGCGCCTGCAGATGATGGAGCTGCTCGGCCGCATGGCGGAGCAGGAACGGACGATCCTGTTCTCCTCGCACATCCTGGAGGAGGTGGAGCGGCTGGGGGAGAACGTGCTCGTGGTGGTGGCGGGGCGGCTGGCGGCGGCGGGGGACTTCCGCGCCATCCGCAAGCTGATGACCGACCGGCCGCACACGATCACGATCCGGTCGAGCGACAACCGCGGCCTCGCGACGGCGCTGATGGCCGAGGACAGCGTCTTCGGCGTCGAGCTGGCGGACGGCAAGGTGGTCGTGCGCACGAACGAGCTGGGGACGTTCACCTCCGTGGCGCCGCGAGCGGCGCAGGCGGCGGCGGCATCGCTGTTCGAGGTACGGCCCGAGGATGAGTCGCTCGAGAGCGTCTTCGAGTACCTGGTGACGCGATGACGGTGCTGGTCTTGACGCTGACGCTGCGACAGCTGCTGGGGCAGAAGCGGACCCTGTTCCTGGCCGCGGTCGGACTGCTGCCGGTGCTGGCCGCGATCATCTTCCGGGTAGCGGCCGACGCCGATGCCTCGGCGGCCGAGTTCGCGGCGCAGGTCGTCCTGAACGCGCTCGTCATCAACATCCTCCTTCCCCTGACGGCGCTGGTGCTGGCGACGGCCGCGCTGGGCAGCGAGATCGAGGACGGGACGATCGTGTACCTCCTCTCGAAGCCGGTGGAGCGCTGGCGCATCGTGGCCGGGAAGCTGCTGGCGGCGTGGGGGGCGACGGCCGTCCTGGTGCTGGCCAGCGCCATCATCGGCGGCATCGTGACGCTCGCGGGAGAGGGCGAGAGCCGCATCCTCGCCGGCTTCGTCGTCGCCGTCGTGGCGGGGTCGCTGGCGTACTCGTCGGTCTTCGTGCTGCTGAGCCTGGTGACCTCGCGGGCGCTGTTCGTGGGGCTGGCCTACGCCTTCATCTGGGAGGCGGTGATCACGAACTTCGCGCCGGGCGTGCAGCGCTTCAGCATCCGCGAGTTCACCGCCTCCGTCGCCGAGGCCGTGGGCGACACGAGCCCGTGGGTGTTCGACGCCGACCTGGGGACGACGTACTCGATCATCCTGATCGCGGTCGTGACGGTGGTGGCGGCGGGGCTGGCGGTGAGGCGGCTCTCGCGCTTCGAGCTGAGCGAAGCGCCCTAGGAAGGCGTCAGGAGCCGTCGCCGCGGAGCAGATCCTCGACGTCGCGGAGGACATCGTCGGCGGAGAGGTCGGAGTCGGGCTCGATGATGGGCGCGTCGCCCTCCTGGTACTGCTCCTCGAGCGCGCGCACGTACTGGACGATCTGGTCGTCGCCGCTCGACGCCTCCTCGACCCGCTGCAGGAAGGTCGCACACTCGCGCTCCAGGTCGTCGAGACCGGGGGCGTAGCCGGTCATGGGCTCGAGCGCGCGGAGGAGGGCGAGGGTCGCGGGCGGGTTTTCGTCGACGCTGAGGTAGTGGGGAACGGAAGCGGCGATGCTGACCAGCGGCAGGCCGTGCTTGCGCATGGCGTCGTGGAGGACGCCGATGATGCCGGTCGGGCCCTGGTACTGGGAGGGGCCGAAGCCGAAGCGGCGGGCGAGGGCGGCATCGGCGGCGCTGCCGCTGACGGGGATGGGGCGGGTGTGGGGAGTGGCGGCGGGCCGCGCCACGAGCGTGCAGACCAGCGAAGGATCGAGGGCGGCGATGGCGCTCGCGAGGCGCGAGGCGAAGGGCTCCCAGCGCAGGTTCGGCTCCGTGCCCGTGATCGCGACGAGATCGTGGGGCGCGTCACCGAGGCGAACGGCCCAGGCCTCGTTCGTGGGCCAGGTGATCTCGCGCAGGCCGCCCTCGACGAGCCGGACCTCGGGGCGCGTCTCGGTGAAGACGAAGTACTCCTCGGGATCGACGCTGATGAAGCGCTCGCCGTTGCCGGCCTCGATGAGATGACGCGCCGCGTCGGTCGTGACCGTTCCGGTATCGCTCCAGCCGGTGAAGGCCATGACAACGACGGGGGACCGCAGCCCCTCGACCGGCAAGACCTCGAATCCGTCCACGGACCTATCGTAGCGGGTGGGGTGGTTAGGGGGCGGGGGCGCGCTAGCGCCCGCCGGCCCAAGGTACAACATGAATAGAAAATGTAATGCGCGGCGTGATAAAGTAATGCGGAGAGTCCTGGATGATTGAGTCGGGTATCACCGCGAAGGGGCAGACCACGCTGCCAAAAGCCGTGCGAGAGGCGTTGTCGGTCAAGCCGGGGGATCGGGTCAGGTACGTGATCCAGGACGGACAGGTCCGGATCCTCAAGGCCGGACCTGTCGACCGCCTGTTCGGAATGCTCAAGTACGACGGTCCTCCGGTGACCCTGGAGGAGATGGACCAGGCCATCGCCGAAGGCGCGTCGGACGCGTGATCGCCCTCGACACGAACGTCCTGGTTCGGCTCCTGACAAGGGACCATGCCGAACACGCCGAAGCGGCTCGCTCTCTGCTGCAGGGTCTGACGCCGGAGCAGCCCGGCTACGTCTGCAGGGAGGTTGCCATCGAGGTTGCCTGGGTGCTGGAACGCTCCTACCGGTTTGCCCGTGGAGACATCGCGGAGGCACTGTTGGAGCTCATAGCCAGCAACAACCTGGTCTTCGAGGCCGCAGACGACATCGCCCAGGCCACCTACCTGTACAGCCAGGGCGGGCCGGGATTCTCCGACCGCATGGTGCTCGCCGCCGCCGCGCGAGCGGGAGCCGGCCCCCTGTACACGTTCGACCGTCGACTTGCCAGAGAAGAAGGGGCGGAGCTGGTCGAGGCCGGCCAGGGCGTGTAGCGCTGCTAGCGCCCGCCCGAGAGCGGCGCGCGCTGGGGGCCGCGACGGTGGTACATGGGGGAGCCGTCGCCGCCGCGGCGGAGCATGACGACCTCGGCCATGATGCTGATGGCGATCTCCTCGGGCGTCTCCGCGCCGATGGCGAGGCCGATGGGGGTGCGCACCTTCGCGAGCTCGTCCGGATCGAAGCCCTCCTCGCGGAGGTGTTCGAGGACGGCGGCCGTGCGGCGCTTCGAGCCGATCATGCCGAGGTAGCCCGCCTCCCGGCCGAGGCAGCGCCGCAGCGAGAGCTCGTCCTGCTTGTGCCCGCGAGTGACCATGACGATGGCCGTGTTGGCGTTGATCGGGAAGCGTTCGAGGGCGGCCTCGAAGTCGTCGCAGATGACCTCGTCGGCCTCGGGCAGGAGCTCGGGGTCGGCGAAGTCCTCGCGGTCGTCGAGGACGGCGACGTGGTAGTCGAGGAAGTCGGCGAGCCTTGCCAGCGCGCGCCCGATGTGGCCCGCGCCCACGACGAGGAAGACCGGCTTCGACTCGACCACCTCGAGGTAGACGCTCGTCGCCTCGGGGAGGACGCGTTCGGAGAGGCCGTCGGGGCCGTCGTAGACGGTCTCGGCGGCGTGGCGGCGGAAGGCGTCGGGGGCGCGGGCGGCGACGAGGGCGTCGAGTCGCGGGTCGCCGAGCGTGCCGCTGCGGCCGCCGCCGGGCTCGACGAGCAGCTTCGCGCCCTGCTCCAGGGAGGCGCCGCCGGGCTCGAGCACGGTGGCGAGGAGGACGGGCTCGCCGCCGCCCGCCGCTTCGAGCAGGCGCTCGGTGTGATCGCGCATAACGGGCAGTGTACGGCGCGCGGGTGGGGATCGCGCTACGATCCCGGCATCACTTCGACGAGGACGCGCATGAGCGCACTGCGGGAACGGGATCCGGAGGTCGCCGCCATCATCGCGGCGGAGCGGAAGCGTCAGACGGAGACGCTGGAGATCATCGCGAGCGAGAACTACGCCTCGGCGGCCGTGCTGGAGGCGACGGGCTCGGTGCTGACGAACAAGTACGCCGAGGGCTACCCCGGCAAGCGCTACTACGCCGGCAACGCGCACTCCGACGAGGTCGAGTCGCTCGCGATCGAGCGGGCGAAGGCGCTCTTCGGCGCGGAGCACGCGAACGTGCAGCCGACCTCGGGGGCAGAGGCGAACATGGCCGCCTACCTCGCCTTCGCCGACCCGGGGGACACGTTCCTCGGGCTGGAGTTGACGCAGGGCGGGCACCTGACGCACGGCTCGCCGGTCAACTTCAGCGGGCGGCTCTACAACTTCGCGCCCTACTCGGTCGATCGGGAGACGGAAGTCGTCGACATGGCGACGGTGGCGGAGCTGGCGGCGGAGGCGAAGCCCCGCATCATCGTGACGGGCGCGACGGCGTACCCGCGGCAGTTCGATTTCCCCGCGTTCGCGCAGATCGCGCAGGACGTGGGCGCGCTGCTGCTGGTCGACATGTCGCACTTCGCAGGGCTGGTGGCGGGAGGGGCGCACCCCTCGCCCGTTCCCCACGCGGACATCGTGACAAGCACGACGCACAAGACGCTGCGGGGCCCCCGGGGCGCGATGGCGCTCACGAAGGAGGAGCACGGCGCGGCGCTGGACAAGGCCGTCTTCCCCGGGACGCAGGGAGGGCCGCACATGCACAGCATCGCGGCCAAGGCGGTCGCCTTCGGCGAGGCGGCGAAGCCGGAGTTCCGGGCCTACGCGGCGAAGGTCGTGGAGAACGCGGCCACGCTCGCCGAGGCGCTGCAAGGCGGCGGCCTGCGGCTCGTTTCGGGCGGAACGGACACGCACCTCATCCTGGTCGACTGCGGCACGCTGGGCATCAGCGGCATGAAGGCGCAGAACGCACTGCAGGGCTCGGGCATCATCGCCAACAAGAACACGATCCCGTACGACGAGCGCTCTCCCTTCGTGACGAGCGGACTGCGCATCGGCACGCCCGCGCTCACCTCGCGGGGGATGGGCGCGGAGGAGATGCGGCGGCTGGCGGCGTGGATCGTGCGCGTGCTCAAGGACCCCGACGGCGACGGCGTGCGGGAGGGCGTCCGGCGGGAGGTCGCGGAGTTCGCGAGGGCGTATCCCGCGCCCGGAATCTCGGACGCCTGAGGGAAGCGCGCATCCCGAATTCGTCATTGCATTGAGCACAGATGGGGGCAGTGCTACGCTTCCCGGGCAGCCGGGCGCCCCGACCCTGGAGTCGGGGGAAACCCACCGTTCGGTATCCGGAGCGCCATGCGCGAGTACGAACTGATGGCCGTGTACGACCTCGCAGTGATCGAGGAAGGCGGCCAGGACGCAAGCGTCCAGCACCTCACCAGCCTTGTCGAACGAAACGGGGGGTCGGTCACGGAGGTCGACCACTGGGGCCGGCGGCGGCTGGCCTACCCCATGAACAAGCAGCTCGACGCAGACTTCATCGTGACGCGGATCGAGCTCGACCCGCAGGCGGTCACGCCGCTGAACGCGGACTTCGAGATCGAGGAGCGGGTGTACCGCCACCTGGTGGTGCGCGCCGACGAACTGCCCCCGCCCCGGCCGGCGCTCCCGCCGGCGGGCTCGCGGGGACCGGGCTCGCCGACCGGACCGAGGGCGGAGGGCCCGCCCGGGGCGCCACCCGCCCCCGCGGCGCCTGTCGCGACGGCGCCGGCCCCCGCGCCCGAAGCGCCTCCGGCTGCCGCGCCCGAAGCGGCGCCGGCCCCTGAGGCCGCGACAGCTCCGGCGCCCGAGGCCGAGACGCCTCCAGTCGAGGCCGAGCCCACCCCCGCTGTCGAGGCCGAGGCCCCGGCGGCCCCCGAGGCGGAAGCGCCTGTCGCGGAGGCGGAAGCAGCGGAAGCTCCTCCCGCCGAGGCGGAGGCGGCCCCCGCAACCGAGGAAACAGCCGCGCCGGCTCCCGAGGCCGGCGCGGAAGCAGCCGAACCGCAGGCGGACGACGACACCGCGAAGGAGTAGCGGCATGGGCAACCTGAACAAGGTGATGATCATCGGCAACACGGGCCGCGATGCGGAGCTTCGCTACACCGCCAACGGCACGGCGGTGTCCGACTTCAGCATGGCCGTGAACTCGCGCCGCCGCGCTCAGCAGAGCGGCGAGTGGGAGGACGAGACCGAGTGGTTCCAGGTGGTGCTGTTCGGCGATCGGGCCGAGCGCATCAGCCAGTACATCACGAAGGGCAAGCAGCTCTTCGTGGAGGGTCGCCTGCGGACCCGCAACTGGGACGACGACCAGGGCGTGCGCCACTACCGCACCGAGGTCATCGCGAACAACATCGAGTTCCTCGACCGCCGCGGCGAAAGCGGCGGCGGGGGAAGCGACTGGAGCGGCGGCGGCAGCAGCGGCGGCGGAAGCGACTGGGGCGGCGGTGGCCGCGGCCAGGCGCCCTCCGACGTGGACGACCTGCCCTTCGAATAGAACGTACACGGGGCCGCCCGGCGGTCCCCCCACCCGGCGCCCGGAGCGCGAAACCCATCGGGAGGAGAACACCCATGACGGAACCACGACCATTCACGCCTCCGGCGTCCGGGCCCAGCGCCCCGGCGCCCGGCGGCTTCGACCGGCCACGCGGGGACCGGCCCCCGGACTCGCGTCCGCCCGGTGATCGGGAGCGGCGCGGCCCCGGGGACCGTCCCCGGCGGGGCGGCGGCGGCCGCCGCTTCGGCGGCCGGCGGCGCCTCTGCCGCCTCTGCAACAAGGTGCGCTGCTCGCCCGGCGAGGAGTACAAGGTCGACTACAAGGACGTCGACCGGCTGCGGCACTTCATCAACGACCGCGGGAAGATCGAGCCGCGGCGGAAGCTGGCGACCTGCGCCCTGGCGCAGCGCGCGATCTCGCACGCGGTGAAGCGGGCGCGCCACGTGGGGCTGCTGCCCTACACGCTGCAGCACGTGCGCGAGACCCGCATCTTCCCGCTGCGGGGCTAGGACCTCCACCCGATGACGCGTCGCGACCGCACGACGGGCCTGCCCGTCGCCCGGCGGGGGCGGCGCGGCGACGCGCGCGCCGGCGAGGGCGGCGGGTTCTTCTCGCAGCGCCTGGCGCGCTTCGGGATCATCGGCGTCGCGGCGGCGGCGCTGCTCGCCGTCATCGCGCTGCTCGTCTACAACTGGTACGACGGCAGCATCGCGCAGCCCGGCAAGACCGTGCTGCGGGTGGGGGAAGAGGAGTTCTCGCTCTCCTACTACGCCGCGCGGCTGCCCGAGTTCTCCCGCACCGAGGGCGCGACGAGCGGGCTCCTCGTGACGCAGGCGCTGCTCGGCAAGCTGGAGGAAGAGGGCCTCATCCTGACCGTGGCGGCGGAGCGGGGCATCGTGCTGGACAATGACGACGTGACCGCCGCGATCGCCGCCGAGCTCGGGGTTCCCGCCAACACTTCACGCGGCGGCTTCTTCGACACGCGCTATCGCGACGCGCTGCGGGACTCCGGGCTCAGCAACGGACACTACCGCCGGCAGGCGGAGGCGCGGGAGACGGAGCGGCTGCTGCGCGAGTCGCTGCGCGAGGAGGTCGGCGAGACGGGCGCGCTCGTCCATCTGCGGGTCGTGACGGCGGCCACGCTGGAGGAGGCGGAGGCGCTCAGGGCGCGGATCGAGGAGGGGGAGGACATGGGCACGCTCGCCCAGCTTGAGTCGCTGCACGAGGGCTCGCGCCAGAACGACGGGCTCTGGGTCTCGCCGCCCGTGCTGCTCGAGGAGGCGCTCCGGGAGGCGCTGGCGGATGCCGGGGATGGCGCGCTCCTCGGCCCGGTCGAGGCCGGCGACGCCTTCTGGGTGATCCGGCTGGAGAGCCGCGAGGAAGCGGGCGCCTACACGGAAGAACACATCGCGGTCCTCTCGGAGATGCGCTTCGAGGAAGCGATCGAAGCGGCGCGCTCCCGTGTGACAATCGAGCGGGACTTCACGACAGACGACGCCAACTGGGCGATCGAGCAGGCGGGCTAAGCGTGGCAAACGAAATCGGCATCGGCTTCCTGGGCATGGGCAACGTCGGCGAGAAGGTGGTGGCGACACTGCTGGAGCGCGCCGGCTCCTTCCGCGAGCAGACCGGCGCATCGCTGACGCTGCGCCGCGTGGCGGTGAAGGACCCGACCCGGACGCGGGGCATCGATCTGCCCGCTGGCGTGCTCACGGGCGATGCCGGCGACGTGCTGGACGATCCCTCGGTCGACCTGGTGGTGGAGGTGATCGGCGGGGACGGGGCCGCGGGCGACTACGTGCGTCGCGCGCTGGCGGGCGGCAAGCACGTCGTCTCCGCGAACAAGGAGCTTGTCGCGAAGGCGGGGCCGGAGCTGTTCGAGCTGGCGCGCGCGAACGGGGCGGCGCTGCGCTTCGAGGCGAGCGTGGGTGGCGGCATCCCCGTCATCTCGCCGCTGCTGCGGGACCTTCCCGCGAACCGCATCGTCGCGATCCGCGCGATCATCAACGGGACGACGAACTTCATCCTGACGAACATGGCGCAGCGGGGCGACAGCTTCGAGGACGCGCTCGCCGAGGCGCAGGAGCTGGGCTACGCCGAGCCGGACCCGACGAACGACGTCGACGGCCACGACGCGGCCTTCAAGATCGCGATCATGGCGGGGCTCGCCTTCGGCGCGTACGTCCCGCCTGAGGCGGTCGCGACGGAGGGCATCCGTTCGCTGGCGCCGCAGGACTTCCAGTACGCACGCGAGCTCGGCTACGTGATCAAGCTGCTGGCCATCGCGGAACGGCACGAGGACGGCGTCCTCGCGCGCGTTCACCCGGCGCTGCTGCCCTCGTCGGAGCCGCTGGCGCGAGTCGACGGGGTGCAGAACGCGGCCCAGATCCAGGGCGACCTCGCGGGCACGCTCACCTTCCAGGGGGCGGGGGCGGGAGCGGCGCCCACGACGAGCGCCGTGCTCGCCGACGTGCTCGACATCGCACGGTCGCTGGCGGAGGGCGCGGAGCCGCACTGGGACCCGGGTCCCTGGCGGAGCGAGGAGACGGCGGGGCTGGGGGCGCTGGAGACACGCTACTATCTCCGCATGACGGTTCTCGACCGGCCGGGGGTGCTCGCGCAGATCGCGCGCGTTCTCGGCGAGGCGCAGGTCAGCATCGCGGCCGTGGAGCAGCGCGAATCGGACGAGGAGCGCGGCACGGCCGAGCTGGCGCTGATGACCCACCGCGCGCGGGAGCTGGCGGTGACCGGCGCGATCGACACGCTGCGGGGACTCGCCGAGGTGCGCGAGGTGAACGCCATGCTGCGCGTGGAGGGGGCGACATGACCTCCGAACCGGCCCTGCGCTCCATCGAGGAAACGCTCGTCCTGCTCGAGAGCCAGTCCCGGGCCCAGCGGGAGGCGGGCGAAGCGCTGTCGCGCGAGCTCGAGCAGCTGCGCCGCCAGATCCAGTCGGTCGTCGAGCAGACCGAGGAGCAGGGCCGCTCGGCGAGGGGCATCGAGACGACGGTCTCCCGCTACCAGGGGCTTCCCCAGAAGGTCACCGAGCTGGCGCAGGACGCGGAGCAGATGCGAACCGCGCTCACGGAAGCGCGCTCGGCGATCGAGACCAGCGAGCGCACGCGCGACGCCGAGGCGCTGGTCGCCGGCCGCGAGCTGCGGGAGGCGATACGCCGGCTGGACGGGCTCGAGGACCGGATCGACCTGCTGGCCTCGGAGGCGGCGACGCGCGAATCGAAGCTGGAGCAGCTGGGACAGACCCTGAGCGTGCTGACCGACTGGCAGCAGGAAGTGCGCCAGCAGAACGAGCAGTTCGACCTGCGCCTGCAGCAGCTGACCGAGGTGAGCGAGGAGGTCGAGGGGCGGGTGCTGGCCGCCGCGCGGACGCTGCAGGAGCGCCCGCTGGAGGTCATCCACGAGCGGCTCCAGATCCTGGGCGAGCTGGCGCACCGGGCCGAGGAGGCGATCGAGTCGCTCCGCGGCGGGCAGCAGCTGGGCGAGGAGGTACAGGAGGAGATGACCCGCCGGCGCGACGAGCAGGAGCGCATCGAGGCGCAGGTCAGCCGGCTGGAGGGGGCCGTGGACAACCTCGCGCGGGAGCTCGACGAGGCGCGGGGCGAGACGGCGCTGCTCGACGGGCGGCACTCGGGCCTGAGCGAGCGCGTGGGCCTGATCCGCCGCGACATCTCGGAGATGGTCGACCACGTGCGCGAGGAGTTCACGCGCTTCAGCGATATGCAGGAGCGTTCGCGCAAGCGCCAGATCGAGGCGCTCGAGCAGGAGATGCGCGAAGTGAAGTTCCACGGGCTCCGTCCGCCGGACGAGCCGTGAGCGAGCCGCAGCCGCGCGGGGTGCTGGAGCGCTGGGCCGGGATCCTGCCGCTCACCCCGCAGACGCCGCGCATCACCCTGGGAGAGGGCGACACGCCCCTCGTGCGCTCGGTCGCGATCGAGCGGGAGCTGGGCGTCGACGAGCTCTGGTTCAAGCTGGAGAGCTCGAATCCGACGGGATCGTTCAAGGATCGGGGGATGGTGGTGGCGGTGGCGAAGGCGATGGAGCGGGGCGCGAAGGCCGTGCTCTGCGCGAGCACCGGCAACACGAGCGCGAGCGCGGCGGCCTACGCGGCCCGCTGCGGCCTGGAGGCCGCCATCCTCGTGCCGCAGGGCCGGGTGGCGGCGGGAAAGCTGGCGCAGGCGGTCGCCTTCGGGGCGCGCATCGTCGAGGTCGAGGGCAGCTTCGACCACGCCCTCACGCTGGCGCGGACCGTCGCCGAGACCCATCCGGTCGCGCTCGTGAACTCGGTCAACCCCGATCGCATCGAGGGCCAGAAGACGGCCTCCTTCGAGATCTGCGAGACGCTGGGCGACGCGCCCGACGCGCTCGCCATCCCGGTGGGGAACGCCGGCAACATCACCGCCTACTGGAAGGGATTCGTCGAGTGCGCGGAGCGCGAGTACGCGACCCTGCACCCGCGCATGCTCGGGTTCCAGGCGGCGGGCGCGGCCCCGATCGTGCGGGGCGAGCCGGTCGCCGACCCGCAGACGGTGGCGACCGCCATCCGCATCGGGAACCCGGCAAGCTGGAAGCCGGCGGAGCGCGCGCGCGACGAGAGCGAGGGGCTTATCGACGCGGTGAGCGACGACGAGATCCTGGAGGCCTACCGGCTGCTCGCGGGCACGGAGGGGCTGTTCGTCGAGCCTGCCAGCGCGGCCAGCGTGGCGGGCCTGCGGAAGCTGGAACGCGAGGGGGCGCTGCGGGGCGGACGGGTGGTGGCGGTGCTCACCGGGTCGGGGCTGAAGGACCCGGAGACGGCCGAGCGCGCGAACGCGCCGGACGTGGTGCGGGCGTCCGCCACGGTCGAAGGCGTGGAGCGGGCGCTGGGGCTGTAGCGCCCGCTTGACCCCCCAGCGGCGGCCCGTAGACTCGCGGCCATGGCCCTCCTCGCCCGACTGATCGCTCCGGCCGCGCTCGCGGGCGTGCTCGCGCTGGCCGCCGCCGCGCCGCTCCTGGCGCTGGAGGCGCCGCCCGCCGCCGACGCGCCGCGCATCGCCGCCCAGGAGGCGGAGGCCGGTCGCGACGTGGTGCCGCCGCTTATCTGGTCGTTCGTCGGCGCCGGCCTCTTCTGTGGCGCGCTGGGCATCCTCTACCTGCTGAAGCGCGAGCTCGGCGGCTTCGAGCTGAAGCCGGGGGCGTGGACCGCCCCGATCAGCGTGATCGAGAGCGAGAGCCTTCCGGTCGACGAGTCCGACTACCCCGAGCCCGAGGATGACGGCCACGGCCACTGAGGCGCCTCCCCTCCCGTGACCCGTCTGCTGCTGGCCACCAACAACCCCGGCAAGGTCCGCGAGATGCGGCGGCTGCTTGCGGGCGAGCCGTTCGAGGTGGTGACGCCCGCCGATCTGGGCATCTCCCTCGACGTCGTCGAGGACGGCGACGGGTACGCGGCGAACGCGGCGCTGAAGGCGCACGCCTTCGCCGGGGCGGGCCGGTGCCTCGCGCTGGCGGATGACTCCGGCATCGAGGTGGACGCGCTGGGCGGCGGTCCGGGACCGCTCTCCGCGCGCTACGGCGGTCCCGGCCTCGACGACGCGGGGCGCACGCAGCTCATGCTGCGCGAGCTGCGCGACGTGCCCGACGGCGAGCGCGCGGCGCGCTACCGCGCGGTCGTCGCGATCGCGTGGCCGGATGGAAGCATCGAGCGCTTCGAGGGGACGTGGGAGGGGTCGATCGGGCGCGAGCCCCGGGGCGAGAACGGCTTCGGCTACGACCCCATCTTCCGCACGCCCGAGGGCCGCAGCGCCGCCGACCTGAGCGCCGAAGAGAAGGACGCCGTCAGCCACCGCGGCCAGGCGGTGCGGGCGGCAGCGCGGTGGCTTCGGGAGGAGCGGGACGCCTAGCCGGCGCCGTCGTCCTTGCCGGCGTCGATGACCTTCTGGGCGACGTTGCCCGGCACTTCCTCGTAGCGGTCGAACTGGAGCTCGAAGAGGCCGCGGCCCTGCGTGAGCGAGCGCAGGTCGGAGGCGTAGCGCTGCACTTCCGCGAGGGGCACTTCGGCTTCGACCACGCTCAGGCCGCTGTCGGGGACGATGCCGTGGATGCGCGCCCGCTTCGTGTTGAGGTCGCCGACGATGTCGCCCGCGTTCGCCTCGGGGCCGCGCACGCGGATGGTCATGACCGGTTCGAGGAGGACGCCGTGGGCTTCGGCCACGGCCTCCTTGAGGGCCTGGCTGGCGGCCAGCTTGAACGCCATCTCGCTGGAATCGACGGGATGGTGCTTGCCGTCGAAGAGCGTGACCTCGCAGTCGGTCAGCTCGTAGCCGGCGACCACGCCCTCGCGAGCCGTTTCCATGACGCCCTTCTCGACGGCGGGGATGAACTCGCGCGGGACGGAGCCGCCGACCACCTTGCTGTTGAACTGGAGGCCGGAGCCGCGCGAGAGGGGCTTGATCTCGATGGCGACGCGGGCGTACTGGCCGTGGCCGCCCGTCTGCTTCTTGTGGGTGTAGTCGGCAGACGAGGTCCTGCCGACCGTCTCGCGGTAGGGCACGCGCGGCAGGGAGAGCTCGACCTCGAGGTTGAACTTCTGCAGGAGACGGCCGACGGCGACGTCGAGGTGGGCGTCGCCGAGCCCTTCGAGGATGGTCTCGCTGGTGCTGGCGTCGCGGCGGAGGCGGAGGCCGGGGTCCTCCTCGACGAGGCGCTGGAGGCTGGGCCCGAGCTTGTCGACGGCGGCGTTGGCGGCGGGGCGCACGGCCATGCTGTACACGGGCTCGGGGAAGGTGATGGCGGGCAGGAGGACGGGCTTGTCCTTGGTCGCGAGCGTATCGCCGGTGCGGGTGTCGCTCAGCTTGGCGACGACGCCGATATCGCCGGGCGAGAGGGCGTCGACGGACTCCTGGTCCTTGCCGCGCTGGCGGTAGATGGTGCCGAGGCGCTCATCCGAGGACTTGTCGCTGTTCCAGAGGTGGCTGTCGGCCTTGACCGCGCCGGTCATGACGCGGAGGTAGCTGAGGCGGCCGACGTAGGGGTCGGCGGAGGTCTTGAACACGAGCACGGCGGGCGATGCGCCCTCGCTCACCTCGAGGCTCTCGCCGTCTGCGTCGACGACCTCGCGCTGGCCGGGGTTGGGAGCGACCGCGACGAGCGTATCGAGCACCTGGCGCACGCCGACCTGGTGCGTGGAGGAGGCGCAGAGGACGGGCACGATATCGCCGCCGGCGAGGGCGGCGCGGAGGGCGCCGTGCAGCTCGTCGGACGTGATCTCCTCGTCCTCGAAGTACTTCATCATCAGGTCTTCGTCGTTCTCGACGATGCTCTCGATGAGGGCGGAGCGCAGCTCGTCGGCGGTGTCCTGGAGATCGGCGGGAACGTCGCCGGGCTCGCCGCTCTCGCCGAGGTAGGCCTTCATCTCGAGCAGGTCGATGACGCCGCCGAGGTCGTGGCTCTGGCCGATGGGGAGGAAGAGGGGGGCGACGGCCGTGCCCCACTTCTCGCGGAGGGCGTTGAGCACGATGTTGAAGTCGGCGTTCTCGCGGTCGAGGCGGTTGACGAGGATCATGCGGGGCAGGCCGCGCTCCTCGGCGATCTGCCAGACGCGGTCGGTGCCGACCTCGGGGCCGGAGACGGCGTCGACGACGACGAGGGCGAGGTCGGCGGCGCGAACGCCGCAGATGACCTCGGAGACGAAATCGGCGTACCCGGGCGTGTCGACGAGGTTGATCTTGGCGCCGTTCCACTCGACGGGCAGGACGGAGAGGTTGAGGCTGAACTTGCGGCGGTGCTCATCCTCGTCGTAATCGCCGACGGTGTTCTGCTCCTCGATGGAGCCCATCCTCGTCACCGCGCCGCTCACGAAGAGGGCGGCCTCGCCGAGCGTCGTCTTGCCGACGTTGCCGTGCCCGGCGAGAACGACGTTGCGAATGTCTTCGGATGCGTAGAGCTTCATGGATGGGCGCCTCGTGGCCGCGGGGGCCGGGGATTGGGGCGCGATTGTACGCGCTCGGGTCCATTGGCGGCGGCGGCGCGGCGGCGGCTCCTGTAGACTCCGTTCGCACGAATGTTCGAGGAACCGCGCACCTACGTCGCACTCGACCTCGAGACGACCGGGCTCGACCCGACGGACGACCGGATCACCGAGATCGGGGCGATCCGCTTCGACGAGGAAGGGCGCGAGCTGGCCGTGTTCGACCGGCTCGTGAACCCGGGCCGCGCCATTCCCGCCTTCACCGAGAAGCTGACCGGCATCACGAACGAAGACGTGCGGGAAGCGCCGGCCTTCGGCGAGATCGCGGACGACCTCGCGCGATTCGTCGGGGAGAGCGCCGTGGTGGGGCAGAACGTCAGCTTCGACCTCGCTTTCCTGGCGGAGGCGGGCGTCGCGTTCGAGGGGCCGGCGCTGGATACGCTGCGGTTCGCGCGCATCCTCTTCCCCGAGGGGCCCGGCGCGCTCGGGGACCTCGCGGCGGAGCTCGGCGTCGAGATGCCGGTCGCGCACCGCGCCCTCGCCGATGCGAGGGCGACGGCGTCGGTGTTCCTGGGGCTGCGGCGGCGGGCGGCGGCGCTGCCGCCCCGCGAGCGGGCGGCGCTCGCGCGGCTGGTCGCGCTGGACGAGCCGGCGCTGGCGCGCGAGCTGGGCGGCGGTGGGGACGAGGACGGCGACGGATTCGAGGCGCCGGCGCTCCCGGAGCAGTGGCGCCCGCCCGAGCCGCTGGTTCGGGCGGAGATTCCCGAGCCGGTCGCGGAGGAGGAGGTGCGGGAGGCGCTCGCGGGGGCGGCGCGGGTGGTGGAGCGGTTCGAGGAGCGCCCGCAGCAGGCGGAGATGGCGGAAGCGGTCGCGGGGGCGTTCTCGGACGGGGGGCACTGGCTGATCGAGGCCGGCACGGGCGTGGGCAAGTCGCTCGCCTACCTGATTCCTGCGGCGCTCTACGCGCTTCGCAACGGGACGCGCGTCGTCATCTCGACGAACACGATCGCGCTGCAGGAGCAGCTCCTCGGGAAGGACGTGCCCGCGCTGCGCAAGATCCTGCGGGAGTCGGGCGCCATCGCCCGGCCCGAGGACCTGCGCGTGGCGCTCCTGAAGGGGCGCGCGAACTACCTCTGCGTGCAGCGCTGGATGGGCCACCCGGCCAGCCTCGCCGACCCGGACGTGGCGCGGCTGGCGGGGTCGCTCGCGCGCTGGCTGCCGAAGACGCAGAGCGGCGACCGCTCGGAGCTGCGGCTGGACCCGGGGGCGCGGTCGGCGTGGGCGCGCTTCTCGGCGGCGGACGCGGATTGCCTCTCGCGGCAGCACACGTTCGTGCGGGAGGGGCGCTGCTTCCTCCAGCGCGCGCGCAAGACGGCGGAGGGGGCGCACCTGGTGGTCGTGAACCACGCCCTGCTCCTGGCCGATCTCGCGAGCGGGGGGAGCGCCATCCCCGCGTTCGACCACCTCATCGTGGACGAGGCGCACAACCTGGAGGGGCAGGCGACGCAGCAGTTCGGGCTGCACATCGGCGGGCGGCAGGTGCGGGATGCGCTGGAAGCGATCCACCGGCCGCGAACCTCGGAGCGGCGCGAGGGCGGCATCGTGGCGACGGCGGGGCTGCCGGAGACGCTGGGCGCCGGGGCGGCGGCCACGCTGAAGGCGGCGGTCGCGGCGGCGGCGAAGGGCGCGGAGCGCCCCTTCGCGTCGCTGGGAGCGCTCGCGGGCGAGTCGCGCGAGGACCGCGTCAGCATCACCCCGGGGGTGCGCTCCGGCACACGCTGGGGCGAGGTGGAGGAGGGGTGGACGGCGCTCGACTCGGCCCTCGCGAGCGCGGTCGAGAGCAGCCGCGCGGCGGCGGGGCTGCTGGGCGGCGAGGACGGCGGGACCGCGGGGGAGGAGCTGGAGGCGGCGGCGGGTCGGCTGGAGGGCGTGCGGCAGGATCTCGCGCACCTCGTCGAGGGGAACGACCCCAACGCGATCACCTGGGCCTCGACGGCGCGGGACGGGACGGGGGCGCTCAACTCCGCCCCGCTGGAGGTGGGGCCGCTGCTGGAGGCGGACCTGTTCGCGGGCCGGGCGACCGTGATCGCGACGAGCGCGACGCTCGCGGCGGGCGGGTCGATGGCCTTCACCGCCGGCCAGATGGGCCTGCCCGACGCTGGCACGCTGGCGCTGGGGTCGCCCTTCGACTACGAGCGCGCGACGCTGCTGGCGACCCCGACCGGCCTTCCCGATCCGGGCTCGCGCGGGTACGAGGAGGCGGCGGCCGACGCCGTCACGAGGCTCGCACTGGCGTCGGAGGGGCGGGCGCTGGCGCTGTTCACGTCGCACGCCTCGCTGCGGCGGGTGGCCGACCTGTCGCGGGGAGCGCTGGAGGCGGAGGGGATCAGCGTGCTCGTGCAGGACCGCGACGGCGCGCCCCGGCAGCTCATGCGCAACCTCGTCAACGATCCGCGCTCGGTCATCTTCGGAACGGCGAGCTTCTGGGAGGGGATCGACATCCGCGGAGACGCGCTCTCGCTCGTCGTGATCGCGCGGCTGCCGTTCGCGGTGCCGACGGACCCGATCCACCGCGCCCGCTCGGATCTGTACGACGACCCCTTCGGGGAGTACTCGCTGCCGGGCGCGATCCTGCGCTTCCGGCAGGGCTTCGGGCGGCTCATCCGCGACCGCGAGGACCGCGGCGTGGTGGCCGTGCTCGACAGCCGCGTGCGCACGAAGCGGTACGGGCGCGAGTTCATCGAGGCCATCCCGCGCTGCACACGGCTCAACGCGAGCATCGAGGACGTGGCGGCGCGGACGCGGGAGTGGCTCGCCCGATGAGCGCGCCGCAACCGCTCCCGCAGCGCATCGCGGGGGACCGGGTCACCCTGCGGCGGGTCGAGGGGGAGGGCGCCACCCGCTACGAGGTGCGGCGCAAGGGGAGGCGCGACGTCATCGGCGAGGTGACGGTCGACCTCTCGGGAGAGGCGCCGTTCATCGAGCGCCTGTGCATCGACGAGGCGGCGCGGGGATACGGGGCGGGATCGGGGGCGGCGACGGCGCTGCTGCGGTCGCTGGCGCGCCGCTACGCGGTCGTGCGGACGTGGGCGCCGCCGGACCGGGGTCTGGCGGTCTACTTCTGGGTGCGGATGGGATTCCGGCCGCTGCACGGGGAGGGTCCGGACGGCGGATTGCGGTTCGAGCAGACGCTGCGCCCGTCGCGCTCACGGCGCGGGGCTGGACAGAGGGGGTAAGGTAGTAGCAGTGGATTCGCGCGAGGCGGGGCGCAGAACCCAACGGGGTTTGCCATGTCACCCAGCAGACAACGCGCGGCAACTGGAACCTGCACGCACCACTGGATCATCGCGACGCCCAACGGGCACTTCAGCCGGGGCATCTGCAAGCACTGCGGCACCGAACGCGACTTCGAGAACTCGGAGACCGAGCGTCTCTGGCGCAACCGTCGCTCGGGTCGCAAGCAGGCGGTGGGCGACCGCGCCTAGTCCCCGCCGTACACTGGTCCCGTGACACCACGACTGGCGGTCGAGCTCGCGCCCGAGCGCAAGACCAACCTGAGCCTTCGCAACCCCGTGATGCCCGCCTCGGGAACCTTCAGCTGGGGGCTGGAGTTCGCGCGGCAGTTCGACGTGAACCGGCTGGGGGCGGTCGTCTCGAAGGCGGTTACGCCCCTCCCCCGGGCGGGGAACCCGCAGCCGCGCGTGGCGGAGACGCCCTCGGGGATGCTGAACTCGATCGGCCTCCAGAACCTCGGCCCGGACCGCATCATCGAGGAAATGGCGCCGGTCTGGGCGGGCTGGGACGTGCCCGTCATCGTGAACATCGCGGGGGACTCGGCGGGCGACTACGGCGACCTCGCAGGCGCCTTCGACGGCGTGCCGGGGGTGGCCGCGCTGGAGCTCAACTTCAGCTGCCCGAACGTCGACAACGGGCTCGACTTCGGACTGGACGCGCGGGCGGCGGCGCTGGCGACGCGGGCGGCGGTGCGCTCCTGCGAGCTGCCGGTCATCGTGAAGCTGACGCCGGCGGCGCCCGACCCGGCGGAGATCGCGCGCGCCTGCGTGGACGAGGGCGCCTCCGCCATCTGCGCGATCAACACGGTCCCCGGGCTCGCCATCGATACGGAGGCGCGGCAGCCGGTGCTGCCCCGCGCGAGCGGCGGGCTTAGCGGCCCCGCGATCAAGCCGGTCGCGCTGCGGGTCGTGTACGAGGTGGCGCAGGCGGTTCGCGCGCCGGTCATCGGCTGCGGAGGCATCGCCAGCGGGCAGGACGCCATCGAGTTCCTGATGGCGGGGGCGACGGCGGTGCAGGTGGGGACGGCCTCGTTCGCGAACCCGCGCGCGCCGCTGGACGTGCTGGAGGGGCTGGAGGCGTGGCTGGAGGCGCACGAGGTGGCGGACGTGCACGACATCATCGGGTGCGCGCAGCCGCTGCCGGCCTAGGGCCAGTGCGGGCGGTGGGGTACGCTGGCCGGGCGGGGTGTAGCTCAGCCCGGTAGAGCGCGCGGTTTGGGGCCGCGAGGTCCCCGGTTCAAATCCGGGCACCCCGACCAACATCCACCACCACGAGAGGGCCGGATCATGCCGCCGAGGGCGCTGGCCGCACGTGCCGCGGTCCTGCTGGGGATGGGCGCGATCGCGTCGCTGGCGTGCGGCTCCTCCGAGCCCGCCATGCCACCGGCGACTCCGCCTCCGGAGGCGGCGGCCACCGCGACGGCCGCCGCCGCGACGCAGGCCCCGTCCCCCACGGCCACGGCGGCGCCCGCCGTGCAGGCGCCAGACGAAGACGAGGCGGCGCTGGCGGCCGAGCTGGCGGCGATCGCCCTCGCGCCGGTCATCGAGGAGTTCGGCGAGGGCGCGGAGGCCCTGACGGCGCACGCGTTTCCCATCGGGCTCAGGGACGCCGAGGGCGCACTCTGGGCGGTTGTCACGAACGGACCCCAGCCCTTCCTCCGGGAAGGCGACGGGAACGTCATCAACTTCTTCCACTTCGTCGCGCTGTACCGGCGCAACGCCGGCGCCTCGTGGTCGGAGGAGCTGTACCGGGTCACCCTGGAGACGGCGCCCCAGCGCACGCATACCGTCGAGGTGCTCGACCCGGGACCGCGGCGGGCGGCGGGGCCGGGGGCCCTGATCGCGGTCCGCGGGCAGACGGGGGCGCACGCGGGAACGTTCGACGTGCTGCTGGCCGAGGGCGAGCTGCTCAGGACGACGGTCTCGCACATCAGCGCGGGGCCCGACTCCGGCGCCATCGCCGACCTCGACGGCGACGGCGTCGCCGAGCTGATCTTCAACACGTCCAACCCGTACGTGTTCTGCTACGCCTGCGCCGTGGAGGAGCGGAGCGAGCAGGTCTACCGCTGGACCGGCCTGGCGTACGAGCAGGCGCCGATCGAGGCGCCGGACGACCTCGACGGCGACCTCGCCTCGCGGGCGGACGCGGTGGTGCGGCTGGCTGAGGCCAACCTCTGGCGGGACGCGGCGGCGCTGGCCACCGAGACGTCGCGCCGGGCGCGGGACCACGAGGGGTTGCGCTGGCTCTCGATCGTGGTGAATCGCAACGCGGCTCTGCGGCTGGCGTACGCGGGGTCGCCAGGGCAGCCGCTGCTCACGAACGTGCTGGCAGGCGAGTACGGAGCGGCATACGCGCTGATGCAGGCGCTCCCACCGGAGGAGGCGTTCGCGCTCGACGGTCCGCTCATCAGCGGAACAGCGGCCGAGAGCGACCTGCCGGCGATGGTCTCCTACCTCCTGTTCCATGCGGACGAGGCCCTGAAGGCGCGCGACGACGACCCCACCATCCACGCCGTGCGGGCGCTGGGGCAGGTGCTGGCCTCGCCGGACGACCTGACGCGGGCGCGCTCGTCGATCGGGCGGGCGCTCAGGCTCTCCCCCGACGACCCCTTCCTCCAGCAGGCGAAGGCGTACCTGGACTCGATCGAGGTCGCGCCGGGTCTGCCGCCGGACGATCCCGACCAGTAGGCGTTACGCGCGCCCCGACACGGTCCTTGAGGAGCGCGCGGGTACGCGTTCGCGTTGCTCTGCCGGTAGCGGCGCTTCGCTGGCGGCCCAGAACAGGGCTGCTACCATGACCGGAGCCCGCACGGAGCACCGGCAGTGAGCGAAGACTTTGGCATCGATCTGGACGAGGTGCGCCGCGTCATCGAGGACTCGGAAGTGCTCATCATCCGCCTGGAGACGGTGGGCAGCCGCGTGCTGGTCGACTTCCGCACCACCTCGACGGAGCCGCCTTACATCTCGCGCGTTCCGCGGGTGAACTCGGTGGAGGAGCGCGTCCGCGCGGTGAAGGAACTGCGCCCGGCGTTCCCCTACCCCGAGAAGCTGATGTCGTTCGCGTGGCCGCGCCGGGTCAGTGTCATCGGCGAGTCGGGGCTGTGGGACGTCGTACGGGGCAGGATGGAGACGATCGGGGGCGAGGCGGCGGGGGAGCAGGCCGTGCGCGTGCACCAGGAGTTGCTGGACGAAGAGCGGCGCGAAGTGGTGGCGGCGGTGCGCGGGGGCGAAGGCATGCGCACCATCTGGCAGCGCGAATGAGCGACACGCCCCCCATCGACCTGCGCAGCGACACCGTGACGCAGCCGGACGCCGCGATGCGCCGCGCCATGGCGGAGGCGGAGGTCGGCGACGACGTGTTCGGCGACGACCCGACCGTGAACCGGCTGGAGGCGATGGCCGCCGAGCGCGTAGGCAAGGTGGCGGCTGTCTACGTGCCGAGCGGCACGATGGCGAACCTGGTGGCGGTGCTGAGCCACACGCGTCCCACCGACGAGGTGCTCCTCGGGAGCCAGGCGCACATCTTCAACGCTGAGGTCGCCGGATCGGCGCGGGTCGGCGGCGTGCAGCTTCGCCCCCTGCCGAACGACGCCGGCGGCGGGCTCGACGAAGCGGAGGTGGCGGCGGCGATCCGCGAGCCCAACCTGCACACCCCAAGGACGGCGTTGCTCTGCCTGGAGAACACGCATAACAGCTGCGGCGGCCAGGTCCTCCCGGCCGCGAGGATGGAGGCGCTGGCGTCGATCGCGCACGGGGCGGGCGCGGCCGTCCACCTCGACGGGGCGCGCATCTTCAACGCCGAGGTCGCGAGCGAGACGCCGGCGGCGGATCTCGCCGCCTCCGCCGACTCGGTCTCGTTCTGCCTCTCGAAGGGGCTCGCGTGCCCCGTGGGCTCGCTGCTCTGCGGTTCGAGCGACCTCATCGCGCGGGCGCGGCGGGAGCGGAAGATGCTGGGCGGCGGCATGCGCCAGGCGGGAATCCTGGCGGCGGCGGGCATCCACGCGCTGGAGCACAACATCGAGCGGCTCGCGGAGGACCACGCGAACGCGCGCACGCTGGCGGAAGGGCTGGGGCGGCTGGGGCCGTTCGCCGTGGACACGCCCGCGACGAACATCGTCATCCTGCGCGTCCTCGAGGGGACGCGGGAGGGGTGGCTGGCGGCGTTCGCGGATCAGGGCGTGCGGGCCGTCCCCTTCGGCGCGGGACGCATCCGCATGGTCACGCACAAGGACGTGGACGCGGCGGCGATCGACGAGGCGCTGCGGCGGATCGAGCGGGCGGTGGCGGCGGCGTGAGGCGCCGGCTGGGCGTGGCCGTCGTGGCGCTCGCGGGCGCGGCGCTCATCGCGTGCGGGAGCGAATCGATCGAGTCGCACCCGCCGCTCTTCGCGGAGGCGCCGTGGACGGGGCCCGAACGGCTGCACTACAACCTCACGCAACGCGACAACCTCGAGGGGACGTGCGTGCTGGAGACGGAACCCGAGGTCTCGCCGGGGGTGACGGCCGTGCGGCGGCTCTGCCGCGACGCCGGGGAGGGGCGCTACCAGGACAACGGCTCCGCCCTCGTGGACTCGGCCACGCTGCGGCCGATCTCGTCGCTGCGGGTCGTGCTCGACCTGGTGGAGGGGGACGCGAGGCACTTCGCGACCACCTACGAGCCGGCGGAAGGGATCGTGCGGTTCGATTCGGCGCAGTACGAGGCGGGCGGCGAGGAGCCGAGCGACACCCTGTCCGCGGAACGCGAGCTTCCCGCCCCGATCGAAGGCGTGCCGGAGCCGGCCTGGTACGACGACGAGGAGCTGCTCTGGCTCGTGCGGGGAATCCCGCTGCGGGAAGGCTTCGAGGGGTCGTTCACGAACGTGAACGCCTCCACGGGCCGGGTCTTTTCGGCGGAGGTGACGGTGGACGAACAGGAAGTGGTCGAGGTTCCGGCGGGCACCTTCCAGGCCTGGAAGGTGCGCATCGTGACGAGCACCGTGACCCAGCTGATCTGGCTCGACACGGAAGCGCCGCACCGGGTCGTGCGGGCCCGTATCGAGCGCCTGACCTACGAGCTGACCGGCATCGAGGAGTAGCGGGAGCGGCACAAACCGCCGTCTGGACCGGCGCCCTCCCCGGCTCCCCCGCGCGGCATCGCGCGACTCTCGGAGGGGCTCCGTCTCTTTTCGCCGGAACTCACGATTTTATGTCGTTCGATTCTCTTGACACTCCACACCAGCATCCTAGTATGCGCGAGCCACCCGAGAACGTGAGAGTCGATGCCCGTCGTAGTTGCCGTCAGCCGAGATGCCCGTATGCGAGAGGCACTCGACACCTATCTCCGCGAACGCGGGTATGAGGTAGCGACGTTTCCCAACTACGACGTCCTGATGGCCCAGCTCGACCCGTTCGCCCCGGCGGCGCTCGTGGTCGACGTGCAGGGCGTGCCCCGGGGCGAGCCGGGCTCCCGCTTCACGCAGTTCAGCCAGTGGCTGTCGCGCGTCTACCAGGATCGGGAGCCGCCCTCGCTGGTGTACATGCTGCGCAAGGGTTCCCGGCGGCCGCACTTCCACGTTCCCGGTCCCGTCATCAAGAAGCCGTTCCCGCTGGAGAAGCTGGGCGAGACGCTGCGCAGCCTGCTCGGCGATCCGACGCGCACGGCGCGCCCGCCCTTCGAGGTCGAGACGGACACGAACACGCTCAAGGGGAGCGAGGGCGCCGAGCACCTGACGAACATCGAGGCGAACCTGCTGGCCTACCTGATGGCGCACGAAGGCGAGATCCTGCACCCCCGCACCCTGCTGGCCGAGGTCTGGCAGTACCACGACGACGCCGGCGCGAACACCCTCGTGCGGGCGCACGTGAGCAACCTGCGCCGCAAGATGCGCGCCGTGCTCGGCAGCGACGAGCAGCTCGAGACGATCCGGGGCAAGGGCTACCGCTTCGTCGCCTGACCCCGCCGCGTAACCCCGCTTCACCGTGACCCTTCCCCTCCTGGCGGCCGCCTGGCTTCTCGGCTTCGCGGCCGTTGGCGTCTGGGGCGCGCCGGTATGGGTGGCGGGGGCGTGGTTCGCCGCCGGCGTGCCGGGAGCATGGGCGCTGCGGGGACGGGGAGCGGCGGCGGCGCTGGCGGCGGCGGCCGTGCTGGCGGTGCTCGGAGGCTGGCGTTTCGGGGAGTGGGCGGACCGGCCGCTCCCCGACCTCGCGCGCTCGCTCGGCGCCGAGGTCACGATCGAGGGGCGCATCGATTCCGAGCCGGACCCCGGGCTGACGACGCATCGCTACCACGTGCGGGCGGAGCGGGTCGAGGCGGGGGGCGTCTGGCGCGAAACGGACGGACGCGCGCTGATCACCGTGCGGCAGACGGAATATCTGGCGTACGGAGCGCCCGTACGGCTCTCGGGGCGGCTCGAGGCGCCGCCGGTGCTGGAGGCGTTCGACTACCGCGCGTTTCTGGCGCGACGGGACATCGTGGGAACGATGAGCTTCCCGGAGGTCGAGCAGCTGGGGGAGGCGCGGGCCGGCCCGCGCGCGCTCGCGGCGGAGATGCGCCTGCGGCTGGAGCGCTCGATGCAGGCGGCGCTGCCCGAGCCCGCCGCCGCGCTGGGAAGCGGCATCGTGATGGGGCGCGACGGAACGATGCCGCGGGAGCTGACGGAGGCGTTCAGGGAGACGGGGCTGGCGCATTTCGTGGCGGTCTCGGGGTCGAACATCGCGCTTGTGACGGCGCTCGTGTTCCTGCTGTTCGCGCCGCTGGTGGGGCGCAACCGCGCGATCCTGCCCGCCGCCGCCTCGCTGCTCCTGTACGTGTTCCTCGCCGGGGCGGAGGAGACGGTCGTGCGGGCGGGGATCATGGCGCTGATCGTGCTCGCCGGCTTCTGGCTGGGGCGCCCGCGGAGCGGCCTCGCGGCGCTCGCGGCGGCGGCGATCGCGATGACGGCGGCGCAGCCACGGCTCGCGCTGGAGGCGGGGTTCCAGCTGAGCGTGGCCTCGACCGCCGGGCTGATCGTATTCGGGCCCTGGATCCGCTACGGGCTGGAGTGGCTGGCGGCGAGAGCCGGCGCCGCCGGCGCCGTCCCGAACGTGCTGCTGGAGGTGGCATCGCTCTCGCTGGCGGCGTGGGTCGCGGCGCTGCCCATCATCTGGGTCACGTTCGGGCAGGTCTCGCTAATCGGCCCGCTGGTCAACATCCCGACCGTGCCCGTGTTCGCGATCGCGTTCTGGCTGAGCGGCGCGGCGGCCATCGCGGGGGCGGTCTGGGAGCCGGCGGGGTGGGCCATCGGGCTCGTCGCCTACTACCCGCTGGCCTTCATCATCTGGATGGCGGAGGCGGGGGCGAGCGTTCCGAGCGCGGCCGTGACCGTGCCCCGCTTCGGGGCGGAGGCGGCGCTCCTCGCGACGGCGGCGCTGGGCGCGCTCGCGTGGCCGGCGTACCGCTATCTCGCGCCGAGACAGGCCGAGGCGGAGCCGCGCCCGCAGGTGGCGCGAACCGTGCGCGCGGCAGCCCTGGCCGGCGGCGCGGGCGCGCTCGTGGCGGCGGTGGTCGCGGTCAGCGTGTGGCCCATCGGCGGGCCGGGGGAGCTCCAGGTCACCGTGCTCGATGTCGGGCAGGGGGACGCCATCCTCGTCACGACGCCGGGCGGGGAGCGGGTGGTGGTCGACGGCGGGCCGAGCGGCATCGTGCTGACGCGCGAGCTCGGCGACGTGCTCCCCCACTGGCAGCGGGAGATCGCGGCGGTCGTGCTCACGCACCCCGACGCGGATCACGTCGGCGGGCTGCCGGCGGTGCTGGCGCGCTTCGACGTGGGGCAGGTGTACGACAACGGCCAGCCTCGCGACACCGCCATCTTCGCGACGTACGCCGGGGAAGCGGGCACGCGGAAGACCCTGCGCCGGGGCGATGCCTTCGAGGTCGACGGGGTGCGGTTCGAGACGCTCTGGCCGCCGCCCGGGACGCTCGATGGGCCGCGGAATACGTGGTCGGTCGTGCTGCGCGTGAGCTACGGCGAAGCGACCATCCTGCTGACCGGCGACATCGATGGGGAGGGGCAGCGCGCGCTGCTCGCCGCCGGGGAAGCCGGCGCGCACGTGCTCAAGGTTCCTCACCACGGCGCCAGCACGAACGCAGAGGGTTTCTTCGACTCCACCGGGGCATGGGTCACGGTCATCTCGGCGGGCGAGGGGAACCGCTTCGGACACCCCACCGCGGAGACGCTGCTGGACCTGGCGGGACGGGCGGTGCTGCGGACGGACGTACACGGTCGCGTGACGATCGTGAGCGACGGTTCGAGCATCACGGTGCGCGCCGAACGCTGGGCGGCGAGCTTTGCGCCTGCCGAGGGCGAGGGGTAGCGTAGCTGACCCCATGCCAGCACGAACCGACGGCCGCCGCGCCAACGAACTGCGCCCCGTCACGATCGAGACGGGCTACCAGGAGTTCGCCGAGGGGAGCTGCCTCATCAGCTTCGGGAAGACGCGCGTGCTCTGCGCGGCGAGCGTCGCCGAACGGCAGCCGGGCTGGCTGCGGAACACGCAGAGCGGCTGGGTGACGGCCGAGTACTCGATGCTGCCGCGGTCGACTTCGACGCGGACGCAGCGGGAGGTGGAGCGGGGCCGTCCGGGCGGGCGCACGCAGGAGATCCAGCGGCTGATCGGCCGCTCGCTGCGCGCCGCCGTCGACCTCGACCTGCTCGGCCCGCGCACGATCACGGTGGATTGCGACGTGCTGCAGGCAGACGGCGGCACGCGCACGGCCTCGGTGACGGGCGGCTTCATCGCCCTGCGGCTGGCGGCGGAGAAGCTGGCGCTCGCCAACCTCATTCCCCCCGAGACCATCACGACGCAGGTCGCGGCGGTCTCGGCGGGAGTCGTCGCCGGGGCGCCGGTTCTCGACCTCTGCTACGAGGAGGACTCAGCCGCGGAGGTCGACTTCAACGTGGTCATGACGGGCGCGGACGCGTTCGTCGAGGTGCAGGGCACGGCCGAAGGGAAGCCGTTCGACGGGGCATCGCTGGACGCGCTCGTGGAACTGGCCCGGGGCGGCATCATGGAGCTGTTCGAGCGGCAGCGCGAGGCGCTGCGGGCGGCTCAGACGTAGGGCCCGAGGTGCGTACCGCCGACGATGTGGAGGTGCCCGTGCTCCTGGCTCTGCATGGCCTCGAAGCCGAAGTTGGAGAGCAGGCGGAAGCCGTCGGGACAGGCTTCCGCCCCGATCTTGTGCGCGATGCGGCCCACGGCCTCGATGCCGTTCTCCCAGAGCTCGGCCTGGGTGCGGTGCTCCTTCGTCATCGCGAGCAGCATGACCGGCACCCAGCGCAGCACGTTCTGGATGACGATGACCTCGTCGTCCTCGTAGATGATGTTCGCGGGCTCGGTTCCGGCGACGATGTTGCAGAAGACGCAGTACGGGGCGCGTTTCATGGCGGGAACCCGATTCTACAGGGCGGGGGCGTAGTCACATGAAGGCGCACACGGAGGACCGACGATGCCGAGACTGATGCCGATCCGGGGGCTGCGCTACACGGCGAAGGCGGGATCGCTGGACCAGTTGCTGGCGCCGCCGTTCGACGTGATCGGCGAGCGCGAGCGGGAGCGGCTGGCCGAGCTTTCGCCGCACAACGCCGTGCGGCTGGAGGCGGCGGGCGACCAGTACGCGGCAATCGCGACCGAGCTGGAGGGGTGGATCGCGGACGGCATCGTCGAGCGCGACGAGGAGCCGATGCTGTACGTCTACGAGCAGGTATTCGTGGAGGCAGGCGTCGAGCGAAGGCGGCGGGCGCTGATCTGCGGGGTGGAGTCGCAGCCGTGGGAGGCGGGGGCGGTGCTGCCGCACGAGTTCACGATGTCGGCCCCGAAGGAGGACCGCCTGCGCCTGCTGCAGGCGACGGGCACGCAGTTCAGCCCCATCTTCATGCTGGCGCGGGACCGCTCGGGGCAGCTGGCGGAGCTGCTCGCGAGCACGGCGGAGGGCGGCGAGCCGGACGTGTCCGGCGAGACCGCCGACGGCGTCACGCACCGCCTCTGGGCGCTGCCCGCCTTTCGGGAGCGGCTGCGACAGATCGCGCCGCTGCTGTCCGAGGCGTTCTACATCGCCGACGGGCACCACCGCTACGAGACCTCGTTCGCGTACCGCACCTGGCTGGCGGAGCGCGACGGGACGCTCGCGAGCGACCACCCCGCGCGGTTCGCGCTGGCGGGCGTCGTGCCCGTCGAGGACGAGGGGCTGGTGGTGCGCCCGCTGCACCGGTACGTCCCGCGGGAAGCGCCGGCGGACTGGCGCGAGCGCCTCGCCGGGCTGTTCGACATCGAGGAGGCGGCGGCAGGCCACGAGCCCGAGACGCTGGAGGCGCTGCGCGCGGCCTCGCCGGACGCGATCGTGGCGGTCGGGCTCGTGCCCGGCAGCGTCCACCTGCTGCGCCCGAAGAGCGCGGAGGCCGTTGCCGGCCTCGCGCCCGCCGGTGCGAGCGCGCGCTGGGTCTCGGCGGCGCCGATCCTGCTGCGCCTGGGCGTGCTGGACCCGCTCTGGGCCATCAGCGACGAGGAACTGCGGGCGGGGGCCGTGACCTTCACGCATGAGGTGGGTGAGGTCGTCAAGGCGCTGGCGGGCGGAGGGGTCGGGTTCCTGCTGCAGCACGTGCCCGCCAGCGAGGTAATCGGGCTCGCCGACGGGGGCGAGCGGCTGCCACAGAAGTCGACCTTCTACTACCCGAAGCTGGGGACGGGGCTCGTCTTCGCGCCGCTCTCGCCCTAGGCCCTGCCGACCCGCTTGGCCATGAGGATGTCGGGCTTGCCCGGTCCGTTCGCGTCGGGGATGACGCCCACGAGGGAGAAGCCGCAGGCGCGGTAGAACTCGTAGGGATGGCGGCCCGGGTTCTCGATGTTCGCGAGGCGATCCAGGGGGTCCGGGTAGAGGTCGGTGTCGCTGAGGGAGGTGCGCCCGTCCTCGTCGTCGGCGCCGAGGTAGAGGGTAATCGCGCCCCGGGAGGCGACCTCGCGCTCAAGGTCGGCCACGAGAGCGCGGCCGATACCCTCGCCCTGGCGGGCGGGGTCGACGGCGAGGGGGTGGAGCTCCCAGGCGTGGCCGTCGTACTCGCGGATGCCGCCGATCCACCCCACCACGACGCCGTCAATGCGGGCGACGCGGCTGAGGCGGTCCCCGGCGAACGACTCGCGCACCTCGGCCTCGGCGCTGGCGAGGTCGGGCCACGAGGGGGTGTGGTCGCGGAACGCCTCGAGGACGATGCGCGCGACCTGCGCGATGGCCTCCTCGTCGGTGGAGTCGAGGGCGCAGATGTGCAGGGGCACCGGGCCGGCCGCTAGAGACGGACCAGGCGGGCGCTGGCGATGCCCTCCACGGCCGCGATCATGTCGAGGGCGGCGGCGTCCGGCTCGTCGTCGAGCATGAGGACCATGAGGGCTCGCCCGCGCGGGCTGCTGCGGCCGACGCGCATGGCGCTGATGTTGATGTCCCGGGCGCCGAGCAGGGTCCCGAGGCTGCCGATCATGCCGGGCCGGTCCTCGTTCTCGCAGACGAGGAGGAAGCCGCTCGGGTCGGGGACGATGTCGATGTCGAGGTCGTTGATGCGCACGATCGTGGCGCGCGAGTGGCTGGCCGTGCCGCTGACGGTGACCTGCGCTTCGCTGCTCCCGACGCGCAGCTCGATGAGGTTGTGGAACTCCTCGTGCGAGGCGCGGAGGCGCTCCTCGATCGTCCAGCCGCGGGCCTCGGCGATGCTCGTCGCGTTCACGAGGTTCACGTTCTGCTCGCTGATCGGGCGGAGCAGGCCGCGGATGGCGAACGCCTTCAGGGGCGTGACATCGTGCTCGGCGATCTCCCCGAAGAAGGAGAGGTCGATGGTCGTGAGCTGGCCGCTGAGGAGCTGGGTCGCGACCGTGCCCAGCATCTCGGCGACGCCGATGTAGGGGCCGACGACTTCGAGGGTCTCGGGCGGCACGAGGGGCGCGTTGACGGGGTAGCGGGGCGGGCGCCCGGCGAGCACGTCGAGCACCTGCTCGGCGATGTCGACGGCGATGCGCTCCTGGGCCTCGACGGTCGAGCCGGCGAGGTGGGGGGTGACGATGATGCGCTCCTCCTCGAAGAGGGGGTGCTCGCCGGGGGGCTCCGACGTGAACACGTCGAGTGCGGCGCCGGCGACCTTCCCCGAGCGCACGGCGTCGAGCAGGTCGTTCTCGTCGATGATGCCGCCGCGGGCGGCGTTCACGAGGCGCACGCCGTCCTTCATGGCCGCGAACTGCTCGCGCGCGATCATGCCGCGGGTGGAGGCGGTCAGGGGGGTGTGCACGCTGATGAAGTCGCTCTCGCCGTAGAGCCGGTCGATCTCGACGGGCTCGGCGCCGAGGGCGCGGACGCGCTCGACCGGGACGAACGGGTCGTGGGCGACGACGTTCATCTCGAAGGCGAGGGCGCGACGGGCCATCTCGGAGCCGATGGGGCCGAACCCGACAAGGCCGAGGGTGCGGCCGCGAAGCTCGGCGCCCATGAAGTCGCGCCGGCGCCATTCGCCGCCGCGCAGGGAGCGGTCGGCGCGGGGGATGTGGCGGGCGAGGGAGACGAGCAGGGCGAACGCGTGCTCGGCGGCGGCGATGGTGTTGCCGCGCGGCGCGTTCACGACGACGATGCCGCGCTCGGTGGCGGCCTCGAGGTCGACGTTGTCCACGCCGGTGCCCGCTCGGGCGATGATCTGGAGGCGGTCGGCGTTGGAGAGGGCGTCGGCCGTGACCGTGGCCTCGCTGCGCACGACGAGGGCCTCGTAGCCGGCGAGCGCTTCCCGCAACTCGCCCGGCGAGAGGCCGGTGCGGACGTCGACCTCCGCCTCCTGTTCGAGCAGCGCGACGCCTTCGCCGGCGATGGGGTCGGCGATGAGGATTCGGGGGCGGGGGCCGGGCTCGGTCACGGGGTGGGCTCGCGGGGGAGGAGGGTCGGGGCCATGCGGTCAGCATAGCGCCGGAGGGCGTTACAGCCTCTCGCGGGAGTGGGCGTCAGGGGCTATCCCAGGGGTTGAGCACGTCGATGTCGATAACCTCAAAGTCCGTCACGTTGCGGGTGACGACCGTAAGGCCGTAGGCCCGGGCAGTGCCGGCGATGAGGGCATCGGCGACGTGCAGAACCCGCCCCGCGCGTTGCGCCTCAGCGCGCATGGCGGCGGCGATCACCGCCTCTACATCGGCCACAGCGAGGAGCCTGTGGCCGTAACGAGCCAGGTATGCATCGAGGGCGGTTCGCATGCGAGTGCGTCGCCGGCCGGGATCCAGACGCCGAATGCCGAACTCCAACTCATGCAGGACAACGGCTGACAGCCAGACCTCAGGTTCACGCGCCAGGAAGGAGAGTACGCGGGGCTCTGGCCTCGGCTTGATCGCTTCGGAGACGACGTTCGAGTCGAGAAGGTAGCCGTTCACTCATCTTCCCAGTCGCTGAAGGGAGTCTCTCTCGGGGGATCGCTGCGGTCGGGGAGCTCAAGTCCCACCCCGCGCGGCATGTTCTCGACGAGCCACTTGCCCATCGGCATCTCCTCGGGGACGCGCCTGCGCCACTCGAGGTCGTGCTCCCGCGAACGCCACTGTCGTTCGGAGACGACCAGGAAGGGCTTGCGCAGGCCGATCCGCTGCGGGCCCTCCTCCTCAGCGAGGCGGAGGATCTCGGAGAGGCGGGCCTTCGCTTCGGCAATCGTCCAGGTGCGGGGCGTTTGGGGCTGGGTCGTCATGGCGGCTCCTCAACATGGACTAGTCTAGACTAGTCTAGTCCACTTTTCTTCTTGCTCACGGACCCTCGACTGCTTGCAGGCGAGGGGAAAGGCCTACGCCCTGGCGCCGGCGGGAGTCTCCGCGAGGAGGCGTTCGAGCACGTCGAGGGCGGCGGCGATGTCTTCCTGGCTGAAGTAGCCCATGTGGCCGACGCGGAAGATCTTGCCGCGGAGGCTCTGCTGCCCTCCGCCGAGCACGACGCCGAACTCCTCGCGGGCGCGCTTCGCGATGGCAGGACCATCGACCTCGTCGGGCCAGCGCACGGCGGTGACGGTGTCGGAGGCGAAGCGCTCGTCCTGCGCGAACAGCTCCAGGCCCATCGCCCGCACCCGGTCGCGGGTGTACTGGGCTACGGCGCGGTGGCGGCCGTAGATGCCCTCCAGCCCCTCGGCGCGCAGGGACTCGAAGGCCTTGTCGAGGCCGTAGAAGATGGACAGCGCGGGGGTCCAGGGCGTCTGTGCGCTCTCCAGCGAGCTGCGGGAGCGCTGGAGGTCGAAGTAGAAGCGCGGCATCGTGGCGCTCTCGCCGGCTTCCCAGGCGCGCTCGCTGAGCCAGAGGAAGGCGAGCCCGGGCGGGACCATCCAGCCCTTCTGGGAGCCGCTCACGAGCACGTCGATGCCCCAGCGCTCGGCCGGACAGGGGATGGAGGAGACGCTGCTGACCCCGTCGACGATGAGCAGGGGGCCGCGCTCGCGGACGGCGGCCCCGATGGCCTCGAGCGGGTTCGTCACGCCGGTCGAGGTCTCGTTGTGGGTGACGAGAACGGCCTTGATCGAAGGGTCCGCGTCGAGGCGGCGGGCGACCTCGTCGGGGTCGGCGGCGGCGCCCCACTCGAACTCGTAGCGCTCGACCTCCGCGCCGTAGGTCTCGGCGATGGAGGCGAGGCGGTTGCCGAAGACGCCGATGGAGACGGCGAGCACGCGGTCGCCGGGGCTGAGCGTGTTGACGACGGCGGCTTCGAGCCCGCCGGTTCCGGAAGCGGTGATCGTGAGAACGTCCGTGGAGACGCCGAAGACCCAGTTCAGTCCCTCGGTGACGCGCCTGATGATGTCCGCGAACTCGGGTCCGCGGTGGTTCATCATGGGCCCGCCGACGGCTTCGAGAACGTCATCGGGACAGGGGGTCGGTCCGGGGATACGGAGGTTCACGGTTCTTCCCACAGAGAGGTATTCGTCCCCTCGATTCTGGCGCAGCGCGCGCCTACGAACACGATCAATGGCCGGTCCGCGTTAAGATCGCGACATGCCGTCGACCTTTCGGGCGATTCCAAGCGTCGAGGCGGTGCTGGGCGAACTGCGCGGCAACGGCTCGTGGCCGCACGCGCTCGCGCTTGAGGCGGCGCGCACGGCCATCGAACGCGCGCGGGAGGCGGTGCGGGAGGGAGAGGACGCGCCCGATGTCGCGGCGATCTCGGCGGAGGCGGCGGCGATCCTGGAGGAACTGGCGCGACCCTCGCTGCGGCGGGTCGTGAACGCAACTGGCGTCATCCTGCAGACGAACCTGGGGCGGGCGCCGCTGAGCGAGCGGGCGATGGCGGCGATGGCGGAGGCGGCGCGCGACTACACGAACCTCGAGTTCGACCTGGAGGAGGGCGGCCGGGGGAGCCGGCACGAGCACGTGCGCGACCTGCTGCGGCGCACGACGGGCGCCGAGGACGCGCTCGCGGTGAACAACAACGCGGCCGCCCTGCTGATGGCGCTGCACGTGTTCGCGCGGGGCGGGGAGGTCATCGTGTCGCGCGGGGAGGCGGTGGAGATCGGGGGGCGTTTCCGCATCCCCGACGTGCTGCGGGAAAGCGGGGCGCGGCTGGTGGAGGTAGGCACGACGAACCGGACCTACGTCGAGGACTACGCGAACGCGATCGGCGAGGAGACGGCGGCGATCCTGCGGGTCCACCGCTCCAACTTCGAGGTCACGGGGTTCACGGCGCGACCGGAGCTCGGGGAGCTGGCGGCGCTGGCGAGGGAGCACGGCGTGCTCCTGCTCGACGACCTCGGCAGCGGGTGCCTGGTGGAGACGGGAGACTACGGGGTCGAGCACGAGCCGACCGTGCGGGAGAACCTGGAGGGCGGGGCGGACCTGACCATGTTCAGCGGGGACAAGCTGCTGGGCGGCCCGCAATGCGGGCTGATCGCGGGACGGGGAGAGCTCGTGGCGGCGCTGCGGCGGCACCCGATGGCGCGGGCCCTGCGGGTCGACAAGCTCACGATCGCCGCGCTGAACGCGACGCTGATGGCCTACGTGGCGGGAACGGAGCGGGAGGAGATCCCGGTCTGGCGGATGCTGGCGCTGGAACGGGAGCAGCTGGAGCCGCGCGCGCGGGCGTGGGCGGAGGCGGGGGGCGGCCGCGTGGTCGAGTCGCGCTCGATGATCGGAGGCGGGGCGGCGCCGGGGGCGGGGCGGCAAACGTGGTGCGCGGCGCTGCGGGCGGAAGAAGGGGCGGAGTGGCTGGCGCGGGCCCTGCGCGAGGCGGGTCCGGCCATCGTGGCGCGCGTGGAGGCGGGGGAGACGCTGCTCGACCCGCGCACGGTAGCGGAGGCCGACGACGAGCATGTGACGGCCACGATCAGGACGCTCTTCTCTTCCCGATAGCCGCGCGGCACGCACTCGTAACACGGGACCGTTGACCCCCTCAGAACGCGGGGTTTACAGTGCGGATCATCCAAATGTTCGATTTTTCACAACCGTCGCCGGCCTGAGCGACGGCGGGCGCGAGCAGGAGGGACCGGCCCGGCCAATGACCTCTGACATCCCCGAGGTTGTCATCAACCGGCTGCCGCTCTACGCGAGGGCGCTCACGACGCTGGCGGCGGCGGGCGAGACGGTCGTCAGCTCGCAGACCCTGGGCGAACAGCTCGACGTGACGCCCGCGCAGATCCGCAAGGACCTGAGCTACTTCGGGCGGTTCGGCAAGCAGGGCCGCGGCTACAACGTCGGCGACCTGCTGGACCGGCTGCGCGAGATCCTCGGGCTGGACCGCTCGTGGAGCGTGTGCGTGGTGGGGATCGGGCGGCTGGGCCAGGCCATCCTCGAGTACGACGGGTTCGCCCAGCAGGGCTTCAACACCGTCGCCGCCTTCGACGCCGCGCCCGACGTAGCGGGGAAGGTCATCCAGGGGGTCGAAGTGCGATCCATGGACGACCTGGAGGGCTACCTAACGAACGGGCACGTCGACATCGCGGTGGTGGCGGTTCCGGCGGAGGCGGCGCAGGCGGTGGTCGACCGGCTGGTCGAGAGCGGCGTACACGCCATCCTGAACTACGCGCCCATCTCGGCGCACGTGCCCGACGGCGTCTCGATCCGGCAGATCGACCCGGTCGTGATGATGCAGGGGATGACGTACTACCTGAAGGAGCTCGCGCCCCAGCCGAGCTAGGCCGGAACCGCCAGCCTGACACGCTCCAGGAGCGGTTCGACCTCGGCGGGGGAGCGGAGGCGAACGAACTGCGTTCCCTCGTACTCGGGGGCGTCCATCGCGGCCGAGTAGGCGATCCGGCGGCGGCGGTGGCTCTTGAGCGTCCACCAGATGAGGGAGCGGTCCCAGGGGAGGAAGTGCTCCCAGAGGCGCTCGCGGTTCGTACCCCAGAGCAGCTCCCGCGTCCGCCAGCGGCGGAACGAGCGCGCGAGGGTGCGGGGCAGGGTGACGCGCAGGGGAAAGTCGAGCCAGACGACGGTATCGGCGGCGGTCCAGACGATGGGGCGGAGGATGCGCCCGTAGTTCCCGTCGATGACCCACCCGGGCTCGGCCATGGCCGCGCGCAGGCGTTCGACCACGACCTCGTCGGAAGCCTGCACCCAGTTCGGCTCCCAGTTGAGGGAATCGAGCTCGACGTGGCGCAGTCCAAGCCGTTCGGCGAGGGCGGCGGCGGTGGTCGTCTTGCCCGAGCAGCTATCGCCGACCACGCTGATGTTCGGGCCGATGGCAAGGGCATCCGCGGAAGGACTTTCAGGCACGAAGGATCGAGGGTAGGTCAGCGATCCGGTTGGGGGAAGAGGCCCACCAGCTGCTCCTCCTCGGTCGGGAGGCTGCGCTCGATGATCTCGAGATGGTCGAGGGCGATGGCGGCGCCGACGGCGACGCACTCGAGGGGGCTGTCGGCGACGTAGCAGGGGACGCCGGTCTCCTGCGTCAGGAGTTCATCGAAGTGCCGCAGGAGGGCGCCGCCGCCGGTGAGGACGATGCCGTGGTCGATGACGTCGGCGGCGAGCTCGGGGGGCGTGCGTTCGAGCACGCTGCGCACGGCCTGGATGATCTGGCCGAGCGAATCCTGGATGGCCTGGGCGATCTCGTCGCTGTTGAGGGTGATGGTGCGCGGCAGGCCGCTGAGCTGGTCGCGCCCGCGCACCTGCGTCGAGACGCCCTCGTCGAGGGGCATGGCCGAGCCGATCGCGATCTTGATCTCCTCGGCCGTGCTCTCGCCGATGACGAGGTTGTGGCGGCGGCGGACGAAGGCCTGAATGGCCTCGTCGATGCGGTCGCCGGCGACGCGGGCCGACTCGCTCACGACGATGCCGTAGAGGGAGATGACCGCCGCCTCGGTGCGCCCGCCGCCGATGTTCACGATCATGTTGCCGCGGGGCGTTCCCACGGGAACGCCCGCGCCGATGGCGGCGGCGAGCGGCTCGGGGACGAGGTGGGCGGGGCGGCGGGCGCCGGCCTGCTCGGCGGCGTCGCGCACGGCGCGCTGCTCGACGCTGGTCACACCGGCGGGAACGGTCACCATGATCTCGGGGCGGATGAGGTTGAAGCGGCCGGTCACGACGCCGATGAAGTAGCGCATCATCGCCTCCGTCGTGAGGTAGTCGGCGATGACGCCCTCGCGCATGGGACGGATGATGCTGAGGGCGCCGGGCGTGCGGCCCTGCATCATGCGGGCCTCGGCGCCGACGGCGACGATCGCGTCGTCACGGTTATGTCGCGCCACGACCGAGGGCTCGTTCACGACGATGCCCTGCCCCTGGACGAAGACGAGGATGTTGGCGGTGCCGAGGTCGATGCCCGCGCGCGTGTTCGAGATGAAGCCGAACGCCATACCGACTACACCCGCTCCAGCTCGGCGCCGAGGCCGCGCAGCTTCTCGTCGAGGCGTTCGTACTTGCGGTCGAGGTGGTAGATGTCGTCGATGACGGTCGTACCGCTGGCGGAGAGGCCGGCGAGGAGGACGGCTGCTCCGGCTCGCACGTCGAGGGCGCGGGCGCGGGCGCCGTGGAGGGGCGTGGGGCCGCTGACGATGGCGGAGGAGCCCGTGCTCACGATCTCGGCGCCCATCTTGCGCAGCTCGTCGACGTAGAGCATGCGGTTGTCGAAGACGCGCTCGTGGATGATGGAGACGCCGTCGGCCTGGGTGAGGAGGGCGCCCATGGGGGCGTGGAGGTCGGTGGGGAGGCCCGGGTAGGGGAGCGCCTGGAAGCCGACGGGGGCGAGCCGCGAGCCGGCCGCGACGCGCAGGGAGCCCTCGCGCGCCTCCACGGTGGCGCCGGCGGCTCGGAGCTTCGTGATGAGCGCGTCCATGACCCCCACGGGCGCGTCGATGAGCTCGACGTCGCCGTGGGTCATGGCGGCGGCGATGGCGAACGTGCCCGCCTCGATGCGGTCGGGGATGAGGGCGAAGGTCGTGCCCTGGAGGCGCTCGACGCCCTCGATCGTGACGATCTGGGTGCCGGCGCCGGAGACGCGCGCGCCCATCGAGTTGAGGAGCGCCGCCAGCGCCTGGACCTCGGGCTCCGTGGCGGCGTTGATGATCGTCGTCTCGCCGCGGGCGAGCGTGGCGGCGAGCATCAGGTTCTGCGTGCCGGAGACGGAGGGGTAGTCGGCGAAGACGCGCGTTCCCGCGAGGCCCTGCGGGGCGCGGGCCTGGTAGTGCTCGCCGACACGGTCGATGGCGGCGCCCATCGCCTCGAAGCCGTCGAGATGCACGGCGATGGGGCGCTGGCCGATCACGTCGCCGCCGGGGGGCGGGAGCGCGGCGAAGCCGTGGCGGGCGAGGAGGGGGCCCATCACCTGGAAGGAGGCGCGGTTCTCCGAGACGAGGTCGATGGGCGCTTCGAGCGTGCCGACCTTCGCCGCGTTGATCTCGACGCGGTTCGGGTCGGGGCGCTCGACGGTCGCGCCGAGGTGCGCGAGCAGCCCGGCGAGGGAGTCGATATCGGAGACGGCGGGGACGTTTTCGAGGACGACGGTCTCGTCCGTGAGGAGGGCGGCGCACATGGAAGCGAGGGCCGCGTTCGCCGAGCCGGAGATGCGCACGGACCCGTTGAGGACAGCGCCACCGCGCACCTGGTAGCGGGAGCTGTGTCCATTCCTGGCGTCCATCTGGGTTTCAGTATGGGGAGAGGCCGAATCTGCCGCAATCGAACGGGCGGGCGAGGGCGTGGGTATCCTCCGCGAACGGGAGGAGCGCCGTGACCGAGTCACCGAGCGGAAAACGCACCGCACGCGGGGTCGGTGAGGGGCGCGGCCTAGCCTCCGGGCATGGGCGGGCCGGGGCGACGGCGGCGGCGCTCGGCCACGCGCAGGCGCAGGAGGGCGCGCTGCATGGCCGCCTGGGCGAGGGCGAGGTCGGCTTCGCTCACGCCCTCGTCGCGGGCGCCGGCGAGACGCTCCTCGGCGCGCCGGCGGGCCTCCTCGGCGCGATCCACGTCGATCTCCTCGGCGGCCTCGGCCGCATCGGCGAGGACGGTGACGTGGTTGCTGTGCACCTCGAGGAAGCCGCCGCCGATGGCGAAGGCGGACTCCTCGGCGCCGCGCCGGAAGATGAGCTCGCCGTAGTCGAGCGTCGTCATGAGCGGCGCATGGCGGGGCAGGATCGCGAGCTGGCCCTCGCTGCCGGGGGCGATGAGCACCTCGACGTCCTCTTCGGTGCGGACGACGCGCTCGGCGGTGACGATTTCGACGAAGAGCGGCACTAGCCTTCCTCGCTCAGGCGCTGGCCTTCTTCGACGGCTTCCTCGATGGAGCCCACCATGTAGAAGGCCTGCTCGGGAAGGCCGTCGTGCTGGCCTTCGAGGATCTCCTTGAAGCCGCGCACGGTGTCGCGGATGGAGACGTAGCGGCCCTCGCGGCCCGTGAACGTCTCGCCCACGAAGAAGGGCTGCGTGAGGAAGCGCTGCAGCTTGCGGGCGCGGGCGACGGTGAGCTTGTCCTCGTCGGAAAGCTCGTCGATGCCGAGGATGGCGATGATGTCCTGCAGATCCTTGTAGCGCTGGAGGACGCCCTGCACGTCGCGGGCCACCTCGTAGTGCTCCTCGCCGACGATGCGCGGCTCAAGCGCGCGGGAGAAGGAGGTGAGGGGGTCCATGGCCGGGTACAGCGCCTGCTCGGCGAGCGAGCGCTCCAGCGCGACGACCGCGTCGAGGTGGCCGAAAGTGGTGGCCACGCCGGGGTCGGTGTAGTCGTCGGCGGGCACGTAGATGGCCTGGAACGACGTGATCGAGCCCTTCTTGGTGGAGGTGATGCGCTCCTCCAGGTCACCCATCTCGGTGGAGAGGGTGGGCTGGTAGCCGACGGCGGAGGGCATGCGCCCGAGAAGCGCGGAGACCTCCATGCCGGCGAGCGTGTAGCGGTAGATGTTGTCGACGAAGAAGAGGACGTCGCGGGCCTGCTCGTCGCGGAAGTACTCGGCCATGGTGAGGCCGCTGAGGGCGACGCGGAGGCGGACGCCGGGGGGCTCGTTCATCTGGCCGAAGACCATGGACATGCGGGGCAGCACCCCGGATTCCTTCATCTCGTTCCAGAGGTCGTTGCCCTCGCGGGAGCGCTCGCCCACGCCGGCGAAGACGGAGAAGCCGCCGTGCTCGCGGGCGATGTTGGAGATGAGCTCCTGGATGATGACCGTCTTGCCCACGCCGGCGCCGCCGTAGAGGCCGACCTTGCCGCCGCGCACGAGGGGCGCGATCAGGTCGATGACCTTGATGCCCGTCTCGAGGATGGAAGGCTGCGTCTCCTGGTCCTCGAAGGAGGGCGGCTCGCGGTGGATGGGCCAGCGGGGCGCCTCGTCGGGAACGGGGAGGTCGTCGATGGGGTTGCCGAGCACGTTGAACATGCGCCCGAGCGCCTCCTCGCCGACGGGAACGGCGATCGGCTGGCCCGTATCGGCGACGGCCATGCCGCGGGTGAGGCCGTCGGTCGAGTCCATCGCCAGCGCGCGCACCCAGTTGTTGCCGACGTGCTGCTGCACCTCGACGACGAGGCTCGTGCCGTCGCCGCGGTCGATGCTGAGCGCGTTGTAGATGGGCGGCAGCTGGTCGGGCGGGAACTCGACGTCGATCACGGTGCCGATGATCTGGACGATGCGTCCCTCGGCGGTAGCGGCAGTGACCATGATGGGGCTCCTTCCTGGGTTGGCTTCAGGATTTGGAGCGGAAGCGCTCGAGGCGCTCCGCCAGTTCGGGCCCCGCTCCGGGGCTGGTGCGACGCTCGAAGGCGAGGCCTTCGGCATAGGAGTAGTTCAGGCCCTCGTTCAGGAGGCGCTTGTCGGCGCGCAGCGTGTGCCACGAGTTCCCGGCGATCCGGGCGGCCACTTCGGCCGTGGCCTCGTCGAGCTCCGCGTCGGGGACGGCGCGGTTGGCGAGGCCGATGCGGACGGCCTCGTGGGCGTCGACGCGGCGGGCGGTGTACATCATCTCCCGAGCGAGCAGGGGGCCGATGCGGCGGGGCAGGCGCTGCGTGAGGCCCCAGAGGGGGGTGAGCGCCCACTCGCCGTGGCTGTCGCAGAAGATGGCGGACTCGCCCGCGATGCAGAGATCGGCGGCGAGCATGAGTTCGAGGGCGCCGGTGTAGCAGGCGCCGCGCACGGAGGCGATGACCGGCTGGGGCAGCGCCTCGATCATGTCGATCGTCTCGGCCTGGTAGTAGGGATCGGGCGCGGGCGTGCCGATCGCCTTGAGGTCGTTGCCGGCGCTGAAGGCGCGGCCCGCGCCCCGCAGGACGACGCAGCCGACGGAGTCGGTCTCGTCCGCGATGGCGGCGACGTGCTCGCGCAGCTCGGTGAAGAGCGGGATGTTGAGGGCGTTCAGCGCCTCGGGACGGTTGAGGGTGAGGGTGGCGACACCGTCGCGGTCCTCGCGCAGGACGAGCTCGCTCATGCGGGCACCCCCGCGATGTCGGCGAGGTCGACCTCGGTGAGGGACTCAAGCGTGCGGTCGGGGTCGGGGAGGGGCAGCCCGCGCGTGTACTCGGTGCGGACGGCCCAGCAGGTCATGCCGGCGGCGTGCGCGGCCTGGATGCCGGCGGGCGCGTCCTCGATGGCGAGGCAGTCCCGCGCGGCCACGCCCAGGAGCCCGGAGGCGCGCAGGTAGCTGTCGGGGCGCGGCTTGCCGTGCGTGATGTCGTTCCCGGCGACGATCACGTCGAAGGCGTCCAGCATCCCGAGCCGGTCGAGGCAGACCTCGACGTTCGCGCGGTGCGTCGAGGAAGCGACGGCGAGGGGCAGGCCGATCGCCTTCAGGCCCCGGACGAGGTCGACGGCGCCGGGAAGGGGGGTGTCGACGGCGGCGTAGGCGTCCGCGACGAGCGCGGAGCAGCGATCACGGTAGTACGAGGCCGGGCGGGGCAGGCCGAGGTCGTGGGTGAACTCGTCCCAGCCGGACTTCGTGCCCATGTACTTCTTGTAGTCGTCCAGGGGGAAGGTGATGCCGTCCTCGGCAAGCACCGCCGTCGCCGCGCCGTAGTAGATGGGCTCGCCATCGACGAGGACGCCGTCCATGTCGAAGATGACCGCGGCGAAGGGGGCGGCGTCACTCATTGACGACGGCCTCGGCGCCGCCAACGATGTCGAGCAGCTCGGTCGTGATCTGCTCCTGGCGGGCCTTGTTGTAGGTCAGGGTCAGCTCGCGCTCGATCTCGTTGGCGTTGTCGGTCGCGTTCTTCATGGCGACCATGCGGGCGGACTGCTCGGAGGCGGCGGATTCGAGGATGGCGGCGTGGACCTGCATCTCCACGTAGCGGGGCAGGAGCCGCTCGAAGACCTGGCCGGGGTCGGGCTCGAAGATGTACTCCTGGCGGAGCGCCTCCGCCTCCGCCTCGTCTTCCGCCCTCGGGGGCTCGACGGGCAGGAGGCGGCGCACGACCGGCTGCTGGTTCACCGTGCTCACGAACTCGGCGAAGCTGATGAAGACCTGATCCACGTTGCCCGCGAGGTAGTCGTCCATGACAAGGCGGGCGATGACGCTCGTGTCGGTGAGGGCGGGGTAGTCGCCGAGGTCGGTGAACTCGGCGGCGACGTTCTGGCGGGAGCGGATGAAGAAGTCGCGGCCCTTGCGGCCGACGGCGACGATGGCGGTGGGCGGTTCGGCATCGCCGACGAAGCCGCCGGCGCTGTTGTTCAGGTTCGCGTTGAGGGCGCCGCACAGTCCCCGGTCCGGGGTGATGTGGAGGATGCCGATGTTCTCCACGGGGCGCTGGGTGAGGAAGGGGTGGGACTCCTCGCTCTCGCCGTCGTCGCCGCCGCCGGGGGCGGTGGAGGCGAGGGAAGAGAGGACGAGCTGGATCTTCTCCGCGTAGGGGCGGCCCTCGGTGGCCCGCTCCTGGGCGCGGCGCATCTTGGAGGCGGCCACGAGCTGGAGCGCATTCGTGATCTTGGCGGTATTCCGTACCGACCCGATGCGGCGGCGCAGCTGTTGGATGGTGGGCATGGCGCTCCCTAGTAGGGGACGGTCTCCTTGAACTCGGCGACGGCGTCCCGGATCTCCTGGTCGGTCTCGTCGCTGATGGTCCGCTCCGACTCGATGCGGGCGGCGAGGTCGGGCTTGTTGCTGGAGAGGTAGCCGGTGAAGGCTTCCTCGAACGCGGCGATCTTGTCGGTGGGCACGTCGTCGAGCAGCCCGTTCGTGAGGGCGAAGATGACAGCGACCTCCTCGGCCAGGCTGAGGGGCGCGAACTGGGGCTGCTTGAGCACCTCGTTCGCGCGCAGGCCGCGTTCGAGCTGCCGCTGGGTGGCGGCGTCGAGGTCGCTGGTGCCGAACTGGGCGAAGGCCTGCAGCTCGCGGAACTGGGCGTGGTCGAGCTTGAGGCGCCCGGCGACGGAGCGCATGGCGCGCGTCTGGGCGGAGCCGCCCACGCGGCTCACGGAGAGGCCGACGTTGAGGGCGGGTCGGATGCCCGCGTTGAAGAGGTCCGGCTCCAGGTAGATCTGGCCGTCGGTGATGGAGATGACGTTGGTGGGGATGTAGGCCGACACGTCGTTGGCCTGCGTCTCGATGATGGGCAGCGCCGTGAGCGAGCCGCCCGCCTCCAGCTTGGCCGCGCGCTCCAGCAGGCGGCTGTGAAGGTAGAAGACGTCGCCGGGGTACGCCTCGCGCCCGGGAGGGCGGCGCAGGAGGAGCGAGATCTGGCGGTAGGCCCAGGCGTGCTTGCTCAGGTCGTCGTAGATGATGAGGGCGTCGCGTCCGCTCTCCATGATCTCCTCGCCCATGGCGCAACCGGCGTAGGGCGCGAGGTACTGGAGGGCCGCCGACTCGGAGGCGCCGGCGGCGACGATGATGGTGTGCTCCATGGCGCCGTACTCTTCGAGCTGGCCGAGCACCTGGGCGACCTTGCCGGCCTTCTGGCCGATGGCGACGTAGATGCAAACCAGGTCGCCGCCCTTCTGGTTGATGATGGTGTCGAGCGCGATCGCGCTCTTGCCGGTCGAGCGGTCGCCGATGATGAGCTCGCGCTGGCCGCGGCCGATGGGGATCATCGAGTCGATGGCCTTGATGCCCGTCTGGACGGGCGTATCGACGCTCTGGCGGAGGGTGACGCCGGGCGCGATGCGCTCGACGGGGCGCGTCTTCGTGGAGCCGATGGGGCCCTTGCCGTCGATCGGGTTGCCGAGGGCGTCGACGACGCGGCCGATGAGCTCGTCGCCCACGGGCACCTCGATGATGCGGCCGGTGGCGCGCACCTCGTCGCCTTCCTTGATGTCCTCGTAGTCGCCGAGGACGACGGCGCTGACGGACTCTTCCTCCAGGTTGAGGGCGAGGCCCATCGTGCCGTTGGGGAACTCGAGCAGCTCGGAGTAGCGCGCGTTGCTGAGGCCGTGAGCGCGGGCCACGCCGTCGCCGGCTTCGATGACGACGCCGACGTCGGTCGCGACGGATGGAGCCTCGAACTGCTCGATCTGCTCGCGGAGGATGGATGCAATCTCTTCGGCGCGAACGGCCATAGTGGTTTCCTCTTGTGTGGTGCGGCCCCTAGGCGCCGCTCAGCTCCCGGCGCAGCCGCCGGAGGCGGGTGCGCACGCTGCCATCGATGAGATGGTCGTCGATGCGGAGGACGACGCCACCGATGATGCCGGAATCGACAGCGGCGGTGGCGGTGATCCGTTTCCCCAGGGCCTCGCCCAGGCGCCGCTCCATGGCGGCGACCTGGTCGTCCCGGAGGGGGACGGCCGTGGTGATCTCGGCCTGCGCCAGGCCCTCGTGCTCGTCCGCGAGGCGGTTGAAGGCGTCCGCGATCTCGCGCGCCTCCATCGTTCGCCCCTTGGCGATGAGCAGCCTGGCGAGGTTCAGCGCGAGCGGCCCGACTTCGAGCGCGCGCCCGGCGGCGGCCTGGCGGTCGGCCACGGCCACGCGCGGGGCGGCGAACCAGCCCGCGGCGTCGGACTCCGCCAGCACGGCGGCGACGTCGTCGAGGTCGGCGCGCCACGCGGCAATCGCATCGCCGTCGCGGGCGATGGCGAAGGCCGCCTGTGCGTAGCGCTTTGCCGCCTGCCTGTCGGCCATCTAGCTGCGCTCCCCGAGCTCGGACTCGGCCAGCGTCTCTTCGATGATGCGCTGGTGGGCATCGTCGTCGAGGGACTGGCGGATGACGCGCTCGGCGGCGGTGACGGTGATCTCGGCGAACTCCGCGCGGAGGTCGGCGATGGCGCGGTCACGCTCGAGCTGGATCTCCTGGACCGAACGCTCGGCGGCGGCCTCGCGGTCGCGCTCCGCCTGCTGGCGGGCGTCGTCCTGGATACGGGCCGCCACCTGCTGGGCGTTGGCCACGATCTCCTGACCCTGTCCGCGGGCCTCGGCAAGCTGGGCCTCGATGCGCTCCTGTGCGTCGGAGGCTTCGGCGCGGGCCTGTTCGGCCGCGCCGAGGCCTTCGGCGATGCGCTCGCGGCGCTGGTCGAGCATGCGCAGGACCGGCTTGTAGAGGGTGAAGCGCAGGATCAGGAGCAGGACCACGAAATTCGCGATCTGCGCGACCAACTGCGGCAGATTGATACCGAGAGCGGTGAAAGCCTCGCCCATCGCGAGCTCCCTTCTTCCCGATTGGCGTTTCCGCCGGGCTAGATGACGAACGCGATGATGATGGCGGTGAGCAGGGCGTAGATGCCGATCGCCTCGGCGAAGGCGACGCCCAGGATCATGTTCGTCTGGATGGCGGCGCGGGCCTCGGGATTGCGGCCCAGGGCCTCCATCGCGCGTCCCACGAGCATGCCGATGCCGATGGCGGGGCCAAGGGCGCCGAGGCCCATGGCGATGCCCGCCCCGATGGCCTTGGCGCCGGGGGCGTCAAGCGCGAGCAGGAAGAGAAGGTCGAGTGCTCCCATGATTGGTGGTTCCTCCCGTGTTTTGCCTCCCCGCCTCCGCGGGGAGCGATGTTCGAAGGGGCGGGGCTACTGCCCCGGGCTCCCCTGGGATTCCATGTCGGCGTGGCCGGCTTCGCCTTCGTGGCCCTCGTGCTCCTCGTCGTGGTGCTCGACCGCCATGACGGCGAACACGAGCGTGAGGAGCGCGAAGACCGCGGCCTGGATGAAGCCGACGAAGAGCTCCAGGCCATAGATGATGTCGACGATGAGGAAGGGCAGGAGGAAGGTGAGCATTAATATGAGCACCTCCCCGGCGAAGATGTTGCCGAAAAGCCTGAAGGCGAAGCTGACGATGCGGATGAACTCCGAGAGCAGCTCGAGGATGCCCACGAAGAAGGGGATGGCGCCGCTGAAGTTGAAGAACTTCCCGAGGTAGCTGAAGCCGAGCGTGCGCAGGCCCCACCACTCGACCATCACGAACGAGATGAGGGCGAGCGCGATCGTGTTGTTCACGTCGCTGTAGACGGAGCGGAAGAGCGGGATGATGAGCGCCAGCTTCTGACCGGGGAAGTCGATGCCGCTCACGACGAGGTCGTCGCCAAGGGCTGCGCTCGGGACGGCATGCTTCTCCGTGGCGGGGAGGAGCTTGGGCGCGTCGGGGTCGGCGTTGAGGGCGTCTCGGGCCGCCTGCAGCATGGCGGGCGTGACCTCGATGGCGCCGTGGCCGCCCGCATCCTCAAGGTAGTCCCCGGGGTCGAAGTCGGTGAAGGTCTGGGCCAGGAAGACGATGTACTTGTCGAGCGCCTGTCCGGCGGAGACGGGCGTCGCGGGCGTGGCGCCCATCTCGAAGTGGGCGTCGTCGGCGTTCGGCAGGACGAGGCCGATTCCGACGTTGTCGACCAGCCAGCCGGAGGAGTGCGCGATCTCCTCCTTGAAGGGCTCGTTTTCGACGTGGTGCTCCTCGATGTAGTGGAAGACCTCCACGCCGATGTCCTCCGTCTTGCCGATGGCGTTGAAGAAGGGGAGGAGGCCCATCCAGTTGGAGAGGAGGATGAAGATGAAGAAGGTGGCGATGACGGGGAAGAAGCGGCGGGCGTTGCTGGTGCCGGCGATGTCTTCCAGCTGACCCATCAGGAACTCGACGACGGACTCGACGAAGTTCTGGGCGCCGGTGGGGATGAGCCTCATCGTGCGCGTGGCGAGGACGCAGACGACGAGGAGGATGAACATCGCCGCCCAGGCGGAGATCATCGTGTTCGAGATGTTGAGGAAGCCGACCCTGGTGATGACCTCGGCGGGAACGATGATCTCGGGCTGGGGACCGCGGGCGACGATCAGGCCGACGACGATCCACGCGAGCGCGGCGATGATGATGAGAGGGAGCCTGAACCTTCTCACTCGCTACCGCCGTCGGCGCCGTTGGCGCCACCGCCAAAGCGTTTCATGAAGGGGAGAAGCATGCGGATTCCGCCACCGATGGCCAGAGTCAGTCCCAGGACTATCCCCAGGAGGATGAAGAGCGGCTCGAGCCCGGTGAGGTTGTCGAGCCAGAGTCCGAGCACGATTCCGACGACGATGCAGGTGGCGAAATACCAGCCTGCTCCCATGAGGTAAGCGGTTGGCGCTATCCATCCGCCACGCTCAGGCTTCGCCATGACCGCGCTCAAACCGCGGGGATCATAGGGTGATTGTGAAGAGATGCGCAAGCGAGCATCGGGGCCGCCCCGCGCTTACCGGTTGGGATCGTCGAACCCGCTCAGATCGAGGCCCTCGATGAAGTCCTTGAACGGCCCCAGCCGCTCCAGCTCGGCGGGATCGACGGGCTTCTCCGGCTCGCGCTCGACACCCTCCTGGTCGTCGCCTTCGCGGATGATCTCGCCGCCCTGGTCGAGGACGGCCTCTTCGGCATAGATGGGGGAGCCGGTGCGCACGGCGAGGGAGATGGCGTCGGACGGGCGCGAGTCGATCTCGACGGCGTCGCCGTTCACGTCGAGGACGATGCGGGCGAAGTAGGTATCGCGGGAGAGGTCGTTCAGGAGGATGTACTGCACCTTCCCGCCGAGCTGCTCGATGACGCTGCAGAGCAGGTCGTGGGTCTGGGGGCGGGGCGGGGTGACGTGGTGGAGGCGCAGGGAGATGCTCTCGGCCTCGTAGGGCCCGATCCAGATGGTGAGGTAGCGATCGGTGTCCTTCTCGCGAAGGATGGCGATGCGCTGGTAGCTGTTCAGCGAGAGACGGATGCTCTCGATGCTCATCTCGCGCATATCCCACCCCCCGCCGGAAGGTTCCGGCTCGATCGGCTCGATGATAGGTGGGCGCGGCGAGGGGCGGCAAGGCGCGCCCGCCTCAGGAGCGCAGGTTGACCACCGTGGCGGCGGCGATGGCGACGGCGAGGATGGCCATGACGGGCTGCACGCCGAGCCAGTCCCCGAGGGCGCCGGCGCCCAGCACCGGCAGCGAGGCGGCGAGCGCCGCCATCGCACCCTGGGTCGCGACCACGCGGCCCTGGAGGGCGAGCGGCACGCGGTCGTTGAGCACCGTCTGGGCGGCGACGCTGACGATCGCATAGGCGAAGCCGAGGGGCAGGACGATGGTCATCGCGAGGAGGGCGCCGCCGTCGAAGTCCCCGAGATGAACGCCGTCGAGCCAGGCAAAGGCGCCGTAGCCGGCGAGGAACGAGGCCTCCTCGTTGACGAAGGCGAGCGCGAGCAGCAAGCCCGTGAAGGCGGCGAACCCGATGGAGCTGAGCAGTCCGTGGGGCAGGTGGTGCGCCAGCGGCCCGGCGATGCGCAGCCCCACGATGACGCCGATGGCGGCGGGGGTGAGGACGAGGGCGCCGATCTCGAAGGGCAGTTCGAGCACATCGCGGATGTAGGTGGGGACGAGGCCGCCGAGGATGATGAGCATCATCGTGATGAGCGTGAGCTCGATGGCGGCCTTGAAGACCACCGGGTCGCGGCGCATGGCGCGCCAGCCCGCCTGCCACCAGGACGCGCCCTCCGCGGGGCGCGGGGCGATCGCCTCGGGCACGGCCCCGATCGTCGCGGGCTCGGGCGCGGGTTCGGGTTCGGGTTCGGGTGGCGGGAACACGTCCGCTTCCTCGCGCGTGCGGGCCACGGGGCCGATGCGGACGGCCTCCACGGCCGCGATCACGAACAGGGCCGCGACGATCCCGAAGAGCACGTCGGCACGCTCGAAGACGCGCAGGACGACGGGCGTGAGCACGGCGAACCCGACGATCTGGGCGGCGCCGCCGACGGCCTGACCGATGGCGTTCGCGCGGGCGAGCTCGCCGCGCGTGACGATCGAGGGAAGGATCGAGCCCTCGGCGGCGGCGACGAACGGCGCGACAACGGCGAGGAGGACGGCGACGACGTAGAGCGTCCCGGTCTCGCCGGGCTGGAGGATGAAGCCGACGCAGACGGCGGCGCGGGCGAGGTTGCCGAGGGCGACGATGAGGCGGCGCGGGATGGCGTCGGCGGCGACCCCGGCGACGATGCCCGCGACCATCATGGGCACGACGAGCGCGAGGACGAGCAGGCTCGTATAGAAGGCCTTGCCCGTCGCGTCGAGGACGAGGAGGACGAGGGCGAGGTTGAGGGAGTTCTGGGCGACGCGGGCGAAGAAGCGCGACGTGCTCAGGCGGCGGAACGGGAGCTGCTGGAGGAGGGCAGGGGGCGAGGAGGGCTCGGCCGCGTCCTCCCAGGCGGGGGCGGCGCTCACGAGGCGGCGGAGACCCGCGACCTGGCGCGCTGCTCGAAGCGGCGGCGCTCGAGCATCACGCGCCGCCCGCACCCGAGGCAGGCGAGGCCGATATCGGCGCCGACGCGGTAGACCCGCCACTCCCAGCTGCCGCAGGGGTGGCGGCGACGCATCCGCCAGACGTCGCCGACGGCCACCTCGTCGGTCACGGGGCGGGGGCGTTGAGGGCGTCGCGCAGGTCGCGCGCGGCGGCGGCCGGGTCGGGGGCGCCGGCGATGCCGCGGGAGGCGTTCACGACCATGAGTCCGTACTCCGCCTTCGCGGCCGCGACGACCTCGGCGGGGTCGCCGCCCTGCGCGCCGACGCCCGGCACGAGCAGGGTCGCCGCGGGGGCGAGCTCGCGTACGCGGGCAAGCTCGGCGGGCGCGGTCGCGCCGACGACGAGGCCGACGTTCGCGCCCCAGGACGGCATCTCGGCGGCGAGGCGCTCGTAGAGGGGCGCGCCGTCCGCGAGCGCCGCGTTCTGGATGGTGGCGGAGCCGGGGTTGGAGGTCCGGCAGAGCAGGTAGACCCCCTTGTCCTCGTAGTCGAGGAAGGGCTGCACGGCGTCCCGCCCCTGGAAGGGGTTCACGGTGGCGGCGTCGAAGCCCCAGACCTCGAAGAGGGCGCGGGCGTAGGCGGCGGCGGTGTTCCCCATGTCGCCCCGCTTGGCGTCGGCGATGACGGGGATCCCGTCGGGGATGGCGGCGAGGGTCTCTTCGAGGGCGCGCAGGCCGGGGATGCCGAACTGCTCGTAGAAGGCCAGATTCGGCTTGAAGCAGGCCGCATACGGAGCGGTCGCCTCGATGAGGCGGCGGTTCCGCTCGGCCACCTCCCCGACGGGCGTGTCGCCCGGTGGGTCGAGGCCGACGCAGACGTAGCTGCCAGCCTCGCGGCTGCGCCGGGTCAGGCGCTCGACGTAGGACGTCACGACTGCGCCTCCGCTTCCTGCTCGCGGGGAGCGAAGCCGAGGCGGGGCAGGGTTTCGAGGAAGGCCTCGCGGTTGCCGGAGACGATGAGGTCGAGGGCGCCCTCGGCATCGGGAGGCGCTTCCAGGTCGAGCTCCTCGAGGAGGTCACAGGCGCGCTTCGCGACCGGCTCGCCCGTGCCGAGAACGGAGACGCCCGGGAACTCAGCGGTGATGGCCGGTTCGAGGAACTCGTAGTGGGTGCAGCCGAGCACGACGATGTCGGCGCCGTTCGCGACGGGGCGGGCGAGCGCGGCGCGCACGGCCTCGCGCGCGGCGGGCGTGTCGACCTCGCCGCGTTCGACCAGTTCGGCGAGGTCATGGCCGACGACGCGCTCGATGGCGGCGCCCTTGCCGAACTCGTCGACGACGCCGGCGTAGAGGTCGCCGTCGAAGGTGCCGGGCGTGGCGAGGATGGCGACGCGGCCGCTGCGGGAGGCGCGCGCCGCCGGCTTCACGGCGGGCACCATGCCGACGAAGGGCAGGTCGAAGAGCTGGCGCAGATCGGCGACGGCGGCGGCGGAGGCTGTGTTGCAGGCGACGACGATGAGCTTCACGTCCGACTCGACGAGGCGGTGGGCGATGGCGAAGGCGCGCTTGCGCACCTCGCCCGGGTCGCGGGGGCCGTAGGGGAAGTAGGCGGTATCGGCGAAGTAGACGGTGCGCTCGCGGGGGGCGAGACGGCGGAATTCGCGGAAAACGCTGAGCCCGCCGACGCCGGAATCGAACATGCCGACGGGTCGCGGGTCCATCCCTTCAAGCATACGGCCTCGACCGCATTGCCGCCGCCCCGGAACGTGCGCGGGACCGGTCCAGGGGGCATGCTGCGCCCATGACGAAACGGCTCGACGTGGCCCTGCTCCCCTCGGAGGTCGACGCGATCGAGGCGGACGCCTTCCTCGTGATCGACGTGCTGCGCGCGACGACGACGATCGCGACGCTGTTCGAGGGCGGCCTGTCGGACCTGCTCGTCGTCGACGACATCGAGGCGGCGCGGGAACGGGCGCGGGCGGAGGGGCGCGTCCTGTTCGGGGAGGTGGGCGGCCTGCCGCCCGAGGGCTTCGACCACGGCAACTCGCCCGCGGAGGCGGCCACGCTCGACGTGCGCGGCAGGGGGGCGGTGCTGTTCACGACCAACGGGACGCGCGCGATCTGCGGGGCGGCGGGCCGGGGGGCGGTGGCGACGGCGGCGTTCGCGAACGCGGGGGCGGCGGCGCGCTGGGCGGCCGGGTTCGAACGGGTGGCGCTGGTCTGCGCCGGAAACGCGGGGGGCAGGCGCTTCTCGCTGGAGGACTTCGCGGCGGCGGCGCGGCTCGTGCAACTGATCGCGCGGGAGAGCCCGGGACTGGAGCTGGGGGACGCGGCGGGCGTGGCGGCGGAGCTCACCGGCTACGAGGACTGGATCGCGCCGGGACTCCCGCAGCGCACGGACCGCAGCGCGCGCCTGGTCGCGGGGGGGAGCCACGCGCAGGGGCTGAAGGCGCTGGGCCTTGACGCGGACATCGCGTTCGCGGCGCGTGAGGACACGTCGGGGGCGGTCCCGCGGGTGGTGGGGCAGGGCGAGGGGTGGGCGCTGCTGCGGGACGCGCGCTAGTCGCGGCCTTCCCAGCGGCGGCGGAGGTCGGCGAGGGTGGACTCGTCGGGGGGGCGCCCGGCGTAGCGGGCGTACTCGAAGGCGGCGGTGATCTCGTCCGTCACGTCGCGGTGGAAGGCGCTGATGAGGACGGGGGCGAACTCGTGCGGCGTCTGGCCCTCGGCCCGGGGCGCCCCTTCCCGTCGGGCCGATTCGAGCACCTCCAGGTAGAGGCGGGTGACGCCTTCGCCGGCGGGCTCGCGGCGCTCGCCGCGGCGGAAGAGGTTGCGGGCGGCGCCGCGCAGGTCCTCGCCGAGGCTGCCGGCGCGCTCGGCCTCGGTCGCCTCCGGACCTCGTTCGGCGGCGCGGCGGCGCAGCACGGCGAGGATGAAGATGAGCGCGGCTACGGCGGCGACCCCGAGGAAGATGGCGCCGCCCGCCAGGGTGTAGCGCGCCGCGCGGGCGGCCAGCGACTCACTGTCGAACTCGCCACCCTGCCCCTCTTCGCCGTCTATGGGCGGCTCGGGAAGCTGGATCTCCGCCGGCTCGGAGTCGCCCCCCAGCCAGCCGAAGAGGAGATCGAAGAGGTTCGTGAGCACCCAGGCGATCGGGACGAAGATCGCGTACGTAATGAACCAGGCGATCGCCCTTCCGACCGTGGCAACAGGTCCCGAGAGAACATCGACGAGGGGCTCGAGGAGGACGCCGACGAGAACGACGCCGAGGACCGCAAAGGCGGCGGTCCCGGCGAGAAGCGCCGTGGTGACGCCCCCCGAGCGCAGGCTTCCCATGCTCGCGCCGCTCTGGGAGAGCTGCGAGCAGGCCAGGGCCGCGAGCGCCACGCCGTAGAAGACGACGCCGCCGCGCGTGACCACCTCGGCCTGCTCGCTCGCGGCCGTCAGCAGCAGGGCGAGGGTCACGAGGGCGAAGGGGATGGCGAGGGAGCGGGGCGCGTTCTCGATCCAGACGCCGCTGCGCGAGCGCCAGGCCGCCCACGCCCAGAGCAGGACGAGGAGGACGCTGCTCGTGAGGACGGGCGCAATCCAGTCCCTGACCGTGCCCGTGCGAACGACGAAATCGGCGAGCCAGCCGAAGTCCCAGAGGGCGAGGTCGCCCGCGTACTGGAGGCGGAGGGCGCCGTAGAGGACGAGGAGACCGATGACGCCGACCGCCGTCGCCCGCTTGCCCGCCCCGACGCCGTACCAGTCGAGCGCCGCCGGGGCGAAGAAGGACACGAAGACGACGACCAGGAAGCCGGGAGCGCTCACGAGCTCGTTCCCGGGCTCCGGCAGGATGCGCATGACGACCTCGCCGCCGGTGTAGAAGGCCAGCGCCTCGGCGGCGAGCAGGAGGACGAGGGCGACGCGACGGATCACACAAGCACCTCGCTCTGCTCGAAGCGGCGCCCGGCTACACGAACGGGCAAGCCCGTCAGCTTGTCGAGGTCGACGCGGTCGGAGGTGACGACGACGGCGACGCGGTAGCCCTCGTCCTGCAGCCGCCGCATGGCCTCCGCGAGCTCGTCGGGGATGAAGGCGGCGGCGAGGATGAGGGTGGAACCGAGGGGGAGGCGGCTCGCCTCGCGGCGCAGGCGGCTGCTGAGGTCGCCCATGGTGAGGGGCTGGACGACGGCCAGCGTCTCGAGGATGCGGGGGAGCTGGGAGCGGGCGCGGGAGGGGGCGAGGCGGATGGGCCGGTCGGAGTTGGGCAGCGAGCCGTTCGCGAGCAGGCCGACGGCGTAGCGGCGGCCCGTCGCCCAGACCGCGAGCGAGGCCGCCATCGAGACGTTTCGCTCCAGGTCGTCCTTCAGGTAGCCCTCCCAGGAGTGCTCAAGCGTGTCGATGTTGAGGAGGACGTAGAGATGCTGGACGGCAGAGGGCTCGTACACGCGCGACTGCAGCTCGCCGCGGCGGGCCGTGGCCTTCCAGTCGATGCGGCGGAGCGGGTCGCCGGGCTCGTACTCGCGCAGGCCGGCGATGCGGAGGGGGTCCTCGAAGATGCGGTTGCGGCCCTTCGACTCGCCGAGGGGGCGATCGGCGGGAAAGCCGAGGTCATCGAGGGCGAAGACGCGCGGGTAGGCGATGTAGGGCGTCATCCCGGCGTCATCGAGGTGGCGGGGAAAGATGCCGAGGATGTCGGCGGAGTGAAGCTGGGTGGGTCCGATCTGGAACTGGCCGCGCTCGCGCGCGCTGACCTGCAGGCGCCAGCGCTTGCGTTCGTACCAGCCGAGGGCGCCCCGCCGCGTAAGCCAGTTGAGGCCCGGAGCGGAGGCCGCGGGAAGCTCCTCGCCCTCGATTTCGAGCTCCTCGGACATTGCGACACGCAGGTCGAACCAGGGCAGGGGCAGGAGCTTGCGGTTCTCCATCTCGAAGCGCAGCTCCACCTTCTCGCCCTGGAAGGCGCGGGCCTCGCTGAGGCTGGCGCCCACGCTCACCCGCCGGAAGATGTAGCGCGCCCAGAGCCGGCTGAACGCGCCGACGAAGAGCACGACGACGCCGATGCCGGTGACCATGGGCTGGCCCGTTCCGGCGCCCACGCCGATGAGCACCGGTCCCGCGAGCAGCCAGAGGTCGCGGAAGACCATGGGCTAGCGCCGGCGGCCGGGTGGCGGCGACATCAGCTGCGCTGCCAGGGCGACTCGTCGCCGGACGACGAGTCGCGTGCGGAGGAACGGGACGACGCCGCGGGGGCGGGGCGCGAGGAGGCGGCCGGGGACGGGCGCGCCGGCGAGGCGGTGGCGCGCGAGGAGGCGGCGTCGTCCTCGATGGGGACGGGGACGCGCGCGAGGACGTCCGCGATCAGGTCCTCCACTTCGCGGCCGCGGAGGCGGGTCTGGGTGGAGAGGATGAGGCGGTGGGGGAGGACGTGGGGCGCCATCGCCTTCACGTCGTCCGGGAGGACGTAGTCGCGCCCGTTGACGGCAGCGTAGGCGCGGGCGGCGCGGAAGAGGGCGAGGCTCGCGCGCGGGCTCGCGCCCAGCTCGAAAGCGGCTTCGTTGCGGGTCTCGCGCACGATGCGCACGGCGTAGCGGCGGAGTGCCGGATCGACGTGCAGCCGCTGGAGCGCGTCCGCCATCTCCGAGAGCCGCGCGGCGGTCACGACGGGCTGGAGCGCGTCGAGGGGATTCGTGTGCTCCTGGCGGGCGAGGATCTCGTCCTCGTCGTCCTCGCCGGGGTAGCCGATGGTGAGGCGCAGCAGGAAGCGATCGAGCTGGGCCTCGGGGAGGGGAAAGGTCCCTTCGAGCTCGACCGGGTTCTGGGTGGCGATGACGAGGAAGGGGCGGGGCAGGTAGGTCGTCTCGCCCTCGACCGTGAGCTGGCGCTCCTCCATCGCCTCCAGGAGGGCGGCCTGCGTGCGGGGGGTGGCGCGGTTGATCTCGTCGGCGAGGACGACCTGCGCGATGAGCGGCCCTTCGCGGAAGGCGAACTCCTGCGTCTTCTGGTCGAAGTAGTGGATGCCCGTGATGTCGGAAGGCATGAGGTCGGGCGTGAACTGGATGCGCTTGAAGGAGCAGCCCAGGGAGCGCGCGATCGCCTTCGCGAGGGTGGTCTTGCCCGTGCCGGGCACATCCTCCAGGAGGATGTGCCCCTCGCAGAGGAGGGCGACGAGCGCCAGCTTGACGACCTCGCTCTTCCCGACGATGACGCGCTCGACGCTCGTGCCGAGGTCGGAAGCAACGCCGTAGATGGTGTTCACGTCCTCCGTGGAGAGACGGGTGGTGGTGGCATCGGACATGGGGCCCCCTGGGAGGCGATCGTAGGCGTTGAGCAGGACCGGCGCGACTCGCGTGGCAAACTGAGGGCATGGCCGACGTGCGCTCGATCGCGCTGGGCGACAACACCGTGCACCTCGTCGAGCGGGGCGGCGCCCGCCTGCTCGTAGATACCGGCCCCGACTTCGCCGGGGCCTGGGAAGCGCTGCGGGAAGGGCTCGGGCACGACCTGCCGGACATGGTCATCGCGACGCACGGGCACCACGACCACGCCGGTCTGGGGCGGCGCTGGCAGGAGGCCGGGGTTCCCGTCTGGGTGGGGAAGGACGATAGCCCCCTGACGGCGCGCCCCCTGCTGCAGTCGCCGGCGGAGACGGAGGCGATGCTGGGCTGGGCGGCGAGCACGGGCGCGCCGCCGGAGACGCTCGCGCACGTGCGGGAGCGGGTGGAGTCGCGCCGGGCGGCGGCGCGGCGCGCGGCGGAATCGGCGGAGTACCCGGTGGACGGCGTGCGCTGGCCCACGGGGCTGCGCTACCCGCCGTTCGAGGCGGACCGGTTCGTCGAGGGCGACGCAGAGGTCGGGGGCGTCGAGGTCCTGGCATCGCCGGGGCACACCCCGGGGAACGTCGTGCTGGCGGTTCCGGAGGAGGGGTGGCTCTTCTCGGGCGACCAGCTCCTGCCGGACGTCGACCCGCTGCCGGCGATCCAGTTCGTGGCGGAGGGGGAGGGGCTGCGGCGTTTCCCCACGCTGGCGCACTTCGCGGCCTCCCTCGAGCGGCTGGCGGAGGGCGGGTTCACGCGCTGCTTCCCGGGACACGGGGAGCCGTTCGACGGGGCGGGCGAGGAACTGGCGGGGGCGCTGGCGCGCATCGAGCGGCGCTGCTCGCGGGTGCGGGAGTCCCTCCGGGAGGGCGGTCCGGCGACGGTGTACGAGCTCTGCGCGCGGCTCTTCCCGCGCGGCGCCGAGCGCCGCTTCTGGCAGACGGCGTCGAGCGTGCAGGGCCAGCTCGACCTGCTGGCGTCGCGGGGCGAGGCGCGGGAGGCCGAGGGGCAGTGGGAGGCCCGGTAGCGGGCGCTCCGGCGCAGGGTTGCCGGGAGCGCCTATGATCACTGGCAGGCGCTGGGGTGGCGGAACTTGGCAGACGCAGCGGACTTAAAATCCGTGGCCGAAAGGCGTGAGGGTTCGAATCCCTCCCCCGGTACCAGCCCTTTCTGGCACAATGGTCTTGATATGGCACATGGTGCACCGCGTGCCATGAAGAGAGGGATGTGCCGGATGGAACTGTGCACGACAACCATAGACAAGCACGGAAGGGTGGTTATCCCCGCCGCGCACCGGCAAGCCCTCGGACTGCAAGGGGGCGACACGGTGGTCCTCATACTGGAGGGGAACGAACTGCAACTCATCAGCCAGAAGGAGGGCTTCAAGCGCGCACAGGAGATGGTGAGGAAGCACGTAGGAGACGATCGCTCGCTGGTTGATGAACTGATCGCAGAGCGTCGCGCGGAAGCGGCGCGTGAGTAACTGGGTACTTGATGCATCGGCTCTGCTTGCCCTGATCCACGGGGAACAGGGAGGCGACCGGGTGGCGCAAGCAGTAGTGGACGGCGCTGTGATGAGCACGGTCAACCTCTCCGAGGTGACCGCGAAGTTGGCGGAGACGGGACTCTCCGAAGAGGCCATCGGCAGATCGATCGGCCTGCTGGGTGTGCCCTGCATCCCCTTCGACGAGACTGCCGCCTACTCGGCGGGGATGCTGCGAGCCGCCAGCCGCATCGCGGGCCTGTCGTTCGGCGATCGCGCGTGCCTCGCGCTCGGGCGGGAGCGCAACCTTCCCGTCCTCACCGCCGATCGGGCCTGGAGCGACCTCGACCTCGGGCCGGGCATCGAGGTTGTGCTCCTGCGCTAGTCGCAGTCGTGACCCGCGCGACCCCTGCCCCGCGGCGTCCTCGCGAACATCCTTGACGGGCGAGCGGTGCGGCCATACGCTCGCGATGGCTTTGTTCGTCCAGGTGCCCGTCCCGGGAGAATAGGGAAGGCGGTGAGATTCCGCCGCGGTAGCGCCACTGTAATCGGGAAGACGGAGCCGGCGCCCACTGTCGGGGAACCGATGGGAAGGGCACGGCGCACATCCAGCCCGTAAGCCAGGAGACCTGCCTGGACGAGAGGAGACATCTCTCCGCCATAGAGAGGTGCCCTCGATCTCCGGGCACCGAACCGGAACGGTCGAAGAAGGTACCTCCAGCGGAGAGACGCTGGAGGTTTTTCGTTGCAGGCCGGCGCACTCACGACCCTGCGCAGCTACCGCCGGATGGGCGTCGGCGTCCGGCTGGCGATCGGCGGGACGATCCTGCTGGCGCTCGTGATCGTGGTCGGCCTGATCTCCCTCAGCCTCGGGCCGGTCGACATCTCCGTCGGCGACGTCGCCTGGATCGTGCTATCCGCGATCGGGTTCGCCACGCCCGACTTCGGGCGGACGGAGCAGCTCGTGATCGAGCAGATCCGGCTGCCGCGGATCATCGTCGGGGCGGCGGTGGGGATGGCGCTGGGGGTCGCGGGCGCGACGATGCAGGGCCTGTTCCGCAATCCCATGGCGGACCCGGGCATCATCGGCGTCTCGGCGGGCGGGGCGCTGGGAGCCGTCATCGCGATCGCGGGGGGGCTCACCGGGCTCTTCTTCCTGGCGCTGCCGGTCTTCGCCTTCGCGGGGGCGATCGCGGCGGCCTTCCTCGTCTACGGCATCGCCGTCGTCGGGGGGCACTTCTCGATGGCGACGCTGCTGCTGGCGGGCGTCGCCGTGAACGCGTTCCTGGGGGCGATCGTCTCCGCGATCATCATCTTCCTGCCCGACAACGAGGCGCTCCGGGAGGTCCTGTTCTGGCTGGCGGGAGGCCTCGACGCCCGCGCCTGGGAGCATGTGCGCATCGCCGGGCCCCTCATCCTGGGGAGCACGGTCGTGCTCCTGATCATGGCGCGCGACCTGAACCTGCTGATGCTGGGCGACGACGAAGCGCGCTCGATGGGCGTGCGCGTGGGCGTGACGCGCGTGGCGCTGCTCGCGATATCGGCGCTGGCCACGGGCGCGGCGGTTGCCGTGAGCGGCACGATCGCGTTCGTGGGGCTGGTGGTCCCGCACGTGCTGCGGCTCGTGCTGGGGCCGGACAACCGCGTGCTCATCCCCATGAGCGCGCTGGGCGGCGCCGTCTTCGTGATGGTCGCCGACACCGTCGCCCGGATGGTCATCCAGCCGGCGGAGCTCCGCGTGGGAATCCTCACGGCGTTCGTGGGAGCGCCGTTCTTCATCGCCCTGCTCATCAAGAACAAGCGGCAGGTGTACGCCCTGTGAACGCACGCCGGTCAAAAGGAGAACTCGTGCCCTTCAGACCACTTCGCCTCCTGGTCGTCCCAGTGGCCTTCTTCGCCCTCGGGCTGGCTCTTGCCGCCTGCTCCGACGACGAAGAAGCGCCTCAACCGACGCCGGTCGCCACGGAAGCGGCGACCCCCGCGGCGACGCCCGAACCGACGGAAGCGCCGACCGCGGCGCCCACCGAAGCGTCAACCGAGGCGCCGGCGGCGACACCCGAAGCGACGCCGGAGCCAACGCCCGTCGCGACGCCGGAGCCGACGCCGGCGGCGCGCTCGCTCGAGGGCGTGCGCGGGATCGTGGACCCCACGAACATGGGCTGGCCACGCGAGGTCGAGGGGCTGAACGGGGTCGTCAGCATCCCCGCCAAGCCGCTGCGGATCATCACGGCCTCGATCGGGCACGACGAGATGACGCTGGCGATCGTGCCGAGCGAGCGGCTCGTGGCCGTGGGCGCCGTGTCGAAGGACGAGACGTACTCGAACGTCGCGCACCTGGTGCAGGAGAAGGCGGAGATTTCGCGGGATCCGGAGGTCATCATCGCGCAGTCGCCGGACATCGTGGTAACGAGCCCCTGGTTCCCGATCGAGGTCGTGGAGGCCCTGATCCGGGCGGGCATCCCCGTCATCCAGACGGAGCTGGAGCAAGGATCGGAGGCGCGCATCAACGCGATCCTGCTCATGGGCTACATCTACGGCGAGGAGGAGCGCGCCTCCGAGTTCGCCGACGAGGTTGAGGCGCGCTACGACGCGCTCGTGGCGATCACGAGCGCGAAGGAGCCGAAGCCGCGCGTGCTCGCCCTCACGCAGTACTCGGACACGCTCTGGGTGGCGGGCGAGGGGTCGACCGAGGGCGGGGTCATCCTCGCCGCCGGTGGCCTCAACGCCGCCGCGGAGGCGGGCGTCACGGGCAACCAGACGACCAGCCTCGAGGGCGTGATCGCCATGGCCCCGGACATCATCATCATTCCCCAGCCGGTGGCGTTCGGCGCGGAGGAGTTCCGGCAGAGCCTGCTGGAGCGCGAAGCGCTGGCGGAGCTTCCCGCGATCAAGAACGAGGCCGTCTTCATCGTGGAGAGCAAGCACTTCACGACGCTCTCGTACTGGAACATTCGCGGGGCGGAGGACCTGGCCCGCATGATGTGGCCGGACGACTTCCCCGATCCGCCGGCGGAATCCTTCAGCCTGGCCGAGTAGGTGACGACATGAACGCGAACGGCAACTCCCCCGCACCGGTTGACGCACACGGCGTCTCCTTCAGCGTCGAGGCGAAGACGCTGCTGGACCGCGTCGATATGCGCGCCGAGCGGGGGCAATTCGTCGGGCTGATCGGCCCGAACGGGGCGGGCAAGTCGACCCTGCTGCGGACGCTGTCCGGGGTGATCCGGCACCAGGAGGGGGCGGTCTGGCTGGAGGGCGCCGACCTCTCCGCCATGCCCGCGCGGGATGTCGCGGCGATGCTCGCGCTGGTCCCGCAGATCGCGCCCTACACGCAGGGCTTCACGGCCTTCGAGCTGGTCCTGATGGGGCGCTACCCGCACCTGGGACGGTTCCAGGTGGAGGGACAGGCCGACGACCGCATCGCCCGGGAGGCGATGCGGCTCACCGAGACGGACCAGTTCGAGCAGCGGACGCTGGAGACGCTGTCGGGTGGCGAGCGCCAGCGCGTGTTCCTCGCGCGGGCGCTGGCCCAGCAGCCCCGCATCCTGCTGCTGGACGAACCGACCTCGAACCTCGACATCCTGCACCAGCTCACGATCCTCGGGCTGGTGCGCCGGATCGTCGACGACGGGCTCACGGCCATCGCGGCCATCCACGACCTGAACCTGGCCGCCCGCTACTGCGACCGGCTCGTGCTGATCAGCAACGGCGCGGTCGTCACGGAGGGGCCGCCGGAGGAGGTGCTGACCCCGGAGACGATCGAGTCGGCCTTCGGGGTGCGTTCGGCCGTGTACCGCGACCCGGTGACGGAGGCGCTGGCGGTCAGCCTGATCGGGCCGGCGGCGAACGGCGACGCGACCGCTCGCGAGGCGGCCGGCGACCGCGTGACCAGTGCCTCCCGAAGCTGACGGCGGCGACGAGAACGGGGCTGCCTCGCCATATGTCAAGCACAGGGGGCACGATCATGTCAGGCGTACCGCTCCCGGACGGAAGGATGGCCCATGATCGGGCGCCGGCGAGTGCGAAAACCACCAGAAAGGGGTCTCTTTGCGCCTAAAAGGTGTCAAATCTCCTCGCAGGCCTATGCGAGGCGGCATTTTCGGTCCAGAATGTCAGCATGCTCACACATTTGACCGACCTCGCGTGTGCGCGGGACTATGAAGTGGGACATAATTCGCCAAGCACCAATTGCTGGAGTGACCGGTGTCTACGAACATAACTAATACAGCTGATACAGAACGGGCAGGGGACCTTTCGGATGAAGGGTCGTCGGCTCCTGAACTAGCGGAGGGCGTCTCGCAACTTGTGAGCGCCGTGGTGAAGGGGTCCGAACGGCAAATCGCGCCGGCGGGCCTCATCAACATGGAGTTCTCGATCCTGAAGTCGTTCTCCGAGCAGAACGAGTGGACGGTGACGCAGCTCGCCAACGTGCTTCCGGCCGATGCCCCGCGCATCAGCCGGCTCGTCTCGAAGCTCGTCGACCGCGGGCTTCTGCGGCGGCGGCGGCGCACCGACGATCGTCGGGTCGTGCTCCTGAGGCTGACGCCCCAGGGCAAGGAGCTCACGGAAGAGCTTCGCGAGCGCGTCGCCCAGCACGAGACCAGGCTGCTGGCGGGCGTCAGCCCGGCGGAGCTTGAGACCCTGCGGGCCGTGACCTCGAAGATCCTGGCCAACCACGCGACGATGGAGCACAACCGGGGGCGCTAGCGCACCCGGCTCTCCTGGTCTCTCGCGCGGGCCCTGCCTTCGCCCTTACAGCGTGCGTGTTCGCACCGTTGCCGGTGCGGGCTCCCGACGCAAACCTGTCGGTGCCTCGCACGGGGCATGGCGACATGGGGCGCCCACGACTCGACGGCGCGTCGGCAGCTCAGAAGCCGGACCGTGGCGCAGCCACATCTGCGCCTTATCGTTGAGTTCGCGACGGCTGTCGCTGGGAGATGCGACCTCGACCACCAAGTCAGGGACCACCTCGGAGTAGCCCGTGTTCCAGGCATCGAGCGGGAGCCGCTCGGCCGCCGTGAAGGCGAGGTCGGGCTCGCGCACCGTGTCCGGGTCGCGCTCCAGCCACACGCCGGAGTCCGAGGCTAGAAGCGCGCCGAGCCGCCTCGGCTTCACGAAGGCCCAAAGCTCCCCGCCGAGGTTCATGACGATCTTGCCGTGGAGCATCAGGTCGTCGCCGTCGTCCCCGTAGGCGGCGAGGCCGTCCTCCGGCAACTCCCCCTCGACGGCGAGGGAGGACTGGAGCTTCTGCGCCACGAGCTTGAGCGCGTCCGCCTGAAGGGTGTTCCGGTAGGCCATGAAGACGACCTGGACGGGGTCCGTCTGCCCGATGCGCCAGGAGTGCCGTGACGCCTGCCTCATGGTGTAGACGCTGTAGTGGGTTTCAAACCAGCAGGCCGTCGGGAACTCCACGAGCTCGAGGCCTGCCCGGGGATGATTCTAGCGTTCGGGGCGGAATTCATCGTCACTTCATCGAATCAGGGTGTGGCTTCACCCTGAGTTCATTCAGCGATCGCTAGACTATTCGCCGGTTGCAGGTTGCCTGTACGCCCCACGGGGCCGGGGAACCGTGGCCGATGGGCGGTCCCGGCCGCCAATGCCTGCCCCGAGCATTTGCCAGAAATACGGATACAACGATGACCCACGCAGTCAAACCGAGACTCGTTATCCTGGTAGTCGCTTTCGCCACGCTGATTGCCGTTAGCGCCGCCTGCGCGGGCGAACCTGATCCTGCGCCCACCGCCACGCCGCTTCCGCCCACCGCCACGCCGAGCCCGACACCGGAGCCTACCCCTACGCCCACCGCCACGCCGCTTCCACCCACTGCCACGCCGAGCCCGACACCGGAGCCTACCCCTGCGCCGTCCCCGACGCCGGATATGGCGCAATCGACAGTATCGATGCGCGACTTCGTGATCGACGAGTCGTCCACCGGCAAGGACCTGATGGACCGGCTCTCCACTGACGAGACGGACTGCATCCGAGCCGCCGTCGGTGAAACCCTCTACGCGGTACTCCTCGCCGCACCGCTCCTGCAGAGCGGCAGCTCCGAAGCCACCGCCACCCTGGTCGGCTGCATGGAATCGGAGAACGTCGTGCTGTTCGTTGTCGCGGCCAACGATGCCTTCGCTGGTGGACGCTCCGAGGACAGTCGCAGGTGCATCACGGACCTCTCGCTCCAACACCCTGAAAACGCCTACATCCAGATGGGAGTTGAGTGGGAGGGAGAAGAGACAACCAGCACCAGTAAGAGGCACGAATTCATCCTTGCCTACTGGGACTGCCTGACGGATGCCGAGAGTTTCCGACTCGGCCTACAGGCGTACGCCGCCATCGACAGCGCCTCCTCGTTGACGGGGGCGGACCTTGTCGCTGTGCTTCCTCATGCCGAAGAAGCGTGCATGCGTGAGATTCTCTCCGAGCAGCAGATGAATACTCTGCTCACCGCCAAGCCGCTGGACGGAGTCAGGGCTGCCGCTCCCGCAGCGGCCTGTCTCTCACCCGCGACCATCGCGTCGCTCTACGTAGCAGCCATCGAGGGCGTGCTCGGCGAACTCACTGCGGAGTCCGCCAACTGTATAGCCAACTACGCCGTGGAGAACTCCGAGTTCCTGCCCCTCCTCTCCTCCGACCCCGCTGCCATGGAGGCGATGCCTCCCGCTGCTCTGCGCATTATTGCCGAGGGCACCAGGGCGGTATTCTCGTGCTTCACGGAGGACGAACTCGTGCGGGCGCAGGAGCTAACGCTGGCGGCGATGGCGGCTCAAGCATCCCGTTAAGAGGCACGCTGACGAAAGTCCAGAACGGCTCATCGGATCAGTTTGCTTTTGGGGTCTACCACGCCTGAGCCCAGATATGCCGTACACCGACAGCAAACGGAACCGAAGGCCCCACAGATGGACGGTCGGGCGATGGCGGCAGCCGATGAGTTCCGTGGAAGAGCCGCGCCATGCCAAGACAGAGGATTCACCACAGGAGGAGGGTCTAGCTCTTCCCCAACGGGTGTGGCCCGCGCGCGCGCCTCAGTGGCGCATGGGCGCCGCGAGCAAGCGGAACACCCCTACGGGGAGGGGAGGGTGAAGCCGCCGAAGCCGAGGGAGCGCGCGGAATCGTTGCGGCGCTGGGGCCGCGCTCAGCGCTCGCCGGCCGGGGCCGTCTCGCCCGCCGGCATCCGGTAGCCGACGCGGGGCTCGGCGAAGATGTAGGTGGGGTTGCTGGCGTCGTCGCCCAGCTTGCGGCGCAGGTGCTTGAGGTGCGTGCGCAGCACGCGCAGGTTCCCCGGCTTGCCCGGGCTCCACGCCCGCCTCAGCAGGCGGTCATGGGGCACCACCCGCCCCGCCTCCATCGAGAGCGTCGCCAGCAGATCGAACTCGGTGGGCGTTAGCGGCGCCGGCCGTCCCGAGACCGTCACCCTGCGGGTGGCGTAGTCGATGCGCAGGTCGCCCAGCACGAAGGGCTCCTCGGGAGCGAGGCGCTGCGGCTCCCCGGCGCGGCGCAGGGCCGCCCGCACCCTGGCCACCAGCTCCGTGGGCGAGAAGGGCTTGACGATGTAGTCGGTGGCGCCCTGCTCCAGCACCCCGGCGACCACCTCCTCCCTGCCGTAGGCCGAGAGGAAGATCACGGGGATGCGGGTGGCGGCGAGGATGTCCCCCATCAGCTCCACCCCGTCCCGCTCCGGCAGCATCAGGTCCAGCAGGGCCAAGCGGGGGCTGTGCTCCGCCACCAGCGCCAGCGCCTCCTCCGGGTCGGCGGTCACCACCGCGCGGAAGCCCGCGCCGGCGAGGATCTCCCGCACCGACCTGAGCACGACGGGGTCGTCGTCCACCACCAGGACCGTTCCCGCCGACTGACCTTCGTCCCGCTCGCGGGCGGCGGGGCGGCGGGCCGGACCGGCCCCCTCGACCACCGGCAGGGTGAAGACGAACCGCGCTCCCAGGCCGGGCCCGTCGCTCTCGGCCCGGATGCGGCCCCCGTGGGCCTCCACGATGCCCTTGCAAATGGCGAGCCCGAGGCCGGTGTCGCCCCCCACGTCGCTGTCCTCCCGGCGGGAGAACTTGCGGAACAGCAGCGGCAGGTCCTCGGCGGGTATCCCCCGGCCCTGGTCGGTCACCGAGACCTCGACGTGACCGCCCTCGCGCACGGCGGACACCTGGATGACGGACGACTCCGGAGAGTGCCGCGCCGCGTTGGACAGGAGGTTGCCGATGACCTGGACGATGCGCCTGCGGTCGGCCATCACCAGGGGCAGGTCCGGCTCCACCTCGAGGGCGAGCTCGTTCCGGCCCCCGGCGCTGGCGAAAGCGTTCCTGGCCCGGTCCACGAGCACGGCCACCTCCGCCGGCTCCGGGTCCACCGGCAGCGCGCCCGTCTCGATGCGGGCCACGTCCAGCAGGTCGTCGATCAGGGTGCGCATGCCGCCGACCTGGTCGAGGACGATCCGCTGGAACTGGCGCAGCACGGCTGGGTCGGCCTCCGGCGACTCCAACATCGCCATCACCGAGCCCCAGATGGAGGTCAGGGGCATGCGCAGCTCGTGGCTCACCATGCCCAGGAACTCGGCCCGCAGCCGCTCCTGCTCCTCGAGCGGCTTCATGTCCTGGAGCGTGACGACGAAGGAAGCCAGCTCGCCGTCCTCGGCGCGGATCGGGGTCGCGTTGAGCAGGATGGTGATGCTGCGTCCGTCCGGAACGCGCAGCACGATCTCCTCCGCCCGCACCGTCTCCCCCTCCCTGAACAGCTCCGCCAGCGACAGCTCCGCGAGAGAGACCTCGCGGCCATCCGCACGCACGCAGGTCAGCACCTCGAGGAGGTCCTCCGGCTTCTGGCCCTCGTCCCGCAGCCCGTCCACGATGCGCATGGCCTCGCGGTTGAAGGAGATCGGCGCCCCCGTGCGGGCGTCGAAGACGGCGACGCCCACGGGCGAGGTGTTGACCAGCGTCTCGAGGTCCGCCCGCGCCTGTCGCTCCTCGCGGTGCGTGCGGGCGTTGGCGATGACCAGGGCCGCCTGGGAGGCGAACATCACGAGCGTCTCCTCGTCCTCCCGGGAGAACTCCCGTCCCGGCTCGACGCTGCCCACGAAGATGTGGCCCGAGCGCACCCCCTGGTGCAGGATCGGGGCCGCCATGAAGGCGGTGAGCTTGACGGGCGAGCGGAACTCCCCGAGACCGATGGACCCCGTGAACTCCTCCAGGTGTCCCACCCGCAGCGGACCCGGCAGGGCGTTGAGGTACTCGAAGAAGAGCTTCCCCTGGGGCGCCTGCCACAGCCGCTCCACGTCGTCGGGTTCGAGGCCCAGGACGAGGTGGTCCTCGACCGCGCCCGACGCGTCCAGGGTGATGATCACGGCGTAGGGCGCGTCGGTCAGGGAGCGGGCGCTCTCCATCACGGCCTGGAGGGCCGTGTCCACGTCCAGGCTCTCGTTGATGCGGAGGCTGGCCTGGCTGAGGCGGGAGAGGCGGTCTCCCGGCGGCTCCGCTCCCGGTGCCCGTTGGTCGGCGTTCTCCATTCGTCACCTCCCCTGGGAACGTACGTGCCTGCCCGGGGATGATTCTAGCGTTCTGGGCGGAATTCATCACTACTTCATCAAATCGGCGCAAGACTTCACCCTGAGTTCATTCATCGATCGCTAGACGATTCGCCGGTTGCAGTTCGCGAGTACGCCCCACGGGCCGGGCAAACGTGGCCGAGGGACACCTGTATGCGCGCACTGACTTTCCTGAAGAACCTCCGCGGCTCCGGCGGCACGGACGCGCCGTCCCCGCGGCTTCGGACATGAAGCGGGTCATCATAGTCGGCGGGGGCGCAGCCGGGCTGGGCGCGGCATACACGTTGAAGAAGCGTGGTGTCGATGCTTTGCTCCTGGAGTCCGAGAATCATGTCGGTGGGCGGCTTGCGGCCGACGAGGTGGACGGGTGTCTCATCGATACGGGGGTGGACTTCTTCTGCTACTCCTACGACGCGGTGTTTCGCATCTGCGAGGAGTTAGGCGTGCCACTGGTCCCCTCGATCCAGAAGCTCGGCTGGTACAAAGACGGACGGTGGCATGTAACCACGGCTGCTCCGTCCATTCCCGGCGTGCTCAGCAACCTGAGCGCGTTTGCGAACATGGGACTGCTGTCCTGGGGGGCGATGAAGCTGATCCATAAGGTCTTTCGCCAGGCCGACTACCTGACGTTCGCCAGCAACAGCCGCCTGGCCGAGATCGACGGAGATGAGACCTTCGGCGAGTACCTGGAGAAGACGGGCGCGTCCGAGTCTCTCCGGGTCACGCTCAGCGGGTTCGTCGAGAATGGCGTGCTGGACTATGTCGCTTCCTCCAGCCAGGCGTACATCAGGGGGTACCTGGCCAACACGCTTCTGCGACCGCACAAGCTCATCCAGCCGGAGAAGGGGGCGGGCGCACTTGCCCGCGCCCTGCGCGATGCGTGCGCAGACGTCACCCGCGTTTCGACGCCTGTGAGGGAGGTACTCGTCGGGGAGGGGGGCGTGGCGGGCGTGGTGATCGACGGCGAGACCATCGAGGCCGACGCGGTTATCTGCGCGGTTCCCGCTCCGGTCGCGCTGGAGATCATCCCCGGCCTTCCACAAAGGGTCCGGGAGACGCTGGGCAACGTCACCTACTCCTCCGCGTGCCGGTTGGTGATGGGACTGGACCGTCCGCCGCTTCCCCCCGGCTGGCACGGCGCAATCTACCCGCAGGACGAGACTCCCCTGGTGCTGGACCGGTCCATCAACCTGCCGGGCTGCGTGCCACCGGGCAAGAGCATGCTGGACCTGATCGCGGGGCGCGAGCGCGCAAAGCAACTGCTGGAACTGGACGATGAGGAGGTCAAGCGCGAGTTGCTGCGGGACATTCGCCGAAACCCGCCGCCCGGTTCGGCCTTTCCGGGCGACGACGACGGGCTGTTCACGCGCGTCTACCGGTGGAAGATCGCGGTGTGCAAGGGGCCGCCGGGGATGTTCAAGGCGGTGGCGAACAGCCGCCGCGAGCTCGGACAGGAAATCCCCAACCTCTTCCTGGCGGGCGATTACACGCGAGTTCCCCTGGTCAACGGAGCCCTGGCCAGCGGCCTTGCCGCGGCTGAAGAGGCCCTGGGCCTGCTGAAAGTTGGAGGACAGTCCCAGAGAGGAGACTTGTCACCATGAAGAGAGTGGCCCTGGCGATCACGGCGTAGGGCGCGTCGGTCAGGGAGCGGGCGCTCTCCCGGGGGCTCCGCTCCCGGGGGCCGTTGGTCGGCGTTCTCCAACTCGTCACCCCCCCGGGAACGGGCCTGTGTGGGGATGAATCTAGCGTTCGGGGCGGAATTCATCACTGCTTCATTGAATCGAGGCAAGACTTCGCCCTGAGTTCATCCGTGGATCGCCCATACTCAACTGCACAAAGACCTACACGGACGCACACCCACGGTTGCCGGCCAGTGCAGGAAAATGCGATTCAGTCACACGGCTACGACAGGAGAGTACGTATGCGACTACCGGTGCGGCCAGCCCGCGTCCTGACCTGGCTGCTGGCCTTGGCCGCGATGCTGACCGCGGCGCTGACGGTCCCTGCCAGCTCAGCCCGGGCGGAGGGCGACAACGAGGAACCGCGAGCGCAGTTGACCCTGAGCGTGAGCGAGGCGCGGCCGGGCGACACCATCACGGTTGAGGCCTCCGGTTTCCGGGTGGAAGAGGAAGGCTCCTTCATCTACAGCTCGACCATCACGATCGGCGGCGTGCCGATTGCAGGCGTGGCGAGCGTCGAGCCCGAGTCGAGTTCGCTCCATCCCGGCAGGTACTCTGAATCGGGCCAGTGGATCGCCGAGCACATCCACATCGACCCTCCGGGCACCACACCCGACGGCGCGTTCACCGCGACGTTGGTGCTGCCCGACGATCTGCCGGCCGGCGACCACGACCTGGTCGCGGTCTCGTGTTGGGCCGGGCCCGACGGGGACTACCCCGAGGACGGCGTCGCGCCCTGCGGCACGGTTGGCCTCGGCGGCGGCGTCAGGGACCGCGTTGCAACCGCAACCCTCACCATTCTGCCCGGCTCAGCCCGGGCGGAGGGCGACGACGAGGAACCGCGAGCGCAGTTGACCCTGAGCGTGAGCGAGGCGCGGCCGGGCGACACCATCACGGTCGAGGGCTCCGGTTTCCGGGTGGAAGAGGAAGGCTCCTTCATCTACAGCTCGACCATCACGATCGGCGGCGTGCCGATTGCAGGCGTGGCGAGCGTCGAGCCCGAGTCGAGTTCGCTCCATCCCGGCAGGTACTCTGAATCGGGCCAGTGGATCGCCGAGCACATCCACATCGACCCTCCGGGCATCACGCCCGACGGCGCGTTCACCGCGACGTTGGTGTTGCCCGACGATCTGCCGGCCGGCGACCACGAACTGGTCGCGATCTCGTGCTGGGCCGGCCCCGAGGGGGACTATCCGGAGGACGGCGTGGCGCCCTGCGGCACCGTGGGGCTGGGCGGCGGCGTGCAAGACCGGGTCGCGACGGCAACCCTCACCATCGTGGCCGCCAGCGCCGAAGCCCCTGCCGTCCCGGACACAGGCAACGCCGGACTGGTCAACGGCCAGGACGCAGGCGTGTCCGCGGGAATGATCGCCCTCGTCGTTACCATCGCCACGCTCGCTGCCGGCATCACGCGCTACCGACTGAGCCGCAAGGAGGCGAGCAGGAGTCAAGCGCGGCGCGTGACGCACCGGTGATGGTGATCGTGGGATACCCGGGCATGACTCCTGTCGCTCGAACGGATCGGGCCTGGGTCCGGCGGCTCGCGTTGCCCCCGAACCCGCGCGGGCGACGCCCCTCCGAACCTTTCGCCCTCACCCTTCCCCCTCCCCCGCCGGGAGGCTAGCCGTGCGGCGGGCCTCCTCCTTCCTCTCCCGGCGTTCCCCCGCTCCGGCCCTGCTGCTCGCGCTTGCGACGGCGGCCCTCGGCCTGGCCCTGCTGCTGCCCCAGCAGGCGTTCGCGCATCCGGACCACCCGGAGAACACCGAGAACACCGAGAACACCGAGAACACCGAGAACACGGAGAACAACGTGGACCCGGAGCCGCCGGACCCCCCGGAGAACAACGTGGACCCGGAGCCGCCGGACCAGCCACAGCCGCCGGTCGGGCCCGCCATCACGGCCCCTCCCCGGCCGAGCGAGGCCGACTTCGAGTGGACCGCGAAGCACGACATCGAGGCGCTGGACGGTGATCACGGCACGCCTACCGGGATGTGGTCCGACGGGGCAGTGCTCTGGCTCCTCCACAACGCCGACGGCGCCGCCGACGCCGCCTACGTCTACGATCTGAAGACGGGTGAGCGCGTCGAGGAGCGCGAGTTCGAGTTGGACGAGCGCAACCGCGCGCCCCGCGGCATCTGGTCCGATGGCAAGGGGCGCGCGTGGGTCGGCGACAGCGGCCGCGAGCGCCTCTTCGCCTACGACCTCACCAGCGGCGAGCGCCTCGCGGACCGTGACATCGAGCTCGGCGAGCGCAACGCCGACGCCCGTGGCATCTGGTCCGACGGCAAGACCATGTGGGTCCTCGATGAACGCCGCAACGCCGTCTTCGCCTACGACCTCGAGAGCGGCGCCCTCCTCGCCGAGTACGCGCTCGACCCCGCCAACGGCTCCCCCCGGGGCATCTGGTCCGACGGCGTCACGCTCTGGGTCTCCGACCCCTCGAGTCCCCCGCGCCTCTTCGCCTACCGCCTCCCTGCCCGCGAGGAGGTTGAAGCGGCAGGTGAGGGAGCCAGCCTCGAGCGGGTCGGGGACGAGGACTTCACGGAGCTCGGCCGCGTCGGCAACAACAGCCCGCGCGGCATCTGGTCCGACGGCGCCCTCATGTACGTCGCAGACGCGAACGACGGCAAGGTCTACACCTACAACATGCCCGACGCCATCGACGCGCGCCTCGCCTCGCTCGCGCTGGAGGGCGTCGCGATCGGCGCGTTCTCGCCGCTGCGCACGGAGTACGCGGGCGTACCCGGCGAGGGGGTGACGACGACCACCGTGACCGCCGAGGCGGCGCAGCGGCGGACCACCGTCGTGGTCGAGCCGCCCGATACCCACCGGCGGACCGCGGGCCACCAGGTCGCGCTCGATGGCGTCCCGGAGATCACCGTGACCGTCACGTCGGCGGACGGCAGCCGCACGCGCGTCTACCGCGTGGCTCTGGAGGTCACCGCCGAGGAGTCCTGGGGGCACTGCCTGAAGGGCGCCCTGGCGGCGGGCTTCAGCCTCCTCGTCTTCGAGGGCGGGAGCGTCGAGGAGCTGGCGGCCTGCGCGGAGAGCCGGGGCGTGCGGGGCCTCTACGCCCTGCACGAGGGCCGCTACGTCGCCTACCTCCCCGAAGCGCCGGGCTTCGTCAACGAGCCCTTCGCGGCGCTCTACCCCGAGGGCGTGCCCTCGCTCACGCCGCTGGTTGCGGCGAGCGAGGGACCGGCGAGCGAGGACCCGGTGGGCGCGCTCGCCACGCCCGCGGACTGGTCCGGCTGCCTGCGGGGCGAGGTCGCCGGGGGCTTCAGCCTCGTGCTCTACGAGGGCGGCGGCGTGGAGGGGCTGGCCGAGTGCGCGCGCGAGCACGCCCTGTCCGCCGCCTGGGCGCTGAACGAGGGCGAGTGGGTCTCGTACACCACGGGCGCGCCGGACTCCGTGAATCGCCCCTTCGCCGAGCTGTTCGCCGGCGGCCTGCCCCCGCTCACCCCGCTCGTCGTCCGCAGCGACCCGCCGCCAGCCGCCGCCTCCGGCGGGGGCAACTGAGGGGATGGGCGCTCCGTCCGCGGGTAACGGTGCGATGACCTACCGGCGCAACCCGCTGCGGGTCACCCTCAACCGGGCCCCGGTGTGGGCCTTCCTCGAGGAGCGGCACATCTCCCAGAACGAGCTTGCGCGCCGGGTCGGGATCTCCTCGGGCTATCTCTCCCAGCTCATGAGTGGCGCGCGCTGCCCCTCGCCGGAGGTGCGGAGACGCCTGCTGCGCGTGCTCGGGCTGGACTTCTACGACCTGTTCACCGTCACCGGGTAGGCCCTGGAGCTCGTCACAGTTGCGACCTGCGGCTCGCAGGTCGTCGTTCACGCTGCGAACAGCTGCGATCGCAAAGCCTCAGCAGGTGAAACGGTAGACGTACCAGGGGACGAGCGAACTGACCGAGTCGAAGGCCTTCATCCGCTCGTTCGTGAAGGAGATCGCCGTCGCCCCCGGCGCCGCCACGATCCACTACACGATCCCGACCCCGCCGGACAGCCCCATCGGGGGCGGAGACGCCGCCGACGTCGCCCTGTCAGGCCAAGTTATGAGTACGGTACGTGCTGGTGGGCGATACTGGACTCGAACCAGTGGCCTCGTCGGTGTGAACGACGCGCTCTAACCATCTGAGCTAACCGCCCAACGCGCTTCCGAGTCTAGAGCCGACCCACCTCATCCGCCAGCGCGCGGGGCGCGGTTTGAAGGCGAGCGGGCGCCGGAAGATAATGGTCGATGGCGCCGAAGTGGCGGAACAGGCAGACGCGCTACGTTCAGGGCGTAGTGCCCCTTGCGGGCGTGTGAGTTCAAATCTCACCTTCGGCACCAGAAAACGTGCGCCAGTAGCTCAGTGGATAGAGCGCTACCCTGCGGAGGTAGAGGTCAGAGGTTCGAATCCTCTCTGGCGTACCACTTCAAACCCACTCGCATCGGTCCCCCACCCCGGCCGAGTCCCTACCCGTCGCCCGGCTGCTCCTTCGCGAGCGCGACCGCCTGGGCGAGGCGGGTGGCGGCGGCGGTGGCGAAGGGCTCCTCGTTGCGTTCGAGCATGACGCGCACGCGCTCGCACGCTTCGCGGGCGCCCTCGATCAGCTCCCGGGGGTAGCCGAGGGCGACCTGGTGCTCGGCGAACTCGTCCTCGTCCAGGATGCGGACGGCGCCGGAGCGGAGGCGCACCACGTCCAGGTCGAGGTCGATCAGCGTGACCCTGCCCTCGCTCCACACCGCCGGAGTGGCGATGTCGACATAGACCTCGGGTTCGCCGGATGCCTGCCAGATGCCCGCCCACCAGCCGTCGGTGACGAGCTTGAGGTTGGTGGAGCTGAACGTGATGGGCGGCTCGTCGCTGCGCTGGGCGCGCGTGCCCGGCGGGCCCCAGAGCCATGTGCCGTACTCGTCCTCGGCGAGCCAGCGGAGGTCGTACTGCCAGTGCTGGGCGTCGGGGTACTTGCGGAAGTCGACGCGGATGCGTTCCGGGGGCACCGAGCCAGCGTAGGCGGGCCGCCGGCCAGGCACAAAGCGCGGCGCGGGGCTTGCCGTGAACGCTCTAGACTGCGCCTGACGTTCGATGTCTCGGGAGGGACCTCATGCCGGCGCTGGATGGAGTGCGAATCCTCGACATGACGCAGTACGAGGCGGGAACCTCGTGTACGCAGGCGCTCGCGTGGCTGGGCGCGGACGTGGTGAAGATCGAGCGGCCGGGCGTGGGCGACCCCGGGCGCGGCGTCTACACGGGACAGGACAACTCGCCCTACTTCGTCAACTGGAACAGCAACAAGCGCAGCCTCGCGCTGGACCTGCAGGACGAGCGCGGCCGGGAGATCCTGCTCCGGCTGGCGCCGCAGTACGACGTATTCGTCGAGAACTACGGGCCGGGCGTGATGGAGAAGCTCGGCCTGACCTACGACGTGATGAAGGCGGCCAACCCGGCGATCATCTACGCGCGCATCAAGGGCTTCGGGCTGTCGGGCCCCTACTCGGACTACAAGTGCTTCGACATGATCGCGCAGGCGGCGGGCGGCTCCGTGGCGGTGACGGGCGAGCCCGACGGGCCGCCCCTGCGCCCCGGGATCACGGTGGGCGACTCGGGCACGGGCGTGCAGATGGCGCTCGCCATCTGCGCGGCCTACATCCAGCGGCTGCGGACGGGCGAGGGACAGGCCCTCGAAATCTCCATGCAGGAGGCGATGACCTACTGGCTGCGGACGGCCATCTCGAGCGGGGCGGACTGGGGTCGCAAGGCCGCGCCGCGCACGGGCCAGGGGGCGCAGGCGACCTCCCGCCTCTACGCGTGCGCCCCCGGCGGGCCGAACGACTACGTCATCCTCCTGATCGTGACGCCCCGCATGTGGGATGCCTTCTGCGACGCCATCGGGCGGCCGGACCTGCGCGAGGACGAGCGGTTCGCGACGGCCGGCGCGCGGCGCGACAACAGCGACGCCCTGACCGCCGAGATCGAGGCGTGGACGCGGCAGCGGGACAAGCACGAGGTGATGCGCCTCCTGGGCGAGGCGGGCGTGCCCTGCGGAGCCGTGCTCGACACGCAGGACATCTACGAGAACCCGCACCTGAACGAACGCGGCTTCGTGAAGACGATCGAGCACCAGGAATGGGGCGAGGTGCAGTTGCTCGGGTGGCCGCCGCGCATGTCGGCGAGCGACGTGCCGCTCGTGGGCTCGCCGCTCCTCGGCCAGCACACCCACGAGGTGCTGACGGACGACCTGGGGCTGGGCGACGACGAACTGGCGGAACTGGCGGAAGCGGGCGTTATCGGCTGACGCGACGCAAAGAGGCCGGGCGATTTGCCCGGCCTCTTGGTGTGGGTGCGGAGGGGTGGTTCGGCTAGGCGCCCTGGAACTCGAAGTCGGGCTCGTGGCCCAGGTAGAGCTTGCCGATCGTCTCGTACAACGGGTGCGCGACCCAGCGGTGGGAGGCGCAGCCGTGCGCGTCGCGGAGCTTGCGCTCGAGCGGGCTGTACATGCGCGCGCCGGTGGTGCCGGCGGTGTTGTGGATCAGGTCCACAGCGTGCATGCAGGCGTTGGCCGCGAAGGTGCAGGCGAGCCGCGCCTTCTTCGTGATCTCCGCGCTGGGGTGCTCGGCGCCGGCGTGAAGCTCGTCCTCGACCTCGCGCATCGACTCCATCACGAACGCGCGGGCGGCCTGCACGGTCGCCTCCGCCTCGCCCGTGCGGTACTGGGCGACGGGGCGCTCGCGGAGGGTGCCGCTGGAGAGCATCGGGACCTTGTTCTGGGCGAGGTCCTCGAACACGTCGAGGGCGCCGCGGCCGACACCGAGGGCCACCGCCGCCTTGTTGTAGGAAAGGCGCAGGGGAACCGGGATGCGGAACACGGGGTTGGGGTAGTGCGCCGGCAGCGACACCAGCTCAACGTCCCGCCACTTCTTCTCGATGATGGCGCCGTCGCACTTGACGTCGTGGCTGCCGGAGCCGCGCAGGCCGGCGACGTCCCAGGTGTCGACGATCTCGAACTTGGACTTGTTGACGAAGAACATCTTCATCTTCGGCATGCCCATGGCCTCGTCCATGATCGGGCCCTCGGCATCTTCGCTTTCGTAGATGGGGCAGGACATGAAGGCCCACTCGACCTGGTGGCAGCCGCTCTGGAAGGTGGTCTGGCCCCAGATCTTGTAGTCGCCGTTGGGCTGCTCGACGGCCTTGCCGGGGATCGTCCCGGGGCCGCCGCCGCCGCACATGATGACGCGCGGGTTATCGAGGTAGACCTCCTTGGCGAGGTCCTTGTCCATGCCGCCGGCGGCCATGGCGTTGATCTCGGAGCCGATCATCACGTTCCAGCCGACGGAAGCGTCGATGGCGGAGATGGCTTCGAGGACCTCGATGGTCTCCATGGAGCTGGCATCCTCGCCGCCGAGCTCGGGCGGGAGGGTGAAGCGGAAGATGCCCTCGTCGATGAGGATGTCGACGGTCTCGTCGGGGAGGCGGCGCAGCTTCTGGGCTTCGTCGCCGCCTTCGCGAATGACCTGGGTGAGCTTGTGGACGCGCTCGAGCGCGGTCCCTTCGAGGGTCGTTGAGGCTACTGCCACTGGGGCCTCCCTGTGATTGCCTGAGGATGGAATCGCTAAAGCCACGCGAGTATACCGCCATGCGCGTACAGGGTCAGGCGGCGGGGCGGCGGTTGACGCAGGGGAAGGCCGCGCCTAGCGTGGAGGGTGCAAATTCCGGATACGGAATCTGCCGCCGGGGGGGCCGAAAGGCTGAGATCCGCGAGGACCACCCCAGGAACCTGATCTCGGTAATGCGAGCGTAGGGAAGCGGCGTGAAGGTAACAGCTTCGGCAGCAAGTACGAGTGCGGCGCAGAGGCGCCGGAGTTCGACGTGCCTGCCCGGCAGGGGTTCAGCGAACAGACGCTGAGCCGGCCTCACCCTTTCTCCCCAGGTTCCGACCGATCGGGCGCCCCCGGCAGCGCAAGGAGGGCGCGCATGATCGTGGAACTGCAGTGCCTGGCGAGCCCCGCCGGCACACCCGACGACCCCTACAAGCACATCGACGCCGCCATCGGAGCGGTGCAGAGCTCGGGACTGAAGTACGAGGTGGGCGCCCTCGGCACGACCGTCGAGGGCGAACCCGACGAGGTCTGGCCGCTGATGCGGCAGGTCCACGAGGCCTGCCTGAACGCGGGCGCGCAGGGTCTCGTGACCGTCATCAAGGTCGAGCAGACGGCCCAGGCAGGCGGGCCGACCATCGACAGCCTGACCGGGAAGTTCCGCGATGGCAGCTGAGGTTCCCTCCCTGCCGCGCACGCTTCCCCTGCGAGGGGGGCGGCTGCTGGGGCGCTGGGGCGGCGCGGCCTGGGAGTACGCGCCGGCGCTCGTGTTGCTGGCGGCGCTCGTGGGGCTGTGGGAGCTGATGGTCGAGGTGCTCGACACACGGCCGTACATCCTGCCGGCGCCTAGCGCCATCTGGGATGTGTTTGCCGAGAAGGGTCACCTCTTCCCCGCCCACATCCGAACGACGGCGGTGGAGGCGATCGCCGGAATCGGGGCCGCTGCCGCGGGCGGCGTGATCCTGGCGGTGCTGATCGCGAGCATCCCCATCGTGCGCCGCGTCCTCTACCCGATCGCGGTCACGTCCCAGACGATCCCGATGATCGTGCTGGCCCCGCTGCTCGTCGTCTGGCTCGGCCTTGGGATCGAGCCAAAGGTCACGGTCGTGGGACTGGTCTGCTTCTTCCCGATCGTCGTGAGCACGGTTGACGGCCTCGCATCGGCGGACCGGGAGATGGTGGCGCTGGTTCGCAGCATGGGGGCGAGCAGGCTGGAGGTCCTGCGGCACGTGCTCATCCCCTCCGCAGTTCCCTCGTTCTTCGCGGGACTCAAGATCGCCGCCGCCTACGCGGTCATCGGGGCGATCTTCGGCGAGTGGGTGGGAGCGCAGAGCGGCCTGGGAATCTTCATCATCCGCTCCCGCTCGGCCTACCAGACCGACCAGATCTTCGCCGCGATCGTCGTGATCGCGCTTCTCAGCATCGCCCTCTTCGTGGCGGTGCACCTGCTGGCGAGGGTCGCCTCGCCATGGAAATACGCCAACGACCAAGGAGAGAACGGCTCATGAGATTCCTGAACGCACGGTACCTGCTGATACCCCTGCTGCTGGTGGCGCTGGGGCTGGTCGTCATCGCCTGCGGCGACGACGAACCGGACGAGCCCACGGACGTCACCTTCATGCTCGACTGGACGCCGAACACGAACCACGCGGGCGTCTACATCGCGAAGGCGAAGGGGTGGTACGAGGACGCCGGCCTCAACGTCGAGATCGTCCAGCCCGGCGAGAACATCGTCGACCAGGCGGTGGGAGCCGGAGTCGCGCACTTCGGCATCTCGGTGCAGGAGAGCGTGATCCCGGCGCGCGAGCAGGGCATCCCGGTCGTCGCCATCGCGGCCGTCATCGAGCACAACACGTCGAGCCTGATCGCCCTCGCCGAAGAGGGGATCGAAGGCCCCGGCGACCTCGCCGGCAAGACCTACGGCGGCTGGGGCGGAGCGCTGGAGTCAGCGCTCATCTCGAAGCTCGTCGAGTGCGGCGGGGGCGACCCGGACACGGTCGAGTACGCCATCATCGGGAACGTCGATTACATCGTCGGCATGGAGCAGGGCGACTACGACTTCGTCTGGATCTTCGACGCCTGGGACGGCATCCGCTACACGGAGGTGCTGGGCCGGGACGTGTCGTTCGTGCGCTTCATCGACCACACGGACTGCATCCCCGACTGGTACACGCCGATGATCGTGACGAGCGAGTCGCTGATCGACGAGGACTCCGACCTGGTCGAGGCCTTCATGGAGGCGACGGCGCGGGGCTATCGCTACGCGATCGAGAACCCCGAGGAAGCGGCCGAGATCCTGCTCGAAGCCGCGCCGGAGCTGGACGAGGAGCTGGTGAAGGCGAGCGCGGCGTATCTTGCCGAGCGATACACCTCCGACCCCGACAACTGGGGCCGGCAGGAGCTGGACGTCTGGACCCGCTTCGAGAGCTTCCTGCGCGAGGCGGGGCTGACCGAGTCGGCGATCGACGTGGAGGACGCGTTCACGAACGACTTCCTCCCGTAGGGGGAGCGATGAGCGAAGCAGCCGTCGCCATCCGCGGGCTGCGGCACACGTTTCCGGGAACCCGCCCCGTCGAGGTGCTCGACGGGGTGGACCTGGAGGCGGCGCCGGGCGCGTTCGTGAGCCTCGTAGGGCCGAGCGGCTGCGGCAAGAGCACGCTGCTGCAGGTGCTCGCGGGGCTGCTGGCGCCGGACGCGGGCGAGGCGCTGATCGAAGGGCAGTCGACCGTCGGGGAGCCGGGCCTGGCGGCCTACATGCCGCAGAAGGACCTGCTGCTCCCGTGGCGGAAGGCGATCGGGAACGCCGTGCTGGGCGCGGAGATCGCGGGCGAGCCGAAGGCGGAGGCGCGCCGGCACGCGCTCGACCTGTTCGAACGGTTCGGGCTGGCGGGCTTCGAGGAAAGCTGGCCCTCGCAGCTGAGCGGGGGGATGCGTCAGCGCCTGGCGCTGCTGCGGACGTTCCTCGTGCCGCGCCACGTGCTCCTGCTGGACGAGCCGTTCGGGGCGCTGGACGCGATCACGCGTCGGGAGATGCACCAGTGGCTGCAGGAGGTCTGGGCGAGCGACGCGCGCACGGTGCTGTTCGTGACGCATGACGTGGAGGAGGCGCTCATCCTCTCGGACGTGGCCTACGTGATGACGCCGCGTCCGGCGCGCATGGCCGCCCGCTTCGAGGTCGACTACCCGCGCCCGCGCCACCCGGACATCGTGACGGACCCGGAGTTCGTGGCGGACAAGGCGCGTCTGCTGGCGGCGCTGGACAAAGGCGGAACGGGCTAGGGCCGGCCTTCGTCTCGCAGTCTCTTGAACTCCTCGCGTGACATGGGTTGGCGCTTGTCTCGATCGGCAAGCATCTGGAGTACCACCCTCTTGCGGCGCTTCTCCTTGTCGGTCAGTTCTTCTTCCGCTTCGGTGTTTCCTGCCTTACTCACATACCAAGCATAGCCATCCCACAAGGCCCTGCCGCAAGCCGTAGACTCCCAACACCCTCGCGGGGAGGCTGCGATGCCCGGCGACCGGACCCTCGTGCCGCTGCTGTTCGATGCATGGGACGACCTCGACCGCGCCTACGCGGACATGACGGCGGAGGAGGCGACGGCGCGGCCGGATGGCGCGAGCGCGTTCGGGTGGACGTTGCGGCACCTGATCGGCGGGTTCGACTTCTACGTGAACGAGGTGATGCGGGGTGGGGCGATGCACCCGACCTTCGCTCGCGAGCACGCCGAGTACGAGTTCAGCGGGGAGTGTGGGGACTGGGAGGGGATCGCGGCGGCGGCGCGGGAGGTGCGGGCGGAAGCGGAGGCGTTTTTCGGGGACATGAGCGACGCGGACCTGGCCGAGACGGTCGTGCCCGCCTGGGGTCCGTTCCCGGCGACGACGCTGCGCTACCTGGTGTTCCGCACGATCGCGCACGCCTACTACCACATCGGGGAGGTGGCGACGCGGCGGGGGCCGGGGCAGGACTTCCCGGGGGCGCTGGCGGGCGCGTTCGAGGGACCGGAGGAGTAGCGTGGTGATCACGTGGACGGTGGGACTGACGGCGCGTCCGGGGCGGGAGAACAGCTTCATCGCGATCGCGAACGAGCTGACGGAGACCTCGAACCGGCTGGACGAGGGCTGCGACATCTACATCTGCCTGCAGAACCTGGACGACCCGCGCGACTTCCTCTGGTACGAGCAGTGGGCGACGATGCCGCTGCTGGAGCGTCACGTGGAGCGCATCCGGCCGATGCTGGCGGGCGGGCCGGAGGGGCCCGAGGGGTCGCGGCTGTACACGTCGATCCAGCGTCGGGAGCAGCTCGGGTACGACCTGCTCCGCAACCACGTGAACCCCGACCGGGACTGGTACGAGGCGTCGATCACGGGGTGGGCGATCGCGCGGGCGAAGCCGGGCCGGGAGAGGGACCTGCGGGACCTCGCCGTTGACTTGAGCCGGACCGGCCAGGAGTTCCCCGGCAACGTCACGCACATCGCGCACGAACGGGAGGATGTGCCGGGCATGATCTGCTGGTTCGAGCAGTGGCGGGACCAGGATGTGCTCGACGCGCGGGTGGCCTCGCTGGAGGAGCGCTACGGCGCGCCCCGTGGCACGGAAGGCGTCGAGCGGATGCCGGCGGGCATCGCGGACGTGATGGAATCGCTGGACGCGACGCGCTACCGGGTGGTCGCGACCTAGGGGCGTTCTGTAGGCTCACGGCTTCAGAGAGAGCAGGGAACACATGGTCTTCGACACCAACAACGCCATTGCGCTGGTCGCGATCAGCGCGGTCAACGCTATCGGGGTCATTGCCGTCAGCGCGGTGAACGCGGTCGGCGTTGTCGCCATCTGCAGCGTCAACGCGATCGGCCTGGTGGCCTTCGCCACCATCAACGCGACGGGCGTCATCGCGTTCTCGAGCGTGAACTCGAACGGGCTCATCGCCATCAGCTCGAACAACGCGAACGGGTTCATCGCGATCGGGAAGACGGCCAACGGCACGTTCGCGTACTCGCGCTCGGGCAAGGGGAAGGCGAAGTACATGCTCTCGCCGAGCCGGCGCGACGAGGAAGCGGTGCGGCTGTTCTCGCGCTGGCTTCCCGCATGGATGTGGTCGAAGGAGATTCCGGCGGCGTAGGGGCCAGCCTCATCCCCGGTCTTCAAGTGGGGTGGCGAAGCGCACGGCGAAGCCGTCGGGGTCGGCGATGGCGAAGTCGCGCAACCCGTAGGACTTGTCCGCGATCGGAGCGAGGACGCGCGCGCCCATCTCCGCCGCCAGCACCCAGTACCGGTCGACATCGGGAACCATCACGCGAACATTGGCCTGCACGGTGTCGGGTACCGGCCCGAGTTCGGCCCGCTCATCGAGGAAGAGGCGGTGACCCTCCCATGCGAGCTCGACGAAGTCACCGTCGTCCCTGACCAGTTCGAAGCCCAGGCGGCGGTAGAACGCCGTCGACTTCGCGATGTCCCGCACGAAAATCTCGGTGACGAGTTGCTCGGTGGGGTCGACGTAGCGGTCCATGGCGTCACCTCCGGACACGAGCCACCCCAAGGGCGCCGGATCCGGGCATGGCCGGAGGGTAGCAGGGGGTAAGGGGCTGGGGGTTCTGCGGACCCCCGGTTGGCCCGTCAGTGCATACGACTCGTCACCGTAGTCCAGGCCGGACGGCAGGCACGGCGTGGAGTGAAGCGCGCGGGGGAGGGGAGGGGAAGGGGGCGCTGGCACGGGTCAGCGCACGGCTTCGGCCACGGTCTCGGCGAGCCAGGCGTTGAGGCTCTTGCCGCGGGCCCAGGCGGCTTCGGTTGCGGCGCGGTGGAGGTCCGGCGAGATGCGAAGCGGGATCTTGCCGGAGAAGGGCTTGTCCGGCTCGCGGCCTCGCTCCTCGCAGAATTCCAGATATCCGTCGACGGATTCGCGGAAGGCGACCTGGACCTCCGCAACGGACTCGCCCTCGAAGGTGATCATGTCACGCGTGCCGATCACCTCGCCAAAGAGGACGCCGGCCTCGTCGTCGAACGAGACCACCCCGCGGTAGCCCCGGTGCTCCATCACCGTCATCGCTCCTCCCCTTCCGGTGTTACCCCCGCTCGCGTGAGGATACAAGGCCCCCGTACGGGGGTGGCGTGTACGATTCGGGCGTAGCCTGAAGCGCCGGAGGCGAGCATGACGGAGGACGCCACCATGCGCGGCAAGACCGCCATCGTGGGCATCGGCGAGACCACCTACTACAAGCGGGGGCAGTCGCCCGATCCCGAGGTCAAGCTGGTGCTCGACGCCGTCCAGCTGGCCGCCGAGGACGCGGGCATCGACGTGCGCGAGATCGACGGGTTCGCGTCCTACGCGGACGACCGGAACGACCCGTCCCGGCTGATGACCGCGCTCGGCAGCCCGGACCTGACCTTCAACAACATGGTCTGGGGCGGCGGCGGTGGCGGCGGCTCCGGAGCGGTCGCGAACGCGGTGGCGGCGGTCGTGGCGGGGTACTCGAAGTACGTGGTCGTGTACCGGGGGCTGGCGCAGGGCCAGTTCGGGCGCTTCGGCCAGGGCCCGCAGACGCCGACGGCGCCGGGTCCGGGGGCCTTCACGGCGCCCTACGGGCTGCTCTCGCCGGCGCAGTCGTTCGCGATGCGCATCCGCCGCTTCATGCACGAGCACGGCGCGGAGCAGAGCGCGCTGCGGGCGATCTCGATGGCCACCTACCGGCACGCGCAGTCGAACCCGCGGGCGGTGATGTACGGGCGCGAGCTGACGGAGGAGATGTACGACAACTCGCGCATGATCGTGGAGCCCTTCCACCTGTTCGACTGCTGCCAGGAGAACGACGGGGCGGCGGCCCTGATCGTGACGAGCGCGGAGCGCGCGAAGGACATGAAACAGCAGCCGGCGTGGGTGCTGAGCGCGGCCCAGGGGTCGGACTACCGGCAGGCGGCGACGGCGCACAACTCGCCGGACTACGCGACCTCGAACTTCAAGACGCTGGCGCCGCGGCTGTACGCGATGGCGGGCCTCGGTCCGGAGGACGTGGACGTGCTCCAGAGCTACGAGAACTTCACCGGCGGCGTGCTCATGAGCATCGTCGAGCACGGCTTCTGCGAGCCGGACGAGGTGAACGACTTCTTCACGCTGGAGAACTTCTCCGCGCCCGACGGGAAGCTGCCGCTCAACACGAGCGGCGGCAACCTGGCCGAGTGCTACATGCACGGCCTTGAGCTGGTGCACGAGGCGGTGCGGCAGGTGCGGGGCGACTCGACCTGCCAGGTACCGGACGCGAACGTCTCGATGGTGACGTCGGGGCCGATGGTGCAGCCGGTGAGCGACCTGATCCTGGCGGCGGACCGGGGCGTGGACGCGTGAGCGCCGAGACGGGCGCCTACCTGCCGGAGGGCCTGCCCCGTCCGGCCCCGGCGAACGACGGGCTGGGGGCGGAGTTCTGGAAGGCGGCCGAGCGCCACGAGTTGGTGGTGCAGCAGTGCCGCGCCTGCGACGGCTTCCAGTGGGGGCCGGAGTGGATCTGCTACCAGTGTCACTCGTACGACCTGGGGTATACGAAGGTCTCGGGTCGCGGGCTCATCTACAGCTGGGAGCGGGTCTGGCACCCGGTCCACCCGGCGCTGCAAGAGGCGACCCCCTACATCGTCGTGCTGGTCGAGTTGCCGGACGCGGGGAACGTGCGCATGGCCGGCAACCTGCTCGGGGACCGGACGCAGGACGTCGTGATCGGGGCGGAGGTGGAGGTTGCGTTCGAGGACAAGGGCGAGGGCGACGAAGCGTACACGCTCGTGCAGTGGCGGGTGGTGGAGTAGGAGCAGGCGTTCGATGGCGGCGGAGACGAGCGGCCGCTACCTGATCGACGGGCCGGAGGATGCGCCCACGCTCGTGCTGGCGCACGGGGCGGGGGCGCCCATGGACCACCCCTGGATGGAGCGCGTGGCGGGACTGCTCGCGGGAGAGGGGGTGCGCACCGTGCGCTTCGAGTTCCCCTACATGGCCGCGCGGCGGACGACGGGGAAGCGTCCGGGGCCGAACCCGGGGCGCGTGCTGGAGGCCAGCTGGCGCGAGGTCATCGACGACCTCGGGGCGGAGGGGCTGGTCATCGGCGGGAAGTCGATGGGCGGGCGCATCGCGAGCATGGTGGCGGAGGAGGCGGGCGTCGCGGGGGTAGTCTGCCTCGGGTACCCGTTCCACCCGCCGGGAAAGCCCGACCGGCTGCGCACGGCGCACCTCGAGGCGATCGGCACGCCGGTGCTCATCCTGCAGGGCGAGCGCGACCCGTTCGGGCGGCGGGAGGAGGTGGCGGGGTACGCGCTCTCGGAGCGGGTCCGGGTGCACTGGCTGCCCGACGGCGACCACGGGCTCAAGCCGCGCAAGGCCTCGGGGCGGACGGAGGCGGAGAACCTGGCGGAGGCAGCCGGGGAGGCGGCGCGGTTCGTGTTCGACGTGGCGGGCGGGTAGCTCGAGGCAGGCCATGCTCGTGGCGAAAGATAGCCTGACGACGACTCGCAACTGGTTGAAGCGGAACGGAGTAGAACCATGAAGACCAACATCATGGAGATTGACGGCTATCACGCCGTGATTCAGTTCGACCCGGAGATCGACATGTTCCGCGGAGAGTTTCTGGACCTGAACGGCGGCGCCGACTTCTATGCCCGGGACGTTTCCGGGCTCAGGACAGAGGGGGCGGCTTCGCTCAGGGTGTTCCTTGAGATGTGTGCGGAGGACGGCGCCGAGCCCCGGCGCCGCTACTCGGGACGGTTCAACGTGCGGCTCGAGCCGGAGCTCCACGCGAGCGTGTCCGTCGCGGCGGCGGCGGAAGGGAAGAGCCTCAACCAGTGGGGCGCCGATGCATTGAGCGACCACGTCTGACCGGCGGCGTCAGGCGATGGGCTTGTCGCGGGAGCCCCAGGCGTCCCAGTGGATGACCTCGGAGAGGGGCGGGCGCTCGACGGGCTTGAAGTTGTCGTCGCCGGTGAAGTAGGCGACGGGGAAGAGGGTCGCCTGGCTGACGGTGTCGGGGATGGCGAGGAGGTTGGCGACCTCCTCGGCGTAGCGGAGGTGGATGCCGGTCCAGGCGGTGCCCAGGCCGCGCGTGCGGAGCGCCATCTGGAGCGACCAGGCGGCGGGCAGGATCTGGCCGTAGAGGCTCGCCTGGGCGCCCTGCCCGTCGTTCTCGGCGCGCCCTTCGATGCAGGGGATGATGAGGACGGGGCAGCGGTGGATGTTGTCGGCGAGGTAGGCGATGACGGGGCGCATGGGGCGGGCGCCGGCGAACTGGTAGAAGCCCTCTCGGTAGAGCCCGCCGATGGCGTCGCGCTTGGCCTCGTCGGTCACGACCATGAAGTGCCAGGGACGGGCCTGGCCGCCGCCGGGCGCGGCCTGGATGGCGATGCCGATGCACTCCTCGATGACCTCGGGCTCGACGGGGCGGTCGAAGTCGAGGCGGCGTCGCACGGAGCGGGTCGTGGTGAGGACGTGGTCGACGCTGTCGCGGTCGTAGGGGCGGTGCTTGTCGTCGGGGGCGTCCATATCGGTCATGGGGAGCGCCATTCTGCCACGCGGGAGGGGCGGCGGGCGGGGCGCGCTCGCGCCTTCGGGGGCGGGTGGCAGAATGGGGCGGCTTTGTGAATACACGGGCCGCGAGCGCCCGCGAGACCAGAACCAGCAGGGCAGAGGAGCACCCACATGGCGGATCGACTGAAGGATCGCGTGGCGATCGTGACGGGCGCGGGGCGGGGCATCGGCGCCTCGATCGCGAAGCTGATGGCGGCGGAAGGCGCGGCCGTGGTCGTGAACGACCTCGGCGGCAGCGTCGACGGCGAGGGCGCGGACGACGCGCCCGCGCGCGAGGTGGTGCGCGAGATCGAGGCCGCGGGCGGCACGGCCGTCGCCAACTTCGACGACGTCTCGGACTACGACGCCTCGGAACAGATCATCCGCACGGCGCTGAACGAGTACGGGTCGCTCGACATCCTCTGCAACGTCGCCGGCATCCTGCGGGACCGCATGATCTTCAACATGACCGAGGCCGAGTGGGACGCGGTCATCGCGGTCCACCTGAAGGGCACGTTCAACACCTCCAAGTACGCCTCCATCTACTGGCGGCAGGAGCGCAAGGGCGACTACCGGCTGATCAACTTCACATCGGTGTCCGGTCTCTCCGGTTCGCCGGGGCAGCCGAACTACGCGGCGGCGAAGCTCGGCATCGTGGGCCTGACGTACTCGTGCGCGAACGCGCTCGGCCGCTACGGCGTGACCGCGAACGCGATCAGCCCGGGCGCGGCCACGCGCATGGGCGACACGATCCCGCCGGAGCGGCGGCGGCAGCTCGACGCGGCCCAGCAGCGCGCGGCGGAGGACCGCGCGCGGGAGATGTCACCGGACAACGTGGCGCCGCCGGTGGTGTACCTGGCGAGCACGGAGTCGGGCTGGATCAACGGGCAGGTGATCGGGGCCTCGGGGTACCAGGTGTCGCTGTTCAACACGCCCGACATGATCCGGCAGATCCAGGGCAAGGAGCCGTGGACGGTGGACGACATGTTCCGGCGGATGCCGGCGGTCTTCCGGCCGGCGATCGAGGGCCTCAACTTCTACCAGCGCGCGCAGTCGAGCTAGCGAGCCCGCGATGTCCGGCGACCGCGCGGTCCTGTTCGACTTCGGCGGCGTGCTCCTGCGCCAGGACTGGGACGAGTACGACGCGTTCTGCGAGCGGAACGGCCTGCCGGCGCGCGCCCTGCGGCGCGCCCTCTACGGCACGGACGCGTGGCGGGACCTGCAGACGGGGCGCATCAGCGACCGCTCGATCTGGCGGGCGGCGGCGATCGCGTCGCTGGCGGAGCACTGCGGTGAGCGCGCCGAGGGGCTCTTCGAGGAGTGGTATGCACGTCCGATCCGCGTCCACCAGCCGAACATCGACCTGGCGAACGCGCTGGCGGCGGCGGGCGTGCGGGTGGGGCTGCTGAGCAACGCGGCGCCGGACCTGGAGACGCGGATCACGGAGCAGTTCGGGGTGAACGTGAACTGGACGGACCGCGTGATCTCGGGGCTGGTCGGGCTGGCGAAGCCGGACCCGGCCATCTACCACCTCGCGGCGGAGCGGATCGGGTTGCCGGAGGCGTCATGCTTCTTCATCGACGACCTCGCGGCGAACGTCGAGGCGGCGCGCGGGGTGGGGATGCGGGCGCACCACTTCCAGGGCGACTACGCAGGGCTGCACGCGGACCTGCGGGCGGCGGGGTACGACTGGGAGTAGCCGGGGGTGGGGGCGTCCCTACTGGTCAGGGAGGACACGCACCGAGGCGATGAGGGCGTTCAGCAGCACCTGGAAACGGAGCCGGGCGCCCGCCGACAGGTCTTCCCGCAGGTGCGGTCTCACGACTTCCTGCGTGTGGACGAAATTCAGGCTGCCCCGTCCCTGGAAGTCCTGGACGGACGTACCCGAATCTCCGCCTGACGCCCAGGAGAGGCCGCCGACCAGGCGCATGCCCTCGGGGATCGTGAAGATGAAGGCACCGAGCTGCCACTCCGTGCGACCGTCGCCCTCGGCGATCCTGCCCGCGTAGATGAGGGGACGCTCGCCGGGCCTGTGGGTGATGCCACCCTCGAGGTTCGAAGGGACCCCCTCGCCGCCACCCGTGACCGCTCGAACCTCGAAGCGATGCCCGGTGTCGCTGCTGAGGCCGGTCAGGCGGAAGGCGCGGGTCGCCGAGTGACTGCCGGGAATGTCCGTCCACGGCCCCCACGGTTCCTGGCGAGACTCGCCGGTGTTCCAGACCGTCCTCCGGTACTGCCACCCGGCGGTGTTGTCGGGGCCACCCACCCACTCCAAGACGAGCGAGTCCGGGGAGCCATCGGACACGACAATCAGGCAGGGACCGCCTTCGGGCACGGTATCGCCCGACCCCATGTACGCCAGGCAGGTCTCCATCGTGAGCGTTGATGTCGGAGTGGCGACCGCTTCCCCGCCACCACTTCTGACGGCCAGAAGAATCCCCACGGCCACGGCCGCCGCACCCGCCACACCGAGGACGACCCCGACCCACACCAGCCGTCGTGCTCCGCGGATGCGCTCCATGCGCGCAATCCTAGAACCGCCGCCGGCAGGCCCGCCTGCGCCAATGGCCGTGTCGCTCGCGGTCGAGGGGCGCGCCTAGCCGAAGCGGATGCTGTCCTCGAGGTGGCGGGTGGGCGGCTGGCGCACCACTTCCGGGGCGACTACGCAGGGCTGCACGTGGATCTGCGGGCGGCGGGGTACGAGTGGGGGTAGGGCCGCTACTCTCCGCCGACGAGGCGGATGGAGGCAACGATCTGGTCGAAGATCGCGTTGACCTCAGCGGCCTGGTTACCAGCGGGATTGATGGAACGGCTCACCTGGCTGCCGTCGTAGGAGAACGACAGGGTGGAGGAGGTCGGGAAGTGAAGGACCCAGAAGCCCTCGCTGATGCATACCTCCTGTTCCGCCGCGCATGCCGTGACGAAGCTGCCTCCGAACGCCAGGCGCACGCCATCGGGGATGGTGACCACGAAATCCCCGAACACCCACTCGCTGACCCCGTCACCTACCACGAGGCTGGCGGAGAGACCGGGAAGATCACCGCGAGCGGGCGTGTCGAATTCTCCGATGTTCGACGCGGGGCCGCCCACCGCGCGCACCTGGAAGTCGAGCGTCGCATCCTCGGGTAGTCCCGCCAGGCGGCACGCGCGGTTGGTCGCGCAACCGCGTGGGAGGTCGATCCAGTCCCCCCATGGCCGCGGCTGAAAGTTCACCCAGCTTCTCCGGCGGTACTGCCAACGGGTGGCATCCGACGAGGTCCAGACCCACTCCAGCGTGACGGCATCGGGGGAGCCATCGGAGATGGTGAGGAAGCAGGGACCGCCTTCGGGCACGGTATCGCCCGACCCCATGTACGCCAGGCAGGTCTCCATCGTGAGCGTCGAGGCCGGAGTGGCGACGGCTTCCTCACCGCCACTTCTGACGGCCAGAAGAACCCCCACGGCCACGGCCGCTGCAACCGCCACACCGAGGACGACCCCGACCCACACCGGCCGTCGTGTTCCACGGATGCGCTCCATGAGCGCCATCCTAGAACCGCCACCAGGAGGCCTGCCTGCGCGAGTGGCCGTGTCAGTCGCGGCCGATGGGCGCGGCTAGCCGAAGCGGATGCTGTCCTCGAGGTGGCGGGTGGGCGGCTGACGGCGTTCGCGGGCCATCGCGATGACGAGCAGCAGCGGTCCGAAGCGGCCGGCGAGCATGGCGGCGATGAGGAGGCCGCGCTCCCAGGGGCCGGCGTCGGGCGTCTGGCCGACGGACCAGCCGGAGAGGCTGATGGCGGAGACAGCCTCGAAGAGCGCGTCGAGGGGGGCGGCGTGGGACGAGGCGATCATGCCCGCGCCGAGGAAGACGACGGCGCCGCCGAAGAGGAAGGTGATGGCGAGGGCGTGGCGGAAGGCGGAGGCCGGCAGTTCGCGGCCGAGAAGGGAGAGGCGGTCGCGGCCGGCGAGGGCGTTCAGGAGGCCGGTCGCGAGGACGGCGATGGTCGCGACCTTGAGGCCGCCGCTGACGGAGCCGGCGGCGCCGCCGATCAGCATCAGGCCGGTGCCGAAGACCTTGCTCTCCTCGCGGAAGGCGGCGGTATCGAGGGTGGTGAAGCCGGTCGTGCGGGCGGACGACTCGAAGAGGGCGAGGAAGGGGCGGCGCCAGCCGGGCTCGGCGGCGAGCGTGGCGGGGTTCGTCCACTCGCCGATGAGGAGGACGCCCGCGCCCCCGATGAGGACGGCCGCCATCGCCAGCAGGATGACGCGCGTATCGAGGGGGAGGCGGCGGACGGAGCGGCGCGAGGCGTAGAGGGCGAGGGGGATGGGTCCCACGGCGCCGAGCATGGCGAGCGCGCCGGTGACGGCGAGGACGGGGACATCGTCGTGAAAGGCGGCGTAGCCGCCGTCGGGGAGGGAGAAGCCGGTGTTGTTGAAGGCGCTGATCGCGTGGAACGGTCCCCACCAGAGGGCGCGGTCGGCGGGGACATCGGCGGCGAGCAGCACCAGGAAGAGGGCGACGGCGCCGATCGCCTGCACGGCAACGGCGACGGCGAGCACCGTCCGGACGACGGGCAGGACCTCGCGGAGGCCGGGGACGCCCCGGAAGAGACGCTTCATGCCGGAGTCGCGCATCCCGAGGCGGCGCCCGAGGAGCCAGAGCAGGACCGTCGCGCCGACGAGGTAGAGAAAGCCCGCGAGGACGGTGAGGGCGGCGAGGATGCCCTCGCCGAGGAGGGTCCAGTGCTCCTGCACGGGCACGGTCGCGAGTCCCGTGAGGGTGACCGCGGAGACGGTCGTGAAGAACGCGTCGGCGGCGGTGGTGTGGGAGGCGGAGGCGGCGGGGAGGAGGAGGACGAGGGTTCCGGCGGCGAGCAGGAGGGCGTAGGACAGCGCCACGAGGAGGGCACCGACGCCGGGCCAGCGGAGCCACCGGAGGGCGCCCCGGAGAAGGGACGAGGGGATGGCGGGGCGACGGCCAGCCTCGACTCCGGCAGGGGCGGAGTCCCCGGCGGGCTGTCGAGCGGTTACCATCGCCCGCAGTCTGTGATCGGTCCGCGGGTGGGGTCAATCGGCGGCGGTCACGCTGAAGGAGTCGAGCGATGGCAGTCACCCTGGGCGATGGCGATTTCCGGTACGAGGTAGTGGAAGGCTGGGAGCAGCTTCCCGAAGGGGTCACGCTGCGGGAGACGCCCGGCGTGGCGGTCAATTCGAACGACGAGGTGTTCCTGCTGACGCGGAACACCGACTACCCGGTGATGGTGTTCGACCGGCAGGGGAGCTTCCTGCGCAGCTTCGGGCGGGGCGTGTTCGACGCGCGCACGCACGGCATGTTCATCGGCGCGGACGAGGCGGTGTGGTGCGTCGACGACGGGACGCACTCGATCACGAAGTGGTCGCAGGACGGGGAACTGCTGCTGACGCTGGGGGGCGACCCGGCGCCGATCTGGAGCGGGGCGCCGTTCAACCGGCCGACGCACGCGGCGGTCTCGCCCGTGAGCGGCGACCTCTACATCACGGACGGGTACGGGAACTCGAACGTGCATCGCTACACAGCCGACGGCGAGCACGTGCTGTCGTGGGGCGGTCCGGGCATCGACGCGGGGCAATTCATCCGGCCCCACAACGTGGCCGTGGACGAGGAGGAGCGGGTCTACGTGGCCGACCGCGAGGCGCATCGGGTGCAGGTGTTCGACTCGGAGGGGAACTTCCTCGAGATGTGGAACAACATCCACCGGCCCGACGGGATGGTGCTGGGCCCCGACGGGAACATCTACATCGGCGAGCTGAACGGGATGGGCGGCATGGAGGGGTGTCCGGGGCTGGGCCACCGCGTCAGCATCCTGAGCCGGGGCGGGGACCTGCTGGCGCGCTTCGGGGACGAGGAGGAGGGCGAGGGGCCGGGCCAGTTCATCGCGCCGCACGGGGTGGCGGTGGACTCGCACGGCGACATCTACGTGGGGGAGGTGTCGTTCAGCATCGTGGGCCGCACGCTGGACCCGCCACGCGAGCTGAAGAGCTTCACGAAGCTTCGGCGGCTGTAGGGGAGGAATCGAAGGCCGGGATGTGCAAGGTTCCTGCTACTAGCTGCAAATTTAGCAGCAAGAGCCTTGCCTCACCGGTCTCTTCCTGCTAGCTTACTGCTAACTTCTGAAAAATTAGCAGGAAGGAAGCCCTCGTGGCGCGCCGGCATGAAGGTGCCCCTGTCTCCCCCGGATATCGCGTCCCTGCTGAGCGACGCACGCGCTGAAGACCTGGTCGCCCTCGTCGCGAGCGCGCGGCCGGTCGACGCCAAAGGGCGGTACCTGCACTGGGACGAGATGCGGCACCGGCAGCCCCCGGAGGAGCTGACCACCGAGCAATGGTGGCTGGGGACGGCGCTGAGCCGGCAGGTCTCCTCCCGCAGCCTGCCCCTGACCAGCATCGACGGCTCCCCCTTCCGGTTCAGCAACGTGGACCAGATCCAGGAGATGGTGCATCGCATCGACCAGCAGGCCAGTGGCCAGATCCTGACGGACCAGCAGGTCATGAACCGGCAATCGAGCGACCGCTACCTCGTGTCCTCGCTGGAGGAGGAGGCCATCACCTCGAGCCTGCTGGAGGGGGCGGCCACGACACGGAGGATCGCGAAGGAACTGCTGCGCAGCGGGCGGCGGCCCGCCGACAAGGGCGAGCGCATGATCGTCAACAACTACGCGGCCATGGAGGCCGCGAGGGGGCTCGCCGAGGGCAATACGCCGCTGACACCCGCGGAGGTGCTCGATCTCCATCGGATCGTCGCGAGCGGCACGCTGGACAGCGAAGCCGACGCCGGCCACCTGCAGGGCGTCGAGGACGATCGGGTAGCCATCGTGTGGGACGACGGGACCATCCTGCACCGGCCCCCGCCGGCTTCCGAGCTGCCCGAACGGCTGGCGAACCTCTGCCGGTTCGCCAACGAGGAGCTGGGGGAGGGGTTCCTGCACCCGGTGATCAGGGCGATCGTGCTGCACTTCTGGATGGGGTACGACCACCCGTTCGCCGACGGGAACGGGAGGGTGGCGCGGGCGCTGTTCTACTGGGCGATGCTGCGCCACGGGTACTGGCTCGCCCAGTACCTGTCGATCTCGAGCATTCTCCGCAGGGCGCCGGCCCAGTACGCGAGGTCGTACCTGCACGTCGAGACCGACAACAACGACCTGACCTACTTCATCATCCACCAGCTGCGGGTGATCGAGCGGGCGATCGACAGCCTCCGCGACTACTTGAGGCGGAAGGCGGTGGAAGTGCGCGAGGTCGAGTCCTTGCTGCGTGGCGACATGCCGCTCAATCACCGGCAGGTCGCGGTAGTGGGGAACGCCCTCCGGGACACGCAGCAGAGCCTCACGATCAAGGCGCACGCCCAGTTTCAGCAGGTCACGATCCAGTCCGCACGCACGGACCTGCTCGGCCTCGAGGAACTGGGGCTGTTCAGCAAGCGCCGGGTGGGCAAGCGGTTCGTGTTCACGCCGGAGCGGAACCTGGCCGACAGGCTCCGGGCGCTGGCCGAGCCGGCGACGTGATCGGAGCCGCGCGCCACCTGCAAGCTTGCTGCTAATTCCTGCAAAATTAGCAGCAACGGGATCGGGAGCGCCCTACTGGATGGCGGAGTGGGGGGTGGGGTTGAGGCGGCGGACGACGATGCCCTCGCGCTCCATCATCTCGGGGATCCGTGGGCCGATCTCGTTCGTCCACTCGTCGCTCTGGTAGACGGCCTCGTACTGGGCCTCGCGCTCGGCCTCATCGCGGAAGCGGCGAACCCAGATGTAGACGGTCTCGTCTTCCTCGTCGGTGAAGCTGCCGAGGATGACCATGCCCTTCGACTGCTGGAAGGGGATGATGGTGTCCTCCATGAACTCGACCCAGGCCGCCTGCTGGCCGGGCTTGATGCGGTACTGACGCAGCTCGAAGAGCATGATTCGCCTCCGTGGGGGTGATTGACCGGCGGAGTCTACGCGTTCGCGGGGGGTTCGTGATTGTCATCACGAGGCGGGGCGGCTACGATCGGGCCGCTTCTCCCGGGAGGATCGGATGGCCTACGGCACGGGCATCGCACGCGGACTGGGTCTGACCCTGCGCCAGTTGTTCAAGCCCGTGGATACGCTCGAGTACCCGGAGGTCTCGCGACCGGTGCCGGTGTACGCGCGCACGAACCTGCTCTGGTTCGAGGAGCGCTGCACGGGATGCAGCACCTGCGCGCAGGCCTGCCCCGACGGCTGCATCCTGGTGGCGACGAGCCAGGACGCCGAGGGCCGGCGCAATATCGACCGCTACGAGATCGACTTCCGCATCTGCATGTACTGCGGGCTCTGCACGGAGGCCTGCCCCTACGAGGCGATCCAGCCGGGCGGGCCGCTCGACGACGCGGTCACGAATTTCGACGAGATGTACCGCGACAAGCACGCGCTGACGCGGATGGCGCAGTCGTTCCTGAAGCGAAACGACAACACCTACCCGAACGGGATGACGGCGCCCGACCCCGACGCCGACTTCCACCGGCTCTAGACGATGGCGACGATGACGGCGAACGACGGCACGATCGAGGCGCCCGAGGGTGCGCCCCTCGTCGAGGTCCTGAAGAACAACGGCATCTACATGTCGAACCTGTGCTACGTGGATGGCCTGAAGCCGTACGCGGGCTGCCGGACGTGCCTGGTCGACATCGAGGGGCCGCCGGGGCTGCAGCTCGCCTGCACGAGCGTGGTCCAGGACGGGATGGTGGTGCGCACGGACACCGACGAGGTGGCCGAGGCGCGCCGCGCGGTCCTTTCCGTGCTCATCTCGAACCACAGCGAGCGCTGCCTGACGTGTCACCGGCGCGAGCACTGCCATCCGGGCGATATCTGCCTGCGGGACGACGTGGTCACGCACCGCTGCCTGACCTGCTCGAAGAACTACCGCTGCGAGCTGCAGGCGACCTGCGAGATGGTGGGCATGTCGGGGTACGAGCCCTGGGTGGGCGAGGAGCGCACCTACTACCAGGCGCCGCAGCCGCCGGCCGACCGGGCGAACCCGTACATGGAGTTCGACCCGCAGATGTGCATCATCTGCACGCGCTGCCAGCGGGTCTGCGAGGAGAAGCGGCACACGAGCGCGATCACGCTTGGCGGACGCGGGTTCGACCTGCAGATCACGTTCGGGGCGGGCGGCGCCATCCACGAGAGCAACTGCGACTTCAGCGGCGCCTGCATCGACGTCTGCCCGACGGCGGCGCTGATGGAGCGTCCGAACAAGTGGGTGGCGAAGCCGGACACGTGGACGACGACGACGTGCGACTCGTGCGCGGTCGGGTGCAGCATCAAGCTCGGCTCGCGGGAGGGGCGGGGCGTGATCGTGCGGCCCGGTCCCGGGAACGAGTTCTCCGGCGACCAGATCTGCGTGCGCGGGCGCTACCACTACGATTCCCTGAAGCCGCGCGAGCGGCTCTCGCGGCACCTCGTGAAGCGCGGGGTGATCCAGGCGCCGGCCTCGCTCGAGGACGCGGCGGCGGAGGCGGCGAGCGCCCTGCGCGAGGCGGCCGGCAAGGGCCGCGTGGGCGTGCTCGTGGGCGGAACGGTCACGAACGAAGAGGCGTACCTCGCGCGGCTGATCGCGGGCGGCGCGTTCGGCACGTCCGCCGACAGCGCCCTCGGGCCGGTGATGCGGGCGGCGAAGGACGCGCTGGAAGCGCGGCTGGGCACGTGGCGCATGGCCACCGACATGACCCGCATCCCGAAGGCGAAGGCGATCGTGGTGGTCGCCGATGACCTCGAGGAGAGCCACAACGTCCTCAGCGTCCGCATCAAGGACGCGATCGCGCACGAGCAGGCGACGCTGGTCGTCATCGGCGCGCTGCGGAGCGAGCTTGTCGACTTCGCGACGCACTGGATCCGTCCGGCGGCGGGCGAAGAGGGGCAGGCGGCCGCCGCCCTCGCAAGCGCCATCGCCGGCCAGGGCGAGGCCAGCGGCGACATCGCCGCGGCGGCGGCGGCGCTGCGCGGCTCCGAGGGCGCGATCGTCGTCTGCGCGCCGAACCCGGTCTCGCCCGCGATCGCGGGGGCGATGGCGGGCGGGGCGGCGAACCTCGCGGTCGCGCTCCACGGCGAGGCGGCTTCGGACCACCTCGTGGTCGCGCCGCCGGAAGTGAACACGCACGGCCTGCTCGACGTGGGCGTGGCCGTCGAAGGCGGCGATCCGCTCGCGGACCTCGCCGGGCTGGTCGTTGTGCGCGACGACCCGACGATGCGCCTGCCGAACGCCGTCGCCGCGCTCGACGGGCTCGACGCGCTGGTCGTCATCGACAACGTGGCGCACGAGACGGCGAAGCGGGCGACAGCCGTGCTCGCGGAGGGACGCTCGTACGCCTCGCGGGGCACGTACACGCAGGGCGACTTCCGCGTGCAGCGCCTGGAGCCGGCGATCGCGCCGGAAGGCGACGCCGTGACCTGCTTCGCGGCGCTTTCGGCGCTCGCGGGCGCGCTGGGCGTCGACGTTCCCGCCGATCCGGATCTGGCGCTCGCGGCCATCGCCAACGAGACGCCGGCCTACCAGCCCGCCGCCGACCTCATCATCGGCGAGGGCGTGCGGCTGGAGGTGGCGGCATCGGGGCAGGGCTCGACGGCGCCGGTCGAGGCGTTCCCGGCGAGCGGCGAGGGGCTGCGCATCATCACCGGTCGCGACCAGTACACGGCCGCCGACGCGGCGGCGCTGCGACATCCCGAGGCGGAGCAACTGCACCGCTACGACCGCATCCAGATCAGCGAAGAGGACGCCGAGCGGCTCGGCATCAGCGACGAGGACGAGATCGAGGTCACGGACGGCGAGGTGACGCTGCGCGCCCCGGCGACGGTCACGGACCGGGTGCCCGAGGGCGCGGTGTATGTGTCGAGCCTGCTGCAGGGCGGCTCGGTCGTCGGGTTCTTCCGGGGCGCGGCGGTCCCGGCGGTGCGCGCGGGCGCGCTGGTTCCGGCCTAGCCCTCCCACCCCTTCCCCGAGCCCCATAGACAGGCCCCCGCGCGGGCGTGAGAATCGCGCGCACCCGACAGGCAGGAGAGACACATGACGGACGAGTCAGGCGGCTACGTGGTCGCGGCGCAGGCGCGCCAGGGCAGGGGGATGGGCGACTTCCGCTACGAGCGGGAGGCGCTCGACCCCATCGGCGCGACGATCCTCGAGATTCCGGCGGAGACGGACGCGGAGTTCGCGGAGGCGGCGCGCAACGCCGACGCGGTGATCGCGCCGGGCAGGCGGATCACGGCGGAGATCATCGAGGGGCTCGACCGGTGCGTCGTGATCGGCCTCAGCAGCGTGGGCGCGGACACGGTCGACGTGGAGGCGGCGACGAAGAAGGGGATCGTGGTGACGAACGTGCCCGACATCTTCGTCGAGGAGGTGGCGGACCACACCATCTCGCTGATGTTCGCGGCCGCGCGCCGGCTGAAGCTGATGGACCGGCTGATGCGCGAGGGGAAGTGGCGCGAGGCGCGGCCCGTCTTCAGCGACGTGCCACGGTTCTGGGGGCAGACGGTGGGACTGATCTCGTTCGGGAACATCGCGCGGGCGGTGGCGCGGCGCTGCCAGCCGTTCGGGCTGCACGTGATCGCCTACGACCCGTACGTGAGCGAACTGACGATGACGGCCGAGGGCGTCGAGCCGGTCGGGTTCATGGAGATGCTGGAGCGGTCCGACTACGTCTCGATGCACGCCCCGCTGAACGAGGAGACGCGTCCGCTGATGAAGGCGGAGCACTTCGCCGCGATGAAGCCCTCGGCCATCTTCGTGAACAACGGTCGGGGGCCGACGGTGGACGAGACGGCGCTCATCCAGGCGCTGGAGGACGGCGAGATCGCGGGAGCGGCGCTGGACGTGTTCGAGGTAGAGCCGACGAACGCGGAGAACCCGCTGCTGCACATGGACAACGTGATCGTGACGCCGCACGTGGCCTCGGCGACGGCGCGGATGATGCCGGAGACGCGAAGGCGCACGGGCCGCGAGATCGCGACGGCGCTGCAGGGTCGCTGGCCGCGCAGCGCGGTCAACCCCGAGGTGCTGCCGCATACGAACCTGCGCCGCTGGCAGCCGTACCCGATGAACCGGGGGCCGAACCGCTGATGCTCACGCTCCAGCTGTTCTTCCTGAAGCTGTTCACGCCGTTCCACACGTTCGTGTTCCGGCTGACGGGCGGGCGGCTGATGGGGAAGTTCGGGCTGCCGGTGCTGCTGCTGACGACGACCGGCGCGCGGACGGGACGGCGGCAGACCTCGCCCCTGCTGTACGTCGAGCACGAGGACGCCCTGTTGATCCCCGCCTCGCTCTGGGGAGGGCCGCGCAATCCGGCCTGGTACCACAACTGCGTCGCCAACCCCGAGGTTGTGGTGGAGACGCGGGGAAGGAAGCGGACGATGCGGGCCGAGCCGGCGCCGGAGGAAGACCGGCAGCGCCTCTACGACCTGTTCAAGGTGGGGTCGGGTCACTACGCGGGTCACGAGGCGCGGACGGACCGGACGATTCCCGTGGTGATCCTGCGGGAGCTGGAAGGCTAGACCGCCCGGCAGGGAGCGCGTTCGGGGGGCGACCGTAGAATCGCGGGCATGTCCCGGCGTCCTGTCGTCGCTGCGAGAACGTCGGTGTTCTCGGAGTCGGTCATCCGCGAGATGACACGGCTGGCGTTCGAGCACGACGCCATCAATCTCGCGCAGGGCTACCCAGACTTTCCCGCGCCCGACTTCGTGAAGCAGGCCGCCATCGAGGCGATCGAAGCGGACGTGAACCAGTACGCGATCACGTGGGGCGACCCGCGGCTGCGCACGGCGATCGCGGACAAGGTCGGGCGCCACTACGGGCTCGATATCGACCCGGAGCGCGAGGTGACGGTCACGTGCGGGGCGACCGAGGCGATGATGGCGACGATGCTCGCCTTCGTGGAGCCGGGCGACGAGGTCATCGTCTTCGAGCCGTTCTACGAGAACTACGTTCCCGACGCGGCCATGAGCGGGGCGACGCTCAAGTTCGTGACGCTGCGGGGGCTCGACTTCGTGTTCGACCCGGAGGAGCTGCGGGGGGCGTTCGGGCCGCGGACGAAGGCGATCATCGTGAACTCGCCGAACAACCCGAGCGGCAAGGTGTTCGACCGCGAGGAGCTGGGGCAGATCGCGGCGCTCTGCCGGGAGTTCGATTGCCTCTGCTTCACCGACGAGATCTACGAGCACATCCTCTTCGACGAGCGCGAGCACCTGCCGATGGCGACGCTGCCGGGGATGTACGACCGCACGGTCACGGTGAGCGGGCTCTCGAAGACGTTCAGCGTGACGGGCTGGCGGCTGGGGTACGTGGTCGCGCCGCCGCACCTGAGCGAGGCGATCCGGAAGGTTCACGACTTCCTGACGGTGGGGGCGCCGGCGCCGCTCCAGCAGGCGGGGGCGGTGGCGCTGGAGCAGGGCGAGCCGTACTACCCGGAGCTGCGGGCGATGTACCAGGGGAAGCGCGACCGGCTGCTCATCTCGCTGCGGGAGGCGGGGTTCGAGTGCCACCGGCCGGAGGGGGCGTACTACGTGATGGCGGACTTCGGCGACCTCGGCTTCGAGGGCGACGACACGGCCTTCGCGCTGCACCTGATCGAGCGGGTGGGGGTGGCGCCGGTGCCGGGATCGAGCTTTTACGACGACCGGGCGGCGGGGTCGCGGTTCGTGCGGTTCACGTTCTCGAAGTCGGACGAGACGCTGGCGGAGGCGGCGCGGCGGCTGGGGGCGATGTAGCGCATCAGGTCCGCGACCGGCGGGGCGCCGAGACCCGCGCTACTCCGCGGGGCGGGACTCCGGCCCGTCGGGTGGGGCGCGGTCGCCGAGGAAGAGCTCCTTCACGGTCCCGCTGTAGCGCTGGTAGGCGAGTCCCATGGCCAGCAGCAGCAGCCCCAGGATGCTGAACGCGCCGACGCGGTAGCCGCGCTCAAGCAGGAACACATCGAAGACGAACAGCTTCGCCACCGGGACGGCCAGCATGACGATTCCGGTGACGCGGAGCGCCCGCGACCGGCGCAGGATGCCCGCCGCGATCACAAGCGCGGCGTGAACGGTCCACATGACCGTCAGCGTCGCATGCATGGCGGCCTCGTAGTCGCCGCCCTGTACTAGCTCGCGGTGTTCGAAGAAGCGCACGACCTCGGCGGTGAACACCCAGGCGGCGATCACGTTGGCCACGACCACCAGGCCCAGCACGACCGGGAAGTCGAGTCGCGTGGAAAAGACCTTCGACCGCTTCTCCACGTACGCCGCCGTCGCGATGCCGGCGGTGACGACCACGAAGGCGAGGAAGTAGTAGTTGAGGACGACCCAGTGCCTCCCCTCGGGCACGCCGGCGATGAAGGTATCCGCGGCAAGCAGCTTCACGGCGGCGATCCCGAGCAGCGCGAGGCCGCCGATGGCAAGCAGGGAGGCGCCTCGCCACCGGAGCACGGCGGCCATCAGCAGCAGGCCGTGAAGGGCCCAGACGACCGTCAGCGTCAGGTGCATGGAGGCCTCGTAGTCGCCGCCCTGCATGAGCTCGCGGTGCTCGAAGAAGCGCACCACCTCGGCGGTGAACACCCAGGCGGCGATCACGTTGGCCACGATCACCAGGCCCAGCATGACCGGGAAGTCGACTCGCGTGGAAAAGACCTTCGACCGCTTCTCCACGTATGCCGCCGTCGCAATGCCGGCGGTGACGACGACGAAGGCGAGGAAGTAGTAGTTGAGGACGACCCAGTGCCTCCCCTCGGGCACGCCGGCGATGAAGGTATCCGCGGCAAGCAGCTTCACGGCGGCGACCCCGAGCAGCGCGAGGCCGCCAAGGGCGAGCAGGGAGGCGCCTCGCCACCGGAGCACGGTGGTCATCAGCAGCAGCCCGTGAAGGGCCCAGACGACCGTCAGCGTCAGCTGCATGACGGCGTCGTAGTCGCCGCCCTGCACGAACTCGCGGTGGTCGAAGAAGCGCACGACCTCGACGGTGAACACCCAGGCGGCGATCACGTTGGCCACGATCGCCAGGGTCAACAGTCCGGGGATGTCGAATCCGGTGGAGAAGACCTTCGAGTGGCGCTCGAGCAGGGCGGCCATCGCGACGCCCGCCATCACCGCCACGAACGAGAGGAAGTAGTGGTTCAGGACGATCCAGTGCGGCTCCCAGGGGACTCCGACGAGGATCGTGTCGACCACGAGGAGCTTGGCGATGGCGGCGCCGACCACGGTCACGCCGCCGAACGTAAGGAGGCGGGCGGGTCGCCAGCGGGCCACGGCCATCAGGACGGCGCCGTACAGGGCCCAGATGATGGTGAGGGAGTGCAGGAGCGCGTCGCGGGCGCGGTCGGAGGCCTCGCTGCCGGCCGCTTCCAGGTGCTGCCGCTCAAAGTAGCCAATGGCCTCGGCGCTGAAGAGCCAGAGGGTGAGGAGGTGGGCGAGACCAGCCAGCACGATGGAGACATGCGGCTCGACGGCCTTGAGCATGCGGGGTGAGGCCTCGGGCCGGCGGTACAGCCACGCGGCCGCGTAGAGCGCCCCGATGCCGAAGACGAAGGCCACGAACCTGCCGTTGAGCACGGGCGTGAACCCGGCGATATCCACTGCGGGGGTTTCGAGGATGAGGATGCGGAGGACCGCGCAGCCGAGCACGAGGAGCCCGGCGACGCGGGATTGCCAGCTACGGGTGATCCTCCCCAGCCCCACCAGGACGGCGCCTTCGGCGGCCCAGGCCACCGCGATCCACTCGCCCGTGAACTGCAGCGGGGCGGCAACCGTGAGGAACACGAGGGCGGCGCCGGCCAGCTGGAGCGGCACGATGCGGGAGACGCCCGGCCTGAGCCTCGCGGCGAGGGCCACGAGTCCATGGACGCCCGCGAGGAGCAGGGCGATCAGCCCGAACCACGGCTCGTACCCTTCCCACATGACGGCGAACGTGAGGCCGAAGAAGGTGAAGGCGTTGACCATGATGAGGGTCATATCGAACTGATTGGGCTCGCGGCGCCAGACGATGTTGTGGAGGGTGGCGGCGCCCAGGAAGATGAGGAACACGCCCGACAGACCGAGCTGGGCGGAGATGGGCGCTTCCATCGAGCTGCCGGCGTGGAGGCCGGCGAAGAGGAGGTAGGAGGCGGCCATGCCGGTGAGGGTGTACCAGCGCCAGCGGCGGAGGCTGGCCACGGCCACGATGCCCAGGTCGATGATGAGCAGGTAGGCCAGCCCCACGGGGAGGCGGTCGGCGAGATCCTCGCCCAGCAGCAGCGGCGTCAGGAATGCTCCGAAGAGCGCCAGGAAAGCGACGATCCTCGAGTCGTACCTGATGGCCAGGAACCACCCCAGGGCGACCGTCAGGCCAAGCAGGACCAGCGCGGGGACAAGCGGGATCAGGTCGTAAAAGCCGAAGGAGGCGTAGACGGCCAGATAGAGGATCGCGAGGCCGCCACCCGCCACCGCCTGTGCCCAGGGCGGCGCCCGCCGGGCGGTGTACTCGGCCAGGCCGACCATGATGAGGCCGGCCACGATCCCCAGGATCACTCGACCGGCGGGGCCGATCCACTGGTTATCGAAGGCCAGCTTGAGAAAGAAGCCCGCGCCGATGGCGAGGGCCACCGCTCCGACGATGGCGAACCAGTTGCGGCCCAGCACGCGCTCCCAGTCGAGCGGGCTTCCCTGGAGGACGGGCGGGCGTCGACGCGGCGGGGGGGCGGGGCCTCCTGCCGTTGCGCGAGCGCGTTGCAGAAAGGGCACGGGAGTGGGGGGAGGCTCGGCCGCGGGCTGGCGGTCGGGGTCCGTGGTCGCGCGGCTGAAGACGATGGCTTCGTCGTCGGGCTCCGCCACGGGGGAGGGAGCAACTGCTTCCGGTTCCGCGTCCGGAGGCGGGGAGGCGGGGCGCTCGGGGGTGGGGGCGGGAGCGGCGGGCGGCTCGGGGGTGGGGGTGGGAGCGGCGGCAGGGTCCTCCCGCCTCGCGGCTGGAGGTTCGGGCACGGGGGGTTCGGCGGGTGCGGTCTCCGACCGGGACTCAAGCGCCGCGAGCCGCCCGGAGAGGCCGATATACAGCTCGATCAGCTCGCGGACCTGCCGGGCCAGCTCCGCCACGTCCGCCCCGCCGTCGGAGCCCTCAGGTGTTCCGGCGCCGGCGGAAGGCGCGGAAGCGTCATCCAGCCTGGCTCCGCAGTGGATGCAGAAGGGACCGTCGCCGGGCGTCTCCCTGCCACACTCCGCACAGATCTTCGCCGGCGACACGTCGGACTCCACCCCCCGCCTGGCCGCCCATCCTATCGTCGCGCTCCCCGAATTACCCTACCCCCTGCGCTCCGCACCCGAAGCGCAGCCGGCATCGCGCGGCGCGGGGCCGGGGGCGGTTGCAGGCGGGACCGTTCGGGGGCTGCTGCTACACTTTCCCGAAGCGCCGCCCGGGGGCGGCGTTCCCGCATCGGTGAGGGAAACGGCAATGACCGACGCGCCAGCCAGCACGCGGCTCGCCTCCGCCTACGAGCCGGGCACGGTGGAAGACCGCATCTACGCCTTCTGGGAGGAAGGCGGGTACTTCCGCGCGGACGTGGTTCCGGGCGAGGCGCCCTACAGCATCGTGATGCCGCCGCCGAACGTGACGGGCGAGCTGCACCTGGGCCACGGGCTCGAGGACGCGCTCACGGACACGCTCGTGCGCTGGCACCGGATGCAGGGCGAGCCGGCGCTGTGGCTGCCGGGCGAGGACCACGCGGGCATCGCCACCCAGAACGTGCTGGAGCGGGAGCTGCAAAAGGAAGGGCTGACGCGACACGACCTCGGGCGGGAGGGGTTCGAGGCGCGGGTCTGGCAGTGGGTGCGGCAGCTGCGGCCGCGCATCTACGAGCAGCACCGCAAGCTCGGCGCGAGCGCCGACTGGAGCCGCGACACGTTCACGCTGGACCCGAACATCGTGCGGGCGGTGCGCACGACGTTCGTGAACCTCTACAACGACGGGCTCATCTACCGCGGGCTGCGGATGAGCAACTGGTGCCCCCGCTGCAGCACGGCGATCAGCGACCTCGAGGTCGAGCACGAGGAGGAGCAGGCGGAGCTCTACTACGTGCGCTATCCGGTGGTGGGCGAGGGGGGGATGGCCCTGCCCGACGCCGTGACCGTGGCGACGGTTCGCCCCGAGACGATGGTGGCGGACACGGGCGTGGCCGTTCACCCCGAGGACGAGCGCTACGAGGACCGCATCGGGCGGACGGTGCTGCTGCCGATCATGGGCAGGGAGCTGCCGGTGGTGGCGGACGATTCGATCCAGCCGGAGTTCGGCACGGGCGCCCTGAAGGTGACGCCCGGGCACGACCCGCTCGACTGGGACATCGGGCAGCGCCACGACCTCGACGCGATCGTGGCGATCGACGAGGACGGCCGCATGAACGACGAGGCCGGTCCCTACGAGGGGATGACCGTCGATGAGGCGCGGGCGGCGATCGTGCGCGACCTGGAGGACGGCGGGTTCCTCGAGAAGACGGAGCCGTACACGCACAGCGTGGGCCGCTGCGAACGCTGCGACGACGTCATCGAGCCGCTGCCGAGCGAGCAGTGGTGGGTCGACGTGAACAAGGAGTACGCGCCGGGCGTCTCGCTGGCGAGCGCGGCGAGCGCGGCGATCCGGGAGGAGCGCATCCGCATCGTCCCGCCGCGCATGGCGCGCACGTTCCTGAACTGGACGGACAACCTGCGGGACTGGTGCATCAGCCGCCAGCTCTGGTGGGGGCACCAGATTCCCGTGTGGTACTGCGACTGCGGGGAGATGACGGTCGCGGTCGACGATCCGGACTCGTGCGCGGCGTGCGGGAGCACGGAGATCCGGCAGGAGGAGGACGTGCTCGACACGTGGTTCTCCTCGGCGCTGGCGCCGCACGCGGACCTGGGCTGGCCGGACGACACCGAGGACCTGCGCTACTTCTACCCGACGACCGACATGCAGATGGGCTACGACATCATGTTCTTCTGGTGCGCCAGGATGGTGTTGTTCGGGCTCTACAACATGCGGGAGCACGCCCCCGAGGGCGACATCCCCTTCCGCACGGTCATCTTCCACGGGCTCATCCGGGACGCCAACGGCGTGAAGATGACGAAGTCGCGCGGGAACGTGGTGAACCCGCTCGATGCGGCGGGCCAGTACGGGGCGGACGCGTTCCGCTTCGCGCTGCTGACGATGGGCACGCTCGGGCAGGACATGAAGTACACCGAGGACCGCATGGTCGCGGCCCGCAACTTCGCCAACAAGCTGTGGAACACGACGCGCTACGTGCTGATGCAGCTCGAAGGACGGCGCGTGAAGCGGCCGCACGCGGCGGACCGGGACACGCTCGCGCTGGAGGACCGCTGGCTGCTGTCGCGGCTGGAGGGGCTGGAGCGCGACGTCGACTCGCTCTTGGGCGCATACCAGGTGGGGGAGGCGGGCCGGCGCATCCAGGACTTCCTCTGGAACGAGCTGGCGGACTGGTACGTGGAGATGAGCAAGGTGCGGCTGCGGGAGGGCGACGAGCGCCCGCTGGCGGTGCTCGCGCACGTGCTCGACCACGGCCTGCGGCTGCTGCACCCGATCATGCCGTTCGTGACGGAAGAGCTGTGGGGGAAGCTGCGCGAGCACCTCGACGACGACCTGGCGGCGGCGCTGATCGTGGCGTGGTTCCCGAAGAGCGCGGGCGTCTGGCGCGATCCGCCGGCGGAAGCGGCGATGGGGCACGTGATCGAGGTGAACCGCGCCATCCGCAACCTGCGCGTGGAGAAGGGGCTGGAGGCGGGGGCGCGTCCGGCGGTGTACCTGCGCGCGAGCGGCCAGGCGGACGCGCTCGGCGAGACGGCGGCGGCGACCGCCTTCACCTCGCGGGTCGAGCCACGGGTGACGGGCGCGGGCGCGGAGCTGCCCGACGGCGAGTACGCGTTCGCGCGCGTCGGCGACACGGAGGTGGCGCTGGCGCTGCCGGAGGTCGACCTGACGGCCGAGCGCGAGCGGCTCGAAGGGGAGCTGGCGGAGGCGGAGGGGCAGATCGCGCGGCTGGAGAAGCAGCTCGCGAACGAGCGCTTCCTGGAGCGCGCGCCGGAGGCGGTCGTGCAGGGCGAGCGCGACCGGCTGGCGCAGGCGGTGGCGCGGGCGGAGGGGCTGCGCGAGCGCCTCGCGGCGCTGGGGAGCTAGCCCAGCAGGATGTCGAGCGCGGCCCGCGTATCGCGCAGGTCGGGGAGGACGTGGTCGGCGCCGCTCTCGCGGAGGGCGTCCTCGCCGTAGTTACCGGTGGCGACCGCGAGCACGCGGGCGCCGACGGCGTGCCCGGCGCTGACGTCGCGGGGCGTATCGCCGATGACGACGGGGCTGGCGGCGGCGGGCTCGACGCCGCCGACCCGCGCAAGCTCCTCGACGCCGGCGGCCAGGACCCGGTCGCGGTCGGAGGAGACATCGCCGAAGCCGCCGCCGGCGAAGCGTTCCCAGAGGCCGTAGTAGCGCAGCTTCAGCTCGGCGCCCCGGACGACGTTGCCGGTGGCGAGGCCGAGGACGGCGTCCGCGCCTTCGAGCGCGTCGAGGAGGTCGACGACACCGTCGAGGACGCGGCCGTCGTGGGTTCGGAGCGCCTCGGGGAGGCGGGCGATGTAGGCGTCGGTCATGCGGGCGACATCGGCGGGGGTGGGGTCGACGCCGGCGCGGCGGAGGGCGTCCTCGAAGATGCCGGTGTCGGTGCGGCCGTCTATCTGGACGCCGTCGAGACCGGAGAGGCCATACTCGTCGCTGAAGGCGTCGGCGATGGCGTCGCGTCCGGCGCCGCCGCTGGCGATGAGGGTGCCGTCGATGTCGAAGAGGAGGAGGCGCACCGAGGGCAGTGTAGCCCGCGACACCCTCAGGGGCAGGTCGCGGGGCGGCGGGGGTGGTCTGGTACAGTCGCGGCATGGCCACTCTTCCCGAGATGCGAACCCTTGTCGAGCGCGCCGCCGCGCGCCGGCACGTGCTGGAGGGGCTGATCGCCTCGGTGCCGGAGGACTACTGGGAGCGGCGCGCGCCCGACGACGCGTGGACGGCCCTGGACCACGTGCGGCACGTGGCGACGGTCGACGCGATGGTCGTCGAGCTGGTGGAGGCGGCGGAACGCTCCGGGGAGGAGCTGTGGGCGGGCGGGGTCCGGGACGAGGCGGCGCTCGAAGCGCGACGGGTCGAGCTGATGGACGGCGTGGGGGACCAGGACATTCACGAGCTGGTCGCGACGATGCGGGCGTCGCGGGAGGCGGTGGTGGAGGCGCTGCTGGCGATTGGGGCCGGGGCGCTGGACCGGGACGTGCGGGTGGCGGGGATGCTGACGCCCTGGGGCGAACCGCACGCGTCCTCCCTTCGCACCCACCTGACGGGCTGGGCGGGGCAGCACGACGCCGAGCACGAGGCGGCCATCCGGCGCGCGATCGAGACGCCGCCGGACGCGACGACGCTCACGCTTGCGGCTCGACGGGCGCGCGGGAGCCGCTGAGCCCGAGCGCGACGCCCGCCACGATGAGCGGTCCCCCGATGAGCACGCCGACGGGCGGCGTCTCGCCGAGCACGGGGATGGCGTAGAGGGTCGCGAGGAGCGGCTCCCCCAGGATCGCGAGGCCGACGGTGACGACGCGCAGGTGTCCGAGGGCGTAGTTGATGGCGGTGTGGCCCACGAGCTGGGGGATGAGGGCGAGGAGGAGGATGAAGACCCAGGCGTCGGCGGCGAACCCGCTGATCGAGGGGCGCACGATGAGGACGGCGAGCCAGAGCGTGACCGCGGCGGCGGTGTAGGCGACGGCGGAGTAGGGCAGGGCGCCGGTGTCGTGGCGGGTCTTGCGGCGGATGGTCTGGGAGACGGCGACGAAGAGGGCGGCGAGGAGGGCGAGGAGGTCGCCGATGAAGAACTCGATGCCGCGGGCGAGGTCGGTGGCGGCGATGCAGACGAGGCCGACGATGGCGACGGCGAGGCCGGCGTACTCGCGGGAGGAGGGGCGTTCGCGCAGGACAGCGTAGGCGATAAGGGCTCCGAGGAGGGGCTGCAGCCCGACGATGACGACGCTCGACGCGACGGAGGTGCGTTCGAGGGAGGCGAACCAGCTCCAGAAGTGGCCGGCGAGGAAGACGCCGGAGAGCGCCAGGAGCGGGAGGCTGGAGCGGGGCGGGAGGGCGATCTTGCCGCGGGCGCGGGCGAAGCCGACGAACAGCAGGATGAGTCCGGCGGCGAAGAGGAGGCGGTAGGCGGCGATCGTGAGGGCGGGCGCCTCGTCGGCGAGGCGCACGAAGATGGCGGCCCAGGAGATGCCAAGGACGCCGAGCAGGAGCACGGCCAGCGGCGTGCGGGAAACCGGCACGGTCGCCACGCTACGGATGCGCGCGGTGGGGAGGCAAGGGGATGGGGGCGCGGCCGGGAGCGCCTAGAATCGCGGGATGGCGGCAACGGTCGGGGAGCGGCTGGAGGCGCTGGCGCGGGGCGAGGCGCCGGCGGTGGCGCGCTTCGACGCGGAGGAGGGGCTGCGCCGGGCGTGGGCGGTGCTCCCGTCCGCGTTCAACCCGCCGACGCGCGCGCACCTGCACCTGCTCGACCTCGCGCAGGGGGTGGAGGGGGTCGAGGGGGGCGCCGCGCTGCTGACGACGCGGAACGTGGCGAAGGGCATCGAGGGGGCGTCGCTGGCGGACCGGATCGGGATGCTGCTGGCCGTGCGGGAATCGCGCCCCGGGCTGGCGGTGCTGGCGGCGAACCAGGCGCGTATCGTCGACCAGGCGGCGGCGCTGCGGTCGGCGTGGCCGGAAGCGACCTTCGACTTCGTGCTCGGGTACGACACGCTCATCCGGCTCTTCGACCAGCAGTACTACGAGGGCGCAATGGAAGTGGCGCTGGACCCGTTCTTCGAGCGGCACCGCGTGATCGTGGGGAACCGGGGAGGCGTCACCGCCTCGGGCGTGGACGCCTACGTGGCGGAGCAGGCGTCGCGGTACGGCGAGCGCATCGTGACGGTGGCGTTGGAGGAGGGGCACCGGTGGATCGCCTCGAGCGGGGCGCGGGCGCGGGTAGGGGCGGGGGAGGAGAGCGCCGACCTGCCGGCGGAGGTGGCGGCCTACATCCGCGAGCACGGGCTCTACGAGGGGGCCTAGGAGGGGGAGGGGTCGGCTTCGGGGAGGCGCACGGGTCGGGCGAAGAGCACGACGACGGCGGCGGCGAGCGTGATGCAGGCGGTCACGAGGAAGGACGACTCGTAGCCGCCCGTGGCCTGTTCGAGCAGGCCGACGAGGAGCGGTCCGGCGCCGCTGCTGACCTGGCTCGTGAACGAGATCATCCCGAAGACGGCTCCGAAGGAGACGTAGCCGAATATCTCGCTCGTGAGGAGGGACTGCATCATGTAGATGTTCCCGATGGTGCAGCCGAAGGTGAAGGCGAAGACGTAGTTGGTGACGTCGGTTTCGATGAAGGTGATGAGGAGGACGGAGACGGCCTGGAAGGCGAAGAGTCCGGCGGAGAGGTGGCGCTTGCTGAGGGAATCGGCGAAGGCGCCGACGATGAGGCGGGCGACGATGCTGCCGATGGCGCCGAGGCTGAGGGCGACCGACGCGGCCGTGCGGGAGCCGGTGCGGTCCTCCAGGAACGCGATCTCGTGGATGAGGTAGCCGGTCTGCGCCAGCAGCACAAGGACGAAGGCGACGGCGACCGCCCAGAAGGAGACGGTGCGCATGGCCTGGCCGAGCGTCCAGCGGCGGGTCTGGACCTCCTCGCTGAGGGAGGCGGAGGGTGGCGGGCCGGAGACGGGGACGGCGCCGTCGGGCGGGAGGCGCATCTGGCTCGGATCCCAGACGAGGACGAGAAAGATGACGGGCAGCCCCAAGGCGATGGTGAAGGCGGCGATGACGGGGGTCGTCAGCTCGAGGCCGCCGGAGGCGATCAGCCAGGCGCCGAGGGGCGGCAGGATGACGCCGGCGGAGGAGACGCCCGTGGCGGAGATGCTCATGGCGCGGGCGCGGCGGCGGATGAACCAGCGCGCCATGATGACGTTGGTGGAGACGCCGCCGGCCATGCCGAAGGAGGCGGCCAGCACGGCGTAGACGGCGTAGAGCTGCCAGAGCTCCTCGACGAAGCCGATGCAGCCGACCATGACGGCCGTGAGGAGTACTCCGACGGTGAGGAAGGGCATGGGGCCTCGCCGGTCGATGGCGGGGCCGACGACGGCGGCGGAGACGCCGGAGATGACGAAGTAGAGAGCGGTGGCGCCGCTCACGCTCGCGTTCGACCAGCCGTGGGCTTGCTGCAGGGGCTTCAGGAAGACGGCGAGACCGTAGTAGCCGACGCCGATGCCGCAGAGCATGACGAGGGCGACGCCGACGACGACGTACCAGCCGTAGTAGTAGCGCGAGGGCAGGAATCGCGCGGCCAGGGGGCGGCGGAGGGGAAGGCCGGGAGGGGCCGTCACGCGGGCGCGCCGCCGTCCCCGCGGCTGGTCACGATCTCGTCGAGGTCGTCGACGACCATGCGCTCGCGGCGGCCGGCGCGGTCGTAGGCGGTCACGGGCGCGACGGCGTCGTGGTCGATGACGACGTCGATGACGGTCGGGCGCGAGTTGCCGAGGGCGTCCTCGATGGCGCCGCGCAGCTGCGCCGGATCGGTGACGCGCACGCCGTCGCAGCCGACGGCGCGGGCGACGGCGGAGAAGTCGACGTCGCCGAACTCGGCGAGCTCGTAGGCCTTGCTGTCGAAGCGGAAGTCGAGGATGTGGGTGTCGAAGGCGAGGGCGTGGTTGTTGAGGACGACGTAGACGACGTTGAGCCCGTAGCGGACGGCGGTCTCCAGCTCGCCGAGGTGGTACCAGAAGCCGCCGTCGCCGGTGAAGCAGACGACAGGGGTATCGCCGACGGCGACCTTCACGCCCTGGGCGGCGGGCAGGGCCCAGCCGAGGGAGCCCTCGCAGCGGAAGAAGCGCTTGCCGGGTTGGCGCAGCTCGAAGAAGGCGCCGGACCAGGCGGCGGCGTAGCCGGTGTCGGCGACGACGACGGCGTCGGGCGGGAGGGTCTCGGTCAGCTCGCGGCAGAGGCGCTCGGGGCGGATGGGGGCGTCGGCGGAGGCGAGGAGGGGCTCCTTGCCCTCCCACCAGTGGCGCACGATGCGCTGCACCTCGGCGACCCACTCGCCGGGCGGGCGGACGGTGTCGCCGGCGGCGGCGACGAGGGCGGAGAGCGCGACCTTCGCGTCGGCGGCGACGGCGACCTTCGTGTTCGCGGGGAAGTTGCGGCCCAGCTCGGAGGGGTCGACGTTGATGTGGATGATGTCGGCGTCGCGGCTGGGGAGGGTCCAGCCGTTCGTGCTCTGGCTGCCGGTGCGGGTGCCGACGATGAGGGCGAGGTCGGCGTTGGCGACGATCTCGTTGGCGGACTTGCGGGCGTAGGAGCCGAGCACGCCCACGGCGAGCGGGTGGTTCTCGTTGATCGCGCCCTTGCCCGAGAGCGAGGTGGCGACGGGGATGTTGAGCTTCTCGGCGAGCTCGATGAGCTCGGGCCAGGCGCCGGCGGTCATGACGCCACCGCCGGCGATGATGACGGGCCGCTCGGCCTGGAGCAGGAGCGCAAGCGCTTCGTCGATGCCCTCGGCGGTGGGCTCGGTACGGACGGAGGGGCAGGTGGCGTAGCGGGGGTCGCCGGCGGGCTCGGGGAGGTCGGCCTCGCCGGCCTCGGCCTCGGCGGCGATGGCGAGGTGGACGGGGCGGGGATCGCCGGTGGTCGCCTCGCGGAAGGCCTGGGGGATGAGGTCGGCGAGGCGCTCCGTACGGGTCACGTCGGCGCTGAACTTGGTGACGCTCTCGAAGTGGGCGCGCACGTCCTGGTAGGCGTTCTTGTAGGCCTGCGCGCCGGAGCGGGCGCCGGTGAAGGCGATGACGGGGGTCGAGGCCTGCCAGGGCTCGGCGAGGCCGGCGGCGAGGTTGGTCGCGCCGGGTCCGCCCTGGCTGATGACGATGCCCGGGCGTCCGGCGGCCTTGGCGTAGCCGTCGGCCATGTAGCCGGCGGCCTTCTCGCCGTGGGTGAGGACGCGGCGCACGCCGGTCCCCTCGAGCATGACGAGGGAATCGAAGAGGTTGGTGGGGACGAGGAAGATGGCCTCGACACCGTAGGCGAGCCAGCTCTTCGCGATGTACTCGGAGCCCTTCATGACGACACCCCCGCGCGGGTCCGGCCCGCGCGGGCAAGCCTACCAGTGAGGGAACGGCGGAGGAGACATCCCGGGCTGTATCCTCGGCGCCCCGGCGCGGGACGAGGCAGGGCGCCGGCAGGGAGGGTACCGCCATCACCGTTCGGCGAGGGAGCCGGAGGCTCCGCCGGCGCAGGGACGAGCGGGAGTGGGGCGTTGGCTGGGTATCCGCCTTCGTTGTGATTGCCCTGGTTATCGCAGTGTTTGCGATTGTCGCGACGGCCACCTGCATCCGGAACCAGAACCATCCCTGGAAGGATCTCGAGGGCGTCACCGCGATCAGCTTGTCGCCCCGCGGCGCCTGCGTCGTGCGGACGGACGGCTCGGCGGTTTGCTGGGGAACCGCGGGCGAGCCCCCCGACCGGGAATTCGTCTCGGTCAGCGTCGGGCGGCACCATGCGTGCGGGCTGACGACGGGCGGCTCTGTTGCCTGCTGGAACAGCGATGGCGACCCCTGGATTTCCCCGCCGGGCGACGGGTTCGTCGCCGTGAGCTCGGGGATCTCGGGAATCGACTACGCATGCGGGATCGCGGGCGAGGGCTCCCTGCAGTGCTGGGGCACCAGCTTCTCCCAGACGGGGCCGCCGGAAGGAGCGTTCACCGCCATTAGCCTGGGGGAAATCCATGGCTGTGGGATCAGGAGCGAGGGAACGGTCGCTTGCTGGGGAGCCAACGACCTTGGTCAGGCGACCCCGCCCCCGGGGACGTTCGTCTCCATCAGCGCCGGCGCCCGCTACACCTGCGGAATCCGGGCCAACCAGTCCGTCACGTGCTGGGGAGCGGACGACGCCGGCCAGGCGACACCGCCCGGGGGAGCCTTCACCTCCATCAGCACGGGGAGGAAGCATGCGTGCGGAGTGAGGGCGGACCACTCGGTCACCTGCTGGGGACAGAACGCGCTAGGCCAGGGGACGCCGCCTGAAGAACAGTTCGTCTCCGTGAGCGCCAGCTTCAACCAGACCTGCGGCGTCACGATCGGCGGCACTGTTGCCTGCTGGGGAGCGGACCGGTAACGCGAGCCTAGCCGGGACGCGGCGAGCATCACCCCGCGTCCCGACGGTGGCGCCCGCTAGACCTCGACGCCGCGCTCCAGGAGGGCGTTCAGGTTCTCGTCGTCGGTGTCGATGAGGGCCTGGACCCACTTGTGGAACATCTGCCCGCCGCCCTCGTTCCGGCCGAAGAGGGAGTGGTCCTTGGCGCCGGTCTTGAGGGCGCGCTGGACGCGGAAGCCGGTGTAGTAGTCCTCGTCGCCGACGACATCGAAGTACATCTTCATGATCTCGGCGTAGCGCTCTTCGTCGTCGGGGTCGGGTTCCTCGGGGAGGAGGAAGTTCTGGATGGTGACGGACTCCTCGGGGGTCTTGCCGGGGAACATCTGGGAGACCATGAAGGGCGTTGCGCCGCCCTGGCCGTCGTAGGCGGCGGAGCCGCGCCCGCCGGCGATGGAGATGTTGGGGAAGATGGTCCAGATGCCGGGGGTCAGGTCCTCCAGCTGCCACTGGTCCTCGGGGAGGTCGGCGGGGCGGGTGAAGCGGGTGGGGGAGACCATGCGCACGTGCGAGCCCCAGGCGTAGTAGTCGGGCTGGTAGGCGGAGTCGGGGCCGAAGCTGTTCCGGTGGAGGATGGGGATGTGGTAGAGGTCGCGGTAGCCGTCATAGGCGACCTTCCAGTTGGGGCCGTCGAGGTTCTGGCGGCCGATGACGTGGCATTCGGCGAAGCCGAGGTGGTCGAGCATCTCGTCGTAGCCGGCGAGGAAGAGGTCGATGTCGACGTCGGAACCGGGGTTGAGGGTGACCCAGACGAGTCCGGCGCGCTCGGCACAGGGGAGGGGCGTGAGGCCGTAGCAGGACTTGTCGACATCGCCGAAGTTGCCGGAATCGAAGATGGAGACGAGGTTGCCCTGGAGGTCGTAGCTCCAGGCGTGATAGGGGCAGCGGAAGCCGCGCGAGTTGCCGCGGCCCTCATCGACGACGATGGCGCCGCGGTGGCTGCACATGTTCACGAAGGCGCGGACCTCGCCGTCGATGTCGCGGGCCATGAGGACGGGGACGCCGCAGACCTCGAGGGAGCGGTAGTCGCCGGGTTCGGGCATCTCGCAGGAGAAGCCGAGGGCGAGGGGCAGCCGCTTGAAGATGCGGTCGACCTCGAGGTTCCAGCGGTCGGGGTCGTAGTAGGCGCTCGTGGGGATCCGGTAGACATCGTCGGCGAGGTCGATGCGGTCGGCGGCGAGGTTCTCGACCTCGCGGCGGGCCATCTCGACCAACTGCTCGCGGCTCATAACGACCTCCGGCGGCGGAACGCCGCGCGGGCTGATTGTACGCAGCGGGGGCGAGGCGGCGTAGGCTCCCCCCATGGCTACCGTTGATGTGCTGCTGGGTGGATTTTCGTTCTCGACGAACCAGGGGCGCCCGGCGTTCTGCTCGGTGACGCTGATTGAGTCCGAGGGGCGGCTGATCCTCGTCGATCCGGCGTACGTGGGGCGACGAGTCGAACTGCGGGCCGCGCTGGAGCAGCGCGGGCTCACGGAGGGGAGCATCGACGCGGTCGTGCTCACGCACGCGCACTGGGACCACGTGCAGAACTTCGACCAGTTCGCGGAGGCGCCGGTGCTGCTCCATCCCCGCGAGCGCAGCTACGCGAGCTCGCCGCACGAGAACGACTGGGCGACGCCGTACTGGACCGGGCTCGCGCTGGAGACGCACCAGCTCCAGGAGGTGGTCGAGGGGGACGAGGTGGCGGCTGGGGTGCGCGTCATCGAGCTGCCGGGGCACTCGGTGGGGAGCATCGGGCTGGTGGTGGAGACGGCAGAGGGGACGGTGCTCGTCTCGGGGGACGCGTTGCACTCGAGCTGGGTGCTGGAGTCGCGGCAGCCGCCGATCGTGTTCGGGTCGCTCTCGCAGGCGCGGGAGAGCGTGGCCAAGGGGCTGAGCGCCGCGGACATCATCTACCCGGGGCACGACCGGCCCTTCCGGGTGGTGGACGGCGAGGCGGACTACCTGGAGCCGTTCGCCCTCACGATCACGAACCTGGAGCCGGACCGCGAAGGTCTGCGCTTCGAGGCGGTTCCGCCCTCGACCTGGATCATGCCGGGGTCGGCGCCGTAGGCGGCTAGCGGTTCATGTCGGCGACGAAGCGGATGGGGTCGGAACCGTCCCAGCCCTCGGCGGCGGCTTCGATCAGCTCGTAGAACTGGAGCAGCCCCAGCTGGCCCTCGTACACCTCGACCATGTGCCCGTAGACGGCGACCGTGTCGATGAAGGCGAACTGCATGCCGCCGGGGAGCCAGAACTCGTTGGCGACGGTGAAGCCGAGGTGCTCGTAGCGGGCGAGCTCCTCCCTGAAGCTGGGGACAATGGTGGCGCAGTGGTGGAGGCCCTGCTCGTCGGGGGCGTACATGTCGCGGATGCCGGAGGGGCCGTCGTTGTTCTGTTGGACGAGCTCGAGCATGACGGAGCCGAGCTGGCCGTAGGCGGAGGAGTGGTCGAACTCGCCCGGTTGCCCGCGGTAGAGGGCCTTCTCCACGGGGATGTGCTCGTTGATATAGAAAGGTCCCGCGCCGCGCTCGGCCGCCCAGCGCTCGGCCGCTTCGAAGATGTCGGGGACGTGGTAGGCAAGCTGGACGAAGGGGCGGTGGATCATCGGAGGGGCTCCTGGCTATTAGCTGTTGGCTGTTGGTGGCTCCGGTCCGGACAGCGGCACGTGCTTATGCGCCTTCGCAAATGATAGGCTAGCGAGCAGCGGAGGATCGCGTGGGCCTCTTCCTCGTGCCGGACTGGTTCAAGAATACGTACATCGGGATCGAGATCGAGCAGTTCATCGGCATCGGCGTGCTGGTGGTGGTGGCGGCGGTGGCGCACCTCGCCCTCACGCAGCTGCTGCGCTTCTATGTGGGGGCGCGGGTCGCCGCCGAGGACCGCGAGTTCTGGAACCGCGAGCGGAGCCGGCTGGGGCGCTCGCTGCTCGCGCTGGTCGCCGCGATCACGGTCCTCCTGGGGTTCCCCACGCTCGACTTCGACGCGAGCGTCGAGAACGTGGTGAACCAGGTCGCGAGCCTTTTCGGGGCGGGCGCGATGGTGGTGCTGGGCTTCCGCGGCGTGGACGTGCTCACGGACGTGCTGGAGCGGCGGGCGGAGGCGACCGAGAGCCGCTTCGACGACCAGCTCGTGCCGATCGTGAACACCGCCCTGAAGGGGGTGGCGGTCCTGATCGGCGGGGTGTTCGTGCTGGGCAACCTGGGCGTGAACGTGACCTCGCTGCTGGCGGGGCTGGGGCTGGGGGGTCTGGCGGTGGCGCTGGCGGCGCAGGACACCATCCGGAACCTGCTCGGGGGCGTGACGATCTTCGCCGACCGGCCCTTCCAGGTGGGGGACTGGGTGGTGATGAACGACATCGAGGGGACGGTGGAGCACGTGGGCTTCCGCTCCTCGCGCGTGCGCACCTTCTACAACTCGGTGGTGACGGTGCCGAACGCGCGCATCGTCGATACGCACGTGGACAACATGGGGCTGCGGCAGTGGCGGCGCTACAAGACGACGCTAGGGCTGGCGTACCACACGACGCCGGACCAGGTGCAGGCGTTCGTGGAGGGCGTGCGCGCGCTCATCCGCTCGAACCCGGGGATGCGCAAGGACTTCTACATCGTCGAGTTCCACGGATTCGGGGCGTCCTCGCTGGACGTGCTCGTGTACTGCTTCATCAACGCGCCGAACTGGAACGACGAGCTGCGCACGCGGCACGTGCTCAACCTCGACATCATGCGGATGGCGGAGGACCTGGGCATCGAGTTCTCCTTCCCCACGCAGACGCTGCACCTCGCCTCGACGCCGGACCAGCCGGAGGCCGTGCGGGAGACGGCGGGGCGCGAGACGCTGGGCGAGATCGTCGAGGGGTACAGCCCGAACGGAAGCGCGGGACAGCGCGTGGACACGCCCATCACGGCGGGATACGACAACACGCCGGACGCGAGCTAAGCGGGTCTTTCCTCCGGTCCCTTCAGGCTCTCCAACCCCGTTGACAGCGTGAGTAGAATGACGTTTCGGCATCGGGGCCATGTTCCGCGAATCTCTGTGCAGGTTCGCAGGAGCGCTGCACCGGAGCAGTTTCGGAAGGAGGGAACAACGTGAAGGAAGGCTATTGGGGCAAGTACTGGCGCAGGCGCGTCTCGCGGAGGCGCGTGCTGGCAGGCGGGGCGACGCTCGCGGCCGGCTCGGCGGCAATCCTGGCGGGTTGCGGCGACGATGACGACGACGATGACGCAGCCGCTCCGGCGGCGACGCAGGCCGCGGCCACGCAGGCCGCGGCGGCAGCGGCCGATGATGATGAGCCGGCAGAGGACTCGCAGGCCGCAGAGGCGGATGCCGCGGACGAGCCCGAGGAGCAGGCGGCCGCCGTCGAGGACCGCTCGCGCTACGGCGGCAAGCTGAACTACACCTACCCGGCCTACCCGACGGGTTTCGACCCCTCGATCACGATCACGTTCCCGTTCGGGATGGCGACGAGCTACAGCCAGATGATGGCGTACTCGATCGTCGAGGATCAGTTCTACCCGGACGCGGCGCAGAGCTGGGAGCAGGTCGATGAGGAAACGCTGGTCTTCAACCTGCGGGAGGGCGTTCGCTTCAACCCGGAGGCCGAGGACGGACGCGAGGTGACCTCGGAGGACTGGTACATCAGCCTCAGGCGGTACCCCGATTCCCGCGCCAACCGCGGCTCGAACGTAAACGAGCTGTTCTTCTCGTTCATGGACGAGGGCCAGGGCGCCACCTTCGACACGCCGGACGACCTGACGCTTCGCATCAACCAGAACAAGCCCTTCGCTTCCAACACGCGCGCCTTCGCGGCGGCCTCCCTGGTGGTGGTCTCGCCCGAGCGCCTGGCGGCGGAGGAGTCCGGGGACCTCGGCCAGGTTTCGGGCGTCAACGCAGGCTCGGGTCCGTACATGTTCGACAACGTGTCGGAGACGCGGATCTCGATGAAGCGGAACCCGAACTACTACGAGCATCCGGAGGACATCCCGGGGACTCGCTTCAACCGGGACATGCCGTACATCGACGAGATGGAAACGGTGATCATCACGGACGGGGCCGCCAGCCAGGCGCGCTTCCTGGCCGGCGACGCCGACTACTACGGGGCCGTCGACAAAATCACGGCCGACCAGTGGGAGGGCCAGCCGAGCGTCAACATCCAGACGGGTCCCGCGATCGACGACGGCAGCATCATGATCCAGCTGGCGGCGGCCAAGTGGACGCCCTATCCGGAGCTTTCGAGGGCGCTCTCGATGGCGATGGACTGGGACGGCTACATTGATGTCGTGCTGGGCGGCGAGGGGCGCTACAGCGCTCCCGTGAGCCCGACGGCATTCCCCAAGTACGGCCTCTCCCAGGAAGAGATCAAGCAGTACCAGGTGTACGACCCGCAGGGCGCCCGCCAGCTGTGGGAGGCGAACAACGGTCCGGAGATCTTCCCGGAGCTGGATACGACGGTCCCCGCCTGGGTGGCGGCCTTCCCGAACACGCAGTTCATCGGGCAGAGCTTCGAGGACTCCCTCGGCGTCAAGGTCAACTACAACCCGCTCGAGCTGGCGACGTTCATCGCTTCGGCGAACGGGCCCACCGGCACCAAGGACTGGCACTTCTTCATCGCCGGCAACAACGCCGTTGCGACGATGCCGGACTGGAACGCGCTCGTCGCCTACACGCCCGACGGCTACGGGGCCATCTGGGGTGGGAACTGGTACAAGGGCGTCAACATCTCCGACCCGTGGGTCAACCCCGACAACCCGAACTACGCCGAAAACGGCGGCGGTCCGAACGGGGATGCCGTGCGCGCGGCGCTGGAGGTCACGCACCCGTACGCGCGGGAGCTGCAGGACTACGCCGACCGGCAGGCAGCCACGTTCGACGACGACGAGCGGGCGGACATCCTGAAGGAGCTGCAGCATCGCATCTTCTCGCGCTACTGCTGCACCTTCCCGCTCCCGACCCCCACGACGAAGTACGTCGCGGTGGGCTCGCGCCTGAAGGGCCTGGCGCCACCGCCGGATGGCGACCAGACGGCCGCCTTCGGCATGTGGCGAGCGCACAACATCTGGTTGGAGGGCTAGCCCGACAGCCTCGCCACTCGACGCCACCATCAATGGCAACGCCGCCCTCCGGGGCGGCGTTTCCGTCTGCGCGACCAGTTCTGCGCGACTATGTTTCCCGCCGAGTGGCCGTTAGAATCCCGCCGGACAGGCCCGGAGCGTGCTCCGGGCGGGTGGCGCGTCTCGGGACGTGACCGCCAACACCAGTCCTGAGGGAGGGACGGCATGAAAGAAGGCTACTGGGGCAAGTACTGGCGCAGGCGCGTCTCGCGAAGGCGCGTGCTGGCAGGCGGGGCGACGCTCGCGGCCGGCTCCGCCGCAATCCTCGCGGGTTGCGGCGACGACGACGATGACGACGACGCAGCCGCTCCGGCGGCCACGCAGGCTGCGGCCACGCAGGCCGCGGCAGCCGCCGCCGATGATGATGAGCCGGCGGACGACTCGCAGGCCGCGGAGGCGGATGCCGCGGACGAGCCCGAGGAGCAGGCCGCCGCCGCCGAGGACCGCTCGCGCTACGGCGGCACCTTCAACTACAGCCTGGTGGCCTACCCGACGGGCTTCGACCCCTCGATCACCATCACCTTCCCGCAGGGGATGTCGACGACCTACAGCCAGCTGATGGCGTTCTCGATCACCGAGGACGAGTTCTACCCGGATGCGGCGCAGAGCTGGGAGCAGGTCGATCCGGAGACGCTGGTCTTTAACCTGCGCCCGGGCGTGCGCTTCAACCCCGAGGCCTCGGAAGGCCGCGAGGTGACCTCGGAGGACTGGTACATCAGCCTCCGGCGCTACCCGGACTCCCGCGCCAACCGCGGCTCGAACGTGAACGAGCTGTTCTTCTCCTTCATGGACGAGAGCCAGGGGGCGACGTTCGACACGCCGGACGACCTGACGCTCCGGATCAACCAGAACAAAGCGTTCGCGTCCAACACGCGCGCGTTCGCCGCGGCCTCGCTGGTGGTGGTCTCGCCCGAGCGGCTCGCGGCGGAGGAGTCCGGGGACCTCGGGCAGGTCTCGGGCATCAACGCCGGTAGCGGACCGTACATGTTCGACGAAGTGTCGGAGACGCGGATGACGCTGAAGCGGAATCCGAACTACTACGAGCACCCGGAGCAGATTGCGGGGACGCGCTTCAACGTCGACATGCCCTACATCGACGCGATGGAGCACGTCATCATCCCCGACGGCGCGGCGCGGCAGGCGCGCTTCCTTGCCGGCGACTCCGACTACTACGGCGCGGTCTCCAAGATCGACGCGGATGCATGGGCAGACCAGCCAAGGGTCAACATCCTGACCGGGCCGGCAATCGACGACGGCGGGATCATGATCCAGCTGGCGGCGGCCAAGTGGACGCCGTATCCGGAGCTCTCGAAGGCCCTTTCGATGGCGATGGACTGGGACGGGTACATCGACGTGGTGCTCGGCGGCGAGGGCCGCCGCAGCGCGCCGGTGAGCCCCACGGCGTTCCCCAAGTACGCGCTCTCCCAGGAGGAGATCCGCGAGTACCAGGTGTACGACCCGCAGGGCGCGCGGCAGCTGTGGGAGGCCAACAACGGCAACGAGATCTTCCCCGAGCTCGACACCACGGTCGCAGCCTGGGCGCCCGACATCAGCTACGTGCAGTTCATCGGCCAGAGCTTCGAGGATTCCCTCGGCGTGAAGGTCAACTACAACCCGCTGGAGCTGGCGACCTACATCGCCTCCGCCAACGGCCCCACCGGCACCAAGGACTGGCACTTCTTCATCGCCGGCAACAACGCCGTCTCGACGATGCCGGACTGGAACGCGCTGGTCGCCTACACCCCCGACGGCTACGGCGCCATCTGGGGCGGCAACTGGTACAAGGGCGTCAACATCTCCGACCCGTGGGTCAATCCCGACAACCCGAACTACGCCGAGAACGGCGGGTCCGAGGCGGGCGAGGCCGTGCGCGCGGCGCTGGAGATCACGCACCCCTACGCCAGGGAGCTGCAGGACTACGCCGACCGCCAGGCGGCGACCACCGACGACGACGAGCGGGCGGAGATCCTGAAGGAACTGCAGCGGCGCATCTTCACGCGCTACTGCTGCACCTTCCCGCTGCCGACGCAGACGACGAAGTACGTCGCGGTCGGCTCGCGGCTGAAGGGTCTGCCATCACCGCCGGACGGCGATCAGACGGCTTCGTTCGGCATGTGGCGAGCCCACAACATCTGGCTGGAGAGCTAACCCCGCCAGCCAGGCCACCGGCGCCGCCAATCAGCTGGAACGCCGCCCTCCGGGGCGGCGTTTCCGCGTGGAAGGTGGGTCCGGCAACGGGTTGCCCCGAATACGATCATCAGTACAATGCCGCGAATCCGCGCGGAGCGAGTGCCCGCGCGGGGTGTTGCGTCTACGGATGCAACCCCGAGACCAGTCCTCAGGAGGGACGACTTGAAAGAAGGCTATTGGGGCAAGTACTGGCGCAGGCGCGTCTCGCGCAGGCACGTGCTGGCAGGCGGGGCGACCCTTGCCGCCGGCTCAGCCGCAATCCTCGCGGGCTGCGGTGACGACGACGACGATGATGACGATGCAGCTGCTCCCGCCGCCACGCAGGCCGCGGCCGCCGCGGACGCCGAGGCGACCGAAGCTGCCGCTGCTGCGGAGACAGAGGCGGAGGCCACGGAGGCCGCCGCGGCCGCGGAGGCGCAGCCGGATCCCGAGGACCGCTCGCGCTACGGCGGGAAGTTCAACTGGACCGAGCGGGCGTACCCGACGGGCTTCGACCCCTCGATCACGATCACGTTCCCGTACGGGATGGCGCAGACCTACAGCCAGCTGATGGCGTACTCCATCATCAACGACCAGTTCTACCCCGACGCGGCGCAGAGCTGGGAGCAGGTCGACCCGGAGACGCTGGTCTTCAACCTGCGGCCGGGCGTGCGCTTCAACCCCGAGGCTTCGGACGGTCGCGAGGTGAACTCCGCGGACTGGTACACCAGCCTCCGGCGCTACCCGGACTCGCGCGCCAACCGCGGCTCGAACGTGAACGAGCTCTTCTTCTCGTTCATGGACGAGAGCCTGGGCGCGTCCTTCGACACGCCGGACGACCTGACCCTTCGCATCAACCAGAACAAGGCGTTCGCCTCCAACCTGCGCGCCTTCGCCGCGGCCTCGCTCGTGGTGGTCTCGCCCGAGCGCCTCGCGGCAGAGGAGTCGGGCGACCTCGGCCAGGTGTCGGGCATCAACGCCGGCAGCGGCCCGTACATGTTCGACGAGGTTTCGGAGACGCGGATCACGCTGAAGCGAAACCCGAACTACTACGAGCATCCCGAGCAGGACCTGCCCGGTACCCGCTACGTCTGGGACCACCCCTACATCGATGAGATGGAGGCGGTCATCATCACGGACGGCGCGGCGGCGCAGTCGCGCTTCCTCGCCGGCGACGCCGACTTCTACGGCAGCATCGACAAGATCACGGCCGACCAGTGGGAAGGCCAGCCGAACGTCAACATCCTGACGGGCCCGGCGATCGACGACGGCTCGCGCATGATCCAGCTGGCAGCGGCCAAGTGGACGCCGTACCCGGAACTGTCGAAGGCCCTTTCGATGGCGATGGACTGGGACGGGTACATCGACGTGGTGCTCGGCGGCGAGGGCCGCCGCAGCGCGCCGGTCAGCCCCTCGGCGTTCCCCAAGTACGCGCTCTCCCAGGAGGAGATCCGCGAGTACCAGGTGTACGACCCACAGGGCGCACGGCAGCTCTGGGAGGCCAACAACGGCCCCGAGATCTTCCCCGAGCTCGACACGACGGTTGCGGCCTGGATTCCGGACTACAGCTACGTGCAGTTCATCGGCCAGAGCTTCGAGGATTCCCTCGGCGTGAAGGTGAACTACAACCCGCTCGAGCTGGCGACCTATATCGCCTCCGCGAACGGCCCCACCGGCACCAAGGACTGGCACTTCTTCATCGCCGGCAACAACGCCGTCTCGACGATGCCGGACTGGAACGCGCTGGTCGCCTACACCCCGGACGGCTACGGCGCCATCTGGGGCGGCAACTGGTACAAGGGCGTCAACATCTCCGACCCGTGGGTCAACCCCGACAACCCGAACTACGCCGAGAACGGCGGTTCGGAAGCGGGCGAGGCCGTGCGCGCGGCCCTGGAGGTCACGCACCCCTACGCCAGGGAACTGCAGGACTACGCCGACCGCCAGGCGGCGACCACCGACGACGACGAGCGGGCGGAGATCCTGAAGGAGCTCCAGCGGCGCATCTTCACGCGCTACTGCTGCACCCTCCCGCTGCCCACGGGCACGACGAAGTACCACGCGGTCGGTTCGAGGCTGAAGGGCCTCGCGCCGCCGCCCGACGGTCCGGAGACGGCCGCATTCGGTATCTTCCGCGCCCACAACGTCTGGCTGGAGGGGTAGACTCCAGCACCAGCAGCAACGGAGGGCTTCCGGGGCTAGCCCCGGAAGCCCTTCTTCTCTCTCACATCAAAGCCGGGGGGGTGGCTTGTGCAGGCCTATATCATCCAGAGGCTGATCCTGCTCCCCATTACGATCGTCGCCGTTTCGATCCTGGTGTTCGTGTTCATGCGCATCATCCCGGGCGATGCCGCGGCGGTTCGCTGCGGCGCCTCGGGCGTGGCCGACCAGACCTGCATCGAAGGCCTGCGCCGCGAGCTTGGACTCGACATCTGCGACAAGTCCCAGAACTTCGGGGGCGATGTCGCCTGCACGGCCCAGCAGTACTGGAAGTGGTTCTCGGAGATATTCCAGGGGGACTTCGGCCAGGAGATCGTGCCGCCGAAGCCGATCGCGGACGAGATCTGGTGGAGGCTGGGCAACACGCTCCAGCTGGGCATGCTGAGCATCGCCTTCAGCCTGCTCATCGGCATCCCGGTGGGGATCCTGTCCGCCATCCGCGCGGGGAAGATCTCTGACTACATCGCGCGATTCTTTGCGATCCTCGCCTTAAGCATCCCGAACTTCTGGATCGGGACGCTCATCGTGGCCCTGCCGGCGTTCTTCTGGCAGCAGCGCTGGGTGCCCGACTGGACGGGCTGGGCAGACCCGGGGACGCACCTCCGCATTCTCGTGATCGCGGCCCTCGTGCTGGGCGTTTCGAGCGCGGGCTACCTCGCCCGCATCGCCCGCTCCTCGATGCTCGAGGTGATGCGCAGTGACTACGTGCGCACGGCCCGGGCGAAGGGCCTGCGCGAGCTGATCATCATCGGGCGGCATACGTTCCGGCCCTCGATGATCACGCTCTTCACGATTGCGGGCCTGCAGTTCGGAGGCATCCTGGCGGGCTCGGCGATTATCGAGACGCTGTTCAACATCCCGGGCCTGGGCTGGTGGATCGTCAACAACGTGGGCGACCGCGACTTCCAGGTCATCCAGGCGACGGCGCTCATCTTCGCGACCTGGTTCATGATCGTCCGCATCCTGGTGGATGTCGGATACGCCTTCATCGATCCGAGAATTCGGTACTAGCGGGAGGCAGACATGACTTCAGCACCCGCCGTCCAGGACGACCTCAACCTCGGTCCCTACCTCGACCAGAGCAGCCGGCTCGCACGGATCTGGCGCAGCACGAAGCGATTCGTGCTGCTGCAGCCCGGCGGCGTGATCGGCATCATCATCATCGTGATCGTGGGGCTGGCGGCAGCGTTCGCCCCATACCTGAACACGGCCGGCGACGGCGAGCGGGGCATCCGCAGCGTCTGGCGCGATGAAGGCCGCGAGATCTCGGGGGTCAACTTCGTACTGCAGCCGCCCGGCCCCGACTGGTGGCTGGGCACGAACCGCACGGGCCAGGACCTGTGGTCGCGCGTGGTTTACGGAGCGCGCCCGGCGCTCCTGATCGGCATCGGGGCGGTCGGCGTCGCCATCGTGGTGGCGGTCACGCTCTCGCTGGCGATGGGCTTCATGAAGGGGGTCGTGGACGCCTTTCTCTTACGGATCATCGAGGTCATCATCGCGGTGCCGGGAATCCTCTGGCTGATCCTCTTCACCACCGCGGTTGACCGCAGCATCCCCGTTCTCGTCTTCGCGATCGCGTTCACGTTCTCACCGCTCACAACGCTGGTGCTGCGCGGGAACGTGATCCAGGAAGCGGCCTCCACCTATGCGGAATCGGCCAGGGTGGTGGGCGCCTCGAGCATCCGCATCATGTTCCGGCACATCCTGCCGAACCTGCTGCCGCTCGCGATCGTGAACGCGAGCATCATCATCCCGGCGGCGATCCTCGCGGAAGCGGGACTGTCGTTCCTCGGCCTCGGTCTGGACCCGCTGATCCCGTCCTGGGGCGCGGACATCGGGCCGAACGCGCGCGCCTACTTCCAGACGGCCTGGTGGCTGCCGGTCTTCCCCGGCGTCGCCCTGTCGCTGACGGTGCTGGCGTTCAACTTCCTGGGCGACTCGCTGCGGGACGTGCTGGACCCGAGGCTCCGCGGGAGCGGGCTCGTCTAGAGCGCGAGCCGCACACCAAACGGGTTTCAACGCCGCCCTTCGGGGCGGCGTTTCCGTTCCCCCGACAGGGAGGGGGCGTTGACGCAACGCCGCTCCGCGTCCAGCGTGGCGGTGAACGATGACGGCAACCGCCCCTTCACAGGATGACTTCGGGCTTGGGCCCGTCGCGGACCGGGGAACCGCCCTCTCGCGGGGATGGCGGGCAACGGCCCGCTTCGTGCGGCTGCAGCCGGGGGGAACGTTCGGCATCGCCATCGTCCTCCTCGTCGTGATAGCGGCGATCTTCGCGCCGTACCTGCGCACCATCGGCGAGGGCGAGCGCGACGTTCGCCGCATCGCCATCGCGGAAGGCCGGCAGCTCGACTCGACCGGCTACCTGCAGCCACCCAGCTCGGAGTGGTGGTTCGGCACGAGCAGCGCCGGGCAGGACATGTGGTCGCGCGTGATCTACGGGGCGAGGCCGGCGCTCATCATCGGCGTCGGCTCGGTGGCCATTGCGATGGTGGCCGCCATCGTCCTGGCGCTGGCGATGGGGTTCCTGCGGGGATGGGTGGACACGGTCCTGTTACGGATCCTCGAGGCGGGCATCGCCGTGCCCGGCCTGCTCTGGCTGATCCTGTTCACGACCGCGATCGAGCGGAGCCTGCCGATCATCGTGGTCGCGATTGCGCTCGCCTTCGCGCCGCTGACGGCGCTGGTGCTGCGCGGAAACGTGCTCCAGGAAGCGTCGACGGCGTACGTCGAGGCGGCGCGCGTCATCGGAGCGTCCAACGCGCGGATCATGCTCCGGCACATCCTGCCCAACCTGCTGCCGCTGGCGATCGTGAACGCGAGCATCATCGTTCCGGCGGCGATCATGGCGGAGGCGGGCCTCGCGTTCCTCGGCTTCGGACTGCCCCCGCCTTCCCCCTCCTGGGGCGTCGACATCGGCCCGAGCGCGCGGGCGTACTTCTATACGGCGTGGTGGCTGCCGATATTCCCGGGCCTGGCGCTCTCGCTGACGGTGCTGGCGTTCAACTTCCTCGGCGACACGCTGCGGGACATGCTCGACCCGCGACTGCGCGGCAGCGGCTTGATCTGAAGGAGCGTGCAGGGCGGCACTTCCTCTGCTTGACAGCGATCGGGGCGATGCCGCAGGGTCGAGAGAAGGCGCAACGGGGGTCTCATGTCACGCACAACGAGGAGCATCACGTTCTCTCTTCCAAGCGATCTGGCGGAACGCGTGGACGCAATGTTGAGAGAGCAGGGCCGATCGAGGAGCGCACTCCTGAGGGAAGCCCTGGTCCGCTACCTGGACACGGAGCGCAGGTGGCAAGAGACCTTCCGGTATGGAGAACAGCGGGCGCAGGAGCTGGGGCTCACGCCTGAGGACGTGCCGAGGCTGATAGCGGAGCACCGCGCCGAAACCCGAACGCCCCGAACGTGGGAGGGGCTCCGGCGATACGGCGAGGAGAGGTCGCGAGCGCTGGGTATCGGGCCTGACGACGTCATGCGGCTCATCGAGGAGTATCGAGCCGAGTCCAGCACGGCGTGAGGGTCGTCCTCGACACCAACATCATCGTTTCCGGCCTGAACTACCACGGCAACGAAGCGCTCATCCTCGACCACGCACTCACGCAGGAGTTCGACCTCTACCGAAGAGCACGAATCGTGACGGCCTCGGTGTTCCTCTCGGAGCTGGAGGGTGACTCCTAGGCGCGTTCGTTCGTCGCAGGGTCGACCTCGAAGGGGCTGTCGAGGCCGAGCTCGTCGCCGATCTCGCGGATAGCGGGCAGCACCTCTTCGCCCATCAGACGGAGGCTGCGCATGGCGTCCTCGTGCGACATCGAGCCGTCGCCGTCCCAGAGGAAGATGCTGCCGGGGCGCAGGTACTCGAGGACGTTGCGAATCTTCGGGATCACGGTCTTCGGGGTGCCGGTGATGATCGACTGGGCCTCGACGAGCCCCTTGTACGTCTCGTCGACGTCCTTGTAGGACTCGGCGGAATCGAGGGCGATGGGGCGGAGGTCGGGGCTGGCGGGGGTAGCGTGACCGCGAGCCTCGGCGACCTGCCGGACGCCGCCGGTGGGGAGGAGGGCGCGGCGGTCGGTGAGGCCGGGCAGGTTCTGGAGGTGGCCCCGGGCATCGCCGCGGCTGCCTTCGAGGAAGATGTTGCCGGGGCCGGTCAGGTACTTGCGGCCGACCTCCTCGGCCAGCTCCTCGGTCTCGTCGACGTGGACCTTGAAGAGGTAGCCGCGGTGCTGGGGACCGGCCTCGTAACCGGCCTCGGCGGCGCACTCGTCGTAGTAGCCGAAGGACATGCGGGTGGGCTCGAGGCGGGTGGCGAGCATGACGTAGGGGTAGCGCCGCTCGGCGGCCCACTGCACGGTCCGGCGGCTGACGGCGCCGGGGATCATGATGAGGGGATGGGGCGCCTGGTAGGGCCGCGCCCAGGGGTTCACATAGCGGTAATCGTAGTGCTCGCCCTCCCAGCGGAAGGGGCCGTCGCGGGTCCAGGCGGCGACGATCAGGTCGTGCGCCTCCTGGAAGCGCTCCCAGTTGAAGGGCGGGCTGGCATCGTGCGAGATGCTCTCGCGGCCGGTGCCGCGTACCCAGCCGGTCACGAGGCGGCCTTCCGAGATGAGGTCGATCATGGCGAGCTCTTCGGCCAGCCAGAGGGGGTCGTCCCAGATGGGGAGGATGTTCCCGATGAGGACGATCTTCGCGCGGTTGGTAATGCGGGCGAGGATGGACGCCTCGACGTTGCAGGCGCTGCCCATGCAGAAGGGAGTGCTGTGGTGTTCGTTGAGCGCGAGCGCGTCGAACCCCATCTCCTCGGCGTACAGCTTCTCGTCGAGGTAGCGGTTGTAGAGGTCGGCGCCGAGGACGGGGTCGTACTCGTCGTTGCTGGCGTCGAGATCGACGAGGCGGCGGCCGGTGGTTCCCCACCAGCTCGCGCCGGGGTCCTGGTAGGGGCGCTCGGTGAAGTAGCCGATGAGCATGGGCGGAATCGTACCCTGCGCTCAGGCGCGCGTGTGGTAGGCGCGCTCGAATTTGTACCAGCCGGAACCGACGATGGAGAGCGCGCCCTCGCCGGAGAGGCGTCCGGGGTAGGCGTCGGGGTCGGAGATCCAGGCCTGGAGGTTGGCGTTCGCCTCCTCCCAGGTGTCCGCTTCGAGCTCGTAGATGGTGAGGAAGCGGGAGACGACGGGGAAGTCGTCGTGGGGGTGCTCCAGCTCGTACACCGTGCCGGAGAGGAAACCGGGGCAGTTCGCGATGTCCTCGATGTGGTTGCCCAGGTAGCGTTCGCGGAACAGGTCCTCGGCTTCGGGGGTCGGGGGCTCGACCAGCCCGACCAGGATCATCTTCGCCATGACGGAACCTCCTTCGGAGAGGCGGAGGATAGCGGGCGGGCGGGCCGCTTGCCGCGCACGCGGGGCGGCGGGGAGAATGCGGGACGGTGTCGACGACTGAGGACCGGCCACTGCTCCTGCGCGGGGGAGCGTTCTTCGAGAGCGAGTCGCGGACCTTCGTGCGCGGCGACGTGCTGTGCCTCGACGGGCGCATCGCGGCGCTGGGGGAGGCGGAGGCGCCGGAGGGGGCGGAGGCGATCGACTGCGCGGGCGAGTACCTCATCCCGGGGCTGATCGACTGCCACGTGCACATCAGCTCATCGGGCGACCCGGCGGAGCTGACGCCGGGCGAGCGTCCGTCGCTGGCGCGGCGGGCCTGGCACGCGGCCGAGCACGCGCGCGCAACGCTCGCGGGCGGGGTGACGACGGTGCGGGACCTGGGCGCCGCCGACCGGCTCAACATCGACCTGGCGAGGGCGGTGGAGGCGGGCGAGGTGGAGGGGCCGCGGGTGGTGGCCGTGGGCATGGGGGTGACGATGTCGGGCGGACACGGGCACGGCTTCATCGCGCGCGAGGCGGACGGCCCGGACGAGGTCCGCAAGGCGGTGCGCGAGGAGATCCGGGCGGGAGCCGAGGCCATCAAGCTGTTCGCCAGCGGGGGCGTGCTCACACCGGGCGTGAACCCACGGTCACCCTCGTTCACGCGCGAGGAGCTGACGGCGGGAGTCGAGGAGGCGACGAAGGCGTTCCGCACGGTGGCGGCGCACGCGCAGTCAACGGAAGGCATCAAGAACGCGGTGGTAGCGGGCGTGACCTCGATCGAGCACGGCGTGTGGCTGGATGAGGAGGCGATCGCGATGATGATCGAGCGGGGCACCTACCTCGTCCCGACGCTGACGGCGCCGTACCACATCGCCCACGGCGCGGAGGCGGGCATCCCCGAGTACGCCGTGGAGAAGGGGCAGCTCGTGCTGGAGGACCACTTCGCGAGCTACGAGCGGGCGCTGGCGGCGGGCGTCAAGGTCGCGATGGGCACGGACCAGGGAACGCCCCTGAACCGTCCGGGCGAGAACGCCCAGGAGGCGGTGCGCATGGCCGACAACGGCCTCTCGGCGGGGGCGGCGCTGCTGGCGGCGACGGGCTGGGCGGCGGACCTGCTGGGGCTCGCCGAGGAGACCGGCAGGCTGCGCGTGGGGCTGGCCGCCGATATCGTGAGACTGAGCGAGGATCCCCTCACCGACATTCGCTGCCTGACCCGGCCCGGGGCAATCGCGGGCGTGGTCCGGGGCGGCAAGCCGGCGGGGGTCACTGGAGGAACTGAGTGAGCAAACTGAGCGAGGCGCTCCAGCGGAAGCGGCGGGGCGAAAGCGCACGGGTGATGGGTTTCGGGGCGCGCGCGTCCGCAAAGGACCGCGCCCTCCTGCTGGGGGTGCTGGGCGCCTCCGCGAGCGACGCCGGCGAGGCGCTGGAGGCGGGCGCGGACTTCGTGGCGGTGGCAGCCGAGGACGCGGAAGCGGCGGTCGAGGCCCTGGACGGCCTCGACGGTCTGCTGGGCGCGCAGCTCGAATCGCTCGCCGGCGAGGGCATCGAGGCGGTCGAGGGGGCGGGCGCGGACTTCGTCGTCGCGAACCCGGAAACGGCCGCCGCGGGCATTGTCGACAGCGACCTCGGCCTGGTGCTGGAAGTCAACGAGGCGTGGGAGGACGCGCCCTTGCGCGCGCTGGCGCCGCTCTCGCTCGACGCGGTGCTCGTGCGGGCGCCGGTCGACGAGTTCACGGTCGCGCGGCGCATCTCGCTCTCGCGCGTGGCAGCGCTGTGCGGCGCGCCCCTGCTCGTGACCGTCGCGCTCGACATCTCGACCACCGACCTGGCGGCCCTGCGGGAAACCGGCGCGGGAGGAGTCGTTCCGACCGAGGGGACGGGCGCGGAGGAGCTGGCGGGGCTCATCGAGCAGCTTGAAGCCGTGCCGCTGAAGAGCCCGAAGCGGAAAGGCGAGGGCGGCGGGTTCGCGATCGTGCCCTCGGCGGGGGCAGGCGGTGATGGCGAGGAGCTCGAGGACGACGAGTAGCCCCGCGGCGGCGCCCGGCGAGCTTTCGCGGCTGCGGCGGGCGCTGCGGCGCTGGTACCGCGCGAACGGCCGGCACGACCTTCCCTGGCGGCTCACATGCGACCCCTACGCGGTGCTGGTCTCGGAGGTGATGCTGCAACAGACGCAGGTCGAGCGCGTGCGCCCGAAATACGAGGCGTGGCTGGAGCGCTGGCCGGCGGCGGCGAGCCTGGCGGAGGCGCCGGCGGCGGCAGTGATCCGGGAGTGGTCGGAGCTGGGGTACAACCGGCGCGCGGTGAACCTGCAACGGGCGGCGCGCGTGGCACTGGAACGGTTCGGGCGCATCCCCCTGGACGAGGGGAAGCTGCGGTCGCTGCCGGGGGTGGGGCCGTACACGGCGGCGGCGGTCGCGTGCTTCGCCGGGGGGCGGCGGACGGCGGCGCTCGACACGAACGTCGCGCGGGTGGTGGGGCGGGCGCTGCTGGGCGAGGCGAAGGCGAGAGCGCCGTACGGGCCGGAGCTGCGGGAGGCGGCGGAGGCGTGGCTGCCGGCGCGGGGAGCGCGCGACCACCAGCTGGCGCTGATGGACCTCGGAGCGACCGTGTGCAGGGCGTCGTCGCCGGCGTGCGACGTCTGTCCGCTGGCGCGGGACTGCGCCTGGCTGGCGGCGGGGCGACCGGCGCCGCGCGACACCGTCCCGAAGGCGGCCGCCGCGCCGTTCGAGTCGACGGCGCGGTTCGCGCGGGGGCGGATCGTGGCGATGCTGGCGGAGGGCTCGCCGCTGACCGCGGACGAGATCGCGGCGCGGCTGCCGGAAGAGCACCGGGCGGCGTGCGCGGGGTACCTCGAAGCGCTCGCGGGGGACGGGATCGTGGCGCTGAGGGCGGGGCGCTGGGGGCTGGCGGAGGACGCCTAGGGCAGGATCAGCATCGCGTCGCCGAAGCTGTAGAAGCGGTAGCGCTCGCGGACGGCCTCGGCGTAGGCCTCGCGGATGAGCTCGTGCCCGGCGAAGGCGGAGACGAGCATCAGCAGGGTCGAACGGGGCAGGTGGAAGTTCGTGAGCAGCGCATCGACGACGTTGAAGGTGTGGCCCGGACGGATGAACAGTCCGGTTTCCCCCTCGGGTTCGCCATCGCCGCCGAGGGCGTGTTCGAGCGTGCGCACGACGGTTGTGCCGGTCGCGACGACGCGGCGGCCCTCGGCGCGGGCGGCGGCGATGGCGGCGGCGGTGGCGGGCGGGAGGCGGTAGCGCTCGGGGGGCAGCACGTGCTCGGCGGGGTCCTCCGTGCGGACGGGGCGGAAGGTTCCGGCGCCGACCTCAAGCGTGAGGAAGGCGCGCTCGATGCCCGCCGCGGTGAGGCGCTCGAAGAGGTCGGGGGTGAAGTGGAGGCCGGCGGTGGGGGCGGCGGCGCTGCGCGCCTCGCGGGCGTAGACGGTCTGGTAGCGCTCGGGGTCGCCGTCGTAGTCGCGGATGTAGGGCGGGAGGGGCACCACGCCGGCGGAGGCGGGGTCGATGGGGCGGTCGAAGGTGACGGTGGCGACATCCTCCTCGCGGCAGCGGACGGTGGCGGTGAGGGGACCGTCGTGGGCTTCCAGCACGAACCGGCGGCCGGGGGTGGCGGCGCGTCCCGGCCGGACGAGCGCGGACCAGGCGCCATCGTCGTGTTCGCGCAGGAGGAGCAGCTCGACGCGGCCGCCGGTGTCGCCCCGCACGCCGAGGAGGCGGGCGGCCATGACGCGGGTATCGTTCAGGACGAGCAGGTCGCCGGGGTGGAGGAGCGAGGGGAGGTCGCGGACGTGGCGGTGGGCGAGGGCGCCCGTCTCGCGGGAGACAACGAGGAGACGGGCGGCGTCGCGGGGCTCGACCGGCTGCTGGGCGATCAGCTCGGGGGGCAGGTCGTAGTCGAAGTCCGAGGTGCGCACGCGGGGAGCATTGCCCTTTCTCGGGCGTCGGTATAGCGTACGGGCGCTGGAGGAGCGACGTGGCAGAGTTCGACCCGAGGGGGACGCGGGCGCGGTTCGCGAGCATCAAGCGGGACTACGCGCAGGCGGTGCAGGCGGAAGAGGTCTCGATCGAGCAGGGCGCCGTGGCGCTGCTCGAGGCGGACGCGGTGAGCATGGAGCAGAGCGCGGTGGTCGCCATGCGCACGGAGCGCGCGACGCTGCGGGACAGCGCGGCGGCGGTGGTGGCGACGAAGTCGGCGGCGCTGGACGGGACGTACGTGGGGGTGCTGGCTTCGCCGGTGGTGCGGGGCGAGGTGCACACGTGGTTCGACCTGCGGACGGCGTTCGCGGTGGGGCTGGGGCTGGCGGTGGGGAGCTTCGCGCTCAGCCTCGGGCGGGGGATGCTGCGGAGCCTGTTCCGCTAGCGGCGTCCACGTCGGTGCGGAGCTGTCCGCAGGCGGCGGCGATCTCGGCGCCCTTCTCGATTCGCACGGTGGCGTTCACGCCGGCCTCGTTGAGGATGCGGCGGAACTCGCGCACGCTGCGGCGGGAGGGGGCGGCGAAGGGGCCGGCGGTCGCGTTCAAGGGGATGAGGTTGACGTGCATGCCGGCGCCGCGGAGCAGCCGCGCCAGCGCCCGCGCCTGCTGGACGGAGTCGTTGACGCCGTCGATGAGGGCGTACTCGATGGAGACGCGGCGGCCGGTGGCGCGGAAGTAGCGCTTCCCCGCATCAAGGAGCTCGGCGACGGAGTTGGGGCGGGCGGTGGGGACGAGGCGGCGGCGGAGGGGGTCGTCGGGGGCGTGCAGGGAGATGGCGAGGCCGACCTGGAGCTTCTCGGCGGCGAGCCGGTCGATGGCGCGCGGGATTCCCACCGTGGAGACGGTGATGGCGCGCTGGGCGAGGTCGAAGGCGCGGGGGTCGGTGAGCTGGCGGACGGCGCGGACGGTCTCGTCGTAGTTGGCGAGGGGTTCGCCCATGCCCATGAAGACGACGTTGGTGACGTGCCCGCCGCGGGGCGCGAGCAGGCGCTGGAAGTGGAGCACCTGGGCGACGATGTCCTCGGCGGGGATGTTGCGTTCGAAGCCCATCTGGCCGGTGGCGCAGAAGACGCAGCCCATGGCGCAGCCGGCCTGCGTGGAGACGCACACGGTCGAGCGCGGGGCGCGGCCGGAGCGGGGGTACTGCATGAGCACCGTCTCGACGGTGGAGCCGCCGGAGAGGGCGAGCAGCGCCTTGGTCGTCTCGCCGTCGTCGCTGGCGACCTCGCGGAGGACGGCGGGGGCTTCGAGGGCGAGCCCTGCCTCGCGCATGCGCTCGCGCAGGGCGCCGGGAAGCTGCGTGATGGCGTCGAGGGAGGCGATGCCGCGCCGGTAGAGCGCCTGCAGGACCTGGTCGGCGCGGTAGCGGGGGGCTTCGAGGGTGGTGAGGGCTTCGTCGAGCTCGGCGGGGGTGAGGCGGAGGAGGCTGGTCATGCGAGGCCCGCCGAGCGGGGGAGGCGGCCGCGCTCGCCGTTGAGGAAGGCCTCGCCGGGGATGCGACGGGAGCCGCTGCGCTGGACCTCGTCGAGCACGAGCACGCCCTCGCGGAAGGCGACGGCAGGCTTCCCGGCGAGCACGGCGAGGTCACCGGGGATGAGGTCGTCGCCCGCATCGCCGGCGTGGGCGCGCCAGATGCCGAGGCGGTCGCCGTTCCAGGTGACGAAGGCGCCGGGCCAGGGGTCGTAGGCGCGAACGGCGCGCTCGGCCTCGCGGGCGGTCATGCCGGCGCCGAGGTGGCCGTCGCCCTTCTCCAGCAGGGGACAAACGGTCACGAGGGACTCGTCCTGGGGAGTGGCCTGGAGTTCGCCGCCGAGCCAGCGCGGCAGCGTCCCGAGGAGCAGATCGGCGCCCTCTTCCGCGAGGCGCGCCTCGAGGGAGGCGGTCGTGTCGGTGGGGGCGATGGGGAAGGGGCGGGCGTCGAGGACGGGGCCCGCGTCCATCTCCTCGACGAGCTGCATGATCGAGACGCCCGTCTCGCGGTCGCCGGCGAGGATGGCGGCGGCGACGGGGGAGGGGCCGCGCCAGCGGGGCAGGAGGGAGGGGTGGACGTTGACGACGGGATGGCGGGGCAGGTCGAGGACGGCGGCGGGGAGGATGCGTCCGTAGGCGGCGACGACGACGAGGTCGGGCTCGACGGCGGCGAGCTCGGCGACCGATTCGGGATCGCGCAACGACCGCGGCTGGAAGACGGGGATGCCGAGCCGCTCGGCCTCGGCCTTCGCGGCGGGAGCGCGCATGCGACCGCCGCGACCGGCGCGGCGGTCGGGCTGGGTCACGACGAGGCGCAGGTCGTAGCCGGCGCCGGCGAGGGCGCGGAGGCAGGGCAGGGCGAACTGGGGCGAACCCATGAAGACGGTTCGGATCTCGGAGGGGTTCATCGCGGCGTCAGGAGCACGGCGTCGCCGCGGGCGGCGCCGGTGCGGGCGGCGGCGTTCCCCTCGCGCTCGGCGATGGCGAGGAAACCGCTGGAGTCGAGGTGGCAGGCGAGCGCGCCGGGGGGCGCATCGCTGAAAGTCCTGACCGCGTGCTCGATGCGGCAGTCATTTATGTCGAGCCAGAAGTCCCGGGGAAGTTGCTCCTTACGGATGGTGGTGACGAGATTGCCGTAGCGATCGACGTGGACGACGGTCCCCCGGATGGCCGCGCCTTCGGCACGGCCCTCGAACGGCGGGAGCAGGGTCATCTCGTCGCGGGCGGGGCCGAGTGACTCGTGATCGCCGGTGACGGCGATGCGGGCGGCGGCTGGGGCGAAGAGGTCGCGGCCGTGGAAGGTGGCGCTGACGGTGGCGAGGCGCGCCTCGGGGCTCTCGATGGCGCGCACGTCGAGGGGCGGCGGGACGGGGCGGGGGCCGGGACGGGAGGGGCGGGCGTCGGGCGGGGCGGCGGCGGAGAGGAGGCCGTTATCGGGGCCGACGAAGTAGCGGACGGCGGAGGGGTCGCCCGGGGCGGGCGCGCGGAGGGCGATGGGGGCGCGCACGCCGCCGACTCCGGGATCGACGACGGCGAGCACGACCGCTGGGGCGGGGAGGAAGGGGAGGGCGGTCTCGAGGAGCCAGGCGCCCTCGTCGATGGCGTAGGGGGAGACCTCGTGGGTCAGGTCGACGAGCGCCGAGCCGGGCGCCCTCGCAGTGAGGACGGCCTTCACCTGGCCGACGTAGGTGTCGCGCGTCCCGAAGTCGGTCAGCAGGATGATGGGAAGCGGGGTCATTCGATGCGCCAGAGGTGGACGTTCAGGAAGCGGTCGGTGGGGGTGAAGAGCACGCCGAAGGGCGGTGACGTGACGTTGGCCGCGCGGATGTAGCGGATGCGGGGGTAGGCGAGGATGACGCTGGGCGCCTCGCGCTGCCAGAGCTCCTGGAACTGGTTGTAGGCGTCGAGGCGCACGAGGGCGCTGGAGGTGGTGCGGCCGCGCTCGAGCAGGGCGTCGACGATGATGTCGCCGTAGTTCGCGACGTTGCCGCCGGGGTGGTCGACCTGGGAGCTGTGCCAGGCGAGATAGGGGTCGGGATCGGGGCCCTGGTCCCAGCCGGCGAGAGCGGCATCGTAGGTGCGAGGCGCGAGGAAGTCGCGGCTGAGGACGGTGAAGCTGGTGCTCGCGACGGTGGCGCGGATGCCGATGGGCTCGAGCTGGCGCGCGATCTCGCGGGCGAGGGCGATGTGGCGGGGGTCGTTGTCGGTGCGGATCGTGAGGCGGAACTCGGATCCGCGGCGGACCTGGACGCCGGTGGTGGGCGTGCGGTGCCAGCCGACCTCGGCGAGCAGGGCGACGGCGGCATCGGGGTCGCTTGGGGGGCTGTCGAGGGAGGGGTTGTAGGCCCACGTTCCCGGCACGATGGCCGAGGAGGAGGCGGTGGCGAGGCCGAGGAGCGCGTTCTCGACGAGGGTCTGGCGGTCGAGGGCGAGGGAGACGGCGGTCCGGACGCGCGGATCGCGGAAGTACGCGACCTGGCTGTTGTTGAGGTAGAGGACGAGCGAGACGGCGCGCTGCAGGTCCTCGTGCACGTACCCGTCGATACCGTCGAGGGAGGCGAGCTGCTCGGCGCTGAGGGACTGGCGCAGGAAGATGCCGTCGATGTCGCCCTCTTCGAGGGCATGCTTCACGGCCTCAAAGTCGGGCAGGAAGCGCACGGTGATGACGTCGATGTGGGGGCGGCCGAGGTGGTAGCGGGGATAGGCGCTGAGGGTCGCCTCCACGGAGTCGGCCGAGTCCAGCCGGTAAGGACCGGCGCCCACGGGCCTGGCGTTGAAGGGCGCATCGAAGAGGGCGGCGCCGTCGAGGCCCTGGAGGAGGTGCTCGGGGAGGATGCCGACGGTGGCGAAGCGCGCGAGGAAGGAGGCGTTGGGCTCGGGCAGGCGGATGATGATCGTGCGCAGGTCGGGCGTGCGCACCTCGACGCCGGTCCAGGCGGCCTGGAGGCGGGGGTCGCCCTGGAAGTCGGGGGCGAGGATGTGCTCGATCGTGAAGGCGACATCGAGGGAGCGGACGGGGGCGCCGTCGTGCCACTGCACCCCGGGGTGGAGGCGGAAGGTATAGGTGCGGCCATCCTCGCCAACCTCGGGGAGGGGGGCGAGGTCGGGGAGGAGGCGGCCGTCCTCGCCGGCGCGCAGCAGTCCGGCGAAGACGAGGCGGGAGAGGTCCTGGTCGACGGGGTTCTCGGCGGCGAAGAGGGGGTTGATGCGCTGCCAGGCGCCGACCACGCCCTCGACGTACACGCTCTGCTGGACGGGGGTGGGGGTGGCGAGGGGCGCGGGCGGCTCTTCATCCTCGGGCAGGGTGAGGACGACGGCGAGCACGGCCGCGAGCGCTCCGGCCGCCACGATGGCCGCCGCGAGAAGAGCGCGCCGCGAGCTCGCAACCGCGCGAAGCATGAAGCGGGGCTATCTCTGAGACTGGACGCTCAGGAAGGACACGAAGAGGAACACGATGACGAGAATGATCGTCGCCTGGAACAGCGTCTTCTCCAGACCGCGCTTCGTGCGATAGACGGAGCCTCCCGAGAGCCCGCCGAGAGCGGCGCCGAAACCCGACCCCTTGACCTGCAGGAGCACGGCCACGATGAGGAGCGCGGAAACGATGATCTGGATGGCGTTCAGCATCAGCGAGTAGCGAGGACGGCTTCTTCGGCGGGGGTGCGCTCGCCTTCGAGCGCTCCGTTCTCCCGGCCATGGTACACGTCGAGGATTACAGCGGCGAGTTTCTGGAAGTCGTGGCGGTAGCGGTTCTCGGAGGCGACGACATCGGCCTGGATCACGCGGACGTGCTCGAACACGCGGGCATCGGGGTGGACGAGGCCGACGGGCGTGGCGTGCAGCTCCTCGGGCAGGGCGCCGAGGTTGTTGTTCGCGATGACGGCTTCGATGAGGCCGGGGGCGGTGTGCCGCTCGATGGCCTCGATGTGGTCGGCGACGCCGAAGTCGTCCGTCTCCCCGTTCTCCGTGGCGACGTTGCAGACGAAGAGGCGCTGGGCGCTGGTCGAAAGCAGGGCCTTGCGCAGGTCCTCGACGAGGAGGTTGGGCATGACGCTCGTGTAGAGGCTTCCGGGACCGATGACGACGAGGTCGGCATCGAGGACGGCGCGCACGGCGTCGGGGTGGGCCTCGGCGTGGGCGGGGTTGAGGAAGAGCTCGCGGATGCGGGCGCCGTGCTCGGTGATGTTGTGCTCGCCGTGGACGAGCTCGTCGTCCTGGGTGCGGGCGGAGAGGGTCACGTCGACAAGGGTGGAGGGGAGGATGGTGCCGCGGACGTTGAGGACGCGGCCGGCTTCGTGGACGGCCGTCTCGAAGTTCCCGGTGACGTTGGTCATGGCGACGATGAAGAGGTTGCCGAAGGAGTGCCCCTCGAGCCCATCGCCGGACGCGAAGCGGTACTGGAAAAGGCGCGACATGAGGGGCTCGGCTTCGGCGAGGGCGGCGACGCACTGGCGGATGTCGCCTGGCGCGACGATGCCGAAGTCCTGCCGCAGACGCCCCGAGGAGCCGCCGTCGTCGGCAACGGTGACGATGGCGGTGAGATTGCTGGTGTACTCCTTGAGGCCGCGCAGGAGCACCGAGAGGCCCGTTCCCCCACCGATGGCGACGATGCGGGGGCCGCGGCTGAGGACGCGCTTGGTGTAGAGCGACTGGGCCATGCTCCCGTTCTGGGCGCCGGGGCGGACGACGGCGTAGAGGAGGGACTGGTTCAGCTTCCAGAAGGCGATGCCGACGCTGCCGAGGGCGACCGCGACGAAGATGACGCCGCGAGCCCAGCGGGGGATGAACTGGAGGGTGAGGTAGTGGGCGACGCCGGGGAAGTCGTAGGCGAGGTAGGCCTCGCGAAAGAGGTAGGCGGCGCCCAGGCTGAGGAGCATCATGCCCACGGCCAGGAGAAGAAGCCAGCGCTTGATGTGCAACCCTGGATAGAGCCAGGCGAAGAGCGAGTGATTGCGCATGCTGCGGGGCATTCTGCCGTCAGAGTCTACCAGCGGACGCGTTGCGCTCGCAGGGACGGCCTGCGCCTGCCGGGAAATGCGCCCGGTTGCGGGCTCGCCTAGCCGTCGAGCTCGCGGGCGAGGAGCTCCTGGGCGACCTGCGGGTTGGCGCGCCCCTTCGTCTCGCGCATGACGCCGCCGAGGAGCCGCTTGATGGCGGCGGTCTTGCCGCCGCGGTAGTCGGCGACGGCCTTCTCGTTCTCGGCGATGACCCGGCGCACGATGGCGACAAGCTCGTCGCTATCGCGCACCTGGGCGAGGCCGCCCTCCTCAACGATAGCGGCGGCGGCCTTGCCGCTCTCGACCATCTCGTCGAACACCTGCTTGGCGACCTGGCCGGTGACGGTTCCGCCCTCGGCCAGCTCTATGAGCTCGGCGAGGGCGGCGGCCTCGAGGGGGAAGCGCTCGACCTCGGCGTCGTGCTCGTTCGCCCAGCGGCCGACTTCGCCCAGCACCCAGTTGGCGGCGAGCTTGGCGGAGCGGGCGGGGTCGAAGGGGAGGGCGGCGGCGACGGCGTCGGCGAAGTCGGAGCGGTCGCGGGCCTCGGCGAGGGTCGAGGCCTCGAAGTCGGAGAGGCCGAGGGCGAGGTAGCGCTCGCGGCGGGCGGCGGGGAGCTCGGGGAGCTCGGCGCGGACGCCCTCGACGAAGTCGCGGCCGAGGGCGAGGGGCGGGAGGTCGGGCTCGGGGAAGTAGCGGTAGTCGTTGGCCTCTTCCTTGGAGCGCTGGGAGACGGTCTCCTGGCGGTCCTGGTCCCAGCCGCGCGTCTCCTGGGGGATGTCGCCGCCCTCGCGGAGGACGGAGGCCTGGCGCGCCATCTCGAAGCCGAGGGCCTCATAGACGGCGCGGAAGCTGTTCATGTTCTTGACCTCGACCTTGGAGCCGAACGCCTCCTGGCCGCGGGGGCGCAGGCTGATGTTGGCGTCGCAGCGGAAGTTGCCCTCCTCCATGTTGGCGCGGCTGGCGTCGATGGCGCGGAGGATGGCGCGCAGGCTCACGAGGTAGGCGCGGGCTTCCTCGGGGGAACGGATGTCGGGTTCGCTGACGATCTCCATGAGGGGCGTGCCCGAGCGGTTGATGTCGATGAGGCTGTAGCCCTCGCCGGTGATGGGGTCGGTGCGGTGGAGGAGGCGGGCGGTGTCCTCCTCCATGTGGACGCGGGTGATGCCGACGCGCGTGGCCTCGCCCTCGACCTCGACGTCGAGCCAGCCGTCGTGGCAGATGGGCAGGTCGTACTGGCTGACCTGGTAGCCCTTCATGAGGTCGGGGTAGGGGTAGTTCTTGCGGTCGAACTTGGAGAAGCCGGAGATTTCGCAGTTGAGGGCGAGGCCGGTCTTGACGATGAGGCGGATGGCCTCCTCGTTGATGACGGGCAGGACGCCGGGGAGGCCGAGGCAGACGGGGCAGACGTGGGTGTTGGGCTCGGCGCCGGAGTACTCGGCGCTGCAGCCGCAGAACATCTTGCTGCGGGTGATGGGCTGGCAGTGCACCTCAAGGCCAATGACGGTCTCGAACTCGGTGGCGGCGGCGGTCATGGGGGCAGTGTAGGAAGGGGAGGGCGGGGGCGCTAGCGGAGCGCGAGGGGCAGATCCTTTTGTAGGCAGACCCTCTAACAGAAGGTTTGGTCGAAACCTTTTCTTAGCGCGGCTGCTAGCCCCCGCTGGAGCCCTCGAACAAGCTCAACTGTCGGCTATCGCGAGCGCCTTTTACCCTTATGTCCTCCAAGAGGATCTCCGTTGGATTGACGGAGTTCATCCGGAGCCGGGTCTCCGCGTGGGCGCAGAAGTCCGGATTCAAGTCAACACCGATCCAACGCCTGCCAGTTACGCGAGCCGCCAGCGTGGTGGCGCCGGAACCGTTGAACATGTCGAGCACGATGTCACCCTCGAAGCCCGACTGAGGATCAGCCGCGAACGTGTACATCATGATGAGGCGCTGTGGGAGGACCGTCGGGAACGGAGCGGGGTGACCACCTGTGCGCTTCACGTCCTCTGGATACATGGGCCAAATCTGCATGGAAAGGTTGAGCCACTCTTGTTGAGTGAGCCTGCTTGGCTCCTTGGCCGCCTTGGGAATCTGCGGGGGCGGCCCGTCCTTCACGTAGACGTTGATGAATTCGATGGTGTTGTCCTCGTAGATGTTGGGGGGGAAGGGGTAGCTGCCGAACATCTTGGTAGTCGTCTGCTTCTTCCAGACGAAGATGCTGAAGCGGTGAAGCCCTGGCACATCTCGAAGGATCGACGCCTCAATGTCGGAAGCGATGTTCTTCAGGTGGCGCGTGTGTTGTTCACCCATCTGGCTCTTGGGAATGGGCATCACCGGGGTGACAATCGCGAGCTTCCCGTTGGGAATCAGCACACGCGTGGTCTCCCGCCAAACCTCGCTCAACTCTTCTAGGTAGTCCTCGTACGATGTCTGCCCTATCTGCCCATCGACGCCATAGTCGACCACGTTCCAATAGGGAGGGCTCGTTACTGAGAGGGCGACAGACTCGTCTGGCAGGCGCTTCAGGACACTCCGCGCGTCTTCGCAGAGAATGCGATCGACACAGTCACGAGGCCAGTGCGATGCGTCCGGGATCCTGTGGAGCACTACTCAGTCCTCCCCAACTACCATGCGGTGGCGATGGAATTTCAAGTGCTGCTCCGCGTCGTCCCTCAGTAGGCCGATCCGAGAGTAGCGTGCGGACTCCGGGAATCTACTGGCCAGAATCACTCCTCGCACATTATGTGAGCCGTCCTCCCGGTTGGTGTGGATCCAGCCCATGTAGCGAAGAATCTGGCCAAAGACGGCATCCTTCGCCTCATCTGCCTTGACCTCGATCACTACGTACTTGCCATCAGCACCCTTGCAGAGGAGATCGATCCGTCCGATCGGGGTCTGGGACTGGCGCTCCAGCAGCGTGAGACCGTCCTCAATGCTGTGGAGTTGCTCCGCGTAGGCAGCCTCGATTGCCTTCTCACGCTGGAGTCGAGCCAGGCTCTCCTCTTCATCGTCAGAGAGTTCGGCCTCAGGCGGAGAAACCACGTTTTCGGCTTCCCTCAAGGAACGTGCCGCTTCAATTGCCAGCGAGAGATGGGTGTACCACGACGGCTTCTGCTGTGGATCACCGAAGTACGCGAACCAAGACTCCCGCGTCTCGAAGGTTGTGACTTTGAGGCCATCGAGTTGGGCACGTATCAGGGCATCAACGGCGCTTGGAGAAAGGCAGCGTATCCACTCATCCGCCGAGTCCCCGCCTCCAAGCGACTCCGCGTAGCAGAAGAAGGCGCGCTGGTATGGAGCGTTGAGCGCCACTCGCGTGGCGCGAGTGCCGCGACTCCCAGTCTTCGCAGGAGTGACCAGAGCAGGCACTCTGGCACTCGGTCTCGACCTCATCGGGACCCTGCGAAACACATCACGGACCGCCAGTTGCTGGTCCAGGTCTAGCGCCCGCCAGTGCTCGACGTATCGAACGATCCTGTTCACGTCCGCTTGAGCCTGAGCGAGATTCACAAACAACTCGTACTCATCCCGGCTCAGGTGGTAGTCCACCTGCCTGAGGACTTGAAGGAGGAAGAGGTGGGGAAGCACACCACCAAACGCGGGCTGCGCCTTCCTCAGGTTCTGAGGGTTCGGGAACTGGAGTTTCGCGACTTGGGCCTCGATTAGCTGTCGTGGATCTGCTTGGTCTTCCAGCGCCTCCATCAGCGCGAAGCCCGCATCGGTGATCAGCGGAGTGTGGTCGTCCTCCACCCACAGCAAGCCCAGGGTCTCGAGGAGGACCTTCGTGATTCTCAGCAGCGCCAACCGGTCCTGCTGGCTAGCATCCTCGTCCTGCTCACCATGCACTCCCTCCTGGATGAGCCGCTCCAGAACCTCGCTCTGAGTTTCCTTATCCCAAGGCCTACCGAGGAAGTCATCAAAGATGAGTCGGAGCGTCCTACCACAAGCTTCGATATTGCTGGAACTGAGGGCACGAGCCTTGGGGACATACCAATAGGTAGAGCACCGGCGGTACTCGTTGAGTGCTTGCCGGATCACGTCCTCATCGGGGAGTCCCTGTGGCAACTGGACCTGACGAGCCATTGCAGAATCCTACCTGAGCGACCGCCGCGCTAGCGGAGCGCGATGGACGGGTCCCCCGCCCGGACGCGGCCGATGGGGTGGAGGGGTTCGTGGTCGGCGGCGAAGGCGGCTTCGAGGGCGCGGGCCTTGCGGGCGGGGCAGGCGAGGAGGAGACCGCCGGAGGTCTGGGGGTCGAAGGCGATGGCGGCAAGCTCGGGCGGGACGCCCGGGGCGACGGTGAGGTTGTCGCCGACCCAGTCGCGGTTGCGGCCCTCGCCGCCGGTGTGGGCGTCCATGGCGGCGGATTCGCGCGCGCCGGGGAGGAGGGGGAGGGCGGAGGCGTCGATGGCAGCGGCGACGCCGGAGCGCTCGACCATCTCCCAGAGGTGGCCGAGCAGGCCGAAGCCGGTCACGTCGGTGGCGGCGCGGAGGCGGGCGGCGACGGCGAGGTGGGCGGCGTGGCGGTTGAGGCGCAGCATCGACTCGATGGCGGCGTCGAGCCAGGCGGGGTCGCCGGCGCCGCTGCCGGTCGAGGAGAGGATGACGCCGGTGCCGAGGGGCTTGGTCAGGTAGAGGCGGTCGCCGGGGCGGAGGGCGGCCTTGCGGAGGAGGCGGGAGGGGTTCACGAGGCCGAGGACGCTGAGGCCGTACTTGGGCTCCTCGTCCCAGACGGTGTGGCCGCCGGCGACGACCCCGCCGGCCTCGGCGACCTTGTCGGCGCCGCCGCGGATGATGCCGGCGGCGACCTCGGGGGGCAGGTCCTCGGGGAAGGCGGCGACGTTGAGGGCGAGCACGACCTCGCCGCCCATGGCGTAGACATCGGACATGGCGTTGGCGGCGGCGATGGCGCCGTACTGCCAGGGGTCGTCGACGAGGGGGGCGAAGAAGTCGAGAGTGGCGATGACGGCGGTGCGCGCGTTGATGCGGTAGACGGCGGCATCGTCGGGCGTCCCGAGTCCGGCGAGGAGGTCGGGATGGGCTTCGGGGTCGAATGCGTCGGTCAGTGGCGACAGAACCTGCGCCAGGGCCTCGGGGCCCGCCTTGGACGCTCAGCCGCCGCAGCCGGTCAGATCGGTGAGCCGGATCTCGTGTGCGGTCACAGGGGGATCGTACGGGAAGAAGGCGTAGCGGGAACGGGGCGTGCCAGAATGTCGCGGTGAGCCTCGATGCGGACGTGATCATGGCGGCGCTGGGCGACCTGTACGGGGAGCCCGAGCCGCGTCCCCACGGCGACGCGGTGGCGGAGCTGGTGCTGACGGTGCTTTCGCAGAACACCTCGGACAGGAACAGCGGGCGCGCGTTCGTGCAGCTGATGCGGCGCTACCCGAGCTGGGACGCGGTCGCGGAGGCGCCGCTCGACGAGCTGATCGCGACGATCCAGTCGGGCGGGCTGGCGCAGCAGAAGGGGCCGCGCATCCAGCGCATCCTGGAGGCGGTGCGGGAGCGGGCGCCGGACTGGAACCTGGCGTTCCTGGAGGAGGAGCCGCTGGAGGAGGCGCGAACGTGGCTGCGGGGCCTGCCGGGGGTGGGGCCGAAGACGGCGGCGTGCGTGCTGCTGTTCGCCCTGGGGCGTCCGGCGCTGCCGGTGGACACGCACGTCGAGCGGGTGGCGAAGCGGCTGGCGCTGGTCCCGCCGAAGACGACGCCGGAGCAGGCGCACGAGCGGCTCGAGGCGCTGGCGCCGCCGGAGCGGTACTACCGCTTCCACATGCTGCTCATCAAGCACGGGCGGCGGACGTGCAGCGCCCGCGCGCCGCGCTGCGAGGCGTGTCCGCTGGAGGCGTCGTGCCCGAGCAGCGTCCTGCCGGCGAGGGCGGGCGGTTGATGGGGAAACCGGTCCGCCAGGGAACGGGCGGCTGACTCCCGGCTCCGGGCGCGGCGAGGGCGGGCTTACTCGTCGCGCGTGCCGCCGACCTCGGGTTCGCGGGGCGAGGGCGGGGGAGGGGCGGCAGGGGGAGGGGAGGGGGTCACCAACCCGCCGAGGCGCCGGCGGAGCCCGGTCAGGTCGGGCAGGCGGGCGCCCTCGCGGCGCGAGAGCTCGTGCGCGGGGCCGGGAACGGCGGTGAAGGGCAGGGTGGGGCCGACATCGTAGACGTTCGGGTCGAGTGACTCGTCGGAGAAGAGGCGGTCGGCGATGAAGCCGAGGACGCGGCCGGTGACGGCGATGATGAGCCCGACGAAGCCGGCGATGAGGAAATTGCGCTCGGGCACGTCGAGCATCGTCTGGACGAGCACCTGGAGGTCGACGACGAAGGGATCCCCGGAGCCGAAGCGGTCGATGAGGTAGGTCCCGCCGCGGGCGACGAAGTAGCCGGGCGCGGAGGCGAGCAGCACCGCGAGCCCGAAGGAGGTGAAGCGCGCGAACCCGCGATTGAGGGCGAGCGTCGCGGCCCCGAGGGCGCTCGCGACGACGAGGCTGGCGAGCGCCAGCCAGCGGGCGCGGTCGTGCACGTCTCCTGTGAGGAAGCCGACAAGCTCGCGGATGACGTTGTAGATGGAGAGGATCTCGGCGGACTGCTCGCCGGTCTCGTCGAAGGCGTCCAGTCCGGTGGCGTAGACGAGCTTGGCGGAGCGGTCGAGGACGATGGCGCGGAGGGTGGGGGTGTCGGCGGTGAGGGCCTCGAGGCGGCTGAGGGCGATGGGGAGGGGGTAGTTGGGCAACTCGACCGTTTCCTCGGAGGAGGCGCGCGCCTCGTCGCGCAGGGCGGGGAGGTTCTCCTCAAGCGTCGCGTCGATGTCGGTGAGGGAGGCGATGCCGGCGGCGAGGAGGGACTGGGCGCGATCGGGGCGGGTGATCTCGTAAACGCTGAGAGAGGCGACGAAGAGGAAGAGGGCGATGGCGAAGAGGCCGGCGGCGAGCCAGGCGCCACCGTGCTCGGCCTCGGCGTAGGCCTTGCCGAAGACGCGCTCGCTGACGGGACCGCGGCGGGAGAAGGTCGAGCGGCGGCTCAGCATCCGATCACCCTACACAGCCTCCACGACGATGGTCCCGGCGATACGGTCGTGGAGGGCGCGCCGGTAGGGGTCGAAGACGGCCCAGAGGAGGCCGGCGACGCAGACGAGGAGGCTGACGCCGACGAGGGCGCCGGCGGCGGCGGGCGTCCCGCGGAGCGTGTAGGCGAGGACGGCGCCGACGCCCAGGACGAGGACGTAGCTGAGCATGCCGGTCACGCGGGCGAGAGCGCCGATCAGGCCCAGGGGGCCGCCGTCGGAGCGCACCACGCTGATGCGCATGATGGCGGCGCCGGCGGTCTTCCCCCAGAAGGCGAACCCGAGGAAGAAGTAGAGGAAGCAGGCGGCGGGCACGGCCCCGACGAGCGCCCAGAAGAGGTTGATGGAGCCGCCGGAGGCATCGACCCGGTCGAAGTCGGAGGAGAGCAGCAGGTTGACCGAGCCGGCGATGATGAGGACTCCCGCGACGAAGAACAGCACGAGCGCATCGATGGCGACGGCGGCGACACGCATCTCGAAGGAGGCGTAGCGCAGGCGGCGCGCGGACGGGTGTTCGAGCGCCGCTCCGGGGGCTGCCGGCGACCCTGTTGCCATGAACGCCGCCATTGTATCGCCGGGAAAGGCGGGGGCGGGAAGGCAGACCCTAGACTGGAGGGATGAAGCTCCTTCGCCCCGCCGGGCTGGACCCTTCGCCGGTGGAGCCACGCCCCTGGCGGCCACCGCTCACGCTGCTCTCGACGACGGCGGCGGCGACGCTGACGCTGGCCCTCGTGGTAGCGCTCAGCCTGCTGGTGGCGCGCGGGCCGGTGGGAGGCGACGAGTACTCGGTGTGGCGATGGGAGGCGGAGCACCTGGCGGGGTCCGTCTTCAGCCTGCTGGGGGTGGGGGAGCGGCTCGACCAGGCGGAGGAAGGGGAGCGGCTGGAGGCGTACTTTCGCCTGACATCCGCGATCCGGGCCGAACTGCAGGCCGGCTCGCCGGACCGGGCGCTGCTGGATGCGCTTGCGAACGAGCGTGCGCTCTACGAGAACGACGTCGAGCGCATCATCGAGCGGTACGTGACGGACGCGGTGGTGGCGGCGGGGCTGGAGCGGCCGCTCCCGCTCTTCCAGGAAGTGAGGATGCTCTGGCCGGCGGTGGACATCGAACTGACGAACCCGCCACGGGTGCTCGTGCGTTCCCCCCGGGACGAGATCCGGTCGGAGGGGTATACCCTCCTGCAACCGGACCTGACGCTGAACGCGATCGAGCGGATCGAGGCGCACACGGACGACGAGGACACGGTGTCGGTGGTGCTGCCCATCGGCGGGCTTGCGGTCTACCCGGCGATCATTCGCGAGGACCGGTCGTACGACTGGATCCTGCGGACGGCGGCGCACGAGTGGGTCCACTTCTACCTCGCGTTCTACCCGCTGGGGCTCGCCTACAACACGCCCGACGGACCTACGCTGAACGAGACCGTGGCCAACGTGGCGGAGGTGGAGATCGCGCGCATCGCCCGGGAACTGCACCCGATCGACCTGCCCGCGGGAGCAGACGGACGCGCGCCGCCACGGGAGCGGTCGTCCCTCTCCTTCAGCACGGAGATGCGGGAATTGCGGCTGGCGGTCGACGACCTGCTGGCGGAGGGCCGGGTGGCGGAGGCGGAGGCGCTGATGGAGGAGCGCCGGCTGCACCTGGCGGAACACGGCATCTTCATCCGCAAGATCAACCAGGCCTACTTCGCCTTCTACGGGTCGTACGCGACCCTGCCGCAGTCGTCGGACCCGATCGGGCCGAAGGTCGAACGCGTGTGGGAGGAGACGGGCGACCTTCTCGAGTTCATGTCGCTGGTGCGGGAGATGCGGACCGAGGCGGAGCTCGACGCGATACTCGTGAGGCTGGGCGTCGACCCGACGACCATCACCGTGGAGTAGGGGCGGCGGGCGCGCTGGAGGCCGGCTAGCCAACCTCCAGCGGCAGGGACGGATCGGCGGCGTACTCGGACATGGAGGCGTCGTAGACGGCGACATCCTCGTAACCGAGCAGCGAGAGGACGAGGGCGTCGCTGGAGGCGGCGATGCCGCCGCCGCAGTAGGTGACGACGCGCTGCTTCCTGTCCGCGCCCGCCTGCTCGAAGAGCGAGGCCAGCTCCCCGGCGGGGCGGTAGAGGCCGGTTTCGGGATCGGTCAGCTCCATTGCGGGCACGTTGGTCGAGCCGGGAATGTGGCCGGCGCGGCCGTAGCGCCCGCCCCCATCGGCGCCCGAGTGCTGGTCGCGCCCGAGGGCGTTGACGAGGCAGCCGGCGCCCGCGCCGCCCGACTCGACGAAGGCGAGAACCTCGTCGAGGCCGGCGAAGCGGGCCGGGTCGGGAGACGGCGTGAAGGTGGCGGGCTCGTAGGCCGCGGGATCGGTGGAGACGGCGCGGCCCTCGTCCGTCCAGCGGCGCCAGCCGCCGTCGAGGACGGCGGCGGCGCGGCAGCCCATCGAGCGGAACATCCACCACAGCCGCGCGGCCCACATCGAGCCCGAGCGGTCATAGAGGACCAGCTTCGACGACTCGGAGATGCCGTGCCGCCCGGCCGCCTGAGCGAAGGCCTCGGCCGAGGGCATCATGAAGCGCAGGCGCTGCTCGTTGTCGGAGAAGTCGGCCTGGAGGTCGAGGAAGCCGGCGCCGGGGATGTGCCCCGACTCGTACTCGGCGCGGCCCGACTCGACACGGAAGCCGCCGCCATCGCCCGGACGCAGGAACACGGTCGCCTCGAAGACGCGGACATCGTCGTCCGCCAGGTGCTCAGCGAGCCAGCCGGTCGAGACGAGGAACTCGGGATTGGTGAACGTCATGGTCAACTCCAGTCCGGGATCGGGCCCGGGTCCGCTTCCGCGCCCAGTATCCGCCTCCCGGGGACGGCCCGCGACCGCTCTCGCGGGTTCGAGGGGATGCGATCCGACGACGGTCCTTCCGGCTCCACGAATTTCCGAAGTTCGCCGAAACGGACGGGGTAATTCGGGCCTGCCGTCCCTAGAGTCGGCCCCGTGAAGGCAGCGAGGGGACACCAGTGGCGGCAGCGAGCGATGACGTGGGGCGGCGTCAGGCTCGGTTCGTCGCCGAACGCAGGAGACGGTTCAGATGCGACTCAAGAGGTGGATGTCCCGAATGCTCGCCGGGGGCGCGACGGCAGCGCTCCTCGCCCTGGCAATGCTGGCCTACGGCGGCAGCGGCGACGCCGGCAAGGCGGACTGGTTCGTGGAGACGGCCGGCAACGAACGCGCGGAACCGGCAGTCGCGACGGAGGAGTCCGCCCGGGCAGTGCCCGCGGAGACTCCCGCGGCACGGGAAGCCGTCGCGTCCGCCGAGTACGCCTGCGACACCTGCACCGCGACCGAGTCCCCGAAGCGTGAACGTGGACAGGCGAGCGCCCAGAGCAGCCGCCGTTCCGTGGCGGCTATCTCGGCAGCGGGCAAGGGCGGTGGAGGCCCCCTCACCCTGTTCGGGGAGATCCAGCGGGACTATCCCGGGGACACGACCTTCGAGAGCTACTCGCGGCTGCCCTTCGTCGCGACCGCGGTCGACCCCATCTCGACCTTCAGCCTCGACGTCGACCGGACGTCCTACCTGCTCGCGCTGACCTGGGCGAAGAACCACTACGAGGTGCAGCCGGACTCGGTGCGGGCCGAGGAATGGGTGAACGCGTTCGATTACGGCTACGAGATCCCCGACGGCCGGAGCTTCGGCATCACGAGCGCCGCCGCCCGGCACCCGCTGGAGAGCCACCTGCGCCTCGTGCGCATCGCCTTCCAGGCCCCGCGGCTTCCCGACGAGACGCCGCTCAACGTGACCCTCGTGCTCGACGCTTCCGGGTCGATGGCCAGCGGCAACCGCGTCGCCATCGCGCGGGCGGCGGCGGAGGCCATCCGGGAGAGCCTGAGCGAGCGCGACCGCATCGCCGTCGTCCACTTCACCACCGACGTCCTCCACCGCTACACGGTGGGGCACACGACGCCGGACGACGACGACGTGGCGTGGTCCATCGCCTCGCTGGCGCCGCACGAGACCACGAACGTGCAGGCGGGGCTCAACCTGGGTGTGCGGCTCGCGGACGCGGCCCGTCGCGAGCGGCCCGGGGCCTTCAACTACATCATCCTCATGTCGGACGGCGTCGCGAACGTGAACGCGACCGACCCCTTCGCCATCCTCGGGTCCACGCCCGACGCGGACAGCCTCAACCCGCTGCGCCTGATCACCATCGGCGTCGGACTCAACAACTACAACGACTACCTGATGGAGCAGCTCGCCCAGCACGGCAACGGCTGGTACCGCTACCTCGACGACACGGAGCAGGCGCGCGAGACGTTCAGCCGCGAGAGCTGGCTCGCGCTCTCGACGCCGTTCGCCGACCAGACGCGAGCGCAGGTGACCTGGGACTCCGGGGCGGTGAAGGCCTGGCGCATCCTCGGGTACGAGAACCGCGTCACGCCGGACCACACGTTCGAGGAGGCGCGAAAGGAGTTCGCGGAGATATTCTCGGGAGCGGCCACGACGGTCTTCTACGAAGTGGAACTGCACGAGGGCGACGGCGCGGGGAAGGGCGGCGACACGCCGCTGAGGCTGGGGTCGGTGGAGGTGCGGTGGGTGGACCCGGGCTCGGGCGAAGGGCGCAGCCAGCGGGCCGACATCGCCGGGCGCGTGGACGCGAGGTTCGAAGTGGTCGACGACTCGCTGTTCCGGCTCGGAACGATCGTCGCCCTGACCGCCGATCGCTACAGCGCACTCTCAGCCGAGCACGCGAACGCCGATCCGGACGCCGCCGGGGTCCACGCGGACCTCGCGGCGCTGCGCGAGGAGCTGTACGGCTTGCGGTTGGAGCTCAGCGGGAAGGAGTTCTACCGCGACTTCCGCTTCCTGCTCGGCGAGCTCACGGACTTCGCCGCCGGCCGAGCCGCCTCTTCCGTCGATGGCCACTGATCCGGCCGGGGCGAGGCTCAGCGAACTGGCGATCCACCGGCGCCATCAGGCGGCGGCCAGCCGCGCGACGATCGACGCGACGTTCGCCATCGCGCGCGGCAGGTTGGCCTCGAAGTGCTCGAGGAAGTCGTCGTTGGCCATGTCGGAGATGCCGCGCACCTCGAGGTAGGGGACCTGCGAGAAGACGGCCGCCCGCGCTCCCCCTGCGCCCTCGTACGCCACGGCCAGCGCGTCCGTGCGGGCGTGAACCTCGGCTCTCCGGCGGGCGTCGACGATGCCTTCGTCGCCGCTGGCGATGGGGGCGAAGTGGACCCGGAACTCCTCGGCGAGGTCGGCGACCCGGCCGAGGTCGGCGAGGTGCGTTGCCGAACCCTCGAACCGCGGGGGCGCGCCACCGAGAATCACGGAGTGGAAGTCGTGCTCCAGGGTGGCCGTGCCGATGACGACGTCCCCCAGGCGAACGGCCTCGGTCAGCGCTCCGGCCACGCCCGCACAGACCACGAGGTCGACTTCCCGCAGGTGGTCGAGCAGGTGCTGGGTCGTCGCCGCGAACTGGGCCTTGCCGAAGCCGCCCTGTGCGAGCGCCACCGCAGCGGCCGGGTACTCGCGCACGACCGTCCTTCCCGTGTCGCGCTCCTGATGCGCTCCCCAGCGCTCGCCGAACGCGGCCGTCAGGACGTCGAACTCCTGCGGGATGGGCGCGACGACCAGCATTGCCATCGGTTCCTCCACCGGCCACGCCGCGCAACGGCGAGAGACGCCGGCCGCCTGCGTGTTCCCGGAACTCTGCCCTATGGAGCGCTCAGGCGCTGGGCACGGGCTCGCGGCTGTGGAGCACGTAGCCCTCGTACCCGGCCTCGGCGACCTCGTTGCACTTCTGGCGGTAGACGCCCAGTCCGCCGGCGTAGGGCATGAACACGCGCGGCTTGCCGGGGATGTTGGCGCCCAGGTACCACGAGTCCGCGAGCATGTAGAGGGTCCGGCTCGCGGTGTCGTTCACGTGGTCGACCCACTCCGCCTCGGCTTCGGCGTCGGCCTCCGCGACCTCGAGGTCGTTGTCGACCATGTAGGCGACGAAGTCCGAGACCCACTCGACGTGCTGCTCGATCGTGGGGGGCATGTTGCTCAGCACGGAGGGGCTTCCCGGGCCGGTGATCATGAACATGTTGGGGAAGCCCGCGGGCGACAGGCCCAGGTAGGCCTTCGGTCCCTCGGCCCACTTCTCCCTGAGCTTCACGCCAGCGCGGCCCTGGATATCCATGCGGTTGAACGCGCCCGTCATCCCGTCGTAGCCGGTCGCGAAGACGATGACGTCGAGCTCGTAGTCGCCGTCCCGCGTGCGGATGCCGTTCGCCGTGATCTCCTCGATGGGGGCGTGGCGGATGTCGACGAGGTCGACGTTGTCGCGGTTGTAGGTCTCGTAGTAGTTGGTGTCGATGAGCGCGCGCTTGGAGGCGAAGGGGTGGTCGCGCGGCATCAGCTTCTCGGCGGTCGCGTGGTCGTCGACGGTCTCGCGGATCTTGGAGCGGATGAACTCGGCGGCGGTGTCGTTGGCGCGACGGTCGAAGGTGATGTCGCCGAAGGTGGTGAGGAGGAACTTGAACCCGCCCTGCTCCCACGCGGCCTCGTAGATCCTGCGCCGCTCGTCGTCATCGACATCCAGGGCCGAACCCTCGGCCTCGTCGTAGTGCGTGCCGCCCCGCGACCAGCGGCTCTTCTCGAAGATCTCGTCGTAGCGGCCCTTCACGTCTTCGAGGAACTCGGGCGTGACGGTGCCGTGGCGAGCCGGGATCGTGTACTGCGGCGTGCGCTGGAAGACGGTCAGGTGCTCGGCCTGGCGCGCGATCACGGGGATCGACTGGACGCCGCTCGAACCGGTGCCGATCACCCCGACGCGCTTGCCGGAGAAATCGACGCCCTCGTGCGGCCAGGAGCCGGTGTGGTGCCACTCGCCCCCGAAGTTCTCGAGCCCCTGGATGTCGGGGACCTGGCCCGCCGAGATGCAGCCGACGCCGGTGATGAAGTAGCGGGCGAGCACGCGGTCGCCCTGGTCGGTCTCGATCTCCCAGCGGTCCAGGTCCTCGCGGAAGCGGGCGGCGGTGACGCGCGTCTCGAACTGGATGTCGCGGCGCAGGTCGAAGCGGTCGGCGACGTGGCTCAGGTAGCGCAGGATCTCGGGCTGCTCCGGGTACTTGCTGCTCCAGGTCCACTCCTGGGCGAGGTCCTCGTCGAAGGTGAAGCAGTAGAGGTAGGACTCGGAGTCGCAGCGCGCCCCGGGGTAGCGGTTCCAGTACCAGGTGCCGCCGACCTCGTCGCCGGCCTCGAATACGCGCGCCGAGAGGCCGAGGATGTCCCGCAGCCGGTGCAGCATGTACATGCCGGCGAACCCGGCGCCGACGACGATCGCGTCGAACTCCGCGTGGCTGGTATCCGTCGTCATGGCTGTCCTCCCTGTTGAACACTGGCCGCTGGGCAGCGGCCCTCAGACTACGCTTCCCGCGCGCACGCGTCCGCTACGAGGCGGCGCCGGCCGCCCCCCGGGAGCGCTCGTAGATGGCGGCGCGCACCGCCTTCACGACCTGCTGGAAGCCGCGCTCGCTGCCGGGCAGCATCAGCAGCGTGAAGAAGCCGTGCGCCTGCCCTTCGTGGCGCATGAAGTTCACCGGCACGCCGGCCTCCTTCAGGCGCTCGGCGTAGGCCTCGCCCTCGTCACGCAGCACGTCGTGCTCGGCGGTCAGGACAACCGCCGGCGGGAGGCCGGCGAGGTCGGCGGCGCGCAGGGGCGAGGCGTCCACCTCGCCGCGCTGCGCGGGGTCGGGTGTGTAGTGGTCCCAGAACCAGACCATTGCCTCGCGGGTGAGGAGCAGCTGGTTTTCCGGATCGGTGTACGACGGCCGTTCGAAGTCGGCGTCGGTGACGGGGTAGATCAGGACCTGGGCGGCGATCGGCGGACCGCCGCGGTCGCGCGCCCGGAGGGCCATCACGGCCGCGAGGTTGCCGCCGGCGCTGTCGCCCGCGACGAACAGGGGCGCGTCCGGCCCGGCGATCTCGTCGAGGCGCCCGGCGGCCCACTCAAGCGCCGCGTACGAGTCGTCGACGGCCACGGGGTAGCGGTGCTCGGGCGCGAGGCGGTAGTCGACCAGGACCACCGCGCACGACGTGCGCTCGGCGAGCTTGCGGGCGAGCGTGTCGAACTCGTCGATGGCGCCGATGACCCAGCCGCCCCCGTGGTAGTAGACGATGACGCCGGCGGGCCGTTCCAGCGGGACAAGCACGCGAAGGGGCACGGAGCCGCCCGGCACGGCGAGGCCGTGCTCCTCGACGCGAACCATCGCGGGGGCGGGGCCGTTCAGATCGGCCAGGCCGGCGCCGAGCGCACGCGCCTCCTCGACGGTGCTCTCGTGCAGGGGCTTCCCGCCCCCCTCGGCCATCTGCTCCAGCAACTCGGCAGTCGCGAAGTCGAGCGTCACGTGATCCTCCCCCGGCCACGGTGCGTGCAGGATAGAGATGCAGCCGTGCGAACGCACTATCGGGGAGGCGTCGGTCCCGTAGGATGTGCGCGCATGGGCGTTCTCGACCAGTTCCGGCTTGATGGGCACGTCGCGGTTGTCACCGGCGGCGGGCGCGGCATTGGCCGGGGCATCGCCCTGGCCTTCGCCGAGGCGGGCGCGGACGTGGCGGTGGCGGCGCGGCGCGCGCACGAGGTCGAAGCCGTGGCGGAGGAGGTGCGGGAGCGGGGCCGGCGAGCCTTCGCGATGGGGATGGACGTGCTCGACTGGCCCGCGAACGACCGCCTGGCCGAGGCGACCGTCGCGGAACTGGGCAAGCTCACGATCTGGGTCAACAACGCGGGCGGGAATCTCGACCGCACCCAGCGCGCGCTGGTCGACACACCCGAGGACGTGTGGGACACGCTCGTCGACCTGAACCTGAAGAGCGCCTGGTGGGGAGCGAAGGCGGCCGTCGAGCAGATGACCGAGGGCGGGAACATCATCAACATCGCGTCCGTCGCGGCCTGGGGCCCGTCGCCGTCGGCAGGCCCGTACGCGGCGACGAAATCGGCCATGATCAACATGACCAAGACGCTCGCGATGGAGCTGGGGCCGCAAAAGATCAGGGTGAACTGCATCGCGCCGGGCCTCGTGCCGACGGAGATGTTCTTCGAGACGATGAAGGTGGACGAAGCGGCCGTGGAGGAGATAGGCGGGCAACTGCCGGCCGGACGCGCGGGCAGGCCCGAAGACCTCGGGGCGGCCGCGGTCTACTTCTGCTCGCCGGCGGCGGAGTGGATCACGGGACAGACGTTGGCCGTCAGCGGCGGACCGACGGGAACGAGGGAAATGTGAGCATCCTCGATCGGTTCCGTCTCGATGGGCAGGTGGCGGTGGTCACGGGCTCGGGCCGCGGTATCGGCGAAGGCATCGCCGCCGGCCTCGCCGAGGCAGGCGCTTCGGTGGTGGTGGCCGCGCGACGGACGCACGAGATCGAAGCCGTCGCGGAGAAGATCCGGGCGGCGGGCGGCCAGGCGATGGCGCTGACGACCGACTTCCTGGAGGTCGACCAGATCGAGGCGCTGGCGGACGCGGCCGTCGCCGAGTTCGGGAAGCTCACGATCTGGGTCAACAACGTCGGCGGCGCGCAGGACCGGACGGCGCGCACGATCCTGGGCACGCCCGAGAAGGCCTGGGACAACCAGATCGCCCTCAACCTCAAGTCCGTGTGGGCGGGGGCGAGGGCGGCGAACCGGGTCATGGGCGAGGAGGGCGGGGTGATCGTGAACATCTCCTCCGCCGCAGCGACGAAGCCTTCGCCGATGAACGGCCCCTACGCCGCCGCCAAGTTCGGGGTCAACAGCCTCACCATGACGCTCGCCGCCGAGCTGGCGCCGCGAGTGCGGGTGGTGGGCGTCTCGCCCGGCCCCATCCCCACCGAGGTCATGATCGAGTACACCGGCATGAGCGAGGAGCAACTGCGCCAGGGCCTCGGCTCGATGCTGCCGCTGCAGCGCATCGGCGAGCCCGAGGACGTCGCCGCCGCGGTCGTCTACCTCGCCTCGCCCGCCGCCTCGTGGGTGACGGGCGCCACGCTCTCCGTGACCGGCGGCAGCTAGCCCCGAACAGTCCGCCGGGCGCCGAGCCCCGGTCCGGACAGGCGGTGCGCCCCGCGCGATTCCCACACCTTGCCTGCACAGGCTCTTGCGCCATGTGCGAACGTAGTCCAAGATTACGGTTCTCCTATCAGAAAGACTTAGGTAGGACTAATATCCTCGGGAGTGACCGCAACCATGACCCATGCCCGACCTGCTTTCCTCCGCCACTCGCGCTCCGGGCGCGTGCTGGTGGCGATCACGCTGCTGCTAGCCCTCTCCCTGGCCCCGCTCGCGGGCTGGGCCTGCTCCGATGGGGACGAGTCGATCACCGTCTACGCCGGCCGCAGCCAGAATCTCATCGGCCCCCTCCTCGAACGGTTCGCCGAGGACACGGGCATCGACGTCCAGGTTCGCTACGGCGGTTCCACCGACCTCGCCCTGCTCCTCCAGGAAGAAGGCGACCGGACCCCGGCCGACGTGTTCATCTCCAGGAGCCCCGGCCCCATCGGCTTCCTCGCCGAGCGAGGCCTGCTGGCGGAACTGGATGACGACGTACTCGGGCTCGCCCCGTCCAGCCCTTCCGGCTACTGGGTGGCGCTGACCGGACGCCAGCGCGTGCTCGTCTACAACAAGGAGCTGTTCGACCCCGCCGACCTTCCCACGTCCATCCACCAGCTCACCGACGAGGAGTGGCTCGGGCGTGTGGCGCTGGCGCCCACCAACGGCTCGTTCCAGGACTTCTTCACCCTGTTCCGCCTGTCGGACGGCGACGACGTGGCGCTCGCCTGGCTGAAGGCGCTGCACGACGGCGGGGCGCCCGTCTACCCGAACAACGTCTCGATCGTGCAGGCCGTGGCCCGCGGCGAGATCGAGCTGGGTCTCGTGAACCACTACTACAACCTCCGTATCCAGAAGGAGGATCCCTCCGTGCTGAGCGAGAACCACCGCTTCGCCGATGGCGACCCTGGCGGCGTGACCATCGCCACCGCTATCGGCGCGACCGCCTCCGGCAACAAGGACGTGGCCCAGAGGCTGATTCGCTTCCTGACCAGCAAGGTGGCGCAGGAGTCCTTCGGTCAGGCGAACTTCGAGTACCCGCTCGCGACTGGCGTCGAGCTCGAGGGGGTCGCGCAGCCGCCGGGGCCCATCGACCTCGGCGAGTTCGACCGGCTGGGCACGAGCCTGGAGCGCACGATCGAACTCATCCGCGAGGCCGGCTTCGAGCCATAAGGCCGGAGCCGGACGCTGCCGGAACGGAGTCGTCGGGGCGGTTCGCGGTTCGGCAAGGCATTGGCTGGGGACGGGCGGCAGTGCTGCGAACCCTTGAGCTGGAAGGTGGCCTTGCAGGGCGAGAGCCGGCAGCGAAATATCAGGCAGTCGGCAGTACGAAGCTGCGGTCGGACCAGCGACATGCTCGGCGCCGTCTGGTGCGCTCCCCTTGACGGCGCAGTCGCCGGCAAGGAGTCCCTTTACGAGCGACGTGGCTGAGCCGTGCTCTCAGCGGCGGGCCTGAGGGCTTCAGGGCGCGATGAGGGCCTGTAGAGTTAGCCAAAGGCGCCCCTGGCTTACTCGCAGGGAAGAGGGGATGCGGCGATGGCGGTCTTGCGAACGGCCCACCACGGAGTGAACGTCTCAGATATCTCGGAGGTAACGCAGGCCTTCCGGGCCGCCGGATTCACTCTCGCAACGGCGGCTGGAATCGACGAGTTCCGGCCTGCTACCGACAATCCGCGCCGCGATGTCTGCCTCAAGGGACAACCTACCTATGGGGGCGAATTCGATACCTACCTTGTCGAGCACAAGCGTTCGCATCAGCAGCTCTTCCTCATCGAAGTCAAGGCACCCTGGCGCGTGGCTCGGCCGGGGACCCAGCCCGCGCAAACGGATCTCACGATTGTCGTTCCGGTAGAGGGCGATCCGGCTGACGTTTACGAGGAGATGCGCGCCAGCAGTCCCTCAATTCCGATGACGGATCCTGTTGCCGCAACGGACCGGGAGGGGATCGCGGTCACTATCGATGGGCAGAACTACATTCTCACGGCCGGCTCAGTACCCTTCGCCATCGTTCACTACTCGAGCGGGGACTTCCCGGCAGCGCGCGCTTTCTACGAAAGGACGCTGGGCCTGAAGCTCGAGAGCGTGCCGGGGAGTCCGGGGCGGTATCGCTTCGCCGAAATGGAAGCGGTACTCGAAGTCGAGGTCCGCGACACGACGCCGGTACTCGACCCCGCAACAGGGAAGCGCTACTGCGGGGGGAGTTATTTTCGGATGACCAACGTGGACCTTTCTGCCGTTTCAGCTCTTGGCTTGCCTGCGCCGGACGTACTGGCCGTGGCCACGGGTGCCGCCGAGTGGTTCTTCGCCCCGGGAAATGGAGCGGGGTACATCTATGGACCGTTGGGCGAAATGATCGAGCTGTTTGACGTGGGCGTGGACTACCTCGACTCGCCCCCGTATTGCCCAGAGGTGAAGCCACTCTGATCGCCGCCGGCCCTGTGGCCTTCAGCGAGTCCGTTGTCGCGGGTCAAGCCAGTCCCGCGTGGCATCGCCGAGGACGTTGAACGAGAGCACGACGACGGTGATGGCAAGGCCGGCCGAAATGCTCATCATCGGCTTGCTGTCAAGAAACGCCCGGCCTTCGTTGACGATCTGTCCCCAGCTCGGGCCGGGCACGCTCAGGTTCAGGAATGCCAGGCTTGCCTCGGCAAGGATGTTCGCTCCAATCGAGATCGAGAAGATGACAATGATGGGGTCGATGACGTTGGGAAACAGGTGCCGCACCATGATGCGGAACCGCGAAGCTCCTACGCTGCGTGCGGCTTCAATGAACACCTCGCCGCGCGTCCGCATCGTGGCTGCCCTGATGACCCGTGATGCCGAGAACGTCACCAAAATCGATAACGCCACCATCGTGAGGGTGAAACTGCGCTCTCCCACCTGAACGATCAGCAGGAGCAGGACAAGGGGCGGGAAGGCGATCATCGCGTCAACGAACCGCTGCAGCACAAGGTCGAACTTGCCTCCAGCAAGGCCCGAGATCAGGCCAATGATGCTGCCCGCTACGCAGCCGAAGAACGCGGCTCCCACACCGATCGGTACGGAGATGCGGGAGCCGTGAATCAGCCGCGTGAAGAGATCTCGGCCGCGCGTATCCGTCCCCAGCCAGTGCTCGCCCGAAGGCGCCGCGAGGAAGGCCGTTCGCGTCTCGTTCAGGGCCTCCGGAGCACTGCTCTTGGGGTCGTAGTGGGGGTTGGCCTCGGTGAAAATCTCGTCCTTCGTGTACGGAGTGAGGCTGGTTCCAAATACGACGATGACGAGCGTCAGAACGATCACGACGAGGGCGATGGCGCCGGGGACGTCGTAGCGGATGAGCCTCTTGATCGTCTTGGCCAGGCTGCTCCGCCTGGGGGCCAGCATCTCCGGAACAAGCGCTCCTTCGCCTCCCGGGTGTTCCGGGCTCCCGGCCATGTCATCAACCCTGCTCGGCGAGTCGGTCATGGTATCCCTCAGGCCTCACTGGCTTCCACGGAGATCCGCGGATCGAACAGCGCGGTCAGGATGTCGACCACGAGGTTTGCGAAGACGACGACGGCCGCGATCGTCAAGGCGAGCGTTTGGACCATGGGAACGTCCCGGCGGCCAATCGCCGTGATCATCTCCTGTCCCATTCCGGGAATGTTGAACATGGTCTCCAGGATGATCGTTCCGCTCAGAAGGGAAGCCAGCAGGACGCCAATCATGGTGATGATCGTGGCCAGCGAACTACGAAAGCCGTGGCGAATGGCGACGGTAGCCTCGGTGAGTCCCTTCGACCGCGCCGTGCGAACGTAGTCCGTCCCCATGACCGCGATCATCTCGGATCGCACGAGGCGCATGAGGATCGCCCCAATGCCGGCGCCCCCCGCCAGGGCTGGTATCAGGAACAGCTGGAAGCTGCCCCAGGGGTCTTCCCAGAACCCGGGATACCCGAGAATGTCCAGTTCGATAATGCCGGTCTCGAGCACGAACAAGGTCCCGATGGTCGCGGTCCAGAAGATGGGAGCGGCCAGGCCGAGCATGGCCAGGACGCGAAGGGCGGCGTCCATCTGGGTGCCCTTTTGCCAGGCGGAGAGGCAGCCGAGCGGGATTGCGATGAAGAGGCCGATGAGCAGGATCATGCCCCCCAGTTGCAGGGTGTAGGGGAATGCCTCCACGGTTTCGCTGACGGTCGACTCGCGTGTGGCGAGGGAGATGCCGAAGTCGCCTCTGACGAGGTCTCTCAGGTAGCGTCCGTACTGCTCCGGGATACTGCCGTGCAGGCCGAGGGCCCGGCGCGCTTCGGCCATCAGGTCTTCGACTGACTCGCCCTCAACTCCCGCCCCGCCGAACTGCCGCAGTGCAACCTGCTCGGCTGCGAAGTCCCCAGGCAAGATGCGGACAGAGACGAACACGAAGGTGAGGAGGATGAATATCACCACAAGGTTCAGGAAGATCCGACGGATGATGTAGGTCGTCACGGGCCTGCACCTGCAGGGCTCGCGCACAGCCTTCTACCAGAGCAAACAGGGTGCCGTCGGCGCATGGCTGGGAACGCCTCCCATCGCATGTACGCGGGCAACTCCGCTGATTATGCCTCCTCGCGGCCTGCGAAAGACGGGTCGGTCTGGTCAATCCAGGAGCGGAAGGTCACGTTCCTGTACCAGTAGCTCCACCACGGATGAATGTCCATGTTCAGGTACGGCCACTTGAGGTAGCGGTACGTGCCGCCGGCCAGGCAGTCCGAGCCGCCGTTCGCGTCCTTCAGGAGAATCCTCTGGGCATCCTGAATGTCCCGGATCGCCGCCTCGCGGTCCAGGGTCGAGCCGGCGTTGTCAATGAGGCGGTCCACCTCGGGGTCGTTGTACTTGGCGAAGTTGATGCCGCCAGTGGAGTGGTGCGAGAGGGTGAACCGGTTCCTCGGGTCGGGCGAGACCCACGCACCGAGGGCGCCGAGATGGGCGGTGAACGTTTCGCCCGTGAGGTACGGGAACAGGCTTGTGACGGGAACGAACTCGACCGCGGTATCGGAGTCCAGGTTCTGCTTCATCATCGCCGAGAACCACTCCGCCGCCGCCGTACCCTGGGGGCCCTCGCTGATCACGATCGGCACCGGTCCGATGTCGGGTCCGCCACCGGCCTCCCAGAGTGCGCGCGCGTCCTGGAGGTCGAGGTCCTTGTCTTCCCGGTAGCCGGGGGTCTGCGCGAGCTCCTCCTGGGGGATGGCCCACTCGATGTAGGGCCAGGGTATCGGCCCATCCGGCCGCCCCTGCCCGGCGAAGTCGGAGTCGATGACGGTCTTCCGGTCGATCGCGAGGAAGTACGCCTGCCGTAGGGCGGGGATGGCAAAGGGTCCTCGCTGGAAGCTCATGATGAGGGCGCGGTTGTTGTTCGGATCGCCCGCGTCCTGGACCTCGAGGTCGGGTACCGAGTCCACGAGCGACTGGATGAACTGGAAGGGGTAGGGATTCCCCGCATCGAGCACGCCGCCGATCCAGTCCAGCTGCTTTTGCTCGAAGGCGGCGCGGCGGGCGTTCACGTCGGGGGGCAGGAAGGTGTTGCGGATGCTATCGAAGTATTGGACATCTTCACCGGCGCCCTTGAGGAACCAATCGGGGTTGCGGGCGGCCGTGCTGCGTCCCTCGGGGTCGTACTCCTCAACGATGTAGGGCCCGGTGCCGACAATCACTTCCTGTGACCTGTTGTTGGGATCGGCCTCGATCTGCTCGGCCACATCCCGGTACATCATGACGTTCTGGCTGCCACACATGCCGTCCAGCCAGGTGGCCTTGGGTCCGTTCAGGACGATCTGCAGGGTCTGGTCATCGACGATCTGGAAGCTCTCGACATGTCGGTAGACCGTGCCGTACAGGGCAAAGTCCGTCCCGATGTCGCCGTTGCTCAGCTCGCGCGACACCTGGCGCTGAAGGTTCCAGGCGAGATCGTCCGCCGTGAAATCTCTTCCGTCCGCAGGCGCCTTGTTCTGCCACTTGATGCCGGGACGCAGTTTGAACACGTACGTCACCTCGTCGGGCTGCTCGGGCAGAGACTCCGCCATCACGCCGCGGACGCTCCCGACGTTGATGTCGTCGTACGACACCAGGCCGTCGTAGGCGTAGGTAATGATGCCTCCTGCGGTGACGGCCCGGTGCTGGTCCATGCTGAAGGTGGAGCCACCGAGGGCGCTGTAGTAGCTGCCCTCCTGAGGGCCTGTGGGGCGTACGGCCGCAGCCGTGGCGGTCGCTACCGGCGTACTCTCCGGAGTGCTTTCCGGCTCCTCGGGGGGCGCCGGGGCCTCCTCGTCATCGCCGCAACCGACCATCACGGCCGCGGCCGCGCCCCCGGCGCCGAGGGCGGCTCCCTTTAGCATCGTTCGCCGGCTGAATCGCTGCCTTGAACTGAGTGAGTCCCGCATGAGCCTACCTCTCGACGTTGTGCTGGCGATGCCAGCCACGCATGTCCGAGCAAAGTAAACACTTACTCCACCAGCACTGTCAAGACTCTCGACAAACTTATTTATTCACAAATGTGAGAGGGGCCTTGGCGACGAGGGCCTGCTGCCGCCCGCGCCGCTCAGGGGTTTGCGATCTCCTCGCCCGGAGCGGCTGCCCCCTGCCGGGCCATACCTCGAACGACAAAGTCCGCGACCCTCGCTGCATGCTCCGGGGAGTTCGTCTCCGCGTCGGGGCCCATGCCGAGCCGAGCGTGCGTCCGCGGGAGCACCCCGCTATAGCAGAAGCCCATCGTGGCGACGGTCGTGACAAAGAACTCGAGGTCAACATCCGGATCGATGTCGCCATCACGAACCGCTTGGCAGAAATCGGTCCGCAAGAGGGAGGTGATGTCCTCGTCCTCATCTATTGCAATGGCATTCAAGACCGTCCAGCCCGATGCCAGTTCCCATCGAGAGTAGCCCAGATATCCGGCATGCCCCTGGAACGCCAGAATATTGGCTTCCACAAAGGCGCGCAGCCGTTCGATCGGCGGCAGATCCCTGGTTGCCAGTTGCCTGTCCCGGATCGACGAGAGTATCTCGCTGAAATTGTGACGGGCGACGGCCTCGTACAGGCCGGCCTTGTCATTGAAGTAGTGGTAGATCATGCGGACGCTCAGGCCTGATGCTTCGGCGATGTCGTTGATTCGTGACCCCGCATACCCCTTCGTCGCGAACTCTCGCTCGGCAGCGTCCAGGATGCTCTGCCGGGAACCGTTGCCATACCGACTGTCTCGCTGCGAACTCACGTCTGCCACCTGTGCTGTCCGGAAGCCAAGGGTCGAGGACATTTTGTCCGCGGTCAAGACGGACGCCGACAGCCCACGTGTCCGGTTCGGCCTCGGTCGGCCCCGGTCACCTGGGTGGTGCACCGCGCTAACGGCTGCACCAGTGCGCCGGTTCCCAGCGGGGGCTGAGGGCCTTGACACCGCTTGTGTAGTAAGTGTTTACTGCGATTATCGGTCCAGGGGGTGGGCCCACAGGAGCTGGCAATGGCTGACTACGACATCGTCATCAGGCAGGGCACGGTCATCGATGGACTTCGGACGCCGCGATACGTGGCGGACGTGGGCATCCGGGATGGCCGGATCGCGCACATCGGGAAGATTCCCGCAGCAAGCGGAGGGACCGTCATCGACGCGGAGGGCCTGATCGTGGCGCCCGGCGTCGTCGACTTGCACACCCACTACGACGCGCAGGTCTTCTGGGATCCCTACTGCACGATGTCGTCCTGGCATGGTGTGACCTCCGTCGTCATCGGAAACTGCGGGTTTGGCCTGGCGCCGGTGGATCCCGAAGCGCGGGACCGGGCAATGCTGACCCTGTCCCGGAACGAGGCCATCTCCCTGGACTCCATGCAGGAGGGCCTGCCTACGCCCTGGCCCTGGGTGAGCTTCCCCGAGTTTCTCGACGCCATCGATGCCACCCCCAAGGGCGTCAACATGCTGAGCTACGTCGGGCTCGCCCCGGTGATGACCTACGTGATGGGACTCGAGGCAGCCAAGAGCCGGCCGGCGACAGCGGAGGAGAAGGCCGAGATGGCGGCCATCCTGGATGAAGCGCTGGAGGCGGGCGCCTGTGGGTGGTCGACCCAGTGGTCTGGCGAGAACGGCGTTCAACTGGACTACGACGGTACCCCTATGGTGACCGACACCATGGCGGAGGAGGACCTCTACGTCTTCGCGGAGGTGCTGGGGAATCGGCAAGAGGGGTTCATTCAGCTCACCGGCGACGGCGGTTTCGGGCCCGAGGAGGCTCGCCGCATCCAGGAGCGAATCGCCGAGATCAGCGGACGGCCCGTGCTCTACAACGTGCTCGCGCTCGGCGTCGATCAGCACGGCCAGGCGACGAGCAATCACCACGAAGTCATGCAGTGGCTGGACGACGCCAACGCTCGTGGGTGCCGGATATTCGGGCAGGCGGTGACCGTCCCGCTCGGGTACGAGTTCACGCTTGAGGACTGGAATCTCTACGACACGAGCCCTATCTGGCGCGAAGCAACCCTGGGCACGGTTGAAGAGCGCGCCGCGAAGCTCCGCGACCCTGAGCGGCGCAAGGCGATGCGTGCGGAATACGACGCCGGACAGCACCGTGGCGCCCCGTTCGCCGGCACGATCGCACAACTCACCGTCGAGTCCGTACGGGAACGGGAGCTGGAACCATTCGAGGGGTTCACAGTCGCCGAGATTGCCGAGCGTGAGCAGAAGCACGTGGTCGACGCGATGCTCGACGTGGCGGGCGTGAAGCTCGATACGACGTATGTCACGCCCTGGCAACCGATCGACATGGCCGAGATGAAGCGACTGGCCAACTCCCCGTTTGCCCTGCCGGGAACATCAGACGGAGGCGCGCACACCAAGTTCCTGACGATGGCCACCTACCCGACGTACTACCTGGCAACGCTCGTGCGGGATAACGAGATCATGGACCTGGAACAGGCCCACTGGCGGCTCAGCGCCTACCCGGCCCTGGCCGCAGGGTTCAAGGACCGTGGCTGGATTCGCGAGGGTGCGCCCGCCGACCTCATCATCTACGACCTCGACCAACTCGAGATCCTCCCCCGCGAGATGGTCCATGACCAACCGGCCGGGTCGTGGCGTCGCATCCAGCGGTCGCGCGGATACCGGTGGGTGATGGTGAATGGCGAGATCACCTTCGAGGATGGTCACTGCACAGGCGCCACGCCGGGAGCCCTCCTGCGGCACGGCGCGGCGACTCCAGCCTGAGGCTTCGCCGCCACTCCGCCTCACACCCGAAAGGCGGAGCAATGGCAACGAAAGGGGGATCCGGTATGGACCGGAGCGAGGCCGGAGTGTTCGTGCAGCGCTGGGCCAACGCCTGGAGCACTCCCATGCGCCCCGGGGAGCTCGCGGCCCTCTACACCGACGACGCGTACACGGCCGGGAGCATCCGGCCCCCGAGTCCATTCACGCAGGAGTCGTTCGACGGGGCCGACAAGATGTGGACGGGCAAGACCCTCGTGGAGAAGTGGTACCTGGCCGACGAGGACCGGATCGTCGTGCACTGGTGCTTCGAAGGCGCCCACGACGGCGAGCAGTACGACTACCCGGGTCTCGCGGTCCTGAGCATGCGCGACGGCAAGTGCTTCCTCGAAGAGCACTACGGGAGCGACCTGCGACTCCCCCCCGACATTCAGAAGACCGCTGCCAGGAGTCGAGGGGTTCCCGAGACGGGCCGGCCTGATGCCTAGCCCCATCGTCATGTTCCAGATCAACACCGCTGATGCGGAAGCGGCCCGACGGTTTTACGGGGCCCTGTTCGACTGGGACTTCGACGAGAGCGACTTCGTGATAGCGCCGACCTTCATCGACCCCAAGGGCCCCGCGGACTTCGACCCGCGCGGTGCCTTCATGCCACTGGCGCCGGGGGACGAGCCGTTCATCAGCGTCTTCATCCGGGTGGCCGACCTCTGGGAGACGGTCGACAAGGCCGGGGAGCTCGGCGCCACGGTCGTCACGCCGATCAGCGAACTCTCGAATGGCGCACACTACGCGGAGATCACGAGTCCGGAAGGACATCGAGTCGGCATCGTCCAGCAATAGCGCACGCACCGGAGGAAGAGAGCCATGACGGTAACCACGTCTTCAACCGCAGAGTCCACGGCCGGCGATGAGTCGATCATCGATGCGAGCGAGTTCGACGGACCCGGCTTCCTGACTGACCCGTATCCCCTCTACCGCCGGCTCCGGACCTACCATCCCGTCTACCACGACCGCCTGCACAACCAGTGGCACGTCACGCGCTACTGGGATCTCGTGGAGGCCTTCCGCGACGAGGAAGCCTTCGGCACCCGCCCCCACAGCTACGAGACGGACGGCGTGCTCGGACCCACGATGCTCAGCCTCGGCGGCGCCGAGCACGCGGCGCAGCGCAACCTCGTCGGCGACGCGCTGGTCGGGAAGAAGCTGGACGCATTCACGCCCATCGTCCGGGACGTGGCCCGCGCACTGGTGGAGACGTTCGCCGATCGAGGGCACGTGAACCTGACGCAGGAGTTCACGAGCCAGCTCCCCATCCGCGTGATCATGGTGATGCTCGGCCTCCCGATGGAGGACTTCCTCCTGTTCCAGCGCTGGTACAAGCAGTTCATGATGGGAATGGGCTGGGCCGACGACACCCGCGCGACCGCGTTGAAGGCACGGGCCGAGTACGAGGAGTACATGACGCCCTTCCTCGAGGTGCGCCGCCGCAACCTCGGCGACGACCTGACCTCGCGCCTCATCCGCGAGGGCGTTCCCGACCCCGCCATCAAGACGTTCGTCTCGCTCCTGCTCTCGGGTGGCGGAGAGACGACCGACAAGTCGATGGGAAACATGTGGCTGAACGTGCTGCAGCAGCCCGAGCTGGTCGCACGGCTGGAGGCCGACCACAGCCTCCTGGACCACTACTTCAGCGAAACGATGCGCCACTCGCCCCCGGTCCATCGCGAGGACCGGGGCACGACGCGCGACGTCGAGCTGGCCGGCACCCTGATCCCGTACGGGGCAGTCGTGCGGCTGTGGATAGCCGCGGGGAACCGCGACGAGACGGTGTTCGTCGAACCCGACCGGTTCGACCCGTTCCGCGGGGACCTCTACTCGGAACGGGACCTGCGCGCGGGCTACTTCCGCGACGGTCTCTACGGGCACCTCGGGTTCGGGCTGGGGCGGCATTTCTGCATCGGCTACCAGCTCGCCCGACGCGAGGCCATCGTCGGCGCCGAGGAGTTGCTGCGCGTCATGAAGTCGCCACGCCTCGCCGACGAGCAGGAGGACACGATTCGCGCCCGCAAGCGCGACGGCAGCATCCGCTCCGTCGGCGACCTGCTGGTGGAGTTCGACCCACGCTGATCTCGCGCGACCTCAGGCTCCGTCCGGCGACAGTCGCTACGCCATCCCCAACGTGGTCATAGATCAGGAGGGGGCTGGCTGGGGACGGAGGAGTCGAACCCCCACATACGGATCCAGAATCCGCTGTCCTACCATTAGACGAGTCCCCAACGTCGGGTACGAGCCTAGCACGGGCGGGCCGGGGCGCTCCAGAGGGGCGCGGGGGCGGAGCTAGGCGGTGGCGGCCGCGGCGGAATCGAGGACCGTGAAGTTGGTGCTGGCGATCTCCTCGCCGTCGACGAGCATGCGCAGGACGTAGGGGCCGGCGCTCTCGAAGCTCGGGGCGAGGTTGGCGGCGAGCAGCATGTGCTGGTCGCCGTCGGGGGGCGCATCCCCGGGGCGCGCCTTCTCGAAGTCGCCCTCGACATCGACGGTGTCGCCGGCGGCGTCCTCGGGGCCAAGGCGGAAGGCGTAGTGGTGGGGCCGGTCCGTCTCGCGGCCGCCCATGAGGAGGCTGGCGGCCACTCCCAGGTGATGCTGGAAGGGGAAGCCATCGCCGGTGGTGAGGCAGCGCAGGCCGCGACCGAGGATGAGGATCCGGTCTCCGCGGACCTGGGCGGCGTCGGCGAGGGTGAGGAATTCGCACTGCATGCCGTCCACCTCCTGCCTGCCTCCAGCGTACGACTCCCGCCCCGGTACCGCCCCGGCGAACGTTAAGACTCCGTAATGCCGGGCCATGCGGGCGCGACCGGCCCGGGTAAGGGCGGAGGGGGTGGCGTCGCCGCGCCAAACCCTGTAACGATCGGCGGGCCGGGAGCGGCCGGGGGAGGCTGCGATGCGGGGACGGTTCGAACGCCTCGGGGGGCTGTGCACCGAGCGGAGCGCGGACGGGCACGTGATCACGTACATGCGCATCTCGTACGAAGGCGAGGGGCCGTTCCACGAGAGCACGCGTCCAATCGCGCTGGGGATGGACGACGGGTCGGAGCAGCCGCCGGGGCCGTCACACGAGCAGGTGGCGGAGCGGCTCGTGCGGCAGGCGAACTACGGCCTGCTGCTGCTGACCGAGGAGGACGTGCCGAAGCACGCGCGCGAGTTCTTCTTCACGGCGATCAACCGGCCGCTGATTCCGCGCGAGTTCGCGGTTCCCCTGCGGGTGCAGGACACGCTCGAGGCGCTGCTGGCGCTGGACGAGATCGTGTCGCAGGGGCCGTCGCGCCCGCTCGAGGACTTATAGCGGCGGCCTCGATCCCGAGTCCTAGAGCGTGCTGGTGCCGCCGTCGACGCCGAGCGTCTTGCCGGTGACGTAGCTGGAGCGCTCGCTGGTGAAGAAGAGGACGAGCTCGGCGACCTCCTCGGGCTGGGCGGTGCGGCCGAGGGGCAGGGCCCGGAAGCCGGCGTCGCCGCCGCGGGCGCGATGCACCCGCGCCAGCATGGGCGTCTCGATGGGGCCGGGGGCGACGGCGTTGACGCGGATGCCGTGGGGGCCGAACTCGACGGCGAAGCAACGGGTGAGCATGACGACGCCGGTCTTGGAGACGCAGTAGTCGGTCATGTTGGGGGAGGGGTTGTAGGCGGCGGTGGAGGCGAAGTTGACGATCGTGCCGCCGTGTCCTTCGGCCACCATCTGGCGGGCGCCCTCGCGCGCGATGAGCATGGCGCCCGTGAGGTTGACGTCGATGACCTTCTGCCAGAACTCGGTCGGGCGGTTGAGGCTGGACCCCGCCTCGGTCGGGTGGAGGAAGGGATCGGTGTCGTCGTCCCCTTCGAGGTAGTTGGCGTAGGAGATGCCGGCGGCGGCCACGACCGAGTCGAGCTTGCCAAACCTGCCGGCGGCCGCGGCCACGGCGCCGACGACATCCTGCTCGCTGGAGGTGTCGGTGTGGACGAAGAGGGCCTCGCCGCCGAGGTCTTCGATCTGGGCGACGGTCTGCTCGCCGCCCTCGTCGTTCACGTCCGCGACGGCGACGGCGGCGCCTTCGCGGGCGAACATGAGCGACGTGGCCCGGCCCATGCCGGACCCCCCGCCGGTGATGATCGCAACCCTGCCTTCGAGTTCTCCCGCCATGAATCGCCTCCTTCGGCGTTGTGGCGCCCGGTTCCGGGCGCGGTTCTCAGACCGTATCGATGCCGCCGTCCACGCCAAGGGTCTTGCCGGTGACGTAGCTCGAGCGGTCGCTGGTGAAGAAGAGGACGGCCTCGGCCACCTCCTCGGGCTGGGCCGTGCGCTGGAGGGGCACGTTCCCCCACGGGTCGCCGCCGGACACCTGGGCCCTGTGCACGCGCGCCAGCATGGGCGTCTCGATGGGGCCGGGGGCGACGGCGTTGACGCGGATGCCGTGGGGGCCGAACTCGACGGCGAAGCAGCGCGTCAGCATGACGACTCCCGCCTTGGAAACGGAGTAGTCGGTGAGGATGGGGGAGGGGTTGTAGGCGTTGATCGAGGCGAAGTTGACGATCGTGCCGCCGTGGCCCTCGTTCACCATCTGGCGGGCCGCCTCGCGCGCGCAAAGCATGACGCCCGTGAGGTTCACGTCGATGACCTTCTGCCACGCCTCCGTGGGCTTGTTGAGGTTGGAGCCCATCTCGGGGTGGAGGAAGGGATCGGTGTCGTCGTCGCCCTCCACGTACTTCGCGTAGGAGATGCCGGCGGCGGTGACCATCGAGTCGAGCCGACCAAACTTGCCGGCCGTCTCGGCGACGACGTCGACGACGTCCTGCTCGCTGGAGACATCGGTGTGGACGAAGAGGGCCTCGCCGCCGAGGTCCTCGATCTGGGCGGCGGTCTGCTCGCCGCCCTCGTCGTTCACGTCGGCGATGGTGACGGCCGCGCCCTCGCGGGCGAGCAGCAGCGATGTCGCCCGGCCCATGCCGGACCCGCCGCCGGTCACGATGGACACCTTGCCTTCAAGCTCTTCTGCCATGGACCTCTCCTTCCGGACTCTCGCGCCCGCCTAGACGGTGTTGGTGCCGCCGTCGACGCCGAGCGTCTTGCCGGTGACGTAGCTGGAACGGTCGCTGGTGAAGAAGAGGACGGCCTCGGCGACCTCCTCGGGCTGGGCCATGCGGCCGAGGGGGAGGGAGCCGCCCTGCTGCTGGAGCGCGCCGGTGCGCTGCAGCGAGGCGGTCATGGGCGTGTCGATAGGGCCGGGGGCGACGGCGTTGACGCGGATGCCGTGGGGGCCGAACTCAACCGCGAAGCAGCGGGTCAGCATGACCACGCCGACCTTGGCGACGCAGTAATCCATGATGCCGGGCGAGGGGCCGTAGGCGGCGATCGAGGAGAAGTTGACGATGGTGCCGCCGTGGCCTTCCGCGACCATCTGGCGGGCCGCCTCGCGGGCGCAGAGCATGACGCCGGTCAGGTTGACGTCGATGACCTTCTGCCAGCGCTCGGTGGGCTTGTTGAGGATGGTCGAGGCTTCGGGGTGGAGGAAGGGGTCGGTGGCCTCGTCGCCCTCGACGTAGTTGGCGTAGGAGATGCCGGCGGCGGTCACCATCGAGTCGAGCCGTCCGAACCGCTCGACGGTTTTCGAGACGACGTTGAGCACGTCCGCCTCGCTGGAGGTGTCGGTGTGAACGAAGAGGGCCTCGCCGCCGCTGTCCTCGATCTGGGCGGCGGTCTGCTCGCCGCCCTCGTCGTTCACGTCGGCGATGGCGACGGCGGCGCCTTCGCGCGCGAACATCAGGGCCGATGAGCGACCCATGCCGGAACCGCCGCCGGTGATGATGGAAACCTTGCCTTCGAGCTCTCCCGCCATGAATCTATCTCTCCTTCCGGACTTTGACGCCGTAGCGCGGGTTCGCGCAGCCTACGCCTTTCGGCCAGACTCCTCAGCACCGGTGAACGAGCGATGACGGCAACCTTCTACGACACGCCCGACGAGGCCCTGGAGGGGGTCGAGGACGGGGCGCGCCTGATGGTCGGCGGGTTCGTCTCGGCGAGCTCGCCGACGAACCTGATCTTTGCCCTGAAGCGGCGGGGCACGCGCGACCTGACGGCCATCGCGACGAACATCGGCTTCGGGGACCGGCTCGACGAGCTGTGCGAGGACGGGCAGATCGCAAAGGCGATCGCGAGCTTCGCGGTGCGCGCCTCGGCGGCCCGCGCCAGCCGCTTCGAGGAGCAGTACCGCGCCGGCGAGGTGGAGCTCGAGCTGGTCCCGCAAGGGACGCTGGCGGAGCGCATCCGGGCAGGGGGCGCGGGCATCGGGGGGTTCCTGACGCGCACGGGGGTGGGGACGCAGGTGGCGGAGGGGAAGGAGGTGCTCTCGTGGCAGGGGGAGGAGTGGCTGCTGGAACGCCCGCTGCGCGCCGACGTGGCCATCCTGAAGGCGCATCGCGCGGACCGGCTCGGGAACCTCTGCTACCGGATGGCGGGGCGCAACTTCAACGCGGTCATGGCGACGGCAGCGGACCTCGTGATCGTGGAGGTGGAGGAGATCGTGGAGACGGGCGAGCTGGCCCCGCAGGAGATCCACACGCCCGCGGTGTACGTCGACCGGATCGTGCGCTGCGACCCCGTGGAGGTGCGCTGGGATGGCCGCTGAGGGGAAGCCGCGACTGACGCGCGAGCTGGTCGCGATGCGGGTGGCGCGGGCGCTTGCGCCGGGCAGCACCGTGAACCTGGGCGTGGGGCTGCCGACGCTCGTGGCCGCGTTCGCGCCGCCGGAGGCGAACATCCTGCTGCAGTCGGAGAACGGCATCCTCGGCTACGGCGGCTTCAGCGAGGAGGAATACGACCAGGACCTGATCAACGCCGGCGGCCAGCCCATCACCCTGAACCCGGGCGCGAGCTTCTTCGACAGCGCGGCCTCGTTCGCGATGATCCGGGGCGGGCACATCGACACGGCCGTGCTGGGGGGCTTGCAGGTCTCGGAGCGGGGCGACCTGGCGAACTGGTCGGTGCCGGAGCGGGGCGGGGGCAGCATCGGCGGGGCGATGGACCTGGCGGTGGGGGCGCGCCGCCTGATCGTGGCGATGGAGCACACGACGAAGGACGGGAGGGCGCGCATCCTGCGCGAGTGCACCTACCCGCTGACGGGCCGCCGGTGCGTGGACCTGATCGTGACGGACCTGGCGGTGGTGGAGGTGGGGGCTTCGGGGCTGGTGCTGCGGGAGGTCACGCCGGGGTGGACGCCGGGGGAGGTGGCGGCGCTCACGGAGGCGCCGCTCGCGGTGGCCGGGGACGTGCGGGAGATGGCGCTGTAGCGCGCGCCTTCCTTCCGGCCTGAATGGCCTTGCGGGGCTGGGTATAGTGCGTCCACACGCTGACGCGGGCCGGGAGAGGAACAATGGCTGACGAGCGGACGGCGCTGCTGGCGCACCTGATGCGACGGGCGGGGGTGGGCGCGACCCAGAACGAACTGGAAGCGCTCGCGGACCGCCCCTACGAGGAGGTCGTGGAGGACCTGCTCCACCCGGATCGGTTCCCCGAACCGGACGACGACGTTCTCTACCGCTACTACCCGCAGATGACCGCGCCGGACACGACCGGCGCCTCGGCGGGGCGCTGGGTGTACCGGATGGTCAACACGCAGCGGCCGCTCGAGGAGAAGATGGCGCTGTTCTGGCACCACGTGTTCGCGACGGGGTGGTTCAAGGGCGAGCACATGCTCTCGATGGCGGACCAGATCCAGACGTTCCGGGAGCACGGGCTGGGGAAGATGCGGGACCTGCTGATCGCGCTCTCGCGGGACCCGGCGATGATCTACTGGCTCGACAACTGCGAGAACCACCACGACAACCCGAACGAGAACTACGGGCGCGAGCTGCTGGAGCTGTTCTCGATGGGCATCGGCGCGTACGACGAGACGGACGTGAAGATGGCGGGGCGCGCGTTCACGGGCTGGACCTTCGAGCAGCCCATCCCGCTCTACCCGCACGGGGCCTACCCGGCTCGATTCGTGTACCGGCCGGAGGACCACGACGGCAGCGAGAAGACGTTCCTGGGAGAGACGGGGGCGTTCAACGGCGAGGACGTGGTCGACATCATCGTGCGGCAGGAGGCGACGGCGCGGTTCATCTCGCGGCACCTCTACAACTTCTTCGTCGCGGACGAGCCGCAGGTCGCAGCCTGGAGCGTGCAGGAGCCGAACAACCCGGAGGCCATCGACACGCTGGCGACGGTCTTCCTGGAGCGGGAGGGCGACCTGCGCGCGGTGATGCGGACGCTGCTGAACGCGGACTTCTTCAAGGAGGCGCGGTTCGCGAAGGTGAAGTCGCCGGCGGAGTTCGTCGCGGGGGTGCTCAAGTTCTCGGGCACGCTCGCGGACCCGACGCCGCTCATGGGCACGCTGCAGGCGGCGATGGGGGCGATGGGCCAGAAGCTGATGGACCCGCCCAGCGTGGAGGGGTGGCACACCGGCAAGGAGTGGATCGACGGGGGCACGCTCATGGAGCGGGTCAACTTCGCGGTCCAGCAGGTGGGCGACCCGACGACGCCGGGCACACGGGCGGTGTCGGCGCGGCTCGCGAACGGCGGAGCGGCGCCCGCGGAGACGCTCGTCGAGGGGTGCCTGGAGGCGGCGGGGCCGCTTGAGGCCAGCGACGAGACGCGCGAGGCGCTGCTCGCGGGCGCGGAGGGCGGCGAGCACGACGAGCGCGTCGCCCGACTGCTCACGCTCGTGGTGGCGACGCCCGAGTACCAGTTCGCCTAGGAGGCTCGAGATGGCAAGCGGCAACGGCACGAGCGATCCGGTCCTGGTCATCGTCCAGCTGACCGGCGGGCTCGACTTCATGAACACCCTCATCCCGTACACGGAGGGCACGTACTACGACTCGCGCCCGCACGTGGGCATCCCGCAGGACCAGGTCCTGCCCCTCGCGGAGGCGAGCCACCTGGGCTTCCACCCGGCGGCGGCGCGCCTGAAGGGGCTGTTCGACGACGGGGACGTGGCGATCGTGCAGGGCATCGGCTACCCGAACTCGAGCCGCTCGCACTTCCGCGGGATGGACATCTGGCACACGTGCGAGCCGGACAGGATCTCGACGGAAGGCTGGATCGCGAAGCTCGTGCGGGAGCTGGACCCGGGCAGCGAGAACCCGCTGACGGCGGTCAGCTTCGGGCGGGGGCTGCCGCGCGCCTGCGCGGCCCCGGGCGTGACCGTGACCTCGGTCGGCGACCTCGACGCCTACGGGCTGATGACGAGCATCGAGCGGGAGCAGGAGCGCGAGGAGAACCTCGACCTGTTCCGGCGCATGTACACCCCGGCGGTGGGCGCGGGGCTCGTGCGCGACTACCTCGGGCAGACGGGTCGGGACGTGCTCGCGGGCGCGGACGTGCTGGCGGAGGTTCCCGGCCAGTACTCGACGACGGTCGAGTGGGGGACGAACCCGATCGCGACGGCGCTGCGGGACGTGTCGCGGGTCCACACGGCGGGCCTGGGGACGCGCGTCTTCTACACGCAGCACGCGGGCTACGACTACCACTCGCACCAGCCGGGCAACCACGACCGGCTGCTGAACGAGCTGTGCGGCGCGCTCTCGGACTTCCTGACCGACCTTCGCAACCACGAGGCTGCGGACAACGTGGCCGTGCTCGTGTTCACGGAGTTCGGGCGGCGCATCAAGGACAACGGGTCGGGGACGGACCACGGCTCGGGCGGCGGCGCCTACATCCTCGGCGAGCGGGTCGAGGGCGGGCTCTACGCCGAGTACCCGTCGGTGAAGCCGAAGGACTGGCTGAACGGCGAGGACCTGAAGCACACGATCGACTTCCGCGGCATCTACGGCACGATGCTGGAGCAGTGGATGGGCATCGAGGCGGCGCCGATCGTGGGCGGCGACTTCGAGCAGGTCCGGCCGTTCGCGACGGCGGCGGCCTGAGGGTATCGGCGTGGCGAAAGCGCATGCGCTGCTGCGGGCGGGCTTCCCCTACCTGAGGACGGTGGGAATGCGCCGCGTGACCTCCTATCCGACGGACCTCGCGCTGGGCGACGACGACGTGCTCTTCGTCGTCTGCCGCACGGAGGTTGCCGCGAGCGTGCGGCGGCTGAGCCAGGACGACGAGGACCTCGGGACGATCGGCAGCTTCCTCTGGCCGCAGTGCATCGTGCGGGGGCCGGAGGGGCACTTCCATGTGTCCGACGAGGGCCGGCACACGGTGACGGCGCTCACGGCCGAGGGGGAGGTGGTGCGGACGTGGGGCGAGCAGGGCTCGGCGCCGGGTCAGCTCGACCGGCCTTCGGGCCTCGCCTTCGACGGGGAGGGGAACCTGCTCGTGGCGGATACGGGCAATCACCGGATCCAGCGCTTCACGCCGGAGGGCCGGCACCTCGGCGGGTGGGGCAGCCACGGCTCGGAGCCGGGCCAGTTCGACATGCCCTGGGGGCTCACCATCGACGAGGAGGGCGACGTGTTCGTCGCCGACTGGCGCAACGACCGCGTCCAGAAGCTGACGGCGGAGGGCGAGCCGCTGCTCGTCATCGGGAGCGGCGGTAGCGGGGACGGCGAGTTCAACCGGCCCTCGGGGGTGGCGGTCGACGAGCACGGCGACATCTACGTGGCGGATCGGGGGAACGACCGCGTGCAGCTCTTCGCGCACACGGGCCGCTACGTGCAGCAGTTCCGGGGAGACGCGACGCTCTCGGCGATCGGGCGGCGGTACATCCTCGCGAACCAGAAGACGCTGCGGCTGCGGGAGATGGCGAACCTGGAGGAGCAGCGGTTCCTGCGCGCGCCCTGCTCGGTGCGCGTCGACGGGCGCGGGCTCATGTACGTGCCCGACCTGGGGTCGCACCGGGTGCAGGTCTACGCGAAGGAGGCGTACGTGCTCGAACCGGACGAGATCATGCCTCCGCTCGGCGCGCCCACGCTGTTCACGACCTGACGCCGATGGCGGTCATGATCGGCTTCGCCGAACGCCGCCGCGAGCTGCTGGAGGCGGAGCTGCAGCGCATGGCGGCGGAGCTCCCGATGCTGGGGGTGGAGCGCTCGTACCTGACGGGAGACCTCGCGCGGGGGGAGGTGGAGGTGGGAAGCGCGCTGGACCTCGTGCTGGTGCGGGAGACGGAGGAGCCGTTCCGTCGGCGGGCCGACTTCTTCGTGTCGCACCTCCAGCCGCGGGTGGCGACTCGCTTCTGGGTGTACACGCCGGAGGAGTTCGAGGCGCTGGGGGAGGACGACCCGGTGCTGCGCCGGGCGCTGGCGGACAATGCCTGAGTCGCCCCGCAGCGGCGCGCGGGAGGCGGGGCGCTGGCTCGCGCAGGCGCGCCACGACCTTTCGGACGGGCGGCTGGTGGCGGAGGCGGGGCGGCACGCGCTCGCGTGTTTCCTCGCGCAGCAGTGCGCGGAGAAGGCGGTCACGGCGTTCCTGCTGGGACAGGGGGCGGAGGCGGTGTGGGGCGGGGCGCTGGCCGACCTCTGCGAGGACGCGGTCGCGTTCGACCCGACGTTCGAGGCGATCCGGCCGATGGCGATCCTGCTGGACAAGCACGACCTCGGCTCGCGCTACCCGACGACCATCCCCGGGGGCGTCCCGGCGGAGGCGTACGACGCGACGGACTCGGGTCGGGCGCTGGAGATCGCGGGCGAGGTGCTCGCGTTCGTGGAGGGGCGGGTCGACCCCACGGCCTAGGCCTCAGGTACTACACTAGGAGTAATACTCCAAGGGCATTACCTGGGGGAGCGCGGCATGGCGAGCACGACGGTAACCAGCAAAGGGCAGGTCACCATCCCGAAGGCCGTCCGGGACCGGATGGGGCTGCGGGCGGGCGACAAGGTGGAGTTCGTCGAGAAAGACGGCGAGTTCGTCCTGTGCAAGGACATTGAGGAAAGCTCCTTCGACAAGTGGGTCGGGTACCTGGGAAAGCGCGAACAGACTCCCGATGAGATCGTCGAGGAGATGCGAGGACGGTGATCTCCGCCCTCGACACCAACATCGTGCTCGACCTCGTCATTGAGGATGCACCTGACGGGGAAGCCACCTGGACGTTGCTGGCATCCGCACAACGGCAGGGCGCCATCGTCATCGTCGACGCGGTCTATGCGGAACTCGCGGGCGAGTTTGAGGGTCGCGACCTCGATGGCTTCCTGGCCGATAACGCCATCCGGCTGGAATCGCCCACTCGGGAAGTGCTCAAGATGGCGGGACACGCCTGGCGCACCTACACCCGCCGCCGGCCGAGGGGCCTGGTCTGCGCACGGTGCGGGGCCGTCCAGCCGGTCCGCTGCGAGAGGTGCGGGGAGCCCATTCAGTCGCGACAGCATCTGGTCGCGGACTTCTTGATCGGGGCGCACGCGCTCGTGCACGCCGACCGGCTGCTCACGCGAGATCGCGGGTTCTACGGGACGTACTTTCCAGACCTCGAACTGGCCTGACGCTTCTCCTAGCGGAGCTTGCGGAAGAAGGCGCGGACGTCGTCGGTGAAGACTTCGGGGACCTCGGAGGGGGCGAAGTGGCCGCCGCGAGCGTGCTCGGACCAGTGGACGACATTGGCCGAAGCCTCGGCGGCGGCGCGGGGCACGAAAATCATCTCCTTCGGGAAGACGGGCATGCCGAACGGCACGCGGCGGGCGGCCTCGGGGTCGGGCACGGGCTCGGGCGGCGTGCGGAAGGTGTGCCAGTACCAGCGCGAGGTGGTGACGAAGCTCTCGGTGAACCAGTAGATGCTGACGGTGTCGAGCAGGAACTGTCGGGAGAACGCCTCCTCGACGTCGCCCTCGTTGTCGCTCCAGTTGCGGCGCCGCTCGACGAGCCAGGAGGCGAGCCCGGCGGGCGAGTCGTGCAGGGCGAAGGCGAGGGTCTGCGGGTCGGTGGTGTGGACCGCGATGTGGGAGAGGGCGGTCTTCCAGCGGTCCTCCATGACGCCATAGCGGTGGCGCTCCTCGGGGGCGAAGTCGTCGGGGCTGGTGCGCATGGCCGGACCCATGAGCATGCCGACCAGCTGGCTGGTGCTACCGGGCTCGGGGGCGTTCTCGGGGACGGAGAGGGCGGGGAGGGAGGGCAGGGTCACGTAGACGCCCAGGACCCGGTCCGGGTAGCGGGCGCCGAGGGTGCCCGACATCATCGCGCCGAAGTCGCCGCCGGCGGCGGCGAAGCGGTCGTAGCCGAGCACGTCGGTCATGAGGCGGGCCCAGAGGTCGACACCCTTGCTCGTCTGGAGGCCGTCGACGCGGAGGGGCGTCGAAAAGCCGAAGCCCGGGAGGGAGGGCACGACGACGTCGAAGGCGTCGGCGGGGTCGCCGCCATAGGCGGCGGGGTCGGTGAGGGGTCGGATGACCTGCTCGAAGTCCCAGAAGGTCCAGGGCCAGCCGTGGGTGAGGATGAGGGGCATGGGGTTCGGGCCCTTGCCCTTCTCGTGGATGAAGTGAAGGGGGACGCCTTCGAAATCGACCTGGTAGTTGTTGAAGCTGTTGATGCGGGACTCGGTCTCGCGCCAGTCGAACTCGTGACGCCAGGAGTGGAGGAACGACTGGAGGTACTCGCCGTTCATGCCGAAGCGCCAGTCCTCGTTGGCGAAGTCGGGAGCGAAGCGGGTGTTGTCGAGGCGGCGGTGCAGGTCCTCGATGGCCTCGTCGGGGACGGCAACGGTGAAGGGTTCGGCCTGGGGCATGGGGTTCCTCCGTGCTGGTTCGCTCGCGCACCTTACAGGGGCGCGGCGGAGTCTGGCCGCTAGACCTCCGAGAGATCGACGGCGCGGCCTTCGGTGCGGCTGCGGTGGGTGGCCTCGATGACGCGCATGTACTCGACGCCGTCGGGGAAGCTGGTGAGGGTGACGGGCGCGCTCCGGCGGACTGAGTCGACGAAGTCCTGCTCGACGCGCCACTCGCCGGCGGTGCCGGGGTCGGGGTCGAGGGGGGCGGGCTCCTCGCCGAGGGGGGCGAAGGTCATGGTGTCGCCGAGGCGCCAGTGGAGCGTTCCGGCGGAGCCGTAGACGGAGATGCCGTTGGCCTCGAGCGGGGCGGCGTGGAGGACGGTCGAGACGCGGTAGGTAACGCGCCCGCCGCGCTCCAGGTCGGCGAAGACGCCGAGGCTGTCGGGAACCTCGATGGCGGTGCGCTCCCCGGTCTCGGCGTTCGTGCGCTCGCGGACGAAGGTGGCGCCGTGGGCGAGGACGGAGCGGGTGGGGCCGAACCAGCGCGCGACGATCTCGGTGTAGATGCCGTAGGCCATCACGTTCATGCCGGAGAGGTCGGTGCGGTCGCGCCAGTGGAGGGGCGCGTCGGGGTTGAGGGAAGCGCCGCCGAGGACGGTGACGTGCACGTCGCGCACGTCGCCGATGGAGCCGTCCTCGAGCAGGCGGCGGACGGTCTTCCAGCTCTTGAAGTCGAAGGGGGCGGGCACGAGCTGGGCGACGAGATCGGGGCGGGCCTCGGAGGCGGTGAGCATCTCGCGGGCCTCGGAGGCGTTCATGGCCATGCGCGCCTCGCAGAGGACGTGCTTGCCCGCCTCGAGGGCGGCGATGGTCAGGTCGCGGTGCTTGTAGGGCCAGGTGCCGATGCAGACGGCGTCGATATCGGGGGCGGCGAGGAGGGTGGCGGGGTCGGGCTCGACGCGGGGGATGCCGTACTCCTCAGCGATGGCGCGGCCGCTCGCCTCGCTGCGGTTGCAGACGGAGACGAGCTCGATTTCGCCCGTCTCCCGGAAGCCAGGGATGTGGCGCAGCTTCATGTTGCCGCCGGCGCCGATGAGGCCGACTCGCAGGGGCGCTTCGTTCGAGGTCATGTGCGGGGCTCCTTCGCGAAAGTGTATGGATCAATTCGATCCGGCGAAAACGAACACTTTTCGGGCCGGCGGCGACGTCAGCGGCCCTGCCAGCGGGCGGGGCGTTTCTCGGAGAAGGCGCGCGGGCCTTCCTTCGCGTCTTCGGAATTGAGGACGGCGCGGCTGACCCATTCGCCGGTCCGGTACGACTCGTCGATCATGAGCTGCCGCCACTGCTGGGCCATGAACTTGCTGCCTTCGACGGAGAGGGGCGCGTTCTCGGCGATCATGCCGGCGATGGCCTCGGCGCGGGGCATCAGCTCGTCCGGGTCGAGCACCTCGCGCACGAGGCCCATGCGGAGGGCGTCGTCGGGCTCGACGCGGTCGCCGGTGAGGAGGATGTACATGGCGTCGCTGAAGGGGACGAGGCGGGCGAGGTGGTGGATGGCGTAGCCGGCGAGGATGCCGCGCTTCACCTCGAAGAGGCCGAACCAGGCCTCGGTCGAGCAGATGCGGATGTCGCAATCGAGGGCGCGTTCGAGGCCGCCGGCGATGCAGAGGCCGTTGATGGCGGCGATGATCGGCTTGGGGGAGCGGGAGAAGGGGAGGCTGCTGGCGGGGTCGAAGGTGCGGATGGGGGCGGCGCTGTCGCCGCGGTCGACGTTGCGCTGGTTCATCTCCTTCAGGTCGGCGCCGGCGCTGAAGGCGCGACCGGTGCCGGTGAGGATTCCGGCGCGCATCTCGGGGTCGGCGTTGAAGTCGGCGAGGGCTTCGGTGAGGTCGCTCATCATCGTGCCGCCGAGGGCGTTGAGGCGTTCGGGGCGGTTCATGGTGAAGACGGCGAAGCGGTCGCGCTTCTCGTAGAGCAGGTCGGGCATGGGTAGCCTCCAGTGCTGGGTCGCGTAGTCTCGCACGGACACACGCGAGACGTGACAGGGAGGACGCCATGTCCGAGGAATTGGGCATCTTCGAAGTTATGTACAACTGCCGCGCGATGCGGCGGATCAAGCCGGACCCGGTTCCGGAGGAGTTGCTGCTGAAGCTGGCGGACGCCGGCAACCACGCACCGACGGGCTCGAACGTGCAGAACGTGCGCTGGCTGATCGTGCGCGACCCCGAGGTCAAGCGGCTGCTGGCGGAGGAGAACCGCAAGCACATCACCGCCTACATGGCGGCCGACACGGTCGAGGAGCTGCCGCACCACTCGAAGGCGAAGCGCGACCGGATGCGGGAGGCGGTGGTCTGGCAGATGGAGCACATGCACGAGATCCCGGCGCTGGTCATCGGCTGCCTGGAGTTCTCGGAGGCGCAGGCCGACCCGACGCGGGCGGGGGGCGGAGGCTACGTCTGGCCGGCGGTGCAGAACGTGCTGCTCGCGGCGCGGGCGCTGGGGCTGGGCGCGACCCCGACGACGCTCGGCCTGCGCGATCGGGCGCGGGTGAAGGAGATCCTGGGCCTGCCGGACACGGTCGAGGCGTACTGCCTCGTGCCGGTCGGCTATCCGATGGGGAACTTTGGCCCGGTCTCGCGGCTGCCGGTGGAGGAAACGGTGCACTGGGACCAGTGGTAGGGGCGCTCACGCTGCACGCGGACCGAGTTAGCCGCGAGCGGAAGGTCCACTGGTAGAATCGCGCCATATGCCCCTGGGGGACGAGAAACGGCTCGAGCGGCGCAGGCGGATCCTGAACGCCGCGCGGGACTTCGTCGCGCGCGTCGGCTACGAAAACGTCACGATGAAGGGGCTGGCAGAAGCCGCCGGCGTGACGGCGCCAACCCTGTACAACACCTTCGGGAGCAAGGACGAGCTGCTCTACGAGGCAGTGCTGGAGCACTACGAGCAGCTGCTGGAGGAGGCGGGGCCCGCCGTTGGCGTGCGCGGCCTCGACCGCGTCATTGCGATCCTGACCTCGACCGCCGAGACGATGACGCGCGAGCCGAACTATGTGCGGACGCTGCTGGATTCGTTCAGGTCTCGCCCGGGTGGGCGACGGCTGGGGAAAGCGCTGCGCATGGAGGGATTGCAGGCGTTGATCGAAGCCGTGGAGGAGATGCGCTCGGACGGAGAACTGCAGGACTGGGTGGAGCCAACGGTACTGGCGACGCTCATCAGCGGCGTGCGTCGAAGCGTCACCATCGACTGGGTGGGAGGCCGCATCGCCCTGGAAGACCTGACCGACATGATGATCTGCTCGGCCTGCGTGATGCTGGCCGGCGCGACCACGGGGGAGGCGGCCGAGCGCTGCCGGCGCATCGCGGAGGAGCGCCAGGGGCGCCTCTCGATGCACGCATCGGAGCCCATGGCCACCGTGGGCGGCGAAGCGAGCTAGCGAGCGGACAGGCCCGCACGAGCCTCCTCGCGTAGAGTCTCCCCGCACCCGGGAGGAGCGCGATGGCATCCGACTTCGACTTCTTCGACCCCGCATTCCAGGCGGACGTGCATCCGCACTTCGCGCGCATGCGCGAGGAGTGCCCGATGGCGCACGCCGAGGAGCCGTTCGACTGGTACGCGGTGACGCGCGAGAAGGACGTGCGGGCGCTGCTGCACGACTGGAAGAACTGGACGAGCGAACTGGGCCCGGGCCTGTCGCGCGAGGGCGGCGGCGGGGTGCTCGTGAGCGTGGACCCGCCTGAGCACACGTTCGACCGGCGCATCGTGAACCGCGCGTTCACGCCGGCGAGCCTGCTGGCGATGGAGCCGGAGATCACGGTGCTGATCGACGAGATCATCGACGGCTTCGTGGAGAAGGGGGAAGGCGACTTCATGGAGTTGCTGGCCGTGCCCGTGCCGCTGATCGTGATCGCCTGGCTGCTGGGGCTCGACCCGGCGCTCGTGCAGCAGATGCGCCCGCGGGCGGACGCCGTCATCTCCGCGGACGCGCTCAAGCAGGAGGAGATGGCGCGGGAGATGCGGGCAGCCGCAGCGGCGGAAGGCCGCGAGGAGCGCAGTGGCGGAACTCGCGGGCAGGAGGAGGTGCAGTACTTCCTCGGCAAGATCGCGGAGCGGCGGGCGATGCACGCGGCCGGCGAGGAGATGCCGCCGGACACGCTCACGGCGCTGGTGACGACGGAGCTGAACGGTCGCACGCTGCGGGACGACGAGATCGTCGGCTTCATGGGCTTCCTCTTCATCGCGGGGAGCGTGACGACGACGCAGCTCATCGGCAACATGATCTACCGGCTGCTCCAGAACCCGGACCAGTTGGAGCTGGTGAAGAACAACCCGGACCTGTACGAGACGTGCGTCGAGGAGAGCCTGCGCTACGACGCGCCCGTGAACGGCCTCTTCCGGACGGCGGTGGAGGACACGGAGTTCCTGGGCGTAGAGGTGCCGAAGGACACGAAGGTGCTGTGCATGTTCGGTTCGGCCAACCTCGACCCGGAGATGTGGGAGGAGCCGGAGCGGTTCGACGTGACGCGCGACTACGAGCAGTTGAAGCTGCACTACGCCTTCGGGCAGGGCATCCACTACTGCATGGGGGCGCCGCTGGCGCGGGTGGAGGCGAAGGTGGCGCTGAAGCTGGTGCTGGAGCGGATGCCGAACCTGCGGCTCACGGGCGAGCCGGAGGAGATCACCGCGCCCGTGCTGCACGGCGTTGAGACGCTGCCCGTGGCGTGGGATGCTCCCCCGGCGAACTGACGACCGGCCGAACCGGTAGAAGGGAGCAGGCGATGCGGAAACTGGTGATCGAGCGGCGGCTCTGCCTGAAGTCGGGGCAGTGCTCGTACCTGCAGCCGGACGTGTTCGAGCGGGACGAGGAGAACTGGCCGGTGGTCGCGGTCGAGCACCCCGAGGGCGAGCAGATCGAGCTGGCGAACGACGCGATCGAGATGTGCCCCGCGCAGGCGATCAGCCTGATCGAAGAGGACGGGGGCTAGGGCGGTGGCGATCGTGCTGCCGGAGCCGGTGAAGCGGGACTTCAACGAAGCATTCGCGGAGGGGCACCCGATCGTGGTCGCGGGCGTGACCGCCGAGGGCGAGCCGACGGTCAGCTTCCGGGGGACGGCGCAGACGCTGGGCGACTCGGCGGTGGCGTTCTGGACGAGGGATGCGGCGGCGAGCACGCTCACGGCCTCGCTGGAGACGCACCCGGTGGTGGCGCTGGTCTACTCGAACATGGCGGACCGGCGCTTCTACCAGCTCAAGGGGAGGGCGCGGCTGAACGACGACCCCGAGATCGACCGCATCGTGTACGACAACTCGCATCCGCTGGAGCAGCAGCGCGATCCGGAGCGCACGGGCAAGGCGATCGTGGTCGAGCTGACCTCGGTGCGCGGCCGGGGCGTGGACGGGCCGTTCCTGCTGGAAGCGGACGGCTAGCGCCGCGCGCGGGAGAAGCCATGCCGTACCCCCACGTCTTCAGCCCGATCACGATCAACGGGCTCGAGATCAAGAACCGGATCATCCGCTCGGCCCACGGGACGGGGCTGAACGCGGGCGGCCTGCAGGTGCTCATCGACTACCACGAGGCGCGGGCGAAGGGCGGCGTGGGGCTGACCATCCTCGAGGTGGCGACGGTGCATCCGACGACGGCGTCGTCGCTGCTGGCGTTCCGGCCCGAGATCGTGAGCGACTACGAGCAGCTCGCGGAGGCCTCGCACCGGCACGGGATGAAGCTGTTCCAGCAGCTGTGGCACGCGGGGAACAACGCGATGACGCTGACGGGCGACCCGCCCTGGGCGCCCTCGCGGGTGATGGGCGCGCAGGCGACCGTGCTGCCGATCCCGATGACGAAGGGGATGATCGACGAGGTGGTGGAGGCGTACGCGCGGGCGGCGCGCCACTGCAAGCAGGGCGGGCTCGACGGCGTGGAGATCCACGGGGCGCACGGCTACCTGCTCACGCAGTTCATGTTGCCGGTGACGAACCTGCGCGAGGACGACTACGGCGGCTCCTTCGAGAACCGCATGCGCTTCCCCCGCGAGGTGATCGCGGCGGTGCGCTCGGAGCTGGGGGACGGCTACCCGCTCGGGGTCCGGCTGACGGCCTCGGAGGGCGTGGCGAACGGCATCGGGCCGGAGGAGAACCTCGAGATCGCGCTGGCGCTGGAAGGGGATAGCCTGCTCGATTTCTACGACGTGTCGGTGGGGAGCTACTACAGCTTCGACCAGTTCATCGGGGGGATGCACGAGCCGCACGGGTACGAGCTGGAGCGCAGCACGGTCGCGACGCGGGCGCTTTCGAAGCCGACGATCGTGACGGGGCGGGTGATCACCATCCAGGAGGCGGAGGACATCATCGCCTCGGGGCGGGCGGACATGGTCTCGATGGTGCGGGCGACGCTCGCGGACCCGGACATCGTGCGCAAGGCGGAGGAGGGGCGGGAGGCGGACACGCGGCCCTGCATCGGCTGCAACCAGGGGTGCATCGGGGGGAGCACGGGGCCGCTCAGGCGGTTCGGCTGCACGGTCAACGTGGGGGCGGGGCAGGAAGGGCGGTTCGGGGACGACCACATCGAGCCGGCGGAGGAGCCGAAGCGGGTGTTCGTGGTGGGGGGCGGGCCGGCGGGGATGGAGGCGGCGCGGGTGGCGGCGCTGCGCGGCCACCAGGTGACGCTGTTCGAGGCGACGGACCGGCTGGGCGGCCAGATCCAGGTCGCGCGCCGGCTGCCGCACCGCGAGGAGATCGGCGGCATCGTCGACTGGCTTGAGGGGCAGCTGCGGAACCTGGAGGTCGACATCCGCCTGAACGCGAACGTGGACGCGGGACAGTGGGACCGCTGGCACCGTTCGTTCGACTGGCTCGAGCACGAGCGGCCCGACTCGGTGATCGTGGCGACGGGCTCGACGCCGCGGGTGGACGGCTTCCAGACGCTGCGCCCGACGGAGCCGCCGTCGGGGCTGCACCTGCCGCACGTCTGGTCCTACTACGACGTGGCGGAGGGGAACGCCGACCTGGGGACGGCGGCGGTCGTGCTCGACGACGTGGGGCACTATCCCGCGATCGGGGTGGCAGAGAAGCTGCTCGACGAGGGCCTGAGCGTGACGTTCGTGACGCGGCACTACTCGCTGGGGCCGGCGGTGGCGGGGGCGCTCATGCAGGAGCCGGCGCTGCGGCGGCTGACGGGCCACCCGAGCGGCTTCCGCATCATCCCGCGGGCGCACCTGGCGGAGGTCACGGAGACGGACGTGCTCGTTCGCAACCTGGACGCGGCGGAGGTGGAGGAGCGGGTGCCGGCGGACATGGTCGTGCTCATGTCGGGGAACGTGCCGAACACGGAGTTCGCGGAGCTGCTGGACGACTACGAGGGCGAAGTGACCGTTGTGGGCGATGCGCTGGCGCCGCGCTGGCTGGAGATGGCGATCCACTCCGGGCACTACGCGGCGCTCGAGGTGTAGGCGGAACTGGCGGCAAACGGGGGGCCTGCTTAGGGTATTCGGCGGCAACAACCGCCACCCACACGCGATGTACCCACGCCTTCACCGTCACGACTTGCCAAGAGCGACGTTCTCCCCCCGGGGGAGGAAGGTGGGCGCGTGAACGGCTTCGGGCGGCTGCTGGCGGGACTCTTCGGGCTGGCGGTGGTCGGCGGGGCCACGTGGGTGCTGTGGCAGTCGTTGACGGGCGGAGAACGCGCCCCTCGCGAAGCGCGCAGACGGACGCGGCCAGCGCCGGTCGCGCGGACCGCCGCGGTCGTGGCCGCGGCTCCCGCGCAGGAGGCTTCGTGGGCGGCGGCGACGGAGCCCGAGCGGGGCTCGTTCCTGTTCGACCGCTGGCCACGGTTCGCGTGCGCGCATCCCTGGGTCGTGATCGCGGGGGCGGTCGCGTTCGTCCTGGTCTGCGGGGCACTGTGGGCGACGATGCGGGGCGAGTTCGGGACGGGCAGCTTCACGCTCCCGGGAACGGAGTCACAGCAGCTCAGCGACCTCCTCGACGAGCGCTTCCCCGCAGCCGCGGGCGACACGACGGAGATCGTCATCCGCGCCCCGGCGGGCGTTGCGAGCGCGGGCGTGCGGGAGGAGATCGAGGAGTTGCTCGCGGAGGCGGCGGAACTGCCGCAGGTGCTGGCGATCGCCTCGCCCTTCGAGGAGCCGGGACGCATCTCGCCCGACGGGACCATCGCGCGCGCCACGGCGCAGTACGACAGAGCGGCGAACCAGGTCGAGGACGCCAGCATCGAGGCGCTGTTCGAGTGGCGGGACGAGGTCTCGCGGGACGACCTGCAGGTCGAGCTGGGCGGCATCGTGGCGACGGCGGGCGAACGCGAAGCGCCGGGGAGCTCCGAGCTGGTCGGGCTGGCGGCGGCGGTCGTCATCCTGCTCATCGCCTTCGGGTCGGTGACGGCGGCGGGGCTGCCGATCTTCACGGCGCTGCTGGCCCTGATCCCCGCCTTCTTCCTGATCGGGGTGGGCGCCAGCTTCGTGAACTTCGCCAACTTCACGCCGCAGTTCGCGGCGATGATCGGGATCGGCGTGGGGATCGACTACGCGCTGCTGGTCGTGACGCGCTTCCGCGAGGCGCTGACGACCGAAGACACGGTCGTCGACGCGGTCGTGAAGGCAGCGGGGACGGCGGGCCACTCGGTCCTGTTCGCGGGCTGCAGCGTGGTCATCGCGCTGATGGGGCTGTGGGCGATGGGGATCCCGCTGCTCTCGCTGACGGCCATGGGGCCGGCGATCGCGGTCGCGCTGGCGGCGGTCGTGGCGCTCTTCGTGCTGCCCGCGATCCTGGGGCTGGTGGGGCACCGCGTGAATCGCCTGCGGGTTCCGGGAATCCGCGTCTCCGCCGTCCAGAACCAGAGCGGGATGGGGTACTGGCTGGCGCGGACGATCCAGCGCGCTCCGTGGCTCTGGCTCATCGTGGCGACCGCGGGATTGCTCGTCCTGGCGTATCCGGCGCTCGACGTGCGGCTGGGGTCGAGCGATGCGGGCAGCAACCCGACGTCTCTCTCGTCGCGGCGCTCGTACGACCTGCTGGCGGAGGGCTTCGGCGCCGGCTACAACGGGCGGTTCGTGATCGGCGCGGCGTTCGAAAGCGAGGAGCAGGCGGCGACCTTCGAGGCGCTCCCGCGGGCGCTGGCAGACGAACCGAACGTGGTCAGCGTCTCGCCCGCGCTCATCAACCCGGATCGGACGGCGGGGCTGATCGTGCTCATCCCCGGAAGCGCGCCCCAGGACGAGGCAACAGACGATCTCGTCCACCACCTGCGGGACTCGCTGCCGGAGCTCACCGGGCACTCGGGCGTGGAGGTGCTGGTCGGCGGACCGACGGCGATCTTCATCGATATCGGGGAGCGCGTGCGGGAACGCATGCCGATCTTCCTCGCGGCCGTCATCGGCGCGAGCTTCCTGCTGCTGATGGTGGTGTTCCGATCGCTGCTCGTGCCGGTGAAGGCGGCGCTGATGAACGTGCTCGCGGCGGGCGCCGCCTTCGGCGTTCTCGTGGCGATCTTCCAGTGGGGCTGGGGCGCCGACCTGATCGGGCTGGAGGGCAAGGGGCCGATCGAGTCGTTCCTGCCGATGATGATGTTCGCGGTGCTGTTCGGGCTCTCGATGGACTACGAGGTGTTCCTGGTGAGCCGCGTGCGAGAGGAGTACCTGGAGACGGGCGACAACGCGGAGGCGGTGGCGCGCGGGCTCGCCGCGACCAGCCGCGTCATCTCGGCGGCGGCGGCGATCATGGTGGCGGTGTTCCTCAGCTTCGCCCTGAGCGACCAGCGGGTGGTGAAGGAGTTCGGCATCGGGCTGGCCATCGCCATCTTCCTCGATGCCACGGTCATCCGGCTGGTGCTGGTGCCGGCGGCGATGCAGCTCATGAGCGACGCCAACTGGTGGCTCCCGGGCTGGCTGAACCGCGCCCTGCCGGGCCTCGGGCTCGCCGACGCGAGCACGCGCGAGCCGCTCCCGGGGGCGGCCGTCGGCGAGTAGCGCCCGCCGGAGCGTGGCTCCGTATACTCGCGGCATGAGCGAAGCAGCAGCGCGAACCGTCCTGACCGTCGTCTCCGACTTCGTCTGACCCTGGTGCTACATCGGCCTCGGCGAGGTCGACCGGCTGAAAGCGGAGTACGAGGGGGTCGAGGTGCAGTACGCCCCGTTCCTGCTCGACGCGAGCGTGCCGCCGGAGGGGCGCCCGCAGCCTCCATCCTCGGGGCGGAAGAGCGAGGCGCGCGCCTACATGGAAGGCCGCGCCGAGGCGCTGGGCATCCGCTTCAGCGAGGGGCGCACGCACCGCTCGAGCTCGATACCGGCGCTCCAGGCGGCGGAGTTCGCGGCGGAGCACGGCGAGTGCGCGGAGGCGTTCCACCGGCGGGTCTTCGATGCGTACTTCGACGAACTCGAGGACATCGGGAACGTGGACACGCTCGTGCGGCTCGGGGAGGACGCGGGGCTGCCGGGGGACGAACTGCGGCAGGCGATCGAGGAAGAGGTTTACCGGGAGCGCGTGGAGGAAGCGGTGGAAGGCGCCCGCCTGGCAGGCGTGCGGTCCGTGCCGACGTTCATCTTCGACGAGCAGTACGCCGTCGTGGGGGCGCAGGAGTACGAGACGTTCCAGGCGGTCATGAAGGAGCTCGGGCGCGAACCGCGCGCGGAGGGGGCGGGGTCGTGAGCGACGAGACACCGCGCGTCCTGCAGACCGCCGGCGGCAGCGACCGGCCCGACTGGCCGGCGATCGAGAGTGCGGTCCGGCAGCTCGCCACGAACTACGCGCTGGGGACGGACGCGATCGGGCGGGACGAGCCGGAGGTGGGGCGGGCGCTCTACCACCGGACGTTCACGCCGGACGCGGACATCTCGATCTCTGGGAACCCGGACACGCAGCGGACGGGTCCGGACGAGTGGGTCGAGTTCGTGGAAGGCACGTTCAGGGGCATGGGACACATCGCCACGCAGCACCTGATCGGGAGCGTGAACATCGTGCCCGCCGAGGACAGCGAGAGCGCGGAGATGTCGACGTACATGCACGCCTCGCACCTCCAGCCCAACGGCGACGTCTTCCTCGTGCTGCTGACCTACATCGACCACGCGGTCCGCACGGAGGACGGCTGGCGCATCGCGAAGCGGACCCTCTACCCGCTGGCGAGCTGGGTGCAGGAAGCGCCGCGGGAGTAGGGCGCCGGGGCGTATCAATCCGAGGGGGTACGGGGTAGGCTCCGGCTGCCCGCGGTGGGTCGCGGGGGAAGGAGGGGGGCATGCCTTCGGAGCTGTTCGAGAAGGGCCTGGCGATACGGCGGGAGGTGCTCGGCGACGAGTACGTGGACCGCTCGCTGGCGCAGGCCGACGACTTCACCATGCCGCTGCAGGAGCTGGTGACGGAGCACGCGTGGGGCGCGATCTGGGGTCGCGACGGGCTGTCGCGGAGGGACCGCAGCCTCCTGAACCTGGGGATGCTGACGGCGCTGAACCGCCCGCACGAGCTGCGGCTGCACGTGCGCGGGGCGCTCAACAACGGCCTCTCGCGCGAGGAGATCCGGGAGGTGCTGCTGCAGGCGGCGGTCTACTGCGGCGCGCCCGCGGCGCTGGACGGGTTCCGGGTGGCGCGGGAGGTGTTCGCGGAGGTGGACGGCGATGCCTGAGGCGATAGCGCGCATCGGCTTCGTGGGGCTGGGGAACATGGGGTGGCCGATGGCGCACCTGCTCGATCCGCACTACGCGCTCACCGTGCTCGACGCGCGCGCGGAGGTGGCGGAATCGTTCGCGGGGGAGCACCGGGCCTCGGCGACGACGGACCTGGCAGCATTGGCGGCCGCGAGCGACGCCGTCATCACGATGCTGCCGAACGGGGACATCGTGCGGGAGGTCGCGCTCGGGGACGGGGGGCTGGCGGCGGGGCTCGCGCCCGGGAGCGTGCTCCTCGACATGAGCAGCTCGGCCCCGCTGGGCACACGGCAGCTCGCGGAGGACCTGGAGCCGCAGGGGGTGGCGCTGGTGGACGCGCCGGTCTCGGGCGGCGTGGCGGGGGCGCGGGGCGGGTCGCTCGCGATCATGGTGGGCGGCGACGCGGACGAGATCGCGCGCTGCCGGCCGGTGCTGGAGCACCTGGGCCGGGTCATCTACGAGATGGGCGGCTCGGGGACGGGCCACGCCATGAAGGCGCTCAATAACTACTGCTCGGCGGCGGCGCTGTCGTCGGCGTGCGAGGCGCTCATCGTGGGGGACCGCATGGGGCTGGAGCCGGCGACGATGGTCGACGTGCTCAACGCCTCGTCGGGGCGGAGCGCGGCGACGCAGGGGAAGATCGCGGAGGAGATCCTGAGCCGGGACTTCAGCGCCGGGTTCACCATCGCGTTGATGGCGAAGGACGTGGGCATCGCCGGGGGGCTGGCGGAGGGTCTGGGGCTGGAGGCGCCCATCCTGGCCCGCACCCGCGACCTCTGGAAGGACGCCGCGGAGCTCCTGGGAGACACGGCGGGGGTCACGGAGATCGTGAAGCTCTGGGAGGAGTGGAACGGCGGCGAGCTGGGGTCGGGGTCGGGCTGACGCGCCTCAGGTGTCGCTGAGGTAGGCCTCGTCGAGCCAGGCCCGGACGGTCTCGTCGATCTGCTCGGGGCCGGCGATGTTGAGGACGTGGTAGAAGCTCCTGCCCGTATCGACGACCTTGCGGGAGACGCGGGGGTCATCGAGCTTGCGGGGGAGCATCATGCTGAGGGCTACCCAGCGCCGCATGGGCCGCAACTGGGCGAACGTGCGCCTGCGCTTGAAGAAGATGCCCACGGCCAGCGGCTCGATGTAGACGTCGTCGTACCGGGCGAGGTGGTCGCGAACGGCATCGAAGACGGGCCGCTCGTGGGGCGGGCCGGTGGCGAAGTACTCCTCGATGGTGAGGCCGGGGGCGCAGTCGTGGGTCTGGCGCGTGCGCCCGAACTCGCGGGAGCAGTCGGGGCAACGCCAGCGTGACACGGAGGGTTGATTCGTGGTCATGTGGTGTACTACATTCCTACTACAGTGCCAGAGCCCGAGTTCCTCGAGTTCGAGTGGGACGACGACAACATGGACAAGATTGCGCAGCGGGTAGACCCCGAAGAGATAGACGACATGCTCGGTGACGATTTCGTTTGGTTGCGCAACAGCAGGGCACGGAGTGGAGATTACATCCTCGTTGGGCGTGGCAAGAGTGGAACGCCCTGGGCGGTCAGTGTCGTGCGAACTGGCGTCGAAGGGGTCTGGCGGCCCATCAATGCCGAGCCCCCTACAGGCCAAGAGAAGGCTCAGGCCCAGAAGGAAGGCATTCTATGACGGAAATCGAGGCAGGGCGCCACCCTCCACGCAAGACGAAATCGGCAGTGTTCTCAGTGCGATTCCCTGGGGATGAGCTGTGGGAGGTTCGCCGAGCGGCACAGGCTGCAGATGTCTCCGTTGGGGAGTTCATTCGGCAGGCTGCACTCACCCGGGCGCGAGCGCGCGAGGTTCCGGCGGCCTTCGCCGGCGCAGTGGGACGGGCGCTCTCCGATATCTACCACGACTACACCGCTGCAGGACCGCCAAGGGGCGAATCCCTCGAGGACCTGGTGAACTGGCTGGATTCGGAGTCAGCGCCCAAGACAGCCGAAGGGCAGGACCAGGACTAGCCGGCACAATGCCTTCACGTCGGTGCGCTACTTCTTGATGGGAGCGCCGAGGATGACGTCGGGCACCTGGCCGCCGGCGGCGCGGATGGCCTCGGCGATGGCCTCGGCCTCGCCCTGGTTGTTCGCGACGCGCTCGTTCACGGCGCGGGCGTGGGAGCGGGCGGGGCGCTCGTACGCGCCGTTGAAGTGGGGCATGACGTAGCGGGCGAGCAACTCATAGTGGTTGCGCATGCGCTCGGGCGGGGCGAACTCGTTTCCCATAAGGAGGATGCCACCGAAGCCGCCGTCACTCGATTCCCACACACGCTTCAGCCCCTCCGTCACCTCTTCGGGTGTACCGAAGAGGGCGCCGCCGTTGTCGACGCACCAGTCGGCGTAGCCCTCGGGCGGGCCTTCGTACGAAGGCGCCGGGCGCCCCAGGGTGCCGCTGAAGTACTCGAAATCGAACTCGTGGAGGCCGACGGAGATGTCGCGGCAGGCCTGCTCGCGGCTTTCGGCCACGTAGATGCGCGTCATCACGCGGTAGTCGCGGCGGTCGAGCGTGTGGCCGTGCTCGGCGGCCGCGTCCGAGGCGGTTTCCCAGATGCTCTTGAGACCGGGGCCGAGGGACTTGAACGACGCGCCGGAGAGGATGCCGACGCCATGCTTTCCGGCGACACGGGCGCTGCCGGGCGAGGAGGTGGCGGTGACGAAGACGGGGATGCCCTCCTCGTGGTACGGCTGGAGCTGGCAGGCGGCGTTCTTGAGGGTGAACCAGCCGGGGCTCTCGTGGGTGACCTCCTCGCCGTTGAGGAGGCGGAGGATGACGCCGAGCCCTTCATCGAGGCGGGGGCGGAGCTGGGTGGGGTGGAGGCCAAGCTGGGGGGTATCGGGGGCGGTGGCGCCGGGGCCGAGGCCGAGCATCACGCGTCCACGGGTGAGCTGGTCGAGGAGGAGGATGCGCTCGGCGATCATGTAGGGGTGGTGGTAGCCGAGGGAGAGGACGCCGGTGCCGAGCTTAATGGACTCGGTCTCCTGGGCGACGTGGGCGATGAAGACCTCGGGGCTGGAGATGGGCTCCCAGCCGCCGGAGTGGTGCTCGCCGATGAAGACCTCGTCGTAGCCCAGCTCATCGAGCCACTGGATGGTGCGGACATCGCGCCTGATCGTGAGGTTCATGTTGTCGCGCACGGGGTGGTAGGGGGCCATGAAGAGGCCGAACTTGAGCCGCCAGGGAAGCTTCATGCGTGTCTCCATCGGTGGGGAAGGATACGCGAGGAGGTCCGGTTAGACTCGCGCGGGGCAGCCATGCAGACGATCTACACGATCGGCTTCACCCGGAAGAGCGCCGAGGAGTTCTTCGCGCTCCTGCGAGGCGCGGGCGTGGAGACCCTGGTCGACATCCGCCTGAATAACCGCTCGCAGCTCGCGGGATTCGCCAAGAGGGACGACCTCGCCTGGTTCGCGCGGGAGATCGCGGGCATCGAGTACGTGCACGTCCCGGACCTCGCGCCGACACAGGAGCTGTTCGAGGCGTACAAGAGGCGTGGCGGGTCGTGGGAAGCGTTCGAGCAGGCGTTCCGGCAGCTCATGGAGGCGCGGAGCTCGTACGAGCGGTTCGACCGCAGGCTGTTGCGGAGGCGACCGTGCTTCCTCTGCAGCGAGGCTGCCCCGGACCACTGCCACCGGAGGCTCGTCGCGGAGGCGATGGCGGCGAGGGAGCCGGGGATGCGGGTGGTGCACCTGGAGTAGCCGGTTGCTACCCGCGCGCGGGGTCGAGGCGGGCGAGGAGGGCGGCGAGCATCTCCAGTCGGGGGGTGGGGACGCCGAGGGCGCGGGCGCGGCGGGCGGGTTCGGCGAAGATGGCGTCGACCTCGATGGCGCGGCCCTCGACGAAGTCGATGAGGGTGCTGGGGCGGTAGGGGCCCATCACGTCGGTGAGGGTGAACATGCGCTCGATGACCTCGTCGCCGTCGATCCGTTCGGCGCCCTCGTGGGCGGCGAGGTCGGCGTTGCCGGCGGCGACGACCTCCTCCATGAGGGCACGGGCCTCGGCGCGCAGGGCGGGGTCGGTGACGATGGCCTCGGTCGTGACGGCGCCGGCGGCGACGGTGAGACCGTTGAAGGGGACGTTCCAGCAGAGCTTCTCCCAGCGGGCGCGGCGGACGGACGAAGCGGTCGAGAACTCGACGGTCGCGTCCTGCCAGAGGGCGAGGGCGCGGTCGAGCTCGGCGGGGTCGTCGTGGAGGTGGGCGATGGAGACCTGGCCGTACTCGTAGTGGTGGATGACCCCGGGCTCGCCGCGGTTGATGCAGGTGAAGGCGAGACCGCCGAAGATGCGGTCCGTGCCGAGCATGCCGGCAAGCCGCTCCTCGATGCCGAGGCCGTTCATGATGGCGAGCACGCGGGTCTCGGGGCCGAGGCAGGAGCGGATGAGGGCGGGGGCGGCATCGAGGGAGGTGGTCTTGAGGCCGCAGAGCACCCAGTCGACGGGGCCGATGGCGGCGGGGTCGCGGGCGATGGCGGGGCGGTCGAGGACGAAGTCGCCGTGGTGCGACTCGATGCGGAGGCCGCGCTCGGCGACGGCCTGGTAGTCGCGACGGAGGAGGAAACGCACGTCGTGGCCGGCCTGCGCGAGGCGGGCGCCGTAGTAGGAGCCGACCGCTCCCGCGCCGATGACGGCTACGCTGGCCATGGCGGGGACGTGGGGCGCGGGGTCACGCCGGATCGAGGGCGGCGAGCCCGCGCGGGACGCGCGGCGTCTCGACCGCCTGGACCTGGCGCAGGACGTGCTGGAAGCGCTCGCGCTGGGCGGGGGTCTCGACCGGCATCTCGAAGTGCACGCGGCTGGCGTACTCGCGGTGCTCGGCGACGAACCGGGGGAGGTTGTCCCACGTGGAGGTCTGGGCGAACTCGCGGAGGACGTCCTCGGGGATGACCTGCTTCATCTCCTCCCACTTGCCCTGCAGGGACATGGAATGGAGCTGCATGCCGAGGTCCTCCCAGCCGTGAACGCGGAAGACGTCGTGGTAGCTGCGGGTGGAGCCGTAGAAGGAGATCGGCTGGCGCAGTCCATCGAGCTTCTGCTCGATCTCGGACTCGTCCTCGCCGTAGACGGTGAAGCCGCCGGCCGAGATCTCGATGTCCTGCCAGGTGCGTCCGCCGCGCTCCAGCCCCTTCGCGACGTTGGGGAGGAAGACCTCGCGCATGTAGCGGTCGGTGGTGAAGCCGTGGGGCAGCACGCCGTCGGCGACCTCACCGGCGACGCGGGTCATGCCCTCGCCGACGGCGGCGAGCAGCACCGGGGGACGGGGGAAGCCGCTGGGCCCAGGGTAGAAGAGCGGATTCATGAGGGTGTACTGGTAGGTCTCGCCGACGTAGTCGGGCTTGCCGCCGGTCTCGAAGGAGTCCCAGATGGCGTGGAGGGTGCGGATGTAGTCGCGCATGCGGGGGGCGGGGGCGCTCCAGGGCATGCCGAAGCGGCGCTGGATATGGCCCTTCACCTGGCTGCCGAGGCTGAGGGAGAAGCGCCCGCCGGTGGCCTGCTGGAGGTCCCAGGCGCCCATCGCGAGCACCATGGGGGCGCGGGCGAAGGCGATCGCGAGGGTCCCGATCTCGATGCGCTCGGTGGCGAGGGCGGCGGCCGTGGCGAGGATCATGGGGTCGTGGGCCATCTCGCCGGTGCCGGTGTAGTCGTAGCCGAGGTCCTCCGCCCGTCGCGCCTGGGGGCCGACCTCCGCGAGCCAGGTCGCGGGGTAGGTGCTGCCAACCTTCATCGCCATCTCCTTGCAGGAGAGGCGATCCTACCGCGTGGGGCCCCGACTTAGTGAGCGAAGGGGTTGAGCACGGTCACGCCGTCGTAGAGCGCGTCCCGGGGGAGGTTGTCGGCCATGCGCAGGCCGCCACCGTTGGCGGTGATGTCCGCGACTACTTCGTCCAGCATCCGGGCACGGCGTTCAGCCTCAGTCTCGCGACGGGGAACACCGGACTCTCCAGCCTTTCCGTGGGCAAGATCTGTCAGGAACTCGCGAACAAGGGAGGACACTGATGTGTCCAGTTCGGCCGCCCGGATTCGGGCGAGTCGATCAATCTCGTCATCGACAGAGACCGTGATGTTCCTCATACCAGTTTCACCGTTTCCGTGAGACACGGTATTGCGGGCACACCAGGGGGACAAGAGCGGGGTTGCAAGAGCGGGGTTGAAAGCAGGTACCCGAAATGAAGGAACGCACCCGGGCGGGTGCGTTCCGAAGAGCCGCTGGGGTGGAGGGAACCCCGGCAGCACGGACGATAGGCGGGCTTCATTAATCGTCCGCGAACGGGGCGGGCGAGCGCCGTAGACTACGGCTCGCGACTCCAGCCCCCGAGGTTCCCCAGATGGCCGCCAGCTACGACGAGATCCACGCCCGCTCCCTCTCCGACCCCGACGCCTTCTGGGCCGAGGCGGCGGAGGCGATCCACTGGGAGCGCCGCTGGGATCACGTGCTCGACGACTCGCGGGCGCCGTTCTACCGCTGGTTCCCGGGGGCGGTCACGAACACCTGCTACAACGCGCTCGACCGTCACGTGGAGGGGGGCCGGGCGGACCAGCTCGCCTTGATCTACGACAGCCCGATCACGGGCGTCATCGAGCGGTTCACGTATTGCGAGCTGCTGGACCGGGTGGCGCGGGTCGCGGGGGTGCTGGCGGAGGCGGGCGTGGGCAAGGGCGACCGCGTGCTCGTCTACATGCCGATGGTTCCGGAGGCAGTGATCGCGATGCTGGCGTGCGCGCGGCTGGGGGCGGTGCACTCGGTCGTCTTCGGCGGGTTCGCGGCGAGCGAGCTGGCGGTGCGCATCGACGACGCGACGCCGAAGGTCGTGCTCTCGGCCTCGTGCGGGATCGAGCCGAACCGGATCGTCGAGTACAAGCCCCTGCTGGACGAAGCGATCGCGATCGCCACGCACAAGCCGGCCCGCTGCGTGATCCTGCAGCGCCCGCAGGCGGAGGCGGAGCTGCTGGAGGGGCGCGACCTCGACTGGGCGGATGCGGAAGCGGCGGCCGAGCCGCAGCCGTGTACGTGGGTGGAGGCGACAGACCCGCTCTACATCCTCTACACGTCGGGGACGACGGGGCAGCCGAAGGGCATCGTGCGCGACAACGGCGGGCACCTGGTCGCGCTCAACTGGAGCATGAAGAACATCTACGGGGTCGAGCCGGGCGAGGTGTACTGGGCGGCCTCGGACGTGGGCTGGGTGGTGGGCCACTCGTACATCGTCTACGGGCCCCTGATCCACGGGAACACGACGGTGCTGTTCGAGGGGAAGCCGGTGGGGACGCCCGACGCGGCCGTCTACTGGCGCGTGATCGCCGAGCACGACGTGCGCGTGCTGTTCACGGCGCCGACGGCCTTCCGCGCGATCAAGCAGCAGGACCCGAACGGGGACCTGATCCGGCCCGAGCAGATCGCGGGGCTGCGGGCGCTCTTCCTGGCGGGGGAGCGGGCCGACCCGGACACGGTGCAGTGGGCGGAGGATCGCCTCGGCGTGCCCGTCATCGACCACTGGTGGCAGACGGAGACGGGCTGGTCGATCTGCGCGAATCCGGCGGGCATCGAGCTGATGCCGGTGAAGCACGGCTCGCCGACGAAGCCGGTTCCGGGCTGGGACGTCCGCGTGCTGGACGAGGCGAACAACGAGGTCGCGCCGGGGGACATCGGGGCGCTGGTGGCGAAGCTTCCCCTGCCGCCGGGCAGCTTCCCCACGCTCTGGCAGGCAGAGGAGCGCTACCGCGAGGCCTACCTGGAGGAGTTCCCCGGGTACTACAAGACGGGGGACGCGGGCTTCATCGACGAGGACGGGTACGTGTACGTGATGACGCGCACGGACGACGTCATCAACGTGGCCGGGCACCGGCTCTCGACGGGGCAGATGGAGGAGGTGCTGGCCGCCCACCCGGACGTGGCCGAGTGCGCCGTGGTGGGGGTGGCGGACGAGCTGAAGGGCCAGACGCCGCTGGGTCTGCTGGTGCTGAACGCGGGCGTCGAGCGGGAGCAGGGCGCGATCGAGGGGGAGGCGGTGCGGCTGGTGCGCGAACGGATCGGGCCGGTGGCGTCGTTCAAGACGGCGATCGTGGTGGGGCGGCTGCCGAAGACTCGCTCGGGCAAGATCCTGCGGGGCACGGTGCAGAAGATCGCGGACAGCGAGGCGTACACGGTTCCCCCCACGATCGACGACCCGGCGATCCTTCCCGAGATCGCGGAAGCGCTCCGTTCGGCGGGTTACGCGGGCGGGTGAGGACCGAAAGCTCACCGATCCTTAACCGCTTCTGAACCCCCTGATTGACCCTCGCACCGACTTGCCCAAGGTTGGTAGTGGAAGGCGCCCGGTCCGGGAGGACGGCCATGGCTCGCGGCAGCTCCAGGTACCTCGAGGGCTCGATCACCGCGCGCGTGGCGAGCGCCAGCGCGCGCTACCGGTGGTACGTCATCGCGGCCTGGCTTGCGCTCGTGGCGGTGGCCGGGAGCCTCGCCTTCGATATCGGCGACGTGCTCACGGCAGACGACGCCGTGGTCTCCAACGCCGAATCGGAGCAGGCGGAGACGCTCCTGGTCGAGCGCCTGCGGGGCCCGGAGCCGCCCCAGGAGTTCATCGTCCTACGGAGCGCGACCGGCACCGTCGACGATGCCGCCTTCGTGGAGGTGACGAGCGACCTGCTGGCCCGCATCCGGACGCTCGAGGGGACGGTGGTGGCGGCCACGAGCTACTACGAGACAGGGTACGAGGGATTCGTTTCCGCGGACCGCCGCACGACGCTGATCCCGGTGACGCTGGCGGGTGAGGTCGGGGATGCGGAGGCCACGTCGGGACCGCTTGTCTCGGTGGTGCAAAGCTTCGAAGCGCCCGCGGGGTTCGAGGCGCTGGTGGCGGGGCAGGGCAGCATCGGGCGGACGTTCACGGAGACCTCGGAGCGCGACCTGCGGCGGGGGGAGGGGATCGGCGTGCCGATCGCGCTCCTCATCCTGGTGGCGGTGTTCGGGGCGGCGGTGGCGGCGGGCATCCCCCTCATCGTCGCGCTGGTCGCGGTCGTCACGGCGCTCGGCGTGGCGTTCGTGGTGGGGCAGGGGTTCGAGCTCTCGTTCTTCGTGGTGAACATGATCACGGTCGTCGGCCTGGCCGTGGGGATCGACTACTCGCTCTTCATCGTGCAGCGGTACCGCGAGGAGCGGCTGCGCGGCTTCACGGTCGAGGCGGCGATCGCGCGGGCGGGGGCGACGGCGAACCGCGCCGTGCTGTTCTCGGGCGGGGCGGTGGTCATCGGGCTGCTGGGGCTGCTGCTCGTTCCGAGCAACGTCTACCAGAGCCTCGGGCTGGGGGCGATCTCGGTGGCGGTGGTGGCGGTGCTGGCGGCGCTCACGCTGCTGCCGGCGCTCCTGAGCGTGCTCGGCGACCGCGTCGACGCGCTGCGCATCCCGTTCCTGCCGCGCCTGCGGCTGCACGAGCGGACGACCGCGGGGGCCTGGAACTTCATCGTGCGACTGGTGATGCGGCAGCCGCTGGTGAGCCTGTCGGTATCGTGCTGCCTGCTGATCGCAGCGGCCGTGCCGGCGTTCACGCTCCAGTCGGGCATCTCGGGGGTCTCGACGCTTCCGTCCGGGAACGAGCAGCGCCGGGCCTTCGAGATCCTGCAGGAGGACTTCAGCGCCGGGCTCGTATCGCCGGTGGAGGTGGTGGTGGACACGCCCGATGTGTCCTCGCCGGCGGTGATCGCGGCGATCTCGACGCTGACGGGGCTGATCGAGGACGACGCCCTGTTCGACAGCGTCTCCCTGACGACGAACGAGACGGGCGACCTGGCCCTGATCTCGGCGTTGCTGACGACCGACCCCCGCAGCCCGGAGGCGTACGACGCCGTGCGGCGGCTGCGCGGCGACTACATCCCGGAGGCCTTCGCCGGAACCGATGCGAAGGTGCTCGTAACCGGCCTGACGGCGGAAGAGGTCGACCTGATCGACGTGATCACCCTGTACACGCCGATCGTGTTCTCGGTGGTGCTGGGGCTGAGCTTCATCCTGCTGTTGCTGGTGTTCCGATCGATCGTGGTGCCGGTGAAGGCGATCATCATGAACCTGCTCTCGGTGGGGGCGGCCTACGGGCTGCTCGTGCTCGTGTTCCAGCACGGCATCGGGAACGAGCTCTTCGGGTTCCAGCAGACGCGAACCATCGAGGCGTGGCTGCCGCTCTTCCTGTTCGCGATCATGTTCGGCCTCTCGATGGACTACCACGTGTTCCTGCTGAGCCGCATCCGCGAGCGCTACGGCCTGACCGGCAGCAACCGCGAATCGGTGGCCTTCGGGGTGCGTTCGACGGGCAGCATCATCACGGGGGCGGCGCTGATCATGGTGGCGGTGTTCATGGGCATGGCCCTCGGCGACCTGGCGCCGCTGCAGCAGGCGGGGTTCGGGCTGGGGGTGGCGGTGATCATCGACGCGACGATCATCCGCTCGGTGATCGTGCCGGCGAGCATGGCGGTCCTGGGCCGGTTCAACTGGTACCTGCCGCGCTGGCTCGAGTGGCTCCCGGAGCTGCGCATCGAGGGCGACCTGCGCAGCGACGGCGAAGGGGTGAAGTAGGAGAGCGCCGCGCTCCGCTTCGCTGCGCGCGGCTGAGTGGCGAGGAGAGCGCTCGCTTCGCTCGCTGAGGAGAGCGCGCGGTTGCCACCGCGCTGAGTGGGGGGCGGGGGACCAACAGCCGGAAGCCAATAGCCAGCAGCCGATCCGGTAGGCTGCGGCGACCACTCGCGGGAGGGGCGCCATGGGGGCGGAGCCGTACGCAATCCATCTTCCGGATGAGCTGCTGGAGGACCTGCGGCGCCGGTTGGTGAACGCGCGCTTCCCTCAGGACTTCGCCAACGACGACTGGGGGTACGGGGTCAACGGGGCGTACCTGCGGGAGTTGGTCGACTACTGGATCGAGGAGTACGACTGGCGGGCGGTGGAACGCGAGATGAACGCGTTCGCGAACTACCGGACGGAGATCGAGGGCGTTCCCACCCACTTCATCCACGAGCGGGGGAAGGGGCCCGACCCGAAGCCGCTGATCCTGTCGCACGGCTGGCCCTGGTGCTTCTGGGACTTCCACGAACTGATCGGGCCGCTCACGGACCCGGCGGCTCACGGGGGCGACGAGCGGGACGCCTTCGACGTGGTGCTGCCGTCGCTGCCGGGGTTCGGGTTCTCGGCGCCGCACGAGGTTCCGGGCATCAACTTCTGGCGGACGGCGGACCTGTGGGCGGAGCTGATGGGGGACGTGCTCGGGTACGACCGCTTCCTCGCGCACGGGGGCGACTGGGGGAACCTGATCAGCGCGCAGCTGGGGCACAAGTACGCGGACCGCGTGGGGGCGATCCACATCACGGGCGCGATCCCGCTGACGGTGCTCGCGGACCCGGAGGGGACGCGCCTGCTGGCGCAGCGCACGACGACTCCGGAGCAGGCGGCGCGCAACCCCGACCTGGTCGAGCCGGGGATGCTGCGGCCGCGTCCGGGGAGCGCGCACGCGGTCGTGCAGATGAACGAGCCGCAGACGATCTCGTACGCGCTGCACGACTCGCCCGTGGGGCTGTGCGCCTGGATCCTGGACCGGCGCTACTGGTGGAGCGACAACGACCGGGGCGAGCGGGCGGTGGAGCAGGCGTTCTCGAAGGACCACCTGCTGACGCTCATGATGCTGTACTGGGCGACGGGCGCGTACGTGACCTCGGCGCGGTACTACGCGGAGGTGGCGAAGAACCCGTGGCGTCCCTCGCACGACCGGCGTCCGGTGGTGGAGGCGCCGACGGGCATCTCGTTCATGGCGCAGGACATGACCTCGCAGGGCCGGGGCTGGACCGAGGAGTACTACAACCTGGTCTGGACGCGGGCGCGGGACGGCGGGGGGCACTTCGCGGCGCCGGAGCGGCCGGCGGAGATCGTCGAGGACATCCGGGAGGCGCTGCGACCGTATCGTTGAGGAGAGCGCCGCGCTTCGCTTCGCTGCGCGCGGCTGAGTGGCGAGGAGAGCGCTCGCTTCGCTCGCTGAGGAGAGCGCGCGGCGTTGCCGCGCTGAGTGGGACGTCCGGCGAGCACTGTCACTGGTACCGCAGGGGCCGGGTGGGGACCAACAGCCAGTGGCCAACAGCCAGAACACTGGAGCCTTCGGTCGGACTCGAACCGACGACCTACGCATTACGAATGCGTTGCTCTTCCAGCTGAGCTACGAAGGCGTCCCGTCCCTCAATGTTAGCTCGCTTTGCCCGGTCGCTCGACCGGGGCGGTGTGGGCGGACTCGAGGGCGGCGACGCGCGTTTCGAGTCGGGTGATGCGGTCTTCGAGTCGGGTGCGGGTCTCGAACTCCTCGAAGCGGGCGACCTGCTCGAGGAAGCGCTCCCAGCGTCCGGGCTCGGCGCGGATGAGGGCGGGGCAGTTCTTCCCGGTCCAGTGGTTGTGCTGGACGATGCCCTCGTAGCCGTGGCCGTCGAGGCGGAGGCGGGCGGTGAGCCAGGCGGCGTTGAGGTCGGCGGCGGCCTCGTCGATGCCCTCGTGCATGCAGATTTCGAGGCCGATGGAGGTGGTGTTGCCGGGACCGTCCCTGCCATCGCCGGCGTGCCAGCCCTGCTCGCCCCAGTCGAGGGACTGCCAGACCTCGCGGTCGTCGATGGTGGCGTGCCAGGAGTAGGGCGCCTGGCGGGCCATCCAGCGGGCGTGCGCGTGCGCGTCGGCGTTGGGGCGGGGGTTGCCGGTCTGGTGGATGGTGATGAAGGCGGCGAGCCCGCCGGCGAAGGGGCGGTTGGGGCGGTTCCCGGTGCGGGTCAGCAGGAGCTGGCGGAGGGGCGGCGGCGTGAACATGGCGCAGAGGGTGAGAGACCAGGAGGAGAGGTGGGAGAGGCTTCTGTCGCCATCTGTGGGCTGGCGGGCTTCACTCGACAAACTTGACACTACTCGGACAGGGAGGGTAGCCTCCATCAATCACCTCCCTATATGGGAGAAAAAAAGTGGAGAAATTAGTGCAATTCCTTGGAAAGCAGAACTTGGACGGTAGCTGGAGCATCAGTGTCAAGGCGCGGGAACTCGTGGACGCCGCCTGGGTCGACTTTTACGACGACAAGACAGGTGCGGGTTACCAGCGCCGAGAGACAATGCGCGAACGGCGCGGAAAAGAGATCGAAGACTACTTCCAGCGGTGTGAAGCATCGGAAGTGAAGCCCCGACTGTTCGAAATGACAGCGAGCGCTCGGTGCCAAGACAAGGGTAACCGCGTAGACGTGCGCTTCGAGGCGCTCGACGACGATGAGCAACTCGGGTTCGTTCAAGTCGCGACCGACAGTCAGCCTTGGATGTCAATGATCGATGGTGGAACTCGGCTGCTTGGTATCCAGCGCGCGGTTGCCTCAAGGGTCATAAGCCCCGAAAAGTCCTTCGATGTTCGCCTATTTGGCAATCTCTCGGTCGTAGAGGAAATCGCCCTATTCTTGCTTATCAACGAGAACCAGAAGCGTGTACGAACTGACCTCAGCCTTCGCGTCGTTCAGCGTCAACTGGACGAGGGGAAGCTCACGGACTCCCAGATCCGACACCTCCAGACGGTTGTCCCAGACACGGAACAGTGGCGCTACGAAGCCAGCCGCATCGCGGCCCGTCTCAACGCTGACCCTGACTCGGAATTCCAGGATCTGGTCCAGATGCCCGGCGACTCGCCGACCGGGAAGTCGGTCAAGATGCAAGCCTTGTGGACCAGCCTCAAACACGTGCTTGCCGACGAGGACCTAAACGACAGATTGCGAACTATCGAACTTCCGGTCGAGACCACAACGGAGTTCTGGGTTCAAGTTCTTAAGAACTATTGGAAGGCTGTCGCCGACGCCAACCCAGACGCCCGGGCCGAGCCGAAGACCAACGTCCTCTGGGGAAGTATCGGTGTCAGCGCTTCTCACCGAGCGCTCGCCGAAGTCGCCAGAAGCGTGCTCAGCGACGAACACCCTGACTTTAGCCCCGATCGCTTCAAGCAAATGGCAGAGGGGTCATACGTAGCCGACTACTCCTACTGGTATGCGAGAAAGGGGCGACGCGACGCTGACGCGTATCCGGGCGAGAAGGGCGAAGCCACACAGATGACGGGGAACTCAGGATACATCCGCCTCGCCAAGATCCTTGAGAACCAGTGGCGCTCCACCCTACACGCCGCGGGATCTCGTACTACGGTGACCCTTTAACGCGAACAAGAAGCTGGGGGGAGCGTGAACTCCCCCCAGCTAGTCATGTGCCCCCGTAGCTCAAAGGATGAGCAGCTCTCTTGCTAAGGGCCAGATGCGGGTTCGAGTCCCGCCGGGGGCACTAAAACACTGTGGCTCCCTAGGCCAGCCAATGCAAGGGGACTATATCGCAAAGTGCCCAAGTCCCTAGAGCTGGCGAAGTAGTTCCCGCTGCTCCGTGTCCGCGAGTTGCCAGAGCTTGCTGAAAGCCCGCTGAGCGCGTGCCTTCATCTCCGCCCGCTCCATCCTGTCGCAAATGTGACAGGGGAATGGCTTCCACGCCTCCCCAGCGTTCTCGCGGGTGAGCACTTGTCGCTCGGCCCCGCAAACGTCGCACGGCTCCCCGCTTCGCTTGGCCTCGAAAGCCATGATGTCGCTCCCTCTCACTCCCCCAGCCATGGGGCGGTGTCCGAGTAACTGTACCTCCCGTCGAACCCGTAGACCCTGACCTCTCCCCTCTCCCGCCCGCGCAGCTTGCGCGCTTCCCGTATGGCGTCCTGCCGGTGCCAGAACATCTGGACCGCGAACGGGGAGCCCTCCGGCGCGATGTACCAGCCGCCGCCCTCGGGGACAGGGCGCACGTAGTAGACGGCCATCGCCGGAGCCTATCGAACCGGATAGCTGAGGCCCAGCACTCCGGCGAAACCTTGACACCCCTCGCGCAGTCGCGGAGCATCGGGCGCGACTGTGGAAAGTCACCGACCCCCGGCGTGGGAGTTCACGGGATGGGGCGCATTCGCGCCCCCTTGCGGACCTACGCCGGATCGATGGTGACTTTCCACAGGACGCCTCATCCCTGCCGCAAGGGGGCTCCCCTGTGTCCGTCACGTGGCCCAAAGCGATCGCGCTGGTCGTCATTGCCGCCATTCTCGTCTCCGCCGCGATAGTCGCGGGCGTCTGCGTAGGGAGCGACCCGAGCGAGCGCCCGTTCTCGCAACAGGACACGTCGACGCAACGCTCCGCCGCTGGTTGTACCGCCTCCGAGATCGCGTATGCCGAACGGCTGGGCAGGGAGCTGGAACGGGGAGCCGGAGCGCTCGCGGCGGTGGGGAGGCTGTCCGAGAGGGCGAGCCGAGACGCGGGGATCATCTACGACAGCGCGTGGCGCGAGGACATGATCGATGCCCTTGTGACGCTCCGGCTGGTTGCCGACGCTCTGGAGGCGAGTTCCCCCTCGTCGCGGTTCGGGGACGTGTGGTACTCCGCGAACGACCTGGCGCAGTCGCTGCGCAACGTGACCTACAACATGGCGGACGGCATCGACAACCTGAACGCTGGGAGCATCGGGCTGGCGGTGTCCGAGATGGAGTACGGCGCCGCGGTCGCGGCCACGCTCACGGTTCAGATCGACAACGCCTGCCGTTGACAGGGTGGGGGCTGGCGCTGTTACGGTTGCCGGTAGAGCGGGAGAGGCCCGCCTCCGAAGAAGCGGGCCTCTTTGCTCCAGCGCCTCCGTAGCTCAGAGGATAGAGCGATCCCGTCGCAAGGATAGGTCGCAGGTTCGAGTCCTGCCGGGGGCGCTAGTCGCGTTCTGCGTCTAGGCCCTTACCGCTCAGGACGGCCTTGGCCAAGTCCTCTGGGGACATGTCGATCCGTAGGTCTTGCTCGTTCTGGTACGGGCGGGGTGGGCGTCCCTTGGCATGGTGCGCAGGCTTGCGCTCAGCATCGGCCATCGGGGTGCTTCCTCTCGGGCGTGTCGCCCGCATGTGATGCGCACAGTATGGCGACAGTCTGTCGCGGGTTGTCAAGAGTAGCGCCCTTCCTGTGCATGGCCACGAGTGGGGCGTACGGGCTGCGAGATGTCAAGTCCGCACGTTGACACCCCGCAGCGTGGGCACTATACTACTCTAAAGGAGCACGGCATGACGAACGCACCGGGCAAGCACCACCGCGAGGGGATCAGCCTCACGGCGCTCCTGCGGATGTTCCCCGACAACGCCACCGCCGAGGCGTGGTTCGTCTCGCAGCGCTGGCCGGACGGCGTGGTCTGCCACCACTGCGGCTCCTCGAACGTGCAGGACGGCGCGAAGCACAAGACGATGCGCTTCCGCTGCCGCGACTGCCGGAAGCGGTTCAGCGTCCGCACCGGGACGGTCATGGAATCCTCCAAGCTCGGCTTCCAGACGTGGGCGCTCGCCATGTACCTGCTCACCACCAGCCTCAAGGGCGTCTCGAGCCTGAAGCTCCACCGCGACCTGGAGATCACGCAGAAGTCGGCGTGGCACCTGGCGCACCGGCTGCGCGCTGCCGCCGCCGAAGCGGGCGGGGAGCTGTTCAGCGGACCGGTAGAGGCCGACGAGACCTACGTGGGCGGTCGCGAGAAGAACAAGCACGCGCACAAGAAGCTCCGCGCCGGCCGGGGGACGGTCGGCAAGGCCGCCGTCGCTGGCGTCAAGGATCGGGAGACCGGCAAGGTCAGCGCCGCCGTGGTGAGCCACACGGACGCGCAGACGCTCACCGGATTCGTGCGGCAGCACACAGCCGACGACGCGATGGTCTACACGGACGAGGCGAGCGCCTACAACGCGCTCCCGAACCACGAGGCCGTTCGCCACGGAACGGGCGAGTACGTGCGCGACATGGCGCACACGCAGGGGATCGAGTCCTTCTGGTCCATGCTGAAGCGCGGCTACGTGGGCACGTACCACTGGATGAGCCACAAGCACCTGCAGCGCTACGTCACGGAGTTCGCGAACCGGCACAACATCCGGGAGCTCGACACGCTGGACCAGATGGCGCTCCTCGCCCGCATGATGATCGGGCGACGCCTCCGCTACGCGGACCTCATCGCGGACGCCTAGGCCGATCGCCTTCCCGTCGCGACCATCTCCCCCACCCATGACCTTCCCATGGCGTAGAGAGCGGCATTCTCCCTGCGTACGGCTGTGCGATGTTCCGGCCCGCAGGTCCGTGTTGGATGCCCACGGTAGATCGCGATCGGCTGGTCGCAGTCGTCCCACTCGCAGGTCGCCCGCCCCCGCTTTGCCTTGCGGCAATCCTCGCAAAAGCGCCCGCTGTTGTCGGGGTGAAAGATACGGAAACAGCCCCAGCACTGGACACCCTTGCGGCGGCGTGCGCTCACTTGTAGCTGTCTCTGCCAGCGCGCGCGCTGTTCGGCATCGGCGGAGTGGTAGCGGTCCCGCATATTCCGCCTCTTCCGTTCCTTTGCGCACTCGGTGCCGCATGCCTTCCATCCAAGCGGGATGTCAGTGCCGCAGACCTCACAAGTGTTTCCGATGTGGCGTCTATCGCGGTAGACAGTACTCACGGAGACGCCTAACTCGGAGGCGATCTCCTCGGCGGTCAACCCGCTGTTGACCAGCTCTGCCACACGTGCGCGGCGGTCCGCGTACTCCCTCTGCGTGGCCTCCCGCCACCGCTCCATCTGCGGCCTCCCGTACCGTTCATACCACTGCCGCGATCGCTGGCCTGCCCGTACGCGGCGGCACGCCGGAGAGCACAACGAGCCATTGCGTGTCCTAGGCTCAAACTCCGCCCCGCAGACCACGCACGCCCTCGGCTGGTACCTCACCCCGCGCATCCTATCTCGGGCCGTGGGCACTTTGCGATATAGTCCCCCAATGCAAGCCCATGATGCAGCTTCTGGCCACACCAGGAAGGACGGGTCCCACTCACGATCCGGCAGTTTCCTCCGTCCAGCCCGCCAAGGCGACGACGACGGGGCCAGAGACGAGGGAGGCCACGGCAGCGAGCGTGCGCGGTCAGGGTTGCTCGCGGGCGGGTGCGGGGGACAGACGCCCCCAGAAGAAGGCCGCGACCACCGCGATCGCGCCCCCGACGGCCAGGATCAGGCTGATCCGGGCGATGGGTGCGGCGAATTCATCCGCGGCCCGCTCGACAACCTCAATCAGCTTGTCGACGAGGAGGTCGGAGGTGACGGCGAACCGATCGCCGGGTTCCGCGGCCAGTTCCCCGCGAATCTCATCGAAAATCGTGACGGATGCCGACTGGTACACGGGCCCGGAAACGACCGCGATCACCGCGGCTGCAACGAGCAGCGTCGCAGCCGCCCAGGCGAGACGCCCACGCCAGCTCCTGCCGCCGAGGAAGGCCACGGCGGCCAGCAGGATCGCGGCGACAAGGCCGGGAAGCCAGACGCGGGCACCGGCCTCGGCCGCCTCGATGGCTCCGTCCGGCGTCTCGAGGTCGTAGCCGGTGGAGAGGACGGCGCGCAGGTCATCGATGAGGTCGAGGGCGTCCCCTTCGTCGGCGAGGTCGTCGCGCAGGTCGGCGTCGGTGTAGGTCCAGGAGTGGCTGAAGACGCTCCGCACGTCGTCGAGGGCCACGAGCGCGTCCGGGCCGCCGTCCTCTTCCAGGTCGAGGCGGAGATCCTGCTCGGAGTACGACACCGAATCGGGGACGGGGGCGAGCACGGACTCCCGGATCGCGGCAGCCAGGACGGGACCGGCCGAGCGCACGACGTCGTCGACGACAACTCCGCGTGGGAGGCAGGCGGGCAGCTCCGTGCGCAGCGCCTCGCGCGCCGCCGCTGCCTGGGCGGCGGTCGTGCATTGCGGCAGGATATTGAGCCGATCGCGAAGCGCGTCCGACGCCGCCTCGGTCAGGGAGCGCGCGGCGCGGTCCCTGGCGGGCGCGATGTCGAACTCGGCCACGAAGGCGTCGGTCTGGCCGGTGATGTACGTGGCGACGCCGGCGGCGAGGACGGCGGCCTGTTCGTCGAGCCACTCCTCGGAGACGGCGTCGCGCAGGGCATCGAGGACTTGCGGGCGGTCGAGGACGATCCCGTAGGGCAGCTCCACGGCCTCGGCCAGGCGCTCCTCGGCGACGGGCTCGACGACCGTCTCGTAGGCAACGTCGAATGCATCGGCTTCACGGATGACGGCCTCGATTTCGGCGGCGGCCTCTTCGGCCTGCGCCTCGTCCAGGGTGATGCGGACCTCGAACCCCTCGGAGCGGCCGGCGCCGTAGGCGATGAGTTCGGCGCCGGCGCGCCCGACCTGGTCGGCGATCCACCCGGGCGTGACGACGCGGGTGAAGACGCGCACGAGGCTGCCACCGGGGTCGTCCCCGGGGCCGCGCAGAAAGCCGACCCAGCGGGAGTCCTCGCCGGAGGGAGGCAGGCCTTCATCCACCCACTCCGCGAAGATCGGCGTGAGCTCGCGTTCGAGGAGGCGGGCGTAGCCGCCGGACTCGAGCATCAGGCCGTTCAGCTCGGTCACGAGGGCGTCGAGATGGGCGGCGGCATCGACGCGGATCGTGGCCTCGTCGCGTTCGCCGGCGACGTACGCGCCGACCTGCTCGACGGCGGGGGCGAGGAGCATCTCGAGGTCCTCGGGCGGGAGGGCGCGGCGGACGGCGGCGGCGACCTGCCCGGGGGTCAGTCCGGAGGCGACCAGCGGGTTCTCCTCGAACTCCCAGCCGAACGCATCGGCGTCGAGCCGCCAGGCGTCCTCGAGCAGGGCCGGCGTCAGGTCATCGATGACGAAGGCGTAGGCGTCGGCTTCCTCAAGCTGGTCCGCGAGGAAGCCGGGGCGAGCGACCGTGGAGTTCGCCGCGTGGATCACGAGCGTGGCCGCCAGCGCGACGAAGAAGACGATGCCCAGCACCACGGCGCCGGCGCGGCGGATCCAGATGGTCACGCGGCCATAGTGCGGAACGGCGGCGTGAAGCGCGAGTGAAGCGCCTTACCCTGGAGAGTCCTGGTCCGCCAGGGCGACCGCCGCCGCGCCCAACAACCCGGCGTCCTCGCCGAGGGTGCTGGTGCGGACGGGGGTGTTGGCGGCGGGGCCGAAGGCGAGGGAGGCCATGGCCGCGCGGAGGGGGTCGAGGAGGAGGTCGCCCATGCCGAGGAGGCCGCCGGAAAGGGTGACGGCGTCGGGGTTGAGGATGTTGACGATGCTCCCGAGCCCGATGCCGATGGAGTGACCGCCGTTGCGGATCTCGGCGATGGCGGCGGCTTCGCCGCGCCGGGCGGCCTCGGCGAGGTGGCCGGCGGTGGCGGGCCGGCCGGCGGCGATCCCGGCGAGGACGGGCGCGGAGCCGGACTCGACGAGGCGCTGGGCGCGGCGTCCGAAGGCGACGCCTCCCGCGGTCGCCTCCAGGCACCCCCGAAAGCCGCAGCCGCAGGGCGGTCCGGCGGGGTCGAGCACGATGTGGCCGATCTCGCCGGCGAGTCCCTGGGCGCCCCGGTAGAGGCGTCCATCGATGACGAGGCCGCCGCCGATGCCCGTGCCGAGGGTGGCGTGGAGGAGGTGGCGGGTTCCCTGCCCCGCGCCGAAGCGGTGCTCGCCGAGGGCCGCGGCGGAGGCGTCGTTCTCGATGGAGACGGGGATCCCGAGGCGCTCGGAGAGCGGCTCGGTCAGGGCGAGGTTGCGGAAGGCGGGGATGTTGGGGGAGACCATGACGACGCCGCGCTCGGCATCGATGAGGCCGGCGACGGCGAGGGAGGCGGCGGCGGGCGGCTCCGCGCCGCGGTCACGGACCCCGGCCAGGAGGTCGCCGATGTGTTCGAGGACGGCATCGGGTGACGCGTCGGCAGGGGTGCCGACCTCGTGGCGGACGAGCACGTCGCCCGTTTCGGTGACGAGGGCGGCGCGCAGGTTCGTCCCGCCGAAATCGCCGGCGACCACGGTCCGCGTCATGGCTCGCACTGTACGCGAGGCTCGCGTTTCGCTGGACAGGCCCGACGCTCCGCCGCACCCTGCGCGCATGGAGGCGTGGCAGGAGCGTCTGCTGGAGGACGAGCGGTCGGGCGTGCTGGGCACGATCGCGCGCAGCGGGCTGCCGCAGCTCGTGCCGGTCTGCTTCGCGCTGGTCGAGGGGGCGGTCGCCATCGCGATCGACGAGAAACCGAAGCAGGGCGGGACGCTCGCCCGGGTGCGGAACATCGAGCGCGACCCGCGGGCGACGCTGCTCGTCGACCACTACGAGGAGCGCTGGGAGCAACTCGCGTGGCTGCGGCTGGAGGGCGACGCGGACGTGCTCGCGCGCGGCGACGAGTGGCGGGACGCGCTCGACGCGCTGCGCCACCGCTATCCTCGCTACCGGGCGATGGCGCTGGAGTCGCGGCCGCTGATCCGGCTGCGGCCGGCGCGCGTGGTCGGCTGGCGGTGGCAGGATGCGACCTGACAGGCTTCACGACAGGAACACGAACGGGAGCGACGGATGCGAATCGGACTGATGGTCGAGGGGCAGAACGACCTCACGTGGGAGCGGTGGCTGCACATCGCGGAGCTGACGGAGCGGCTGGGGTTCGCCTCGCTGTTCCGCTCGGACCACTACTTCACGGGGAACCGGCAGCTGCAGTCGCTGGAGACGTGGCTGTCGTTCGCGGCGATCGCGCGGGAGCCACACTCGTACCGGTTCGGGGCGCTGGTCACGCCGATCACGTTCCGGCGGCCGGTGAACGACGCGCGCATGGCGGCGCAGGTCGACCTGCTGAGCAAGGGGCGCTTCGTGATGGGTCTGGGGGCGGGCTGGAACGAGGCCGAGCACCGCGCCTACGGCATCCCCTTCCCGCCGACCAGGGAGCGGTTCGACCGGCTGGACGAGGCGGTGCGGCTGATGCGGGCACTGTGGACGGAGCAGCCCGCCTCGTTCGAGGGGCGCTTCTACCGGCTGGAGGAGGCGGGGTACAAGTCGCAGCCGGAGCCGGGGCGGCCTCCGCTGCTCATCGGCGGGGCGGGGGAGCGGCGCACGCTACGGATCGCGGCGGAGCACGCGGACGAGTGGAACTGCGTGACCGTGACGGAGCCGGAGGGGTACGCGCATAAGGTCGGCGTGCTGGAGCGGCACTGCGAGGACGTGGGGCGCGATCCGGCGACCATCTTCAAGTCGATGATGGTGTTCCCGATCGCGGGGCCGAACGAGCGCACGCTCAAGGCGATCACGGCGAAGACGATGGCGCACTTCAGCCTGGACCCGGAGGCCTCGCCGCGGGTCATGATCGAGCGGATGGAGGGGAAGGGCATCCTGAGCGGCACGACGGACGAGGTGGTCGAGAAGCTGGGGAAGCTGGCCGAGCTGGGGCTGGAGGAGATGGTCCTGCAGCACATGGACTTCGACTCGGACGAGGGGCCGGAGTACTTCGCCTCCGAGATCGCGCCGCAGGTGGCCGATCTCTAGGGGCTCTCGGGCTCGTAGGTGACGCCGATCCTAGCGAGCTCCTCGACGAGCACTTCCTCCACGATGAGGCCCGCGCCCACCGCACGCACGATGCCGTCGGCATCGATGAAGAAGGTCGTGGGCATGCCCGGAATGCGGTAGTGCACGGCGACCTCGCCGTCGGTGTCGAGCAGGGCGGGATACTTCGCCACGAACACATCGAGGAGGCCGACCGCCTGGTCCGCGTCTTCCTGCAGGTTCACGCCGAGGAAGACGACCTCGCCGTCGAGGGCCCCGTAGGCCTTCTGGAAGTCGGGGATCTCCCGGCGGCAGGGGCCGCACCAGCTCGCGTACCAGTTCAGGACGACGGGCTTGCCGCGGAAGTCGGAGAGGCGCACGACGCGCTCGGGGTCGCGGGCGTTCGCGAGGGCGAAGTCGGGGGCGAGCTTGCCGACCTCGGGGCGGTGGCCGTCGATGACACCGGTTTCGAGGCCAACGGTGCCCAGCAGCTCCGGGCGATCGAGCACGAGGGGCGCGGGCACCTCCTCGCCCTCGTCCCCGAAGGCGAAGAGCCAGACGGCGAGCACGGCGACGGCGACCGCGACGATCCCGAGCACGGCGTAGCCGCCGTAGCGCTGGATGGGGCTTCGCGTCTCGTTCTCCGCCATGCGTGACCTCGCTGCGGCCCTATCGTGCCATCGCGGTCGGGATGGCGCGAAGCGGGGGCGGCAAGGGGCGGTAAGCCCTCAGGCCGGGGCATCCTCGCGGGGGGTCTCCTCGTCCCGCTCGTCGTCGTGCAGGACGAGGCCCCGCACGGCGCGCCAGACGGTCTCGCGCAGGGTGCGGCGGGGGACGCCGGGGGGGCGGTCGAACTCGCCCCCGGCGACCTGGGGGTAGGTCGCGGAGATCTCGGCGCCGAGCAGGAGCGTGTTCGCGCTGAGGAAGACGAGGAAGAGGAAGGCGACGACGGCGCCGAGCGAGCCGAAGATGAGGTCGTAGCGGCTGAAGTGCTCGAGGTAGATGCCGAAGGCGAGCTTGACGGTCTCGAGCAGGACCGCCGCCAGGAGCGCCCCCGGCCAGACGTGGCGGAGCCGCACGTGGGTGGCGGGCACGAGCCAGTAGAGGAGCGAGAAGGCGGCAAACGAGAGGATAGCCGGAATGATGAAGGCGGCGACGGCCCAGCCGAAGCCAAGCGCGGTGGCGACATCTCCGACCACCTGCATGTCGTCGATCGTCTCCTGGGCGACGCGCAGGGTGGTGGTGGCGCCAAAGGAGGCGAGGAAGATGACGCCGAGCAGGGCCATCATCCCGAAATCGACGAGCTTCTGGCGGACGAAGGGGCGCCTGCCGGAGAGGTCGAAGGCGATATCGAGGGAGCGGCGGATGACGGCGAACATGGCGCTCGAGACCCAGGCCAGGCCGAAGAGGCCGAGGACGCCGAGGACGCCGCTGGAGGCGCCGGTCAGCTCGCCGACGGCGTCCTCGACGTTGCGCGCACCCCCGGCATCGACGGGCAGGAGGCCGGTCAGCTCATCGACGAGGCGGCGCTCGACGCCGCCGTCCTGGAGCACAAGACCGAGGACGCCGACGGAGAAGATGACGAGGGGAAAGAGCGAGAAGAGGACGTAGTAGGAGATGGCGGCCGCCATCTGCGGGCAGTTGTCATCGAGGAACTCGAGGACGGAGTGCTTGGCCAGCAGCCACAGGCGCCGGAGCGAGAGCATCGCTTCCACTGTAGGCGGGGGCGGGAACGCGAGCCAACGCCGGGGGGACTACCAGGCGGGAGGCTTCCGGATGAGACCTGTCTGATCTTGCAACGTGTCAGGAAACTGGCTCCGCCGCAGATGGCCCTTCCACAGCCGTTTCACCCGCGTGGCGGCGCTGACCAGCACCGTCGGACTCGGATTCCCGCGGTCGGGGTTGACCAGTGTGACGCGTAGCCCCAGTTGGTCGCGTACGTAGTGAATCGCGGCGGCGAAATCGGCGTCATTGGAAACGACCACCGCCTGTTCGTAGTTCCCCGTGAAGCCATCGACCAGAAGGCGCGTCGCGAGATTCACATCCGAGCCCTTCTCCTCCGAATCCCTGACCCATACGCGCGCAGGCAGTCCCGGTACCGGCTGCACCAGTGGGCGCAGCTTGTTCCTCTGCCGAAAGGCACCGTAGTAGTCCTCAAGCCCCTCAAGCGTTCTCAACGCTCTCAGGTAGGTCTGCTGGCGCTGGGGCTGGGATGGGTCGTGGGGGCGGGCCTCAAGGTGAGCGGTGAAGTAGCAGATGCTGTTGATCGTGTCCTGGGGAAAGAGGTTCTCTGCGAGCGTCCGAAGGTTGAGCCACTTGAAGGGCGTGCCCCGGAGTGCACGGTAGTAGAGATTGAACCCGTCGACGTAGAGGTTCGTAATCAATCGCCACTCCCCGAGAAAGACAGAGACCGCCTCGGCGGCGGTCTCGACCCTGCTGCCGAGGCAACAGGGGTTGTGGTTGCAGTTTGATACTAATACCCCTTCATTGTCAACCGCCAATAGGCCGGGGCGGGACGGCCGCTAACTCCGCTGGGGGAGGAGGGACGCGGGGTAGCGGGTGCCGACCTGGCCACTGGCGATCAGGGCGTCGAACTCGGAGCGGGGGTAGCCGAGGAGTTCGAGATAGGCCCAGTCGTTGTGCTCGCCGAGGGCGGGCGCTGGAAGGCGGATGGCGTTTGGCGTGTTCGCGAGCTTGAAGTTCATGCCGGGATAGCGGTGGGTCCCGACGTTCGGCTGGTACACCTCTTCGAAGAAGCCGCGCGCGTTGAGGTGGGGGTCGGCCTGCGCATCGAGGCCGTCGAGGAGGGGGGCGGCGCAGACGTCGCGAGCCTGGAGGGCGTGGAACAGCTCGTGCTTGTCGCGCGTACAGGTGAGGTCGGAGATCGCCTCGTCGAGGGCCGTCCGGTGCTTGCGGCGGGCCTCGGCGGTGGCGAAGCGGGAGTCGCCGGCGAGGGAGTCGTCGCCGAGCACGCGGCAGAGGGCGGCAAACTCATCGTCCGTGGCAACATCGATGGCGATCCACTGGTCATCGCCGCGGGTGGGGTAGGCGTCGTGGGGGGCATTCCAGGGATGGGTGTTGCCGAGGGCGCTGGCGACACGTCCGTTCATACCGTAGTCGAGGAGGAACTGGCCGAGGATTGGGAGGAAGGACTCGGCGAGGGCCATCTCGATCTGCTGGCCCTCGCCCGTGCGCTGGCGATGGCGGAGCGCCATGACGACGGCAAGGGCGCCGTGCGCGCCGGCGATGGCGTCCGAGGCGAGCGCGTCGCCCGTGAGTTCGGGCTCGCTGTCCGGGTAGCCGCGCAGGAGGGTGTGGCCGACGGTAGCCTCGGCGTGCATGCCGAAGCCGCGGTAGGCGCTGTAGGGGCCGCTCAGACCGAAGGCGGGCATGCGCAGCATGACGATGCCGGGGTTGACCTCGCGGAAGGCCTCGTAGCTGATGCCGGCGCGCGCCATCGTCTCGGGCACGTTGTTCTCGATGAAGACATCGCAACACGACACGAGGCGGTTGATGGTTTCGCGGCCCTCGGGGGCCATGATGTCGCAGGTCATGGAGCGCTTGTTGCGGGCGCCGACGTTGAAGCCGGGGCTGCGGTTCCAGGGGTCGTCGCGGGGGTCGAAGTCGGGGTAGGCGCTGAGGGGCTGGCCCTGCTCGGCGACCCGTTGGGACTGCTCCTTCGTGAGCGACCCCTCGGCGCCCCGGGTAGCGGGCTGGATGCGATTGACGGGCTCGACGCGGACGACCTCGGCGCCCCAGTCGGCAAGCAGCTGGCTCACGTGCGTGCCGGCCCAGACCACGGTGACTTCGGCGACACGGATACCTTCGAGGGGGAGGCGGCCAGAGGGGAGGGGACGGGAGGAGGGTCGCGTCGGGGACCGGGTGGCGAAGGGCTCCTCGCCGTCGTGCTCGCCGAGGAGGGGCGCGCGACGCGCGGGCTGGCGAGGCGTGGCCGACATGACGAAGGGGCGGCTCGGGTAGTGGAGGCGGCCGGCCTCGGGATGATCGATGGGCTCCCAGACGCCGCGTTCGAGGAAGTGGGGGTCTTCGAGCAGGTCCTGGGTGGTCTGGAGGGCGCCACAGGGCAGGTGGTGCTTCTGGGCGAGGGGAATGATCTCGCGCTTCGTGCGGCCGGCGAGCCAGGCGCGGTAGGCGTTCTCGATCTCCTCGGCGAGGGCGGGCGGCATGAGGGTCATGGGGGCGCCGATGTCGGGATGTTCGAGCAGATCCTCGCGCTCGATCAGGTGGAGGAGGGCGTGGAGCCGTGGCCCCGCGCCCATGATGTTCACGTAGCCATCGGCGCAGGGGCGCACCCCGACGGCGACGCGCAGTCCGGTGGCGCCGCGCCCGCCGCCGACGCCGGCGTAGGAGGCGGCAAGCAGGGCGGTGCTGCGGCGATCGCGGGAGGTGGCCTGGCACTCGGCAAGAGAGACGTCGATCCAGTCGCCCCGACCGCCCGCCTCGACGCGCAGCCGCACGAGCGTGGCGGCGAAGGCGGAGACGATGCCGGCGTGGTAACCGGCGAAGTGGCCGGCGTGCTTGAGCGGCCCGAGGCTGGCGTGGCCGGTCATATGCATGGGGCCACCGAACCCCTGGGCGGTGATCTCGGAGCCGCGGTAGCGGCGGTAGGGACCGGTCTGTCCGAAGGGGGTGATGGAGAGGAGGACGAGGTCGTCGCGGGTGGCGGAGAGCGCCTCCCAACCCCATCCCCAGGAGGCGGGATCGCCCGGCGCGAAGTCCTCGACGACGATGTCGGCCTCGGCGGCAAGGGCGCGGATACGCTCGGCGCTGGCGGGGTCGGTGACGTCGAGGACGCGGGAGCGCTTGTTCGTGTTGAGGTGGAGGAAGAGGCCCGAGCGCTCGGGGTGGGGTTCATCGCCGGGGAAGGGGCCGAAGCGGCGGAGGGGACCGCCGTCGGGGGGTTCGAGCTTGAGGACATCGGCGCCGTAGTCGGCGAGGAGCTTGGTCGCGTAGGCGCCGGCGACCTCGCGGGAGAGATCGAGGACGCGGACTCCGGCGAGCGGTCCAGCCATGCGTTGCCCCGGGCGCACGATACACGCTTGCGGGGCGGGCGAGCGGGGGCGTACGGTGCGGCCCATGAAGTACGAAGACCTGTTCCACGTGGGCATCATCGTGCCGGACCTCGAGTCGGGCCTGAAGGAGATCGCGAACCGGTTCGGGGTGACCTTCCCCGACCCGCCACCCACCTCGGGGGCGGACGTGCTGGTGAAGACGGCGGCGGGCGAGACGCGGGCGGAGGTGATCGGCGTCTACTCGGCCGAGGGGCCGCCCTACCTGGAGGTGATCCGGGCGGTGCCGGGGACGCCGTGGGAGGCGGGGGAGGGCTCGCGCATCCACCACCTGGGCGCCTTCGTCGACGACCTCGACGATGAGGTGGCGCGGCTGATGGCCGAAGGCGTGGAGCTGGAAGCGACGCTCGACGTCGGTGGCGGGATGATGGCGGTCTCGTACATGAACGGGCCGCTGGGGATCCGCCAGGAGCTGCTGCCGGGGCACCTGCGCGAGGGGATGCTCGCGAACCTGCGGGGCGAGGGCGGCTAGCCGTGATCAACTACGACGACGTGTTCCACGTCGGGATCATCGTGCCCGACATCGAGCAGGGCATGGACGAGATCGCGAGGCGGTTCGGCGCGAGCTGGCCGCGGCCTCCGGGGTCGGCGAGCATCCGCGTTCGCACGAAGGCGGGCGTGCAGGTGATGAACTCGCGGTTCGCCTACACGGCCGAGGGGCCGCCCTACATCGAGCTGATCGAGGCGGTGCCGGGGACGGTGTGGGAGGCGGGCGAGGGCTCGCGGCTGCACCACCTGGGCGCGTTCGTCGACGACCTGGACGCGGAGATCGAGCGGCTGACGGCGGAGGGCGCGGACCTGGAGATGGAGAGCGTCGACGAGAACGGCCAGCGCATCCTGGCGGTGACCTACCTCAACAGCGACCTGGGCGTGCGCCTGGAGCTGCTGCCCTCGTCGGGGCGCGAACGGATCCTGTCGGTCACGAAGCCGGAGTAGGCGTCGGCCCTAGCGGTGGCCGATCCAGGTGGTGATGCGCCAGCCTTCCTCGACCCGTGCGACGACGTAGGAGGCGTCGAAGTTGACGTACTCCTCGCCGGCCCTGTTGTAGCGCCCGCAGTTGACGGTGACGAAGGCGGCGGTGGGGCTCGTGAAGGTGACATCGACGGTGTGGAGGATGCTGTGGTCGTAGTCGTCGGGGAGGCCGGCGTGGGCGGCGGCCCAGCGCGCGTCCGACTCCTCGACGGTCGAGATGAGGTTCACGCGACCGCCGCCGATGCTGAGGGCGGGGACGTGGCAGTAGGGGCGCATCATGGTCGGGTCCCCGGCGTGGTAGGAGAACCCGAAGTGGTCGCTGTATTCGCGGACCCAGGCGGCAAGCTCGGCTTCGGTGGTCATGGGTGGCACTCCTGGCGGGAATTCAGATGGCGAGGAACTGCTCGACCTTGTGGGTGTGGTGCTCGGCCTCGATGGTGCGGATGGTGCGGGAGCGGCTGCGCATCACGAGGGAGTGGGTGCGGGCCCCGGAGCGGGTGACCTCGACGCCGCGGAGCAGGTAGCCGGTGGTGATGCCGGTGAGGGCGAAGAAGCAGTCGTCGCCGCTGACGAGGTCGTCGAGGGTGAGGACCTGCGCGAGATCGAGGCCGCGCTCGACGGCGAGGGCGCGGTCGTCGTCGTGGCGGGGCCAGAGGCGGCACTGCATGTCGCCGTCGAGGGCCTTGATGGCACAGGCGGCGGAGACGCCCTCGGGCGAGCCGCCGATGCCGAGGAGCATGTCGACGCCGGTGCCATCCATGCCGGCCATGACGGCGCCGGCGACATCGCCGTCGGTGATGGAGATGATGCGGGCGCCGGCGGCGCGGATCTCGGAGACGATGTCGTCGTTGCGGGGGCGGTCGAGGAGGGTGACGGTGACCTCGGTGAGGGGGATGCCGCGGGCCCTGGCGACCTGCTCGAGGTTCCAGCGGACGGGGGCGGCAAGGTCGATCTTCCCCTTCGCCTCGGGGCCGACGACGATCTTCTCCATGTAGAAGATGTCGTGGGGGTTGTACATCGAGCCGCGGGGGGAGGCGGCGATGACGCTGACGGCGTTGGCGCGCCCGAGCGAGAGGAGGGTGGTGCCATCGATCGGGTCGACGGCGATGTCGACCTGGGGGCCGTTGCCCGTGCCGACCTGCTCGCCGTTGAACAGCATCGGGGCCTCGTCCTTCTCGCCCTCGCCGATGACGACGACGCCGTCGATATCAATGGTGTTGAGCATGGTGCGCATGGCGTCGACGGCGCCGCCGTCGGCGCCGTTCTTGTCGCCGCGGCCGGTCCAGGGGACGGCGCCGAGGGCGGCGGCCTCGGTGGCGCGGGCGAGCTCCATGGAGATGTTGCGGTCGGGAGGGATGTCGTTCACGGGTTCACGCCCAGCTGCTCGGCGACGGGCTTGAGCGCATCGGCGACGAAGAGGATGTGCTCGTCGAGCTCGACGCCGAAGTCGGCGGCGCCGTTGCGGAGGTCGTCGCGACTGACGCTGCGGGCGAAGGCCTTGTCCTTCATCTTCTTCTTGACGGAGGAGGCCTTGAGCGTGGAGAGGGACTTGTCGGGGCGGACGAGGGTGCAGGCGATGACGAAGCCAGCCATCTCGTCGGCGGCGTAGATGGCGCGGTCCATGTCCTGGGTGTACTCGAGGCCGAGGAAGGGGGCGTGGCAGAGGATGGCGTAGCGGATGTCCTCGGGGACGCCGCGCGCCTCGAGCAGCTTCGAGCCTTCCTTCGGGTGAAGCTCCTCGGTGGGGTGGATCTCCCAGTCGAAGTCGTGGAGGAGGCCGACGATGCCCCACTTCTCCTCGTCCTGGCCGAGCTTGCGGGCGTAGGCCTGCATGACGGCCTCGACGGCGACGCCGTGCCTTTGGGTGCGCTCTTCCTGCGCGAATTCGGCGAGAATTTCCCAGGCGCGATCACGCTGCATCGGGGCCCTCCGCGGCGGCATCCTACCACCGGGGGGCACGCGGGCGGGTCTGGTGGGCTAGATGGGGTGGGCGGTGAGGAACTGGACGCCGCGGGCGAGGACCTCGCCGGTGAAGACGGCGCCCATGCAGATGTAGAGGAGGCCGGTGGCGCTCTGCATGGAGCGGATCTGGGCGGTTCGCAGGGCGAGCACGGCGAGGACGAGGGCGAAGGCGAGGCCGACGCCGATGCGGAACCAGAAGAGCGGGTTGGCGAGCAGGCCCCCGTCGACGGGGTTGGCGGGCGAGGGGGTGATGCGCTCGGGGACGGCGGCGTTGATGACGAGCAGGACGACCTGCACGGCGATGGTCACGATCAGGATCCAGGCGAGCTCGCGCATGGGGCGGGCGGGGAGGGAGCCCTCGGTGAGGTACCAGTGTCCCCAGGTCATGGAGGTGGAGACGGCGCCCATCGCGAGGGTGCCGGCGAGCAGGGCGAGGAGGACGCCGGCGTAGCCCCAGACGGGCGGCGACAGCATTCCCGCGAGGAAGGCGACGCAGATCACGCCGACGACGGAGCCCCCGATGGCGACGATGCGTCCGACGGGATCCCAGCCCATGAAGACCATGAAGGCGTAGAAGGCGGCCGTCCCCGTCACGACCAGCAGGAGGTTTTGCATGGGGGCGAACCAGCCGGTATCGATGAGGTAGCCGTCGACATCGGGGCCGACGTTGAGAGAGACGGCGAGCCAGTAGGCGAGGCCGGCGACGATGGCGGCGACGCCGGACATGGTCAGGACGAAGCCGCGGGTGACGCCGCCGCGCAGATCGGCGGCGAGCGTGACCCAGAGGCTGCCGATGGCAAGCTCGATGAGGATGATGAGGAGCGTGTAGGGGAGCGCCTCCGCGTTCACGGCAGCGAGTGTAGCAGCGACTCCGCTTGGGTCCTGCGGTTCGTGCCGTCTCTTCGCTATCCTGCGCGGCGGAGGCGAGCGTGAACGAACAGGTGGTGCTGATCACGGGCGCGTCGCGCGGGTTCGGGGGCGAGGCGGCGCGGCGCATCGCGGCGCGGGGGAACCACGTGGTCGCGACGATGCGGAACCCGGAGCGGGACGGGCCGGCGGTCGTGGAGGGGCTGGAGGACCGCATCACGGCGGTGCGGCTGGACGTGACCGACCCGGAGGGGGTGGAGCGGGTGGTGGGGGAGACGCTCGCGCGGTTCGGGCGGATTGACGCGCTCATCAACAACGCCGGGTACGGGCTGTACGGGCCGATCGAGGAGGTTTCGGAGGAGCAGGTCTGGCGGCAGGTCGATACGAACGTGCTGGGGCAGTGGCGGCTGGCGAAGGCGGTTCTGCCGGCGATGCGGGCGCGGGGAGCGGGGAAGATCGTGAACGTGAGCTCGCTGGCGGGGCGGGTGCCGGGGGCGTGGCTGGGGATGTACGCGGCGGTGAAGCACGCCGTCGAGGGGATGTCGGAGGCGTTGCGGTTCGAGGTGGGGCACACGGGCGTGCAAGTGTGCGTGCTGGAGCCGGGGATGTACGTCAGCGACTGGCAGACCGGAAGCCTGGACGTGGCGGCCCCCCAGCTTGAGGGTCGGAGCGCCTACCAGGAGACGGTCGAGGCGGCGCTGGCGAACTTCCGGGCGCGGGCGAAGACGCGGCCGGCCTCCGGCTCGATCGGGGTGGCGATGGCGGACATGGTCGAGCTGGAGCAGCCGCTGCCGATGCGCTGGCCGGTGGGGGAGGACAGCACACACCTGATCGAGGCGAGGATGAGCACAACGGAGGCCGGATGGGAGGCGCTGCGGCGGGCGAGAACGCTGCGGACGTGGAGGCGGCCCGGGGAGCAGGGGGGAACGGAGCGGGACTGGGGCGGCGAGAGCGTCGTGCTGATCACGGGGGCGTCGCGGGGGTTCGGGGCGGCGGCGGCGCGGGAGTGCGCGGCGCGCGGGAACCTGGTGGCGGCGACGATGCGGAGCCCGGAGCGGGACGGGGCGGCGGTGCCGAAGGGGTTCGAGGAGCGCATCGAGACGTTCGCGCTGGACGTGACGGACACGGCGTCGATCGCGGTGGCGGTGGAGGCGGTGCGGGGGCGGTTCGGGCGCATCGACGTGCTGGTCAACAACGCTGGGTACGGGCTCTACGGGCCGCTGGAGGACCTGAGCGAGGACGAGTGCCGGCGTCAGCTCGATACGAACCTGCTGGGGCAGTGGCGGATGCAGCAGGCGGTGCTGCCGGGCATGCGGGAGCAGGGCTGGGGGAAGGTCGTGAACGTGAGCTCGCTCTCGGGGCAGGTGCCGCGGGCGACGCGAGGGATGTACGCGGCCTCGAAGTTCGCGGTGGAGGCGATGTCGGAGGCGCTGGCGGACGAGGTGGCGCCGTTCGGGGTGCAGGTCACGATCCTGCAGCCGGGGCAGTACCGCAGCGACTGGCAGACCAGCAGCCTCGACGTGTGCGCGGCCGTGCGGGAGGGGCGCAGCGCCTACCAGCCGGGGGTCGAGCGCAAGCTGGAGGAGTTCCGGGCGGTGGCGGCGACACGGCCGGGGTCGGATGCGGTGGGGATGGCGATCGCCGACGCGGTTCAGTTGCAGCAGCGGCTGCCGGTGCGCTGGCCGCTGGGGGAGGACGCCCTGCGGCTGATCCCGGCGCGGCGCGCGACGCCCGACGACGTGTGGGAGCGGGAGCGGCGCGCCGAGGGGTGGGGTTTCACCATGGACGACATGGCCTAGGGCGCTACGGGGCGACGATGCGGAAGATGCCCCGGAAGGTCAGGAAGTAGAGCTCGCCGGCGACGTTCTCGGCGAAGGAGACGGCTTCGATCGGGCCCTTGTCCCAGAGGACAACGGGCTCGATAAAGCCGCGGGTCGCGGCGGTTTCGGCGTGGATGGCCGTGATGATCCCCGTGCAGTAGTCGCTGTAGACGTACCAGCCGTGCAGGGCGGGGATGGCGTCGCCACGGTAGACGTAGCCGCCCGTGATCGAGCAGCCGGCGGAGTGGCTGTACTCCCAGACAGGGAGGGTGAGGCCGCTGCGGTCGCAGCCCGTCTCGGGATCGAAGCAGCGGGAGCCCTCCATGGTCTTCCAGCCGTAGTTCCCTCCCCGCTCGATGATGCTGACCTCTTCCATGCGGTTCTGGCCGACGTCGCCCGCCCAGAGCAGGCCGGTCTCGCGGTCGAAGCTCATGCGCCAGGGGTTGCGGAGGCCGTAGGCCCAGATCTCGGGGAGAACGTCTCCCCGGTCGAGGAAGGGGTTGTCGGTGGGAATGGCGTAGGGCTCGGCCTCGGTGGCGTTGCGCACGTCGATGCGGATGATCGTGCTGAGGTGGGTTCGGAGGTTCTGGCCGTGGCCGTGGGGGTCGTTCGCGGCGCCGCCATCGCCGAGGCCAAGGTAGAGCATGCCGTCGGACCCGAAGAGGACCGTACCGCCGTTGTGGTTCACGTAGGGCTGCCCGACTTCGAAGAGGGTCAACTCGCTGGCGGGGTCGAAGGCGAAGGTTTCGCCCCGGCCGGTCGTGGCGAAGCGCGAGAGGCGGCTGACGCCCCGGGGGCGGGCGGCGCTGTAGTAGGCGTAGACGTAGCCGTTCGTAGCGAAGTCGGGGTCCAGGGTGATGGAGAGGAGGCCGTCCTCGTTGCAGCAGATGGTGGTTTCGCGCTGATCGTGGACGGTGTGGGGCTCGTCGTAGGGACCGTCGGGGGGAATGCCGAGGATGCGCCCTTCCTGGAGGACGAGGAGGAGGAGGTCGTGGCCGGGGACCTCGATGAGGGCGACGGGACGGTCGTACTCGGGGAGGCCGGGGAAGGCGGGGACGAGGACGGCGGCAGGGGGGTGGTCCCGCGGGGCGGGGGTCTCGGTCGGGGAGGGCGAGGGGCTGGCGACAACCGCCGTTCCCGTGGCGTCAGAAGTGGCGATTGGAGTCGAGGCAGGTCGGGGCGAGGGGGAAGGGGGAGGGGAGGGGGAGCCGGTTGCCGGAGGGGTCCGGTCCGGCATGGAAGAACCGCCGCAGGCCAGCAGAACGGCGCCCGCGAGCAGGCCCGCGACGAGCAGGAACGGTCGCCGCGGGCCAGGGCTCATGCGTCGAGGCGGGTGGCGGCCACGTCGAGCGCGGCGCCGACGTCGGCCTGGAAGCCGTGCTCGCGCAGGAGCCGTCCGAGGGAGGCGAGGAAGAAGAGGACGTTCCCGGCCGTGGACGATTCGCCCATGAGCCCGACGCGCCAGACGCGGCCGCCGAGCTCGCCGATACCGCCTCCGACCTCGATGCCGAAGCGCTGGAGAAGGGCGCCGCGGATGTCGGTATCGGCGATGCCCTCGGGGATGCGCACGGTGGTGAGGACGGGGAGGCGGTGGCCGGCGTCGGCGTGGAGGGTGAGGCCCATCGCCTCGACCCCGGCCTGGAGGGCGCGGCCGTTGGTCTCGTGGCGATGCCAGCGGTCCTCGAGGCCCTCTTCGAGGACGAGGGCGAGGGCGCGGTGGAGGGCGTAGGTCATGGAGATGGGCGAGGTGTGGTGGTAGGCACGACGGCTGTCCCAGTAGGCCTCGAGCAGGTTGAGGTCGAGGTACCAGCTGTTGGAGGGCGCCTCGCGGGCCTGGATGGCGCTCCAGGCGGCGGGGGAGAGGGTGACGGGGGAGGCGCCGGGAGGCGCGGAGAGGCACTTCTGCGTGCCCGAGTAGGCGGCGTCGACGCCCCACTCGTCGATCTCGACGGGAACGCCGCCGAGGGAGGTGACGCAGTCGAGGAGGAGCAGGGCGCCGTGCTCCTTGCAGAGCGCGGAGATGGCCTCGACGGGCTGGCGGACGCCGGTGGAGGTCTCGGCGTGGACGACGGCGACGAGCTTGGTGGGGGCGGCGCGGAGCTCGCGCTCGATCGCCTCGGGGGGGATGGGGGAACCCCACGGGGCGGTGACGATGGTGACCTCGGCGCCGGTGCGGGCGGCCATCTGGGAGATGCGGTCGCCGAAGTAGCCGCAGATGCCGATGATGGCGCGGTCGCCCGGCTGGAGCAGGTTCATGACGGCGGCTTCCATGCCGCTGGTGCCGGTGCCGGGCGTGGCGAGGGTGACCTCGTTCCCGGTGCGGAAGACCTGCCGCATCATCTGCTGGCATTCATCCATGATGCGGATGAACTCGGGGTCGAGGTGGCCGAGGAGGGGGAGGCCCATCGCGGCCAGCACGCTCGTGTCGGCGCCGCTGGGGCCGGGGCCCATGAGGACGCGCTTGGGGGGATCAAGGGAAGGAATCTCGGTCATGGGCCAATGCTAACGGCTGGGCCTGCTACGGCATCCCCTACGGGCCCTCGCTCACGGCGATGAAGACGCGGCTGCCCGGTTCCTGCTCGACGCCTGCGGGCGGGGCCTGCTCGAAGACCGTGCCGCGGGGGTACTGCTCGTTGCGATCGCCGACGACGGTGACGACGAAGCCGGCCTCCTCGACGGCGAGGGTGGCGATGTCCTCGGGCTGGCCGATGACATCGGGTACGACGCCACGCTGAACGTCGAGGCCGCTCTCGGTGGCGGCGGTCGTGGCCTCGGGGGCGGGGGTGGCGGCGGGGCCGGGGGCGGCCGCTTCCTCCCCGTTCCCGCCGCCGAGGTCGGCGATGACGACGGCGAGGACGACGACGAGCGCGGTGACGCCCACGGCGACGGCGGCGATGACGCCGGTGCGGGCGAAGGAGACAGGGCCGGCGCCGATGCGGCGGGGAGGAATGGCGACGCCGATATCGACGCCGATCATCGGCTCCTCGGGCACGCGCGAGCCGAAGAGGGCGGAGGGGCCCCTGCCGGAACTCTCGGCCTGGCTCGACGGGCCGGGGGAGGATGGGCCGGCGGCGGGGGAATCCTGGGGGAAGCGGGCGAGGAGCGGCGCCGTCTCGAGGCCGAGGTACTGGGTGTAGGAGCGGAGGAAGCCGCGCGCGTAGACGGGGGCGGGGATGATATCGAAGCGCTCGTCCTCGAGGGCCTGGAGGTAGCGGCGGGAGATGCGGGTATCGCGCTCGGCGTCTTCGAGCGTGAGGCCGCGCGCGTCGCGAGCCTCGATCAACCGCTCACCGATGCCGAGGCCGCTCATCGCTTCACCCCAGAGCGGGGACGGTAACACTCAGCCGCAAGGGGAGCCAAACGTCGCGAACGGGCTCGCCGCGGGCCGGTCGTGACGGCCTCAGTCGACGGTGAAGGTGTCGAGCTGGTGGCGCTTCACCTCCGCCATCACCTTCGCGCCGACGTCGTCGTCGGGCTCGACGACGGGCAGGCGGGGAGCGCCGATATCGATGCCGAGCCGGCGGAGCACGTAGCGGATGGTGCTGGGGCTGCCGTTGAGGAAGCAGGCATCGGTGAGGGGCACGAGGGGGCGGTGAATGGCGGCGGCGGCGGCGAGGTCGCCCGCGAGCACGTGGTCGAGCATGGCGCGCTGGCGTCCGGCGACGATGTGGGAGGTGACGCTGATGGCTCCGTAGGCGCCCATGTTCCAGAGGTGGAAGTTGTCGTTGTCGTTGCCGCTCCAGATACGGAAGTCGGGCTTCTTCTCCATCACGCGGGCGGCGGCGTGGAGGTCGCCGTTGGCCTCCTTGTTGCCGGCGATGTTGGGGATCTCGGCGAGCTCCAGGAGCGTATCGACGGTGAGATTGACGCCGGTGCGGCCGGGCACGTTGTAGACGATGACGGGCGGGCCGGCGCTCTCGGCGATGTGGCGGAAGTGCTCGATGATGCCGGCCTGCGGGGGACGCAGGTAGTAGGGGGCGACGGCGAGGATGGCGTCGGCGCCGGCGGCCTCGGCGCGCTTCGCGAGCTTGATGGAGTGGCGCGTGTCGTTGGTGCCGGCGCCGGCGACGACGGTGCCGCCGTCGCCGAGCTCCTGCTTGATCTCCTCCCAGAGGCGGGCCTTCTCGTCGTCGCTCAGGAGGGGCGCCTCGCCGGTGGTGCCGGTGACGACGACGCCCTCGTTGCCGGCGCGGACGAGGGAGGCGGCGAGGCGGCGGGCGAGGCCGTAGTCGACCTCGCCCTCGGCGGTGTAGGGGGTAACCATGGCGGTAAGGAGTCGGCCGATCGTGGACATGATGCGCTCCGAAACGTGGGCGTTCAGTCTATCTCTATCGCGGGGGGAGCGGCACTGCCCGCCGGCGGTAACGGCTCAGAAGCGGAGGGGAAGCTGTCCCCACGAGCGGAAGTGCTTGCTGAGGAAGCGCCACTGGCGCTCGTCGCCGTAGTGCGAGCCGGCGTCGCGGCCGTAGAGGCGGTCGGGCGGTCCGGCGAGCTTCTGGTAGCGGAAGCGCGCGACCTCCTGGCCGTCCTCGATCATGAAGGGCACGTCGTGGGCGCGGACCTCGAGGACGGCGGGCAGGCCGGAGGGGACGCTGGCGCCGAAGCCGGGGTCGAAGAAGCCGGCGTAGTGGGTGCGCAGCTCGCCGCTGGTGGGGTCGAAGGCGACCATCTCGGCGGCGAGGTCGGCGGGGATGGCGATCTGCTCGCGGGAGCGGAGCAGGTAGAAGTCCTCGGGTTCGAGGACGAGCTGGCTGGAGGGCCAGATCGGCTCCCAGAACTCGCGGGGGTCGTGGTCGCGCCGGGAGAGGTCGAGGAGGGCGCTGTTGTTGCGCTTGGCCTTGAAGCCGATGGGCATGGGGCCGCCGTCGGCCTCGTCCGGGTCGGGCTCCTGGGGCGAGGGGCGGAGCTGGATGTGCACGGTCTCGGGCGCGGACGGGGGCAGGGCGGGGGAGGCGGGCGCGCCGGAGGGATCCTCGACGATGAAGCGGATCTGGTTGAGGGCGAGACCGGCCTGGACCTTCACGAGGAAGGAGCGGGAGAAGACCTCGAGCCAGAGCGCCCCTTCGTAGCCGGACGCGATGTCGTCGAAGCGGTGGGAATGGTCGGTGACGACGCGGGTGAAGATATCGACGCGGCCGGTCGAGCTCTTGGGGTTGGCGAAGGCGCGGACGTTGCGGGGGAGCTTGAGGCCTTCCATGAGGGGGATGAGGTAAGGGCGGTTGGGCTCGAGGATGCCGCCGGAGCGGATATCGATGCCCTTGTCGAGCTTCAGGCGGTCGAGGCGCTCGCGGACGGTCCAGTCGCCGGGGAGGAAGCTGGAGCCGATGCGGTAGGCGGTGGGGCCGAGGAGGAGGTCGAGGCTGGCGGGCTGGAAGCCGCTCTCGGGAACCTCGACGGCGGTGGTGGTGATGATGCCGAGACGCTCGGCCTCGCGCAGCTGCTGGCGGGGGAGGACGCCGGGGGGGATATCCCAGGTCTCGGGCCAGGCGGGGGCGACGGGGGGCGGGGGACGCCAGGGGGCGGCGGCCTGCTCGCCTTCGACGGGTTCGATTTCGCGGGTCACGTCCGCTACCTCAGACATGCCGGGGGAGTGTATAGCCGCATCCGGCGATAACTCTCCGGCAGGGGTGCAGATGTCCGCAACGGCGGGGTCGGGTCAGCCTCCGGCGGCGGCGCGGCGCTCCCGCGCCTCGATGGAGTAGGGCAGCTCGGTCATGAACTCGAGCTCCTCTTCCTCGAGGCAGTCGCCGAGGCCCTTCGACCACTCGCTGAACTCGGGATCCTTTCCCGCGACTTCGAGGACGGACCTGACGGCGTTGGCGTCGGGCATCTCCCAGAGGTCGTAGCAGCGGTTCAGGCGTCCGATGCTGTTCTGGTAGGCGCCGTGGAGCCGCCAGCCGTTCTTTTCGAGGACGGGCACGAGGTGGGACATGATCTCCTGGAACTCCTGCGTCTTGCCGTACTTGCATTCCAGGCGGACGAGCATGAAGGGCATTGCGACCTCCGGTCGGGCTCTTGGCTGTTGGCTGCTGGCTGTTGGTGGATCTACGAGAGGCGGTCGGCGATGGCCTCCTGCAGCTCCTTGATCTCGGGGTAGCGGCCCTCCGCCTTCTTGGAGAAGACGAGGTCGCCATCGACCGCGACCTCGAAGGCGCCGCCGGCACCGGGGACGAGGGTGAGGGAGGCGGTCTGGTCGGCGAACATGTCGAGCAGTTCCTGGGCCGTCCACGCGGCCCGTGCGGTGTAGTCTCAGGGGACGCAGTATTCGATGGAGATGGCGAAAGCTTGCTGAGCCATGGGGAGCGCCTCCAGATCAGGGGTGTCGGACATGGAGCCAGTGTAGCGCTCCCGGAGGAGCGGGGGCGGGGGCTATAATCGCGGGACCGGCGAGACCCTCGGGAGGCTCCCCATGACCACGATTCTCGACCCCACGGACGAGCGCGTCCCGGTACGGCGCTCGCTGACGAAGCGACCGGAGGCGGTCAGCGGAACGGTCGCGCTGCTGGACATCTCGAAGCCGCGCGGCGACGTGCTGCTGGACCAGCTCGAGGTGCGCCTGCGCGAGCGGCTTCCCGAGGTGGACGTGCTCCGCTACAGCAAGCCCACCTTCACCAAGCCGGCGCCGGAGGCGCTGAAGCAGGAGTTGGCGAAGGAGGCGGACTTCGTCGTCGAAGGGCTTGCCGACTGAGGGTCGTGTACGACGTGCAGTGTGCACGACACGACCTGGCTGGAAATCAACGGCATCCCCTCGGTGTTCATCGCGTCGGACGAGTTCGTGGAAGCGGCGGAAGCGCAGGCTGAGTCGCTCGGGCTGCCGGAGGTGCGGCGCCTGTTCGTGCCCCACCCGATCCAGGACGCGAACGACGAGGAGATGCGGGAGAAGGCGGACGCGATCGTCGAGGACGTGATCGCGGCGCTGATCGACTAGAACGGGGAAACGCGCCGCGTTCCTCGCACAGGGCAAGGCGCGATACACTGGCTCCATGGCAAGGCTCGGCTTCATCAACCGCGTGGTAGGCGGCTCGAACGAGCGCGAGGTCAAGCGCCTCGCCTCGGAGATCCGCGCGATCGAGGATCTCGGCGCGGAGTTCGAGCGGCTCACGGACGAGGAACTGGGCGGGCTGACGGACGAGTTCCGCGAACGGCTGGCGCAGGGCGAGACGCTCGACGACATCGCGTACGAGGCGTTGGCGGCCGTGCGCGAGATGGCCTGGCGCAAGGTGAATGAGCGCCCCTACGCCGTCCAGCTGATGGGCGGGATGGTCCTGCACCAGGGGAAGATCGCGGAGATGCGGACGGGCGAGGGCAAGACCCTCACCGCGGTCGCGCCGCTCTACCTGAACGCGCTGGCGGGCAAGGGCGCCCACCTGGTGACGGTGAACGACTACCTGGCGCGCCGCGACGCGGCCTGGTACGGGCCCGTGTTCCACGCGCTCGGGATGAGCGTGGGCATCATCCAGAACGACCACATCCAGTACCTGTACGAGCCGGGCTACCGTCCGGGCGAGGACGGGGAGGGCGGCCTCGAGGACCTGCGCCCCTGCGAGCGTCGCGACGTGTACCGCACGGACGTAACGTACGGGACGAACAACGAGTTCGGGTTCGACTACCTGCGGGACAACATGGTGCGCGAGGCGGAGCTGAAGACGCAGCGGCCGCTCTTCTACGCGATCGTCGACGAGGTGGACAACATCCTCGTCGACGAGGCGCGGACGCCGCTCATCATCAGCGGGCAGGCGGAGGAGGCGAGCAGGACGTACCAGCAGTTCGCGCGGGCGGTGCGGGGGCTGCACGCAGAGCTGGACTACCAGATCGACCAGAAGGCGAAGCACGTGGCCCTGACGGAGACGGGCATCGCCAAGATCGAGCGGGCGCTGCGGGTGGACAACATCTTCGGGGGCGACCCCCGCGTCGCGCGGCACCTGGAGGCGGCGCTCGACGCGGAGTATCTGAAGCGTCCCGACCGGGACTACGTGGTGCGGAACCGCGAGATCGTGATCGTGGACGAGTTCACGGGGCGGATGATGCCGGGGCGGCGCTGGAGCCACGGCATCCACCAGGCGGTGGAGGCGAAGGAGAACGTGCCCATCCAGCGGGAGTCGCTGACCTACGCGACGATCACGTTCCAGAACTACTTCCGGCTGTACGAGAAGCTGGCGGGGATGACGGGAACGGCGGAGACGGAGGCGGAGGAGTTCGCGAAGATCTACGACCTCGACGTGGTCGTGATCCCGACGAACATGCCGATGGTGCGCGACGACCAGGAAGACGTGGTCTACATCAACGAGAAGGCGAAGTTCGCGGCTGTGGTGGAGGAGATCGTGGGGATGCACGGGCGGGGGCGGCCGGTGCTGGTGGGCACGACCTCGATCGAGAAGTCGGAGTACCTGGCGGCGCTGCTGCTGCGGCGGGGGATCGACCACGAGGTGCTGAACGCGAAGCAGCACGAGCGCGAGGCGCACATCGTGGAGAACGCGGGCGAGCCGGGGGCGGTGGTGATCGCGACGAACATGGCCGGCCGCGGCACCGACATCAAGCTGGGGGAGGGGGTCGCCAAGGCGGGCGGTCTGCACGTGATCGGGACGGAGCGGCACGAGTCGCGGCGCATCGACAACCAGCTGCGGGGGCGGTCGGGGCGGCAGGGCGACCCGGGATCGAGCCGCTTCTTCGTCTCGTTCGGGGACGACATCATGCAGCGCTTCGCGCCGGACTGGGTGCCGGGAATGCTGGAGAAGATGGGGATGACGGAGGACCTGCCCCTGGAATCGCGCATGGTGACGCGCGCGATCGAGCAGGCGCAGCAGAAGGTCGAGGGCTACAACTTCGACATCCGCAAGCGGCTGGTGGAGTTCGACGACGTCATCAACGAGCAGCGGGCGGTGCTCTACACCGAGCGGGACAAGGTGCTGGAGGGGGCGGACGTGCGGGAGAACGTGTTCTCGTTCGTGACCGACGAGGTGGACGGCATCATCGAGCGGAACAGCGACGAGGGCTTCGACGCGAGCCTCGTCCACACGGAGCTGGGCGAGATCATGCCGCCCGACATCCTGCCGAGCCTCGACGAGATCGAGGAGAAGCGGGACCGCGTGGCGGACACCGCGCTGGACCGCATCGAGGACCGCTACGAGGAGATCGAGGAGACGGTGGGCGAGGACATCGCGCGCAAGATGGAGCAGTGGCTGCTGCTGGAGTCGATCGACTACCACTGGCGCGAGCACCTGACGGCGGTGGAGGAGGTGCGGCAGAGCGTGGGGCTGCAGGCCTACGCGCAGGTCGACCCGCTGGTGGCCTTCAAGCGCGAGGGCTACGACATGTTCCAGCAGCTGCAGGGGAACATCCGGCGGCAGGTGGCGCAGGCGGTCTTCAAGATGCGGGCGAAGGACCTGCCGCCGCCAACGCCGAACGGCGCGACCGCCCGCAGGCCGCAGGCGCCACAGGCTCCGGTGCAGGCGCAGGGGAACGGCGCCGCGCCCGGCGGCAACGGGCAGGCGCGCGGCAGGGCCGCCGCGGCGACCGCGACGGCGCCACGCCCGGGCGGCAAGAAGATCGGGCGGAACGACCCGTGCTACTGCGGCAGCGGGCGCAAGTACAAGAAGTGCTGCGGCAAGCTCGCCTGACCGGTCCGGCCTCCTCGTGAGCGTCCTGGCGGCGCTGGGGCTGGGCGCGGACGGCGTTCGGGCGATGCTCATCGACCCGCCGGACGAGGTGCTCGGCGAGGCGGGACGGCTCGATCCGCGCCCGACGGTGGCGAGCTCGCTGCCGGTGGCGGAACCGGCGCTCCAGATCGCGTGGTGGCCGCGGGCGGAGGACCTGACGCCGGAAGCCCTGAGCAGGCTTGCCTGGATGCTGTCGGTCGTGGAGGGCGCCGAGGGGTGGCTGGTCAGCGACGGCGACGAGGAAAGCCCGTCGCGCGAGGAGGCGCTGGCGGCGGTGGGGGCGTCGGCGCTGCGGGCGGAGGGGGAGACCGCGCTCGACGACGGCGGGTTCGCGGTGCGCCTCCGGGCCGGCAAGGGGTAGGGCGTCCCGCACGGTACGATCGCGGGGATGGCGACGACCGTCCTGATCCCGGTGAACCGGCTCGACCGCGCGAAAGGGCGGCTGGCGGCGCTGCTCGAACCGGGGGAGCGGGCGGAGCTGGTGCGGCGGTCGCTGGCGGCGGTGCTGGCGGCGGCGGAAGGGGCGGGGATGGAGGCGGTGGTGCTGACCTCGGACGCGGCGGTCGAAGCGGAGGTTCCGGCGGGGGTGCAGATACTGCGGGAAGACCCGAATCTGCGGGGGTTGAGCGCGCAGCTCGAGCGCGCCGTCGAGCGGCTGGGCGTCGAGGAACTGCTGATCCTGCACGCCGACCTGCCGCTGGTGTCGGCGGAGGCGCTGCGCGAGCTGGTCGCGCAGGCGCCGGAGGCGCCCTCGGCGACGCTCGTGCGTCCGGGGGACGGGGGCACGAACGCGATGCTGCTGCGTCCACCGGGGCGCTTCCCGCTCGCGTACGGGCGGGGGAGCGGCGACCGGCACGAGGCGGCGGCGCGGGAGGCGGGGCTGGCCGTCCAGCGCGCCGACGTGCCCGCGCTCGCGCTCGACCTCGACACGCCGGCGGACGTGCGCGAGCTGCTGTCGACGGCGGAGGGGCGGGGGACGGAGGCGGGGCGCTACCTGGTCGGACTCGGAATCGAGGGGCGGGCGGCGTTCGGGGAGGGGTAGGGGCGGGCTCAGTCCGCGACGCGGCGGAACGTCCCGTCTTCCCGGTAGAGCCAGGCGTCGGGGAACCGCAGGTTCTCCCAGAACTCGACCGCGTCGAGGCCAGCGACCACATTCGCCGCCCAGACGCTCATCGCGAGGCCGTGGCCGACGGCGATGGTCGTGCCCTCCGGCCGCCAGCGCTCCGCGAGCGCGGCCGAGATGCGCTCCAGCACCTCGTCGCGGGGTTCCCAGCCGGGGGCGGCGCCCGTCCGCAGGTACTCGCGGGCAGCGGCGCGGTAGTCGCCGTCGGTCCAGGGGCGCTCGACCTCGCGGAGGGAGGCGCAGACCTCGGGGGCGTCGAGGCCGAGCGCCTCGCACACGGCATCGGCGGTCTCGACCGCCTTGCGCTCGTCGCTGGTGAGCACGGACACGGGGGCGAGGGCGGTCAGCGAGCGGGCGAGGCGCGCGGCTTCCTGCCGGCCTTCGGGCGTGAGGGGCCAATCGCGGGCGGGGGTGGCGGGGTCGGGACTCGGCAGGGCGTGGCGAATCCAGAGGAGGTGTCGACGGCTCATGTGGCGTCCCATCGTATCGGGGGTTAGCCCTCCATAAGGCAGGCGACATGCACCAGATGCCTGTCCACTCGCGCAGGCACCTGATCATATGTGCTACCAAGCGGGTACACTCCCAAGTATCACGAAACTCGGGAGTACTGCGATGGCCATTCAGGTGACCCTGCTGTCGCATTCAGAGGACCCGCTGCGGTCGCTCTATATGGCGTACCGGACGTGCTACAGCCAGCTCACGCCCCAGCAGGTGGCGGCGCGGATCGAGGACGAGCGCATCCCCCGCGAGAAGATGCACAACTTCATCGTGGAGCGGCTGAAGACGGGCCACGCGAGCCCGCTCGAGCAGGTCTGGTTCGAGTTCGGCATCTCCGGCGTGTCGCGGGCGTTCAGCCACCAGTTCGTGCGGCACCGGGTCGGGATCTCGTTCGAGCAGCAGAGCCAGCGGTACGTGACGTACAAGAAGGGCGAGTTCCCCTACAGCATCCCGAAGAGCGTCGAGAAGGCGGGGATGTCGGACCGGATGGAGGAGCTGTTCGGGAAGGCGGGCGCCCTCTACGAGGAGATGGTCGAGGCGGGCGTACCGGCGGAGGACGCGCGCTTCCTGCTGCCGAACGCGACGAGCACGAACTTCAAGATCACGGTGAACTTCCAGAGCCTGCTGCACATCTGCGACCTGCGGCTCTGCACGCGGGCGCAGTGGGAGTTCCGGCGGGTGGCGGCGCTGATGCGGGCGGAGGTGGCGAAGGCCGTGCCCGAGCTGGGCGGCTACCTGCAGCCGAAGTGCGGCGAGCTGCGCACGGGCTACTGCGACGAGTCGGTGGAGGACTGGGAGGCGTGCCCGATCGGGCGCGTCCGTCCCCACAAGGACGCGCTCTTCCGCCTGTACGACCAGTACCGGAAGGGCGAGCTGCAGCCGCTGCGCGAGGAGGATTGGGACGCGATCGAGGGGATCGGCGCGGAGGTAGCCGGCGGCGGCTGATCGCGGGCGGCTCGCGACCTCGCTACGCTAGGTGCATGGCCTCCGAGCGCACGATCGTGGTCCGGGACCTGGGGCTGACCGAGTACGGGGAGGTCCACCGGCTGCAGCAGGAGCTGCAGGCGGAGCGCATCCGCGGGGAGGGCGTCGACACGCTGCTGCTGACGGAGCACCGGCCGGTGTTCACGCTGGGGCGGAACCATCCCGAGCCGAACCTGCGGGCGACGGAGGCGATGGTGCGGGCGGCGGGCATCGAGGTGGCGCAGACGGAGCGGGGCGGCGACATCACCTACCACGGTCCGGGGCAGCTCGTGGCCTACGGCATCATCGACCTGCAGGGGTGGGGGGTGCGGGTGGTCGACTACGTGTCGGCGCTGGAGGACACGATGTTCGGCGTGCTGGGGGAGTGGGGCATCGAGGGACATCGGCACGAGTGCGCGCGCGGGGCCTGGGTGGGGGAGCGGAAGGTTGGGTCGGTGGGGCTGCACGTGCGGCGCTTCGTCTCGATGCACGGGGCGGCGCTGAACGTGGCCCCGAACATGGAGCACATCGCGCTGATGAACCCCTGCGGTCTGGAGGACACGGAGATGACGAGCCTGTCGGCGGAGGCGGGGAGGCCGGTGGCGGTGGCGGAGGTGGGGGAGGCGTTCGTGCGGCAGTTCGCGCGGGTGCTTGAGTGCGAGACCGAAGCGGGGATAGAGCAGGCGACTGGCGAGGTCGCTCGTCAATGACGCGATGGGGTTGCTTGCCCTGGATCGCCGGCGCTGTCCTCGCTTACGGCGCCCTCGCCTGGTTCTTGTTCGAACGAACCGACCGCTATGGCGAGGGCGTGGGCACGAGAGCGCTGATTGTCTCACTCGGCGCTCTCTCCCTCGGCGCCCTCATTGCGGGGATTCGCGCCCTGTCCGTCAGCTGGGACGACGAAGCGCGGAGCGTCGGCTGCGCCGCGGGGATCATCAGCTTCGTTGTCATCGTAGCCGGCTGGGCCGCCCTCGCGGCATGGGGCCCAGGATGAAACGCGCCGACATCGAGGCGGCCCTAACCGGTGTGGTCACGGCAGTAGCGGTGGTGACCTTCCTGGCCACCACCCTCTTGATCATCATCGGTGGAGGCATCGGAGAATGAATCAAGCCGACTGGAAGAAGGTGGACCTGTCCTCGCCGGGGTTGCGGGCCTCTTCGACGAGGAAGTCGAGGGTTCCGGCTTCTGAATCTGCTTCGAGGCGACTGTCCCAGCGCTCCCAGTCCAGGTCGCTGATCCACTTGCGCAGTTGGACGTAGTCGGCCTCGGGGAGGACGAGAATGGCTTGCTGGATTTCGGCGATGGTCGGCAACGGGGCCACCTCCGGTCCGTGTTCCCGCTCCGTCAAGGATAGCGGGTCACAGGGGGCAAGGCGCTAGCGCGGGCGGGTAACGGAATCGAGGAGGCGGCGGGTCGCCTCGGCGACCTGCTCGACGGCCTCCTCGAACGCTTCCTCGTTGCGGCGGGAGGGGGCGCGGAAGCCGCTCACCTTGCGGACGTACTGGAGGGAGGCCTCGCGGATCTGGTCGTCGGGGGCGACGCCCTCGGGGCCGCGCAGCCGCTTGATGCTGCGGCACATCGCTAGAGCTCGGGGGCGGGCGGCTTGCTGGGGCGGCGCGCTTCGACCCAGGCCATGCCGGCGGCGAGGGCGGCGATGCTGAAGCCGAGCAGGACGCCGATGGTGATCGAGAAGCTGTCGCGGAGGCCGTCGGCTTCGCGGAGTCCGTTGGGGTCGGTGATGACGGCGGCGCGCCAGAGATCGAAGCCGGTGAGGGCGACGGCGAAGAAGAGCAGCGTCGCGCCGGTCGAGGCTTCGAGCCAGGCGCGTCGCAGGACCAGGTAGGCGAGGGAGACTCCGCCGAGCGCGTAGAGGGGGATGGTGACGGGCACGACCCAGTCGCGGGGGTCGGTCCAGCTGGCGCGGGCCTGGTAGGCGAGCGCGACGAACGCCGCGGTGAAGGCCACGCCGACGGCGATGTGCAGGAGCAGGCGGCCGTAGTCCCGTCGGTCGGAAGGCGCATCGGGGCGCGTGTCGCGGTCGTGAACGACCTCGCTCTTGTCGGGCTCGACAGGCGCGGCGGCGGAGAAGTCAGCCATCGCCCGCGATCATGGCGGGCGGGCGGGAGCGGGGCAAGCGGGGATCGTCGTGACGCTAGACGTATCGCGTATAGGTGCATATGATCGAGACGCGTGATTCTCGGATACAGGGACGGGCGAACGCAGGCGTTCGCAGAAGGGACCTTCGTCGCCGCGTTCCAGGCATTCGAGAGCCAGGCGGAGAGGCGGCTATCGATCTTGAACGCGGCGCCTTCCCTCCATGCCCTGCGGGCACTGCCCAGCAATCGCCTCGAAGCGCTGCGGGGTGACCGGCTGGGGCAGTACTCGATCCGCATCAACCGGCAGTGGCGCATCTGCTTCACGTGGCCGGCGGGAAGCACAGGGCCGTACGACGTAGAGATCGTGGACTATCACTAGGAGGCAAGCAGTGGAGAAGCTGTTCAGGCGGGCGGTTCACCCGGGCGAGGTCCTGGGAGGCGAGCTGGAGGAGCTGGGCCTGAGCCAGGCCGCCTTCGCGCGCCAGATTCGCGTTCCCGCCAACCGGGTTAGCCAGATCGTCTCGGGCAAGCGGTCGATCAGCGGGGACACCGCCCTTCGGCTGGGTCACTGGTTCGGGATGGAGCCACAGTTCTGGATGAACCTCCAGGCCCAGTTCGACCTTGCGGTGGCCGACGAGCAGGTAGGGGCGGCGGTGCGGGAGCTTCCGACGGTCTCCGACAGCCAGGGGTAGGGCAAGCGGGGGCGCTAGAACTCGTCGATGCACCAGGGGGCGGTGTGCCAGCGGAAGAGGGCGTCGGCGAGGCGCAGGGCTTCGGGGGCGCCTTCGGCACGTCCCGCGCGGGCCAGCACCGACGGGGAGACATCGCCCAGGTAGACGGCGCCGAGGGCGTCGGCGCCGAGGGTGACGTCGGGTGAGGCGTCCGTCGGGCGGCAGGTGGCCTTGCCGTCCTCGACGGTGAGAACGAAGCGGCCGGCGGCCCAGGGCCCGAAGGGGTCGGCGACGTCGAGGACGAGGCGGCCGTCGGCGAGGTAGGCGCGGCCCTCAAGCGCCTTCGGCACGTCGACGATGCGCACCCAGAGGGTGTCGCGGGGGATGCGGCGGAGGTGGCGGGGGTCGGCCAGCATCCAGAGGAGGGGGTCGTCGGGCGGGCGGTTGTCGGCCTGGATCGTGCCGATGAGGTCGACGCCGAAGAGGTAGCGCCAGAGGGCGGCCTCGGCGACGTGGTTCAGGGCGACCAGCTCGTGCAGGCGGAGGATCCCGCGGGGGACGCCCTCGGGCCAGTCGGCCTTGACCGAGTAGATGGCGTAGCCCTCGGGGCCTTCGGGACCGCTGTACTCGACGTAGAGGCGCTTCGTGAAGCCGTCGTCGGGCTTCTCCGTGCGGGGGATGACGAAACCCCTCCAGAGGTAGGGGAAGCGCGTCATCATGCCGGGGCGCGACTCGCGCAGGCGGTCGTGGATCGGGGGCCAGCGTTCGAGGGCGGCGTCGGGGGCGACGAAGCGGACCTCGCCGGGAGCTTCGGGGGCGTCGGCGCGGAACCCGGTGTGGCGCCGGTCGATGCTGACGCGGTCGGACTGCGCGGCCATGCCGTAGCCGAAGCGGCCGTAGATGAGGCTCTCGGAGGCCCAGAGGGCGGCGAGAGGCTCGCCACGGTCACGGATGTCGTCGAGCTGCTGGCGCATGAGCTCGGTGAGGATGCCGCGGCGCCGGTGGGTCGAGGACACGGTGACGGCGGTGACGCCGGCCGTGGGCAGGTCGCCGCCCGGAACGCTCATCGAGAAGGGGATGTCGTGCGTCTTGCCGACCATCTCGTTGCCGTCGAAGGCGGCAGTGCCGCGGTCGAAGTCGAAGTGGGGGCGGATGGGCTCGGCCCAGGCGGCCGCGCCCTCGGGGTCCGCGAGGAAGCCGCGGGCGTTGCCGGCGATCCACTCATCCCAGTCGTCCTCGGTGAGCCGGCGGTAGGTGATGGCCATCTCTCGACTATGGGCGGCGGGGTTGTAACGGGCCAGACGGGGGCGGGGGCAGCCGGTAGGCTTGGATCCATGGGCGCGATCGGCACGCTGGAACTGGGGCGGGACGGCTCGGCGGAGGCGGTGGTGGAGGCGCTCGCGGGGTTCGCCGAGGGGGAGGCGCGGGTGGTCGTGGTGGAGGCGTCGACCGATGCGGGCCTGGGGGCGTGGCCGGGGGAACGGGTGCGCTGGCTCTGGCGGGACTATCCGCTGCCGGTCGTGTTCGCGTTCGAGGGGTGGCTGGCGGAGGCGGAGGCGGCGTTCGCGCTGGGGTGCGACCTGCGGGTCTGCGGGGAGGCGGCCGTATTCGCGCTGAGCGAGTCGCTGGACGACCTGACGGCGGCGCGGGCGCGCACACTGCTGGGAATCGAGGGGGAGCACGTCCCCCCCAGAACGTTCACGGCGGAGGAGGCGCTGGAGGCGGGGCTGGTGTCGCGGGTGGGGCCGGCGGGGGGCGCGCGGGAGGCGGCGCGGGGGGCGGCGGAGGCGGTGGCGGCGCGGGGGCCGATCGCGACGCGGCTGGCCAAGGAAGCGGTCTGGCGGGGGCTCGATCAGCCGCTCGAACAGGCCCTGCGATTCGAAACCGATTTGACCTTGCTCCTGCAAGCGACCAAAGATCGGGCTGAAGGCGTGCGGGCGTTCATCGAAAAGCGTCCGCCGGACTTCACTGGGGAATAACGAATGATCGTCTTGCTTGAAGAACAGGAGTCGTGGTCGCTGATGATGCTTGTCAGCGCGGTCGCGATCGACAACGCCGATATCTCCTTCGAGGGGAAGGAGGCGATCCGGCGCTGGCGCTCGGACCACCAGGAGGGTTCGCCCGAGCTGGAGGCGCTGACGGAGGCGCTGAATGAGCGCCTCAACAGCGCTATCGACGCGAAGCTGATGCGTCGCGTGAAGAGCAAGGGCCGCTACGAGACGGTCCGGAGGTAGCCATGGTCCAGGTGACGTACAACGACGACGAGATCAACGAGATGCTGGTCGAGCTCGTGAACCGCATGGCGAGCGAGGCCGAGCTGAGCACGAAGGACCGGGCCATGCTGAAGCGCTGGCGATCTTCGGAGATGAAGATCGGGAGCGACGAACTGGACGACCTCGTGCGGAAGGCGAACGAAGACCTCGCCAAGAACCTCTCCTCGCGGGAGAAGAGCGCCATCCGCCGGCCCGACTGGCGGCAGTAGGCGCAACCTCCGGCTGCCCGCAGGCAGCACTCGCGCCGGCCACGATGGCCGGCGCTTCTTGTCGCCCCGCGCCCGGAGCGGCGGTGGCCGTAAACTGGCCGCATGGCCGACCTGGTGCTGCTCGACATCGACGACCGGGGCGTGGCGACGATCACGCTGAACCGGCCCGAGCGGCTGAACGCGATCAACATGGCCATGCGCGACCTCCTCTGGGAGTACCTGCAGGCCTGCCGCGATCATCCGGACGTGCGGGCGGTGTGCTTCCGGGGCGAGGGGCGGGCCTTCAGCGCGGGGGCGGACATCTCGGAGTTCGGGACGGCGCCGAGCCTGTGGGAGTCGCGACGGGCGCGGCACGAGCGGGACGTGTGGGGGCTGCTGCTCTCGCTGCCGGTGCCCCTGGTGGCGCGGCTGCACGGCTACTGCTTCGGGGCGGGGCTGGAGCTGCCGCTCTGCTGCGACGTGCGCGTGGCCTCGGAGGACGCGCGCTTCGCCCTGCCGGAGGTGACGCTGGGGTACATCCCCAGCGCGGGCGGCACGCAGACGCTTCCGCGCACGATCCCCCCGGGCGCCGCCGCCGACCTGATCCTGACGGGCGAGCCGGTGGGGACGGAGGAGGCGCTGCGCTGGGGGCTGATCTCGCGGGCCGTGCCGGAGGCGGAGCTGGACGCGGCGGTGGAGGAGGCAGTGGGGGAGCTGCTGGCGGGGCCGTTCACGCCGAAGCGTCCGGCCCTTTAGGGCCCGGTGGTCGGTGGTCGGTGGTCGGTGGTCGGTGGTCGGTGGTCGGTGGTCGGTGGTCGGTGGTCGGTGGTCGGTGGTCGGTGTTCCTTGTGCCGCAATTGGCACAGCACCCTCATCGCCCTCTTCATCGGGCGGGATGGCGAGCGTGAGGGTGACCTTATTCTCGCCGTCGATCGTTGCTTCTTCCAGTAGCAGGTTGAGAAGTTCGCGACGCTCCTCGTCGGGCAGGTCGTCGAGACTGCCGCCAACGCGACGCGTCCACTCCACGGCCCGCTCCAGCACGTCCCTCTGGTCAGCCTGCGCCGACGCTCTCGCCCGGTACTCGTCCAGCCTCGCCCGGAGGCGTTCCAGCCGCTCGCCGATGAAGCGGCGCTGGTGGTCGAGCTGCTCCTCGCTGATCTTGTCCATCACGTAGAGGCGGATGGCGCGGTCCTCCTCCCCCTGGACACCGGCCAGCTCCCGTTCCGTGCGCGCGACTTCGCCGACCACGTCGCCGTCAGCGTCGTCCTTCAGCGCCGCGAGCCCGGCCACGATCAGGTTCGGATGCTGAAGCACGTGCTTGACCTCGTCCCAGACCAGGTTCTCGAGTCGCTCCGCGCGGATCATCGGACGCTCGCGGCAGCGCAGCGAGTGAGGCGCTTTCATCCCGTAGCACTGGTAGTACCGCCTGGGCGGATCGAACTCGTAGCGGTACGTCTTCCTGCCACGCCTGGCGGTCTGGCCCCGTTTCGCGACGGGACCCATGAGCATCCCGCACTCGCTGCAGCGGACGAGGTGCTGAAGCAGGTGGAACACCTTCGTGTTGCGAGCGGAGCGGGTCCGCCGCCGCGCCCGCACCGCCTGCGCCTGCTCCCAGGTCTCGTCGTCCACCAGCGGGGGGAAGGGCACGTCGATCCAGGTGTCGCGGGGCTGCTCGTGGATGCGCGTCCCGTCGTCGGTTGCGATATGGCGCGCCTTGCCGTACCACCACCTGCCCTTGTAGGTCTCGCTGCGGAGCATGCGGTTGATCCCGGGCGCGTGCCAGCGCGAGGCGGACCTCCCCGTGGGGACGCCCTCGCTGTTGAGTTGCTCGGCGATCGCGAGCCCGCCCAGCCCCTCCTGGACGTACTGCCTGAAGATGCGGCGCACCACCTCCGCCTCATGCGCCACGACCTCGGGCCTGCCGTCCTCGGCGATGCGATAGCCGTAGGGCACCGTGCTGACGGGGATGCGCCCCTGCCTGGCCGCGCCGCGCTTGCCCATCGAGGCACGCTCGCGGAAGTTGTCGAGCTCGATCTTGCCGATCGCGGCCATGAGCCCGAACGTCTTCATGTCGATCGCGTCCATCACCGCCTCGATCTCGATGCGCTGCGCCTCGACGACCTCCATCAGGGCGGCGGCGGGGTACATCCCCCGGCTGAGGCGGTCGGACTTCCAGCAGACGATCGTGTCGAAGCGCCCAGCCTTCGCGTCAGCGAGCATGCGCTGGAACTCGGGCCGCTTCTTGGACCAGCCCCGCCCGACCTCCTGGTAGCGGGCGCTGACCGTGTAGCCACGCTCCTCGCAATAGGCCTCCATGTCGCCGACCTGCTCGGCCAGCGAGGTCTTGTCGTCCTCGGCCTGGCTCTTGTCGGAGACGCGCGCGTAGATGGCGGCGCGGTGCGTCTCGGTCTGGTTGTTGGTGTTCGTTCGCGGCATGGCTGCCTCCTCGAAAGACAAACGACCCGCCTCCTGCGGGGGCGGGTCTGCGAGCGGTAGCATGCGGCTCGCGTCACCTGCTCATACAGGGGGCGCCACGGCCCGGGGTGTTGCCACACCGCCGGGCCACCTCGTCCCCAGCAGCGTAGCGGGGCCGGAGCGAGCGGGTCAACGCAGCGGCCGCGCCGGCGATGCCGTTACGTCTTGCCGGCCTCGCACTCCTCGCCCTCGCCATCCACCAGCGTGGCGCGGGTCGCGTGTTCGAGCAGGATCGTGGCGATGCGCCGCAGGCGCGCCTCCGCATCGAGGGCGGGCCGGTACTCGATGCGCACGACACGCAGCTCCGGGCCACCCCGGTGGCCGCGCCCCGTGCGCTCCCGCTGCTTCGCCGACTCCATCTCGTCCGACCTCGTACGCCTGATCCCACGGGCAAAGCGTGATGGGCGGGAGCGCCTGGCGTAGCCCCATGAAAGGGACTGCACCGATGAAGTGTTCGGCCCGCGCTCGCCCGTCGCCTCCCGCAGCCGGTGCTGGCGATGGTGATCGAGTGTGTCGCGACGGGCGGCCCCTGCGGAATGCCGCATAGGGGAGGGCACTCGTGGCCCCCTCTTTGTGAAGAAACCCCGGGAGGCTAGGAGCCCCCTCAAGCCTGGGTCTCGGCGGGGACGGGCGTCGGCGCGACTGGATCCACGCCAAGCTCCCTGCAGCCCTCCAGATACATGTCGAAGGCCGGTCGCCGGAGCGGAGTCCCCTGGAGGGGGACTGCATCGGTGCAATGGCCTATGGGGGGAGTGCGCCCCTGCGGGAGGCGTTTCTGACGTCAGCGGGCTGTACGGGGAATAGACGTTGGTGACAGTTTGTCAGTGGCCCCCGAGAAGCAAGGCAGACCAACGGAAACCACGCCCCTACAGGACGTGCCCGGTGAACACTTTGGGAGAAGGGCCCGTTCCACGGCGAGTGACAGATTGTCAGTCGGGAGGGACGGCGTGAATGGGCGAGATTACGCGACCGGTATCCGCCGGCGTTTCAGGAGAACATCCACGTCGTGGACGAGCACGCGCGCCACGGCGTGCAGGGTTTCGAGGCGCGGGGCCTGGACCGCCGAGGCTCAGTGCCCGCCTGCGCCCTCCCCGCCGCTTTGAGCATCCGGCGTATCGTCGCGCGGTGCGTCTGCGCCACCGGTCTCGGGCGTCCCGGGGAGATCCGCGAGGAGCCAGCGCCACATTTCGTCCCAGGCGCGCGTACGCGGCCCGGTCCGCCAGCGGGCCTTAAGGGTGCGCTTTCTGGGCGTCGAGTCCTGCGCATCCGCTCCCGAGGCTGGCCCGCGCACAGCCTCGCCTTCATGGCCGTCCCTGTCGTTTCGCATGGTGTCACTCCTGTCCCTGCTGGAGCACGCCGAACTGTGTTCGGCCTGCGGTCGGCGCGGCGAAGTGCCGCGTCGGAGGATGCTCGCCCCCCGTTAGGGGCGTGTGAGGGGAAGTCGCGTCTTGATGCGGGGGGCGTGTAAGGAGAAATGAAGAATGTCAGCGCATGGGACACTGCCGAAAAACCCAGTGAATACAAGGGGAACGCCCCTACCGGACGTAACGGAGCAGCATCCGGATGAGCGGTCGTATTCCACTTCCATGTTCCAGAAACCCCGCGATTTGGGACATCGGGCGCACCACGACGGGCGGGGTGATGTTCCAGAAACCCCGGGAAATGGGACAACGTGGAACATGGGCGTAGGGGAACGACGGCTGCCCCATGGCGAAGGGTCTGGCCCTCGCATGCGACCCCAAGGGTCGGTGAAGAGGACCGGGGGAGCAGGCGGGGGGACAGGTCGAGGCGCAGGGTGAGGCGTTCGTCCCAGGTGCGCACCGCTCCGGTGCTCCCCTCGGAGGAGCTTGAGCGGAGAGGGGTCGCCGGGAGATTGCTACCTGGCGTCCCACTCCATGATGAAGAGGTCGTCGAGTCGCTCACGCCGAGGACGCGGCGGGGGCGGGGGCCGGCGCATGTGCGCGTTGAGACGAGACAGGCGCGTACAGAGGAAGACGTGCTTTCCGAGAGAGGGAAGTCGAGAACGGGCCCGTCTGGTCGACCAGAACGCCGGGTGATCGCGCTCACGCCCGTTTTGCACCATCTGCCCCAATGGGGGCTGTTTGGGGCTGACAGAGGCAGTAGAAAGAGAAACTTAGATAACACTGCCCCACCGGCACCGCGCATGTGCAAGTGGCACAAGGCTTTTTCATGGGGCAGCGTGCACGACGGGCTGTCGCGGGGAAGGCCCCTACCGGAAGTCCTGCGCCCGGCCAACTGACATTTTGTCACCCTCGTTTGAGGAAGTGCAGGCGACGGCGTTCGGGTGCAGCGGGAGCCGGCAACCGCCAGACCGGACCGAGCGGGCCGTCACCGGCAATCAACCGAGCGGTGGAGCTCGCCAGCGGGACCCCGGGCATCCTCGCGGCGATGCGGAGGAAGACCTCTTCGGCGTGCTCCGTCTCGAACACGAACAGCACCACGGGAGACCTGCCCTCGTGGTCGAGCCGCGCGCGGCCGTTCCCGAAGTAGCGGGCGTAGGACGCCAGCCGCTCGGGCAGCCGCTTCGGCGTGACGGCCCGTCGCTCGTACTCGAGCAGGTACCACGTCCACTCCCGCTTGTAGCCCAGCTGGAACGAGGCGTCGGGGTGGATCACGTAACCCGTGTCGTCGTGGCGGTAGGTGATCTGCGAGCGCTGCGTGGGCAGCAGGTCCAGCAACTCGTGGTCGGGCGAGTACCGCGCTTCCAGCGCCAGCAGCGAGACGAACTCCGCCAGCCCCCGCTGGTGCTCGTGCTGCGACGCCAGCGCACGCAGTGCCGTGCCGGCGTAGCTCCCCGCCTCCGTGCGCTCCGCGCTCCAGCGGTCGAGCATGGGACCGACCGCCGCCCGGTCGCGGCGCGCGAGGTACGTAAGGCCCTCGTCCGTGAGCACGTGCGCCTCCCCCTCGCGACGCGTGAGACCGAGACGCCGCAGCGGGCGCAGCAGCTGGTTCGCGCGACGCTCGCTGAGGCCGCCCATGAGGTTGGCGAGCTGCTCCGTCGTGCACAGCGGCCACGCCGCCAGCAGGTCCAGCATCCGCTTCTCCGCCGCCGTCAGCCGCAGCCCCACCACGGCCCCGAGCGCGTCGCCCGGCGCCGGCGGCGTCGCCCTTCCGCCTCCCGACGTCGGCCACGCCCAGCGTCGCTTCGGCAGCACCCGGTGCACGGGATGCCCTGCCTCGCGGGTCGCGAGGTCGACCAGCCCAGCCAGGTTTGCGTGCGGCTCGACGACCGGCGTCTCCCCGTACCCGTGCCCGCCCGTCTGCCAGACGCGCGCCCACGCCCCCTGGCCGATCACGGCGCCCAGCGTGGCCACCGCGCTGTGGTGGGAGCCGGAGGGCTCCACCAGCGCCCGCACGGCGCGGCGCGTGTCCTGGTCCGAGTCGGTCGCGATCAGCGTCACGTGGGGAAGCTCCTGCACGTCCAGCCGCTCGATCGTGCGGATGCGGTAGCGCAGGCTCGCGGTGCTCAGCGCCGCCCCTTGCCGCACGACCCCCAGCATGCGGTCCCCGGAGAGCGTGATGAGGGCGTCGTACGGCCCCCGGCGGCAGTGTTCGACGCGCACCGGGGCTTGGTCGGCGTCGGCGACCATCGCGCCCAGCTCGTAGAGGAGCGCGACGCCGTCGAGACGCTCGGCGAGCAGGCGGAGCCACTGGCGGGAGACGGGGTGGCGGTACAGCAGCTCCCCGCGCGCCTCTGCGTCGTAGCCGAGGACGGACACGGCCGCCCCGGTGGGGACGTGGCGTTGCAGGGTACGCCCGCTCAGCATCGCCAGCCGGTGCGGGTGTGACGCCACGAGGCCCATCCGGCGCAGCTTCCCCAGCTGCTCGCGCAGGGTGGAGTCGGGCGCGCGCTTGAGGCGCGAGAGGTCTTCGACGCTCGCGAAGGGCGTCTCGCAGACGAGCAGCAGCGTCTCGTGGAGGGCCTGTGTCAGGCGTGGCGTGCGGGAGCGCTCAGGCGCCGGGTGCGCATCGCCCCCGAGGGCGCGCGTCGCCGCGGCCAGCTTGCTGGGGCTGTCGCCAGCCTTGCCCGTCACCGCGCGGGGCAGGGCGCGGCCCGGCTGGCCGCGCTCGAGGAAGCGCCACAGCGTGTGGCGTGACACGCCGAACGCTTCCGCCGTGCGCCCGTGGCCGTGGCGCTCGACGTGCGCGTGCAGGTACTCGCCGATGGCGTCGATCAGTTCCCGTTCCACCGCGTTGCTCCGGCATGTGCCTCTCCAGCGTAGTTGCGTTCTGCGCCTTGGGCATTTCCCTTGGCTTCACGAACGACCCGGAGCGGGAAGCGGCCACGCTGCTGGCCGGTCGGATGAGTCCGAACGGTCACCATCAATCGCCCGGAGCGTGGATCCGCTGACCACCACCGTCACCGAGGTGCATAACGCTGGAAGCCGGTCGCTCGGACAAGCGCTGAGCGGGAAGGGGTCATAGGGAGATGGCTACCTCGGGTCCAGTTCCATGGTGAACAGGTCGTCGAAGTCGCTCACGCCGAGGGCCTGCAGCAGCTGTCTCCGCACCGGCAGGGAGGGACAGCGCGCGCCGCTCAGCAGCTGGGAGAGGTAGCCAGAGGAGATCCCGCTCAGGCGTGCGCACTCGTTCTGGGACCACCGGATGGTCTCGGTGGCATCTCCTCGGTGGACCTATGTTGCCTCTTGCGACGTCCCCCCCGGGAACAGCAGCCTTCCGTCCCGGCCCTTTCCAAGTGACCAGGCCGCTTCCGATCTCCGAGCACGAGGTGGTGGTCGCTGGGGGGCACCGATAAAGTGGGCACTGTGGGTTCCAAAGACCTGAGAACCGTATTGAAGTCCACACCAAGAGGACTGCGGCTCTACGACGAACGCGGGCGCAGGATGGACTTCCCGCAGCGTCAGGACTACGTGAGTCACCTGCGGGAACACGGGTTCATTCGGACAGAAAGGGACTTTGTCGGAGATGACAACCTGACGCAGGCCGTCTACCTTGACTGGCTTCGCCGTTCACAAGTGGGCTGTGTGTTTGCCCAGTTGTTGGCGCGCCCAACTTTCAGGACCGGCATAAGGACGGTAACCGTTCGTAGCCCATCTGACCTCAACGAAGCAGGGGAGCTGGCCGAACAGATTGCGCGACTAGTGGAGGAATCCGTGGAGGAGCCTTCAGTAGAAGCGCTTAGCATCCTGTTGCCGAATGTCCGGGAAAGCGAGGCGCTGGCTCGCCTTGTCTGGGCTCTTGGCAACCAACCAAACTGGAGCATCGAGCAAGAGCAACTGTGGCGGGGGACGCTCAGACTCATCGGGCTTAGGGTTGCCATCGCTGACGACGTAGTCTCCGAGCCGCTTGGGATGGGTCCTTTCTCCATCTTCCCCGCGACGCGCCAGTGTCCGCTCACGACGTTGGAGGTTAGGACCAAGACTACGCGAACAAGACGGAGTCAGTACTCGTCAGAACACCTAGCTACTCACCTCGCTGACCTCCCCACAGGCCACATGCTGACGCCAGAGGAGCACGGGGTTCGGTTCTCAATCTTCACCCCACGCTTGAAGAAGCGAGTTCTGGGGAGAGAGTCAGATGCCCGAGCCAAGGCTGGGGTTACGTTCTCAGTGCCTGCCGCGATTTGGGCTTTCCTGAGGGAAGATACCTCCTAGCTTCCTCCAATACCGGACTAGCTTCGCTGCAGCGTCGTCGAAAACCACGGGCGGAGCGATGCATTTCGGCACCCTCGTCAGCAAGCGCTTCGAAGAAGTCCCAGCGCCTCTCCCTTATCAGTTCGAGCAGTTTGCTGCCGGCTAGGCCCCTAACATCAGCGGCGGCGCGTTTGACTCCCAGCGCTCGCCTTCGCAAAGTCTTGGTCGGCACGATTGCGGTTTGCGAGCCGTCGCATAAGGCAGCGACTGGCATCACCTCGGCATCAGGAACCCCCAAGCAACACTCATAAGGGTCCGACACTTCGACGATCGTGACATTATTACGCCGTTCCCGAGGGCTCAAAAGAGGGTGATGGTCCACAACTATGAAGTGCTTGTCGGGGTAGCGATCCGTAACCACCAAGAGATGTCCAAGTGACTCTTCAGGGCTCTTGAACCTAAACGCTATGTCAATGCACACTATTAGTTCATAGTACTCGAGCCTAAACTGAGACAATTTTCCCCAGAATCTGTAATCCCGGGTTTGCGGAGAAACGACAACATCCGCTTGTATCCCTCTCTTGACCAGTTGCTCGCGAGTGTATTCAGCAGCGAGATGTCCATCCGCATCAGCGTGTCCAAAAATAACCGCCGAACGTACAAAGTTGGGAATCTGAAGCTCCATAATTCAGGACTTTCTTCCAGGTCGAAATTTCTTAGGAGACTTCCAAGACCGATCTTCTCCTTCTGGTTCAAGAAGAGGAATCTGCTGGTTTACTGGTTCGGCGAGGTCGTCATCGTCTTGGCAAGAACCATCACCTCGTAAGTGGACAACACTCACACCACGCTTCTTGAGCGCAGCAGCAAGCAGCGGATGCCGATGGCACTCTTTAGGGTTCTCTTCAGCACACATGAGGGCCGCGCGGACTTGCTTGCTCTTCTCGGCCATCTCACGGATTGCACGCCGGAAACCTTTACGAGCCGCTATGCGCTCGTAGAGCACTCGCTCTTCTTCGTACAGATTATCGTCCTCTGGATAGCCACCCAACTCTTCGCCAAAGTAGAGGTAGTCGATGCCGAGTTCACTAAGACGCTTTTTGAGTGGGCCACGGTTGAAGTGGGGAAAGCGGGAGCGAGGCCTGGATCTTACGTCTACAACGCACTCGATGCTGTACTGCTTCAACAGCTCTTCGAAGGTGGCGGCTTTATGATTCGAGTGTCCGATTGTGAAAAGCGTCGGCATTTGTTGGCCCTGCGCGAGATGGCGCATGAGTCTAGGGGAGGACGGCTTAACCATCCAGTCCGCTTATGATAAGCCGCTGCAACGAGACCCGGTCGCGACTCTCGGACTGACCGCCAGTCCTCAAGCCGTCAGCCAGTGCCACCTCTGCCCGAGGGGGGCGGCCGCTAGAGTCCCGGCTCTACGGCAGGCCAGCTTGTTTTGATGGGCCCGTCTTTCGCCCGATGAGCACGCAACTCAGGGCTAGGAACTGGAGGCAGGCGGGCTCCAGTCGACCCACTCATCGACCAGCGGCCATCCACCTTTATAGGCACAACCGTCCCCCATATCGGAGCGGTTGGAGGCGCGATCACAGCAGCAAGCCGTGGTGCTCGTTGAAGGCACGGGTTCTTCCACGGAACATGGGGGCTGCACCATGGCTGAGGTGCCACCTCGACGAACCGGAGGGCGCGGATGACAATCGAAGGAGACGGCCGGCCGCCCTTTCTCCAGGTCGGTCGGGAGTCCACTCCCGAGACGCCCGAGGATTTGTGGCACGACTTGCGCCCCGTGCGAAAGCACGAGTTTCTTCGGGGCCCGCAGCAGGAAGTGCTTAGGAAGTACCCCAGCTTGGCCACGAGTACTGACGTTGCGTTAGAGCTGCCCACAGGTACGGGGAAGACGACGGTTGCACTCCTCATTGCCGAGTGGAGGAGGAGATGTCACGGAAAGCCAGTGACGTATCTCACCCTCACGAATCAGCTCGCGGGGCAAGTCCTTGAAGAGGCCTCCCAGCTTGGTTTGCGCTGTGCGGACCTGAGAGGCTCGCGCTCAAGCCGTGATCGTGCTGAAGAGGGGCGCTACACCACGGCAAGTGCCGTTGGCATAACCACTTACTCGAACCTGTTCAACGTCAATCCCGTCGCTGTTGAATCCAATCTGTTGGTACTCGACGACGTGCATGGCGGAGAGGAATTCGTGGCCGACATGTGGACGGTGCGGGTTCCGCAAAGCATGTCGCTGTATCAAGAGTTACTAGCGGCCCTCGGACCGGCGTTGAGTGTGCGGCAGCGTCGTTCACTGGCGCAGGGAGGTGCTGGACGCTCACCAGACATTGTCCACCTTGCTGGGGCGCCGCAGTGCATAGGCCCATTGACGGAGGTGCTCGACGGCACACCTGACCCGGACATCTTCTTCCCCTGGCGAGCGCTCAAGGGGCACTTGGACGCTTGCATCGTATTGGCGTCGAACGCGAGCATCACAATTCGCCCGGTTATTCCTCCTACGCATTCCCACCCTCCATTTGCCGACAGCACTCAGCGTCTGTACCTCTCTGCAACATTGGGAGATCCTGCGGATCTCCAGAGAGCTTACGCAGTTGGGAACATCACGCACCTCCGTTCATCGCAGGAACAGACCGGCAGACGCTTCATTTTCACGCCCTCCACCTACTCGTCCGACGAAGACACAGCAGAAGTCGTGGCTGCTTTCTGGGACGACCTCGAACCGAAGCGAGCTCTCATGCTCACTCCGTCTGAGCAAGCGGCAGACTCGACGTTCTCAGCGATCTCGAACGAGGCAGGCGCATCGCCCCAGCGCATGCGGGCGTCAGACGTTGTGAACAGCCTGGAGCCCTTTGCCACCGCCAGCGGGGCGATTCTCACCGTCCCCAGCCGGTACGACGGCATCGATCTCCCGCACGACACCTGTCGACTCATGCTTCTTGCGGGCAGTCCGTCAGCGGTCGGGGAACTGGAGCGCCATCTCCGAGATCGGTGGGCAGCAGGCCCCCTGTTGCGAGCCCGCGAGAGGACGCGCTTCGTTCAGGGAATCGGGCGCTGCACACGAGGAGACACCGACTACGCCATTGTCATCCTGATAGGCCAAGCGGTCAGCGACCTGGTTGCGCAACCTCGTTTTGTCGACTCGCTTCCAGCGCACATAAGAGCAGAAGTGCTCTGGGGCAGGGAACAGAGTGCATTGGCGGCGACCGATCCGGATAGCTTTGTGAGCATGTTGGACGGCATCGTCTCGGACGGGGATTACCGGGCGGCGGCCGACCGAGCTATCGTTGCACAGCAACAGCGGGAAGGTGAGGACAGCGCTGGCGACACGGAAACGACGGCTCATGTCGTACCCGACGAACTGCGATACGCGGAGTCCATGTGGGACGGCTACTATCAAGGCGCATACGAAGCAGCGCGGGCAGTCGCCGACTCTCTGGGAACTCCGGCCATGGCGGGCTATCGCGCTTGGTGGTGGTACCTGGCCTCGGATGCTGCCGAGCGCGGAGGAAGTGCGGAGAACGCCGTCGACTGTCGGAGTCGCGCCATTGCCTGCGGCATCAACCGAGGGTTCATTCAAGACTTGCTGGCACTCTCCGACGCCTCGACGGCAGCGGCACCGTCGAACGTTGCTGCGAACGCTGGGACGTTTTGGCAGTTCATTGACAAGAAAGCCGGCTGGGCCGGGGAGCGATTCTCCCGGTTCGCGAACACGCTCCTCTCCGACATTGCAGCCGACGAACCGACTCGCTTCCACATGGGAGTGGAGAAGCTGGGCCAACTTCTCGGGGCGGATGCGACGAGGCGTACCGAACCAGGAGTCCCTGATGTGGTGTGGTCCTTCGACGACGACTCTCACCTCACCTTCGAAGCGAAGACAGAGAAAGAGACCGACAGCAGTCTGTCGAAGCGGGATATTCAACAAGCTTCGGGGCATGCGAATTGGGTTCGCGCAAACCTCGCGGCCGATCCGTCGGGCAGCGTCATTCATCCCACTGTCGTGTCCCCAGCCAGCGAGCTTGATGATGTCGCACGGCCCCATGTCGGCGACCTTGCCCACATAGCTCCTTCAGCCCTTCGCGAATTCGCGTCGGAGGCTGTCAAGGCTGCGAGCGTGATCCGGGCCTCGTTCTCTGGACGGGAGTACGCTGAAGCAGTCCACGACCTCTCACAGGCCCTAACTCGGAGTGGTCTCGACCAAGCGAGCATCGTTTCGAGGCTGACTGCGGACAGGTTGGCAGGATCCAGCTGACTACCCACAAACCGGTCGGCCAATGGCCTCTCCATCTTCACATCGACTCCAGATAGTCTGGCCAGCCAAGTCAACCGCCCCGCTCTAGCTATGGAGGCCGTCTAGTTCTCTGGCTACGCCCTTGGCCCGCGTCTGAGCTGACTCAATCTCCGGAAGCCAACAGTCCACCCAAGGTCGCCCGATGTACTCGCAGTGCAGCCGCACACTCGAGGAGACGCAGTCGGGCCACGCGCACTTGGCGCCTCCCTCGGTGGTCGTCTTGAACCGGACGCACAGCAGGTCGCCGTTCACATCCCCAAACAGCTTGATCAGATAGAACTCGTCGGGGCGGTGGTAGAGGTACACCTTGTGGCACTCCAGCAGGTTCACCACATCGGTTATCCATTCTGGGACTTCACCCATGAAGGATCCGTAGTCAGTCTTCCGTCCCATGGGGTTCTCGGCATGGAGGATGTTGCCCAAACGCCCATGGACCTCCATCAGCTTGGCCTCGTCCATGAACCCACCAGTACGGTCTGCCGGTTCCCTTCCCCGGGCGTCTCTCCCTAAGTCCAATGGAGCCGGGTAGAAGTTGGGATGAAGGCGCTTCAGCTCCTTGAGTTTCTTACTCATGTCCTGGGAGCTTTGCAGCTCCTTCTTTGACCTCTGCCACACGTCCTTGTTGGATACCAGAGAGCTGAACACGATGAGTTCGAGCAGCATCCGGAGCTGGAGGCCGATCGACTCCACACGGGTTCGGTCCGTGATCCCGGGCATACGCAGTAGTTGACTTATCGAATCAAGTCTCGACTTGGCTTCTTCCATCAGGTTGCAGTACTCAGCGATGTCAAGGCCCTCCGCCTGCTTCTTCTCCCAGCCGCACTCTGGGCAGGCGATCTTCCACCCCCACTCGACGATGCTCTTGCCCTGAAGCTCCAGAGCGTCCTCCCCGCACTGGGGGCAGGTCGTGTATTCGCGGCCGTCTACTCCCTTAACCGGGCCGTCCGTCTGGAAATTCGAGCTCATCGCCACGCCCTCGAACGTAGGGATGTCTCCACACTCGGGGCATGGTTCGGTGGGTTCCACTCCATCCAAGATGAAGGCGAGAGCCGCCTCCCGATGGCCGTATACAGCACAGCTCACAGAACCACCTGGTAGGCGACCACCCCTACGTCCTCGGGCTTTAACTCGTAGCTGTCGGATACCGCCACCTCCACGGGCTGAAGGCCAAACTCGTCGAGGACTGTCCGAGCAATCTCTTCGGCAGTGTCGAGCGCGGGCCGCTCGGCAGCCTCGAACTCGCGTCGGACCTGAGAGAGAGCGCGCTGTACCGCGCGGTCCCTCGGGACAGCCAGCGCCTCGTCGGCGCGGCTGAACTCATCCCGCATCGGCAACGAAGAATCTCGCAGCCGTTCCAGCGCCCACCGCTGACTCGCCGGCAGGGCGACCGCGCCTGCCAGAGGATCACGGGCCTCGTTGTGGGCCCTGCAGATGTCACTGGCCGCCTGCTCCCACAAGGCGTCCAGATCCAAGGAGTCAGGAGTCGCCGCTCCGGGCGCTTCAACTGGGTCTGCGGCCCGAAGCAGGAGCAAGTCGCGGCTCAGAACCTCGCCTTCCGAGGTCATTCCTCGCCAGTGGCGCCGTCCGCGTCGGTCCTGGGCAGCGAAGACAACCGCTGGCACGTCCAGTTGGGGGGTCCCGGCGTGTCGCACAAAGGCTGCCCCAACGCCCCATGGCATCTCTTCCAGTCGCGGTATCTCTCCTTCCCGCTGAGCCCGCAAGAGCTGCAGTCGGTACTCCTCTCCCGCAGACGAGCCCGACTCTGCCCCCTCTCCATCGTTTAGCAGGGTCTCATCTCCCTCGGCAAGCCGCTTGGCGAAGCCCTGTAGGTCGGCGTAGATGCGCTCTTCGCTCGCGAGCGCCGCCAGGACTTGGGACTCCATGCCCACGGAGGCGTTCGCAGCCTGGATTTTCTCCGCGATGCGCGCTTCCAGCTTGAGGATTGCCTCCAGCTCCCCAGCCTCGGGAAGCAGCGTGTGCAGGTGCACCTCGTCGTGCTCGCTCTTCAGCCTAATCACGCGTCCGTTTCGCTGGACGACGCGCTGGGGATTCCAGGGCATGTCATAGGAAATGACCCCCTGGGCCTCCTGCAGGTTCTGTCCCTCGGACAGCACGTCCGTCGCCACGAGGAGGTCGACCTCGTCGCTCACCGGCGGCCGGGCCGGACCATCCATCGACTGCGGGCAGAACCGCCTGAGCAGTGCTTCCCGGTCGCCGACCTCCCCTTCATCGCCAAGCACGGTGCCCATTGCCCTGCCTCCGCGAGCACCGGGATCGGGTTCCAGTTGCTCCCTAAGGTACCTGCCTGTGTCGGCATAACTTGTGAAGATGGCGATCTTCTTGGCCTCAGACTGCCGTAGAACCTCAACAAGCGCTGCCAGCTTCGGGTCCGGCTCCGAGGCGAGTTGCCCAAGGTCGTGCTCTAGCGCCTCGAGGTGGCCAACATCAGCGCGCAGGTCGGGCAGGAAGTCCTCCCTCAGTTCAGCCAGAGGTATCGCTTCCTCATCGTCCTCCAAGGCATCGACCACGAGTTCTGGAAGGATCTCACCTTCGAGCATCGAAGCTGAGAAATCCCGCAGGGTTGCAGGGGAGGGCATGGCACCCCCCTCCTCGCACGCCCTGAGCGCGGCTCGCTGCATCTCCAGCATGCGCGTGACTGTCTTCAAAGCCGCGGTCACTGAGGACTCGAAGCGCTTGAGCAGCACGGACCTAATCAGCCCCTCAAGCGTATGTTCCCACGGAGCCTCGCCGCCCCCGTCGATCCGGTACGAGTCGGTTCGGTACCGAGCCATAGTCAGTGCCCCGATGGCGCCGGTGATGCGGTCCGTCGCGCCAGGGTAAGCCCCATCAAGGTCGTAGCGCTCCTCCTTGAGTAGAGGCCTCGGGAACCTGACTTCGGTCCCATCGGCGAAGTGGTCGCCCGCGTAGTGGCGCTCAAGGAAACGCCGATCGCGGCGGACGGTCACCGCATCCATAAGAGGGAAGACCACCTCGGGCCTGACAGCCTCGGGTCCGCTCGCCCCACACTCGGCGAAGAAGTCGCGGAGGCTACCGATGCCCAGAGGTTCGGCGAAGGCTCGCCCGTGACGCGCGAACAGCATGATCTGGTGGTAGAGGTCCCAGAGCGCGTTGTTGACCGGCGTCGCGGTGAGGAGGACCAGGTCCTTTTTCGTTCCACCCAGCAGGCGGTCCAGGGCGTGGTAGTAGGTTGTGTCCGGGTTCCTGAGGGCGTGAGCCTCGTCCACGATTACGAGGCGGTAGACATCCTTGTCCAGGCTGAGCACGGGTTGCCGGCGACGCACCTCGGGATGGGCGAGCTGCTCGTCCATCGCCAGTTGCTGAAACGACACGACCTGCCCTGGCAGGTTCGCTCCACGCAGGGCGCCCTCCCAGTTGGTATCCCTAAGCTGTGCCGGTGCCACCACGAGGATGTGCCTGCCCTGCTCCCTCGCGTATTCCTTGATAAATTCGAGGCCGATGAAGGTCTTACCGGTGCCTACGCCGTCCGCGTAGAGCACACCACCGTGCTTCTCGACGATGCGCCTGGCTCGCCGGTACCCGTCGCGTTGAAAGCGAGCGAGGCTGGCTTCCGCTACAGGCTCATCCGGCAACTCGTCGCGGTAGTACTCGAGGAGCATGCGAAGAAAGATGTCCTGAGGGGAGTACTGTGGGATGTCTGGAAAGAGTCGCTCGCGTAGCTCCTCCTTGAAGTCCTCTGCCTCTCCCCAGAGTTCATCGAACCAGCCGGCTGCCTCTCCTACAACGTTCGGCTGGTACTGCACGGTGCCGAGTTCGAGGTTTCCGTACAGGCCACCCCCGGTCAGGTTCGCCGAAGTAACCAGGGCCGCACCCGGTCCGCCCGCACCCTCCTCTGAGCCAGGGGCGAAGATGTACGCCTTCCCGTGCAGGAACCGGCTGGTGTAGCGCCGGACCTCCACCTCTTCCCGCGACAGGAACTCATCCACCGCCTGCAGCGCTCTGAGGCGGCGGCTGGGGGGGAAGGCGTCGAAGTCACGTTCAGCGCGTAGCCTTCGCAGTGTCTCGTCGAAGGCTCTTCCCGCTTCTCGCGCCTCCTCTAAGAGGCCCGTTTCCCCCAGCCCCGGTGGCGGGGCCACCCCCACCATGAGCTGGGTCGAGCGTTCCCCAGCCCTGACTAGGTCGGCAAGTTCTCGCAGCCCGCCGAGGTTCAGATACCCGGTAGCCACGCGAAGCGGGCGCGGGTACTGCTCGGCCAGCCAAGAGAGTGCCGCGGCGTGCGCGTAGCGATCCCTGTTGTCGACGATTTCAGGCTGACCGGTGCTCACGGTGTCCGCCGTCGGATCTCAAGGGGCCGTGTCACGCGTTACTCCGATCCCAGCTCAACGAACTTGTCGAGCACGAGGGCGCGGTACGTGGGTGTGACGGCACGCTCCGTGAAGTCGGTGAAGATGAAGCGGAGGTCGTCCTCAGTCAGTCCGTAGGCGTGTGCCACGCGAGCATCGATATCCGCTCGCAGTTGGTCGCGTTGCGGCTCGAACAGGGGACCACAGTCCACACCTGCTTCTTCCGCAAACTCTGCGAAGCGCTCGTCGGTGCACGATAGCCGGGCGGCAGAACGCATTATGGGCTCTCGATGTAGCGCTTCACCAAGCGGGAAACACAGAAGACCAAGCACATAAAAGTAGAGATGCGCTTCCACATAGCGGCGGGCCTGCCAGTCAAAGGGGAGGCTATTGAGCACTGCGAGAACGTACGCTTCCTCCTCGGGCCCGCCCGAGGGAAACACCAGGTACGGAGCTGTGTGAGTTAGCGGCGTACCCGGCGGTACGAGGCAGGCGCGAACCGTGCGGGAGTCGGTGGCCCTCGAAGTGTCACGAAACGCGACTCGAGCTCTATGAATGGGGTGAGTCCCCACATCCTCCAGCACCTCACGGGAAAAGGCACCCGCGTAGTTTGAGCCACGCGACAACCGCCTGCGCTGCACGAACGCCAAGATTTCATCCCAATCACCGTGGCCTACGGGTGAGTCTCCGTGCGGGTCGTATTGGCCGAACGATCGCCCCTTCCACACGGGAGTGCCCAACGCCCTGCTGAACGTGCTCTTTTGCGACGTCTCATTCATGTCTCCCTGAACAGGAAAGGCTCGTGTCCAGTGGTCGAAACGCGGCCCCCGTCTGATGCCCCCAAGGACACCGACATGCTCCTGCGACGGAACCAGCGGTACCTCCCAGGCCGGCTCGCTTGACGCATCGTCGGCCGGTGGTGGCGTCCAGTCCGCGAGATCATCCATTGGGATGTGCACGCCCTCACTCTCAATGGCCGCCTGATAGTCCGGGAGATTGCGCGATGGCCCCGTCACAGTCAGGGTGCCACCCTTCGTAGGAGGGCTTACCGCAGCTGCAAGGAGGGCGACGGTGTATCGCTCCTCCATGTCGAAGGCCCATCTACTCCTGTTGAGAAGGAAGTCGAGTCGCAGTGGGCGACACTCGCGGAAGAGCCAGCGTCGAAAGCCCTTGCTGCCGTCGTTCAGGAAGGTGACCCTGGGAAGCACAACACCAAGCCATCCGCCGGCACGTGTCAGGGCCGCGTAGCGCTCTGCAAACAGCTCAGAAAGGTCGAGGTGCCCACGGCCTTGGATGACGTATCCGCTTACGGGGGCAAAGAACAGCCGCTGCTCAGCAACGACCGCTCTTGCATCCCGAAAGTCCGCTCGCAATTCTGGATGCCTCAGCAGGAGCCTCTCGATCCGAGACGCTCGGTCCTTACCGTCTCTAAGGCCCCTAATCCCTGGATCGTGGAGCGCGTAGAAGCTCAGCTCACTAACCAGAAAGTCTCTCCAGGGCGGATTGCCGATGACAGCGTCGAAGCCGGGGTGTCGCTCGCTCTCACGGTGGAAGACTTCCGGGAACTCAACTGGCCAATGGAAAAAGTGGCGCTTGCGCGCCTCTCTCCGAGCACTGCTCAGGAGTTCAGCCATCTCCTCCGGAGCCTCCCCCGCGATGATCTCATCACCATTCGTGAGTGCCGCCCTAGCTCCCTTCAGACCGAACGGCTCCGCGGCCCAGAGGTCGAGGGCATCCCGAACGCCCTCCACGCGTGCCTCGAGTTGTCGTCGCAACTCCCGTGAGTGTTCCACCTCTTCCTTCGTCCGGTCATCGGAATCAGCAATCTGGAGCGCAAGCCGACCGGCGTCGCGGATGGCCCGATCGAGAGGTTGACCTTCGAGTGCCCAAGACCAGACCTTCTGTCCCACCCCTCGCCGATCGTCGCTCACAGGGCGGAGCGCCTTGAGGGACCCAACCCCAACGAGCGAGTCGCCCCGCTTCAAGTTCTGGTCGAGGTAGGAGAGAGCGAGTCCCGGCACAAAGCTGGAGAGCCACAGGGCGACACGGGCCAGCTCGACAGCCATGCCGGAGCGGTCGACCCCATAGATGCAGTGCTTGAGCAGAAGGCGCTTGAGGAGCTGGGCATCGTCGGCCGATTCCGCCCGTGCCTCGGCCCGCAGTGCGTCGAGCCGCTCGCGTAGGGGAAGAAGCGGCGTCTCTGCCAAGAACGTCTGTATGTGGTCCGCAATCACATCGAGGGCATCGACGAGGAAGTGGGCGCTCCCCATGGCTGGATCGAGTACACGGAAACGGAACAAGAGGCGTTCGGCTGCCCGGGCGTCAGTCCGTGCTCGCTCGCGGACCTGTTCGAGGTGCTCCTCCAGCGCCGGTACGACGGAGTGCCTGATGAGGTGCCGGACGAACTCCTGACGGGTGTAGTAGACACCGCCGCTCTTGCGTCCGCCGGCCTCTGACTGGAAGAAGAGGAAGCCCTCCTCAATGCCACCGCTGCCAGGCTCTTCGGCGGGGATGAAGCGATCCTTCTTGCTGTCCCACGCGTAGGTCTGGTCGGCGAGTGAGAGGCGGAGGGCCAGCAAGCCTTCGTAGATACCGCCGAGGTGGGCGATGTCGAGGTCCGTGTAGTCGAGGCCGGTCTGCTCGTCTTCAGTGTCGAACCCGAGCGCTACCAGTGCTGGGGCCAACCGGGTGTCGGCAATCTCTGCGCGCTCGAGGAGACTGGCGCCCTCCAAGCCGTCCTCGGCAAACAGCGTCCCGTTGTACTGGGGAAGGTCCATCCCGCGATCACCTTCGCGGAGCCCACGCGTCAGGGTCCGCAGGCGGTTCCAGAGCGTGTGGCTGCCAGAGTCGTGCTTCCCCTGTCGGGCGTGGGCCTCGCTGCAGAGCGTCTTGAGCGCGTTGTGGCTATAGCCAGGGTGCCGGTAGGGAAGGTGCCCTGCGCTTTCGGCGTAGAGGATGAAGAGCAAGCGAAAGAGGAGCGTCGTCGTGGCGTTCTGAATGTCCGCACGAACGCCGGGGTCGTTCAGGTCTGCGCCTTCGCGCTCTTCGAGCCAGTCTCCAATACCCTGGGCGATTTCGGGCAGGGCGAAGAGCCGGATCTGGCTGTCCAGCCGCTCGCGCAAGTCGGCGCCGAAGTCCCGCGCATCCTCCACCAGCCTCGGCCACGAGCCGCCCTCACCGAGGGCGCTGGGGGCGAAGAGCCCGACCAGATGGGAGTATTCCGGAGGAAGTTGGAGCAGGTCGATGTCAATCCAGCGTTCAGAGGCTGCACCCCGCGCCGCCTGCGCGTCGAACAGACGTAGACGACCCCCCACGGTCATGATCCCCCAGGGAACCTTTTCCGCGTGACAGTCGGCGAGAAGGACGCCTTCGGGCAACCGGCCTTGCTCATCCATACGAGCGAACTCGTCTGGAGTGGCCTTGGGATGGACGATGGCGAGAACCCTTCCACCATGGAACGCCTCATACCCGCGCTCCTCGCGTTGACGGAGTTCGAAGCCGAGTGCCGTCAGAGCACCTCGCCAGTCACGCTTGCCCCTCGCGGGTTCGGCTGCTTCGGCGAGAGGGGACCGGAGGTCCGCCTGCTGTTCGAGCCTCGTCCTGACATAGTGGCCCGTCAGCAATCCGCGGACCGTGACACCAGCCAGGTCTTGGGCAGCCAGAGTGGCAATCTCGCGCTCAAGGCTTCGCGACGCCTCGTTGGGTGGCAGCTCCCACGCCTGCTCAATGGCTTCCCGCAGAGGAACGGGATCAACGATGTGAGGCCCGTTCAGGACCGGCCCTACGACGAATACGCCGGATTCGCCTGCCGACGAAATCAGCAGCAGGGGTCGGCCTCGATTCCCCTGCCGTTCCGTCCAGACGCGTCGCAGGCTGCGCTCGGCGACCTGCCCCCGCGCAAGTGCAACCTCGACTCCTCGGCCGCTCCAGGCAACGTCGACCTCAGTCGGGGAACTCACGGGTACGGGAGGCCCGAGGCGCGCAGCGAGCTCGCCCTCTAGTGCATCGATGTCGGTCTCGAGCATGCGCGCCAGTATGCGGGGCCTTGCCTTTGCCCGAAACCCGCCCGGGAACCACACGCGCGTCCCGGCTACTGTGCGCCCTCTGCCGGCCCAGGCCAAATCTCGATAGCTCGAGCGGCCAACCGCTCCGCTCGCGAGCGGATTTGCTCTGGGCCCCATTCAGCCTCCTCCGCGATTTCCTTGTTCATCGCGAGGTTACTGTCCTGAAAGAGGCGTCTCTTCTCGCCGAAGGGCCGGTTGCTGAGTTCGGGGTTGTAACCCGTGAGTGTGAGGTTGCCGAGGGTGTGGAGCAGCCGCACGTGGATGTCCGCGGCGCCAGGGCCAAGCGCTGCCTGCCACTCATCGGTGAGGTCTTGGGGCATGACGTGTTCGACTGTGAGTCCCCTCAACTCGGCTGGCTCTTTGTGTGCGTGGTCCTGCTCGAACGTCTCTAGGATCAGTCGCCGCTGTTCGGACCGCGAACCTTCGTATAGGGCATAGGCAAGCATCCTGTCCCTGAACTCTTTGTCGTCAGGCCAGCGCCGACGTCCAGTGGGCTGCGACAGTGCCTGCCGCACTGCCCCAACGATATCTCCCTCCATCGCTGGAACCTGTGCCGGAAGCTCCATGAAGAAACGATTCGACCCTGTAGTCGGAATGCCGCAGAACAGCCTTCGCACAAGGTAGGACTCAACAAGCCGCAGAACCCGAGCGATCGCGGTCGAGTTAGGTTGCCTCCCTCCCGCGCCTTCGTAGAGCCACAGCACAAAGGGGAAGATGGTCTGCCCACCCCAGCGGTTGAGTCGCTCAAGACGAGCGCGAACGGCAGTGTCCGGTTCTACTTCGGGCTCGATGAGGCGCTTGTAGTAGCGCGCGTACCCTGCAAGTTCCCGCAACTTGGCGGCGAGCTTCTCGGGCTCCAAGCGATCTAGGGCGCTCCGCCACTTTAGGTAGATGTCTTTCTCTCGAACGAAGTCTCCGGAGGACATGTACTGATACCGGAAGAAGTCGGCAAGGGTCTTCGAGTCAAGCATCGCCTGCATCGGCAGCCAGACGGCGTCGTACAGCTCCTGCTGTTGATCGGGGGGCATACGCATGAAGAAGTAGTTCCGGAGTAGATCGGCCTGTGAGAGCGGTGCACCTTTCCAGTTGAGGCTTTCGAAGATCCGGTACTCGTTGTCAGCGTCTCCAAGCGTGATACTGACAACCTCGACGTCGTCCAACAGCAGCCGCTCAAGCCGTCCCAGATCAAGAGGCTCGTCGTCTTCCTCGTCGATACTCCGGCTGAGGGCGTCGACGAAGAAGTCGTACGCCTGACTCACTAGGTCCGGCTCCTCTCCAGGAACGGAGGCGTGACTCCCATCCATCATTGCGAAGTAGGTGCCTCGATCCTGAAGGGTAGGGCGAATCTTGTATTGGTACTCCCCCTTGGCGTACTTGTTCTTCAGACAGAGATCATCGAGCCGCTCGCGCGCCACGGGATCCTGCTTGGCAACCATGTCCCGCAAGGCGGCAATCACGATGGATAGCGTGGTGAGGCGTTGCTGCCCGTCGATCACGATGTACGGCGAGACCCCCTCAGGTGTCCCGGGTTGGGCCTTGGACACGATCGAGCCTAGAAAATGGCCACCAACTGGCCGGTATCGGTAGGTCTCGAGGATGTCGTTCCACAGCGTCTCCCAATCACTGCGCTCCCAGCTATACGGACGCTGGAAAAGGGGAATCACATAGTGCTGCTGGCCCTCAAGGAGCTGTCGGAGGTGTGTTTCATGTGCCTTCATTTGCAACGTCTTCCTTTCGCGTCGTCCTCTCGCCGCTCAAGTAGCTGAACCATCGTGTGCAGCAGCAGCCATGGTCAATCTCACTCGTCATCCATGCCTCTCGCGCCACAACATGCAGGACGGCTTGGGGTGGTGGTACGGCCTTTCTCCGGTGACGCATTTGGCGCCCCTCGCGGTTTCACGTGAGAGGCCATTGTGACAGCCATAGCACTCTCGGGAAGGCCACGACCGCCTCGAGCGGGTAACGCACGCAGGCGCGGAACGGGAGAGTTGAGGATCGTCACGAATTCAGCCTCAAGGACACTGGGAGCTGTAGAGTCGCCGAAGCCGATGTCCACCTGGATTGCGGTCCGGGCTCCGTTGAAGTCGGCAGCCAAGCAAACGTGGACACCGCCGTATGCTTGGCCGCCGCGGATGCGCTACGGTTGACCGACGGCCCCTGGACAACGTGGATTCGTCCGGCTAGTGTACGTACATATAGACAAGGACATTGCTTCGCTGGAGAATCACATGACCACGACTCGCCGGAACGACCGGATCGAAGTCCGAACAACGAGCGATGAGAAACAGCTCCTCGTGCGGGCAGCAACCTGCCAAGGCATCGATGTGACCTCATTCATTAGAGCAGCTGTTCTGCCGCGGGCCCGCGAGGTGGTTGCACAGACCGAGAGGGTTTCACTGTCGGCACGGGCAGCAACTCAGATGCTTGAACTCCTGGACGCCCCGCCGGAACCAACCGATGCTCTACTCGCGGCGGCGCGGCGGCGTAGTCGAATCCGATAGGTGGCTGTGGATTGGCGTGAGGAAGCAATCTCCTCAGAGCACGATCGCGCTGGTTTCGACTGTGGTTCCGCCGACCTCAACGAGTACTTGCGACGTTACGCTCGGCAGAACCACGAACGGGGGCACGCAAAGACGTACGTGGCAGTCTCCATGGGGGAGCCCTCCAGCATTCTCGGCTACTACTCGATCGCGCCGGGGTCCGTAGACTTTGGCGACGTACCCCAGGACCTCACCAAGCGCTTCCCCCGCTACCCAATCCCGGTTTTTCTCCTCGCCCGGCTTGCAGTTCACCGAGATCTGCAGGGGCAGGGGCTCGGCTCCGAACTATTCTTCGCCGCAGGTCGTCGCTGCCTGAGGGCAGCCAACGAAGTGGGCGGATTCGCGCTTCTCATCGACGCGAAGGACGAAGCTGCTGCGAAATGGTATGAACGCCTTGGCGCGATCACGCTGCTTGATAGCGAATTGCGGCTGATCATGCCGCTCGCAACGATCTCCCAAGCGCTCGAGGAGACTAGTTCTTAGCCGGCGCTCGCACCCTCTGGTCGTTGGGCAGGCCTCCCTCGGTTCTCAGCCCGTTCGCTCGGGGTGGCTACCCCGGCAGCAGGTAGGCCGGGGCGTATCCCGGGCTCGTATCCGCATAGAGCTGCGTTGTGGGTACCCGATTCCAGAGGTGCCCAAGGAGGAATGCTGCTCCCCCGGGTGACGCGATGAAGAGGTGAATCTTGGCGGCGCCAGTCGACCGAACCAGTTCCCGAACGGTGTCTCGGACTGCTATCGCCCAGCCCCGGGCGGCCGACGCATCGTGCATGGCGCGATCGCCAGAACCCCGCTCTGGTGCAAGGTCGATGTAGGTCCGCACAGGTAGCTCCGCCCGACGCACGTGCTCCAACACGTCGTCAGCGATACTCGTAGTCACACTAAGCCCGATTGCCATGTCCGAGCCTGCACCTATTTCAGTGGCAGCCTGCACCAGAGGGTAGGGCGAAGGATCGGCGTCGCTGCTCCATATTTCACCTCGCTGCACGCAGCCCACGCGGAATCCAGCAACATCCGCGAGCTCCGCGCCTGCGGCAAACCAGCTTGGCAGCCGGAGTGCCCCCCGTACCACTACGTCTAGGTAGCCGAGTTCTCGGATTTCTGAGACAGCCCTCTGGAGCGCAGGCCGCATCTGGTCGTTCCACGCTCGCGGGTCTCTTGTCTGTCGACGGGCTCGGGGCTCGATGCCTTCGAATAGATCGACCCAATCGACCGCGGCGGTGGCGGACTCGGGCCAGGGGTCGCGGTCGATCTCCTGGATGAGCAAGGTCGCTTGTGGAGTCCCAGCTTTCAGGTCCAGCAGCGCGATCTCATCCAGCATCGCGGCCCGATCGACTTCGCGCCGACCCTCAGCCACCCATCGTCTCGCCGCTCCTATTCCAGCCAAGGCCGCATTTTCGTCGTGAGTCAGGCCCAGCGCTCGGTGTCGCTCGGATGTCATCTGTATGAAGTGGGTAAAGGGCCCTTGGCCGTGCAGGATGGTCACGTCGTCCAGCATGTCGAGCAGTTCCTGTTCGCTGACTTGGAGGTGTTTCGCCCAGGACTCACGTCCGATCCCCAGGCGAGAGCGCGGCCCCCCTTGGGCGAGTCGTGGCATAAGCCGCCCATCTCGACCGGACGCGCAGGCCAACACCGGGTCCTTGATGTCGAGCGGCCGATTGGTCAGTAGGGTCATTGCCGGGTGAGGGTCCGAGAGTTCATTCCAGGACCACCAGAACTTCTCGAGTGGACTTCGGCCGCGCTCGTTCGGCTTCCCTGTCCACCACTTGCTATCGATGGGTGTGCGGCCATCGACCGAGTACTTCACCTGGTAGTAGACGGCACGGGGGGACCCGCGCACGACAACGTCGTCGACGAAGCCCGCGTCTGCTGCTTCGACAACGACCATCGTTGTACCACTCTCGGGCAGCAGCAGACTGAGGGCTTGGTACCAGCTGAAGAGGTGCTGGTAGTCATCACCCTGGATGCGAGCCCCGCTGGCGCTGGTGGCCATTGCTACGGGCCGTCCGTGCGACTGGTGTGGAGGTCTCCGGACGGGGATGGAGCCGAGCGCTGAACGTCGAAGGGCCGGGTCAGCTCGAACGAAGCCGCGATTTGCAACACGCGTGAGAACTCTACCCTGCTACAGGGCATAGCATCGAAGAGAACGCTCAGGAGCAGTTGCTGGGTAAAGTCGGAGTAGGTCACCTTGCAAGGGACGCTTCTCGTTGTCCCGGATGGCCAGCGCAATCCGCTCGACTTCACGGTCGTCGAAGCCAAGGCTACTGCGAATTCGCGATCGGCACTCACGATGTCAGATGGCGTCGGGGAGTTCACTTTGCCCCCTGCTGAGGGATCGTGTTGGGCTCTCTGTCTAGCCTGCTGGGATCTACGGGACAGCCGGAGAGCGGCTAGGCATTGGGCCTCTGGCGATGGCTGGCGGACCCATGCTAGGGTGGTCCACGAGCAAAGGCGAACCCGCTTGAGCGATTGGACGTCTAGCTCTCGCATAGAAGGCACATTCCGCACATTTGTGCTACGGTCAATTCATAGACGATCCCGCTGTCCACCTGAGAGGGCAGGAACCTGTCGACCCTGAGGACAGTGCCGGATCGGGACTCTCCAGGAGGTGAAGCGTGGAGCTTCTGCGGGATCAGTTCGATGAGGCATTCAGGAACGTTGACTTGGGGGTCCGAGTCCAGGTGGCCAAGGCGGCCCACGAAGAGGTGCGGACCTACCTGGAGGGGAGGGAGGATCTGCGGCCGCTCGGTTTCCGCACGACTCTCATTGGGAGCTATCCGCGGCACACCGCAATCTGGCCGGGTAAGGACGTCGACATCTTTGGCAAGTTTGACCGTCTCACGGTCAATGACGCGACTCCAGGGCAGGTCTATGGGGCCGTGCTTCAGGCGCTTTACGAGCGATACGGCGATCGCGTCACAGAACAGCCTCGCTCCGTCAAGATTTCCTTTGGCCCGGAGTCGGGGCCTGACGCGCGTTACCTGCGGCAGTTCGAAGCTGCGACGGAACCGCTTTATGAGTTTTCGGCAGATGTAGTCCCAGCCGTTCACTGGGGAAGCCGCTGGGGGATACCCAACCGTGTGCCGCCCGGACTGGAGCTGCAGGAGCACGAGCTTCGTTCCGCAACGCGCCAGTTGTGGGAGTCATCCACGCTTGGCGAGCGCTGGCAGGAGACGGATCCCGAAGAGCTGACGCGGCTCACCGAAGAGGCGAACGCCGAGCATCGCATCGCGTCACGCGGTGCGTTCTGCCGGATCGCCCGCGCCCTAAAGCAGATGCGCGCGGTTCACCTAGGCAGTAAGAAGCCCAACGGCCTTTACCTCGAGATGGTGCTCCTCGAGGCATTCGACAAGGGCCTCATCGACCTGACCTGCTGGCCACAAGCCGTCGGTGATGCTCTCGAAGCAGTGGCGCGTCGGCTTGGCGCCGCCGTCGATGATCCCCTGCGTGACCCAGTCCTAGGTCGTGTCTTCGAGCCAAAACCCTCTCCCGACGATCTCGAGTCGGCCTCACGGAGGTTCCAGAGCCTGGCCGACGATGCCGTTCGAGCTCGCGGGCAGGGCCGGTGTCCAGCGGCCGCGACCTGGCGCAGACTCTTCGGAGAGAACGGGCAAAGCGACGATGGATGGGTGTTTCCCCTTCCCGACGGCTGCGGGGACGATGGTCGCGACCTGAGTGGGCGCCCTAACCCTCTCCGCGGCTCTGACGAGGCGCGTGGTTTCGGATGAGCGCTCAGGAACCGAAACTAGAAACGACGGAGCCTGCGGCCCTTGAGGCCTTCGTTGCCGAGTTGCGCAACGCAGGCTTCGTGCCGGCCGACGATGCGCTGTGCCGCTGGACCGGTCCGCTGCCTGAAGTCCTCCATCAGTTCACCGACGCTCGTGAGATGACGGTCGTCATCCGCGAAGGCTGGCCGTACCACCCTCCCACCGTCGAGGTGCGCGGTCTCCATGGTTGGCACGCCGACCACGAGCACGCCTGCCTCTGGCAGCGAGGCGATGGCTCCCTTCAATGGGTGACGCTCGACGGTATTCTCCAGCGCATCGACGAGTGGGCTGCCGCTCGCAGTCGCGGCTTCGGAAGTCAGGCAGCGGCACTCGATGCCTGGGCCTACTTCGAGGGATCCCTCCAGGGGACATTGAGCATCGACATCGCTGAACTGAGCAGCACATACCCCCCTCGACCGCAGCAATCCGGGAACTTCGCGCTCATCGAGATAGCTCCAGGCTTCTTTCGGGCAGTTCCACGAACGCCGGGGAACGCTGCACGCCGCGGAAGGTGGTTTGTCATCTCAACCCCTGCGGAGCCTCCGCGCGACCTTGATGAGGTGGCTAGGCTGCTGTCTAACTCCCACCGGAGTCAGCTTGAGCGGCAACGGCGCCTCCTTGCCGAAGGCAAACCAGCTTGGACCGTTATCGCAGTGGTTTGGAGCGGTCCTCACGGCATCGATGTGCTGCCGATTACCCTGGACAGAGGCACCGACGCGACGACTGTGGCGCACCCGCTCCGCCCGACGCCCCACAGCTCCGACGCCCGCCTGCGCCGTGCGGGACCTGATGTCGAAGCTCTCGCCGGGAAGCGTGTCGCACTGTTCGGGCTTGGCTCAGTGGGTTCGCAGGTCGCGAACACCCTGGCGAGTAGCGGCTGCGGATTCCTTCGGCTGGTCGATGGCGACATACTGCTGCCGGTCAACGTAGTCCGTCACGCGGCTCCAGGTTCTTTCGAAGGCCAACCTAAGGTGACCGCGATGCGAGCGCTGCTGGAGGACCGCTGCCCATGGGTCCGCTGTGGGGAGATCCTCAAGTCTCCCTGGTCAGTCGACCAGCTCCGGGAACACATCGGAGATGTCGATCTCGTGGTCGACGCAACAGGGGATGGGGCCTTCGCCATCCACTTGGCGAAGGTCTGTTTAGAACAGGAGCGAGCTCTAGTTTCTGTGGCCCTGTTCCGGGGCGGTCGCGTTGCTCGTGTCCGCCGGCAACTCCCAAGTGACTACCCGTTAGCCTCCCGGGGCGACCACTGGCGCTACCCGGTCATCCCTCGCGGCGTCGAGGACGAGGATGTGGGCCTTGAGGTCGGCTGCACGGCACCAGTGAGCAATGCACCTCCCAGTGCCGTATCTGCGGCAGCCCTGCTCGCTGCCGACACCGTCATCGACGTTCTGACGGAGCGTTGTGAAGGAGCGGACGAGGTCGTTGAAGTGCTGCGTCCCCTCGTTGAATCCCCCTTCGACAAGGTGGGCCGCGTTCCCCTACCCGACTCGCCGCCGACCGCTTACCTGAGCAGCGAGGCCCGGACTGTCGTCGTCAAGCAGGCTGCCCTTGCATACCCGAATGAGACAGGGGGAGTCCTTGTGGGCCTTACGACGCAGAGCGGAGAGCCGTGGGTTGTGGAAGCCGTGGAGTTGGAGTCTGCATCGCCTTCCCCAGCCGCCTATCAGCTACCGGAGGGCGGGACTCAGGCGGCAATTGACCGTCTTCGGGAGGTCGATGAGCGACTCGGGTATCTGGGGGAGTGGCACAGCCACCCTAACGCTACCGACCGAAGCCCGAAGGACGAACGGACGATGGAGTCCCTGGCCCGTGACCCAGACCTCGTGGGCGAATCCCCTCTTCTCGTGGTGGCTCGGCGCAAGGCAGGGGGGTACGAACTGGTGGCGTCGTGTGTGACTCCTTCTGGAATGCGGGGCGTTGAACTACGAACAGCCGGTGGTCTGCCCGCCCCTTCCGACCAACCGTGACGACTTGAGAACGAGAGGTCGACACAGCACCCAGCCCACCCTCCTTCGCACGACCGCGTCGTCATGCCGGTCTTCATCTCTGTGAGGAGCGGCGCTGTAGAACCGACGGAAGCTAAGTCCTCTCGAATCCCAGTACATTACCCGCCTCGCGGCGGCAATGCCGCTTCCCATGAGTAGCGCAGAGTTTGGTGCGGATTGGGAAACCGGGAACGTGGTCGGTGGTCGGTGGTCGGTGGTCGGTGGTCGGTGGTCGGTGAGAGGGAAACGGGTTGAGGGTCTTCCGTGCAAGTCACCGGTCACCTGCCGCCGGACAGCAGCGGCGCGCGGCGGGCGCGGGCGATTCGCGCGCGAATCGGGGCGCCGGTAGAATCCCGTTCCGCCGCGTGTACGCGGAAACCCGCTCCTGGGAGGGAGCATGAACACGATCGAGTTCCTACAGATCTCCGCCGCCGTCGTGCCCGAGCGGGAGGCGCTGGTGGAGGTGGGCGGGCGCGGGCGCCGCCTGACGTACGCCGCGATGCAGGAGCAGGTGACGCGCCTCGCGAACGCCATCCGCGGGCTGGGCGTGGAGCAGGGCCAGAAGATCGCCGTGATGGCGCAGAACAGCGCCGACTTCGTGCTGACGTACTACGCCGCGGCCATGCTGGGCGTGACCGTCGTGCCGCTGAACTACCGCTCGAAGGACGAAGAGCTCACGCACATGCTCAACGTGAGCGAAGCGGGCGTGCTGTTCGTCTCGGAGCGCTACCGCGACCTGGTCGCCCGCGTCCAGCCGACGCTGGAGCACACGAAGACGCTGGTGAGCTACGACGGCCCGGCCGAGGGCTACCTGGACTTCGCCGGCCTGATCGCGGGGGCGGAGGCGGAGGACATCTGGGTGGACGTGGACGACGACCAGCCCACGGTCCTCATCTTCACGAGCGGCACGACGGCGCTGCCGAAGGGCGTGATGGTCACGTTCCTCGACATGACGGCCTACGTGACGAACACGATGAACCCGGCGGACCCGGACATCCACGAGAAAACGCTGGTCTCGGTGCCGTTCTTCCACATCGCGGGGGCGACGGCGATGCTCTCGTCGATCTGGGGCGGGCGCACGATGCTCGTGCTGCCGCAGTTCACGCCCGAGGGCTGGATGACGGCCGTGGGCGACGAGGGCGCGAGCCACTCGATGGTCGTACCGACGATGCTGAAGCGGCTCATGGACCACGAGGACCTGGCGAAGACGGACCTCTCCACACTGCAGCTCATCACCTACGGGGCGGCGCCGATGCCGTACGAGGTGGTGCGCCGCGCGTGCGACATCTTCCCGCCCAAGGGCATCGGTCTGATGAACGCCTACGGGCAGACGGAGTCGACCTCGACGCTGACGTACCTGGGCCCCGACGACCACGACCTGAGCGTCGACACCGAGGTGCGGGAGTCGCGGCTGCGGTCGGTGGGCAAGCCGATGGAGGATGTCGAGATCGGCATCATGGACGACCGGAACAACCTCGTCTCGACGGGGGAGGAGGGCGAGATCTGCGTCCGCTCGGACCGCGTCATGAAGGGCTACTACGGGCAGGAGGACGCGACCAGCGCGGCGATCATCGACGGCTGGCTGCACACGGGCGACGTGGGGCGCGTGGACGACGGCGGCTACCTGTTCATCACGGGCCGGAAGAAGGACCTGATCATCCGCGGCGGCGAGAACATCTCGTCGGGCGAGGTGGAGAACTGCCTGGAGGACCACGAGGGCATCGACGAGGCGGCCGTCATCGGCGTTCCGGACATGGACTGGGGCGAGGTGGTGAAGGCGGTGCTGGTGCCGAAACCGGGAGCGACGCTCACGCCGGAGGAAGTGAACGCGTATTGCAAGAGCCGGATCGCGTCGTTCAAGGCGCCGCAGTACATCGCGGTGGTGAATGAGCTGCCGCGGAACGCCATGGGGAAGGTGCTGAAGACCGACCTCCGCCAGCTGTACGGCACCCCGACGAACGACAACGTATGAGCGCGACGCCGAGGGCAGGGGAGCAGACGCCGGCCGCCGGGGAGAAGCGGGGGTCGAAGCGCTCGCGCTTCAACGTGAGCATCGTGGGGGTCGCGGTGCCGGTGGCGGTGATCGCGGCGATCGGGGCGCTGGAGACGGCGCAGACGGAGCGCGCCAGCCGCGAGGTGTTCTACAACATCAAGGGCTTCGCGGTGATGTACTTCATCTTCGGGGTGGCGGTAGCGGTCATCCTGGGGGCGTTCGTGCAGCGGCTGCGGGTGTGGCGGCTGGGACGGGGACACAACGTCTTCAACAACCTGGGCGCGCGGATCACGAACGCGCTGACCCTGGGCGCGGGCACGGGGCGCGTCACGAACGACCGCTACGCGGGCGTGATGCACTGGTGCATCTACTCGAGCTTCGCCGTCCTGACACTGGTGACGATCCTGCTGGCGATCGACGACTACTTCGACCTGATCTTCCAGGTCGGCGGTGAGCACGCCTTCCTCGAAGGAGGCGTGTACCTGGCCTACAGCTTCGTGGGCGACCTGTTCGGGATCATCGGTCTCGTGGGCGTGGGGATGGCGGTGTTCCGCCGCTTCGGACCGGCGCCGGCGAAGCTGACGTGGGACCGGCGGCAGTCGGAGGACGCGATCGTCGTCGGGCTGCTGGGGTTCGTGCTGTTCACGGGCTTCCTCGTCGAAGGCTTGCGGATCGGCGGGCACGAGATTCCCGCCGGGCACGAGAACTGGTCGTACTGGTCGCCGGGCGGCTGGGTGATCGCGAAGATCGTGGGCGCTGCGAGCGAGAGCGCGCTGCTGAAGGCGCACCAGGTGTTCTGGTGGATCCACGTGGTGGGCGCCTTCGGCCTGCTGACGCTGATGGCGCTGACGAAGTTCCGGCACATCATCTTCGCGCCGGTGAACGCCTTCCTGAAGCGCCCGGCGGTTCCCGCCTACCTCGCGCCGATGGGCGATTTCGAGCAGCTGATCGAGGAGGGGGCGAGCCTCGGCGCGGGCAAGGTGCAGGACTTCTCCTGGAAGCAGCTCTTCGACGCCGATACGTGCGTGCGCTGCGGGCGCTGCACGGACGTCTGTCCGGCCTACACGGCGGGGCAGCCGCTCTCGCCGATGGCGATCGTCCAGGACCTGAAGTCGTACATGAACCACGCCGGCCCGCTCCTGATCGCGGGGAAGGACCCCTCTGAGAAGGTCGAGGGCGAGCTGGTGGGCGACTACGTGAAGGACGAGTCGCTGTGGGCGTGCCGCACGTGCATGGCGTGCGTGCAGGAGTGCCCGGTTCTGATCGAGCACGTGCCGACGATCGTCGATATGCGGCGCTACCTCGTGATGGAGCAGGCGCGCATCCCTGGCACGGCGCAGGAGACGCTGCAGAACATCGAGCAGCGCGGCCACCCCTGGCGCGGCACGCAGCTCACGCGCGAGACGTGGATGGAGCAGCTCCGCGAGGAGGGCATTGAGGTACCCATCTTCGATGGGTCGCAGGAGTACCTGTACTGGGTGGGCTGCTCGGGCGCGCTGGTCGAGCGGAACATGCCGATCACGAAGTCGGTCGTGCGGCTGCTGATCGAGGCGGGCGTGAGCTTCGGCGTGCTGGGCCAGCAGGAGACCTGCACGGGCGATCCGGCGCGGCGGCTCGGGAGCGAGTTCCTGTACGCGACGCTGGCGGAGACGAACGTGGCCTCGATGAACGAGATCGGCGTGCGGCGCGTGATCACGGCCTGCCCGCACTGCTTCAACACGTTCAAGAACGAGTACCCGGACTTCGACGGGCAGTGGGAGGTCACGCATCACGCGGAGTTCCTCCAGCTCCTGCTGGCGCAGGGCAAGCTGCAGCCGAAGGAGATGAACGGCCAGACGATCACGTACCACGACTCGTGCTACCTGGGCCGGGGCAACGGGATCATGGACGCGCCCCGCGAGGTGCTGGACCAGATTCCGGGCGCGGAGCTGGTGGAGATGCCGCGCAGCCGCGAGCAGGGGCTCTGCTGCGGCGCGGGCGGCGGCAACATGTGGCTGGAGGAGTCGGGGACGCGGGTGAACCACCTGCGCACGGCGGAGGCGGCGAACACGGGCGCGAGCATCGTGGCGACGGCCTGCCCGTTCTGCATCCAGATGTTCGAGGACGGCATCCCCGCCGTTCAGCCGGACGAGGAAGCGCGCTCGATCCAGGCGTACGACATCGCGGAGCTGCTCGAGGTGAGCGTCGCGCCGCCGCGTCCGGCGGGCGAGGGCGCGATCCCGCCGGGGGTCGCGGGGTAGCCGGCTGGGTGACATCCCTGATTGACCGAGGGGCTACAGTTAGGGGGAGGAGGAGCCCCATGGAGTTCGTCTTCGACGAACAAAAGGCAGCGCAGGCGGCAGCACATTTGCTCCGCCGTCACGGCGAGCCGATGCCGTACATCAAGCTCATCAAGCTTCTCTATCTGGCCGATCGCAGGTCGCTCGTAGAGACCGGCTACCCCATCACTGGCGATCGGCTCGTGTCGATGCCCAAGGGTCCGGTCCTCAGCCGAGTTCTAGACCTGATTACCTGGGAAAGCCGAGGGCAGGATTCTGACTGGATCCGGCACATTTCCCTTCCCTCCAACTACCTCGTGATGGCTATCGGACCCCACGACGAGGGGAGGCTCTCTGACCATGACCGGCAGGTGCTCGATGCGGTCTTTGATGAATTCGGCAAAATGGACCGGTGGGATCTCGTCGACTACACGCACGACCTCCCCGAGTGGGTCGACCCAGAGGGTTCATCTAGAGACATCGACCCGCGAGTAATCCTCCGCGAAGCAGGATATTCCGACGATGAGATCGCCGAGGTAGAGGATGAGGTCGCAGCAGTCCACTGGCTGCGCACCAACTTTGCCGCCTCTGGATGAAGCCGGGCGAGACTTTCCGAGGCTATGACCTACAGAACCACCTGTGGGTGGTCCTCAGCGCAGTCACCGAGGACGGCAGGGTCGCCCTCGCCAACCTGACAACGCATGGTCGCGCTCGTACCTGCAGCAAAGACTGCGTCATCGTCCAACCGGGGGAACACCCATTCGTGGCCCGGAGTTCGTGCATTCACTACCAGAAGGCGACCCTTGGGATCGAGCACCTGCTAGATGAGGCGAAGAACAAGCGCACACTGGACCAGCATGTGCCACTTAGCGCCGAGGTTCTTCGGAGAGTCCAGGAGGGGGCTCTCGTTTCACACTTCCCCGACCCCGCCTTCAAGGAAGCGGTTCGGAACACCCTCGGACGAAGTGGCACCTGACCGCTACCATCCCGCGCATGAGCGAGAGCGCTGAACCTCGCGGCATCGTGCACTGCGCCGACGGGGTGGAGGTGGCGCGGGGGCTGGCGGACGAGTCGGTGGACCTGGTGTACCTCGACCCGCCCTTCAACACGGGCAAGCGTCAGGAACGGGAGCAGACGCGGTCGAGGCGGGTCGGCGAGGACGAAGGGGACCGGACGGGGTTCGGGGGGTGGCGGTACGAGACAGTGCGGTTGGGGTCGCGGTCGTTCGACGACGTGTTCGACGACTACCTGGGGTTCCTGGAGCCGTTCCTGGTGGAGTCTCGGCGCGTGCTGAAGCCGAGCGGGGCGCTCTACCTGCACCTCGACTACCGCGAGGCGCACTACGCGAAGGTGCTGCTGGACCAGATCTTCGGGCGGGAGTGCTTCATCAACGAGATCATCTGGGCGTACGACTACGGGGGGCGTCCGAAGAACCGCTGGCCGGCGAAGCACGACACGATCCTGTTCTACGCGAAGGATCCCGAGCGGAACGTGTTCAACGCGGACGAGGTCGAGCGCATCCCCTACATGGCTCCCGGCCTGGTGGGGAAGGAGAAGGCGGCGCGGGGAAAGCTGCCGACCGACACCTGGTGGCACACGATCGTGAGTCCCACCGGCAAGGAGAAGCTGGGCTACCCGACGCAGAAGCCGCTGGGCGTGCTGAAACGCATCGTGAGCGCGTCGTCGCCGGCGGGGGGGCTGGTGGTGGACGTGGTGGCGGGGAGCGGGACGGCGGGGGCGGCGGCGCTGGCGCTGGGGCGGCGGTTCGTGCTGGCGGATCGCTCGGAGGAGGCGTACGCGGTCATGCGGAAGCGCTTCGAGGGGGAGGCGGGGGTGGAGTTTTGGGGGCCGGCGGGCGGAGGGGCTTGAAGGCGAGGCGGCGAGCGGGTACCGTTGAGGTGTCGGGGCAACAGTTGCGTAGCCAGCCGGCGACGGGAGAGCGATGTGGTCACTCGTGACGTGTCTGAGGACCTCCGGGAACGGGAAGAGGCGATGGCGACGTGGCGGTGGTGGGAGGAGCACTACGACGAGCTGCTCGCGCAGTACCCGGAGCGGTTCGTCGTGATCGACAAGGACCGTGAGGTGATCGCCGCGTTCCACTGCCTCCTCGATCTCAGCGAGGCCATGGAAGCGAAGGGGTTGGTGTTCGGCACGGACATCGATGCCGAGTTCATCACGGCCAACCGGCGCCTGCGCCTGTGATCTCCGGCTACTTCAGCGCCCACTGGGGCTGCCCGTTCGTCTGGACGCGGCTGGCGATCCCGGGAAGGGCTCCCCGGCCAGTCCCCTTCCTGATCGACACCGGATCCGCCACAAGCATCGTGCACGCGAAGGACGCCATAACGCGCCTCAACCTGGCGACGGCCGCGATGGAGCCCGCTGCGTGGGCGCCCGAGGAGACCGTACGGCGCCTCGGTATTGCCGGCGTCGCGCGCAGCCGCATGATCGAAGCGACCTTCGAGTTCACACACGAGGACGGCTCTCCCCAGGCCCTTGCCGAGACCATCGAACTGGGGGCGTTTGATTCGCAGCAACTGCCCTCGCTGATGGGGTGGGACCTTCTCCGCCACTTTCGCATCGAGCTGGATCACGGCACGGGCACCGTGACACTCGGGCCCCGGTAGCCCCACCGCGGTTCCGCCGCTCCGGTATCATCGCGCGGCATTTACGGAGCGGAGGTGGGCGCATGGTGCGCGCCGAGATCATCGAACGGCAGAACGAGATCAAGCAGACGCCGATGCTGGAGCGCATCGAGAGCATGCGCGAGATGCTGCGGGCGGCGGGCGACGAGGCGCAGGAGCTGCGCCACCTGCCCGCCTGGGCGGCCAAGGAGATGGCCGCCAACGGCCTCTACCGGTACGCGCTGCCGGCGGAACTGGGCGGGGAGGACGTGAGCGCCCGCGAGCAGATCGAGAACGTCGAGGCGGTCTCGGCGATCGACGGCTCGGTGGGGTGGTGCACGCACATCAACTCGGAGATCAACGGGCTCGTCGTGCGGCGCATGGACCGCGATCTCTGCGACAAGATCTTCGACGACTGGGACGCGCTCGTGTGCTCGGGACTGGGGCCGCCGAACGGGCCCAACCCCGGTCGCACGGCGAAGCGCGAGGGCGACGGCTGGCGGCTGAGCTACCAGGGCTCGTTCGCGAGCGGCTGCCACAACGCGACCTGGAACTTCGTGATGTCGCCGGTCGTCATCGACGAGGCCACGGAGGAAGGCGCCGAGAACTCCTTCATGGTGCCGAAGGGCGAGTTCGAGATCGTGGACACGTGGGACACGGCGGGGATGCGCGGCAGCGGCAGCCACGACGTGCGCATGGACGGCACCTACGTGCCGCCCGAGCACCTGCTGCCGGCGCGTCCGCTGGCGCCGAGCGAGCAGTGGGACAACCCGACGTTCCGGAACCCCTGCCACGCGGTCTACAACAAGTCGGCGGTGGCGCTGGGGGTGTGCAAGGGCGCGCTTGAGTCGTTCATCGAGCTGGCGAACGTGAAGACGCCGTGGGGGCTGGCATCGCCCCTGAAGGACATGCCGCAGGTCCACTACCGCATCGGGGAGGCGATGGCGACGTACATGGCCGCGCGCACGTTCGTGCTGGAGACGCAGGACGCGATGGAGGAGCACCTGGGCTGGACGAAGGCCTCGGATGGTGGGCGGCTGGAGCCCGAGTGGGACGTGTTCTGGCCCGCCTACCTGGCCTGCGCGCACTCCGCCCAGGCGGTACGGCACGTGGTCGGCATCATCAACAACACGGCCGGGACGACGGGCAGCCGCATGGAGAGTCCGCTGGAGCGCCACCTGCGCGACGCGCAGCAGTCGGCGACGCACGCGCTGATCTCGTGGCGGCACTACGAGGACCTCGGCAAGACATTCGTGGGGCACGACCCGGCGGCGAACTACATGGAGCTGCGTCGCGCCTAGCGGCGGCGGACGTTTCCCAACGGACGCCTAAACCGCTGTTGGGGCGCTCCCGTATCATCGCGCGGCATTCAGGGACCGGAGGGCGGCATGGTGCGACCCGAGATCATCGAGCAGCGGGACAGGAACCGGCGGACGCCGATGCTGGACCGCGTCGCGAGCTTGCGGGAGCGCCTGCGGGAAGCGGGGGACGAGGCGCAGGAACTGCGCCACATGCCCTCCTGGGCATCGAAAGAGATGGCCGGCCAGGGCCTCTACCGCATGGCGGCGCCGGAGGAGCTGGGCGGGGAGAACCTGACCGCGCGCGAGCAGATCGAGACCATCGAGGAGGTCTCGGCGATCGACGGGTCGGTCGGCTGGATCGTGCAGATCCACTCGGAGACGAACGGGCTGGTGGTGCGGCAGATGGACCGCGCGCTCTGCGACAAGGTGTTCGACGACTGGGACGCCGTCGTCGTTGGCGGGCTGGGGACGCCGAACGGTCCGAATCCCGGGCAGACGGCCCGGCGCGAGGGCGACGGCTGGCGGCTCAGCTACCAGGGCGCCTTCGCGAGCGGGTGCCACAACGCCACCTGGGCCTTCGTCATCTCGCCCTTCGTCGTCGACGAGGCGACGGGCGAGGGGGCGGAGAACTCCTTCCTGGTGCCGCGCGAGGACTTCGAGATCATCGACACGTGGAACTCGGCGGGGATGCGCGGGAGCGGCAGCCACGATATCCGCATGGACGGAACCTACGTGCCCCCCGAGCACTTGCTGCCGGGGCGGGCGTTGGCTCCGAGCCGGCAGTGGGCGGGCGCCACCCTCCGCAACCCGTGCCACGCCGTCTACACCAAGTCGGCGGTGGCGCTGGGGGTCTGCAAGGCGGCGATCGAGTCGTTCGTGGACCTCGCCCGGAACAAGACGCCCTTCGGGCTGGCCACAGCGCTGAAGGACCAGCCGCAGGTTCACTACCGCATCGGCGAGGCGCAGGCGACGTACCTGGCGGCGCGCACGTTCATGCTGGAGACGCAGGACGCGCTGGAGGCCCACCTGGGGCCGGGGGCCGCGGAGGGCGGACGGCTCGAGCCCGACTGGGAGGTCTACCGGCCGGCGTACCTGGCCTGCGCGCACGCGGCCCAGGCGGTGCGGCAGGTGGTGGGCATCATCAACAACACGGCGGGCACGACCGGCAGCCGCATGGAGAGCCCGCTGGAGCGCCAGCTGCGGGACGCGCAGCAGGCGGCGAACCACACCCTGATCTCGTGGCGAAACTACGAGGACATCGGCAAGACCTTCGTGGGGCACGACCCCGCGTTGAACCACACGGAGCTGGCCCGAGCCTAGCGCCGGCAGCAGACACGACAGGAGCAAACAGATGGCAGAACGTGAACCGCTCGACGTGCTGGAGGCGATCCACTCGACTCCCGCCCGGCGCTACCTCGGGTCCGACCCGATTCCCGACGAGATCCTGTGGGAGCTGCTGGACGCAGCCATCCGCGGGCCGACCGGCGGGAACTCGCAGATCTGGGGCTGGGTGGTCGTGCGCGACGAGGCGAAGAAGGCGCAGATCGCGGAGTGGTGGAAGGGCGTGTTCGAGGCGACCTACGGACGAGCCGATCCGGCCGCGCTCGAAGGGGGCGGCCGCGTCCAGTTCTCCGACTTCGACAAGGTGGTGGACGCGGAGACGGGGCTCGACGCCTCGGGGCTGCGTTCGGTGACGTACCTCGCGAACCACATCGGCGAGGCGCCGGTGCTGATGGTGCCGGTGCTCACGGGCGTGGCCGGAGGGCCGGAGTCGACGCGCACGGGGATGACCTACGGGGGCTTCATCTTCGGGGCCATCCAGAACCTGGCGCTGGCGGCCCGGGCCTACGGCATCGGCGCGCCGCTGACGACGTTCGGGACGGGCCCGAAGCTGGACGAGCTGCTGGAGCTTCCCGAGGGTGCCACCGCGGTCGCGATCGTGCCGCTGGGGTACCCGGTGCGCGGACGCTTCTCGCAGCCGCGCCGCATGCCGGTTGAGCAGGTCGTCCACTTCGACAGTTGGGGGAACCAGCAGGAGCGCCCCTAGCTACTCCCACCGCGAGGCTGTAGCCGATCCGGAGGCGTTCGCGCCCCCGGGTTCGTGGCGCTGTATCGTTCGCGAACCCGCAGAAGGAGCTCTCCCATGCCCGATATCGTCACGCTTGAACGACCGCGCGAAGGCGTCGCGCTCATCACCATGTCGAACCCCGACATCAACAACCACGGCTCGTGGGAGGGGGTGGAGCAGCTCGGCGCGGCGCTGGTGGAGGCACGCGAGGGGGGCGCGCGGGTATCGGTGCTGGTCTCGGGGACGCCGGGGCACTGGTACGAGCACGCCTGGCTGCGCGACCTGCGCAACACCGTCATCGGGGAGCCGACGACGGGGACGGGCGGGGGCTGGGGCGTCTGCCTGCAGGAGCTGGCGAAGACGCCGGTCGTGACGATCGCGGCCATCTCGGGGGACTGCTCCGGGGGCGGGGCGGAGCTGGGGTGGGCCTGCGACCTGCGCATCGCCGAGGAGCAGGCGCGCTTCGGGCAACCGGAGGTCCAGATCGCGCTGACGACGGGCATCGGCGGGACGAGCCGGCTGGCGCGCATCATCGGGCGCACGGCGACGGCGGAGATGGTGCTGGACGGCACGCCGATGACGGCGCAGCGCATCCATGAGCTGGGCGGGGTGAACCGCGTGGTCCCGGATGGCACGTCGGTGGAGGTGGCGCTCGACTGGGCGAGCCGCCTGGCCGACCGCCCGGCGAAGGCGCTGGCGACGCTGAAGCAGATCCTGATCGACAACGACGACCTGGGGCTGACGGAGGCGCTCACGAACGAGCAGCGCCTCTTCCAGACGGTGGTCGGCACGGAGGAAGCGATCGCGACGATGGGCGACATCCAGGACCGCTTCGACGCGGGGGAGTCGATCGAGTCGGTGTACGGCTCACCGCGTCCGTAGGGGGACGGGGGCCTCAGGAGAGACCCGTCGGCACGCAGTCGTCAAGCCTCCTGTGCAGAAGCGACACCAGGGAGAGGTAGTCGGCAGCATCATCCTCCCCATCCCAGAGGATCTTCGGCTCGTGCGCCAACGGGTTTCGCACAGCCGCGAAGCAGCCCTTTAGCAGCGAGGCAAAGCCCCGTTGCTCCGACCTCTCCGTTTCGGTCTGAAGGGTATTCAGTGCCAAGAGTGGTGTAGCCCCAGAAAAGACGCTGTCAACGAGGGCAGCGCCATCGCCGACTGCACCGGACATCTCGCGAATCCGCTCAGCCAGTCCCTTGCTCGCTTCAAAGACCGCGTGAAAGTAATTGTCTTGCATCAGCTCAGGACGACAGTACTTGACGACCTCGGGGTGTATGCGACGACCCCGAAACTTCGCCTCGATGGTCTTCGCCCTAGCCTCGGCCTCGTCCAGAGTCTTGACTGGCTGGCGCTTTCGGAACTGCCCGTCTTTGCCGTACTCCACTCCCGCGAAGGCAAGAATGGCGTTGAGATCCTCACGGTGGCGTTCGAACTCATCGGTCCGGTTGACGTACCGGACTGGGGCCAAGTAGTTGCGAATGAACGCGAGCACTCGGTTTGCCGACCTATCCCGTGACTGAATATCGCGGAATACGTAGTCGAGACGCCGCCACTTCGTGGACTCGCCTGAGTTGTCGCGTATACCCACATCGCTGAGGGTCTGAGAGATTTCCCCTCTGGTACCGCAGTCGCCAAGCAGGCGAGCAAGCGGCTCGATGACGTCATCAGGCAAAGGTGGAGATGCGGTCATCAGGAGTCACGGCGCCGATCGGGCTGCTGCTCTTGGATCGGCGCTTCGGTTAGATCAGTGGCCCGGGGATGCTCCGGCTTCTTTCCTTCGAACGGGCGCAGCAGATCCTCCGGCAGGGGCTCGAAGAAGGAATCCGGTATCTCGACCAGACCCTTCCCCAGGCCAACCGGTCGGGTTTCGCTCGGTCGGTTCGTCTTCGGCTGCTCGGGCATCGTTCCAGCGTAGCGCACGGGCCGTTGCGGGGAGGCGTACGATAGGGGCGATTCCGGGTTGGGATGGGCTGTGCGGAGGGCGTCCCGGTGGGGCGCGTGTTGCGCGGCTGTCCGGCGACCCGGCCCCTGGAGGGTTCTGATGACGACGGAAGCGATGTCGAAGCATGACCTGGCGATGATGGAGGCGGAGGGGCAGTGCCCCTTCAGCGTCGAGGACGTGGACCTGTTCGCGCCGGGCTCGCAGGAGTACTGGTTCGATGCGTACCGCATCCTGCACAGGGACGCGCCGGTGCTGCGCATTCCAGGCGGGGGCGACACGCCGGACAAGGACGGCTTCATCCTCACGAAGTACGAGGACGTGGCGCGCATCGTGCGGGACACGGAGACCTTCCCGCTCAACTACGGCCAGCGGAACGCGGGGCAGGAGGTGGAGCGAGAGATCCTCGAGAAGGAGGGCCACGGCGACGCCATCGACGCGGGCCTCTCGCTTCGCCCGAACATGGAGCAGCACCGGTGGCACCGCGAGCAGCTCACGAATCCGTGGGTGGGGGCGGTGGGCGCCGGCCGCAACACGGAGATGATCACGGGCTTCGTGAACGAGCTCATCGACCGCTGGATCGACCGGGGCTCGGTCGAGTACGTGACGGAGTTCGCGGCGCCGCTGCCGCAGATGGTGATCACAACGATCCTCGGCTTCCCGCTGGAGGACATGCCCACGCTGCGGAAGTGGGAGGAGGCGCAGGTGCGGCGCTTCGTGTTCGGCTCGACGCACCGGAACCTGCTGCCGGCGGAGGACGAGGCGGAGAACGCGCGCACGCTGGCGGCCTTCCACGAGTACATCGGGAAGCACGTGCGGGAGAAGCGGCAGAACCCGAAGGACGACATGATCTCCTACCTGACGCAGGTGGAGTACGGCGACGACAAGCGCCCGCTGACGGACGCGGAGGTCGTGAGCGTCGCCTACGGGATGCACATCGGCGGCAACGAGACGACGCAGTACGCGCTGACGGCGGAGGCGATGGTGCTCGCGCAGAAGCCGGAGCTTGCCGAGGAGCTGCGGGCGAACCGCTCGAAGGTGCGCTTCTTCGTGGAGGAGTGCCTGCGGTTGTACGCGCCCACGCAGGGCCTCTCGGGACGGCGGCCGATCAAGGACATCGTGGTGCAGGGCGTGACGATCCCGGCGGGGTCGACGATCCACCTGCGCTACGGGGCGGGGAACCGCGACGAGGACGAGTACCCGAACGCGGAGGAGATCGACCTGACGCGTCCGAGCCCGGGGCGGCACGTGACGTTCGGGCAGGGGCCGCGCTCGTGTCCGGGGGCGGGGCTCTCGCGGCTGGAGCAGAACATCGCGACGAACGTGATCCTGGACCGGCTGGACGACCTGCGGCTGGCGCCGGGGAAGAACGACCTGCGCCACCAGCCGGGCGTGATGCTCGGGCTGCTGGAGCTGAACCTGGAGTTCAGCAAGCGGTAACGCCGTCGCCGACGGCTCGGCGGGCCGCGCGCCGCGTCGTGGACGCGGCGGCGGTCGCGGGCGTATAAGCGCGGAGACCAGAGCCGGGTCCCGAGGCGGCGGTTTGCGAGCAGCAGGCGTCAACGACGCGATTCGCTACGAGGCGGACGAATCCTGTCCGCCGCTGATCGCGCTCAGCGTGGGTTTGCAGGGCGTGATGCTGGGGGTGGCGCCGCTGGTGCTGATCGTCGCGATCACGGCGGCGGCGGGCGGCCAAGACGACAGCTACCTCAGGTGGGCGGTGTTCGCGGCGCTGATCATCGCGGGCGTGCTGACGGCGGTGCAGGCGACCCGCTTCCGGCGGATGGGGGCGGGGCACATCATGATCATGGGCACCACCCCCAACTTCGTGGCGGTGTCGGCGCTGGCGCTGGAGGGGGGCGGCCCGGCCCTGCTCGCGAGCCTGATCGTGGTGGCGTCGGTCTTCTACCTGGCGCTCGCGATCTGGCTGCCGCTGCTGCGGCGCATCATCACGCCCGTCGTCTCGGGCACGGTGCTGATGGTGCTGGCGGTTACGCTCGTGCCGATCGCGCTGGACCGCGTGCAGGAGGTGCCGAGTGACGTCCCCGGGGCCGCGGGCCCGACGGCCGCGCTCCTCACGCTGGCGGTCGCGACGCTGATGGCGCTGCGGGCATCGGGCACGTGGCGGCTGTGGTCGCCGCTGATCGCGGTCGCGGTGGGCACGGTGGTTGCGGCGCTGTTCGGGGCGTACGACCCGCAGGCGGTGCTGGATGCGCCCTGGGCGGGCATCCCGGGCGGGAGCGAGTTCCCCGGCTTCGATTTCACGCCGGGAGCGGAGTTCTGGGCGCTCCTGCCGGTGTTCGTGGTGATCGTCCTTGTCGGCGGCGTCAAGAACATCGGCGACAGCGTGGCGATGCAGGGCGCGTCCCGCCGCCGGCCGCGGGTGACGGACTTCCGGCTCGTGCAGGGATCGCTCAACACGAACGGGATCGGGATCTTCTTCTCGGGTCTCGCGGGGACGCCACCGACCTCGGTCTTCTCCTCCACCAGCGTTTCGCTGGTGACCATGACGGGCGTGGCCTCGCGGAACGTGGGCTACGTGATCGGCGTGGCGTTCCTGGTGGTGGCGCTCTTCCCGAAGCTGCCGGCGCTGGTGCTGACGATCCCGAATCCGGTGATGGGCGCGTTCCTGCTGACGGCGATCGCGCTCATCTTCGTGGGCGGCGTCCGGACGGTGATCCAGGACGGGCTCGACGCGAAGAAGATGCTGGTGGTGGGGATCGCGTTCTCGCTGGGCGCGGGCATGGAACACCAGACGATCTTCGAGGACCTGATCGGGGGGACCTGGGGCCGGCAGCTCGACAACGGGCTGCTGATCGGGGCGCTGGCGGCGGTGGTGATGACCGTCTTCCTGGACCTGACGAGTCCCCGTACGGGGGGACGGCTGCAGTCGAAGCTGCACGCCGGCTCGCTGCCGGAGATCGACGCGTTCGTGGGGGAGGTGGCGGGCAGGATCGGGTGGAACGAGGGCTCGACGGAGCGGCTGCGCTCGGCCGCCGAGGAGACGGTGTTGAGCCTGCTGCCGGAAGACGGGGCCGAGGCGGAGGACGCGCCCCGGCTGATCGTGACGGCGCACCCCGAGACGGGGTCGGTGGAGCTGGAGTTCATGGCGGTCTTCGACGAGGAGAACCTGGAGGACCGGCTGGCATACCTGGAAGAGGAAGCGGAGGGGTTGCAGGAGGGCGAGATCTCGCTGCGGCTGCTGCGGCACTACGCCTCCTCGGTGCACCACCAGAAGTACCACGGCCTCGACATCGTGACGGTGCAGGTGAAAGGGTCCCGCTAGGCGGACGTGCGCGGGCCGACGAAAAGGGGCCTGCGTCGCGTGCTATGGTCGGGAGGCGCGAGCCCGCGCGGTGAGCGGATCACCTCTCCTCCAGGGGCGACAGATGGCAGAGCAGGGCACGGGACCACTCTCAACGGGCGAGCCGGTGGCGATCATCGGCATGGCCTGCCGGTTCCCCGGGGCGGAGAACCTGGACGCGTTCTGGCGGCTGCTGGAGGCGGGCGGGAGCGGCGTGATCGAGGGCGAACCCGGATCCGGGGTCGGGCGCATCGGCGAGCTCTTCCCCGACGCCGAGGTGCAGAACGAGGCCTGCCGGTTCGGCGCGTACGTGGACGGGATCGACCAGTTCGATGCGTCGTTCTTCCGCATCTCGCCGGTCGAGGCGCAGCTGCTGGACCCGCAGCAGCGGATGATGCTGGAGACGAGCTGGCAGGCGCTGGAGGACGCGGGGATCGACGCGGAGGGGCTGGCGGGCAGCCGCACGGGGGTCTATGCGGGGATCAGCAACTACGACTACCGCTGGCTGATCATGGAATCGACCGACACGGCGGAGCCGATCACCAGCCTCTACTCGGTGAGCGGCACATCCTTCAACACGGCCATCGGGCGGGTTGCGTTCGCACTGGGCCTGCACGGGCCCGCGATGGCGGTCGACACCGCCTGCTCGTCGTCGCTGGTGGCGGTTCACCAGGCGGTGGCGGGCCTGCAGCGGGGCGAAGCGGACCTGGCGCTGGCCGGCGGCGTCCACGCCATGGTGTCGGGGCGGCTGACCGAGCTGCGCGGCAATGCGGGGATGCTGGCGCCGGACGGCCAGTGCAAGACGTTCGACGCCGCCGCGAACGGCTACGTGCGGGGCGAGGGCTGCGGGATCGTGGTCCTGAAGCGGCTGAGCCAGGCGGAGGCGGACGGGGACCGCATCTGGGGCGTGATCGCGGGCTCGGCGGTGAACCAGGACGGCGCCACCCCCGGCCTCACCGTTCCGAGCGGGGAGGCGCAGGAGCGCGTCGTCGAGGACGCGCTCGCGCGGGCGGGCGTGCAAGCCTCGGACGTGGATTATGTGGAGGCGCACGGGACGGGAACGCCGGTGGGCGACCCGATCGAGGCGCAGGCCATCGGGACGGCCTACAGCCGGGGTCGCGACCCGGAGAACCCGCTGCTGATCGGCTCGGTGAAGACGAACATCGGCCACCTCGAGGCGGCGGCGGGGGTCGCGGGCCTGATGAAGGCGACGCTCGCGGTCGAGCGCGGCCTGATCCCGCGGCACCTGAACTTCCGCGACCCGAACCCGGCGATCGACTGGGAGCAACTGCCCCTGCAGGTGATTACGGAGACGACGCCCTGGCCGGTCACCGAGCGGCTCCCGCTGGCGGGCGTGAGCGCATTCGGGTGGTCGGGCACGAACGCACACATTCTCGTGCGGGGGCACGGCGCCCGCGACAGAGCAGGCGCGGAGCGGTCCTGGACGTCCGGTCCGCCGCATCCCGTCGCCGTTTCCCTGCCGGAGCCGGCGGCGGACGCACCGGTGGAAACACGGGCGACGCGGTTGCTTCCCCTCTCGGGCAAGTCGGACGAGGCGGTGCGCGATCTCGCGGGGCGCTATCTCGCGTGGCTCGACGAGCGATCCGGGGACCTGGAGAACGCGGGCGGGGCGGCGGGCGCGCTGCTCTCGGACATGGCCTGGACGGCGGGGGTGGGGCGCAGCCACTTCGGCCACCGGGCGGGGGTCGCCTTCCGCGACGCCGAATCGCTGCGCGAGGGGCTGACGGCGCTCGCCGAGGCGGACACGGGACCCGGGCCGGGCAGGGCGACGAAGGTGGCGTTCGCGTACACGGGCGGGTCGAGCCAGTGGGTGGGCATGGGCAAGGCGCTCTATGAGCGCGAGCCGGTGGCGCGGGCGGTGCTCGACCGCTGCGACGCGGTGTTCCGCGAGGAGCGGGGCGGCTCCCTGCTCGACGTGATGTTCGGGCTGAGCGATGCGGGCGACCTCGACGACGCCGACTGGATGCAGCCGGCGCTCTACGCGCTGGAGTGCGCGCTAACGGCGCTCTGGGAGAGCGTAGGGGTGCGGCCGGATGTCGTGGTGGGGCACAGCCTGGGCGAGATCGCGGCGGCGCAGACGGCCGGGGTCTACAGCCTGGAGGACGGAATGCGGTTCACCGCCCGTCGCAGCGCGCTGATGGCGGCGCTGCCGGACAAGGGGGCGATGGCGGCGGTGTTCGCGCCGGCGGATCGCGTGGCGGCGGCGGTCGAGGAGCAGAACGCCGCCTCCCCGGGGCCGGACGTGAACATCGCCGCCGATAACGGAGCGCAGCAGGTCGTCAGCGGCCGCGAGAAGGACGTGCAGGCGCTCGTGGAGCGCTTCGGTTCGGAGGGCCTGTGGGCGAGGCAGCTGCGGAAGAGCGTTGCGTACCACAGCGTCCTCGTCGAGCCCGCGCTGGACGACCTCGAAGCCATCTTCGAGGACCTGGACGTGGCTCCGCCGTCGATGGACCTGATCAGCAGCACGACGGGCCGGCTGGTCGAACCCACCGAGAAGCCCGATGGGGCGTACTGGCGCCGGCACGCGCGGGAGCCGGTCGCCTTCCGTGAGTGCATCAACACGCTCGCGGAGGAGGGGGTGGACGTGGTCGTGGAGGTGGGGCCGCAGGCGGTGCTGGGGACCATGATCGTGATGAACTGGCCGGGCGCGAAGGAGCCGGCGTCGATCACGACGCTGCTCGGTCCCGCCGGTACGGAGGAGACGGGCGACAGCGGCTTCGTGGAGGCGGTGGCGGGAGCGTACGGGGCGGGGCTCGCGATCTCGTTCGAGGGGCTGTACGCGGGGGAGGAGCGGCGGCGCATCTCGCTGCCCTCCTACCCGTTCCAGCGACAGCGGCACTGGGTGGAGGCGCGGAGGCGGCGACGGCTCGCCGACGGCCATCCGCTGCTGGGGGTTCGCCACGAATCGCCGCGGGGCGAGGTGCTGTTCGAGCGGGAGATGTCGGAGGAGGACCCGGCCTGGCTGGACGACCACCGCGTGTTCGGGCGGGTGATCGCGCCGGGGGCGCTCTACGGGGCGATGGCGGCTGCCGCGGCATCGCCGGACGGGGAGGGGCCGGTGGCGGTCGAGGACCTGCAGCTACGGAGCGCGCTGGTCCTGCCGGAGGCGGAGGAGGACGGGGCGGCTGCGAGCCGGAAGGTGCAGGTCGTGCTCGACGCTTCGGGGGCGGACTCGTCGCGGCGCGTGGAGGTGTACAGCAAGGGGGACGGGGAGGAGGAGTGGACCCTGCACGCGGAGGCGCAGGTGTCGTCGGGAGGGGCGGCGCAGGCGGGAGGGCGTCTCGACCGGGGAGGGCTGACGGCCAACCTGTCGGAGGAAGACCCGGCGGCGTTCTACCGCGCGCGCGCCGAGGCGAGCATCCAGCTCGGGGCGCGGTTCCGGACGATCCAGCGACTCTGGCTCGGGGAGGGGGAGGCTGCCGCCGAGGTCGCGCTGCCGGACGGGGTGGAGGAAGCGGGGGTGGTGGCGCACCCGATCCTGCTGGACGGCTTCCTGCAGGTGATGGGGGCGGCGCGCGCGCTCTCGGGGGTCGAGGAAGGGGACACCTACCTTCCGTTCGCCTGGGACCGCTTCTGGCTGAGCGGACCGCTTCCGGAACGGGTCATCTGCCACGCGCGGATGCGGGAGAGCGGTGACGATGAGGGGGCGCCGCGGGAGACGCTGAGCGGGGACCTGCGGCTCTACACGCCGGACGGCCTCGAAATCGGAGGGCTGGAAGGGTACGCGGCGAAGCGGGCGACGCGCGCCGCGCTCCTCGCGGGCACGGAGAGCGTGGAGGACCTGCTCTACGAGGTGACCTGGGAGGACCGGCCGCTCGCCCCGGGGATGGTCCCGGCGGACTTCCTGCCGAGCCCTTCGGCGGTCGCCGCGACCTGGAGGCCGTTCTCGCACTACCTGGCGGAGGAGGACCTCGCGGTCGAGGAGCGGGAGGCGTTGCTCCTGGACCTGGAGTGGATGGCGAGGTCGGTCGCGCTCACGACGCTCGAACGGCTGGGCTGGACGCGCACCGCGGGCGAGACGGTCGAGCCGGAAGCGCTGCGGGAACGGCTGAAGGTCCTGGAGGCGCACGGGCACCTGTTCCGGCGGATGTTCGACCTGCTGGCGGCGGCGGGCATCGTGGAGGCGGCAGGCGACGGGTTCGTCGTGCGAGTGGGGGCGGATGAGCCGCTGCCGGAGGCGATGCCCGCCGATCCGGCCGCGTTCGCGGACGAGATCGCGCCGAAGCACGGGCAAGGGGGCGCGACCGAAATCGAGCTGTTCCGGCGGTGCGGCGGGGCGCTGCTGGAGGTGCTGGTGGGGGACGCCGACCCGCTGACGCTGCTGTTCGGCAGCGGCGAACCGAGCGCGGGCGACCTGTACAAGCTGGCGCCGGCGGCGCGGGCGGCGAACCGCATGCTCGGCGACGCCGTGGCGGAACTGATGCACGACCTCCCGGAGGACCGGAGGCTGCGCGTCATCGAGGTGGGGGCGGGCACGGGCTCGGGGACCGGGGTGGTGCTGCCGGAGCTTCCGGAGGGCCGCTACGACTACACCTACACCGACATCTCGGCGGGATTCTTCGGGGAGGCGGAGGCCCTGTTCGGCGGGAGCGAGGCCTCGATCGACTACCGGCCGCTCGACATCGAGCGGGACCCCATCGAGCAGGGGTTCGACTCGCACGGGTACGACCTCGTGATCGCGTCGAACGTGCTGCACGCAACGCGGTTCCTGAAAGAGACGCTGGGCCACTGCCTGGACCTGCTCGCGCCGTCGGGGCACCTGGTCGCGCTGGAAGGCCTGCGCATCCAGGGGTGGATGGACCTGACGTTCGGGCAGCTCGACGGGTGGTGGCGGTACGAGGACGACTTCCGACCGAACCACGCGCTCCTCAGCCCCGAGCTCTGGAAGCAATCGCTAGGCGACGTGGGGTTCGTGGAGGCGGAGGTGCTGGGCCCGGACTCCACCACGCGGCCGGACCGGGGAATCATCGTTGGACAGGGGCCGGCGGAGGTCCTGGAGCCGGCGGGGGCGTGGATCCTGGCAGCCGATGAGGGCGGCGTGGCCGAGAGGCTGGCAGCCGAGCTCTCGGCGCACAACCAGACGGTCGTCGTCGCCTCGGAGGACGCGGGGAACCGGGAATCGTGGCGGGCGCTGGTGGAGGGGTTGCCGGCGGATGTGCCGCTGAGCGGCGCCGTCCACCTGCTGGCGCTGGACGGGCACGGGGCGGAGTCGACGACCGCGGAGCTTGCCGGAGACGCCCGGCGCGCGACGGAAAGCGCCCTGGCGCTGGTGCAGGGCCTCTCGGACGCGGATGCGATGCCGGCGCAGGGCGTGTGGTTCGTGACGCGGGGCGGGCAGGTGCTGGAGCGGGAGCGCGACGGGGAGCTGGCGGGCTCGCTGCTGTGGGGCCTGGGAAAGGTGGTCGAGCGGGAAGCTCCGCAGCTCCAGCCGCGCATGATCGACCTGGACCCGGGGGCGGAGACGCCGCCGGCCGACCTCGTCAACGAGCTGCTCTACCCGGACAGGGAGACGCACATCGCCTACCGCACGGGGTACCGCCAGGGAGCGCGGCTCGTGCGGGTCGCGGACGTGCCCGAGCGGCTGCCGCTGCCGGAGCAGACGGGCTGGACGATCAGGCCCGACGAGGGGGGCGCGCTCGAACAGCTACGGATCGAGCCGCTGCCGCAGCAGCCGCTGGCGCCGCGCGAGGTACGGGTCGCGATCGAGGCCGTGGGGCTGAACTTCCGTGACATGTTCATCGCGCTGGGGGCCTTCGAGGACGAGCTGGGCGGCGAGCTCTGCGGGCGCGTGATCGAGGTGGGGGACGAGGTTTCGACGGTCGCGGTGGGGGACCGGGTGGCGGGGTTTGGGCTGGCCACGTTCCGGTCGGAGGCGGTGACGCTGGAGGACCTGATCGCGCCGGTACCGGAGGACATGCCCGTGGACGCGCTCGCGACGTTCCCGATGGCGTTCGTCTCGGCGGCGCTCTCGTTCGAGTACGCACAGCTGAAGGCCGGCGACCGCGTGCTCATTCACGCGGCGGCCGGCGGCGTGGGGCTGGCGGCGGTGCAGCTCGCGCAGGACGCGGGAGCGGAGATATTCGCGACGGCGAGCGCGCCGAAGCAGGCGTACCTGCGCGAACTGGGGGTGGAGCACATCTACGACAGCCGCCAGACGGCGTTCGCGCAGGAAATCCTCGAGGCCACGGGCGGCGAGGGCGTCGACGTGGTGCTGAACAGCCTCACCGGGCCGGGGTTCATCGAGGCGAGCCTCTCGTGCCTGAAGCAGGGAGGGCGGTTCGCCGAGATGGCGCGTGTCGACAACTACACGGAGGAGGAGATGGCGGCGGCTCGCCCGGACGTGTCGTACTCCATCCTCATGGTGGAGATCCTGAAGGAAGAGGAGCCGGCGATTCCGGGCGCCGCCCTGCGTCGCGTGATGGAACGGGTGGCGGCGGGCGCGCTGGCGCCGCTGAACCGCATCCGGTGGCCGCTGGCGGAAGCGGAGGCGGCGATCAAGTACATGCGGGCGGCGCGGCACATCGGGAAGATCGTGCTGACGAACTCGGCGCTCGAGACGGGGCAGCTGCGGGGCGACCGGACCTACCTCGTGACGGGCGGGGTGGGCGGCATCGGGTGCGCGGTGGCGGGGTGGCTGGCGGAGCGGGGCGCGGGCGTGATCGTGCTGAACGGGCGGCGCGACCCGGACGCCGAGGCGGTGGAGGCGATCGCGGCGCTGCGGGCGCGGGGCGCGCGGGTGGAGGTGGAGCTGGCGGACGTGACCGACGGCGAGGCCGTGGACGCGATGCTGGCGCGCATCGACGAGTCGCTGCCGCCGCTGGCGGGCGTGATCCACAGCGTGGGCGTGCTCTCGGATGCGGCGCTGACGAACCAGAGCTGGGAGCGCTTCGAGGAGGTGCTCTGGCCGAAGGTGCTGGGGGCGTGGCGCCTGCACCGCGCGACGATGGAGCGCGACCTGGACCTGTTCGTGCTGTTCTCGAGCGTGGCGGGGGTGCTGGGGAATCCGGGGCAGGCGAACCACTCGGCCGCCAACGCCTTCCTCGATCAGCTCGCCGGGCACCGTCGCGCGCTGGGCCTTCCGGGCCAGTCGATCGCCTGGGGGGCCTGGGAGGGCATCGGCGAGGCGGAGGAGCAACGGCAGCGGATCGGGCGGCAGCTCGAGGCGGTGGGAACGGGCTGGATCAACTCCCAGCAGGGGCTGCAGGCGCTGGAACGGCTCGTGCGGCAGGACGCGACGACGGGGCTGGTGGCCTCGGTGGACTGGCAGGTGTTCTCCGAGAACATGGAGGAGCGTTCACCGCTGCTCGAGCACCTGCTCGCCGCCACGGAGGACGACGCCGGCGGGCAGGCGCAGGCCGACCTGCTCTCGGAGCTGCGGGTCGCGAGCGCGGAGGAGCGCGAGGGGGTGCTGGTCGCGTTCCTGCAGCGGGAGCTCCAGGAGGTGATGCGGCTGCAGACGGCGCCCTCGCCGGCGGTCGACTTCTCCGACCTAGGGATGGACTCGCTGATGGCGGTGGAGTTGCGGAACCGGATGAACCGCGCGCTCGACGGCGAGCACGTCGTGTCGAACACGGCCGTCTTCGACTACCCGAGCATCACGAGCCTGGCGGAGCACCTCGCGGGGGAGCTCGGCGGCGGCGAGGCGGCGGCGCCGGATCCGCAGGCGCCGAGGCAGCGGACGCGGGCGCAGACGGAGGACGAGGGGATCGCGATCGTGGGGATGGCGTGCCGCTTCCCCGGCGGGGAGAACCTCGACGCTTTCTGGGAGCTGCTGGCTTCCGGCGGCGATGCGACCTCGGACGGGCGCTGGGACTCGGGCGCGTGGACGGGAATCGCGGGCGACCCCGCGGCGGAGAAGGCGCGCGACCGGCAGGGCGCGTTCATCGAGCGGATCGACGAGTTCGACGCGAGCTTCTTCCGCATCCAGCCCATCGACGCGCACATGATGGACCCGCAGCACCGGCTGCTGCTGGAGACGAGCTGGCAGGCGATCGAGGATGCGGGGATCGACCCGGAGACGCTGAAGGGGAGCCGCACGGGCGTGTACGCCGGCCTCGGGGCGGGGGAATACCGGCGCGTGGTCGCGGCGAGCGGGCGGGACGACAGCTTCTACGGCACCTCGGCGAGCGTGGGGGTGGGACGCGTCGCCTTCACGCTGGGGCTGGAAGGGCCGGCGGTGCCGGTCGATCTGGCCTGCGCGTCGTCGCTGGTCGCGATTCACCAGGCGGTGACCGCCCTCCAGCGCGACGAGGTGGACACGGCGCTCGCCGGCGGCGCGAACGCCGTGCTCTCGACGGCGACGGCGCGGTTCCTGCAGGAGGCGACGATGCTCTCCTCGCAAGGCCGGTGCGCGCCCTTCGACGCCTCCGCCGACGGGTACGTGCGGGGCGAGGGGTGCGGGATGGTGATGCTGAAGCGCCTGAGCGACGCGGAGGCGGCCGGCGACCGCATCTGGGGCGTCATCAGGGGCTCGGCGGTCAACCAGAACGGGTCGGGGCTGGGGCTGACGGTTCCCAGCGGGCCGGCGCAGATGCGGGTGATGGAGGAGGCGCTGTCGCGGGCGGGGCTCGCGGGGGCGGACATCGACTACCTGGAGGCGCACGGTCCGGCGACGCCCATGGGGGACGCGGCCGAGATGAACGCGACCGTGGCCGTCTACGGCCGGGACCGGGACCCCGAGCGCCCGCTGCTCCTGGGGTCGGTGAAGGCGAACATCGGCCACCTCGAGACGGCGGCGGCGGTCGCGGGGCTGATCAAGACGGTGCTGGCGATGCGGCGGGGCGTGATCCCGAAGCACCTGAACTTCGAGAACCCGACCCCGGACATCGACTGGAACCAGATCCCCGTGCGCGTGACCTCGGAGGAGACCGCGTGGCCGGCGCATCCCGAGCGGGCGCCGCTGGCGGGGGTCAACACCTTCGCGATCTCGGGCGCGAACGCGCACCTCGTCGTGGAGGGGTGCGTCGCGCCGGACGGCGACGGGGGCACGGCGGCGGGGGACGAAGAGGCGCCGGAGGCGCGGGAGACGCGGCTGCTGCCGCTCTCGGGGAAGTCGGCGGAAGCGCTGCGGGAACTGGCGGGGCGCTATCTCTCCTGGCTCGACGGACGCGCGGAGGAGCTTGCGGCGGCGGGCGCGGCGAGCGACCCGCTGCTCTCGGACATGGCATTCACGGCGAGCGTCGGGCGCGGGCACTTCACGCACCGGGCGGGGCTCATGTTCCGCGACGCGGAGTCGCTGCGGGAGGGGCTGGAGGCGGTGGCGGCCGGGGAGGCGGGGTCGGGGCCGGCGGACGACGACGGGCGGGTGGAAACCGGGGAAGGCGACGGGTCCGTGGAGGCGGCCGCGAAGGCGTACGAAGCGGGGCTCAAGGTGGACTTCGCCGGGCTGTTCGAAGGGGAACGGCGGCGGCGCATCTCGCTGCCGGGCTACCCCTTCCAGCGCAGGCGCTTCTGGGTGCGGCCGCGGAAGCGGGCGGCGGAAGCACGCTCACCGGGAACGGGCGGGGAGCGTTGACGATCCCGCGGGCCGTCCCTATCGTTCCGGAAGACTTAACACACCCATAAGGGAGCGCACAGTGGCGAGTACGGAAGAGCGTTTGAGGAAGATCGTTGACGACAACCTCGAGATCGAGGGACGAACGGCGGGAGAGCCACTGGATCTGGAGCGCAACATCGCCGACGCCGGCGTGCCGTCTCCCGACATCGTGGCGTTCTGGAAGCTCGTCAACGAGGAGTTCGGCGTGGACATCTCCGCCGAGGAGTTCGCCGAGCTTCTGACCCCCGGGGCCCTGGTCAAGCACCTCGACGCCGCCTGAGGCGGCCGTCCAGCGACAGGCTGATTCGAGACGGGAGCGCGTGGCTTCGATGCCTGCTCCTGTCTCGGAACCGTGGTGGCGTCCTTTCTGGGCCACGGAGGGGGCGTTCGTCGCGCTCGTCGACCTCGCGGAAGACTCCACCCGCGAAGCGGCCGCCCTCACGTGGCTCGACGACGAGGAGCGCGAGCGCTGCGAGCGCTTCGCCTATGCGACCGCCCGCCGCCAGTTCCTGCTCTGCCGGGCGGCGCTGCGGGTGATCCTCTGCGGGGAACTGGCGTGCCGGAACGCGGACCTCGCGTTCCCCACCGGCGAGCACCGCCGGCCGTTCGCGACGGTGCGGGGGGAAGCGGCGCCGATCAGCTTCAACGTGAGCCACAGCGGCGCGCACGGGCTGGTCGCGCACGCGCGGACGGGGCGGCTGGGTGTGGACATCGAGGAGCTCTCGCCCCGCCGCAACCTCGATCCGCTCATGGAGGGCGCGTTCGGGCCGGAGGAGCGGCGGGAGGTTCTCGCGACGGAGGGGGCGGAGCAACTGCGTCGGTTCTTCCGCATCTGGACGATGAAGGAGGCGCTGCTGAAGGCGCACGGCAAGGGCTTCCTGCTGGATGCGACGGCGTTCGAGGTCCCGGCGGCGTTGCGCCGGGGCGCGTCGACGGGCGAGATCGAGCTGCCGCAACTGCCCGGCGTCACCTTCCGCGTGGAGGACCTCGGCGGAGCGCACTTTGCCGCTGCCCTGGCCCACGATCTAGAGTGCGGGACCGGCCCCGCGTAAGCTCACAGTGCCAATGACAGACGCCGAGACCGTGTGGGAGATTCCCGAACCGCTCTCGATGCTCGATGTCGCGACGGACGATGACACGGTCATCACGGTGAGGCGGCACGGGAATCCCGAGGGGCCGCGGCTCGTGCTGAGCCACGGGAACGGCCTCGCGATCGACATGTACTACCCGTTCTGGTCGCTCCTCGAAGAGGCGTTCGACCTGATGGTGTACGACCTGCGGAACCACGGCTGGAACCAGGTGGGGGCAGCGGAGGACCACAACGTCCCGACGATCGCGCGCGACCAGGATCTCGTGCTGGGGGCGATCGACGAGCGCTTCGGGGCCAAACCGAAGGCGGGGGTCTTCCACTCGATCTCGGCCATGACGACCCTGCTCTCCCCGAGCCACTGCGAGGGCTTCTCGGCCCTGTTCCTGTTCGATCCGCCCCTGCGCAGGCCGGGCTTTACCCACGAGACGCTGGACGAAGCGGCTCTCAAGACGGCCTCGATGGCGCGGCGTCGCGGTTACCAGTTCAAGAGCAAGGAAGCCTTTGCCGAGCTGCTGGAGTTCTCGCCGAGGTTCCGGCATGCCGTTGCGGGCATACTTCCCCTGATAGCGGAGACGACGCTGCGGGAGGCGCCATCGGGCGGCTTCGAGTTGATCTGCCCGCGGGAGTACGAAGCGCAGATCGTGGAGTTCGCAAGGCTGTTCGCGGTCTTCGTGGACTTCGCGGCGGTCGGGTGCCCGATCAAGGTGCTGGGCGCGGACCCCACCCTTCCCTACTCCTACCTGCCCACGCTCGATCTCGGCGACATCCGGGAGGTCGACTACGACTTCCTTCCTGACGCCACGCACTTCCTGCAGCTCGAGCAGCCGGAGACGTGCGTGAAGACGGTCATCGAGTTCCTCGAGCAGGTGAACTTTCTCTAGCCCGGGGGAACGATTCCGCCGGGCGACGCATACCTATCAGGTGACACCCTGCGCCTTCGCCGAACGGTGCTCCGTTCGCCGGACGGAGTACATTGTCGGGGGCGTCAGGGTGTCGCCACTCCGGGAGGAGGCCCTTCTTCGTGAACCGTGGGCCGGCGCTGACGCGCGGCATTCCCGGCGCGCTCATGGTGGCGCTGCTGCTCTTCGCCGGCGACGGGACCGCGGACGCCCACCCCGGGCACGGGCACACGATCGATGTCGACGTGCGCGTCTGGCAGCACGTGGACGATCCCCTGCGGATTCACCTCAGCGCCCGTCCCGAGGGGACGAGGTGGGACGCGCTGGGAACGGTCCGGCTGCTCCTTGACGACGGGCTGAGCAGCGGCCGCGACTACCGCTTCGGCGACAGGACGGTCGAGGGGGTCGAGGTGCGCGTCTGGCAGCGCATCACGAGCCCCACGCGCATCTTCATCAGCGCGCGACCCGTGGGCGGCGACTGGGACGCGCTGGGGACGCAGCCGCTCCTCCTCGACGACGGGCTGAGCCGCAGCGGCAACTACCGGTACGGCGACATCACGGTGGCCGTGCCGGTTCCCGCCCCCGGCGACGCGCCCGCGGTGGTGGTCTCGCCGGGCGGAAACGAAGTCCCGCGGCTGGCGGCGCTCACGTTCGCCTTCGGCGATCCCCCGGCCGAGACGGACGGGGCCGCCTTCGTCTCGTTCGAGCCGCCGATCGAGGGGGCGTTCGTCTGGCTCGACAGCCAGACGCTCCTCTTCCAGCCCGACTATCCGGGCTGGAAGCGCGGGCAGCAGTACCAGGTCGTCGTCGATGCCGGCCCCGTGGGCCTCGTGCAGGACCACACGCACACGTTCACGGTCGAGGGCCAACTGGAGGTCGCGTACGTCATCCCCGGGGACGGGGACGCGGAGGTGCCGGCGGCAGCCCAGATCCTCGTGCAGTTCAACCGCTCGGTGGCGCCCCTGACCGTGCTCCAGGAGGAGAGCAGCGGGGCCGTGCTGGAGTTCGACCCGCCCCTCGAAGGCGCGGGGGAGTGGCTCAACACCTCGCTCTACCGCTTCATCCCGACCAACCTGCGGCCGAGCACGACGTACTCCGTGCGCATTCCCGCGGGGCTGACCTCGGCCGTCGACGGGGTGCTGGAGACGGACTACACGTGGAGCTTCGCGACGATCCAGCCGGCGGTCACCGGCGTCACGCCCCACGACGGCGCGACGTTCGTCGAGCCGGACGACCCGATCACGGTCACGTTCAACCAGCCGATGGACCGCGCGTCGGTGGAGGCGGGGGTGGCGCTCCGGGCCGTGGGAGGTGAGGCTATTCCCGGCTCCTTCGAGTGGGACGAAGACGGCACGGTGGCGACGTTCACGCCGGACGAGCCGCTGGAGCTGCTGACGCTCTACGACGTGACGATCTACGCCGGACTGGGGAGCGTCAGCGGCGGGATGACCCGCAGCGAGCGCACGGCGCTGTTCACGACGATCGGCCTGCCGGAGCTCGTCTCCACCTACCCCGAGGACGGCGCGACGGAGGTCACGCCCTACTCAGTCGAGCTCCACTACAACAACCCGATGGACGTCGAGTCGTTCGAGGAGCGCGTGTCGATCAGCGGCATCGACGCCGAGGACATCGAGGTGTACTCGTCGTCCTGGTCTCCGGACACGATCAGCGTCTACTTCGATTACGAGTATTCGACGGAGTACACCATCCGCGTCGCGGAGGGTGCGCGCGATCGGGGTGGGCGGCCGCTCCCGGCCTACGAGTTCTCGTTCACCACGCGAGACCCTTACCCGACGTTGAGCCTGGCGGCGGGAACCTTCTCGACGTATTCGGCGCACAGCGAGCAGGTGCTCTACTACCACGCCTCGCGCTTCGAGGAGGTGCGCTTCCAGCTCTTCCGTCTGACGGGCGAGGAGGCAGAGACGCTGCTTCGCCGGGGCTACATAGACAGCTGGTCCGATAGCTACAGGCCCGGGAGCACGCCGGTGCGGGAGTGGGTGGAGACGATCGACGAGGACCTGCGCGGCTCCTCGCGGCTCTATTCGACAAGCCTGAGCGGTCCGGAACCGCTGGCGAAGGGCCACTACCTCCTGGCGGTGACGGGCACAGACGCCGACAGCACACGGAAACTCGTCTTCAGCGTGGTCGACACGGCCATCGTGACCAAGCAGGCGTTCGACGAAGTCCTCGTGTGGGCGCTCGACTACGAGACGGGCGAGCCGCTGAACGCGACCGGGGTCCGCACTGGCAGCGTCAGGGAGACGACGGACACGGACGGAATCGCGCGGCTGGCGACGGGCGGCGAGTACGCCGATGGCTACTACTATTCCTACGGCGATCACCTGGTGTGGGTCGATGGGGACGGCCGCGTGGGGGTCGCCTCCACGGCATGGGACTTCGGCGCGGCGCCCTGGGAGCTCGGGGTCTCCACGTCCTTGTACCGCCCGGGTCCGGTCGGCCACCTGTACACGGAGCGGCCGATCTACCGGCCGGGCGAGACGGTCTTCTACAAGGGAGTCCTGCGCCTGGACGACGACGCGTCGTACTCGATTCCGGGCGCGGCCGCGACGTTCACGCTGACGGTTCGCGACGCGAGCTATGACAAGATCCTTCGCACGCAGGTCGAGCTCAGCGACCTGGGCACGTTCGCGGGCGAGCTGGTTCTCCCCACGGATGCGCCGACGGGTAGCTACTCCGTCCGGCTCACGGCCGAAGACGACTACGACTACGTGGCAAGCGCGTCCTTCACCGTCGCCGAGTTCCGCGTGCCCGAGTTCGAGGTCGAGGTGGAGACGGCGGAAGCGGACTACCTCTCGGGCGACCAGATCGGGACCGCGGCGCGGGCGAGCTTCTTCTTCGGCGCGCCGGTCGCCGGCGCGGAGATGGTGTGGAGGGCGCAGTCAATCCCGACTTCGATCACGGTCGAGGACTATGAGGACTACTCGTTCTCGGAGCGGACCGACTGGTGGTGGTGGGACGAGAACGACGAGCGGAACCCGCAGCGCAGCCAGGGCGGGGGGCGCACCGACCCCGAGGGCGTGGCGCGCTTCGACGTGCCCGCGGACCTCGACCCGGACGAGGGCACGCAGGCGTTCACGATCAGCGCGACGGTGACCGACCAGAACGCGCAGGCGATCGCGGGAAGCGCAACGGTCACGGTCCATCCGGCCACGTGGTACGCGGGAATCAAGGTCGAGTCGTACATCGGGAAGGCGGAGGAGCCGACCACCGTCCACCTCGTGACGGTCGACTACGAGCGCACGATCGCGCCGAACCGGCCGGTGACGGTGCGCGCCTTCGAGCGCGAGTGGATCCGCACGAAGGAGCGCGCCGGCCACGGCGGCTACCGCTACCGATATGAGCTCCAGGAGACAGAGGTCGAGGTGCAGACGGTCACCACCGGCGAGGACGGCGAGGCGTCGATCGAGTTCACGCCGCCGGCGGCCGGCTCGTACCGGTTGGTGGCGGAATCGACCGACAACGAGGGGCGCGTGGCGCGCTCCGCCCGCTTCCTCTGGGTGAGCGGCAGCGACATCGCGCCGTGGCCGGTTCGCGAGAACGACGTCATCGACCTGATCGCGGGCAGCGAGAGCTACGAGGTAGGCGACGTGGCGGAGGTGCTCGTGCCGGCGCCGTTTGCAGGCGCTACCGGGCTCGTGACGGTCGAGCGGGGGGGCGTGCTGAGCACGGAGGTGCGGCGCTTCGAGACGAACAGCGAGGTCCTGCGCATCCCCATCGAGGACCGGCACATCCCCAACATCTACGTCGGGGTGGTGCTGTACCGGCCGCCCACGGAGGACGACCCCTATCCGCGCTACCACGTCGGCTACGTGGAGCTGTCGATCTCGACGGCGCCGCGCCGCCTCGACGTGAGCATCGAGCCGGACCGCGAACGAGCGACGCCGGGCGAGACGGTCGGCTACGACGTGCGCGTGACCGACTCGGAGGGAAACGGGGTGGAGGCGGACGTCTCGGTGGCGGTGGTTGACCAGGCCGTGCTTTCGCTGCTGGGCGAGTCGGGAAGGGACGGCACGGAAGCGTTCTGGTTCGAACGCTACCTGGGGGTGCGGACGGCCTCGTCGCTCGCGGTCTCGGTCGACCGCCGGAACGAGGCGTTCGACGAAGTGATCGAGGGCGAGGAGGGCGAGGGAGACGGCGCGAGCGACGACGAGTTCTATACCGGACCGCCGAACACAGGACCAGGGCCGGACTCAGCCAGCTGGGCGGTGGCGGAAATGGCAGAGGAGGCGGACGCGGGCGAGTCGAGCAGGCAGGCCGCTGACAGCGTCGCGCTTCGTTCCAACTTCCAGAACACGGCGCTGTGGATCGGGCAGTTGGTGACGGATGCGGACGGCAGGGCCAGCTTCGAACTGAAGCTGCCGGACAACGCGACCACCTGGCGCGCCCAGGCTCGGGCGGTTACCGCGGAGACGCAGGTGGGCGAGGGCGAGAGCGAGTTGCTCGTGACGCAGCCGCTGCTGGTGCGGCCCGCGCTGCCGCGCTTCCTGCGGGTCGGCGACGAGGTGTCGCTGCGCACGCTCGTGCGGAACGGCACGGACGAGGCGCGGGAGGTGACGGTCGCGATCGAGGTCGAGGGCGTCGTCGTCGATGACGCCGGCGTCGCGACGAGGCTCCTCGAGCCGGGCGAATCGGCCATCTTCTCGTGGCCCGCACGCGCCCTTGAAGAAGGCACGGCCACGGTGCGCTTCACCGCGACGGCCACGGGCGGCTACGGCGACGCGGTCGAGCTGAGCCTGCCCGTCCACCTGGACGTGACGCCCGAGGCGACGGCGACGGGCGGTGTGGTGGAGGACACGGCGCGGATCGAGGCGGTCTACCTGCCGGAGTACGTGATCACGGGCAGCGGGTCGCTGGAGCTGGCGCTGCAGGCCTCGCTGGTAGGCGCGCTGGACGAGGAGCTCGTCCACTTCTGGCCGGTCTACCTCTGGGAGTCGAACGTGCGGATCGCCAGCCGCATCGTCGCGACCATCGCGGTGCAGCGCGCGAGCGCGAGCGGTCTGACGGAGGAGCAGGAGCGCCAGATCGGGAAGGACATCAAGACGCTCGTCGAGGCGCAGATGTACGACGGCGGCTGGGCATGGTGCCGCTCCTGCTCCCGGACGGACCTGTGGGTGACGGGCTGGGTCCTGATCGCGCTGGGGGAGGCGAGGGACGCGGGGTACGCCGTCCCGGACTACCAGTACGACCAGACGATGCGGCTGATCACGGAGCATGTGCAGCGCGAGACCGACGTCATGCGGCCGGCGGACGTGAACCAGCACGCGTTCCTGCTGTACGCGCTTACGAGCGCGGCGAACGACGGCGGGACGGTGAGCCCGCTGGCGCGGGAGCAGTCCGCGCCGTTCCGCGCGCTGGTGGAGGAGCACCGCGCGCACCTGACGAACTGGGGGCGGGCGTACATCGTCCTCGGGCTGCTGGCGAGCGGCCACGAACCGGACCACGAGGCGGTTCGCACCCTCCTGAACGACCTGACGGCCAGCGCCATCGCGAGCGCCAACGGGAACCACTGGGAGGACGAGCGCATCGCGGGCAGCATGCACAACAGCAGCGTGCGCGTGACGGCGCTCGTGCTGCGCGCGCTGACGGAGGTCGACCCGCGGCACCCGCTGATCGAGGAGACGGCGCGCTGGCTCGTGCTGGCCCGCTCCGAGCAGCGCTGGAAGTCGTCGGTCGAGCGGGCGCAGGGCATGGCCTCGCTGGGCGCCTTCGCCGAGCTGACGGGCGAGACGCGGGGCGTCTACGACTACCAGGTGCTGCTCAACACGCGCCGGGTGCTCGACGGACGCTTCGACGTGCCCGCGGGCGACTACGCCGACGGCGTTGCGCTGGAGCTCGACGCGCTGCCGCCGGGCGAGGTGAGCCGCGTGCAGTTCGAGCGGGAGGCGGACACCGAGGGGCGCCTCTACTACAGCCTGAACCTGCGCTACGTGACGCCCGCGAAGGAGATCGAGGCGCTCAACCGGGGCTTCGCGGTCTCGCACCGGTACACGCTGCTGGAGGATCCGGAGACGCCCATCACGAGCGCCTCTCCGGGCGACGTGGTGCGCGTGACGGTGACGGTGGTCGCCCCGGCGGACCGGCTCTTCGCCCGGGTCGAGGACTTCCTGCCGGCGGGGCTCGAGCCGATCGACCCGAAGCTCGCCATCGTCCCCGCCTGGCTGCGCGAACAGCTCCGGGAGGAGCAGACGGCGGCGCTGCTCCAGGGGGCGCCTTCGTACCAGGCGCCCTGGTACGCCTGGTACTACAGCCCCTGGGACCAGGTGAACCTGCGCGACGACCGCGTGACGCTGCTCGCGAGCCGCATCCCGAAGGGCGTCCACCAGTACGTCTACTACGCGCGTGCAACAACGCCCGGCGACTTCTTCGTGGCGCCCACTTTCGCGGAAGAGACGTACCTGCCGGAGGTGTTCGGCCGGAGCGACAGCGGCCGCTTCGTGGTGCTCGCGGAGTAGGAGGCGGCAGCCACCGGCGCCGCCGACCGCCGCGCGCCGCGATGTACAGTACGCCGGCATGAAAACGCAGCTCCTGATCGCGCTGGCCTGCGCGTTGGCGCTGGCCGCCGGTCCCGGCGCGACGAGCGCACAGGGAACGCCTCCCGGGACAACCACGGTGGTGGTGGAGGTGACGGTGTGGCGATCCGTCGCGAATCCCGCAATCCTCTACGTGAGCACCCGCCCCGAGGGGGGACGCTGGAACACCGAAAACACGGCGCTCGACCTGTCGGCGCTGAGCCGTTCGGGCAGCTTCCACCAGAGCAACGCGGTCGGCGTGGAGGTTCCACTGGGAGGCGGCGAGAGCGCCACTGTCGAGGTGACGGTGTGGCGATCGGTCGCGAATCCCGCAATCCTCTACGTGAGCACCCGCCCCGAGGGGGGACGCTGGAGCACCGAAAACACGGCGCTCGACCTGTCGACGTTGAGCCGTTCAGGCAACTTCCACCAGAGCAACGCCGTCGGCGTGGAGGTGCGCCTCCAGCGGGCAGCCACGGACACGACCGACACGGACCGGGCGGGCTACATCCCTTCCCTGAACGCAACGGTCATCTCCCTGGACCTCTTCGAAAGGGGAGCCGCGCCCGTGCCGCGCGCGGAGCGGGTCTACAGGACAACGTTCGACCGAGCCACCTCGCGATTCATCAGCTGGCAGCTCCAACTCCACCACCCTCCCCCCGACACACGCATCGACTTCTCGATCGACACAACGATCTCCCGTTCAGACGGAACCGTGCTTGCGAGCCACACGTCGACGGCCTCCATCGACGAAGGCTGGACGAACAGCTATCGAACCTCTGGCCAGGGCTGGGCCACCGCGGGGTTCTGGCAGCCGGGAACGTACCGCACCGAGCTGGCGGTTGCGGGCAAGACGGTTGCCGCGGGCGATTTCGAGGTCGTCGACAGGCGCCTGCCGGCATCGGGATCATTCGCCGCACTACGGGAAACCCTTCCCTGGGCCCGAGGCTCCCTGAACCACGATTCACATGTCGCCCTGCTGGCGCTGGCGAGGCTGCAGCAGTCCGACCCGGCACTGGCAGCCTCGGTCGCCTCGCTCCCGTGGCTCAGGGAAGCGCCCGACGGCAACGAGCTGAGGGCCCTGCAGCAGGTGGACATCCTCGCTCGTGCGGACATCGAGGTCGCGCGGCGGGTCGCCACCTACCCGTGGCTTGCGGACGGAGTCAGCGACGACGAGTGGCTGGACCTCCAGACCCTGGGCCGGACGAGAGCCCGCAGTGCATCCGCAGGCCGATTGGTGGCCGGGGCGGATTGGATGCGGGACGGCCTGGATGAAGACGAGCGGTCGACTCTCACCAACCTCCGAAAACTCGCCGAACGAACACCCCTCGCCGGCCAGGTCGCCGCCTTCCCATGGATGCGGGACGACATCACCGAGCACGAGCGCTGGATCGTGTCGAACCTGGTGTCGCTGGCCGGCGCCGGCCTCCCACTCGCCAGCTCCGTCATCGACTTCCCCTGGTTCCAGGACAACGTGACCGAGCACGAACGCCGGGCCGTGTGGAACCTGCAAGCACTCGCGGAGTGGGACCTCCAGCTCGCCAGGCTCGTCGCCGACCTGCCCTGGTTCCAGGACGATGTGACCGAACACGAACGCTGGACCGTGTGGAACCTGGAGGCGCTCGCGGAGGGGGACCTCCGGCTCGCCAGGCTCGTCGCCGGCCTGCCCTGGCTCCAGGACGCCGTCACGACCGACGAGCGCTGGACCGTGAGGCACTTGAACGACCTCGCGTCCGTTGAGCCGCAACTCGCCGGCCTCGTCGCCGGCCTGCCCTGGTTCCAGGACGACATCACCGAGCACGAGCGCTGGATCGCGTCGAACCTGGTGTCGCTCGCCGGTGCCGGCCCCCAACTCGCCCGCTCCGTCATCGACTTCCCCTGGTTCCAGGACGAGGTCACCGAGCGCGAACGCAAAGTCGTGTGGAGCCTGGCGGCACTCGCCGAGCCCGATCTCCAACTCGCCAACCTGGTCGCCGGCTTGCCCTGGCTCGAGGACGGCGTCACCGAGCACGAACGTAGAATCGTGTGGAACCTGGCGGTACTCGCCGAGGCTGATCTCCAGCTCGCCAACCTCGTCGCCGACCTGTCCTGGTTCCAGGACGGCGTCACCGAGCACGAACGCTGGACGGTGTGGCACCTGGCGGCACTCGCCGAGGCTGATCTCCAGCTCGGCAACTTCGTCGCCGGCTTGCCCTGGCTCCAGGACGACATCACGACCGACGAGCGCTGGGCCGTGCGGAACCTTGCGGCGCTTGCCGAGGCAGGAGTCGACATCGTGGCGACGATGCCGTTCCTCCAGGACCTGCCTCCCGCCGGGGCCGCCGCAACCCGCGCTCTTGCCATCCTGGCCCGCGAGGCGCCGGAAGCTCTGGCGAGCGTGCTGGAGCACCCCGCGGTCGAGGACGGCATCACCGAAGACGAGACGGTGGTGGTGTCGACGCTCTGGGGCGTGTACAGGACGAACCCGGACCTGATCGAGACGCTGCTGGACCCGGCGGAGACGATGCGGGAGGACCGGACCGTCGAGCTACCCGGGTCCGGAGAGGTGCAACTCACCATCATTCGGACCAAGGCCGGCCCCGCGAGGACCATGGACCTCATCGAGGAGGCGACGGCGGCCCTCGAGGAGCTCATGGACGAGCCCTTGCCGTCCCGACAGGTCACCTTCCTGTTCGAGGATGCGGTGACGACGCGGTTCTTCGGCACGCACTTCGGGACGCACATCGCGCTCAAGCCGGAGGTCGACTCGCTGTCCTTTCCGAGGACGAGGGCCTTCATCCCGATCATCCACGAGGTCGCCCACTACTACTGGAGGGGGAACCTGCCGTGGGTCGATGAAGGGGTGGCGAATCTCCTGGAGACCGTCGTGAGCGACACGTTGAAGGATCTCCCCGAGCGCGACGCGGTCTTCCCCTGCCCCTACGCCCGGCGGATCATCGATCTCGAGGCCATCGGACCGAACCAGACATCGCAGCAGTTCCTGTGCTCCTATTCGCTGGGCGAGCGCCTGTTCCGGGACCTCTACCGCAAGCTGGGAGAGGACTTCTGGGCCGGGCTGCAGCGGCTGTACCAGAAGTCCCAGGCCGAGGATGAGTCAGATGGCTGCGAGGGGACGAGCCTGGGCGCCTGTCACGTCGAGGCGGCCTTCAAGGAAGGCGGCTCGCAGGACGTGATAGCGATCGTCGATGAGGTGTTCGACTTCTGGTACGAGAAGCGCGAGCCACCGGTCGACGACGCCTCCCCCTAGACAGGCGCCGGCCGCGCGACCAGCCCCCCGGGACTCGCGGTGGAGGCGCGGCTACTGCTGTGCTTCTTCCGCCCGGGCGAGCCGGGCGGGGTCGAGGGACTGGTCGTCGTCGACCTCGATGACGATGGACTGGATGGCGCCGGAGAAGGGGAAGGGCGCCTCGTACCGGTCGCTCACGGCGGTGCCCGTGTCCGACCCCACATCAAGGCCCTCGATGGTGAAGAGCCCGCCGAGGGTGCGGGGGATCTCGCCGCGGGCGGCCTCGCGGCCGTCCACGGTGAGGACGCCGACGCCGCGGTTCTCGCCCGTCTTCGTGAAGGCGAACTCGACGGAGGCGCGGGCGGGCAGGTCCTCGTCCGCGACGATGCGGGTGGAGTCGCCGGCGAGGTTGTGCTCGTAGACGAGCCGGTTGTCGAGGACGTAGAGGGCATAGCCGCCGGCGTAGCCGCCGTGGGCGAGGATGACGCCCTCGCCGGCGCCCTCGCGCACGATATCGGCCTTGATGCGGTGCGAGCGGTTACGGATGTCGGCGGCGGCGACGGTGGGCACGTGGGCCATGCCCTGCGCGTAGGTGAACGTGGTCCGGTCCTGGGGGGCGCCGGGAGCGAGGTTGCCGACGGCCGAGGCGGCGCCGCCCTGCTCGAGCGGGAGCACATCGTGTCGAGCCGCCTCGACCCACCAGCGGGCGATGAGCTCCTGCAGCCGTTCCGGTTCCTCCTGGGCAAGGTCGTAGTTCTCGGAGTAGTCCTCGTCGAGGTGGAAGAGCTCCCAGGGCTCGGTCTGGAAGTCATCGCCGATGACGTGGCGGGTGACGGCCTTCCAGCCCTCGTGCCAGATGGAGCGGTGGCCGTTCAGCTCGAAGTGCTGGGTGACCTTGCGGGTGGGGGCGTCGGGCTCGTCGAAGGTGTAGGCCATGCTCTCGCCGGCCACGGGAAGCTGGGGGATGCCCTCGAAAACGGCGGGCGCCTCCATGCCGAGGAGGTCGAGGACCGTGGGCGTGACGTCGGTGACATGGTGGAACTGGTGGCGGAGGCCGCTTTCCCGGATGCGCTCGGGCCAGTGGAAGACGAGGGGCGCGCGGATGCCGCCGGCGTGCAGGTACTGCTTGTACCAGCGGAGGGGGGTGTTCCCGGCCTGGGCCCAGCCGGACGGATAGTTCGTGTGGGAGCGGGGCCCGCCGATGTCATCGACGTGATCGAGGTTGTACGCCTCGCTTTCGAGCCCGTTCATGCCGCGCAGCCAGTTCACGACGCCGTGCGGTCCGCCGGCGTCGCTGGCGCCGTTGTCGGAGGTGAGCACGATGAGGGTGTTGTCGATCTCGCCGGTCCGCTCCAGGTACTCGAGGAGGCGCCCGATCTGGACGTCGGTGTGGTCGAGCATGGCGGCGAAGGCTTCCTGGAGGCGGTTGGCGACGAGCTGCTGGTCGGGGGTGAGGCTGTCCCAGGGCGGGACGTTGGGGTTGCCGGGCGGGAGGACCGTGTCCTCGGGGACGATGCCCATCGCCTTCTGGCGCTCGAACCACTCCTCGCGGGCCACCTCATAGCCCTCGTCGAAGCGGCCGCGGTACTTCTCAAGGTACTCCGGGGGCGCCTGGTGGGGGTCGTGGCAGGCGCCGAAGGCGACGTAGAGGAAGAAGGGCTTCTCCTCGTAGATGGCGCGCTGGTCGCGCATGAACTCGATGGCCCGGTCGATCATGTCCTCGCTGACGTGGTAGCCGGGGGTGTCGGGGGTGGGGATGCGGTGGTTGTCGTAGGTGAGCTCGGGGGCGAACTGGTCGGTGAGCGCATCGAGGAAGCCGTAGTAGCGCTCGAAGCCTTTCTGCAGGGGCCAGTGGTCGAAGGGGCCGGCGGCGGAGGTCTCGGACATGGGCGCGAGGTGCCACTTCCCCACGGCGAAGGTCGAGAAGCCCCGGTCCCGGAGCAGCTGGGGGATGGTGGCGGCGCGGTTGGTGATGGCGCCGCGGCCGTTCGGGTAGGCGCGCGCCCAGTTGGAGACGGAGCGCATGCCGACGGTGTGGTGGTTGCGGCCGGTGAGGAGGCAGGCGCGCGAGGGGGAGCAGAGGGTGGTGGTGTGGTAGTTGGTGTAGCGGAGGCCGTTGGCGGCGAGGCGGTCCATGTTGGGCGTCTCGATGGAGGAGCCGTAGCAGCCGAACTGGGCGAAGCCGACATCGTCGAGGACGATGTAGACGACGTTGGGGAGGCCGCCGGCGTCGGGCCGTTCGGGCCACCCTCCGGCGTACTCGGTGGCTTCGAGGGTGGAGTAGCCCGCGAAATCGGCGGCGTCAGGCATGGTTCCTCCTGCGGGCGCGCGACAGGCGCGCCCGACCGGTCAGGTGCTTCGATCGCCGCGCCGCCGGCCGGTCGGAGACCGGCGGCGGCGTGACGGAACGGATGTGACTACCCGGGGCTGCCCCCTAGGCGTCGTCGTCGATCCAGATGTGGCCGAGGTAGGTGAGCGGCTCGATGTAGTTTCGGTAGTCCTGCACCCTCGGCTTCACGACGCTCAGGCCCCGGGTGGGGGCGCAGGGAAGCAGCCAGGGATCGTCGTGGAAGAGCTCGTTGAAGCGGTCGTACTGGACTTTCGCCTCTTCCGAGAACGGATCGAGCGTGCGCAGCTTCTCCCTGATGTCCAGGAACACCGGGTTCGTGTACTTGCTCGGGTTGTTGTCCTGGAAGGGCAGCGGCTGGGTGATCACCGTGACCGGTGAGAACGGCGAGAAGCCCGTGAGCAGGAACCACCCCGCTTCGAAGTCTCGCTCGAAGAGCTTCTTGTTCATGTCGGGGATCTGATGGCCGACCAGCTCGATATCGACCCCGACGTCGGCGAAGTTCTGCTTGACGAGCGAGGCGAGTTGGGCGCCCACCGTGGGATGGTTCGCGTAGTGGTCGAAGGTGATTGGTTCGGTCTGGCTGAAGCCGGCCTCTGCGAGGAGGGCCCTCGACCGCTCGGGTTCGTAGAAGGGCTGCTCGAGGTCGGGGTCGAAGGCGGGGCTGCCGGGGTCCCACGGCTGGGTGGTGAGCTCAACGAGCCCTTCCAGCAACTCGTTGATGATGCGCTCGCGATCGATCGCGAAGAACAACGCCTGCCGAACCCGCTTGTCCTCAAACAGGGGATTCGTGACGTTGAGGCCGACGTAGATGATCCCCCACTTTGCGGCGATCTCCACGTCCTCCTCGTGCGCCTTGGCGAAGAGCGGGCTTACGCCCGACGCGATGTCGATGTCGTTGGCGTCGTAGGCCTGGCCGACGGCCTCGGCGTCGGCGAACTGGATGACCTCGATCCCGTCCATGTAGGGGCCGCGGTCGTCGTGCCAGTTCGTGCTCGGCTCGAGCTCGTAGCCGACACCCGGGGTCCAGGACTTCATCTTGTAGGGCCCCGTGCCCTGGATGTTCTCGCCGGTCTGGAGCTGCGCGTACGTGTCCTTCTTCGTCACGGGGAACTGGGCGAAGAAGTCATTGATGTTCGTGAGGGTCGCGTCGAACTTGAAGACCATGGTGCGGTCGTCGATCTTGTCCATCGCCACGACGCGCGACGCGAACGCCTTCAACTGGCCCCTGAAGCTGAATCCGTACTGCTCTGGGTTCACGATGGCATCGATGCCGAAGAAGACATCCTCGGGCGTGACAGGGGAGCCGTCGTGGAAGACAGCGTTCTCCTTGATGCGGATGGTGACCTCGGAGAAGTCGTCCGACACCTCGTACAGGTCGGCCAGCACCAGTGTCGGCGAGGGAGCATCCTCGTACCGGATGAGGCTCTCGAAGACGAGGATGGGTATGCCCTGCGCGCGCGTGAACGGAGCTCCGTTCGTCAGCAGCAGGTCGCCCTGCACGGCGTAGCGGAGCGTGCCGCCCTGCTTCGGGCCCGTGTCGGGAGCCTCGGTGGGCTCGGGGGTCGCCTCCGGCTCCTCTTCAGCCGGGGCCTCGGTGGCCTCCGCCGGAGCCTCGGTCGCCTCGGCGGGCGCCTCCGTCGCTTCGGCGGGGGCTTCGGTCGCCTCCGCGGGCGCTTCGGTGGCCGCGGGCGCGGGGGCCTCGTCGTCGTCGTCGCCGCAACCGACCAGGGCAGCGGTGACGCCGGCGCCAAGCGCGACGCCCGATCCGGCGAGCATCCGGCGGCGTGAGATGGGCTTCTTCCAGGTCGAAGTCATGGGAACCTCCCGTGGTGTGTCGACCGCTGCGCCGGGTGATGGGCCTCCATCGGAAATCCGGCTGCGCGGCTTCTGACGCGTGGCCGGTACTATACCGCTCCCGCATCCGTGCGGGGGCTCATCGCGGCCCCGTTGGGCTTCCGCCCCACACGTTGCCCGCCTGTGTATGCTCACGGCTCCGGCGAGCGCCGGCGCGGCGCCCGGGAACCCGAGCCAGAGGGCGAGGTATATGGCTCCGTTCATCGTGAACCGGGTGGCGCAGACGATTCCCATCCTGTTCCTGGGCACGGTGGCGGCGTTCCTCGTGTTGCGGCTGATTCCGGGCGATCCCGCCCTCGTGATCGCGGGCGAGGAAGCGACGGCCGAGGACCTCTACGCCATCCGCGACCAGCTCGGCCTGCACGACAGCTGGCCGGAGCAGTACATCCGCTGGCTGGGCGATCTCCTGTCGGGGGACCTGGGGTACTCCTTCACGAGCGGCCTGAGCGTCAACCGCCTGTTCTCCATCAACGTCCCGCCCACGCTGGAGCTGGGGATCGCGGCCTACGCCTTCGCCATCCTGCTCGGTATCCCCCTCGGCATCCTCGGAGGGGTGAAGCCGAGGAGCGGCTGGGACTGGCTCCTCTCGGGCTACACCATGGTTGCCGTGGGCGTTCCGAGCTTCGTGTCGGGCATCATCCTGCTCTGGATCTTCGCCGCCGAGCTTGGCTGGTTCCCCTCGCACGGGCGCGTGTCGATCCTCGACGACCCGGTGGACTCGCTGCACCACCTGGCCCTGCCCGTGATCGCCCTGGCGATGCCCATCAGCGCGGTGCTGGCGCGGTACACGCGCACGACGATCACGGACGTGGTCGGCCAGGACTTCGTTCGCACGGCGAGGGCGAAGGGGCTCGGGGAGAGCACCGTCATCGCGCGCCATGCGCTGCGCAACTCGCTCATTCCCGTGATCACGATCATGGCGCTGCAGGTGGGTGAAGTGCTGACCGGGGTCGTGATCATCGAGGCGGTCTTCACGCGGCCCGGCCTCGGTCGCGTGGTGGTGGAAGCGATCCAGCGCCTCGACTACCTCGTGGTGCAGACCATGCTGGTCGTGCTCGTCGTCATCTTCGTGACCGTGAACCTGCTGGCCGACATCATCTACGGCTTCGTCGACCCGAGGGTGAGGGTCCGATGAGCGCCGCCACCCGCCGGGAAGAGTTCACGACCTTCAGATCGGACCAGGCCCGGTCGATCTGGGCGGACACCATGTGGCGGCTGCTCCGCAACCCGCAGGGCGCCATCGCCGTGGGCGGCCTGCTCATCATCGCCATCGCGGCCATCGCGGCGCCCGTCATCGCCTGGCACGACCCGATCGCGCAGGACGCATCCGCGCGGCTGCTGTCGCCCTCCTGGGACCACCCGTTCGGCACGGACGAGCTGCGGCGCGATCTCTTTTCCCGCAACCTGCACGGGCTGAAGACCGCCCTCGCCCTGAGCTTCGTGTCGGTCCTGACCGGCGCCGTCATCGGCACCGTGGCCGGATTCACCGTGGGCTACGTGCGGGGCTGGGCCGACTCGGTGGTGATGCGCCTGGTGGATGCCCTGCTGGCCTTCCCGGGCCTGCTTATCGCCTTCGCCATCCTCACCATCCTCGGAGAGGGACTCCAGAACATCGGCATCGCGATCGTGGTCTTCGCCATTCCCGGCTTCACGCGCCTCGCCCGCGCCCAGATGCTGGGCGAGCGGAACAAGGACTACGTGCTTGCGGCGCAGGTCCTCGGGGCCAGCACGCCCCGGATCATCTTCCGGCACATCGTGATCAACGCCCTTCCGCCCCTGCTCGTGCAGGTGGCGCTGGCGATCGCGAGCGGCGTGCTGATCGTGGCCGCCCTGGGCTACTTCGGGCTCGGGATCGAGGCGGACACGCCTTCCCTGGGCGGGCTGGTGAACGACAGCCGGCCCTACCTCCAGCGTGCGTGGTGGTATCCCGTCTTCCCCGGCGCCATCCTCGCCTTCCTGCTGCTCTGCCTGAACCTGCTGGCGGACGCGATCAACGCCGCCATCAGCCCCTACACTCGCTCCTGAGCCCTTCCCCGGGCACACGAAACCCCGGCCGGTCGAAGCCAGCCGGGGCTCGCTTGTCGTGCCGGCGCCGGTCTAGCCGACCGCGACGGTCGAGCTGGTCAGCCTGCCGATATCGAGGTTGAACACTCGGGCGGCGTTGGTGGCGAGGATCTTGTCGGTTTCCTCGGCGCTGACGCCCTCGAACATCTCGTCGATCATCGACTGGGTGTGCGGATAGGTGCCCTCGGGATGGGGGTAGTCGGTGCCGAACATGAGGTTGTCGATGCCGAGGCGGTACCGCGCATCGACCTCCGACTTGGTCAGGGGGCCGGCGCAGAAGCCCTGGCGGGCGAAGAGCTCGCTCGGCAGGAGCTCCTGGCTCTGGCCGCCGGGGCGGCGCTTCACGAGCGCGTCGTACTCGTCGAGGAGGGGCGGCACCCAGAGGCTGCCGGACTCGACCCAGCCGAAGTTGAGGGTGGGGAAGCGCTCGGCGATGCCGCCCAGCAGGAAGTGCTTGAGGGCGCCGCGGAGCTCGAGCGTGGTGAGGGGGCCGTACTTGAAGACCTGCCCGTCGGGGTCGGCGGGGAGGCTGGGGTTCTCGCGACCGAAGCCGGGGTGGAAGAGGATGGGGATCCCCATCTCCTGCACCGTCGCCCAGAGGGGGTCGTAGGCGCGATCGTGGAAGGGGAGGGCGCCCGGGAACCAGTAGTGGGAGCCGGGCAGGATGAGGGCGCGGAAGCCGAGGTCGTGGGCGGCCTTCAGCTCCTCGATGCCCGTGTCGATGTCGCCGATGGTGATGGCGGCGACGCCGATGAAGCGGTAGGCCTCGTCGGCGAAATGCTCGTTGAACCAGCGGTAGTAGGCCATGTTGCAGGCGCGCAGGAACTCGACATCGGGGTCGCGGGAGCCGCCGCGCTCGATCACGACCTCGGCGCAGACGCCATCGCTGGTGATCGCCTCCATGCGGTCGCCCAGGTCGACGCTGATGCGGAACTCCTCCATGGTGTTCTTCCGCCCGGAGTAGGAGGTCTCCTGCCCGCGGGCGCGCATGTTCGCGAGGATCTTCTGGAGCCGCTCCTCGTCGCGCTTGTTGAGCTCGTCCATCTTCGGACGGTGGGCGGGATCGATGTACTCGGAGAGGTCGAGGAACCTCTCGGTGTGGCTGTCGGCCGAGATCACTACTCGCGCTGTCATGACTCTCTCCTGCCGGCCTGTTCCCGGCTGTGCTCGAATCGATGCCGATTCTAACTGGCCGTACGGCAGCCGTGGGGCGGGGCACCGGAACAGGCGGGGAGACACGGGAGGGGGTGGTAGCGCATAGGGGATTCGAACCCCTGATCTCCGCCTTGAGAGGGCGGTGTCCTAGGCCGCTAGACGAATGCGCCGCCGCCTTCAATCTAGCGCAGGAAACGCGCCGCGGGCAAGATTCGGGAGGGGCGCGGACGCTGGGTGGCGGCGGCGCCGGGGACGGCGGTCAAGGGTAAGGAAGCGGGCGACGGGATCGGTGGTCCGGTGTGGCGGTGCGGTCGTGCCGCGGGCAAGAATGGGTCCACCCATGAAGCGCACGCTGGCGGCTCTCCTCGCGACGCTCCTGCTGGCGCTCGCGGTCGCGGCGTGTGGCGGCGAGCGCCAGCAGCCGCCGCCGGCGACGCCGGACGCCTCGCCCGCCGCCACCGCGACACCGACCCCTGTCGCGACGGCAACCCAGGCGGCCGACGGCAGCCCCTCCCCGGCGGCGGACGGCGGCGCCACACCGGCGGCCGACGGCAGCGCCACCCCGGCGGGAGACGGCAGCGCCACCCCGACGGTCGAGCCGGCCACGCCGAGCCCCGGGAGGGGCGAGGTCCCGCCGCTGCCCGAGTCCATCCGGACGCTCCTGGAGGAAGTGGCGGAGGTGCGGGGGCTGGAGGCGCCGGAGACGATGCGAGCCCTCACGGTCGCGCGGGCGAACGTGTACGACACGTACCTGGACCTCTTCACGGAGGAAGACCGGGCCGAGCTCGACGAGGCGACGGAGGTCTACCGCCTGCTCGGCTATCTCGACAACGACGAGCACCTGTGGGACATCCAGACGTCGTTCCTGGACCTCGTGCTGGGGTTCTACTCGTCCGACCGCAAGACCCTGTGGGTGGTCACCGAAGAGGAGGGCGTGGGGCTGGAGGAGCTGACCCTTCCGCAGCGGAGCACGCTTGTCCACGAGATCATCCACGCCCTGCAGGACTACCACTTCGACCTGAACGCCACGTTCGACGACATCCGGGGCAACCTCGACGCGGAACTGGCCTTCACGGCGGTTGTCGAGGGCGACGCGGTCGTGCACACGGATCGGCACGCCGTGCGGTACCTGTCTCTGCCGGGTGCGCGTGACGTGTACTTCCTGGCCTCGGCGAACCAGAGCGCGGATATCCCGCCGGCGGTCTTGCGGGAGATCTTCTTTCCCTACAGGACCGGCGCGAGCTGGGCGGGCTTCGTCCTGACCGATGCGGGCACGGAGGGGTTGAACGCGCTGCTCGCCGAGCCGCCACCGGCAACGACGCTCATCCTGCACCGGGAGCTGCTCGGCTCGGGCTGGAAACCGGAGGAGGTGGGCGAGTCCTCGCTGCCGACCGGCGAGATCCTCGACGGCCTCGGTCCGGGCTGGCATGTCCGGCGCTCAGGCTCGCTCGGCGAATTTCACCTGATCAACTACCTCGTCGGGGATGCGCCGTACCTGCCGAACTGGCTCTTCGGTCCCGCGAGCCGGGCGGCGGTGGAGGCGGCGAAGGGCTGGGCGGGCGACCGCTACTCCGTCCTTGAGGGCGGCGACGAGCGGGTGCTGGTGGCGCGGGTCCGCTTCGTGGACGAGGACGAGGCCGCCCAGTTCGCCGAGACGCATCGCGCGGCCGCGACGAGGCGGGCGGAGGTGGCGGAGGAAGACGGCGTCACGCTCGCGACGCGGCCCGACGGGAAGGTCGTGGCGCTGATCGAGCCGGTGGGGCGCGACGTGATCTTCGCGATCGGGACGAGCGCGGAGGTGGCGCGGGCGGCGCTGGCGCCGCTGGTCGGGGGCTAGACTGCCGGCGCCATGACGTTCGCCGCCCGCACGCTTCTCCCGCTGCTGCTGGCGCTGGCGGTCGCCGCGTGCGGCGGCGGCGGCGAGGCGGAGACGCAGCGTCCGGCCACGTCACCCGCGCGCGAGGCGGCCACGTCACCTGCGCGCGGGACGGCCACGGCCACCGCCACGCCGGAGGCTGCGCCGCTGACCGAGGACCTCAGCGAGATGCTGGAGGAGGTGGCGGAGGTGCGGGGGCTGGAGGCGCCGCGCGACCTGCGGGCCCGAGCCGTTGCACCCGAGGACCTCGAGGACGCGTACTGGGAGGGCGCCACGGAGAAGGAGAAACGCTACTGGGTGGAGGCCAGAACCATGTTCCTCCAGCTCATGGGCCACCTCGACCCGGACGAGCCCAGGGACCTGCTCGACTACCAGCTGGGCTTCCTCGGGGGCTTCTACTACGACAACACGCTCTGGGTCGTGACCGACAAGGACGAGATCGAACTCGACGCGCTCAGCCAGGATGAACTGCTGATCCTCGTGCACGAGATGGTGCACGCGATCCAGGACCATCACTTCGACCTCGCGAGAACGTCCGGGGCGGCCGCCTACAGTCTCGACGCGACGCTCGCCTGGTCGGCGATCGTCGAGGGCGACGCCATGTATCACGAGGCCCGGTGGGCGGAAGCCGCCCTCGGGATCCCCGTGGACGAGGTTCTGACGGTCAGGGCGTGGCACGATTTTCCCGCGGGTCTGCTGCGCGAGTTCTACTTCCCCTACACGGCGGGAGCGGACGCGGTGACCTCGTTCATCGAGGCGAACGGTCGAGATGCGCTCAACGAGCTGCTGCAGGAGCCGCCTTCGGCAACGTCCCAGATCCTCCACCCGCAGCTGCTCGCCTCGGGCTGGGAGCCGGAGTACCTCCTTTCCTACTCCACCCTGCCCCAGCGGCAGATACGCGTGAGCCTCGGGATCTTCTGGTCCCCCAGGCAGTCCGGCACACTGGGCGAATTCCACCTTGCCAACTACCTGCTCGGCGATGCGCCCTTCCACCCCGACTGGTACAAGCGCGACGAGAACCACGAGGTCCTCGATGCCGTCGCGGGCTGGGCCGGGGACCGCTACTCCCTGTTCGCGAACCCCGAGGGTGAGGCGTCGCTGATCGCCTACGTGCGCTTCGGGGACGAGGAGGAGGCGCGCGAGTTCGCGGAGACGCATCGCGCCATCGCCACGCGGGACGCGGACGTGGCGGTGGAGGGCGATGTGACGCTGGCGACGCAGGACGACGGTCGCGTGGTCGCGCTGCTCGAACCGGTGGGGCGCGACGTGGTCTTCGCAATCGGAACGAGCGCGGAGGTGGTGCGGAAGACGCTGGAGCCACTGCTGGAGGGCTAGGCGGGGGCGGTTTCGGGTTCCTCGAGGTAGGCGGCGAGGCCGGAGTGGAGGCGGCTGCGGATGAAGCCGGCGCGGTCGAGGTGGCCGAGGTACTCCTCGACCTGGCGGCGGCGCAAGGCGGTGAGGGCGGCTTCGCCGGCGGCGGCGTTCTCGCGGCCGCCTCCGAGGAGCAGGAGCAGGGGTTCGCGCACGGCGGCGTCGTTCCACTCGCGGGCGAGGCGGACCTCGGCCTTGGCCAGGTAGCGCTGGTGCTCCTCGCGACGGTCGGGCATCGCCACGAGGTACGACTCGAGGCGGTCGACCTGGTACTCCATCAGCCGTTCGCGATCGCTCGCGACGAGTGCGTAGAGGTCGCGTTCGAGCTGGTTCTGGGCGAGGTCGCCGGCGTGGTGGAAGAAGGTGAGGAAGGCGCTGTCCTGCACGAACAGGTAGGCCATGAGCTCGGGGTAGCTGCGGGCCTCGGTGGCGCCGCGGATGAGGTCGGTGGGAGCCTGGAGGCCGAGTCCGCCGCCGTTGGAAAGGGCGCGCTTGCGGAAGGCCTCGGCATGGCGAGCCAGGTCGTAGATGACGCTGCCCATGAAGAGCTTCATCTCGACGAAGCCGTAGCTGATCTCGGGGAGCCAGCGGCCGAGGACGGTGGCCTCGGCGTAGGCGCGCTCGCTGTGCTCGGTCATGACCTGGCAGATGGCCTTCTCGATATCGTCGGGGAGGGCCTCGAGGCTGCGCCAGCCGAGATCGGTGGCGGGCGCCCAGCGGTCGCGGATGGCGCGCTCGTAGAGGTCGGCGACGGAGTCGGTCCAGACGACGGCCTTCTCGAAGATGGTGTAGCCCATGTCCTCCTGCCCGAGCTGGGGGTTGGAGCCGCGCGCGATCTCGGTGCGGTCGGTCCAGACGTCCGGGACCTCGCCGTAGGAGCCGACCATGATGTCGCCCACGGTCAGGCCCATCTCGGGATCGGCCTGCTCGGCGCGGACGCCCCACTCGGTGGGGGCGTCCATCCAGGAGAGGTCGGGCTTGAGCGGCTCGCGGTCGAGGAAGCTCTTGGCCTGCGCGGGGGCGAGCTTCGTCGCGAGGGCGCTCACGAGGGTGCGGGGCTTGTAGCCGAAGTCGAGGGCGCGGTCGAGGAGGCCCTCGTCCCAGCCGAGCGCCTCCGCGGCGGCGCGCATCTCCGCGGTGATGGGGCCTTCGCCGGCCTCGCCTTCGGCCATGGCGCTAGTTGGCGTACTGGGCGAGGGCGGAGCCGAGCCGCTCGCGGCGGTCGCCGAGGCCGGCGACATCGAGGCGGTGGAGGTACTCCTTCACCTGGCGCCTGCGGAGGAGCAGGAACTTGGCGACGCCCTCGTCGAAGCGGTCCTTGCCGCCGCCGAGGAGGATGCAGAGCGACTCGAACACGGGCGGGAAGGTGACGTCGCCGCTGCCGCCGCCGGCGGAGCGGTCCTCGGCCTTGTCGAGGTAGTGGTGGATCTCCTCGCGGCGCTCGGGCGTCTCGGAGAGGATGTGCTTGAGGTGCATCACGCCGAAGGCGAGATGGCGGGACTCGTCCTGGGCGGCCATGCGGAAGATGCGCTTGTCGGCCTGGGTGGGGCCGATGAGCTCGCCCATGCGGAACATGGACTGGACGAAGCCCTCGGCCTGGACGTGCATGAGGACGGACATCTCGGTGAAGTCCTGGGCCTCGATGAGGTTGCGCAGGCCGAGGCCGGCGCCCTGCTGGAGGAGGCCGCCGCCGTTGGCGAGGGCGCGCTTGCGGAAGACGTCGGTGTGGCGCGCCTCGTCCATGATCTGGCTCATCAGGAAGAGGCCGACCTCGAACTCGTCGCCGCTGATGGCGGGGAGCCACTGGCCGGGGACGTCGCCGGCGATGAACTCGACCTCGGCGAGCATGGTCGCGACCTGGCACATGGCGCGCTCCTTCTCGTCGGGGAGCTCCTTGAGGGTGTCCCAGGGGATGTCGCGCGCGGAGGACCACTGGCGCTGGATGGCCTCCTCGTAGAGGGAGCGGCACTGGTCGGCCCAGACGTCGTGCTTGGTGTTGTAGGTGAGGCCCATGCGGTGGGCGTCCTCGCGGGGGGCGGCGCCGCGGAGGCGGGGGGTCATGTCGCGGGGCAGGTCCTCCTGCGAGGCGTAGCCGCCGATGTCGATCGCATCGAGCGTGAGGCCCTTCTTGGTGGGCTCGGCGGACGTGGGATCGTCGTACAGATCGAGCCAGGAGAGGTCGAGTTCGGGGGTCGTGGGGGCTGCGCTCATGGTCTCCACCCTGGTGGCGAGAATGCACCTTCGAGTGTACGGCTGCCCGTGCGTGAATAGAAGGGGCGTTCGGTCAAGACAAAACGCCAGCGCCGTGGCACGATCGGGACGATGCCGAAGCAGGTCGTCAACGTCGCCAGCGACGATTACCTGAGCGCGATCTACCGCCTCAACCACGACGAGGGGGAGAGCGTGATCGCCGTGCGGCTGGCGGACCGGCTGGGCGTGACGCCGCCATCGGTGGCGGGGATGCTGAAGCGCCTGCAGCGCGACAGCCTGGTCTCGATCAACCGGCGCAAGATGATCGAGCTGACGCCGGAGGGTCTGCGGCGGGCCGAGGAGATGGTGCGGCGCCACCGCCTGGCGGAGTGCCTGCTGACGACCGTGCTGAAGGTGCCCTGGTGGCGCGCCTACGAGGAGGCGCACCTGCTCGAGCACGGCATCTCGGACGTGACCGAGCCGCACCTGATCGAGACGCTGGGGAACCCGGTGCGCAGCCCCTTCGGCTACCCGATTCCCGGTCTCGCGAACGCGGGCGACCTCTCGATGACGACCCTGGCGGACGTGCCCGAGGGCGAGACGGTCGAGATCGAGCGGGTGTTCGAGGAGGACGAGCAGCTTCTGCAGTTCTTCGACACGGAGGGCATCCGCCCGGGGCAGGTGGCGATGCTGGAGTCGTCGGAGCCGTACCGGGGCACCGTGACGATCGCAGTCGAGGGGCGCGAGATCGTGATGGGCACGCAGGTGGCGAGCCGCGTCTGGGTGGGGAGCAGCGAAGCGGCCTCCGGGGACTGACGGTATTCAGATCAAGCGCTTTTGGCCTCTGGGGACTACCCCCTGCACGGCCCGATGCTCCATGATAGGAGCGCCAGCGAGGTTGGAAGATGCCAGGGACGAAGATCGTCGGCAGCCAGAGCATCGAGGATGCATTCCGCTTCTACCTGCGGAACCAGAGCGACTTCGTCGAGAAGTACAACGGGAAAGTGGTCGCGATCAAGGGCGAGAAGGTCCTTGGGGCTTACGACGACCATCTGGCTGCCTTGAAGGCCACCGCCAGGGACCATGAGCTCGGCACGTTCCTCCTGCAGCTCGTCAGCGAAGGCAGCGAGGCCTACACCGCGTCCTTCCACTCCAGAGCGACCTCGCCCGCGGAGTAGTGGCCAACAACTTCACGGCGAAGGCCTCCGGCCTCATGCTGGAACTGCGAAGCTCGTGCTTCGTCTCCATGGCCTGGGACGATCAGAGCGAGGAGCCGGAGCCGGTTACGCACCAGTTCGATGGGATCTGGGATACGGGCGCGACGGGCACGCTCATCTCGGCGAACGTGGTCGAACGGTGCGATCTCAAGCAGACAGGCGTGGCGACGATCTATACAGCGAACGGCGACGAGGACACGGTCCCGACCTACCTCATCAACCTCGGGCTTCCGAGCCAGGTCGTCATCGTGGGCATACCCGTGGCCCTGGGCAGCTTCGGAGACGCCGACGTTCTGATAGGGATGGACGTCATCACGAGGGGCGACTTCGCGGTGAGCAACTGGGAAGGCAAGACTTCGTTCTCGTTTCGCGTTCCCTCCCGGGGAGAGATCGACTTCGTCAAGGACGAGGAACGTTCCAGGCGAAGGCGGCGCTCCCTTCGCTAGATCCAGCGCCCTCCCGGCCCCATCCGGCCCCCGCGCTCCCACGTTTACGGCGAAGCTCGTAGGATGCGCTGACGCGTGCGCCCCGTGCGCGAAACCACGCCAGAAGGTGGCTCTTTCATGGCCGACGACTACAAGGGCCCGGTTCCCGTGCCCACACCCGAAACCCAGGACTTCTGGGATGGCGCGAAGCGAGGTGAGCTTCGCCTGCAGCGCTGCGAAGACGACGACTGCGACGACGTGATCTTCCCGGCGCGGTCGTTCTGTCCGGGCTGCGGCTCGCGCGAGGTCTCGAACTTCACGGCGAGCGGGAAGGGCAAGCTCTACAGCTACGTGATCAACCACCGGCCGCCGCCGGGGTTCGGTCCCGAGCCGCACGCGATCGCGATCGTCGAGCTCGACGAGGGGCCGCGGATGATGACGAACATCATCGACTGCGAGCAGACGCCGGAGGCGCTCGTGCTCGACATGCCCGTCGAGGTCGCGTTCACCCCGATCACCGACGAGATTTCGCTGCCGAAGTTCCGGCCGCTGGGAGGTTAGCCATGGAGCCCCGTTCCGTAGCCATCGTGGGAGCCTCCGAGACGACCGAGCTCGGCCGCGTTCCCGGCCTCTCCAAGATCCAGCTGCACGCCGACGCCGCCCTCAACGCGATGGAGGACTGCGGCCTGAAGCCGAGCGACATCGACGGCGTGGCGACCGCGGGCGAGGCGCCGGCGGGCATCGCGCACTACCTCGGCATCACGCCCACGTGGGTCGACGGCACGGCCGTGGGCGGCTGCTCGTTCATGCTGCACGTGCGGCACGCGGCCGCGGCCATCAACGAGGGACTCTGCGAGGTCGCGCTCGTCACGCACGGCGAGAGCGGGCGATCGCGCGTTGGTATGGACCGCTTCGGCGGCTCGCCCGCCTCGCTCGCGGGGCAGTACGAGGCGCCCTACGGCCTGAGCGGGCCGCCCTCGATGTTCACCCTGGGCGTGCTGCGCTACATGAAGGAGACGGGCATGACGCACGAGCAGCTCGCCTCCGTCTCCGTGGTGCAGCGCGAGTGGGCGGCGCTCAACCCGCGCTCGACGTTCAAGGACCCGATCACGGTCGATGACGTGCTCAACTCGCGCATGATCGCCTACCCGTTCCGGCTGCTGCAGTGCTGCCTCGTAACGGACGGCGGCGGCGCGCTGATCCTGGTCTCGAAGGAGCGGGCGCGGGACTTCCCCACGAAGCCGGTCTACCTCCTCGGCACGGGCGAGAGCGTCGAGACGCCGATGATCAGCCAGATGGAGGACATGACCACCTCGCGCGCGTTCCGCGTGGCCGGCGCGAAGGCGTTCGCGGAGGCGGGCATCACGCACGACGACGTGGACCACGTGATGATCTACGACGCCTTCGCGCACCTGCCGATCTACGGACTCGAGGACCTCGGGTTCGTGGGGCGGGGCGAGGCGGGCGCCTTCATCGAGGCGCGCAACACGGCCCCGGGCGGCCCCCTGCCGGTCAACACGAACGGCGGCGGCCTGAGCTACATGCACTCGGGGATGTACGGCATGTACGCCCTGCAGGAGAGCGTCCGCCAGATGCGGGGGACGGCTCCGGCGCAGGTGCCGGACGCCACGATCAGCGTCTGCCACGGCGTGGGCGGCATGTTCATGGCCTCGGGCACGATCATCATGACGAACGAGTAGTGGTCGGTGATCGGTGGTCGGTGGCCGGTGAGAGAGGAGTTGAACCGTGCGTGAGAACAGTGTGAAGGCGCGCTGGCGAGCGGGGGAAGTCGCCCTGGGGGGGTGGCTCTCCCTGCCCAGCTCCCTCAGCGCCGAGATCATGGCGGGCGAGGCGTTCGACTACGTCTGCATCGACATGCAGCACGGCGGCATCGACTACCAGACGGCGCTGACGATGCTGCAGGCGATCAGCACGCGCGAGACGATGCCGTTCGTCCGCGTCCCCTGGAACGAGCCGGGGATCATCATGAAGATGCTGGACGCGGGCGCGATGGGGGTCATCATCCCCATGGTGAACAGCGTCGAGGAGGCGCAGGCGGCGGTCGCGGCCTGCCGCTACCACCCGGAGGGGAACCGCAGCTTCGGCCCCCTGCGGGCGACGATGTACGCGGGCGGGGACTACTTCGCGCACGCGAACGCGGAAGTGGCGTGCATCCCGATGATCGAGACGGAGCAGGCGCTCGACAACCTGGACGACATCCTCTCGGTGCCCGGCATCGACGCCGTGTACGTCGGGCCCGCGGACCTGAGCATCACGCTGGGGCTGCCGCCGGGGATGGACAACGGCGGGCGCTTCGAGCAGGAGCGCGTGCGCATCGCGGAGGCGTGCAAGGCGCACGGCGTGGTCGCGGGCATCCACGCGAACGCGGATCTGGCGGCGAAGCACGCCGCGGCGGGCTTCCAGCTCGTGACGATCAGCAGCGATCAGGGCGGGATGCGCGTGGCCGCGCGGGCCGACCTGGAGACGGCGAGGGGCGGCTAGGAGCCTCCCCCGCTACCGCCTTTCGAGCCGCCGGTTAAGGGCGGGTAACGGGGCGTGAGCGCGCCCACGCGCCATCCGCGATCATCTTTCCCGCCTCGCTGTGCGGACTTGTACGGTGGATCGGGAGGAGTGCCATGTGGAAGCCCGCTCTGCTGCTCTCGATGAGCGCCCTGATCGTGATGACGGTCCCGGCCCTGCTCCTCACGGTCGTCTTCGCCGGTAGCGACGTCGACTCGATTACCGGCACGGTGCGGTACGCGGACGGGGATGTCACGCTCCCCGCGGGCGCGTGCGTGGAGGTCGTGCTGGTCGACGTGTCCGATGAGGACTCGCTGGCGGTCGCGGTGGGGCGCCAGGTGATCGAGAACGCCACCACCTTGCCGGTCGAGTTCAGCGTGGCCTACCGCTCGGACTGGCTGACGCCCGGGGCCGCGCACGAGCTATGGGTGGCGGTCCGGCACGAAGGCGAGCTCCTGTACACGACCATCCGCGATGTCGAGCTCGACCGGTCGGTATCGGATATCGACGTGTCGGTCGCGCCGCTGGCGAATCCCTAGCTAGGCCAGATCTCCCGCCGTGGTGCGCTCCGCCGCGACCTCCTCGAAGGGGGTCGTGCGGGGGGCGACCTCGGCGCCGGAGCGGACCCAGTAGGCACGACCGTTGCGGGCCTCGGCGGGCTCCTGGCCCTCGAGCAGGTCGCGGGCCATGCGCAGGATCAGGCGGCGGAACTCGATGATGGCGACATCGGTCGTGCCGAGGTGCTCCTTCGTGCGGTCGTAGATCGGCCCCTGGCTGTCCTGAATGCAGGCGTCCTGCTCGGAGATGCCCTGGACACCGGTGTAGCTGGACGTGCGCTGCGCCTCGCGGTCGATGAGGTAGTCGTTCGCGCGGTTGCGGACGGGGTGGTAGTTCTCGTCGACGACGGAGTGAATGCTGGCCTTGCCGCCCTTGATGATGGCCAGCTCCTGCTCGGTGATGGGGCGGTCGGGGTTCCAGGTGTAGGTGTAGATCCAGCAGCTGTGGTCATCGATCGGGACCCAAGTCTGGCCGTTGATGTTCTGGCCGCGCTCGGCTCCGGGGGCGAGGCTGTGGTTGGGCACGAGGAACTGGGTGATGCGCCAGTAGAAGCTGTCTTCCTCGGCGAAGCGGGCGCCGCCGATGACGAAGCCGGCGTCGGTGGGACGGATGGTGAACTTCGGCGAGCCGTCGGCCTTCATGTAGCGGAGGGCCTTCGGCGCGTCGGGGGGAAGCTCGCCGACGAGCATGTGGAGGAAGGAGAAGTGGGCGGTATCGATGGCGCCCTCGAGGGACTGCGCCCAGTTGCACTGCTGGAGCTTCTTGGAGACGTAGCGATGGCTCTCGGGGACGTGCGCCCACTCGAACTCGGGCAGCTCGGGGAGGGGCAGGTCGGGCGGACCCATGTAGGCCCAGAGGTAGCCGCCCCACTCGCGCGTGGGGTAGGCGGTGATCCCGACCTTCTCCCGGAACTGGGACTCGGGCGGCTCGGAGGGCATATCGACGCAGTTGCCGTCCACGTCGAACTTCCAGCCGTGGTAGGCGCAGCGCAGGCCGCACTCCTCGTTGCGCCCCCAGAACAGCTCGGCGCGGCGGTGGGGGCAGCGCCCCTCGATCAGGCCGACGGTCCCGTTCGTGTCACGGAAGGCGACGAGCTCCTCGCCGAGCACGCCGACGCGCACGGGCGGGCAGTCGGGCTCGGGGAGCTCGGAAGCGATGAGCACGGGCACCCAGAAGCGCCGGAAGAGGTCGCCCATGGGCGTGCCCGGTCCGGTGCGGGTCAGCAGCTCGTTGTCGTTCGCGCTCAGCATCTCTTCTGGGCCTGCCCGGGTGGCGGTGTCGTGCTCATTGTGCGCTTCCTCCGGCGGGAGCGCCGCCCCGACAGGGGCCTGCGCTAGACCCCGTTGTATTCTTGCGGATAGCGCCAGGGGTCGTCGGGCTGCTCCGCCTCCTCATCGAGCGTCCACATGGGGAGGGCGAGGCCATCGGCGACATCGGCGAAGACCATGCGCATACGGCTCCCGATCCCGACCTGCTTGACGAGCTCGGGCGGCGCGAGCTCGCCGTCGGGGGTGACGAGGTTGCCGGCGACGCGCAGGGCCTCGTGCTCGCTCGGCTCCCCCTTCTGCGTGTCCAGGTCGACGATGAGGATCATGTAGGGCGCGTGCTCGCGGAACTGGGTCTGGATGGCCTGGTGGACCTCGCCGTAGGAGTGAACGGTCCCCTTGCCCTCGACGGCCGTCCAGTCGAACTCGCGGTTCTGGCACCAGGGGCAGGCCGTTCCGGGCGGGTAGCGCAGGAGGCCGCAGGCGGTGCACTTCTGCAGGTGGAAGTCGTGGTCTGCGCAGTGGCCGAAGTAGGCCACGTTCTCGTGGTCGATATCGAGGATGCTGAGGTTCATGCCGCGGTATTCGCCTTGAGGCATCGCCTATCCCTTCCGCATCACGAGCGAGGAGCCGGTGCCCGGCATCGCCCAGCCGAGGTTCATGGAGATGTTGGCATCGGGGACCTGGCGGCAGGCCCCGCCGGAGTAGTCGTAGGAGTGCTGGCGGCGACCCTTGTTGTCGGTCGGGCAGTAGCAGTCGACCTCGCCGCGGAGCTGGCGCACGTTCTCGATGATCATGTTCATGCCGTGGGTGTAGCCCTCGCAGAGGTGGCCGCCGGAGGTGTTGTTGGGGCGCTCACCGCCGAGGCGCATGATGCCGCTGCTGACGTAGTCGCCGCCCTCGCCCTTCTTGCAGAAGCCGTAGTCCTCGAGCTGGAGCATGGTGGTGAAGGTGAAGGCGTCGTAGGCGCCGGTGATGTCGATGTCCTCGGGGCCGACGCCGGCGTTCGGCCAGATGATGTCCTTGATGTAGTAGCCGGCGACGGTCGAGATGGGGCCGTGCTGGAAGTGCATGTCGATGCGCGGCTTGCAGACGCGTCCGGCCACGGCAAGGATGCGGGCGGGGGTGTTGCGGTAGTCGTAGGCGCGCTCGGCGCGGGTGACGATGATGGCGGTGGCGTTGTCGGTCTCGACGCAGCAATCGAGGAGGTGGAGGGGCTTCACGATCATGCGGCTGTTGAGGACGTCGTCCACGGTGAGGCGCTGCTTGTAGTAGGCCTTGGGGTTGTTGGAGGCGTGCTCGCTGTGGATGACCTTGACCATGGCGACCTGCTCGGGGGTGGTGCCGTAGTCGTACATGTGGCGCATGAAGCTGGGACTGAAGTTCTGGCCGGCGCTGAGCCAGCCGTAGGGCGCCGTGTGGACGGCGTCGCCGCCGATGGGGGCGGCGGCGCGCACGCCCGTGCCGCCGATGCGGACCTGGGAGTAGCCGTTCATGGAGCGGAAGACGACGACGGTGCTGCACATCCCCGCCTCGATGGCGCCGATGGCGAGGCCGATGAGGGCCTCGCTGCTGGAGCCGCCGCCGTACACGTCCATGTAGAAGTTGAGGCGGATGCCGAGGTCGCCGGCGATCATGGGGGAAGGGGTGGAGTCGTTATTGGAGTAGGACATCATGCCGTCGACTTCGGAGGCGGGGATGCCCGCATCCTCCATCGCGTTCTTGACGGCCCAGGTGCCGAGCGCGCGGGTGGTGAGGTTGGAGCCACGGGTGTAGGTGGTCTCGCCGACGCCGATGATGGCGTACTTGTCGCGGAGGTATTTCGGGGCGGTCGCGTCGACATCAGCGGTCATGGAGCACGCTCCTCGACGGAATGGGGGCAGTCTAGCGGGGCGGGGCGGGCGATGCTCGCTTCTAACGCTGAAGCGTTTCCCGGACGGCGAGCTTGAAGTTCCGGGGCGGATGGATGTCATTCAGCGCTGCCTCTTGAATGAGCTGCAGCAGTTCGGGGGCAAGGGGCTCGCGCAACGCGACCGTCCCCTTGTCGCGGGCCTCTTCCAGTCTGGTCAGCGGCTCCAGCCTGGCCCGGCGGAAGGGAATGCAGGACGGGTGTCGAACGAATGCGTGGTCACCCGGGACCAGAAGCAGGCAGTGCTCACCGCAGCCGGGCCTGCCATGCGAGGTCAGGTTCGCCAGGGCCACCCTTCCACGCCTGTCGGGCGCGCTGAGGACGAAATAGAGATGGTTGTCCCGGTCGTAACCGACAAAGGTAGTTCCCGGGTCCACGGGCTAGGCGAGATATCGCTTGTGGAGATCGTGAAACGCGGTCACTTCGCTCTCCACCCTGGCGATTTCCTTCTTCGTGAATCCTTCACTCTTAAGAATGGCCCTGGGGTCGATGGGAGCGGACGACTGCTTCGGGTCAGTCCACTCCGGCAGCGTATGCGTGTAGTTGACGAGATCCCACTCATTGGCGCCGCCGTGCTCAAGGAAGATGGCGTCCAGCAGCCCTCTTTCGTACTCAGAAAGTTCATCATCGACTTCGGCCAACTCCGAAGGGCAGGTGGCCGTCACGGCGTAGCGGGCGTCAGCATCGGACACGTACTCGTGCCAGACAGAATGGTCGCGCCCCCCTGTGTGCCTGATGAGGTCGAGGACGTTACTGAGGACGGGGCCGTTCTTCATCGAGACCAGCCGGTCGCCTGTTATCGGGTGACCCGTCTCGACGAAGGCGCGCCGGTCGGCCAGGTACAGCAGCTTGATGAGCTTGATGTAGGGCATCGAGCCGCCGTGTCGGTGCAGGAGGTGAGCCGCCGCCTGCGCGGCCTTTCGCTCGTCGAACACGAACTTCATCATCATGGTCCGGTACCACTATCAGTCTATACCGAGGATGCGTCCCGAAGGTGACACCGTGAGTGGGGTCTTCGGTTCCTAGCGCGCGGTGTAGCCGCCGTCGACGGGGAGGGTGATGCCGGTGATGAAGGAGGCGTCGTCGCTGGCGAGGAAGGCGGCGGCGGCGGCGATCTCCTCGGGCTGGCCGAGTCGGCCCAGGGGATGGAGCGACTCGAGGAAGCCGGCGGCTCCCTCTTCCTCCCCCAGCGCCTCCTGGATCATGGGCGTGCGGATGTAGCCGGGGGCGATCGCGTTCACGCGCACGCCGTGGTCCGCGTAGATGAGGGCGAACTGGCGCGTCAGGCCGACGACGCCGTGCTTGGCGGCGATGTAGGCACCGGAGCCATCGACGGGCGGGAACTCGGTCACGCGGCTGCTGACGAGGCCGACGAGGCCCGCGATGGAGGCGGTGCTGATGATGGCGCCGCCCCCGCGTTCGGCCATGAGCGCGCCGCCGTGGCGGAGGCCGTAGTAGACGCCGCTCAGGTTGACGGCGATGGTCAGGTCCCACTCGGCGCGGCCGACGCCGGCGTTGTTGTAGAGCACGTCGAGGCCGCCGAGTTCGCGGACGGTTTCCGCGCAGGCGGCCCTGACCGCCTCCTCCTCGGTGACGTTGACCTTGAGGGCGGCGCTGGCGCCGCCGCCCTCGGCGATGGTGGCGGCGGTGGCCTGCGCGGAGGCCTCGTCGAGGTCGACGCACATGACGGCCGCGCCCTCGGCGGCGAAGCGCAGGGACGAGGCCCTGCCGATCCCCGAGCCTGCTCCCGTTACGAGCGCGACCTTTCCTTCGAGCCGGTCCATGAGCGTCCCCCTGGCCGCGGTGGCGGCGCCCGATTGTAGGCGCGCGGCGGGCCGCCCCGCGCGGGGCGTACGATGGCGGCCACCTCAAGCGGAGGGCACGGCGTGGCAGAACTGAACGGTGGACAGATCATCGCGCGGCAGCTGAAGGCGGCCGGCATCGACACGGCTTTCGGGGTGGTGGCGGGACCCATGATCGAGGTCATGGCGGCCATGGAGCGGGAGGGGATCACGGTGGTGAACTGCCGGCACGAGGTCTCGGCGGGCTTTGCCGCCTCGGCCTGGGGCTGGGCGCGGGGGAAGCCGGGGGTGCTGGTGGTCGGGTCGGGGCCGGCGCTGACGAACGCTGTCACGCCGATGTACGTCGCCACGGAGAGCGCGATGCCGCTGGTGGTGCTGGGCGGCTCGTCGGCGGGGAACCAGCGGGGGCTGGGCGCCTTCCAGGAAGCGGACCAGGTCGCGTTCGCGGCGCCCGCCTGCAAGTGGGCGACGCAGGTCGACAGCCAGGCGCGCATCGCGGAGTACGTCCACCTCGCGCTGGGTCGCGCCCTGAACGGGCGTCCCGGCGCCGTCTACCTCGACTTTCCCGCCGAGCTGATCCGCACGCCGTTCGAGGAAGCGGACGTGCAGTGGCGCACGAGCGAGCCGGAGATCTCGCGTCCGCACCCCGACCCGGACGCTCTCGCAGCTGTCGCAGACATGCTGGCGGAGGCGGAGCGGCCGCTCGTCATCATGGGGAAGGGCGCGGGCTGGGCGGAGGCGGGGCTGCCGCTGCAGCGGCTCGTCGATCGGGGAATCCCGTTCGTCTCGTCGCCGATGGGGCGGGGCGCGATCCCGGACGACCACCCGATGTTCATGAACGCGGCCCGCTCGGCGGCGCTGGGCGGAGCGGACGCGGTCCTGATGGTCGGTGGGCGCTTCAACTGGGTGTTCCAGTTCGGAAAGCCGCCGCGCTTCGCCGAGGGAGCGCGCCTCGCGCACATCGACATCGTGGCGGAGGAGTTCTACAGCGGAGCGGACGTCGAGACGGGCATCGTGGCGGACTGCGCAATCGCCGTGCACCAGCTCAACGGACTCCTCGACGGGCGCAGCCTGCGGGTCGCGAGCAGCGACTGGGTCGGCACGCTCCAGGAAGCGCGCGACCGGAACGAGGCAAGCTCGGCGGAGGCGATGGCCTCGGACGAGGTGCCCATCAACCACTTCCGCCTGCTGCGCGACGTGCGCGACTGCCTCGACCGCGACGCGACGGTGACGGTCGACGCGGAGCTGACGATGGGCGTGGCGCGGGCGGTCATGCCGAGCTTCGGGTCGCGGCTGCGGCTGAACTCGGGCACGACCGGCTGCATGGGCACGGGCCTTCCCTACGCCATCGGGGCGAAGCTGGCGCGACCGGACCAGCAGGTGGTGGCGGTGCTCGGCGACTACGCCTTCGGCGCCGCGGCCATGGAGGTCGAGACGGCGGCGCGCATCGGGTGCAACGTCGTCATCGTCGTGTCGAACAACGGGGGCATCGCGGGGCACTCGATCCAGGACCGGACGTTCGCGCCGGACGCGCCCCCCATCGCCGCCCTCCTCCCCGTCGCCTACGAGAAAACGGTGGAGATGGTGGGCGGCTGGGCGCGCCGCGTCGAGGACCCGGCGGACATCGCGCCCGCGGTCCAGGAAGCGCTGGCAGCGAACACGGTCGCGCTGGTGAACGTCCTGACGGACCCGAAGGGCCGTCGGTCGGGGTCGGCGTACCTGGGGTAGGGAGCGATCCCTCGTCAGCTGCGGAAGATGCTGACGAGCAGGGCGTCGGGGGCGTCGATGAGGCGCAGGTTGGTGGTGTCGGCTATGAGGTCGAATACCTCCAGGGTCGTGGCGCCTAGGAGGGCGATGTCTTCTTCCCCGAAGACGACGGGGGAGTTCATCTCGCGCCCTCCGATGCGGAAGCGGGCTTCGCCCAGGTCGTAGGCCTTCCGCGTGCCGTCGGCGAGTTTGAAGACTCGCTCCCGCGTTCGGGGGATGCCGAGGTCTTCGAGGAACGAGGCAGGGAGGAAGGAGTGGGCGGCGCCTGTGTCGACCACCGCGTCGATGTCCCGGAACTCAGTGTCCCCGGGGATCGCTACGCCGACGGCGACGGTGAACGGCACTCAACCACGGTATCACCTCTGTTGGCGTACAGGCAGGGGCCAAACTGACATTTGGCTATACATTGGAAGGGACTGTTGACTTACAAACGTGAATGGAATAGGTTCTTCCTGTGGAAAGAATGTGAACCGAGGGTTGCCATGAACGTCGTCAGCAAGGAGCTAACCCAGAACTACCTCCAGGCCCTGCAGGCTGACGAGGCCGAAATCCACAACGCCGCTGAGGACTACCAGAGAGCGCGTGCCCGAGTCGACGTCGCGCTGCTTCGCTACACGGCATTGCGCGACTTCATGACCACGACCCTGGGCTGCAGCCCCTACTCAGGTCACATCGAGTGGCCGGACGACGGTCGCCACCATTCCGAGCGCGGTCGCTTTCGATACTCAGGGATGAAGGTGGGAGACGCCGTTGTTGAAGTCCTCAAGGGTCAGTACGACGGAGACCTTGCAGGTGCAGTGCTCCAAGCATTGGCCCCGGGGGAGTTCGCGGGCATGTCCCTGGATGAGATTATCCAGGCATTGTCAGAGGGTGGGTTTGGATTTCCCGATCCGGTTTCAGCGCGCGTAGTGAACGCGTCGTTGATGAGGACGGCAGGCATTGCTCGCCACGTCACCGACAGTGGACAGACCCGCTATACGCTCACACCAGACCATGATGACCCCGAGGGCGGACAGTCCGAACTCGAAGATCTGCCGTACGAGTAGAAGTGGAGGCGTACCGGATGAAGAACAAGGGCGGGCCTGCGGTAGTCACGCAGACCCGCCCTCTTTCTACTGACCCCGGGTGGCGAAACCGGTAAACGCGGTGGCCTTGGGAGCCACTGCTGCTTCGCAGCTTGAGGGTTCGAATCCCTCCCCGGGGACCAATAGCTACACAAAGGCAGCCACCGAGTGGTCGCCTTGTCTCGGTTGGCAACTCTAGCGTAGCCGATGGGGCGTCGCCAGCGAGCCACATCACAGTTCCCGCTCCAGCTACGGGTAGAATCCCTGCCCATGACTGATACGCCTTCCCCACACATTCGACTGGCTACCGACGACGAGCTTCCTGAACGGCTGCGTGGCCGTGGCGACGACTTCACGCGCGTGTTCGGGCACAACTCGGAGCTGTTCGAGCGGTGGAACGAGTGGTACCGGCCGCTGATACGGGACGGGGCGGTCTCGGCACGGCTGAAGGAGATGGTGCGGCTAAGGGTCGCGCAGTTGAACGCCTGCGACTTCTGACAGGCAGCGCGGCTTCCCCTGTCAGGGGAAGGTGACACCCTCGAGGAGAGCACCGTCGGCAAGATTTCGACGTGGGGCGACCAGGACTTCAGCGAGGCGGAGAAGGCGGCGTTCCACTACGCCGAGCGGCTGTTCGTCGACCACGCGAATATCGACGGCGATCTGTTCGACGAGCTCGCGGAGCACTACACCGAGGAACAGATCCTCGAGATCGGGTGGGCGGTCGTGAGCTACATGGGCTACGGGCGCCTGATCCACTCGTTCGGCCTGAAGCCTTCCTGAGGAGGACCGCGATGAGCTTCGATTCCAACGTGTTCGGCGAGGACGCGATCAGCCAGGAGACGCGCGAGTTCGTCGCGGCCTCGGTGGCGATGCGCGAGCAGATGCCGTCGATGGAGAACACCGACCTCGTGGAGCTGCGCCGGCTGATGGACGAGGGCGGCGGCGCCTTTCCCGTGCCCCCGCCCGTCGAGCGCGCGGAGGACCGCACGGTTCCGGGCATGGGCGAGGGAGCGTCTATACGCATCATCCGGCCGGAGGGGCGCGAGCCAGCGGGCGTGCACCTCGACATCCACGGCGGCGGCTGGGTGATCGGGCGGGCTCGCATGAGCGACCAGGCCAACCTCGCGCTGGTCGAGGGGTTCGGCCTCGCGACGGTGAGCGTCGACTACCGCCTCGCGCCGGAGCACCCGTACCCCGCCGGCCCGGACGACTGCGAGGCGGCGGCGGTGTGGCTGGTCGAGAACGCGGCGGCTGAGTTCGGGACGGAGCGGCTGCTGATCGGGGGCGCGTCCGCGGGCGGGCACCTGGCGGCGGTCACGCTGCTGCGGATGCGGGACCGGCACGGGTACACGGGCTTCATCGGGGCGAACCTCGTCTACGGCGCGTACGACCTTTCGATGACGCCGAGCCAGCGGCTGGGGGTTGGGCCGGAGGGGGGCCTGGACCGGGTCGCGATCGAGCGGTTCATCGAGATGTTCGTCCCCGGCCAGGACCCGACGGACCCGGACATCTCGCCGCTGAACGCGCACCTGCACGACATGCCGCCGGCGCTCTTCACGGTGGGGTCGTACGACCCGCTGCTGGACGACTCGCTGTTCATGCACGCGCGCTGGCTGGCGGCGGGGAACGAGTCGGAGCTGGCGGTCTACCCGGGCGGTCCGCACGGCTTCGACGCGGCGCCGATCCCGATCGGGGAGCAGGCGCGGCAGCGTGTCGCCGCGTTCATCGGGGCGAGGCTCGGACAGTAGCGGCTAGCCGGCAAGCCCGAGGCGCAGCGCCATCGCCTGCACTTCGTCGAGGACCTCGATCAGGGTGGGGAACTGCTCGCGGGTGAGGGTTTCGACGGGCTTCTCTTCCTGGGTTGCGAAGTCGTACTCGTGGCGGTGGTATTCGCCGAAGCCGTGGGAGTTGTCGTAGCGCAGGAGGTTGCCCCGCCCGGGGACATGGGCATGGTAGGAATAGCTCAGGCCCCAGACCCCTTCCTGATTGCGCGGACCGAGCTGGATCGCAAGTTCCTTCGCAACTTCAATCACCACCCCTCCGGAGCAGAGCAGCTGTCCGTGGAGTCCGAGGACGGGGCCCGATCGGTCAGTGACGCGCTGAAAGACCGTCAGGTCTTCGAGGACAAAGGCGTGCCGTTCGAGTGAGCGCTCGTGGGCTGCGACGTATCGGTCGATGGCGACCCATCCATGCCTTCCTCCCCGGTGAGGTATTTGAGGAGGTTGTTGTCCATGAGCCACTGGCAAATCTCCCACGTCTCCCGCGTCGGATCCTTTCGAACTACCTCACGCATACGATCCGTGGACATCTCATAGCGCTGCTCATAACGCCTGACGCGCCGGCGCAACTGGCCCCGGAGGCGTCCCGCGGGGATAACCGGGATCTCGTCGACCTTCGTGGGCTTCTTTCGCTTCTTCACCTGGGTCATCGCGCTCCCATCTTACACGAGCCTTTGCCCACTACAAACTCTCAGGCCTATTGAAGCGGGACCTCTCCGCCACCGGCCAGCGCGACGGCGGCGCGAACGCCCGGTTCCGGGGTGGCCGCGATGCGCACGCCGGGCACGTCCTCCCCGACCCACGCGCGGATGGCGTCGGGGTCGCCGGCGAGCTCGACCCAGGCGAAGCCGGTCGGTCGAACGCGATGGCGGGCGTCTCCGAGGGCGGGGTGCTGGTCGGAGGGAATGCGCCAGTCGATAAAGAACGTGCGGGAGGGGTCGCGCATGGCCTCGCCGAGGCCGGCCAGGCGCCAGGTGAGCGTGACGCCGCCGGGCGCGTCGCGGGACATGGGCAGGGGGCGGAGGCCGAGCCGCTCGGCGGTGGCGTCGAGGCCGGAGGCGTCGGTGCGAAGGCAGAGGGCGGCGACCGTGTCGCCGGAGGCGGTCCGGTCGCGGAGCCAGGCGCCCATGGGGCTGGCGGCCGCCTCCTCTTCGTCGACGATGCCCATGATCTCGATGTAGGCGTCGCCAAGGGGGACGATGCGGTTCCCGGTGCCGTGGCCGGCGTGCCTGCCGCCGGGGAGCGACACGAGCCCGTGGTCGCGTTCGAGGCGCGCGGACGTGGCGTAGATGTCGGCGGCGGCGAGGATGACGTGGTCGATGGCGAGCGCCGTCATGCGTGCGATGGTAGAGAATTCGGGCGCGCTCGGCGCTGCCGCTTGCGGGGGCGGCCCGGGGGCGTCAGGATCGGGGTATGAACGAGGAGATCTTCCGCGAGATCCAGACGGCGCTCGACCAGGAGGAGCCGGTCGTGCTGGCGACGGTCGCGCGGACGCGCGGTTCCACGCCGCGCAAGACGGGCGCGAAGATGGTGGTCCGCAGCGACGGCTCGTTCTTCGGCACCATCGGCGGGGGCTGCGGGGAGGCGGAAGTGTGGCAGGAAGCGATGGAGGTGCTGGAGGACGGCTCCCCACGCATCGTCACCGTCGACCTGACGGAGCCGACGGACGGCGAGGACAAGATCTGCGGCGGCGTGATGGACGTGTTCGTCGAACGTCTTTCCTGAGGCCGGCTTTTTCGAGACCGGCTCCAACTGCAGCTTCGCTTCGATCAGCGCCGCGAGGGGTAACGGCTGGCGCCTGCCGTTAGCGGGCTTGCGCTTTCCCCCATTGCAGCATCATGTACCATGATTGGACTGATTCTCCGGCGTGAACCGGGGGACATGGGAGGCCGTTATGGCTGGACCATTGCTGATTGGCCCGCTCGGGCCGCTAGAGCTTGCCATCATCGTCGGCGTCATCGTTCTGCTCTTTGGCGTCGGGCGCATCAGCCGCATCGGCGGCGACCTGGGCTCCTCGATCAAGGAGTTCCGGCGCGCCGTGAGGGAAGACGACGAAGAGGAAGGGGCCACGGAGGAAGTGCAGGCGCAGGTCCAGGAAGAGGCTCCGCAGCAGCCCGTTCAGCAGGCGGCGCCGCCTGCCCAGCAGGCCGCTCCGCCTCCTGCCGCCCCACCCGCCGAGGCGCCCCGCAGCGACAGCGGCACCCGGAACGTCTTCTAGCGCTCGGGGCAAGCACACCCGAACGAACTTCCGAGAGCGCCATGCGTAATCCAGTAAAGGCCCTGGGACTCAAGCTTCTAGGAAGCAATGGTAGTCGTGCGAACGGTAGCGCGGCATCCACCCCGTCGCGGGAGTCAGACGAGTCCATTGGCTCGGAGGCAGAGGACGAGGAGCCCTCCGCACTCGTCGTGGGAGAGCCCTACATCGAGATCTGGGACAACGACGAGGATGCCGTCTACGACGACCTGTAGGCTCGGCGATGTGGTCCTGCTGGACGTCGAGTTCATCGATCGCAAAGGGTCGAAGCGAAGGCCGGCGATTGTCGTCAGTAACGACGACTACAACCGAACCTCCCGGGATGCGGTGATCGTACCGCTCTCGTCCAGCACCGCGCCGCTACGTATCGGGGACTGGCGCCTCAACGACTGGGAAAGCGCTGGACTCGTGCGCGCATCCGTCGCCAAGGGGCGCCCGCTGACGACCGCTCAGCGCAGGATCGAGCGCAAGCTGGGACGCGTCAGTGGGGCCGACCTTGCGGGCGTGCTGTCGAGCGTGAGGGCGATTTTCGCCTGAATCCGGCGTGGCCGGCATGGACACACCGAAGCCCCCGTTTCCGGGGGCTTCGTGCTTTCTGCCGTCGCGCTCAGGTCCGGCGGGCGGGCGACCGGCCCCCTCGCGGCGAGAACCGCGCGGAGGCAACGTCGGGAGCCGGCTTCAGGAGGATCCGCCAGCGACCGCGGGGACGATGCTGACCTCGTCGCCATCGGCGATGGTGGTGGCGAGGCCGTCCTCGAAGCGGACGTCCTCGCCGTTGATGTAGACGTTCACGAAGCGGCGCAGCTCCCCTTCCTCGTCGAGCATCCGCTCGGCCACGCCCGGGAAGCGCGCCTCGAGGTCCGCGATGCAGTCCGCGAGGGAGCCGGTGACTCCGTCGACGGTGGGCTGATCGCCGGTGAGGGGGCGGAGGGGCTGGGGGATGAGGACTGTTGCTGCCAAGTGATGGTCTCCGTTCGTTGTGTGGCTAGCCTTCGATGACGTCGCCGGTGATGGGGTCGACGCGGACGCCGCGGCTCTCGGCCCAGGCGACGCCGCGGGCGATCTCGCCGGCCTCGCCTTCGAGCTCGAGGATGACCCAGCCGGTGCTCTCGTCGACATCGGCCATGCGGATGTTGGTGATGACCTCGAACTGCTGCCCGATGAGGTAGATCACGGGCTCCTTGATCAGGTCGGTGGGGAAGGTGAAGCGCAGTCGTTGCACAGCCATCAGGCGGGAACCCCCTCGCGATCCTGGTAGGCGGCCTCGAAGCTCTCCACGGTCGCGTCGATTTCGAGGGCGGGGCCGAGGCTGCCGGCGACGGCCTCGGCGGTCTTGAAGCCCGCGCCCGTGATGAAGGCCACCACAAGCTCGCCGGGGTCGATTCTACCCGCGGCGGCAAGCTGCTTGACGCTGGCGACGGTCACGCCGCCGGCGGTCTCGGCGAAGATGCCCTCGGTCTCGGCGAGCAGCTTCATGCCGGCCACGATCTCGTCGTCGCTGACGGAGGCGCAGGCGCCGTTCGTGTCCTTCAGCTGGACGAGGCTGTAGTAGCCGTCGGCGGGATTGCCGATGGCGAGCGACTTGGCGATGGTGTCGGGCCGCTGGGGGCGGAAGTTCATGCTGCCCTCGGCCCAGGCGGTGGCGACGGGCGAGCAGCCGGTCGCCTGCGCGCCGCTCATGCGGGTCTTCGGCGGGTCGATGAGCCCGGCCCTGGCGAACTCGTTGAGGCCCTTGCGGATCTTGACGAAGAGCGAACCGCTGGCGATGGGCACGACGCAGTGGTCGGGGGCGCGCCAGCCGAGCTGTTCGGCGACCTCGAAGCCGAGGGTCTTGGAGCCCTCGGCGTAGTAGGGGCGGACGTTGACGTTGACGAACGCCCAGTTGCGCGTGCCCGCAAGCTCGGCGCAGAGGCGGTTCACGGCGTCGTAGTTGCCGGCGACCTTCACGAGGGTGGGGTTGTAGATGCTCGACCCGAGCACCTTGCCCGCCTCGAGGTCGTTGGGGATGACGACGACGGCTTCCATGCCGGCGGCGGCGGCGTGGGCGCTGACGCTGTTGGCGAGGTTGCCGGTGCTGGCGCAGGCGAGCTTCTCGTAGCCGAGCTCGCGGGCGCGGGAACTGGCGACGGCCACGACGCGGTCCTTGAAGGACCACGTCGGGTTGGCGGTGTCGTTCTTGATGTAGAGGTTGGGGAGCCCCAGCGCCTTGCCGAGGTTCTTCGCGTGGATGAGGGGGGTGAAGCCCGCCCCGATGTTGATCGCGGTGTCCGCATCGCAGGGCAGGAACTCGCGGTAGCGCCAGAGGTTGGCCGGGCGCGAGGCGATGGCCTCGCGGGAGACGGCGGCCTTGATGCCTTCGTCGTCGTAGACGACCTCCAGCGGTCCGAAACAGAACTCGCAGACGTGGAGCGCTGCGAGGGCGTAATCGCGGCTGCATTCGCGGCAGCGCAGGTTTTGTGCGTAGGTCATGCCTCTCTCTCGTGCATCGGGTGTCGCGTGGGCGGGGCGCCCGGGAGGGGGCGCGCGCCGGCGCGAGGCGGTGGGGTCGCGAGGTGGTCCCCTACGGGACCAGGGACATGAACATTCGGCCCAGAGGTGCTGACATCTTCTCTCCTCGTGCGCGGGCCGGGTCCTTGAGCATTGACGCTCTCATCGTTCTCCCCCCGAGGGGATTCCGGCTTTGGCACCTTGTCTCCTGGGAGACAGGTTGCCCGGGCTTCACGGGGCCGGTTCCCTCCACCCGTCTGGATAAGGGCGGCACGCAGGCACTACTTGACGGAAACGGTACATCCGATCGGGGTGTGGGGGAAGGGCGGGGGGCCGTGACGCGCCTCCGCGTGGCGCTCGCCCCGAGTCCGTAGACTCGCGGAGATGGAACGCGAGCACTTCCGCGAGCTGGTGCGCGAGGCGCTGGAATCGCTGCCGCGGGAGCTGATGTCGCGCGTGCAGAACGTGGAGATCGTGATCGAGTGGCGGCCGACGGCGCTGGACCGGCGGCAGGCCGGAATCGGGCCGGGGAGCACCCTGCTGGGGCTCTACCACGGCGTGCCGCTCCCGGACCGCGGCCACGAGGGCTACAACCTCGTCCTGCCGGACAAGATCAGCATCTACCAGGGGCCGATCGAGTCGATCTGCCGGACGGATGACGAGGTGCGGGAGCAGGTGCGGACGACTGTCCTGCACGAGATCGGCCACTACTTCGGCATCGACGACGACCGGCTGCACGAGCTGGGGATGGGGTAGGGGAGGAGAGCGCCTCTTCGCGGATTCTCCCGCTCGACTGCTGCGCGCTCGCGAGGCTCGGCTGAGGATGAGGAGAGCGCCGCCCTGGCGGGCGGCTGAGGGGAGAGTGGGGGCAGCGGCGCCGGTCGCCGATCACCGACCACCGGCCACTAGTCGTCGAGGGCGCGGCGGGCGATCTGCTCGAGGGCGCGGTCCTCGAGCGGGGGGTTGTGGAGGCCGGCGCGGACGTCGCGGTAGTAGCGCTCGATGGGGCGGCTCTTCTGGAGGCTGACACCGCCTACGACGCGCATGGCCTCGTCGACTGCCTCGATGGCGTTGTTGAGGGCGTCGACCTTGGCGACGGCGACACGGTCGGCGGCGGGCATCCCGTCGTCCTCGCCCGACTCCCAGGCCGTCGCCGCGTCGGCGATGAGGGCGCGGTTGCGTTGCAGGAGCAGGTCGATGCGGGCGATGCGGCGGCGGACGCCGGGGAACTCGGAGATCGTGCGGAGGCCGGTGGGGGTGCGCTCGCGGGCGAAGGCGACGGCGTAGTCGCGGGCGGCGGCGGCGACACCGGTGGTGGTGGCGGCCACGCCGAGGGCGAACCAGACGCCGCTCGCGCGGCCGCGGGGGCTGGGCTTCGCACGGTTGCGGTAGCCGAGGAAGCGGTCCTCGCCGAGGCGCACGCCTTCCAGCACGAGGTCGTGGCTGCCGCTGGCGCGCATGCCGAGGGCGTCCCAGGTCTCGTCGATACGGATGCCGGGGTCGTCGCGCAGGACCATGAAATCGGCGATGTCGGGCGCGCCGCCATCGGGGGAGTCGAGGCGGGCGAGGACGGGCATGTACCAGAGCTCTGGGGCGAGGGTGACGAACGTCTTGCGCCCCTCCAGCACCCAGCCGCCCTCGACGGGGGTGGCGGTGGTCTCGGGGATGCCGCCGCCGGCGGGGCTGCCGAGCCCCTCCTCGGTGGCGGCGGTGTTGACCAGCTTCCCCTCCTCGACGGCGCCCCGGCAGAGCTCGTCGAACCACTCGGGGGGATAGCTGTGACCCTCGCGCTCGGCGCCGAAGCGGATGAGGTGCATGTTGAGGGAGAGGGCGGTGGAGCCGTCGCCGGCGGCGAGCGCCTCCTGCACGCGCACGAACGCGGAGAGGGGAAGCTCGAAGCCGCCGTGGGAGCGGGGAACGGTCAGCTTCATGAAGCCGGCCTCGCGCAGCTCGGCGAAGTTCTCGTGGGGGAAGGACCCCTCGCGGTCGTGGCGGGCGGCGCGTTCGGCGAAGCGCTCGGCGAGGGAGGCGGCGAGGGCGACCCAGTCGGGCTCGGACATGGCCCGCAGTCTAGCGGCTCGCCGGGCGGAGGCGAGCTTCACGTTGCTATACTCTCGGTTCGCCGCCTGACCTGGCACGGAGCGAAGAGTTGGAAGAGCCGAAGCTCGTCTCGCAACGAATCATCGAGAACGTCGAAAAGGTCATCATTGGCAAGGACCGCGAGCTGCGGCTCGCGATCACGGCCCTGCTGTGTGGTGGCCACATGCTCGTGGAGGACGTCCCCGGCGTGGGCAAGACCATGCTCGCGAGGGCGCTGGCGCTCTCCACCGGGTGCAGCTTCAAGCGCATCCAGTTCACGCCGGACCTGCTGCCCAGCGACGTGACGGGCGTCTCCATCTACAACCAGAAGTCGATGGACTTCGAGTTCCGGGCGGGGCCGATCATGGCCCAGATCGTGCTCGCCGACGAGATCAACCGGGCCACGCCGAAGACGCAGTCCTCGCTCCTGGAAGCGATGGAGGAGCGGCAGATGTCGGTGGACGGCGTGACGCACGTGATGCCGTCGCCCTTCATGGTGATGGCGACGCAGAACCCCATCGAGTACGAGGGCACCTTCCCCCTGCCGGAGGCGCAGCTCGACCGCTTCCTCATCCGCGTGAACCTGGGCTACCCGAGCGCACAGGACGAGGTGACGGTGCTCGACGAGCAGCAGGTGGCGCACCCCATCGACGCACTGGAGGCGGTGACGGACGCGACCGAGATCCGGCAGCTCCAGGGGGCCGTGCGCGAGGTCTACATCGACCCGCTGATCAAGCAGTACATCGTCGGGCTCGCGGGGGCGACGCGGACGCACGAGAACGTGTACCTGGGGGCGAGCCCGCGCGGGTCGATCGCGCTGTTCCGCACGTCGCAGGCGCGGGCCCTGCTGGAGGGGCGGGACTACGTCATCCCGGACGACGTGAAGGAGCTCGCGTTCGTGACGCTCGGGCACCGCGTGATCGTGAGCCCGGGGGCTCGCGTGAAGGGGGCGACGGCCGCCGACGTGGTCGCCGACTGCCTGGCGCGCGTGCCGGTGCCGGGCGCGCGCGCCCGCGCCTAGAGGCTCCCGATGCTGCGGCGAGTGCTCGCGTGGCCCTTTGCGCCGCAGCGGCGCACGCTCAGCGTGCTCCTCGTGATCCTGGTGGCGGCGGCGTTCATCGCCACGGGCACGGGCTTCTGGCTGCTCTACCGCATCTCCTACATCATCGCGATGGGCATCCCCTTCGCGCTGCTCCTCGCATGGCTGAACACGCGCGCGATCGAGGTGAACGTGGAGCGGCGGACGCTGCGCGGGCAGGTGGGGCAGGAGGCGGAGGAGCTGATCGAGGTCCGCAACCTGAGCTACCTCCCGAAGATGTGGGTCGAGCTGGAGGACCCGAGCGACCTCCCCGGCCACCAGTCGCGGCGGGCGGTGGTGATCCCCAGCCGGGGGCTGCGGAGCTGGGTGGTGAGCACGACGCTGCAGCGCCGCGGCCTGTTCGACTGGGGTCCGCTGCGGGTGCGCGGGGGCGACCCCTTCGGCATCTTCTACACGGAGCGCGACTACGGCGTGCGCCAGCAGATCCTGGTGTACCCGCGGGTGGTGGACCTGCCCCGCTTCCAGACGCCGCCCGCGAGCCTGCCGGGCGAGGGGCGCTTCCGCCGCCGGACGCACTACATCACGCCGAACGCGAGCGGCATCCGCGACTGGGTGCCGGGCGACCCCCTGAGCCGCATCCACTGGCGCTCCACGGCCCACACGGGCGAGCTGATGGTGAAGACGTTCGAGCTCGACCCGACGAGCGACATCTGGGTGATCGCGGACATGGAGGGCGCGATCCAGGCGGGCGAGGGCGACGAGAGCACGGAGGAGTACACCGTCACGATCGCGGCGAGCGTGGCCCAGCGCTACATCGCCTCGAACCGCTCGGTGGGGCTGATCGCCTTCGGCGAGGACTACACCGTCGTGGAGGCGGAGCGGGGGCAGCAGCAGCTCTCGCGCATCCTCGAATCGCTGGCGGTGGCGAAGGCGTCGGGGGAGGCGCCGCTGGGGAACCTGCTCATCGAGGAGCAGCGGCGCTTCGGGCGCCACACGACGCTCGTGCTCGTGACCGCCTCAACGGACAGCAGCTGGCTCTCGCCGCTGCAGTCGCTCGTGCAGCGGGGCGTGCGCGCGTCCGTCGTGCTCGTCGACCCGAGCACGTTCGGGGGCGAGGGGTCGCCGCTGGTGCTGTACGGGGAGCTGACGGCGAGCGACATCCTGACCTACGTGGTGGCGCAGGGGGATGACCTCGCCTACGCCCTGAGCAGCACCGCCGTGGGAGCGGAAGCATGGCAAACCTAGAGGCGGTGCGGGCGGCGACGATGAGCGGGCGGCTGCGCCGCTTCTTCATCGACACGCCGCGCCTGCTGATGAGCTGGGAGGACTGGCTCACGTTCGCGCCCGCGCTCGTCGTCTACATCGCGATCGCGATCGCGATCCAGCAGGCGGAGTGGGTGCGGGACTTCCCCTCGCTCGTGCCGGCGGTCATCGGCGGGCTGATCATCGGCCTGCTGGCGGCGCGCGCGAACGCCAGCCACTTCCTCGTGCACCCGGTGGCGCTGCTGCTCGGGCTGATGGTGCTCACGCTCACGGCCACGCCCTACGGCGACGGCGGCTCGATCGTGGCGCGCGTGGAGGACGTGGTGGCGCGCATGAACGAGTGGGTGCTCGTGGTGCGCGAGGACGACGTGAGCAACGACAACCTGCCGTTCGTGCTGCTGGTACACACGCTCGGGGTGTTCGTCTCCTACCTGGCCGCGTGGGCCGTGTTCCGCTGGCGGAACGCGTGGCTCGCGGTGGCGCCCGCCTGCGCGGGGCTGCTCGTCATCATCGCGACCACGAGCGGGCGCCCGAGCGGGGCCTTCCTCATGTTCTCGTTCGGGGCGCTGCTGCTGATCGCACGGCTGCACCTGCAGCGCGCGTTCGCGAGCTGGGACCGGTCGCGGGTCGAGTACCCGGAGTGGCTCAGCCTGCAATCGGCGCAGCTCACGCTTGTGCTCACGATCGTGATGGTCGTGATCGCGTGGCAGGTGCCGCTCGGGCGGCAGGCCGACGCGATCGACACGACGATCGACTACGTGACGGACCCGATCGAGGACGCGATCGAACCGCTCACCGGGTTCTTCAACAACCTCGCCGGGAGCGGCGGGAACTTCCACAAGTTCGGCCGGACCCTGCCCATCCGGGGCGACGTGAGCCTCGGCAGCAGGGTGCTGTTCGAGGTGCGGGGCGAGAGCCTCGGGCTCGTGCGGGGCACGAGCTACGACGAGTACACGGGCTCGGGCTGGCGCTCCTCCGACCGCGAGGAGGAGGAGGTGAACGCGGGCGACCCGACGACGGCCGAGATCCAGGCGCGCGCCTACCGCGACCGCGTCATCACGACGCTCGATATCGAGGTGTTCGACGACGAGGAGACGCTGTTCTCGGTGGGGACGCCGCTGGGGACGAACATCGACTCGATCGCAGACCTGCCCGAGTCCTTCCCCGGAGACATCGAGCGCATCCGCAGCCAGGAGGACCTGCAGGAAGGCGACCGCTACCGCGTGGCCGGCACCCTCAGCATCGCCACGCCGGACCAGCTGCGGGCGGACGGGGTCAACTACCCGGAGTGGGTGCGGGAGCGCTACCTGCAGCTTCCCGACGACCTTCCCGACCGCGTCTACGACGAGGCGGCGCGGGTGACCGAGGGCGTGACGAACCCGTACGACCTCGCCTGGGCGATCCAGGCGTACATCCGCGAGTTCGAGGTCGACATGGGCGTGCGCTCGGCGCCCTCGCGCCGCGACGCGGTCGACTTCTTCCTGTTCGACCTGCAGCGGGGCTACTTCGACTACTTCTCGACGGCGATGACGGTAATGCTGCGCACGCAGGGCGTGCCCGCGCGGGTGGCGGTGGGGTACGTACTGGACCCGGAGGACCTCGACGTGAGCACCGGCGTGTTCTCCGTGCGCAAGAACGACGCCTACTCGTGGGTGGAGGTGTACTTCCCCACGTACGGGTGGGTGGACTTCAACCCCTCGGAGGAACTGATCCTCGTGGGGACGAGCCTCGAGACGCTGCTGCTCTCGGGGGAGAGCTCCGAGGTTCCCGAAATTCCGCTGGAGCCGCTGCCGCTCGACACGTTCGACGAGGACAGCTTCGACGTGCTGGGAGAGCTGCTGAATCCGGTGGAGCTGGAGCGGGAGGCGGGGCCGCCGTGGGTCATCATCTGGAGCGTCGGGGGGGCGCTGGTGGCGCTAGTGGTCGTGTCGATGGGGGCGCGCGTGTTCTGGGTGTGGGGGCTGCGGGGGCTGAGCGGCATGCCGCGGCAGTGGGGCGGCATCGAGCGGCTGGCGCGCTGGGCGGGGTTGCAGGCGGCGGAGTCGGAGACGGTGCGGCAGTGGGGGGTGCGCCTCGGCGACGCCCTCGAGCACCCGTCCGAGGCGACGGCGCTCAGCACGGCCTTCGAGGAGGCGCGCTACGGCCCGCCGGACATGGAGCGCGCGGACACCGAGGAGGCGGGCGAGGCCTATCGCGTCCTGCGGAACGCGCTGGCGGCGCGCATCCTCGGGCGGCGGCCGCGCCGGGAGGAGGAAGCAGAGGCGGAGGCGGAGGCGCCGGAGGAGGGCGACGCGCCGGAGGAGGACACCCTCGACGAGGACGAGGGCTGATCAGACGTTGAAGAGGACGTGGACGACGTCCCCGTCCTTCACCAGGTAGTCCTTGCCCTCGGTGCGCTGGAGGCCGCGGCGCTTCGCCTCGGCCTCGCTGCCGCACTCGACCAGGTCCTCGTAACGGATGACCTCGGCGCGGATGAAGCCGCGCTGGAGGTCGGTGTGAATCTTGCCGGCGGCCTCGGGGGCGGTGGCGCCCTCGGTCACGGTCCAGGCGCGGCACTCGTCGGGGCCGACGGTGAGGAAGCTGATGAGGCCGAGCAGGGCGTAGCTGCGCCGGACGGCCTCGGCCATGCCGCTGTGCTCGACGCCGGCCTCCTCGCGGAACTCGGCGGCTTCCTCCTCGCTCAGTTCGTTCAGCTCCATCTCGAAGCGCCCGCCCATGACGGCGAGGTCGCGGCCCGGGGCGCCGTGGGCGGCGCGCAGGTGCTCCTCAATGGCGAGCCGCCGGGGCAGGTCCTCCTCGCCCACGTTCACGAGGTCGAGGAGGGGCTTGTCGGTGAGGAACCGGCTCCCGCCGAGGAGGCGGCGCTCGTCGTCGGAGAGGGCCATCGCGCGGATGGGCGTCTCCGCCTCAAGCTCGCCGCGCATGCGGTCGAGGAGGTCGCGCAGGGCCTGGAGCTGGCCGCGCTCGCCCGCCTTGAGGGTGCGCAGCTCAGGGTCGATGCGCTCGATGCGGCGCTCGATGAGGGCGAGATCGGCGAAGGCCAGCTCGAGGTCCATGATGCCGATGTCGCGGCCGGGGTCGACGGAGCCCTCGGGGTGGGGGACGGCGTCGTCCTCGAAGGCCCGCACGACGTGGATGAGCGCATCGACCGCCGCCAGCTCGTTCAGGAAGCGTCCGCCGAGCCCCTCTCCCTGGCCGAAGTGCTCGCCGGCGGCGGGGAAGTCGACGTACTCGACGGTCGCGTAGGTGGACTTCTTCGGGTCGTAGATCTCGGAGAGGCGGTCGACGCGGGGGTCGGGGACGGCGACGGAGCGGATGTTGGGCTTGCTCGCGCCGCCGAAGCCGCCGACCGGGGCGAGTCCCCGGGAGACGGCGTTGAAGACGGTCGTCTTGCCCGCGCGGGGCAGCCCGATGATGCCGACCTGCATCGGGGGAACGTACCCGCGCGGCGCTCAAGGGGGTAGGGGCGCCGTGCCGGCGAAGGCGCAGCGGGGTGCGAGGTCGCAGTCGCCGCAGCGGGGACGGCGCGCGAGGCAGAGTCGCTTGGCGTGGAGCACGACGAGCGCGTGGAAGCGCGCCAGCGCCGGCGCCTCGCGGGGGAGCTCGCCCGCGAGGTACGCCTGCCAGGCGCCGTACGAGCCGTCGGGCGGCGGCCCCAGACCGAGCCGCGAGAAGACGCGGCGGGTGTAGGCATCGACGACAACGGCGGGCTTCCCCGCGGCGTAGAGCGCGATGGCGTCGGCAGTCTCGTCGCCGATGCCCCAGGTGGCGAGCAGCCCTTCGCGGACCGCATCCGGCGGGAGGGCGAGGAGCGCCGCCAGCGTTCCGTGGCGGGCGATCAGGTCGAGGAAGGCGCGCAGCTTGCGCGCCTTCGTGCGGTACTGGCCGCTGGGGCGGATCAGCTCCTCGATGGCCCCGTCCGGCAGCGCCGCCAGGCGCTCCGGGTCGAGGACGCCGGCCTCGCGGAGGCGGTCGAGGGCGCGCTCGGCGTTGGTCCAGTTCGTGTGCTGCACGAGGATCGCGCCGGCGGCGACCTCGAAGGGGTCGCTCTCTGGCGTCCAGTGCCAGCGCTCGGCGCCGTGCATCCGCTCGAGGGCGTCGAGGACCTGGGGGACGGCAAGGTCTGGCACGGGGGGTTCCACGGCGCAATCGTAGGCTTCCGGGCGGCTAGCCGGATGCGGAAGCGATACACCCTCCCATAGACCAGATCATGTAGTTTTCCATCCACATGAAGGCTATACGGGTGACGTTCGACGAGGACCTTCTGCGGAGGCTCGATGCGCTCGCGGAGGTACGTGAGCGGGGCCGCTCGGCCGTTCTGCGCGAAGCGGTTGCCAACTACCTCGCCCGGAAGGCCTCCGAGGCGATCGACCGGCAGTACGCGGAAGGCTACGACAGACTCCCGCAGACCGACGAGGAGCTTGACTGGGCCGAGTCCCGCGTTTGGCCAGGAGACTGGCGTGAGGGGAACGACTAGCCGCGGCTCTCTCGCCCCTCTATACGATCCCGAGGCGGCGTTCGATGGACGCGAGCTCGGGCAGGAGGCGGGCGGCGGCGCGGGCGATGACGCGCTCGGCGCGGGCGGCGGCGGCGAGGTCGGCGGGGCTGAAGGCTCCATCAGCGCGCAGTTCGTCGAACTCGTCGCGATCTTCCTCGATGAGCGCGTCCTCCGGCGTGAGCCACCAGTCAAGCGCGAGGTCGCGGTAGGCGACCTCGCCTTCGCGGATACGCACGCCGGCGACGGCGTCGAAGCGGTGGGCGATGATGCGGTCGCCGTCGCGCATGCGGTAGACGGTGTAGGGGCGGGCGCGCCAGAAGTAGCCGTAGGAGACGGACCCGGGCGGGATGTCGATGGGCGTGCCGAAGACCGCCCCGCCCCGGCGCATCACGTAGCTGACGACGACGAGCGCGGGCGAGGCGTACTGGAGGTCGCAGGTGTAGCGGCGCTCGCTGCCGTCGGGCTTGCGCTTGCGCTCGACCCAGGGGGTACCGCGCGGGGCGGTCGATGGGGCCAGATCGAGGGTCACGCGCCCATCATCGCGGAGAAGGCGCCCGCCGCGCGAGTTGTTGACACCGGCGCCGCCGGAGCGCGCGGCACGGTAGGCTCTCGACATGTATCGCGTCCTTGGAGGGTTTGTCGCGGCGCTCGTGCTCGCGCTGGCAGCGTCGTGCGGGGGCGGCGAGCCGCCTCCGGCGCCAATTCGCGCGCTCGAGGCGACCGCGGAGCGAGTCTACGTGGACGACCTGCCGCTGGCCCGCTCGGTCGTGAGCGTTCGCTTCAACCGCGCCGTCGAGCCGACCAAGCTGCGCGCGCTCAACGCGGCCTTCCGGCTGACGCTGCCGGAAGGATCGCCGCTCACGGGCCACTCGCTCGCGGAGATGCCCGTGGAGGGCGTGGAGATCATCAGCTCGCGCCTCGTCGAGCTGAGCGTCGGCGCCCTGATCGTGTCGGGTTCGACCCTGCACGTCTCGACGGAGGCGCTCTCGGGTCCCGACGAAGAGGTCACGGTCGCGGTCACGAGCGAGTTCACGGAGCTGGGCGTGGTGCTGGCGGGAGGCGTGTTCGCCTTCGGCGACCTCTCGCTGGTGGAGCAGCGGCCTCCGGAGACGCCCACCGCCGCCGACCGCGACCCGGTCAGGGTTCGGGCCGCCCTGGAGAGGCACCTGGACGAGCGCGAGGCGTCGCCGGCGGTCCGGGAAACCGCGCTGTTCCTGTACGACCAGATGGACGCAGAGGTGGTGGCCGCGCCGAAGCTGCGCGCGGCGCTCGCGGCGCTGGCCGGCACCTTTGCCGACGCGGCCGTGCGCTCCCTGCTCGGGCCGGACAACTGCACGGGGCGGCCGGCGGCCTTCATCGGGTTCCAGGAGCCGCCCGGCGACCTCGACCTCGTGGCGCGCATCACCTACGACGACGAGGGCCGCCGCGTCCTCTCCGTCCGCCCGGACCTGGAGGCGGCGCCGTTCCAGCTGCTGATGCCCCTGATCGCGCACGAGGCGATCCACTGCGACCGGGCGGACAGCCTGACCGAGGAGATCGTGGCGAGCGCCATCGACGTCTTCCTGTACATCCACCTGCTCATCTCGCAGCCGGAGCTGGCGCACGACCCCTCGCCGCTGGCGCGCAACTTCAACATCGAGGCGCTGGCGATGCTGAACAGCGGCCGCGCGATCCCCGAGTCGCTCGGCATCCTGCCCAGCCCGCACGGTCGCGAGGTGCTGCCGGATTCGGGCGTGGCGTACCGGTCGTTCGTCGACGCCATCGCCGCGGCGTACGCGGACGACGTGGACGCGACGGCGCCGGCGGAGCCGGTGGCGCAGCAGTACCTGGACGCGCTCGCGCAGCGGCTGGGGATTCCGCTCGGCAGCGCGATCGACCTGGACTACGTGGACCTGCTGCTGGGACGGGCGACCACGTTCGAGGCGATCTCGAACCTGCTGGAGCTGTTCGACCTGGCGCCCGGCTAGGCTCGGGGACGGACTCCCGCAGCGCGCCATGCGGGGGATGGCTCTATCATGACCGTATGAGCGGTGTCCTGCGTTTCTTCCTGACGGTCGTGCTCGCGGCCGTGCTGATCGTCGTCGTCTACCTGGTGGTGGCCGTGCTCGTGGACGGGTACTTCGGTGGGAACATCTTCCCGAACGAAGCGGAGCCGGGTACGTGGTCGGCGCCCGACAGCTGGAGCGAATGGCGCGACATCGCGGTGGTGGCGCTGGGCGCGCTCGTGGCGGTCGCCGGGCTGCTGGCGTGCGTGCTCCTCATCGCGCTCATCGCCGTGGCCCTCTCGGTGCGGCGCGCCCTGAACGAGAAGGTGGTTCCCCTGCTCGACTCGACCCGCGACCTCGTGGACGAGGTGAAGGGCACGGCCGAGTTCGTGGGCGAGTCGGCCGTGACGCCCATCATCCGCGTCTACTCGGTCGTGAGCGGCATCCGGCGCGGCCTGGACTCGCTCGGCTCGCTGGGCGGACGCTTCCGGGGTGGGTCGTGAGCGACCGGGGGGCGTCGGACGATCCCGTCATCGGGGATGGGGGCGCCGCGAGTCCCGACGAGATCGCGGAGGAGCTTCAGGAGGCCGCCCGCGAGGCGATCGCCATCGCGCGCGAAGGCGCCAAGGAGAAGGAAGAAGAGCTGTGGGCGCGCTACCGCGAGCTGACGAAGGGGCGTCGCGAGCAGCGCCAGCGCTAGCCGCCGCGAGCCCGAGTCCCGCGCCCTTGCTACGCTAGCCCGACGCCTCGCGGAGAGGTGCTGGAGTGGCTGAACAGGCACGACTGGAAATCGTGTAGGGGCGCAAGTCCCTCGTGGGTTCGAATCCCACCCTCTCCGCCAGCGTCTGGTGGTCGGTGGTCGGTGGTCGGTGGTCGGTGGTCGGTGGTCGGTGGTCGGTGAGGGATAACGAGATAACGGCCACCAGTCACTAGTCACTACTCACCAGTCCCTAGTGCCGGAAGTGGCGCGTGCCGGTGAAGACGAGGGCGACGCCGTACTTGTCGCAGCAGTCGATGCAGTCCTGGTCGCGGAGGCTGCCGCCGGGGTGGGCGATGGCGGCTACGCCCGCCTGGCAGGCGCGCTCGACGGCATCGTTCCACGAGAACGGGAAGAAGGCGTCGCTGGCGAGGGCGGCGCCGCGTAGCTCGTCGCCGGCCTTCTCCATCGCGATCTCGACGCTGTTGACGCGGTTGGGCTGGCCGCTGCCCATGCCGAGCAGGCGGCCATCCTTGGCGAGGGTGATGGCGTTGCTCTTGACGTGCTTCACGCAGCGCCAGGCGAAGCGCAGGTCGGCGAGCTGCTGCTCGGTGGGCTGCGTCTTCGAGACGACCTGGTAGTCGATCTCCTCGGGGGCGATCTCGTCGGCGTCCTGCAGGAGCCAGCCGCCGCCCACCTGCCTCAGCGAGCGGCCCCCGCGCGAGCGGGGCCGGGCCTCGAGGATGCGCAGGTCCTTCGACTTGCCCTTGAGCACGCGCAGGCCCTCCTCGGTGTACTCGGGGGCGATCACGATCTCGTAAAACATGCGGGTCGAGCCGTCGGTGGGGTTGCGGTACTCGCGCAGCTCGCGGGCGAGGTCCTCGTCGAGGGGGCGGTTGAAGGCGACGATGCCGCCGAAGGCGCTCACCGGGTCGGCGACGACGGCGAGGCGGTAGGCCTCGCGGAGGTCGTCACGGGTGGCGGCGCCGCAGGGGTTCGTGTGCTTCACGATGACGCAGGCGGGCTCGGGAAAGTCGTTGACGGCGTTCCAGGCGGCGTCGGCGTCGAGGTAGTTGTTGTAGGAGAGCTCCTTGCCGTGGTGCTGCACGGCGGTGGCGATGCCCCCCAGCGAGTCTTCGCCCAGGGAGCCGTCGCGGTAGAAGGCGGCGGACTGGTGCGGGTTCTCGCCGTAGCGCAGCCCGGCGACGCGCTCGAGGGGAACGCTCAGCTCGGGCGGCGACTCGTCGCCGTCCCAGAGCCACTCGGCCACGGCGCTGTCGTAGCCGGCGACGTGCTGGAACGCCTTCCAGGCGAGCCGGCGGCGGTCGTCGGCGTCGAGGCCGCCGGCGGCGAGCGCTTCGAGCGTGGCGGCGTAGTCGTCGGGGTCGGCGAGGACGATGACGTCGGCGTGGTTCTTGGCGGCGGCGCGCAGCATGGTGGGGCCGCCGATGTCGATGTTCTCGATGCCCTCGGCGAGGGATGCACCCCCTTCCTGCGTGACGACCGCGCGGAAGGGGTAGAGGTTGCAGGCGACGAGGTCGATGGTCCCGAAGCCGTGCTCATCGAGGGCGGCGTTGTGCTCGGGCAGGTCGCGCCGGGCGAGGATGCCGGCGTGGACGGCGGGGTGGAGCGTCTTGACACGGCCGTCGAGCATCTCGGGGAAGCCCGTGACCTGCTCGATGCCGGTGACGGGGACGCCCGCCGCCTCGACGGCCCGCTTCGTGCCGCCGGTCGAGACGAGCTCCCAGCCGAGGGCGTGCAGCCCGCGGGCGAAGTCCTCAATCCCGGTCTTGTCGTAGACGCCGATAAGCGCGCGCATGGCTCACCTCCGTGCTTCTCTCCCGGAGAAGCAAAAGGCCCGTCCGTACGAACGGACCGGCCCAGGCGAGCGGCCATGGTTGAACTGACCCGGGCTCCCCCGCGGTACTCCGCGTATTCGCCAGTCACCCGAGCACGGTGAGGATAGCAGCGGAAGGGACGCGCCGTCGACCGGTGGGTTGGCGTGGCGGGGGCGGGGAGGTATGGACAACGGAGCGGCGAGCGGACATGATAGTTCGATGCGGACAACGTTGACTCTCGACGACGACATCGTCGCCGCCTTGAAGGAACGCGCTCGCCGGCTCGACTGCACGTTCAAGCAGGTCGTGAACGACGCGCTGCGCCGCGGCCTGTCGGAGTCTTCGGAAGAGGAGGCTGAGCCGCCCGACGACGGGGAGCGCCCGGTGGTCCGAGTGAAGCCGAACCACAGTGGCTTCGCACCGGGCGTCGACCCACTGAAGCTCAATCAGCTCAACTCCGAGCTTGAGGACGCAGAGTTCTTGAAGAAGCTGCGGACGTGATCGTCCCGGACCTCAACCTGCTCCTGTACGCCTACAACGACGGTGCGCCACTGCACGCCCGCGCCCTGCGCTGGTGGGAGGACCTGCTAAACGGGAATGAACCCCTCGGCATCCCCCTGCTGGTCGCGGTCGGCTTCATCCGCCTCTCCACGAAACCGAATGTGCTGAGCAGACCCTTTTCGACGGACGGAGCCATTGACACCGTCGAAGGGTGGTTCGGCCTGCCCCATGTCGCGCCGCTGAACCCAGGCGCGGAACACCTGACGCTGTTGCGGCGCGTCCTCGCAGCGGCGGGTGTTGGGGGCGATCTCGTTACGGACGCGCATCTCGCGGCCCTCGCGCTCGAGCACGAGGCTGAGGTTCACACAAACGACTCTGACTTCGGGCGCTTCCCCGGGCTTCGCTGGCGCAACCCCCTCTGAATTGGGCCTACCGCAGGGCTGCGGGGGGACGGGCGCGGGCGTGGAGCTCGTGGCCCCAGCAGACGGCCTCGCCGGTGTCGCGGATGGCGCAGGTGTGGATGGCGCCGGCGGTCACGGAGCGGAAGCGGCCCTCGGGGGCGTCGGTCTGCCCGTGGTTGTTCTGGCCCCAGCAGATCATCTCGCCCGCTTCGGAGACGGCGCAGGCGTGGTGCTGACCGGCGCCGACCCAGAGGAAGCGTCCCTCCGGCGGCTCCGCCTTCCCGTAGTCGTTCGCGCCCCAGCAGGCAAGCTCGCGGTCGCTGCTCAGCGCGCAGGCGAAGTCGCCGCCGGCGGTCACGGCGCGGTAGCTCCCCGAGGGGGCATCGAGCTGGCCGTGCCAGGCGCCTCCCCAGCAGACGAGCGCGCCGGAGGTGCGCACGGCGCAGGTGTGGGCCTGGCCGGCGCCAATGAATCGGAAGCGGCCGGAGGGCGCATCCGCCTGGCCGAACTGGTCCAGGCCCCAGCAATCGATCGCCCGCGAGGCGCTCAGGGCGCAGGTGTGGGCAAAGCCGACGCTGACCGCGCTGTAGCTTCCGGAGGGCGCATCGGTGCTGCCGTCGATGTCCGCGCCCCAGCACGCCACCGCGCCCCGCCCGTCCACCGCGCAGCTATGCCACGGCCCCGCGCTCAGCGAGCGGTAGCTGCCCGATGGCGCGCCGGTACGCCCGTGCTCGTCGCTCCCCCAGCAGACGACCCCGCCCGACTCGGTTCGAGCGCAGGTGTGTACGTCACCGGCGGTGACCGAGGTGAACGTCCCGGAGGGCGCTTCGGCGGCGCCCTCGTCGAGGCGGTTCCCCCAGCACACGACGGCGGCTGCGTCGTCGACGGCGCAGGCGTGAGCGGGGCCGACGCTCATGGAGCGGTAGGCGCCCCGCGGCGGACCGGCGACGGCGCCGCGGCACAGGATCTCGCCCGCCCACCCGAGGACGCAGGTGGCGGCGCCGCTCACGGACACGGAGCGGTAGGGCCCGACGGACGCATCGCTCCAGTGGCCCTCGCCCCAGCAGACGAGGCGGCCGGACTCCCGCAGGCCGCAGGTGTGGTCGGCGCCGGCGGCGATGGAGAGGAAGCGGCCGGAGGGGGCGTCGGACTGGCCCGCCGCGTTGTCGCCCCAGCACTCGACGCGCCCGTTGTTCCGCTGTCCGCAGGTATGGCCGGAGCCGCTGCTCAGCGACCGGAACGATCCCTCGGGGGGATCGCCCTGGCCGTTGCCGTTGGCGCCCCAGCAGAACGCGCTTCCGAATCGCGCGACACCGCAGGTGTGGGCGAGCCCAGCGCTGACGGAGCGGAACCGGCCCCGCGGAGCGTCGGTCTGGCCGTTGAAGTTCCCGCCCCAGCACACGACGCGGGAGGTGGTGGTCAGGCCGCAGGTGTGCCACTCGCCGGCGCTGAGCGACAGGAAGCGGCCCGGGGGCACGTCGAGCTGGCCGCGGGCGTTGTCGCCCCAGCAGACGATCTCGCCGGAGCCCTTGAGGGCGCAGGAGTGCTCCCCGCCGACGCTCACGAGCAGGGTCCGGTCGGGGCCGGGCGAGGGCAGGTCCAGGGTGAGGTTGGCGAAGCGGTGGCGTCCGCTTTCGCCCAGGGAGGCGGGCTCGATGGGGACGTTCCCGATGTCGTCCCACCGTCCGCCTTCGCGACGCGCGCTGACGAAGTGCCGCCGCGGGCTGGAGACCTGCTGCCAGACGCGTAGCTCGACGCCAGCCGCGACGAGGTCGCCGTAGCGGTAGCTGCCGGAGCGGTTGCGGCGGGCGAGCTCGACGGGGACGGTCCCGAGGTCGCCCCAGCGTCCGCCCTCGACGCGGATGCTCAGGGCGATGTCGGTGGGGTCGTCGACGCTCTGCCAGAGGACGATCCGGAACGGGGTCGTGTCGTCGGACTGCGCGGTCGTGGTGGCCTGCGCCGCGAAGGGGAGCGCGACCGCCGCCATGAGCACCGCCAGCAGCCATCGCCTCACCGCCGGGCCGCCTCAGTCCCGCCAGGCGCGGGCGATGGTGCCGCCGCCCAGCACCTCGTCGCCGCGGTAGAAGGCGATGGCCTGGCCGGGGGTGAGGGCGCGCTGGCGGCGGTCGAAGCGCACGGTGGCGAGCCCGCCGGCCGCCTCGGCGAGGGTGGCGGGGGCGGCCTCGGCCTTGTAGCGGGCCTTGGCCTCGATCGGCTCGCCGGGCGGGGGCAGGGCGCCCGCCACCCAGGTCACGGCCTCGACGGCGGCGTGGTCGGCGTAGAGGTCGTCCTCCTCGCCGACGGTGACGACGTTGGTGGCGGCGTCGATGGCGGTCACGTAACGGGGCTCGCCGAGGGCGATGCCCAGCCCCTTGCGCTGTCCGACGGTGAAGCCGGCGACGCCCTCGTGGCGGGCGAGCACCTCGCCGCCGGCGTCGCGGAGGTCGCCGGGGCGGGGCTCGACGCGCTCGGAGACGAAGGCGCGGTAGTCGTTCCCGGGCACGAAGCAGATCTCGACGCTGTCGGGCTTCTCCGCGACATCGAGGCCCGCGCGGCGGGCGACCTCGCGCACCTCGTCCTTGTGCAGCCCGCCGACGGGCAGCAGGAGCTTCGCGAGCTGCTCCTGCCCGAGCATGTAGAGGACGTAGGACTGGTCCTTCGAGTCGTCGACGCCCCGGAGGAGGCGGTGGGGGAGGCCGTCCTCGCCGCGGGCGACGCGGGCGTAGTGACCGGTCGCGAGGAGGTCGCCGTCGAAGGCGGGGAGGCGGTCGAGGAGGGCGCGGTACTTGATGTGCTCGTTGCAGCGGGCGCAGGGGTTGGGGGTGCGGCCGGCGGCGTACTCGTCGACGAAGGGATCGACGACGTGCTCGCGGAAGGCGTCCTCGAGGTTGAGGACGTAGTGGCGGATGCCGAGCTGGCCGGCGACGCGGCGGGCGTCGTCGATATCCTCGACGCTGCAGCACTGCTGGTGGCCGCGAAGCTCGTCGGGGCGCTCCTCGGTCCAGAGGCGCATGGTGACGCCCACGACGTCGTAGCCCTGCTCGACGAGGAGGGCGGCGGCGACGGAGGAATCGACGCCGCCGGACATGGCGCAGACGACACGGGGAGCGTTCACGGCTGTGCTATTCTCGCAGAGTCCGCACCAGGCGGAATGGAGCGCGCGCTCTGGAATCCGAGCCACTCGCCCACCGCGTTATCGACCTTCTCTCCGAGCTGCAGGCTGAGGACATCGCGTTGCTGGACATCGGCAAGGCGTCGAGCTTCGCCGACTACTTCGTGCTGGCGACGGCGCACTCGCCGCTGCAGTTCAGCGCCATCGTGGAGCGGCTGGGCCACGAACTCAAGGAGGCGGGCGTGCCGCCGCGCCACCAGGAGGGCCGCAAGGAGAGCGGCTGGGTGCTGATCGACTTCGGGGACGTGATCGTGCACGTGTTCTCGCCGGAGAAGCGGGAGTACTACCGGCTGGAGGAGCTGTGGGGGCGGACGACGCCGGTGGTGCGGTTCACGGGGTAGGGAGCGGGTTACTCCTCAAGGCCTATGACAGCCAGCTCCGGCGGTACCCGGACTGTTGGCGAACGGAATCCTCCCCAGCAAACGACCGCCCCTGACTCCCGCACCGCGCAGCTGTGTTCGAACCCCGCGCTCACGGACTGGTACGCCCCAGGGCGCGCCTCAATCTGGCCGTAGTCGTTCGAACCCCAACAGGTGACTTCGCCGGTCTCCCGTATTCCACAGCTGTGCGATACGCCCGAACCAACCACCAAGAATTGGCCCGACGGCGGGTCAGCCTGCCCTTCCTCATTTCGCCCCCAACAAGTCAGCTCCCCCGACTCGCGAACTGCACAAGCATGCCTGTAGGCCGCGCTAACCATGAGGTAGGTTCCCGCAGGCGCATCTGTTTGCCCCTCGTCGTTGTTACCCCAACAGACGACTTCGCCGGACTGGCGAAGGGCGCAGGCGAAATTTACGCCGAGGGCCACAGAACGGAATCGGCCCTGCGGGACGGCTTCGTCTGCGAGGGGAGTCTCTTTCCAGCCTGGCCGCCAGCAGTGTAGTTCTCCCGCCTCACGCACGCCGCAGGCGTAGCCCCAAGCGGAACTAAGGGCGACAAAGCTACCAGTTGCGGTTGGCCGGGGAATCTCCCTCCTGGTCCACCCCCAGCACACTGCCTCTCCGGACTCCCGTAACGCGCAGGGGGTCGATGACACGAGGGCCATACCCGCACTAAGGGATTGGAACCTCCCTGAGGGAACGCCCGCCAACATGCCCTCGCCATCGGCATCCCAGCACTCGATCCCTCCGGCCCGCTGCAGGCCACAGGCGTAGCCCCCGCTCAGGCTCACCGAGTGGTACGTGCCGGACGAGGGTTCGATGGCCCCGGAGTCGGACGCCCGTGCACCCCAACACTCGACCGTACCAGACTCCCGAACCCCACAGGTGTGGGAGGAGCCAGCACTGATCGACGTGAACGGCCCCGATGGGGCCTCGATTTGCCTCTGGATGTTGAAACCCCAGCACACGACCTCTCCCGACTCCCGGATCGCGCACGTGTGCGTGACGCCGACAGCCACCGAGCGAAACAGGCCCGCAGGAGCATCCGTCTGCCCCCAGGGGTTTGGTCCCCAACAGGAAACTTCCCCCGACTCAGTTACAGCGCAGGCGTGCCATCCGGTGCTAATCGAACGGTAGCGACCTGGAGGAGCTTCGGTTTGGCCCTCCTCGTTGCTCCCCCAACAGGCTAGTTCCCCCGACTCGCGAATGGCGCAGGTGAACGAGTCCCCCGCTCCCACCGCACGGTACGTTCCCGGGGGCACATCGGTCTGACCGTGGGAGTTCAACCCCCAGCACACAAGCTCTCCGGACTCTCGCAGAGCACAGTCGTGGCCCGAGCCAGAACTGAGCAGCCGAAAGGCGCCAGCAGGGGACTTTTGGTCATCGACTGAATCCTCACAGTCCCATAGACCCCATCCGTGACCCTCGCACGCAAGCCCCGGCAAGCCCCAGCAAACTACTTCCCCTGACTCCCCCAGCGCACAGGTGTGGTAGCTCCCCGCACTCACGGCGCGGTACCTGCCGGGAGGCACGTCGGTCAACCCGACTTCGTCCCATCCCCAGCAGACCACCTCGCCCGACTCACGCAGGGCGCAGGTGTGGTAGCTCCCCGCACTCACGGCGACGCCTCGGTCGCCAGATCTTGGGGGGCCAGTTTCAGTTGGAGATGCACGCTCCGGCGCTGGGGTTGCGGCATCTGTCGTCTCGGCCCGCGTGGCTTCGGTCGGCGTCGCTTCCGTCTGCGTGGCTTCGGTCGTCGTCGCTTCCGTCTGCGTGGCTTCGGTCGGGGTCGCTTCGGCCTGCGTGGCTTCCGTCGGCACCGCTGCGGCCTGCGCCGTTTCTTGGGGCGTGGCCGTGGGTTGGGCATCTGCACCCGGGCGGGTTCCGTCCGCATGATCGCCACAGCCCGCAGCGGCAATGACGACCACGGCTGCGATGAACGCGGTAGCCGCCCGCCCGGAAGGGTTCGCCCCGAACGAGCGTCGCGCCGGTAGCATGGCCGTAGCCTATCAATCCCGGGAGCAGGAGCGCGTCGGCACCCGACCGCGCGGCCTATGGAGGATGTGGGGCCTATACTCGGGCCCGCGCCGGGGCGACCGGCGACAGGGGGAACGATGGAGTACCGGCGGCTTGGACGGTCGGGCCTGCACGTCTCGTTGGCGGGACTGGGCTGCAACAACTTCGGGATGCGGATCGACTACGGGGCCGCGGAGAAGGTCACGAACGCGGCGCTCGATGCGGGCATCACGCTCTTCGACACGGCGGACGTGTACGGACGGGGCGCCTCGGAGGAGATGCTGGGACGGGCGCTGGGCGCGCGCCGGCACGAGGTCATCATCGCGACGAAGTTCGCGGCGCCCATGGGGGAGGGGCCGATGGAGCGGGGCGGGTCGCGCCACCGCATCGCGGAGGCGTGCGAGGCGAGCCTGCGTCGGCTGGGGACGGACTACATCGACCTCTACCAGATGCACATGCCCGACCCGGGCACGCCCATCGAGGAGACGCTGCGGGCGCTCGACGACCTGGTGCGGTCGGGCAAGGTCCGCTACATCGGCAACTCGAACTACAAGGGCTGGCAGATCGCGGAGGCGCACTGGACGGCGGAGACGCACCACCTGACGAAGATGGTCTCGGCGCAGAACCACTACAACCTGATGGAGCGGGGCGTGGAGGCGGAGGTGGTGCCGGCCTGCAACCACTACGGGCTGGGCATGCTGCCGTACTTCCCGCTGGCGAGCGGCTTCCTGACGGGCAAGTACCGTCCGGGGCAGGGGGTGGCGGAAGGGACGCGGCTGGCGGCGTGGGGCGAACGCGCCCAGGGCGTCCTGACCGACGAGAACTTCGCGACGCTCGAGAGGCTGGAGTCGTGGGCGGAGGAGCGCGGTCGCACAGTGCTCGATCTCGCCATCGCCTGGCTGTCGTCGCAGTCGCACGTGTCGAGCGTCATCTCGGGGGCGACGAAGCCGGAGCAGCTCGATGCGAACGCGGAGGCGGTCGAGTGGGTGCTGACGGCGGAGGAGGTGGCGGAGGTGGCGTCGCTGGTGGGGTAGGGGTCAGGCGGGCTCTTCCCGCTGGACTGTTCCCGCGCGATCGATTCCCCGGTCGAACGAGGCAATGGTCCCCACGCCCGAGCGCTCGGCGCTTGCCACGAGGTAGGCATCGACGAAGCCAAATCGGTGGATGTCGTACAGTTCGACCGTCCGCTGAAGGAGATCCCTGTCGAATACCCGGACGGCGGGTATGGCGAGGGTCGAGCGCAGCGCGGCGGCAACCTGGTCTCGGGACATGCGGTAATACGACTCCAGCACGTACGCGACCTCGGCAAGAATGAGGTCGGGGAGGAGGAGCCGGTCGGCCTGCTCGAGGTAGCGGGTTGCCAGCCGAGCCTGAGCGGGCGGATCCCCGGTGTAGTGCCGGACGATGATGTTCGTGTCGAGGAAAGCGGTCATCGACGGGCGGCGGCCCGAGCCTTCCGTGTCTCACGGAGAATCTCGTCCCACGGCGTGCCCCTTTTCTCCAGGGGCACGTCCACGGATCCAGCGAGTTCCAGAAAGTCAGGGGTGCGCGCGATGACCGCTCGGTTCCCCTCAAGCCGGAAGAGGACTTCATCGCCCTCCTTGATACCGAGTGCCTCACGCACCGCACGGGGAATCGTGATCTGGCCTTTTGAACTGACACGAGCGGCAACTTCCATGCCCGTCTCCTTACTCTGGTCGTCAAGTAAGGATAGCAGATGCCGAGCCGCCCCCGGTTAGCCGTAGCGGGGCGGCTGGTACACTGGATCGCAGACCCCCGCGGGGAAGGAGCCCGTCCCTTGGCCTACGCCGACAAGCAGATCATCTGCCGCGATTGCAACGAGAGCTTCACCTTTACCGCCGGCGAGCAGGAGTTCTACGCGAACAAGGGGCTGCTGAACGAGCCCTCGCGTTGCCCCTCGTGCCGGCAGGCGCGCCGCTCGAACCGCAGCTCGCTCGAGGAGATGGACGGGTACGTGCGCTACGGCAACTTCGCCAGCTTCGGCGGGAAGACGCCGCGCCAGATGCACCCCGCCGCCTGCGCCGACTGCGACCAGATGACGGAGGTGCCGTTCAAGCCACGGGGAGACCGTCCCGTGTACTGCAGCGCCTGCTACAACAAGATCCGTCCGCCCCGGCAGGAAGCGCCACCCCCGCGCTAGCCGCCACCGTGGCGGAGGCGCCCCGTGCCCACCGACGAGATACGCCTGACGCAACTCCGCAGGATGCTCGCGGAGCCGTTCGCCGACCTCGCGGCGGCGACGGCGGCCATCGCCGGCGACCCGGCGCGCCTGGCGCAGGCGCTCGTGGCGGAGGCGGCGGCGAGCGACGACGTGTCGAGCGTGGAGTCGGCGCGGGCCTACATCGAGGCGCGTCTCGACGCACTGGGGGAGGCGGTGCCGGGGGAGGCGGCGGAGGCGGTCGGCGGGGCGGTGGAGGCGGCGCTGGCGGGGTGGGCGTAGCGCGGCGGCGGTCCGGCGCGTGACCGTGGGGCGGTGAGGGCCGATACTGGCTCGCGCACTCTGCGAGAACCCGAACCACCAACGTCTAGGGAGGCGTTTCATGCCCCGACATCCGAACGAGGCGCTCTTCGAGGGCGAGCCGCCGATGCCCGTGATCCCGTCCTGCGAGCACTTCGCGGGGACGGAGCAGCGCATCCAGAAGGCCTTCGAGCTGCAGGAGCAGATGGGCGGCGTCTTCGATATCACCATGGACCTCGAGGACGGGGCGCCCACGGGCGAGGAGAAAGAGCACGCCGAGATGGCGGCGCGCATGCAGAACAGCGAGGCCAACAAGCACGAGATGGCCGGCGTTCGCATCCACGACTACACCCACGAGCACTGGCGCGCCGACGTCGACATCGTCGTGGGCGAGGCGGCGGGCCGCGTCGCCTACCTGACCGTGCCGAAGTGCACCGAGGCAAGCCAGGGCGCGGAGATGATCGAGTACATCCGCGAGCGCACGCAGCAGGCGGGAGTGGACCGCGAGATTCCGATCCACATCCTCATCGAGACGCACGGCGCCCTGCACGACGCCTGGGAGCTGGCGGCGCTGCCGAACGTGCAGGTGCTCGACTTCGGGTTGATGGACTTCGTCTCCGCCCACCACGGCACGATTCCGGCCACGGCGATGCGTTCGCCGGGCCAGTTCGATCACCAGCTCATCCGGCGGGCGAAGGGCAACGTCGTGGCGGCGGCGCTGGCGCACGGCGTCGTGCCGGCGCACAACGTGACGCTGGAGCTGCGGGACGAGGACGTCATCTACGGCGACGCGCGACGGGCCCGCGAGGAGTTCGGTTTCATGCGGCAGTGGTCGATCTACCCGGCGCAGATCGAGCCGATCACACGCGCGATGGCGCCCGAGGCGCCGGAGGTCGCGCTGGGCGAGGCGATCATGCTGAAGGCGTACGAGGCGGACTGGGGGCCGATCCAGCACGAAGGCGACCTGCACGACCGCGCGACCTACCGCTACTACTGGGAGGCGCTCCAGCGCGCCCGGCTGATGAACGTGCCGCTCTCGGACGAGGTCGAGCGGCTGTTCTTCAGCGACGAGTCCTGAGCACGGCGTGACGCTGTACCTGATCCGCCACGGACTGGCCGCGGCCGGGCTCGACGACCTCGACCCGGGTCTGGCGCCGCTCGGTCACGAGCAAGCGGCGATCACGGCGCGGGCGCTGGGGCACCTGTCGCCGGCACGGCTCGTCGTGTCGCCGCTTCGCCGCACGCGCGAGACGGCCGACCCGATCGCGGAAAGGTTCGGGCTGGAGCCGGAGATCCGGCAGGAAGTCGCGGAGGTTTTCGACCCGTCGGTTCCGCCCGAGGAGCGCAAGGCGATCATCGGGCCGTTCATGGACGGGAACTGGAGCGACCAGAACGAGACGCTGCAAGCCTGGCGCGAGCGCGTCGTCGAGACGCTGGTGGCGCTGGGCGAAGGGCGCGACGACGTGATCGTGGTGAGCCACTACATCGCCATCTGCGTGGCCATCGGGGCGGCGACGCGCAACGACCGGGTGGTGCCGGTGAAGCTGGGGAACACGTCGATCACGGCCATCGACGTGGTGGCGGGAAAGCTGGTGCTGGTCGCGGCGGGGTCGACGGACCACCTCTCGGAGGGGCAGATCACGGGGGTCGCGACGGCGCTGCCGGGCGGGCCCTAAGGGGCGCATCCCCCGTATTCCCGAGGCCTCGAAGCGTTGGGGCCTGAAAACGGTGAAGAATAGCGATGGCAACGCCATGCGGCGTTGCAGTAGAGCGCCCGTCGCTGTACCGTCCTCCGCAGGAGTTTGGAAATCGTCAAGTCTGTAGAGGACAAAGTCCACTTCAAGGTCACCGTCCGGAGCTACGACCGGGGTGATCACTGGGTGGCGAAGACGCTTCAAACAGGGATCTATACCTACGGCGCGACTCGCGAAGACGCCGAGAACCTCAACGGCGAGGCCAACGAGCTCCTTATCCGGTGGATGAAGCGGGAAGGCCAGCGCGCCCTCACACGATTCCTGAAGGCTCGCGGGATCAAGTACCGCATTGGCGGAAGCCGTCTTCGCGCCAGCGGCAGGCTAAGGACGACCTAGGAAAAGGCCGCGAGGACCGAACTGGCTCGTGCCGCCTAATCCGATGGCGGCCATTTGCCGCAGCTGCACTGGTCGCCATGGGGTACGTGCGGGAGTGGGGCGAGCCCGGAGGTCTCCAACTCTTCATGAAGTACGAAGACGCCGGCAGCCAGCCCGTTGTCTTGCAGGACACCGAGAGCGTTACCGCCGAGGACATCGCTGACTCCCTGGAAGAGCAGGGCGTCGACATGACCGCATTCTTCGCGGCCATCGAGAGGCTCGACGAGCAGCCGTAGCCACGACCTCTCCGTCGGACAGGCCCCTGGTTCGCACACCTTGCACCGGGCTCGGCGGCCCGCTTCCCCGTATCCGCAGCGCGTCGTACGCTTCGTTGCGCAAGCGATTGCCGGAGACCGCAGGTCCCCCCGGGGGATAAGCCGCAAGCGGCGCCTGCCGAGGCGATGCGCGAGGCGAGCGCCTTTTCTGCGCGCCACTCGCATTCCTCTCTCCCCAACGCTGGACTGGAGTTTCGTTCGTGCCTGCCGCGAAGAAGGTGGCGCTCGTCGCCGAGATCAAGCAGGACCTGGAGCGCGCGGAGGTCGCCATCGGGAGCGACCACAGCGGGCTCGACGTGCAGGCGTTCCAGGCGCTGCGCCGGGCCCTGAGTCCCGCCGACGTGCGCGTGCGCGTCGTCAAGAACTCGCTCGCCAAGCTGGCCGCCGAAGAGGCGGGCCGCCCGGAGATGGCGGACCTCCTGCAGGGTCCAACGACGCTGACGCTCGGCTACGGCGACCCGGTGGCGCCGGCGCGGCTGCTCATGGAGTACCTGCGCGCCGAGCGGGTCAACCTGTCGATCTACGGCGGGTGGCTCGAGGGGCGCGTCCTGAGCCCGGCCGAGGTCGAGGAGCTCGCGCAGACGCCTCCGCGCGAGGAGCTCATCGCCCAGATCGCGGGCAAGCTGCGCTCGCCCGTCCAGAACCTTGCCGGCCTGTTGCAGGCCACGCTGCGCGACTTCAACGGTCTGATTGAGGCGCGCGCCAACCAGCTCGAAGAGGGCGAAGCCGCCTAGCGGCCGCCCGCCAGAACGTCACACACCACAGCGAAGGGGAACTGCAATGGCCACCAAGATTGAAGAAGCTATCGAGATCATCAAGGGCATGACGCTGCTCGAGCTCCGCGACCTGAACAAGGCGATCGAAGAGGAGTTCGATATCACCGCCGCAGCGCCGATGATGGTGGCCGCGGGCGGCGTCCCCGCCGCCGGTGGCGACGGCGCCGCCGCCGCCGCCGAGGAGCAGACGGAGTTCGACGTCGTCCTCAAGAGCTTCGGCGAGAAGAAGATCAACGTCATCAAGGCCGTGCGCGAGGTCGTGAGCGGCCTTGGCCTCAAGGAGGCCAAGGAGCTTGTCGAGGGCGCGCCCGCGAAGGTCAAGGAAGGCATCGCCAAGGACGAGGCGGACGAGATCAAGGCGAAGCTGGAAGAGGCCGGCGCGACGGTCGACGTCGAGTAGGAGAGCGCCGCGCTGTCGCGCGGCTGAGTGGAGCGGCGCGATGCGCGCCTGAGGAGAGCGCTCGGGCCTGTGGCCCATCGCTGAGGAGGGCGCGCGGCGATGCCGCGCTGAGTGGGGTGTCGCGTGACACCCTTCCCTAGGCGCTAGAATCCGGCGCGCTGGAGGTGGCGCATGCCGGATATCGAGCGGCCCGATGGGGCGGTCATTCACTACGAGACGTTCGGGGAGGGGTTCCCCCTGCTGTGCTTCGCGCCGGGCGGCGTGAACAGCGAGATCGACTTCTGGTCGGTGAGCGCGATCAATCCGCTCACGGAGTTCGCCTCCGACTTCATGGTCATCGGGATGGACCAGCGGAACGCGGGGCAGAGCCCCGCGCCCGCGGCGCCCGCGCCCTACGACGTGATGGTCGCCGACCAGATCGCGGTGCTCGACGACCTCGGCATCGAACGGGCGCACACGTTCGGGGGGTGCATCGGGGTGGCCTTCATCCTGCGCATCGCGGAGGAGGTACCGGAGCGCATCGCCTCGGGGGTGGGGCAGGATCCGGTAGGGCTGAACCACACGAACTCGGTCGACACGTTCATGGACATGTTCAAGCCGACGCTCGCGCTGGCGCGGGAGGAGGGCGTGGGGGCGGTCGTCGAGGCGGCGATGGCGAACCGCGTCTTCATGGCGAACAACGCGGCGGGACCGTTCGCACGGCGTATCCACGACGACGCGGACTTCCGCGCGGAGATCGGGGGAATGAGCGCGGATGCGTACGTCGACCTGATCGAGCGCTACGCGGACGCCATCTGGCCGGACCGGCCTCCCTACTTCAGCGTCGACGAGGCGTTCGTGCGGTCGTGCGAAACGCCGCTGCTCATCCTTCCGGGGAGCGACGTGTTCCACCCGACGAGCATCGCCGAACAGATCTGCCAGGACGCGCCGAACGCGCACTGCCTCGACGTGGACTGCCGCAGCGAGGCGAAGCTGCCGGACACGATCGAGACGGTGCGCAGCTTCCTGAAGGAGCACACGCCGTGACTCGGCCGGGCAACCTGCCGGGGATGGGCGTCGAGGCGACGGTGCAGGCGCAGTACTCGCGGCTGGTCGAGCGGGTGCTCGACTACTGCAAGCTGGCGGTCGCGGACCTGACCATCGAGGAGCTGTGCGACACGCAGGGCCGGCGGACGAGCTCGATCGGGTTCGACGTGTGGCACGTGCAGCGCACGATCGACAACATCATCCACTTCGCCTTCGACCGGGAGCAGCCGGTGTGGCTCGTGCAGGAGTTCGACCAGGCGTGGGACCTGCCACGCGTCGAGCAGGGGACGAACCTGACGGACGACGAGGCGTACGACCTGCGCTTCCCCGCGCCGGAGGAGTTCGACCGCTACTCGGAGGCGCTCAAGGTGGCGGTGGTGCCGCGCATCGCGGCCATGAGCGACGAGTACATCACGACCTTCCAGCTATTCCGTCCGTGGGGCGAGATCTCGCGAATGGAGGCGATCGGGCACGGGCTCATCGGGCACGCGAACGGGCACCTGGGCCGCGCGACCTTCGCGCGCGCCCTGCTCGGGAAGCCAGGGCTGCCGTACTAGTGGGAGGGCTGGGGAGCGGCTTCCGGGACGAGCGCGAGGAGCTCGGCCCGCAGGTCCTCCTCACTTCGGTGACCTGAGGAGGCTTCGGCCACACCGAGGGCGGCGCGCCAGCCGAGCGCCACAGCCTCAGGCTCCCCCTCCTCGTTCCAGATGAGAGGAGTCAGCCAGTCGACGAACTCGTCATAGCCGATTTCGCCAAGGCCATACCGCTTGAAGACAGCATGTACCGCGGCAACGGTGTAAACCTCTTCCATGGCCGACCCCCTCCCTCCGCGGAAAGTGCCCGCCAGCTACCTGCGCAGACTCTTCAATGAGCGCCGTTTAGCGGAAGCAGCCGAGTCAGGTGAGATTACCACAGCGGTGCGAGAGGACCGTCGCTCTTCTGAGCTAGTGGTGAATAGTGAGTAGTGAATGGCGAATAGTGGTCGGTGGTCGGTGGTCGGTGACGGAATTACCCCGATCACCATTCACGAATCACTAGCCACTATTCACTATTCGCTACCGTCCGCTGGCGCGGTAGTCGCGGTAGGGGCCGTCGCGCCAGTCGAGGGCTTCCTTGAGGCCGCCGCCGCTCTCCATGGCCTGGCGGGTGCGGTCCTGCCATTCGTAGGCCTGGGCGGTGAACTGGCCGGCGGCATCGAGGTCGGTCGAGCTGCGCACGGACGAGTAGATGCCCATGTTCTCGTAGAACCGGTTCATGCTCGTCTTGGCGATGGCGAGGTGGTCGGCGCTGAGGTTGGCGATGCGGTCGGCGAAGGCGACGGTGCGCTCCTCGAGCTCGTCGGCGGGCCAGGCGTAGTTGACCATGCCGATCTCCTCGGCCTCCTTGCCGGTGACGTTGTCGCCCGTGTAGTACAGCTCCTTCGCCTTCCGCATGCCGAGGACGAGCGGGAAGATGGCGCCGTTGCGGGCGACGCCGAGGCCGCGGACGCCGGGGTGGCCGATGCGGACGTCCTCGGCGGCGGTGACCATGTCGGACATCATCGCCATCTCGCAGCCGCCGGCGAGGGCGTAGCCGTGGAGCTGGGCGATGGTGACCTTGGCCATGTTCCAGTAGTACATCTGGATGTCGGTGATCTGCTGCATGCCGGTGCGCATGTTCCAGAGCAGGCGGCGGCCCTCGTCGTCGACGGCGCGGTGGCGGCGAACGACGGCGTCGGCGCCGCGTCCCTGGGGCGGGGTGAGGTCGTAGCCGGCGCTGAAGCAACGGCCCGCGCCCTTGACGATGATGACGCGGATGCTGTCGTCGGCCTCGTAGTCGTGCAGGGCCTCGTTGAACTCGAAGAGGAGCTCCTGGGAGAGGGCGTTCATCTTCTCGGGGCGGTTGAGGGTGATGCGTCCGACGCGGCCGTCGGTGCCGGCGCGGTCGAGGAGGAGGGTTTCGTACTCGGGCATGGGGCGTCTCCGGGGGTTTGAGGTGGCAGGGATTATAGGAGTGGAGCCGGGGTGAGGGCGCGTTCCCACCGAATGTGGATCCCCGGCTCGCCCGAGGCCGAGGCGTTGGGCGAGGCCGGGGCCACGCTAGCGATCTGGGGTCGCGAGGGGCGACTCGATGCCGAGCGAGGCGAGGTGGTCGCGCATGTACTGGGGGGCGCCGGGGGTGCCGACCTGGTAGGTGTCGCCCTCGTGGCGGGGGATGACGCCGAAGGCGGCGTTGAACTTGTGGGAGAGCTCGACGGTGCCGGTGGTGATGGCCATCTCGAGCAGCTCGCGCTCGCTGAAGTGCTCCTGGAGCTCGGCGAAGAAGGCGTCGTCGATGGAGCGGGCGTCGTCGCGCACCCAGCGTTCGACGAACAGCATCGCGAGCTTCACGCGGGGTTCGAGGTCGGAGTGCCCGGGGTCGTGGATGGCCGCGATCATCTCCTCGTCCATGCCGTCCTGCTGCGCCGCAGCAGTGCGCGCGGGCGCTCAGAAGTCGCAGTCGTGGAGGGTGGCGGACTTGATGCGGATGAGGTCGCGGATGCGGGGCTCAAGGGAGCCGTACTCCCACAGCGTGCCCCACTGGACCTGGAAGGCCTCCCAGAGCTCGCGGTGCTGGCTGTAGACGCCGGCGAACCCGGCGCCGGAGTCATCGAGTCGTGGCATGGGGCACCTCCTGTCGGGCTCGCCGCCGAGGACCATGATACGCGTGCAGGCGCATGGAGAGCATGATCGAAGCTTGAAAGATTTTCATGTATCCGCCATGGCGCCGGACCGCCAGCAGGCATGGACGGTACTTGAAAGATTTTCATGTTCTCGCCATGATGGGATCATGCCCCCTCGAGTGACCGGCAAGCGACCGGCGAAGCCATCTCCAGCGCCCCTTCTCGAGCACTTCGTGCAAACCCCCGAGGGGCAGTTCCTGGAGCGGAAAGGGCCCCGGATCGCGGCCCGAGACCTTGGGGACGTGATCACCGGATTCGCCAACGCCGACGGCGGACGGATCGTGATCGGCATCCAGGACGGCAAGGTGCTTGGCATCGGGCGGGAGTCCGAGCGCCGCGTCAACGCATGGCGGCAGGCCTCCACCCAATTCGTCGACCCTCCCGCCAGCCTCCGCTTCGAGCTCTTCGAGTGCCTCAATGCGGCAGGCGAAGAGGATGCACTCGCGATCCTCGACGTCGAATCCAGCACCAAGGTCCACCGGAACACGAAGGGCGAGGTGTACCTTCGCGTGGGCGACTCGACCCGCAGACTCTCGGCGGCCGAGGCCCAGGAACTCCTGTACGACAAGGGCGAATCTGCCTTCGACGGCTCTCCCGTACCGGAAGCGGGGGCTTCACCGCTTGACGAGCGCGCGGTGACCCGCTTCGCGCGGGCGATCCGCGCTCGCGGCACGAGTGCGAACGCCCTCAAGGCGCGGGGCCTCGCCGTCGAGCGCGAGGGGGAGCTCCAGCCGACCGTCGCCGGGCTCCTCGTCCTGGGAGAGGCTCCCCAGCTGGTCTTTCCGGAGGCCTACGTACGAGTCCTTCGCTACCAGGGGTCGTCACGGGAGACCGGCGCGCGGGCGAACGTGCTTGCCGACCGGCGGATCGAGGGTTCGCTCATCAAGCAGGTGCAGGGCGCCGCTCGGCACCTGCGGCGGTGGATTCCCGAAGCCGTGCGGCTCGGCCCGGACGCCCGCTTCGCGCCCGAGGCGCTGATTCCCGAGCCGGCCTGGATGGAGGCCATCGTGAACGCGGTGGTCCACCGTTCGTACTCGATGGGAGGCGACCACATCCGCGTCGAACTCTTCGATGACCGACTTGAGGTGAGCAGCCCGGGGAGGCTCCCGGGCATCGTCCGGCCGGAGAACATCCGCGAGACCCGATTCGCCCGCAACCCAAGAGTCGCGCGCGCCGTGAGCGATCTTGGCTACGGGCGCGAGCTTGGCGAAGGGGTGAACCGGATGTTCGAGGAGATGTCCCGGGTCGGGCTGCCCGATCCCGTCTACGTGCAGGCGTCGTCCTCCGTACACGTCACGTTGCTTGCGGACCCGCTCGCGAGGCGAATCCTCGAACGGCTTCCGCGCGGATCCGAACGCTTCGTCGAGTTCGCCAGCCGGATGGGCCGGTTCACAACCAGTGAGGCGGCCGATCTCCTGGGCCTCTCGCGGCCCACGGCGAGACGCCACCTCTATGAGCTCGCCGGAGCCAGCTTGATAGAGCACGTCGGTACGAGCCCGAAAGATCCCCGTGGCTACTGGCGGGTGAAGCGCTGACCCACAGCGGCGACACGAAAGCTTGAAAGTACTTGAAAAATTTTCAAGTACCGATCATGCTGCCGGGACCGCTTTCAAGGGCGCGGCCGGAGATGACGGCCGCCGGAGACGAGGGCGGGGCGGGAGGGCGCCCTAGGCGGGCTTGAGGGCCATCGCCTGGTTCACGTCGACGCCGATGGCGGGGCCCATCGTGCTGGTGATGGTGACCGAGCGGATGAAGGCGCCCTTCACGTCGGGGCGGGCCTCGTTGATGGCCTCGATGAAGGTGGCCATGTTGTCCTGCAGCTTGTCCGCCTCGAAGGAGGCCTTGCCGAGAGGCACGTGGATGTTGGCGAGGCGGTCGAGGCGGAACTCGACGCGGCCGCGCTTGGCCTCGGTCACGGTGCGGGCGATGTCCTCGGGGGCGACGACGGTGCCGGCGCGAGGGTTGGGCATGAGGCCGCGGGGGCCGAGGATGCGGCCGAGGCGGCCCACCTTGCCCATCATCTCGCGGGTGGCGATGGCGGCATCGAAGTCCGTGAAGCCGTCCTGGACCTGCTGGATGAGGTCGTCGCCGCCGACGATGTCGGCGCCGGCCTCCTGGGCCTCGCGGGCGGGCTCGCCCTCGGTGAAGACGGCGATGCGCACTTCCTTGCCGAGGCCGTGGGGGAGGACCGTGCTGCCGCGGATCTGCTGCTCGGCGTGGCGCGGGTCGAGGCCGGTCAGGATGTGCATCTCGACGGTCTCGTCGAACTTCGCCGTGGCGGTCTCCCGGACGAGCGCGATGGCCTCCTCGGGGGAGTACTTCTGGTCGCTGTTGATCTTCTCGGTGGCGGTGGTGAACCGCTTGCCACGCTTCATGAGGGTTTCTCCGGGCTCCGGGCTAGTTCTCGACGTCGATGCCCATGCTGCGGGCGGTGCCGGCGATGATGTTCATGGCGCCTTCGATGTCGTTGGCGTTGAGGTCGGGCATCTTGGTTTCGGCGATGCGGCGGATGTCGGCGGTGGTGACGGTTCCGGCCTTCTCGATCTTGGAGGCGCCGGCGCCCTTCTCCACGCCCGCGGCCTTGCGCAGAAGGTCGGCGGCGGGGGGCGTCTTGAGGACGAAGCTGAAGGAGCGGTCCTCGTAGATGGTGAGCTGGGCGGGGATGATGTTCCCGGCCTGGGACTGCGTGCGGGAGTTGTACTCCTTGCAGAACTCCATGATGTTGGCGCCGTGCTGGCCGAGCGCGGGGCCGATGGGAGGCGCGGGATTCGCCTTCCCGGCCTCGATCTGCAGCGTGAGCGTTGCGCGGACTTTCTTCGCCATGCCTGTCGATTCTCTCTGGTCCCTGCCCGCGAAGCGCCGTGGCTCGCAGACGGATAGCCCGCCATACGGCGGGCTCGTTCAGTATCAGCCAGCGCGCCCACACGGGCAACGTGGCGGGGCGTTACGCCTCGCGCGCGGGCATGGGGCGCAGGGCGGGATCGGTCACGCGGCCGGTTCGAGGGCCTCGCGGAAGTTCCCGCTGCGCACGAGCGAGCGAACCTCGGGCAAGAACATCGAGGCGGCGGCGAAGCCGGCGCACCAGAGCGTGCCCGCCACAATCAGCAACGGGCGTACGCCGACATCGTCGGACAGCCACCCGAATCCATAGTTCACAGAAGCCATCAGTCCGGCGGCGAGCATGATGTAGAGGGACATCACCCTTGCGCGGAACTCGTCGGGGGTGACGCGCTGCACGAACACCACCGATACCGCCATGAAGCTCGCCTGGGTGGCACCGGCGAGCACACCGCCGGTGACGGCGATGTGCGGCGTGGCAGCAATGCCGATCACGAACAGCGAGACACCGCTCCCGATGCCAACAAGGAAGAACACCCGTCCCAGCGCCGGTTCGCTCCGGATCATCGAGATGATGAGCGTCCCGACGATCGCGCCCGCTCCGATACCCACGATGATGCTGCTGTAGGTGACGTCGCCCCCGCCAACGGACGTCGCGAGCGAAGGCATCATCGAGTCGAACGCCATCGTCGCCCCGCAGTGGAGGCCAACGAGCACGAGCACGACGATCAGACGCGGCTCGCTCGCAACGTAGAAGACGCCCTCACGCACATCGCGGAGCACAGGGCCGATGGCAATGGCATTGCGGACACCGCCCGGGAGCGACGCGCTGCGGTATTCGAGCAGCACGAGCTGCTGGAGCGCGAGCGCGAGGAATACTCCGGACAACACGAAGACCGATCCCGCGCCGAGCGTAGTGAGCAGCGCGCCCCCGAGAAGCGGCCCCGCGATGCGAGAACCGTGGCGGGTGATACCGGAGAGCGCGACGGCGTTGAGCAGGTGCTCCTCGCGGACGACGTTCGGGACGATCGCCTGCTCGGCGGGCATGCCGAAGGATCGCCCTACCCCGTCGATGCTCGCGAACAGCAGCACGTGCCATGCCTCGATGGCCCCGGCGAGGGTGAGTGCGGCGAGGCCGCCGGCCGCGAGGATGCCGACCGCGTCGGCCCCGATGGCCATCAGCCGCCGGTCGACGCGGTCGGCCAGGGCGCCGCCGATCGGCCCCGAGAGGGCCAGCGGGATCATGCCGGCGAATGTGACCGCCCCGACCCAGAAGCCCTTCCCGGTGAGCTCATGCACGAGCCAGCCGCGGGCGAGCAGCAAGGTCCAGAACGCTGCCGAGGCGAAGAAGGCGTTCCAGAAGACGCGCCGGAAGTCCGGGTACAGCAGGGCCGGGTGCCGCTCGGTGATGCGCGTCAGCAGGGCCGGCGTTCCGTTCACTCGGGCCTCACGCCGGGAACCCTACGCTGCCAGCCCCGGCAACGGGCGAACCGCAGCCCGGCGCGGGCTAGTACTTGGAGACGTTGATCTCTTCCATGCGCCCGGTGACCAGGTAGATGACGCGCTCGCAGATGTTCGTGCAGCGGTCGGCGACGCGCTCGAGGTTGTGGGCGGTCCAGAGGTAGTAGGTGTTTCGCTCGATCCGGCTCGGGTCCTCGATCATGCCGCGGAAGGCTTCGTCGTAGACGGCGTCCTGGAGGCGGTCGACCTCGTCGTCGGCATCGCAGACGCGACGGGCCTCGTCGACGTTGCGTTCGACGTAGGCCTTGAGGCTATCGCGCAGCATGGCGATGGAGCGGTCGGCCATGGCGGGGATGTAGCCCATGCGGCGGGGCACGTCCTCGGCCGCGCCGAGGCGCAGGTTGATGCGGCCGATGCCCTCGGCGTGGTCGCCGATGCGCTCGAGGTCGGTGATGATCATGAGGGCGCTCATGACGGCGCGCAGGTCGCTGGCGAGGGGCTGCTGGGAGGCGATGACGAAGAGCGCCTGCTCCTCGATATCGAAGCGCTTCCGGTTGATGGCGGCGTCTTCGTCGATGATGCGCTGGGACCACTCGAGGTCGGCGGAGCGGAGCGCCTCGACGCTATCGACGACTGCCTTCTCGGCCATGGAGCCGAGGATGAGCACGTCGTCCTGGAGGTCGGTGAGCTCCTTGTGGAAGAGCTCTCGGGTCATGGGCGCCCCCCTTCTAGCCGAAACGCCCGCTGATGTAGTCCTCCGTGCGCTGATCCGCCGGCTGGGTGAACATCGTTTCGGTCGGAGCATACTCGATAAGCTGCCCCGTGATTTCCTCGTCGGTGAGCATGAAGGCGGTGTAGTCGGAGACGCGCGCGGCCTGCTGCATGTTGTGCGTGACGACGACGATGGTGTAGTCGGTCGTCAGCTCCCGCATCAGGTCCTCGATCTTGAGGGTGGCGATGGGATCGAGGGCGGAGCAGGGCTCGTCCATGAGGATGACATCGGGGTTGTTGGCGAGGGCGCGGGCGATGCAGAGGCGCTGCTGCTGGCCGCCGGAGAGGGCGAGGCCGGACTTCTTCAGGTCGTCCTTCACCTCGTCCCAGAGGGCCGCGCGCCTGAGCGAGCTCTCGACGAGGTCGTCGAGGTTGCCGCGGAAGCCGTTCACCTTCGCGCCGAAGGCCACGTTTTCGTAGATCGACTTGGGGAAGGGGTTGGGCTTCTGGAAGACCATGCCGATGCGGCGGCGGACCTCGACGGGGTCGACGTCGGAGCCGTAGATGTCGGCGTTTCGGTAGCTGACGCTGCCCTGGATGGTGACGCCGGGGATGAGGTCGTTCATGCGGTTGAGGCAGCGGATGAGGGTGCTCTTGCCGCAGCCGGAGGGGCCGATGAGGGCCGTGACCTTCTTGCGGGGGATGTCGAGCCCGACCTTGGTGAGGGCCTGCTTCCCGCTGTACCAGAGGCTCAGGTCGGAGATGGAGAAGGCGAGCTCGCCCTCGGGCTTCGCGACATTCCGGGAGGGCCTGTGCTCGGCCGCGGGCTTGCCCCGCAGGGCCTCGCGGGCCTGCTCGTCGGTAGGGGTGGTTGCGCGAACGCGTATCGACATCTGGGTTTCACATCCTACTACGGTCAGTTGCGCCTCAGGCGGTCGCGGACGACGAGCGCCAGGGCGTTGAGTCCGATGACGGCGACCATGAGGACGATGATTCCGGCGGCGGCGTTCGCGCGGAACTCCGGCTGCGGGCGGATCGTCCAGTTGTAGACCTGGATCGGCAGCGTGGTGAACGAGTCGAGCAGGCCGCCGAAGCTGAGGGAGGGGTCGAAGGCGATGAAGGTGAAAGCGCCGATCATGATGAGGGCGGCGGTCTCGCCGGCGGCGCGGGCGACGGCGAGGATGGTGCCGGTGAGGATGCCGGGCATGGCGCCGGGGAGGACGTGGTTCCAGACGGTCTGCCAGCGGGTGGCGCCGAGGGCGAGCGAGCCCTCGCGGATGCTCGGGGGGACCTGGTTGATCGCCTCGACGGAGGTGATGACGGTCATGGGCAGGATCATCAGGGCGAGGGTGAGGGCGCCGGCGAGGATGCTCGGGCCCAGCTCCATCAGCCGCACGAAGACGGCCAGTCCGAGGATGCCGTAGATGATGCTGGGGACGCCGGCGAGGTTGGCGATGTTGAGGCGGACGGTGGTGAGGATGGCGTTCTGGGGGGCGAACTCCTCCATCCAGACGGCGGCGCCGACGGCCACGGGGATGGCGAAGATGACCGTGAAGACGAGCACCCAGACCGAGCCGAGGATGCTGGAGCGGATGCCGGCGCGCTCGGCGAAGCGGGACGGGTAGTTCGAAAGGAAGTCCCAGTCGAGCGAGGGGATGCCGACGATGGCGTTATCGATGCCGAGGATGACGAGGACGACGAGGCCGAGGAGGGTGGCGCCGAGGAGGATGTAGCGCGAGGCGCGCGACCACGCCTGGCGGCGGGCGACGCTGCCCTCGGCCTGGAGGGTGACGGTGGCGGGGGTGGCCTCGGCGGCGCTCATTACTCGTACGCCTCCCGGAAGCGGCGGACGACGATCTGGGCGGCCACGTTCAGCACGAAGGTCATGAGGAAGAGGAGGGCGCCGACGGCGAAGAGCGAGGTGTAGTCGGTGGTGCCGCGGGCGGCATCACCCAGGGCGACCTGGAGCATGTAGCCGGTCATGGTCTGGATGCTCTCGAGCGGCGAGAGGCTGAGGGTCGGGGTGGAGCCGGCGGCCACGGCCACGATCATCGTCTCGCCGATGACGCGGGCGATGGCGAGGAGGATGGCGGCCATGATGCCGGAGATGGCGGCGGGGAAGACGACGCGGAAGGCGACCTCGAGGCGGGTGGCGCCAAGGCCGTAGGCGGCCTCGCGCAGGTCGCGGGGGACGCTCGCCATCGCGTCCTCGGAGACGGAGGCGATGATGGGCAGGATCATGACGCCGAGCATGATGCTGGCGGAGAGCGAGTTGAAGAACGAGACGCTATCGCCGAAGAGGGGCAGGAGAACGTCGTCGGAGATGAAGGTGAGGGCGAAGTAGGCGTAGACGACGGTGGGGACGCCGGCGAGCAGTTCAAGCAGGGGCTTGAGGAAGCGCCGCGTCTGCACGTGGGCGTACTCGCTCAGGTAGACGGCGGCGGCGAGGCCGAGGGGGAGGGCGATGATCATCGACCAGAGGGTGACGTTGACGGTCCCGAGGACGAGCTCCCAGACGCCGAAGCTGCGGGGGTTGAAGAGGGTCTGCCACTCGTTCCGCGGGTTGAAGAAGTGCCAGAACGAGACCTCGCCGAAGAAGCCGATGGCGTCGGAGAAGAGCACGTAGATGATGGCGAAGGTGGTCGCGATGGAGACGGCGGCGCAGAGGACGAGCGCGACGACGATGAGGTTCTCGCCGGGACGGCGGAGGGGACGCTTGCGCAGGGCGCGGGCGAGGTCGGCGCCGTCGGGGCTGCCTGCTAGCGCCACGCCACGCCTCGCATGGGTGCACGACTCGTGCTGCTCATCGGGGCGTGAGCATGCGCCGTCGCTGTCAACAGTCCGGGAGGGTCATGGGCGTCGAGCACTCGGGCGGAAAATATGAACAGACGATTAAGGGGCCGTTAACGAAGGTCCGGCGCGGCCTCCACCTCGTCGAGGGCCAGCTCCAGCAGCTCCTCCAGGTGGTTCCACGAGTACCAGGGCAGGTCGTCGTTGAAGGCGCGCCAGCCGTGGTAGATGACGCCGAGCTCGAACAGCCAGCGGGCGCGGAAGAACTCCATGCCGGCCAGCTCGCCCTCCCCCCGGGCGGCCTCGTAGGCCTGCTGGAAGAACTGGTCGCGCACGGGCCCGAAGGGGGCGCCCTTGAGGTGGCCCAGCGCGAGCACCTGGGCGACATCGTTGCGGACATCGCCGAGGCGGGCCTGCTCCCAGTCCACGACGGCGGCGACCTCGCCGCGGCGGAACAGGTAGTTGAAGACGTTGATATCGCCCTGGCAGAAGCCGATGGGCGCGCCTCCGGGGACGCGCGCACGGAGGACCGAGAGGGCGCGGCGGAGGATGGGGGCATCGGCGCCGGGGAAGCGCGCCATGCGCTCGCCGACGACCTCGAGCTCGGCGCGGGTGGCGGCGGCGGCGGAAGCGGGGACGGCGAGCACCTCGTCGAGGCCGAGGGCGCGCCAGTCGAGGGCGTGGATGCGAACGACCATGGCGGCGTAGGCGCTGAAGCTCGCCTCGGGGCCGGCGACGCCCATGTGGGGCGCATCGACCCACTCCAGCACGATGAAGGGGGCGCCGAGCACGCTCGCATCGCGCTCCTCGCCGACGACGGCGGGGACGGGGACGGAGGAGGGGGCGAGGCGGCGGAGCACGGCGGCCTCGCGGACGACGTCGTAGGGCTCGAAGATGCCGCGCTCGCGCTGGAGGCGGAGGAGGACGGCGGGGAGGGGCGCGTTCGCGAGGGTCGCGCGCAGGATGACGTTGGATGCGCCGCCCTCGACCGGATGGAGGGCAAGCGCCTCGGCCCCGCCGTAGCCGTCGAGGGTTCGCAGCCAGGACTGGAAGGCGGCGGGCTCGGGGCCTTGCATCGACGCATCCTCCCGCGGGCGGCTCCCGCCGGTCGCCACGGAGGGTACGGGGAAGACACGCTCCACTCCAAGGCGATCGGCCGGCCTCCCTATACTCAGGGTGTGACGACTCGCACGGCCCCCTGTTACCGGCACGAGCGGCGCGCGGCGGCGGTTCGCTGCCAGCGCTGCGAGCGGCCGATCTGCACGGACTGCATGGTCTCGGCGGCGGTCGGGTTCCAGTGTCCGGACTGCGTGCGGGCGGGGCTGCGGCGGACGCGGCAGATCTCGCTGGCGACCAGGCAACGTCCGGTGGTGACGACGGCGCTCATCGGGGTGAACGTGCTCGTCTGGTTCGTGGTGGCCGCCGCGACGGGGGACGTGTCGCTCTGGGGCGGCACGGTCACCTCCATACACTTCGACTACGCCCTGCAGGGGCGGTTCGTCGACGACGGCGAGTACTGGCGACTCGTGACCTCGGGGTTCCTGCATTACGGGCTTCTGCACCTGGGCATGAACATGCTGGTGCTGTGGTGGCTGGGGCGGATGCTCGAGCCGGGCATCGGCGGGGCGCGCCTGCTGCTGCTCTACGCGGTGTCGATGCTGGGCGGCTCGCTGGGAGCGCTGGCGCTCGACCCGAACGTGTTCACGGCGGGGGCCTCGGGGGCGGTGTTCGGGCTGGGCGGGGCCGTGGCGGTGGCGGAGCGGGCGTCCCGCTTCAACCGGCAGGACTCGGGTGTGCTCGGCTTCCTCGCGATCAACATCGTGATCTCGCTGACGATTCCCGGGATCTCGCTGGGCGGGCACGTCGGCGGGCTGCTGCTGGGGGCGCTGGCGGCGGGGGCGCTGTGGGGATTCCGCAACTGGCCCGCCTTCGCGCGGGTGGCCGCCGTCTCGATGCCGCTGCGGGCGCTGCCGGAGCTGGCGGTGGCGGCGCTGGGGGCGGGCACGGTCTGGCTGACGCTGACCGTGGTCGCGCCGCGCTGGTCCAACCCGTTCTTCTAGAGGCTCCCGGGCAGGCCGCGGAACGAGGGGAAGCTCTCGTGTCTCTGAATACGCAGAGGAGCACGCGGTCGAGGGCTGGTACGCTCTCTGGAGAGGACCGATCGGGCTGCACACCGGCGACGAATGGGAAGGAGAAGCGGATGAGCGGCGCTGTGAACAGGTTTCCGCCCGGTTGGGATGAGGCGCGAGTCCGGGATGTCATTGCGCACTACGAGGCGCAGACCGAGGACGAGGCGGTGGCGGAGGACGAGGCGGCCTTCGAGGACACGTCGCACACCGTGATGGTGATTCCCAACGATCTTGTGCCTGCCGTGAGGGCGCTCCTCTCGGAGTCGCCCGATCCACAGCCCGCTACCTCGGACAGTCAATAGAGGCGCCGCGGCGCACCTCCTGAGTCGCAGGATGAGCCTGTCCACGCACCCGCAATTCCGCCAGGAGCATCGGCCCGATGCCCGCTGCGGTGGCTGCTGGACCGCGTTTCCCCGGCCGTGTCGATGCGGCGGGCAGATTCACGCGGAGCTCGGAGACGAAAACGCGACCGGAGACATCTGGCTCAGGCGATGGTGCTCGAAATGCGGCGTCGACTGGGACGAGCCGATTCGGGAGCCGCGGCGCGCCTAGCGAACGGTCAGGACTGCGGCTGGAAGTGGGGGTGAGCCACGGCCTCATCGGGCCAGAGGAAGTCGAATCCAGCCGCGAGCGCGTACCGGCGGTCGAGGTCCTCGCGGTCGCCGATGTGCACGTACACGTCCGCCTCGAACCGGGCCTTGATGTCGGGCAGCATGTGCTTCGAGACGACGAAGTCGACCTCGATGTCGTGCGCGGCCCAGATGGCGCGTTGCGCGCTCAGCGTGCGATCGGAGCAGCTGCCGATCAGGAAGCCCTTGTCGCGCACCAGGCGGACCATGTCCATCGTCAGCACGCCGGGGGGATCGCCCACTTCCAGCGTGCCGTCGATGTCGAAGCTGATCAAAACTGCCACGGGCCACTCCTCGTCATCGCCCTCGACCGGGATTAGTCGGGGCTGGCGCTCCAGACGGTGAAGTTCCCCCCGAGGGGCATGGGCCCGCCCGAGACCGCCACCTCAGGCTTGACGCCGGTGACCTGTCGCGCGCCGGCGCGGCCCTGCAGCTGCTGGATGCAGTCCGTGTGCATCCAGACGCGACTGCGGCCACTGCCGACGTTGCCGCCGCTGGGAGAGACCGGGTTGGGCCCTTCGATGCTGATGTCGGTCTGGTAGAAGTCCAGCGCTTCCCCGAACTTGATGCCGCGGTAGCCCAGGCCTTCCAGGTGGAACTGGTGGAAGAGCGAGAAGCCGTCGTACATGTTCTCGAAGGAGAGGTCGTCGGCGGTGATTCCCGCGCCCTCGTAGATCTTGCGGCCCGTGCGCGCGGTTTCCGCTTCCACCTCATCGAGCGTGGGCGTCAGGCTGCGGGGGCGGGCGTTGCTGGAGGCGTGATTGAGGATGTAGACGGGCTTCTGCTTCATGTCGGCCGCGCGCTCGGCCGTGGAGAAGAGGTAGGCGCCGGACATCATGATGGGGATGTCGTTGTCGAACAGGTTGGCGGGCTTCGCGATCCAGCGAGACGCGAGATAGTCCTCCCGTCCCAGCTCCTCGGGCCGGTGCTGCGCCCAGTAGCCCTCGGGGAACATGAGCCCGTTGCGGCGGGAGTTCTCCATGAACGGCGCCATCATGTCGTGGGTCTTGCCGTACTTGCGGCAGTACTCGGCGAACTGCAGGGCGGTGCCGTAGGAGGCGGGGCCGCCCCACAGCCGCGTCATGGCGGCGGTGCCGGGCAGCGTGTCTTCCGCGTTCGCCCCGCTCTGGTAGTAGCGGCCCTCGAAATTGTGCCAGCTCTTCACGACGAGGCAGGTGTGGGTCAGCCCGTCCCCGACGGCCTGGGCGGTCACGTTGAGCGCGTTCGACATGCAGCCGGGGCCGTACATCGTGAACTGGACGTTGGTGAGCTCGGGCATGTTCGCCAGCAGCCACTCGGCGCTGAGCTTGGCGACGCCGTCGAGCGGGTCATCGGTCTGGTTGAAGCTCTCGATGACGTCCATGGGAAGGGGCTTGCCCTCTTCCCAGAACGCGCCCGTGGTGGTGACGGGGACGACGACCAGGCCATCGATCTGCTCGGGCGCGACGCCGGCATCGGCGATCGCCTGCCGGAGCGCCTGGATGGTGATGGCCCCGACGCACGTGTCGGGGCGGCCGTCCCAGCGCCGGGACGTCGGCCCGTGGCCGACGCCGACGGCGGCGACCTTGCCGCGGTGCTCCCAGATACCCATGCCTTCGTCGTTGCGGTACATCGCATCCGGTGCGGTTGGTGTCGTCATTGCGCGCCCTCCTTGCCGTACGGGGCCGTGGGTGGATCGGGTTCAGCCGGCAACCACGCGCCACTCGGGCACGAGCTGACCGTTCGCGGTGGGTTCGAAGATCACCTCGACGGCGGCGCCGACGGGTACGTCGTCCACCGGCGTGCCCGGGAGGTGCGAGAACATCTGGATGCCCGGATCGTCGTCCAGCATGATCACGGCCAGGTTGAAGGGCTGGTCTTCCTGGAGCAGCCGCACGGGACAGTCGTGGACGACGCCGTAGTTGTAGATCGTGCCGCGTCCGCTGACCTGCTTCCACTCGAACGAATCGCTGGCGTCGCAGTCGCGGCAGGTTTCCGCCGGCGGATGCTGCAACCGGTCGCACTCTCGGCAGTGCTGGATCACGAGGCGCTTTTCGTTCGCGGCATCCCAGAACGGCTGGCTGAAGCTGTCCGGTACGACGCCCTGCTTGGTCATCGGTTCCCCCTGTCTCGCGCGGCGCGGCGCGACCGCCCTCGGCGTTCGTGAAGGATACAGTCAGCGGCGGAGGAGCGAGCGACCAATCGCCTCGAAGACGGTCAATGCTGGCGACGAGGAACAGCCGCTCGCCGCGGCATGTCCCCTGAGGTGTTGGAACGACGGCGTCCCGAGTGGGGCGCGAACCGCGAGGGGTGTGCCCGCAAGAGAAGGAAGGCCGGTGGCCTTCAGCGGGCGCTACTGTACGATAACCGTCCCTCCGACCCTTAACAGTCAGACCGGGAGCAGGCATCCGCATGGCCATCGACCGCATCATCCGCGTGGACATGACCACGGGCGACGTGACCGAAGAGCGCGCGCCCGAGGCGTACGCGCTCCTCGGCGGCCGGGCGCTGACCTCGCGGATGCTGCTGGAGGAGACGGACGCCCGCATCCATCCCCTGAGCGAGGCGGCGAAGCTGTTCATCGCGCCGGGGCTGCTGGCGGGCACGGCGGTGACCACGAGCGGCCGCACGAGCTTCGGCTTCAAGAGCCCGCTCACGGGCGGCACGAAGGAAGCAAACGTCGGCGGGCAGATCGGGCACCGGCTGGCGCGGCTCGGGATCAAGGCGATCGTCGTCTCGGGCGCTTCCCCGGACGGCTGGAAGCGGCTCGACATCGACGGGAACGGCGCGCGCCTCTCGGGCGCGGACGACCTCGCCGGACGCAGCAACTACGACCTGCACCGCGAGCTGGTGGGCGAGGCGCTGCGGACGCGCGCCGCCGCCACCATCGGACCCGCGGGCGAGCACCGCATGGCCTCCGCCTCGGTGGCGGTGACGGACCCGGAAGGCCGCCCGACGCGTCACGCGGCGCGGGGCGGGCCCGGCGCGGTGATGGGCGCGAAGGGCCTGAAGGCGATCGTCGTGGACGACGCCGAGGGCGTTCGCACGGTTCCCGGCGAGAACGCGAAGGCGTTCAAGGGCGAGGTGGTGAAGTTCAGCAAGATGGTGCTGGAGGACCCGCGCGTCCATAACACGAGCCGCTACGGCACGGCCGGCGTCATCAAGTTCGTCAACCGCGACAACGTGCTCTCGATGCCGACGCGGAACCACCGCGAGGGCAGCTGGGACCGCGCGGAGTCGATCAGCGGGCAGGCGATCGAGGAGCTGGGCAAGGAGCGCGGCGGCAAGATGCTGCCCTGCATGGCGGGCTGCATCATCAAGTGCGCCATCCTCTACAACGACGAGCACGGCGAGCACGTGACGACGGCGCTGGAGTTCGAGACCATCGCGCTGCTCGGCTCGAACCTCGAGATCGGCCCCGCCGACGCGGTCGCGGAGCTGGACCGGCTCTGCGACGACATCGGGCTGGACACGATCGAGGTGGGGAACGCGATCGGGGTGGCGATGGAGGCGGGCGTGCTGGGGTGGGGCGACTGGGAGGGGACGAAGCGGCTGCTGGACGAGGACATCCGCGGGGGCACGCCCCTGGGACGCATCATCGGGGGCGGCACGGCGCACGTGGCCGCCACCTACGGCATCGACCGCGTGCCGGTGGTGAAGGGCCAGGGGCTCCCGGCCTGGGAGCCGCGCACGCTGAAGGGGATGGGCATCACCTACTGCAGCAGCCCCCAGGGCGCCGACCACACGGCCGGCATGGTGACGGCGCGGGGCGCGACACCGGACACGCTCGTGAAGCAGAGCCGCCAGGAGCAGCTCACGATGATGGCGGTCGACTCGGTGGGGGTGTGCCAGTTCACGAACGCGCTTCCGGGCGACATGGCGGCGTTCATCAGCGAGCGCTTCGGCGATCCCGTGTCCGAGGACGAGTTGCTGGCGCTCTCGCGCGACGCGATCGAGACGGAGCGCGAGTTCAACCGGCGCGCGGGCTTCGACCGCGAGGACGACCGGCTGCCACGGTGGCTGCTGGACGAGCCCCTCCCCATGCCCGACGGCCCCTCGGTGTTCGACATCGAGGACGCGCTCATCGACGAGGTCTGGGGCTAGCGCTTCTCTAGACGAGCTCCGCGATCGCGACCGCGAACCCCGCGACGGCGACCATCAGGCCCAGCATGATGCGTGTGTGTATGGCGAAGGCCCGGCGGACCTCCTCCCGCAGGTAGTTCTTTCCAACCAACTGGTCTGACCCCCTGCGCATCATTCTATTCACCCCGCATCGTTCGCAGTTGCGCCACGTGCTCGTCGACGTGGTTGGCGGCCGTCGCGACGAGGTCGGCGACGGTGACGATCCCGATCTGCGGGTGGTTCGCCGTGCGCTCCCAGGCCTCGGGGGCGCACTCGCGCAGGAGCTCGGCGGCGCCGTAGCGGACCTGCTGGAAGGCGCCCAGCGCGGCCTCGGGATCGCGGAAGACGTAGAGGAGCTTCCGCTTCCACACGTCCTGGTCGTAGATCGGAAGGACGGGTTCGTCGCCGGCGAGGGCGAGGCGAATCCGCACGGCCGCCATGAGCTCGGCGTCGGCGAGGTGGATGACGACGTCGCGCATCGACCAGTCCTCGCCGGGCGGGCGGCGGTTGAGAGTGGCGGGGCCGGTCCCGGCGAGCGCCTCGCGCACGAGGGCGGGGCCGCGCACGAAGCGCTCGTAGGTGTCGGCGTGGGCGTCGGGGATGCGCGGCACGGGCATAGTGTAGGAGAGCGCTCGCTTTGCTCGCTGAGTGGAGCGCCGCGCTGGCGCGCGGCTGAGGAGAGCGCTCGCTTTGCTCGCTGAGTGGAGCGCCGCGCTGGCGCGCGGCTGAGGAGAGCGCTCGCTTCGCTCGCTGAGGAGAGCGGCGGGCTCGCGCCCGCCTGAGTGGGCGCTACGCCTCAGGTGATGTGGTAGTCCGCTGCGTAGGGGATGAGGTCGAGCTTGCGGGCGACGGCCCGCGAGGCGGCGTTGTCCCAGGAGGTGCTGTAGAGGGGTTCGGCGCCGAGCTCGCGGACGGCTCGCGCCCAGGCCGCGACGGCGGCCACGGCGAAGCCGTGTCCGCGGGCGTCCGCGCTGGTCTCGACGCCCGCCTCGTGGGCCTCGGGGGTGATTCGCACGCTGCCGCAGACGGAGACGGCGCGGCCCTCGCGAACGAGGGCGACGAGCGGCTCGCTCCGGCCGATGTCCTCGAGCCAGGGCTCGAGGTCGCGGCCCTGCAGGAGGGTCGCGTTGTCGCGGGTCAGCGGGATGACGTTGGTGGCGGCGGGAGGGAGGGAGGCGGGGAAGCGGTAGGCGGGGCCGGACCACGTCTCCGTGACGGGGGCGTGGCCGGCGAGCGCCTCGCGGTAGCGGGCGTCGTGCCGGGGCGGCTCGCGGAGGTCGGCGGGCGCGGGCTCGTCCTCGCTCAACGCGTCGAGGCGGGCGGCCACGTCGTCGGGGACGTCATGCCGGAAGCGCCAGCGATTCCCGTCTGCGGTGCGGCCGAGGAAGAAGCGCGGAACCGGTTCGGGGTCGAGGGCGTTCCGCGCCACCATGCGGCCGCGTTCGTCGTGGAGGAAGAGGGCGTCGAGGTGCAGGTCGAGCCAGTCGCGGTCGGAGCGGGGTGGGTGGGGCACACCGGCAGTGTAGTCGCGGGCGCCGCGACCCTGGCCACGGCGTCGGGCGCGGCGCTCTCCTACACGGGGCCGGTGCTACACTGCCAAGACCTATGCCTCCGGCTCAACGCGACCTGTATGAGGTGCTCGGCATCGCCCGGAACGCGTCCGCGGACGAGATCAAGCGGGCGTACCGGAAGCTCGCCATGGAGTACCACCCGGACCGCAATTCGAGCGGCGACGCGGCCGAGCGGTTCAAGGAGATCAACCGCGCCTACGAGGTGCTTTCGGACACCGACAAGCGCAGCGCCTACGACCGTTTCGGGCACGCGGGCGTCGACGGGGCGGGGGGACCGGCGGGGTTCGACGGGTTCTCGACGTTCGAGGGCTTCGGCGACATCTTCGACGCGTTCTTCAGCGGCGCGGGACGGGGCGGCCGGCGCCGCGGACCGGCGCGGGGCGCGGACCTGCGCGCGCGCATCACGCTCACCTTCGAGGAGGCGGCGTTCGGGACGGAGAAGGAGCTGGAGTACGCACGGCTGGAGCACTGCGAGGAGTGCAGCGGCTCGGGGGCCGCGCCCGGCAGCTCGCCCGAGGTGTGCTCCGAGTGCAACGGCGCGGGCGAGATCCGGCGGGCGCAGCAGAGCGTCTTCGGGCAGTTCGTCAACGTCTCGACGTGCGGGCGCTGCCGGGGCGAAGGGCGCGTCATCAAGAGTCCGTGCGTCAGCTGCCGGGGGCGCGGCGGCCTGCGGCGGGCCCGGACGATCAGCGTGAAGATTCCGGCGGGCGTCGACGACGGCCAGCAGGTGCGGCTGACGGGCGAGGGCGAGATGGGCGACCGCGGCGGTCAGCCCGGCAACCTCTACGTGCTCATCGACGTGCAGCCGCACGAGCTGTTCGAGCGGGTGGACGACCACATCCTCTACGACCTGCCCCTGAACGTGGCCCAGGCGGCGCTGGGCACGAATCTCAAGGTGCCGACGCTCGAAGGCGACATGGACTTATACGTGCCCCCGGGGACGCAGAGCGGCGACGAGTTCGAGATACGCGGCGAAGGGATTCCCCGGCTGAACAGCACCCGTCGGGGCAACATGATCGTGCGCACCACGGTGGTCGTACCGGAGTCGCTCACGGAGGAGCAGCGTGAACTGCTCGAGCAGCTGGCGGACACGCTCGGAACCCCTTCCCTCCCGAGCGGCCACAAGAGCTTCCTGGAGCGGCTGCGCGACGCCGTCGCGGGCTAGCGGCACCGCGAGCGCGCTCGCATGACCGGCCTCTGGTACGAGATCACGGCAGCGACGCCGCCGGCGCTCGTCGAGGCGGTCTCGGCGGTGATGCGCGAGGCGGCGCCGGGCGGGGTGGCGGTCGAGGAGCCGGTCGATCTGCTGGGGCCGGAGGAAGGCTACGCGGTACGCGCCGGCGAGCCGGTCGCCCTGCGCGTCTACCTGCCGGCAAGCGAGCTGGGCGCTGTCCTGACGCAGCGGCTGCGCGAGGAGCTCGCCGGATTCCCCGAGGTCGAGCTGACGGCGCGGCCCCTGTACGAGCAGGACTGGGCGGTGAGCTGGCGCGAGTTCTTCGGGCCGGTGGAGACGGGACGGATCGCGATCGTGCCCTCGTGGGTCGACTACGAGGCGGCGCCGGACCAGCTCATCGTGCGGCTCGACCCGGGCCAGGCGTTCGGCACCGGCCACCACGAGACGACGCGCCTCTGCCTGGCGGCGCTGGACGAGGCCGTGCAGCCCGGGGCGCACGTGCTCGACATCGGGGCGGGCTCGGGCATCCTCTCGATCGCGGCGGTGAAGCTGGGGGCGGAGCGCGTCGACGCCTTCGAGATCGACCCGATCGCCGCGGATGTGGCGCGGGCCAACTGCGAGGCGAACGGGGCATCGGAGCGGGTAGCCGTACACGGCGGCTTCCCCGACGAAGGCGTTCCACCAGCCGACCTGGCCGTCTCGAACGTGAGCGCGCGGGCCGACATCGAGCTGGCGGGGGCGCTGGCCGCCGCGCTCAAGCCTTCGGGGAAGCTCATCGCGAGCGGGTTCCTGACAACCGACCGGGACGACGTGCTGGCCGCCTTCGCCGAGCACGGCCTCTCGCCGGCGGGCGAGCGCGAGGAGCGTGACTGGGCGCTCCTGGAACTTTCGCGGGGCTGAGCGATGGAGGCATTGCCGCGCGTCTGCGTGCCGGAAGGCGTCGGGCCGGGAGCGCTCGAACTGCGCGAGGCGCAGGCACGGCACCTGGCCGGCGCGCGCCGGCTGCGGCGGGGCGACGCGTTCCTCGTCTTCGCCGGTGACGGCATCGAGTACCGCGCGCGGGTCGAGGACGCGTCGCGCGAACGGGTCACCGCGACGGTTGGTGAGATCGCACGGCAAGCGCCACCCCCCGCTCGCCGCGTCGAGGTGTGGTGCGCCAACATTCGCGCGAACCGGATGGAGTGGGCGATCGAGAAGTGCGTCGAGGCGGGCGTCGATGTCTTCCGGCCCATCGCGACGGAGCGTTCGGCGCGCGGGCAGGAGCTGTCGGCGAGCCGGTACGACCGCTGGCGCCGGATCGCGATCGAGGCCTCGGAGCAGTGCGGACGCCTCTACCTGCCGGTCATCGCGCCCGTCGCGACGTTCGAGGCGGCGCTGGAGAACCGGGAAGGCTCGCTCGTGGTCGCGAACCGGGGCGGCGCTCCCTGGAGCGAGGTTGCCGACCGGCTACCGGAGGGCGGAACAGTCGCGGTTGCGGTCGGACCGGAGGGCGGCTTCACCGAGGACGAGGTTGCACGCGCCGTCGAAGCGGGGGCGGTCGTGGCCTCGCTCGGGCCGAATACGCTGCGGACGGAGACGGCGGCGGTGGTGGCGGCCGCCCTCGCGCGGGCCTAGCCTGCCGCGATCTCGCGGGCGCGGGCGAAGACGGCGTCGAACATCTCCTGCGTCAGCTTCCCGGTGAAGGTGTTGCGCTGGCTGGGGTGGTAGGAGTCGAGCAGGGTGCGGCCATCGGGCATGGCCACCTCGGCCATGTGCCCGAACTTCGGGCGGGGCCGCAGCCCCACGAGGTCGCAGACGGCGTCGTGGGCGTAGGCGCCGAGCGCCACCACGACCCTCGCCCCTGCCAGCAGGTCGAGCTCGCGGCGGGCGTAGGGCATGCAGGCGGCGCGCTCCTCGCGGGTGGGGCGGTTGTCGGGGGGCGCGCAGCGCACGATCGCACCGATGTAGGCGCCGGAGAGCTCCAGGCCGTCGTCGAGGCTGACGCTCGTGCCCTGGTTGGCGTAGCCGGCGCGGTGAAGCGCGCCGTAGACCCAGTCGCCGGAACGGTCGCCGGTGAAGACGCGGCCGGTGCGGTTGCCGCCGTGGGCGGCGGGGGCGAGGCCGGCGACGTACAGTTCGGCGTCGGGGTCGCCGAAGCCGGGCACGGCGCGACCCCAGTAGGTCCAGTCGCGGTAGGCGGCGCGCTTCTCGCGGGCGACCTGCTCCCGCCACTCGACCAGCCGCGGGCAGGCGCGGCAGGCGGCGATCTCGCGGTTCAGGGAGTCGAGGGCGGCAGCCGTCACCGTGGGCTCAGGCAAGCTCGACAACGCCACCGTCGAGTGCCATGGCGACGATGCCGGTCCCCGCGGCGCTGCGGTCGAACTCGGCGGGCGTGAGCGCAACGGGCTCGATGTCAACCGGGCCGTCCCACAGGTCATACACGGCGTTGTAGCGCTCGATACGGTCCATGGTCTCGAAGCGGGTAGAGACGGCGATGACGTCGCAATCGCTGCCACGCCTCCAGTCGTCCCGGGCACGGGACCCGAAGAGCAACACCCGTGATGCGCCGAGTTCGCTCACGGCTCGGGTGGCGAGGCGACGCGAGGCCTCGAGCGTGGCCGCGTGCTCGGCGAGGGCGGCTCGCTTCAGCTCCGCAGGCGGCGTGAGCACCACTGGAACACCTCCTCCGCCCCGTCGAGGGCTCTACCGGCGTTGACTTCGTCGTAGTTCTTTCCCGGGTTGCCGTTGGCGACGTCAGGGTAGCGGGTGGCGCTGTAGAGGGGATTGAGGTCCCGCGCCACGGCCAGAATCTCCGCCGGGGCGTCCAGGTGCTCCGCCATGTCGACGAGGTTGTGCGTTCGCGGAGGGAGGCCATCGGCCTCGTGAATCCAGACCGCCTTCAAGGCGACCTCGGCCGCCTGATGAGCGAAGAAAGCGGCGGACTGAAAGCTCCCTGCGCTGAGGGAACCCCGAGCTTCGCGCAACTCGTGCTCCGCGGTGTCGAGCCAGTTGCCCCAGTCTTGAGCCATGGAGCCAGTGTAGCGAAAGACGCGGGGCGCTAGGCCTGCTTGCGGCGGCGGCGCTTGCGGCGGCGGCGGGCGGCGAGCACGGGCGCGATCCAGGTCGCGCCGACGGCGGTCATCGCGATCGTGAGGTGCCGGCGCTGCTCTGCCCCCATGCTCGTGAGGCTCTCGGCGGCCTCGCGGATCTGCCGGGCGAGGTCCGCTGGCAGGCCCATCGCTCCTTCGGAGAAATCGAAGGCGTCCTGCGAGCGGTCGGGGCCGGTCATGGGATCGGGCGGGACTTCCATAGCTTCGAGTATACGCGCGTGGTCAGGCGGTGGGCGGGGGCGCGAGCGCGTCCGCAAGGAGCGCGAGCACGCCGGCGACCTCGCGGTGGCGCAGCGCGAGGTCGGCGGCGGCCGTGACCTCCGGCGGCGTCTCGGCGCCGCCTTCGACGGCGAGCGCGAGCACGTGGGCGCCCCCAGCCCGGAGAGCGGCCGCCGCCTCGAACATGGCGACATCCGTGAGGTCGTCGCCGAGGACGAGGACGGCGCCGGGGCGGAAGCGCTCGACGAGGGCAGCGAGGGCGGCGCCCTTGCCGGCGCCCTCGGGCAGGACCTCCAGCACGAGCCGGCCTGGCTGAACGCGCAGGCCCTCCGGCAACTGCGCCAGGGCCTCCCGAAGCGCTTCGTCGAGCGACGGGTCGGCGCGGTAGTGGAAGGCGACGGAACGCGCCTTCCGCTCGACGCGCAGCGCGGTTCCGGCGAAGCGCGCCTCGATGTCGCTCGCGAAGGCTTCGAGGCGCGCGGCGAGGGCAGGGTCGGGATCGGGGAGCACGGTCGCGGGGAACGACGCCTCGTGGCCGTGGCTGGCCACGAACTCGACGCCGGCCACGGGCACGAGGGCGCGCGCCGTGGCCAGATCGCGGCCCGTGACGACGGCGACGTGCGCGACCGTCGCGAGCCGCTCGAGGGCGGCGAGGGTGGCGGAGGGGACGCGCGCGTCCTCGGGGCGGGAGACGATGGGGGCGAGCGTGCCGTCGAGGTCGCTGGCGACGAGCAGGGGCGCGGGACCGCGCGCCAGCTCGCGGAGGGAGCGTGCGAGCGCCTCGTCGAGCGTCATGCGCCGTCGAGGGCGGCGAGGAAGGTGCGGCCCCAGGCATGGGCGTCGTGCTCGCGGACGGCCGCCACGAGCCGGTCGCCGACGCGCCCCGGGCGTCCCTCCAGCGCGTCCAGGAGGGCGCGCTTCGAGGCCTCGGCGTCCAGCGGGTCGAAGGGGACGAGGCCATCCCCTTCGAAGCCGGCGTAGGCGGACGACACACCCGCGTCGCGGCCCGCCAGCACGACGCCGCGGTCGTCCGCGGGCCGCGAGGACTGGGCGATGGCCGCCTGCAGCGGCACGAGGTTCATGCCGTCGGCGAGGGAGGCGGTGAAGACGACGCTCGCCTCGCGGAGGAGGGCGAGGACCTCGCTCCAGGCGAGCGCCTCGCGGCTCTGGACGAAAGGGAGACCGCGTTCGGCGGCAAGCGCGGCCGCCTTCGCCGCCAGCCGCTCGCATTCGGCCTGGAGGGCGTCGTAGGCGGGGACGCCGGGGCGGGTGGGGGCCGAGAAGCCGGCGTAGGCGAAGCGCGCGCCATCCTCCAGGGCCGCGATCACGGCGGCGAGGCGTTCCGGCACGCCCTTCGTGTAGTCGGCGCGCTCGAGGCCGGCGACGAGGGGCAGGGTGGGGTCGCGGGGGGCGGCGGCGGGGAGGGCGGCATCGGGGGCCTGGCGGGCGAGGGCGTCCGCATCGATGCCGGCGGGGAAGGCGGCGATGCGCACGAGGCGTCCGTTCAGGCGCAGGTCGGGGCCTTCGACGCGAGCGCCGCAGAGGCGCTCGGCGGCCTCGCGCAGGCGGTCGGCGTCCGCCTCCGTCTGGACGCCGGCGAGGTCGGCGCCGAGGATGCCGTCGAGCCAGGCGGCGAAGCGGGCGCGGGCGGGCGGCGGCAGGGAGGGCTCGGCGACGGCGAGGGAGGGGAAGGGGGTGTGGAGGAAGAAGCCCGTGCGCCCCGGGAAGCCGCCCGCGCGGAGCATGGCCGGCGCCAGCGCGAGCTGGTAGTCGTGGACCCAGCAGACCTCGCCGCCGGACGCCAGGGCGGCCTCGGCGAAGGCGCGGTTGACGCGCTCGTAGGCGGCCCAGGCGGCGTCCGAGGGGGGCTCGGGGGCGGGGTAGTAGCCGAGCTTGAGCGGCAGGTCGACGCGCACGAGGTGGAGGAGGGGCCAGAAGAAGCCGTTGGCGACCTCCGCGTAGTGACCGCGCCAGTCGTCCTCGGGGAGGTAGAGGCGGCGGTGGCGGATGGGGCCGGCGGGGGTCTCGAGCAGCTCGAAGCCGTCGTCGTCGGTCCAGGCGCGGTCGTGGGGGCCGCGGCCGGCGCCGATCCAGGTCGTGCCGGCGGCGCCGTCCCAGGGGACGAGCACGGGCCGGACGGCCTCGACGAGCCCGCCCGTGGCGGGCGCGGGACCACCCGCGCCCCCGGGCGGGGCGTGGTGATCGACGAGCGCGCGGTTGGCGAGGATGAGGTCCACAGGGATAGTGAATAGTGACTAGTGGCTAGTGGCTAGTGGCTCGCTCCGCTCGCGGGGCGGAGCGGCGGGGGACCAACCGCTACTCACCATTCACCAATCCCCTCACGGGATGGGCACCTCGTAGCGGATGCCGGCCCGGTAGTCGATGCTGATGATGGGGCAGGCGCCGCTCACGTTGGGGGCGCCGATGAAGTTGATGGTGAACGGCCGCTCGCCGCCGTTCCCGATGGCTCCGTCGATCTCGTCCGTGACGCGCAGGACCTCGACGCCGCCCTCGTCGACGAGGGCGGCGGTGATCGCGACGTCCGACAGCGTGGCGTTCGCCAGGTTACGGAGGGAGCCGCGCAGGATGCGGTGGAACCCGTTCGGGTGGACGTGGTCGGTGCACTCGAGGTCGACGAGCTCGATGGCGGCGGGAAGGGGGGCGGGGACGGTGGCGCCGACCCAGACGTTGCCGAAGCGGTAGCGCCCGGCCTGGACGAAGCCGTCCTGGAGGGGCGGCAGCTCGCGCGCCTCGGTCCAGTCGCCGCCGTCGGGGCGCGAAGAGATGTAGTGAACGGTTGGATCCTCGATGTCTTCGTAGATGCGCACCTGGACCGTGGCCGTGCGCTGCGTCTGGGCGACGACGCCGGCGATGGAGAGCGCCAGGACGACGGCGAGGGCGGCGATGACCGCGTTCTTGAGCATGATCATCGCGGGGCCGCCTGCGGTTCGCCGTAGTGGATGGTGGCGCGGTACTCGATGGCGACGACGTGGCACGTCCCGCGCGTTCCGGCGGCGCTGTAGAAGTTGATGGCGAACGGCCGCTTGCCCCAGGGCGAGACGCCGTGCAGGAGGATGGCCGCCCCCTGCGCGACCTCGACGCCGGTGCGCTCGCGGAGGGCGGCGGTGACGTTGATGTCGCGGATGGTGGCGTTGGTGACGTTCTCCATCCAGCCGTGCAGCGTGAGGAAGGCGTTGTACTGGTTCCGGTAGCAGGAGGTCTCGGTGATGCGGAGGCCGGTGGGGACGGGGTCGGGGACGGCGGTGTCGATGGTGAGCTCGCCGTAGCGGTACTTGCCGTCGGGGGTGACGCCGTCATCGAGGAGGAGGCGGGGGGTATCGGCAGCCCAGCGGGCGCCGTGCGTGCGGATGCTGACCCAGTTCTCGGCGGGCTGCTCGTAGTTTTCCCAGATGCGCAGCTGGACCCGGGCCGTCGGCTGCGCCGTGCGCGACTGCGCGACGGCGCCCGCGACGAGCGTCAGCGCGATCGCGGCGACGAGGGCGGCGATGATCCAGTTCCGCACGGGGGGAGTGTAGTCGTAGTGAGTAGTGGATGGTGAATAGTGAGTAGTGCCCCGCGGCCCGGCCGGCCGGGGGCCCTACCCCAGCGCTTCGACGAGGGCGACGATGACGCCCACGCCGCCGATGATGACGCCGCTCTGGATCCAGAGGGCGCGGTGGAACTCGCCACGGAGACTGGCGATCTCGGTGCGGACCTCGGCGATGCGTAGGTCGAGGTGCCCGGGGGTGACGAGATCGCCGGTGGCTTCCTGGACGACCTCGACGGTGGCCTCGGCGAGGGGTTCGGCCATGCCGTTGTCGCGGAGCTTGCGGGCAGCGGTGAGGGGGTCGAAGGCGCGGGCCATGCGAGAAGTGTAAGGGGTGAAGGTTTCGGTCCGCAAGGGGGTTCGTGGTGAATAGTGGATGGTGAATAGTGATCGCCGGGCGGGCACGAGAAAGGGGCCCCGAGGGGCCCCTTTCGGGTTGTGCCGTTGGCGCCGGGGTTAGCGGCGGCGGCGGGCGAAGGTGTAGCCACCCAGCACGAGGGCCAGGGCGGTCACGCCGAGGATGGCGGCCAGCGAAGCGCTGGTCCCGGTCTGGAGGCCGGCGCCCGTGTCGGGCGGGGCGGTGTCGCCGTTGGCCATGCTGCCGTCGTCCGTGGTGTCGTCCATCGGCTCGGAGGGCTCGGTGGGCTCTTCGCCCATGTCGTCCTCTTCGCCCATGTCGTCCTCGGGGCAGTCGTCGGCCATGCCGTCGCCCATGTCGTCGCCCATGTCGTCCATGCCGGGCTCGGCAGGCTCGCTGGGTTCGGCGGGCTCGGAAGGCTCGTCACCCATGCCCTCACCCATGTCCTCTTCGGGACACTCGTCCATGCCAGGCTCTTCAGCCGGCATCGAGGAGGCGGTCAGGGCGAGGTCGGTGCGGTTACCACCGCTCCAGGTTCCAGTTTCAGCGGCTGCGTAGCCCATCACATGGAAGGAGACGGTGTCGCCGTCATCGGCGCAGGTATCCGGAACATCGACCACGTAGGTCGAGCCGGCCGAGCTTTCGATGACGGTGGCGGAGCCGCACTCGGCGCCGTTGACGATGGCGGTGACCGACGTGCCGGCGTCCGCGGGTTCACCGTCGACGGTGACGGAACCGGCGAAGCGGTGAGGCGGGCCAGACGGCTGGGCCTCGGCCACCTCTCCACTGAAGAGGCCGGCGAGGCCGAGCAGCATGACCGCCGCTACGCCTCCCCCGAGCCACTTGAGAGTCCTGGTCATTCGGTTTTGCTCCTTTGTCTGTCCGTTTGGCTGACGCCCGGGACCTTCCCCGTGCCCCCGCCCCCGCTCGAGGCGGGGACGGGGACGGGGTTGGTTGCGGACAGGTTACTCGACGATGACCCAGTAGGCGTCGCCGTTGGTGAGCGATGTGAGGGTGTTGCCGCCCGGAACGTCCGCCGCATCGGCGAAGTAGCCGTCCCAGGTGCCAGCACCGGCGTTGTAGGACCAGATGGACTGTACGCCATCGGTGGCGCCGTCAGACGGATCAGCTCCGTCCGCGCCGTTCCACACCACCAGGTTCTGGCCGGAGACGAGCTCCTTGTTCCAGGTGGCGTCCTCCATGTCGTCCATGTCGTCCATGTCCGGCTCTTCGCCGATGGCGAGCGTGATGGTGTCCCGGATTTCCTGACCCTTGGCGGCGTCACCGGCGCGAATCAGGAACACGGCCTCACCCTCGCTGAGCGGGGCGAGGAACGTGAACGAGCCACGACCGTCGGAGGTCATGCTGCCGGGCACGTCGTCGAGTTGACCGTCGCCCTCAACCTGGACAACGGAGATGGGCACTGCGCCGACGCGCACGCCCTCGTCGTCCATGACGGTGACGGTGATCTTGGTGGTGCTGAGCGAGTCAACACGCTCCGGAGCGTCGGTCTCGATGCTGGCAGGAGAGCCGCCGACCTCGATCTCGACCGTGACGGTCGGGATCCGCGGGTTGGTGCTGCTGCCGATGGTGACCGAATGCGTCCCGCGCGTGGCATCGTTGGCCGAGCCAGCCGGGTCGGGCGCTGTCACCTGGATGACGCACTTGCCAGCCAGGTTCGTGCCGGTTGATCCGACCACCGTTTCGTCGGCATCGGTGGTGCTGGGGTCGTCCGCAACAGCAGTGACCGCAGCGCAAGAAGGAAGGTCGTTGGCGACGCCAGGGAGATCCCTGTTGACGTTTTCAGCGTAAGTCAGAAGGTTCGCGCTGGAACCGGCCGGAACTTCCGGACCAGTGACCGCGGGAACCAGCGGCTTGTTGCTGCGAACGCCGAAGGTCGTATCGCCTACGACGGGGTTGCCGTCGGAGTCGGTGACGGTCACGACGATGAAGGTCGAGCCACCGATACCGATTGTGCTCTGGTCAACCGCGGCGCTGGCTGCGCCCGCGTCGCCGTGAAGGACCACGTTGACGGTGTGGCTGAGGCCGGAGGCGAGGTGCCGGAAGACGACCTCGGCCTTGCCCGTACCGCCATTGCCCTTGAGCACGACGGAAACCACGCCAGCGGCGATGTCATCGGCCGTAGTCGTGGCCTCCGCGCCGGCGACAGCCGTTGTGGAGACGACCGAGCAGGCCGCGCCACCCGACGTGCCAGCAACCGCCTCGACGCAGGTCGTACCGGTAACTGTCGCGTTCAGGGCCCGCGCCGCAACAACAGGCGGACCTGCGTCGTAGGTGACTGCCACGGCGCGCGTCAGGCCGCCTCGCGTCGTGGTGACCTGGATGGGCAGCCCGGCGATGCCAGCGCCCCTGGCGTTGACGACCTGCACCTGGATCATGGTGCCATCACCGGAGGCGTCCTTCGAGATCGCAGAAGCCGGCCGATTCAGAGCCTTGATCGCCACAGGCGGGTTGGGCCTGGTGACAGTCAGGACGACCTCTTCCACTATCTCAACTGCACCGACGCCGCTGCGGGTAATGCGCTGGATGTAGATCTCACCGATCGGCGTGTCTTCGTCGATCGCTATCTGGAGGCTGATGACAGAAGTGTCTGCGACGTTGACGTCACAACCGTCTGCTGAGGCGTCTCCACAACGCAGCGCCTTGCCGCCATTGTGGGCGAACGTTGCGCTGCCTTCGCTGTCGGAGGAGATGCGGAACCGATCACGGGCGTCAGCACCCTCCGTGAATGACACAGTAACGGTCTTGCCCGGCTCGCCGCTTACCGCGGCCCCGGCACCCGGAAACTGCGCTTCGGCCGTCTGGGTGGTGGAGAGGACGCCGCTGAAGGCGACGGCCGCCACCATTGCTACAAGCGCCAGCAGCGCGGCGGACTTCCAGCCGGCGATGGCGCTAATGAGGTTGCTCTTCAAATCTAGTACCCCTTTTCTCGTGGGTGTGATTCGGTCTTGTGTGTGGCCCCTGGGGGCCTGGTTCGTATTCCGGACTCGCCCGGATCGGACGGGCGGATTGCGGAGGGGTTCTCCGTTCTCCGTGGGACCGCCCGCTCGTTCTGCCGCCAGTGCCTGGCGCAAGGCTCCAGGCGGGTCCGGGCCGTTCCCCTGTGCGTGCTCTCGGTTGGTGAAACCCTCGCGTCTCACGTCTCTCGCGCTGGGCCCCTGGGGGGCGGCGCGCGCGCCTCGCTCAGCGGGGGAAAGCGGCCTCCTTTCTCCGTGGAACACAGAGCGGACAGAGTTGAGCGGAGCCTAACTTTCGCGTGCCCGACGGTCAACCTATTCGCCCACGCGCAGGCCCCACGGAGGTCTGCGCGCAGTGCGGGTATGACGGGTACAACGCAGAGGAGCCGGAAAAGTTAACGAGGGGCCGGGTGATCAGCGGGGGGATAAGTGAATAGTGGATGGTGGGTAGTGAATCGTGGTTTTGTGTGAGGACGTGCGAGCGGAGCTCGCCGGGGGCTGGGGCGGAGGGGGGAGACCAATCACGATTCACTAGCCACTACCCACTATCCACTACCGCGCCGCCGGCGGCGGCGGAGCGACTGCTTGAGCGCCGTGAGCATGCGGCCGACGGCTTCGGCCTGGTCCAGGGCGGTTTTGGAGCGGTCGGGTGGGAGCAGACGAAGGCGCTCGGCGAGGAGGAGGAAGGTCTCGGTCTCGGCGAGGGAGCCGCTGGCGATGCCGAGGAAGTGGAGGAACTCTCCGGTTCCGCTCCGCCCGGCGCCTTCGGCGATGTTGGCGGGCACGGAGGAGGCTGCCCTTCGCAGCTGGCTGGTCATGCCGAAGCGCTCCTGCTCGGGAAACGTGGCCGAGAGGTTCCACACCGTCTCGGCAAGATCCATGGACTGCCGCCAGACCTCGAGGTCGCGATAGCCCTGGATGGTCATAGTGAATAGTGGATGGTGGTTAGTGAATCGTGATTGGTCTCCGCCCCCGCCCCACGGCGAGCGCAGCGAGCCCACCAACCACTATTCGCTATTCACGATCCACTACTCCCCCTACCCCAGCGCTTCGACGAGGGCGACGATGACGCCCACGCCACCGATGATGACGCCGCTCTGGATCCAGAGGGCGCGGTGGAACTCGCCACGGAGACTGGCGATCTCGGTGCGGACCTCGGCGATGCGTAGGTCGAGGTGCCCGGGGGTGACGATGGGGCGAGCGGAGCTCGCCGATGCTGAATAGTGGATGGTGGGTAGTGAATCGTGATTGATCTCCGCCGCGCCCCCCAATAGCCAGCAGCCAGCATCCGACAGCCGGCGAGATCCGCTCGTCCACCATCCACTATTCACGATTCACTACTCACTACCGGGGGCAGCGGTGAGGGGGTCGAAGGCGCGGGCCATGCGAGTAGTGTAAGGGGTGAAGGTTGCGGTCCGCAAGAGGGGGCGGTAGTGAGTCGTAGTGAATAGTGGTTGGTGGCTAGTGAATGGTGGGCTCGCTCCGCTCGTCGCGGGGCCGGCGGGGGGAGGGACAGACCACGATTCACTATCCACTATCCACTACCCACTACTCCTAACACGGAGAAAGGAGGGAGCGGCGGTGATCGATGGTGGGCGTGGTGCCTTCTCTAACACGGAGAAAGGAGGGACAGTGAAGAGTGGCTCGCTGCGCTCGCCGCGGGGGTCGGCGGTGGGCGGGGCGGAGACCAACAACTAGCCACTACCCACTATCCACCATCCACTATCCCCGTCCGCTATCCTTTCTCCGTGTTAGGGGGTGACCCTTGAAAACGACGATTATCGTGGCGTTGATCGCCGCGATCGCCATCGGGAGCGCGCTGGGGGCGTTTGCCGCCACCCGGACCGTGCGCACGGAGGCGGATGTAGAGGTGAAGGTCTGGCGGAGCGTCGCGACGGGGAACCTGTTCGTGAGCACCCGCCCCGAGGGGGGTGAGTGGACGACCCTTAACACGCCGCTCGACATGAGCCAGCTGAGCGAGTCGGGCAGCTTCTACGAGAGCAGCTCCGTGCTGGTGACGGTGCCGATCGAGGTCGAGGTCGAGGTGCCCGACCCGGAGCCGACGCCAACACCGACGCCCACGCCCACTCCGACGCCCACACCAACACCCACGCCCAGGCCGGCCGCGGAGACGGAGGCGGCGCCGGGCACGTGCTGCGAGGTGCTGGGCATGAGCGACTCCCCCATCACCCAGCAAGCGGTCCTCGACCAGATGCGGGAGGTCATCACCTTCGGTGATCGGCGGTACCGGCTGGAGCACAGCGGGCCGATCACGATCAACATCTCCCACACACCGACCGGGCTCTTCCTGCGCTACCGCGACGCCTTCGGCACGCGCCCGGAGGAACTGCCGGACGAGTGCTCGTTCCAGCGGGGCGAGCACATGTTCTTCACCCCGATGTGCCGGCACGACAAGCACGCCTACGCCTCGGAGTGGTTCAAGCGGGCGGCGGGAGGCGGCAGCATCGAGACGGCCTGGATCGCACTGGGCACGCGGGAGTACTTCGCGCGCCACTACGCCGAGGGCGAAGCGCCCTTCCTGGGGGACGACCGCTACCTGCGGGTGCTGTTCTACCAGGATCCGCTGGCCCTGCGCCGGGGAGAGGGCAGCGACGACCTGCAGGTGCTGGCCGTGGCGTACGCGATCAGCGAGCACCGCGGGGTCCGGAACTGGTTCGACTTCTACGGGGAAGTCGCGGCGGGCGCCGACCTGACCGCCACCTTCGAACGGGAGATCCGCGTCTCCCTGCCGGAGTTCTACGACGGATTCGAGGCGTGGGCGGCGAACGAGAAGCAGACCCTGCAGACGGAGGCCTACGACACGTGCGCCGAAGCGGGGCAGAGCCTGCCCCTGCGGGGCGGCACCGCGGGGATCGACGCGGGCTACCCGGACTTCCGCGTTCCCAGCGAGGTCGACGACGACGGCGACGGCCTCGTGTGCGAGGGCTTCACGCCGCTCGGAGACATCGACCGGCAGTAGCGAGGGCGTAGTGAATAGTGGGTAGTGGCTAGTGAATCGTGGGCTCGCTCCGCTCGCCGGGGTTGGGGCCGGGGGGCACTACTCACTATCCACCACTCACCATCCACTATTCACTATCCCCGTCCGCTATCCTTTCTCCGTGGTTGGGGGTGACCCTTGAAGGGGACGATCATCGCGGCGTTGATCGGGGCGGTCGCCATCGGGGGGGCGCTGGGGGCGTTCGCGGCGACGCAGACGGTGGAGACGACGGCGAACGTGGAGGTGCGCGTCTGGCGGCGCATCTCGGACAACGCGCTGTTCCTGAGCACGCGCCCGCCCGAGGGGCGATGGGAGACGACGGACGCCCCGCTGAACATGGGCGAGATTAGCCAGACGGGGCGCTTCCAGCAGAGCAGCATCGTGACGGTGGCGGTGCCGGTCTCGGTGGAGGTGGACGTGCCGGACGGGGCGCAGGCGGGACCGACGCGGGTGCCGCCGCCGGCGGCGCGGCCGATCGACAGCGACACGGCGGTGGCGGGCCCCTGCTGCGAGGTGCGGGGCATGGAAGACGTTCCCGGGCTGCAGGACGTGGTGGAGCGGCGGATGCAGGCGGTGGTCGACTTCGCCCTGGAGGAGTACGGGATCGCGCACACGGGGGAGATCACGATCAACATCTCCCACTCGACGAACGGCCTCGCGCTGCGCTACCAGGAGGTGTTCGGGCGGCGGCTCGAGAAGCTGCCGGACACGTGCTCGTTCCAGGAGGGGGCGCACCTGTTCATCGGGCCGCAGTGCCGCTCGAACAAGGTCGCGTACGCCTCGGAATGGTTCGCGCGGGCGGTGGGAACGGGGGAGGTGCGGCCGACGTGGGTGGGGCACGGCGTTCGGGACTACTTCGCCAACCACTACGCGCACGGGGAGGTTCCGGAGATCACGGAGGACCGCTTCCGGCGGGCGCTGTTCTACGAGCGGCCGCGCACCATCCGGCAGGACCAGGCGAGCGACGACCTGAAGACGCTGGTGATGCTGTACGCGCTGGAGGAGTACGGGGAGTTCGCGGACTGGCTGCGGTTCTACGGGAGCACGGCGGCGGGGCTGGATGCGGGGGCGGCGTTCGAGAGCGTGTTCGAGGCGACGCTGGCGGAGTTCTACGACGACTTCGAGGAGTGGGCGAACCACCAGAAGCTGGTGCTGTTCTCGACGGCGTTCTCGTCGTGCCTGGAGGCGTCGCGGAACATCCGGCTGCAGGGCGATCCGTCGGGGCACAGCGCGGGGTATCCGGACTACCGGGTGCCGCTGGAGATCGACCACGACGACGACGGCATCGTGTGCGAGGGGTTCCAGGCGCCGGACGAGTAGCCGGTGGTCGGTGGCCGGTGGTCGGTGGCCGGTGGCGGGCGAGCTGCGGCTCGCCGGTGGTCGGTGGCCGGTGATCGGTGGCCGGTGGGGAGCGGGGACCGACCACTGATCACCGAACACCGACCACCAGTTACACTGCGCGCATGTGGAAAGCGATCGGGATCTTGAGCGTCGTGTGCCTGGGGTTCATCGGGCTGCTGGTGGGGCTGTCGCTGGGCGGAATGGGGTAGGGCGCGCGAAGCGCGCCGGTGGATAGTGGATAGTGACTAGTGGATAGCGTTTGGTTCCCGCCGCCCGGCCCCGCCGGGATGACGAGTCACTACTCACCACGCACTATTCACTACGCACCATGACCGACGGGATTGTCTCGCGTTACGTGAACCGGCGGGTGAGCCGTCCGCTGGCGGCGGCGCTCTCGCACACGCCGGTGACGCCGAACGGTGCGACGGTGGGGTCGCTGGCGGTGGCGCTGGCGGTGGGGGCGGTGGTGGGAGCGGGGTGGCACATCGCGGGGGGCATCGGGATCCAGGCGGCGAGCATCATCGACGGGGTGGACGGGGACCTGGCGCGTCTGACGGGGCGGGCGTCGCGCCTGGGGGCGGCGCTGGACGCGATCGCGGACCGGTACGCGGACGCGGCCATCCTGGGGGGGATGACGGTGTACGCGGCGCGGTTCGAGGACTGGCCGAACGCGGCGGTGGTGGGGGCGCTGGCGCTGGCGGGGTCGCTGACGGTGAGCTACAGCCGTGCGCGGGCGGAGGCGGAGGGGGTGTGGGGGGTAGTGAATAGTGGGTCGTGGATAGTGAATAGTCTGGGGATGCTGGCGACGCGGGACGTGCGACTTCTGGCGGCGGCGGCGGGGACGGTGGCGGGGGAGTGCTACTGGACACTGGTCGGGCTGGGGGCGGCGAGCGGGGTGACGGTGGCGGTGCGGCTGGTGGGGGGTCGGTTGGGGCGGGGTTAGTCGAGGGCGTTGACGACGGCGACGATGGCGCCGAGGGCGGCAACGATGCCGGTCCCGAAGAACCAGAAGGCGCGGTACATGTCGGCGCGGAACTCGGCCATCTCGGCGCGGAACTCGTTCCGGACCAGGCTGAACTCGGCGCGGACCACGTTGATCTCAGCGCGAAGGATGTCAGCGGTGACGACGGCATCGGTGGCTTCCTCCACGACTTCGACGATGCCGTCGGCGCCGGGCTCGGAGAGTCCGCGTCCGAGGAGCTTCTGGACGGCTTCGCGGGAGTTGAAGGTGAGGGCCATCGCGCCGGTATGATAGCACTACTATTACGTTCCGCAACAAGTAGGGAGAGCCAAGAGGGTGTAGCGCTTACCCTGTAGGGCATGGCGAGCGCGGTCGTGGGAGCGAACGAGGGGCTGGGCCCGGGGACGGGGCTGGCGGAGGCGGAGGCGGCGCGGCGGCTGGCGGCGGGGGAGGGGAACGTCGACACGACGCGGCAGCGCACGGACTGGGACGTGGTGCGGTCGAACGCGCTGACGTTCTTCAACGTGATCCTGCTGGCGATGATCGTGGCGCTGCTGGCGGTGGGGGAGTTCCGGGACGGGCTCTTCGTGGGGGTGGTGGTGTTCGCGAACGTGGTCGTCTCGACGTACCAGGAGCTGCACGCGGTGCGGACGCTGCGCTCGCTGGTGGCGCTGACGGCGCCGCGGGCGGCGGTGGTGCGGGAGGGGGAGGAGCGCGAGATTCCGGCGGAAGAGGTCGTGCGGGGGGACCTGGTCCACCTGCGGCCGGGGGATCAGGTGGTGGCGGACGGGCCGGTGGCGGGGCGGTCGGGGGAGGTGGACGAATCGCTCCTGACGGGGGAGGCGGACTCGATCCGGAAGGCGCCGGGGGACGAGCTCCTGTCGGGGTCGTTCTGCGTGGCGGGGGACCTCTACTACACGGCGGAGCGGGTCGGCACGGAGGCGTACGCGCTCAAGCTGACGGCGGACGCGCGCCAGATCGTGCGGCGCATGACGCCGCTCCAGATCCACCTGAGGCGCATCCTGCGGGTGCTCGTGGGCGCGACGTTCGTGCTGACGCTGGCGCTGCTCATCTCGTACAGCGTGGACGAGCGGGGCGTCGCGGAATCGCTCAAGGCGACGACAGCGACGGTGACGACGGTCGTGCCGGTGGGGCTGCTGCTGGGGATCACGGTGGCGTTCGCGGTGGGGGCGGTGCGGGTGTCGCGGGCGGGGGCGATCGTGCAGGACATCCAGGCGGTGGAGGCGCTCAACTACGCGGACGTGGTCTGCCTGGACAAGACGGGCACGCTGACGGCGAACCGGCTCACGGTGCAGGGGGTCACGTGGGCAACGGGCGTCTCGGGGGTGGAGGGGTGGCTGGGGGCGTTCGCGGCAGCCACGGCGGACGAGAGCAAGACGGCGTCGGCGCTCGCGGATCGCTTCGCGGGGGGCAAGAACGACGGCGTTCCGGACGCACAGGTGCCGTTCAGCTCGGCGCGCCGCTGGAGCGCGGTGCAGCTCACGGCCGGCCCGGAGCGGCGCACGTTCGTGCTGGGCGCGCCGGAGGCGCTCGTCTCGGTGGGGCAGGCGGACGAGCTGCTGGCGGCCTACGACTCGGCCAGCGCGCGGGGTCTGCGGGGGGTGGTGTTCGCGGAGGTGGCGGCGCTGCCAGACCCGGAGGCGCCGCTCGTGGGGGTGCGGCCGCTGGCGCTCATCACGATCGGGGACGTGCTGCGTCCGGAGGTCAAGGAAGCGTTCCGGCTGATGGAGCAGCTCGGCATCGAGCCGAAGATCATCAGCGGCGACAACCCCCAGACGGTGGCGGCGCTGCTCCAGCAGCTCCGCATCGTGACGCCGGGCGGCTCCATCTCAGGACCGGACCTGGACAAGCTCCCGGACGAGGCGTTCGCGGAGGCGGTGGAGTCGCACAGCATCTTCGGCCGCATCTCGCCGCAGCAGAAGAGCCGCATCGTGGAGGCCCTGCGGGAGCAGGGGCGCTTCGTGGCGATGGTGGGCGACGGGGCGAACGACGTACACGCCCTGCGCGCCGCCGACATCGCCGTGGCGATGGAGTCGGGCACGTCGACGGCGCGGGGGGTGGCGGGCATCGTGCTGGTGCGGGACTCGTTCTCGGCGCTCATCCGGGGGGCGCAGGAGGCGACGTTCGTGCTGGGGAACTCGGCGCGGCTGAGCAAGCTCTTCATGGCGAAGAGCGTGTACGCCTACCTGCTCATCTTCGCGACGAGCCTGCTGGGTCTGGAGTTCCCCTTCCTGCCGCGGCACGGGTCGCTGACGGCGACGCTGGCGCTGGGTATCCCGGCGGTCTTCATCTCCATCAGCATCCCGCCCCCGAAGGCGGGAAAGGACTACCTGACCACGGTCCTGCGCTTCGCCCTGCCGGCGGGCATCTCGCTGGCGGTGGTGGCGATGCTGGTGCAGGTCTTCGTGGAGTGGGCGTTCAGCCAGGGGTCGGCGGAGTCGCGCACGCTGGTGTCGCTGGTGATCGGGTTCACGAGCATCGGCTTCATGATCGAGGTGCTGGGCTTCGAGGGCGCATCGTTCCGGAGCCTGACGCGTCCGGTGATGACGCTGTTCCTGGGCGGGCTGCTGGGCTTCGCGCTGGTGCTGACGGTGTACACGCCGTGGCTGCGGGACTTCTTCGACTTCTCGCCGATCAACGCGGGGGAGTGGGCGGTCGTGGGAGTGGGGACGGCGGCGGCGCTGGCGGGGCAGTACTACGTGAGCCACCACTGGCGCGAGATCATCGCCTTCCTGCTGGCGACGCCGGGGAAGAAGGACCGGCTCCGGGGCCGGCCGGCGTAGGGGGGGGGCTGCCCGTCATAGCGTTGACACCCTCCAGGGCGACCGGGAGAATCCCGCGCCACTGGGATGAAATAGATGGCACAGACACAACCCCGCTGGCGCTTCGCCCCAATGTCCGCATGGCAGCCCAACACAAACCCCGTGCTGGGGGAGTTCTTCAGCGCAGCCTCCGACCTGCCCGAGCGCCTGGTGCGCGAGGCAATTCAGAACTCGATGGACGCAGGCGATGGCAGCGAGCCTGTACGCGTCCGGTTCACTTTCAGCGGCGAGCACAACGCGCTCGCTCCTGACCGCGCCACGCCATACCTGGAAGGACTGAAGCCACATGTTTTGGCAGTGGCGAACTCCGACGACGACGGTGACGAGAACTCTCCCGACGACCCACGCGCTGCACTCAAGCGGCCGTTGTCCTGGCTCGCGGTAGAGGACTTCGGCACGTCTGGACTGGTCGGCGACATCGAAAGCAACGACATCATGGCGAAGGACAACTGCTTTTGGGGGTTCTTCCGCCAGAGTGGCATCTCACCAAAGGGTGAGGATTCGGCTGGGTCGTGGGGACTTGGGAAGTGGGTATTCCCGGACGCGTCGGCCATCAACTCCTACATCGCCGTGACCGAGCGGCGGCGGGAGCGGCGGGTTCTGCTAATGGGCGCAACGGTGCTCAAGACGCACCGCTTGGACGGTGTGAGGTACCCGCCTGAGGGCTATTTCACGCCCACAGGCACCGACGAGCAGGATTCCCCGCCTCTCCCAGTTGACTCGGACGCCGATCCCAACGAGTTCATTCTCAAGACCCTGGAGACTTTTGGACTCGACCGGACAGCCGCCCCGGGACTCTCCGTCATCGTGCTCTGCCCGAAGAGCGAACTGACCCCAGAAGCTATCGCGCGAGCTGTGTTGACGCAGTACTTCCTCCCAATCGTCCGAGGAGACCTGGCGGTTGAGATCATTCATCCGGACGGGGAACGCACTATCAACAAGGAAACGATCCTCAAGGAAGTAACCAGCATCGGGAGTTCCGATCGGTATGACGAATCGCCGGAGTCGCTGCGAGGCGCCATCGAGTTGGCTCAGTGGGGCGTTAGGCAAGGCGAGAACCCATACATCGAGCTCCCCGCGAACGGAATCGCCAAGGGATTGGCGGACCATGCCAACCTGGATGACCTGCGCGAACGCTACGAGCGCGGAGAGCAACTCGCGTTTCGACTGACCGCCGACGTTCAGCGTAGGGGCAGGGCAGCTACGCCTGACGCCTTTCGTGTCTATCTTGAGCACGCGCCGGATCTTCCAAGGGGGCATGACTACTTCGTGCGTGGATACCTACGCATCCCACGCGAGGACCATATCCAGAGCCATAGCGCCCGAGCGCTTGTGGTCGTCGACGAGAAGTCTGAGCTTGGACACCTCCTTCGGGATGCCGAGGGCCCAGCGCACGAGCGCTGGCAGCCGCGGAAGGAGCAGATCGGAAAGCGCTGGCAGTCCGGGGAGAGTCGTGTCCGCAACGTCCAGCAAGCCGCTGGGATACTGCTCCAGCAACTCGTCGAGCGGCCAGCCGAGTCACTGACGCACGCGCTCGCCCACTGGTTCCCCGCCAGCATGTCCACATCCCGGAGTCCGGAAGGTGGAAAGGAAGGAGGCGGCGGCACGGTGCCGCCCCCTCCCCCTCCACCACCGCCACCTCCAAGGCCGTTCAACATCGTGAAGGCCAGCGGGGGGTTCGCCGTGCGCGCCCGCAGTGGCGCCAGTGGCCTCGTTGGCACGGAGTGGACCGTGCAATTCGCTTATGACTCCACCGGCAGGGGCGGTCCCTTCCGGCAGTTCGAAAGAGGCGTCAGAGATGGCGCGCCAGACTTCTCACTCTCGAGTGGACTTCAGATCGAGGGGAACGGTTGCGAGTACGCCGCTGTCAGCGAGAACGAATTCACGCTTTATGTGAGCGCAGATGACTTCGGGATCGCCGTCAGCGGCTTCGATAGCCGTCGCGACGTGCTTGTGGACGTCCAAGCCGCGCCGGAAGCCGACAGTGACGCCGAGGATGATGCCGCATGAAGCGTCGCATCAACCACACCCAGCGTAAACGCATCACACGTGACCACATCAGGGTGTCCCTGCATCAACGTGAGGGCGATCCAGAGCCACTCTTTGATCTCAAGCTTGATCTATCGAGCTATCAATTCCCGGCGGACGCAACCGTGCGAGTGGAGGCGCGTCGGGGACACGCGGGGCAACGGTGGAACTTTGGAACGGTCGCGCACATTGAAGCACCTCCCGAAGAAGAGCGCCGCATCACCGAAGTCGACGATGCAGCGCTCTTCCGCATACTCGTCGTGGCCAGCGATGGTTCAGGCAGGCTTCTTGGCCATGCTGACCGCCTGAAGCCCGTCCAGTCCCTAGAGTCTCTGCTTCATCTTCGGGAAAGTCCCGACCTTGGCGCGGAAGTCTGGCGTATTAATTTCGATGACTCCGAAGGGCAGCCCGTGCTGCTGATCAACAGCAACATCGAGGGTATCAGCGGAATCGTGACCAGCGACCCTTCCTTCTACGCGCTCGTCATCCCCGAGGTCCTCCGGGCGGTGCTCACCCAGATCGTGGTCATCGATCCACAGGAGCGAGACGACGATAGTGGCGGGTGGCACATCGAGTGGCTCAACCTCGCCAACCGCTACACCACGAAGGAGCCGCCGTACCTACGCGGCCCCTTCGACGCTGACGACGAGAGGCAGGTGGAAGCCCGCGCTTGGGTTGACGAGGTCGTGGGAACGTTCGCGGAGAAGACCCTGAACGCTGCGACTGCGTACAAGGCAGCGCTCAGCGGAGGACGTGCGTGACTGACGGTGACACCGCCATGATCCTGGGCGAGTTGCGGAAGGCACGCATTGCGGTCAGCCGCCCCGGCGCACCTTCGGAGATCGACCTTCGCGGTTATGTCCCGAAGGGCTCTCCGGCATGGAATGAGTTTGTCCGCATTCGGGGAAAGACTCCCGGTTACAGCGTGAGACGGGACACCATGATCCAGTGGCTCGATGAAGTGATCGGGAAACTGGATGGCGCAGTTCTCAACCTCGCGCCTGCACCGTCTACAACAGTTGGCACACCCCTACGGCAGCTCACGCCCGACGGTATTGAACAGGCGCAGGAGTTCCTCGAAGACCTCCGCAGGAACCCCGAAGAGGACCGCGAGCCGCCGGAAGACCTGCTCCGTAGCGAGGGACCCAGCCAGCCCTTCAACAACGAGATAGTCCTGGAGCGGGGCGGGTTTCGCACGCAGACGCGGCGAGAGGTCGGAGCATATCTCGCGAAGCAGCTGGACCCCGTCAAGCACCTCGTCACGGACGACGCGGGCGTCTGGTCGTGGTTGGGGATGTACTACTTCGCGGATGTCGTGCGTGTGAAAGATGGTCGAGTCCAGTTGCACGCCGACGAGACATCTCTCTTTCTGGGAGGCCGAGCGAAGCAGCGGCGGTACCGGCATTACCTCTGGGCCGCGTGGAGGGCCTGGCGGCTTCATGAGCAGCACGGAGAGGCCGTGGCGTACTTCCTCGACCAGCCCGCGACGGATTCGGGTGACATTGCGAAAGCCATTCTTGACTATCCACGGGTCTACACTTCCATTGGCATCGTCCCGCTCATTCTGCGGCTGTACACAGACGGTCAACAGACGAAGAGCGGATTCAGCGTCAGAGCCCGGAAGGGTAAGCCACCGCCCAAGCCAGGAAACATCTGGCACCTGATTGAGCGCGTGCTTCCCCAGCTAGAGTTGACGTACGACGTGTACGGCATGGAGCCGGACGCGCTTCTGCGTATCCTCCCCGAGCCGTTCCGTGCGTGGGACCGGGCGGACGCAGCGGGGCCGTCGGGCTAACCCCCTACCAGCCGCGCTTGGCGAGGACCTGTTCTTCCGGCAGCGTCGACACGGAGAGGCCGCGCATGGCGGCGCCGAGGCCGCGCGAGACCTGCGCGAGCAGCGCGTCGTCTTCGTAGTGGGTGACCGCCTGGACGATGGCGTTGGCGACGGCGGGCGGGTTCTCCGACTTGAAGATGCCGGAGCCGACGAACACGCCGTCGGCGCCGAGCCGCATCATCAGGGCGGCGTCGGCGGGCGTGGCGACGCCGCCGGCGGCGAAGTTGACGACGGGCAGGCGGCCCTCGTCGCGGACGCGCTGGACGAGCTCGACGGGCGCGCCGAGGTCCTTCGCGGACGTGTAGACCTCGTCCTCGGAGAGGTTGCGGAGGCGGCGGATCTCGTCCTGCACGGCGCGCATGTGGCGCACAGCCTCGACGATGTCGCCGGTGCCGGCCTCGCCCTTGGTGCGGATCATGGCGGCGCCCTCGGCGATGCGGCGGAGGGCCTCGCCCAGGTCGCGGCAGCCGCAGACGAAGGGCACGGTGAAGTCGTGCTTGTTGATGTGGTGGGCCTCGTCGGCGGGGGTGAGCACCTCGGACTCGTCGATGTAGTCGACGCCGAGGGCCTGGAGGACGCCGGCCTCGACGAAGTGGCCGATACGGGCCTTGGCCATGACGGGGATGCTGACGGCCTCGGTGATGCGCACGATGATCTCGGGGTCGCTCATGCGGGCGACGCCGCCGTCCTTACGGATGTCGGCGGGGACGCGCTCGAGGGCCATGACGGCGCAGGCCCCTGCTTCCTCGGCGATCCGGGCGTGCTCGGGCGAGACGACGTCCATGATGACGCCGCCCTTGAGCATCTGCGCCAGTCCGGCCTTGACGGTCCAGGTTCCGCGCTCGCTCGCTCCGTTCTCGCCTATGTTTTCAAGACGCTCGACTGCTTCGCGCTCGCTCATGACGTTCTCCCCCGCCTGCCCGGCGGTTGTCTCCTATCTCGTGCTGCTAGCTTAGGCCGTTTTCGCGTCAGTGGCTGGCCCGGCGACGGACGAGCGTGAGGCCGTCGCGGACGGTGAGCATGACGACCTCGACGCGCTCGTCGCGGGCGAGCCGGGCGTTGAGGGCGCGGATGGCCTTCGTGTCGGCGGTCTGGTCGGCGTCGTCGAGGACGCGGCCGGACCAGAGGACGTTATCGAAGGCGATGAGACCGCCCTCGGCGAGCTTCGGGAGGACGGCCTCGTAGTAGGCGGGGTAGTTGGCCTTGTCGGCGTCGACGAAGACGAAGCCGAAGGGGCCGTCGAGGGCGGCGATGGTGTCGAGGGCGGGGCCGAAGCGGAGCTGGATGCGGTCGCCGTAGGGGCTGGCGTCGAAGTTGCGCTGGGCGATGTCGGCGTGCTCGCGGCTGATCTCGCAGGTGTAGAGGCGGCCGCCCTCGGGCAGCGCCTCGGCCATGGAGAGGGCGGAGTAGCCGGTGAAGCAGCCGATCTCAAGGACCCGGCGCGGTTGGAGGAGGCCGACGAGGAAGTTCAGCAGCCGCCCTTCGAGCCGGCCCGTGAGCATGCGCGCGCGGTCGCCGAGCGCCTCGGTCTCGCGGGCGACCTGCTGGAGGAGGGCCGGCTCGGGCGTGGTGCTGGCGGCGGCGTAGTCCTCGAGTTCGGCGGGAACGATCTCGTCCATGCGACGATCTGCTAGCCGCCGGCGGCGCCGTGGGAGGCGGGGGCGGGGGTCGTGTCCGGCTCGGGGAGCAGGCCCTGCCTGGAAAGCTCGCGATAGACCTCCCGCCGCTGTTCAAGCTCGCGGGTAACGCGCGCGGGAATCCGCTCCTCGCCGGCGGGCGTCACGACGATGTCGAACTCGTCACGCCAGACGCGATCGCCCTCGCGGTAGACGACGAGGGACCTGACGGCGGACACGTTCGCCGGGTCTCCGCCTTCCTCAAGGGCCGTGTACTGGGGGAGCTCGCCCCTGTCCGCCAGTTCGAGGTAGTGCCGGTGGCGCGCCTCCCACCGGCGGGTGGTCTCGACAGACATGGCGGTTTCCCCATCGCTGTAGACGATGACGGGGAAGTCCTCCTGCCAGAGGCGATCGCCGTCTCGGTAGACAGTGATGGACTCGATGCGCTCGCCGACCTGCTTGATCTCAACCATCTCAGCGATTCCTCGGCAGCCAGTACGCCGTCACAACCCGCATGGGCGGCCGGAGGGCCTAGACGTCCTGGCGCCAGATCTTCGGCTCCGCGCCGGTCATCAGGTCGCTCAGCGCCGAGAGCTCGACCCGCCAGGGGGTGAGCTTGAGGGCGCCGAACTCGGGGTTGTCGACGGACTGGAAGAACATCGCCGGGTCGTAGCCGACGGGCGGGGGCGCGTTCTTGATGAGGTCCCAGACGCGCTGCTTCTCGGCGGGGTCGTCGTCCCACTCGGCCTTGCACTCGGCGTAGATCTGCTGCTGGCCGAGGGGGTTGCCGGCGGGCAGGTCGAAGTAGACGACGGAGACGTAGGGGTTCTCCGCGATGTGCTTCTCTTTAAGGGAAGTGCGTCCGGTGGCGATCCAGCCGGTCGAGCCCTCCCAGACTGGGTGGAGGATGCGGGAGCGGGGGCGACCCTTGCGGTCGATGGTGGTGACGGTGCACCAGACGAGGCGGTTGACGCGGTCGTTGAACTGCTCGGCGATGTCCGCGAAGGAATCGACTTCCATTCGTTAAGCCTCCTGCGCACCGCTCCGGGCGGGCGCGGCGGCCTAGGATACGCGCCTATCGTCTGGAGGGCGCGGCATCGCGGACGGCCCTGGCGATGCCATCGAAGGACACTTCCTTCGCGCCGAGCTCTCGCAGCCTGGTCAGTCCGATGCTCCCCTGTTCTCCAACCCGTTCATCGAGGACAGCCGTTGACAGCACAAGAAAGGTCCACTGCCCGACATCGAGCGGATTCAGCGTGGCCTTGCTTCTGTGATGCAGCAGGCAGAAGACATAGACCTCGGACCAGCGCGCCTTCTCTTCGGAGGACTGTCCCGTCGCGTCATCCCATGCTTGCGTTCGGGCAATCCCAAATCTTGGTGTAGCTTCCTTCTCCTGCCACCAGCTCTGCAAGAAGGCCGATGACTTCACCTCAAGCTTGACGCCTTCAGGAGTCTCGAGGTCGTAAGCGCCCCACTCATCGCGCACGCTGTCGGCCTCTCTGCCGGTGAACGTCCCCACGGCAAGCCCCACGAGGTACTCAGCAAAGAGACCGCGTGTCGTGTTCCCCACGAGGTCGGAGCCAATCCAGCGCCAGAAGTCGCTCACACTCCCGCCCGCGGGGAGCCGCTCATCTCCCTTCAACCTGCGGGCCCGGTAGCGGCCCAAGGACTCGGCCATCTCCACCTCCGTGCGCGACGGATTAGGATACGCGCGCATTTCTGCGGGGAGGGCGCGGGTGATGCCGGTGTACGCCGTCGGCGAGAAGGTTCCGGCTATCCACGAGAGCGCCTTCATCGCGCCCACGGCGACGGTGGTGGGGGACGTGCGCATCGAGGAGGGGGCGTCGATCTGGTACGGGGCGGTGGTGCGGGGGGATACGTCGTACGCGGTCATCGGGGCGGGGGCGAACATCCAGGACGGGGCGGTGGTACACGGGCGGGCGACGGCGCCCGCGATCATCGGCGAGGAGGCCTCGATCGCGCACAACGCGGTCATCCACGGGGCGACGATCGGGGCGCGGGCGCTGATCGCGAACGGCGCGCAGGTGCTCGACGGGGCGGTGGTCGGGGAGGGGGCGCTGGTGGCGGCGGGGTCGGTGGTGCTGCCCGAGACGGAGATCCCGGCGGGGATGCTGGCGGCGGGGACGCCCGCGGAGGTGAAGCGTTCCATTAAAGGGACGGCCTCGCAGGAGTGGGTCGAGAACAATCCGGGGCGGTACGCGCGGCTGGCGGCGGAGCATCTCGACGGGTTAAGGGAGATCACCCGAGAGAATGCAAGACTGGCAGGGCCATGACAGCGCGTAGCGCTCCGGGCATCGCCGCCGAGGGCGTTCCCTCCGGGTGGTACAGCGGCATCCCGCTGCTGGGACGGCTGCCGGTCGAGTGGCAGCCGAACCCGCGCGTCTTCCTGAGCATGCTGCCGGTGCTCGTGTTCTACGGGCTGACGAAGGTGGCCCCGGCGGAGGTCGCGGTCGGGGGCGGCTTCGCGGCGGTCACGGTCGTGTTCGCCTTCACGCGGGAGACGCCGCTGCTGCGGCTGATCGCCATCTACGGCTACGTCGTCACGGCGGGGTCGGCGCTGGCGGGCATCCTGTTCGCGAGCGAGAAGGCCTACCTGGCCGCAGGGCCGGTCGGCGACGCGCTCATCCTGCCGCTCTACGCGTGGACGCTCTGGCGGGGCTGGCCGCTGATCGGGGCGATCGGTCGCGAGATCTCGCCGAGCATGGTGGGGAACCTGCCCGTGAACGCGCCCATCTTCGTGAAGGTGACGCTGGTCTGGGCCGGGTACGAGGCGATGAAGGCGCTCGTCCTGACGTGGATGCTGCTGAACCTCTCCATCGGGGAGTACCTCGTGTACGGGCGGCTGTTCGGGTGGCCGACGACGGCGGCGCTGGTGTTCATCTGCGGCACGTTCATCCTGCGGGAGGCGCGCAGGCACGGCCCAGGGGACGACCAGGAAGCCGACTACTCGTCGGTGTCGAGCAACCCCGCGGCGGCGGCCTCGTAGCCCAGCGGCGACACGGCGACGTGCTTCGTGAGGGCGTGGATATCGCGCCAGGCGCGGGCGAGCGGCGAGCCTGCGTCGAGCGAGGCCGAGCCGCCCGCCTCGAAGAGGAGGGTGGCGGCGCGGGCGGCGCTGTTGGCGGCGTGGATCGAGGCCAGCGACACGCGCGCGGCCTCCTCCTCGGCCAGGGCGTCGCCCTCGACGACCGTGTCCCAGCTCGAGCGGGCGACCTCGAAGAACCAGGCGCGGGCCGCGCTCACGAGCGCCTCGGCCTCGCCGAGGCGGACACGCGCGCCCTGGCGGTCGCCCAGGGCGTCGCCTGTATAGAGGGAGGGGCGTGACGCGAGCGCGAGGAACTCGTCGATGGCGTGCCGCCCGATGCCGAGCGCGACCGCCGCGAACGACGTCTCCGCGTGGTGGTTGAAGGGGTACCGGTAGAGGGGGCCGCGCTCGTAGGGCCAGTCGTCGAAGACGCCGAAGGTGCGGCGGAGGGGCACGAGGCTGCTCTCGACGCGGAAGTCGTGGCTGCCGGTCCCGCGCATTCCGGCGGGGTCCCAGGTCTCGACGATCTCGACCTCGCTCGCGGGGAAGGCCATCGCGCGGATGACGGGTTCGCCGTTGTCTGCCGACCGCTCGCCCTCGAGGAAGCAGTTGGCGGTGAAGAAGGTGGCGTGGTGGGCGCCGCTGGCGAAGTTCCAGCGCCCGCCCGCGAGGTAGCCGCTATCGACCGGCTTCGCCGTGCCGCCGGGCTTCCCGGAGCCGGCGATGAGGGCCTCGCGGGGCCCGAAGACCTCGGCGGCGGTGGCCGGTTCGAGGGCGCCGGCGAAGAGCCCGCCTCCCGACCCGATGGTCACGGCCCAGCCGAAGGAGCCGTCGATGCGGGAGGCAGCCTCGAACACCTCGAGGGCGGGCGTCAGGGGCAACTCGGGCGCGCCGAGCGAGCGCGGCAGGTACAGCCGGTACAGCCCGGCGTCGACGATGCGCTCGGCGACGGGCGCGGTCGTGCGCGCCTCACGCTCGGAGCGCGCCGCCTCAGCGGCGACGAGGGGGGCCATGCCGGCGAGGGCGTCGAGGTAGGGAGTGGCGGCGCTCACGTGGGGCAGGGTACAGGGAAGGGACGCTACGCCGAGGGACCATCTCGCTCGTCCCACCCTGCTTGGACAGTCTCTGGCTGTAGACGCAAGGAAGGGGTCGACGTGCGACCCCTTCGTGTTCAGTGCCACTGGTTGCCAGGCAAACAGTGGGAGCTAATGCGTGAAGGCTACGTCATCGCGCGGAAGTGAACAGGCCGCGACCCGCTCCGGCTTGCTGCCCCCACCCCTCGCGCTTATCTTTGTGGCGCAAATCACAAGGGCCTCGGGGGCGGCCCTGGCGGGCGCGCTGGCGCGGCCCGCGACGCCTCCATGGCGCCCGACGGCGAAAGCGAGGCCATGAGCTTCTACGACACCTGGTCCGCCGTCTTTATCGCGTCGATTGCCGGCTTCATTCTCGTATTCACCGCCCTCGTCGGGGCGCGGCTGCTCGGGCCCTTCGCCAGGGAGCGCGGCAAGGGCGTCTCCTACGAGTGCGGGATGCTGCCGATCGGGCGGAACTGGGCGCAGGTCCACGTGCGCTACTACGTCTTCGCGATCATGTTCCTCATCTTCGATGTGGAGACGATCTTCATCTTCCCCTGGGCGGTGGTGTTCCTGGACCTGCCCGCCTACGTGTTCTGGTACATGTTCATCTTCATCGTCGTGCTCAGCCTCGGGCTGGTGTACGCCTGGCGGCGCGGCGTGCTGGAGTGGAAATGAGCGACGAAGCGGCCACCCCCGCCGACGGACCGGCGATGCCGGCCTACGTGCCCGATTTCGGGAACGAGGCTGAGCGCCTGACACCCGTCGACCTGCCCGACCAGACGGCCGCCTACCGCATCGTGATGCCGGGCATTCTGCAGACGGGCGTCGATACCGTGCTGGCGATGAGCCGCAAGAGCTCGCTCTGGCCGATGACCTTCGGGCTGGCCTGCTGCGCGATCGAGATGATCGGCACCTTCATGGCGAACCACGACCTCGACCGGTTCGGCATCGTGCCCTGGCCCAGCCCCCGCCAGAGCGACGTGATGGTCGTCTCGGGCACGGTCACGAAGAAGATGGCGCCGGCGATCAAGCTGCTGTACGAGCAGATGCCGAACCCGAAGTACGTGATCTCCATGGGCGCCTGCGCGACCAACGGCGGGCCCTACACCGAGTACGACCGCGTGCTCCAGGGCGTCGACAAGATCATCCCCGTGGACGTGTACGTGCCGGGCTGCCCGCCGCGCCCCGAGTCGCTGCTCGACGGCTTCCTTCGGCTGCAGGAGAAGATCATGGAAGAGAAGAGGATGGTCGGGTGAGCGCCGAACCGGTCATCGGCGAGCCGGAGATCGCGGCGCTCGTGCGGGAGCGGCTGCCGGACATCCCCTTCGAGGCCTCCGAGACGAAGACGTACGCCGACCTGCGGGTCGCGCCCGAGCACTTCCTCGCGCTCGTGACGGGCCTGCGCGACGACGCCGAGCTCTCCTTCGACCTGCTCCGCAACATCGTCGCGCTCGACATGGAGGATGCGGGGCTCGAGGCGAAGTACCACCTCTACTCGTTCCCCCACGGACACGCCGTGCAGATCACGGTGGCGGCACCCATCCCGAGCTGCGAGCTGCCGACGCTCACGGACCTCTACCCGGCGGCCAACTGGCACGAGCGGGAGGCGGCGGAGATGGTGGGGCTCGTGTTCACGGGGCACCCCGACCCGCGCAACCTGCTGCTGGAGGAGGACCTCCGCATCCACCCGCTGCGCAAGGCGCACCCGCTGCAGAAGGCCGAGATCCTGCAGGGCATCGAAGACGGCCCGCCCGGGGTGGAGGTCTAGATGTCGATCTGGCCCGAGGAGCGCGTGACCACCGCCGAGGGTGATCTCGACACAGTCGACATGACCGTGAACGTCGGGCCGCAGCACCCGGCCACGCACGGCGTGTTCCGCATGGTGCTGACGGTCGACGGCGAGCTGGTGGTCGGCTGCGAGCCGTACATCGGGTACCTGCACCGGGGGCTGGAGAAGCTCTCGGAGAACGCCGACTACCGCCAGGCGATGGGCTGGTGGGACCGCACGGACTACCTCGCGGGGATGTGCTGCGAGGGCGCCTACTCGATGGCGGTCGAGAAGCTGGCCGGGATCGAGGTTCCGGAGCGCGCGGAGTACATCCGCGTGATCATGATGGAGCTCTCCCGCATCAACTCGCACTTCATGTTCCTGGGCGCGTTCGGGGCGGACGTGGGCTCGTTCGGCACGAGCTTCGTGTACGCCTGGCGCGAGCGGGAGCGCATCTACGACCTCTTCGAGGAGGTGGCGGGGGACCGCATGTTCCCCACCTACTTCCGCATCGGCGGGGTGACGATGGACCTGCCCGACAACTTCAAGTCGCGCTGCCGCTGGGTGCTCGGCTCGATCCGGCAGGGGCTCGAGGACTTCGACGGGTTGCTGACGGGCAACGAGGTGTTCGTCGAGCGCTGCAAGGACCTCACGCCGGTGACGCCCGAGCAGGCGATCGCGTGGGGCTTCACGGGGCCGATGCTGCGCGCCACGGGCGTGCCCTGGGACATCCGCAAGGCGGAGCCCTACAGCGTCTACCCGAAGCTCGACTTCGAGATTCCGGTGGGGCTCCAGGGAGACGTGTTCGACCGCTTCCACGTGCGCCTGGCGGAGTGCTACCAGAGCGTGCGCATCATCGAGCAGTGCCTCGAGGAGATGCCCGAGGGCCGCGTGCTCGCGCCGAAGCTGCCGAAGACACTGCGCATCAACGAGGGCGAGCTGTACATGCCGACGGAAGGGACGAAGGGCGAGTACGGCGTCTACCTGATGGCGCAGGGCGGCACGAATCCGTACCGCGCGAAGCTGCGCTCGCCCTCCTTCTGCAACCTCTCGGCCCTGCGGGAGCTGGTGGTCGGCAGCTACGTGGCCGACGCGATCATCATCCTCGGGTCGCTCGATATCGTGCTGGGCGAGGTGGACAAGTAGCGATGGACTTCGGCGAGGTGTTCTTCGGACTGAGCTGGCTCGATGCGATCATCCGCATCGTCATCGTCGTGCTCGTGATGACGCTCGTCGTCGTCTACCTGACCTACGGCGAGCGCAAGGTGGTCGCGCGCTTCCAGATGCGGCTGGGGCCGACGCGGACGGGCCCGATCGGCCTGCTGCAGGGCTTCGCGGACGCGATCAAGCTGCTGATCAAGGAAGACATCCGCCCGCGCAACGCCGACCGCTGGGTGTTCGAGTTCGCGCCGTACCTGACCTTCATCCCCGTGTTCCTCGTGCTGGTGGCGCTGCCCTTCGCGCGCGACTGGGGCGTGCGCAACCTGGCGCTGGGCATGTTCTTCGTGTTCGCCGTGCTGGGGCTGAACATCGTGGGCGTGCTGATGGCCGGGCTGGGCTCGGGCAACAAGTACGCGCTGCTCGGGGGCGTGCGCGCCGCCGCGCAGATGATCAGCTACGAGATCCCGCTGGTCGTGGCCCTGCTGGCCGTGGCGATGGTGGCGGGCACGCTCGACCTGAACGCGATCGTGGCGATGCAGGACACGCGGCCGTTCATCCTCATCCAGCCGCTGGCCTTCGTCATCTTCTTCACGGCCATGCTCTCGGAGCTGCACCGCGCGCCCTTCGACATCCCCGTGGCGGAGTCGGAGATCGTGGGCGGCTACTTCGTCGAGTACTCGGGCATTCGCTGGAGCATGTTCCAGCTGGCCGAGTACGCCTCGCTGTGGGCCTTCAGCATCTTCGGGGCGGCGATCTTCCTTGGGGGGTGGCAGTTCCCCTTCGGCGACGACTGGGGCTGGGGCTGGCAGCTCGTCCTGACGCTGATCAAGAGCTTCATCATGATCATGCTCATCTTCTGGGTGCGGGCCACGCTGCCGCGGCTGCGCATGGACCAGCTGATGAGCTTCTGCTGGAAGGCGCTCATCGAGGTGAGCTTCGCCCTCCTGCTCATCAACGGCCTCTTCCTCTACTACGGCTGGCCGGAGCCGATCCTGGCGGCGGTCAACTGGGCGGGGGCGATCCTGTTCCTGGGCGGCATCTACCTGCGGGCCGCCCGCAAGCCCTCCACGAAGAACCTCGTGGGGAGCTACAAGCACGCTGAGGTGCCGAACCCATGATCGGAATCCTGAAAGGCCTCGCGACCACCTTCTCCACGTTCACGCGGCGTCCGGTGACCATCCAGTACCCGGACGAGAAGCACGAGCTCTCCGAGCGCCAGCGCAGCTTCCCCGTGCTGACGTGGGACTTCGACCACGACGAGCCCTTCTGCACGGGCTGCAACATCTGCGTGCGGAACTGCCCGGTCGACTGCATGACGGCGGTGATGCACGACAACCCGAAGCATCCCGAGGGCACGAGCGACCGGCGCAAGATCATCGAGAAGTTCTGGATCGACTACGCGCGCTGCATGCGCTGCAACATCTGCATCGAGGTCTGCCCCTTCGAGGCGATCGCGATGGACAACACGTGGGAGGGCCACGAGCACTCCGCCTACGACCGCCGCGACCTGCACAAGGACATCGAGGACCTGCTGGAGGCGAGCAAGAGCGGCCGGCTGCCGAACCCCTTCCGCCCGCTGGACAACATCGAGACGAACGCCGCCCTGGCCGAGGGCGAGGAGCCGCCCGCGATCGGCTTCGCGGGGGCGCGTCCCGAGGCGCAGCAGGCGCAGGCCGAGCGCATCGCGCAGGGGCTGGGCGCGGCCATCCAGGAGCGCGAGCCGGAGGTGCAGGCGCAGACGGCGGCGGCCGCCGCCGGCGGCACCGCCGAGGACGACGAGGTCGCCTCGCTCTCGCCGCGCAAGCTGCGCGCGCGCCGCATGAAGGCGGAGCGCGAAGCGCGCGCCGAGCGTGAAGCGGGCGAGGTGAGCGAGGAGACGATCGCCTCGCTGCGGCGCTACGCCAGCGAGATGTACACGGAGATCACGGGCGAGCCCGTGCCGCCCATCGGCACGCCCCCACCGGCTCCGGCCGCCGCGGCGCCGGCAGCGGCCGCTGCGCCCGCGGGCGACGTGGGCGACCCGAACTCGCCGCGCAAGATCCGCGCGCGGCGGATGCGCGCGGAGCGCTCGGCGCGAGAGCACCTCGAGAAGGGCGAGGAGGTCCCGGCGGAGCTCCTGCAGACGCTGAACGACACGGAGAGCGAACTCTACAAGGAGATCACGGGGAACGACCCGAGTCCCGCGGGCGCGGCCCCGGCGGCGGCGCCCGCCGCCGCTCCGGCAGCCGCCGGCGCGCAGGGCGACCCGAACTCGCCGCGCAAGCTGCGCGCGCGCCGCATGAAGGCGGAGCGCGCCGCGCGCGAGCACGTCGAGAAGGGCGAGCCCATCCCCGAGGACATCGTCGCGACCATTACCGAGCTCGGCGGTACCGTTCCGTCCGCCGGCGACGGCGGAGGGGGCGGCAGCGCGTGACCACCGAAGTCCTCTGGTGGATCTTCGCGGTCGCCATCGTGGCGGTCTCGGCCGGCGTGGTGTTCGCGCGCACGGTGATCCACTCGGCGATCTTCCTCATCCTCAGCCTCGCGGGCGTGGGGGCGATGTACCTCTTCCTCACGGTCGAGTTCATCGCGCTCGTGCAGTTCCTCATCTACGGCGGGGCGGTGACGGTCCTGATCCTGCTGGCGCTGATGCTGACGCGCATGGCCGCTTCCGGGGAACCGGAGGAGACGACCGGCGTGCAGGCGCCCTTCGGCGCGCTCGTGGCGCTGGGTCTGATGGTGACCCTGATCGGCGTGGCCGTGGCCACGGCCTGGCCGGGCGACGTTCCCGAGAACGCCGTCTCGATCCCGATCAAGACCATCGGCGAGCAGATGTTCCAGAACTACGGGGCGCCCTTCATGATCACGGCGGCGCTGCTACTGGTCGCCTTCATCGGCGCGATCGTGATCGCGCGACAGGAGGATGAGGACTAGTGGTTCCGATGGAGAACTACCTGATCCTCAGCGGGATCATCTTCTCGCTCGGCGTGTACGGCGTGCTGGCGCGCCGCAACGCGGTGCTCGTGCTGATGAGCGTCGAGCTGATGCTGAACGCCGTCAGCCTGAACTTCGTGGCGTTCGCCGCCTACCTGGACCCGAGCAAGGCGACGGGCGTCATCTTCGCCGTCTTCGTCATCGCCGTGGCCGCCGCCGAGGTGGGCCTGGCGCTGGCCATCGTCATCCGGCTCTTCCGCAACCGTTCGACCGCCAACGTGGACGAGGCGGCCACGATGCGGTGGTAGAGGGAGCGGTGCATGGCTGAACACGCCTGGATCCTGGCGGCCGTGCCCGCTATCGCCTTCATCGTGATGGCGGCCTTCGGCCGGAACCTTCCGCGCCAGGGCGACTGGCTGGCGGTGCTCTGCGCGACCTCCATCTTCGCGCTCTTCTTCGCCGTGCTCGCGAACTTCCTCAACGTGGGCGGCGTCAACGAGGCCATCAAGAACAGCATCGAGTGGACGACGATCGGCAAATTCCACCTGAACATGGGCATCGCCGTGGACCCGATCACGATCGTGATGCTGGGCGTCATCACGACGGTCGCGCTGATGGTGAACATCTTCTCCGTCGGCTACATGAAGGGCGAGCCGCGCTACTGGTGGTACTTCGCCGTCCTCCAGCTCTTCGTCGCCTCGATGCTGATGCTGGTGCTGGCCGACAACCTGCTCCTGCTCTACGTGGCCTGGGAGCTGGTGGGCCTGAGCTCCTTCCTGCTCATCGGGCACTACTGGGAGCGGCGCTCGGCGGTGGAGGCGGCGAAGAAGGCGTTCATCACGACGCGCGTGGGCGACGTCGGCCTCCTCATCGGCATCATCCTGTTCTGGGAGGCGACGGGGACCTTCAACATCCTCGAGATCACGGAGCACGTGAAGAACGGCGCGATCGGCGATACGCGCCTGTTCGTGACGATGATGTTCATCCTGCTGGGGGCGATGGGGAAGAGCGCGCAGCTGCCCTTCCACGTCTGGCTCCCGGACGCGATGGAGGGCCCGACGCCGGTCAGCGCCCTCATCCACGCGGCCACGATGGTCGTGGCGGGCGTCTACCTGGTGGCGCGCATGCTGCCGGTGTTCGAACTGGCCGGCGACGCGCTCACGGTCGTGCTGGTCGTGGGGCTGCTGACGGCGCTCTTCAGCGGGGTCGTCGCGTTCGCGCAAACGGACATCAAGAAGGTGCTCGCCTACTCCACGGTGAGCCAGCTCGGGTTCATGTTCGTCGCCCTGGGGGCGGGATACGTGAGCGCGGGCATGTTCCACCTGTTCACGCACGCCTTCTTCAAGGCGCTGCTGTTCCTGGGGGCGGGGGCGGTCATCATCGGCACGCACCACCACCAGGAGATGGGCCAGCTGGGAGGGTTATGGCGGAAGATGCCCATCACCGCGGCTACCTTCCTCATAGGCTCGTTAGCCCTGGCGGGACTGTTCCCGCTGGCGGGCTTCTGGAGCAAGGACGAGATCCTGCACGCCGTCGAGGGCCAGGGGACGTTCGCTTTCTTCCTCATCTCCATCGCCGCGATCATGACGGCCTTCTACACGGCGCGGCTCTTCGTCCGCACGTTCCTGGGCAAGCCGCGGGACGAGGAGGTCGCGAGCCACACGCGCGAGCCCGGCCCGGTCATGACGCTGCCGCTCGTGTTCCTCGCCTTCATGTCGATCGTGGCGGGCTTCTTCATCTTCCACGACTTCGGCAGCGCGCTCGGCTTCCCGGGCGGCTTCGGGGAGTTCCTGCACGGCAGCGAGCCGTTCCACGTGGACTGGGGCCTCGTCGGCCTCTCCACGGCGCTGTTCGTGATCGGCACGTTCGGCGGGGCGTGGTTCTACTGGAACGGCCGCCTGGACCGCTCGACGGTGATGGCCGAGTGGCAGCCGAAGGTGTACGAGATGGTGCAGCGGAAGTTCTACTTCGACGACCTGTACCAGTTCCTCATCGACCGCGTGGTGCTGGGCGGGAGCTACCTCGTGAGCTGGTTCGACCGCTTCGCCGTGAACGACACGGGCGTCGACGGGTCGGCGAACCTGACGGGCTACACGGGCTTCCTGCTGAAGCACCTGCAGACGGGCCGCGTGCCGAACTACGCGATGGCGATCGCGGCGGGCGTGGTCGCGCTCACGCTCATCAGCCTGGCGGTCGGGAGCTAGGGCATGGATACGGCGCAGGGCTACGTGCTGGTAACCGCGCTCGCGCTGCCGCTGCTGGCGGCGGGCGTGCTGCTGTTCGTGCCGGGCTCGCAGAAGATGACGGCGCGGTACTTCTCGGCCGTCATCGGCGCCATCCTGCTGGGGCTCTCGGTGTACGTGTTCCTCGCCTACCAGGCGAGCGGCGATCCGCTGCAGATGCAGCTCCGCTGGGCCTGGATCGAGAACGTCGGCTTCCTCGGCGAGAACGGCATCTCCCTGCACCTCGGCGTCGACGGCATCTCGGCGCTGCTGACGCTGCTGACGGGCGTGGTGGCGTTCGCGGGCACGCTCATCGCGTGGAAGCTGGAGTACCGCGCCAAGGACTTCTTCATCCTCTTCTGGATCCTGATCGCGGGCGTCTACGGCACGTTCTTCTCGCTGGACCTGTTCTTCTTCTTCTTCTTCTACGAGCTGGCGGTGGTGCCGCTCTACATGCTCATCGGCATCTGGGGCTCGACGCGCAAGGAATACGGCGCGATGAAGCTGACGCTGATGCTGGTCGGCGGCTCCGTCGGCATCTGGATCGGCATCTTCGCGGTCGTACACGAGGCGAGCCCGGGGCCGGGCATGGCCACCTTCGACCTGGAGACGCTCTGGAAGGCGGCAGAGAACGGCCTCATCAGCGCCGAGATGCAGAAGATCATCTTCCCCTTCTTCGTCGTTGGCTGCGGGGTGCTGGCGGGCCTCTGGCCGCTGCACACGTGGTCGCCCGACGGGCACATGTCGGCGCCCACCTCGGTCTCGATGGTGCACGCGGGCGTGCTGATGAAGCTGGGCGCCTTCGGCATCATCCGGCTGGGCATCCAGCTCCTGCCCGAGGGCGCGGAGTTCTGGATGCCGGCGCTGCTGGTGCTGGGCACGATCGGCGCGCTCTACGGCGCGATCGCGGCGCTCACGCAGCGGGACTTCAAGCTGATCAGCGGCTACAGCTCGGTGAGCCACATGGGCTATGTGCTCATCGGCCTGGCGACCCTGCACGAGGTGGGCGTCAGCGGCGCGGCCCTGCAGATGTTCAGCCACGGCGTGATGACGGCCCTCGTCTTCCTCCTCATCGGGGCGCTCTACGACCAGGCGCACACGCGCGACCTGAGCGACTTCGGGGGCGTGGCGAAGGTGATGCCGTTATGGGTGATCGCCTACGTGATGGCGGGCCTCGCGAACGTGGGCCTCCCCGGGCTCTCCGGCTTCACCGCCGAGTTCCATATCTTCGTCGGCGCCTTCCGCACGTACCCGGTGTTCGGCGGGCTGGCCATCCTGGCGGCGGCGATCGCGGCGGCCTACATGCTGCGCATGTTCGGCGTCGTGTTCTTCGGACCGCTCAACCCGCGCTGGAAGGACCTGAAGGACCTCTCGCCGATCGAGACGGTCTCGGCGGCGCTGCTGATCCTCTCGATGCTGGCAATGGGCCTCTGGTGGTCGCCCTTCACGGACCGGCTGGCGAACACGGTCACGAACCTGCCGGGGGTGATTAGCTGATGCGCGACTTCACCCTCTTCATCCCCGAGTTCATCGCCATCGGCGCGGCCGTCGCCATCCTCGCGGCGGAGCTGATCTGGCCGAGGATCCGCAAGGACTACCTCGCCTACGCGACGGCGGCGGGGGCGCTCGGCTGGCTGATCGCGGCCATCCCCTACATCGGGGACAAGGCCGGCGACTTCGAGGGCGTGCTCCTCACGGACGACTTCACGACGTACTTCCGCATCCTCGCGGCGGGCATCGTGATGGCGATCGCGCTCCTCTCGGCGCACTACATGCGCGACCGCACGAGCACGGCCGGCGAGTACTACGGCCTGCTGCTCGTGGCCGGCACGGGCATGGTGCTGATGGCCGCCTCGCGCGAGCTGCTGACGGCCTACATCTCGCTCGAGCTGCTGAGCTTCTCCCTCTACATCCTCGTCGGCTACCTGAAGCGCGACCGGCTGAGCAACGAGGCGAGCCTGAAGTACATCCTGCTGGGCGCGTTCTCCAGCGCCATGCTGCTCTACGGCATCAGCCTCATCTACGGCGTCACGGGCACGACCTCGTACGAGGGCATCGCCGAGGCGCTGGCGGCGCGCGAGGGCGGCACCGACGCGGCGACGATCGTGGGGATCATGCTGATCGTGGCGGGCGTCGGCTTCAAGGTGTCGGCGGCGCCGTTCCACATGTGGGCGCCCGACGCCTACCAGGGCGCGCCCCTGCCGATCACGGCGTTCCTCTCGACGGCCTCGAAGGCGGCGGGCTTCGCCCTCATCCTGCGGCTCTTCACGGGCGCGCTGGTGGTGGACGCGGTGGAGTGGCGGGCGGTGATCGCGGCGCTGGCGGCGATCACGATGACGGCGGGCAACCTGCTCGCCATCCAGCAATCGAACCTGAAGCGGCTGGTCGCCTACAGCTCGATCGGGCAGGTGGGCTACATGCTCGTCGCCATCGCCGCGATCGGCTACGGCGACGCGGCCACGGCGGAGAACGCCTCGAGCGCGCTGCTCCTGCACATCACCGGCTACACCGTCTCGACGCTGGCGCTGTTCGCGGCGCTGACGGCGCACTACAACCGCACGGGGGACGACAGCATCCGGGGCCTGCGGGGTCTGGCCGAGACGCAGCCGTTCCTGGCGCTGGTGATCACGGCCTCGCTCTTCTCGTTCGCGGGCCTGCCCTTCTTCGCGGGCTTCGCGACCAAGCTGCTGCTGTTCCAGGCGAGCATGACGGACGGGCTGCTCTGGCTGGTGGGCCTCGCCGCGGCGAACAGCTTCGTAAGCCTCTACTACTACCTGATGGTTATGCGCCAGATGTACTTGTTTGATCCGCCCGAAGGGCAGACGCGGTTCCGGCCCGCGCCCCTGCTGGGCGCGCTGGCGGGACTGTTGCTGCTGGGCGTGCTCTTCATCGGCGTGTACCCGCAGCCCGTCTTCGAGGCCACCGATCGTGCGGCCTCAGCCCTGTTCGAGGTGAGCGCCTCCGGCCTCGTCCACCTCCGCTGAACCCACACCCCACCCATGCCGGCCGACCTGGAAGCGATCGTGGCCGCGGCGAGAGGCCGAGAGTTGCGTCCCTCGAAACACTACGAACACCACCGCCAGCATCTCCCGAACCGTCCTTCCTTCACGGAAATTCTCTCCGGGCTGCGAGACGGCTCGCCGGAACTTATTGGTGACGACGATGGTCACAACGACCCCCGGGGCCCCGTATGTGCGATCACCTACCGCGGACCTGACGGCCAGCGCTTCATCGTTCGCCTAAACTATGGAGTACGACCAATGCGAGTGATTACGGCCTTCCGGTCGGAGAGCCTGGAGAGCGATGACTGAATACGTCTCCCCACAAGCCCTGCCCGTCTACGAGGAACGGGACCATGTCTGGCGCGAGGTGTTCCCCGTGATCATCGCCGAAGACGGCGAGCAGGTGCTGTCGTTCGACACGGCCGTCAAGATGGAAGAGCGCAACAAGCACTACCGGAAGCTGGCCGAGCGCGGCGAGCTTCCCGAACCTACCGCGCGCGTTCAGCCTCCACCCGAGCCGCGACCGTGGCCCCCCCGCGTCATCGAAACGCGCACCGAGTCCGTGACGGTGCATGAGGAGGGTGGCCACGTCTGGGAAGAGGAGTTCCCCGCCGTCGTTTACAGCGACGGGCACGTCACCTTCGAAATCGCCATCGCCCACGAGATCGAGGCGCGCCGGGCGCACTATGCCGAACTGGCCGCCAGGGGCGGTCTCCCCGAGCCGACCGGACACTCCAAGCCGAAACCACCAGCTCCGAAGGCGCCTTGCGTTATCGCCACCCGTACCCAGGCCGTTCCCGTCTACCAGGAGGGCAACCGGCTCTGGCAAGAGGACTTCCCCGTCGTCGTGTACGACAACGGGGAAGTCGCCCTGGAGGATGCCGTCCTTCGCACCTGGGAGAAGCGCCAGAAGCACTACCTGAAACTCGCGAAGGAGGGGAGGCTCCCCGAGCCCTCCGAGACATCGGCGAAGGGCTCGCACGAGGCGGCGGGCGGCTAGGTCTGGCCGATCTCCCCGAGACTGATGGTGTCGTCGCCCGCTTCGGCATCGCCGTAGACACCGGCGGGGACGCCCTTCCAGACCGTCACGATGAAGTCCTCGCGGAAGGGGTCGGCGGTCATCGCGAGCTGCTCGTCGACGGCGTCGATGAGCTCGCGCACGCGGTCGTCGCTGGCGTCGGCAGTCGTGCAGAGGGTGGCGTGGATGTTGGGGCCCTGCATGTGCAGGTCCACGCGCCCGACGATCTCGCCGTCATCAAGCACCGTGTACGACTCGGAGTGAGGGGTCCGCACCTCGCGGTCGAAGCTGATCACGTTCCACGCTCCCGCTGGCCTTCGGATTCGGGTATTTCGTCCCTCATGGTCGCAGGGCCGTGGCTTACAGGGGACGCACGTGGCCCGCGCCGAGGACCATCCACTTGTAGCTGGTGAGCTCGACGAGGCCCATGGGTCCGCGAGCGTGCATCTTCTGCGTGGAGATGCCGATCTCCGCGCCGAGCCCGAACTGGGCGCCGTCGGTGAACTGCGTGCTGGCGTTCACGTAGACAACCGCCGCATCGACCTCGGACGTGAAGCGCATGGCGTGCTCGTAGCTGTCGGTGATGATCGCCTCGCTGTGCTTGCTGCCGTGCGCCTCGATGTGCGCCAGCGCCTCGTCCATGGAAGCGACGACGCGGACGCCCGCGCGCAGGGCGAGGTGCTCCGTATCCCAGTCGTCGGGGCCGGCGGGCTCGACGTTCAGGCCGGAGACGTCCAGCCCGGCGAGCAGGTCGAGGGAACGGTCGTCTCCGAGCAGGGTGACCGTGCCCGCCCAGCGCTCGCCGAGGGCGCGCAGCAGGTCGGGCGCGACGGCCTCGTGCACGAGCAGCGTATCGAGGGCGTTGCAGATGCTGTAGCGGCGCGTCTTGGCGTTGTCGACCACCTTGAGCGCCATCGCCAGGTCGGCCTCTGAGTCGACGTAGGTGTGCGAGACGGCCTCGCCGTGCGCGACGACGGGCATCGTGGCCGTCTCGCGCACGTAGCTGATGAGCCCGGCGCCGCCGCGCGGCACGATCAGGTCGATGACGTCGTGCATGACCAGCAGCTCGTCGATGTGGGCGCGATCGGGGTCGCGGATGACCTGCGCGGCCTCGGCGGGCAGCGCCGAGCCGTCGAGCGCGTCGCGGAGGAGGTCGCCGAGGACGGCGTTGCTGTGCACCGCCTCCTTGCCGCCCCGCAGGACGGCGGCGTTCCCGCTCTTGAGGCAGAGGGTGGCGATATCGATGGTCACGTTCGGGCGCGACTCGTAGATGCAGGCGACGACGCCCAGGGGCACGCGCTTGCGCGAGATCTGGAGGCCGTTCGGGAGGGTGCGCGCGTCGATCGTCTCGCCCACGGGGTCGGGGAGGGAGGCGATGTGGCGCGTGTCGGCGGCCATGCCGGCGATGCGCGCCGGCGTCAGGGTGAGGCGCTCGAGGAAGTAGTCGTCGAGGCCGACCTCCCGGCCCGCGACGAGGTCCTTCTCGTTCTCGGCGAGGATCGGGGCCTCGCGCTCGAGGAGGAGCGCGGCGATGCGATCGAGCGCATCGTTCTTCGCGTCGGTGGACGCGACTCCGAGGGCCCGGGAAGCGGCGCGGGCGGCCTCGGCCTGCTCGCGAACGCGCGAAAGGGTCGTGGTCATGGGGTAAGTGTAGCCGCTTCCTGTTGTGTGTACGTCGGGGGGACGCCTAGGCTTAAGCCAGCACGGGACTCCTGGAGCCCAGAGCGGCGGCGACATGCTTCTCGCCCTCGACATCGGCAACACCTCGGTCCATATGGGCCTGTTCGCGGGCGAGAACCTGGCGGCGACCTGGCGCGTCGGCGTGGAAGCCGAGCGCTCGGCCGACGAGTACGGCGTCCTCATGCTGAACCTGCTCGCCACGAGCGACCTGACGGCGGAGTCGGTCGACGCCTGCATCATCGGCTGCGCGGTGCCGCCCCTGCTCTCCACCTTCCAGCGGGTCTGCGCGCGCTACTTCGGCGAGGACGCCATGGTGGTGGGGCACGGGCTGCGCACGGGGGTGCGCATCCTCTACGACAACCCCCGGCAGGTCGGCGCCGACCGCGTCGTCGATGCGGTGGCGGCGATCGAGCTGTACGGCAAGCCCGCCATCGTCGTCGATTTCGGCACGGCCACGGTGTTCGACGCCGTCGACGCCCAGGGCGACTACCTCGGGGGCGCGATCGCGCCGGGCATCGGCATCGCCAGCGAGACGCTCTTCAGCCGAGCGGCGATGCTCTCGCGGGTCCAGTTGGAACGTCCTCCCGCGGCCATCGGCCGGAACACCACCCACGCCCTGCAGTCGGGCATCCTGCTGGGGTACGTGGGGCTGGTGGAGGGCATGGTGGCGCGCTTCCAGGAAGAGCTGGGAGGCGGCGCGACCGTGATCGGCACGGGCGGCTGGGCAACCGAAATCGCCGCGGAGACGGACGTCCTCGACGCCGTCGACCACAACCTCACACTACAGGGGCTGCGCCTTATCCATGACCGCAACGCCGACTGAGACGACCGCACCCTATCGCGAGCGCCCGCTCGATGGGCGCACCATCGCCCTCGGCGTCACCGGCAGCATCTCCGCCTACAAGGCCGCCGATCTCGCCAGCAAGCTGCGCCAGGCCGGCGCCGAGGTCGAGGTGCTGATGACGGAGGCGGCGACGCGCTTCATCGCGCCGCTCACCTTCCAGTCCCTCACGAGCCGGGAAGCGATCGTCGACATGTTCGAGACGGAGGAGTCCGAGGCGCACATCGAGGTGGCGCGCCGCGCCGATGTGTTCCTGATCGCGCCGGCCACGGCCGACTGCCTGGCGCGGCTGGCCTTCGGCGGCGGCGGCGACATGGTGACGCTGACGGCGCTCGCCACGACGGCGCCCATCGTGGTCGCCCCCGCGATGGACTCGCAGATGTGGGCGAACACCGCCGTGGAGGCGAACGTGGCGGCGCTGGTCGAACGCGGCGTCGAGGTCGTCGAACCGGCGGAGGGACGCCTCGCGAGCGGACGCTTCGGGGCGGGCCGCCTCGCCGAGACGCCCGCCATTCTCGGGGCCGTGCGCGCGGCCATCGGCCGCGGCGAGGGCGACCTCTGCGGCCGCTCCGTCATCGTGACCGCCGGCGGCACGCAGGAGCCGCTCGACCCCGTGCGCTACATCGGCAACCGCTCGAGCGGGCGCATGGGCTTCTCCCTCGCGGCGGCCGCCCGCGACCGCGGGGCGCGCGTCTCGCTGGTCACGGGTCCGTCCCAGCTCACGACGCCCTACGGGGTGGACCGGATCGACGTGAAGACGGTGGAGGAGATGCTGGGGGCGCTCGAACCGCTGACCGAGCGCTGCGACGCCCTCCTGATGGCGGCGGCGCCGGCGGACTTCCGCCCCCTGGAGGCCTCGGGCCAGAAGATCAAGAAGGCGACCCTCAACGAGGACGACCTGACGCTGCCCCTGACGGAGACGCCGGACATCATCTCGACGCTGCCCGGAGGCGGCGTGCGGGTCGCGTTCGCGGCCGAGACGGAGAACCTGAAGGCGAACGCGACCGCCAAGCTGGCCGCCAAGCGCGCGGACTTCATCGTGGCGAACGACGTGACGGCGGCGGGCAGCGGCTTCGGCACGGAGACGAACGAGGTCACGATCTTCCACCGCGAGGGCGAGGCGGAGCGGCTGCCGCTCCTGAGCAAGTACGCCGTCGCGCACGCGATTCTCGACCGGGTGGCAGCGCGGCTGGGATAGGGGCTGTTGGCTCCTGGCTATTGGCTATTGGTGGGGCGCCACACCGCTGGTGACGACTTGACCCCCCTTCATGGGTTGGCCCAAGCTGATCTCGGAAAGGATCGGCTCCGAACGGTCCCCTTCATGGGGCGCCTTCTCGCGGGAGCGGGATAGGAGCTGGTTCGCCCCGTGTCGGGGCCTCCGGCAGCCAACGGCCAATAGCCAGTAGCCCACAACGTGACGTAAGCTCGACAGCGATGACGCACTCCTCGGACGGCATGGGGCGACGCTGCACCTGTATGGCGGGGTCCCGCGCCTAGCGGGCCCCGACGGCAGCCTGCCCCCCAGTCCCGAGAGGTAGCGAACCCCATGTCCTTCCTGAGCGAGATCCGCGACGACATCAGCGCAACGCTGGAACGCGACCCGGCGGCCACGAGCGCGATCGAGGTCGCCCTGTTCTATCCCGGCTTCCACGCGCGCCTCGCGCACCGGCTCGCGCACGCCCTGCACCGGCGCGGCCTGCCGCTCGTCCCGCGCGGCATCATGCAGGTCGTGCGCTTCGTCACCGGCATCGAGATCCACCCCGGCGCGGTCATCGGACCGCGCTTCGTGATCGACCACGGGATGGGCATCGTCATCGGCGAGACCACCGAGATCGGCCCGGACGTGACCATCTACCAGGGCGTCACGCTGGGCGGCACGAGCACACGCCGGACGAAGCGGCATCCGACGCTGATCGGCAACAACGTGGTCGGCGCGGGGGCGAAGGTGATCGGCGCCGTCGAGATCGGCGAGAGCGCCCGCATCGGGGCGGGCTCGGTCGTCATCACGAACGTGCCGCCGCGGGCGACCATCGTCGGCGTTCCCGGCCACATCGTCGCCTTCCACGACGACTCGAATGGCGTGATGCAGCGTCTGCCCGACCCCGAGTGGGACCGCCTGAACCAGCTCGACGAGCGCGTCGACGAGCTGCGTCAGCTGATCGCGCACCTCGAGGAGCACGTGGACGGCCTCCACGACGACCACCACGCGGACGAGCCCTCGCGCGCGGAAGCGCCGCCGCGCACCTGACCATGCTCCACCTGCGCGACACCCTTACCGGCGAGAAGCGGGAACTCGCGCCCATCGCGGGCGATGTGCGCCTCTACGTCTGCGGCGTGACGCCGTACAGCGACGCCCACCTCGGCCACGCGCTCTTCTCGATCGTGTTCGACGTGCTGCGACGCTACCTCGAGTGGCGCGGCTACGGCGTGCGCCACATCCAGAACTTCACCGACATCGACGACAAGCTCATCGAGCGGTCGCACGAGACGGGCACGCCCGTGGAGGAGCTGGCCGAGCGCTACTCCGATGCGTACATGGCGCAGCTCACGCGCCTGAACGTGCTGCCCGCGACGGAGTACCCGCGGGCGACGGAGGAGATGCCGAACATCATCAGCTTCATCGAAGGGCTGGTCGGGAAGGGAGTCGCCTACGCCTCGGGCGGCGATGTCTACTACCGCGTCCGCGAGAAGGAGGACTACGGGAAGCTCTCGAAGCGGGACGTGGACGAGCTCCGCAGCGGCGCACGCGTCGACCTGAGCGAGCTGAAGGACGACCCCCTCGACTTCGCGCTGTGGAAGGGCGCCAAGCCAGGCGAGCCGCACTGGGACAGCCCCTGGGGACCGGGGCGGCCGGGCTGGCACATCGAGTGCTCGGCGATGGCGATGAACGCCCTGGGGGAGCAGATCGACATCCACGGCGGCGGCGCGGACCTGATCTTCCCGCACCACGAGAACGAGATCGCGCAGAGCGAGTCGTTCACGGGCAAGCCGCCCTTCGCCGGCTTCTGGCTGCACAACGCCCTGCTGCAACTGGGCGAGGAGAAGATGTCGAAGTCGGTCGGCAACATCATCGGGATCGACGACGTGCTCGACCGCTACGGGACGGACGCGCTCCGCATGTTCATCGTGACGAGCCACTACCGCAGCCCCGTCACCTACAGCGAGGAGGCGCTCGACTCGGCCCGCGCGGGCGCGGAGCGGCTGCGGCAGGCGGCCTTCTCGAAGGGCGTCGCCGACGGCCACCCGCTCGACCCGACGGAGGCCCGCGAGCGCTTCACGGAGGCGATGGACGACGACCTGAACACGCCCCGCGCCCTGGCGGCTCTCTTCGACCTGGCGCGCGCAATCAACCGCGCCCACGACGAGGGTCACGACGCCGGCGCCGCGCAGGCGACGCTGCGCGAGCTGGCGGGCGTGCTCGGCTTCACGCTGCACGAGCCGCCCCACCGGGACGAGAACGCGGCGCCGTTCGTGGACCTGCTGGTCGAACTGCGCGCGGAGCTGCGCGCGGCGAAGCAGTACGCGCTCGCGGACCGGGTCCGCGACGGGCTCGTCGAGCTCGGGGTGGAGCTGCAGGACGGCCCCGAGGGCACGGAGTGGTCGTTCCGATGAGCGGTGCGCGCTGACATGGCGGCGAGCGCCGGAGACGGCCGCGGGCTTCGCGACTACCTGCGCCAGAAGGCGAGCGCCATGCGCTCGGCGGCGGCGGCGAAGCCGCGCGGCGAGCAGTGGCGCGAGACCGTCTCGGCGACGTGCGTCGCGGACGACGCGACGGGGGTGCGCAAGCTGCGCATGCGCGACTGGGAACTCATCGGCGACTCCGGTCCCGACTTCGGCGGCCGGGGCCTGGGCCCGAGCTCTCCGGAGCTGTTCTGCGGGGTCATCAGCACGTGCCTCACGCACACCTACCTGATCGCCGCCGCGACCCTCGACATCCCCCTGGACCGGGTCGAAGTGACCGTCAGCTCAGCGAACAACGACGCGCACTTCCTCGGCATCGAGAGCGCCGACCCGGATGTGCCGTTCGACATCACGGCGCGCGTCTCGCTGGACGCGCCGGACGCGACCGCCGAGCAGGTCGCGACGCTGCACGCCTACGCCGCCGAGCGCTGCCCCCTCTCGAAGCTGGTGCGGGAGCCGAACACAGTCACGCTCGTCACGGAGTAGGCGGGGGATCAGTGCTTGCCTTCGTCGACGAATCTGGAGACACAGGCCTCAAACTTGGACGGGGGTCGAGCCGTGCCTTCTCGGTGTCGATGGTTGTGTTCGAAGACCGTGAGGAAGCTCATCGCTGTGATGACCGCATCGCACGCTTGAGGGGCGAGCTCAAGCTGCGTCCCAGCCACGAGTTTCACTTCAGCCACAACTCTCCGAGAGTGCGTTCAGCATTCCTCGACGCCACGCGACCGTTCGCCTTCAGAGTCCACGCAGTGGTTCTCGACAAGGCCGAACTATCCGCCCGGGGGCTTCGGGAGACATCTGGAGATATCTACCAGACGGCCCTCGACCTCCTGTCTGAAAGCACAGCACCCCATCTGCGACACGCCATCGTCACCCTTGATGCGACCGGGGGCCGCAAGTCACAGAGGCGGCTGGGGGCGTCCATCAGACAGGGGTTGAACGCCAGCGCGCCCGGTTCGAGCCACAGAGTGAAGTTCGAGAGATCGTCGGGTAACAACCTCTTGCAACTCGCTGACTACGTCGTAGGTCTTGTGGCCCGGAGGCACGCGGGCGACCCGGCAGGCATCGAGTCGTATCTTCGCTATCTTCAGCAGAAGGAAGCCAGCTGGCGCGAGTGGCCTTAACGAAAAGCGGGCCAACTCCTATCCCGCTGTCGCGGGAAAGCCCCCACTCAAGGGGACAGTTCGGAGTTGACCCTGTCCGCCAGCGATCGTCAGGTAGCGTCCCCCCGATGTCAAGGCCCGACGGGGGCGCTAGCGCAGCTCGCTGATCTGGCGGCGGCGGACGAGGTCCCAGTCGATCTCGTAGCCCAGGCCGGGCTCCTCGGGGGCGTGGACGAGGCCGTTCGCGTCGACCTCGATGTCGTTCACGAGGCCGTACTTCTGGGCGGCGTCGGGCAGGAGCACCTCGAAGTACTCGCAGTTGTTCACGGCCATGATGACGTGCAGGTTGGCGACGTTGTTGAGCGAGTTGCCGCCGTGGTGGACCTCGCACTTCATGCGGAAGGCGTCGGCGAGGTTGGCGATCTTGTGGAGAGCGGTGATGCCGCCGCAGACGGCCACGTCGCCGCGGAGGATGTCGGTGGCCTGCTGCTGCACCCACTGCTGCATGCCGTAGAAGCTGGCGGGGGCGAACTCGGTGGCGAGGATGGGGATGTCGAGCTTCTGGCGCAGCTTCACGTAGCCGTAGACGTCCTCCTCCTCGAGCGGGTCCTCGTACCAGTAGTAGTCGAGGTCCTCGATGGCGCGGCCCACGCGGACGGCGTCCTCGTAGCTGTAGGCCCAGACGGAGTCGAGCATGAGCCGCATATCGGGGCCGACGGCCTCGCGGGCGGCGCGGCAGATGTCGATATCGACGAGCGGGCGGGTGTCGGGGTGGATCTTGTAGGCGGTCCAGCCGCGGTCCCGGAACGACCTCGCCTCCTCGGCGTAGGCCTCGGGCGAGGGGAGGGCGGCGGAGCTGGCGTAGGCGGGCACGGAGCTGCGGCAGGAGCCGAGGAGGCGATGGACGGGCAGCCCCGCGACCTTCCCGGCCAGGTCCCAGAGGGCGACATCGACGGCGCCAATGGCGCGGAAGGAAACGCCGCGCCGGCGCTTCCACATGGCGTGCCAGAAGCGCCCGATATCGAGCGGGTTCTCGCCCATGACGACGGGCTTGAGAAGGGTCAGCAGCGCCTCCGCGTCCATGGTCGCGTCACGGCTGGCGGAGCCGAGGAACGAGTGCCCTTCCGCCCCCTCGTCGGTGCGGATGGTGAGCACGCCCATCTGGCGCTCGCCCCCGTAGGCGATGGAGGAGCCGGGATAGGCGCCGTGGGGCACGTCCCAGCCGAAGGTGGTCAGGAATACGTCATCGACTTTCATTTCAGCTCGCTCCCTCTGGTCGCTCGGTCCCTCGCCTGCTTCGCGCTCGCTCCATCAGCTCGCAGCGGCGGGCGCTCTGGCCGCATCGTACCCCTGTCGGGAGGAGAACCCGCGCCCTCGCCCGCGATGTGTAGGCTTGGCGCACGGGGGCAACGAGGAGGCAATCGCATGGCAGCGATGCAGGCATTCCGGAAACTGGTGGCGATCTACCTGGGGGTCGTCGGGGTGGGCACGGGCGCACAGTTCGTGCTCCAGAGCTTCTACAACTCCGTCGACGCGGCGGCCGACGGCTGGAGGATCATCGCCTGGTTCATGGCCGTCGCGCTGGTCCTGATGCTGGCGACCGTCATCCACGAGAACCGGGCCGCGGGCCACGAGCCCGGCGCGCCGGTGACGCGGTCGTGGCTCACGGCCAAGGCCGCCCTCTACGGCACGGTCTTCTTCGCGCTCCTCTTCTTCTGGAACTGGTTCGCCTGGGAGTGGGGGCGTGGCGACGCGCAGTCCGACGTGCAGTACTGGCGGCTGATCGACGCCGGCGTGGCGGTGCTTGCCATCTCGACGGCGCTGCGCGCGTGGCGCGCGGGCCCCTCGGAGAGCTAACCGCCGGTCCCGCACTCAGTAGGGGGTGCGGAGGGAGTCGGGGAGGTGGTCGAGGTTGGGGGCGCGCTCGATGGCGGCGTAACGCGGCGGGCCGTTCGCATGGCGGCCCCCGGGCCACATGCTGAGCTCGACGATGGCCCCGTTCGGCAGGTCGAACTCGTGGAACCAGGGGCTGTCGCTCGCGAGTCCCATGGCCCAGCGCAGGATGGCGTCGCCGGTGCCGGAGTGGGAGACGATGGCGATGGCCTCGCCGGCGTGGGGCGGGACGATGTCGTCGCAGGCGGCGCCGACGCGCTCGGCGAAGGCGCCGATAGTCTCGCCACCGGGGGTGCCCGTGTGCTCCGGTCGCCAGGCCCAGTCGTACTCGTGGTTCTCGCCGTCGGGATCCCAGTCCGCAATCTCGAACTCGCTCAGGCGTTCATCGACCCGAACCTCGAGGCCGGTGACGCGGGCGAGGGGCTCGGCCGTCTCGCGCGCGCGGCGCATCGGGCTGGCGTAGATAGCGGCCAGCGACGCGTGCGCAAGCGCGACGGCGACCGCCTCGGCCTGCCGCCGCCCGAGCGGGGACAGCGGCGTGTCGTGCCCGTACGAGCCGTCGTCGGCGCGCGCCTGCGCGTGCCGGACGAGGTAGAGGCGGACGGGATCGGTCACCGTGGGGCCGCCTTCACAGAACCCTCCGCATGCCGCCGGCAGCGTTCACGACGTAGATGAACGGGCGGGGCGTCTCCGCAAAGAGTGCCCGCATCTCGTCGAGCGAGCCAGCAAGGATGCCGATGTATTCTTCGCGCGTCAGGTTCTTGCGCCAGCCGAGGATGAAGCAGCCTACGCCATTGGCGAGGATGGCCTCCCGTTCTCCGGGCCGCCGGCGGATGCGCTTATCGCGGGAGATGACCAGCCAGCCTTCCCGGCCCGCTTCTGCCAACCACGCGCGATCGGGCGTGTCGGGCGGAAACCGCTCGTCGAGGTAGACCACGGGCTCGTCGCTCGCGCGCCGGAGTTCATCCGCCACGCTGCGAGGAATGGAGCGGTCGATGAAGATCACGCAGCCAGGGAGCGTTCGAACTGGAGTGCGTCCCGCACCGACTCGACCGGAATCCCAAAGTCAGCCGCCATCTGATCGAGCGTCTCGCCAACTTCGCTGCGCTCTACGAGGATCTCGGTCCGCACGCCCGTGCCGGCGACGACGGGGAGCCCGTAGCCGAAGTCGGGGTCGATGACGACCTGCTTCGAGCGACCCTGTGGCCACCAACGCTGCGCCCAGCCATCCTGGTAGTCGACCGTCGCCAGGAAGGGGTCGAGAACATCGTCCCAGGCGGTCCTGCGCTTGCCGCGAAGCACGCTGACAAGGAGGCCGTCGTCCCCCTGCACAAACGCGTCCCTGCCGTCCGCCCTGAAGCGATGGGAAAGCAGGGGACGGTCCGAGCTGAACAACTCCTGGCAACTCCCGACGATCTGCCGAATCTGAACGAGGGAGAATCCGAGACCGCGCAGACCGTGGATGGCCGCAACCTCAACAAGATCGGCAAAGGACACTGCGACGTCCGGGGAGGGTTCGGTCTTGCCGACAGGGGGCTTCCTGACACGCTCTCCCTGAGGTGACTCGTACGAATAGCCGCGGGTCCACCGCTTCGACGTCCCCGCCGAAACGCGCGCGAGCCGATCCGCCTCGGCGAAGCCGTACCGAGGCGTGACGAGCTTCCCGGGAACACCAACAGCAGGCGCGGCACCCGTTGCCATGACTCAACTCCTGTGCTGGGAGCGTAGCACAGGCCCGCGCCTACCCCCTGGGGAGGCCGAGGCCGCGGGTGGCCATGATGTTGCGCTGGATCTCGCTCGTACCCGCCTCGACCGTGTTCGCGGCCGAGCGCAGGAAGACCTGCGCCTGGTCGAACCAGACGCGCGAGGAGTCGCCGCGCAGCATCCCGGACATGCCGAGGATGTGCATGCCGGTCAGCTGCAGGCGCTGGTTCAGCTCGCTGCCGAAGAGCTTGCTCGCGCTGGCCTCGTGGTTCGGGACGAGGCCCTGCGCCTGCATGGTTGCGACGCGGTAGGCGAGGAACGTGCCGACGTTCACCTCGATGGCGCGCTCGGCAAGCTCGGTGCGGACGGTCTTGCGGTGCCGCCAGAGCTCGGGGAGCTCCTCCACGAGCCTGGTGAAGCGCTCGATCGTGCGACGCCCGCCCGCGTAGGAGCCGATGCCGCTGCGCTCGAAGTCGAGGGCGACGGCGAGGTGGTACCAGCCCCGGTTCTCTTCGCCCACGCGCTGCTCGACGGGGACGCGCACGTCCTCGAAGAAGACCTCGTTGAAGCTGTGCTGGTCGCCGAGGTTGATGAGGGGCCGCACGGTAATGCCGGGCGACTTCATGTCGAGCATGAGGAGCGAGATGCCCTTGTGCTTGGGGGCGTCGGGGTCGGTGCGCGCGGCCAGCCAGCCCCAGTCGGCGAGATGGCCGCCCGAGGTCCAGATCTTCTGGCCGTTGATCACATAGTCGTCGCCGTCGCGGACGGCGCTCGTCTGGAGGGAGGCGAGGTCGCTGCCCGCCCCGGGTTCGCTGTACAGGGTGCACCACCACTGCTCGGCGCCGGTGATCGGCGGGATGTACTTCTGCTTCTGCTCCTCGGTGCCGTAGAGCATGAGGGAGGGGCCGACCCAGGCGATGCCCATGTTTCCGACGGGCGCGCCGGCGTAGGCCATCTCCTCGTTGTAGACGAGCTGGCGCATATGCGGCGCGCCTCCGCCGCCGTACTCCTTCGGCCAGGCCATCGCGAGCCAGCCGCGGTCGGCCAGCTTCTTCTGGAAGCCCATCGTGTAGTCGTACTCTTCCTGGTTCGTCTCGAAGCCGCCACGGCGCGCGCGCTCAAGGCGCTCCTCTTCGGGGGGAAGCTCATCGGCGATGAACTGGCGAACCTCGTGGCGGAAGGACTCGATGTCGCTCTCGTGCGTGAAGCGCATGGCGGGCTCCGGGAAGGAAGTTCCGCGAGTCTAGCAGAGGGTGCGCTAGCGGCCCGCTACCCCCTTGGGAGGCCGAGGCCGCGGGTGGCCATGATGTTGCGCTGGATCTCGCTCGTGCCCGCCGCGATCGTCCCGGAGACGGTGTAGAGGTAGTTCTGCGCCTGGTCGATCTCGAAGCGCGAGGAGTCGTCGCGCAACTGGCCGGCCATGCCGAGCAGGTGCATCCCCGTGCGGGCGATGCGCTGGCCGAGCTCGCTGCCGAAGAGCTTGCTGGCGCTCGCCTCGTGGTTGGGCAGGAGGCCCTGGGCCTGCATGGTCGCGACGCGATAGGCGAGGAACGTGCCCACGTTCACCTCGACCATGCGGTCGGCAAGCTCGTAACGGACGCCGGGGCGCTGATCGAGGAGCCGCGGGTGCTGCCCGGCGATGTCGGTGAGCCGCTCGACGTTGCGCCGGCCGCCGGAGTAGGCGGCGATGCCGCTGCGCTCGAAGTCGAGGGCGACGGCGAGGTGGTACCAGCCCCGGTTCTCCTCGCCCACGCGCTGCTCGACGGGGACGCGCACGTCCTCGAAGAAGACCTCGTTGAAGGCGTGCTGGTCGGCGATGTTCACGAGGGGCCGCACGCTGATGCCGGGCGACTTCATGTCGAGCATGAGGAGGGAGATGCCCTTGTGCTTGGGGGCATCGGGATCGGTGCGGGCGGCGAGCCAGCCCCAGTCGGAGAGGTGGCCGCCGGACGTCCAGATCTTCTGCCCGTTGATCACGTAGTCGTCGCCGTCGCGGATGGCGCTCGTCTGCAGGGATGCGAGGTCGCTGCCGGCGCCGGGCTCGCTGTAGAGGGTGCACCACCACTGCTCGGCGCTGGTGATGGGCGGGATGTACGTCCGCTTCTGCTCTTCAGTTCCGTAGAGCATGAGCGACGGACCAACCCAGGAGATGCCCATGTTCATGACGGGCGCGCCCGCGTACGACATCTCCTCGTTGTAGACGAGCTGGCGCATGTGCGAGGCGCCCCCGCCGCCGTACTCCTCGGGCCACGCCATCGCCAGCCAGCCGCGATCGGCGAGCTTCTTCTGGAAGCCCATCGTGTAGTCGTACTCTTCCTCGTTCGTCTCGAAGCCGCCGCGCAGGGCGTGAGCCTGCCGCTCCTCCTCGGAAGGGAGCTCATCGGCGATGAACCGGCGGACCTCGCCGCGGAAGGTCTCGACGTCGCTCTCGTGGGTGAAGCGCATGGCAGGCTCCGGGCAGGAAGTGGGGCGAGTCTAGCAGGGGATGGGCGCGCGGGCCCCGCCGCGGCTAGCCCGCGGTCGTCTTCGGGCGGACGACGTTCTGCTCGCGCAGGTCGGCGATGGTGACAACCTGGCCGGTGTAGTCGAGCGGCTGCTTCGCCATCCAGAGGACGGCGTCGGACATGATGATCGGGTCCTCGAAGTCGGAGCGGTCGACATCGCCGAGGGTGAAGGCGTAGCCCTCGGTCCAGACGCCCAGCTCGAGGCGGATGCAGTTCACCGCGACGGAATCCTCGAGCTCGATGGCGAAGCCCTCGGTCATCGCCTCGAGTGCGCGCTTCGTGGTCGTGTAGCTGATGCGGCGGAAGCCGGGGTTCACGGACGCGCCCGAGGAGATGTTGATGACGCGGCCCTCGCCCGCCTCGCGCATGCGCGGGCAGAGGTAGTAGATGAGGTAGAAGGGGCCGTGGATGTTGATGTCGGTGGCGAGCCGCCAGCGCTTCGTCGAGTTCTCGAGGGTGGCGCCGGGGACGCCGACGGCGGCGTTGTTCACGAGCAGGTCGCAGCGGCCGAAGCGCTCGTACACCGTGTCCGCGAGGGCGGCCACGGCCTCCTCGTCGCGCACATCGAGGGGGGCGACGAGCACGTCGGCGCCCTGCCCGCGGGCGAGCTCGGCGGTCTCGTCGATGGTGCCGGGCAGCCTGGCGGGGGAGTCGGCGGTCGAGCGCGCGCAGACGACGAGGTCGTAGCCGTCGGCGGCGAGGTCGATGGCGAGCTGCTTGCCGATGCCACGGCTGGCGCCGGTGATGAGCGCAACGGGTTTCGACACGGGTGCCTCCAGGCCGCCGGGGGGCGGCCCCGCGATCTTGGCGCAGGGGCGGGGCGAGGGGAAGGCGGGGCGCCGCGTATGCACGCAGAGTTGAATATGACGACCTGGGGAGGGCTATACTAAAGTGACACTTGAGTACAGAGCCTCGATCGACCCTTTACTCAAGCGAGGAACAACATGGCGCCCGAGACACGCTCGCAACGATCCGGCCGGTACGAGCCGCAGCCCCAGGGGTACCGCGCGTTCATCCCGGCGCCGCTGCCACCGGACCCGCCGCTGGACCTGACGCCGGATCTGACGACGCTCCTCGCAAGGGCGGAGCAGGCGCTGGGCCGGCTCGACGGTTCGACGCAGATCCTGCCCAGCCAGGATCTGTTCGTGGCCATGTACGTACGCAAGGAGGCCGTCCTCTCCAGCCAGATCGAAGGCACGCAGAGTTCGCTGGACGACCTCCTCGCGGCCGAGGCGCGCATGCTGCGCTCGCGCCAGCCGGACGACGTGGGGGAGGTGGTGAACTACGTGGCCGCCATGAATCACGGTCTCGCCCGGCTGAGCACGCTGCCGGTCTCCGTTCGGCTCATCCGGGAGCTGCACGAGCGGCTCCTGACAGGGACGCGCGGCAGCGAGCGGCAGCCCGGCCACCTGCGCGAGAGCCAGAACTGGATCGGCGCGGCAGGCGCCTCGCTGAGCGACGCGATCTACGTGCCGCCTCCGCACCGCGTCGTGCCCGAGGCGCTCGGGAACCTCGAGCAGTTCATCCACGAGGAGCAGGACCTGCCCCTCCTTATCCGCATCGGCATGGCGCACGCGCAGTTCGAGACGATCCACCCGTTCCTGGACGGCAACGGCCGGGTGGGGCGGCTGCTGATCACGCTCCTGCTGTGCGAGGAGGGGGCGCTTCAGCAGCCCGTCCTCTACCTCTCGCACTTCCTCAAGCAGCACCGGGGCGAGTACTACGAGGCGCTGCAGTCGGTTCGCGAGGAGGGCGCCTGGGAAGACTGGGTGGCCTTCTTCCTGCGGGCCGTCCATGGATCGGCAGTCGACGCGACGGAAACGGCGCGACGTATCGTCGACCTGCGGGAACGCCACCGCGACCTGCTGGTGCTGGAACTGGGACGCGGGGCGGGGACGGGTTTGCGCTTACTGGAGGCGCTTTACCGGCGCCCGCTCATCGACATCCCCGAGGCGCAGGATCTGCTGGGCATCACCTACCAGGCGGCGAACAACCTCGTGACTCGCCTCACCAGGATGGGGCTGCTCGAGGAGATCACGGGGCAGACGCGCCATCGTGTCTATCGCTACTCGGAGTACGCGAACCTCTTCGCGGATGGGACAGCCGACGAAACCCATACTCAAGTAGTACTTGAGTATGGAGGACAGTGAGGCGCTATGCTCAAGCCTGCTTTCACATGAACCGGATGAGAGGTCCATACTAAATCAGCACTTTAGTATGGAGAGCCCCGGAGCCCTGTGGTCAAGCCTGCTTTCACATAGAGGCCGGTCCATTCCCATACTCAAGTAACGCTTGAGTATGGCCTCCAACATCTGCACCTCGCCCTCTCAAGCAGCGTAGCCGGTCAGGCGATGCGGCCGAAGGCGGCGAGCTGGCGCAGGCGCTTGACCGTGAGGACGCCCTTCCAGGCGACCTCGGCCTGCTCCCAGGCCTCGGGGAAGGCGCCCATCCAGGACCAGTTCGGCGCCCAGGCGCCGTCCTCGCCCTGCGTCTCGACGACGTGGTCGAGGTGGCGATCGATGTGCTCGCGGAAGGGGGCGTAGAGGGGCGAGTCGGGGCCATCGACGATGTCGAGGGGCTGGAGGCCGTAGCCGCCCCACTCGGCGGGGTCGGTCACCAGCGTCGCCTCGACCCACGCGGGGAGGCGGGCCAGCACGGCCTCGCGGGCGGCGGCGGGGACGGCGGGGGTGGCGGCGAAGCGGATGTAGCACTCCAGCGCGTCCTTCTGGACGGCGGCGGGGTCGACCTCGCCAGCGCGCTCCACCACGACGCCGGTGATCTCGCGCAGGAAGCCGGCGTCGATATTCGCAGCGAATACGTGGAGGGCGGCGACGACGGAGGGGCGGGGGTTGTCGGCGAAGAAGCCCCAGCCCTCGTCGAACTCCTCGGACCAGCGCCACCAGGGGGCGTGGGGGGCGCTGTTGTCGTGGCGGGGCACGAGCGGCCACGAGCGCCAGTCGGGCACGTAGGACGCGATCAGGTAGCCGACGGCGCGGGCGGGCATGAGGTCGAGGGCGTGGGCGCCGAGCTCCTCGAGTATCTCGAGGGCGCGCAGGGTGCAGAGCACCGACGAGGCTTCGTCCTGGAAGTCGGCCTCCATGCCGCGAAAGCCGCCGTCGTCGTTCTGGAGGGCGGCCAGCTCTTCGAGGACCGTGTCGCGGTCGCCGCCGAGAAAGTGGTGGTAGAAGACGGCCCTGTCGAGGGGGAGGGCGTGCGCCAGCACGAAGTCGACCGCGCGGTCGCGGTTCTCCCGGGTCAGCTGCAGCACAGGCATTAGAACAAAGATTCTAGCGCAGCGAGCGGCCACCGTCGATCGTGATGACGGCGCCCGTCACGTAGCTGCTGGCGTCGCTCGCGAGGTAGACGGCCGCGGCGGCGACATCCTCGGGGGTGGCGAAGCGGCCGAGGGGGACGTCGCCCTTGAGGCGGGGGCCGTGGCGGCTCTCGAAGAGGGCGTTGGTCAGGTCGCTTTCCGTCCAGCCGGGGGCGAGGGCGTTGGCGCGCACGCCGCGGTCGGCCCACTCGAGCGCGAACACCTTGGCCATGTGGATGAGCCCCGCCTTGGTGACGCCGTAGGCGCCCTGGCGCTCGTCGGGCTGGATACCGAGCATGGAGCTGACGTTGATGATGCTGCCGGGCCGCTCGGCCTCGAAGAGGCGCGTCGCCACCTCGACGCCGCAGCACCAGGCGCCGCGCAAGTTGACCCCCATAAGCTGGTCGAGCTCCTCGGCGGTCGTGTGCTCGACGCGCTTGTAGAAGGGACTGATGCCGGCGTTGTTGACGAGCACGTCGACGAGCCCGAGGCGGCTCGCCTCGGCGACGAGGGTGCGGACGGCATCGGGGTCGGAGATGTCGCAGGGGATGGCGATGGCGTTCGGCCCGAGGCGCTTCGCCGCCTCGGCGAGGGCCTCCTTGCCGCGCGCGCTGATGACGACGCGGGCGCCCTCTTCGACGAACGCCTCGGCGATGGCGTAGCCGATGCCGCGCGAGCCGCCCGTGACGATCGCGGTCTTGCCTTCGAGCTGCATCCCGGGCGCCTCCCTCTGCCTGCCGCCGCCGGAGTGTACCGAGCGGGTACGATTCGCGCCGTGGCTACGCCCGACGACGCGCGCGAGCTCGCCCTCGCCCTGCCGGAGACAACGGAGAAGCCGTCGTACGGCACGCCCGGCTTCCGCGTGGGCGACCGGCTCTTCGCGCGGCTGCACCAGGACGGCGAATCGCTCGTGCTGCGGGTCGACATGGACGAGCGCGAGGCGCTCGCGCAGGCGGAGCCGGAGAAGTTCTTCTGGACGCCCCACTACGACCGGCACCCATGGATACAGGTGCGGCTGGCGGCGGTCGGCCGGGAGGAGCTATCGGAGCTGCTGCGGGACTCGTGGCGGCTGCGGGCGCCGGCGGCAGTGCTGCGGCGGGCGGGCGGCTGAGAGTCGCGCCTGCCACCGGCAGCCGCTACCTTCCTCCGGTGGCGGCGACGATCGATACGGAACGGGCGGTGGCGCACCTGGGCGGGGCGGACGCCGTGATGGACATGGTCATCGAGGCGGTGGGGCCGCCGCGGCTGCGCGAGCCGTCGCCGACGGCGTTCCAGGCGCTGGCCCGCTCGATCATCTTCCAGCAGCTCAGCGGCAGGGCGGCGAGCACGATCCTGGGGCGCTTCGTGGCGCTGTTTCGCGAGGGCGCGACCGCCGAAGACGCGGTGAGCGGCTTCTTCCCCGAGCCGGCGCAGGTGCTCGCGCTCGACGACGAGGCCATGCGGTCGGCGGGCGTGTCGCGGCAGAAGACGGCGTCCCTGCGCGACCTGGCGGCGCACTTCGCCGAAGGGAAGCTCAGCATCGAGCGCTTCGGGGAGTGGAGCGACGAGGAGGTCATCGAGCACCTGCTGCCCGTGCGCGGCATCGGGCGCTGGACGGCGCAGATGTTCCTGATGTTCCAGCTGCGGCGTCCCGATGTGCTGCCCACGGCAGACGTGGGGCTGAACCGCGCGATGATGCGCCTCTACGGGCTGGACGCGCCCGCGACGCCCGCGGAGGCCGAGCGCATCGGGGCGCCCTGGCACCCGTGGGCGACGCTCGCCTGCTGGTACCTGTGGCGCAGCGAGGACGTCATCCTGCCGCTGGGGGATCCGGAGTGAGCATCCTCATCGACGAATCGACGCGCATCCTCGTGCTCGGCATCACGGGGCGGGAGGCGGTCTCCTTCACGCGCGACACGCTCGACTACGGGGGGCAGGTGGTGGCGGGGGTCACGCCCGGGCGGGGCGGCCGCGACGTCCACGGCGTGCCCGTCCACGACACCGTGCGGGAGGCGGTGGCGGAACACGCGCCGAACGCCGCCGTCATCGCCGTGCCGCCGCGGGCGCTGCGGGACGCCGCCTTCGAGTGCATCGCCTACGGCATCCCGCTCGTCGTCATCGTGACGGAGCGCGTCCCGCGGCTGGACGCGGCGCAGGTGGTGGAGCTGGCGGAACGCGAGGGCGTACGCGTCATCGGCCCGAACAGCATGGGGCTCATCTCGCCGGGCAAGACGAAGGTCGGGAGCGTGGGCGGTCCCGCCGCGGACACGGCGCGCAGCTTCGTGCCGGGCAGCACCGGCATCATGTCGCGCTCGGGCGGGATGACAACCGAGATCGCGAGCCTGCTGGCGCAGCACGGCCTCGGCGTCTCGACGGCGATCTCGATCGGCGGCGACCCGATCACGGGGTCATCGTTCGCGAGCCTGCTCCCCCTCTTCGAGGCGGACCCGGAGACGGATGCGGTCGTCACCTTCAGCGAGCCGGGCGGGGCGATGGAGGCGGAGCTGGTCGAGGCGATCCAGGAGCAGGGGACGCGCCTAAGCATCGTGAGCTTCATCGCGGGGAACTTCATGGCGGAGATGCCGGGCGTGCGCTTCGGTCACGCGGGCGCGCTCGTGCAGCGCGACGAGGACAGCGCCGCCGCGAAGGCGTCGATGCTGCGGGATGCGGGGGTGCGGGTGGCGGACGCGCTGGCGGACATCCCGTCGCTGGTGCGGGGGTAGGGGGTCAGGCGGGGACTGAAGGCGCAGCCAGGCTTCGGAGTCGCTCGCGCAACTCTTCCTCGGTGAGGTGGCCCCGCGAGGCCTCCATCAGGCGCAGCTCAGCTTCCCACCCGAGTTCGAGCGCATCGGCCGGCCCATCGTTCGCCCACAACAGGGGGAACAGCCAATCGTCGAGTTGGGCCCGATCGATCTCGTCGGCGAGGTACTTGCCAATCTGGGCGCGTACGGCGGCGGCGGTGTACGGGGGATGCTCTTCCACCGCTCAGTCCACCAGGGGCAGCAGCTCGTCGGTGGGGGCGACGGGGTGGAGGGGGAGGACGGGGGCGGCCTGCTCCTCGGCGTGGTAGGAGCTGCGCACCAGCGGGCCGGACTCGACGTGCGCGAAGCCCATCTTGCGCGCGGCTTCGCCCAGCTCATCGAACTCGTCCGGGTGGTAGTAGCGCTCGATGGGGAGGTGGTGCTGGTCGGGGCGCAGGTACTGGCCGAGGGTGAGGATGTCGACGTCGCTGGCGCGGAGGTCGGCGAAGACGGCGAGGAGCTCGTCCTTCGTCTCGCCGAGGCCGGCCATGAGGCCGCTCTTCGTGAGGCGCTCGGGGGCGGCGGCCTTGGCGCGCTTGAGCAGCTTGAGGGAGCGCTCGTACTTCGCCTTGGGGCGGACGCGTCCGTAGAGGCGGGGAACGGTCTCGGTGTTGTGGTTGAGGATCTCGGGGGCGGCGTCGAGGACCGTCTGGAGCGCATCCCAGTCGCCCATGAAGTCGGGGATGAGCACCTCGATGGTGGTCCCGGGGGAGAGGCGGCGCGTCCAGCGGATGGTCTCGGCGAAGAGGCTCGCGCCGCCGTCGGCCACGTCGTCGCGGTTCACGCTGGTGATGACGGCGTGGCGCAGTTCCATGCGCTGGATGGCGAAGGCGACGCGCTTCGGCTCGCCCAGGTCGAGCGCGCCCGGGCGGCCGGTGGTGACGGCGCAGAAGCCGCAGGAGCGGGTGCAGGTGTCTCCCAGGATCATGAAGGTGGCGGTACCGCGGTTCCAGCAGTCGCCGATATTGGGGCAGCGCGCCTCCTCGCAGACCGTGTGCAGTTCCTGCTCGCGCATCAGGTCGCGCAGGCGCTCGTAGCCGCCCCCCACGGGGAAGCGCACGCGCAGCCAGTCGGGCTTGCGGCCGGTCATCGCCGTCATGCAAACAGGGTAGCGGGTCGGGGGGCGAGAGCGTAGCGAAGCGCGCCCTACAATCGCGCCATGCCCGGGCAGGACCTTGACCGGCTCTTCTCGCCCCGCGCCGTGGCGGTCGTGGGCGCCTCCACGAACGTGGACTCGCCGGGGCACGACTACGTGCGGGCGCTGCGGGAGTTCGGCTTCGAGGGCGAGGTCTACCCGATCAACCCGCGCGCCGGCGAGATCGCCGGCTACCGCGCGTACGGAACGCTCGGGGACGTGCCCGGCGCGGTCGACCTCGTCATCTGCTGCATCCCCGCGAACGGCGTCCCCGAGGTGGTCGACGCCTGCGGAGAGGCGGGCATTCCGTTCCTGCACCTGTTCACCGGCCGCCTGAGCGAGACCGGGGACGCGGACGCGACGGCGCTGGAGGCGGAGATCGAGACGAAGGCGCGGTCCCGGGGCGTGCGCCTGCTCGGCCCGAACGGCATGGGCGTCTACCACCCGGCAGGGCGCATCGCCTTCCGCCCCGACCTGCCCCGCACGGGCGGCGGCGTCGCCTTCCTCAGCCAGAGCGGGAACAACGCGGTCGAGGTCGTCATCCGGGGGGCGGCGCGGGGGCTGTGGTACGGCAAGGTGGCGAACTACGGCAACGGCCTCGACCTGACCCCCGGCGAACTGCTCGGCTGGCTCGCCGACGACCCCGAGACCGAGGTCATCGGCGCCTACGTCGAGGGCGTCGCCGACGGGCGCGGGTTCTTCGAGGGCCTGCGGCGGGCGGCCTCGCGCAAGCCGGTGGTCATCCAGAAAGGCGGGCGCTCGGCGGAGGGCGCGGGGGCGGCTGCCTCGCACACGGCGGCGCTCGCGGGCGAGGCGGCGGTCTGGTCGGGGATGCTGCGGCAAGCGGGCGCGATCGAGGCGCGCAGCCAGGAGCAGCTGCTCGACCTGATGGTCGGGGCCTCTCTGCTGGAGCGCCCGGGGGGCCGCAGGGTGGCGGTGGCGGGAGGCGGGGGCGGACGCAGCGTGCAATCGGCGGACGCCTGCGCGGGGCAGGGGCTGGCGCTGCCGCCCCTGCCGGCGGATGTGCGCGAGCGCGTCGCGGAACGCGCGCCGGCGCTGGCGGACTGGGTACGGAACCCGGTCGACCAGTCGATCCTGGCGGGCAGCGGGCTCTCGGCGAACGGCATGCTCGCGATGATGGCGGGCTCGGGCGCCTACGACCTCGGCATCGCGAACGTGGGCGAGGAGTGGTTCCTCGGGCGTCCCGAGGCGGAGGGGCGGCTGCGCCACGCCTGCACGCGCCTACGGGAGGCGGTCGCGGGGTCGCCCATCCCCATCGCGGTCGTGCTGGGCGCCACGGAGATGACCGTCCAGTGGCAGCGGACGCTCGTCGACTCGGTTCGCGCCGAACTCATCGAGGCGGGGCTGGCCGTCTTCCCGACGGTCGAGCGCGCCGCCTTCGCCCTGGGAAGGCTCGCATCGCGATGACCGCCCCACCTGCCCCGCGCGCGACGGAACCGGCCTTCCCCGAGACGGGCGTCGACGAGGAAGCGCTGCTCTCGCTGATCCCGCCCTACCGCGTGGTCCTGCACAACGACGACCACAACACGATGGACCACGTGGTCGAGTCGCTGGTGCAGTGCGTGCCTTCACTCACGGTGGAGGCGGCGGCCGCGATCATGATCGAGGCGCACAACGAGGGGCAGGCGACGGTCATCGAGTGCCCGAAGGAAGCGGCCGAGCACTACCGCGAGGCGCTCGAATCACGCGGCCTCACGGCCACGATCGAGCCTGCCTGAGCAGGCGCGAATGCCGTAGTCTCGGCTCGTGGACTGGTTTCGCGCGGGCCTCCCCGATCCTGCCCTGGCGGCGCGACTCGCGTTCATCCTGGCCGCGCTGACCGCAGTCACCGGTGGCGTGCTGTGGCTGTTCGGAGAAGATGTCTTGCTGGCTGCCGGCGGAGCCCTCCTGGCAGGTCTGGCGGTATGGGGGTTGGGCCGGGCCCGGCGAGGATGGAAGCGGCGGCAAGCCGAACGCGCCAGGCCGCAGGCGCCCCCGGGAACCCAGCCGCTGCGGTCCGAGGTTGGCACTCCCCACTGGACGGACACACTCCCGTTTCCGCTGCGGGAGATCGCGCGCAAGCCTCCCATGGCCGCGCTGGCGGTTGGCGCGCTCGGTCTTGCGTTCGTCGCCGGAAGCCTGGTGGCGAGCGCGGTACGGGACGATTCGACGGTGCACGTGCGTCTCGAGGAGGGCGCCAAGGGGGAGATCGAACCGCGGGCAGGCAGGCACTCCCGCATGCGGGTGACGATCCTCAGCATCGTGGATGGCGCCGAGAGCCCCCTTGCCACACCACCCGTCGGACGCCGCTACTGGGCAGTCGAGCTCAGGATCGAGCACCTCGGCACAAAGGAGGTCCGCCGACCCATCTGGCGCCTCCGGGACACGGGCGGCTCTATCCGCAGCCCCGAACGGGTGGAGGGGATAGGAGCAGACCTCGGGGAGGCCTTCCCGATCCTGCCGGGACAGACCGTCAGCGGTTGGCTCGTGTTCGTGATCGACGACACTGCCGGTGCGGAGTGGCTGCGCATGTCTCCGTTCCATGGTCCCGGCCTCGGCAAACTCCACCACCTCTTCTTCCACGCTGACTAGCCGCAGCAGTCACTCGCTTCGCGTGGCCTCACGGCCCATCGAGGCGGTCTGAGCAGCTGGCGGGGCTGCCTAGAGGCGGACCCTAGGGGCGGTTCTCCTCGGGCTCGGAGGGGCTGTCGTCATCGGGAGGTGGCGGCGAGTTGGGGTCGAGATCACCGAGGTCGTCCAAATCGCCGAGGCTGCCAAGGTCCGGGGGACCGGCCCCGCCGGTGTCGCGGATGTCGCCGAGGCCTGAGAGGTCGGGCGGGCCGTCCTCGCCGAACTCCTTGAGGATGCGCCGCGCCACCTCGTCGAGCTGCTCCGGCCCCATGCCCATGCGCTCCATCGTCTGCTGCAGGAGGCGCTGGACCTCCTCGAGGTCGCCCCGGATGAGCGCCTCCGCCAGCTCGAGCTGCGTCTCGATGGCGACGAACTGCTCGCGCCGGTCGCTCTCGCTCGTGTTGCTGAGGATGGTGGCGAGCAGGCGCGTGAAGAGCGTGCAGGTACGGGCGATGCGGATGCGGTCGTCGTGGTGCGGGGGGAACTCCCCGGTGACGGCTACCTCGAGGCCGGTGCGCTTGTCGGTGGCGACGTACTGCTCGGGCATGGATCAAGCATAGAGGACGGGCCCGTCACGTGCGGGAGGCGTCCCGCTTGCCGGCGGGGCGCCAGCCGACCCCCTCGGCGAGGATGGCGGTCACGAGCTGGTTCAGGGAGACCTGCTGCTCCTCGGCGACCGAGGCGAGCTTCCCATGCAGGCCAACCGGCAGCCGCACCTGGAACTTGCCGCTGTGCTCGGGAAAGTGGTCCTTCGGAGGCGGGATCTCGTCGCCATAGGCGACCGCAACCTCAAGCCACCCTTCCATCGCCTCGTGGATCATGGCGATGGCCTCTTCGGGGGTGTCGCCCTGGCTGAGGCAGCCCTGCAACTCCTCAACTCCGACAACCCACGCGGGCGGTCCCCCGGGGGAGTCGTCGCGGACCATGGTGATGGTGTAGGGCAGCTTCATGTACTCCGCGACCTTCGCGGCAATATCGGGGGGTACGGGGCCAGTCAGGGGGAGCTTGCGTTCAGGGGTTACTCTCTCAGCCGTCGCCATCGTTCATCACCTCATCTATGGCCTTCAGCGCCTCTCGTACATATGCCCGCTTCACGGGTCTTCGATAGGGGATGGAAACCAGCTTGGGGAGCGCGGGGTGGCGATAGTGGTAGTGGCTCCCCTGCGCTCGCACAAGCTCGAAGCCAACCGACTCCAGCGCCGTCCGTAACTGCTCCGGCGAGACATCAGTCTGGGAACGGCGAAGCCGCTCGATGCGCCGTTCCCGTCTCGCCATTGCCATGATACTACAGGTAGTACTATCTTGCGGCCAACCTTTGCGGAGTTGGCTAGCGCTGGCCCCGACCCACCGCCACCCGGGGCGCGCCCGCCGACTCGGCGGCGCGCAGGCAGAGGGCGAGCGAGACGACGTAGTCGTCGTGGCCTCGGTCGTTGCCCCAGGCGAGCCGCCCGCCCGCCGCCAGCGACGCCTCACAGGCGGCGAGCTCCTCGCGGCAGCGGAACGCCTCCGGCCCGCCGTCGTCGCGGGGGAGGGCGAGGCGTCCGGTGCGGGCGGCGGCGAGGAGGGCGTAGCCGAGCGCGCTCTTGGAGGCGGCGGTGAACACGACCTCGTCGAGGCGGGCGCCGAGCTGCGGCCGCAGTTGCGCGACGAGCGGGGCGCCCAGCCCCGTGGCGTCGGCGCTGACGCGCTCGAAGCGCCAGAGGCGGTCGAGCGCGCGGGCCTCATCGAGGACGCGCGCATAGGGAGCGCCGCGCCATTCGCGTTGCGCGACCACCCGGCAGGCGATACCGCCGCCACCAGTCGCCGGCTCCACGCGAACGATCGTGAGCACCGTGGCGTCGGCGTCCTCGCCTTCTCCGCCGAAGTCGAGACCCGCGACGTAGCGCTCGCCCGGTGCGGGCGCGGAGCGCGGGTCGTGGCCGCCTTCGAGCGCGGCCAGCAGGTCGCGCGTCAGGAGCCGGCCCGCGACCTCGCCCGGGACGAGCTCGTACTGGCTCAGGAAGAGCGGGTGGCTCGCGCCCAGCCGCTCACGCTCGGCCTCGACGTAGGCGCCGTAGGCGGGCAGCACCGCCGCCACCTCCCGCCACGTCGCCTGGTGGTGACGGCGCGGTCCGTGGGGGTTGGCAGCATCCCCGGCGCGGTTCGCCTCGACCGCGCGCTCGAGCAGGGTGCGTCCGTTCCAGGCCGTGCCGAACAGGACCGCCGGCGCTCCCGTGCTGGCGGCCATGGGGCGGAACTGGCGGTTGAACCAGTCCTCGTCGATGTCCTGCGCCTCGTCGGCGATGAGCGCGATGGAGGCGGTATGGCCGGCGACGCTCGCCTGCGGGTTCGCGCTGAGCAGCACCGCCCGCGCCCGCCCGACGGCGACGGTATCGCCCCGCGAGCGGGCCTGGCCGGCGGCGGGCACGAGCGCATCGGTGGCGGCCAGCGCCGCGCGGATGCGCTCGGCGCTGATGCGCGCTTGCGGGTCGAGCGTGGGCGCGCAGACGACGACGGTCCCGCCCTCGCGCGCGTTCGCGCGCAGGAGGAAGGCGACGAGCGCGGCGGCGATCTCGTTCTTCCCGGACTGGCGCGGCATCAGCACGGTCAGAGGCGCGGCGGGGCCGGCGGCGATGGCGCGCAGGAGTCCCCGCAGGACGCGGCCCTGGTACGCGCGCAGGGCGGGGCGGCGGGGAAGGGGGAGGAGCGGGTCGGGCACGGGGGGAGAGTGGCGCGGGGGCGGGGGAGCGCGGAGGGGTGGGTGACAGGGCGGGGTGGGAGGTGGGCCCGGGCGGGCGGAAGGTGGGCGCCAGCACGAACACCGGGAGGTGCAATTCATGGCGCTGACGCTCACCGAGGCGGCGAAGCTCAGCAACGACACCCTGCTCGCCGGGGTCATCGAGACGATGGCCGAGGAGAGCCCCATCCTGCAGCGGCTGCCCTTCATCGAGATCACGGGCAACGGCCTCACCTACAACCGCGAGGACTCGGCTCCGGCGGCCGACTTCTATACCGTGGGAGACGACTGGGACGAGGACACGCCTACGTTCACCCAGCAGACGGCCTCCCTCACGATCCTCGGGGGCGACGCCGACATCGATAACTTCCTCAAGGAGACGCGCTCCAACGTCCAGGACCTCGAGGCGGCCGTGCTCCAGCTGAAGGCGCGCGCAGTGCAGGCGCTCTTCGACAAGACGTTCGTGACCGGCGACGCCGCCGCCGAGACGTCGAGCTTCGACGGCATCGACCGGCTCTGCGCGAACACGCAGGCGGTGAGCATGGGGAACAACGGCGGGACGCTCACGCTGGCCAAGCTCGACGAGCTCATCGACAAGGTGCGGCCGGGCAAGCCCCACATGCTCCTGATGAGCCGCCGCTCGCGCCGCAAGCTGAACGAGCTGGCGCGCGACGCCGGAACCTTCCTGGAGGCGGACCGCGACGAGTTCGGGGGGATGGTGCAGTACTACGACGGCATCCCCATCGGCATCAACGACTACATCAGCGACGCCCGCACGGCGGGCACGAGCCGCGACGCCTCGACGGTGTACGCGATGCAGTTCGGCGAGGGCGCCCTGGCGGGGCTCTCCGCCCCGAGCGGCCTCTCCGTCGACCGCGTGGGCGCGCTGGAGACGAAGGACGCGACGCGTCTGCGGGTGAAGTGGTACGCAGGTCTCGCGCTCTTCAACACCCTCGCCCTGGCCCGGCTGACGGGCGTCCGCCCATAGCCCCATCCCATCCGCCACCGCATCCGGAGGGCGCCCCGCACGGGGCGCCCTTTCTGGTGCGGATTTGGGGGCTGCGGGCTAGCGGAGTTCCTCGGGCACGCGGATCGCGGCGTGCGCGCCTCCCCAGCAGGTGATCTCGCCGGTCTTGCGAAGGGCACAGGTGTGAAACAGGGCGGCACTCACCGAGCGGAAGCTCCCGGCGGGCGCGTCCGTCTGACCAAAGTCGTTGGTTCCCCAGCAGGTGATCTCGCCAGTCTCGCGAAGGGCACAGGTGTGAAACAGGGCGGCACTTACCGAACGGAAGCTCCCGGCAGGCGCGTCCGCCTGATCAAAGTCGTTGTTTCCCCAGCACTCCACCTCTCCCCCCTCCCGTACCGCACAGGTGTGGCCCCCTGAGGCGCTCACCGAACGGAAGTTCCCGGACGGCGCGTCCGTCTGGCCGAAGTCGTTGCTCCCCCAGCACTCCAGCGCTCCCGTCTCGCGCACCGCACAGGTGTGAAGCCCTCCGGTACTCACGGACCGGAAGCTCCCGAACGGCGCATCTGCCTGGTCATACTCGTTGTCCCCCCAGCACTCCACCGCTCCCGTCTCGCGCACGGCACAGGCGTGAAACGCTCCCGCGCTCACCGAACGGTAGCTGCCGGCGGGCGCGTCCGCCTGGCCACGCCCGCTGTCCCCCCAGCACTCCACCCCTCCCGTCTCGCGCACCGCGCAGGCAAAATAATCTCCAGCGCTCACGGAACGGTAGCTCCCCGCGAAGGACGTTTCGATTGCGGCTCCGTCTGCCTGCCAGCAGACGACAGCCCCCGTTTCCCTCACCGCACAACTGAAGACTGTGCCGCCACCCAGGGAGCGGAATGTCCCCTGCGGCGCTTCCGGCTCGGTCCCGAAAGCGCGCCTGAGGCCAAGAGCAATCGCCCCCCAGCAGACGACCTCTCCCGTCTCGCGCACCGCGCAGGTGTGAGCCCATCCTGCGGCCACCGAGCGGAAGCTCCCGGCAGGCGCATCCGCTTCGCCAAACAGGCTGTCGCCCCAGCACTCCACCGCTCCTGACTCGCGTACCGCGCAGGTGTACGACCGTCCGGCGCTCACGGCCTGGAACACACCCGACATCTCGTCCGGGAGGCCGAAGCTGGTGCCAAGCCCCCAGCACTCCAGTTCGCCAGTCTCGCGCACCGCGCAGGCGTGATGCTCTCCAGTGCTCACGGAACGGAAACTCCCGGCAGGCGCATCCGCGCGACCAAACCGGTTGTCCCCCCAGCACTCCGCCTCTCCCGTCTCCCGCACCGCGCACGTGTGCCACGAACCGGCGCTCACCGAACGGAAGCTCCCGGACGGCGCATCCCTCTGGCCAAACTCGTTGCTCCCCCAGCACTCCACTTCTCCCGTCTCCCGCACCGCGCACGTGTGATTCCCTCCGGTGCTCACGGAACGGAAGTTCCCAGAGGGCGCATCCGCCTGGCCGGACCCATGGCTCCCCCAGCACTCCACTTCTCCCGTCTCGCGCACCGCGCAGGCGGTCGACTCTCCGGTACTCACGGAACGGAATCTCCCTGCGGGCGCATCGGTCCGGCCCTCCACGTTTTCCCCCCAGCAGAGCACCTCACCCGCCCCGGTCACGGCACAGGCAAAGTCCCGTCCAGCCTCCAACGAGACAACACCTCGTTCGCTTGCCCCGCCCTCCTCACGCTCCCCTCCCTCCCCGTTTTCACCTCCATCAAGCACGACCACGAGCACGACCACCACCGCCGCAACAACAAGGGCGGCGGTCCCTAGTCCGATGAGCGGCTTGAGGGGTGGAACCAGAAGCCAGCGCAGGCGGCGCCCCTCCTCCGGCCGCCAGGCGGCGAGCGCGTGACGGTCGGGGAGGTCCAGTTTGTCGAGCATGTTGGCGATATGCGTCTTGACGGTCTCGGGACCGATGCCAAGGCGAATCGCGATCTCAGCGTTCGTGCCACCCTTGCGCAGCTCTTCGAGCACACGCTGCTCGGCGGGGGTGATGACGCCAGGGTAGCGAGGTCTGCCGCCACGATCGCGTTCCACGTGCTGATACTGGCACACGGACCGTGGGGGTTTCCTCCCCCGACGCCATTCATCGCCCAACTCCTCCCGATAGCGCGTGAGGGTGCGCTGGCGCATCCTCTGATCCATGCGGGTCGTGCAGAAGTTCGGGGGGACGTCCGTGGCGGACGCGGAGCGCATCCGGCACGTGGCCGGGCAGGTCGCGGGGCGCGTGAGCGCCGGCGACGAGGTGGTCGTGGTCGTCTCGGCCATGGGGAACCGCACGGACGAGCTCATCGACCTCGCCCTCGAGGTCTCGCCCGACCCCGATCCGCGCGAGCTCGACCAGCTGCTCGCGACCGGCGAGCACATGTCGGCGGCGCTGTTGGCGATGGCCCTGCACGCGATGGACCAGGAGGCGGTGGGGCTCACGGGCAGCCAGGCGGGCATCTACTCGCGCGCGTCCCACGGCTCCGGTCGCATCCAGCGCATCGACGCGGACCGCATCGAGGAGGAGCTGCGCGCGGGGCGCATCCCCATCGTGGCCGGCTTCCAGGGCGTCACGGAGGAGGCCGACTACGTCACGCTGGGGCGCGGCGCGAGCGACCTGACGGCGGTGGCGCTGGGCGTGGCCCTCGGGGCCGACCGCTGCGAGACGTACAAGGACGTCGAAGGCGTCTACACGGCCGACCCCCGCACCGTCCCCGGCGCCCGCCGCCTGGCCGACGTTCACTACGAAGAGATGCTGGAGATGGCGACGCAGGGCTCGCGGGTGATGCACAACCGCGCCGTCGAGCTGGCGGCGACGAACGATCTGCCCATCCTGGTCGCGTCGAGCATGGTCGACGCACCAGGCACTCTCATCCATGGAGGTCCCGAGATGGAGGAACGCAACCGTGTCCGCGGCGTCGTGGACGACCACGACATCGCGAAGGTGACGCTGCGGCACGTGCCCGACCGGCGCGGCATCGCCGCCCAGATCTTCGAGCCGCTGGCGGCAGCCGGCGTGAGCGTCGACACGATCGTCCAGAACGCGAGCGAGCGGAACCTGACGGACCTGACGTTCACGCTCGCGCGCGACGACCTGCGTCGCGCCGAGGGCCTGATGGACAGGATCTGCGAGTCGATCGGGGCGGAGGGCTATACCGCCGACACGAACCTCGGGAAGGTGAGCATCGTGGGGGCGGGCATCCAGACCGAGCCCGGCTACGCGGCCCGCATGTTCCGCACGCTGGCCGACGCGGACGTGAACATCGACCTGATCACGACGAGCGAGATCCGCATCACCTGCATCGTCCACGAGGACCACATGATCCAGGCGGTCAACGCGCTGCACGCGGCGTTCGGGCTCGATCAGCCGGACCAGGTATAGGTGGGCGGGCCCACGCGCCGACCTTGACAGCAGGTGTAAGGTGAAAGCAGATCACCGCAGGGAGGTCGCACGTGTACCACGTAAAGACTCACCTCCTCCACGGAGTACTGATCGTGCAGTGTTGAGGCCCGCCTGAGCGCGGGCCCAAGCGGGAAGCCTCCAGCCCGGAACGGGTGCAGGGCGGAGGCGGTACCGCGAACAGTCCTTTACAGGCCCCGGTTTCCCGGGGCCTGTTGCTGTCCCGCGATCCGCCCGCGACCGTTGGCCCTGCGGGTCCAGCCGGTAGACTCGCGCCATGCGCATCGCCATCGCCTCCGACCACGCCGGCTACGAGTACAAGGAGGCGATCAAGGCCTTCCTCGCCGAGCGCGGCCACGAGGCCGTCGACTTCGGCACGGACTCGAACGAGTCGGTCGACTACCCCCTCTACATCCGCCCCGCCGCCGAGGCGGTCGCCAGCGGCGACTGCGAGCGCGGCATCGTGCTCGGCGGCTCCGGGAACGGCGAGGCGATGGTCGCGAACCGCGTGCCGGGGGTGCGCTGCGCCCTCTGCTGGAGCCGCGAATCGGCGGAGATGGGGCGACGCCACAACAACGCCAACGCCATCTCGATCGGTCAGCGCATGGTCAGCCTGGAGACGGCGCTCGAGATCGTCGCGACGTGGCTGGAGACGCCCTTCGACGGCGGCCGCCACGCGCGCCGCATCGCGCAGATCGACGAGGAGAGCGCTCGCTCCGCTCGCTGAGTGGAGCGCCGCGCTGGCGCGCAGCTGAGAAGAGCGCTCCGCGCTGCGCGCGTTCGCTGAGGGGAGCGCGCGGCTGCGCCGCGCTGAGTGGGGCAAGGCGGTAGGCTCACCCTGTGCAAGACCGTTTCGTAGGCGATATTGGCGACTTTGGAAAGTACCGCCTGCTTCGCGTCCTCACAGGTATCCGCCCCAAAGCACCCCGCTTCTCGCTGGGGGTGGTGTGGTACCTGCCAAGCCCGGCGACGGTCACCGAGACAAGTCCCAACTACGGGCAGCGGCTGGAGTACCTGAACAATCCTCACGAGTACAAAAGGGATGACCCCCACCTCATCAACGTCCTTTCCAGAGTCGTGGACGACGGGAGGTCACTGGAGGCCATTGAGGACAGCGGGGTGCTCGGAAGGGGCAGCGAGGTTGCCTTCCACCGCGACTTCTTGCCGCAGGGGTGGCCTGCTAGGCGCAAGTGGCTTGAACGAGCGCTCACCAAGACGGAAGGGAAGGATGTGGTCTTCCTCGATCCAGATACGGGTTTGGCACCTCGAAGTGCGCAAGACACAGACTCGCAGCGGCATGTCTATGAGAGCGAGGTCAAACCCTTCTTCGAGCGTGGCCAGACGGTCGTGGTCTACCAGCACCACGCCCGCGACCTCGCTGGCGTGAAAAGGCAGAGACAGACCTGGGACAAGGTGTTTCGGGCCTTGCGGGTGGAGCGTCCTGCGACGGTGGAGTTCGACGACTGCGACTTCGTCATCCTCCCTTTCGCGACGCATATCGATGCAGTGAACAAGCGGCTCAGAACCCTGTGTCAGAAGTCTCCTAACTTCACCTTCGCACAGCTGCCTGAAGGCTAGCCCCTCCACTCAGCGCGGCGACAGCCGCGCGCTCTCCTCAGCGGCGGGCCGCAGGCCCAAGCGCTCTCCTCAGCCGCGCGCCAGCGCGGCGCTCCACTCAGGCGGGCAGGCCCGCCGCTCTCCTAGTCCAGGCGCTCGAAGATGGTGGCGATGCCCTGGCCGCCGCCGATGCAGAGGCTGACGAGGCCGTAGCGGCCGCCCGTGCGCTCCAGCTCGTGCATCAGCTTCACCGTCAGGATGGTGCCGGTCGCGCCCACGGGGTGGCCGAGAGCGATGGCGCCGCCGTTCGGGTTCGTCTTCTGCGGGTCGAGCGAGAGCTCGTTCGAGCAGGCGCAGGCAACGCTGGCGAAGGCCTCGTTCAGCTCGATCACGTCCATCTGGTCGAGCGACATATCGGCCTTGTCGAGCACCTTGTGCACGGCCGGGATGGGGCCGCTGCCCATGATCGACGGGTCGACGCCGGCCTCGGCGCGGGCGATGAGACGCATGCGCGGCTTCACGCCCAACGACTCCGCCTTGGCCGCGCTCATCACGACCGTCGCGGCGGCGCCGTCGTTGATGCCGCTGGCGTTGCCGGGCGTCACCATGCCGTCCTTCTTGAAGGCGGGACGGAGCTTCGCGAGCTGCTCGGGCGTGCTCGCGCGGGGGAACTCGTCCGTATCGAAGACGCGCTCCTCGCGGCGCTCGCGCACCGTGATGGGGACGATCTGCTCCTTGAAGTAGCCGTTCTCGATGGCGTTCAGGGCGCGCCGCTGACTCTCCGCGGAGAACTCGTCCTGGGCCGTGCGGGAGATCTCGTACTCCTCCGCCAGCTTCTCCGCGGTGATCCCCATGTGGGTGTCCTCGAAGGGGTCGCTGAGGAGCTTGACGATGCCGTCCTCGATCGTGTCGTGGCCGAGGCGGTAGCCGGAGCGCGCCTTGCGCAGGTAGAAGGGCAGGCGCGTCATGTTCTCGGCGCCGCCGGCGACGACGACGTCGGCGTCGCCCGTCTCGATGTAGCGGGCGGCGGTGTTGATGGCCTCGAGCCCGCTGCCGCAAAGGCGGTTGATGTTGACCGCGGGCGTCTCGACGGGGATGCCGGCCTTGATGCCGGAGACGCGCGAGAGGTAGGCGTCCTCGGCCACCTGGCCGACGATGCCCATGACGATCTGGTCGACCTCGCCGGGCTCGACGCCGGCGCGGCTGACGGCCTCGGCGATCACGGTGGTGCCGAGGTCGGCGGCGGGGGTGTTGGCGAGCGAGCCGTTGAACGTGCCGATAGCGGTGCGAACGCCGCTGGCGAGGACAACATCTTCCATGGCGGTACCTTCCCTGGGGGCGGCGGCGCGCGCCGCCGAGAGTGTGCGCGCCATTGTAGCCCCTCCGCCCCTGCAGAGGGCGGAGGCACCTGAGCGGTCCGCCCTCTACGATTGCGGCGTGACCCGCTTCGCCGTCCGTGCCGCCGACAGCGACGACGCGCCCGAGCTGGCGGAGCTGCTGGCGGAGGCGTTCGCGGGGTCGAACGCGTGCTACCCGGAGCCGGAGCCGCCTGCGGAGGCCGACCTGGCCGTGCGCATGCAGACGGGCGAAGCCTTCCTGCTGGCGGAGCGTGACGGCGGGGTGGCGGGGATGGTGCGGCGGAGCGAGGACGAGGGGATCGCGAGCTTCGACCTGCTGGCGTCGCGGGAGGCGGGGGCGGGGCGGGCGCTCGTGCGGGCAGTGGAGGCGCACGCCCAGGACGGCGGCCTGCGGCTCGTGCGCGCCAGGCTCCCGGACGAGCCACGGTTGGCCGACTACTTCGCGGCGCTCGGCTACCTGCCGATCGGGCGCGCGCACGAGGAATTTCGCGGCGACGAGGTCGCCATCCTCACGGTCGAGCGGCGGCTGCCGCTGCTGACCGTGCGCGAGCAGCGGCGCAGCGACGCGGACGCGATCGCGGCGCTGGCGGACGAGGATCCGTGGCCGTTCGAGCAGGGGACACGCCCCGGGTGGTTCGTCGCCTCCGACGGCGACCGCGTGGTGGGCGTCATCCAGGCGCGGGACGCGGGGGGCGGTCTGGCGGCCATCCGCGAGCCGGTGCTGGCGGCGGGGTACGAGGGGCGGGGTCTGGACGCGTGGATGGTCGAGCGCGCCGCCGATTACGCGGGGACGCACGGCTCGCATACGGCGGAGCTGCCGCTGACCGAAGCCACGGCGCCGCTCCAGCGGCTGCTGGAGGATCGCGGCTGGGACCTGGAGCGGGGCGCCGACCACTACGTGAAGCGGCTGAGCGGCCAGCTCCGGGAGGACGCCTTCACCGACTAAGTCAGGTCGCGAGCCAGTCGGGGGTGTTGTCCCAGGAGTCGAGGGCGGCGACCTCCGAGAGGGGCTTGCGGCTGAGCGGCCCGAAGCGGCCGCGCGGGTAGCCGAGGGGCACGCAGTAGACGACCTCCGCATCGGCGGGGATGCCGAACAGCTCGTGGACGCGCTCCTCGACGACGGCGTGGAGGGTCGTGATGGTGCCGCCGATGCCGATCGAGCGGGCGGCCAGGAGCATGTTCTGGACGGCTGGGATGACGGACTCGATGGCGCCCCGGCCGCGAGCCGTCGAGCAGACGAGCACCATGGCGGGCGTATCGCCGAACTCGCCGGAGAGGCGCATGGCCGACTGGCGCACGCCCTTCCCGGGCGGGATGTCCTGGGGGCCGCTGATGCCCTCGTCCTTGCGCTTGGCCCACCAGGCCTCCTCGTAGAGCTCGCCGAGGGCGGCGCGCTTCTCCGGGTCGGTCACGAGGAGGAAGCGCCAGCCCTGGCGGTTGCCGCCGTTGGGCGCCTGGCGGGCGGCGTCGAGGATGTCGCGCAGGTCGCTCTCCTCGATGGGGTCGGGGCGGAAGCGGCGGATGGCGCGCATGGTGTACATGGCCTCACCGAGGGTCATGGTCCAGCGGTCGGGCGCGGGAATGGGCACGGGTCACCTCCGTGGGAGTGGTTCGGGGTCAGCCTGCCACCTGGGGAGGGCGGGGGCCAGTGGGGGGAGGCGCGGGACGGGACCCCCGCGCGGGCTTTACCAGTAGGAAGGCGCGCCGGTTCCGAAGCCGCGACCGAGCGCGCGCCAGCGCTGCGCGAACTCCCCCGCCGGCGTCTCGCGCTTGGGCCAGCGCTGGAGGCACTGCTCGCGATGCTCGACGCCCACCGTCTCCGTAATCCAGTGCTCATAGTCGGCAATCCAGGCGCACACCTCGGGCACCAGGAGGCATGCCGCCTCAAATCCTTCGTCGGACGCCACGGCGAAGGGAAAGGCGCCGAGGCCCTGCTCACTCCACTGTTCGAGCGGAGGGTCGTCGCCCGCGATCACTCGCGGGCGCACGTCGTACCGGCCGAGGAAGACGCCCGCTCCCGACCCGCGCGAGTAGAAGACCCCGGCCCCGCGCAGCCAGACCCCTCCGCGGTTGTTGATCGAGCAGGTGTAGCCCACCGAGCGCCCGCCCGGTCCGCGCCCCTCGATGCGCTCCAGTCCGTAGCGAATGAGCAGATTGCCACGCGGGTAGAGCACATCCTGACCCCAGCACCAGCACTGGTCGTTCATCAACGGCGCGGCGGCCTCTGCCCAGCCTGCGTCGCTCGGCGGCGCCTGCGATAGCGCATGAGTGCTGCTCAACGAAACAACCCGCCCGCTTGTCCAATCTCTACTGATACTGAGTATCAGTAGAGATGCCATGAACGTCAACCCTCATTCGGCAGGAGGGACGGGCGGCCTGTCTGCAGGCATCGACGGCGCCATGAGGCGTCCGCGTCGATGGCCTGGCCGCCGCCCACCCGCTACATGGCGCCTCGCACCAGCACGGTCGCGACCATTGCTACGTAGGCCGCCAGGAGGACGGCTCCCTCCCAGCGGTTGATGCGCGTGTCGGACCAGGAGAGGGCGAAGAGCACGACCGTCGAGAGGGCCAGCGCGGGCACCTCGAAGCGGTAGAGGGAGTCGTCGATCGGGAGGGTAGCGACCGCCCCGTCAGGCCGAGCACGCCGAGCAGGTTGAACACGTTCGAGCCGACGACGTTGCCGAGAGCGATGTCGTGGTTGCCGCGGAGGGCGGCGACGGCGGTCGTCACGATCTCGGGCATGCTCGTGCCGATGGCGACGACCGTGACGCCAATGGCGACCTCGCTGATGCCGGCGCGTCCGGCGATCCCGGTCGCGCCGTTGACGGCCAGCTCGGAGCCGAGAGCGAGGCCGCCCACGCCGAGCACCAGGAGCGCCGCCTGCTCCGCCATCTCGCGGCGGGTCAGCTTCCCGGCGGGTTCGGGGACGTGGTCGGCGGCGAGCGTCTCGGCGGCGTTGGGCTGCAGCCAGAGGGAGAGGCCGACGAAGGCGATCAGGGCGACGAAGAGGAGGGCGCCGGTGGCGTGCCCGATCGTGCCGGTCAGGCCGAGCGCCGCGACCGCAGCGGTCGCGGCCAGCAGGACGGGCATCTCCCAACGCAGCAGGCGGGGATGCACGTCCATGGGGCGGATGACGGCGGCGATGCCGAGGACGAGGGCGACGTTCGTGATGTTCGAGCCGAAGACGCTGCCCACGGCGAGGTCGCCGGAGCCCCCGATCCCGGCGGCAAGGCCCACGACGAACTCGGGGGCGGAGGTGCCGAAGGCGACGACTGTCGCCCCCACGATGACGGGCGAGAGCCCGAAGGCCATGGCCAGTCGCGAGGCGGACCGCACGAGCAGCCACGCCCCGGCGAGGAGGACGCCGAGGCCGGCAACGGTCAGGACAGCATCGAGAAGCACGCGGTGAGCCTAGCGGAAGGGCGGCGAAACCGGAAAAGGCGCCGGCCCTGGAGCCGGCGCCTTCTGGCTGTGCCTGGTGCGGGAAAGGCCGCCCCAGGCGTCGAAGTAGAGGGAGAACTCGTGCGGGTGCGGGCCGCCCGGCGGGATGCCGTCAGCTCGCCGGCATTGCCTGCGGCGCAGTCACTTCTATTTCGACCATCTGGAACGTAGTCGAAATCGTAGGGGCGGGGTCGCCGAACTCGGCGTAGGACTCAAGGACGTCCTCCGGGATGGGTTCGCTGTGGTGCGCGATGGCGTCGTCGATGGACATCTTCGGCTCCGGGAGCGGTTCACCATCTTCCAGCATCGACTCGATGTGGAACACGAGCGCCTCGCGAATCATCGCCAGCATCTCGTCCCAGGTCTTGCCGGTGCTGATGCAGCCCGGCACGTCGGGCACGTAGGCCCCGTAGTTGTTGGGGGTCCGCTCGAAGACGACCGCGTACGTCAGCTTCATCGGCTTCTCTTCCTGAGTCCCGCTTGACTCATGGTACCCGAGTGATTGACCGCCCCTGGAGAGCTATCAGGAGTGTGCGCAGAGAAAGGCGCCGGCCCTGGGGCCGGCGCCTTCTGGCTGTGCCTGGTGCGGGAAGGCCGCCTAGGCGTCGAAGTAGAGGGAGAACTCGTGCGGGTGCGGACGGATATCGACCGCGGCCACCTCGTTCTCGCGCTTGTAGTCGATCCAGGTGCGGATCAGGTCCTCGTCGAAGACCTCGCCCTGCAGCAGGAAGTCGTGGTCCTCCTCGAGGGCGTCGAGGACGCCGCCGAGGGAGCCGGGGAGCACGGGGTAGCCGTGCTCGTGCGGGTCGATCTCGAAGAGGTCGACGTTGTCGACCGGGTCGCCCGGGTCGATGCGGTTGGCGATGCCGTCGAGCCCGGCCATGAGCATGGCCGAGAAGCCGAGGTAGGGGTTGCAGGTCGGGTCCGGCGAGCGGAACTCGAGCCGCTTCGACTTCGGGTTCGCGGAGAGCATGGGGATGCGGATGCCGGCGCTGCGGTTGCGGGCGCTGTAGACGAGCACGTTGGGCGCCTCGTAGCCGGGCACGAGCCGCTTGTACGAGTTCGTCGTGGGCGCGCAGAAGGCCATGAGGGCGGCGCCGTGCTTGATCAGGCCGCCGATGTAGTAGCGCGCCGTCTCGGAGATGAGCCCGTAGCCGTCCTTGTCGTAGAAGAGGTTGACCCCGTCCTTCCAGAGCGACTGGTGGACGTGCATGCCGTTGCCGTTGTCCTCGAAGACGGGCTTGGGCATGAAGGTCGCCGTCTTGCCGTTGCGGCGGGCGACGTTGCGGACGACGTGCTTGTACCACTGGAGGTTATCGGCCATCTGCACGAGGGGCGCGTAGCGCATGTCGATCTCGCACTGGCCGGCGGTGGCGACCTCGTGGTGGTGGATCTCCACCTGGATGCCGACCTTCTGCATCTCGAGCACCATCTCGGTGCGGATGTCCTGGAGCGTGTCGCGCGGGGGAACGGGGAAGTAGCCCTCCTTGTGCTCGGTCTTGTAGCCGAGGTTGGGGCCGCCCTCGTTCTCCATGTCGACGCCCGTGTTCCAGGCCGCCTCGACGGAGTCGACGCGGTAGAAGGACTGGTCGCGCTCGGAGTCGTAGCTGACGCTGTCGAACACGAAGAACTCGGCCTCGGGGCCCCAGAAGGACTCGTCGGCGACGCCCGTCATCTTCAGGTACTCCTCGGCGCGCTGGGCGACGGCGCGGGGATCCTTGTGGTAGCCCTCGGCGGTCACGGGATCCTTGATGTCGGCCGTGATGCTGAGGGTGGTATGGGCGGCGAAGGGGTCGAGCACCGCGGTGTCGGGATCGGGGATGAGGATCATGTCCGAGCGCTGGATGCCCTGGAAGCCGCGGATGCTGGACCCGTCGAACCCGAGCCCCTCCTCGAACGTGTCCGGACTCCACTCGCTGGGGGTGACGGAGAAGTGCTGCCACGCGCCGAGCAGGTCGGTGAACTTCACGTCGATGATCTGGACGCCTTCGTCGGCGATCAGCTGTTGGACTTCTTCGGGGGTCGTCATGTCGGGTTACCTCGTTGGGACCGTGCTGGCGCGCCCGCGGGGCGCAGGGATGTACCGATGGATCATCGCCACCGCCGGGCGGTAGGGGCAACGCCCGGCGATGAAGTTCGTGTTACGGCTGGATGTCGCGTGCGCTCAGATCGCGACATCCCCCCGCTCGCCCGTGCGGACGCGGATCGCCTCCTCCACGGGAATGACGAATATCTTGCCGTCGCCGATGTTGCCGGTGCCGGCCGCCTCGATGATGGCGCCGATGGCCTTCTCGACGGCGTCGTCCTGCACCACCATCTCGACCTTCATCTTGGGGAGCAGGTCCACGACGATCGTCTCGCCGCCGCGGCCCTGGTGGGCGATGCCCCGCTGAGCGCCCCGGCCGGTGACGGAGATGATGTTCAGGCCGTGGATGCCCTGCTCCTCGAGGGCGTCCTTCACCTCGTGCATGCGCTCCGGGCGGATGATGGCCTCGATCTTCTTCATGACTCGCTCCTGCCGATCTCGGGCTCCTGCTCAGCGGCAGGCTCCGGTTCGATGATACCGACCGGAATGGCGATACCGGCCTCGTCGCTCTGGTAGGCGCGCTCGCCGTGCTGGGTCACGTCGAGGCCCACCTCCTCGTCCTCCTGATTGACACGGACGCCCATGGTCAGGTCCAGCACCTTGAGGATGATGAAGGTGACGATGAACGAGTAAGCGCTGACGGCGCCGATGCCGACGACCTGGTCCCAGATCAGGCGCCACTCGCCGTGGATGAGGCCCTCTCGGAACTCGGGAGCAAGCGTGCCCCCGAGGCTGACGGCGAACAGGCCGGTCGCGAGCGCCCCCCAGAGCCCGCCAACACCGTGGACGGCGACGACGTCGAGGGAGTCGTCGAAGTGGAGGTACTGGCGGAAGCGGACGGCGAAGTAGCAGAAGAGCCCCGCGCCGAAGCCGATCGCGAGCGCCTCCATGGGCTCGACGTAACCGGAGGCGGGCGTGACGGCCACGAGTCCGGCGACGGCGCCGGAGGCGGCGCCCACGACGCTCGGTTTCCCGGACACCTTCCAGCTGATGAGCGTCCAGGTGAGGGCCGCCATGGCGGCGGCCACGTTCGTGTTGACGAAGGCGTAGACGGCCTGGCCAGTCGCGCCGACGGCGCTGCCGGCGTTGAAGCCGAACCAGCCGAACCAGAGCATGGCCGCGCCCAGCACGACCATCGTGATGTCGTGCGGCTCCATCGGCTCGACGCCGTAGCCGCGGCGCTTGCCGAAGACGAAGACGGCGGCGAGCGCAGCGACGCCCGCGTTCACGTGAATGGCGAGGCCGCCGGCGAAGTCGAGGCCGTTGATGCCGACGTCCTCGGGGACGCCCGCGCCGGAGAAGTGATTGAGCCAGCCGTTCTCGGCGAAGACCCAGTGGGCGATGGGCGCGTAGACGACCAGCGACCAGAGGGCGATGAAGAGCAGGAACGGCCCGAAGCGGGCGCGTTCGGCGAAGGCGCCCGTGATGAGCGCGGGCGTGATGATGGCGAACATCATCTGGAACGCCATGAAGAGCAGGTCGGGCACGCCGCCGGAGCCGGAGTCGACACCGACGCCGTTGAGGCCGAAGTGCTCGAGGTTGCCGATGAGGCCGAGGCCCTGGTCGGGGCCGAAGGCCAGCGAATAGCCGACGACGACCCAGAGCACGCCCACCACGCCGATGGTGATGAACGAATGCATGATGGTGCCGACGACGTTCTTGCTGCGGGTCAGTCCCCCGTAGAAGAACGCCAGCCCGGGCGTCATGAAGAGCACCAGGGCCGAGGCGGCCAGCATCCAGGCCGTGTTGCCAGCGTCGATTTGGAAGTCGGACACGCGCACCCCCCGCGACCCCGCGCATCGGGCGCAGGGCAGCATCCGCTGAAGTGGCGCGTATCTTGCGCGCCTATTGTTTCAACGGTGTTTCGCGCGTCCGGTCCGGAGGCTCGCCACGGGGGAACGTGGTAGCGTGCGGGCGTGACCGCCAGCCCAGGTGACGCCGGCGCCGACACCCTCCCCGAGGGCCTGCAACTGCTGACCGAGACGTTCTCCTTCTCGGGCCGGGCGCGGCCGCTCCTCGGCTTCGGGCACTACGCGACCGTCATCGATACGGGCGGCCCGCAGGCGCTCGCGCTGGCCACCGACACGATCGGCACGAAGGCGCTCGTCGCGCAGGCGATGGGCACGTTCGACACCGCCGGCATCGACTGCGTCGCCATGAACGCGAACGACATCGTCTGCGTGGGCGCGGAACCGATCGCGATGGTCGACTGCGTGCTCGTGGAGGAGATGGAGGAGGCGTTCCTGGCGGAGATCGCCAGAGGGCTGCGGGAGGGAGCGCGTCGGGCGCGCATCTCCATCCCCGGCGGCGAGACGGCGCGCGTCCCGGAGATGCTGCGCGGCGCCGTCCCCGGCCGCGCCTTCGACCTCGGCGGCACCTGCGCGGGGCTCGTCGAGCCCGACCGCATCCTCACGGGCGCGGGCGTCGCGGCGGGGGACGCGCTCGTCGGCTTCGCATCGTCCGGTATCCACAGCAACGGCCTCACGCTGGCGCGGCGCACCTTCCGCGAGGCGGGCTGGGAGCTGGGCCGCCATGTCGAGGAGTTCGGCCGCACGCTCGGCGAGGAGTTGCTCGAACCGACCGCCATGTACGTCGATCTGGCCATGTCGCTCCTGCGCGAGCTCGACGTGCGCGCGCTCTTCCACCTGACGGGCGGCGGCTTCCTCAACCTGCGCCGGCTCGAAGCGGAGGCGGGCTTCGACATCGAGACGCTGCCGCCGGTCCCGGCCATCTTCACGGTCATCCAGCGGCTCGCGGGCCTCGACGACGCGACCATGTACGCCGAATACAACATGGGCGCCGGCTTCTGCGCGGTCGTGCCGGAGGCGGAGGCGGAGCGCGCCCTCGCGCTGGGCGAGGCCTGCGGCATCGCGGGATGGCGGCTGGGCACGGCCACCGCCTCGGCCGCGCGCGAGGTCACGATCCGCGCTGGCGGCATCGCCCTGCGGGGCGGGCCGGAGGGGTTCGGGGCGGGCTAGGAAGCGTCCCTGCGGGAGGCACAGGCGAGGCAGCTACAGGTCTGGTAGTCACGCACGAGGTGGACCAACCCATGCAGAACATCGCTCTCCTGGTCGAAGCCCGGAGCGATCGCCTTCAGCACCGAGTCATCGCCTGACTCGTACGCCCGGTAGACCCAGTGAGCGACAAAGTCCGCGAGCTGCACGAGGCGGCTAGCCTTGCTGTCAACGAACAGGGGCACCTCGGCATACGCCGAGAGCGGCCCAATGGCCGCTCCGGTAGACGCACCCCTCTCCCGCCACCCAAGCATGGCAGATTGAATGGCGGACTCAAGCTTGAAGCGACTCTGATCCGCGATCGCCACGCACCTGTGCCTATCGCCACGAGAGGCGAGACGCCCAAGCATGCCGTTGCAGCGCGCGAAGAACTCTTCGTAGGCCCGCTCGTAGGGGTTCTGGCGGGGAAACGAAGCTTTGTGGAGTGCGACGGCAAAGAGGACAGGTTGTCGCCGCGAAGCCGTCGGCCCCGAGACCAGGAGCCGGGCGACATCCTCCATGAGTTGCTCTCGACGAGACTTCGGGAAGCGCTTCCACCGCCCCGAGCCCTGGCGGATCTGCTGCGTGTGGAGCTCTTCTTCACGATGAAGAGCAGGAAGGCGGGAGAACAGGGCGTCGACTTCCCGCGCCAGGGGATAGGCATCCTGCTCATGCACGGCGAGTCCACCGAGCGTGAAATGCTCAGCGCTCGGCGAGCCAGACTCGTCGGCATAGAGCAGATACATGAGTACCCGAGAAGAAGAGAAGGTCGGACGACGGGCGAAATGCCTGGCCACCGCGCGAAATGGGTCGGAAGCACTCGCCGCCCGCAGGGCAATTATTGCCTACGGATGGACAGAAGTCAACGGGCCTGTGGGTTGGCGGCCTCGCGGGGCGGGGGTGGGGAGCGGCGGATCGACCAGCGCCGGAAGCGCTCTTCCATGCGGGCGTGGCCCTGGCGGGCGATCATCTCCTCGCGCATGCGCAGGAAGTCCTCACGCGTGCGCCCGCCGATCTGGCTCGCGTGGCAGAGCACGGCCTCGAGGCGCGTCTCCCAGTGCTCGGTCACGTCGATCGTGTAGTCGGGATCCTCGCTGCCGGCGAAGAGCACGTCGTTGACCTGGTGCGAGGGGAGGCCATCCTCCTCGTCGCGCGGGTAGTAGAGCCGGTCGCGCACGAGCGGGTAGACGGCGTCGGAGGTGAGGATGCCGACGTTGCGGTGGTCGCGGTGGTTGAACCCGCGGCGGAAGGCGTCCCAGGTCACGATCACGTCGGGGCGGTGGATGCGGATGAGGCGCACGATCTGGCCGCGCAGCTCCTCCTCGTCGATGGTGTGGCCGTCGGGGTGGCCGAGGAAGACGCACTCCTTCACGCCCAGGGCGCGACAGGCGGCGCGCTGCTCCTCCTCGCGGATGGCGGCCAGCTTCTCGGGGTGCATCTCGGGGTCGTGCGTGCCCTTGTCGCCGCCGGTGACGACCACGTAGACGACCTCGGAGCCCTCGGCGCACCAGCGCGCGACGGTGCCGCCGCAGACGAACTCGGCATCGTCGGGGTGCGCCATCACGACCATCGCCCGCTCGGGGGTGCCGAGGGCGTTGGGATCGGGCTCGGGCTCCTGCTCGCCACCGGCGAACCAGCGTCCGACGGAGCGAACGGTGTCGGCGAGGGTCATGCAGGAACCTCCTCGTTCTTGCGGGCGGCGATGACGTCCCCGTAGAGGGACACCATGCGGCGGGCGACCTCATCCCAGCGGAAGCGCTGGACGGAGTCGCGGGCAGCGCGGGCGAAGTTCGCGCGCAGCTCGGGGTTGCGAATCAGCACCTCGAGCTTCTCCGCGAACGGTTCGGGGCAGCGCCACGGGATCAGGTAGCCGTTCACGCCGTCGGTGACGGTCGAGACGAGCCCGCCGACGCGCGAGGCGACGACGGGCGTGCCGCAGGCCATCGCCTCGACGGCGACCAGCCCGAAGCTCTCGTAGTAGCTCGGCACGACGCAGACATCGGCGGCGCTGTACCAGGCGGGCAGGTCCTCATGGGGGACGGCGCCGGTGAAGCGCACGCCCCCGGCGAGCCCGGCCTCGCGCGCCTGCTCCTCGAGCTCCGCGCGCAGCTCCTCGCCGTGTTCGTCGCCGCCGACGACCAGAAGCTGGACCTCCGGGTCCTCAAGCTGGGCGACGGCATCGATGAGGATATCGACGCCCTTCAGCTTCTCCAGGCGGCCGACCCAGAGCAGCACGGGGCGGTCGAGGTCGATGCCGAGCGCGCGGCGGCACTCCTCCCGGTCGAGGGGGCGGAAGCGGTCGGTATCGATGCCGCAGGGGATGCTGACCATGCGGGCGGGGTCGGCGTCGTAGTGGCGGGCGAGCAGGTCGTGCTCGTGGCCGCTGGCCGTGATGATCGCGTCGGCGGAGGCGGCGAGCTCGCGTTCGCGGCGGATGCGCTCGCCCGGCTCCTCCTCGGAGACGCGGGCGCGGTTCTTCACCTCGCCCAGCGTGTGGAACATGACGAGGTGGGGCGCGTCCTGCGCCCGCGCGAAGGGCTCGCCCGCGGCGATCGCCTGCCAGTAGTGGCTGTGTACGAGGTCGTACGACAGGCCCTCGCCGGCGGCGAAGCGGTTCATCTCGGCGACGAAGGCGGGGACGTACGGCGTCAGGAGCGCCTTGTCGAGCGGCGCCGCCGGACCGGCGGGGAGCTGCACGAGCCGCAGGTTGGCATCGAGCGACGTAACCTCGGGGCGCTCGCCGTCGAGGCGCGTGAAGATGTCGACCCGATGGCCCTGCCGGGCGAGCTCGCGGGAGAGCTCGTGGACGTACACGTTCATGCCGCCGGTGTGCCTTCCACCGAGCGGGGCCACGGGATTGGTGTGGTAGGAGACCTGCGCGATTCGCATGAGCGTCCCGATAGCGTAGCGCCTATCATGCTCACATGTATTCGGCTCGCCGTGGCGTTTACGACGCTCCCCGCGCCAGTGCGCTGGCAGGCGTGCCGCTGAGCACGCTCTACGAGTGGGCACGGCAGGAAGTCGTTGTGCCCAGTGTCTCGCCGGAGAAGGTGAAGCTGTGGTCCTGGTCCGACCTTGTTGCTGCGCGAGCCGTCTATTGGCTGAGACACCCGCAGGACGAACGCAAGCCCACCCCGATGAAACAGGTCCACGCGCTGATCGAGCGGATCGAGTCAGAAGACGTGACCCTCGGCCAGGCCCTCACCTCACAAAGCGTTTTCCTTTCCGTTGACCCTTCCGGGATTCCCCACATCGAGACAGGGGGCTTGCTCACTGAAGCACGCCAACGGTGGACCCAGAGGGTGAGCGGGGAGGTCATGAGGGACATCCTCCATCCCTTCTCGATCGGCGACGGCATCGTGGGGCCCCACCTTCTGGCTCCGGCCGAAGGAATCAGCATCGTGCCGGGCAAGCTCGCTGGCGAGCCACATGTGCGTGACACCCGCATCGAGACACGAGTCTTGAGTGCTCTCTGGGAACGCGGCTTCCGGCTGCAAGAGCTCGGGGGGCTGTACCCGGACGCGAGCGACGCTTCCATCAAGCGCGCTATTCGCCTCGAACGGCAGTTGCAGCGGAACGAATCCAGACTGGCAGCATGAGCCGCCCCCGAAAGGCGGTGTTCCTGCTCGATCAGGGCTTTCCCGATCCGTCGATCCCGACCCTGCCGGACATCGAACTCCACCCCCTTCGGCAAGTCCACCCCGACCTCACCCGGGACCACGAAGACTGGGAAGTCCTCCGCGAAATCAAGAGCCGAGGGGGAGCCGACGGCCTCATCACGCTTGACGCCGGGATGCTGAACCAGGCCAAGGAGATGGTCGTGCTGAAGCAGACCCGGCTCACGCTCGTGGTCTTTCGCGACACCAACAACGATCCGCTCGTCGCGGCTGGCCTGCTGATGCTCCACGCGCCGGAAATCGCCCGGCGCCTCGACCGGCGGAGACCGGAACTCTGGGTTCTCAGGAAGTCGCCGGCGTCCCCGCAAAGCCCCTGGCGGCGCATCGAAGCACTGGCTACGCGCGAGTCGATCTCACCGGAGGCACTGGAACGTCGCGAGCGAATTCCGTCGAACACCGTGCTGCGGCGCTCACCTACCTAGAGGACGCGGCCCCCGAGAGTCAGTCCCCTCCCCTCAGCCCCGCGAGAGGCGCACCGTGACGATGTCGCGGGGCTGGCCGCCGAGGTGGCGCTTGTACGGCTCCGTGCCGCGCAGGAAGTCGACGGCGGAACGGCCGCGCTCGATAGCGTCGCGCACGAACTCGTGCACGCGCCTGCAGAGCCCGGCCGTCAGCCCGCCAGGCGCTCCGCGTCGTCGATGAAGTCGCTGGTTTCGCGGATGCGACGTTCGGTCGTCGGCAGCGGTTCGCACAGGCCCAGGTAGAAGCACTCGCCATGCAGCTGCGCCTGCCGCGAGTAGTAGCGGCCCAGCAGGGCCTGCACGCCGGGCTCGCCGGCCGCGAGCTCGTTCAGGACCCGGCTTGTAACGGGCGACTTCAGGGGTTCCTCACCGGTACGAGCCAACACGAGGCCGTCGGCGGCGCGCTTCGTGGCGCACCACGCCTTTTCCGCCGCATCGCGGATGTCGCCGGCGGCGAGCTGGGCGAGGGCGGCGGTGTGCATCGCGCGGGCATCGGCGAAGATACCAGCGGTGTCGGGAGCGGAGCCGGCGGTTGTCATGGAGCGAGCGTAACCGTTGTGGCTGGCAGTTGTCGAGGCCGGCTTCACGCCTCCGTCGCAGGCAACCCTCAGCCCCGCGAGAGGCGCACCGTGACGATGTGGCGGGGCTGGCCGCCGAGGTGGCGCTTGTACGGCTCCGTGCCGCGCAGGAAGTCGACGGAGGAACGGCCGCGCTCGATGGCGTCGCGCACGAGGAGCGCCTTCGAGAGCAGGCCCACGGCGAGCTGCGAGAGGGCCGGGTCGAAGCCGCTGTTGTAGAGCATGGTCGCGCCGGCGCCCTCGAGGGCGAAGATGCGGGCGGCGGGGCGACCGTCGAACGTGAGTGTGGCAATGCGGGCGAGCCCGTGCCCGGCGAGTCCCGTGGCGAGGTCGCGGAAGAAGGCCTCGCGCTGGGGCGTGAGGAAGGCGGCCTTGTCCTCGCGGCTCTCGCGCATCATCGCGAGCAGCCCCTCGACCACCTCCGCCACCTCCCCGGGTGCCGACGCCGACGCGAACCCGACGCCACCCTCGCGTTCGAGGTTGCGAAGCTTGCGGCGCAGCTCGTGGCGGTACTTCTTCGGGAGGGCCGCCACGTACCCGTCCCACGTGTCCGGCAGCTCGACGGTCGGGGTGACCGCCTCGGGCTCCTCGCTCGCGGTCCAGCCGTAGCGATCGGCGGCGGCGAGGAGGGCCGGGCGGAGGGGTCCGGCCCCGGGGAGCCCCCACGCCCCGAACCCCGACGACAGGTCTTCCATCAGCCACTCGATGAGCGCCGCGGCCGCCCCTCGCGCCTCCCCCGGCGCGATTAGCGCACCGGAGTGGTCGCTCAGGTCCGGGTCGCCGAGGAAGCGCGGCTCCGGGCCGCCGACGTCGAGCGGGATGACGCCCATGAGCGGCGCCTCACCCTCGTCGTCGCCTCCGGGCGCGCGGAGGGCGAGGAACACGGGAGCCGCGCCGGCGTCGCAGTGGCGCAGCCAGATCTCGTGCCAGACCGGGTGGGAGAAGGGCAGGGCGTCGGGTGTCGAGCGGTGCAGGTCGGCCCACTCGGGCGCGAGCGACTCGAACGGCTCCGAGGTGATGAGGGGCAGGGGCCCATCGTCAAGGGGAGGCTCGGCGGCGTCCGCCGGGTCGGACATGGCGGGTCAGGAGGAACCCTGGACGAGGGCGAGAAACTCGGAGCGGGTCACGCTCGACCGCTTGAACTGGCCGCGCATGGCGCTGGTGACCAGGCGGCTGCCAGGCTTGCGAACGCCCCGCATCGTCATGCACAGGTGCTCGGCCTCGACGACGACGGCGACGCCGTCCGCCTGGAGCGCCTCCATGACCGTCTCGGCAACCTGGCTGGTCAGGCGCTCCTGTATCTGCGGGCGGCGGGCGTAGGCCTCGACCACGCGCGCGAGCTTGCTGATACCGACGACCCGGCCCTCGGGGAGGTAGCCCATGTGCGCCTCGCCGTGGAAGGGCAGCAGGTGGTGCTCGCACATGCTGTAGAAGGGGATGTTGCGCAGGATGACCATCTCATCGTGCGCGACCTCGAAGCCCACCTTGAGGTACTCGGCCGGGTCTTCCCTGAGACCCTCGAAGATCTCCGAGTACATCTCGGCGATGCGCCGGGGTGTGTCGACGAGACCCTCGCGTGAGGGGTCGTCGCCCACCGCCTCAAGCAACTCGATGACGGCGGCGCGGATGCGGGCCTCGTCGACTCCCGACTCAGAAACGATTGCCATAAGCGGCGATCGTACGGGAATCGCGCCCCGGTGTCGCGCTGGAGGAGAGCGCTCGCTTCGCTCGCTGAGTGGAGCGCCGCGTTCGCACGCGGCTGAGGAGAGCGCTCGGCGCTGCGCGCCCTCGCTGAGGAAAGCGCCGCGCTGACGCGCGGCTGAGTGGGGCCTGGTCGGTGCTGCTAGCCGACGCGCCGCTGGCGGCGAAGCGTGGTGAGCATTCGGCTGACCTCTTCGAGGAGCGCTCGGAGGGGGCCGGTCTCCTCCCGGGGGAACCACTGGAAGTCCTCGCAAAGGGTAAGCAACGTTTCGGTCTCGGCCAGAGAACCCTGGGCAATAGCGAAGAAGTGCGCTTTGTCCCTCGCCGTTTCGCGGGACCAGCCTTCGGCGATGTTCGCCGCCACCGACACACCGGCGCGGGTGATCTGCGAACGCATACCGTACCGTTCCTCGTCGGGAAGGCGCGGCACGAGGCGATAGACCTCGCGGGCAGCCTCCATCGCCTTCTGCCAAACCGCTGCCCGCCGGTAGTTCACCCTGCCGCTCCTGGGTCGGACTCTACATCTCTTCTGCAAATGTTGGGTTTCTTGGGCAGGCACCCTTCGCTCATCCCTGCCGGCGGCGTCCCACCTGGCAGCCCTAGCCCAGGCCCCACTCAGCACGGCGAAGCCGTGCGCTTTCCTCAGCGATGGGGCGCAGCCCCGAGCGCTCTCCTCAGCCGCGCAACAGCGCGGCGCTGGACTCAACGAGCGGAGCGAGCGCTCTCCTACGACTCCAGCCAGAGCACGTCGCCGTGCAGGTCGGGGGCGTGGTCGCGGGAGGCGAAGACCTCGTACTCGGCCTTGCTCGCGCCGATCGTCGTGTTGCCGCCGTGGCCGGGCCAGACGGTGGTCTCGTCGGGGAGGGCGTAGAGCCGGCTCGTGATCGACTCGATCTCCTGCTGGAGCAGCTCGTTCGAGCGGGAGTGGCCGGGGCCGCCGGGGAAGAGCGTGTCGCCCACGAAGGCGTGCGCGCCGTGAATGAAGGCGATGCTCGCGGGCGTGTGGCCGGGAATCGAGACCACGTCGAAGCTGAGTCCGCCCACCTTCACCGTGTCGCCGTCGGTGACGGCCTCGTCGAGCTGGCCCTCGGGGATCCATGGCTCGAGCGGATCGCCGATGAGGCGGCAGCCGTAGCGCTCCTTGAGCGCGACGATGCTGGCGGTGTGGTCGCCGTGCGAGTGCGTCAGCAGGATGGTGGAGGGCTCGACGCCGGCGAACTCGACGGCGGCGATGCTCTTCTCGACCTCGTCGGGGGCATCGATGAAGGCGGCCTCGCGGGAGGCCTCGTCGATCACGATGTAGATGTTGTTGCCGAATCCGGCGGGGCCGGCCCGCACGATGCCGAGATCGCCATCGACCAGCTTCTCCATGGCGTCCTCCCTGGTGTCGAAGTTGGCGCCAAGGGTACCGGGCGGAGGGGGTCAGCGGGGCGACGCGTACGAGCGATGCTCGCTGGCGGCACCGCTTCCCCGGGCCAGCAGGGTGACCGCGAGTTGATTGAGGCTTACGCCCTGTCGCTCAGCTTCGGCAACCAGTTCGCCGTGGAGGTACGGCGGCATCCGCACAAGCACCTTGCCGCTGTATGAGGCATCGGTCCGGGGTTCCGGAATCGGATCCCCCGCTTCGAGTGCGTCGTCGATCCATGCCTCCATTGCCCGATCGATGTTCTCCAGCAGTTCCTCACGGCTTCGCCCCTGAGCGATGCAGCCACGGAGTTCCTTTACCTCGGCAACCCAGCCGGCGTCTCCGTCATCGCTCTCGCTCCAGACGATCTCGATGTGGTACGGCCGCCTGATGTAACTCTCCATTGATTCGGTCGTCACTCCAACACCTCCTCTATTGCGCGAATGGCTCTCGATACATAGGCCGGAAGCAGGGGCGTCCGCGGATCAATGACGAGCTGGGGTCCTGACCAGCCAGGATGTCGATAGACCCAGTGATCTCCCTTTCCGAACCTCCTCGTGAAGCCCGCCCGGAGAAGAAGCCGGTGCAGATCCTGTGGCCGCACGTTGCGACGGCTCGTCTTCAGTCGATCGACATCTTCGGCGAGGCCCACAGACGTGATGATAGCGTATCAGCTATCACCTCTCTAGTCCCTTGGCTAGCTGCCCGGCGCGGCGGGTCTGGCGGCGCCGGGGCTGGTCAGGCGGCCGGCGGCGAGGCCGACGAAGACGCCCAGGACGGTCTCCAGGACGTGCGTGAGCGTGCTCCGCACGCCCGCGTCCCCGTCGACGGCGCCGAGGGCGATGAGGCCCAGCAGCGAGACGACGAGCACGAGGGCGAGCACGGAGATGACGTTGACGATGTTGCGGCCGACGGCGATCTGCGCGCTGGTCACGCCCGCGCCACCCGGCCCGTGCCGCGCTCGATGGCGCAGTCGCTGCGCGGGCGCAGCAGGCCGTGCAGGGCGAGCCCGGCGCCGGCGCGCAGCAGCACGGCCACCGTCCTTGCGTAGCTCCGGAGAAACGTTCGCATTCCATCCTCCTCGGAAGGTGTGCGGGGGAGGGTGGGCGCAACCCCGAAGAGGGCCGAGGGGCGGATGTCGCTCGGGCAGCGGGGCGGGGGCGTGTGCTACGGTCGCGGGAGCGACCGCGAAAGGCCGCTCCTGAAGGGGTAGACGTGAACAATCTGACAATCGGGACCCACATCCTCGCGCGCGACGCCGGCGGCCTCATCGACGGCATCGTGGCGGCGGACCGGGCCGGCGTGAACACGGCCTGGCTCACGAGTGGCGGCCCCGCTCCCGACCCCCTCGCCGTCTTCGCGGCGGCGGCGGGCAACACCGACCAGATCGGGTTCGGCACCTCGATCATCCCCACCTTCCCCCGCCACCCCCTGGCCATGGTGCAGGGCGCGGTGGTGGTCGATCAGCTGGCTCCCGGCAGGCTGAAGCTCGGCATCGGCCCGAGCCACAAGCCCGCGGTGGAGGCGACGTACCGCTTCGAGTTCGTGCGGCCCCTGGAGCACCTGCGGGAGTACCTGACCATCCTGAACGCCATCCTCAAGGAGGGCTCGGTCGAGTTTCACGGGGAGCGGCTGCACTGCGAGGCGCAGCTGCAGGCCCCCACGCAGGTGAAGGTGCTCGCCTCGGCCCTGCGGCCGAACGCCTACCGCCTCTGCGGCGAACTGGCCGACGGCGCCATCTCCTGGGTGAGCCCGCTGCCGCACCTGGAGCGCGTGGCCGTACCCGCCATGGAGGAGGGCGCACAGGCGGCGGGCCGGGAGCGACCGGCGCTCGTCGCGCACGTGCCCGTCGTCGTCTCCGAGGATGCGGACGCCGTCTGGGAGGCGGCGCAGCAACAGCTCGGCTTCTACCCGCGGCTCCCGTACTACTCCGCCATGTGGCAGGACGCGGGCTTCCCTGAGGCCGAGGACGGCACGTTCTCGCGCGCGATGTCGGACGCACTCGTGATCCAGGGGTCGGAGGAAGCGGTGGCCGAGCGCATCCGCGCGCTGCCGTCCGTTGGCGTGAACGAGATGCTCGCGGGCGTCCTCCGCCTGGAGAGCGATCCCGCCGCCGCCGGCCGCACGATCGAGCTGCTGGGAGCGCTCGCGCGGGAGGACTAGCGGCCGGCTTCCCCGCTTCCCGCCGTGGACGCGCCGCTTCGCGGCAGGCCTTCGGGTGCGCCCCTGGCTCCTGGCGGGAGCCGGGCGGCACGCGCCCTGAGTCCCTTTGCGCCCTGTCGTATAGTCCGGAGCCAGAAATTGCCGTGCCCAAGCGGGAGGGCGTCCGGGGCGAGCGGGCGACTTCGCGCTCCACGGGCCAGCGCCACGGGAGGCAGCCCTGAACGACGCATTGCAGGTCGGCCAGTTCGCGATCGTCGCCCACGAGCCGCACGAGCGTGGCGCTACCATCGGCATCGCCGAGGGGAACGGCACGGGGGCGGAGCGCTGCGAGCTGTTCGCGCTGGCGGAAGGCACGACGCCCGCCGCCCACGAGTACGCCGGCCACCTCATCTCGCAGGCGGAACGCACCTGGAAGTCGCTCGACCTGAGCCTCACGGGCGCGCTCATCGCCATCTACAGCGAGGCCCAGCACTCCCTGATGGACTGGAACACGCGCAGCGTGACGCAGCATCGCGTGGGTCTCGGCCTGGGCTGTCTCGCGCGCAAGGGCGATCGCATCGTGCTCGCCCTGCGCGGCCCGGCGAGCATCCTCCACGCCTCCGGAGACGCGCTCACGCTCCACGAGCCCGACGACGCGCACGCCGAGCCCATGAACGGCCTCGAACCCGGGCAGCCCCAGCTCACGTCTCTCTCGCTCGCCCCGGGTGACCGCGTCCTGCTGGTCACGACGAACGTCACCGAGTCGCTGAGCGAGGACGCGCTGGGCGACATCCTCAACCGCTCGATGGCGGAGATCCTGCCGAGCCTCTACCGCCGCATCACGCACCTGCGCGATGCGGCGGTGCTGCTCGTGGGCGTGCCCGAGGCCGGCGAGGAGGCGCTGCCCCCACCGCCGCCACCGTCCGCCGAGCGCGAGCCGGAGCGCGAGGGGCCCGTCATCGGCGGCGAGACGCCCGCGGGGAACTCACCTCCCGACTTCCAGCCCAGCCTGTTCGTCGAAAGCGGCGCGGAGGCGACCGCCCTCGACCTGGCGCGCAGGCGCCTCGAGGATGTGGACGCGCGCTCGCGGGTCGATGCGGCGCTCCCCCAGGAGATGCCCCTGGCCGAGGCGCAGGAGCTGCCGCCCCTGCGCCGGGCCGCGGGCGACGACGGGGCGGTCCCCCGGCTTCCCGCCACCGCCGGCCGCGCCGGCGACGGCGGCAGCTTCTTCCGGCAGGTGGCGCACGTGCGCCAGCCGCCGGCGCCGCCGGTCTCGTCGCACCACACGGGGGTCGCGCCGGTGAGCCAGCTCGCCGCGGACCGGCGGATGCAGCTCTCGGCGACGACGAACGTTCCCACCTCGGGCGGTCTCGCGGCGGCGCCGCGCACCGGAAGCCCGGTGGTGCGGGTGCGCCGGAGCATGGGGGGAGGCATACGGAACGGCGGGCGAGCGGAGGCGGCCGGAGGAGGCTTCTCTCCGCCCGCCTGGCTCATCGGCCTGATCGCACTCGCGCTCCTCGCGGGCATCGTTTCCTGGGCGGTCCTGCCCGCACTGCTGGAGAGCGACGAGGCGACGCGTCTCTCGGAGCTGATCGACGAGGCGGAGCGCGAGATCGCAACCGCCAACGCGGTGGACCAGGCGGGCCTGCGCCGCGAGGCGCTCACGCGGGCGCGGGGCATCCTGCTGGAGGCCACGGCCCTGTCCGGGGGCGCGAGCCTCGCGGAGCCCCTCCTGCAGCAGGCCGACCGCGAGCTCGCGGCGCTCGACGCGATCGTGGCGCCGGCGGATATCCGCACCTTCGCCGACCTGCGCGGCTTCGGCGAGGCGCCCATCGCCATCCGCCAGCTCGTGGTGAGCGACTCCCACGCCTACCTGCTCGATTCCGCCGGGGCGCAGGTGATCTCCATCAATCTCTCCACCGGGAAGAAGGCGACCGTGTTCAGCGCCGGCGAGGAGACGCCCCTTTCGCCCGTGGCCATCACCTACGCCGACGTCTCGCGACCGGGCGGCTCCGCCCTCCTGATCGTGGATGAGGGCGGAAGCCTGTGGACGTGGAGCGCGGCCGGCTGGGCGGCGGAGATCGAGTTCGCCCGACCCGAGGACCTCACCGTCACGGACATGCACTTCAGCGAAGGCGTGCTCTACGTCCTCGACGCCCCCGCCCAGGCGATCTACCGCTTCGCCGCCAGTCCCTCGGGATTCAGCCTCACGCCGGTCGTCGTGCACCAGGGCCCCGAGCTCGCCGACGCGAGGCGCCTCATGGTCGACGGTGGAGCCTTCCTGACCGCCCACGAGGACGGGTCGATCCGGCGCTACAGCGGCGACCTGACGCTGTTGCTCGCGCAGGCCGGGATCGACAGCGCGCTGACGGCGGCGGCCACCCCGCACACGAGCGGACTCGGGAACGAGATCGCGGTCCTCGACACGAGCGCCGACCGCATCGTCGTCCTCGAGCAGGACGGGACGTTCGCGCGCCAGTACCGCCACCCGGATCTGGAGAACCTGACGGCGTTCACGATGCGCGACGGGTTCGGCTGGGTGGTCAGCGGCGAGCAGCTCCGCCGGATCACGTTCTAGCGGGCCAGCGCGCGCGCCAGAGATAGGCGAGCGCCCCGCAGGCCACGCCCACGTTGAGCGAGTCGACCCGCGCGTCCATCGGCAACTGCACGCGGAAGTCGCTCGCCTCGTTCAGCAGGCGGCTCACGCCGCGCTCCTCGCCGCCCAGCAGGAGCGCGGTGCAATCGGGCCAGTCGAAGGCGGTCGCGTCGGCGGCGCCCTCGCCGGGGGAGGCGGCCACCACCCAGTAGCCCGCCTCCTTGAGCTGGGCGAGCGCGCGGGCGAGGTTGCGGGGGGCGGCCACGGGCGCGAGGAAGCTGAGGCCCGCGCTGGCGCGGTGGACGCCCGGCGTGAGGGACGCGCCCCGGCGCGGCGGCAGGACGACCACCTCCGCGCCCGTCGCGACGGCCACCCGCAGCACGGCGCCCGTGTTCTGCGGATCGGTGACGCCGTCGAGCACGAGGGCGAGCGAGGGGCCGGTCACCTTGCGCGGGATCGAGACGGGCTCCAGGCGCCGCAGGCGCACGAGCACGCCCTGGTGCACGCCGCCGCCCGTCAGCTCATCGAGGCGCTCGGGGTCGACCGCTTCGACGGGCAGCCCCCCGGCCGTGGCCTCCTCGACGAGCGCGGCCACGCGCCGGTTGGAGGCGCCCTCGGCGTGCAGGAGGCGCTTCGCGACGCCCCGGCGGAGCGCCTGCTCGCAGGCGTGCACGCCGAAGGCGAGGTCGTCGGGGGTGGACCTGGGCTTCGGCCGCAGACGCGCCATTCGTCGCTCTCTCCGCTGCGGGGCAGCGAGCGGGCTGCAAGCGCCCTTCACCTTCGCGACGGGACGCTCGCGCCGGGCTGCCCTACACTCAGAACCAACCTTGCCACTGCCGGTGCGCCCTGTCTCCCACCGGGACGCGGGGCACGGGGGTAGCGGCGGGTTGGTAACATCCAACCGCGGGGCATGCGGCCCTGCCAGGAGCCCCACTTTCATGCCCACACCCGTGACCAGGGCTTGAGCAAGCGCTTCGTGGCGAAACACGCGATCCGCATCCTGGCCGCTCTGGCCCTGCTGGCGGTGATTGTCGCGGCCCAGCCGGGCGCCGCCCCCGCCGAGCCCGTTGCCGAGCGCTGGGTGAGCGTGCGGCTGGCATCGGGCTCCGACGAAGCCTCCTCGCTGGACGGCCGCGGCTACCGGCAGTTGCCCGTACCCGAGGGGATGACCACCGAGGCCTACCTCGCCTGGCTGGAGGACCAGCCGGGCATCGCCGGCGCCTCGTACAACCCCACCGTCACCGCCGCCGGCGACCCCAACGACGTCTTCTACGCGAGCGCCCAGGACCCCTACCTGGGATCGGTGGACGCGCCCGCCGCCTGGGACATCACCACCAACGCCGAGGAGATCGTCGTCGCCATCATCGACTCCGGCATCGACCTGGGGCACGAGGACCTGAAGGCCAACCTCTGGCAGAACCCGAACGACTCGGACAACGACGGCGTGGACGACGACAACAACGGCTGCATCGACGACCGCTACGGCTGCCGCTTCGTGAACCTGACGCCCAAGCGCATCAGCGAGTGCGGCTACACCTCGAGCACCCCCAACGGCGATGTCCGGGACGACGACGGCACGGCCGAGTCGCTCGGCTCCCACGGGACGGCCGTGGCGGGGATCATCGGCGCCCGCGGGAACAACCGCACGGGCATCAGCGGCGTCGCCTGGCGGGTGCGCCTCATGATCCTGAAGGCGCTCGACTGCGGGCCCGGCGGCACCCAGCCGACGGGCGAGATGGCCAACGTCGCGCGCGCCATCGACTACGCCCGGCGCATGGGCGCCGACGTCATCAACCTCAGCCTCGCGAGCTCGCCCGGCAACCCCGCGGCCGACATTCCGGAGCTGCGCCAGGCGATCGAGGACGCGCTGGCGGACGGCCTCATCATCGTGGCCGCGGCGGGCAACCACGCCGCCCGGGGCGTGGGCTTCCCCGCCGCCTACGCGCAGTACCCGAACGTCATCGGCGTGGGGGCGAGCGACCCCGCCAACGACAACGCCTGGGCCGATTTCAGCTCCTTCGGCGGCGGCGTGGACGTGGCCGCCCCCGGCAGCGGCCTGGCCAGCACCATCCGCTCCAACCTGGGCGCCTCCACCCCCTACGGAACCCTGCCCGGGGCGACGAGCTTCGCCGCGCCCATCGTCACCGGCCTCTTCGCGCTCGTGATGGCGCGCAACCCCGACCTCACGATGGAGGAGTACATCGACATCGTGCAGGATTCGGCCACGGAGCCGGCGGCCGCGGACCACGGGGGCAACTGGGCGGGCCACGGCGTCATCAACATGCGCGCGGCCCTGGAACGCGTGCCCATGACCGTGAGCGGGTCCGCGCTCGACGACTGGACGCGGCCACCGGCGGGAACCCCCGTGCGCGCCCTCGTCGACGGGGTGGAATGCGGCGCGACGGAGACGGAGAACACGAACGGGAACGCGGCCTACTCGCTGCGCATCGCCGGCGAGAACGAGATTCCCGGCTGCGGCGCGCCGGGGCGCGAGGTGCGGATCATCGTCGGCGAGCGCCCGGCCAGCGCCCCCCTGCCGTGGGGCGCCCTCAACGAGTCGCTGGCGCGCAGCGGGTACACGGTGAACGGCATCGACCCGCCGCCCGGCCCGATCGTCGAGCAGGAGCTGGGCGCGGGCTGGAACCAGGTCGCCTACCTGGGGCCGAGCGCCTCCCTGCCCGCGGCCGCGGCCGCCCTCCCCCAGGGCTGGTCGGCCATCGCCGTGTGGGATCCCGACGCCGAGGGCGGCGGGGCGTTCCTGCTGCACTACGCGGAAGCGCCCGCCCAGGCGCAGACGCTGACCGAGCTCTCCCGCTACCAGGCGCTCTGGGTCTACAGCGACGGCGGCGCCGTCTTCGACGCGAACCCCGAGCCGCCCCCCGGCCGCCGGGTCGAGCTGGCGGAGGGCTGGAACGCGATCGTCTACACGGGCGAATCGCGACCGGTGGAGGCGGCCCTCGCCAGCATCTCGGGGCGCTACGACCAGGTGCTGCGCTACGACAACGCGACGGGCCTCTGGGACTCCTACCTGCCCGGCTCGGCGCCGCAGCTCAACGACTTCGGCGGCCTGCACCCCTACCGCGTCTACTGGATCCGCATGACCACGGCGGCCACGCTGGTGATGTTCTAGCGCGGTAGCGCTTCACCGTTCACCGCGTCAGGGGCGGGTTCTGGCTGGGGGGCCCCGGCCGCAAGCTCCAGGGCATGCCCGACGACCCCTGCGGCGCGCCCACGCGCGCCGGCGCCGCCTGCCGCTACCCCGCCGACCGCTGCCCGCACGAGTCCCACGCGCGCGCCCGCGAGGCGCGGCCCCGGCACGAACGCTCGCCCGTGGGCGCGATCCGGGCGCGCGACCTGCGCGCGCTCGGCTGGTGGCTGATCGAGGAGACGCTGGCGGGCCGCGTCACGCCGCCCGAGGCCTCCGCCGTGAACCGCATGATGCACACCCTGCTCCAGCTCGGGCCCGCCCCCGAGGCGGAGGATCGCGCCCTGCAGGAGGTGGCGCTGCGCGGCCTGCTGATGCACGGCGTGCCGCCCCGAACGGAGGACGAGTGGCGCCGCGCCGCCGAGATCTTCGACGAGGAGGCGCTCGCGGAGTTCAGGCGCTGGGCCTCCCCGGAAGGAAGCCCCGGGGAGCGCGAACGGAGCGGGCGCTAGTTCCCACCCTCGTTCTCGGGCTCGGGCGTCGGGGTAGGCGTCTCCTCGGGCTCGGAAAGCGGCTCCGGATCATCCTCCACGCCCGTCGTGACCGTCGGCTCGGGCGTCGCCTCCGGCGTCGTCAGCGGCTCCGGATCCTCTTCCACGCCCGTCGTGACGGTCGGATCGGCGTTGGGGTCCGCCAGCGGCTCCGGCTCCTCCTCCACCCCCGTCGTGACCGTCGGCTCGGGGGTTGCCTCACCGGCGGCCGCGGGCGTCTCGGTGGCGACGGGGTCCGGCTCCGGCGTCGCGGTGGCGTCCGGCTCCGGGGTCGCCTCGGGCCCGGAGGCCGGATCCCCGAGCGGCTCGACCCCGTCCTTGGGCTTGTCGCTCACGGCGGCCGCTACCTCGGCCGCGTACTCGATCGCCTCCTCGGCCTCGGCGGCGAGCTCCTCTTCCGTATCCGAGAGCACGACCTCGGCCGACTCGCTGATCGACCGTACCCTGGCCTGCTGGAGGGGGTCGAACGCCTCCTCCTCGGCAAGCTCGCTGATGTCGTCGAGCTCGGCCGTGAAGCTGTTGATGTGGCCCTCGCTGAGGGAGCCGCGGGCGGCCAGGGTCTGGATCTCGTCGATGCGCTCCTGCGCCAGGCGGATGCGCACGTTGATGCGCTCGTCGCCGCTGGCGAAGCGCACCTGGGCCTGCTCGGTGGCGCGCTTGAAGTTGTAGTTCCACTCGCCCGGCACCGATTCCCCGGCGGTGACGAACCCGAAGGTGATCACGCCCAGCATGGCCGCCACCCCCAGCACCCCCACCGAGGCGAGGGCCGCGCCGAACTGGCCGAAGCGGGGAGGCTCGGGCAGCGGATCGGGCGCGCCGCCGATGACGGGCGTGGCCGCGGCCAGCACCTTCGCCTTCAGGGAGCCCTCGAAGTAGTAGCTCGCTTCCTCCGCCTGGAAGGCCCCGCCGATGATCCGGCCGGTGGAGAGGAGCGGCTTCAGCCAGCCCTGGACCTCCTCGTCGTAGCGATCGAGGATGGCGGCGATCTCCTGCCCGTCCTCGTAGAGGGCGAGCGCCTCGGCGAAGATCTCGGCCTGCGGGTCAGGCGTGCGGCGGAAGCGTTCCAGGAACCGCATCATTCTTCAGCGACCATACCCTGCAGTTTCGCAATGGCCTTGTGCTGGAGCACCTTCACGTTGTTCTGTGTCTTGCCCAGGGCGAGCGCCGTCTCGGCCACGGAGAGCCCCGCGCCGAAGCGCAGCGAGATCACGTCCCGCTGGGCGGGCGGCAGCTTGGCCGTCGCCTCGCGCACCACCTCGATGGTCGCCTGCAGCTCGTAGGCGGCCACGTGGTCCTGGCGCTCGTCCGGCATCGTCTCGGAAAGCTGCGCGGGCACGCCCCGGCGCCGCTGCCGGCGCACATGCGAGACGACCTCGTTGCGCGCGATGCGGAAGACCCAGGCCCCGAACGGCAATCCCCGCCACTCGAAGCGCTTCAGGTTCGCGACGAGCCGCAGGAAGACCTCCTCGGTCACGTCCTCGGCGTCCTGCGTCGAGCGCACGCGTCCCGCCACGTAGCGGTAGACGCGGGGGAAGTAGAAGGTGTAGAGCGTGCTCAGCGCGTCCTGGTCGCCAGACTGGGCCTGTTCGACGACCAGACGCTCGTCGAAGTCCGGGGCAAGCTCGCTGGGCGCCATCGGTTCCACACACGCTCCCAGTGCGCGCCGTACCCACAGCGCGCCCCCACCACTCCACGCGAGCATAGTGAGCCGCCCCGCTAGAGCGCAACATACCCCTGATAACGCCCGCGGCGTGTAAAGGTTACTCGCGGGGAGCGGCGGTTCGTTGACTGCCCTCCGGCCACGCTCGTAGCATTCGGGAAGCATCGAACCGCAGGGGTGGCATGGCCAAGTTCATCTTCGTCACCGGCGGCGTGGTCAGCGGCGTCGGTAAAGGCATCACCACCGCCAGTATCGGGCGGCTGCTCAAATCCCGCGGAATCTCCGTCACCGTTCAAAAGCTCGACCCCTACCTCAATGTCGACCCCGGCACCATGTCGCCCTACCAGCACGGCGAGGTGTTCGTCACGTCCGACGGCGCCGAGACAGACCTCGATCTCGGCCACTACGAGCGCTTCCTCGACCAGGACCTCTCGGCCGCCAGCTCCGTCACGAGCGGCCAGGTCTACCGCGCCGTGCTCGACCGCGAGCGCCACGGCGACTACCTCGGCGGCACGATCCAGGCCGTCCCCCACCTGACGAACGAGATCAAGGCGCGCATCCACGCCGCCGCCGAGGTGAGCAGCGCCGAGGTCATCATCTGCGAGGTGGGCGGCACCGTCGGCGACATCGAGGGGCAGACCTTCATCGAGGCGATGCGCCAGATCCGCCACGACGTTCCCCACGACGACTTCCTCAACGTGCATGTCACCTTCCTGCCCTTCATCGGGGCCACGGGCGAGCTGAAGACGAAGCCGACGCAGCACTCGGTGAGCGAGCTGCGCTCGATGGGCATCCAGCCCGACGCCATCCTCGCCCGCAGCGACCACTCCGTGCCGGGCGACATCTGCAACAAGATCGCGGACTTCTGCGACGTCGATCCGCGCGCCGTCATCGCCCTGGAGACGGTCGACACGATCTACGCCGTCCCCCTCATCCTCGAGGCGCGCGGCCTGGGCGATTTCGTGCTCGAGCGGCTGGGGCTGAAGGCGAAGGCGCACGACCTGACCGCCTGGGAGGCGATGGTCGAGCGCCAGCGCCACCCCGCGCGCGAGCTCGAGGTGGCGATCGTCGGCAAGTACGTCGAGCTGCAGGACGCCTACCTCTCGGTGAAGGAGGCGCTCGTGCACGCCGGCATCGCGCACGACGCCGAGGTGAGCATCCGCTGGGTACACGCCGAGGACCTGGAGACGCGCCCCGCCGAGGCCGTGCTCGCCGGCGTCGACGGGATCGTCGTGCCGGGCGGGTTCGGGGAGCGGGGCTGGGAGGGGAAGATCGCCGCCGCCCGCCACGCCCGCGAGAACGGCATCCCCTACTTCGGGCTCTGCCTCGGCCTGCAGGTGATGGTCACGGAGTTCGCGCGCAACGTCTGCGGCTGGGACGGGGCCAACTCGACCGAGTTCGACCCGGAATCGCCCTTCCCCGTCATCAGCCTGCTCGAGGAGCAGGAGGGCGTCGTCGCCAAGGGGGGCACGATGCGGCTGGGCTGGTACCCCTGCCGCCTGCGCCCCGGGAGCCTCGCCGCCGGAACCTACAGCGAGGGCCTCGTGAACGAGCGCCACCGCCACCGCTGGGAGCTGAACAACCGCTTCCGCGACGAGATGGAGGCCGCCGGCCTCGCCGTCGCGGGAACCTCGCCCGATGGGACGCTGGCGGAGATCGCGGAGGTGGCGGGCCACCCCTTCATGCTGGGGACGCAGTTCCACCCCGAGCTGCAGAGCCGCCCCAACCGGCCCCATCCCCTCTTCCATGCGTTCGTGAACACGGCCCTCGCGCAGCGCGACCCGCAAACCGAGACCACCCCCGTCGTCGCCGCCGGCTAGCGTGGACGCCTGGCGCATCGTTCACATCCTCGCCCTGCTCTGGATGGGCGCCGGACTGGGTGCGACCTACCCGCTGATCGTGCGCGCCTGGCTCTCGAAGGACGTGCAGTTCCAGATGTACGCGCTCGTCGAGGCGGCCAACAACGAGACGCGCGTGCTCCTGCCGGGGGCGATGCTCTCGGGCGCGACCGGCTTCTTCTGGGGCGTGGCCGAGTACGACTTCACGCGCGACGGCTGGCTGGCGGCGCTCACGGGCCTGTTCGTGCTGTTCTGGCTGGTCTGCCTGCCGCTCCTCGGCTTCGGGCTGCGGCGGGCGCGCACGGCCGCGCTCATCGCCGCCAAGCAGGGCGAGGTCACCAACGAGCTCCGCGAGATCCTCGACGACCGCGTCCCCCTCGTGTTCGGCACGGTCCTCGTGCTGAGCGTCCCGCTCATGGCCTGGCTGGCCATCTTCAAGCCGTTCTAGGTGGTGGCAACGCGCCATTACCGTAGACTCCAACGGTGTCCAGCACCGTTCCCACCAACCGCGTCGCCGTCTACATCGACGGTTTCAACCTCTACTACGGACTCAGGAGCAAGGACTGGCGGCGCTACTACTGGCTCGACGTTCACGGCCTCGCGCAAGACATCCTTCGCCCGGATCAGGAACTCGGCCTCGTTCGCTATTTCACCGCTCACATCACCGCCGAGCCTGACGACCCCGACAAGCCGCAACGCCAGAACACCTACATCGGGGCGCTTGCCACGCTTCCGAACGTCCATATCCACTACGGCGACTTCCGGCCCAGAACCGTGCGCTGCTTCGAGTGCGGAAGGGAGTGGTCCAGCCCCGAGGAGAAAATGACCGACGTCAACATCGCCGTCGAGGCGCTCGGCGACGCCCAGGACGATCGTTTCGATACCGCGGTCTTCATCTCCGGAGACAGCGATCTCGTAGGGCTGGTACGGGCGCTGCGACAGCGCTACTCGGAAAAGCGAGTCATCGTCGCGTTCCCGCCGGGAAGGCGGTCGGATGATCTCCGAGGCGCGGCCACGGCATCCTTCACGATAGGACGCAAGCTACTAGCAGACAGCCAGTTTCCCGACCGGGTGCTCGGCCCGGACGGCTCGGTCTGGACCCGCCCCGAGCGCTGGCAATAGGACGAGAGAAACGCCCTCCCGCCTGAACGGCTGGAGGGCGTCTAACCAGCGATCTGCTCACTGGCGATGTCCCTGTCAGTGTCGCGCTTTCCGCCGCGGGGCGTCAAGGCGGGATTGCGTTACGCGCCCCACCTAGTCCTGCGACAGCGGCACGCGCTCCTCCTGGACGCGCGCCCACTCGGCCTCCGGGTCCTCGGAGCCGAGGCGTTCGGCGGCGGTGCGGCGGGAACGGATGCCGGCCTCGACGAGCGAGCGCTCGTCGGCGACCTGGCGGGAGCGGTCGGCGGGGAGGACGGGACCCCAGAGCGCCTCGGCCTGAAGGCCGTCGATGGCCAGGCCCTCATGGCGCGCGAGCAGGCGCAGGGCGAGCATCGCGCGGCGCTCGTAGACGGGCGTGCGGATGAGCCGCTTGCGCGCGACCTTCCGCGCCACCGGGTCGAGCTCGACGTTGAGGGCGACGCCGCTCAGGCCCGCGGGGTTCTGGCCGAAGGCCGTGCGCGGCGACTCGCCCAGGTCGTGCAGGGTGCGGTAGACGAGGTCGATGTAGTCGCGGTGGAGGGCGACCCCGCCGCCCTGCAGCAGGTCGAGCAGGTAGGCGCGGGCGCGCTCGGGCACCTCCCAGACGGCCCCCGGCTCGACGGCGATGTCCTGCGACCCGGCCACCCCTTCGAGTACGGCGATGGGGTTGCCGGAGAGCTCCAGGATCTGGCTCAGCTGGCTGAAGGCGCGGTTCAGCTCGCGGTTCGGTTCGGCCAGCGGACCCACGTCGCTCGACCCCCAGGGCTGCTTCGGCTCGCTCACGTTGGGGAACACGACGAAGGGGATGAATCCGTACGGGTTCGCCTCGCGGCGCTCCACCTCGGGCCCGCGCCACAGCTCGAACGTCTCCGCCGTCCAGCGCTCGGTCACGACGTTCTCGACGGCCGAGGGGGAGAGGGGCAGGGAGGGCGTCGGCAGGGGCGCATCGCCGGCGGCGTACTGCGAGGCGACCGCCTCGACGCGCGAGGCGTCGTCGGGGGCGCGCCAGACGTAGATGCCCTGCACGTCGGGTGCGGAGATGCGGACGCGCCCTTCCTCCACGTCCCACGTGACCTTGTAGGCGGCGGGGACTAGCACGGCGCAGTCGAGCTCCGTCTCGAAGTCGAGCCGTTCGAGCCCGTTCGCCGCTTCGATGGCGCGCCACGCCCGCTCGGCCGCCCGCGCCCGTTCGACGGCGGCGCGGTCGAGTGGGTCGTTGGGGCGCACCTGGAGGGCGTGCCCCTCGAACAGGTAGCTCGTGATCTTGTCGACGAACGCCTTCGCGTAGTTGAGGACGAGGCGGCGCTCACCGCGGCGAGCGCGCCCGGGCCACTGGTCGCCCTCGTAGAAGGCGAGGTGCTCGCGGTAGCGGCGCAGGCGGTCCTGGTCGAGGGCGCGGAGCTGGAGGGGGAAGGGGGTGGCCGTCACGGGCGGTCTCCGGGGGAAGGGATTGCGCGAACCGTGGCGGTCCCGTGCGCGATCTCGAAGCCTCGGGTGGCAGCGGGATCGCCTTGCCGCCCGCCGCCGCCCCTCGCTACAGTGCCCGCGTGACCACCCCCAGCCTCCCCGAGATCGTCGACCAGCCGGAGGTCGAGGAAGAGCTCGAGCAGCCCTCCCACCTCATCCTGCTCGACGACGACAGCCACACCTACCAGTACGTCATCCGCATGCTGGGCGACCTCTTCGGCTACTCGCGGGAGAAGGCGTTCGGCATCGCCTCGGTGGTCGACAGCCAGGGCCAGGCGATCCTGATGACCGGTGCGAAGGACGAGTGCCTGCTGAAGCAGGACCAGATCCACGCTTACGGTCCGGACCCGCTGATGGAGATCAGCGTGGGCAGCATGTCGGCGATCGTCGAGCCCGCGGCGTAGCCGCGACGGGATACTCCAGGGGGTACCATGGACTCAGGGAAGAACCATGCTCGAACCCATTGAAGTCGAGGCTCGCGCCGGCCACCGGTTGTGGCTTCGCTATTCCGACGGCGCCGCCGGCGAGGTGGACCTGTCGCGGCTGGTCGGGAAGGGCGTGTTCGCCGCCTGGAAGGAGCCCGGGTACTTCGAGCGGGTGCACATCGCCCCGCACCGGGCGATCGCCTGGACCGACGACCTGGAGCTGTGCGCGGACGCGCTCTACCTGGAGCTGACCGGCAAGTCCTTCGGCAAGATCGCTCCGCTGGACTAACCCTGCGGCCTAGAAACTCGTAACCCGCCGGTAACACAGAAGGCGATGGGAACGAGCATTGCCTGCCTATACTGGGGCGCGTGAACGCTGTTCTTATCGTCAGCGGGCAGCCTGATCTGCTTGCCCTCACGCCCGAGCTGGAGGGAGCGGGGCTCAGCACGACCGTGCTCGAACCGGCCCGGCTGGGCGAGGTTGAACGCGACTTCACCGGCGTGCTCCTGCTCGATCTGCGCGACCTCTCCGGCGGCGCCATCGACCGGCTGGCGGCCGCGTCCGGCGAGCACGAGCTCGTCGTCGTGCACGTCTGCGGCGCGGACCAGCTTGACCGCATGCCCTTCGATTCCCCCGCCGACGACTTCATCGTGCTGCCCGCCGCCCCCGGCGAGCTGCGCCGCCGGGTCGAGCGCGCCCTCTACCGCCGCCACGGCATCGATACCGAGAACTTCGTGCGCTGCGGCGCCCTCACCATCGACCTCGCCAACTACCGCGTGACCGTCGCGGGCGAGCCGGTCGTGCTGACCTTCAAGGAGTACGAGCTGCTCCGCTACCTGTCCATGAACGCGGGCCGCGTCTCCACGCGCGAGCAACTCCTGAACCGCGTCTGGGGCTACGACTACTTCGGCGGGGCGCGCACAGTCGACGTCCACATCCGGCGCATCCGCTCGAAGATCGAGATCCAGGGCCACACCTTCATCGAGACCGTGCGCAACGTGGGCTACCGGCTGGTCGCTTCGGGTTAGCGCACCGCCCTCCGGGTGACAGGCGGGGCTTCGCGCTCTCCCCGCGCGGCGCCACCGTGGCCGCATGACGACCCTGCCCGACATCCGCGACCGCGTGCGCAGCGACCTGCGCGACCTCGACGCCGACGCCGCCCGCTGGAGCGACGCCGAGCTCGACCGGCACATCTCCCGCGCCCTGGCCGACGTGAGCCTGGCGGCGCCCGCCGAGGCGACCACGATCGTGGCCACGACCCCCGGCAGCCGCGAGCTGACGACGTCCGTCCTGCCGAACTTCCTCGAGCTGGAGTCGGTGGAGCTGCCCGCCGACGCCTTTCCCCGCCGCCACGTGCCCTTCTCCGTCTGGGCGGACACGATCACGCTGGAGCCGCCCGCGCCGCCAGAGGGCGAGCGCGCGCGGCTGCGCTACCTCGCCCGTCACACGCTCGACGAGGAGGGCGCGACCCTGCCGGAAGCGCTCGAGGACGTGCTCGCCACGGGCGCGGCCGGGTACGCCGCCATCGCCTGGGCCGCCTACGCCATCGACCGGCTGACGGCCGGCGACGACGTGGCCGAACGCTACCGTCTCTGGGGCGAAGCGCGGCTGGGCGCCTTCCGCAAGCAGTTGCGCGAGCGCGAACGCCCGCGCCGCCTCCGCAGCCGCAGGCCGGCCTCCGCCGACTGACCCGACGGGCGCGAGGGCCTCGGTGGGTGGTAGGCTCGCCGCTGTGAGCGACGATCCGCAGACGTACCAGGAGCCGGAGCCGCCCGAACGCGCCACGCCCTCGGCGTGGGCCTACCGCGGTTCGATCGCGGCGCTCGTGCTGGGTTCCTTCCTGGCCCTCTTTCTCGTGCTGCGCCCACCCGAGAGCGCGAGCCGCGCCGAACCGGTACGGCCGGCGGACGCCACCGCCACGGACACGCCCCAACCGACCCCCACGTCCCAGCCCGCCGCCACGAGCGAGCCGGCCACGACCCCGACCCCCGCTCCCGCGACGCCCGCGCCCACGGCCACGCCCGTCGCCACGCCCGAGCCGGCCCCCGCCCCGGAGCCCACCCCCGAACCCGCGACGGGACCGATCGAGTACGAGATCGTCGCGGGCGATACCCTTTCCGCGATCGCCGTGGAGTTCGATGTCACCGTCGACGCCATCCTCGCCCTCAACCCCGGCCTCGAACCGGACACGATCCAGGTCGGGCAGGTCATCCTGGTGCCCGGCCGATGAACACCGAAAAGGACGTACGCCTCAGGAGGGTGCGCGCGGGGCTGTGGCGCTCGGCGCTCTTCTGGACGCCGCTCTTCATCGTGACCGCCGGAGGCGGGCTCTACTGTTACATCCTGGAGGCGGCCACCGACGGGGGCTTCGGATGGGTGCTCCCCTCGGTGCTCGTCGTCTTCGGATCGCTGTTCGGCTTCCAGGGCATCCAGGCCCTCCGCGACCTGCGCGGCGGCACGGCCATGGTCGAGGGCTTCGTCACGCGCCGCTGGCGCCGCTTCGACCTCGGCAGCCGCAGCTACTACCTGCGCATCGATAACGACAAGATCGTCCGCGCCGACCGCGTGCTGTACGACCCCATCGAACAGGGCGCCTATGTCGCGGTCGAGTACTACCCCGGTTCGATGGTCGCGCTGAGGGTGGAGAGACGGGAGCCACCGGAGGGCAGGGAGCCACCCCCGGACGAGCCGGGGCCGGGCGAGCCCCCCACGCCCGACCCGCTCCTGATCGAGCGCGACTGACGGCGCCTCTCCCGATGACCGACGGCGCACCCGACCGCTACCGCACCATCCACGACCTCGCGGGCGACGAGCGCCCCCGCGAGAAGCTGCTGCGCCACGGTCCCGGCGTGCTTAGCGACGCCGAGCTCATCGCCATCCTCGCGGGCTCCGGCACCCGCGGCGAGAACGTCATCGACCTCGCCCGGGGGCTGCTCGATGCGCACGGCGGGCTCGGCGGGCTGCTGCGCGCCGACGCGAAGTCGCTCCAGCGAACGCGCGGACTCGGGCCGGCGAAGGCGGCGCAGCTCGCGGCCGCGATCGAGCTGGGGCGGCGCATGCCCCGCGTCGACGGCGAGGCCCGCCCCCTCCTCACCTCCCCCGAGGCCGTGTTCGCCTACCTGCGCGGGCGCCTCCAGGGGCGCTCCCGCGAGGAGTTGCACGTGCTCGCCTCGGACACGGGCGGACGCCTGCTGGGAACGCCCACCGTTCTGCCGGGGGGCGTTCACTCCGTCCCGTTCCGCATGGGGGATATCTTCCGGGAGGCGATCGTGCTGGAGGCGAGCGCCGTCGTCATCGCCCACAACCACCCCTCCGGCCGCGCCACGCCGAGCCCCCGCGACATCGAGCTCACGCGGGACATCGCAACCGCCGGCGCGTCGCTCGACATCAAGCTGCACGACCACGTGATCGTCGCCGGGGAGCGCTACGTCAGCATGAAGCGCGAGGGCCTGCTTGGCGCCTAGCGCGGGGTCCGGGCGCCGGGCGATCCTGCTCGCCGCCGCCACCGGCGCGGCGCTTCTCGGAGCGGGCTGCGTCGCGGACATGGATCCCGAACCGGCAACGCCGACCGCCGCCACGGCCACCTCCCCGCCCACCGCTCCTCCCCCCACCCCTGCCGCGACGGTCGCAACCCCGTCCCCGTCCCCCTCCCCGAGCCCCACACCCACACCACCACCCACCCCGACCCAACCACCCCCGCGCGTGCGGCTCGCCGCCGTGGGCGACGTGATGTTGGGGCGAAGCGTCGGCTTCCGGCTGGACGCGGAGGGGCCGGAGGTGGCCTTCGCCGGCGTGCGCGACATCCTCACCGTCGCCGATATCGCCATCGCGAACCTGGAGAGCGCGGTCGGCGTCACCGGCGCCCCCGCCCCGAAGGCGTACACCTTCCGCGCCCCGCCCGTGGCGGTGGACGCGCTCGCCGACGCCGGCATCGACCTCGTCTCGCTCGCGAACAACCACTCGCTCGACTACGGCCCCGAGTCCCTCGCGGAGACGCGGGCGCTGCTCGCCGAGCGAGGCATCCTCGTCGCCGGCGCGGGGCCGGATCGCGAAGCCGCCCACGCCCCCGCCGTCATCGAGCGCGAGGGGATGACCATCGCGTTCCTCGCCTACGTCGACGTGCCGGTCGAGCGGGGCGGCTTCGACCCCCGCACCTGGACCGCGACGGAAGACTCGCCCGGCGTGGCCTGGCTCGACATCGCCACCATGACCGAGGAGATACGGACGGCCCGGCGAGAGGCCGACCTGGTCGTGGTCATGCTCCACTTCGGTATCGAGTGGAGCCTCGAGCCGAGCGACGCGCAGCGGGAGCAGGCGCGCGCCGCCATCGACGCGGGCGCGACGCTCGTCATCGGCTCGCACCCGCACGTCCTGCAGCCGCTGGAGCCGTACGGCGACGGGCTCATCGCCTACAGCCTCGGCAACTTCGTCTTCGACGGGTTCTGGGACCCCGCGAACGACTCCGCCATCCTCCTCGTCGAGCTGACCGCCGCCGGTGTCGCCGCCTACGAGCTGGTGCCGGTCACGATCGTCGACGGCCTCCCCGTGCTCGCCGGCCCGGACGAGAGCGCACCCTGAGGCTTCCCGTATCGTGACGGCCGTGCGCTACCGGCTCGCCGCCTTCGACATCGACGGCACCCTCGTGGGCCGCAGCGGGAAGCTCTCACCCGCCACGATCGACGCGGTCGAGGGGCTGGCGGCGGCGGGCGTGGCCGTCGCCGCGGCCACCGCTCGTCCGTACGAGCTCGCCCTCCCGACGCTGGCGCCGCTCGGGGGCGCCGTGACCGCCGTCATCGCCGCCGCGGGGGCGGACATCCGCCGCGCGACCGGCGAGCCCATCGCCCAGGTCGCGCTCCCACCCGAAGCAGCCGGCGCCCTCGCCAGGCTGTGCGACCGGCACGACTGGCGAGCGGTGGGAGGTACGGCGGCAGGGGCGTTCCGCCGGCTCCCGACTCCCGAGGCCCGGGGACCGGCCGCCACCGTCGCCAGCCTGACGGAGGTCGACCTCGCCCAGACCTACGTGATCGCACCGTTCACGGGCCCGGACGACCCCGCCTTCCCGGAGCTGGAGGCGCTCGTGCGGGACGCGGGCATTCGCGGGGAGCGCGCCCTCACCAGCTCCGGCCGCGAGATCGTGGCCGTCACGCACGTGGAGGCGGGCAAGGGGCCGGCGCTCCGCCGCCTCTGCGAGGCGCTCGGCGTCGAGCCGGCGGAGACGGCCGCGTTCGGCGACACGGAGGTCGATCTGCCGATGATCGAGCTGGCCGGACTCGGCGTCGCGATGGGCGACGCGCCCCCGGCCGTGCAGGCGGCCGCCGACATGGTCACGGGCACGGCCGAGGAGGACGGCGTCGCGGCGGCCATCCGGCGCATCCGGGGCGAGGGCTGACCGCTCTCCGCAACCCATATGCCCCTACTGGTATATGCTTCGGGCAAACACAGCAGGCGAAGATCCCCTCGCGCCACCAGACCCGCCGATCCGATGACATCTCCCACAGCATTCCCCGGGGCATTCCTTACATCCCATGCTCGTCAACAGCTGGGACGGCGGCGCCTGACGGAGGAGGAAGTGCTCGCCGTAGCCGCCGCTCCCGAACAGGTCATTCCCGAACGCCGGGGGCGACTGGCTGCCCAGTCCCGGGTGCGGTTCGAGGGGCGGGAGGTGCTGCTACGGGTCATCATCGAGGTCGGAGACCTGCCTGCTATCATTACCGCCTACCGCACCACACGGGTCGCGAAGTACTGGAGGCCCGCATGAAGGTCAGCTACGACCGGCAAGCCGACGCCCTCAGCATCGTGCTCCGTGACGTTCCCGTGGCCGATACCGACGAGTACGGGCCTGGCCTCATTCTCGATCTCGATGAGGCCGGGGAGGTCATCGCCATCGAGGTTCTCGACGCCTCCCGGAAGACCGATCCCAATCTCTTCATCGCCCTTGCCACGCCGACAGCGTCGTAGCCCTCTCGCCGCCACAGCCCCCTACCTCTCCGCGCGCCACTCCCCGCTCTTGCCCCCGCGCTTCTCCAGCAGGCGCACGCCCTCGATGCGCATGCCCCGATCGACCGCCTTGCACATGTCGTACACGGTGAGGGCGGCGACGCCCACCGCCGTCAGCGCCTCCATCTCGACGCCCGTGCGACCCTCGGTGCGCACCGTCGCCTCGATGCGCAGGCGGGTGTCGTCCGCGGGGTCGAGAGCGATGGCGACGGCGGAGATGGGCAGCGGGTGACACATGGGGATGAGGTCGCTCGTGCGCTTCGCCGCCTGGATGCCAGCCACGCGCGCTACCGCGAGCACATCGCCCTTGGGGAGGCCGCCCTCCTGGATGAGGGCCAGCGTCTCGGCGCGCATCGCGACGAACCCCTCCGCCACCGCCTCCCGCGCCGTGACCGCCTTCCCGGACACGTCGACCATGCGCGCATCGCCGCGCTCGTCGAGGTGGGAGAGGCGTGCTTCCCCGGCCATGCGGGCAGTATAGGGCGTCCCGTGCCCGCGCCCTCCCGCGCCGTTGGGCGGTACGAGCGCCGCGCCGCATAATCGCGGACATGCCGAACGCCGCTTCCCTCGACGCCCTGCCCTACCGCCACGTGCTCCCCCACACCACCACCCTCTCCCCCGCCGGGCGCCTCAGCATCGGCGGCTGCGACCTGCGCGAGCTCGCCGAGGCCTACGGCTCGCCCCTCTACGTGTTCGACGAGCAGGACTTCCGCGACACGGCCCGGGAGTTCCGTCGCGAGTTCGAGTCGCGCTGGCCCGAGGTGTCGGTGCTCTACGCGGCCAAGGCGTACCTGAGCCTGCCGCTCGCCGGCATCGTGGAGGAAGAGGGGCTGGGCATGGACGTCGTCAGCGGCGGCGAGCTGGCGATCGCGCGGGCGGCCGGCTTCCCCTCCTCGCGGCTCTACTTCCACGGCAACAACAAGAGCGCCGAGGAGCTCGATGCGGCCGTGAGCGGCGACCCCGTCGGCCGCGTCGTCGTCGACAACTTCCACGAGCTTGCCGAGCTCGACCGCATCGCGGGCGAGCGGGGCGCGCGCCAGCCGGTCCTCCTGCGCGTCTCCCCGAACGTGGACCCGCACACGCACGCCAAGACGACGACGGGCGTGCTCGACTCCAAGTTCGGCTTCGCCATCGCCAACGGCGACGCGGAGCGGGCGGTCGCGGCCGCGATGGCCGCGCCCAACATCGACCTGCGCGGCCTGCACGTGCACCTCGGCTCGCCGATCTTCGAGATCGAGCCGTACGAGCAGGCGAGCGACGTGATGTGCGCGTTCGCCGCGCAGATGGGCGATACGCACGGCTTCTCCTTCGACGAGTACAGCCCCGGCGGCGGCTTCGCCCTCGCCTACACGCGCGAGCAGCACGCCCCCGCCATCGCCGAGTACGCCGAGCGTGTCGCCCGCTCCATGGAGCGCGCCCTCGCCGAGCACCGCCTGGAGCAGCCCTCCCTGCACATCGAGCCGGGCCGCTCGCTCATCGGGCGGGCCATGGTGGCCGTCTACACGGTCGGCGCACGCAAGGAGATCCCGGGCGTGCGCACCTACGTCTCCGTCGACGGCGGCATGGCCGACAACATCCGGCCGGCCATGTACGGCTCCGGCTACGAGGCCGTGCCCGTCGACCGGCCCCTCGAGGAGCCGGCCGAGACCGTCACGGTCGCGGGGAAGTACTGCGAGAGCGGCGACATCCTCGTGCGGGACGCCGAGCTGCCGCGCCTCGAAGCGGGCGACCTCGTCGCCCTGCCGGCGAGCGGCGGCTACAACCTGGCGATGTCGAGCAACTACAACATGGCCCTGCGCCCGCCCGTCGTTGCCGTGCGCGATGGCGAGTCGCGCCTGCTCCAGCGCCGCGAAACGGTCGAGGACCTGGTCGCGCGGGACGTGCGCTAGGCGCTCCCTCCCGGCGCCGGCCCGAATTGCTCCCGCAGGATCGCGCGGCGGTACTCGAAGATGGCGCGCACGCGCGGGCGCACCGCGAGTTGCGCGGCGATGTCGCCAAGGGGGCCGAAGGGGACGGCGTAGTGGACCGTGTCGCGCACCTCAGCGCCGCCCTCGACCTCGCGGAAGTCGTGCTCGTGGTGCCAGAGGCTGTAGGGGCCGATGCGCTGGTCGTCGACGAAACGGACGCGGTCCTCGACGTGCGTGATCTCTGTCGCCCAGTGCAGGGGGACGCCAAGGAAGGGGCGGACCGTGTAGGTGATGACGAGGCCGGGGTACATCTCCTCGGGGGGGTCGGAGGTGACCTCGAGGGCGAGCCAGGGCGGAGTGATGACGGGCAGGTTGCGCGGGTTCGAGAAGAACGCCCAGGCCTCGTCGAGCGTGACGGGGACGACCTGCCTCGCGGCCAGCCGGTAGATCGCCATCGCCGCTAGCCGCTCCGCAGCAGGGAGCGCAGCGCGCCCTCGACCTCGGGCTGCGAGAACTCGAAGCCGTCCGCGACCAGCCGTTCCGGGGCCACGCGGTTGCTCGCGAAGAGGAGGGCGCCGGCAAGCTCGCCCAGGGCGAGCCGCATGACGAACTGCGGGACCATCAGGAAGGCGGGGCGGCGCAGCACGCGCCCCAGCGCCCGCGTCAGGTCGGCATTCGTGGTGGCCACGGGCGCGACCACGTTCACGGGGCCGGTCAGGTCGCCGTCGAGCAGGTGGGTGGTCGCGGCGACGGCATCGTCGAGCGTGATCCAGGGCATGTACTGCCGCCCGCTCCCGAGCCTGCCCCCGACGCCGAGGCGGAAGGGCAGCGCGAGCCGCCTGAAGGCGGGCGCGTCGTCCGCGAAGACGACGCCGTAGCGGGCCGTGGCCGTGGGAATGCCGGCGCCGTTCGCCTTCTCCGACTCCGCCTCCCAGTCCACGGTCATGTCCGCGAGAAAACCATCGCCCTTCGGCGAATCCTCGGTAAGCGCCTCGTCGCCACGGTCGCCATAGAACCCGACGGCGGAGGCGACGACCAGCCTTCGCGGCTTCGGGTCGAGCCCGGCCAGGTGCTCGACGAGGACACGGGTGGTATCGATGCGGCTGGAGCGAAGCTCGGCCTTGCGCGCAGCCGTCCAGCGGCCCTCCCCGACGGACGCGCCGCTCAGGTGGACAACGGCCTCGCAGCCGTCGAAGGCGCCCTCGCGTATCCAGCCCTCGGCCGGGGACCAGTCGACGCCGTCCGCGCCCGCGGTTCCGCGGGCGACACGCACGACCTCATCGCCGCGCGCTTCCAGGTGCCGTCCCACCGCCTTTCCGACCAGTCCCGTGCTTCCCGTGATGGCGACCTTCATCGGCGAACCTCCGGGGTCCAGCGACCCCTCGATCCACCTTACCCGGCCCCTTCCTAAGCGGCGCAAGCGCGCTTACGGGCCCGGAAAGGCCGCGGCAGGGACGGCTCAGGCCTGGGTTCGCGGGTGGACCTGGGCGTTGATCTCGTCGCCCGACTGGATCTCGGCGAGGCGAAGCTCGTAGGTCTTCTGGAGGTTCACCCAGAACTCGGGCGTCGTTCCGAAGTAGCGGGCCAGGCGCAGCGCCGTGTCGGCGGTCACGCCCCGCTGGCCCTTGAGAATCGCGGTGACGCGGTTCGTGGGCACGGCCAGGTGGCCGGCGAGGGCATTGGCCGTCAGGCCAAGCTCCTGCAACTCATCGGCGAGGATCTCGCCGGGATGTACCGGCGGCATTCCGCTGCGAACAGGCACGTCAGTCCCTCCTTCAGTGGTAGTCGACAATCTCGACGTCGTACGGACCCTCATCACTCCAGCGAAAGCAGATGCGCCACCGCCTGTTGATACGGATGCTGTACTGGCCGACCCGATCCCCGGACAGCGCTTCAAGCCGGTTGCCACGGAGCGCCCCTAACTCCTGGAGGCTCGCAGCGTGGTCGAGAAGGGTCATCCGACGCACCGCCTGGCGACTGAAGGCGCGGAAGGCCGGAACCGGGTAACCAGCGTAGAACGCCTCCGTCCTCCGGTCCCTGAACCCCCTAATCACTGGTGTTGAGTCCTCATCATACGCATTACGTAAGACGTAAACAAACAGTGTGTTGGCAGCTCTCGCAGTGGAGTGCGGCGAGGTCGGGGCCTATACCGGGATCCTCTGGGTCAACGCGAGAAGCTCACTTGCCTCGTCCATGGCCTCGTGAAGTTCTCGTACGGCCAACTCCAGACCGTCTTCTGCCTCTGCTTCGCGGCAGTCGATGCCGACGGACCGGCAGTACTCGACCAGGCCCTGTTCGTCGGGCTTGCTTTCGACCAGCCAGTGGCCGAACGCCTGAACAGCGCTCACGACATACCCGACGAGCTCCGGGCGGTTACTCGCCTCCAGGAAGAGCGTGATGTTCTCGCCCGTCGCGCGCCACGCCCCACCATCGACTTCCGCTATCGAAACCGAGACGGTGAACTCGTACTGCGGCACTTGCCCTCCACCCATGAGCAGATAGTTTCCCTCGACAAGATGATACGCCCGAGGGCAGCAGCGGGGCAACCGGTGGACGGTGCTCCTAGGCGCCTTCCTCAGGGGCTGACGGCGAACAGGAACTCGACCTCGACGGGGACGCCGAGCGGGAGGGAGGCCATGCCGACGGCCGCGCGCGCATGGCGACCGGACTCGCCGAACACCTCGACAAGCAGGTCGGAGGCGCCGTTGACGACGGCCGGGTGCCGGGTGAAGTCGGGGGGCGCGGCCACGTAGCCGGCGACGCGCACGACGCCGGTGACGCGGTCCAGCGTGCCGAGGGCGGCGCGGGCGGCGGCGAGCCCGTTGAGGGCGCACCGGCGCGCGAGGGCGTAGCCCTCCTCGACGGTCACGTCGAGGCCGCAGTGGCCGGTCGGGAGCGGCTCGCCGGGCGTCACGGGAACCTGGCCGGAGACGGCGAGCAGGTCGCCGTGCAGGCGGGCGGGCACGTACGAGCCGGCGGGGGCGGCCGGCTCCGGCAGCTCGATGCCAAGCTCTCGCAGGCGTTCCTCGACGCTCATCGCGTGCCCTCCCGGCCCGGGTTTCGAGCGGGTAGCGACGCGCCACCGCCCGGCCGCGATCACCTTACGCCGGGCCACGGGGGTTCGTGTACCGCCCCTCGAAACGGGCCCTAGAGCGAGAGCAGCTTGCTCGTGACCGCGTCGAGCTCCTCGTCGCTGTAGGTGTCGACGACGATGCGGGCGCCGCCGCTGCGGTTCGCCGTGACCGTCACGCGCGTGCCGAGGGCGCGCCGCAGGTTCGTCTCCATGTCGCGCATGGGGGCGCCGCGGCCGGCCGAGGGGGCGGGCGTCGGGGGGCGCTCGCGGCGGGGCGAGAGTGCGCGTCGCACGGCCGCCTCCGTCTCGCGCACGCTCATGCCGCGACGCACGGCCTCGCGCCAGACCCCCAGGCGGCCCTCGCCCTCGGGCAGGCCCAGCAGGGCGCGGGCGTGCCCCTCGCGGATCTCGCCCGCGACCAGGCTGCGCCGTATCTCCGTCTCGAGCTGGAGCAGGCGGGTCGCGTTCGCGACCGCCGCGCGGCTGCGCCCCACCCGCTTCGCGACCTCCTCCTGCGTGAGGCCGTACTCGCTCAGCAGGCGGCGGTAGGCGAGCGCTTCCTCGATCGGGTTCAGGTCGGCGCGCTGGATGTTCTCGACGAGCGCCAGCTCCAGCAGCTCCGAGCCGTCGACCTCGCGCACGACCACGGGCACCGCCGGCAGGTCGGCGAGGCGCGCCGCCTGCAGGCGCCGCTCGCCGGCGATGAGGCGGTAGCCGCCCTCTTCCTCGAGGCTCACCACGAGCGGCTGGAGGACGCCGTGCTCGCGGATCGACTCCGCCAGCTCGCGCAGCTGCTCCGGCGGGAAGTTGGTGCGCGGCTGCTCCGGGTTGGGGGCTATCAGATCGATATCGATCTCCTGCAGGGTCTGTCCGGGAGGCGGTTCCTCGCCGCCGCCGCCGGGCAGGAGGGCGTCGAGCCCCCGTCCGAGTCCTCGTCGTGGCTGCGTCATGCGCTCACTCCCACGCGCTCCGTGAGCTCGTTCGCCAGCCTGCGGTAGGCGGTGGCGGCACGGCTTCCCGGGCTGTACCGAAAGATCGACTGCCCGTAACTCGGCGCCTCGGCAATGCTCACGGCGCGCGGGATCACGGTGTTGAAGGTCTGGTTGGGGAAGTGCGTCATCACGTCCGCGGCCACCTCGCGCGCCAGGCGCGTGCGCCGGTCGAGCATCGTCAGCACCAGGCCGAGCGTGCGCAGGCCGGGGTTGAGGTTGCTCCGCACGAGCGCCAGCGTCTCCATCAGCCGAGCGAGGCCCTCCATCGGCAGGTACTCGCACTGCACGGGGATGACCACGCTCGTGGCCGCCGTGAGGGCGTTCACCGTAAGGATGCCGAGCGAGGGCGGGCAGTCGATGAAGATCCAGTCGTACTCCTCCGCCAGGGGCGCGCAGATGTTCTTCAGCCGCTGCTCGCGGGCGATGGCGGGCGCCAGCTCCACCTCCGCGCCCGAGAGCTCGCGCGTGGCGGGCAGCAGGTCGAACTGCTCCTCCTCGATATGCACGATGCAGTCGCGGGCCTCGGCTTCCTGCATCAGCACCTCGTAGATGGACGGCCCCTCGACCTCCGCGACGCCGGCCGTGCTCGTGGCGTTCGCCTGCGCGTCGAGGTCGATCAGCAGCACCCGTTCGCCCCGACGCCCTAGGGCGGCCGCCAGCGAGACGGCGGTCGTGGTCTTGCCCACGCCGCCTTTCTGGTTCACGAACGCGATCGTCTCACGAACCATTCGCCACTCCTCGCCGCACGCGCGCGTCCACGTCCCTGCGCGACGGCATGGCCATCAGGCCTGTTCGCTCGACCACCAGCGAGCCCATTGCATTCGCGAATGTACACGATTCGAACAGATCCCCCGTCTCCACCAGCCGCAGCGCCAGGGCGGCCACGAAGCCGTCGCCGGCGCCCGTGGTGTCGGTCACGTTGGTGGCGAAGGCGGGCAGGACGCTGCGCGAGCCCCTGCGGTAGAGCCAGGCGCCGCGGGCGCCGCGCGTCACGATAGCCGGTCCGCGCAGGGAGAGGGAGGTGGCGAGGCCGGACGGATCGTCGGCGTCCTCGTCGCTGAACGCGGCGACCGCGCCCATCGGCTGGAGCGCGCGCGCCCGCGAGGGCGCGAAGCCCGCGCGGCGCACGGGGCGGTTCGGGATCGCCCAGCGCAGCGCCCCCTGCAGGGAGACTATCCGCACGGGCGCCTCAACCGGCGGGAACGCCTCCAACTCGTCCATCACGGGCGCGGCGATGACGGCGTCGGCGGCCAGGCCACCGGGCACGTCCTCGCCGGCGATGGGCTCGCCCGCCTGGTGGAGCGTCTGGCGCCGGAGCCCACCGTCGGGATGGGCGTTCTCGAAGCGGGGAGCGCCCTCCGCCGGAAGCTCCTTCACGGTCAGCCCCTCGAAGACGCTGCGGTCGTAGTCCGCGGGCACGCGGGTCACGAGCGTCACGTCCGCGCCCAGCGCCGCCGCGGCGCGCGCGCTGTAGAGCGCGGGGCCGCCCGGCGTCCAGGCGCACCCGGGCGACAAATCCTCGGTCACGTTCCCCACGATCACGATTCCGGGCGCGGGCGGGCTCATTCCATCACTCCTCCAGCAGGCTGATGACGACCTTGCGGCTGTCCCCCTCGCCAACGCTGTTCGTCTCGACGTCGGGGTCGTCGACGAGGGCGAGGTGGACGAGGCGGCGCTCGGCCGCCGACATCGGTTCAAGCGTGATCGGCTCGCCGATATCGCGCACGCGCTCGGCCATGCGCTCCGCCAGCGAGACGAGCTGCTCCTCGCGGCGGCGGCGGTACTGCTCGATATCGATCGTGACCGAGCCCCGCCCCGGGAAGCGGCGCGTCATCACGAGGTTCACGACGTACTGGAAGGCCATCAGGCTCTCGCCCCGCCGCCCGATGAGCATCCCCAGGTCGTCCCCGGAGACATCGATGACGGCGCGGGCGCTGCCGAGCCCGTCGCCCGGGGTGACGGGCTCCCGGATGTTGATGTCGGCGTCTATCTCGAGGATCTGGAGGATGGAGTCGACGACCTCGGCGGCCAGGTCGACCTCCTCGGCGTTGATATCGGGCTCGATGTGCTCGTCGTGGCGGCGCCGGCGCGGGCGCTCCCGACGGGGGCCGCCGCCGCCACCACCGCCGCCACCGGACGAGCGCCGCGGGGGCGGCCCGCTGCGCGCCGGTTCGCGGGCGGGCGGCGCGGCGCCTTCCCCGAAGAAGTCCTGTTCGGTCAGCTGGGGCGCGCGCTCGGCGCGAGGGCCCCGCTCGGCGCGAGGGCCGCGAGGGCCTCCCGAGCCGCCGCGCCCACCGCGCTCGCCGCCACGGCCGCCACCCCGGCGGCCACCACCGCGCCGTCCCCGGTCGCGGCCGGCGCCCCCGCTTCCGCCGCGACCGCCGCGTCCACGGGGGATGCTCGTGTCGGGCGGTTCGGGAGCGCTCTCGCGCGGTCCGTCCGCGCGGCGCTCGACGCGGACGACGGCATCGCGGGCGCCGCGCCCGAAGAGGCGCCCCCCGCGCTGTCCTTCGTCCAGCACGACGATCTCGACTTCATCAACGGTGGCGTTGAGCTTGGCCAGCGCCGCCTTAAGCGCGTCGTCGACGGTTTTTCCGTTTGCTTCGGCGTGATCCATGAGCAGAAGACCTCAATTCGCGGGAGGGACGCGGGCGCGACTGGCCCGAGCCCTCCGAAGTTACAGATGCGGCCGCCTCGACCGAGGCGGGTGGAGTCGGTGGCCCCACGAGGGGCGGGATGTTCAGCGCGGGGAAGCCGTACACGATGATGTTGAGCCCCACGCTCACGAACGACGTGACGACCCAGTAGAGGCTGACGCCGCTGGGGAAGCTGAGCCCGAAGAACATGAACATGATGGGCAGCATCCAGGTCATCATCTGTTGCTGCGTGCGCGCCCGTTCGTCGGTTGCGACGGTGACCGTCGTCTTCGATTGCGCCCACGTGGAGACGCCGACGAGCACGACGATCAGGAGGTTGAGGTTGAGCACGCTGATGGACGCGCCCTCGGCCAGGTTGATGCCGATGAAGCTCTCCTCGAGCGGGATGGCGCTCTGGATGTAGCTCCACGAGTAGAGGTGGCCGGAGAGGTTGTCGAGCGCCTCCGGCGAGATCGCGAGGGTCTGGCGGATAGCGTAGAAGAGCCCGATCAGGACGGGGAACTGGAGCACCAGCGGCCCCAGGCAGCCGAGCGGATTGACCCCCGCCTCGCGGTAGGCCTTCATCATCTCTTCCTGCCGCCGCTTGGGGTCGGTGAACTTCTTCTGGATCTCCTGCACGCGCGGCTGCAGCGCCTGCATCGCGCGCGTCTGCTGGAGCTGGCGCAGGGTCAGGGGGAAGGTCACGAACCGGACGATGATCGTGAAGGCGATGACCGCCAGCCCGAAGCTGCCCCAGAGCGCGTGGTTGAGCACCACGAGCACGTTGATCATCGGGTCGAGCAGGCCGACGGTGAACGTCTTCGTGAAGCCGAAGGTGGCGATGACGAACACGAGCGCGACGACCGAGATCAGGACCAGGCCGAGGCCGGCGCGCTGGGGGACCGCGCGAATCATGGCAGGCCCCGCATTTCACGCTCGATCACGGTGAGCGTCTCGGGGTCGGCGCGGTAGAGCCTGCCCTCGGTGCCGAGGATCCAGGCAAAACCTTCCTTTTCCACCAAACCTGCTCGAATCTTGCCGGCGCCGTCGAGTTTCACGGCGTTCCGCCGCACGCCACTTGCCACGTCCACGAAGTGCACGGTGCCGCCCTCGTCGCCAACGATAAGCGTTTCGCCGATTATGACGCCCTGCGCCTTGACCTTGTTCCCGGCCTGGTAGGTCCAGAGGGTCCGCCCGGAGTTCATGTCCCAGGCGTAGACGAAGTCCTCGAAGTCACCGAAGTAGGCGACGCCGTCGCGGATCGCGGGCCGCGTCCACACCCAGCCCTCAGCCTGGAAGGGTTCGCGCAGCGACGTGCCGGCAGCCGCGTCGACCAGCCACACCTTGCCCCGGAGCGTCGGCACGAACAGCACGCCGTTCCCTATGAACGACAGGTCGGCGATAGCGCCGCCGGCATCGAACGGGCTCGCCCACAGGGGCTGCCCGGACTCGAGGTCGAAGGCGTAGAGGTTGCCGGCCATGGTCCCGACATAGAGCGTGTCTCCGACAACGACCGGCTGGGACCATATCTCGCCGTCCAGCTCCCGCCCATCGACTGGCCACGGGGCCACGGCGCCGCCATCGACGACGTTCCTCACGTAGAGGCGCTCCTCCGTCGTCCCGAAGACGAAGCGCTCGCCGGCCAGGGTCGCGCCCCCGACGATGCTGCCCTCCACGTCATCCCGCCACCAGCTCCCGCGGCCCGCGATATAGCGCCCCTCGGGCCCGAGGGCGACCATTTCGCCCGAAAAACCCGCCAGGATGATGCGATCGCCGGCAAACAGGGGCGGCGCGTACACCGCCTCGAGGTCGATCTCGCTCTCCGCATCGAGATCCCCATCCGGGAACACCCAGCGGGCCTCCCCGCCGAACTCATCGAGCGCGACGGCCGCGAACTCGTCGCGATCCACGAACAGGTAGACCGTATCGCCGTCGAAAACGGGGGCAGCCCAGCCGCGGGGTTCGGAAAACCCCACGCAGCCGCTGGAAAAGACGGCTACGGCGAGGACAAGCGGGATCAGGACCTTCGAAAGGCGCACGGAAGGCATCCTAGCAGCAACCCCGTTACGGTCAGCAGACGTAAGTCTCTGTTTCACGTGAAACACCGCAGCGTCGCAACTTTCTCGCCGCTTCCGACGACGGAAACCCTAATCCGCTTATACTCTTTATCGCTTTTAGGGCGAGCCCTCCTCGGCCCAGGAAGCGCCTCCGCCCCGGCTCGATGTTTCACGTGAAACACCCCTTCTTTGACAAGCGCAAGACGGGACGCCCGCTGCCCGGCTGTCTCGTCAGTCCTTGCACCTGGCACTCGCTCACGGATTGCGCCAGCCCCCCACCAGTTCCTCGGTGCCACTCTCTTGCGCACTCCCTTCACGCGCTGAAAGCGCCATGCCTCGCCCGCCACCTCTGCCTCAGCCACGGCTGTCCGCCTCAAGGGGTCCCGTCCTTCACAAAGATCGAGCCCCGCTACGCACTACCGCCCCCGCAACCCACTCAACGCGCCACTTCTCGGGTCGCCCACGCCTTGTTTCACGTGAAACAGACGCAGGCCTAGTCCGGGACCGGGTCGTAGCCGTAGCCGCCACCCGGACGGCAGCGGCCGAGGCGCCTCACGGTCAGCCATGTGCCACGAACCACGCCGTGGCGGAGGATGGCTTCCTCTCCGTACCGCGAACAGCTGGGCTCGAACCGGCAGTTCCCCATGAACAGACCGGCGAGCGTGACCTGGTACACGCGGATGGCCCCGATCAGCACCCATCTCACGGCCCGTTCTCCTCTTCCAGCAATCCGGCCCTCTCGCAGACGGCCCGGACATCGGCTCGCAACGACGGGCTGTCCGCGGTCAGTGCGGCCCGTCGACCCAGCACGACGACATCGTACCCGTCTCGGAGCTCGAGCTGCCGCAGTATCTCGCGCAGCCGGCGCCGCACGCGGTTCCGGATCACGGCGCGTTTGTCCAGGCGCTTCCCGACCGCGAACCCGACGCGCGTCGGCCCCTCGCCGCGCGCCAGCACCCGGACGGCCAGCGCCCGACCGCCCACGAATGTCCCTGATACGAACACTTGTTCGAACTCTGCGCGCCGCCGCAGTGGCTCCACCGCGCGCCCCCCGCCTAGACGACCGTCAGCCGCCTCCGGCCCTTCACTCGCCGCGCCTTCAGGATCGCCCGGCCCGATCGCGACGCCATCCGCCGGCGAAAGCCGTGACGGCGGCGGCGCGGGCGACGGTGCGGTTGGTACGTTCTCTTCGGCGACACGACCTGTTTCTCCGGCCCACTAACCTACGACCCAATCCCCCTAGCCGCCAGTCCCCTCGCCGTACAGCGCCCGGTACCAGGCGTAGTGCTCCATCACAACCTGAACATAATGCCGGGTCTCCAGGAACGTGATCGCCTCCACGAAGTCCGCGGGCGGCGACGACGCCACCAGCGCCCAGCGCTCGGCGTTCGAGGGGCCGCCGTTGTAGGCCGCGAGCGCGTGGTGGGCGTCGCCGAACTCGCGGACCTGGATGCCGAGGTAGTAGGCGCCGAACTCGATCGACACGGCCGGCCGGAACAGCTCGCCCGGGGCGAGGCGCTCCCTCCCGAGACGATCCGCGATCCACTCGGCCGTGGGGCCGATCACCTGCGTCAGGCCGGCGGCGTCCGCAATCGAGACCGCTTTCGGGTCCCAGCGGCTCTCCTGGTAGATGAGCGCCGCCAGGAACAGCGGGTCGAGGTCGTTCGCCTTGCCGTGCTCCTCGAGCAGGGCCGCGTACGGGAGCGGGTACCGCAGCCGCGCGAAGGCATCCGGGAGGTCCTCGTCACTGATACCGAGCACCTGTTGTATACGCAGGGCGATACCCGAGACCTGCTCCGGCAAACCCGCCTCCGAGGCCGTGCGCGCCAGCGACAGCAGCGCCCAGGGGTCGCTCGTGCGCGCCGCCGCCAGATCGATCGCCTCCGCCGCCCGGCCCCCCAGCCCCACCAGCGCCAGCTCCGGCGCCTCCAGCGCCGCCCCGGTCAGCTCCCCGGCGCGGTGCGTCGCCAGCCAGGCCGCCAGCCCCTCCCAGTCGGTGACAGGTGGCGGCGCGAGGGGCCGGTAGCGACCGTCGCCGCGCACGTCCTGCGCCAGCGCCCGCCGCGCCTCGATGCCGTGGAACGCGCGCGGCTCCAGCGCGACGGCGTCCAGGTAGGCGCGTTGCGCCGCTTCGACGTCGCCCAGCTCCTCCAGCGCCCGCCCCCGCCAGTAGTGCGTGCGCGCCTCGGCGATGTCGCGGGCCGCCCAGGCCGCGACCGCTCCCGCCACGTCCCCCGCCCGCAACCGCGCGAACCCGCTCCGGAACACCGCCTCCCGCGCGAACTCGCCCCCAACCTCCCCCGCGACCGCGTCGTAGCGCCGCGCGGCCTCGGTGAAGCGCCCCGCGCTTTCGAGCGCCCGCGCCGCCCAGTACCGCGCCCGGTGCGCGAAGACGCCCGCCTCCGGCGCCGCCGCCACGGCGTCGTAGAGCGGCACCGCTTCCAGGTAGTAGCCGTCGTCGTCGTACGCGGCCGCCAGGAAGTAGGTGCGGTAGGCCAGCGCCGCCCCGCCCGCCGCCGGGTCCTGCACCGCCGGCTCCAGCACGGCCCGGGCCTCGGGGTAGGCGCGGTGGCGGTAGTACACGAACCCCTCGTCGCCGGGGTCGACCTCGTAGCCGGCCTGGCGCAGATCGCGAATGGAAGACAGCGCCTCCTCGGTCGCGGGGCTCTCCGCGATGATGGCGCGCAGTTGCGCCTCGAACAGGTCGAGGTCGCCGAGGAGGAAGCCGACCGCCGCCAGCTCGTGGCGCACCTCCGGGTCCCTCGTCAGCACAGCCAGCTCGCCCAGCCAGCGCCGCCGCCCCTCCAGGTCGCCCTGCACGCGCGCGATCGACGCGCGCTGGCGCAGGATCGGCAGCCGCAGCTGCTCCCCCAGCCCCGGCGTCGCCAGCAGCGACTGCCACACGGTCTCGGCCCGCTCGACGTCGCCGTTCCCGGCGAGCGCGCGGGCGTACTCGGACACGATCGAAGGGGCGAGCGCGAGGCCGCTGCCGAGCACGGCGTGCGGCCGCAGGAGCGCCACCGCCTCCTCGAAGGCCCCCGCCTCGTTCAGCCGCACTCCCAGCAGGTAGACCGCGCGCGCCTCCTCGGGCGACCCGTGCGCCGCCGTAGCGAAGGCCTGCCGCAGCAGCGAAAGGGAGCGCCCGTGCAAGCCCAGCTCGTATGCCGCCACCGCCTCGCCCAGGCGCGCGGTCGAGCGCTCCCGAGGGTCTGTCGCGCGTTCCGCGATCGCCGCGAACGCGTCCGCGGCCTCGGCATGGCGACCACTCCGCAGCAGCACGTACGCCTCGTCGAGGAGCACGGCCGGCTCCGGCGTGGGGGTCGCCGCCACCGTCGCGACGGGCGTCGGGGTCGGGGAAGGGGTGGGGGGAGGGACGTCCTCGGCGCCGCAGGCGACCAGCGCGAGGACCGCGAAGATGGTCGCCAAGGCACCGTGCCACGCGCGCCTCACCGGGCGAGGGCCGGGCCGGTTGCGTCTGGCCTCCACCCCATCGATGCTAGGCCCGTTCTCGCGGGCCGGTCAAAGCGCCGCCCGGGGGAAGGGGGCGGGCATGCAGGCGAAGACCTCCACGGCGGTCGGAGCGCCCCTCGGGAGCGCCACGAAAGCGCTCAACGCCTGGATCGAGCTCGACCTCGACGCCCTCGCCACCAACGCCCGCGTTCTCCGCGAGACCGCCGGCGACGCGACCGTCATGGCCGTCGTGAAGGCGAACGCCTACGGGCACGGCGCCGGCATCGTCGGGCCCGCGCTCGAAGCCGCCGGGATCGAGCGCTTCGCCGTCGTCTACCTGCCCGAAGGAATCGCGCTTCGGGAGGCAGGCGTCACGAGGCCGGTGCTCGTCCTGGGCCACTCCTTTCCCGAGGACGCGCAGGCGGCCGTCGCGAACGACATCACCCTCACCGTGGACAGCGCGGAGCAGGCCGAGGCGGTCTCGGCGGCGGCGCTGCGCGCGGGCAAGGCGCCCGTGCCGGTCCACGTCAAGGTCGACAGCGGGATGCACCGCTTCGGACTGGCTCCCGACGCCGTCGCGGCTCTCGCCGTGCGCGTGCGCGCCCTCGAAGGGGTGACGCTCGAGGCGCTCTGGACGCACCTCGCCAACGCCGACCACGAGGACGACTCCTTCACCATCGAGCAGGACCGCGTCGTGGCCGAGGCGGTCCAGCTGGCGGGGCCGGTGCCGATGCGCCACATCGCCAACACCGCCACCACCATCCGCCACCCCGAGTTCCGCTACGACGCGGTGCGCACGGGGCTCGGCATCTACGGCGCGCTCCCCGACCACACCCCCAACCCGGGCCTGCGGCGCGTCCTCAGCATGAAGGCGCGCCTCGCCCGCGTCTTCGATGTCGCCCCCGGCGAGGGCGTGAGCTACGGCCTCACCTGGGTCGCCGAACGGCAAACGCGCGTCGCGCTCGTGCCCATCGGCTACGCCGACGGCTACCAGCGCGCCCTCAGCAACCGCGGACACGTGCTCGCCGGCGGCCGGCGCTGCCCGATCGTGGGGCGCATCTGCATGGACCAGTTCCTCATCGACGTCACCGGCGTTCCCGGCGTCGCCGAAGGCGACGAAGCCGTGCTCATCGGCGAGCAGGGCGGCGAGGAGATAACCGCCGCCGAAGTCGCCGCCCACATCGACACCATCAACTACGAGGTGCTCGCCGGCCTCAACCGCCGCCTCCCCCGCCTCGGCCACCGCCACGGAGTCGTCGAGGCGACCGGCTAGGGGCGGCGGCGCACGAGCACGCAGACGCGCGGGATGGGGGGCAGCGCGAACGGGCCCATCTCGACCAGGTCGATCGCGTCGAAGCCGCACTCCGTCAGGAGCGCCGCCATCCGGCCCCAGCCGCGCAGGTCGACCTCCGCGCAGCCTCCCGACACGAGGCGGCGGTGCAGGTCGTTGAGCAGGCCCCAGCGCACCGGCGCGAACTCGACGATCAGTCCCGCCCCGCCCGGCGCGAGGATGCGCGAGAGCTCCTCGGCGAAGCCGTGGACGGCGTCGTCGTCGAGGGCGCGCAGGACGTGCAGGACCGTAACGGCGTCGAAGGACGCATCCCGGAACGGCAGCCGCTCGGGCCAGCCGACGAGGTCGACCGAGTCCGCCGCCGGCGACAGGTCGAGCACGACCGGTCGCGCGGGGGAGCCCGCCCCCGCGGCCAGCAGCTCGGCGAAGCCGCCGCCTCCGAGGCTGACATCGAGGTAGGTGCGGGCCGTGTCGAGCTGGAGCAGCTCGATCATCCTGGCGGCGCGGGGGAAGAGGAACGCCCGTCCCGAGGGCGATTCGAGGGCGCGCGCGAGGGCCGCCCGCGGGCCCGCGAGCCAGCGTTCCCGCGCGCTGATGGCTTCCCGGCGCCGGCGAATCACAGCTCGTAGGTTAGGCGCACGCGACGCTTGGCGCGCCCCGCCCGCCCGGCGATGGCGCGCAACGCCTCCGCCTCCGCCCCCAGCGACTCCGCCCCCGCCCGCCGCACCAGGACGGTCGCGCGCTCGTCCCCGGCCAGCGCCTCGCCCAGCGCCTCGAGGCTGGCCGCGAGCGGGGGCGCATCCTGCCAGGCGCGCTCCAGGTTCGCCTCGTCCTCGGCGTCCTCGGACCCGCGCTCGTAGAAAGTCGTGAGCGGTCCCAGCCGCACCCCCAGCTCCGCGACCCGCTCCGAGAGCGCGATCAGCGGGTGGCGCGCGCCGAACCCCCGAACCGCCGCGAACGACATGAACGCGACGAGCGTCGCCCCGTCCCCGGGCAGCGCCCCCGCGTCCCCTTCCCCCTCCACCTCGACCGTCAACCGCACCGCTAGAACCCGTTCCGGCCGTCGATGAAGCGCATCGGGTCGACGAGCACGCCGTGGACCGAGATCTCCCAGTGCAGGTGGGGCGCCGTCGAGAGGCCCGAGTTCCCCACGAACGCGATCACCTGGCCCTTCTCCACCACCTGCCCCTCGGCGACGGCGAAGGCGCCCAGGTGGGCGTAGCCGGAGAACACGCCCCCGCCGTGGTCGATGATGACCATGTTCCCGCGGATGGCGAGCTGCCGCGCGAGCGCCACGCGACCGCTGTTCGTCGCCGTGACGGGGTCACCTTCCGGGGCCCCGAAGTCGGTGCCGCCGTGGTTGCCCTGCACCGGCCCGTCGTTGAAGGAGCGACGCTCGCCGAACTGGCTCGAGATCTGCCCCCCCGTCGGTATCCGCCAGCGGCCTTCCCACAGCTTCTCCGGCGTCATTCCGGAGTACGTCTGCGCGAGCAGGGCGTCTTCGCGGTCGCGCTCGTCCTGGTCGAGCACCGGATCGCCGGCGCCTTCCTGGTAGTAGATGGTGGTGACATCCCACTGGGTCTCGGTGATCGCGATCTCGTGCTCGAAGCTGCCCTCGGTGCCGTTCGCCAGGGTGAACCGCACGAGCAGCACGTGCGCCCCGGGGGTGTCGAAGACGCCGATGCCCACGTAGGTGTACTTGCTGAAGTCGCCCTGGATGAGGGGATAGCGCCGCCCGAGGAACACGGCCTCGCCCGCCTCCACGCTGCCCGTGAGCGATACGAGGACGGCCCCGCCCTGCGGGACCTCGCCGACGGACACGATGAGCTCGGGCGGCACCATGACCGCCTCCGCGGTCGCGACGCCCACGCGCGCGGCCGGGGTCTCCTCGGCGGCCGGCGCCACCGTCGCCACCTCCACCCCGGACCCGCCGCCGCCACCCATGCAGCCCCCCGCCAGCAGCGCCAGCGCCGCCACGACAGGAGCGAACCGCAATCGCGAGACGGACACGGCACAAGGGTGCGCCAGCCGCGCGCCCCCGTCGACCGCGCCCGCGCCCCGCCACCCTGCTACCATCCCGCGCATGTCCGCATCATCGGTCGAGGAGCGCGCCTTCGCCCTGCGGCGCACCGCCAACTTCGACTTCATCGAGGGGCTGAACCGCACCAAGGAGGCGCTGCGCGAGCAGGGCTTCGACATCGCCACCACGCTCGACGCCAGCGGCGCCCTCGGAAGCGCCTGCACGATCCTCGGCGTCTGCGACGGCGACCTGCTGCGCCGCGCCCTCGACGCCGACCCCGACGCGGGCGCGCTGCTCCCCTGCAGCGTCGCCGTCCACGCGCAGGGCGACGGGATCGTCGTCGAGGCGGTCGACCCGACGGTCACGCTGGGCGGGGTGGGGAACGAGGCGCTGGCCGCCATCGCCATCGAGGTGCGCGAACGGCTCGCGAACGCGCTCGGCCGCCTGCCCGCGGGCCGCCGCGAATCCTGACATCGGTGGGGGAAGGTTGGTCGGGGTGCCCGGATTTGAACCGGGGACCTCTTCGTCCCGAACGAAGCACTCTACCTGGCTGAGCTACACCCCGAGCGAACTCACAGAATAGCGCCGCCGCCCCTACCCGTCGCCCCCTCCACGCCCCGCTCTCCTACACTACGCTCGCGGGCCACCGGCTCGGGGAGGATGTATGAGCGAGCGCGAAGCAGTCGAGCATCTAGAGAACCCGGGCGAGCGCGAAGCAGCCGAGCGACCGGAAGACACTGGCCGGCGTTTCGAAGGCAAGGTCGAGGTCATCACCGGCGCGGCGGGCGGCATCGGCCGCGCGACCTGCGTGCGGCTCGCGCGCGAGGGCGCCCGCATCGTCGCCGTCGACCTGGCCGGGACCGATCTCGGCGGCGCCGTCGAGGCCGTCGAAGCAGCCGGCGGCGAGGCCATCGCCGTCCCCACCGACGTGACCGTCTGGGCCGACCACCAGCGCTACGTGAACGAGGCCGTCGACAACTTCGGCGGCATCGACGGGTTCTTCAACAACGCCGGCATCGAGGGCGTCGTCACCCCCCTCACCGACTACCCCGAGGACATGTTCGACAAGGTCCTCGACGTGAACGTGAAGGGCGTCTGGCTGGGGTTGAAGGCGGTCGCCCCGGCGATGCGGGCGCGGGGCGGGGGCGCGGTCGTCAACACCGCCTCGACCGCCGGCCTGGGGGGCACGCCCCACCTCGTCGCCTACGGGGCGAGCAAGCACGCGGTCATCGGCATCACGCGCACGGCCGCGCTCGAGTTCGCCCGCGACAGCATCCGCGTGAACGCCATCTGCCCCGCGCCCATCGAGACGCGCATGATGCGCTCCATCGAGCGGGGCGGCGATCCCGACGACCCCGAGGGCCGCTACCGCGACATCGCCGCAGGTCTGCCCCTGCGCCGCTACGGCGAGCCCCACGAGGTCGCCGCCCTCGCCGCCTTCCTCCTGAGCGACGAGTCCTCCTTCATGACGGGCGCCTACTACCAGGTCGACGGCGGCTCCAAGGCCAGGTAGGGCGAAACGCGCTCTCGCATCTCCCGCCATCTATCATGAGCGCGTGGCTATCGAGGAGCCCCTGACGCCGCCACCGCCTTCGCGACGCCGGCTGGTCGCGCCCGTGACGGCGGCCGCGCTCCTGCTGGCGCTGCTCGTCGGGGGCGGGATCGTGGCCTTCGTCGTCTCGCAGTCGGCCGGGAGCGACGCGCCGCCCGAGGCGGGCGCGTTCGTGACGCCGCAGCCCGCCAACCCCGTCGCCGTCTTCGACGTGCGCGAGGCGAACGGCGCCTCCCTCACGCTCCTGCCCGCGAACATCGAGGGGGACGCGTTCACGGCGACGCTGCAGGCGGGAGTCACGCTCGAGGCGTACGTCGCCGGGCTGCCCTCCGGCATCGAGCCCGGCGCCTGGCTCGTCTTCACCGGGGAGCGGGATCCGGTGCGGAACTACGTCATCCGCCAGGTCATCGCCATCCGCGACCCGGGCGCGCCCGGGGCCGACGGCCTCGCGCGCTCGCCCGCGGGCTTCACCGGCCTTGAGCTGGTGAGCAACCCGGACCACCGGCCCGTCCTCTGGGGCCGCGTCGAGTCCATCACCCACTACCCGAGCGACGGCGGGGCCGACGTTGTTCTCGCCGGACCGGACGGCCCCATCACGGTCGAGATTCTCGCGCGCGTCCCCCTCTTCTTCGTCGAGCCCTACGACGCGCCCATCACCGACGGCGACAAGATCGCCATCCGCGCTCCGGCGGGCACGAGCCCCGACGCCGCCGGAGCCATCCTCGTCGAGCCCCAGGGCGCGCGCTAGCTCCGCTCACACACCCGCGGCGATCCGGCAGGTGGGCGATGCGCCGGGCCCGGGGCGGGAGGGATCGTCTCGCCGCCGCACGCCGCCGCCGCGAGGGGAAGCAGGCAGGCGAGCAGCGGGAGGAAGGCGCGGGCCCGACGCATCATGGGGCCAGCCTAGCGGTCGAAGGGCCGAATTACCCCGTCCGTTCCGGGAAGTTCTCCGGTGCTCCACGCAGCCGCTCGCCCGGCGACTATCTCTTCGTCACGTACCGGGCCGCCCACTCGGTCGTCCTTCCGGACGACCGACGCCTCAGCGTTGAGGACGGGCTCGATTCGCTGGCCGATCAGGGGGTCGACATGGCAGCCCTCTTGCTGGCCATGCAGCGTCGCCAGGATGGCTGAGGGAGTGGGCGCGCGCTCCAGACCCTTCGACGTGGCTCAGCCCGGAGTGGATGACCCGTACTAGCGCCCCTTGAACTCCGGCTCGCGGCGCTCGACGAAGGCCGCGGCGGCGTTCTTGAAGTCCTCCGTCTTCGAGGCGGCGATCATGTTGCCGGCCTCGAACGTCAGCGTCTCGGCGAAGGTGTGGGTCGCGCCGTAGGCGAAGTTGCGCTTCATGCGGGCGTAGGCGGCGGTGGGGCCGGCGGCGAGCCTGGCGGCGAGCGCCATCGCCTCGTCGCGCAGGGCGCCGTCGGGGACGACGCGGTTCACGATGCCGAGCCGCAGGGCCGTGGCGGCGTCGATCTGGGAGCCGAGGAGGTAGAGCTCCTTCGCCTTCGCGACGCCCACGATGCGCTCCAGCTGCCAGCTCCCGCCGAAGTCTCCCGTGAGGCCGACGCGTCCGAAGGCGGTCACGAAGCGGGAGCTCGCGCCGGCGAGACGGATGTCGGCGGCGAGGGCGAGAGAGAAGCCGGCGCCCGCGGCGGCGCCGTTGACGGCCGCGATCGTGGGCTTGGGCATCTCCGCCAGCAGCCGCGAGATCTCCTCGAAGCGGCGCAGGACGGCGGTGCTGCCGAGCGGGTCGAGCCCGTCGCCGGCGCCGATGCTCTTGAGGTCGCCGCCCGAGCAGAAGGCGCGCCCCGCGCCCGTCACCACCACGCACCGCACGGCCTCGTCGTACGCCGCCTCCTGGCCGCGCGCGACGAGCGCATCGAGCAGCTCGCCGCTCATGGCGTTGAGCGCGTCGGGGCGGTTCAGGGTGATGACGCCGACGGCGCCGTCGGTCTCGTAGCGCACGGTCTCGGACATGGGGAGGGCCTCCTTCGGGCAGGGGAGGCCATTCTAGCGCGCGGGGCCGTTCACTCCCGCCAGGCGAGGTCGACCTCGCCGAAGCGCACGGTGTCGCCCTCGGCCACGCCCTCGCGGCGGAGGGCGCGGGCCACGCCCCAGCGCTGCAGGCGGCGATCGACCTCGTCGCGGGCGCCGTCCATCTCGAGGTCCATCATCTCGATGAAGGTCACGACGCGCTGCCCCTCCACCGCGAACAGGCCGGGCCCCTTGCGCGCGACCGTGAAGCGCTCCTCCGGCTGCGGCCGGACGACGGGCAGAACCTCGGGCGGTCGGGAAGCGGCGCGCTCGCGTTCTTCGCTCACAAGCGCCATGAGCTCCGCGACGAGCGCGTCCGTTCCCTGCCCCGCCTGTGCGGAGATGGCCGCGACCGGGGCGCCGATGTGCGCCTCGAGCGTGTCGGCGGCATCCCGCGCGATCTCCTCGTCGAGGTCCGACTTCGTGACCGCCACGACGCGGGGGATGTCGGCCAGAAGGTCGTCGTAGGTGCGGACCTCGGTCTCGATGAGCTCGTAGTCGGTCACCGGGTCGATCGAGCTGCAGTCGATCACGTGCAGGAGGACGCGGCAGCGGCGCACGTGCTTCAGGAACTCGAAGCCGAGGCCGTAGCCCTCGCTCGCGCCCTCAATGAGCCCGGGCAGGTCGGCCAGGGTGAAGCGCTCGTAGCCGACCTCGACGACGCCCAGCATCGGCTCCAGCGTCGTGAACGGGTACTCGGCGATCCTTGGTCTTGCGTGGGAGACGGCCGCGAGAAGCGTGGACTTGCCCGCGTTCGGGAGACCCAGCAGGCCCACGTCCGCGAGCAGGCGCAGGTCGAGCCGGAGCGCGACGGATTCGCCGGCGTGGCCGCGCTGGGAGTAGTGCGGCGCCTGGTTCGTGCTGGTGGCGAAGCGCTTGTTCCCCCAGCCCCCACGTCCACCCCAGGCGACGAGCGCGGTCGCACCCGGCTCCGCGAGGTCGGCCACCGGTTCGCCGCTCTCCTCATCGAAGGCGACTGTCCCCGCAGGCACGTCCAGCGTCAGGTCCTCCCCCTGGGGGCCAGCCTTGAGCCTGGGACCTCCGGGACCGCCGTTCCCCGCGCGGAAGCGCCTGCGGCTACGGAACTGCTCCAGCGTGTACACGTCGTCGACCGCCCGCAGGAAGACGCGCCCTCCGCGACCGCCGTCGCCGCCATCGGGGCCACCGAGGGGCACGAACTTCTCCCGGTGGAACGTCGCGGCGCCGCCCCCGCCGGTTCCACCTTCCACCGTGATCCGAACGCTATCGAACATCAGGACCGATCCTAGCTCGGGAAGTAGCTGTGGGGACGATGGTGACGGTGAGCCGCGCGGGAAGGGGCGGGACTGGCCCATTGAGGCTGCCAGTGCGGGCTGCTCGCGGAGTCAGCGGGGTGCGGAACCCGTGGCGGGAAGCGGGCGGTGTCGCGTGCGGGTTCCAGGAGGGGTGCGCCCGGTGCGCGGTGAGCCACCGATATGCGAACGCGATGCCGCACGGGATCCGCAGGGTTTCCGAACGGGTTACTTGCCGCCCGCGGGCTGCGGGGCGACATCCCCGACGTCGCCGACATCGCCGCGGCGGCGGCGGATGACCGCCTCGTCCTCGCCGAGCGAGGCGTCCTGCTCCTGCTCGTAGGTCATCTTGTAGAGGCGCGCGTAGACGCCGTCCTTGGCGAGCAGCTCGTCGTGCGTGCCGATCTCGACCATGCGGCCGTTCTCTAGGACGACGATGCGGCTGGCCTCGCGGATGGTGGAGAGGCGGTGAGCGATGACGAACGAGGTCCGGTTCTGGAGGAGGTTGCGCAGGGCGCGCTGGATGATGACCTCGGTCTGCGTGTCCACGTAGGCGGTCGCCTCGTCGAGGATGAGGATGCGGGGCGCGGCCAGCACGGCGCGGGCGAAGCTGAGGAGCTGGCGCTGGCCCACGGAGATGTTCTGGCCGCGCTGGTGCAGCTCGTGGTGGTAGCCGCCGGGCAGGCGCGAGATGAAGTCGTGCGCGCCCACCGCGATCGAGGCCTGCTCGATCTCCTCGTCGGTGGCGCCCGGCTTCCCGTACTCGATGTTCTCGCGGATGGTGCCGCTGAAGAGGTAGGGCTGCTGCAGGACGACGCCCATGAACTGCGTGAGCGAGCGCCGCTTGATGTTGCGCACGTCGTGCCCGTCGACGCGGATGGAGCCCTCGGACACGTCGTAGCCGCGGCTGATGAGCGTCGTGATCGTGGTCTTGCCGGAGCCGGTGTGCCCCACCAGCGCGATCGTCTCGCCGGGCTCGACGTGCAGCTCGAAGTCCTCGAGCACGGGTACGCCCTCCACGTAGTGGAACTGGACGTTGTCGAAGTCGACGCGGCCCTCGACGTCGTTGAGCTCGATGGAGTCGTCACGATCGCGGATGCGGGGGACGGTTTCGAGCACCTCGAAGATGCGCTGGCCGCCGGCCATGGCGCGCTGCAGCATCGTGTACTGCATAACCAGGTCCCGGATCGGTTCGAAGAAGCGGAGGATGAGGAGGATGAAGAGGACGATGGCGCCCACGATGGTCGCCGCGGCCTCGGCGCTGAGCGTGCCCTCGCCGAGCGCGCGCCAGCCGGCGGCGATGAGCACGGCCGCTGTGGAGATGGCGATGCACAGCTCGATGAGGGGCACGACCACGGCGGTCAGGGTGCCCGCCCAGATGTTGGCGTTGCGGTTCTCCTGGTTCATCACGTCGAACCGCTTGGCGTTCTCTTCCTCGCGGTTGAGGGACTGCACGGTGCGCACGCCGGCGAGGCTCTCCCCGAGGTTCCCGTAGAGCTCGCTGATGCGGATGCGGACGTTGATGAAGGCCTCGCGCGCGTAGCGGGCCCAGATGGTCAGCACGAAGATGAGGGGAGGCACCACCGCCAGCGTGTAGAGGGCCAGCTCCCAATCCGCGTTCATGATCAGCGCGACGGCGATGGCGATGCCGACGATATCGGCGGCGAAGGTGAGGGAGCCCGTGCTGAGGAGCTCCTGCATGACCGTCACGTCGCTGGTGAGGCGGGAGATCATGCGGCCCACCTCCATCTCGTCATAGAACGAGAGGGAGAGGCCCTGCATATGCTCGTACATCTTCGAGCGCAGCTCGAAGAGGAGCTGCGTGCCGACGCGGGCCATGATCAGCTGCTGCGTCATGCCCGCGACCCAGCCGAGGACGCCGAGCCCGGCCAGGGTGCCCGCCCAGATGGGGATGCGGCCGGCGTCGCCCGTGAGCGCGTCCTCGGTGGCCTTGGCGATGAAGAAGGCGGGCACGTAGATGGAGACGGAAACGAGGAGCATGCAGGCGAAGGCGAGCAGCAGCGCCCGCCGCCGGTGCTTGAGGTAGGGGATCATCTTGCGGACCACTTCGGCGTCGTAGGGCTTGCCGAGGTACTCCTCGTCCCAGCCGTCGTGGCTGCGACTGCCGCCGCGCATCATGCCCCGCTGCCCGCCGATGCCGGAGCTGTAGCCTCCGGCCCCGCCGCCGCCCCACATGCCCATTAGGACGCGCCTCCGGCGCCGCCGCCCGCGCCGCCGCCCGCGCCACCCGCGGGCTCGGCCACGGCGGGCTCGGGCGCGGACGCCTCACCGGCCTCCTGCGCCGCCCGGGCCGCGGCCACCTCGACGAGCGCCTCTTCCTGGTCGCGCAGCTCCAGGTCGTAGATGGAGCGGTAGAGGCCTTCCTCTTCGAGGAGCTCGTCGTGCGTGCCGCGCTGGACGATCTCGCCCTGGTCGAGCACGAGGATCTCGTCGGCGCGCATCACCGTGCGCAGCCGCTGGGCGATCACGAACGTGGTGCGGCCCTCCATCAGCGTGGCCAGCGCCTGCTGGATGAGGAACTCCGTCTGCGTGTCCACGCTCGCCGTCGAGTCGTCGAAGATGAGGACGCGCGGGTCGAGCAGGAGGGTGCGCGCGATGGCGACGCGCTGGCGCTGGCCGCCGGAGAGGGTGACGCCGCGCTCGCCCACCCACTCGTCGTAGCCGTAGGGCAGGCTCATGATGAAGTCGTGGATGCGGGCGGCCTTGGCGGCCGTCTCGATCTCTTCCTGCGTGGCCTCGGGGCGGCCGTAGGCGATGTTGTCGCGGATGGTGCCCAGGAAGAGGAACACGTCCTGCTGGACCGAGCCGATGTTCGCCCGCAGCGACTCGAGCTGGAAGTTGCGGATGTCGACGCCGTCGATCGAGATCGAGCCCTCGGTCACGTCGTAAAAGCGGGGGAGCAGGTTGACGATGGTCGACTTGCCGCTGCCGGTGGGGCCGAGGAGGGCGATGACCTTGCCCGGCGGGGCGTCGATCTCGATGTCGCTCAGCACGGCGCTCACGTTGTCGTAGCCGAAGGAGACGTCGCGGAAGCGGACGTGGCCCTGGGTGCCGGTGAGGGGCACGGCCCCCTCGCGCTCCTGCACGGCCGAGCGGGCGTCGAGCACCTCGAAGACGCGGGTGCCCGCGGCGATGGCGCGCGAGAAGGAGGTGATCATGAAGCCGAGCATCCGCACCGGCATCTGCAGGAGCTGCAGGGCCACGAGGAAGAGGATGAGCTCGCCCGCGGCGAGGGTGCCCTGGGTGATGTACCAGGCGCCCACGCCCACGGTGGCCGCCACCTGGATGCCGGCGACGCCCTGGAGCATGGGCGCGTGCCGCGCCATGAGCGTCGCCTGGGTGAGCTGGAGGTTGCGCTGCTCCTCGGCGGCGCGGCCGAACTTGGCCGCCTCCACGGGCTCGCGGCTGAAGGCCTTCACGACGCGGATGCCGCCCAGCCCCTCGTCTGCCACTTCCGTCATGCGCGCCTCGCTCTGCTGGATCTCCACCCAGAGGGGGCGCATCACGCGGTGGACCGCCCACGAGCGCCAGGCGATGTAGGGCAGGGAGATGCAGCTGACGAGGGCGAGCTGCCAGTGGAAGAAGAACATCCCGCCGACGCCCACGATGATCATGAGGATGATCATCAGGAGCCGCAGCGAGGCCATCGACATGAACATGCGGATGGCCTCCACGTCCTGCGTGGCGCGGGACATGATCTGGCCGGTCTGCACCTTGTCGTGGTAGGCGTAGCTGAGCCGCTGGACGGTGTCGTAGATCTGGTTGCGCAGGTCGTAGGCGATGCGCTGGCCGAGGCTCTCGCTGATGTACGTCTGCGCGAAGGCGGAGATGCCGCGCGCGACTGCGAAGCCCACCACGAGCAGCGCCGCCAGGATGAGCGTGCTGCGGTCGCCGGTGAAGGTGATGGAGTCCCCTTCCAGCACCGGGTTGAGGCCGATATCGACGGCGACCTGGGCGAGGAAAGCCGAGCCCATGCCGAACAGGGCCGCCCCGAGCATGGAGGCGAGGCCGACCGCCAGCATCTTCCAGTAGGGGACGGCGTAGCTCCAGAGGCGGAGAATGACGCGCAAGCAGGAACTCCTTCGAGCACCTGACGCTACCACACCCTCACGTTTAGGTGAAATTCGGGCCTTGTCGCGCCGGTGGCCGCGGGAGGGGCGTGCTGGCACTCTCGCGGGGAGAGTGCTAACATGCGCGGCACGCTCAAATTCAAGAAAGCGTTATGGAGGAATCCGTGCCCGCAAAGACCGCAACCAAGACCGAGCTCGTGCCCCTGGCCGACCGCATCGTCGTGACCGCCCTCAAGCAGGAAGAAGAGACCGCCAGCGGCATCATCATTCCCGACACCGTGAAGGAGAAGCCGCAGCAGGCCGAGGTCATCGCCGTCGGCCCCGGCAAGCGCGACGAGCACGGCGCCCGCCAGGCCATCGACCTCTCGCCCGGCGACCGCATTCTCTACGCCAAGTACTCCGGTACGGACGTGAAGCTCGACGGCATCGACTACATCGTCCTCGAAGAGAAGAACATCCTCTGCAAGCTGGTCTCCTAAGGACGGCTCGAGAAAGAAGGAGCCTGATACATGGCCCCCAAGCATCTGCTCTTCGATGAGGCGGCGCGCCGCCAGCTGAAGGAGGGCGTCGACGCCCTCGCCGACGCGGTCAAGGTGACGCTCGGCCCGCGCGGCCGCAACGTCGTCATCGAGAAGAACTACGGCCCGCCCGTCATCACCAAGGACGGCGTGACCGTGGCCCGCGAGATCGAGCTCGTGGACGCCTTCGAGAACATGGGCACCCAGCTGGTGAAGCAGGTCGCCACGAAGACGAACGACATCGCCGGCGACGGCACCACCACCGCCACCGTGCTGGCCCAGGCGCTCGTGCGCGGCGGCGTGAAGGTGGTCGCCTCCGGCTCCCACCAGATGAGCATCCGCCGCGGCATCGAGAGCGCCCTCGCCGTCGCCATCGACGACCTGCGCCTGCGCGCCGAGCCCGTGCTCAGCAAGCAGCAGATCCAGCACGTCGCCTCGATCTCGGGCAACGACCCCGAGATCGGCGAGATCATCGCGGACGTGATGGAGATGGTCGGCAAGGACGGCGTCATCACCGTCGAGGAGTCCCGCGGGATCAAGTTCGAGACCGAGTTCGTCGACGGCCTGCAGCTCGATCGCGGCTGGCAGTCGGCCCAGTTCGTCACGAACGTGGACCGCCAGGAAGCCGTCGTCGAGAACCCCTACATCCTCATCACCGACAAGAAGATCACGGCGGTGCAGGACCTGCTCCCGCTGCTGGAGCAGGTGCTCCAGGTGACGAAGGACTTCGTCATCATCTCCGAGGACATCGAGGGCGAGGCGCTGGCCACGCTGGTGGTCAACAAGATGCGCGGCACGATGAACGTGCTCGCGCTGCGCGCCCCCAGCTTCGGCGATCGCCGCACGGCCATCCTCGAGGACATCGCCATCCTGACGGGCGGCGAGATGATCACCGAGAAGACGGGCCGCCAGCTGCAGACCGCGACGCTGGCCGACCTCGGCCGCGCCCGCCGCATCGTGGCGAGCCGCGAGGCCGCGACCATCATCGAGGGCCAGGCCAGCGACGAGGCGATCCAGGCCCGCATCAAGCAGCTGAAGGCGCAGATCGAGGACATCACCAGTGACTTCGACCGCGAGAAGCTGCAGGAGCGGCTGGCGAAGCTCGCCGGCGGCGTCGCCGTCATCAAGGTCGGCGCGGCCACCGAGATCGAGCTGAAGGAGAAGAAGGCGCGCGTCGAGGACGCGCTCAGCGCGACCCGCGCCGCCGTCGAGGAAGGTGTCGTCCCGGGTGGCGGCGTCTCCCTCATCCGCGCCCAGCAGGCCGTCGAGGCCTACGCCGAGGAGCTGGAAGGCGACGAGCGCACCGGCGCCCTGCTGCTTTCCGAGTCGCTCGAGGAGCCGGCCTGGATGATCGCGGACAACGCGGGACTCGAGGGCTCCGTCATCGTCAACCGCATCAAGCGCCTGGAGAACGAGAGCGAGGGCTGGGACGCCGCCGCCGATCGCTGGGGCGACATGTTCGAGCTGGGCATCGTCGATCCGGTGAAAGTCGTGCGCTCGGCCCTTGAGAACGCCGCCTCCGTAAGTGCTATGGTGCTCACGACGGAATCGCTCGTGGCGGAGGTGCCCGATCTGGCCGCCGCCGCCGCACCACTCCCGGAGGAGTACTAGGCAATGTTGGAACGGCTGCGATCCGGCCCCATCAAGTACATCGCGTTCCCCATCATCCTGATCGGGCTGGCCTTCGTCGTGGTCCGCAGGTTCATGGGCGGCGGGGACGCCGAAGAGGCGTAGAGCAGCCCTTTTCCGGCGCCACACTCACAGGGCGCGGCCCCTTGCGGGGCTGCGCCTTCGTGCGTTCGGGGACGCCCGGATATTCGGAGTAGCCCGAGGGGGCCATAGGCGTACGATTTAGCGCGTGGCGATGAGGCGCGCGCGGGGGCGTCGCTGGAGAAGGCGGGCAGGCGGTCGCCTGCGGCGCCGCCTCGGGCGCGTCACGACCCAGGACGTCATACGCGCGCTGTGGCTGGGCGCGCTCATCGGCGTCGTCACCGGCTTCGTGGCCATCCTCTTCTTCGAGGCGCTCGAGTTCGCCACGCAGCATCTCCTGGCCGACCTGACGGGCTACTCGCCCCCGCACCCCGAGGGCGAGGGCGGGAGCGATGCGGCGGGCCCCACCCGGCGCTGGGCCCTGCCCATCGTCGTGGGGGCGGGCGCGCTCGTCTCCGGCATCCTCGTCTACTCGCTCGCGCCCGAGGCCGAGGGCGCGGGCGCCGACCAGGTGATCGACGCCTTCCACAAGCGCGGCGCGCGCATCCGGATGCGCGTCATCCCGGTGAAGCTGACCGCCTCCGCGATCACGATCGGGACCGGCGGGGCGGCCGGAAGGGAGGGGCCGGCGGCGCAGATCTCCGGCGGCATCGGGTCCGTCATCGCCGACCGGCTCGGGCTCGACGCCGTCGAGCGCCGGCGGGCGCTGGTGGCGGGCATGGGCGCGGGCGTGGGCGCCATCTTCCGCGCCCCCCTGGGCGGCGCGATGATGGCCGCCGAGGCGCTCTACCGCGACGACTTCGAGGCGGACGCCATCCTCCTCTCGCTGATCTCGTCGATCGTCGCCTTCGCCGTCTACGGGGCCTGGTACGACTACACGCCCATCTTCGGCGACTCGACCGCGGGCTTCTCCTTCCAGAACCCCGAGGAGCTCCCCTACTACCTCGCCCTGGGCGTGGCCTGCGGGCTGCTCGGCATCCTCTACGCGCGCGGATTCGGGGGGATGCAGGAGCTCTTCCGGCGGCTCACCGCCCCGCGCTGGGTGAAGCCCGCCATCGGCGGCGTGCTCGTCGGCTGCATCGGGATGTTCGCGCCGGAGGCCATCCACATCGGGTACGGCCTGGTCCAGCGCGCCCTCACCCCCGAAGAGGTGATGGACTACTCGCTCTGGCTCCTGGTGGCGCTGCCGCTGCTGCGCATCCTGACGGCGTCGCTCACGGTGGGGTCGGGCGCGGCGGGCGGCATCTTCGCCCCGGGGATGGTCGCGGGCGGGATGCTGGGGGCCCTCTTCTGGCGCCTATTCCACGACCTGCCGGGCTTCCCCGCCGACCCCGCGCCGCTCGTGATCATCGGCATGATCGCGGTCTTCGGCAGCATCGCCCACGCCCCCCTCGCGGTGATGCTGATGGTGGGCGAGATGACCGGGAACCTCTCGCTGCTCGCCCCCGCGATGGTCGCGGTCGCGGTCGCGACGCTGATGGTGGGGAACACGACCATCTACCGCAGCCAGGTACCGACGCGCGCCGACTCGATGGCGCACCGCCACCGCTTCGCCTTCCCCCTGCTCGAAGCCCTTCCTGCGCAGCGGGCCCTGGTGCGCCTCGCCACCGTGCGCGACACCGCCACCGTGGCCGACGCGCTCGCCGAGCTCGGGCGGCGGGGGAGCGGCGAGGGCGTGGTGGTGGACGAGGGCGGCCGGCTCGTGGGCGAGATCACGAGCGAGGAGCTGAGCGTCGTTCCCGACACGGGCGACCCGGTCGAGCACTACGCGACCGATCTTCCCTCCGTCGTCCTCGCCGACACGCCCCTCGACGAGGCGCTCGACCGCCTCGCGAGCAACGATCGCCGCTGGCTGCCCGTGCTCGACGGCAGCGACGGGCCGGTGCTGGGCGCGATCGACGCTCGCGCGCTCGTGCGCTCCTTCCGGGAAGCGGCGCGGCAGCAGGTGCGGCCCCTGACCCCCGTCGACGAGGAGATCAGCACGATGGAGCTGACGGTGGCGGCGGGCGCGCCGGTCGAAGGCAAGCGGCTGGCGGAAGCGGGGCTCCCGCAGGGCGTGCGTGTCCTGACGATGGAGCACATGGGGCGGCTTTCGGCGCCCTCGGGCGACACGCTCCTGCGCCGCGGCGACCGCCTGACGCTGGCGATGACGCGGGGCACGCGGGGCGAGGTGCTCTCCCTCATCCTCGGGGACTGACGCGCCGCTAGCCGAAGGCGAAGCGCAGGACGACGGCGATCGCGGCAACGAGCCCGACGGCCCCCGCGACCGTGAGGAACGTGCGGCGGGAGCGGTCGCGCTCCTCCGCCGCGGTACGGTAGGCGACGAGCGCGCTCCCGCCCCCGAGGTCGGCGATGACGCTGCGCGCCTCGGCGATGCGTCCGCGGGGGACCAGCACGGAGTAGCTGGAGCCGAACAGGCTCGCGCCTCCGAAGGCGCTGCCCGGGCCGCGCTCGATGAAGGCGGCCTCGATCTCCTCGTCGCGCAGGGCGTCGACCCAGATGCGGGCCTCGGCGATGTCTCTCGCCTCGGCCACGATCGTGGCGCCGTTCGCTTCCGTGCCGGATGTCATGCCGGGCCAGTGTAGTGGCGAGGGCCGGCGGGGGCGCGTCCCTGGCCGTGCGGTTCGCTAGAGTTGGGGGCGATGCCGAAGCGGGACGGCTCCCTCAAGGCGCGCGAGTTCGTGTTCTTCTGCGAGGACCAGATCCTGACGCAGCTTCCGGCCGGAGTCCCCCAGCCGGAGCGCCGCGTGCGCTGGACGATGCTGCAGATGCACTTCGGCAACCCGCAGGTGCACTTCGAGCTGCAGCCGCAGATGGGGCGGGGCGTGGTCGAGGCGGGGCTGCACTTCGAGGGGCCGCTCGAGGCGAACGACGCCTGGGTGGAGTTGCTCGCCGCGAACGCCGCCGACCTGCTCGGCGAGCTCGGCCCCGACTGGGAGCTGGAGGAGTGGACCTCGACGTGGCGGCGGCTGCACCGTCCCTTCCCCTTCGACCGCCTCACGACGGAGCTCGCGCACGAGGTCGCGGGCGAGGTCGCCCGCGCGATGACGGTGCTCCACCCCCTCATCGAGGAGGGCGCCTCGACGCTTGCCGCCGTCACGACCGCGCCCGCAAGCGGACGGCACGGGGGGTCGGGTCGCGGCCGGCGCTGGCACCGCCGCGCGCGGCGCTAGTCCGGGCTCAGGCGAACGTCGTCTCCATCCCGGCGGCCATGTCGAAGAACTCCTGGAACGTCTGGTTGAAGCGGTAGAAGAGGTCGCGGCGGGTGTAGTCCTCGCCCGTCGCGAGGCCGTCGCTGTGGGAGAGGTCGAGCGAGTTGAGGGTGTAGAGCGCGTCGGCGCCGCCGTTCGCCTTGATGTTCTCCAGCATGGCTTGCCACTGCTCGGGCGTCTGCAGCAGGACGAAGTCGAGGTCGCCGGGGGCGTCGCAGGGAACCTCGGCGACGCCGGTGACGGCGAACGCCTCGAAGGTGATGGCGAAGCAGCGGTCGCCGACCTGCACGCCGACGTCGGCGTCGCAGGAGCCGAGACGCTCGAAGCTGTCGGAGGCGTTGAGGAGGTCGGCGGCCTCCTGGAACCACTCGGTGGAGGGGAAAACGGGCATGGGGGCAGTGTACCGGAGGAGAGCGCCCCGCTGAGGCGGGGCTGAGTAAAGCGCCTGGCTGGCGCCCGGCTGAGAAGAGCGCTCGCTACGCTCGCTGAGTGGAGCGGTGGGCTGGCGCCCACCTGAGGAGCGGCTAAGGGGGCGGCGAGTAGCATGCGAGCGGTGAAGTGGGAGTACGCGCTGCTGTACATCTCCGACGAGGAGCCGTCGAGACGCTGGATCCTGTTCAGCCACGAGCAGGATGAGACGAGCCTCGACCGGTTCGCGGAGCGAGCGGCGAGCCGGACCGCGACATCGGTCCACTTCGCCCCTGAGAGCGTCCACACGACTTGGGTCCTGGGGATGCTGGGTGAGGAGGGGTGGGAGCTTGTCGGGGCCGCGCGGGTCGAGTCGCTGGACGCGTCCTGCCTCTACCTGAAGCGCGAACTCACCGATGGCCGGCGAGCAGGGGCGGCTGAACACGAGGACTAGCTCGGGCGCGACCAGCGGTCCTGCGGGATGTCCTCGGCTTCTTCGGGCGCTTCCGGTTCCGGTTCGGGCTCGGGTTCGGCGTCCGCGACGCCGAAGTTGCGGGTGTCGGCGCCGATGAGGGAGGGGAGCGACTGGCTCGCCTCGTCCTCGCCCGCGGGCGCCTCGAAGGGCGTGCGTTCGCGCGACTGCACGCGGCCCCAGACATCGCCCCGGTGGCCGGTCACGAGGCGGCCGTCCTCCAGCTCCTCCACGCGGCTGGCCATCTCCATCACGAGGCGGTCGTGGGTGCAGGTGATGATGGAGACGCCGCGCTCGCGGCAGATGTCGCGGATGAGGGTGAAGACGGCCGTGGCGGTGGCCGAGTCGAGCTCGCCCGTGGGCTCGTCCGCGAGCACGAGCGTCGGCTCCGTCACGAGCGCGCGGGCGATGGCGACGCGCTGCTGCTCGCCGCCGGAGAGCTCGTAGGGACGGTGGTGGGCGCGCCGCTCGAGGCCGACCAGCTCCAGCACCTCGCGGGCGCGGGCGGGGCGGGCGCGGTGGACGCCGGCGATGCGCAGGGGCAGCTCCACGTTCTCCTGGGCGGAGAGCAGCGGCAACAGGCCGAACGACTGGAAGATGAAGCCGAGCTTGCGGCGGCGGAGCGCGATCAGCTCCGCCTCGTTCATCGTGTCGACGCGGTCGCCGTCGATCTCGACCTCGCCCGCGGTGGGCCGGTCGAGCCCGGCGATGGTGTTGAGCAGCGTCGTCTTGCCCGAGCCGGAGCGCCCGATGAGGGCGAGGAACTCGCCCGGCTCGACGGTCAGGCTGACGTCGCGCACGGCCCAGACCTCCTCCGAGCCCAGCTCGAAGAGGCGGGAGACGTTGCGCAGGGAGACGGCGGCGCCGGCCATCAGGAGTCCTCCTCGCTCACGCGGTGGATGCGGTCGGGCAGCACCTCGACGCGCCCTTCGCCCAGGAAGAGCTTGGCGCGCTCGCTGATGCTGAGGCGGTCGAGGAACTCGCGCGGCACCTGCAGGCGTCCGGCCGAATCGACGAGCACGTACTCGTCGTGGACGACGTGGGTGACGCCGCCGGTCTGCTCGACGCGCCGGAAGATCTCCATGCTCGTGCGCCCGTCGCGGATGGCGACGACGCGGTTCACGCGCGAGGCGATCTCGGGGTCGTGGGTGACGATGATGACGGTCACGCCGTAGCGCGCGTTCAGATCGCCGAGCACCTCGTAGACGCTGTCGGCGCCGATGGCGTCGAGCTCGCCGGTGGGTTCGTCGGCGAGGAGGAGGGGCGGCTGGTTGGCGAGCGCCACGGCGATGGAGACGCGCTGCTGCTCGCCGCCCGAGAGCTGCTCGGGGTGGTGGTCGCGCCGGTGGGTCAGGTTGACCGCTTCGAGCAGCTCGTCGGCGCGCGCGCGGGCGGCGCCCGCCTCGATGCCGTCGAGCATCAGGGGCAGCTCGACGTTCTGGGTGGCGGTCAGGTAGGGGATGAGGTTGCGCCCGGTCTGCTGCCAGATGAAGCCGACGTCCTTGCGGCGGTAGCCCACCATCTCGGGCTCGGTCATGGTCAGCAGGTCGCGTCCGCCCACGAAGGCGCGGCCGGCGCTGGGCTGGTCGAGCCCGGCGAGGATGTTGAGCAGGGTGCTCTTGCCCGAGCCGGAGGCGCCGACGATGGCCATCAGCTCGCCGCCGCGCACCTTCAGGTCGAGGCCGCGCAGGGCGACCACCTCGAGCTCGTCGCTCTTGTGAATCTTGAAGAGGTCCTCGCAGACGATGTAGGGAGGCGCCTGGGTTTCGGTGTCGGGGAAGGTGGTCATGCGGCCGTCCTAAAGCTCGCCGATGCGCAGGGCGCGGTGCAGGGCCAGCCGCGAGTAGAGCCGCGCGAGGGCGGCCACGGTGGCGATGAAGACGAGGGCCAGCAGGCCGTAGACGGAGAGCACGGTCTCCCAGCTTACCTGCGAGAGCAGGGGCGGGACCACGTCGCTGCCATCCTCGGTGAGGGCGAGGGCGCCGATCATGAGGCGTCCCAGGGGGAAGCCGAGGGCGGTGCCGGCGGCCACGCCGGCGACGATCACGAAGAGCTGCTCGAAGCCGACGACGCCCACGATCTGGCGTCCGGAGAAGCCCATCGTGCGGAGGATGGCGAACTCCAGCGAGCGCGTCTGCGCGGCCAGGTAGGAGAAGACGATGAAGCCGAGGGCGGTGAGCAGCAGGACCGCGCCGAAGGAGAGGAAGAGGATGCCCTCCCAGCTGGCGGCCACGAGCGGATCGGAGGATTCGAGGGCGAAGAGCGCGGCCTGGTCATGCGCCTCGCGGGCGCGGACGCCCTGCTCCTCGAGCCACTCCAGCGTCAGCTCGACGCCATCGACGCCGCCCAGCCAGACCTCGTTCGCGGTAATGCCGCCGGCCACGCGGGGGATGCCCGCGCCCGCGCCCCGCAGCGTGGGCAGGTCGGCGACGAGCAGGTGGTCGCGGCCGCCGGGGTAGTAGCCGGGGAAGAGCTCGAACGAGCCCGCGATGCGGGCGGTCAGCACCTGGCGGTTCACGCGCAGGGGGAAGGTATCGCCCGGACCGGCGCCGGTCGCTTCCAGGAACGACTCACTGGCGAGCACGGGCAGGGGCTCGGGCGAGCGGCGCAGGCGCAGCCCCACGGCGGTCACCGAGAAGCTGTCGTAGTTGAAGCTGACCTGGGCGGCGTAACGGCCTCGGTCGTTGCCGACCTCCGCGCGCGTGATCGTCGTCTGCGCCGCCCCGGAGGCGCCGGTGATGGACTGGTAGCGGTCGAGCGACTCGAAGGGTTCGATCACGACGGCGTCGCCCGCCCCTCCGCCCTCGGGGTAGGCGGCGAGGTCGTCGAGCACCGCGGTCACGCGTCCGGGCGCGGCGGCGAAGCGCCGAACGCTGAGGAAGACGGACTCGACTTCGAGCTCGCCGTCGAGGTCGGGCGGGCTGTTGCGGGGGTTGAAGGGGCGGGTGAGGTCGACGACGTAGAGGAGCCAGCCATCGTCCTCCTCGACGGGGTCGCTCACGAACAGGTACTCGTAGAGGAGGCCGTTCTCGTCGCGGACGCGGACGCCGGGGCGGGTGGCGTTGCCGGGCAGGGAGATGCGCGTCCAGATGCCGAGGGCGCGGGAGCCCGCGGGCACGACGGCGCCGTCGGGCAGGTCCGCGTCGTCGCCCGGCTGGAGGCGTGCGAGGAGCGCATCGAGGTCGCCGCCGAAGTCCTCGCGCCAGAAGGCGACATCGGGGAAGTCCTCGCCCACGCCGAGGAGCTGGGCCGAGACGGAGCGGCCGGCCTCGGGCACGTACGAGACCTCCATGCGCGCGGCGGCGCTGGCCTCGTCGAGGCCGTCGACCGACTCGAAGAACTCCTCCAGCCGCTCGGGGGAGAGGCGGTCGGGGGCGCGGATATCGACGATGCGTCCGGGGGCGCCGGCCTCGTAGGCGGCGCGGTCCTCGAAGCTGCGGTCGAGTGTGGCCCGGAAGCCGGCGGCGAACATGCCCACGGAGGTCGCCAGCAGGAGCAGCAGGATGAGGCGGCTGTAGTGGAGCGGGCTTCGCACCATGCGCCAGAGGCCGAGGAGGATGGTGGCCCCGCTCAGGCCGCGCAGCGCCCACGAGGCGACGCGCAGCGCCACCGGGAAGAGGCGCAGGAAGACGAGCGCGATCATGAGCATGAAGAGCGCGGGCGAGACGAGCAGGAGCGGGTCGGCGGAGAGGTCGCCGAAGAGGCTCTCGGTGACCAGCGAGCCACGCTGGCGGAGCTGGTAGAAGAGGAAGGCGCCCACGCCCACGAGGACGAGATCGAGGTAGTAGCGCAGGAAGAAGGGCTGCTTCGGGGGGCGGGCGAGGCTCTGCTTGTAGTGCACCATGCTCGCCCCGGAGGCGCGGTAGGCGGGCCAGAGGAGGGCGACGAGGGCGAGCACGGCGCCGAGCGCGGCCATGCCGAAGGCCTCGCCCGTGAGCGTGACGTTCAGCAGCTCGCCCTGGCTCAGGTCGGAAAAAGGCGGCGTGGGGCCGAGCAGCCGGATGACGCCGGACGCGACCAGGGGCCCGAGGACGACCGCGAAGACGGTCAGCGCCAGTCCTTCGATCAGGTAGACGGTCATGATCTGGCCGAGGCCCGCGCCGCGGCTCTTGAGGAGCGCGATCTCGCCCGCCTGGCGCTCCACCAGCATCGTCGCCACCAGCACCAGGTAGTAGAGCGCGATGCCGACGATGAGGAGCATGAGCGCGAACAGCGGCAGCCGCGTGAAGAACAGCTTCTCCTGGTACTCGGCGATGACGTCGGGCAGCTCCGAGCGGAGCACGGACAGCTCGAGCTGGGCGCGCACCTGGCGGTCGAGGGCGCGCAGGTTGCGCTCGACCACCTCCGCGTTGCGGCTGTTGACCCGCCCGGTATCGATGAAGGCGAAGGTCTCGAAGGTGCCGTCGATGGAGGGCAGGTAGGGCGCGATGACCTCGACGAACGTGCGCTCGTCGATGATGAAGGGGAACGTGGGCCAGCGCGTCGTGTCCACCACGAGGCGGTGGGCGTTGCCGAACCAGTACTCCCCCTCGGGGTCGGTCGGCTCGACGAGCCCGACGATGGTCGCCTCGACGGGGTCGACGTCCTCGCGCCAGAAGGGGTGGAGGTCGAAGGTGTCGCCCGGCCCGACGCCGAGGTCTCTGGCGGCGGTGGCGCTGATCCAGACCTCGACGCTGGGGCGCTGGGAGGTGTCGGTGGTGGGCGGCGAGCCGGCGGCGGGTCCGCCCGCGACCAGCGTCACGTGCTCGCCGACGTCCGAGAAGAAGAGGAAGTGGGCGCGCGCGCGCAGGTCGTCGTCGTAATCGACGGGGACGCCGGGCTCGGCCAGGAAGAAGGTGGAGGAGCGGGCGTAGAGCCCCGTGTCCTCGATGAGGCTCCCCGCGTAGCGCCGCAGCAGGGAGAAGGTGGTGTCGCGGCGCTCCTGGTAGATCTCGGGCTCGCCCGGCTGGCTGTTGCTGACGACCTTGAGGTCGAGCTCGAGGGGATCCTGCTGGCGGAGGGTGAAGCTGAGGCCGAGGTCGCGGACGGCGTCGGAGTAGAGGATGACGCTCGACATGAGGGCGGAGGCGAGCACCATGCCGAAGATGACGGTTGCGAGCAGCCGCCAGTTGGCGAGGCTTCGCTGGGCGATGATCCGCAGGAGCGAGGCAAAGCTGTTCATGGAGCAGCGGTCAGCGTACAGGAGAGTGCCGCGCTAGGGCTCGCGGTGGTGGTCGCCCAGGAGCGGTGGGGAGCGCTAGGGGCCTCCGTACCGCTACCCTTGTGCGCGCATGCGGAGCCTCGCCGTCCTCTGGGCGTTGCTGTTGCGCCACGGCGCCGCCAGCTGGCGGATGCTGGCCGTGCTCGCCCTGGGCGTGCTCGTCGCGTCGACGCTGCTGGCCAGCGCGCCCATCTACGCGCGCGCCATGGCTGACCTCGGCCTCAAGTTCACCGTGCGTGACGAGCTGCGCGGCGAGCCCTCCATCCGCGCCGGCATCGAGGCGCAGCAGTTGGCCACGCCCGACTCCCTCGCCGTCCGCGAGGCGGTCGAGCGCCGCATCGACGAGCGCCTGGGCTGGTTCGCGTCCGAGCGCTCGGTCGTGGTCGAGTCGGCGCGGCTCACCATCGGCCCCACGGGCGGTGAGCCGCGCGCCGGCACATCCCTGGGCGTGCTCTACGCGATCGAGGGGTTCGAGCGGCATGTGACGCTGCTTGAAGGGCGCCTGCCTTCCCCGGCCGGACCGGACGGCCCGGTGGAGGTCGTGATGGGCGCCCGCGCCGCCGGCGTCGCGCGGCTGTCGCCCGGCGACCAGTTCTTCCTGACCGAGGAGATCGACAACTGCGACCGCATCATCCCGCAGGGCCTGCAACCGCAGCTGCCGTGCGACCTGAAGGTGCGGGCGCGCTACTCCTTCCCGGCGGTGCTCACGGGCATCATCGCGGTCGAGAACCCGGACGCCTCGTTCTGGTCCGCCGCCAGCGACCGCTACGTGATGCCGTCCGCGCCGATCGCCGATTCCGGCCTCGTCTCGCCCATGATCGCGCACGTCGACGCCGTCCTCGGGGACGTGGCGATGCGCTACCAGGGCCAGATCCTGACCCTGCGCTGGAACGTCCTCGCCGACATCGACCAGCTCGACCAGGGCAACTTCGAGCGGGCGCGCACCGACATCCAGGGGCTCAACCAGGACCTCCGCATCTACAACGGCTACGCCACCAGCCCGCTCACGGTCACGCTCGCCGCCTTCGGGCGGAGCGCGGACTTCCAGCGCGCGCCGCTCACGATCCTGCTGGTCCAGATCGCCGCGATCGCGCTCTTCTATGTGGCGCTCATCTCCGTGGCCGTCGTCGAGCGCCAGAGCGAGGAGATCGCGCTCCTGCGCGGTCGCGGGTCGAGCACGTCCCAGATCGTCGGCCTGTACGCGCTGGAAGGGCTCGCGCTGGGGCTGCCCGCCATCCTCGTGGCGCCCTTCATCGCGGGCGGCATCACGGCCCTGCTGGGGCTCACGCCCGTGTTCAGCGATATCTCCGGCGGCGCCCTGCTGCCGGTCTCCTTCGACCCGCTCGCCTTCCCCCTGGCGGCGCTCGGCGCCGCGCTCTCGATCATCGCCCTCACGGCGCCGGCGTTCATCGTCGCGCGGCGCGGGCCGCAGGGGCAGCGGCGTGCGCTCGCCCGCCCCACCGCCGGGCTGATCCAGCGCTACTACCTCGACGTGGTCCTCGTGGGGTTCGCGCTGCTCGCCCTCTGGGAGCTGAACGAGCGCAACTCCGTCTATACGCCCTCCTCCACCGGCGGCGTCACGAGCGATCCGCTCCTGCTCGCCTCGCCGGCGCTGATCATCGCCGCGGCGGCGGCCGTGCTGGCGCGGCTCTACCCGATCGTGCTGCGCGTCATCGTGCAGGTCGCGGGGCGGGTCGCGGGGGTGGCCGTCGCGATGGGCCTCTGGCAGCTCGTGCGGCGGCCGGGGCCGTACACGCAGCTCGCCCTGCTCCTGATGATGGCCGTCGCCGTGGGCATGTTCGCCGCCAGCTACACGAGCACGACCGAGCGCTCCTACGAGGATCGCGCGCGCTTCGCCTCCGGCGTCGAGGTGCGCGCGACCGCCGGCGATACGACCTTCCTGCCCGCCGACCCGGCGAGGCTCGAGGCCACGATCGGCGAGATCGAGGGCGTTGACGACGTCTCCGCCGTCATACGGCTGGAGGGCGCCATCGCGACCCCCAACAGCGCCGGCCCGCAGGTCGCCGTGCTCGGCGTCTCCGGCGACGCGGTCGACTACCTCTGGTGGCGCGACGACTTCGCCGAGCAGCCCCTCGAGGCCATCCTCGACCGCGTCGACAACGGCGAGATCCTGCGGGGCATGCCCATCCCGCCCGGCTCGACCGAGCTCTCCGTGTGGGTGAACCCCGCCCTCGACCGGCCCACCGTGACCATCTGGGCGCGCGTGCGCGACGCGACCGGCCGCCACGACCTGCTGCCCTTCGGGAAGCTCGACTTCACCGGCTGGCGGGAGCTACGCGCCGTCGTCCACGACGAGGCCTTCCGCCCCCTCCAGGAGCCGCTCGTGCTGGTCGCGCTCATCCTCACGGAGCCGGCCAACCAGTTCAACGCGAGCGACGAGCCCGTCTTCATCGACGACCTCTCGTCGGTGGACCCGGACGGAACGCTGAACCTGCTGGAGGGCTTCGAGGGCGTCGTGCGCTGGGAGGCCGTGCCCAGCGCGGAGCGGTTCACCGACAACCTCCAGCTCAGCCGCGAGGAGGTCCGGTCGGGGTCGCAGGCGGCGCGCCTCGGCTTCCGGCGCGGCACCACGGGCGAGCGGCGCGGACTCTTCCCCGCCGACCGCGGCATCCCCCTGTCCGTCCTCGCGAGCGAGGCGTTCCTGGAGCAGAACCGGCTGGAGGTGGGCGACGAGGACCTGCTCGAGATCGACAACCTCATCGTGCCCTTCGTCGTGCGGGGCGTATACGAACGCTTCCCCACCCTGCCGACGCTGGAAGGGCCCTCCGTCGTGTTCAACCGCGACCAACTCCTGCGCTGGGGCTACATGGTCAGCACCGTCCCCGGGGACCTGGCGCGCGCGAACGAGGTGTGGCTCGACCTAGCGCCCGGCGCCGACCGCCGGCAGCTCCTCGAGGCGCTCGACGGGCTGGGGCTGCGGCGCGTCGTCGACCAGGAGGCGACCCTCGAGGCGGTGCGCTCGAACCCGCTGATCGCGGCCAGCGGCACGGGCATCCTCTCCGTCTCGTTCGTTGCGACGCTGGCGCTGGTGGCGGTCGCGCTGCTGGTGTCGCTCTGGATGGCGATCCAGCGGCGGCGGGTCGAGTTCGCGGTGCTGGGCGCGATCGGGCTGACGCGCCGCCAGGTGATGGCGGTGCTGGGGCTGGAGTACGCCATCGTGGGGGTGGTGGGCGTGGCCGCGGGCGTGCTCGTGGGGCAGTTCGTGGGGCGGCGCATGCTCTCCTTCCTCGACGTGACCGAGGCGGGCCTGCCGGTCGAGCCGGGCTTCGTGCTGCAGACGGAGTGGACGTTCGTGATCGTGGGCGCGGCGGCGGTGGCGGCGGTCTTCGCGGTGGCGCTGGTCGCGACGGTGCAGGCGCTCTCGCGCACCTCCGACGCGGCCGTCCTGCGCACGGAGTAGGCGCGCGCCGCGCCGGCGGACGGCGCGAAGACCGGGCCAGGCGGCAAGGGGTGAAGAAGACGGTCTCGGTCACAGGGGTCGTCACGGGCAGCCTGCGCGCGGTCGGCCCGTCATGGTCCGGCCCCCGTCTCTATTGTCCCAAGGGGCGGCTGTCGAGGGACGCACGCCCTACAGCCGGTCGAACGCCTCCAGGATCGGGTTGAAGCGGCCCTCCACCATCGCCTTCTGCTCCTTGTGCGTGACGATGTAGGGCGCGTCCGCCTTGACCGCGTCGAGCACGCGCCGGCCGACGATCATCGGGTCGATGGGCTCCGGCGGCATTGCGCCCGCCCGCGCCTCGAAGTCGCCGGGGCCGCCCATGTTCTCCGGCCGGTTGCGGTCGGACTCCATAATGCGCGTGCGCACACCGCCGGGGCACAGCACGGAGGCGCTGACCTTTGTCTCCGCCAGGTCGACCCGCAGCGTCTCCGTGAGCGCCACCACGCCGAACTTCGCGACGTTGTAGGGCGCGATCCCCTGGTGCGCGACGAGCCCCGCGATCGAGGCCGTGCTCACGATGTGGCACTCCTCGTCCTGGTCGACCATCCGCTTCAGGAACGCCTGGATGCCGTAGATCACGCCCAGCAGGTCGACGCCGATGACCCAGTCCCAGTCGGTGTCGCTGAGCAGGTGGGCGGGACCCATCGAGACGACGCCGGCGTTGTTGCAGAGGACGTGTACGCCGCCCATCTCCTCGAACGCGCGGTCGGCGAGGGCGCCCACCGAGGCGCGATCGGCCACGTCCGTCTGCACCGTGATGCAGCGCACGCCCAGCGCCTCGATCTCGGCGGCGGTCCCGGCCGCCGTCTCCATGTCCACGTCGGCGATGACGACGTTCATACCCTCGCCGGCGAACGTGAGCGCCATGGCCCGGCCGATTCCGCCGGCCCCGCCCGTCACGACTGCGGTCTTGCCTCGAAACTCGTTCACGCGGTACCTCCGTTGGCCGCGCAGTCTAGCGGAGAAGGGCCGGGCGGGGTGGCGGCTCTGGTATCGTTCGGGCGCCGGATATGCACTGAGCTAGATGCTGAGTATGGGGGTCGTGATGCCACTGTCTGGAAGGCTGTACGCGCTGTGCGTGGCGGGGATGCTGGCTGCGCTGCTGGTGGTGTCGTGCGGAGGCGGCGAGGAGGAGGAGGCTGCGGCGGAGCCGGAGGCTCCCGCCGGGCCGGTCGCCCTGCACATCGGCGCGGTGCTGCCGGAAACGGGATCGCTGGCGTTCCTCGGGGTGCCGATGATCGCCGCCGCCCGCCTGGCGGTCGAGGACGTGAACGCGCAGGGCGGCGAAGTGACGCTCACGTTCGCCGACTCCGCGACCAACCCCGCGACCGGCCTCGAGGCCGCGCGCCGTCTCCTCGGCGAGGGCGCGCACGTCATCGTCGGCGCGGGCGCGTCGGCCGTCTCGCAGGCGTTCGTGCAGACGCTCTTCGACGAACAGGTGCCGCAGTGCTCCGCCTCGAACACCTCGCCCGTCTTCACCGGCCAGGAGAACGCCGCCTACTACTTCCGCACCATCCCGCCCGACACCGCCATGGCGCCCGTGATCGCCGACGTGGTCGTCTCCGCCGGCTGGACCCGCATCGCCATCATCGGCCGCGCCGACGCCTGGGGGAACGCGCTCGATGCGCTGCTCGTGGCGGAGTTCGACAAGCTCGGCGCCGACACGTTCTCCGTGCTGTACGACCCGGAGACGGCTTCGTACAGCGCCGAGGTGGCCCAGGTGGTGAACTACGACCCGGACGTCGTCATCAACCTCGGCTTCAGCAGCGACGGCTCCGAGACCGTGCGCCAGCTCATCGAGTCCGGCGTCGGGCCCGAGCGGCAGTTCGCCGCCACCGGGCTCTACAGCCCGACCCTCTGGGAGGACGTGGACGCCTCCAACCCGTCCGTGCTCGACGGGATGCTCGGCATCTCGCAGGCCGCGACCACGAACGAGGCCTTCCGGGAGCGGCTGAGCGAGACCGCCGGCGACCATCTCGCCTACGGCGGCGAGGCCTACGACTGCGTCATCCTGATGGCCCTGGCCGCCCGCATCGTCGGCGACCCGGCCGACGGGGAGGCCATGATGGAGGCCATCTTCGGCCTGACCCATGACGGCGAGACGTGTACGACCTACGCCGAGTGCGCGGCCCTCATCGACGAGGGCAAGGACATCGACTACAGCGGCGTGAGCGGGCCCATCAACCTGGACGAGGAGGGCGACCCCACGATCGCCGTCTACAGCATCCACACGTGGGAGGACGGCGGGAAGGTCGTCACGCTCAGCACCGAGACCGTCGACCTGGCGGCGCGGGAGTAGCCCCGCGCGCCGGACGTCCACGGCCTTTACCTGTGCCCGCTGGCGCGCGGCAAGACGCCCGCCATAATGGCGGCGAGGGGGGACGCGAGTGGCGCAGACGGCGAGGCTCGGCGCAGCGGGACGCGGCAGTCGCGCGTGGGCGCTCTACCTCGCGTTCGCCGCGCTGGTGGCGGCGCCGTTCCTGATCTTCACCGTCGGCGGCGTCGAGGTCGATCCGCGCGAGACCCTCATGGGCGCGGGCGGGCCGTTCATCGCGTTCTCCGCGGGCGTGCTCTCGTTCCTCTCGCCCTGCGTCCTGCCGATCGTCCCCATCTACATCACGAATCTCGCCGGCGCGACGGTCGAGGGCGGCGATATCCGCGCCAGCCGCGGCCGGACGTTCACGCACGCGCTCGCCTTCGTCATCGGCCTGAGCCTCGTCTTCATCGCGCTGGGGGCCAGCGCCGGCCTGTTCGGCTTCGCCCTGCTCGAGTACCAGCCCGAGATGGAGACGGCGGCGGGCGTGCTGCTCATCGTGCTCGGCTCGCTCCTCATCCCCTCCTTCGCGCGGAAGCCGCCGATCGTGGCGGCGATCGCCCTCGCGGTCACGGCCGCCGCCTTCTTCGGCATCGTCGAGTTCGCCGAGCTGCGCGACGAGCCCTGGCGGATGGCGCTGCTCGGGCTCGGAGGGCTCGTCGCCTGGGCCAAGTACTCCGGCTACATCCAGTTCAACCTGCTGCAGCGCACCTTCAAGGCCGACTTCGGCGGCGGCCGCGGCGTCAGCTACACGCGCTCGGCGATGGTGGGCGGCGGCTTCGCGATCGGCTGGTCGCCCTGCGTGGGGCCGGTGCTCGGCTTCATCCTTACCCTTGCCGCCACCTCCGGCGACGCCGCCACGGGCACCTACCTGCTCGCCTTCTACTCCGCCGGCCTCGGCATTCCCTTCCTGCTGGCGGGACTGGCGGTCGGCGATGCGGCCCGCGCCGTCCGCAAGATGCGGCGCTTCATGCCCGCCGTCGAGGTCGCGAGCGCGGCGATGTTGATCGCCCTCGGCGCGCTCCTCCTCGCGGGCACGGTCACGAACCTGAACGAGTACTTCGACCTCGGCATCTCCGAGATCAATGAGGGCCTGTAGCCCAGTCGATCACCGTCCGGCGACGAATTTCGCCGGATCGGGAACGATCCGGGGCCCCGGCGCATATCTCTTGTCACGATGGTACTGGCGCATCCGGATGCGCGACGCGAACACTACCCCGGCCGGTTGGTGGAAGGTGAGGTCCGCATGACCGACGACGAAGCCGTCCTGCGCTGCCAGGACGGCGACCGTGAGGCGTTCCGCCACCTGGTGGAACAATACAAGAACCCGCTCTACGGCACCGCCTGCCTGATGACGGGCAACCCGGCCCAGGCCGAGGAGCACGTGCAGGAGGCGTTCCTGCTGGCCTGGCGCGGCATCAAGTCCTTCCAGCGAGGGCGCCCGGTGAAGCCCTGGCTGATGCGCATCCTGGTGAACGCGGTGCTGGCGCAGCAGCGCCGGCGTTCGCTGCCGACCGTGCCGCTGGAGGAATCCGCCCCCGTGGGCGCTCCCTCGAGCGGCGCCGATTCGATCGAGGCGAGCGAAGACCGCGAGGCCGTCCGGCAGGCCCTCGCCCAGCTCTCCCCCGAACACCGCCAGGTCGTGGTGCTGCGCTACTTCGCCGACCTGACGGTTCCCCAGGTCGCCCGTTCCGCCGGCGTGCGGGAGGGCACGGTCAAGTCGCGGCTCCACCGCGCGCTCCGCCAGATGCGGGAGCTGCTGGAGCAGTCGGGTGTGATGGAGGTGGCCGGCAATGGCGCGTAACGACATGCCAGATCAGGAGATGGAACGACGCCTCCGCGAGCACTTCGCGGAGGAAGCAAGCGACCTGCAGGTCCCGGACGACCTCTGGGCGCGCCTGGAGGGGCGGCTGGGCGAACAGGATCCGCCGCGCTTCGCCCTCTTGCGGGGCGGGGTCGGGAGCATCGGCGCGAGGCCGTGGATTCCGGCGGCGGCGGCCGCCGTGCTGGTCGCGGGCCTCGGGATCGGCGCCTGGGCCCTGGCCGGCGGAACCGGCGGCGGCGGCGATTTCGAAGCCGCCCCGGCGGCCACGCAGGCCGCGCGGCCCGCGGAGGACGATGCGCAGGTTGAGGCGGCGGCGGCAGCGGCGACGCAGGCCGCCGCGGCCACCGAGGCCCCGCCCGAGCGGGAGGCCGCGGCCACCGAGGCTGCGCCGTCCTCGGCCAGGGCCGAGCACGCCGGCGAGCGGGCCGAGCAGGTCTCCGAGGAGGAAGCCACGACACAGGCCGCCGCGGCGACCCCCGCACCAACCTCCGAGTCGACGCGGGCCATGGCGGACGAGGCCGCTCCCGTCGAAGAGAGCGAGCCTCAGGGCGCCGAGAGCAGCGAACCCGACGAGCCCTCCGACGATGCCGAATCGGCCGCGGAGGCGGCGGAGGAGGACGTGGCCGAGGACGACATGGCTGCCGACGACATGGCTGCCGGCGAAATTGCCGACGACATGGCCGGGGACGACATGGCCGACGGCGACATGGCCGACGGCGACATGGCTGCGGACATGGATGACGCGGCCATGGAAGAAGCGGCCGAGGAGGAAGAGGCGGCAGTTTCCGCGGAGGAGGCCGCGCCCCGGCGGCAGCAGCCCTCCGACACCACCTTCGAGGACTACGAGCGCACGGCCTTCGTCTCCACGGCCACCGACGCGGTCTCGACCTTCAGCCTCGATACCGATCGCACTTCCTACTTCCTCGCCCTCACCTGGGCCGGCGCCGGCTACACCGTCGACCCCGACTCCGTGCGCGCCGAGGAGTGGATCAACGCCTTCGACTACGGGTACGCCGGTCCGGGCGACGACGACCGCTTCGCCATCACGAACGACCTCGTGCGGCACCCGATCGAACACGACCGCCATCTGGCCCGGATCGCCCTGCAGGCGCCTGACCTGCGCGACGACCGGCCCCTGAACGTGACGCTCGTGCTGGACGCCTCCGGCTCGATGGAGTGGGGCGACCGCGTGTCCATCGCCCGGGAGGCGGCGGAGACGATCCGCCAGAGCCTCGGCTCCGACGACCGCATCGCCGTCGTCCACTTCACCACCGACGTCATCCACGGCTACACGGTGGAGCACAGCGACCCCGATGACGGGGACGTGGCGCGGTCCATCGCCTCGCTGGCCGCGCACGACAGCACGAACGTGCAGGCCGGGCTGAACCTCGGCGTGCGGCTGGCCGACGAGGCCCGCCGCGAGCGGCCCGACGCCTACAACTACATCATCCTGATGTCCGACGGCGTCGCCAACGTGGACGTGACCGACCCGTTCGCCATCCTCGCGGGGGCTCCCGATACCGACAGCAGGAACCCGCTGCGGCTCATCACCATCGGGGTCGGCATCGAGAACTACAACGACGTGCTGCTGGAGCAGCTCGCCCAGTACGGCAACGGCTGGTACCGCTACCTCGACACCACCGACCAGGCGCGGGAGACGTTCAGCCGCGAGAACTGGCTGGCGCTCTCGACGCCGTTCGCCGACCAGGCGCGCGCCCAGGTGACCTGGGATCCGGCGGTCGTGAGCGAGTGGCGCATCGTCGGCTACGAGAACCGCGTCACGCCGGACCACACGTTCACGCAGGATCGCAAGGAGTTCGCCGAGCTACCCGCCGGCGCCGCCACCACGGTCTTCTACGAGCTCATCCTGCACGATGGCGCCGGCGCCTCCGCCGCGCTCGGGAGCGTGGAGGTGCGCTGGGTCGACCCGGCGACGGGCGCCTCGGTGAGCCAGGCGGCCCCGGTTGGCGGTCACGCCGCCCAGGACTTCGACGCCGCCGGTCCCTCCCTGCGGCTGGGCGCGATCGTGGGGCTCGCCGCCGACCGCTACAGCAGCCTCTCGCCCCAGGTCGAGAACGCGCGAGTCGACCACGCGGGCATCCGCGACGACCTCTCGGTCCTGCGGGACGAGCTGCAGGCGCTACAGGGTGACCTCGGCGCCTCGCAGGCCTACCGGGACTTCAGCTTCCTCATGGACCGGCTGGTGGCCGCGGCCGCCGAGCTGGCGCCTTCCTCGGGCTACAGCCAGTGACGGTTCCCCTCGAACGACACCGGCTGTAGCTCGCGCGGCCGGCCGCGACGGCCAACACCCCACCACCCGTCGCGGCCGGCGCGCCGCCAACCTCGAAGGCGGTTACGTCGCCAGTTGCGCCAGGTCGATGCCGATAAGGGCCAGGCTGAGGCCGGTCCACATCGTGACGATGATCCAGTAGAGCCACGGATTCTGGTCCCGGTAGATCGGCTCCACGAGAAAGGTCACGCCCGTCGTGAGGCTCGGCACAACCCAGAACAGGAACAGCAGGCCCCAGAGCCACTGGAAGTTGAACACGACCGCGGCAACCACGATCGCGAGGGCGCCCAGGGTAAGCCAGCGAATGCCGTTCCGCGCCCCGCGGCCCTGCCGCCGGTCGAAGCTCACGCCCTCGCCTCCACGTGTCTCGCCGGGGGGTTCTGCCCCAGCAGACGCCAGGCCAGGTAGTGATGGAAGTCCACGACCACCCGCTCGAGGGGAACCAGCCGCCCTCCCCGGGAGAACTTCGCCGCCATGCCCGCCTGGGCGCGCTCGCAGATGGCGCGGTCCTCCTCCAGGAACGCGGTCGCATAGCCGTCGGAGATGGCCTGCGTCACCTGGTCGGGAGCGGAACGCATCAGCGTTCCCTGGAACACCCGGGTCGATGTCGGGCTGACGGGGTGGGCGATGATCCAGTCCCACGAGTCCTGCGTCACGACGCCCACGAACGAGGGCGGGATCGAGACGAGGACGTAGTGGTCGCCGCCAGTGCCGCCCCCGAAGAGGCTCCCGAGCAGCTTCCCCACGACCCCGCCGTCGTCCTGGACGATCGTCCCGCCGGTCAGCGTCCAGGGCGCGGAGCCTTCGATGTAGTAGGCCCCGCGGGTGGGCGTGACTCTTTCGAGCGTCTTCTCGTGCACCTTGAACAGGTGGTAGCTCTCCATGCCGTTCTCGATGATCAGCTTCCAGTTCGCCTCCCAGACCTCGGGGGCGGCGAGCGTTCCCGGCGCCGCAAAGGACTCCATGTCGAACTCAGCCAGGTGCGAGGCGATGTCCGCGAGCCGCTCGGCGAGCGGCGGGGCATCGGCCGAGAGGCACACGAACACGACACCCATCCAGACCTCGATGCGGAAGGCGGGCAGGCTGTGCTCCTCGCGGTCGATCGTGACGCCGTGGGTGTAGGGAGCGCCGCGGAAGGCTCCGGAGTCGCTGTAGCTCCAGGCGTGGTACGGGCACGTGATCGTGCCCCCGTCGAGGCAGTCCACGCCCGGTTCGAGCATGAGCGTGCCGCGATGGCGGCACACGTTCGACAGCGCCCGCAGCTGCCCGTCGGCGCCGCGGACCAGCGCCAGGGGCTCGCCGGCGAGGTCGATGGCGAGGTAGTCGCCCGGCTCCGCCAACGCTGCCTCCGCGCAGACCGCCACCCAGTCGCCGTGGAACAGGCGGTCCAGCTCAAGCGCGAAGAGCCCTTCGTCCTGGTAGGCGGCGAACGGCAGGGCCCGCGCCTCTTCCGCCGGGGCCGCGGCCGTCGCAAGCAATTCGAGCGTGGCTTCGGTGTCGTGCGTGCTGGCCATGCCTGCCACGTGCCCCTTCCTGGCCCACGCGCGAGCCGCTGGAGTTCGCAGGGGGAAGCTGGTGGAGGGGGCAGGATTCGAACCTGCGTACCGCTCTGCGGGGCAGATTTACAGTCTGCTGCCTTTAACCACTCGGCCACCCCTCCACCTGTAAGCCCAGGAGGGGACTCGAACCCCTAACCTGCTGATTACAAATCAGCCGCGCTGCCAGTTGCGCCACCTGGGCAGGGGATCGACCCCATCCCGTGGGGGCCGGGTGACGCCACGGTACGGTGGCGACCCTGCGAGTATCGCGCCGCGCTCCCTCACCCGCAAACAGCACCGCCCCGCCGCGACACCGGGGCCTTGGCGCTCGCGCCCCCGCCCGCCAGCCTCCCGCGAAACGCATTCGTGGAGGAACGCGATGAGCGAGGAGCCGGTTATCGGCGCGCAGAGCGCCGGGGAGAACGACGCGGAGGCGCCCGCCGAGCCCGTCATCGGGGCGACCGGGGACGGCGCGGAGGACGGGGACGCGAGCGAGGCGGAGCTGGCCGGGCTGCTGCGCGAGACCCTGCTCGCCGCCCACGACGACCTGACGGCGGACGACCTGCCGGGCGCGAGCGCGGCCGAGGTGCGGGAACGCTACGTCGCGGCCCGCGAGCGGCTGGGGCGCGAGGCCCGTGAGGCGAAGGGGTTGCCGGTGCCCGCGGGCGCGCCCGGGCGTTTCGCCCCCGCGCCGGCCAGCGCCTTCGAGAAGATCCGCGAGGGGCTCACGCGCCTGGACGCCTGAGCCCGCCGGTCGACGGCTGGGAGGCGCGGGGCTAGCATCGGCGGCAGGGGGAGACGATGAACGTTGCCATCCTCGGCCTGGGCCGCTTCGGCACGCAGCTCGCGCGCGAGCTCGCCGCCCTCGGCGTCGACGTGCTCGGCGTCGACCGCGACGGGGGCCGCGTCAACGAGATCGTCGAGACGATACTGCTGGCCGCGGAGGGGAACGTCGAGGAAGTCGAGTTCCTCGAATCGCTCTCGCTGCACAACTACGACTCGGTGGTGGTGGCCATCGGCAGCGACGTGGCCACGAGCGTGCTCGTCACGCTCACGCTGAAGCAGCGGCTGCGGCTCACGCACGTGGTCGCCAAGGCGAGCACGGACGAGCACACCCGCTCCCTGGAGCTGGCCGGCGCGGACGTGCTCGTGAACCCGGAGCGCGAGTCGGCGCAGCGCCTGGCGCACACGCTGGGCAGCAGCGACATCACCGACTACATGTCGCTGGGCGGCGCGCAGGGTATCGCCCGCGTGCGTGCGCCCTACTCGGCCACGGGACACGCCATCGGCGACCTCGACATCGCGGGGCGCTACAACGTGTTCCTGCTGGCGCGCCTGCGCGACACCTCCGTGACCTTCAACCCGGACCTCGAGGAGACGGTGCAGCAGGGCGACTTCTGGATCGTCGCCGGCCGCGACGATCACCTGCGCGACCTGCAGCAGTAGCGCCCGCGCCCGCCGCCCACGAAAAACCGCCCGCGTTTCTGCGGGCGGTTTTCTTGTCCCGGCGGAAAGGAGGAAACGCCGGGAGACTCGAACGGAGCGGCTCTAGGCCGCCCGCGTCATGCGGTGCTCCTCGTTGGTGATGAAGTCACTCTCGGAGAGCCAGTTCTTGAACTCCTTCACGGCGCCACACTCGGAGCAGCGGCCGAGGCTCACGGGCCCCGACGGCTCGTCGATGCGCCAGCGATGGAAGTGCTGGGGCTTCGATGCGGTGTGGTTGGCGCTGCGCTTGTTCATGACCGAACCTCCAAGGTTGTTGACGGCGCGGGGCGGAACCCCTACGCTCCTAAAGAAGAACCTCCGTTACTATGCTTTCCGAAGTTCTGGTACAAGTGTAACAGGAGCGCCGAAAGCGTCAAGCGGCGGTTCCCGAGGCCCTTCCAGGGGCCTTACCATGAAGAAGAACGGTTCCATGGCCCGATCGAACGGCAACGGCACATCCCGCAAGTACGGCCACGCCTGCCTGATCGCCCAGTCGCTAGACGTGCTGGGCGATCGCTGGACCCTTCTGCTGCTGCGGGACCTGATGACGGGGCTGCGGCGCTACACCGACATCCTCCAGAACTGTCCCGGGCTCTCGCCCAACGTCCTCGCCGACCGGCTGAAGATGCTGGAGCGGGAGGGGCTCGTCCACCGTCGTTACGAGCGCGGCCTTCCCCCGCGCGTCGAGTACACGCTTACCGAGAAAGGATGGTCCGTAAGGCCCATCCTTCTTTCGTTGGTGGAATGGGGCATGACCTACGCCAACCGCTTCACCCGTGAATCCGTCGGAGACACCGTCCCGACGGATTTTGCTGTCAGGATGGTTCCCACCTTCGCCTTCCAGCCCGAGCTCGCCGAGGGCGTTCACGTCTCCCTCGTGCTCGAGATCGACGACTGCGAGGGCTGCAGCGCCTGGACGTTCCAGATCGACGACGGCCGCCTCATCCCCCAGCGCGGCGGCGCCCCCTCGGACCTGCACTTCCGCACGGACACGCGGGGCTTCTTCCGTTTCTTCCGCGGGACCGAGCCCCGGGAGTGCGGCGAGCTGCGGGGCCCGGTCGAGCTGGCGAAGGCGTTCCAGGGCTGCTTCGAGCTCGCGCCCCCGGCCCCGGTGGAGGCCTAAGTGACGCGACGAGACCTGGCGACCGCACTGCTTCGCGAACGCATCTGGCGAATCGGTTCGCTGCTCGCCGTGGCTGCTGCGGCCCTGACCGCAGTCCAGCTCCTGAACTGACCAGCTAGTGACTCCCTCCCACCCCGGCGACTTTGTACGCACCGAGGTGATCGAGGAGCTTGGGCTCAGCGTGACGCAGGCGGCCCGCGTGCTGGGGGTCCGCCGCGCAGCGCTTGCGGCCCTGCTCAACGGCAACGCCTCGCTCTCGGCGGAGATGGCTCTGCGCATCGAGAAGGCCTTCGGTCTCGACATGGACCTCCTGCTGCGCATGCAGGCCTGGTACGACGCTGCGCGGATGCGGGCTCGGGAGAGCGAGATCAGCGTCCAGCGTTACGAGCCCGCCTAGAGCCCGCCCACTACTCCGTCACGATCTCCAGGGTGGCGTGGCCGAAGAGGACGGCGAAGCGGCGGCACCAGACGACCGCGCTCCTGAACTCCTCGATGTCGATATCGGAGGGGATCTCGTAGTTGAACGCGCCGTCCGTCGCCTTCAGGTCGCCGAGGTTGACGGCGTCCTCCTCCCAGCCGTCGGGGTTGCGCGAGAGGTAGACGAACAGGTCGGGCCCGTTGCGCACGGAGAAGTTCTCGACGCGCAGGATGTAGACGCCCGGTTCGGTCTCGACGATGTAGGCGTCCCCGCGTGCGAAGTGGAAGTCGTCGGAGCCCTGCCACTGGCCGAAGGCGACGAGTTGCGCGCCGCCCTCGCTCTCGGCGGCCTCCGCGGGCGCTGCCGTCGCGGCCGCGGTGGCGGGGGTGCTGGTGGCCGCGGCTTCCGTTGCGGCCGCCGGCGTTGACTCGGTCGTGGCGGGCGGTGGGGTTGCGGTCGCCGTGGCGGCGGGCGTGGCCGCGGCGACGGCGGAGCGGTCGAACTCGGGCGCGGCCTCCTCGAGGAAGCTGCGCTCCCAGAGCGGCGAGAGCAGGTACCAGCCGACGGGGATCGCGATCGCGAGCAGGGGGATGCCGATGCCGGCGGTGATGTACTTGTGGTCGATCAGCGGCTGGTAGAGGCGCAGGCGCCAGGCGGCCGCCAGCGCGCCGGCGATGAGCACGACGATGATCGGCAGGATGATCCAGCGGTTGGGATAGATGAATTCAGAGCCGAAGCGTTCAAGTTCACCGAAGATTTCTTCCATCTCTCTATTCCTCGACATCCAGTCTAGCGGGGCGGCCGCAACGCCCCCGGTCGCGCGTCTTTACCCTGGCGGACGCCCTTGCCACGCGCTTTACGAACGCCTACAAGGGGGATGGCCCGGCGATTCGGGCCGGGGGCACGCCATGAAACCGGTGGTCGACCACACGCTCTGCGAAGGACACGCCCGCTGCGAGGAGACCGTGCCCCAGGTGTTCCAGGTGGACGACGACGACAAGAGCCAGGTGCTCGTCGAGGTCGTGCCGGAGGCGCTGCGCGACCGCGTCGACGTGGCCGTGCGGGTCTGTCCGCGGCAGGCCATCAGCCTGGAGGAGGCGTCATGACCAGCGATGCCCCGACGCGCGACGGCGAGGCGCTGAGCCTCGACACCCTCTCCATCACCGATACGCAGCGCTACGTCGACCGCGGCTACCCGTGGGCGGAGTGGGACCTGCTGCGTCGCGAGGCGCCGGTCTACTGGTACGACCGCCCCGATGTCGACCCCTTCTGGGCGCTGACCACGTACGAGGACACGCTCACCATCTCGAAGCGTTCGGACATCTTCATCAGCTCCGACCGGCTCCGCATCTTCCCCCGCACGCAGGAGGAGTTCTCGCGGCGGCGGAAGGAGGAGCTGATCGCGCGCTTCGGCCCGGAGCGGGCGCGGCGGCACTACACCCTCAGCTTCATCGACATGGACGACCCCGAGCACGCCGCCTACCGCAACCTGACGAACCGCAGCTTCACGCCGCGCGCCATGCGCCTGCTGGAGGACCACATCGCCGAGCTGGCCGAGGCGTACGTGAGCGGCTTCGCCCGGCGCCTGGTGAACACCGTCGCCGAGCGGGGCGAGTGCGACTTCGTACACGACCTCGCGGTGAAGCTGCCGATGGCGGCGATCTTCGAGATGCTGGGCTTCCCGCGCGAGGACTGGGACGAGTTGTTCGGCATCCGCGAGGTCCAGTTCGGCTCCGACCGCGAGCTCGCCCTCTCGGGGCTCACGCCCGAGGAGCTGCACGAGGAGCGCCAGAAGGCGAACAAGGCCGCGACGGAGTACGGCTTCGCCTTCATCGAGGCGCGCAAGGCGGCGGGCGCCCCGACCGACTATCTCGTCGACGTGCTCCTGCGCGCCGAGCTGGACGGCCGCACGCTCGAGGACGACGAGATCAACTCCTACATCAACTTGCTGGTGGCGGGCGGCCTGGAGACGACCCGAAACGCGACGACGGGTGGGGTGCTCGCCCTGCTGGAGCACCCCGAGGAGCGCGACAAGCTGGTGGCGAACCCGGAGCTCCTGCGCACGGCCGTCGAGGAGATCCTGCGCTGGACCTCGCCCGTGATTCAGTTCGCGCGGGTGGCCACGGAGGACTTCGAGCTGCGCGGCCACACCATCCGCGCGGGCGAGACGGTCGCCATGTGGTACCCCTCGGCGAACCGCGACGAGGCCGCCTGGGACGATCCCTACCGCTTCGACATCACGCGCGACCCGAACGACCACCTCGCCTTCGGGGGCTTCGGCGCGCACTTCTGCCTGGGCGCGAACCTGGCCCGCTGGGAGCTGCGCGGCATCTTCAAGGAGCTGCTGCGGCTGCTGCCGGAGATGGAGCTCGACGGACCGCCGTTCCGCCAGGACAGCCTGCACGTCGGCGGCATCGTGAAGATGCCGGTGCGCTACCGCCCCGTTCCCGCCGCCTGACCCCGTGCCCCCCGACGCCGGCGGGTACACGTTCCGCGAGGTCGACGCGTCCCGCTGGGACGACTTCGAGGTGGTGTTCGAGGAGGTGGGGCGGCACGGCACGCGCCGCCACGTGATGCGCCTCCCGCTCGGGTAGGGTTCCCGGATGCGCGCCCCCTTCAACGTCCTCGTGATCCCGTTCTGCCGCGTGGCCGGCGACGAGACGCGCTACTGCGTGCTCCGGCGCGCCGATGCGGGCTTCTGGCAGTGGGTGGCGGGCGGCGGCGAGGATGACGAATCGCCGGTCGAGACCGCGATCCGAGAGACGCGCGAGGAGACCGGCATCGAGGGCGCGCTGTACGCGCTCCAGTCGCGGGCGCGCGTCCCGACCTCCGCGTTCGCGGCCCGCGAGCACTGGCCGGACGACCTCTACGTCATCCCCGAGTACCACTTCGCCGTCGAGGCTGCGGTGCCCGAGGCGCGCCTGTCGGCCGAGCACACGGCGTGCGACTGGCTCCCCTACGACGCCGCCTTCGCGAGGCTGCACTGGCAGAGCAACCAAACGGCCCTGTGGGAGCTCGCCGAGCGCCTGTCGCGGAACGACCTCTCGCGGGCGTGAGCGCCCGCTTACTCGCGAGCCAGTTCCGCGACGGCCTCCGACAAGACCACGTTGAAGAACCGCCCGGTCGGACCGCGTATCTCCTCGGCAACGACAGCCCGCTCTGCGGGCGGCAGGCGCTCGAACCAGCGGCGATAGGCGTGCTCACTCCATCCCACACGGAATGTGCGCCGCCGGACAAATGCGATCGACTCGTCCTTGCCGATGCTTCCGTCGGCCACTCCTAGCGCAAATGCTTCAGCCTCGGCAGGGTTGGCCAGCAACGCAGCGTCGTTGAGGAGGAGGAACACCTCCATCGCCGTCAACGCGAACCGCTTGTTCCCGTCGGCGAAGGGATGGTTCTTGTTGAGGGAGTAGTGCAGCACGCCGGCCTTCTCGGGCAGGGTGCGGTAGTAGGGCCAGCGAGGCTGGTCGAGGGCGCTCAGGAGCGCGTGCCGCCCCTCGGCGCCACGGATCTGGAATGCAGGCGAGTCGGGGAAGACCTGCTCCGTGAGGCTGGCGACGAGGTCGTGGGCATGCTGCTCGGTGAGGTAGTGAAGCCTGGGCACGGGCTAGTGCTTGGCGAGCGCCTCGAGCACCTCGCGCCGCCGCTCGATGACCTTCCGGGCGACCTCACGGACGCGGTCGCGCTTGCGGCGGCTCGTCGCCTGCTCGCTGCCTGCGCGCTCAGCCTGACGGCGGCGCCGCTTCCGGTCCGTGCGAAGGCTGGCCATCGGTTCCCCCAACACTCCCCTTTGGGCCAAGCTACCGTATCACCACTTGCCCATGCACGGCGCAAGCCGATCGCGCGGCGCCAACCACCTGCCCCTGGAGCATCTCCGGTACGACAAGGTTGCCGGAGTCGTCATGCGTAAGCGCGTCTATGCCCATAGCGCGAGCGTATCAGCGCCCTGCCGTTGACGCGCGCGCCGCGCTCTGCCAACGTTCCGGGGCGTCGCGCGAGGCGCGGCCACTAACAGCTCTGGAGGCTCACCGATGGCGGGCGCGCAGGACCACGAAACCGTTTCCGGGTATCCACTCGACGAGGAGCAGCTCGAATCGCTGCTCACCAACGCAGGCGAGTGCGCGCTCAACTGGAGCACGCAGGACGGCTGGCCCGTCGGCGTCATCCACGCCTACGTCTGGCAGGACGGGCGCTTCTGGATCACGTGCGCCGTCCACCGCCACCGCGTCGCGGCCATCCGGCGCGACCCGCGTGTCTCCGTCATCGTGAGCAGCGCCTCGTGCCCGCCCGATTCGGGCGCGCCGGGGGGCCAGGCCACCGCCAAGGGCCGCTGCATCATCCACGACGACCAGGAGACGAAGGACTGGTTCTACCCGGCCCTCGCCAACAAGGTCAGCCCCGACGCGGAGGCCGCGGCCGCCTTCGTCGAGCGTCTCGACTCGCCCCTGCGCGTCATCCTCGAGGTCATCCCCGAGAAGTGGATCCTCTTCGACGGCGGCAAGATGGCGAAGGACACGGCGGGCACCCTCACCGACGAGGAGCGCGGACCCCTGCTCAGCGCCGACGCCGAGCGGATGCCGAGGGAGCTGGCGAAGCGCGGCCTGGCCTGAGGTACAGCCACTCGTCCATCTGCCGATCACGCTCTTCTCGCACCTCCGCGACAAGGTCAGCGGCGGACACACCGGGGTCGGTTATCGGTCTGCTTCGCATGTGCGCCAGCCACGCATCTCTCCGCGGGATGCTCCGGGCATGCTACCGGTGGCCCCTCGCCGCATCCCCTCGCCCCCACTCCCCCACAACGGAAATCCCGCTACTATCAATAACGCACACGCGGACTAGGCCCTCATAGCTCAGTTGGCAGAGCGCGTTCTTGGTAAGAACGAGGTCTCCAGTTCAAATCTGGATGAGGGCTCCAGGGCGCGCCGGCGCCACTACCCGCACGGAGGATTCGCCATGGCGAAGGAGAAGTTTGAGCGGACGAAGCCGCACGTGAACGTGGGGACGATCGGGCACGTGGATCACGGGAAGACGACGCTGACGGCGGCGATCACGAAGGTCCTGGGGCTGAAGGGTGAGGCGGAGTACCGGGAGTTCGACTCGATCGACAACGCGCCCGAGGAGCGCGCGCGGGGCATCACGATCGCGATCGCGCACGTGGAGTACGAGACGGACAACCGCCACTACGCGCACGTCGACTGCCCGGGCCACGCCGACTACATCAAGAACATGATCACGGGCGCCGCGCAGATGGACGGGGCGATCCTGGTCGTGGCCGCGCCCGACGGCCCCATGCCGCAGACGCGCGAGCACATCCTGCTGGCGCGGCAGGTGGAGGTGCCGGCGATCGTGGTCTACCTGAACAAGGTGGACATGATGGAGGACGAGGAGCTGCTCGAATTGGTGGAGCTGGAGCTGCGCGAGCTGCTCTCGAGCTACGAGTTCCCCGGCGACGACATTCCCATCGTGCGGGGCTCGGCGCTGCAGGCGCTGGAGAGCGGGTCGGAGGATCCGTCGGCGTCGGAGTACGCATCGATCCAGGAGCTGATGGAGGCGGTGGACGCCTACATTCCGCAGCCGCAGCGAGCGCTGGACCAGCCCTTCCTGATGCCGATCGAGGACGTGTTCGGGATCAAGGGGCGAGGCACGGTGGTGACGGGCCGCATCGAGCGTGGCCGCATCCAGGTAGGCGAGGAAGTGGAGATCGTGGGCCTGGAGGACACGCGCACGACGGTGGTGACGGGCGTGGAGATGTTCAAGAAGCTCCTCGACGAAGGGGAGGCCGGAGACAACGTCGGCTGCCTCCTGCGGGGGATGGACCGCGACGAGGTGCAGCGGGGACAGGTGCTGGCCCTGCCGGGGTCGATCAACCCGCACACGACGTTCGAGGCGCAGGTGTACGTGCTGAGCAAGGACGAAGGGGGGCGCCACACGCCGTTCTTCCCCGGGTACCGGCCGCAGTTCTACGTACGGACGACGGACGTGACGGGATCGATCGGGCTGCCGGAGGGGACGGAGATGGTGATGCCCGGAGACAACATCACGATGAAGGTGGAGCTGATCCAGCCGGTGGCGGTTGAGGAAGGTCTGCGCTTCGCGATCCGGGAAGGCGGGCGCACGGTCGGCGCCGGCGTCGTCACCAAGGTGCTCGAGTAGGAGGCGCGCGATGGCGAAGGGAAGAGGCGACCGGCAGATCGTGACGCTCGGCTGCACCGAGTGCCGCGAGCGCACCTATACTACCTCCAAGAACCGGCGCAACGATCCGGACCGGCTGGAGCTCCGCAAGTTCTGCCCCCGCTGCCGGAAGCACGAGCTGTACAGGGAGACAAGGTAGCGAGATGGCCCGCGCCCAACGCCGCCGTGGTTCGCGCGCCCGCCGCGCTGCCCGCGAGCGCCGTCCCGACCGTGGCTCCGAGGAGGTGACCGACGGCGGCGGTGACGCCGTCGCGACGGTCGCCACCGGGCGCCTGCAGCCGCGGCGCGAGCGCGGCTGGAACCCGTTCGGGTTCCTGAAGCGGCTCCAGCCCCGCGCCGTCGCCGATGTCATCTCCGAGCTGCGCAAGGTGACGTGGCCAACCTTCGCCGAGACGCGCTACCTCACCTTCGTCGTCGCCGTCGTCGCCATCATCGTCGGCCTGATCCTGGGCGGATTCGACCTGCTGTTCGGCTGGATCATCGAGCAGCTCTTCTTTACCTAGCCATGAGTGAGGACAACGTGGAACTCCAGGAAACCGGTACCGCGAGCCACGAGTCGCTGCCCGAGGCCGGGCCCGAGGAAGTCGGGCTCCAGCCCACCCGCCGCCGCCCCCGCCGCGAGGAGCACGAGGAGCAGGACCAGATCAGCGACGAGGAGATCAGCGCCTCCGGCCGCTCCTGGTACTTCGTCAACACCTACAGCGGCCACGAGTACAAGGTCCGCCACGCCATCAAGGCGACCGTCGACCAGATGGACGCGGGCGACCGCGTCTTCCACGTCATCGTCCCGACCGAGGACGAGATCGAGATTCGCGAGGGCCAGCGCCGCACCGTCAAGCGCAAGCTCTACCCCGGCTACGTGCTCGTGCAGACGATCACGCTGGAGGAGGGCGATCCCGAGTCCGACAACCTCTGGCACATGATCCGCAACACCAGCGGCGTCACCGGCTTCGTCAGCGCCGGCTCCGATGCGGGGGGCACGCCCAAGCCCGTCGCGCTCACCCAGGACGAGGTGAACAACATCCTCCGCGCCATGCGCATGGAGCAGCCGCGCGTGCGCGTCGGCTTCCAGGTGGGCGAAAGCGTCCGCATCGCCTCCGGCCCCTTCGAGGACCTCGTCGGCTCGGTCGACGAGATCAACACGGAGAAGGGCAAGGTGCGCGTGCTCGTGAGCATGCTCGGGCGGGAGACCCCGGTCGAGCTCGACTTCCTCCAGGTGGAGAAGCTCTAGCCCCGCTCTTCCGTCGCCGTCCCGACCACCGGTTTGCCGTCCGTAAAGGGGGCGCGCTGGGCGGGTTGTGTGGGTGTGGCGGGTCTGCGAGGGTGGGGCCATGCTTCCTGCTTCCAGCCGATCCCTGCGCGCCTCCGTCCTTCTTGTGGTTCTGGGCGCCGTGGCCCTCGTCGCCGTTGCCTGCGGCGGTGGCGACGAATCCCCGGACGAACCGGCCACCGAGGCCCCCGCCACCGAGGCTCCCGCCACCGAGGTCGCGACCGCGGCGCCCACCGAGGCCCCGACCGAACCGCCCGCCACGGAGGCTCCGGCAGCCGATGAAGGCAGCGTCGACGTGCGGTACCTGCGCTCGCTCTGCCTGGCCGGGAACGACCTGCAGGCGGCCATGTTCACGGCGGTCATCCGGATGGAGACCGAGGGAACCGATCCCGACGACCCCGAGGCCTTCGGCGAGCTGTTCGTCAAGCCGCTGGCAGGCTTCCTCGAGGCCATCCGCGAGATCACCCCGCCCGACGACGTTGCCGAGTACCACGCGGCGGCGCTCGCCCAGTACGAGGCGCTGGTCACGCTCTTCGCCTCGGTCGAGGAGGGCGAGGAGCTGGAAGGTGACCCGTTCGAGCTGCTGGGCGGGATGCTGTCGGGCGCCGAGGAGTTCCCGGAGATCCCGCAGGACGCCCTCGACCGTCTCGCCGGGGTTGCCGAGGGCGTCCCCGAGTGCGCCGACTCGATCATCCTGCCCGCCTTCCTCGGGCAGGATGACTCGGGTGAGGTCGACACGGGAGATCCCGCGGACGGGGGGCAGGGAGCCGAGCCCGATCCCGAGGCCGAAGACTACGTCCGCCAGGTCTGCCTCGCCGGCGACGACTACGACGCGACCATCCGCGAGGCGATCGCCGGCATGGGTCCCGACGCCGACCTGGACCAGAGCGATCCGGAAGTGTTCGCGACGGTATTCCGCGAGGCCCTGCGGGCGCTGGCTGAGGACCTGGCCGGCATCTCCCCGCCTCCGGACATCGCGGAGCACCACTTCGCCGCAGCCGCGCAGTTCGGGGAGATAGTGGTGGTCCTCGACGGCATCATGGAAGCGCTCGATGCCGGGCGCGAGGTCCCCGCGGAGCAACTGGCCCACTTCCGGGAGCTTGTGGGAGGCGGGATCGGGATGCCGGGCCTTCCCCCGAGCGTAGCGAACCGGTTTGCCCAGGCGGCCAACCACGTTATCGAGTGCTACAACTCCGGGTTCCTCTACGGCTTCCTCGGCGGCGGCGGGTAGCGGCCCGGGGCGCCGCCCCTAGTTGCACTCGTAGCCGCCGCAGGCCTCGGGGGGAAGGCCGCCCTCCGGGATGCGCTCCTCGCAGAGCCGCGAGAGGATGCACGCCTCGTCGTTGACCTCGGCGTACCGCTGCCGCAGCTCCTCGTCGCTCTCGCCGCCGAAGGAGATGAGCAGGCGGTCGACGTTGGTGATGTCCTCGAACGCCACGGCGTCGACCTTGACGCCGTTGAGGATGAAGGAGAGGCGCTCGCCCCCCGCGGTGCAGTACCGGTCGCCCTCGGGAAGCGTGAGGCACTTGTCCGTCAGCTCGAAGCCCAGCGAGGAGAAGAACTCGCTCCACGTGGTGCCTTCGCGGTGGACGTGGACGACGAGGTACGGCTCGTGGAGGTGGACGTTCTCGCTGAGCTCCTCCTCCGTGGTCGAGAAGAAGCGTTCCTGGTCGAAGTCGTACCGCTCGCCGTCGATGTAGAGGGCGAAGTCGGCGTGCCAGTGCACCGACTGCCGCAGCTCGCAGCCAGGCGTCCCCGGCTCGCAGACGACGGTCACGGGGCCGTCCTCGCCTCCGTTCAGGATGAGCAGGACGGCGAGCGCCACCACCGCCGCGATGAGCAGGACAACGATCGGGAGCCAGATGCGGGGCGCGAGCGTGCCCCTCGGTGGGCGGTCGGGGCTAGCCGCCGCCATCGTCCTCGGACTCGCCGCCGGCGTCGCCGCCTTCCGCCTCGTCGCCGGCCGTCGCGGCTTCGATGGCGTCCTCGATGATCTCGCGCCAGCGCTCGACCGACTGGGGTGGGTTCTGGAGGGGCAGGTCGTTGATGACGAAGTTCGGCGTGCCCCGGAAGCCGATGGAGTAGGCCGCCGCCAGGTCGCCGGCAACCGGGCTCAGCGCGTCGGGCCTCGCCTGGCAGGCCATGAAGGCGTCGGTATCGAGGCCGAGGTCCCCGGCGATCCCGACCAGGCCCTCTTGCGAGAACACGCCCTGGTCGGGCCGGAAGTCCGGATCCGCCTGCTTCGCGAAGAGCCGGTTGGCGAACTCGAACATGCGGTTCTGCTCGGCCGAGCAGGCGGCGCCGACCGCGGCCGTCGTCGACTCGATTCCCACGACGGGCAGGTGCCGGAACTCGATCTGCAGGAGGCCCGCCTTCACGTACTCCTCGACCAGGAACGGCTCGATATTGAGGGTGTAGGTGAGGCAGTGCGGGCACTGGAAGTCCTCGTACTGGATCATCTTCACGGGCGCGTCGTCGCTGCCCAGCTTGTTCCCGTTCTGCATCCCGGTGGGCAGGTCCGCCAGCGCCTGGTCGATGATGGAGAGCTCGATTTCGTCGCCCCCGCTGTCGCCGTTCCGAAGGGCGAGCACGATCACGAGCGCCAGCAGGACGGCCGCCAGCAGGCTCACGCCGATGAGGAAGGGCCAGCTCAGGAAGTTCGAGCCACGCCCGCCGCCGCCACCGCTGCCGCCCCCGTCTCCCTGCGAGGAGCCGCGCCCGCGACCGCCCCCCCGATAGGAGGTCGCCTGCCTGCGCGCCTGTCGGCTCTGCTCGCGTCGCGCCTGCCGGTTGGACATCGCACCGAGGATAGCAAAGGCCACGGTACGGGCATCGCGGCTGGGCTTACCTCGCCCGGCTAGCGCGAACGCCTAGTCCCCCACCTCCGCCAGGAACCCTTCGGTCAGCTCCACGAACCGGTCGAACCGGTCGTGGTGGACCCAGTGGCCGGCGCCGTCGACCGTCTCGGCGCGGTAGTTGTGGAAGGCGCTGTAGTCGGGCGTGTCCTGCTTCCCCCAGCTTTCCGCCCCCTGGATGAAGAGGATGGGCGCCCGGATCTGGTTCCAGATGTCGCGCGCGTCCTCCATGTTGAACTCGTAGGGCGAGCGCGAGCGCACGTGGTTGTCGAACTTCCACAGGTGGCCGCCCTCCACCTCCCGAACGCCGTGCACGGTCAGGTGGCGGGCCAGCTCCGGCGAAAGGTGCGAGTTGGCCTCGCGCATGCGCGCCACGGCGTCCTCGAAGGTCGCGTAGATGCGCGGCTCGCGGCCGGCCAGGTCGCGCATGTCGGCGAGCCACTCGCGCATGCGCTCGTGCGCGGGGCGGTGCTCCGAGCCGCCCCACTGGAGCCGCCCCAGCCCCTCGATGCTGACCACCGCGTGGACGTTCTCGGGTACGGTGCCCGCGTACTGGAGGGCGATGCTGCCCCCGAGCGAGTGCGCCACCAGCGTCACCGGCGTGCGCCCGATCTCGCCCACCACGGCGTGCAGGTCGAGCGCGTAGTCGATGATCGAGTAGTTGCCGCCCAGCGCCCAGTCGGAGTCGCCGTGGCCGCGCAGGTCGACCGCGAACACCTGGTAGCGGTCGATGAGGGCGAGGGCGGTGCGATCCCACGAGCGGGCGTGGTCGCGGCCCCCGTGCAGCAGGACCAGGGGCGGCTTGTCCGCCTCCCCCCAGACCACGTAGTGCAGGTTCACGCGTTGTGAGACGACGTATCGAGACTCGGGCTCCATGGCGTCGCGCAGTGTAGTCGCCTTCACCCTTACGCGGTGCGCGCCTATGCGGCAATGGGCAGCTGCGCGACGGACTCGTTGGCCGGCGCCGGCTCAGACTCCCGGCGACGCGGATTGCCAAGCTCGTAGTTGATCCCGCGCGCGGCCAGGAACGCGTCGAGCGCCGCCACCCCTTCCTGCTTGATGCGCCGGACGAGCATGACGTGGGCTGCGCCGCTCTTGCTCTCCGCTTCGTCCCGCGTCGCTCCCGCGGTGATGACGCCGGTTTCCAGCGCCGTCGTGGTCCAGTGGCCAGAGTGCTCGAGGCTCTGGATCGTCACCTTGAAATGCACTGTTTCCTGGACTACGTCAGCCACACCGTGCCTCCTAGGAAAACGCCGGTCCGCCCGGCTGGCAGGTGCGGCAGAAGCTCGTCACCTTCTTGCTCGCCTCGATGTCCGTGATCCTGGCCCCGTCGCGCGGGCAGAGCGCGTCGCCGCCGAGGCGGTGCACGCGGAAGAAGTCGCGCCGCTCGCGGTAGTCGAGCGACTCGCCCTTGACCATGCGCTCGCGGGCGAGGGGCGTCGCCCACGCCATCACCTCGCGCGCCGAGGCGAACAGCCGCAGCAGGTCCTCCTCGTCGAGGTCCTTGCGGGTCGTGAAGGGGTTGATGCGCGCCTGCCACAGGATCTCGTCGCTGTAGGCGTTGCCGATGCCCTGCACGAACTCGGCCTTCGTGAGGATGTTCTTGATGCGGCCCCGGTACTTCCCGATGCGCTCCAGCCAGACCTCCTCCGTGAGGGCGGGGTCGAGGAGGTCGGGGCCGCCGGCGGTCCAGTTCGGGATCGCCTCCAGCTCCTCAAGGGGCAGCAGGTAGATGCGGCCCATCACGCGCAGGTCGGCGTAGCGCAGCTCCATCCCGCCCGAGAGCGACAGGCGCAGGCACGTCCGTCCCTGGCGCTTCGCGTCGGGCGGGGCGTACTGGAAGCGGCCCGTGAGCATCGGGTTGATGGCCAGCACCCGCCCCGAGGCGAGCGCGAACAGCAGGAACTTCCCCTGCCGCTCCGTCTCCCCGAAGGCGTCGCCGGGGAGCGACTCCGCGAGGATCGTCGCGCCCGTCCGAACCACGTGGGGAATCTTGACCTCGACCGAGTCGACCGTCTGGCCCGGCAGGCGCTCGTTGAGGAAGCCGCGGATCGCCTCGAGGTCGGGGATCTCGGGCATGGTCAGGCGTCCCGGCGGGCGGCCGCCTCGCGGGCGAAAGCCTGCACCGAGGTCAGGATGCCGAGCAGCCCCTCGCCCTTCCCCATCGAGACCTCGCGCCCGAAGATGTCGAAGACGACGTCGCCGGGGATGCGCAGCACTTCGTCGAGCGACGCCCCCGAGACGGTGTCGTCGAGGATCGCGCAGAACGACTTGGCCGAGATGCCTTGCGGGTTCTCCACGGCGAACCAGTACTTCTGCGCACCCTCGACGGTGTCCTCGGCCCAGACGTAGGCCTGCGACTCGCAGCGCTTCACGCGCCGCTCCTCGGGGTAGGGGCGCGTGGCGACGCGCTCGGGCACGTTCACGAACTGGTCGGCGTACTCGATCAGGTAGTCGACCCGCTCGCCGCGCTCGAGGAAGGAGAACTCGTCGAGCAGGTCGGCGAGCTCCCGGGGGATGCCCTCGTGGGTCACTTCTCGATGGGCACGTTCACCAGGTTGCCCCACTCGGTCCAGGAGCCGTCGTAGTTGCGGACGTTCCCGAAGCCGAGCAGGTGCGTGAGCACGAACCAGGTGTGGCTGCTGCGCTCGCCGATGCGGCAGTAGGCGATCGTGTCGCCGTCGGGCGAGAGCCCCTGCTCGTTCAGGTAGATGTCCTGCAGTTCGGCGGCGGTCTTGAAGGTGCCGTCCTCGGGGTTGGCCGCGCGCGCCCAGGGGATGCTCTTCGCCGTGGGGATGTGGCCGCCGCGAAGGGCGCCCTCGTTGGGGAAATCGGGCATGTGCAGGCGCTCGCCCGAGTACTCCTGCGGGCTGCGCACGTCCACGAGCTGGCCGCCCGCCTCAAGGTGCGCCAGCACGTCCTCGCGGAAGGCGCGGACGGGGGCGTCGTTGCGCTCGGGGGCGGAGTAGTCGGTCGCGTCGTAGGTGGGCACCTCGCGCACGAGGTCGCGGCCCTCCTGCTCCCACTTCTGGCGGCCGCCGTCCATCACCTTGGCGTTGCTGTGGCCGAAGAGCTGGAAGACCCAGTAGGCGTAGCAGGCCCACCAGTTGTTGCGGTCGCCGTAGAAGATGACGGTCGTGTCGGGCCCGATGCCGCTGCGCGACATGAGCGCCTCAAAGCCCTCGCGGTTCAGGTAGTCGCGGCGAAGCTGGTCGTTCAGGTCCGCCGCCCAGTCGACCTGCACGGCGCCGGGGATGTGCCCGGCGGGGTAGAGGAGCTGGTCTTCGTTGGACTCGACGATGCGGATTCCGGGGGCGTCGAGGTTGTCGGCGACCCAGTCGGTGCTGACGAGGACATCGGGGTTGGAGTACCCGCGGCTGGCGATATCGGACATGGCGTCTCTCCTGAGCGTGTTGCCGCGGCGGGCGGGGCCCGCGACGGGAGGCGTAGCGTACAAGGAGAGCGCTCGCTTCGCTCGCTGAGTGGAGCGGCGGGCTGTCGCCCGCCTGAGGAGAGCGCTCGGCGCTGCGCGCCTTGCTGAGGAGAGCGGCGGCTTCGCCGCCTGAGTGGGGTGGAGGCGGGACTGGTCGCCGGTCCCTAACCACCAGCCACTGGTGGGCGGGAGGCTCAGAAGACCAGGCGGCTTCCCTCGGCTTCTTCGGCAGGCGAAGTGGCGGGGGCGGTGGCTTCCAGCCAGCGCTCGAGGTCGACGGCGTCGAAGCCCTGGACGGCGGCGAGGTCCTGCGGGTCGCAGGCGCGGGGGGCGCCGCGCTCGTGGCCGGGAAGGGCCGTCAGCTCGGCCCGGAAGACGATGGCTAGCTCCCAGCCGCCGTCGCCCTCCCGCGAGATGACGTCGGCGAGGCGCAGGTCCGACATGGCCCCGTCGCACCACTCGTCGACGATCGTCGAGGCGATCTCGTACGGGTTCGACCCTTGCGGCAGGACGGTCCAGGGGAGCCAGCGGCCCTTCGGTCCGGGCGGGTCGAGGACGAAGGCGACGATGCGGCCCTCCAGCACGGGCACGACGTGTACCGAGAGCAGGACCCCGTCGGCCATCAGATGACGCCGGCGAAGACCGCGTCGTCCTCGAACGGCCCCACGGCGGCGAGCGTCGCCGCCTCCGGCCGCAGGAGGTCGCCGCCGACGCGGCGGAGGTCGTCGAGCGTGACCCCGTCGACCATCGCCACCACCTCGTCGACCGTGAGCACCTCGTCGAGCACGAGCTCCTGGCCGCCGAGCCAGGCGGCGACGGAGCGCGTGTCTTCCATCCGTAGCTGGATGCGCCCCGCCACCATGCGCTTCCCCTTCTCCAACTCCTCGTCGCCGGCATCGCAGAGGAAGCGGTCGATCTCCTCGCGGGCGGCCTCCAGGGTGACGCGCGCGTTCGCGGGGTCGCAGCCCGCGTAGACGGTGAAGGCGCCTGCGTCGCGGTACTCGCTCATGTAGGAGTGGACGTCGTAGACGAGCGCCCGCTCCTCGCGCAGCTCCAGGAAGAGGCGGCTCGACATGCCCTCGCCCAGCAGGGCGCTCACCAGCCCGGCGGCGTACTGGTCCTCGTGGCCGAGGGGCAGGGCGGGATAGGTCAGGCAGAGGTGCGCCTGCTCCGTCGCCTTCGTGCGGACGCCCACGCGCGGGCGCTCGCCGCGCTCCTCGACCGGGTGCCAGGCGTCGGCCTCGCCCTCGGGGGCGGGGCCCAGCCAGCGCGTGGCCGCCTCGACCACCGCCTCGTGCGTGATGTTGCCCGCCACCGACAGGACCATGTTCGAGGGCACGTACTGCGTGCGGAAATAGCGCTCGACCGCCGAGAGGGGCAGCGAGCGCGCTGTCTCCATGGCGCCGCCGATGTTGCGCCCGAGGGGCTGGTCGGGCCAGTGCGTCTCGTCGGCGAGGATGGCGGCCAGCTCGCCCGGGTTGTCCTCCACGCTCGCCAGCTCCTCGAGGATGACCATGCGCTCCTTCTCGAGCTCGCCCGGGTCCATCTCCGGCGCGGTCACCATGTCGGAGAGGATGTCGATCGTTTCGAGCGCGGCGAAGTCGGGCGTCTTCGCGTAGTAGACCGTCAGCTCGCGGTCGGTGGCGGCGTTGTGCAGCCCGCCGACCGACTCGATCGCCTCGGCGATCTCCTGCGCGGTGGGCCGGCGCGAGGCGCCCTTGAAGAGCATGTGCTCGAGGAAGTGCGAGAGACCCGCCTCCGCGTCTTCCTCGTAGCGGCTGCCCGCGCCCACGTAGACGCTGACCGTGGCCGAGCGCGTCTGCGGCATCTCGCTGGTGATGATCCGCAGCCCGTTGGGCAGCACCGTTCGTTCGAACACGTCGCCTGTTTCCCCCGCCTGCCGTTCGGCGGCGCTAATCATGGGCGGCAGGCGTGTTCACGGACAACCTGCCGTCCACGTCAGGATCGCCCCACAGCTCGCCCTGCGGGCTCGCCCCGGGGGTCGCGGGCGGGTCGATGCCGAGGTGGCGCCAGGCCGCCGCCGTGGCCATCCGGCCCCGCGGCGTGCGCTGCAGCAGTCCGCGCTTCAGCAGGAACGGCTCGTACACGTCGAAGACGGTGTCCGACTCCTCGCTGATGGCCGCCGCGATCGTCTCCAGCCCCACCGGGCCGCCCTCGAACTGCTCGACGATGGCGCGCAGCAGGCGGCGGTCGTTCACGTCGAGCCCGAGCGCGTCGACCTCCAGCAGGTCGATCGCCTCGCGCGTCGCCTCCAGCGTGGCCTTGCCGTCCGCGCGCACCTCCACGTAGTCGCGCACGCGGCGCAGGATGCGGTTGGCGACGCGCGGCGTGCCCCGCGCGCGGGTCGCGATCTCGCCCGCGGCCTCGTCCGCGAGCGAGACGCCGAGCAGGCTCGCCGAGCGCCGCACGATCGTTGTCAGCGCCTCCGCGTCGTAGAAGTCGAGCCGGTAGACGGAGCCGAAGCGGTCGCGCAGGGGCGCGCTGATCATCGCGTAGCGCGTAGTCGCGCCGATGACGGTGAAGTTCGGGAGCTGCAGCCGGATGGAGCGCGCGCCCGGCCCCTTCCCGATGACGAGGTCGATGGCGAAGTCCTCCATCGCGGGGTAGAGAATCTCCTCGACCGCCCGCGCGAGGCGGTGGATCTCGTCGATGAAGAGGACCTCGCCCTCCTTCAGGTTGGTGAGGATGGCGGCGAGGTCGCCGGGGCGCTCGATGGCGGGGCCGCTGGTCGTGCGGATGGGCGCGCCCATCTCCGCCGCGAGGATGTGCGCGAGCGTCGTCTTGCCCAGGCCCGGCGGCCCGTAGAAGAGGTGGTGGTCGAGCGGCTCGCCGCGCTTCCGCGCCGCCTCGATGGCGATGACGAGCACTTCCTTGACGCGCTCCTGCCCGGGGAAGTCGCCGAGCCGCTGCGGCCGCAGGGTCTGCTCCGCGCGGAGCTCCTCCTCGTCCCGCAGGGCCCCGTCGACTGCGCGCTCCTCGGCGGCCATGGCGCCAGTCTACGCGCGCGGGAACGGATGTTCGAGCACCAAGGCTGTGGGGGCCCATCGCACTCACGGGGCACGGCTGGTTACGTTCGTTGGGACACAAGACCTGCGGTGAGACTCCTCCGCTCTGTCAGCGGGGGCTGTTCTCTATCTGCTTCCACTCTTCAAGAAAGTCGGCCTGGATCGCAGCTAGCTTCTGTTCGTACTCACGCTGCGCTGCTTGGACTGTTCTGTTTCTTTCTTCAGCGAACGCTGCCCGCGCTTCTTCGATGCCAGGCCCCTCGGTTTCCCCGAACCCATCCTTTAGGCGAGCGCATCTCCAGACGAACATGCTCTGAGCCTGGCGTTCCGCAACGGTCCGATCGTGCTGCAACTTTTCAACTGCACTTCTGAAACTCCAGGTGACATCGTGAAACGGGAGGGTCACCTAGGCGTCTTCCTCGAACGGCGCGTCGTCCTGAAGCAGGTCCCTCCACCGATCGTCAAATTCCCGCTCCAGTTCCTGTCGGATCTCCTCTCTCACCTCCTCCCGAATCTTCTCTCGGGATCGCTCCCGGGACTCCCTTACCTTCTCTTCAACCCAGCTTGCCAGAGCCATGGTCACCCTCAGCAGTTCTGTGACTAGGAAGGCTGCCCCTGCGGAAGCGACGGTGAGTGGGGCCAAGCCTTCAGCGATGTTTCGGACGATCGAAAAAGGAGAAGTCGTTTCTGGGGCGCCGTGCAACTCCTGCGCTGTGACCACGATAGCGCTCGCGGCCAAGAGGGAGAGGAAGGACCAGAAGTAGAGATTCCGTACACGGCCTTCAATGCTCCAGAACGACTCTGGGCTGTCAGGAAGGTGCAGGGCGATGGGGTGCGCTCATGTTTCTGAGTCCTCCAGAATTCGATCCTACGACCCCGGAACGATCTTTGGAAGACCATATTTGTCAAGGAATGTCGAGCGGTCAGCCCCGGTGGGGAGGCATTAGGTAGGACAGAAGACACTCTTCGAGCGCTACCCCGTCGCCCGGAGCTCCTCCGGCTGCCGGGCCGCGCGCAGCACCCGGAAGATGGTGCGCCGCGAGAGGCCGAAGCGCGCCGCCAGCTCGTCGACCGACAGGCTCTGCTCCCGCGAGAGCCGCACGATCGTCGCGTCGCGGCCGGTGCGCAGCATCGCCGGCGCCCCGCCCGGCTCTTCGTAGCGGCAGCGCGGCAGGGGACAGCTCAGGCACGAGGGGTACAGGTCGCAGCCGGTGTCGCGGTAGCGGGTGTTCTCGGGCAGCGCGTCGATGCGCGGCCGGCGGATCGGGCTCTCGTCCAAGGGGCTCCACCTCCTGGGGGGAGGCGGCAGAATAGAACAATAGTTCTATCGCTGTCACGAGCCGGATGGCAGTCGTCCCGAGATTCGGGATCGGAACGCGGACGGGGCCGCTCGCCTACAGCGACATGCTCCGCAGCCGCTCGATGCGCTGCTCCAGCGGCGGGTGCGTGCTGAACAGCCGCGACATGCCGCCCCCCGCGAAGGGATGGACGATGTAGAGCGCCGCCACCGCTTCCTGCTGGGGCGTCTCCTGCATGGGCGCGTACTCGACGCCGCGGTGCAGCTTCTCCAGCGCGCTCGCCAGCGAGTGGGGGTCGCGCACGATGCGCGCGCCCGTCTCGTCGGCGGCGAACTCGCGCGTTCGGCTGATGGCGAACTGGATGATGGACGCCGCCAGCGGGGCCAGGATCATGATCGCGATCGCGGCGAAGGCGTTCCGCTGCCCCCCGAAGAAGATCAGCATGAACGAGATCATCGAGATCGCCCCCGCGATCGTGGCGACGATCGAGCTCGTGAGCGTGTCCCGGTTCTTCACGTGCGCCATCTCGTGCCCGATGACGGCGCGCAGTTCGTGCTCGTTCAGGAGCCGCATGATGCCGGTCGTGACGGCGACCACGCCCTTCTCCGGGCTGCGGCCCGTGGCGAAGGCGTTCGGGGTGGCGTTCTCGATGATGTAGACCTTCGGCATCGGCATGGAGGCGCGGTAGGCGACCTCCTCGACCATCGCATGCAGCCCCGGCGCCTCGTCCGCCGTCACCTCGCGCGCGCCCGCCATGCGCAGGGCGAACTTGTCGCTCCACCAGAAGGCGGAGAAGTTCATGACCGCCGCGATGACGAGGAAGATGATGAGCCCGGCGAAGCCGCCCAGCACGTAGCCGATGAAGAGGAGCAGGGCGGTCAGGGCCGCGAGCAGGAAGCCGGTCTTGATGCCGTTCATGGGTGTGGGAATCCTCCGTGAGTCCACGATCCAGTATAGGAGAGCGGGCGATCGGGGCGGGTGAAGGGCGCCCGCCGCCGGAGTTTCCGTAATGCACAGGAGAATGTACATTTGATCCGCGGGGCGAGGAGGCTGGACATGGCCGGTGGGATCGAGGCGACGGTTCACTTCCGGATCACGGTCCGAAGCGTGGAGCACGAGGGGCGCTGGACAACGAAGGCGCTGGAGACGGGAATCGTGACGACAGGCGCCACGCGGGACGAGGCCGAGACGCGGAACGGCCGCGCCCACGTTCTCCTGGTCCGGCGGATCAAGCGGCTCGGGCTGATCGCGCTGGCCGAGTTCATGGACGCACACGGCGTCGCGTTCGAGATCGGGGAACGCTCGCCCCGCCGACCCGAGGAGACCGGCGCCTCCGAGCAACTGCCCCTGGCCGCCTAGCCCCCCGCGACGAACCCCGCCACCGCCCGCCGCGCCTCCTCCTGCCCGCCCGCGAGCGCGTCCCCGCCCTCCAGCGGCGTCCAGCGGTACTCGAAGCGCAGGCCCTTCCCCGCCTCCGGCCCCAGCGGCTCGCAGCGCCACGTATCCGGCAGGACGAGGGCCGGCGTCGTGACGAAGCAGTGCCAGTGATCGCCGTTCGCCTCGAACGCCGCCGCTTCCTCCCAGCCCTCGAGCGGCAGGCCGCTCTCCTCCAGCACCTCCCGCGCGACCGCCTCCCGGGGCGTCTCTCCGGTCTCGACCGTCCCGCCCGGCACCTGGAGCCCCGCCTCGGGCAGGCCCGCGTGCTCGAACACGAGCAACTCGCGTCCCCCGGCGCCCTCGCGCAGCACGAATCCGTACGCTTTCCCGGTCACCGCCTGATTCTGGCAGATCGCTCCCTTGCGCGAGGGGCTACACTCCACGCGTGACCCGGCTAGGCCAATCGAGGATCGCGGGCTTCTGGCGCTACCTGCGGATGGTGCTCATCGTCGTGCTCGGCGTTCTGCTCGTGATGCAGATCGTGCGCGCGCAGTGGGGCGACGTCCCCGTGACCGCCGTCTTCGTGGCCCTGCTGATCTTCCTCGACGCGCTCGACCGCGGCTGGATCCCCGGGCTCCGGCGTGGCGAGCCCCCCGACTCACGCTAGAATCGCGCCGCAACCCGAAGGGAGCCCCCATATGTCCGATGCCCAGTACCTCGCCGATCGCATCGCCCTCATGGACGTCATGGTCAAGTACGGCACCGCCGTCGACGCCCGCGAGATGGACCGCTACCGCTCCTGCTTCACCGACGACGTGCTCGTCGTGGGGTACGGCCCCGAGGACATGGAGGGCGCCGATACCTACCTCGACTACGTCATCACCGCCCTCGAGAACTTCCCCGCCACCCAGCACATGATGGGCAACCAGGTCGTCGAGATCGACGGCGATACCGCCCACACCCGGACCGATGTCCAGGCCACCCACGTGCTGAAGGAAGACCCGGACGCGATCATGACCCTCTGGGCGACCTACGTGGACGACATGGTGCGCGGCGCGGACGGCCAGTGGCGCATCAAGCGCCACGAGCTCGTGCGCGCGGGCAGTCAGCGCACCGTCAACCAGGCCTCGTAGGGTCGCAGGTAGTTGTCAAAGTGCTAGGATGACTCCCAGCACGGGAGGGTGAGGGTGCTATGGCAAAGGATCCCGGACCGGGACCTGCGGAACATGATGCAGAGCCACGGATGGAGAATCTGTATCGACTGACCGATCGCCTCTGGGTTGAACTCCCGGAGGGGGCGATGGAGCGCGCCCGCAAGAGCTACCTGTATTTCAAGAGCGGCGGGAAGGGCCATACGCTGAGTGACCTGGAAGAACGGGTGCGTGAGCTCCGGTCATAAGTGTTCGAGCCCCTCATACCCTCACACATTCAAGAGGCCCTGTCGCTCATGGATGACAGGAGCCGAGCGATCGTCCTGAGTCGCATCCATGAGGTGTGCTCCCGCCCCCAGGTTGATAATGAGAGTACCTTCGAGATATCTAGCGGACTGTTCACGCAGAGAATAAGGATATTTGAAGACTATTTCGTACTATTCGACATAGTGGAGATTGGGCAGGAGAAGTTTGTGGCGATCTACGAGATCGGTCGCTAGTCCCGTCGCTCTTGCCGCCGAATAAGGAGAACCCGCCGCGCCGTGGAGTATGGCCGGCCTCCTGCCCCTACAGGTCCTTTACCTGCGGCAGCACGTTGCTCGCGAGCCAGTCGGGCACGAGGTTCGACGACAGGTTGAACCAGATGAAGATCACCTCGTCGATGCCCGACTCGGCGATCCGGCCGATGCGGTCCACCATCTCGTCGGCGGAACCCATGATCGCGCCCCGCGCGCGGAGCGTTTCGATGTAGTCGGGGGGCGACATGGGGCTGGGCGGGGCCCGCCGCAGCATCTGCAGCGCCGCCTCCGCCTCCAGCTCCTCGCGCGTCGGCCCGATGAGCCCCATCGTCATCATCGAGTGCCGGATCTCGCCCGGGTCGCGCCCGACCTCGTCGCAGTAGCCGGCGAGCAGTTCGCGCTTGTGGCGGTAGACGTCGGGGCTCAGGTCGACGCAGTTCCACTCGTGCGCGTGCTTCGCCACCAGGGGCAGGGTGCGCTTCTCGCCCCCGCCCGCGATGAGCACTGTCGGGCGCCCCGCCGCCGGCTTCGGCCGGACGTCGGCCTCGCGCAGCCGGTAGTAGTCGCCCTCGAAGGAGACGGGGCCCTCGCCCCACATCGCCTGCATCACCTGGATGTACTCATCCAGCCGGTCGAAGCGTTCCCCCAGCGAGGGGTAATCGACGCCGAAGGTACGGTGCTCGCCCTCGTGCCAGCCGACCCCGAGGCCCATCACGAAGCGCCCCCCGCTTAGGAGGTCGAGCTGGGCCGCCAGCCGCCCCACGTTCGAGGGCGGGCGGAACATGACCGGCGTGACCAGCGGCCCGATGCGCACGCGCTCCGTCTCCCGCGCCGCCAGAGCGAAGAGCAGGTACGGCTCCAGCGACACGATCTGGTTCACCGAGAAGAAGTGGTCGCCCAGGTACCAGGAGTCGAAGCCGTTCGCCTCCGTCGTCCGCATCGAGGCGACGGCCTCCTCGAACGTGAGATCCCACGGTCCTATGACAAGGCTTACTTTCATGGCGCTGCTCCCCTTCTAGAAATCCGCGACCTGGGGCATGACCTCGCTCGCGAGCCACGCGGGCACGCTGTCCGAGGACAGGTCGAAATACGTGAACTGGACCTCGTCGATGCCCGCCTCGGCGAGCCGCCCGAGCTTGTCCACGATGTCATCCGGCGTTCCCATGATCGCGCCGATGCCGCGCAGCATCTCGCGGTAGTCCGAAGGCGACATGCCCGGCGGCGGGGGCATGCGCTCCATCTGCAGGAGCGTCGCCGCCTCGACCTCCGCGTCCGTCGCCCCGATCAGGCCCATCGTCGTCATCGTGTGCCGGATCTCGCCGGGGTCGCGACCGGCGGCCTCGCAGTAGCCGGCCAGCACCTCGCACTTGTGGCGGTAGGCGTCGAGCGGCAGGTCGACCGCGTTCCAGGCGTCGGCGTACTTCGCCACGAGCGGCAGGGTGCGCTTCTCGCCCCCGCCCGCGATGAGCACGGAGGGGCGCCCCGACGGCGGCTTCGGCAGCGTCTGCGCTTCGCGCAGGCAGTAGTGGCGCCCCTCGAAGGTGGCGGGCCCCTCGCCCCACATCCGCCCCATCACCTCCAGGTACTCCTCGAGCCGGTCGAAGCGTTCGCCCAGCGAGGGGTAGTCGATGCCGTAGGCCGTGTGCTCGCCCCCGTTCCAGCCGACCCCGAGCCCGAGCGTGAAACGCCCCCCGCTGAGCACGTCGAGCTGCGCCGCCAGCCGCCCCACGTTCGAGGGCGGGCGGAACATCACCGGCGTCACCAGCGAGCCGAAGCGGATGCGCTCCGTCTCTCGCGCTGCCAGCGCGAACAGGAGGTACGGGTCGAGCGAGTCGATCTGGTTGACCGTGTAGAAGTGGTCCCCGAGGTAGTACGACGAGAAGCCGTACCGCTCGGTGACGCGCATCGAGGAGACCGCCTCCTCGAATGTCACCCCCCACGGTCCGACGACGAGCCCGATGTCCATGCGCTCCTCCCCGCTACAGGGTCGAGACCTGCGGCATGACCTCGCTTGCGAGGAAGGCGGGCAGGCTGTCCGTGGTCAGGTCGAAGTAGACGAACTGGACCTCGTCCAGGCCCTCCTCCGCCAGCCACCCGAGGTGGTCGACCACCTCGCCGGCGGTGCCCATGATGGCGCCGCCCTCGCGCAGGGCCGCGCGGTACTCGGCTGGGGTGGGGTTGCCGGGCGGGGGCGTGCGCTGCATCTGCGTGAGCGTGGCCGCCTCCACCTCCGCGTCCGTCGCCCCCACGAACCCGATCGTCGTCATCGAGAGGCGGATCTCCCCGGGGTCGCGCCCGATGTCGTCGCAGTGCCCGGCGAGCACCTCGCACTTGTGGCGGAAGACCTCGGGCGTCAGGTCGACGCTGTTCCACTCGTCGGCGTGCTCGGCCACCAGCCGCAGGGTGCGCTTCTCGCCCCCGCCCCCGATGAGGATCGGCGGCCGTCCCGGCCCCGGCTTCGGCAGCGCGTCCGCCTCGCTCAGGCTGTAGTAGTCGCCCTCGAAGGAGACCGGGCCCGGACCCCACATCGCCCGCATCACCCGGATGTACTCGTCCAGCCGGTCGAACCGCTCGCGCAGGGGCGGCCAGTCGACGCCGTAGGTGACGTGCTCCGCCTCCCCCCAGCCGGCTCCCAGCCCGAGCGTGAAGCGCCCCCCGCTGAGGAGGTCGAGCTGGGCCGCCAGCCGCCCCACGTTCGAGGGCGGCCGGAACATGACCGGCGTCACCAGCGGCCCGAAGCGGATGCGCTCCGTCTCCCGCGCCATCAGCGTGAACAGCAGGTACGGCTCGAGCGAGTCGAGCTGCTCCCCCACGAAGAAATGGTCGCCAAGGTAGTACGAGGAGAAGCCGTGCTCCTCGGCGGCGCCGACCGAGAAGCTGATGTCGTCGAACGAAACGTCCCAGGGTCCAACCGCGAATCCGATCTCCATGGCCTTCCCTCCCGGCCGCTGCCGGCTCCGCCTACGGTACGCGACTCGGGCGCATGGGGATCAGGAAACGGCGGCGCCGGGGGCGCCGCCGCTTCGGTCGATGCTGGTCCGCCGGTGGCCGCCGTCTAGCGGTCGGGGCCGTACAGATAGTCGTCGATGACCTTGTTCATGTGGCGGATGCGCCGCTCGCGGTAGTTGATGAGCAGGCCCTTGTAGGAGCGCGAGTTCATCCCCCGCTGCACGCGCGGCAGGTTGTACGAGTCCTGGTCCATCACCAGCCCCAGCGAGATCTCGCCGTGCTTGTGCTGGCTGTGGATCGGACGCGGCACGTCCGTGCCCGCCGGCAGGCGGGCGTAGCTCTGGATGTCGAAGTACATCTTGTTCGGGTCCGTCGCGTGCGGCCGCTGCCGGAAGAACCCGAAGCTGCGGTGGTGCGTGTTGAAGGTCAGGTTCGGGAAGATGTAGTAGTGGTAGTCGTCCGACATCTGGTCGTCGTTGAGCTCGGAGACATCCATCCCCTCCTCCTCGGCGACCTCGCGGGCGCGCTTCTGCAGGAAGGGGCGCACCTCCGCGCTGCGGCCCTCGAACTCCTGCGGGTCGACGCCCGCGTTGCGTAGCCGACCCTTGAGCCCGTCCGTGACCTCCTCCGGGTTCTGGTAGCGCGGGCTCACGATGCCCATCGGCACCAGGTAGCGGTTGTGGCGGTCGTACAGGTCGATCTGCACGTGGATGTCGTCCAGGCCCTCCAGCAGCTGCGGATGGATGCCCTGCACGTGGTAGACCTCGTTGAACGCGTCGACGGAGGCCTTCCAGTTCGTGTCCCACTCGACCGTCTTGTCGGAGACGATCGAGAACTCCTCCATGTGGTACGCGTCGAGGTGCTGCGCGACCGGGTCGAGGAACTCGAGCAGGGGCTCGGCGTCGGGGTTCAGGTTGAAGAAGATGAAACCGCCCCAGGTGTCGCAGGGCACCTCCGTCAGCGCCGTCTCCTGGGGAACGCCCTGGGTGAAGGTGTCCTCGTCGGGCACGAACTTCTTGGAGCCGTCGAGGTTGAACTCGAAGAAGTGGTAGGCGCACTGGAACGACTCCGCGTGGCCCATGCCCGGATTCCGGATCTGGTTCCCGCGGTGGGGGCAGACGTTATAGAACGCCCGGACCTTGTCCTCCGCCTCGCGCACGATCAGGAGCGACTCGGGGCCGAGCTCCGTCGTGAAGTAGTCGCCGACGGTGGGGATGTCGGACTCGCGGCCGGCCATGTTCCAGACCTTGGTCCACATGCGCTCCCACTCGAGGTCCATGAACTCCTTCGAGGTGTAGCGCTCCTTGGGGATGAGGTCCGTGCCCATGTAGGGCTCGGGGGCCTTCTCCGTGGGGGTCGTGTGGGCGACTTTCTCCTGGACCATGCTGTTCCTCCGGTCGTGTGCGGACGTGGCCAGATGGTACGCCGTTCTGTCAATCGCTGCTTGCGTTAGAGTGATGGCGGAGGCGCGACATGGCGGAATTCGGCGGCGGCGATTTCATCCCGCCGAACGCGGGGCTGGATGCGGAGATGCTGGCCAGGGCCCAGCAGGACGAGATGCGTCGCCACCACGGCGGCGACGGTCGTCCCCCGAAGCGACCTCGCGGCCCCCGCTTCGGACTGCTGCGCCGCATCGTGCGCGTCATCCGCGGCGGCGGGGACTAGCGCCGCACCCTGTTCTCCGTCGGCTACAGTGGAAGGGGAGGTGTTGGATGTCCACCAATGCAGGTCCCCCGCCGTTAGGAGAGATTGGCGGCAGGAAGCACCCAATGCTCCGGCATCGCATGAGGCACGATGGTCACAGGGTGCCGAAGGGCCCTCGCTTTGGGTTGCTGCGCCGTATCGTGCGGCGGGCTGTCGGTCTTATCCGCGGCGGCGGGGACTAGCGGACGGTCCGTCCTTCGTTGGCGTCCGCTAGAGTGGCGAGGGGTGTCAGATGGTGGACTTCGAACCTCCATCCAGTGAGCACGAGTGGAGAACGCTCCGGGATGCCAAGTACTCGGAGCTGGAGTCGGTGAGGGCGGCCGCCCGCCAGGTGGATCTGGCTCGCGGGTCGCAGCGCCGTCCGCGGCTGGGCCTGCTGCGACGCGCCGTGCGTTTCATCCGCGGAGGCGGCGACTAGCGCCTACCCGGAGGCCGGGAATCGCCGCGTGCTCGAAGGGCGCCCGCGAGCCTCCCGCTTCCGATTGCTGCGCCGCGTCGCCCGTCTGGTTCGCGGCGGCGGGGACTAATCGGGCACAATAGGACGCAGCTACCTGACGAGGGGGATCGGACGTGGGATTCTTCGGTGGCGGCAGTGACCTGCAGCTGGATCACCAGCGGCTCCGGGCCCGACAGCAGATTAAGGCGGAGAAGAACCAGTACCGAAAGGCTGGATCCAACCCCACTGATGTGGGCGATGAGAAGTACTCCGAAGCCGAAATGAAGGAGGCGCGCCGCCGGTTCGAGCGCGAGAACCCTTCCCGCTTCCACTGGCTCTTTCGGCTAGGGGAGATTCTCAGCAAGCCGTTTTAAGCCGGGTCAGGCGACTAGCATTCATGGCTCATAACCGCCCCGATCACGATGTAGCCGCCCAGATCGGGCGCTCCCTCGGGAAGCTCGTGCGCAAGGCGCACGACGCCGCGCTCGAGGCCCAGCCCGAGGTCGAGCTCCATGCCCGTCGCGCCGCGAAGGTGGCGAAGGAGACGGTCGATGCGGTTCGCCCCGAGGCCGAGCGCCTCGCGCAGGACGCCATCGAGGCCGCCCGCCCCGCAGCCGAGCAGGCGGCGAAGTACGTCCGTGAGCACGAGGACGAGATCCGGCAGGTCGGCAGCGTCGCCGGCGAGGCGATCGCCTGGAAGGTCCTGCCCCGCCCCCTGCGCCCGTTCCTCTCCGGCACGCTCAGCCGGTTCCTCCGCAAGGAGCCCCCGGAGCAGTCCTGAGTCGCCCCCTACGCCCGCGCGAACGTCGCGAAGGGCAGTGGCTGGTTGCCGAGGTAGGTGTTGCCCAGGTTGCGGTAGTGCCGCCAGGAGATGGCCGCGTGCGCGGCCGCCTGGTGCGAGTCCCGCAGGCGGCGCTCCAGCGGCGACTCCATGCGGCTCGCCGTCGTCCCCGCGGTGTTGTGGATCGTGTCGACCACGTGGCGGGAGACCTGGGCGGCGTGTACGCAGGAGAGGTACGACCGCTGCGTGATCTCCCACTCCGGCTCCGAGCGCCCCCCGTCCTTCGGCAGCGGGCCGAGGTGCTTCTCGGTCTGCTCCTGCGCGTCGATCATGAAGGCCTTCGCCGCCCGCACGGTCGCTTCCGCCTCGCCCAGGCGGTACTGCAGCTCGGGCATGTCGGCCAGCCGCGTCGCGGTCATCCAGGGCGTCTTCTCCAGCGCCAGGTCGATCAGGTCGTTGATCGCCCCGCGGGCGATGCCGAGGGCGACCGCGCCCTTGTTGTAGTGCGCCTGCATGGGGTTGCGGAGGGTCGGGCTCGCGAACGTGTCGCACTTGCTGAACAGGTCCTTCGGCAGGGTCGCCCGGTCCGGGATGAAGGCGCCGTCGACCTTCACGTCGTGGCTGCCCGTGCCGCGCAGGCCCGCCGTGTCCCAGGTATCCACCACCTCGAAGTCCCCGCGGGGGATCAGGAACGCCTTCTCGGAGGAGCTGCCGTCCTCCTGGGGCACGCCGTCCGACCCCGAATGCACGAGCGTCCAGGTGGCGTTGTGGCAGCCGCTGCCGAATGCGCCCTGGCACCAGAGCCGCCAGCCGCCATCGACCGGCTGCGCGCGCGCGTGCTGGAGCCCGGGCCCCACGCCACCGCAGGTCAGGACGCGCCAGTCGTCGTAGTAGTCGTGTACCAGCTCCATGCTCATGCGGCGCAGCACGAGGCTGTTGATCTCCGAGTTGATGTGGACGCACCAGCCGATGGACCCGTCGATGGCGGAGGCCGCCTCGACGATCTCGATCTGGTCGCGCGCGGGCAGGTCCTCGCCGCCCAGCTCCTCGGGCAGGGCGAAGCGGTAGAGCCCCTGGTCCGCGATCTCGTTCGAGGCCCAGGCGGGGATGTGGCGGATCTCCTGCGCCTCGTCGGCCGCCTGCAGCAGCGCTTCCTGTATCCCGAGCAGCCGCTCGAGGGCGGGCGCCGTTTCCTGCAGCTGCTTGCTGCGCTCGATGATCTCGGCTCGCACCATGGCTGCCGCCTCCCGTCGCTGGTCGCGCGATTCTAGGGCACGCGGCGGGGGCGCCGCTTACCCGCGCCGGTCGATGCGCCGGATCGCCTCGCTCGCGTAGGCGATGTTGGGGCGCATCTTGAGCGCGTACTCGTAGTCGATGCGGGCGTGGTAGGCGCGATCCTGGGCCTCGTGCGCCTTCCCCCGCAGGACGAACGCGGCCGCCCCGATCTCCATCGGCATGGGCGTTTCCGGCTCGCCCAGCTCCACCTCGAGCGTGTGCATCGCGAGCCCCGGCTGTCCCTCCTCCAGCTGCCGGTTCGCATGGCGGAGCGCGGCGACGCCGGGATGGTCGAGCCCCAGCGCGCGGGCGTTCGTCACGCCCAGCTCTTCGAGCATGGCGAACGCCGCCTCGCCGTCGTCGATGCCCTGGTCCGCGTCGCTCACGCGCGCCCTCCGCCTGTCGCGGGAGGGTACGGGGGAGTGGTGGCCGGTGGCTAGTGGCCGGTGGCCGGTGGTCGGTAGGTGGAGGGGCTCGTGGGACATCTCCGTGATAGGTTGGATGGCATGCCGGGTTCGAAGAGTTCCGCCCGCTGTCCTTACCCACGCTGCGGCGTTCCCAACAAGGAGACGTTGGAGGCGCTGCGTGAGGCTCGCGAGGGCAAGAACCTCGAGGTGTACGACTCCCTCGAGGAGTTCAAGGCCTCGTTCGAGAGCTAGCCCTCCCCGAAGTGCTCCCGCGCCAGCGCGATGAGCCGCTCCGGCTGGTCGTGGTGGACCCAGTGCCCCGCGCCCTCGACCTTCACCGGACGCACGCCCGCGAGCCCCTCCACCCAGCGCCCCATTCCCCGCATCACGCCCGCCTCGCCCCCGATGACGTAGAGCACCGGGCACGCGATCGCCTCGATGAAGCCGCGCATCTCCGCCAGCGTGTACTCGTCGCGGCGCACCCCCGGACGCGACCAGTTGTCGAACTTCCAGATGAGCTCGTCGCCGTCCTCGCGCACGGCGTGGACGGCAATGTGGCGCGCCTGCTCGGGCGAGAGGCGCGGGTTCATCTCCCGCACGCGCTGGATGGCGCTCGCGAGGTCGGGGTAGCGCCGCACCCGGCGCGTCTCCAGCGAGCGGCGCTGCTCGACGTACGTGCGGAATCGCTCCGGCGTCATCGGCTCCGGTTCCTCGAACAGCCCCGGCACCCGCCCCTCGATCGCGACGATGGAGGCGAATCTGTCGGGGTACGACCCCGCCGCGATGAACGTCACCTGCCCCCCGAACGAATGGCAGACCACCCGCACGGGCCGCTCGAACCGCTCGACCAGCGTCAGCAAGTCGACGGCGTACTGCGCCGTCGTGTACTCGCTTCCGGGCGACCAGTCGGAGTCGCCGTGGCCGCGCAGGTCCGGCGCGACGACGTAGTGGTCGGCCGCGAACGCCTCCGCGATCCCGTCCCAGCTGCGGGCATGGTCGCGCCCGCCGTGCACGAGGACGAGCGGCTGCGCGTCCTCGTCGCCCCACGCCCAGTAGGAGAGGCGCAGGCGCTGGGACTCGAAGAAGTGCTGGGTGGGCTGTGGGGTGTTGGCCATTGGCTGTTGGTCGACGCTGCCGGTGGCTCCCTGCGAGCCCCGGCGACTCGGCGGCGCCCATAATAGAGCGCGGAGCCCGAGCACTGTGACCACCGACCACCGACCACCGACCACCGACCACCGATCCCCGGCCACCGGCCACGTCGCCCTCGTCGGCGCGGGCCCCGGCGACCCGGGGCTCATCACGCTCGCGGGGCTGGAGGCGCTGCGCGCCGCCGACGTCGTTCTGTACGACGCCCTCGCGCCCCGCGCCCTGCTGCGTGAAGCGAAACCGGACGCGGAGATGCGCAACGTCGGGAAGCGATCCGGCGCGCACTCCGCCACGCAGGAGGAGATCGAGGCGCTCATGATCGCACGCGCGAAGGAGGGGAAGCGCGTCGTCCGGCTCAAGGGCGGCGACCCCTTCGTGTTCGGGCGCGGTTCGGAGGAGCTGCGCGCCTGCAAGGCGGCGGGCGTTCCCTGCACCGTCGTGCCGGGCGTCACCTCCGCCATCGGCGCCTTCGCCTACGCCGGCATCCCCGTCACCCACCGTGGCCTCTCCGGCGCCTTCATGGTCATCAACGCCCGCAGCCTGGACGACGGCGTGACCAGCTGGCGCGCCGCCGCCGAGGTCGACACGCTCGTGCTGCTGATGGGCGCCGCCACCCTCGCCGAGTGCGCCGAGCGCCTCATCGCCGAGGGCCGCGCGCCCGACACGCCCGCCGCCTCGGTCCAGTGGGGGACCCGCCCCGACCAGCGCGTCGTGACCGGCACGCTCGCCGGCATCGCCGGCTGCGTCGCGGAGGCGGGCCTGTCCGCCCCCCTCGTGACCGTCGTGGGGCCCGTCGCCGGGCTCGCGGGCGAGCTCGCCTGGTTCGACCCCGGCCCCCTCGCCGGTCGACGCGTGGCCGTGACGCGCTCCCGCGCGCAGGCGAGCGACCTCGTGGCCCTGCTCGAAGCCGAAGGCGCTTTCGTGACCGAGGCGCCCGCCATCGAGCTGGTCTCGCGGGCCGGCACGCCGGAGCTCCGCGAGGCCGTCGCCGCCCCCGCCGCCTGGTGGGCCTTCAGCAGCGCGAACGGCGTCCACGCGGCCATGGAGACGCTCGCCGCCACGGGGCTCGACTCGCGCGCCCTCGCCGGACGCCGGCTCGCCGCCGTCGGCGAGGCGACCGCCGCCGCGCTGGCCGGCTACGGCCTGCGCGCGGACTTCGTCCCCGAGCAGTCGTGGTCGAGCGCCCTCGCCGGGCTTCCCGCCGAGCCGGGCGAGACCGTCACGATCTTCCAGTCGAACCTCTCGCCCCCGGACCTGTGCGCCGCGCTCGAGGCCCGCGGCCTGACCGTGCGCGCGGTGACCGCCTACGAGAACCGCCCCGCGCCCCTCGCCGACGAGCAACTGGAAGCCGTCCGCGAGGCGGACGCCATCACCTTCACCAGCAGCTCGACCGCGCGGAACCTGCACGACGCGCTCGGCGATGACGCCGGCAGCCTGGAGGCTGCCCTTGTCAGCATCGGCCCCAGCACCTCGACCGCCGTGCGCGAGTGCTTCGGCCGCGTCGACGGCGAGGCCGCCTCGCCGGGGCTCGCGGCGCTCGTGCGCGCCGTCATCGACGCGCTGGAGTGACCCGCGTGACCCGCGCCCTTGTCCTCGCCGGCCACGGATCGCACCTGAATGCGCGCTCCGGCGAGGCCGTTCGCGCCCACGCCCGCGCGCTGGTCGCGGACGGCGACTGGGACGAGGTGCTGGTCGCCTTCTGGAAGGAAGAGCCCTCCCTCTCCCGCGCCCTCGACGGCTGCACGGCCGCCGACGTGACGGTCGTGCCCGTGTTCATGTCGGAGGGGTACTTCACGAGCGAGGTCATCCCCGCCGAGATGGGCCTCGACGGTCCTGTCACCCGTCGCGAGGGACGGACGATCCGTTGCACCCGCCCCGCCGGCGTCCACCCCGCCCTCGCCGGTATCGTCGTCGAGCGCGCCCTGGAGGCGGGCGCGTCGGCGGACGACGCGCTCTTCGTGCTCGGGCACGGCACCGGGCGCAACGCCGCCTCGGCGAGCGCCGTCCAGGAGCAGGTCGAGCGCGTGCGCGACGGGGGACGCTTCGCGCAGGTCGCCGCCGTCTTCACCGACCAGGACCCGAACATCGCCGCCGTCCCCGACCTCGCGGGCGGCCGGAACGCGGTGGTCGTGCCCTACTTCGCGTCGGAGGGCTGGCACGTCGGCCAGGTGGCCGCGAACGGCGCGCGCGCCGTCCGCTACGCCCAGCCCGCCGGCACCCACCCCGACATCGCCGCCGTCATCCGCGCCCTCGCGCTGGAGGCGGCGAGGGCGTAGCGCGCGACCCTACCGCTCGATCGGGCCGCCGGCGAAGACGGTGGAGCGGACGACGGCGGGCTGGCCGTCGTTCTGGATGGCGTCGTGGCGGCGGGGGATCTGCCCCTCGTGGTCGTCGTGCGTGAGGATGTAGAAGCGGTTCGCCTTGATCCCCTCGAACACGCACTCCGCCGCCCACTCCGGCGAGAGCGCCTGCAGCCGGACCGTGTCGCTGAAGCCCGGCGTGTTCTCCGTCCGCGACCGCACCGCCTCCGCGTCCATGTCGCGCAGGTGCTCGGGGCGGTTGCGCTCCGAGTTGCGCAGGTTCGTGCGGATGATGCCCGGGCAGAGCACCGACACGCCCACGTTCGAGCCCGCGTCCTGGAGCTCGCCGTAGAGCGTCTCCGAGAGCGTCACGACGCCGTGCTTGCTCACGTTGTACGGCCCCGTGCCCGAGACCGAGACGAGCCCCGCCATCGAGCCGGTGTTCACGATGTGCCCCTCGTCCTGCTCGACCAGGTGCGGGGCGAACACGCGCACCCCGTGGATCACGCCCCAGAGGTTCACCCGCAGCACGAACTCCCAGTCGTTCACGCCCAGCTTCCACATCGTCCCGCGCGCCCCCACGCCCGCGTTGTTGCAGACGACGTGGACCGAGCCGTAGTGCGCCAGCGACTCCGCCGCGAGGTTGTCCATGGAGGCGGCGTCGCCGCAGTCGGTCTGGACGGTCAGCACCTCGGCGCCGTTCTCCCGCAGGTCCGAGGCGGCCTGCTCCAGCACCTCCTCCTCGATGTCGGCGAGGACGAGCTTCATCCCCTCGGCGGCGAAGCGCGTCGCCATACCCAGCCCGATACCGCTCGCCCCGCCCGTGATGACCGCAACCTTGCCGTCGAAATCCTGCATGTCCGTCCTCCTCGTGGTGGCGGGCGCAGCCTACAACAGAAAGGCCGCGCACAATCCGTGCGCGGCCTCCCGCGTGCCGATGGCCGGCGGGCCTAGCGGTCCGGGCCCTCCAGGTAGTCGTCGATGACCTTGTGCATGTGGCGGATGCGGCGCTCGCGGTAGTTGATCAGCAACCCCTTGAACGAGCGCGAGTTCATCCCCTTCTGCACGCGCGGCAGGTTGTACGAGTCCTGGTCGAGCCCCAGGCCCAGCGAGATCTCGCCGTGCTTGTGGGTCGTGTGCACCGGACGCGGAGGCGGCTCCGAGCCCTCCGGGATTCGCACGAAGTTCTGCAGGTCGTAGTACATCTTGTTCGGGTCGGTCGCGTGCGGCCGCTGCCGGAACAGCATCACGCCCGAGTGGTGCGTGTTCAGCGTGATGTTCGGGAAGATGTAGTAGTGGTAGTCGTCCGAGAGCTGGTCATCGTTCAGGTCTGACAGATCGATGCCGTGCTCGGCGGCGTGCTCCTTCACCTTGTTCTGGATGGCGGGGCGCACGTCCGCGGGGCCGCCCTCGAACGTCTCCGGGTCGATGCCCGCCGCCTGCAGCATCTCCTTCAGCGAGCGGGTCAGCTCGTTCTGGTTCGGGTAGCGCGGGCTCAGCAGCCCGAACGGAACCAGGTAGCGGTTGTGCCGCTCGTACAGGTCGATCTGCACATGGATGTCGTCGATGTTCTCGAGGATCTGCGGGTGGATGCCCTGCACGTGGTAGACCTCGTTGAAGGCGTCCACCGAGGCCTTCCAGTTGCAGTCCCACTCGATCGTGCGGTCCTGCACGATGTACTGCTGGTCGAAGTGGTACGGGTCGAGGTGCTCGGGAATCTCGCCGAGGAACTCCATCAGCGGTTCGGCGTCGGGGTTCATGTTGAACCAGACCCAGCCGCCCCACGTGTCGCAGGGCACCTCGGTCAGGGCCGTCTCCTGGGGCACGCCCTGGGTGAACGTGTCCTCGTCCGGGACGAACTTCTTGGAGCCGTCCAGGTTGAACTCGAAGAAGTGGTAGGCGCACTGGAACGATTCGGCGTGGCCCAGGCCCGCGTTGCGGATCTGGTTCCCGCGGTGCGGGCAGACGTTATAGAACGTCCGCACCTTGTCCGGCGCCTCGCGCACGACGAGGAAGGACTCGGAGCCCAGCTCCGTCGTGAAGTAATCGCCCACGTTGGGGATGTCCTGCGTGCGGCCGGCGATGTTCCAGACCTTGGTCCACATGCGCTCCCACTCGAGGTCCATGAACTCCTTCGAGATGTAGCGCTCCTTGGGGATGAGCTCGGTGCCGAGGACCGGCTCGGGCGCCTTCGTGGTGGGGGTCTGCTGGGTAACGGATTGGAGGACCATGTTGCTGCTCCCTCGTAGCTTTGCGGTCGCATGGAGACGGGCGCGGCATACGCGCCTGCTATGCGCACCATCCTACGCGCGCTGTCAACGCTTTTCCCGGCGGTTTCGCGCGGATTCTCAGGCAGGCGCGAGGGCGGCGATCTCCTTCAGGCTCTGCTCCCGCGGCGTGCCGGACGTGCCGAACACGAACGTCTCCCCGCTGGGGCCGTCCGACCCGTGCGAGAGGATGTTGATGACCGCCTGGCCGACGTCCGAGGATCGCATCCCCGCCTCCGCCGCCGCCGCCGAGACGGCGCGCAGCATCGGCGTATCCGTGGCGCCCATGCAGAGGCCGTTCACGCGGATGTTGTGCTCGGCCAGCTCGATCGCCCACGTCTCCACCTGGCGCCACTGCACCCACTTGGCGCAGTCGTAGCCGCTGGCGGCGCCGCCCGTCATCAGGTGGCCTTCCTTGATGTGCTCGGTGATGACGTTGAGGATCTCGCCCCCGCCGGCCGCGCGCATGGCGGGCACGGCCGCGGTCGCGCAGTAGAAGCTGCCCATCGCGCAGATGTCGATGGAGCGCTCGTAGGCGTCCGTCTGCGACTCGTAGCTGCCGCCCGTGAGCGTCGTGTCCGCGTAGATGGCGGCGTTGTTCACGAGCACGTCGACGCGGCCGAGGCGCTGGAGGGCGCTGTTCATGGCCCGCCGCACCTGCACCTTGTCGGCCACGTCGCAATCGATGGCGATCCCCTGGCGGCCCGTGGCCCGCACCTGCGCGGCCGTCTCCGCGTTGCTGGCGGCGTTGATGTCGAGGCTGGCGACATCGGCGCCGTTCTCGGCCAGCGCCACCGCGATTCCGCGTCCGATCCCGACCGCTCCGCCCGTGACGACGGCGGCCTTCCCCTCAAGCAGCATGGCGTACCTCCCCTTCTGCTTCGAAGCGCGCCGATTCTGGCGGATCGCGCGCCGCCCCGCCACGGGGCCGTGAGGATGGCGGCGCGTAGACTCGGCCTCCATGCGTGCCGGTCCCCCTCGCGCCCGCGGTCCCCGCCAGGCCCTCGCGGCCATCGGGACCGCTCCGGCCTTCCGCGCACTCCGCCACCGGAACTTCCGCCTCCTGCTGGCGGGAACGGTCCTCGTCGGCCTCGTCCAGCCCCTCCACTTCGTCACCCAGATCTTCTGGGTGCAGGCGGTCTACCCCGAGCACGAGATCATCTACACGGGCGTCCTCATGGGGGCGCGGGGTGTCGCCACGCTCGCTTTCGGCCTGATCGGCGGCGCCATCGCCGATCGCTTCGAGCGGCGTCTCGTCCTGCTGGGCTGCGAGTCGGCCTCGCTCGTCCTCAGCGCCTTCGTCGCCCTGCTCATGCTGACGACGCCCTTCGGCGGGGCGACGATCATTGGGGTTGCGGCCCTCACCTTCCTGGCGGCGGCCACGCAGGCGATCGACCACCCGGCCCGGCAGGCGAGCCTGCCCGCCGTGGCCGGCAGGGACGACCTCGGCAACGCCATCAGCCTCAACTCAGCCGCCCAGCAGCTGATGATCCCGATCACGATTCCCATCGCCGCTGTCCTCAACGACGCCTTCGGGGCGGGCGTGCTCTACGCCGGGTCGCTGGTCACCTGGCTGGGCATCATCCCCCTCATCGCCCTGCTCGATTACCGCAGCCGTGGCGCCGCCGCCGGCCGCCAGATGCTGACCGCGGTCGTCGAGGGCCTCCAGTACACCCGCCGCCACCTCGTGATCCTTGGAGCGGTGGCGCTCGTGTTCGTCATGCACGGGGTGGGAATGCCGGGCGTCGGGCACCTCGGCATCCTCTGGGCGACCAACATTCTCGAAGTGGGCGGGGTGGGCTTCGCCTTCATGGCCTTCGGCTGGGGAGTCGGCGCCGTCGCCGGCTCCATGTACTTCGCCCAGCGCCCCGACATCGCCGGACGCGGCTCCACCCTCGTCCTGGGCGCCATCGGCTTCGCGGCGGCGTCGATCGTGTTCGCCCACTCCCGCTCCATCGAGCTGACCGCGCTGGCCAACGTCGGCCTCGGCGTTTCCCTCTCCGCCTCGACCATCAGCGCCTCCGTCATCATCCAGCAGAAGGTGGCCGAGGGCGTACGTGGACGGGTGCTCGGCCTGTTCCCCCTCACGAATGGGTTCGCCATGCTGCTCACCCTTCCCATCAGCGCGGTCGCCGAGGGAGCTGGCCTCGTGATCGTCGTCACGGTGCTGGCCTGGGCCACGCTCGCGTGCTCCGCGGCCATCGTCGTGGCCCTCCCCCAGGTCCGGCGCGTCCGCCCCGACCCCGCCTACTCGACGGCGCCGGGGTAGCGGGAAACGCCCCTACCCCGCAACCGCCGCCTCACCCTCGCGCGACCCGGCCGCGAACGTGTACTCGCCGCCCGCGTAGTCGACCGTGATGCGCTGGCCCTCCGCGAACTCGCCCGCGAGGATGCGCCGCGCCAGCTCGTTCTCGACGCGCCGCTCGACCGTGCGCCGCAGGGGACGCGCGCCCAGCTCGGGGTCGTACCCCTCGCGCACGAGCTCCTCGCGCGCCGCCTCCGTCAGCTCGATGGCGATCTCGCGCCCGGAGAGCCGCTCGCGCACCTCCGCGACGAGCAGGTCGACGATCTCCAGCAGCTCGGGCTTCGTCAGCGGCTCGAACACGATCGTGTCGTCGATGCGGTTCAGGAACTCGGGGCGGAAGTGCTCGCGCAGGGCGCGCTCGACGGACTCGCGCACCTGGTCGCTTGCGCCGCTCTCCTCGCTGCGCTGCGTGAAGCCCAGCGTGAGCCGGTTCTGCGCGCCCGTGCCCAGGTTGCTGGTCATGATGATGACCGTGTTGTGGAAGTCGACCGTGCGGCCGTGGCCGTCGGTCAGCCGTCCGTCGTCGAGGATCTGGAGGAGCGTGTTGAACACGTCCGGGTGCGCCTTCTCGATCTCGTCGAAGAGGATGACGCGGTAGGGGCGGCGGCGCACCAGCTCGGTCAGCCCGCCCGCCTCGTCGTAGCCGACGTAGCCGGGGGGCGCGCCCACCATGCGGCTCACCGTGTGCCGCTCCTGGTACTCCGACATGTCCAGCCGGATCATCGCGTCCTCGTCGTCGAACAGGCACTGCGCGAGCGCCTTCGCCAGCTCCGTCTTCCCCACGCCCGTGGGGCCCAGGAAGATGAACGAGCCGATCGGGCGCTTCGGGTCCTTCAGCCCCGCCCGCGCCCGGCGGACGGCGTCGCTGAGCGCCGCGATGGCGCGGTCCTGCCCCACCACGCGCTCGTGCAGCGTCTCCTCCATGCGCAGGAGCTTCTCCGTTTCCGTCTCCTCGAGCCGCGAGACGGGGATGCCCGTCATCTGCCCGACGAGCGCGGCGATGTCCTCCTCGGAGATGCGCAGCTCGGAGGGGCGCTCGGCGTCGTCCTCCTCGCGCAGCCGCGCGTACTCCTCCTGGAGCTGCAGGACCTCCTGCTTGATGTGCGCCGCGCGCTCGTGGTCCTCGCGCGCGACGGCCGCGTCCGCCTCCTCCGCGAGGGCGTCGAGCCGCCTCGCGATGGCGCGCACCTCCGGGGCCGTCTCCTGCGCGTCGATGACGTGCTTGCTGGCGGCCTCGTCGATCAGGTCGATCGCCTTGTCGGGCAGGTGCCGCTCGGTCACGTAGCGCGAGGAGAGCCGCACGGCCGCCTCCAGCGCGTCGTCGCCGATCTCGACCTTGTGGTGGTCCTCGTAGCGCGAGCGCAGCCCCTCCAGGATGGCGAGCGTGTCCTCCTCCGAGGGCTCGTCCACGTACACGGGGGCGAAGCGCCGCTCGAGGGCGGGGTCCTTCTCGATGCGCCGGTACTCGTCCAGCGTGGTCGCGCCGATGGCGCGCAGTTCGCCCCGCGCGAGCGGAGGCTTCATCAGGTTGCTGGCGTCGATCGCGCCCTCGGCCCCGCCCGCGCCCATCACGGTGTGCAGCTCGTCGATGAAGAGGATGATGCCGCCGTCGCTCTCGCGGACCTCCTCCATCACCGCCTTCAGGCGCTCCTCGAACTCGCCCCGGAACTTCGCTCCAGCGAGCAGCGCGCCCATGTCGAGCGCGCGCAGCGACTTGTCCCGCAGGTTCTCGGGCACGTCGCCCTCGGCGATGCGCTGCGCGAGCCCCTCGACGATCGCCGTCTTGCCGACGCCCGCCTCGCCGATGACGACGGGGTTGTTCTTCGTGCGCCGGTTCAGGATCTGCATCACCCGCCGCACCTCGGTGTCGCGGCCGATGACGGGGTCGAGCTTGCCCTCCCCGGCCAGCCGCGTGAGGTCGGTGCTGTAGCGCTCGAGGCTCTGGTAGCTGCTCTCGGCCGTGGGGCTGGTGACGCGCGCGCTGCCGCGGACCTCGCGCAGGGCGCGGTAGATGCCCTCCTTGGTCAGGCCGAACTCGGCCAGCAGGCCGGCCGCGCCCGACTCCTCGTTGTCGGCGATGGCGATGAGCAGGTGCTCGACGCCCACGTAGTCGTCCTTCAGCCGGTCCGCCTCCGCGTTCGCGACCTCCAGCATCCGCACCACCTCGGGGGTCGTGTAGATCTGGACGACGTCGTGCTGGAGCGTCGGCTGCCCCTTGAGCGCCTCGTCGACGCGCGCCTTCAGCCGCGCGACATCGACGTTGAGCTGTTCGAGCACCTGCAGCGCGAGGCCGCCGTCGAGCTCGGCGAGGGCGAAGAGCACGTGGGGCACGCCCCACTGGCTGTGGCGGCGGGCGCGCACGGCCTCCTGCGAGGCGGCGAGCACCTGCTGGGCCTGCTCGGTGAATCGGTCCTGTCGCATCATCGGGGTCATTCCTCCTGCCCCGCGGGCGCGGGGGCTTCCGAAGTGGGCGGTACGGTCCTGGCTAGCGGGCGGGACGGCCCTCGCTGTCGACGGCGGGCGCGGGGAGCCGCGTGCGGCGAATCGTGTCGAGCTCCGCCTTCACCTCGTCGAGCTCGGCCTGGAGCGTGCGCAGCTGGTCGCTCATGCGCAGCACCACCTCCACGCCGGCGAGGTTTACGCCCAGCTCCTCGATGAGGCGCTGGGCCTGGCGGATGCGGTGGATGTCGGCGTTCGAGTACATGCGGATGTTGCCGCTCGTGCGGTGCGGCCGGATGAGCCCGGCGCGCTCGTAGTAGCGCAGCGTCTGCTGGTGCAGCCCCACCAGCCGCGAGGCGATCGAGATGACGTAGCAGGGCTCGTCGTCGGGCAGGGGCTCGTCGGGTGGTCGGCGGCGGGGCATCGGTTCGTCCTTCCTGGCTAGCCGGCCGCTCGCGCGGCCGTCGCGTCCTGGCGAAGCTCCTCGAAGAGGGCGCGTTCGCGTTCGCTGAGGTGTTCGGGCAGGACCACGTTCACGCGGGCGAACAGGTCGCCGCGGCGGTCGCGCCGGCCCAGCATGGGCATGCCCTTTCCGCTCAGGCGGATGCGCCGCCCGTTCTGGGTGAGCGGCGGGATCGTGAGCATCACCCGGCCCGTGAGCGTGGGCGCCTCCACCTCGCCGCCGAGCACGGCGTCGAGGTACGGCACCGCCACCTCGACCGTGAGGTCGTCGCCGTTGCGCTCGAAGCGGGCGTGGGGGAGCACGGTGACGAGCAGGTAGAGGTCGCCCGAAGGCCCTCCGCCCATCCCCGGCCGCCCCTCGCCGGCCACGCGCACGCGTGAGCCGGTGCGGACGCCGGGCGGCACCTTCACCTCGAGGCGGCGGGGCTTGAGCGCCTCGCCCGCGCCCCCGCAGGTGTGGCAGCGAGCGTTGCCGATCGCGCCGCTCCCGCTGCAGATGCCGCAGGGCTCGCTGCTCTGCAGGCTGATGGTGCGGGTCGTGCCCGCGCCCGCCTCCTCCAGCGTGACCTCGGTGGGCGACTCGACGTCCTGGCCGCGACGCGGGCCGCGCGCCCCGCCCGCGAAGATGCCCCCGAACACGCTCCCGAGGTCGATATCGCCGAGCCCGCCGTCGAAGGAGAAGCCGCCGCCGCCGAAGCCCGCCTGGGTGCGCTGGCGCTCCATCTCCTCGAACTGGTCGGCCTGCTCCCAGCGGTCGCCGTACTTGTCGTACTTCTTGCGCGTGTCCCCGTCGGAGAGCACGTCGTAGGCGCCCTGGATCTCCTTGAAGCGCTCCTCCGCGCCCGTGTCGTTCGGGTTGACGTCTGGGTGATAGCGGCGCGCGAGCTTCCGGTAGGCGGAGCGGATCTCCTTCTCGGAGGCGCTGCGTGCTACTCCCAGGGTCTCGTAGAAGCTCTTCGCCATCGTAGCAAGAGTATACGAAATGGAGTCGTACTTTACAACAAAGTTACGGAAGGGAACCTGATAGTGTCGTTATAAGAGTAGGTTCGAGCGGGCGGTCGCGAAACGGCGCGGGGGCTGCGTTCGAGGCGCACGGAAAGCGGGAGGCATTCGCCTCCCGCTCGGGCTGGACCTGGTGGGACTGCTTGACGAGGCCCTAGCTGACCTCGGCGGTGATGTCCTCGACGACGACCTTGTTCGTTGCGTCGACGTTGATGCGGACGATCTTGCCGTCCTCGAGCAGGGCCTCGACGTTCTGCTGGTGCGAACGCCAGCCCCTGGGGAAGGCGTAGCCGTTGTCCTCGAGGGCCTCGAGGAAGAAGTAGCTCATCGTCATCGGGGCCAGGTAGAAATCCGTGCTGTCCATTTGCGCTCTCCCTCGTGGCTCCGCCGCTCCTGCGGCCGAGCGCGCCCATTATGGCGATCCGCGCGCCCGCGTGCCACGTCCCACCCGGATCCGCGCGCGGCGGTACCCTTGCATCCCCGCGGGGGTTCGGTCGCCTCCCATGCGTACCCTCGGCTTCATCGTCGCCACCGCCTCGCTCGTTGCGGGGATCGCCCTGCTCGTGTTGCTGCTCATGCAGGACGCAGCCGGCAGCGACGCCATGTGGCTCGCGGGCGCCCTCATCGCGAACGGCCTCGCGCGCCTCGCGCTGCGCCGCTGGGAGTAAAGCCCTCCGCATTGTGCGCGGGGCCCCGCGCCAGTATTCTCACGCGTCGCGGAGGGGCGTTTCGCAATGGCGAGGTTCCGTTCCATCCTGGCCCCCGTGGTGGATGACCCGGCCAGCCTTGAGGCCGTCGCCGTCGGCGCCTCCCTCGCGCGCCAGGAGAAGGGCGCCCTCACCCTCCTGCACGTCATCGAAGTCGAGCGCAGCCTGCCCGTCACCGCCGACATGGACCTCGAGGCCCAGCGCGGCGAGGAGCTGCTGCGCCGCGCCCGCGCCATCGCCGAGCGCGACGGCAACGGCGCCGCCATCCAGGACGAGCTGCTGCAGGCGCGCGTCGCCGGCCCCGCCATCGTGGAGGAGGCGGAGGCCCGCGAGGTCGACGTGATCCTGCTCGGCGTCGGCTGGACGCCCCTGCTCGGCCAGTTCGAGGTGGGCCCCACCGCCGGCTACGTGCTCAAGCACGCCTCCTGCAACGTCTGGATCGTGCGCGAGCCGCTGGAGCTGGGCGCGCCCGCCGGGAAGGCCGCGGCCCGCCGGTGAACGTCGTCATCATGGGCTGCGGGCGCACCGGCGCCGCCATCGCCGCCGGCCTCGATCGCGACGGCCACCGCGTCACCGTGCTCGACCTCGACTCGGGCCAGTTCCGCCGCCTGCCCGACGGCTTCGGCGGGCGCGTGGCCGTCGGCAACGGCATGGACGCCGAGGTGCTGGAGCGCGCCGGCGCCGGCGAAGCGGACGCCTTCGTCGCCGTCACCCAGGGCGATAACCGCAACTTCTTCGCCAGCCAGCTCGCCCGCGAGATCTTCGGCGTCAAGAACGTCGTCTGCCGCACGAAGGACCCGGAGCGCGGCGAGATCTTCGGCCACCTCGGGCTCCAGACCTACAGCCCCACCAGCGCGGGAGCGGAGGCGATCCTCGCCATGCTCCACGCCTCGGGCGCGGCCTGAACCGTGTACGTCATCATCGCCGGCGGCGGCAAGGTCGGGTACTACCTCGCGCGCGAGCTGCTCGGCGGCGACCACGAGATGCTCGTCATCGAGCGCAGCGCCTCCCGCGCCGCCGAGATCAACGACCTGCTCGAGGGCACGGTCCAGCAGGGCGACGCCTGCGAGGCCTCCGTGCTCGACGGCGCCGGCATCGCCCGCGCCGACCTCGTCGCGGCCGTCACCGGCGACGACGAGGACAACCTCGTCGTCTGCGAGATCGCGCGCTACCGGGGCGTGCCCCGCGTGCTCGCCCGCGTCAACAACCCCACGAACGCGCTCCTCTTCCAGAAGCGCGGCATCGAGACGACCGTCTCCGCCACGGAGGCGATCCTCTCCCAGATCGAGCAGGAGCTGCCGGTCACCTCGATGGTTCCGGTGATGCAGCTCCACCAGGGGCTGGAGCTGGTCGAGGTGCGGCTCTCGGAGACCTCGCCCGTCGTGGGGCGCACGCCCCGCGAGGTGCTGCTGCCCCCCGAGTCGCTCATCGCCCTCATCGTCGATTCCGGCGGCGTGCCCCGCGTCCCCGGCGCCGACACCACCCTTACCGTTGGCGACGCCCTCGTCGTCGTAACCCGCGCCGAGAGCAAGGGGATGCTCCAGGAAGCGCTCATCGGGGGCGCGCATGGGTTCGACACCTGAACCGGGAGGCTCCGGCGTGAGCGTCGCCTTCCTCGGCCCGCCGGGCACCTTCGGCGAGGAGGCCGCGCGGCGCTCCTTCCCCGGCGCCGAGCTGCTCCCCTGCCCGACGCACGGCGCCGTCGCCCGCGCCGTCGAGGCGGGCGAGGCCGGGACCGGCGTGATGGCCATCGAGAACCTGCTGAGCGGCTCCGTGCCCGAGACCCTCGACGTCCTCATCCACGAGACCGCCCTCAAGATCCAGGGCGAGGTGCTCGTGCCCGTCGTCCACAACCTCGTCGCCGCCCCGGGCGCGGCCATCGACGAGATCGAGCTGATCTACTCCCACCCGCAGGCGCTGGGCCAGTGCCGCGCCTTCCTCGACCGGCACTGCCCCGGGGCGCAGCGCGCCGCCGCGCTCTCCACCGCGCAGGCCGTCGAGCTCGCCGTCGCCAGCCCGCGGGCCGCCGCCATCGCCACGCTCCGCGCCGCCGAGATTTACGGCGGCGAGGTGCTCGCCGAAGGCATCCAGGATCAGGACAACAACGCGACCCGCTTCGTCGTCGTGGGGCGGCACGAGCCCGAGCCCTCGGGCCGCGACCGCACGTCTATCGCCTTCGAGTTCGCCGGCGACAGCCCCGGCCTCCTCACCGCCGCCCTCACCGAGTTCTCCAGCCGCGGCATCAACTGCACCAAGATGGAGAGCCGCCCCACGCGCGCCACCTTCGGCGAGTACATCTTCCTCATCGACTTCGAGGGGCACTACCGCGACGCCGAATGCGCCGCCGCCCTCGACGGACTGCGCGGCATGACGAGCATGCTCAAGGTGTTCGGCAGCTACCCGCAGGCGGGCTCGTGACCAGGGCGCTCGCGGCCGCCGTCGCGACGCTCGCCCTCGGGCTGGCGGCCATCGCCTGCGGCGGCTCCGACCCCGAGCCGCCTCCCGCCCCGGCCACCCAGCCCCCCGCCACCGCGGCCGCCGCCGCCACGGAGCCGCCCCCGGCGGCCACCGAGCCCCCCGCCACCGAAGCCCCCACCCCCCGCCCGCCCGAGGCCGTGGCTCGCGAGGAGCCGCGGGAGGCGGGCGACTCCGAGTTCGAGATCGTCACGCTGCTCCCGCCCGACGCCATCCCCGCGATCAACGACCCCCGCTTCATCACCCTCGAAGAGGCCGACAAGCAGCTCCGCCTCACCGACCTCGTCATCGGCGTCTCCATCGAGGGCGAGCACCGCGCCTACGGGGCGGCGTTCCTCAGCGGCCACGAGATCGTGAACGACACGCTGGGAGGCCGCGCCATCGCGGTTACCTGGTGACCGCTCTGCTTCACGGGCATCGTGTATGCCCGCGACATCCAGGGAGAGACGCTCACCTTCGGCGTGTCGGGGAAGCTCATCATGAACGCCCTCGTCATGTTCGACCGGCAGACCGAGACCCTCTGGAGCCAGTTCCTCGGCGAGGCCGTCGAGGGGCCGCTCAGGGGCACGCCCCTCGAGGTCGTGCCCGCCGTCCTCACCCGCTGGGAGAGCTGGCGCCAGCTCCACCCCGACACCACCGTCCTCGACCAGGGCGGCCTCGTCATCGACGCCTACAGTGGCTACTACTTCAGCCCCCAGGCGGGCGTCATCGGCGAACGCAACAGCGACGACCGCCTCGTCGGCAAGGAGCTCGTGCACGGCGTCGTCGTGCCGCAGGGGCGAAAGGCCTACGCCCACCGCTTCCTCGCGAAGACCCCCGTCGTGAACGACCTCATCGGCAACCAGCCCGTGCTCGTCGCCTGGGACGGCGTCGGCGCCGCCGCCATCGCCTACGACCCGACGGTCGACGGGCGCCTCCTTACCTTCGAGGCGCACGACGACGTCGACAGCGGCGCCGCCCTCCGCGACCTCGAGACGGGAACGGTCTGGTCCGCGCTCACGGGCGAGGCGCTCACGGGCGAGCTCGCGGGTGCGCGGCTCGAGGTCCTGCCCGGCTTCGCCGTCTTCTGGTTCGCCTGGTCCGACTACTTCCCCGACACCGACGTGTTCGCCCCCGAGGGCTAGCCGTGCGCGCCACCGCTTTGCGCGCAAGGGGGCAAGCACCGCAAGATGGTCGGGTGCCTCCCTCCGTCCAGGTTTCCGGGCTCACGCGCCGCTTCGGCGAGATCACGGCCGTCGACGACATCTCCTTCGATGTCGGCGAGGCGGAGATATTCGGGTTCCTCGGCCCCAACGGCGCCGGCAAGACGACCACCATCTCCATGCTCTGCACGCTCCTGCGGCCCACCGCCGGGCGCGCCACCATCGGTGGCTACGACATCGTCGACGACCCCGCCGGCGTGCGCCGCGAGATCGGCATCGTCTTCCAGGACTCGACCGTCGACGAGCGCCTCACCGCCCGCGAGAACCTCGTCTTCCACGGCGAGCTCTTCGGCATGGCGAAGGAGGAGATACGCCCCCGCGCCTACCACCTCCTCGACCGCGTGGGCCTGCTCGACCGCTCGAACGACGCCGTCATCACCTACTCCGGCGGGATGCGCCGCCGCCTCGAGGTCGCCCGCGGCCTGATGCACTGGCCCTCCGTCCTCTTCCTCGACGAGCCCACCGTCGGCCTCGACCCGCAGACCCGCCGCAGCATCTGGGCCTACGCCCGCTCCCTGCGCGATACCGAGGGCGTCACCATCTTCCTCACCACCCACTACATGGACGAAGCCGAGGCCTGCGACCGCGTCGCCATCATGGACTACGGCAAGATCATCGCCCTCGACACGCCCGACCGCCTGAAGGCGCGCCTCGGCGGCGACGTCGTCTCCATCGCCGGTCCCGATAACGAGGCGCTCGCGCGCGAGGTGCGCGAATCCTTCGAGGTCGAGACCCGCTTCGAGAACGACGCGGTAGAGTTCAACGTCGAGCAGGGCGGCGAGTTCCTTCCCGTCCTGCTCAACCGCATCGAGGGCGAGGTGCGCTCCGTCGGGATCCGCGCCCCGACGCTGGAGGACGTGTTCGTGACCATGACCGGCCACCAGATCCGCGAGGCCGAGGCCAGCCAGGAGGACAAGATGCGCTCCATGCGCCAGCGCGGGTTCGGGAGGATGCGATGACCGTCGAGCAGGCCACCGCCGCGGTCGACGCGGGCGCGCAGGTCGCGACCGGCAGTCCCCACCGCGCCACCGGCCGCGCGAGCTTCCTGCAGGTGGTGCGCGTCATCTGGATGCGGGAAGTGCTCATCTACTTCCGCGACCGCCCCCGCATGATCTCCGCCTTCGTCATGCCCATCATGATGCTCGTCATGTTCGGCGAGGGGCTGGGCAACAGCATCGCCACCCTCCCCGGCGATATCGGCTACCGCCAGTTCATCTTCCCGGGCATGGTCGCGATGATCGTGCTCATGAACTCGGTGTTTTCGGGCGTCTCCATCGTGACCGACCGCCAGTTCGGCTTCCTCCGCGAGATTCTCGTGGCGCCCGTGAGCCGCACCGCCATCTGCATCGGCAAGATCAGCGGCGGCGCCACCGTCTCCCTCGTCAACGGCATCGTCATGTTCGTGATGGCCCCGATCCTGGGGATCGACATCAGCCTCGAGATCGTCGCCAAGCTCATCGGGCTCATCGCGCTGGTGTCGTTCATGCTCACGGGGCTGGGGGTCGCCATGGGCAGCCGCCTGCGCTCCGTCGAGAGCTTCCAGATGCTCTCGCAGGTCGCGATCATGCCGGCCATGTTCCTCTCCGGGATCTTCTTCCCCATCAACAACGTCCCCGCCTGGATGGACGTGATCGTCAAGATCAACCCGGTCACCTACGCCGTCGCCCCCATCCGCGAGATCGCCCTCTCCGAGCAGCTCAAGGCGCTGCCCGCCGACGCCCCCTTCCAGATCACCCACGTCGACTGGTTCGGCTACACGCTCAGCACGTGGGAGGAGATCGGCGTCGTGGTCGTCTTCGGCGCGGCCATGCTCACCATAGCCATCCGCGCCATCCGCACGACCGAATAGGAAGGCCCGACCCGCCCGCACACGCAACAGCGCCGCCCCGAGGGCGGCGCTGCTTTCGTGGCGGGGTGCGCCGGCGGCGGGTGCTACGTGCCGACCACGCCCCCATCGAGCTTGCGCGTGACGATGACGCTGGGCCGCGGGAAGTCGCCGTCGGGCCAGGTGCTGGTGGGCTCGTCGAGACCGCCCCGCTCGCCGGGGTGCTGGATGGCCAGGAAGAGCGCCGTGTCGTCCGGCGTGAACTCCGGTCCCGTCACCTCGCCCCCGGGCACGCCCGTCATGAACCGCCGCAGGCGGCCCCGCTCCGGGCCCGCCGTCGGGATCACGTAGGTCGCGTCCGCCGCCTCCAGCGCTCGCGGCTGCCCGTCGGTCGTGACCCACAGGTTGCCGGCGCGGTCGAAGGCGATGTTGTCGGGCGTGGCGATCGAGTCCAGCTCGCTCTGGTCGAATCCCGCGAAGTAGGTGCCGTGCTCCTCGTTCGCCGGGTCGCCGCAGAGGATGAAGATGTCCCACGTGAACTTCGTCGAGGCTGCGTCGCCGTCGTTCTCCGTGAGCTCGAGGATGTGCCCGTAGGCGTTCGGGCCGCGCGGGTTGGGGCCGTCGACCTGCTCCTCCGTGCGGCGCGAGTTGTTCGTCATCACCGCGTAGATCCGCCGGTTCACCGGGTTCACCTCGATGTCCTCGGGGCGGTCCAACGGCGTCGCGCCCACGAGATCGGCGGCCTCGCGCGTGAACACGCAGATGTCGGCCAGGGACCAGCCGCCGAGCGGGCCAGCCGGGACGAGCGGGATCCACTCGCCCGAGCCCGAGTCGTCGAACTTCGCCACGTAGAGCGTGCCCTCTTCGAGCAGCTTCAGGTTCTCCGCGCGGTTGTACGGGTTGAACGTGTTCCGGCTGACGAACTTGTACATGTAGTCGAACCGCTGGTCGTCGCCCGAGTAGACGACGACGCGGTTGTCGTCCGAGAGCGTCGTGTTCGCGGCCTCGTGCTTGAAGCGCCCCAGCGCCGTGTGCTTGCGCGGCGTCGAGCCCGTGTTGTACGGGTCGATCTCGACGACGTAGCCGTGGCGGTTGATCTCGTTCGGCTCCCGGGCCAGGTCGAAGCGGCTCTCGAAGCGCTCCCACTTGCGCCGGCTCTCGCCGCCCGGGGCGCCGTAGCGCGCGTTACGGGCCTGGGCCGCTTCCTCGACGCTGTCGTTGTTGCCGAAGTACTGGTGGAAGTTCTCCTCGCAGGTGAGGATGGTGCCCCACGGCGTCTTGCCGCCGCCGCAGTTGTTGAACATGCCGCGGATGTCCATGCCCGACGGGTCGGCCGAGGTCTGGAGGTGGGCGCTGCCCGCCGCCGGGCCGGTCGGGACCATCGGCGTCTCGCCGTGGATGCGGCGGTTGTAGAACGAGTTGGCGTGGTAGTGCCACGTCCCGTTCGCGCGCCGCGAAACGCGCACAACGGACATGCCGTGGTTCGCGATCTCGACCGCGACCTGCTGGGCCGTCGGGTTGTCGCCGTCGTAGCCGGGGAACATGTCGCCGCCGGCCGTGTACTCGTGGTTCACGCTCAGCAGGCCGTAGCGCACGGAGCCCGGGTCGAGGGGCATGAACCCCACGTAGTCGCAGTTGAAGCCGAACTGCCTGCGGGCCGCGGCCGCGGTCTGGTTGTTCAGGTCGAAGGCGGGCGCGCCGCTCAGGACCGGGTCGCCCCAGCGGATGAGCACGTCGGCGGCGTAGCCGGAGGCGATGTTGATCGTGTCATCGAGGTCGTGCGGGATGCTCTCGATGCCGACCGTGCTGCCGCCATGGCCGGCGGCCTCGGCCACGCCGGTGGCGCCCGTGACGCCGGAGAGCGTGGCGCCGCCGAAGATGCGCGAGCCCAGCAGCGGGCTCGTGCTGAGCGCGACCAGGGGCGCGCCGACGGCGGCCGTCTTCAGGAGGCCGCGACGGCTGATGCGCCGGTTGAGGATGGAGGCGAACGGCTCGTTGCCCTTGCGGTGCGGCGCCGGCGCCTCGATGGAGTCGTTACTCATGTATGGCTGTTTCCTTCCCTCGTTCTTGCCGCGCCCGGCCGGATAGCCGCGCAGGGCTTGCCCGGAGGCTAGGGAAGGGCTCGCGGAGAAGGCTTAACCAGCCGCGAACAACCGCTTAACGGTCGATTGCCGTTCGGTGAACGCCGGTTAACGGGCTGCCGATGCAGGGCCGCAGAGCAGTGGCCGCCCAGTTCCTCAAGGAACGCGGCCCCACGTAGCAAGTCTTCACGGGAATAGAGCGTTACGACAGGGGCCCCGCAGTGGCCTGACTGTATCATGGCTGTAGGAGGATGCCCGTGCCGAAGTGGGGCTTGACGCAGGACCAGATCAACGCCGAGCCGTGGGGCTTGCCGCCTGCGTGGCTGAGGGCCCACAAGCAGATAACCGACCCAGTTCACGGAGACATCTACCTCACCGCCCTCGAAACCGCCGTGCTCGATACAGCGCCCATGCAGCGCTTGCGCCGCGTGCGACAGTTGGGAACGACCCATCTGGTCTACCCGGGCGCGACTCACACACGCCTATCGCATGCACTGGGTACTCTCCGGGCTGCGCAGAACTTGCTTGACGTTGTCTTGGCGCAGGGAGCCGGCAAAGACCCGGTCCCCGACCTCTTCGGTGAGTGGCAGGAGAAGAAGCCCAGCGAAGTCGATCGAATGGTGGGCGAGGCGACGGTACTTGCGCGGCTCGGGGGTCTCCTCCATGACCTTGGGCACATTCCGTTTGGCCATACCCTGGAAGACGACCTCGAACTCCTTGATCCGCACGATGCAAACGAGGATCGCTATGAGAAATTGTGGGGCAAGATGGCTCGCGATCTCGAAACGCAAGGGGTGGAGATTCCAGCAAAATTGGAAGAGGAGTTGAAACCGCTCATCCTTTCGAAGTCCAAGAGTGAGGACGTTGAAGCCACTAGGCGGAAGTCTGAGTACCCCTTCGTTGCTGACATCGTTGGCAACACGATCTGTGCGGACCTAGTTGACTACTTGCAGCGAGACCACCTCTACACGGGACTGCCAGCTGCAGTGGGCCGGCGATTCCTTGACGGATTCTATGTGACACCCTCTAGCCATCCGTATGAGAAACGGCGGATGGTTATCCGAATCAAGCGAGAAGGTCGAGCCCGAGCCGACGTTGTATCGGAGCTCTTCAAGTACCTGCGCTACCGCTACGAACTGAGCGAGCGTGCGCTGAACCACCACGCCAAGCTTGCGGCAGATGTGATGGTTGGCAAGGCGATGGAGATGTGGAAGTCTGCGCTTGCGGCCGAGATGGGTACCGCGGGGGCGACTAGGGAGATCGAGCGACAGGCTTTGAGAAGAGGAGACGACGGACTCCTCGAGTACATGTTAGATGAGGTGGGGAAGCACGACGGTGACAGTCGGTGGCAGGGGGTTGCCGAACTCACTCGCCGCCTTCAAAAGCGAAAGCTCTTCAAGCGGATTGGGTTCTACACAAACAGGGCCATGGCGGGAAATCTGTACAAGAAATACCACAAGGCTGAGGCCAGGGCCGAAGCAGAGAGGGATGCTGTCAGGCAGGCGGGAGTAGAGGATGACTGGAAGGTAGCGCTCTGGGTACCGAAACCGGAGATGCGGTTCAAGGCAGCTGATGTGCTCGTGGATGATGGGGCGCAGATCGAGATCGTCGCGCTTGGCGATTGGGACTGGGAGAACGGGCGGCGAGGATCCGAGATTTTCGAGAGCCACCGCGGCCTGTGGGCAACCTGCCTCTATGTGGACGCAGAACTCTCAGCGCCGCAGCAGAAGGCGATCCGAGAGAAGTTGAAGCAAGCGCTCGGCATTCGTGAATGGGATGACGAACATCCTGTACGCGCACGAGCCGCTGATGAGTCCGCCCCCGCTGAGGAGAAGCTCGTCGAGGAAGCCGCTACGCCGTCGGGCTCGGAACAACCGCTGCTTGACAGGGCGACGGAGCGCGCCATTGCCAAGCTTGAGGAATGGCGCGCGGTAGGGAAGCGGAGCAGCATTCAGCACCCCGGTCTGGAGGACTTGGTCTTGACTGCCGAGGATCTTGTCGTGGTTGTCGATGGTGAAGTGTTCGACCTCGCCAAGGAAGGCGAAGTCGCGCGGCTCAACCTGACCCTATTCTTCCGCGATTTGCCGCCGGACTTCTTCGAGACCCATGAAGGTCGCGACCAACTCTCTGTTTTCATTCGTAGATCGTCAGCCGACTTCGAGGGGGATGTCCTCGACGAGTACGCCACCAGCGAAGCGGCCCGGCGGGGTGGTGAGGCGGTGGAAGATGCCGATCCCGCGACGCACGCCTTCCGTATCGCGGCCGAGAAATTCCGCAGGCTTCTCTAATGGTCAGTCTTCCACAAGCAAAGTTACGGGCGGCTGCGGACCTTACGAGTGGCAGGAAGGGTGCCAGAGCTGCCAGTGAGCTCGGGGACAGCGTCGGCTCGCGGTCGGCAGTGAGTGCTGGCGGACCCGTCAATGTGTTCAGCCTAGCGGCTGCAGAGGACATTGAGGTGGTGCAAGTCGCGTCCCTTTCTGAGGCTGGTCGGATTGAGTGGACAAGCGGTGGTCTTCGGATAGCGCTGCGTAAGGGGGATGGTCCGCAGCGCCAGCGATTTACGCTCGCACATGAACTTGCGCACCACCTAATCTTCGGCGTTGAGAGGGAAGGGACACGCACTCACTCTCGCGAAGAAGAGAGAAGGTGCGACAAGTTTGCCTCGGCCCTGCTCATGCCCGAGGACAGGTTCAGGACTCTGCTTCGCCACCACAGGAACCTGCCGCGCCTGTCGGCTGCTCGAGAGTTGGCAAGTCAATTCGATGTATCCCTTCAGGCCGCGGTGGCCCGCCTGGACGACCTTGCCCTCATGGGTCCTGATTCGATCTTGCTCGTGTGTGCAGACCGTGAGGATGGCAACTACATGGTGCAGTCAGCCGCCTACGACAGGTCTACCTACGCACACTTGGAGCGATTGACGACCAAGAGCCTGGGGATTGAGGATGCGCTAGCCCCTGAACGCTATCTCCGGATGCGCCTGCCAAGGAGGCAGGGACGGTCCCCTCAGGTCTCCCCGTGGCTACGCCACGCAGTCGTCACCTCCCTGCCACTACGTGGTGACCGCCGCCAGGTGCTGCTCGAACTTGACATGGGATCCCCCTCCCTGTGGCGCCGATTCCCGGCGCGAACGACCGAAGTCCGACAGGAAGTCATCGAAACTCGATAGGCGAACATCGCACACAAAGAAGCGGGGCGCCCGGAGGCGCCCCGCGATGGTGCGTTGCCGCTGACGCTGCGCGCTAGGCCGTGCCGTGGCGCAGGAGCTTGCCGCTCGTTGCGCCCGTGCACTCGCCGTCCACGAACGTCTCCTCGCCGTTGACCATGATGTGGCGGTAGCCGTGCGGCTTCCGGACCAGGCGCCATGCGCCCGCCGGATAGTCGTACGCCCTCTCCACCTCGCCCATGTCGAGGTTCTCGAGGTCGTAGATGACGATGTCGGCGGGAGCGCCCTCGCGGATGGCGCCGCGGTCGCGGAAGCCGGCCGCCAGCGCCGGGTAGGCGCTCAGGCGCCAGTGCGCCTCCTCGAGGCTCATCATCTCGTGGTCGCGAACCAGGAGCGCGAGGTACTCGGTCGGGTAGCGGCCGAGGGTGATGAACTTCGTGTGCGCGCCGCCGTCGGAGACGCCCGGCAGGGCGAAGGCCGAGGTGGCCATCTTCTTCATGGCCTCCACGTCCATCTTCTGCGGAGCCGTCACGAAGAGCGCCTTCATGTCGTCCTCGAGGGCGATGTCGAGCATCGCGTCGATGACGTGTACGCCGCGCTCCTTCGCGACTTCGCCGCAGGTCCAGCCCGTGTAGCGGTCCAGCTCGGGCTTGTGCAGCTCGCCGATGATCAGGTCGTCGAAGTTGAGGACGACGCCCGCGCCGCCTTCCGACCAGTCGCCGCCCTCGTCCTTGATCGCCTGGCGGCGGACGGGGTCGGCCATCTTCGCGGCGCGCTCCTCGACCGTGCCGAGGGTCATCTCGCGCCAGGCCGGGCTGGAGTCGAACAGGTTCCACTCCTCGAAGGTGAACTGGAAGTTGTTCTCCGCCGTCAGCGCCTGCCCGAAGATGCGCGTGCCGCGCGCGTTGCACTCGTCGAGCCAGTTCATCGCCTGCTCGTAGCCTGGCATGGCGATGCCGTGCTGGTCCGTGAAGACCGCGAGCACGTTCCAGATGACGGGCCGGCCGCTCTCGTCGGCCAGCTTCTCGGTCAGCTCCTGGCTCGCGCCGATGCACTGGATGAAGCCGCGCCCGACGTCGCGCAGCACGCGCGCGAAGGAGAGCAGGTCGTCCTGCGTCATCAGGTTGGTGATCATGAGCGTGCCGTCGTAGTCGCGCTGCACGTCGTTCTCGCCGATCTGCGCCGACCAGCCGCAGCCCCCCGCTTCGAGGCCTTCCTTCATCAGGCGGTGCATCTCCGCCATCTCGGTCTCGTTGGCCGGACGGCTCTTCGCCGCCTCCAGCCCCATGACGTAGGACATGAGCGGGTTGAGCGGCATGTAGCTCAGGACGTTGACGCCCTTGGGGGTGCGGTCGAGGCTGTCGAGGAACTGGGGATAGGTCTCCCAGTCCCAGGGCATGCCTTCCCGCATCGACTCCAGCGGGACCGCCTCGTTGCGCGACATCGTCAGCATGGCGCGGTCCTGGTCCTCGGGCTTGCAGGGCGCGAAGCCGAAGCCGCAGTTCCCGATGGCGACCGACGTGACCCCGTGCCAGCCCGAGATCGAGCACCACGGATCCCAGTAGATCTGCGAGTCGTAGTGCGTGTGCAGGTCGACGAAGCCGGGCACGACGTTCAGGCCGCTGGCATCGATGACCTTTCCCGCGCTGGAGGTGTGGATCTTGCCGCCGATGCGGGCGATGAGCCCGTCCTTGATGCCGATGTCGCCGCTGTAGCGCGGCGTGCGCTGGCCATCGAAGATGGTTCCGCCCTTGATGACGGTATCGAATTCAGGCATGCCTTTTCTCCCGGATTAGGTTGGTCGTGGTGCCAAGTGTACGCAGCTTGCCGCACCCGTCCAAAGAACGGGGGGAGGCGAGCATACCGTATTCGCGATTCACGGTGGTCAGCGCCCCGCGACCTACAGCAGGCGAATCTCCTCCACCCAGAACACGCCCTCGGCGTCCTCGCTGAAGACGAGGACGAGGTGAGGGACTCCGGGAAAGGCGCCGCGTCTCGACGGTGCGCAGTCCGCCCGAGTTCGGGGCGAACGGGAGGCGGCGCCCCGCGACCGCGATGGTGCGCAACGCGCCATCCACCGCCGCACGAACCCGCGGGTGATCCCGGGCGAGTGCTCGATACTGGGAATCTGCGACGGGCTTCCAGCGAACCTCAGCCAGCACGCGCAACCCGGCCCAGCCGTTCGGCGACCTCTTGCGCTACGCGGATCGCTTCCGGACTAGGGGGTTCAGTGGATACGAATACGAGGTTGTAGGAGATGGCCTCGCCTTCATCGACGTGCTGGGGGAGAGCCTCGATATGGGTGGACAACTCGTCGTCCGACGCCTCCCGGTGACCGAGCGCCTGCTCGATGACCGTGACCTCTGCGTCGGTGAAGGTGGAGGCATCGGCGCCGGCTTCGTCGACGGAGGCCAGCACTGCGTCAAGGCACTCGGGGTAGGGGCCTTCGGGGAGGTTCAGATAGGTCGCCCCGGTAATGGAGTCCCCGAGCTGTGCATAGGCGAGAAAGTCGCAGTGATAGAGGAGGTTGGCCAGCTTCGCCTTGCCGAGCGCCGGACCGGCCTGGGAGCGAGACGTCAGGTAGCGTGCCAGGGCCCGGAACCGCTCGCTGTCGAAGGGGCGTCCTTCCTGCTCCATCCCCCGACTGTACAGCTATTGCACACCTCATGCACCATCGGCATCCTCCATCACGGTGGTCAGCGCCCCGCCCGAGGAATATCCTGCCCCCGAGTCCCCTCCCCGGAGCGCCGCCATGACCGCGATCGCCATTCCCCCCATCGCCTGGCCCATCGACCGCGACATCCCCGACCTCGACTGGCAGCCCCCCGCCGGCACCCGCGTCATCTCCGCCGACGACCACTGGCTCGAACCCCCCGACCTGTTCGTCGACCGCATGCCCGCGAAATACCGCGACCAGGCCCCGAAGGTCTGGCGCGACGAGACCGGCACGCACCTCGAGTGCGAGGGCCGCAACCTCGACTCCGTCGGCCAGAACCTGAACCTCACGCAGGGCCGCCCCGGCATGGGCGACATCGAGCAGCGCGTCCCCGACATGGATGCCGAGGGGCTCGACGCCGGGCTTATCTTCGCGCAGGTCTCGATGGCCCTCTTCTCGCTCGAGGACGAGGATCTCATGATTGCCGCCTACGACGCCTACAACGAGGGCCTCGCCGAGTTCTGCGCGGGCATGCCCGGACGCCTCTACGGCGTCGGCATCCTCCCCACCATCTACAGCCCCGAGCGCACCGCCGACTACATCCAGAAGCTGAAGTCGTGGGGCTACGTCGCCATGCAGATCCCCTCCTACCCCCGCGCCGAGCGCGTCTGGTACAACGGCTCGAAGTGGGACGTGATGTGGGACGCCATCGAGGAGAGCGGCATCCCCCTCTCCTTCCACATCGGCGAGAACCCCAACTACCGCGGACGCGGCGCCCTCGGCACCTACCTCACCACCGGCTTCCAGCCCTTCCGCCGCCTCTGGTCCCTCCTCACCTTCTCCGGGACGCTGGAGCGCCACCCCGAGATGAACGTCATCTTCACCGAGGGCGGCATCTCCTGGGTTCCCGCCTGCCTCTACGACGCCGACAAGACCTACCGCCAGTTCGAGAGCGAGATGAAGCCGCAGCTCGCCGAGATGCCGAGCTACTACTGGTACCGCCAGTGCTACGCCACCTTCATGGACGACCCCAGCGGCATCAAGCTCCTGGACGACATCGGTCCCGAGCACGCCCTCTGGTCGGCCGACTACCCCCACCCCGAGAGCACCCTGGGCGAGTCCCGCGGCCTCGTAAAGTCCTTCTTCGACGCCCTCCCCGAAGACCAGGCCAGGCTCGTCGTCGGCGGCAACGCCGCCCGCCTCTGGGGAATCTAGGGGAAACATCGCCCTGTCTGGCAGCATCCGGGACATCATCGAGCGGCGCTTGGCGGGAGCCGAGCTCTCGGAAGAAGCCACGGAACTCGTCCGCGAAGCCCTCGGTGAGACGACCGTGCCAGCGCCCAACGGTGTCGTACCCGACAGTGCCTGGCTCGCTGGCCTCACTGTGCAGGGTTTCAGAGGTATCGGACCCCCTTCAGCATTGGAGTTGAGTGTGGGTCCTGGCCTTACCTTGGTGGTCGGGAGGAACGGAACTGGCAAGTCAAGCTTTGCCGAAGGCCTCGAACTCGCACTGACTGGCCAGAACTCGCGCTGGCAGGATAGGTCGACGGTCTGGAAGGATGGTTGGCGAAACCTCCACCATGAGGGTCCGGCTTCGGTTACGGCCCGCTTTTCTGTCGATGGCGTCACGGACGATAAGAGCGTCACGCTCCGCTGGCCCGACGGCGACACGGATTGCGACAGCCGCACTGTGGAAGGGCTGGACGAACTCGGCTGGGGTGATGCTCTCACGCACCACCGCCCGCTGCTCTCCCACAGCCAACTGAGTCGGAGGCTGGAAGGACGACCAACCGACCTCTTCGAGGCGATGGCCGCTGGGCTCGGACTTGAGGAGATCGCGCGGGTCCACGACTACCTGCGCGACAGACAGAACGCCGACAAGAAGGCGAGTTCGGAGGCTCGTGAAAGCCTTGACGAACTGCTCACTGACTTGGAGAGCCTGGATGATGAACGCGCGGCGGCCTGTGTGGAGGCGCTCTCTGCCGAACCGTGGAAACTCGATTCTATCGCGGCAGTCCTCGCTGGCACACTAGACGATGGGGGTGAGCAGACCCTCAATACCCTCCGCGGGCTTACGGCACTAGAGATGCCGTCGGAAGAGGCCGTCCAAGAGGTATGCGGGAAGCTTGGCGAGGCTCACAAGCAGCTCAATGCCATCGGTGGTACTGACGCAGCGCGCGCCGAACGCCTCCTACAGGTGTTAACTGAGGCACTTGCCGTTCATGAGCACGATGGCGAGCAGCCTTGTCCGGTCTGTGGTCAGGGCACTATCGACGGCGCTTGGGCAAGCAAGACCAGCGAGAGGATGGCGGACCTCCGCCGCCAAGCCAACGAGGCCCAGCAAGCCCTCAAGTCCCGCACCGTTGCCATCAAGGAGGCGCGTCAGCTTTGCGGGGTCCCGCCTGCGGTCTTAGGGCGAGCGCAGGAGGTTGACGTTGACGCCTCCAGCGTCATTTCGGCTTGGGGCGACTGGAATGCAACTCCAGATGGAGAGGTGGACCTGCCCGAGTTGGCAAACCGGCTTGCTGACCGTGCCGAGGCGCTTCGGACGGCGGTTCGGGGCTTGCGTGAGACGGCCCGGTTGGAGTTGGAGCACCGTCACAGCCTCTGGAGACCCCTCCGGGAGCGCCTCGCTACGTGGCTTCCTCAAGGCCGCGCCGCGCAAGAGGCGGAAGCGCGTCGCAATGCCGTCCGCGAGGGGCAGCGATGGGTAAGAGAAGTGCGGGAAGACATACGCGCTGAGCGTTTTCATCCTGTCTCCGAGACCGCGCAGCGTTACTGGGAAATGATGCGCCAAAATAGCAGGGTTTCTCTTCAGGCAGTCGCGCTGGAAGGCGTGGGGAACCGGCAGAGGCTCGACCTGTCCGTCTCGGTCGATGGTGCCGATTCCGCCGCATTGGGGGTGATGAGCCAGGGCGAGCTCAACACGCTCTCTCTCTGCCTCTTTCTCTCCCGGGCCACCCTGGAGGAGAGCCCCTTCCGCTTCCTTGTGATTGACGACCCGGTGCAGGCGATGGACCCAGCGAAGGTGGACGGTCTCGCGAGTGTGCTGCACGAGGTTTCACTCACGCGGCAGGTTGTCGTTTTCACCCACGACACGCGGCTTCGGCACGCAGTCCGTCAGATGCAAGTTGACGCACGCGTTATCGAGGTGACGCGTGATGCCAACTCCCACGTTGTCTGCAAGAGGAGCGGTGGCCCTGTGTGGCAAAACCTGGACGATGCTCGTGCTTTCTTGAACACGGAGGGGATTGCCCAGCAGACGAAGGAACGGGTTGTCCCATTCTTTTGCCGGCAGGCAATCGAAGCCGCGTGCCTTGAGGGCGTCTGGCGGCGCCACGCTGCGGCTGGCATTGACGGAACTGAGACTGAGGAAGCTGTCCGTCGAGCCCTGACTCTTGACGGCAAGCTGGCGTTCTTTCTACGAGACGACCCGACGCTTGCCGGGGAAGCTGTGGATGCAGTCGTTAGCGAGTTTGGCCCTAATGCCGGCGAAGTAGTCAGGGACTGCAACAGCGGCGCTCATGCCGGGGCGCTCTCGATGGAGCCGAGGATACTCATCAATAGGACCAAGTCCCTCACGGACAAGATGAAGAAATGGGACTTTGCGGGATGACCCGCGACACTCTTGACGAAGCGAGGGCTCTGCTCGCGCTGGCATCGCGTGAAGAGCCCGGGCTGTTTCAGCGGGCAGCCGTGCTGCTCGCCCGGCAGGCACTGGAGTCATCGTTGCGGGTCTTCTGGGTGCAGCATTCGCCGGACCTGCAACGGGTCAGTACGCGCGCGCAACTGGCCGGGCTCGCGGTGTTCCTGGCAGCCGACCCGACCGCGGGCGATACAGCGCAACTCTGGAACGCGCTGTCTCGCGCCTGCCACTACGACGACAACTATCTTTCCCCTAGCCCTGCGGAAGTGGAGGACTGGCTCACACGAGCCGAACGCCTCTGCCGTGTCATCGAAAGCTCGCAGGTGGCCAGCTAGCCCGCCAGCTCGGCCAGCGAGCCCTCGATCAGGCGCATCGCGAACTCCATCCCCAGGGGGATGGCGCGCTCGTCGATGATGAAGCCCGGGTCGTGGTGGCGGCCGGCGGCGCCATTCACCTCGTTGCGCGCCCCCAGCCAGAAGTAGCACCCCGGTCGCGCCTCCAGGAAGTACGCCATGTCCTCCGCCCCCATCCCCCGCGCCACCCGCGCCTCCTTCCCGAAGTAGCGCTCCCCCTCCGCCTCCACGAACGCCGTCACCGCCGCGTCGTTCACCAGCGGCGGGCAGCTCGTCTTGTGCTTGATCTCGGCCGTCGCCCCGAACGCCGCGCAGACGCCGCTCACGACCTCCTCGACCTTCGCCAGCATGCGGTCGCGGACGCGGTCGCTGTAGGTGCGAATCGTGCCGCGCAGCTCCGCCGATTCCGCGATCACGTTCCCGCGGAAGCCCGCCTCCAGCTTGCCGATGGTCAGGACGGCCGTCTCCAGGGGCGGCAGCGAGCGGCTCACGACGGTCTGCAGGGCCGTGATGACGTGCGCCGCCACCACCACCGAGTCGACCGACTGGTGCGGCGAGGCGGCGTGCCCGCCCCGGCCCCTGATCGTGATGCGCAGGCTCGTGGGCGAGGCGAAGAACGGCCCCGGCGCCACGTTGATCTCGCCGACGGGCACGTCCGAGCTGATGTGCAGCCCGAGACAGCGGTCGACGTGCGGTTTCTCCAGGATGCCCTCCTGGATGCAGAGGGCGGCGCCGCCCGAGGCCTCCTCGGCCGGCTGGAAGACGAAGCGCACGCTCCCCGCCAGCGATTCCCGCGCCTCCGACGCCAGCTGCGCCAGCCCCAGCGCGATGGCCGCGTGCGTGTCGTGACCGCAGGCGTGCATCACGCCCTCGTTCTCCGAGGCGAAGGGCACGCCCGACTTCTCCGGCACGGGCAGCGCGTCGATGTCGGCGCGCCACAAGACGCAGGGCCCCTTCTGGCCGCCCTTCACGAGCGCGGTTGCGCCCGTGTTCGCCATGGGGCGCACGTCCTCCACGTCGAGCTTCCCGAGCTCCTCGAGGATGACGCGCTGCGTGCGCTCCTCCTTCCAGGAGAGCTCGGGGTGCCGGTGCAGGTCGCGACGCACCGCGATCACGTCGTCGGTGATGCGCTCGACCTCCGGCCGCACGCTGGGGAGTTTCTGTCGCCGGCTCACGGCGGCGAGCTTACCACCTCGCCCGCGCCCCCCACCGAGCGCGCGTACGTCTCCCGCAGGAGGTCGCCCCACGCCCCCTCCGTCGAGGGCGGCCCGGTGAACCCCGGGCACTGGTCGTGGCGCAGCAGGAGCGGTACCGGCCCCTCCGCCGCCCGCCCCTCGGCCACCGCCTCCACCGCCCGCCGCCCCGCCTCCGCCGAGGGCTGCGCCGGCTTCCCGCTCGCGGCGTCGACGAACACGACCTGGTGCGGGTACGAGCGGCACGGGTCGGGGCGCGCCTCGTACTGGTCGCAGGTCAGCTCGGCGCTCAGGAAGATGCAGTGCCCGTCGCTTCTGCCCAGCACGAACGGCTTCGCCAGCGGCAGCGCGATCGGCTCGCCGTCCTCGCTCTCCAGGAAGCGGGACGCGGGCCACCCGCTCGCCGCCTCCAGCCGCGCCGCCTCCCCGTCGTCGAGCGAGACGTTGAAGGCGCGGCAGCAGTAGGCGTCGCACTCGTGCGGCTGGCAGATGAAGCTCGGCTCGCCCGGCAGCACCAGCAGGTAGCTCCCGTAGCGCTCCCGGACGCGCGCCCAGAGCGCCTCCAGCTCAGCCGTGCGAATCCCCATCGCGGCAGCCTACCGCAGCCCACCGAGGCCCGTGCCACGACTGCCCCTCCGAGCAGTCTCCCCTCCCCGTGCCGTGTCGCGCTAATCTCTCGTTGCGAGGAAGGCGAGGCTTGAATAGAGACTAAGTGCCACCAAGGGCAAAGCCACTTATTCGTGCTGGGAAATCAAGATGAATTTGCCCGACTTGGGGTCACGCAAGACTCGGCCCGCCTTATCGGTCAATTCATAAAGCCCTGCGCCATCAAGTCTTCGCAGGGAGTACTCCACGCCGTTCAGGTACGCTCGCTGAATCGGGGGTCCTTGGTTCGTGAGGACAGTGTAGATCTCACTGAAGGCTTCCTGGGTGTGCTTGTCCCCATCAGCGTGGCCATCATCCATGTTGCGTTCGCTCATCGCTTCGATTCTATCGCCCTTATCCGTCTTCCGCCGGAAGTCCATCCTCGGATGCTTGCGGCTGAGCCGCCCCCGCGCCAGACTTGACGGAAGATGTCCGCATACGTCGCGGTCCACATGGAGAACGCCCTCGCCCCGGTCTCGCCGGGGCGCAGCCTCGGGCGCGCATAGCTCCGCGGCCCCCTGCGTGAAGGGCCGCGATCGATCCTGACATCCCGAAGCCCGATGCCTCGCGCCCAACCCGGCGCGACCGGGCCCTGAGCATCCCCTCGGAGGAGCCACCCGTAATGCCCGAAAAGATCCACATCTTCGATACCACCCTGCGCGACGGCGAGCAGTCCGCCGGCATCGCCTTCACCCCCGAGGAGAAGCTCGAGATCGCGAAGCAGCTCGAAAAGCTCGGCGTCGACATCATCGAGGCGGGCTTCCCCTGCTCCACGCCCGGCGACCTCGAGGCCGTCCAGCTGATCTCGCGCGAGGTGCGCGGCGCCACCATCTGCGCCCTCGCCCGCGCCGTCGAGAGCGACGTCGACACCGCCTGGGACGCCATCAAGGAGGCGGAGGATCCCCGCATCCACGTCTTCATCAACAGCAGCGATATCCAGATGGCGCATCAGCTCCGCAAGGACCGCGAGCAGGTGCTCACCCAGGCCGAGGCGATGGTGAAGCACGCGGCGAGCTACACGAGCAACGTGGAGTTCAGCCCCATGGACGCCACCCGCTCCGACCCGCACTTCATCTACACCATCGTCGAGCGCTGCATCGATGCCGGCGCGAAGGTCATCAACATCCCCGACTCGGTCGGCTACGCCATCCCCTCCGAGCTCGGCTCGCTCTTCGACCAGATCCGCGAGAACGTGCCCAACATCGACAAGGCGCGTCTCAGCTTCCACGGCCAGAACGACCTAGGCATGTGTACCGCCAACACGATGACCGCCATCGAGCACGGCGCCCGCCAGGTCGAGGTCACCATCAACGGCATCGGCGAGCGCGCCGGCAACACCTCCCTCGAGGAGGTGGTGATGGCCATCAAGACGCGCAAGGACTACCTCGGCGATGTCGACTGCGACATCGACACGAAGGAGATCTACCGCGCCAGCACGCTCGTCGAGCGCCTCTCCGGCATGCCCGTGCAGTGGAACAAGGCCGTCGTGGGGAAGAACGCCTTCCGCCACGGCTCCGGCATCCACCAGGACGGCATCCTCAAGCTGCGAGAGACCTGGGAGATCATGGACCCGACCGAGATCGGCATCCCCCAGGGCACGCAGCTCGTGCTGGGCAAGCTCTCCGGCCGCCACTACTTCAAGCAGCACATGGAAGCGCTCGGCTACGAGCTCACGAACGAGGAGCTCAACCGCGCCTTCAGCGCCTACAAGGCGCTCGCCGACAAGAAGATCGAGGTCGACGACCGCGACCTGGAGGCGATCGTGAGCGATAACCTCCAGTCGGCCGGCCTCACCGGCGATGTCTGGCGCATCGAGCACGTGCAGGTCTCCAGCGGCGACCACGCCACCCCGACCGCCACCCTCCGCCTCCTCTCCCCCGAGGGCGACATCCTCACCGACGCCGCCACCGGCACCGGTCCCGTCGACGCCGTCTACCGCACCATCAACCGCATCACCGGCCTCTCGCCCGAGCTCACCGAGTTCAGCGTGAACGCCGTGACGGAAGGCATCGACGCCCAGGGCAAGGTCACCATCCGCATCGAGGACGAGGGCCAGACCTACACGGGCCGCGCCGCCGATACCGACATCATCGTCGCCAGCGCGAAGGCGTACATGACGGCGCTCAACCGCATGCTCAACGTCCGCGCGCGCCTCCAGGGAGCGACCGCCAATACCTAGCCCCCGGCCTGCGGAAGCCGATCGGCGGCGAGCGCTCCAGGCGCTCGCCGTCGTCGCGCTCGCGCTGCTCGCCGTGACGCTGCTCGCGGGCTGCACGCGCGACAAGTCGTGGCTCACGTCGCCCTCGGCGAAGGCGCTCCTCGGCGTCACGACCCCCGCGCTGCTCGCCTTCGACCCGCTGGACGAGCCCCCCGCCGACGTCCCCGCTCCGGAAGGCTGGAGCCTCACCGTCGACCTCGCCCGCTTCGGCGAGCTCGAGAACGGCACACCCGCCCTCGCCATTCTGCTCGACATCGAGAGCGAGCCGGGCGCCGTCATGGACCTCTGGCTGTCGGACGACGAGGGGCCGATCGCGCGCTGGTCGGGCGGCTCGACCGAGGACTTCCGGGGCGACGCCTGCTTCCAGCTTCCGCTGGTGAGCGAGGACGGCGAGCACGCCCTGCCCCTCGCCGGCACGACCGGCCACACGGTCACGGTCGCCTTCCGCGGCGAGGGCGGCCACGTCATCCTTTCGGCGACGCGGGGCATCGCCAGCCTCGTCCCCGAGACCACCGGCGCCCCCGGCCGCTCCGAGGTCTTCCGCGACCTCCTCGCCTGCCCCTGAGGGGGTCGTTCGCCCTGCGTCTGTTGCCATAGACCAACAGGTGGTTGTATTGTGGCAACATGAAAGCCCATGGCTTCACCCTCATAGTCGAAGGCACCGACTTCCTTGACGATGACACTGTCGACGCCGTGTTTGAGGCTGGCTGTGATGACGCCACCGTCGGCGTGAGCAACGGCATCCCCTGCGCGGACTTCGACCGCGAGGCTCCGAGCATTGAGGAGGCGGCCCTCTCCGCCATTGCCGACATCGAGAGCGTGGATGGCATTGAGGTCGTCCGCATTGCCGACGCCGGTCTGCTCTCGATCGCCGAGATTGCCGCGCGAACAGGCCGCACGCGCGAGAGCGTGCGGCTGCTGGTCGAGGGGAAGCGAGGCCCCGGCGGCTTCCCGGCGCCCGTCACCGACCCACGCCGCCGCAGGGGCCGCCTCTGGTACTGGCCCGAGGTCGCTCGCTGGTTCGAGTCCACCGGAGTTGGCCGCGCCGCCAGCGACCAGGAGGAGATTCTGGCGGCGATCAACGCCTGGCTCGAACTGCGCCGCCTGCGCAAGACGGTCGGGCCGGAGCGCTGGGAGGCGCTGCGGGCGCGCGTTGCCGAGACCCTTAGCTGATCAGCCGCCGGCGCATCAGCTTCACAGCCAGCACGTAGAAGAACGCCGTCACCACCGCCAGCCAGGCGAGGCTGCCCAGCATCGACCACTCCAGGTTCCCGGTGATGAGGCCCCGGTAGATGTCGACCACGTGCTTCAGGGGCATGAACCACCCGAGGATCTGCACCCACCGCGGCATCGCGTCGAAGGGGAAGAAGGCGCCGCCGAACCAGAAGAGCGGGTTGATGACGAGGTTGAAGAAGTAGGCGAAGTGGCTCATCGCCCGCGCGATCGAGGCGAAGCAGATCGAGATCGAGCTGAACAGGAGCCCCGGCAGCACCCCCACGGGCACCGCCAGGATGGCCCAGGGCGAATCCACCATGTGCAGCCACGGGTTCAGGATGGACGACACGAGCAGGATGTAGCTGCCGTTCACCAGCGCGCGCGTCGTGCCCCACAGGATCTCCCCCGTGATCACGTCGTCGACGCTGATGGGCGTCGCGATGATCGACTCGTACGTGCCCTGCATCTCGAGGCGCACGTAGCTGCCCCAGGCGCACTCGAACGTGGCCGCGAACATCGGGAAGAGGGCCAGCAGGCCGGGCGCCAGGAACTCGACGTACTTCTCGCCGCTCTCCAGTTCCACGAACTGCCCCAGCGCCAGCCCCAGCGCGAGGATGATCGCGAACGGCTCGACCGCGATCCCCAGGAACTCCGTCTTCCAGTTGCGCAGCGTCGCGTCGCGGTTCCGCTGCCAGACGCGGACCGCGCCGAAGGAGATGTCCGGGGTCATCGCGAACGCGGTCAATCGAGCAGCCCCCGGCCCGTGAGCAGCAGGAACACGTCCTCCATGTTCCCCGGCCGCAGGTGGGCGCGGTGCGGGTCGCCGACGCGCTCGGCGGCCATCGCCGAGGCGTCCCCGCCGCCGAACACGTACGTCAGGTCCTCAACCTGCTCCACGGAGATGCCGTCCCCCTGCGGGAACTCGGCGAGGAGAGCGTCGCGCTCCCGCGACGGCAGGCGCATCTCCAGCACCTGCGGCCCCGCCACCTCCGCGATCAGGTCGTACGGGCGCCCTTCAACCAGGATCTTCCCCCGATGCATGATCACGAGCCGGTCGCAGAGGTGCGTCGCTTCCTCCATGTAGTGCGTCGTCAGCAACATCGTCACGCCCCGGCTCTTCAGCAGCCGCAGCTGCTGCCAGACGAGGTGCCGCGCCTGCGGGTCGAGCCCCGTCGTGGGCTCGTCGAGGATGAGCACCCGCGGGTCGTTCACGAGCGCCCGCGCGATCGTGAGCCGCCGCTGCATCCCGCCCGAGAGGTCGTCCACGTTCGAGTTCGCGCGGTCGTCGAGCTGGAAGAGTTCGAGCGCCTCGTCGATGCGCCGGCGCACCTCCTCGCGCCCCAGCCCGAAGTAGCGCGCGTAGACCTCCAGGTTCTGGCGCACGAGCAGGTCGGGGTCGAGGTTGTCGTCCTGCGGCACCACGCCCAAGACCGCCTTCACCTTGCGCGGCGTCTCCGCCACGTTCAGCCCCGCCACCCGCAGCTCCCCGGCCGTGACCGGCGAGGTGGCCGTGATCATGCGGATCGTCGTCGTCTTCCCCGCCCCGTTCGGGCCGAGCACGCCGAAGCACTCCCCCTCGCGGATGTCGAACGAGATGTTGTCGACCGCGACGAAGTCGCCGTAGTGCTTCACGAGGCCGCGCGCCTCGATGAGGGCGGATGTCACGGGATGTGTCCTCTGCGGCGGTCTGCCGGAGTCGGGGCGAAGGCCCGCCCGCCATCGTAGGAACGCGTGCCCCCTACGTTCAATCGGAGATGGGCGGCGCCACCCGCAGGGAGAGCTCCGTGCCGCCCCGCAGGGGCAGCGTCGCCGAGGCGAAGCCGTTGGCCGGGTCCTGCGCCCAGGCCACGTAGTGCTGCATCTCGAACGGGAACGAGCCCACGTTGTCCGCCATCACCATGCCGCCCACGCGCACGTGCGGGGCGAGGAGTTGGAGCATCGCCAGGTTCAGGTTGGGGAACCCGTCGATGAGCACGAGGTCGAGCGGCCCGCCCGGGTCCGCCAGCGTCTCGCGCGCGTCCCCGACCCGTATCTCGGCGAACTCCGCGAGGCCCGCCTCCTCCAGGTTCGCCCGCGCCACCGCCGCCTTCGACGGCTGGATCTCGCTGCCGATGACGACCCCGCCGCCGTTCTCCCGGATCGCCGCCGTCAGGTAGATCGTCGAGACCCCGAACGACGTGCCGAACTCCGCCGCCCGCCGCGCCCCCAGCGAGCGCGCCAGCAGGTAGAGCAGGTTGCCCTGCTCCCGCTCCAGCGAGATGTACTTGTCCGCGAAGAACTCGGCCGCTCCCTCGGCGTTGAAGGGACCCGGCTCAGGCGGCGGGTCGGGCGGGGGCTCCTGCGTGAACGCCTCCATCTCCGCTTCGGCGGCGGCGTGCAGCCGGTCGAGCACGGCCCGCACGCGCGGGTCGGGCACGACGCTGTGTGGTTCAGTCGAGCTCGTCATCGTCGTCCTCCTCGTCGTCGGTGGCCGTCGCCTCGCCCTCCGTCTCGTACTCGATTCGCGTCTCCTGCCAGCCCTCTTCCGGGAGCGCGTCGGCCGCGGCTCCCTGGTCGGCGGGGCCGTCCTCGTCCTCAACCAGGTCCTCGACGTCCTCGCGCAGGAAGTCCCGGCGCGTGTAGGCGCGCACCTCGTTGATGCTCGACTTGGGGAAGCTCACCTTGCCCGCCTGCGAGGGGTCCTGGTACTCCTCCCGCACGATGATGCGGGGCGTATCGCCCGTGCTCACGAGCGCCGCCGAGTAGCGGTTCCCCCCGCCCATCAGCCGCGCCAGCCGCAGCCCCACCCGCGGCTCTACCATCCCCACGTAGGCGCCCCCCGGCGTGACCGCGTTGACGGCGTTCCCCTTCACCTCCAGCTCCACCGCATCGCCCGCGTCGAGCGCGCCCAGCGCCTCCGGCCGCCCCGCCTCCAGCCGCACCACCGCCGCCTTCCCCACCTCCTCGATGAAGAGGCCGCGGCTCATCTGCGCGGCGGGCTCGGCGGCGGGCTCCTCTTCCTTCGCTTGCTTGAGCCGGTCCAGGTTGCGCTGCGCGATCGCGTTCGTCGGGTCGACTTCGAGCGCTTTCTCGTAGACGAGGCGCGCCTCGCGAATGCGCCCCAGCTCGGTGAAGGCCTTGCCCAGCCGGTTGTAGACCTCGGCGTCGTCGCCGAAGCGCGCGATCAGCTCGCGGTTGAGCGCCGCCGCCTCCTGCCAGCGCCCCGCCACGGCCAGCTTCACCGCCTGCTCGTTCGCCGCCCGCCGCGCCCCCGGGCGCTCGGGCACCCGCGCCGATAGCTCGCTCATCGGCGGCAGAATAGGGCCGCGCCCCGCGAGCGGCAACGCCCGGGACGCACGCTCGGCGCGGATCGCCCCGCCGCCGCGGGCGTACAATCGCCCGTCATGGACACCATCCCCATCGTCATCTCCGGAAGCGGCAACATGGGCCGCCAGGTCGCCCTCGCCGCCGCCGCCGACTCCGCCACCGAACCCCGCGCCTTCATCGACGCGCTCGGCGAGGGCGATTCCTGCGAGGGGCTGCCCCTCTACCGCGACGCCGCCCCCGCCCTCGACGCCCACGCCCCCGAGGTCGTCGTCGACTTCTCCAACGCCGCCTGGACCCCCGTCCTCGCCCGCGCCGCCCTCGAGCGCGGCGTCCGCCTCGTCATCGGCACGACCGGCCTCCCCGCCGCGTTCCTCGACGAGCTCCGCGAGGAAGCGGCCGCGCGCAAGGTCGGGGTCGTCGTTGCCCCCAACTTCGCCATCGGCGCCGTCCTGCTCATGTACTTCGCCCGCCAGGCCGCCCGCTTCTTCGACCACGCCGAGATCATCGAGCTCCACCACGCCGGCAAGGTCGACGCGCCCAGCGGCACCGCCAAAGCGACCGCCGAGCAGATGGTCGAGGCCCGCGGCGAGCCCTTCGAGCGCGTCGAGGCCGAGGTCCAGACCGTGCCCGATACGCGCGGTGGGGAGGTCGGAGGCGTGACCCTGCACTCGGTGCGCCTGCCCGGACTCGTCGCGCACCAGGAGGTGCTCCTCGGCGGGCTCGGCCAGACGCTCTCGCTGCGCCACGACAGCACCGGCCGTGACTCGTTCATGCCGGGCGTGCTCGCCGCCGTGAAGGCGGTCAGGGAAACCGAGGGCCTCGTCGTCGGCCTCGACGCGCTCTTCGGGCTCGACTAGCGCCGAGCCCTCCGCCGGCTACCCTTCGGCCGGACCGCTCCCGTTCGAGGCGCCGTTCATCGGCAGCTCCGCCTGTGCCCGTTCGGCGCTGCGCCGCCGCGAATCGCCCGGATCGAAGTTGGCGATGCTCGCCACGCGGTCGGTCTCGCCCACCTTCATCACGGTCACGCCCTGGGTGTTGCGACCGAGCAGGCTGATCGAGTCGACCTTCGTGCGGATGAGGATGCCGTCCTCGGAGACGAGCATCAGCTCCTGGTTCGGGGCCACCATCCGCACCGCCGCCACGTTGCCCGTCTTGGGCGTGATGTTGAGCGTCCGCACGCCCTGCCCGCCCCGACCCTTCACCGGGTACTGGTTCATCTCCGTGCGCTTGCCGAAGCCCCGCTCCGTGATCACGACGAGCTGGTGGCCGTTCGGCTCGACCGCCTCCGCGCCCACCACGTAGGCGTTCCCCTTCAGCTTCAGGCCGCGCACGCCGCCGCTCACGCGGCTGGCGCTGCGCAGCTCGCCCACGCGGAAGCGGATCGCCTGGCCGTCGCTCGAAACCAGCACGAGGTCGCTCGCCTCGGAGCCCAGCCGCGCCGCGATCAGCTCGTCGCCGTCGTCGAGGCGCATCGCGATCTTGCCGTTGCGGCGCACCTCCGCGAACTCCTTCAGCGGCGTCTTCTTCGCCTGGCCCTGCCTCGTCGCCAGCACCATGAAGTCGTGCTCGTAGTCCTTCACCACGACGATCGTCGTGACCCGCTCGCGCTGGTCCATCTCGACCAGGTTCGTGATGAACGTGCCCCGCGCCTGCTTCTTCGAGTCGGGGATGTCGTAGGCGCGCAGGTGGTACACCTTTCCCTGGTCGGTGAAGAAGAGGATGTTGTCGTGCGTGTCGCCCACGACGAGCTTCATCACCGCGTCCTCGTCGCGCACGGCCGCCCCGCGGCTGCCCTGCCCGCCCCGACGCTGCGTGCGGAACTCCTCCAGCTTCGTGCGCTTCACGTAGTTGCGCCGGCTGAGCGTGATGACGCACTCCTCGTGAGCCACCAGGTCCGCTTCGCTGAAGCTCTCCGGGTCGGCCTCGTAGATTTCAGTGCGGCGACCGTCGCCGTACTCGTCCTTCAGCTCCGCCAAGTCGTCCTTGATGAGGAAGTCGATCTTGCGCGGGTTCGCGAGCAGGTCTTCCAGGTAGGCGATGCGCTCGATCAGCTCCTGGTGCTCGTCCTGCAGCTCCTGCCGCTCCAGCGCGGCCAGGCGCCGCAGCTGCATGTCGAGGATCGCGCGCGCCTGCGCCTCCGAGAATTCGAAGGGCTCCGCCTGCAGCAGGCCCAGCGCCGCCGCCGCCGACTCCGCTCCCCGGATCGTCGCGATCACGCGGTCGAGCAGGTCGATCGCGCGCAGAAGACCGGTGAGGATGTGCTCGCGTTCCTGCGCCTTCTGCAGCTGGAACTCGCTGCGCCGCCGCAACACCTCGCGCCGGTGGTCCAGGAACAGGTCGAGCGCGCGCTTCAGCCCCACCCGCCGCGGCGCCCCGTCGACGATCGCCATCATGTTGATCGCGAAGGTCGAGCGCATGGACGTGTGCTTGTAGAGCAGGTTCTTCACCTGCTGCGTCGACCCTTCGCGCTTCAACTCGATCACGACACGCATGCCGTTGCGGTCGCTCTCGTCGCGCAGGTCGGCGATGCCCTCGATCTTCTTCTCGCGCACGAGGTTCGCGATCTTCTCGATGAGCGAGGCCTTGTTCACCTGGTAGGGCAACTCCGTGACGATGATCTGCGTCCGCCCCCGGCTCCCCTCCTCCACCGCCGTGCGCGCGTGAACCGTGATGCGCCCGTGACCCTCGCCGTACGCGTGCCGGACCTGCTCGCGCTCCTTCCCCACCAGCGCGATGCCGGCCGTGGGGAAGTCCGGCCCCTGCACGATCTCCAGCAGGTCGTCGAGCGTCGCCTGCGGGTTCTCGATGAGCAGCGTGGCCGCGTCGACGATCTCCTCGAGGTTGTGCGGCGGGATGTTCGTCGCCATCCCCACCGCGATGCCGGAGGAGCCGTTCAGGAGCAGGTTCGGCAGGCGCGAGGGCAGGATCTCGGGCTGCTGATAGCGCCCGTCGTAGTTCGGCTCGAAGTCGACCGTGTTCTGGTCGATATCGGCGACCAGCTCCTCCGCCATCGTCGCCAGGCGCGCCTCGGTGTAGCGCATCGCCGCCGGCGGGTCGCCGTCGACGCTGCCGAAGTTCCCCTGCCCGTCGACGAGCGGGTAGCGCATGGAGAAGTCCTGCGCGAGGCGCACCATCGCCTCATAGACGGGGCTGTCGCCGTGGGGGTGGTAGCGCCCCATGACGTCGCCCACAATGCCCGCCGACTTGCGGTAGGCGGCCCCCGACCGTGCGCCCCCGTCGAACATGCCCCAGACGATGCGCCGCTGGACCGGCTTGAGCCCGTCGCGCACATCCGGCAGCGCCCGCGCCACGATCACGCTCATGGCGTAATCGAGGTAGCTCGTGCGCATCTCCTGCTCGAGGTCGATAGGCCGGATCTGGGTGGTCTCTTCCATGCTCATCCGCAGGGACTCCGATCGGGAACGCGGCGGGGGAAACCGCTAAAGCAATTGTACCAATTCCAGGCCTACGGGGCGGGGGTGCGAGTGGGTGTGCTCGACGCGGAGGATGGCGTAAGTCCTGCGTGTCGATGGTAGGGTCCGGTCGTGCGTCGAACATGGTCCGAAGCGCTCGCTCCGGGTGCGCTCGCCCTGCTTGCCCTGCTTGTAGTCGCCTGTGGGGGTGGTGAGCGTGCGTTTCCTGGACCAGCGACGGCCGCGCCCACCTCGGCGGCCTCCTCGCCCACGTCACCGACGGAGGTAGCGTCCTCACGTGGCGGTACACCCTCGCCGGCTGCGGGCGCATCCACGTCGGTTCCCGAGCCCACCCCATCCCCGGGAGCTGGTACTCCGGCAGCGACCAGGGCAACTCCCACACCCACGTCGCCGACGGAGGTAGGGTCCCCACGTGGTAGTACGCCCTCCCCGCCTGCGGGTGAAGCCAGGCCGGTGCCCGAGCCCGCTACGGTGAGCGTGGGGTCTCGCAACGCCTGCGTCATCGAGGAGTCGGGTGAGCTTGCCTGCTGGGGTGAGAACATCTTCGGCCAGGCCGAACCCCCCGAAGGGAAGTTCCGCGCCGTGGGCGTCGGAGCCAGTCACGCCTGCGGGGTGCGAGAGTCGGGGAAGCTGGTGTGCTGGGGAAGCGAGAACCGCAGCGGCGAGAGGGAAGCCCCCCTGGGTGAGTACCGTGCCCTCAGCGTGGGCGCCCTCCACGCCTGTGCGCTCGCCGAGTCCGGACGCATTACGTGCTGGGGGTTCGGCGGCTGGGGCCAGACCGACGCCCCTCCCGGGCGCTTCCGCTCCCTCAGTGCGGGCGCCGTTCACACCTGCGCCGTGCGGGAGTCAGGTGAGGTCGAGTGCTGGGGAAGCAACGATTTTGGGCAGGCCGAGCCGCCGTCCGGCATATTCAGTTCGGTCAGTGCCAGCATGTTTCTCCCCGTCCTGGCCCCGAGCCAGCACACCTGTGGGGTTCGGCAGTCGGGAGAAGTCGAGTGCTGGGGAAGCAACGAATTCGGCCAGTCCGAGCCTCCCCCGGGCCCGTTCTCCTCGGTGAGCGCAGGGGGCTTGCACAGTTGCGGCGTGCGGGAGTCGGGGGAGTTGGCCTGCTGGGGGAACAATGAGGTTGGCCAGACCGACGCGCCCGCGGGCAAGTACCGCTCCGTGCACGCCGGCACTGCCTTCTCCTGCGCCGTCTCGCACTCGGACGAGGTGGATTGCTGGGGCCTTGATGGCTATGCGACCTTCGACGCCGATAGCGTTCATTCGGTGCATGTCGGGGATGGTTCGGGGTGCTTCCTCTACGAGTCGGGATCGGTCAGTTGTTGGGGGGGTGCGCGCAGGGGCGACCTTGCCGCCGCAGACGTTACCTACCAGGCGGTAAGCGTAACCAGGCTGCAGGGTGTATTCGGTGGAACCGGCGTCTGCGCCCTTCGGGAGTCGGGCGAACTGGATTGCTGGGGGCGCAGCGAGGGGTTTGGGGAGCTCCCCGACGGGGCTCAGGGACCCTATCGCTCCGTGAGCATGGGCATGAGGCACGGCTGCGCGCTGTCCGAGTCGGGAGCGATCGAGTGCTGGGGATACGGCCTCCCCGCTTCCGAGGTCCCTCCGGGCGTGTTCACAGCCGTGAGCGCAGGCGGCGGGCACTCGTGCGCCCTTCGCGAGTCTGGCGAGGTGGTCTGCTGGGGGGAGAACGAGAGCGGCCAGGCGGACCCGCCGGAGGGCGGCTACCGTTTCGTAAGCGCTGGCGATGCCCATACCTGTGCGATACGGGAGTCTGGCGATGTCGACTGCTGGGGGTCCAACGAAGATGGACAGACAGACGCGCCGGAGGGCAAGTTCCGGATGGTGACGGCAGCCTTTGGCCGCGCGCCGAGCTGTGGCATTCGCGAGTCGGGTGAGCTCGTCTGCTGGGGAGACGGCGCCTTCTGGGAGGCGGAGGCACCCATTGTGCGACGCCCCCCCGATCCCGATGACCGCTTTCGCTCGGTGAGCGCGGGCTTCCGGTCGCTCTGCGCTGTACGCGATTCCGGGAGCGTGATCTGCTGGGGTTCGATTGTCACCTCGTTCAAGACGAGACCGTCCGCATTCGGCGTCGAGGAATAGCCCCAGTCCCGAGCCCGCCATCTCCCGCAGCAGCGACTCCGCTCGCTCCAGGCGCTCCAGGATGCCTCACTTGCCGTGGATATTGAGCGTCATGTTGGCGGCGTTGCCGCGCACCCCCGCCACCCGGCCCGCCTCCCCCACGTCGCGCTGGTAGCGCGCCACCTCGTCCGACTCCGGGGCGGGTGCGAGGGCCGTCACCCCTTCCTGCGGGGCACGTGCCGCGAGGGCTCTGAAACGAGGGTGTCCCCCTCGGGACTGGCAAGTTGCCGTTCGAGCGCCGTGAAGGCCTCGATCAGTTCCGGCGCCTCGAACGCCCGGTTCCGCCGCCCGACGGTTATCTGTTCGAGCACTCCCGCTGCCACGAGCCGGTCGATCGCCTGGCTCGTGGCCTGGAACGAACGCGCGATCAGTTCCGCTCCGGTGCCCGTCGTGAGCACCGGGGAAGCCGGCAGTGCCCTGATGAGTCGATCGACCGCCGAGTCCCGCCGGAGGGGCGCAACTCGCTCGCGCCAGGATTCCTGCAGCGCGCGCACGCGATCCTCGAATCCGGTTGCGTCGTCCACCGCGCGCAGGCAGGCCGCCGCCACTAGCGAGATCCAGCGGTTGAGCCCCTCGGTTGCCGCAAGTGAGCCGGGCTCGCCTTCGTAGCGTGTGTCCGTCAGCCGGGCCACGTAGTCCCGTGACCAGGTGGCGAGGACAAGGGAGATGGGAGGAAGGACGCGCAGACCGAGGCCCCGCCGCCGCAGGATGAGGTGCAGGAGCGCCCGTCCCGTGCGTCCGTTTCCGTCGATGAAGGGGTGAATGGTCTCGAATTGCGCATGGGCGATTGCTGCCTGCGCCAGCGGCGGCAGCGAGTCGTCGCTGCAAAAGGAGCAGAGATCCTCCAGCAGCACGGCAACCGTCTCGGGGGGTGGAGGCACGAACGCTGCCGAACAGGGGTTGTAGCTGCTGCCGCCTATCCAGTTCTGTTCGGTGCGAATCCGGCCGGCGTGCTCGTCCAGGCGGGAGCCAGCCAGAAGCCGGCGGTGCACCTCCAGCACGATATCAACCGTGATCTCGTCCCCAGCCCCGATGGTCTCGACGCCCCAGACCATCGCATCAATGTTGCCGAGCACTTCCGCCGCTGTGACATCGCGGACTTCCTCCCCGACACGACGGGCGGCGTCGGCGCGAAGGAGCCGCCGCCCCCCAACCTCAAGCCCTTCGATGCGTGACGAGGCCACTGACTCGGCTCGGAGAAGGAGTCGGGCAAGCGCTTCTGTATCGGTGAGCGCCGTGGCAGAGGCGTCGAGACGTACGAGTGCCGCCTCAGCCCTGGCGACATCCGCCGCGACCTCGCCGTCGAGCGTGAACTGGCGATCCGACAGCCCGTCTGGCAGGTAAACGTCATAGTTGCAGGGGCGGCGGTCCCGCCGGGTCAATCCCGTGGGGTCGCTCGCCCACCGCCGCCGCTCAAGTCGCGCCATGCCATGCTCTATATTCAAGCTTATCCTAAAAGCCGGAATACAGGAAGGCCTTGTTCAAGTTTGACTTCATTGGCCGCGCACCCGGCACTGCATGAGCAAGTTTATTGACTAACCTTGAACATGGCCCTTTCTTGTTCAAGGTTCTGCCAAGTGCGTCGAGATCGGCGTGGGAGCGCCACTGGGCTTTCAGCCCGCCGCCAGCTCCCGCAGGAGCGACTCCGCTCGCTCCAGGCGCTCCAGGATGCCCCACTTGCCGTGGATGTTGAGCGTCATGTTGGCGGCGTTGCCCCGCACCCCCGCCACCCGGCCCGCCTCCCCCACGTCGCGCCGGTAGCGCGCCACCTCGTCCGACTCCGCCCCGAACGCCGCCGTCAGCACCTCGACCGTGCGCGCGTCCCACTGGTCGTACTCGAACGGGTTGGGACCGGTGCCGCGCAGGCGCGGGATGAGCGCGATCTGCGCCTCGATGCGGGTCCGGTCGGCGTCGGTTGCGGGCATGCGCGGGATTCTACCCACGAGCGTCGCTAGCCGCCCGCCCGCCGTCGTCGAGCGCGAGCGTCATGATGATGGCGTCCTCGCCGTCGGCGTAGTAGCGGCGGCGCTCGCCCACCTCCTCGAACCCCTGTCCCGCGTAGAGCGCCCGCGCCGCCCCGTTCGAGGCGCGCACCTCCAGCGTGACCGCCTCCGCCCCCAGCGACCCCGCCAGCGCGACCAGCGTCCGCGCCAGCCGCCGCCCGTGCCCCCGCCGCCGCGCCTCCCCCGCCACCGCCAGCGAGGTGATGTGCGCCTCGTCGGGCGCCAGCCAGAGGCTCCCCACCCCCACGACCGCGCCTCCCACCTCCAGCACAACGCCCCGCGTGCGCTCGTCGCCGAGCTCCGCGCGTCGCGCTTCCGGCGAGCGCGACGGCAGGTCGGACGCCTCCTCGATCGCCGCGACGGCATCGAGGTCGGCTTCGACCAGCGGGCGCAGGACGAACGGTTCGGTCATGCGCCGATCGTAGCGCCGCTTTGACAATATTCCCCGCGACGGGTTCCCTGTGACCATGCGCGCCATCGTCATCGCCAACGGCGACCCGCCCTCCGCCGCGCTCCTCGGGGAGCTGCGCGAGGGCGCCGCGCTCGTCGTCGCCGCCGACGGCGGCGCCCGCAGCGCCCTCGCCCTCGGCCTGACCCCCGACATCGTCACGGGCGACCTCGACTCCATCGGCGACGCCCGCGACGCCATCCCCCCCGACCGCATCCGCCCCAACCCCGACCCCAACGCGACCGACCTCGAGAAGGCCGTCGCCCTCTGCCTCGACGAGGGCTGCGACGCCGTCGACATCATCGGCGGCGGCGGCGGTCGCGCCGACCACGCCCTCGCGAACCTCAGCGTGCTCGTGCGCTTCGGGCGGCGGGCGCGCGTCCGCACGGTCGACGAGCGCTTCGCCATCGAGCTCGTCGATGGCGAGGCCGAGGTCGATGGCCCCGAGGGCACGGTCGTCTCGCTCGTCGGCATCGGGCGCTGCGAGGGCGTCACCACCAGCGGCCTCCGCTGGGAGCTCGAAGACGCAACCCTCGATTTCAGCGCCTACGGGGTCCACAACGAGATCGCGACCTCCCCCGCCCGCGTCTCCGTGCGCTCCGGCGACCTCCTCCTCTTCCGCGGCCGCTGGGTCGAGCGCCACGCCTGATCGGCGTTCCCCGCATGGCCGTCGTCGCGAGGCGTCCCTGTGCCGCACCCGGAGCGAATGCGCCCAAGCGCGCGGAATCGCGGAAAAGGCGGGGAACGATCCGGGGGCGGGACGCATATTCTCCTGCATGACGGTACCGGTGCGACTCGATGCGCGGCGCGGACGCGGTCCCGGCCATCCGGCCGGGGGCGAGGGGCATCGGTGTCCTCGAGGGGGGCTATCCTCATGGTCGTGACCTTCAGCGGCTCTGTACTTCGGTGGAGCACTCCGGTGGCGATCCTCGCGGTTCTGGCGCTGGCCTGTGGCGGGGACGATGGCGACGCGATGTTCGACTCGGCGCCCGCCGCCGCCTACGAGGCGGAGGACGTCGCATACGCGGCCGCCGCGACCCAGGCGGTCTACGAGACGGATGACGTCGCCTACGCGGAAGCCGCCGACGAGGCGGCCTACGAGGGCGATTCCATGGCTGCCTCCGAGCCGCCGGCCGGGGCCACGGCGTCGAGGTCCTCCGCCGGAGCCGAACGGCAGCTCGTGATCCAGGCCGCCCTCGGCCTCGAGGTGAACGACGTCGATGCCGCCGCCCGCACGGTCGAGGCGACCGCCGAGAGCTTCGGCGGCTGGGTCGACTCCACCGAGCTCGCGGGAGAAGGGGGCTTCCGCTTCGCCTGGATGAACCTGCGCGTGCCCTCCGACCGCGTGACCGAGGCGCTTACCGCCCTGCGCCGCCTGGGCCGCGTCGTCGATGAGCGGGTCTCCAGCACCGACGTCACCGCCCAGGTGGTCGATATCGATGCGCGCCTGCTGGCCCTGCGGACGCAGGAGACCCGCCTGCTTGAGCTCCTGGGGGATGCCGAAACCGTGGCCGACGTGATCGAGATCGAGGACCGGCTCGCCAACGTGCGCACCGAGATCGAGCGGCTGGATGCGACGAAGCGCAACCTCGCCGACCAGGTCGCCACGGCCCTCATCGGCGTCCGGCTGTCGCTGCCGGGCCGCTTCGTCTCCGAGCCGCCCTACGGCTTCATCTCGATCGCCGTGAGCGATCCCGCGGAGGCGGCCGACGCCCTCCGCGTGCGCGCCGAGGCCCTCGGCGGCTACGCCGGCGAGCGGCGCGAGTACCAGCAGGGCGAGGGCGAGTTCGTCGTGGAGATGACGCTCTTCGTGAAGCCCGCCGACCTGCGCGGCCTGATGAACCACGCGGCCACCCTCGGCGTGGTCTCCCACCGTGACCTGACCGCGATCGGCGAGGCGCCTCCGGGCGAGACGCCCGACGCCCTCCTGCGCGCCGTCATGTCCGCCTCCGCCCGCTCCGACGCCTCCATTCGCATCGAGGCCGGAAACCCCGCGGAGGCGGCCGAGTCGCTGAGCGCGCGCGCCGAGTCCCTCGGCGGCTACGTCGAATCCTTCCACGAGAACCGTGACGGGGGCGACCACATCGTCTCGCTGACCCTGCTCGTGAAAGCGCCCGACCTGCGCGACCTGCTCGACTACGCGACCACCCTCGGGGACACCGGCGACTGGAGCTACGCCGCCAGCGGCCGGCAGGCGCCGGACCAGGCGCCGAACGCGCGGCTCACCGTCATCATCGAGGAGGAGGACGATTCGCCGGCGCTGATCATCCTGCTGATCGTGCTCGCCGCCGTGCTGGCAGGCGCGACGCTGGGGTACCTGTTCGTGAAGCGGCGGCGGGCTCGCCGCCGGGCCGCCGAGGCCGCAGCGGAAGCCGAGCGGGGCGAGGGCTGAGTCACCGGCGCCGCCACGCCGTACACTGCCCTCAACTCCCTCCGCGAGGAATCTGCCATGGAAGCCACGACGCTGGCCGTCGCCGACAACCCCACCCTGCCCCCCGAGATCAACGAGATCCGGCAGCGCACCGCCGCCGTCGTCACCGAGGAGGTCATCCCCAACGAGGAGCTCCTCCGGCGTGACGCCCCCGAGTCGGGCGAGCTCCGCGGACGCATCCAGGAGCGCGTCAAGGCCGAGGGGCTCTGGGCGCCCCACCTGCCGATCGAGTACGGCGGCATGGGCGTCGGCTTCCTCGGCCACGCCTACATGAACGAGGTGCTCGCCTGGAGCCCCTTCTCCAACCCCCTCTTCGGCGTCGTCGCCCCCGACTCGGGCAACCAGACCATCCTCATCAAGTACGGCACCGAGGAGCAGAAGCAGCAGTGGCTCGAGCCCTCCATCCGCGGCGAGATCCGTTCCTGCTACTCGATGACCGAGCCCGACCAGCCCGGCTCCGACCCCTACTCCATCCAGACCCGCGCCACCCGCGACGGCGACGAGTGGGTCATCAACGGGCGCAAGTGGTTCACCTCCGGCGCCCACCGCGCCGCCTTCGCCATCGTCATGTGCCGCACCGAGGAGGAGGACGGCGAGGGCGGCGTGCGCGACAAGATGACGCAGATCATCGTTCCCACCGACGCCCCCGGCTTCAACATCATCCGCAGCGTCCCCGTCTGGGGCCACGACGGCGACCACTGTGAGATCGACTACGACAACGTGCGCGTGCCCGTCACCAACCAGCTCGGGCGCACCGGCTCCGGCCACCAGGCGGCGCAGGACCGGCTCGGCGCCGGGCGCGTCTTCCACTGCATGAACTCGGTCGGCCAGATGTGGCGCGCCTTCGACGTGATGATGCAGCGCGTCATGACCCGCAACGTCCACGGCGGCCCCATGCAGGACAAGCAGTTCATCCAGGGCTTCATCGCCGACTCCTACATCGACATCCAGGCCGCCCGCCTCATGACCATCCACTGCGCCGAGCGCATCGACGCCGGCGTGAACGCGCGCGCCGACATCTCCGCCATCAAGATCGCCGTGCCCGCCGCCTTCGAGCGCGTCGTCGACCGCGCCATCCAGGTGTACGGCGCGAAGGGCGTCTCCACCGACACGCCCCTGGAGGGCATGTACCGCGGCGCCCGCACCCTGCGCATCCTCGACGGTCCCGACGAGGTGCACCGCATCGTCATCGCCAAGAACGTCCTCCGCCGCTACCGCGACGGCATGTCCTGGGACTTCGGCGCGTAGGGCCACGACCCTCCATCGCGGACCCATGGCCCCTGAGTTCGCCGACGAGCACGCGATTGACGCGTTCGCCACGACCGTCGGCGAGTGGCTCCTCACCCGGCGCTTCGGCTCGGTCGTGCCCGTCGCCTACCGCCACTTCCTCTGGGAGCCGTCCCGCGACTGGCGCGCCGAGCCGCCCCATGTCGTGATCGAGCTGACCGTCGAGGATCCCCCGCCCCCTCCCGACAACTGGCGCTCCCTCCCGTTCGAGGAGCAGGTCCGGGCCTGGCACTGGCCCGAAGCCGACACCGACGCCGCCGAGATGGCGGCGCTCGGCTACGCGCTGACCCAGGAGCTACCCGCCGGCATCGCCCCGCTCCGGCCGGTCACCGTCCGGTTCGTGGCGCGAAGCGAGGCGGAAGGGGGCGGACGGCCAGGCGTCGAGAGCTGAGGCTCTCGCGAGGCCGTCGGCCAGCGGCTTCGGGGTGTGGCAATGGGGTCGTTCCCGGGCTACCATTGGTTGGGGAAACAACATGGTGACGCATGTCCGCGACGAAAACGCCATTGAGCACTTCGCCGAATGCATCGGCGCCTGGCTCCTTGGGCAGCGCTTTGGCTCAATCCGGCCGGTCGCGTACCGCTGGCGCCTGTTCGATCCCCCCGTCGACTGGCCGGACGAGGGCGACCACGTCGTCGTCGAACTCACCGTCGAGGATCCACCGCCACCGCCGGAGGACTGGCGGTCCCTGCCGCAGGAGGAGGCGCTGAACGCACTCCTGTGGCCGGAGGCGGACATGCGGGCAGCTGAGAAGGCCACGCACGATTTCGCGCTCGCCCTGGATGTACCCAGGGGAATCGCCCCGCTAATGCCGGTCCGCGTCGTGTTCCTCGCCCGCAGCGAGGTCGAAGGGAACGGGCGACTCCCCATCGATGACTGATCCCGGGCGCTCGCCTGACCGACCGTCACCGATAAGGCCCCGGGATCTGCTCCGGCACGCCCGTCGGGCGGTCGCGCGCAGGCCCGCCCTGGTCTTTCGTGAAGATGCCCCTCCCGTGGAAGAGATTGCTCGTGTGCTCGTGGGGCTGCCACCACCCTCCGAGGCCGACCATCGCCGCGCTGTCTCTGCCGCCTACTATGCGGTATTCCACGCGGTCACGCTGGAGGCGGCGCGGTTCCTTGTCGGACGCGCGGGTGGCTTTCGTCGCCACCAGGCCGTTCGCCGCTTCGAGCACCGGGACATCCGCCTGGTAGCGCTGTGGGCCAGTGGTGCCGGCACGCCTCCGCCGGCGCTCGCCTCAACCGTCGGGGCCTTGCGTCGCGACGAAGAAGTACGCAGTGTTGCTGAGGACCTCGGTGTCCTGAGCGATGCCCGGAGAGCAGCCGATTACGACCACTTCGCGCAGTTCACCGAAGCGCGAGCGCTCCGGGCGATCAGGGTTGCTTCCCGGGCCGTGGGGACAGTCGAGGCAGGAGCCTTCCGCGCAAGTGAGGGCGGTCGCACATTCCTGCAGCTTGTCGCGCGTCAGGCGGCGGCGAGGGCGTAGCCCTACCCCGCCACTTCCTCGGCGAAGGCCGCCAGCTCGCGCGCGAACGGCTCCGGCTCCAGCAGCATCTGGACGTGGCTCGAGGGCAGCGCCCGCACCGGCCACCCCTCCGCGCCCGCCGCCGAGGCCGCCGCGTCGTACGTGCCGGAAAGGTGCAGGTAGCCGACGGGCGCGTCGGGCCAGTTCGCCGGAACCGGCAGCGGCTCCTCCAGCACCTCGATCGGCGTCGGGCGCTTCCCCGCGAACACCGTCGAGTTCACGTCGGCCATGTTGTTCGGCTGCAGGGTGACCGCGTCCCGCAGCAGGTCCAGCGGCCACTCCCGCACCGTTTCCGCTGTCGCCGCCCGTGGGGCGTGTGGCGCCAGCCGGCCCCGCGGCAGGGACGGCTCGACCGCCGCCCGCCGGAACTCCTCGATGTGCGCCTCGTCCGCGAACATGTCGAAGAGGCTCGCCCCGTCCTTCGGCAGGTCCGCATCGACCAGCACGTAGGCCGCCGGCCCTTCGATCCGCTCGCCCAGCTTCGGCAGCAGCGGACCCGCGCCTTCGTGTCCCACCAGCACCGCCTCGCTCGTATCCATCGAGACGTCCGCCAGTTCTATCGCGAACAGGTCGCAGTGGTGCTTCCAGTAGCTGCCCTCGCGCATGGCCGGAGAGTTCAGCGCCGGGATGACCACGGACGCGCCCAGCTTCCGCAGCTCGGCCGCGACCGGCACCCACGTGAACGGCCCGATCAGCGGTCCGTGAACCAGGATGAACGGTCTCATGGGAACACCTCCGTCGTCGCGGGAACGACGCGCGTGATTCTAGCGAGAATCCGCCCCGATCGAGAGCCGGGGGGAACGCCTACGTGCCGCGCAGCCGCCAGCGCTCCGGCAGGAACGACGACACCCCCAGGATGACGCCGACGCCAACCAGCGCCCAGCCCGCGCAGGCGAATCCGCACAGCTCCATGTCGTTACTCCTGCTTCTTCGCCTCGTAGGCGGCCCGCGTCTCGCGCACCGACCACCAGACCTCGGAGTTGTCGAGACTCGTGATCGCGTCCCAGTGCGCCTCGACGTCGTCCGCGGTCGCGTCCGCGATCGCGACGCGCTCATTCTGCACGATTGCGGCCCGCCCGAAGGAGCCGCTGGCCGACGTGATGATCATGCCGCTCGTCGTGCAGGAGTCGCTGGCCATGTACGTGACCGCCGGCGCCACGAGGTCGGGGCTCATGGCCGCCATCTGCTCCTCCGAGACCTCCCGCACCGAGGTCGTCATGCGCGTGGCCGCGCCCGGGTTCAGGCAGTTCACCATCACGTTGTACTTGTCGCCCTCGAGCTTGGCGACGTTCATCAGCCCGATCAGGCCCGCCTTCGCGGCGGCGTAGTTCGACTGACCGAAGTTCCCCAGGAAGCCCGAGTTCGAGGTCGTCAGGATGACGCGCCCGTAGTGCTGCTGGCGGAAGACTGGCCAGGCGTGGTGCAGCAGGTTGTAGCCGCCGTTAAGGTGCACGGCCAGCACCTTCAGCCAGTCCGCCTCCGGCAGATTGTGCAGGGCGCGGTCGCGCAGGATGCCCGCGTTCGACACGAGAATGTCGAGCCGGCCCCACGTGTCGATCGCCTGCTTGATCATCTCGTAGGCGTCTTCGTAGCTGGTGACGTCGCCGGTGTTGGCGATGGCGGCGCCGCCAGCGGCCTCGATCTCCCGTACGACGGACTCGGCCACGGAGATGTCCTCGTCCTCGCCGTCGAGGGTGCCCCCGAGGTCGTTGACGACGACCTTCGCGCCGTGGCGGGCGAGGTCCATGGCGATGCTTCGGCCGACTCCGCGGCCCGCGCCCGTGACGAGGGCGACGCGTTCGAGCAGTGAAACTGGCAAGCCAGGCTCCTTATCCTGAGAGAGGGTTCAGCAGGGAAGGGTGACGCCATCTCGCGCCCCCGTCCAGCGTGAACGCCAGTTCCCCGCCCCTCGGGCGGTTCGAAGCGGAGGCCGGCGCATGGCGGGCAGGGTCGAAGGCAAGGTCGCGATCGTCGTGGGGGCGGGCCAGACGCCCGGCGCCACCATCGGCAACGGACGCGCCACCGCCGTCCTCCTCGCCCGCGAGGGCGCCTCCGTCGTCGTCGCCGACCGCGACCTCGGCTCCGCCGAAGAGACGGTCGCCATGATCGCCGGGGAAGGCGGAACCGCCTCCGCGATCGAGGTCGATGCCACCAGCGAGGCGAGCCTCGCCGCCATGGTCGCCGAGACGGTCGCCCGCCACGGCGGGCTCGACATCCTTCACAACAACGTCGGCGCCAGCGTGGGCGCCGGCGACGCCTCCCCCATGGAGATGACCGAGGAAGGCTTCGACCACATCGTCGCCCTCAACCTGAAGAGCCACTGGCTCGCCTCGCGCCAGGCCATCCCCGCCATGCGTGAACGTGGCGGCGGCTCCATCGTCAACATCTCCTCGATGGCCGCGCGCCACGCCTACCCCTTCCTCGGCTACAAGGCCACGAAGACCGCTCTCCTCGCCCTCACCGAGCAGCTCGCCGCCCAGCACGCGCGCGACAACATCCGCGTGAACGCCATCCTGCCCGGCGCCATGAACACCCCCATGGCCATCGAGCCGCGCGTCGCCGCCGGCGCCGACCGCGCCGAGCTCATCGCCAGGCGCGACAGCCGCATCCCCCTCGGCGGCAAGATGGGCACCGGCTGGGACGTCGGCTACGCCGCCCTCTTCCTCCACTCCGACGAGGCCCGCTTCATCTCCGGCGTCTCCCTCCACGTCGACGGCGCCGAGCACGTCAGCGACACCGTCGCCGGCCAGTAGGGGCTACCCCGGCGCCTCGCCGCCGCTGGACCGCATGCGCCGCAGCGACGGCTGCGTGAGCAGCACCGCGACGCCGATGGCCACGAGCGCCAGCCCGCAGGCCACGAACCACTCGCGTGATCCCCACACGTCCGACATCAGGCCCGCGAGCAGCCCGCCCAGGGGCATGCCTCCCGCCATGCTGAGCGTGTAGATGCTCATCACGCGGCCCATCACGGCGTGAGGCGTGTTCGCCTGGATCAGGGTCAGGTTGAGGTTGGTGAAGAAGCCCGCGTTCCAGCCCGTCGTGAACATGATCGCGAGCGACACGACGTACCAGAGCGATAGCCCGAACGCCGCGTTGAGCGTTCCCCCGCAGATGAGCGTCACGATGAACCAGAGCCCCGCCCGGTCGAGCCGCGAGAAGGACGCCAGCAGCAGCGAGCTCATCAGCATGCCCACGCCCATGGCGGTGAAGAACATCGAGGTCTTGAGGGGGCCGACCTCCAGCTCCTCCAGCGAGATCTTGGGGAGCAGCGTCATGAAGGTGCCGGCCATCACCAGCGCCGTCGTCAGCAGCACGAGCATCAGCGTGCGGATCCCCGGGTGGCGGGCCACGAAGACGAGCCCCTCGCGCACCTCCGCCAGCAGGTGGCGCGGCGGCCCCGTCCGGTCGACGGACGGCACCCGCAGCGGGATCAGGGCCAGCAGCCCGATCCCCAGCAGCGCCGCCTGGCCCGCGAACGCCGTCCCCACCCCGCCCAGCGCGACCATCGCCCCGCCCAGCGCCGGCCCCGCGATCATGGAGACGTTCTGGCTCAGGCTCATCAGCGTCACCGCGTTCAGCAGCTTCGAGGGCTCGACCAGCGAGGGCACGATCGCGACCCGCACCGGCTGCCCGAACGCGACGGTCGCGCCGAGGGTCATCGCAAGCCCCATCGTGATCGGCGTCGTCATGGCGTCGGCCCAGATCAACGCCGCCGTCAGCAGGGTCACGGCGATCCCGCCGACCTGGCTCGCGAAGAGCAGCAGGCGCCGGTCGATGCGGTCGGCCAGCGCCCCCGCCGGCAGCCCGAAGACGAGGATGGGCAGCCCCAGGGCGAAGATGATCAGGCCCAGCGCCTGACCCGTGTCGAACAGCTCCAGCGCCAGCCACGTGAAGGCGAACTGGCGAAACGACTGCGAGAGCGCGAACGTCAGGTTGTTCGCCCACAGCAGCGCGAAGTTGCGCGACTGGAACGCCGAGAATGTCTGCAGCGAGAGCCGCCGCTCCGCGCGCGGTGGCGCGGCGTCGGCGCGCGTTACCGTCGCCACGGCGCCACGTACATCAAATCGAAGCGAAGAAGGCGGGCTCGACCGACACTTCCTCGACCATTTCCGTTTTCACACCCAGCTGCAGGTCCTTCAGCAACTCACAGAGTGCGTCTCCATCAATGAGGTCGATCGCTTCTGCCCCATCTCGGACGGCCTCTTTCGTAGCGTCGCGGGTGAAGCGGCCCGTCGTTAGGAACAGCCCTTTGTCTGCCCGTCCTGCCACGGAACCCCGGAACTCCCGAATCGCAGCCGATCCGACCGAGGCCGCATAGCGCTTGCACTGGAAGACGATCTTGAACGAGATGAGATTGACGCGTAGCACGCCGATGCCATCAATGCCGCCGTCGCCGGAGCGCCCCGTGACCTCGACTCTTGTGAATCCGCTCTTCAGCAGGATTCGTCGGCATAGATGTTCGAACGCGTCGGGTGCCATCTCTTTCAGGAGAGAGAGCAACGCGCCCCGCCATTCGCCACCATCGGGGTCTCCACTTGGTTCACTGTCCAGTGGTGTCTCTGGGCCCTTGTCGGCGTTGGGCGACCCGTTCTCATGGTCCGTGACGGGAGCCACGGTCTTATTTCGCCAGTCCTTGGCGAACTGGCGGCGAATTTCACGGTACGACTCTCTGACAGCCTTCTCTGACTCGGCAAGACGCCGCCCGTGGTCCGTCACTGACCACACGCCACGGCTGCTGTTCTCGACGGCCCCCATGTGCCGCAGGAACGTTCTGGCCCAGGCGGCACGATAGAGGAATTCGGACTTCGGACCGCTTCCGTGCGGAACTTCGAGGGTTTCATCCGAAAGATCTAGAAGCACAGCTACGTCGTCAGCGATCTCCTGGTTTGAGGCTGAGCCACCCCGCTGCTCGTCCAAGAGGGCCTCAAGCGTCGTCACTGCGAGATCTTCGTAGTTTGGCAATGCCGCAATGCTCATCGCGTGCCCCTATCGCACCGGCGTGCCGGCGATCGCCTCGTGCGGCGGCTTCGGTGGGCCGAGCTCGACCGGCACGCCGACCCATGCGCCCACGTTCTCGCCCGTGCGGCCCTCCGGACCCTCGCGGATGATGTCGAGCGCCAGGCCCGCGATCTGGCGGGGCGTCATCCACGTCGCCACGAAGGCCGGGTCCGGGTCGCCCCTGGAGAGGTTGCGCAGCATGGGCGCGTCCGTCGCCCCCATGCAGAGCGCGTTCACGCGGATGCCGTGCTCGGCCAGCTTCTGCGACCACGCCTGCGTGAGCCCGTTCATCGCCCACTTGGATGACGCATAGAGGTCCGTGCCCGGCGGGTTCGTGCCGTTGCTGCGGGCGGGCAGCACGTAGTATGTGCTGATGTTGATGATGTTCCCGCCACCGCTCGCGATCAGGTGCGGAACGCAGGCCCGACCGAACATCACGACGCCCTTCAGGTTCGTGTCCATGATCAGGTCCCAGTCCGAGACGGCCTTCTCCCACTCGTCCGTCACCGGGCTCGATGTCCAGCGGCCGGCGTTGTTCACGAGCAGGTCGAGCCCGCCCCCCGCCTCCACCGCCGCCGCGACCACGCGCTCGACGTCGTCGCGTTGCGAGACGTCGGCGACGAGCGCCTGCGCCTGGCCGCCCGCCGCGCGGATGCCCGCCGCGGTCTCCAGCACGGTCTCCTGCACGTCGCAGAGGGTGACGGTCGCGCCCTCCTCGGCGAGCACCTCCGCGAAGCCCGCGCCGATGCCCCCGGCCGACCCCGTCACGATCGCCGATTGTCCGTCCAGCAGCCCGCTCATGCCGTCGCCTCCGAATAGATGTAGAGCGAGCCGGGCGGCGGCAGCTCGATCGGGTGGCCCACGGCGATGTTGATGTTGTTCCCCGTGCGCCCCTCCGGACCCTCGTTGATGAGCTCGATCATGAGCGCGGCCACGTCCTCCGCCCGCATCGCGCCGTCGAGGATGCCCGAGCCCGGATTCTGCTCGTGGAAGGTGCGCACCATGTGCGAATCGGTCGCCCCCATGCAGAGGCCGTTCACGCGGATGTTGTGCTCTCGCAGCGCCTTCGACCAGGGGATCGTGAAGCCGTTGATGCCCCACTTCGAGGCGTCGTACAGGTCCATGTCGGGACCGCCGCCCGTAGGGCGCGGCCCCTGGTCCGCCCAGACGCAGTCGGGCGCCTCGTCGCAGCCACGGCGGTAGGGCGTGCCGCAGGTCGCGATGTGGTCGCTGGCGATGTGCACGATGTTGCCGCCGCCGCCCGCGATCATGTGCGGGATCACCGCCCGCCCGAACAGGTAGACGCCCTTCAGGTTCGTGTTCACGAGGAAGTCGTAGTCGTCGAGCGTCTTGTCGAGGTCGTCCGTGGCCGTGCTCGCCCGCCAGACGCCGGCGTTGCTCACGAGCACGTCGACCCCGCCGAAGCGCTCGACGTGCCCGTCGACCACGCGCCGCACGTCTTCCGCCACGCTCACGTCGGCGATGAACGCCTGCGCCTGCACGCCGCTCGCCTCCAGCGTGGGCGCGAGGTCGTGTACCTCCTCGCGCACGTCGCAGACGGTCACGTTTGCGCCTTCGCCCGCCAGCGCCCGGGCGAAGGCGTTCCCCAGCCCCAGCGCCGCTCCGGTGACGATCGCGGATTGCCCTGCCAGCGATCCGGGCATGCTCCCTCCCGCCGTACGGTCGTACGATGGGGCGCATGATAGCCAGCCCGCGAATGTTCCGGAGAGGCTCTTCCGGGCTCCCGCCGGTGCGCGAAGCCCTCGCCCGCCTCTTCGAGCCGCGCCTCGTCGTGCGCCGCAGCCTCCCCGTCGCCGCCTCCCCCGAGGCCGTCTGGGAGGCGCTCATCGACCTGCCCCGCTGGCCCGTGCGCGACCGCTACATCCGCTGGATCCGCCCCGTCGGCGAGCCGCCCCCCGCAGACGGCCGCTGGTTCGCCCTCGGCCGCCGCTACCGCGAGCAGGTCCGCCGCGGCCCCTTCCTGCCCGTCTTCAACCTGACCGTCGTCGAGGTGGAGGAAGACCGGCGCGTCGCCTGGGCGGCGCGCTACCTCTGGGTCGACGCCGTCCATGCCTGGCAGGTTGAGCCCGACGGCGAGGGCGCCATCCTCACGAGCGAGGAGTCGTTCACGGGACCGCGCGTGATCATGGCCATCGCCCGCGTCGTCTTCCGCATCTTCACCGTCGAGCGCATGACCGACCGCCAGCTCGAGTTCATGGCCGGCGATGCGCTCGGTGGTGGGTAGTGAATGGTGAGTAGTGAATGGTGAATGGTCCGGCCCCGGCCGCCGCGTGGCGGGGGGTCGGGGGAACCAGTCACGATTCACTAGCCACTAGCCACCATCCACTACCCCCTGCTCCCGCCCGAAGCGGTACACGGGGTCGTCGCGGTCGCGGCGGCCGTACTGCGTGTCCGGTGACCGGCCCCCGTGGTCGCCGGCGACCGGGTCGTCCCGCTGCCAGTCGATCACGATCTGGCGTTTCGCGATGCGCCACTCCCCGTCGCGCCGCTCGAAGCGGTCGACGTAGCGCAGGCCCGTCACGCTGTCGTGGTCGGGCTCGTCGTCCGTGCCCGCGATGCGGTGCCACGCCTGGCAGTACGTCTCCGTGTGCGCCACGTCGCCGTCCAGTTCGATGTGCATGTTCCCGAGGAAGTGCTGCGTCGTCTCGAAGCGGGGCAGCACCTCGTTCAGGAAGACGATGAACCCCTCGACATCGCCCTTGTAGCTGCCGTGGTCGTCGTAAGCGTCGGGGTGATAGACCGTCCGCAGCATCTCCATGTCGAAGCGGTCGATGGCGCGGGCGTAGCGGGTCAGGATGTGCGTGATGGCGCGCTCGTCGGCGGCGTCGCGGATAGCGTGGTCGTTGCTCATGGCGTCGCGATTCTGACCGCTGCCCCCGCGCCCCACAACCCCGCCGCCCGCGCCGCCCGTAGTAGGCTCCCGCGATGGCCGCCGACCCCTACGCCATCGACGCCGCCTGGTACGACGCCATCCACGGCGAGGGCGGCGACGACCTCGACTTCTGGCTGCCCTTCGCCGCCGAGCACGGCGGCCCCGTCCTCGAGGTGGGCGCGGGCACGGGACGCATCGCCCTGCCGCTCGCCCGCGCCGGCCACGCCGTCACCGCCCTCGACCCCTCCCCCGCGATGCTCGCCATCGCCCGCCGCCGCGCCTCCCGCGAGGGTCTCGCCGTCACCTTCCTCGACGGCCGCCTCCCCGGCGCGGAGCTGCCGGCGGCCGCCTTCGCCACCGTCATCCTGCCGAACGACGTCCTGCTCGCCTGCGCCGTTCCCGGGGAGCAGGAGGCCGCCCTGCGCGCCGCCGCCGCTGCCCTCGCCCCCGGTGGCCGCCTCGCCCTCGATGTCGCCGGTCCCGGCCACTGGCTCGACCCGGACGGCAACGGCGAGCCCATCCTCGCCTTCTCCGGCGACCTCGACGGCGAGCGCCTGGAGGTCTGGCACGTCCGCCACGACGACCTCGCCACCCGTACCCGCCGCCTCCGCATCCGCTACGAAATCACGGCCGAGGACGGGCAGGTGCGGCTCGTCGAGAGCGACCACGTTCTGCGCTACGTAACGCTCGACGAGGTGGCGGCGATGCTCGCCGCCGCCGGCCTGCGCGTCCTCGATACATGGGGCGACTACGTGCTCGGAGCATTGACGAATGACAGCGAGCGGCTGATTGTTACCGCCGAACTCGTGGAAGGAGCCCCTGGCCGGAGGGTAGCGACCTGATGTGGAGCGAGCGTGTAGCGCAGCGAAGCAGTCGAGCGACCGGGCGTGACGAGCACAGATGCCGCGAGCGCGCAGCGCAGCGAAGCAGTCGCGGGACCGGGCGTAGCGAGCACAGATGGAGCGAGCGCGTAGCGCAGCGAAGCAGTCGAGCGACCGAGCGTAGCGAGCCGAAATGAAACCACGGGTTGCCGTCGACGCCATGGGTGGAGACCACGGCCCCGCCGAGGTCGTGAAGGGCGCGCTGCTCGCCGCCCGACGCCTCGATGTCCAGTTGCTCCTCGTCGGCCGCCTTGAGGAAGTGCAGCCCCAGATCGAGGAAATGCCCGACAACGTGGACCTCGTCGATGCCCGCGACGTGATCGGCATGGCCGACAAGATCGACGCGGTCAAGGCCAGGCCGGACGCTTCCATCAACGTCGGCATGAACCTCGTCAAGGAAGGCGACGCCGACGCCTTCGTGACCGCCGGGAACACCGGCGCGACCCTCGCCGCCGCCCTCCTGCGCCTCGGACGCATCCCCGGCATCGCCCGCCCCGCCCTCGGCATGGTCGTCGCCACCAGCGACAGGGGCCCCACGATGATCCTCGACGTCGGCGCCAACGCCGACTCCCGCCCCGCCCACCTCGTCCAGTACGCCCACATGGGCGGCGCCGTCATGGAGCTCAGCCACGGCATCCACGCGCCCCGCATCGGCCTCGTCTCGATCGGCGAGGAGGACTCGAAGGGCAACCAGCTCATCATCGAGGTCAACCGCGCCCTGCGCTCCAGCGACCTCAACTTCGTCGGCAACATCGAGGCCGGCCAGATTCCCCACCACGTCGCCGACGTGGCCGTCATGGACGGCTTCACCGGCAACATCTTCATCAAGACCGTCGAGGGCGTCGCCGAACTCTTCTTCGATGAGCTCAAGCGCGCGGTGAAGCTGACCCCCTGGAACCTCATCGCGGGCATGCTCCTCCGGCCCGAGCTGCGCAAGTCCCAGCGCCGCCTCGACTACGCCGAGTACGGCGGCGCCCAGCTGCTCGGGGTCGATGGCGTCGTCTTCATCTCCCACGGGCGTTCCGACGCGCGCGCCATCCTCGGGGGCATCCGCGCCGCCGGCGAGGCCGTCCAGAACGGCGTCCTCGCGCAGATGCACGAGATCGCCGAGCGCGTCCCCGCCCGCGGCCTCATCGATGCCAGCGCCGCCGACGGCAACGGCGAGGACCCCCAGGACGCCGGCTGATGCGCACCGACTTTTACGAGGCCGACGAGTTCACCGGCAGCAAGGGCCAGCACTACGCCACGATCGACTCCGACTACCGCTGGGAGAAGGGCGACGAGGTCTGGCTGGACACCGCCCAGGGGCGCTTCAAGCTGCGCATCACCTGGGTCGTCGTGAACGTCGCCACCGACGGCACGGTCACCCGCGAGCTCCTCGGCCTGCGCGTGTAACCGCTCGCCTCACAGGTCGAGCGCGGCCCACATCTCCCCGTCCTCGTCCGCCCCCGTCGGCACGAACCCGAGCTTCCGGTAGAAGTCCCCGGCGTTGCCGTCCTCCTGGCGCCAGCTTGTCTGCAGGCGCGTCACACCCGGACGCGTCCTGGCGTGGGCGATGACCAGGTGCATCGCCTGCTCGCCGAACCCCATCCCCTGGAAGCGCTCGTCGATCATCATCCGCCACAGCACGAGGTAGCCGTCCTCGCGCGGCTCGGCCCGCAGGGTCTCGTCGTGCAGCATCAGGAACCCGACCGGCTCCTCGTCCGCATAGATCGCCCGGAACCAGGCCGATTCCTCGAAGTGCGCCTGCGCGATCGAGCGCTCGTTCGAGGCCACCAGGCGCTTCTGCGAATCCGCCACCGACAGCGCGAGGATCGCGTTCACCGTCTCCGGCGTGATCTCGCGCAGCGTGACGGCCGACTCACGGGTGGGCAAAGGGCGACTACCCCTGGCCCCGGGCCGTCACGGAGAGGCGGATTCCCAGTGCATCGAGGACTTTCATCACGGTCCCGATTCGCGGATCACGTTCGCCGGAGAGCGCCTTGTAGAGGCTCGGACGCCCCAGTTGAGCCTCGCGCGCGAAGGCCGCCATGCCGGCTGCCCGGGCCACATTGCCGACTGCCTTCACGAAGAACTCGGGGTCGTTCTCTTCGAGCGCGGCCTCCAGGTACTCGATGATCGCCTCCTCGTCAGTGAGAACTTCCGCGACGTCCCATGGTGCATAGCTTTCCTTGCTCATGCGGCAGGTACTCCTGGACAGGCGGCGTGAATCGAGAGTTGAACAACACTGCCAGACGACGTTGCGACTACCCGAGCGCCCCCTCGATTTCCTACTAGGGCTCTTTGCGGAAGGGGCGCGCTCCCTTGGCGAGGTTGCAGTCTACGCAGGCCAGAACGAGGTTCGAGAGTTCGTTGCCGCCCCCTCTACTAACTGGCACTACGTGGTCTATGTGCCAGGGGGCGGACAGGCGCAGCTCTCGCCCACAGTAGTAGCAGCGTCCTCCTTCCCGCTCGTAAACCTGAAGCCGCATCTGCTGAGTCACTCGTTCCCGGTAGGGTGCCTTAGGTGGCTCCCGGTGAGGAGACGCTGTTGGTTGGCCCAGTATGAGGCGGCGCATGCGCTCGGAAGGTGACAGTTCGTTGGCACGGAGTTCGGAACGAGGACGTGGCTCACCAGCGCACCAGCCACAGTAGTCAGTTCGTGCACGCGACCGCCCACAGACTCTGCATGGAGGTATCGATCTGCCTGAGCTTGAAGCCACGGTGGCGAGGAGACTACCGTGATGTGACAGCGCGTCAATCGACCGGCTTGCCCCGCAGCCCCGCCAGCGCCGCCTCGACCTCCTCCCGCACCCACGCCTCCTCCTCCACCGCCAGCCGCTCCGCCAGCGCCCCCGCCACCTCCCCGCCCGCGCCGTGCCTGCGCGCGATCTCGCCCAGCGCCCAGGCCGCGTGCCCCCGCACCAGCGCCGCCCCGTCCCCCAGCGCCCCCGCGAGCGCCGCCACATCCTCCGGCGTCCCCACGTTCCCCAGCGCCACGCAGGCGTTCCGCAGGAAGCCGTCGCGCGTGGCCCGCTGCACCGCCCGCCCCCGGAAGCGCTCGCGGAACGCCGCCTCGTCCAGCGAGAGCAGCTCCGCCAGCGGCGGGAACGCGTCGTCGGGGGTGGCGGGCGCGAGGTCGGGGTGGCCGGCCGCGTTCCGCGCGCCCACCGGGCACGAGTCGAGGCAGTCGTCGCACCCGAAGATCCAGTCCCCGAACTTCGGCCGCAGCTCGCGCGGGATCGGCTCGCGGCTCTCGATCGTGTGGTAGCTGATGCAGAGGCGGGAATCGAGCACGCCTCCGTCGGGCGCGATCGCGTCCGTCGGGCAGGCGACGATGCAGCGCGTACAGGAGCCGCACGTCTTTCGCAGGGGCTCGTCCGGCGCGATCGTGAGCGTCGTCGCGATCGCGCCCAGCAGCACCCACGGCCCGAAGCCGGGCGCCAGCAGCATCGTCGATTTCCCCAGCCACCCCAGCCCCGCCCGCGCCGCCAGCGGCCGCTCCAGTAGCGGCCCGTAGTCGACCGTCGCGCGCGCCTCCCCGCCCAGCTCCTCGCGGATGGCGCGAGCCACCCGCCGCAGCTTCGACTCGAACAGCCGGTGGTAGTCGCGGCCGCGCGCGTACCGCGCCACCCGCCCCCGCGCGCGATCGCCGGGGCGCTGCGGGTCGGGCGCGTGCCCCGTGATCGCGAGCAGCACGACCGTGTTCGCCCCCGCCAGGAACGCGGCCGGGTCGGTCGCGCGCTCGATCCACTCGTCCGTCATCCAGTGCAGGCTGGCCAGCCGCCCCGCCGCGCGCGACTCCAGCGCCGCCTCGCGCGCCCCCGCCAGCGTCTCCGCCCCGGCGAAGCGCACGAGGTCGAACCCGCCCTCCCCGGCCAGCTCCTCGATCCGCGTACGCGCGTCCATGCCGGCTAGCAAACCGCAGCCTCCCTCCCGCCACAACCCCCGGTGTTCCGAACGCCCTTGACGATAAACCTCTCAAGTTGTTGAATACGAACGAACATCCGTTCGCGCGAGGCGAGACATGAGCGAGCTGTCAACCAAGCAAAGCCAGATCATGGAGTTCATACGCGGCTTCATGGATGAGAAGGACTACCCGCCTTCCATCCGCGATATCCAGTTCGGGTGCGGCATCAGCAGCACCTCCGTCGTCGACTACAACCTCCGGCGGCTCGAGGAGAAGGGCCTCCTCCGGCGCGACCGCGAGGTCTCCCGCGGCATCGAGCTGCTCGACGGCACCCGTCGCGGCCGCACCGTCGATGTGCCCGTGCTCGGATCGATCGCGGCCGGCCAGCCCATCCCCGTCCCCACCAGCGATCGCTGGGCGAGCGATGTCGAGGACACCGTCACGGTGACGCAGGACATGGTCCGCGGCCGCGAGAACGTCTTCGCCCTGCGCGTGAAGGGCGAGTCGATGATCGAGGACCTGATCGACGACGGCGACATCGTCTTCCTCGAGCCCGCCACCACCGCCGACGACGGCGAGAAGGTCGCCGTCTGGCTCCAGGATCGGGGCGAGGTCACGCTCAAGCGGCTCTACCGCGAGAAGGACCGCATCCGCCTCCAGCCGGCCAACTCCACCATGCCCCCGATCTACGTCAATCCCGAAGACGTTAGGATTCAGGGGCGGTTCATCTCTTCTATCCGGCCCAGCGGCTAGCTGAAGCGGTCCCGGGCCAGGACGCTCGCCATGGCCCAGACCCTCGTCAGCATCCGCGACCTCTCCGTCCGCTACCGCTCGCGCGACGACATGGCCTACGCCGTCGACCAGGTGTCGCTCGATATCGAGCGCGGCAGCGTCTACGCCCTCGTCGGCGAGTCCGGCTCCGGCAAGACCACCATCGGCATGTCCATCCTCAACCTCCTCCCCGACGAGGCCGACATCCTCGGCGGCGAGGTCTACTTCGGCCCCGACGACATGCTCACGCTGGACGAGCGCTCCCTGCGCCACACCCGCGGCCGCCGCATCACGATGATCTTCCAGGATCCCGTCGCCGGCCTGAATCCCGTCATCAACGTCGGCGACCAGGTCGGCGAGGTGCTCACGACGCACCTCGCGATGGACAAGAAGGAAGCCAGGAGCGCCTCCGTCGACATCCTCCGCCAGGTCGGCCTGGCCGACCCCGAGCGCGTGGCCAAGTCGTACCCGTTCCAGCTCTCGGGCGGCATGTGCCAGCGTGTCATGATCGGCATCGCGACGGCGCTCAAGCCCGACCTCATCATCGCCGACGAGCCCACGGCCTCCCTCGACGTCACCATCCAGGCCCAGATCCTCCACCAGCTCGACACGCTCCGGCGCGAGCAGGACACGGCCGTCCTCCTGATCACGCACGACTTCGGCGTCGTCTCCCAGATCGCCGACGAGGTGGGCGTCATGTACGCCGGCCACCTCGTCGAGAGGGGTCCCGTCAGGGACGTCCTCCGCTCGCCCATGCACCCGTACACCCACGGCCTGCTCGCCGCCCTCCCCCGCCTCGACGCCGCCCGCCAGGAGCTCTACGCCCTCCCCGGCACCGCTCCCGACCTCAACGAGCCGGCCGGCCACTGCCCCTTCACCCCCCGCTGCCGCAAGGCCCTCCAGCAGTGCCGCGATGTCGGACCGCCCCAGCTCACGCCCCTGCCCGGCCGCTCCGACCGCGCCCTCGCCTGCTACAACCCCATCTGGCAGGAATAGCTCAGGAGGCCCGCCGGCCTGCCCGCGGGGCCAGCGCGATCAGCCGCGTGACCGCCACCTCCAGCGCCAGCTCGTCCCGCACCTCGCCCGACTTCATGCCGCGATCCGCCGCCACCAGGATCTCGTAGGCGCGGCGCACGCCCTCCCGGCCGAGCCGCTGCGCCCGCCGGATGGCGGCGTCGCGCAGGCGCGGCCAGGGCCGCCGGATCGCCTTCCCGATCTCCTCCGGCCCCTTCCCGTCCTCGAGCAGGTCCAGCACGGTCGAGAGAGGCCGGTAGGCCGCCGCCAGCTGCGAGAGGAGGCTGTTCACGCTCTCCCCCCGCGAGAGCAGGAAGCGCAGCGCCTGCAGCGCCTGCACCGTCTCCCCGTCGAGCACCCCGTCGATGAGGTGCCAGACCGTCGTCTCCCGCTCGCCCCCGCAGAGCACGTCGATGTCGTCGACCGTCGCCTGGCGGCCCATCGTGTAGAGCGCCAGCTTCTCCAGCTCGTGCGCCAGCTCCAGCGTGTTCGGGTGGAGGGCCGCCAGCAGCTGAGCCGGGTCGTCCTCGCCCGGACGGCGCCACTCCTCCTCCGCCGGCAGCGCCCGCGCCGAGCGCCCCCGCCGGAACTGGACCCCCTGCTGCTCCGCCTCCTCCCGCACGAACCGCACCAGTGCGTCCCGCCTCAGCTCGGGGAAGTGCTCCACCTCCACGTTTCCCGTCTCGTCGAACCGCCGCAGGAGCGGGTTGCGGCCCGCGTTCAGCGCGCCCTCGACGAACACGAGCGTCGTCGTCTCCGGGATGCCCGCCGCCATCGCCTCGATCAGCGGGTTGAAGGCGTCGACGCGAGGTCCGCGCGCCGCGCCCCGCGCCCCGCCGCCCCCCTCGAACCGCCCCAGCAACCCCTCGACGACCACGATCCGCCGCAGCGAGAGGAAGGGCGCCGTCAGCGCCGGCCCCAGGATCTCCTCCGGCTTCGCGTCGCGGCCGTCGAGCAGCGCCACGTCGGCGCCGGGCGCGCCCGCCTCGCCGCCGCCCTCGGCGCGAAGCGCTTCCAGCCGCCGCCGCAGGCGGAGTTCGTCCTGGCCGTGGAGAACGATGATCACCGTGTGCTCGCCGGGGCGATGATACCCCGCCCCTCCCGCTCGTTGGCCGCCTTCCCCGTACAATCGCCGCCGGCGCGCCGCCAGGGCGCGAGCGCGCCCCCGGAGGTATCGATATGGAAGCGAAAGCCGCCGTGCTGCGTGGCCAGGGCCAGCCCCTCGAAGTTCAGACCGTCACCGTCGACGATCCCGGCCCCGGCCAGGTCCGCGTCAAGCTGACCGCCTGCGGCCTCTGCCACACCGACCTGTCGGTGATGCAGTCCGTCCTGCCCCGCCCGCAGCCGCTCGTCCTCGGCCACGAGGGCGCCGGCGTCGTCGAGTCCGTCGGCGAGGGCGTCACCTCCGTCGAGCCCGGCGACCACGTCGTCATGACCACGACCGCCTTCTGCGGGCGCTGCCCCATGTGCGTCGAGGGCATGTACGCCCAGTGCGAGCAGATGCCCCTCAACATGGGCGGCAACTTCCCCTTCCACTTCGACGGCCTCGACCTGATGCCCTTCGCCTCCATCGGCGGCCTCTGCGAGTACACCGTCGTCGCCGAGAACACCGCCATCAAGATCGACAAGGACATCCCGCTCGTCAGCGCCTCCCTCATCGGGTGCGGCGTCATCACCGGCGTCGGGGCGGCCATCAACACGGCCGAGGTGCGGCCCGGCACGAGCTGCGCCATCTGGGGCTGCGGCGGCGTCGGGCTCAGCGTCCTGCAGGGCTGCCGCATCGCCGGCGCCTCCACGATGATCTCGATCGACGCGAACCCGGCCAAGCTCGAGTACGCGAAGAAGCTCGGCGCGACCCACGTTATCGACGCCTCGCAGGAGAACGCCGTCGAGCAGGTGATGGCGATCACCGGCGGCCGCGGCGCCGACTACACCTTCGAGGCCATCGGCGTGGGCTCGTGCATGGAGGAGGCCTACATGGCCGCACGCCGCGGCGGCACCGCCACCATCGTCGGCGTGGGCGGCTTCGAGGACACCTTCTCCCTCTCCGCCGGCCTCGTCGCCATCATGGAGAAGACCCTGAAGGGCTCCTTCTGCGGCAAGGGCGCCAGCGTGCGCGACTTCCCCCGCCTCATCGACTGGTACCGCACGGGCAAGCTCGACCTCGACTCGCTCGTGACCGCCACCTACCCCATCGAGGACGCGGCCCAGGCTTACGCCGACATGGAAGCCGGCAAGAACGCGCGCGGAGTCGTCGTCTTCTAGGTCGGGTTGAAGCCCGGGGCGGCGCTCAGTCCTGGCTGAGCGCGTTCTCCTCGATCCAGCCGTCGACGCGCCGCCACTGCGCGTGCAGCCAGGCCGTGCGTCCCTTGATGTCCTCCGGCACCTCCTCGCGGGAGATGCGCCAGAAGGCGATGCGCACCTCGCGCTGGAAGATGCCCCCCGCGAGCAGCGACCGGTAGCTGCCGCCCTCCAGCCCGGTGTGCGCGCAGAACACCACGTCCGCATCCGGCGCCCGTTCGAGCAGGGCCAGCGCTCCGCCCAGCTGTGGCGGCAGCACGTGCCGCAGCCCCTCCGCCAGCCGCGCCTCCTCCTCGTCCCCGCTTCGCCGCATGCGTCTCACCGCCCGCGCCAGCCGCATCGGCGTGAAGAGCGCGCCCTCCGGGAACACGAGCACGCCCTCGCGCGATTCGAGGTTGTCGCCCAGGGCCGAGACCTTCGCGATCTGCCGCGAGCCTTCGCGCGAGCCCACGGTCAGGAACGTGCTTCGCAAGCGATGCCCCACGATATCGATGCACGGATCGCGCACCAGCCAGGAGTTCATCACCCAGCGCAGCCAGAGCCCGTGCCGCCCTTCCAGGAACACGAGGGGCAGCAGGTTGTCGACCGGCGAGACGTGCCGGCAGAACACGATCACCGGCCCCGCCGCCGCCTCCTCGTCCCCCTCCACGCGGACGCGCATCTCGAAGAGCCGCACGATGCTCCAGAACACCCAGCGCGCCCACACCCGCGCGAACCAGTGGTGCAGCGCCAGCCGCCGGTGCTCGCTTCCCTGGCCCAGCAGCCACAGGGGCAGGAACAGCACCAGCCCGAACGTCTCCACCGCCAGGTAGGACCAGAGCGCCAGGATGCAGCGCGCGAAGATCGTCCCGCGCCCCCGCGCCAGGTCGCCCGTCAGCGCCACCATCAGGAAGATGGGCGCCGCCGCCGTGTTGATGAGGAACGACGCCAGGTAGATGGTGACCGTCACCGTCCGGCGGCCGTAGCGCAGCGCCAGCCGCTCGCGGCCGATGTCCCGGTCGCGCGTGAGGCGGCTGATGAGCGACTCGCTTTGCGGTGGGGTCGACGTCGCGTTGCTCACCGCGCGTAGCGTAGCGAACGCCGTTCCTGTGCGCCTTTCCCCGTGCCCCTCCGCCCGCCCTCGCGTAGAGTCACGCCGATCGATCGCGGGAGGAGTCGAGCGTGTCCTTTGCCGATGACGTGCGGAGCCGGTTGCAGGCGCGGCCCGCCTCCGCGGCCGCCGAGCCCGTCCGCCTCCCCGCCCGCCGCTTCGTCGACCACGCCTTCTACCAGGCCGAACGCGCCGAGATCTTCGGCAAGTCCTGGCTCCTCGCCGGCCGCGTCGACGAGATTGCCCGGCCCGGCCTCTACATGACCTGGGAGAAGACGGTCGTTCCGCTCCTCATCGTGCACGCCGTCGACGATGTCGTGCGCTGCTTCTACAACTCCTGCCGCCACCGCGGCGCGCCCGTCGTGCGCGTCCCCCGCGGACGCAACCGCGCCCTCCGCTGCCAGTACCACAGCTGGACCTACGACACCTCGGGCAAGCTCGTCTCCGTCCCCGACGAGCGCGACTTCGTCGACCTCCGGCGCGAGGAGCGCGCCCTCGTGCCCGTCGCCTGCGAGATCCGGAACAGCGCCATCTTCGTGAACGAGGATCCGGCGGAAGACCTCAACAGCTTCTTCGGCGGAACCGGCCGGGAGCTTTCCTCCGTCCGGAGCGGCGAGCTGCGCACGCTCGACCAGCGCTCCGTCACCATTCCCGTCAACTGGAAGCGCGTCATGGGGCGGCTGCTGTCCGCGCCTCCCGCGCCGCCCCGCCCCGCCCTGGCCACCCCCGCGACCACCGCCGCCGATGCCGAGCTGCTCGACGGCGGCCACCTCCGCCTCGTCGCTCCCTTCGACGCCGCCTCCGCGTCGGCCCTCGGCCTCGCCTCGCCGCTCGACTGGGCCGGCCCCGCCGACGCCGACCTCCCCGCCGTCGCCGGCCTCGACCCGATGTTCCTCTCCACCGCCACCACCTACGTGTTCTTCCCCAACCTGCTCGTCACCTACACGCCCAGCGGCATCTTCAACTTCACCGTCTGGCCCCGCGACGAGGAGACGACCCTGTTCGAAGCGACCTGGCTCGCCCCCGACTGGGGCGAGGAGGACTCGCCCGCCGAGCACCCCGCCTGGGTCGAGCGCATCGAGTGGGCGCAGGCCCGGCTCGACGGCATGGCGGAAGCGCTCGCGGGCGCCCAGGAGGAGATGAAGGAGCCCGCCCGCCAGGGCCTCTCCCTGCAGGACGATTCCGAGGCCGTCCGCCTCTGGAACGAGGCGCTCGACGCCCGCCTGCGCGGCGTCGTGCCTGCCGACACGCTCACCGGCGCCGCGCCCGGGGAGGTCCGCAGCCCGCTGCCGTCCTAGGCCGGGTCGGCGGTCATCCACTCGGCGATACGCTCGCCGATCATCATGCAGGTGAAGTTCGTGTTCGCCCGGATGAGCGTCGGCATGATCGACCCGTCCGCCACCCGCAGCCCCTCGACCCCGTACACGCGCCCCTCGCTGTCGACCACCGCTCCCTCCGCCGGATCGGGGCCCATCGGGCAGGTGCAGGTCGGGTGGGCCATGCTCGAGGCCGCGCCGTGGATCCACTCGTCGAGCCTGGCGTCGTCGTCGAGGGTCGCCTGGTCGAGGTCCACCGGCCCCGTGTGGAACGGCGCGAGCTGCTCCGAGTGCGCCAGCCGCCACGCCAGCCGCGCGCCTTCGCGCAGCCGCACGCGGTCCGCCTCGTCCTCGTCGAACTTCAGGTCGATCGCCGGCTTCACCGTGTAGTCCGCGCTCTCGAGCGTGACCGACCCGTACGAGTGCGGGAGCTGCACCCCCGGCGACACCGCGAACACCCACTCCGGCTCGGCGTCCTCCTCGCCCTGCCAGGAGCCGTAGCGCCCGCCCGGCGCGTAGAGGATGTGGCCCAGCAGGTACACCTGCATGTCGTTGAACTCGCCCGTGGACGACGTGTAGCGCAGCAGCGTCTGCAGGAGCGGCTTCTCGGGGTCGACGACCCCCGGCGTGGGGCGCAGCAGCAGCGGCGTCATCGGGTGGTCCATCAGGTGCTTCCCGACGCCCGGTAGGTCGGCCACCGACTCGATCCCAAGCTCCGCCAGCTCCCCCGCCGGACCGATGCCGCTCCGCAGCAGGATGGCGGGGCTCATGATCGCGCCCGCGGAGAGCACGATCTCCTTCCCCCGCACCTCCTGCACCTCCCCGTCGCACTCGACCCGCAGCCCCACCGCGCGTCCATCCTCGACCAGCACGCGGTCGACCAGGCAGTGGCTGCGGATGGTGAGGTTGAGCCGGTTTCGCGCGGGCGAGAGGAAGCCGAGGTTGGCCGACCAGCGCGTCATCTGGTTCGGGCCGCCGCGGTTCATCGCCGCCCGCGTGATGCCCGTCGTCTCCGGGTCGTTCTGGTCGCGGTCCTCCTCGAAGCCGTCCGCCACGCAGGCGTCGTAAAACGCCTGCTGCACCGGCGCCAGCTCCTCGCGCGTCCAGCGGCGCACGGGGATGGGGCCGCCCTGCCCGTGGAAGTCGCCTCCCTCGTCCCGGTCGTCCTCGATCGCGCGGAAGTAGGGGAGGCAGTGCTCCCAGCCCCAGCGCTCGTCGCCCGTCAGCTCCGCCCAGCGGTCGTAGTCGCCCGGCGCCCCCCGGATGGCGACGCCCGTGTTGATCGCCGAAGACCCCCCGACCAGCTTCCCCCGCGGCAGGGGCGCGACCCGCCCCGGCACGAACGTCGCGGCGAACCCCCAGTCGTGGTGCACCGTCGAGGGCTCGTGGATGCTGTTCACGTCGTGCGGGAGCGATTCCAGCGTTGCGTAGTCGGGTCCCGCATCCAGCAGGAGCACCGACCGCGAGCGGTCCTCGCTCAGCCGCGCCGCCAGCACCGCGCCCGACGAGCCAGCTCCGACGATGATGACGTCGTACTCCATCGTGCTAGCTCCCCGCCACGGCCGCGTCGATGCGCGCCATCAGCTCCGCGTCGAGCGGCCCCTTCGCCTCCGCCTCCAGGCACTCCGCCAACTCCGCGCGGTTCTTCACCCCCAGGATCACCGTCGCGATGCCCTCCATCGAGAGGCTGTAGCGGTGCGCGAGCGCGGCGGGCGACTCGCCCGCCTCCGCCGCCAGCGCCCGGAACGGCGCCGCGCGCCGGAAGTCGACCGCCTCCGGGTGGTCGTCCGGCAGGTCGCGGTCGATCGCGTCCGTGAGCGCGCCCGCCTGCACGGCGCGGATGCCCATCACGCCCACGCCCCGCGCGTTCGCCGCCGCGATCAGCTCGCGCGGGCGCGGCTCCTCGTCGTAGGCGCGCATGCCGCCGGGCGAATCGAGCAGGTTGGCCACGCACTGGATGGCCGCCGGCGCGGGGTCTTCCGCGAGCGTCTCCAGGAGCGCGCCCGGGACCCCCACGCCGCTCACCCCCCACGCCCCGATCGTCCCGTCCGCGACCATCGCCTCGAACGCGGGCCGCGCCGCCTCCACGAACAGGCCGCGGGGCGTCCCCCGCCCCTCGAACCCGTCCGGCACGACCATCCCGTGCAGGAAGAACAGGTCGACCCGCTCCAGCCGCAGCCGGTCGAGGCTCGCCGCCAGCGCCTGCCGCAGCGTTCCCGCCACCTCGCCCGCGGGCACGTTGCCGAGGTGGTGCTTCGTCGAGATGCGCACGCCCTCCGGCAGCCGCCCCCCGAACGCCTCCCCCACCACGCGCTCCGCCTCGCCGTTGCCGTATCCGGGAGCCACGTCGAGGAAGGTGATGCCGCCCTCGACCGCCGCCCGCACCGTCTCGACCGCTTCCTCGCGCGTGGTCGCGCCCCAGACCCCGCCGGTGCCGCCGCCCCCGAGCGTGAGGGCGCTGACCGGCCCGAGCGTTCCGAACGTTCGCGTTTCCATGCGCGCGAGTCTACCGGTCGGCAGGCGCCCCCGCCGCGTCCGCGATCCCCGTCCGCCGCAGCGCCGCGATGATGCGCTCCGCCGTGCCCTCGGGCGGGTCCGCGCGGTAGGTCATGATCGCGACCGCATCCACCTGCTCCACCCGCGCCAGCGTCGCCAGCGTCTCCTCGAAGGCGTCCCACGCCTCCTCCTCGCCCGCCGCGATGCGCGTCCGCAGCGCTTCCGGCGCGGGGATGCCCAGCCGCTCGCTGATCGCGTCCAGCGACTCCGGCGTGAGCAGCGGCATCGCCATCGCCACCACCTGCGCCTCGGGCTCGACCGCCTTCACGAAGCCCGCCGACCGCAGCAGCGGGGCGAGGTCGAACACGGGCTGCGTCCAGATGCTGCGCGCGCCCGCCCGCAGCTTGTCGGCGAGCAGGCGGTCGGCGCGTTCGTCCGTGCGGTACTGGTCGAGCGCCGCCCCGATCGCCATCCCGGGCGCTTCCTCCCGCACGACCGCGATCGCTTCGGTGACGCGGGTGCCCGGCGTCTCCGCGGCGTGGTCGCCGCGCAGGCAGAGCGCGTGGCCGAGCCCCGCCTCGTGCGCGCGGGCGACGTCGGCCGCGATCGCGTCCCGCGTGCGCCCGCCCGTCGCGAGGTGCCAGATCGGCTCAAGCCCTTCGCGTTTCAGCGCCAGCGCCGCCTCCAGGCTCGACTGCCGCTCGGGACGCTGGATGACGTTCACGGTCACCGTGCAGGCCTCGAGCAGCCGCGCGCGGCGCAGCAGCACCACCGGTTTCGGCGTGCGCGGCGGCGTGATCTCCAGTGAGACGGGGAACTCCCCCCGCGCCATCGCTTCCGCAAAGGACATCGATCAAGCCTGTCCCGTGGGCCCGTACGAGTCCACCGCGCCTACCGCCCCGTCACGCTCTCGCCCAGAACCGCCGCCCGCGCCGAGGCCACCGCGTACAGCGACCCCGTGACGCAGATCAGGTCCGCCTCCTCCGCGCGCTGCTTCGCCTGCGCGATCCCCTCCGCGACGCTCCCCGCCACCTCCACGTGGGGCGTGAGCGGAACCAGATCCGCCGCCATCTCCGCGGGCTTGCGCGAGCGCCGCGAGGCGAGCGTGCAGCACCAGATGCCGCTCGCCAGCCCCGCCAGCTTGTAGCCGATGCCGCGCAGGTCCTTCCCCTCCATCGCCCCCAGCACGAAGTAGCAGCGCCGCCACTCCAGGTACTCGCGCAGCGCCTCCGCCAGCGCCGCCGCCGCCGCCGGGTTGTGCGCCCCGTCGGCGACCACCAGCGGACGCTGCCCCATCACCTCCAGCCGCCCCGCGACGCGCGTCCGCGCGATGCCGCCCGCGATCGCCTCTTCGTCGATGGCCGCGCCCCGCGCGCGCAGCTCCTCCGCCACCGCCACCGCCGTCGCCGCGTTCCCCACCTGGTGCGCGCCCAGCAGCGGCGTGCGCAGCTCCCGCGTGCCCCCCGGCCCGTGCAGCAGGAACGACTGCCCGAACACGTACCGCTCCAGCACGTCGGTGCTCCACTCCTCGTCCACCAGCCGCAGCTCCGCCCCCACCTCCCGGCAACGGTCGCGGATGATCTGGGTCACGGCCGGGTCGGGCTGGGGCGCGAGCACGCAGGTCGAGCCGGGCCCGATGATCCCCGCCTTGTCCCGCGCGATCGCGACGGTCGTATCGCCCAGGACCGACGTGTGGTCGAGCGCGATCGGCGTGATCACCGCGATCTCGGCGCCGTCGTACACGTTCGTCGCGTCGAAGGAGCCCCCCAGGCCCACCTCCACCACCTGCCGGCCGCCGTCCCCCAGCCGCTCCCGCGCCAGCCAGTGGAAGAGCGCCACGAGCACCCCGAACGTGCTCACGTTCCCGCCCGCCGACTCCTGCTCCGCCTCCACCGCCGGACGGATGGCGGTCAGCCCGTCCGCGAGATCCGCCATCGCCACGGGCTCGCCGTCGATGCGGATGCGCTCGGCGTACGAGTGCAGGTGCGGGCTCGTGAAGAGCGCCGTCCGCTCCCCGCCCGCGCGCAGGACGCCCTCGATCATCGCCGAGACGCTCCCCTTGCCGTTCGTGCCGGTCACGTGCACCGTGCCCCGCCCCTGCTGGGGGTCGCCCAGCCGCTTCAGCAGCGAGCGCATCGAGGCGAGGTTCATGGGCGGGTTCTTCGAGGCCCCGGGGTCCCGCTCCATGTCCACGAACGACTCGAGGAACCGGATCGCTTCCCGCACGTTCATGGGGCCATTGTAGGTTCGCTGTGCCATGCTGGGCGGGCCGTGGCCGACAACCGCTTCGAGCGCGCCATCGCCCTCATCGACGAGGCCAACGCCCCCGACCCCGTGACCATCGAGGTCGACGGCAAGGCCGTGCCCAAGGAGCTGACGCACGCGCGCATGCTCACCGCCTGGGTCGAACGCCTCCTGCCCGACCCCGGCGAGGCGCTCATGCTCGCCGCCCGCGCGCACCACGTCCGCCGCTGGGAGTCGCCCCGCGACACCTTCCCCGCCGGACGCCGCGGCTACCTGCGCTGGCGCCGCGACCTCCAGGTCCGCCACGCCGCCCACGCCCGCGCCATCCTCGAAGAGGCCGGCTACGACGAGGACACGATCGCCCGCGTCGAGCGCCTCATCCGCAAGGAGACGCCGAAGCGCGATCCCGAGGGCCAGGCCTTCGAGGACGGCCTCACCCTCGTCTTCCTCGAAACGCAGCTCCACGACTTCGCCCTCCGCACCGATCCGGAGACGATGGCGGGCGTCATCCGCAAGACCTGGAGCAAGATCAGCCCCGCCGCCCGGGACCTCGCCCTCGCCTCCGACCTCGCCCCCGAGGACCGCGCCCTCATCGAACGCGCCCTCGCCTGACTCCCACCTCCTACAATGCCCGTATGTCCGGTGAGGAGTTCGCGCGCGAGCTGCTGGAGGCGCAGGCCGATCGCTTCGCCTCCGTGCTCGACGGCGTGCCCGAGCCCGTGGCGCGGGCCGCCGCCGTCAGCGCCCGCCAGATCGCGACCCTCGTGCGCGCCACCCGCGCCAGCTACGTCCTCCTCGTCGAGGGCGAGCCGCCCCCCGCTACGGACCTCGATGCCGCCGCGGTCGAGCAACTCGCCACCAGCCTCGCCTCGTACCGCGCCCTCCACATCGCGGGCGCCTTCGGCCACACCGGCCAGATCGAGGTCGTCGAGCGCAGCCCCAAGGTCGCCGACGGCATCCGCCGCGCCGCCGAACGCCACGCCCTCGCCGAGCACGTGCGCGTCCACTCGGGGAAGCCGCCCTCCGTCGTCCACGCCCTCAACGGCCCCTTCGACCTCGTCGTCCTCAGCGGCCGCTGGCGCGAGTACGAGCGCATGGCGGAGGACCTGACCCGCCTCCTCCGCATCGGCGGCTCCCTCACCGTCGTCAACGCCGCCGCCCTTCCCGCCGCGCCCGAGGACCGCGAGGCCGCCGGTCTGCGCGCCTTCCTCTCCTTCCTCGCTGCCGACGAGCGCTACCTGCTCAGCACGGGGCTCGACTTCGGCGGCGTCCTCGCCGCCCGCGTCCGCTAGCCAGGCGTGACCGAACCGCCCCGCCGCCGCGTCCCCGTCGCCGCCGAGCAGAGCGTTCGCGAGGAACGCCGCAGCTTCTTCCGGTACGCCGCCATCCTCGGCGTCATCGTCGGCATCCCCCTCGGCGTCTTCGGCCTGCCCGCCCTCCTCAACGTCTTCTTCGACGAGCCGACGATCCCGTTCAACGGCGCCTACAGCGAGGACGGCCTCACGATCTGGGTGCAGTCGTACGAGATCGACGAGGGGCAGCCGCGCACCGTGACGGTCACCCTGGAGCTCCGGATAACCAGGGCCGCGACAGTGGACCTTGAAGGCGCCGAGCTTGAACTCTCCGAAGGCGATCCCATCCGCCTCGAGGCACCGCCCGAGCCCTACGAGTTCCGGCAAGGATTCGACGGGTGGATCAAGGTGCCCTTCGTGCTCTCCAGGGTCGACGACGACGTCGAGCCGCGTGCCCTCCGCCTGGCCGACCCGAAGGTCCGCTTCGCCCTCACGGAAGAGGACCATTGACGACTCCGCCCGAGACGCTCCCCCACTACCTCCGCCCCGGCCTCCGCATCGTCTTCATCGGCTACAACCCCGCCGTCTACTCCGCCGAGGCGGGCCATTACTACGCCCGACGCGCGAACGTCTTCTGGAAGCAGCTCAACGAGAGCGGCCTCCTCGCCCGCCCCGCCGGCCCCGAGGACGACGCCGCCCTGATGGACGAAGCCGGCATCGGCTTCGTCGACCTCTGCCCCCGCCCCACCGTCCGCGCCGACGAGCTCACGCCCGAGGAGATCGCCGAGGGCGCGAAGCGCCTCCTCGGCCAGCTTCAGGCGAACCAGCCCGCCTACGCCGTCTTCAGCGGGCGCGGCATCTACGTCCACTTCGCCCGCCACGCCCTCGGCCTCCCCCGCGCCGCCCTGACCGGACGCCCCGACGGCGTCCAGCCCGAACGCATCGGCGACACCATCCCCTACGTCGTGCCCTCGTCCAGCGGGCTCGCCAGCCGCTGGCGCAAGGAGCGCCTCGCCCTGTTGCAGGAGTTGGCCAGGCTCCTCGGTCCCCCGCCCCCGTCCCCGCGCTCGTAGGATCGCGCCATGCGCGTCGCCGTGCTCGAACGCCCCGCCCCCGCGGGCGACAAACCCCTCTCCATCGCCACGCGCCCCGACCCCGTCCCCGCGCCCGGCGAGCTGCTGCTTCGCGTCCACGCCTGCGCCGTCTGCCGCACCGACCTCCAGATATGCGAGGGCGACATCGAGGCGCGCCGCCTCCCCGTCGTCCCCGGCCACCAGGCCGTCGGGACCGTCGAGGCGCTGGGCGAGGGCGTCGAGGACTGGGCCGCCGACGACCGCGCGGGCGTCGCCTGGCTCGCGGGCGCCTGCGGCGCCTGCTCCCGCTGCGACTCCGGCCGCGAGAACCTCTGCGAAGGCGCGGAGTTCACCGGCTGGGACCGCGACGGCGGCTATGCCGATCGCATCACTGTCCGCGCCGCCTTCGCCGTCCCCCTCCCCGAAGACCTCGACCCCGTCGAGGCCGCGCCCCTCCTCTGCGGCGGCATCATCGGCTACCGCGCCCTGCGCCTCTCCGGCATCGAACCCGGAGGCCGCCTCGGCCTGTACGGCTTCGGCGCCTCCGCGCGCCTCGCCCTGCAGGTCGCGATCCACTGGGGCTGCGAGGTGTTCGTCGCCACCCGCTCCCAGCGCGAACAGCAACGCGCCCGCGACCTCGGCGCCGCCTGGGCGGGTGGTATCGACGCGACCCCGCCCGTCCCCCTCGACGCCGCCGTCACGTTCGCCCCCGCCGGCGAGGTCGTCGTCGCCGCCCTCAGGGCCGTCGACCGCGGCGGCACCCTGGCGGTCAACGCCATCCACCTCGACCGCATCCCCGAGTTCCCCTACGAGCACCTCTGGTGGGAACGCACCCTCCGCAGCGTCGCCAACTTCACCCGCCGGGACGCCCGCGAGTTCCTCGCCCTCGCCGCCGCGATCCCCATCCGCACCGAACCCCAGGCCTACCCCCTCGACGACGCCAACCGGGCCCTCGACGACCTCGCCGCCGGCCGCGTCGCGGGCGCCGCCGTGCTCCGCATCGGCTGAAGTTGCGGGTCCGCTAGACTCGCGCGACGCACCACCAGGAGGAGACCGCCGTGTCCGCCGACTCCAGTTCCGAATCCCTCGACGAGATGCGCGCACGGAACGCCGCCGCCCCCGTGTCGCTCGAGGAGATGCTCGCGCTCAACCGCACCGTCATCGAGGAGTTCCGCGCGAACGACGGGAAGGTGTCGGGCATGTTCGCGAACGAGCCCCTGCTCCTCCTCACCACCACCGGCGCGAAGAGCGGGGAGAAGCGCACCAACCCCCTCGTCCACACCCTCGATGGCGACCGCGTTGTCATCATCGCCTCGTTCGGGGGCGCGCCGAAGCACCCTGCCTGGTTCCTCAACATCCGCGCCAATCCCGAGGTCACCCTCGAGCTTCCTGGCGAGACCTTCACCGCGAACGCCGTCATCCCCGAAGGGGAGGAGCGCCGGCGCATCTACGACCAGCACGCCGCCGAGATGCCGCGCTTCGCCGAGTACCAGGCGATGACGAGCCGCGAGATACCGGTCGTCGTCATCCCCCGGCCGTAGGCGGCGCAAAGCGGGCGCAGCGTTAGCAAACGTCGACCGCTAGACTCTGCCGACGCACTGCACGGAGGCGCCCATGACATCCGAAGACCCGATCGCCCAGATGATCTCCTACAACAACCACCTCATCGAGCAGTTCCGGGCCAACCGCGGGAAGGTCACGGGCCGCTTCGCCGATGCCCCCCTCCTCCTCCTCACCACCACCGGCGCGAAGAGTGGCGAGAAGCGCACCACCCCCCTCGCCCACAGCACCGACGGCGACAACATCATCATCATCGCCTCCTACGCCGGGAACCCGAAGCACCCCCAGTGGTATCACAACATCCGCGCCAACCCGGAGGTCACGATCGAGCTTCCGGACGAGACCTTCACGGTGAACGCCATCATCCCCGAGGGCGAGGAGCGTAAGCGTCTCTTCGACCAGCAGGCCGAGAAGATGCCCGCCTTCGCCGAGTACCAGGCCAAGACCACCCGCGAGATCCCCGTCATCGTCATCCCCCGCCCGTAATCCGGCGGGCACAGGAAAGGAACGACCATGCCCCGACCCCGCGTCCTCACCGAACTCGACGAGTGGCCCCGCCACCAGACTATCGACACCTTCAACTCCGTCCAGACCGCCAGCCCCGAGTGGAGCGACGGCTACTGGCACTGCTTCGGCGACCCCGCCGGTGAGGTCAACCTCATCACCGCCATCCGCCTCTACCCCAACACCGACGTGATGGACGCCTACGCCATCGTCAGCCTCGATGACGGCAAGCAGTACAACCTGCGCGCCAGCCGCCGCCTCCGCCCCCGCATCGATGAGCTCCGCGTCGGTCCCTTCTGGCAGGAGATCATCCGCGGCATGCGCACCCTCCGCATCGGCTGCGACGACAACGCCCACGGCATCGAGTTCGACATCCTCTGGGAGAGCAAGGCCCCGGCCTACGACGAGGCCCCCGGCGTGCAGTACCGGCTCGACGGCCGCCTCGTCGCGGAGCGCTCGAACTACATCCAGGCCGCCGATATCGCCGGCTGGATCAGGATCAACGGCCGCGAGTGGAAGTTCGACTTCGGCGACGGCTGGGGCGGCACCCGCGACCACTCCTGGGGTATCGGTGCGGGCACCGGCACGGGCGCCAAGCCCAACCCCTACGTCGCCCCGCCCCTGACGCCGCCCGAGCAGGGCAGCTTCCGCTCCGACGGCATGCGCCACTGGGCCGTCGTCAACATGCCCGACCGCTGCCTCTACTACGCCTTCCGCCTCGGCGAGGACGGCATCTACCGCGCCTCCGGCACCGGTCGCCAGTCCGATGTCGGCGTTCACTCCTGGGTGGAGTACGGCTACGACTCCGACAAGGAGAGCTTCGCCTACACCGACGTCTCCATCTCCGACCATGAGTGGGAGGACGGCTTCCCCCGCTTCAAGCGCGGCAAGATCCACCTCACCCGCCCCGACGGCGTTGTCGAGAACTATCAGCTCGAGGTCGTCAGCGAGCCCGTCTACATGCTCGCCGGCGGCTACGCCCATGGCTGGAACGACCGTCTCGGGCGAGGCGTCTTCCGCGGCGAGTTGCTCGTCGAGGGCGAGGTCTGGGATGTCTCCCACCCCACGAAGGTCTTCGACGACGATGGCAACGAGATACCGCAGATGAGCGGCGGCGGCTCCTACGCCGAGCTCTCGACCGTCTACACCAACCTCGACGACCCCAGCGACACCGGCGTCGGCATCCTCGAGTGCGCGATCATGACCGAGTTCGAGGGGGTCAAGGGCCCGTAGCCGCCCGATGAGACTCGCCTATAGCAGTCACGCCCGGGACCAGATGGCGGATCGGGAGATAACCGCTCGGCACGTCGAGCAGGTGGTTCGGTATCCGGATCGCCTGGTCGAGGGCGTCACCGCCGATGAGTACAATGCTGTGGTGGACGGACGCCCGCTGCGCGTCGTTATCGCTCGGAATACGGAGCCCCCGCTTGTCATCACGGTGATGCTCGCGACCAGGGAAGAAGGGTAGTCGGAGTGCAGGTTCGGTATGACTCAGAAGCTGACGTCGCCCTCCTCGTCTTGCGCGACCCCGAAGGCGGTGACGAGGGGGGGCAGCGGCTGGACGAGCGGCGGTATCGCCACCTCGATCAGGCTGGCAATGCCTACGCGTACGAGTTCCTCTTCGTCAGCAAGGGCGTCTCGCTGGACGGTATCGACGCTGGAGATGCCGCCCTCATCCGCGAGGCCATCGACTCGATGCACCAGGTGGCGGTTGCTTGACGGAACGTACTCATTGTGACTAACATACTGCTGCGAGGCGAAGGCGGTTCAGATGGTCACGGTCAGCGAGCAGCGCGAGAACGAAGAGAAGTACGCCGAGCTGAGCCTGCGTCTGCTCGGGCAGGCGCAGGATGAGTTCGACAAGGGCGATCGCCTGCAGGCCTCCGAGAAGGCCTGGGGCGCCGCCGCTCACGCCATGAAGGCCGCCGCCGAGCGCCGCGGCTGGAACCACCACAACCACGGGCTCCTCTTCCTTGTCGCTTCCCAGCTTGCCGATGATGCCAGGAGACCCGAGCTGCGACGGCTCTTCAGCATCGCCAGCGCCCTGCACCAGAACTACTACGAGGACTGGCAACCGGAAAGCTCTGTCCAGGATGAGATTGGCGACGTAGGTCGTCTGGTGGACCTGATGGAGGAACTGCGCGCGCAGCCAGTGGGGCCTTCTGTCGTGGCGGATGAGCAGCAGTGGCGCCGCCTCACCCAGCCCCGTCGCGACCGCTCCTGACGGGCCTGCCCCCGCCCCTCACTCCCCCAGCGCCTCCGCCAGCAGTTCCGCGACGTGCCTCGGCGTGCGCGACGTGAAGTGCCCGATCTGCTGCCGGCACGACACCCCCGTCACCGCCACCGCGACCTCCCCGTCCGCCGCCTCCACCGCCGGGAAGAGTCGGTACGCGCCCATCTCGCGCGAGACCTCGTAGTGCTCCCGCTCGAACCCGAACGACCCCGCCATCCCGCAGCACCCTGAGTCGACCAGCGACGGCGCGTAGCCGGCGACCTCCAGCGCCCGCAGCGACGGCTCCGCACCCGCCAGCGCCTTCTGGTGGCAGTGCGCGTGGACGAGCACCTCGCCTCCGCTCCCCGCGCCGAACCGGTCGCGCACCCCCTCGTCCTCCTCCGCCACCCGCACGACCAGTTCGTCGAGCAGGACCGCCTGCCCCGCCACCGTCTCCGCCCGCCCCCCGGGGAGGAGGTCGCGGTACTCGTCCCGGAGCGTGAGCAGGCACGAGGGCTCCGTCCCGACGATGGGCGCCCCTCGCCGGGCGTGCGGCTCCAGCCGCGCCACGTTCGCCTCCGCCCAGCCCCGCGCCAACCCCAGTTGCCCCTTCGAGATCGCCGGACGCCCGCAGCACTCCAGCCCCGGCACGACCGTCACCGCGTACCCCAGCGCCTCCAGCACCCGCACCGCCGCCCGTCCCACCTCCGGGTGGAAGTACTCCGTGAACGTGTCCGCCAGGTAGACCGCCTCCCCGCGCGGAGCCTCTCCCGGCGGCGCCGCCCGTCGCGCCCACCACCGCCCGAACCGCTGCGGTGCGAACGCCGGCAGCGGTCGCCGCCGGTCCACCCCGCCGGCGCGCTCCAGCAGCGCCCGCGCCGGTCCCAGCCGCGCGACCGCGTTCGCCAGCGGCGCGAGCGGGCTCGCCAGCGCGCTCAGCGTGCGGATGCGCGCGAAGGCGCGGTCGCGAAGGGGCGCGCCGTGCGCCGCGCTCGCCTGCGCCTGCACCTCGTACTTCAGCTTCGCGAAGTCCACCCCCGAGGGGCACTCCGTCTTGCACGCCTTGCACTCGACGCACAGGTCGAGCGCCTCGTGCATCCGCTCGCTCGTCAGGTCCTCCAGCGGCAGGGCGCCGTTGAGCGCCTGGCGCAGCAGGTTCGCCCGCCCCCGCGTCGAGTGCTCCTCGTCGCCCGTCACCATGAAGGAAGGGCACATCCCCCCGTCGAGCTTGCGGCAGGCGCCCTGGCCGTTGCACTGCTCCGCCGCCCGCGCGAGCCCGCCCTCGAACCCGAAATCGAGGTCCGTGCGCACCTCGGCGTTCACCGTCGCCGGGCTCAGCCGCAGGTTGTCGTCGAAGGGCGGCGTGTCGACCACCTTCCCCGGATTGAGCAGCCCCCGCGGGTCCCACAGCGCCTTCAGCTCGCGGAACGCGCGCGTGAGCTGCGGCCCGAACATCCGCTCCGTGAACACGCCCCGCACGATCCCGTCGCCGTGTTCCCCGCTGAGCGAGCCGCCGAACTCCAGCACGAGGTCCGCGATCTCCTCCGCCAGCCCCTCCGCGTTCGCCAGCCCCTCCGCGTCCTTCAGGTCGACCACCGGCCGGATGTGCAAGCAGCCCACGCTCGCGTGGCCGTAGTACGCCGGACGCAGCCCCCGCGCCTTCACGAGGGCGTCGAAGCGCGCCACGTACTCGGCCAGCCGCTCCGGCGCGACCGCCGTGTCCTCCACGAACGCCCCCGGCTTGGCGTCGCCCCGCACGCTCATGAGCAGCCCCAGCCCCGCCTCCCGCATCCGCCACATGCGCTGCTGCTCCGCCGCCTCCAGCGCGACCACCGCCGCGTACGCCCCTTCCTCCCCGACGATGTCGTCCCGCAGCGCCTCGACCTTCCCCGCTACCTCCTCCGCCCGCTCCCCCGCGAACTCGACCAGCAGCAGCGCCCCCGGCTCCCCCTCGACGAACTCGACGAGCTCGCGGAACCCGGCGCTCGCGCGGCAGCGCTCGATGATCGTGTCGTCCACTAGTTCGACCGCCGAGGGGCCGTGCGCGTTCGCCCGCACCGTCGCCGCGGCCGCCTCCACGACCGTCGCGAAGTGCAGCGCGACGAGCGTCTTCACCGGCGGGATGGGCACGACCCGCACGGTCGCCTCGGTCACCGTCGCGAGCGTCCCCTCCGAGCCCACCACCAGCTTCGCGAGGTTGAGCGGCCCGTCCTCCCCCACCTCGTCGAGGTTGTAGCCCGAGACGCGCCGCAGGATCTTCGGGAAGCGCTTCTCCACCTCCGCCGCGTGCTCGCGCGCGATCGCCCGCACCCCCCGGTAGATGTCGCCCTCCAGCCCCTCGCGGCTGCCCCGCTTCGCCGCCTCGTCCTCGTTCAGCGCCTCCAGCATCGCCGTCGAGCCGTCCGCCAGCACCACCTCCAGCGCGACCACGTTGTCGACCGTCTTGCCGTACACCCCCGAGTGCGCCCCGCACGAGTTGTTCCCGACGCCCCCGCCGATCGTCGCGCGGTTCGCCGTCGAGGGGTCGATCGGGTACTGGAGGCCGTGTGGACGCAGCGCCTTGTTCAGCTCCGAGAGCACCACCCCCGCCTGCACCCGCGCCGTCTGGCCCTCCGCGTCGATAGCGAGCACCCCCGCCATGTGCGTCGTGAAGTCGAGGACGATGGCGTGGTTGACCCCCTGGCCCGAGAGGCTCGTGCCCCCGCCCCGGGGCAGCACGGGCACGCCGTGCTCCCCCGCCACCCGCATCGCGTGCTGCACGTCCGCCGTCGTGCGCGGGTACACGACCGCGACCGGCTCCATCTCGTAGATCGAGGCGTCCGTCGCGTAGAGCAGGCGCCGGTAGCGATCGATCTCGACATCGTCCGTCCCGCCCGACAGCCCCGCCGCCAGGTCGCGCGCCAGCGGAGCGAGCGCTTCCTCGCCGCCGTGCAGCAGCTCGCGCGCTCGCGAGACCGTCGCGAACGTCGAGGGCGTCCGGCCCTCGATAGGGCGCCCTGCGGCCGTTCCGGTGGGTGGCATGGCCCTAAGCCGGGTCGAACTCGATCCAGAGCTCCCACGGATCGAGGCTGATCGCGATCGGCTTGGGGTTCGAGCCGGGCAGGAAGCGCGGGTTGCGCATCACGTCCATCAGCATGCGGCTCCCGATCACCGTCTCCGTCTGCGCCAGCTGGTAGCCCACGCAGAAGTGCTTGCCCAGCCCGAACCCCAGGTGGCTCGCCTGGCCGTTGTCGTGGTACCCCGCCCGCAGCGCCCTGCCGACGTACAGGTCGGGCCGCATCACGTCGAACTTGTCCGGGTTGGCGAACACGCGCTCGTCGCGGTTCCCCCCGTAGATCGAGAGGTTCACGTACGCGCCCTCGGGGATGGTCACGCCGTACTCGGGGAAGGGGATGTCGTGGATCGTGCGCCGCGCCTGCCCGCCCGAGGGGGGATGCACGCGCATCATCTCCGTGAACGCGCGGTCCAGCAGCGACGGATCGTTCCGCACCAGCTCCCACTGCTCCGGGTTGGCCAGCATCTGGTACCAGAGGTTCGCGATCGCCTTGTCCGTCGTCTCCGCGCCCGCCACCAGCAGCAGGCTCGCGAACGACTTGATCTCCTGGAACGTCATCCGGTGCCCGTCCACCTCGGCCACGCACAGCCGCGAGATGAGGTCGTCCCCCGGGTTCTTGCTGCGCTCCTGCAGGAGCGGCTCCAGGTAGTCGTGGTACTCCTGGTTCGCCTTGATCCCCGCCGCCCGGATGTCCGGCGGCCCGCCGATGCCGTTCATCATCGCCGGGTACCACTCGTGGAACATGTCGTGCGCGTCCTGCGGCAGGTCCAGCACGTCCAGGATGACGTTCAGCGGCAGGCGCGTGGCGAAGTCGTCGACGATGTCGATGACGCCCGTCTTCGCCGCCTCCTCGGCGATGCGGCGCGCGTGCTTCTCCGTGTACTTCTCGATGAGCGCGATCGAGTTGCGCTCGATGATGGGCAGGAGCGCGTCCAGCTTCCGCCCCACGAACTCCGGCGCGACGATGTTGCGCAGCTTGTTGTGCTGCTCGCCGTCGTACTCCATCAGCGTCGGCCCGAAGACCGCCCCGATCCCGAGCGCGTTCGGCTGCGCCGAGTAGTTCTCCAGGTCCCGGAAGGCCGCGCACACGTCGTCGTAACGCGTGATCATCCAGTTGTCCCCGATCGGGTTGTAGTAGACGGGGTGGTGGTCGCGCAGCAGCTTCAGCGTCGGATACGGATCGTCCGCGTACTCCCTGCTGAAGAAGATCTCCGGATCGATCTCCGGCTTCGTCATCGTCATCGCTCGTCCTCCTGCCGCGACAGAGCCCGCCACGAGCAGATTCGCGCGCCATCGTATCGCGTCGCCCAACCGGTTGGGCGTCATGAAGTCGCAAGCGGGCTCGCGCCCGGCGCCGCCCTCGGACATAGCGGCGCTCGGGGAGACCGGCTACCCTGCCGGACAGGGTCTCGATACCAATGGGAGCTGGTTTATGCCTGGTCGCCTGGGGCTCGTGCTGCTTTCCCTGTCGCCCATCGTGATCGTCCTGGTTGCCGGCGCGATCCTGCTCATCCTCCGGTCCGGCGGGGGCGATGACCGCACCCCGGGGCTGACGGCCGAGGCCGCACTGGTATCGCCGGACGGCGATCCCATGGGCACGGTCAGGTTCCTTCAGACCGCCGCCGGCGTCCTCGTCATGGCCGAGGTGAACGGGCTGGCCCCGGGTGGCCACGCCTTCATCATCCACGAGGTCGGAGCCTGTACGCCCGACTTCGCCGCCGCCGGCGACCACTTCGACCCGACCGACGCCGACCACGGGTTCGTCCACGGGGCCTGGCAGGGCGACGACGGCGGCGGCGGCCACGGCGGCGACCTGCCGAACATCTACGCCGCCTCCGACGGTTCCGCCCGCGCCGACTTCTTTACCGACGGCGTCACGCTGGACAGGGGCCCGCGCCACTCCGTCTTCGACGATGACGGCTCCGCCATCATCGTGCACGAGCTGCCCGACCCCTACGGAGAAGGCGAGGCGGATACGGGCGAGCGCGTCGCCTGCGGCGTCATCAGGCGCCAGTAGACGTCGCCAACCTCCGCGAACGGCGCCGGCCCGCGGGCGGCAAGGCATCCGCTCCCCGCCTCCGTCCGGTGGCGCCCCCATCAGGACGGTGCGCCACGGGTTCCTATCGCGTAGCGTTCGAGAAACCGCGCAGGAGCCCCGTCCCATGCCCGTCGATCCCGACCGCGAAAGCTGGAAGCCCGGCATGCCCTGGGAGCACGCCATCGCCGATATCGAGTACATCCGCGGGCTCGGCCGCGAGATGGGCGGACCCGAGCGCATCGAGCGCCAGCACGCCGGCGGCCGCTACACCGTCCGCGAGCGCATCGAGAAGATGGTCGACCCCGGCAGCTTCGTCGAGGCAGGGCCGATGGTCGGCGCCGCCGAGTACGACGCCGACGGCAACCTCGTCGGCTTCACGCCGGGCGCCTACGTCATGGGCCTGGCTGAGCTCGACGGGCGCTCCGTCGCCATCGGCGGCGACGACTTCACCATCTCCGGCGGCAGCCCCCACAACGTCCGCAAGCACCCCCGCGACTTCATGCAGCCCCTCGCGATGCAGTACGGCATCCCCTATGTCCAGCTCGTCGAGGGCGTCGGCCACAGCTCCAAGGCCGACGAGGCCGAGGGCCACATGGGCCTCCCCTCCGGGGACATGTGGTGGCGCGCCGTCGAGATGCTGCGCACCGTCCCCGTCGCCGCGGGGATCATGGGCTCCGTCGCGGGCGCGCCCGCCGCCTTCGCCCTCATGTCCCACTTCACCGTCATGGTGAAGGGCCAGTCGCAGATCTTCCCCTCGGGACCGCCCGTCGTGCGCCGCGCCATCGGCGAGGACCTCGACAAGGAGGCGCTCGGCGGCGCCAGGATGCACGTCCACGAGAGCGGCCAGGTCGACAACGAGGCCGAGTCCGAGGAGGACGCCTTCGACCAGATCAAGCGCTTCCTCTCCTACCTCCCCGACACTACCGCCGACGTCGCCCCCCGCGTCGAGACGGGCGACCCGCCCGATCGCTGCCCCGAGGCGCTGCTGAACATCATCCCGCCCAACCGCAAGCGCGGGTACGACATGCGCAAGCTCGTCGCGCACGTGGTCGACAACGGCGAGTTCTTCGAGATGCGCCGCCACTACGCGGGCGCCATCATCACCGCCTTCGCCCGCATCGATGGCTACAGCGTGGGCGTTCTCGCCAGCGACCCGATGAAGCTCGCCGGCGCCATGGACGGCGACGTGGCCGACAAGTACACCCACTTCGTCGACCTCTGCGACACCTTCAACCTGCCCCTCCTCATCTTCCTCGACATGCCCGGCTTCATGCTCGGCTCCCACGCCGAGCGCAAGGCGACCATGCGCCGGGGCGTGCGCGCCCTCATCGCCAGCGCCGAGGCGGGCGTCCCCAAGATCGAGTTCAACGTGCGCAAGTCCTACGGTGTCGCCGCCGACGCGCCCAACAGCGTCGGCATCCCCGACGGGCTCAACCTGCGCTTCGGCTGGCCCGCGGGCGAGTGGGGCGGCATCCCCATCGAGGGCGGCGTCGCCGCCGCCTACCGCCGCGAGATCGAGGCCGCCACCGACCCCGAGGCCCACCGCGAGGCCATCGAGGAGCGCCTCCTCCGCCTCCGCTCCCCCTTCCGCGCCGCCCACCGTGGCGACGTCATCGACCTGATCGACCCGCGCGATACGCGCCGCCTCGCCTGCACCTTCGTGAAGCTCGCGCAGCCCGCCCTCAAGCGGCTCGCCAGCCGCCCCAAGCGCGCCGTCCGCCCATAGACGGTTGTGGCATCATGGAAGGTGAGGATCGCAATGATCATTACCGTGACCGTCAGGGCTCGCTACTGCGAAGGGATGCTGCAGCCGCTGGAGCCCCTCGATGTCGTCGATCTCGAAGAGGGCGCCGAGGTGGAGCTGGTGGTTCGGGGAATCCTCCCGCCGGAAGGACGGGTTGAGCCCGGTGACGGTTTGGCTGAAGTGGCCCGGTTGATCCGCGAGCGTCGCAACACAGCCTGGGTCACCACCGCTACCTGGTGTCGAGGTGTGTTCACGCCGGTGAAGCCGCTCGGCTTTGATGAAGGCGAGATCGTCAGGCTCACGGTCGGCAAGGTACCGCCCGGCGAAGGCGAGACGGACGAACTCATACAGATCAGCTACGAGCATCGGGTTACTAGTTCACGCACGCCTTCGGCTCCCTAGCAGTTCGTGCGCTACCTCGTCGATACGGATTGGGCCGTTCACGCTCGGCGCGGCCACGAGGCGGTGAGGCGACGCCTCCTCGAGCTGCAGCCCCAGGGCCTGGGTTTGAGCATCGTGTCGCTGGCGGAGCTGTACGAGGGCGTGGAGCGGTCGCGGAGCCCGGTTGCCGAGGAGGCGGCTGTGCGGGACCTTCTCGCCCTTGTGGAGGTTGTCGGTCTTGACGATGAGACGGCCCGCATCTTCGGCAGGGAACGCGCCCGACTGCGTGCAGGGGGCAACCCGGTCGGTGGCTTTGACCTGCTAATCGGCGCGACCGCCTTGCGCCACGACCTGACCCTGCTTACCAACAACCGAAGGCACTTCGATCGGATCGAAGGCTTGGCGATCGAGTCGGTCTGAACCGCGCGAGCCCCTACCCGACCGGCACGGCCTCCCGGGCCTTCGTGAACTCCAGGTGCAGCTCGTACAGCCCCAGCATGATCCCCGGCTGGTGCTGGAAGTCGTTCTTCCCCGAAGCCAGCTTCAGCTCGTCCATGCGGTCCAGCATCACGTCCACGGCGATGTTCTGCTCCAGGCGCGAGAGACCCGCCCCCGGGCAGCCCCGCGGCCGGATCGAGAACGTCAGGTGCTTGCCCGGGCTCTTGCGGTCGAGCCGGATCTCGTCCGGCGCCTCGCACAGCTCCGGGTCGCGGTTCGCCGCCGCCCAGCGCAGGTGCAGGAGAGACCCCGCCGGGATCTTGACCCCGCGGATCTCCGTGTCGCGCGCGACCATGCGGCCGGAGAGCCCCTGCGTCGGCGCGTAGAGGCGTAGCGCCTCCTCCACGAAGAAGCGCACCTTCGAGCGGTCCGCCCGCAGCTCCTCGACGATCTCGGGGTGCTGCGCTAGCAGCATCGCCTCCGAGGTGAGCGCGTACTGCGTCGTCTCGTTCCCGCCGATGTGCATCCCCGAGACCACGCTGATGATGTCGCCGTCGGCCAGCGGCTTGCCCTGGTACTCGACCTCCGTCAGGAACGTGATCATGTCGTCCTTGGGGTTGCGCCGCTTCTCGTCGATCTGCTCCTGGATGTAGCGGTTGAACGCGACGAGCGCCTTGGCGTTGTCCTCCTCGTCCGGGTCCTCCATCTGGCTCTTCGGGCCGAAGCCGTAGACGAAGCGGCGCACCTGCGCCTCTTCCCACTTCTTCGTCATCGGCATGTCCTCGAGCGGGAACCCGAGGATCGTCGAGATCACGGCCTGCGGCAGCGGCGCCGCGAACTCCGTCACGAACTCGACCTCGCCCCTGTCGATCCAGTTGTCCATCAGGCGGTTGGCGTGCGCCGTGATCATCTCGCGGTGCTGCAGCGCCCCCGAGGCGCCCACCCACGGCTCCGTCAGCGTCTCGCGGTGCAGCTTGTGCGTCTCGATGTCGGGCCGTAGCCGGTCCCGCGCCGTCACGACCTCGCCGAAGCCCTCTTCCTCGAAGATCTCGTCGTGGATCTTGCTCGTGCCCGAGGAGCCCGGCCCCTGGCGCGAGGGGAACAGGTCGGGATCGCGCACGACCTTGCGGATGTCCTCGTACTTGGTCAGCACGTAGGCGTCCGAGCCGGGCTCGTAGCCCTGGCCGGGCAGCCGCAACACGGGCTCCTCCGCCTGCAGCAGTTTGTAGGAGTCGTACCAGTGCTCCTGCGCTCCCGGCGCGAAGAGGTCCACCTCTCCCACGCTCATCGGGCATGCCGCCTGGGGCATCGCTTCGAAGTCTTCTCGGTTTGCGGCCATCGTCGGTTCCCCTTTGCCGGGCACGACGGATCCGCCCCGGCCGTAGCTGGAAAGTGCGGGAATTATAGCGAGTATGACAGCCCCCGGGGCCTGTCGGGCTACCTCGCCGAGCCCCCCGAAACCGTCAGCAGCGCCCCCGTCGTGAAGCTCGACGCCTCCGAGGCGAAGTACAGCGCCGCGCCTACGATCTCCTCCGCCTGTCCGCCCCGCGCCAGCAGGATCGTGCTCTCCGCGCGCGCCTCGAACGCCTCCATGTCCCACGCCTTCGAGATGTCCGTCAGGAACGGCCCGGGGATGATGCAGTTCACCCGCACCTTCGGCGCGAACGTGCGCGCGAACCCGATCGTCAGGTTGTTCAGCCCCGCCTTCGCCGCGCCGTAGGCGAGCGCGTTCGGCCCCGGGCTCTGCGAGGCCGTGCTCGACACCATGATCACCGAGCCCCCGTCGCCCTCCGCCATGCGCGTCGCGATGTTCGCCGTCAGCCGGAACGGACCCTTCAGGTTCACGTCCAGCACCTTGTCGTAGAGCGCCTCGCTCACGTTGCTCACGTGGTCGTAGAGCGGCGAGAGCCCCGCGTTGTTCACGAGCACGTCGACCCTGCCGAACTCGGCGTAGGCGGTATCGGCCAGCGCATCGAGCTGCTCCCACTCGCCCACGTGGCAGGCGACCGGCAGCGCCCGCCGCCCCGTCTCCGCCCGCACCTCCTCCGCCAGCGCCTCGCACGACTCCAGCTTGCGGCTCGCGATCACCACGTCCGCCCCCGCCCGCGCGAAGCTGCGCACCATCGCCGCCCCCAACCCCCGGCTCCCGCCCGTCACCAGCGCGACCTTCCCGCTCAGGTCGAACAGCCCCTCGACTTCGCTCATGACGCCCCCTTCCGGCCAGCGGGCATGATACGGCCCGCCCCTACCCGTGGTGCGAAGGCAGATCGCGCCAGGAGACGCGCCGGCGCGGCACCAGGGGCCGCACCTCGTCCCAGCGCTGGAACACCGTCACCGCGCCCGCCATGAACGCCCTCGTCACCACCTCGCGAAGCTCGCCGTCGCCCCCGCTTCCGTCCGGTTGGCGGCGCCGCCCCGGCGCCTGCTGCTGCCAGTAGGCGTCCGCCCACTCCGCCACCATCTCCCCGAGCCGGTCGCCCGCTTCGTCGTTCGCGCGTTCCTCAGCCATGTGCCGCTCCCCTGCTGGCCTGGCGCGGAGTGTACGGCGCACGCGGGGCCCGGCGCGCCGTCGGTCGCCCGCGCCCGATGGTTGCGATCGCAGAACGGATAGCAGAGAATCCCGTGCATCGCGTGCGGGTCCCCGTTTCGGGCACGCTGCGCAGAGGGGGTGGCGAGACCGGCAGGGCGCGATTCCTGCCACTCAGGTCGAAGCTCATGACCCGCTACATCGTCCGCAGGCTGATCGCCGTCCCCTTCATGCTGCTGGGCATCTCGTTCATCCTCTTCCTGCTGCTCTATATCCGGCCCGGGAGCGCCGCCTTCGCCGCCATCGGCTCGGTGGGCGACGCCGATCCGCGCGCCTTCGAGAATTTCGAGAAGAAGTTCGGTCTCGACCGGCCCTGGTACGAGCAGTACGGCGATTGGCTCTGGAACGTCCTCCAGGGCAGCTTCGGCGACCGGCTCACCCCACCGCACGACGATGTCATGGGCGACATCCTCGAAGTGCTCCCGAACACGCTTGAGATTGGCCTGCTGACGATCTTCATCTCGGCGGTCATGGGTATCGCCGTGGGGGTGCTGTCCGCCGTTCGCAGAAACAGCATCCTGGACTACCTCTTCCGGGGGATCACGATCGCGGGCATCTCCGTCCCCAACTTCTGGTTTGCGATCCTGGTGATCTACCTGCCCGCGCTCTGGTGGGGATGGACCCCCGCCCGGCAGTGGGTGGTCTTCACCGACGACCCCATCTACAACCTCTCCCTCGCGATCTGGCCGGCGATGACGCTCGCGCTCGCCGGGGCCGCGGGCACGGCCCGCTTCGTGCGCACGTCCATGCTCGAGGTGCTGTTCTCCGACTACGTGCGGACGGCGCGCGCCAAGGGCCTCCGCGACCGCCGCGTCATCTGGGGCCACGTCTTCCGCAACTCGCTGATCCCCGTGATCACGCTGCTCGGCCTCCAGCTCGGAGCCATCCTCGGCGGCACCGTCATCATCGAGTCGCTGTTCACCGTTCCCGGTCTCGGCCGGCTCGCCCTCGAGGGCGTAACCGATCAGGACTTCCCCGTCGTCCTTGCCACGATCACGTTCTTCTCGTTCGTGTTCGTGATGGTTACCCTGATAGTCGACATCCTCTATACGGCCGTTGACCCGAGGATTCGGTACTAACGATGTCTCAAGAGCCGACGACCGCTCCCGAATCGAGGGCCTCCGAAGCCGCGCTGGAGCTCGAATACGCCATCCCGCCGCGGCAGCGGTTCAACCCGTTCAAGTGGGCGCGTCGCGAGCCCTTCGGGGCCTTCGGGCTCGTTCTCATCATCATCGTCGTGTTCTCGGCCGCGGCTGCGCCGATTCTCAATACCGTGCCGCCAAACGAATTCGCCGTCGGCCCGCCCCTCGAGGGACCCTCCTCCGAGAACTGGTTCGGCACCACCGCGCGGGGCAAGGATGTCTGGTCGCGTGTCATTTTCGGTGGGCGCATCTCGCTGAAGATCGGCGTCGCCACCGTGCTCCTCGCGACGGTCGGGGGCACGCTCATCGCCCTCGTCTCCGCCTACGCCGGAGGTGTCGTCGACTTCGCTGTCGGTCGAATCGCGGACATGTTCATCGCGATCCCCGGCATCCTCCTCGCCCTCGTGATCCACTCGTCGTTCAGCCAGGACTTACCTGATTTACCAGGACTTCAACGGGAAGAGCTCTACCTCGTGATTGCGATCACGCTGGGCTTCATCGCCGGCACCTACCGAATCATGCGCGGGGTTGTCCTGGAATTGCGTGAGGCGACCTACGTCGAGGCCGCCCAGGTGGTCGGCGCGAGCAACTTCCGCATCATGTGGCAGCACGTCGCCCCCAACATGTTCGGCCTGATGATCGTCATCACCAGCATCTCGCTTCCGGCTGCCATCCTCGCCGAGGCCGGCCTCAGCTTCATCGGGCTGGGCGTTCCCATCGGCGGTCTCGACGCCGTGCCCTCCTGGGGCGCCGACCTCTCCGGCAGCTCTCGCCGCTTCTTCAGCGTGGCGCCGTGGCTCGCGGTCTTCCCGGGTCTCGCCCTCGCGATTACGGTCTTCGGGTTCAACATCTTCGGGGATTCGCTCCGCGATACCCTCGACCCGAGGCTTCGCGGCCGCATCTAGCGCCGGGGATCCGTCCCTTCACCGAACGTTCGCCGGACCGTGAGCGCGCTCGTCCTGCGCGCTCCCCGGCGCAACGACAACCCGTCTCGCCGGGGGTGGGCCGGGTGGGGCTTTCCCTTGTCCTGTTGGAGGCTCGCGTTCCAGCGTATACTGCGTCAATCGCAATCTCAGGGAGGACTCCAGAGCACATGCGTGATAACGAGAACTACTGGAAGAGGCTCCGCCGCCGGCCCGTCAGCCGGCGCAGTTTCCTGGTCGGCAGTGGCGTAGCCGCGGCCGGCTCCGCCGCCATCCTCGCGGGCTGCGGCGATGACGACGACGATGACGACGACAGCGCGGCCGCGCCCGCCGCCACGCAGGCGGCTGCCGAAGAGCAGGCTGCCGCTGCCGCCACCGAGGCTGCCGCCGAAGAGCAGGCCGCCGCGGAGGCCACCGAGGCTGCCGCGGCGACGCAGGCCGCCGCCCAGGAGGACGCCGGCCCCGACAAGCGCGGCGGCACCCTCCTCAACTGGAAGACGGAGGAGGACGCGGGCCTCGACCCCGGCGTCTTCCACCTGAACAACCGCGAGATCCACAACGGCACGATGACCCAGCCGTACACGTACCAGGCGACGAAGAACCTCTTCTCCATGGACGGCATGGTCGGCTTCGAGCAGGTCGATCCGACCACCTTCGTGTGGAGCGTCCGCCCCGGCATGAAGTTCCACAACGGCGACCCCGTGGACGCCGAGGCCGTGGCCTTCAGCTTCGGACGCCTGGAGAAGCTCTACCGCGCGCTGGACGGCACGCACACCACCCGCACCGGCTACGCCTTCGTCGATAGCTTCGAGGCGACCGACGAGCTGACCGTGGCCGAGCACTGGGCGCGACCCAACGCGGACGCTCCCGTGTACCGCGCGGCCCACTACTACTCGTTCCTGAATCCCCGCATGGTCGACGAGTTCGGCAAGTTCGAGGGCTCGTACGAGGGCCCCGACGGCGCCGTCGAGGACGTCTACAGCGTCCAGGAGCTCCCGCACGGTTCGGGAAGCGGCCCCTACACGATGACCAAGCGGGATGCGACCGGGACGCGCATTGAGCGCTGGCCCGACTATCACAAGCACTCCCCGGCCGACGACGGCTTCGTCGAGGACGGGCCCTACATCGACGCCTGGGAGACGCGCGTGATCCCCGACGCGGTGGCGGCCAAGGCCGCCTTCCTCGCCGGCGACCTCGACATCTTCACGACCGTCGACCCGCTTGAGGTCGCCGAGTTCGAGGGCCAGGACCACGTCAACGTCGTCGAGATCACCGGGGATGGCGGGCTCTGCATGCAGGGCATGGACGGTGGTAAGTTCCACGACAAGCGATCGCGGCAGGCCCTGCAGAAGTCGCTTGACTACGAGGGCTTCATCGCGGCCATCCGCCCGCTCGGCGGCCAGTACGCCGCCCCCATCACCGACCTCCTGCCGGCCTACCAGAAGCTGAGCCAGCAGGATCTGCAGCAGTGGTACCGCTTCGACCCGGCCGAGGCCCAGGCGCTCTGGCAGGCGGCGGACTTCGTCGTTCCCGTGGAGAACATCAAGATCTTCCAGTCGACGGGCGCACCCCTGCAGCACGAGATCAGCGACTTCCTGGCGCAGTCGATCGCGACGGCGCTGGGACCGATCGGCGTCACCACCGAGGTGGAGGCCGTTGACGGCAACTCGTGGGCGGCCCGCGCGGTCGACCGCAGCACGGACGTCAAGGACTGGGAGATTCTCAGCTACGGCACCGGCGATCGCAGTGGCACCGACGGAATCCCCAACAACAGCTTCCTCATCAACTACGACCCGCGCGCCTACGGCTTCAACGCGTTCAACCACTATCTCGAGTCGCCGCGGCCCGAGATCGCCGAGGGATCGGCGACGATCATCGAGATGCTGAACGCCCAGGAAGCGGAGACGGACCCCGAGGCCCGCGGCGTCCTCCTCACCGAGCTCCAGCGCTGGATCCTCGATAACCACTGGTGCAACTGGCGGCTGCCCGTCAGCTCGGTGTCGTACTTCGGCTTCAGCACCAGGCTGCAGGACCAGGGCGCGGCAGACTGGCTCAACGGCTACAGCCTGCGCCGCGAGTCCATGTGGCTCCAGAGCTAACCGTTCCGAACCCCGGGCGCTCCTGAGAGCGCTCGACCAGCACGGCAAAGGGCCCGCCCTACGTAAAGGGCGGGCCCTTTCTTGCCTTGAACGGGTCGTCGAAGCCCCTATACTGCGCGAATCCCAAATCTCGGGAGGGAATCGCGTATGCGCGACAACGAGAACTACTGGCAGAGGCTCCGCCGCCGGCCCGTTACCCGGCGCAGTTTCCTGGTCGGAAGCGGTGTAGCCGCGGCCGGCTCCGCCGCCATCCTCGCAGGCTGCGGCGACGACGACGATGACGACGACAGCGCGGCCGCGCCCGCCGCCACGCAGGCAGCTGCCGAAGAGCAGGCTGCCGCCGCCACCGAGGCCGCGGCCGAAGAGCAGGCCGCCGCGGAGGCGACCGAGGCTGCCGCCGCCACGCAGGCTGCGGCCCAGGAGGACGCCGGCCCCGACAAGCGCGGCGGCACCCTGAAGCTGTGGAAGACGGAAGAGGACGCAGGCCTGGACCCGGGCGTGTTCCACCTCAACAACACCGAGGTCATCTACTCCACGATGACCCAGCCCTACACCTACCAGCCCACGAAGAACGTCTTCGCCATGGACGGCATGGTCGGCTTCGAGCAGGTCGATCCGACGACCTTCGTCTGGAGCATCCGCCCCGGCATGAAGTTCCACAACGGCGACCCGGTCGACTCCGAAGCCGTGGCCTTCAGCTTCGGCCGGCTGGAGAAGCTGTACCGCGCGCTGGACGGCACTCACACCACCCGTACCGGCTTCGCCTTCGTCGATGACTTCGAGGCGACGGACGAGCTGACGGTGGCCGAGCACTGGGCGCGGCCGAACGCGGACGCTCCCGTATACCGCGCTCGCCACTACTACTCGTTCCTGAACCCTCGCGTCGTCGAGGAGCACGGCAAGTTCGAGGGCTCCTACGAGCATGCGGACGGCACCGTCGAGGACGTCTACAGCGTCCAGGAGCTCCCGTCCGGTTCGGGCAGCGGTCCCTTCACGATGACCAGGCGCGACGCCACCGGCACGCGCCTCGAGCGCTGGCCGGACTACCACAAGCACACCCCGGCCGACGACGGCTTCGTCGAGGACGGGCCCTACATCGACGCCTGGGAGACGCGCATCATCCCCGATGCGGTGGCGGCGAAGGCCGCGTTCCTCGCCGGCGACCTCGACGTCTTCTCGTCGATCGACCCCCTTGAGCTTCCAGAGTTCGAGGGCCAGGACCATGTCAACGTCGTCGAGCTTCCCGCCGGTGGGCGCTCCTCGCAGGGTATGGACGGCGGCAAGTTCCACGACAAGCGCGCGCGACAGGCGCTGCAGAAGGCATTCGACTACGAGGGCTTCATCGCGGCCATCCGCCCGCTCGGCGGCAAGTACGCGGCCCCGATTACCGACCTCCTGCCGGCGTACCAGAAGCTCAGCCAGTCGGACCTCCAGCAGTGGCTCCGCTACGACCCGGCAGAGGCTCAGGCTCTCTGGCAGGCGGCGGACTTCGTTGTTCCGGTTGACAACATCAAGGTGTTCATGCCCACAGGCTCGCCCCTGCAGCACGAGATCAGCGACTTCATGGCGCAGTCGCTGGAGAAGGCGCTTGGGCCGCTGGGGGTCACGGCCGAGGTCGAGGCCGTGGACAGCAACAGCTGGGCGGCCCGCGCGGTCGACCGCAGCACCGACATCAAGGACTGGGAGATTCTCAGCTACGGTGACGGCGCTGCCGGCGGCACGACTGGCGTCCCCAACGACTCCAGCCTCATCCATTACGACCCGCGCGCCTACGGCTTCAACGCGTTCAACCACTACCTCGAGTCGCCGCGCCCCGAGATCGCCGCGGGATCCGCGGAGATCATCGACATGCTGAACGCCCAGGAGGCGGAGACGGACCCCGAGGCCCGCGCCGTCCTCCTCACCGAGCTCCAGAGCTGGATCCTGGACAACCACTGGTGCAACTGGGGTCTCCCCATCAGCTCCATCTCCTACTACGGCTTCAGCTCGAGGCTGCAGGACCAGGGCGCCGCGGACTGGCTCAACTTCTACGACCGGCGCCGCGAGTCCATGTGGCTCCAGCAGGGCTAATCGTTCTTTCCAGGGGGCGCTCCCCGAGCGCCGCACTGGCCAGCAGAAGGGCCCGCCCAACTGGGCGGGCCCTTTCTTTGCGCCCAACCCGCTCTGCCTCCTGTGGCGAATGCGCCTGACGCACGCTCCCGTATACTTGCGCCAATCCCGATTTTGGGGATGGAGTCTTTCTGTGCGTGATAACGAGAACTATTGGCAGCGGCTTCGCCGGCGGCCGGTCAGCCGCCGCGGGTTCCTGGTCGGCAGCGGTGTAGCCGCGGCCGGCTCCGCCGCCATCCTCGCCGGTTGCGGCGACGACGATGACGACGACGACACCGCCGCCCCCGCGGCCACGCAGGCCGCCGCCGCCACGCAGGCTGCCGCCGCGGCCACCGAGGCCGCTGCCGAGGAGCAGGCTGCCGCGGCCACCGAGGCTGCCGCCGCCGAAGAGCAGGCTTCCGCGCAGGAGCCCGCCGCCGACAAGCACGGCGGCACGCTGAGGTGGTGGAAGACCGGCGAGGACGCCGGCCTCGACCCGGGCATCTTCCACGTGCTCAACACCGAAGTGACCCACGCCACCATGACCCAGCCGTACACCTACCAGCCGACGAAGAATCTCTTCGCGATGGATGGCATGACCGGCTTCGAGCAGGTCGACCCCACGACCCTCGTGTGGACCCTCCGCCCGGGCATGCAGTTCCACAACGGCGACCCCGTGACCTCGGAGGCGGTGGCCTTCAGCTTTGGCCGCCTCCCCAAGCTGTATCAGGCTCTGGGTGGTACGCACGTCACCAGCTCAGGGTTCGATTTCGTGGATGAGTTCGAGGCGACCGACGAGAACACGATCGTCGAGCACTGGAGCCGCCCCAACGCCGACGCGACCGTCTACCGTGCGCGGCACTACTACTCGTTCCTCAACCCCCGCATGGTCGAGGAACACGGGAAGTTCGAGAGTGCGGTCGAGCTGGCAGACGGCACCACGGAGGACATGTACAGCATCCACGACCTGCCCGACGGCACGACGAGCGGCCCCTACAGGCTTGTCAGCCGAACCGCGACGGGCACTCGCCTGGAGCGCTGGCCCGACTACCACAAGCACTCCCCCGCTGACGACGGCTTCGTCGAGGACGGCCCCTACATCGACTCGTGGGAGACGCGAATCATCCCCGACCAGGTGGGAGCGAAGGCCGCGTTCCTCGCCGGCGACCTCGACGTCTTCGCCTCGGTTGACCCCCTCGAGCTCGCGGAGTTCGATGGCCAGGACCACGTGACGGTGTACGAGGTGCCCGCCGGCGGCCGCGCCTCCCAGGGCATGGACGGGGGCAAGTTCCACGACAAGCGCTCCCGCCAGGCGCTGCAGAAGGCGTTCGACTACGAGGGCTTCATCAAGGCCATTCGCCCGCGCGGCGGCCAGCTGGCGGCCCCGATCTCCGACCTCCTTCCCCACTACCAGAAGCTGAGCCAGCAGGAGCTGGCCACCTGGTACCGCCACGATCCGGCCGAGGCCCGGGCCCTCTGGGCGGCGGCGGACTTCATCCACCCCGTCGAGAAGATCAAGGTCTTCCAGTACACCGGCCCGCCTCTCCAGCAGGAGATCAGCGACTACCTGGCCCAGTCGCTCGCCACCTCGCTCGGCATCGAGACCGAAGTCGAGGCCGTCGACATCAACAGCTGGGCCGCCCGCGCCAACGACCAGAGCGAGGATGTGAAGGACTGGGACATCCTCAGCTACGGCACCGGCGACAGCGGCGGCACCACCGGTCTCCCCAACGACAGCCACCTCATCAACTACGACCCCCGCGTCTACGGCTACGTCGCCTTCAACCACCGCGCCGACTCGCCCCGCAAGGAGATCGCCGAGGACTCGGTCACGCTCATCGGGATGCTGGAGGCGCAGGAAGCGGAGACCGACGTCGAGGCCCGCGCCGAGATCCTCACGGATGTCCAGCGCTGGATTCTCGATAACCACTGGTGCAACTGGGGTCTCCCCATCAGCTCCGTGTCGTACTACGGCTTCAGCTCCCGCATGCGGGACTTCGGCCTCAACGACTGGCTCAACGCCTACGCCTTCCGTCGCGAGTCCATGTGGCTCGAGGACGCCTAGCCGCTTCGACCGCCGGGCGCCTTCGGGCGCTCACCACGAACAGCGAGGCCCGCCCTCGCGGGCGGGCCTTTCTCGCGCCCCTGCCGCAACACCCTCGGGCATACGCCCCTTGCGCCGATGCGTATACTGTGCGAATCCCAGTTTGGTGAGGGGGCCTTTCCCGTGCGTGATAACGAGAACTACTGGCAGCGACTCCGCCGCCGGCCGGTCAGCCGGCGCAGCTTCCTGGTCGGCAGCGGCGTAGCCGCCGCCGGCTCCGCCGCGATCCTCGCGGGTTGCGGCGACGACGATGACGACGACGAGCCCGCAGCGGCCGCCACCCAGGCCGCCGCCGCCACCGAGGCAGCCGCCGCCACCCAGGCCGCCGCCGCCACCGAGGCAGCAGCCGCCACCCAGGCCGCCGCCCAGGAAGAGGCCGCCGCCACCGAGGCTGCCGCTGCCGCGGCGGACGACGCCCACAAGCGGGGCGGAACGCTCAGGATGTGGAAGACGGAGGAGGATGCGGGGCTCGACCCCGGCGTCTTCCACGTCGCCAACACCGAGGTGCTCTACTCCACCCTAACCCAGCCCTACACCTACCAGCCGACGAAGAACCTCTTCGCCATGGACGGCATGGTCGGCTTCGAGCAGGTCGACCCGACGACCTTCGTGTGGAGCATCCGCCCCGGCATGAAGTTCCACAACGGCGATGAGGTGGACGCCGAAGCCGTCGCCTTCAGCTTCGGCCGGCTCGAGAAGCTCTACCGCGCGCTGGACGGGACGCACACCACCCGCACCGGCTTCGTCTTCGTCGATAGCTTCGAGCCGACGGATGAGCTGACCGTGACCGAGCACTGGAACCGCCCCAACGCGGACGCGCCCGTGTACCGCGCCCGCCACTACTACTCCTTCATCAACCCGCGCATGGTCGAAGAGCACGGCAAGTTCGAGGGTTCCTACGAGCATGCGGACGGGACGGTGGAGGATGTCACCAGCATCCAGACGCTGCCCCACGGCTCCGGTAGCGGCCCGTACATGCTGACGAAGCGCGATACGACCGGCACGCGCGTGGAGCGCTGGCCGGACTACCACAAGCACACCCCGGCCGACGACGGCTTCGTCGAGGACGGGCCCTACATCGACGCCTGGGAGACGCGCATCATCCCCGACAACGTGGCCGCCAAGGCCGCCTTCCTCGCCGGGGACCTCGACGTCTATGCGGGGGTCGACCCGCTTGAGCTTCCCGAGTTCGACGGGCAGGACCACGTCAAGATCGTCGAGCTGCCCGCCGGCGGCTTTGCCGGACAGGGCATGGACGGCGGCAAGTTCCACGACAAGCGCTCGCGGCAGGCGCTCCAGAAGGCGTTCGACTACGAGGGCTTCATCGCCGCCATCCGCCCGCTCGGCGGCGCCTACGCCGCTCCCATCTCCGACCTCCTCGCCGGCTACCAGAAGCTGGGCCAGGAGGATCTCAAGCAGTGGCTGCGCTACGACCCCCAGGAGGCGCGCGCCCTCTGGGCGGCCGCCGACTTCGAGGTGCCCGTCGACAAGATCAAGGTCTTCCAGTCGACCGGTGACCCGCTGATGCACGAGATCAGCGACTTCATGGCGCAGACGCTGGCGAGGGCCCTCGATATCGAGACCGAGGTCGAGGCCGTCGACGTCAACACCTGGGCGGCCCGCGCCGTCAACCGCGACGAGCCCGTGAAGGACTGGGAGCTCCTGAGCTACGGGACCGGCACCAGCGGTGGAACGACCGGCGTCCCCAACGACACCCACCTCATCCACTACGACCCCCGCGCCTACGGCTTCAACGCGTTCAACCACTACGCCGAGTCGCCGCGCAAGGAGATCGCCGAGGACTCGGTCACCCTCGCCGACATGCTCGCCGCCCAGGAGGCGGAGACGGACGTCGAGGCCCGTGCCGCGCTGCTCACGGATGTCCAGCGCTGGATCCTCGATCGCCACTGGTGCAACTGGAAGCTGCCCAACAGCACCGTCTCCTACTACGGCTTCAGCTCGAGGCTGCAGGACCAGGGAATCGCGGACTGGCTCAACTTCTACGACCGGCGCCGCGAGTCCATGTGGCTCGATCGGAGCTAGTCCTTCCGACCGTGAGCCGCCCTCGGGCGCTCAACCAGCATCCAGAAGGCCCGCCCGCAAGGGCGGGCTTTCTTTACCTGCCCCGCGTACACCGCCCGGCCGGGGCGGTAGCATCGTTCCGGTGAATCGCCTCCTCCCGGCACTCGTCGCGACCGTCCTCGTCCTTGGCGCTGCCTGTGGCGACGATGCGCCCCCCGCCCCCGCGACCCCCGAGCCCCGGGGCGAGGCCGCCACCCCGGACCGCGCCACCCCCACGCCGGCGCCCTCGCCCCCCGCCTCCACGCCCGCCCCGGCGGCGGCGGCGGATGAGTCGGGCGAGGTCGAGTGCCCCTACCGCCACCACACCGACCCCTCCGGCCAGGTCGATATCGTCCGCCTGCCACCCGACTTCTGCCGCGACTGGCCCGACCAGGACTGGTCGCGCCACACCGTGCCATTCGGCCAGATCATCCGCGGCTGCGGCGCCCGCGACTGCATCCTCGCGCTCGATGCCCCGGGCGCCGTCTCCACCGACGGACCGTACGGCGTCGCCCGCTTCGCGCCCCTCGATGCCGTCGATTACGCCGGAAACCTGCCCATCGCCGTCCTGCGGCTGGGCGAGGTCGTCCGCGGCTACCCCCTCCACATCCTCACCTTCCACGAGATCGTCAACGATGTCGTCGATGGCGTGCCCGTGATCGCCTCCTTCTGCCCGCTCTGCAACACCGTGCTCGCGTTCGACCGCCGCGTGGAGGGCGAGGTGCTCGACTTCGGCGTCTCCGGCAACCTGCGCCACTCCGACCTCATCATGTGGGACCGCCAGACGGAGACCTGGTGGCAGCAGGCGACCGGCGAGGGCATCGTCGGGCGCCACGCCGGCGTCTTCCTCCGCGCCCTGCCCATGAGCGTGATCTCCTTCGCCGACTTCAAACGCTCCTTCCCCGATGCCGACATCCTCACCGAGGAGACCGGCTTCAGCTACATCTACGGCAACAACCCCTTCCCCAACTACGACTCGGGAAGCGCTCCCCGCTTCTTCCTCTGGCGCTCCGACTCCCGCCTCCCCGCCCTCGAACGCGTCGTGGCGCTCTCGGCCGAAGGCCTCGCCATCGCCGTTCCCTACTCGACCCTCACCGAGGTCGCGCTCGCAACGGTCGACCTCGCCGGAACCGAGGTCGTGGTCTTCTGGGCGCCGGGCACGCTCTCCGCCCTCGACGAATTCGAGATCGCGGCTTCCCGCGATATCGGCAGCGCCGCCGCCTACCTCGCCGAGGTCGATGGCCGCGCGCTCACCTTCCGCGTCGTCGCCCCCGGCCGCTTCGAGGACGAGCAAACCGGCTCGACCTGGGACGTGACCGGCCTCGCCATCGACGGCCCCCTCGCCGGCTCGCGTCTCGCTCCCGTCCACCACGGCACGCCCTTCTGGTTCGCGTGGGCGGCGTTCAACCCCCGTGGGGACATCTGGGAGCCGGAGTCCTGAGCGCGCGGCGCGGCTCACCCTGTGAACCGGTAGGCTAGGCGCGCCCCACCGGGCGGGTCGTTCCCGCCCGCATCCCAGGAGGTCCCCATGGAATTTGGCGTGACGTACTCGCCCACGCACTACACGGCGAGCCCGGTCACGGTCGCCCGCGAGGCCGAGCGTTTCGGGTTCGAGTCCCTCTTCGTGCCCGAGCACTCGCACATGCCCCTCGCGACCGACTTCCCCCTCGCTCCCGAGACGCCCATGGTCTACAAGAGCATGTACGACCCCTTCGTCGCGCTGGCCGCCGCCGCGGCCGTCACGGAGAACCTGAAGGTCGGCACCTCCATCGCCCTCATCCCCCAGCGCGACCCCATCCACACCGCCAAGGAAGTCGCCACGCTCGACCAGATCTCCAACGGTCGCGTCGTCCTCGGCATCGGCGCCGGCTGGAACGAGGAGGAGATGGAGGCCCACGGCACCGACCCCAGGACGCGCTTCCGCGTCATGCGCGAGAAGGTCGAGGCCATCAAGACCCTCTGGACGAACGAGGTGGGCGAGTACCACGGCCGCCACGTTGACATCCCCCCGACGTGGCAGTGGCCCAAACCTGTGCAGGACCCCCACCCGCCCATCCTCATGGGCGGCGCCGGCCCCAACGTCCTCAACCGCGTCGTCAACTACTGCGATGGCTGGCTGCCGGCCGTCCACTACGACTTCACCGAGGACCTTCGCGGGCGCTTCACCCCGGTCGAGGAGTTCCCCGACGAGGTTGAGAAGCTCCAGCGTCTCGCGCAGGAGCGCGGCCGCCCCCGCCCCCAGGTCCAGTGCGGCGCCGAGATCACGAGCCGCATCCCCCTGGAGCGGCTGGAGGAGCTCGGCGTCACCCGCCTCATGGTGGGCCTCAGCGGTCCCGGCCTCGAGGGTGTCGCCGAGGAAGAGGTCGTCCCGACCCTTGAGCGCCTCCGCGAGCAGGTGGACAAGCTGACCGGCTAGCGCCGACCCTCACGATCGCCACCAACAACGGAGGTCCCCCATGAAATTCGGCGTGACGTACTGGCCCACCCACTGGAACGCGAGCGTCGTCACCGTCGCCCGCGAGGCTGAGCGCCTCGGCTTCGAGTCCCTGTTCATTCCCGAGCACTCGCACATACCGGTCGATACGAACTTCCCCCTCGCCCCCGAGGTGCCGATGATCTACAAGAGCATGTTCGACCCGTTCGTCTCCCTGGCCGCGGCCGCCGCCGTCACGGAGAACCTGAAGGTCGGCACCGCGATCGCCCTCATCCCCCAGCGCGACCCGATCCACACGGCCAAGGAGGTCGCCACCCTCGACCAGATCTCCAACGGACGCGTCGTCCTCGGGATCGGGGGCGGCTGGAACGAGGAGGAGATGGCGGCGCACGGCACCGACCCTTCGACCCGCTTCCGCCTCATGCGGGAGAAGGTCGAGGCGATCAAGACCCTGTGGTCGGAGGAGGTCGCCGAGTACCGCGGGCGCCACGTCGATATTCCCCCGACGTGGCAGTGGCCGAAGCCCGTCCAGGACCCCCACCCGCCCATCCTCGTGGGCGGCGCGGGCCCCAATGTCCTCAACCGCGTGGTGAGCTACGGAGACGGCTGGATGCCCGCCATCAACCTGAACTTCACCGAGGACCTGCGCGGCCGCGTCACCCCCGTCGAGGAGTTCCCGGACGATGTCGCGACGCTCCAGCGCCTGGCCGAGGAGAGCGGCAAGCCTCGCCCGCAGGTCCAGTGCGGCGTCGAGATCACCAGCCGCATCCCGCTCGATCGCCTCGAGGAGATAGGCGTCACCCGCCTCGTCGTGAACGTCGCCGGTCCTGGCTCCGACGGCGTCCCCGACGAAGAGGTCCGGCCGACCCTCGAGCGCGCCCGCGAGCGCATCGACGCCCTGGCCGGCTAGCCGCCGCCCTCCACTCCGCCACCAGACACCGGGAGGTCCCCATGGAATACGGCCTGAACTACGCCCCCACGCACTACAACGCGAGCATCGTCAACGTCGCCCGCGAGGCCGAGCGCGTCGGCTTCGAGTGCCTCGGCGTGCCCGAGCACTCGCACATGCCCCTCGCCACCGACTTCCCCCTCGCAGCCGAGACGCCCATGGGCTACAAGAGCATGTTCGACCCCTTCGTCTCGCTGGCCGCGGCCGCCGCAGTCACCGAGAGGATCAAGGTCATCACCTCCCTCGCCCTCATCCCCCAGCGCGACACCATCCACACGGCCAAGGAGGTCTCGACCCTCGACCAGATCTCCAACGGGCGCGTCGTCCTCGGCATCGGCGCCGGCTGGAACTACGAGGAGATGGAGGCGCACGGCGTCGACCCCTCGACCCGCTTCCGCCTCATGCGCGAGAAGATCGAGGCCATCAAGGTCCTCTGGACGAACGAGGTCGCGGAGTACCACGGCCGCCACGTCGACATCCCGCCGACCTGGCAGTGGCCCAAGCCGGTGCAGGACCCGCACCCGCCCATCATCCTGGGCGGCGCCGGCCCGACCGTGCTCAACCGCGTCGTCAACTACTGCGACGGCTGGATGCCCGCCATTGCCATGACGTTCACCGAGAGCCTGCGCGGGCGCTTCACCCCTGTCGAGGAGTTCCCCGAGGAAGCGGCGAAGCTCCAGCGGCTGGCCGAGGAGCAGGGCAAGCCCCGGCCCCAGATCCAGTGCAGCACCGCCGTCCTCGATCGCATTCCGCTCGGGCAGCTTGAGGAGCTCGGCGTCACCCGCCTCATGATGGGTCGCGAGACCGTGCTCGCGAACCTCCAGGACGAGGACGTGCCCGCCGTCATGGAGCAGATGCGCGAGGACCTCGACAAGCTGGTCAGCTGACGCCTACGGCGCGGCGATCTCGATGCCGCCCAGCGCCTTCGCCGTCTCCTGGCAGGTCGAGACGTAGGCGGCCGCCCCCACGCTCCCCTCCACCATCGCCTCGCCCAGCGCCCGCATCATCGCCGCGAACACGCAGAAGCGCAGCCCCTCGCGCGCCTGCCACTCGCGCGACACCTCGTCGCGCTCGTTCATGGCGCGCAGCTCGGAGGGCAGGTAGAGCCCCGACCCCTGCGCCAGCCGGTGCGTCGCCAGCACGGCGTGCGCGCGCGGGTCCACGTGCGAGCTGTGGGGGAACGTCTGCGCGTTCACGATCGGGAACTGCTCGAAGGCGTCCATCAGCCACCCCTCCGAGCGCTCCTCTGCCGCCTCCGCCTCCCGGATCGCGCCCTCCGTGTCGGCCAGCTCCGCCCCCACCGCCTCCGCATCCCCCAGCCGCTCCGCCAGGAACCCCAGCACGCCCTCCCCGCCTGACTCCTCCAGCCGCGCCTCCAGGTCCGCGAGCAGCGTCACCGTCTCCCGCCCCGCGCTCCGCTACAGGTCACGGACCCGTCCGGCCACCTCGGCGGCGAGGTACTCGGGCACCTCGTCGGACTCGAAGTCGAACTGCTGGAACTCGATCTCGTCCAGCCCCATTTCCGCCAGCCGCCCGAGCGTGTCGATCACCTCGTCCGTCGGGCCCCCGACCGTCGCCGCCGGCCCGGCGGCGGCCCCGCCCAGGCCCTTGCTCGTGAGCACGGCCCCGATGTGCTGGATCGCCGCCTCGTTCGGCCCCACCAGTCCGAAGCTCATCATCGAGCGCTTGATGCTGGCCGGGTCGCGCCCCACCGCCTCGCAGTGCCGCTCCAGCACCTCGCACTTGTGGCGGTAGTCGTCGAGCGGCATGGCGGGCGTGTTCCACTCGTCCGCGAACTCCGCCACCAGCCGCAGCGTCCGCCGCTCGCCGCTGCCCCCGATCAGGATCGGCGGCCGCCCCGACGCCGGCTTCGGCAGCGAGTTCGCGTTCTCCAGCGAGTAGTGCGTCCCCTCGTACGAGGCGGGCCCCTCGCCCCAGAGCGCCTGCATCACCTCGATCGCCTCCGTCAGCCGGTCGAAGCGCTCCTTCGTGGGCGGAAAATCGAGCCCGTAGGCGGCGTGCTCGCCCACGTTCCAGCCCGCGCCGATGCCCATCACGAAGCGCCCCCCGCTGAGCAGGTCTATCTGGGCCGCCATCCGCCCCAGGTTCGACGGGTGCCGGAACGTGACCGGCGTCACCAGCGGCCCGAAGCGGATGCGCTCAGTCTCCGCCGCCGCCAGCGTGAACGAGAGGTACGGGTCGAGGCTGTCCTGCTGGTGCGTGGGCAGCATGAAGAAGTGGTCCGAGCGGAACACCGTGGGGAACCCCAGCCGCTCCGCCGTCGCCAGCATCCGCCGCCAGTTCTCCCAGTTCAGGCCGTGCTGGCCCTCCACCATCAACCCGACATCCATGCTCCGCCTCCCGCGCGCTCGTGCGGTGCCTCGCTGCTGCCGATCCCCGCCCGTTCCGGCTCAGCCGGATCGGGCGCTAGACGACGATCTTGCGGCGCGCGAACTTCCACTCGCCGTCGACGCGCACGATCTCGTCCTCGTAGATCGCGGTGAAGACGGTCGCGTTTCCGTCGGTGTTGATCAGGTTCAGGTACGAGCTCATCGTCGCGCTGTCGCCCTCGCCGTCGATGACCAGGTTGCTGACGTGGTGCCGCACCGTGGGCATGCCCGTGTTCACGCCCTGCGAGAACTGGATAAGCGCCTCCCGCCCCTGCGAGGTGCCCTGCGGCGCCTCGATCGCGCCGTCCGCCGTGAACGTGTCCGCCCACGCCTCCGCGTTGTGCGAGTCGGTCGCGTGGCAGTACCTCGAGCTCAGGTCCATGATCGCCAGTTGGTCTTCCGCCGAGAGCATTGCTTGCCTCTTTCGTCATGCTTCTCCGGCGGCGGCAACGCTGCCCCGCCGGGGAGCGCGATGCTCGCAGGTCACCCCCCGCCCGTCAATCGAACCGCCCGTCCTGTAAGGTTCGCCGCAGCCGCCGCCCCCGGCGGTCCAGGAGGTACCCGGTGGTCAATTTCGGTGTGTTCATGTTCTGCACGGCGAACACGATGCAGCCCGCGGAGCTCGCGATGGCCGCCGAGGACCTCGGCTTCGAGTCCCTCTACTTCCCCGAGCACACCCACATCCCCATGCGCCGCTGGAACGGCGAGCCCCCCGACCGCTACGGCACCGTCACCCTCCACCGCGAGGGCATCCGCCCCTACGGCCGCCCCTCCGACCAGGACACCTTCACCTTCGCCGAGGAGTACATCAGCCTCTACGACCCCTTCATCGCCATCGCCACCGCCGCCGCCGTCACCGAGCGGCTCAACTTCGGCACCGCCATCTCGCTCATCAACCAGCACGACGTCATCACCTTCGCGCGCGAGCTCGCCTCCCTCGACCGCCTCTCGCAGGGCCGCCTCAGCATCGGCTTCGGCGGCGGCTGGTTCCCCGACGAGATGGCCGACCACGGCATCCCCTTCGAGCACCGCTGGCAGATCGCGCGCGAGCGCATCGAAGCCATGCGCGAGCTCTGGACGAAGAAGGAGCCCGAGTACCACGGCGAGTTCGTCGACTTCGACAAGTGCTGGATGGACATGAAGCCGATGCGCCGCGGCGGCCCGCCCTTCCTCCTGGGCACGAACTCGAAGCCCGCCCACCGCCGCGTCGTCGAGTACTGCGACGGCTGGCTGGCCCCGCCCGGCACGCCCGAGATGCTCCGCGAGGGCATCGACCGCATCCGCCGCATCGCCGACGAGAAGGGCCGCTCGATGGACACCATCGACCTCAACGTGCTCGGCCCCGTCACCAGCGAGAAGCACGCCGAGAGCCTTATCGAGATGGGCTTCGACCGGCTCATCATGTGGTTGCACATCGGCACGCCCACCGACGTCATCCCCCAGCTCGAGCGCTACGCCCGCATCAAGGACGCCTTCGAAGGGGCCTAGCCGCCGCCGGCCCAGGGAGCACGACCATGCCCATCCACGTCGACATCAACGACCACATCGCCGTCGTCACGCTTGATAACCCGCCCGTGAACGCGCTCGCGGCCGACTGGGACGTCTCCGGCGTCTTCGACGCCCTCTCCGACGACCTCGACGTGCGCGTGGCCGTGCTCACGGCCACCGGCGACCGCGCCTTCTGCGCCGGCGCCGACATCAAGGCCCGCGCCGGCGCCAGCGACCCGGACGCACCCCGACCGCCCAGCGGCACCGGCAACCGTCGCATGCGCGAGATGCTCTACGCGATCCAGGAGTGCGCGGTGCCCGTGATCGGCGCCATCAACGGCCCCGCCCTCGGCGGCGGCCTCGCCCTCGCCGCTTCCTGCGACTACCTCATCGCCTCCGAGAAGGCGACCTTCGGCCTCCCCGAGATCGACGTGGGCCTGCTCGGCGGCGCCCGCCACTTCATGCGCCTGCTCACGAACTGGCAGCTCGTGCGCCGCCTCCACTACACCGCCGAGCGCCTCGACGCGCAGGAGGCGCTTAGCCTCGGGATGGTCGTGAAGGTCGTGCCCCACGAGCAGCTCATGGAGGCGGCCATGGAGGACGCGCGCCTGATCGCGTCGAAGATGCCCCTCGGCATCCGGCTCGCCAAGGAGAGCCTGCACATGATCGAGAACATGGACGTGAAGAACGGCTACCGCTTCGAGCAGACCCGCACCGCCATCCTCACGAAGACCGAGGACGCCGCCGAAGCGCGCAAGGCCTTCGTCGAGCGCCGCCCGCCGAAGTTCACGGGGCGCTAGTTGGCCGGAGGGCGTTAACCCCGATAGATTTCGAGTTCCGTGTGCCGGGCCAACGCCTCGAAGTCCCTGTCGCCATGCAGGACCGGAGCGCCTGCTCGGATCGCGACGGCGGCAACGAGACAATCGAGCAGACTGCGGATGGTCGTCCCCTGACGCCGGCAGCGCCGGTACAGCGCAGCTGCCTCGTCATAGTCGGTTCTGTAGATGGGAAGCAGGGTGGCTCGTGCCAGCGACTGTCGCAGCCCCCGCAGGTGCGCCTCGTCTTTCGCGCCTGAGAGCACTTCCATCTGAACGACCTCGCATGTAGCGAGATCGCCATCCAGCAACTCGTCAACGAGGTTGCACGCGGGCGAGTTCGTGTCGCGCAGGAACTCTATCCAGGCGGAGGTGTCAAGGAGAATCACGGGATGCGGTTAGCGCGCATCTCGTCGAGGTCGCCCTCCCACCCGATTCCTCTCATGGCCCGTGCCTCTTCAAGCGAGGCCTTCTCCCCGGCCACTGAGCGCAGGGCGAAATTGACCGCCTCACGCTTGGTCTTGAGCCCGTAGCGGCGCATCACCTCCGCGCAGGCGGCGTCGTCAATGTCCACGTTTGTGCGTCCCATACACCCATGATACACCAATAGTGCGCCATGTCGGCAAGAGGCCCCTACCAGACGACCTCTTCCGCCACCAGCCGCTCGTACTCCTCCGTGCTCAGCCCCAGGAGGCCCGTGCAGACCTCCTCGCTGTGCTGCCCGAAGAGCGGCGCCGGACCGTAGTCGTACGACTCGATGTCACCGTAGCGGCCCGGGAGCCCCGCGATCGTGCGGGGGCCGACTTCGGGGTGGTCCATCTCGATGTACAGGTCCCGATCGGCCATGCCCTCGTCCTCGAGCAGTTCGTACGGGTTGAGGCACGGCGCCGCCGCGACGCCCACCGCCTGCAGCGTGTGCATCACCTCGTAATGGGTGCGCGCCCGCGTCCAGGACGTGATCGCCGCGTCGATCTCGTCGTGCGCGGCCCGCCGCCCATCCACGCTCGCGAAGCGCTCGTCGCCGGCCCACTCGGCCTTGCCGATCGCCCCCGCCAGCCCCTGCCACGCCTCGTCGCTCTCGACCTCGATCGACGCCCACTTGTCGTCGCCGGCGCAGCGGTAGACGCCTCGGGGCGCGTTCTGGGGCGAGCGGTTCCCCGGCCGTGGCGGCTCCCGACCGTTCATCGCGAACTCCATGATCCCCTCGGGGATCATCGTCGAGACGATGGCCGCCATCGAGAGGTCCACGTACTGCCCCTCGCCCGTGCGGTTGCGCGCGTGCAGCGCCGAGAGCGCCGTGAACGCCATCACCGTGCCGATCATGAAGTCCGGGTAGAGGCCGCCCAGGCCCGAGGGGGGTCCCCCCTCGTACCCCGTCAGGTGCGGCAGGCCCGCGTACGCCTGCACGTTCGGACCCCATCCCGTGGCCGCGTGGTCGGGCCCGACCTGCCCCAGCGGCGAGGTCGCGATCATGACGATGCCGGGGTTGATCGCCTTCAGCGTCTCGTACCCCAGCCCCATCTTCTCCATCACCCCCGCCGCGTAGTTCTCCATCACGATGTCGCTCTGGCGCACGAGCTCCTTCGCCAGCTCCAGGCCGCGCGGCGTCGAGAGGTTCAGCCGCAGGCTCTTGCGGCTGAAGTTGAGCGAGTTGAACACCGCCCCCCGGTTGATGCCGGGCACGCCGTCGGCCCCCGCCCCCAGGTTCTGGCGGTGGAAATCGAGCCGGCTCTGCGACTCGATCCGGATCACCTCCGCCCCCAGGCTCCCCAGCCACGCCGTCGCGTACGGCCCTGCCAGGATCCAGCCGAAGTCGGCCACGCGAACGCCTTCCAGCGGACGGTTGTTCACCCCGACGCCTCCCCCACGGCCCCCGACGCCGCCAGCGCCGCCAGCTCCTCCTCCGACCGCCCCAGCTCCCCGCAGACCACCTCGCGCGTGTGCTCGCCCAGCAGCGGGGCGGGCCGCCGCACCGCCCAAGGCGTGCTCGAATAGATGCCCGCCGCCCCCGGCTGCCGCTGCGTTCCCGCCTCCGGGTGCTCGACATCGACGAAGAAGTCGCGCGCCGCGTACTGCCGCGAGTTCAGCACCTCCTCCATCGTGTTCACGGGGAAGCAGGCCACGTTCCGGGCCAGCGCCATCTCGTAGATCTCCTGCTTCGTGTGCTCCATCAGCCACTCGACCGTGAGCGGCTCGACCACGTCGGCGTTCTGCACGCGGCCCATCGTCGTCGCGAACGCCTCGCTCACCGCCCAGTCCGGGCTGCCCATCATGTCGACGACCGCCCGCCACCAGTGATCCATCAGGAATGGCGCGAACGAGACGTGCCCGTCCTTGCACGGCATCACCCAGGGGAAGTTCGCCTTCTCCCGCGAGATCTTCGGCTCCTGCCCGTACCCGATGCTCGCGATCGGCATGCGCGTCATCGCCGCCACCGACTCCATCGCGGAGACATCGAGCAGCTGGCCCGTCCCGTACGTGCTCCGGTGGAACACCGCGATCAGCGCCATGATCGCCGCCGTCCAGCCCGTCAGGTAGTCGCCCTGGTCGCCGCCGTCGACGAGCGGCGGGAACGCCTCCGAGTCCGTGATCTCGTTGTACGGCGTCTCCCGCCCCATGCCCCCGACGTGGAAGGCGGTGAAGGCCGAGCCCTGGTAGTCGCGGTACGGACCGGTGAGCCCGTAGGGGCTCGCGCAGACCATGATCAGGCCCGCGTTCCGTGCGCTCAGCGTCTCGTAGTCGAGCCCCAGCTCGCCGTAGGCGGCCGGCGGCAGGTCCGCGATGAAGATGTCGGCGCTCGCCACAAGCTCGCGCAGCAGCTCGCGCCCCGCCTCGTCCTCGATGTCGAGGGCGACGCCGCGCTTGTTCGTGTTCAGGTAGAGGAAGCGCCCGCTCTTCTCGGGATGCGGCTCATCCCCCGGGAACGGGCCGTGCCCGCGGCTGCGGTCGCCCCCGATGGGCTCGACCTTGACCACGTCCGCGCCCAGGTCGGCGAACGCCTTCCCGCAGAACGGTCCCGTGACCCCCTGCGCGTACTCCACGACCCGGAGGTCGCCCAGCGCCCCGTCAGTTCCCCCGGCCGATTCGCTCGCCACCGCCCGCGACTACGACTTCTGGTCCCGCTGGTATTGCTGCATCACCTGCCGGTTGCGGGATGACGTCCCCAGGATCGGCGGTATCAGCCCCGACCCCTGGTCGATCATCCCCGCCTCCGCGCACAGCGCCCGGAACAGCGAGAGCATCCGCTCCCGCTCCTCCGGCGGCTCGTACTCGCGGAAGGCCGCGCGCATCTTCATGTCGCTCGCATTCGCCGGGTCGGGAACCAGCTCGAAGATCGGCTCGTAGATGTCGCGCAGCAACTCCCCGAGCGCTTCCTGGTACGCCTCCTCCGACTCCACGTCCTGGATCTTCTGGAACCGCTCCGTCGGCGTCTCGTCCGGCGCCACCAGGTCCAGTAGCTTCAGCGCGTGCATCGTCCGGTCCACGTCGATGAAGGGAATGCCCACATGGTGCAGGTCGTCGGGGCTGAACCGCCGCGGGAAGTCCCGCAGCCGGTAGCGCCGGATCACGCTCAGGATGTTGACCATGCCGGCGGCCGGCGCCGTCGCGTCCGTTGGATGTGCCATCTGCCCTCGCCTCCTTGGGTGCGGTAGACCGGTCGCGCCCGCCTAGCGGTCCGGACCGTAGATGTAGGTGTCCAGCGCGTGGTGCATCGCCCGGATGCGGCGTTCCTCGCTGTTGAGCAGGATGCCGCTGAACCCCTTGGAGTGGTACGACTCCTGCACGATCTGGGCCTGCGCCATGTCCTGCTCCAGCGCCTCGAACAGCTCCGGATGGTTCCGCGCCGTTCCGTACACCGTCGCCGGGCGTCGCGGCGGCGGCGCTCCCTCCGGCACCCGCGCGTACACCTGGTAGTCCCAGTAGCACTTGTTCGGGTTCGTCGGGTGCGGACGCGGCCGGAAGAACAGGAACGACCCGTACGTGAAGTTGAACGTGAGGTTCGGGAAGATCATGTAGTGGAAGTTGTCCGTCAGCTGTTCATCGACCAGCAGGTCCATGTCCATGCCGATGCGCCCCCCCCACTCGCGGCGCGCCTTCGCCAGGAACGGCGGCAGGTCCCGCGCCTTCCCCTCGAACGTGTCCGGGTCGACGCCGCAGTCCTCCAGGTTCTGGCGCTGCTGGCGCGTCAGCTCGTCCTTGTTCTCGTAGCCGAAGCGCTGGGCGAGGTCGTCCGTCCAGCTCGGGTCGGGCAGGCCCATCCGGATCAGCTGGCGGCTGTGCTTGCCGCCGTCGTATACGTCCAGCGGGGTCGCCAGGTGGTCGAAGTACTCCAGCAGCTGCGGGTGCAGCGCCGGCAGGTGGTAGATCTCGGCGAACTGGTCCACCGCGAACTTCCAGTTGCAGTCCCACTCCAGCACGTAGTCGTCCACCACGTGGTACTGGTCCAGCCGGTACGGGTCGAGGTGCGAGGGCATGACCCCCAGGTACTCGTGCAGCGACTCGGCCTCGTCGTCCATGTTGAACCAGACCCAGCCCGCCCACGTTTCGACGCGAACCTCGGTCAGGTGCTGCTTGTCCTCGGGGATGCCGTTCACGAAGTGCTGCCGGTCGGGGACCGTGTTGAGCTGCCCCTCGATGTCGAACGTCCAGAGGTGGAAGGGGCACTGCAGCTGCTCCGCGTGGCCCATGCCCACGCTCGGACGCAGGCGGCTGCCGCGATGCGGGCAGATGTTGTAGTAGCCCTTCACCTCGTCCTCGGCGGTGCGGATGAAGATGAACGACTCCCGCCCGATCTCGTGGACGAAGTTGTCGCCCACCTCGGGAATGTCGGCGAGCGGTCCCGCGTTCAGCCAGACCTTCGTCCACATCCGCTCCCACTCGAGCTTCGCGAACTCGGGGGAGATGTACCGTTCCGTATCGATCAGGCCCGTCCCCATGTCGGGCTCTTCGGTTCGCCCCGTCGGCGTTGGGGCGGGGCGGTTTTCGAGCACCATCGAGCGGCCCTCCCTGCTACGAGAAATGCCCGCGCATCATGGCGCGTTGCGAGCCGGTCGGTCAACGTGTAGGAGCGGCGTCGGCAGCCAGCTTCCCGCCGACATTGACAGGCCGCGTGCGGCAGTGAAGCATGCGCCTTCCACCAGCAGTACCGGCGGTCGTTTCCGGCCCCCCCATCCGACGGAGGAATCCATGGCTACGATCGAAGAGCTTGAGGCGCGAGTCGAATACCTGGAGGCGGTCGAGGGCGTCCGCCGCACCGTGTACGAGTACCTCCTCCTGCACGACATCCCCAACGTCGTCGAGACCCTCATCTCCCTCTTCACCGAGGACGCCATCCTCGACATCAGCGGCTACGGCGAGTCGCTCGAGGGCAGGCTCGTCGGCCGCGAGCAGATCGGCGGGCTCTACCGCCGCCTCGAAGAGGGCGGCGTCTTCAGCGGCAAGCACAGCACCACCAACGTCCACATCGAGATCGACGGCGACGAGGCCACCGTCATCAGCTACCTCGAGGTCGGCACGGGCCCCAATCCCGGCGTCGCGCCCGGCGGCGGCATCTACCAGGAGCGCCTCCGCCGTGAGGACGACGGCCGCTGGCGCTTCGTCCACAAGCGCATCATCGGCACGGGCGAGCAGACCGTGCACGACGCCATCGACCACGGCTTCCCTGGCACCGGGGCCTGGCGCTCCTAGCGCCCCCCAAACACGAAAGGACCGGCATGGAGTTCGGCTGGAACGAGGAGCTTGAGGCCTTCCGCGAGGAGGTGCGCGCGTTCCTCCGGGAGTTCGACACCCCCGCCCTCCGCACGGAGCTTGCCAACCGCGGAGAGGCCGCGCAGCTCGGCCCCGAGCAGTCGCGCCTCCGCGAAGCCCTGGAGGACCGCGGCTGGGTTCGCATGTGCTGGCCCGAGGAGCTCGGCGGCGAGGGCAAGTCCCAGTGGTTCCAGTTCGTCATGACCGAGGAGTTCGCCAAGCGCGAGATCCCCTACGGCTCCGGCTTCGGCACCATGGTCGGCCCCGCCATCCACCGCTTCGGCACCGAGGCCCAGCGCGAGAAGTACCTGCCCGGCATCTGGGCGAACGACATCACCCTCTGCCTCGGCTACTCCGAGCCTAACGCCGGCACCGACCTCGCCGCTCTCGAAACCCTCGCCGTGAAGGACGGCGACGACTGGCTCATCAACGGCCAGAAGCTCTGGACGAGCGCCGCCGACACGGCCTCCCACGTCTGGCTCGCCTGCCGCACCGATCCCGACGCCCCCAAGCACCGCGGCATCTCCACCTTCATCGTGGCGATGGATACGCCCGGCATCTCCGTGCGCCCCATCATGACGATGTCCGGCGGCCGCACGAACGAGGTCTTCTTCGAGGACGTGCGCGTCCCCAGCGACGCCCTCATCGGCGAGGTGAACCAGGGCTGGTACATCATCGCCAACGCCCTCGACCACGAGCGCGTCTGGATCGGCGCCGGCGGCGGCCTGCGCCACATCTTCGACCGCCTGCTCGCGCACATCCGCGAGAAGCGCCCCGAGCTGCTCGAGGACGCGGTCGTCCGCAACCGCCTCGTCGAGCTGGAGCTCGACCTCGACATCATGGAGGGCCTCGTGCTCACGAACGCCTCCATCGTCGCCGCCGGCGATACGCCCACGATGGAGGCCTCCATGTCGAAGATCTGGACCTCCGAGCTGCGCTACCACATCAGCAACGTCGCCATGGACCTGCTCGGCCACGAGGGCGCCCTCACAGAAGAGGCCGACGGCCTCGCTCCCCTCGACGGCGAGCTCGAACGCACGTACCGCGCCTCCCCCATCCAGCGCTTCGGCGGCGGCGCCAACGAGGTCCAGCGCGACATCATCGCCCGGCGCGGCCTCGGGCTCCCGCGGTAGCGAGCGCGACATGGACACGACCCTCAGCGAAACCCAGCGACTCCTCCGCGACTCTCTGCGCGACTACCTCACGAACGAGGTGCCCTTCGACCGCATCCGCGAGCTTGAGCGTGAGGGCGGCTCCGACGGGGCGCTCTGGGAGTACCTCGCCGGCGCCGGCTTCCTCGCCCTCCCCTTCGCCGAAGCGCACGGCGGCGAGGGCGGCGAGCTGACCGACACCGCCGTCGTCCTCGAGGAGCTGACCCGCCGCGCCTGCATCATCCCCTTCCTAGAGACCACCGCCTCCGCCCTCGCCATCGAGCGCCACGGCGACGGCGCCCTCGCCGACGAGGTCGTCCGCGGCGTCATCGCCGGGGCGATGACCATCGCCCCCGCCCTCCATGGCTCGACGCCCGCGAACGGCGCCGCCCCCCGAGTCGAGGGCGGCGCCCTCACCGGCGAGCGCCGCTTCGTCGATTACGGAGCCGAGGCCACCCACCACCTGGTCGAGGCGACCGAGGACGGCGAGCCCGGCCTCTACCTCGTCGAGACCGCCGCCGATGGCGTCACCGCCGAGTCGCTCAGCACGATCGCGCGCACGCCTCTCGCGCACTGCACCTACGAGCGCGCCCCCGCCCGCCGCGTCGGCGGCGCCGAGGCGCTCCGGTTCCTGCGCCGCGCCGGACGGACGCTCTGCGCCGTCCAGTGCCTCGGCAATGCCCAGCAGGCCCTCGATATGACCGTCGACTACGTCGGTATGCGCGTCCAGTTCGGGCGGCCCATCGGCTCCTTCCAGGCCGTGCAGCACCACTGCGCGAACATGGCCACCCAGACGCTCGCCGCCCGCTTCCTCACCTACCAGGCGGTCTGGCGTCTCGACCAGGGAATCGCGACGGATCGGCAGATCGCCAAGGCCAAGGCGCTCGCCTCGCGCGCCGCCACCGAGGTCACCATGCAGGCCCACATCCTCTTCGGCGGCATCGGCTACACGGAGGAGTACGACCTCCACTTCTTCAGCCGCCACGGCAAGGAGCGTGCCCTCGCCTGGGGCAGCGCCGACGAGTGCCTCCGCGTCGCCGCCGACACCCTCAACGAGGTGCAGCCCTGGCGGTAGACCTCGTCTGCGGCGTCGAGGTCGTCGAGGGCGATGTCGACGCCGTCACCGGCCACGTCCCCGGCGGCGCCCCCGAGCGCGCCAGCGGCACCGGCGCGAAGCGCTTCTACAAGGGGCGCTGGTACTACTTCTGCTCGCTCGAATGCCGCCTCACGTTCATGGCAACGCCGGACGAGTTCATCGAGAGCGCCGCCGCCGAAGGCTGATCGCGCGGCCCTCCCTTCCCGTCGTGTACCCTCCCCCCGTTCCGTAAAGGGGGACCGCCATGACCGAGATGTTTGGAATGGATGTGACCGTCGAAGAGAACGTCATGATCCCGATGCGCGACGGGGTGCGCCTGGAGTGCGATATCTACCGCCCCGCCGGCCCCGGCCCCTTCCCCACCCTCCTGACCCGCTCCCCCTACGGGCGCACAACCGGCCGCGAAGGCACCGGCATCGATTTCTGGCTGCCCCTCGGCTACGCCTTCGTCACCCAGGATTGCCGCGGCCGCTTCGGCTCCGAGGGCGAGTACACCCCCCACCTCTCCGAAGGCCCCGACGGCTACGACACCGTCGAGTGGCTCGCCGCGCAGTCCTGGTGCGACGGCAACATCGGCACCGTCGGCCAGTCCTACCTCGGCGCCGACCAGTACCAGCTCGCCCCCCACTCCCCGCCCCACCTGAAGGCGATGGCGCCCGTCTCCGGAACCGCCGACCACCGCCAGAGCTGGACCCGCCACGCCGGCGGCGCCCTCGAGCACGGCTGGATGGTCCCCTACTCCCTCCTCAAGGGCCGCAACACCCTCGAGCGCAAGGGCCTCACGGGCGAGGAGATGGACACGCTCGAGGCCTACCTCGACCCGCCCGAGGAGCACGGCTTCTTCGCCCAGCCCCTCACCCCCGAGGGCTACGCCCACGTCCCCCTCACCGACTGGATCGAGCGCATGAAGGACAGCGCTCCCTACTTCGGCGACTACCTCGACAACCCCGACGACGGCCCCTTCTGGCACGAGATCAACGTCCGCCGCGGCTTCCACACCGTCGACATGCCCATGCTCCACTTCGGCTCCTGGTACGACATCTTCCTGGAGGGGACCCTCTCCGGCTTCGAAGGCATCAACGCCCTCGGCGGTCCCAACGCGCGCGGCAAGCAGCGCCTCCTCGTCGGCCCCTGGGGCCACATCGGCTACTCCCTGCCCACCAGTGGCGGCACCGGCGACCTCGACTTCGGCCCCGAGGCCGAGATCGACTTCATGGAGATGCAGAAGCGCTGGTTCGGCCACTGGCTCAAGGGCGAGGACACCGGGATCATGGACGAGGCGCCCGTGCGCATCTTCGTCATGGGCGAGAACCGCTGGCGCGACGAGCAGGAGTGGCCTCTCGCCCGCACGGAGTACACGCCCTGGTACCTCCACAGCGGCGGCTCCGCCAACAGCCTCAGCGGCGACGGCGTCCTCAGCCCCGAGCCCCCCGCCACCGAGCCCCCCGACCGCTACGTCTACGACCCCAACGACCCCGTCCCCAGCCTGGGCGGCAACAACCTCATCATCGCCCGCGGCGCCTTCGACCAGCGCCCCGCCGAGGAGCGCGACGACGTGCTCGTCTACTCCAGCGAGGTGCTCGCCGAGGACCTCGAGGTCACCGGACCGCTGCGCGTCACCCTCTGGGCCACGTCATCGGCCGTCGATACCGACTTCACGGCCAAGCTCGTCGACGTCTACCCCGACGGCTACGCCCAGAACCTGCAGGACGGCATGATCCGCGCCCGCTACCGGGACTCCGCCAGCAACCCCGCGCTGCTGACCCCCGGCCAGCCCTACCGCTACGAGATCGACCTGTGGGCCACGAGCCACGTCTTCCTCGCCGGCCACCGGATCCGCATCGAGATCAGCTCCTCCTGCTTCCCCCGCTTCGACCGCAACCCCAACACCGGCACGCCCGTGGAGAGCGAGAGCAACCTCGTGCCAGCCGCCCAGGCGGTCCTGCACGACTCCGAGCACCCGTCGTACATCACCCTGCCGGTCATTCCGAGGTAGCGGCGCGGGGTCTTGGTCAGGAATCCTGGCTCGTGAGCGTCACCGAACCCGTGACGCCGTCGTAGGTCATGGAGAAGTCGGCAAGGAACTCTCTGCCAAGGATCACGGCGTGGGGCTGCCCCGCGCTGAGCAGGTTCGCCCCGATCAGTCTTCCAGTGACCATGTGGTCAAGGCTAGGGATGTAGACGTGAGCGGTATACGTCTCGGTGTCGAAGTAACCGCCGACGCCGCTGATCCGAAGGTAGCCGAAGGGGATCAGACCGATGGTCCGGGCGAACTCATGGTCGATGCAGTTGTTCTGCGCGCCCGTATCGATGATCGCGAAGTGCTCCGGACTCCCGGCGCTGTCCGCGGTGTCGCGGCCAACGCCGACGCGGACCGCCACGGTCGGGCCTCTGTGCATCAGCAGCCCCGGCTGATGGACGAAACCGATCTCTGTTGTGGTCACTCGCGAGGCATGTGGAGCAGCACAGAGGGTGGAAGGGTCGCGATGCGCGAGGCTCCGACTTCCCGGATGTGGTAGGGACCGTACCCGAAGCGCTCCATCGCATCCTCGGCCGCGGCCTCGAAGCTGTCGTAGGCGCCAATGAACTGCCGGTCATGGAAGACCACCCACTTGCCCATGTGCTCCCGCTCCATCTCATCCTGACGCGCTTCGTAGGCGGCGATTTCGCGATCGAGCAGTTCGTTCTTCATGGAGGTTGCTCCCGTGCCAGCTTCCAGCCTAGCACACGCTCCAGCACACAAAGGGGGCGGCCCACTGGGCCGCCCCCATTGAGGTTTCGCCGGTCCCGAACCTAGCGGTCCGGGCCGAAGAGGTACTGCTCCAGCGCGTAGTGCATCGCCCGCACGCGACGCTCCTCGCTGTTCAGCAGGATGCCGCTGAACCCCTTGGAGTGGTATGACTCCTGCACGATCTGCGCCTGCGCCATGTCCTGCGCCAGCGCCTCGAACACCTCGACCTCGTGCGCCGAGCCCCGCACCGTTGCCGGGCGCGGCGGAACCGGCGTGCCCTCCGGAAGCCGCACGTACGTCTGGTAGTCCCAGAGGCACAGGTTCGTGTCCGTCGGATGCGGGCGCGCCCGGAAGTACGTCAGCGACGTGCCCCCGATGTTCAGCGTGATGTTCGGGAAGATCATGTAGTGGTAGTCGTCGATGAGCTGCTCGCCGTGCAGCGCCGAGACATCCACCCCCATCGCCTCGTACAGCTCGCGGCGCGCCTCGATGATCGCCGGGCGAACGTCGTTCACGCCGCCCTCGAACTCGTCCTGCTCGATGCCGACCGCGGCAAGCTGCTGCCACTGCGAGTCGGTGATCATCTCCTTGTCCGTGTAGCCGTGGCGGCGAGCCATCTCGTCCGTCCAGGCGCCCCCGTCGGGATAGCCCTGGCGGATGAGCTGGCGGCTGTGCCGGCCCCCGTCGTACACGTCCAGCGGCGTGCCCGCCGTGTCCCACCACTCGATCAGCTGCGGGTGCAGCGCCGGCAGGTGGTAGATCTCGGCGAACTGGTCCACCGCGAACTTCCAGTTGCAGTCCCAGATGAGCTGGTAGTCCTGCACCAGGTGGTATTCCTCGAAGTGATACGGGTCGAGGTGCGAGGGGATCACGCCGAGGAAGTCGGTCAGCGATTCCGCCTCGTCGTCCATGTTGAAGAACACGAACGGGCCCCAGGTATCGACCCGCACCTCGGTCAGGTGCTGCTTGTCCTCGGGGATGCCGTTCACGAAGTGCTGCCGGTCGGGAACCGTGTGCAGTTGCCCCTCGATATCGAACGTCCAGAGGTGGAAGGGGCACTGGAGCTGCTCGGCGTGGCCCGCGCCCACGCTCGGGCGCAGGCGGCTGCCGCGGTGCGGGCAGATGTTGTAGTAGCCCTTCACCTCGTCCTCGGCGGTGCGGATGAAGATGAACGACTCCCGCCCCAGCGTGTGCGTGAAGTAGTCGCCCACCTCGGGGATGTCGCACAGCGGCCCGGCGATGTTCCAGGTCTTCGTCCACATCCGCTCCCACTCGAGCTTCGCGAACTCGGGGTCGGTGTAGCGCGTCTGGTCGATGAGGCCCGTGCCCATGTCGGGCTCGTCCACCCGCTCCAGCGGGGTCATCGGCATCTCTTGATTCTGGGTGACCATAAGGGCCCCTCCTTGCGCTTCTGGCGACAGGGGATATTCCGTGCCGCGATGGTGGCATTGCCCCGCCCGCGCGTCAATGTCCGGGAGGCCGGGATGCGCCTTCCTGCTCCCGTCCTCTACGATGCGCCCGCCGAAACCATGCGCAGGAGGCGCCCCATGCCCACCGTCGGAGTCGTTGCCCGCTTCACCATCCATGCCGAGAAGGCGGACGAGTTCGCCCGCGTCGCGAACGAGCACCTCGTGGCCCCCAGCCAGCAGGAAAAGGGCTGCATCCGTTACGAGCTCTGGCAGGACAACGAGGACCCCACCATCTTCGCCATGGTCGAGGAGTGGGAGAGCGACGAGGACCTCGATGCGCACCTCGCCGGCTCCCGCAACCGCAGCGGCGGCCCCAACATGGGCGACTACATGGCCGGCCCGCCCGACATGCGCCGCTTCAGCAAGACGGGCGAGTAGTGAATGGTGAGTAGTGAGTAGTGAGTAGTGAGTAGTGAATAGTGATTGGTGACTGGTGAGCGGCGGCTGGTCGAACCCGCCGCCACTACTCACGAGCCACCATCCACTAACCACTCTTCATGGGGTTCATCACCTCTTCCACGAAGCGGAGCACCGGCTCCGTCGAGGTCGGGTGGCCGAAGTCGCAGGTGAAGTGCCGCACGCCCAGCTCGCGGAAGCGCTCCAGCACCTCGCGCCACTCCTCCGACTCCTGTGAGTTGTTCGGGAGCCCCACCTCGCGCGTCACGCTGATCGTGATGTCGGAGGGGTCGCGCCCCGCCTCCTCCGCCGACTTGAGCACGATGTCGCGCTTCCGCGTCCAGTTCTCCTCCCACTCGTCCGTCGGCCACCAGAACGTGTTCCAGCCGTCGGCGCGGCGGCCCACCATCGGCAGCGAAAGCTGCTCGCCCTGCGCCCCCACCATGATCGGGATCATCGGGTCCGGCCGGGGCGGCGCCTTCGCGTCCTTGATCGTGTAGTAGCGGCCTTCGAAGCTCGGCGACTCTTCCGTCCACATCAGCCGGCAGATCTGGATCGTCTCCTCCAGCTGCCGGATGCGCGTCGCCGTCGAGGGGAACTCGTAGCCGTAGCGCTCGAACTCCTCGCCCCGCCAGCCGGCCCCGATGCCGAGGATGAAGCGCCCGCCCGAGAGCGTCTGCAGGGTCGCCGCCATCTTCGCCGTCAGCGCCGGGTTGCGGTAGCCCTGGCCCATCACGTGGTGGCACAGCTTCACCGTGGGGAACTTCGCCGCCAGCCACGTCATCGTCGTCCACGACTCCAGGAATGGGTCGTTCTCGTTCGCGAACCCGTAGAAGTGGTCCGCCAGCCACACGCAGTCGAAGTGCTGGAACGCCGTCGGCAGGATGTTCCGCTCCTGGTACATCACGATCGGCTCGTTGTCGCTGTCCGGCAGGCCGATCACAGGGGATACCCAGCCGAAGGTCAGTTCGTCGGTCACGCGCTTTGTCTCCTTCTCGCCCCGCGTTCGCCGCGACGGGCGTCCCATGAGGGGCGCCAGAGACGATACACGAGCAACCCCCCGATCGCCGTTCACGGGCGCTCCCCGCCGCCGCCCAAAGCGGTAAGGTTGCGCGACACCGTTCCGCGCCCCCCCACGGCGCGAGGAGGACTGCCATGCGAGCGCTCGTCTACCGCGGCCACAAGCGCATCGAGCTCGAGAACGTGCCCGACGCCCGCGTCCCCGCCCCCGATGGCGCCCTCGTCCGCACGACGAGCTTCGCCATCTGCGGCTCCGACCTGCACGGCTACCACGGCCCCGTCAACGAGGAGCGCATCGGCAATACGATGGGCCACGAGGCCATCGGCGAGGTCGTCGAGGTCGGCCCCGAGGTGCGCTCCGTCCGCCCCGGCGATCATGTCGCCGTCTCCGCCGTCGTCGGCTGCGGCCGCTGCGAGAACTGCCAGGCGCTCCTCACGGCGCGCTGCGCCAACAGCGAGACCCGCGTGCTCAACCTCGGCCAGGCCGAGGCCATCGCCGTCCCCGCCGCCGACTCCTCCCTCCTCCCCATCCCCGAAGGCGTGACCCCCGAGCAAGCCGTCCTCCTCACCGACATCCTCCCCACCGGCTACAAGGGCGTGCGCGGCGCCGACATCAAACCCGGCGGGACCGTCGCCGTCGTCGGCGCCGGGCCGGTGGGCCAGATGGCCCTTGAGACGAGCTTCCTCTTCGGCCCCTCGAAGGTGTTCGCCATCGACCAGGTCGCCCACCGCCTCGAGGAGGCCGAGCGCCTCGGCGCCATCCCCATCGACGCCAGCCAGGTCGACCCCGTCGAGGCCGTCCTCGACCAGACCGGCGGCAAGGGCTGCCAGCACGTCATCGAGGCCGCCGGCCCCCAGGCGACCGTGCGCATCGCCTTCGCCGTGCTCGCCCACGGCGGCGCCCTCTCCCAGGTGGGCGCCACCGCCGACCCCGAGATGACCGTCAACCTCATGGCCCTCTTCGGGAAGGACCTCACCTACCGCGTCGGGCTCGTCTCGCCCCAGTACGCCTGGCCCGAGCTCGTGCCCCTGCTGCAGGAAGGCAAGATCCACCCCGAGCGCGTATTCACCCACTACCTGCCCATGTCCGATGGGCCCCGCGGCTACGAGATCTTCGACAACCGCGACGACGGCGTGATCAAGGTCATGCTCGACCCCACCCGCTAGCGCCGCTCGAGGAAGCTCCCCCAGCCCCTCGGTTCCCCCGGTTGCCGCTTCCGGGGTGGCCTGAGGTGCGGCAGGAACCGGTCCATCACGAGGTTCCACAGCCCCCACAGCGCCAGGCATACCGCCCATGTGTAGAAGCCGGTCAGCCACAACGTCAGCAGCATGCGCATCTTGGCGAACTCGGGGGAGTGGTCCCCCAGGTTCGCGAGCCCTCCCTTCGCTTCCAGGGCTACGCGCATCAACCGTTCACCGTCGTGGGAGATCACGTCGGTCTGTGAGGTGGCGAAGAACACCAGCAGCACCACGAAGGTTCGCAATATCGCCATCACGAGGGCCGCTCCCGCTGCAACTCGGACGTAGCCACTGCTGTGCAGAAACCACAGCGCGACCAGCAGGTTTGGCAGGCCCGCCACGGTCAACAGCAGCCAGGTCGGCCAGAAGTCGTAGTAGTAAAGGGTCGCCCCCGGGCCGTCCCACTCCATTCTCGTCGTAGGCAGCCCCAGCGACCGTGCGTCGAGCTCCTGGGCGAACGCGTAGATGAGCACGGCGCTCAGGGGTGCGGTCAGGAGGGGCGTCAGGACCAGCCACAGAAACGGCGAGCGCCTGCCCAGCCTGCCCCACCACCTCCTCGGTGCTCCTGCGACCCCCGAACCCTGATCGCCGTCCACGGCTCGATTCTAGCCCCGGGGACCGGCGAATTACGCCATCCCCCCGAGGAGCGCTAGCGCCGCTCGAAGAAGCTGGCCCAGGATCTCGGCTCCCCGGCCCGCCGCACCCGGGGAGGCTTCAGGTGGGGCAGGAACCGGTCCATCACGAGGTTGTACAGCCCCCAGAGCAGGACGCTCGGCCCCCACGCGAACGCGCCGAACAGCCACATCGTCAGGACCAGGCGGACGAGCGCCTCGCGTGGCGAAGCGCGTGGCTCGAGCGCCAGGAAGCCGGTTCGCTCCACCTCGATGCGCATGAGCAGTTGCCCGTCGTGGAAGATCAGGTCGGACTGCGAGATCGCGAAGAACACGAACAGGACGCCGACCGTCCGCAGCAGCGCCACCACGAGCGCGATCGCCGCCGCTATGCGCATGTACCCGTTCCGCTGGAAGAACCACAGCACGACCAGCAGGTTGAGCAGCCCCGGCCCGATCAGGAGCAGCGCCGTCGGCCAGAAGTCGAAGTAGTGGAGCGTTGCCGGGATGATCTCGTTTCGCCAGACGGGCAGCCCCAGCTCCCGCGCGTTCAGCTCCCGCGCGAAGCCGAACACGAGCACGGCCGTCAGGGGCGCCGTCAGCACCGGCGTCAACACCACCCACGCGAGCGGCGAGCGGGTCCCGATCCAGCGCCACGTCCTCTCGATCACGCCGGTGCGCTCGGCGTCCGCCGGGGCAATGCGGGTAGAGGTCGTGGCCATCTCGCGAGTCTACGTTGCGAAGCTCCATGCGCGACCTTGGGGCGGGGACTGACCACCGGCCACCGACCACCGGCCACCACTCGTGCTAGCGCCTCTGGAAGAAGCCGCCCCAGCGCCCCGGCTCCCCCTGGGACTCCTCGCGCGGGGGCGCCACGCCCGGGAAGAAACGGTCCATGAGCGGGTCGTACGCCCTCCAGATGCCGAGCGTCAGCAGCCACATCCCCAGCCCTCCCATCCATGCCGTCAGCAGCAGGCTCAGCGTCGCGAACGACACCGAGGGGTCGGAGGACGCCCGCGCTTCGCTGACCGGGACACGGAGGAGCAGTTCCCCATCGCCGGCGAGCTCGCCGGTCAGCCACAGGATCGAGGCCACCGGTACGACGAACGTCCGCAGCAGCGCCAGCACCGAGGCGAGCCACGCCGTGATCCGCACGTAGGACAGCTCGTGGGGCAGCCACCGCGCGACGAGCAGGTTCACGACGCCCGGCGCCGTCAGCAGCCCCCAGATGACCCAGAAGTCGAAGTAGAAGTAGTGCGTCCGGTCGAGCCGCGCCCCTTCCCGCGTCCACTCCACCTCCACCAGCCCCAGCGCCCCTGCGTCGATCGCGCCTCCCACCACGAACAGGAGCAGCGCGCTCAGCGGCAGCGTCAGGATCGGGGTCACCAGCAGCCACTCGAACGGGGACCGGTCCCGCAGGCGGCGCCAGAGGTTCGTCATCACCATGCCGCCGCCCACTGCTTCCCCGCCCGCCCGAGCGCTAGCGGCGCCCGAGGAAGCCGGTCCAGCGCGGAGGCGCGTCGGGGCGCGGTCCGCCGGGCGGGTCGAGGTTGCGCCAGTAGCGCGCCATCAGCGGCTCGTACGCCCGCCACACCAGCACCGTGATCGCCCAGAACACGGCGCCGCCTACCCACACGGCCGTGAGCACCTGCCGGACGGCTCTCCCTTCCGATGGCGAGGTCACGTCGCGGATGACGCCCGCCGCCTGCACCTCGACCTGGAAGAACAGCCCCCCATCGCTGACGACGTCGATCTGGGAGACGGCGATGGTGGCCAGCGGCACGATCAGCGTCCGCACCACGCCCAGGACCAGCGCCACGACCGCCGCCACCCGCACGTACCCGTTGCGGTTCAGGAACCAGAGCGCCGCCAGCAGGTTCAGCGCGCCCGGCGCCGCCAGCAGCAGCCCCGTTCGCCAGAAGTCGAAGTAGTAGAAGCAGGTCTGCGCGATGTGTCCCTCGAACCTGCAGAGGTCGCCCGGCGGCAGACCCAGCGCCTCCGCCTCGCGCTCGCCCCCGACCGTGAGGAGCAGCAGCGCGCCCAGCGGCACCGTTATCAGCGGGCTCACCGTTACCACCAGGAACGGCAGCCGTTGCTTCAGCCAGTTCCAGGCGCGGTGGGTGCTCGCCGCCTCGCCCTTACGCATCGGCGCCTTCCGTTGGAAGGTTGTGCTCGATGCGCGTCTCGTCGAGGTCCGCCAGCAGGGGGAACACGCGGTGGGGCTGGTGCGGGAGCGCCAGCACGGCTTCCCTGCTCCCCGCGCTGGCCCATGGCCCGGCGTGCGCGGGAGCGGCCTCGGTCGGGTTCATGCCCAGCCAGCGGTCCGAGGCGCGGTCGTACACGTCCGTGCGCCCGAACGCGATCAGCGAGGGGTCGTCGGGCGCCGGCGCGGCGCCCCGCGTGTTCGTGTCCAGGAACCACTCGCCGGAAGGCCCCGGCGGTTCCGGAAGCGGCTCCAGCCGCAACCCGTCCCGGCTCACGAAGCTGTACCCCTCCCTTCCCCCGATCTTCGTCTGCATCACGAGCCCCGATGAGTCGGCGAGCCAGCGGGGGCCGCCAAGCTCATCGCCGTAGTTGAGCCTGGCCGAGCGAACCCGGAAGAGGTTTCGCCCCGTCTTGCCGTCGATCACCATCACCGTGCTCGTCTCCTCGAAGAGGGGTGGTTCGGTCCCCGGAACGGCCAGGACGCGTTCACCCGCTGCCAGCGACCCATCCGGAGAGACGAACGCGCGGTCCACCCGCACGCGCGTCACCCCCTGATGATCGCCTTCCCAGCCGAGACGCGCCACAAAGGTCGCGAAGATGCCGTACCCCAGCGTGAGCGGAGGCCGTGTGGGCCAGTAGGAGAACGGCAGCAGGAACGACTCCCCGTCGCTCGTGCGCGTCGTCTCGTGGAAGAGGATGCGCTGCAGGGTCCGCGTGCGCTGCGGGGCGAACACGCTGGGCGCACGGCCCGTGGAGCCATCCAGCATGAACAGCGCCGGGTGCTGCTCGGGCTGTTCGAGCGCGAGGAAGGCCCGCCGCCCGCCCGGGCCGAAGAACGGTGGAGTGGCCGGGATGCGCGTCCCCTTGAGCTCGAACACCGCTCGTTCGTCCAGGTGGCCGTCCGTGAGCACGTACCGCCCCCGCTTCACCAGCCGCGGCTCGTGCTCCTGGTTCACCAGCTCGAAGAGCGCTGCCTGGTCGGAGAAGCCGAGCAGCCGCAGCTGCTCCTTCGGCCACACCCACGACTGCCCCGAGGTCCGGTCGTGGATCGCGTTCCCGGTCGCCACGAACCGCCCGCCAGCGCCTGCCCGGTAGACCGGCGCCTCGTCGCCGTCCGGCTCGGTGAGCTGCCAGCCCCGCACGTTCCCCGCCCCTTCGCCCCGCGTCTGCAGGAAGAAGATGCCGTGCTTCTCCGTCAAGGGCTGGCCCGGCTCCATGCTCAGCTCCCTGAACACGCCCGCCGCGGGCTGCAGCGCCGCGAGCGGCGGCGGCACCGGCGTGAGCGTGGGGGGAACGGGTACCGGCCGGGGCGGACGCACGACCGTTTCTTCTTCCTCGGTCCCCCGCGTCGCGAGGAACGCCCCGCCCGCCGCCAGCCCCGCGACCCCCGCCGCCAGCCCCAGGAACGCCCGTCGCGAGATCCCCCGTCGCGGCTCCGGCGTACCCGGCCGCCTCCGCCCGGGTGCGCCACTCCCTGCGGGGCGGCCCGGTGTCTGCGCCCCTCCGGCTCCCGGCTGTTCCAGCCTCGCGAGGCTCGGTGGAAGCGGGGCCCCGCCGTCCTCCACCTCCCGCCCCGGAGGCGCGCCCCTGATGCGCGCGTGCGCATCGGGAACGCTGATGCCGAGCCGGACCGCGATCTCCGCGACCGGCGTCCCCTCCGCCAGCAACTCCTCGAGCAGGCGCGAGGTCGCGTCCGCGCCCTCCGTCGGGCGCAAGTCCTTGCGCTCCTCCCCGTCGGCCATGTATCGATTCTAGGCGAGTGGGCGGCCCGCCCGCCGGGTCACACCGAGAGCTTGCTCCAGTCTCCGCTCAGGTCCGCGGGCCCGCGGTAGAGCGCCTCCAGCCGCCGCGTCTGGATGTACCACTGCCCGTCGATGCGCGTGTACGTATCGAAGTAGCAGAGCGAGTTCATCGTGCGCCCCGCCTCGCGGTTCAGGAACTCGCCCATGTACCAGCGCCCCGTGGCCGTGTCGCCCGTCACGTCGTCGATAACGCCCGAGTAGACGTGCATGTACACGTGCGGGATGCTCGCCATGATCCGCGTCCAGTCGGCCACCACCTCCTCGCGCCCCGTGCGCGTCGTGCTCGTGATCCACTGCCCGTCCGGCGCCCAGGTCGAGCCCCAGGCCTCCGGGTCGAAGCGGTTGACCGCATCCACGTAGCGCTCCGCCACCATCCGCAGGGCGGTGTAGTCCTCAACCGTCGGTGCTCCCATGTCGTCCTCCTCGCTGGACCCCGCAGCCTACCCGAAACAGACCCCGCCGCGCGCTCCCCACGCGACTCGCCGCGCCGTAGGATTCGCCCCACCACCGCAGGAGGCTTCCCATGACCGACACGCGCGCCTACGAAGGCATGATCGCCGAGACCATCACCGTCCAGGGCGACGGTGGCGACTCCATCTACGCCTACCTCGCCCGCCCCCTCGGCGAGGGCCCCTTCCCCGCCATGCTCCTCCTCCACCACATCCCCGGCTGGGACGAGTGGTACCGGGAGACCGCCCGCCGCTACGCCCATCACGGCTACGTCACCATCTGCCCCGACCTCTACTACCGCGACGGCCAGGGCGAGCCCGAGGATGTCGCCGCCAGGGTCCGCGCCGAGGGCGGCGCGCCCGACGACCGCGTCGTCGGCGATGCCGACGGCTGCATCGCCTACCTCCGCTCCCTCCCCTACGTGACCGGCAAGGTCGGCGTCATGGGCACCTGCTCCGGCGGGCGCCACTCCTTCCTCGTCGCCTGCCGCACGAGCGAGGGCGTCGACGCCGTCGTCGACTGCTGGGGCGGGAACGTCGTCATGCCCCCCGAGAACCTCTCCGAGCGCCAGCCCGTCGCCCCCATCGACTACACCGCCAACCTCAACGCGCCCCTCCTCGGCCTCTTCGGGGAGAACGACTTCAGCCCCACGCCCGAGCAGGTCGCCGAGCACGAGGCCGCCCTCCAGCGCGAGGGGAAGGACTACGAGTTCCACATGTACCCCAACGCGGGGCACGGCTTCTTCTACTACAACTACCCCCAGGCCTACGCCGCCGAGGCCGCCGTCGACGGCTGGCAGAAGATCTGGGACTTCCTCGAGCGGAACCTGGGCTAAGCGAAGGAGAGCGCGCCATGTGCACCATGATCGCCGAGAAGGTCCAGATCGCCGGCAGCGGCAAGTCCCGCGACCGCTGGTTCCCCATCGCCCAGACCTACGTCTCTTTCGACCACCCCTTCCATCTCCAGCGCGAGCACGCCCTCAACCTCGACTTCGTGAACGAGGAGCTCGGTACCGGCGCCCGCGTCGCCGTCGAGCTCACCCCCGAGGACGCGCGCGAGCTCGCCACCACTATCCTCCGCCTCCTCGACGAGGGCGCCGCAGTCGAGGGCGGCGCGTGAGCGACCACATCTACGTCCGCACGGACGGAAAGATGGACGAGTTGGAGGCGCAGCCCTTCGACGACGAGGATGCGATCCAGCGACTGATCGCTGAGGAGCCAGACCTGCTTGGCGGCGGGCGCATCCGCCCCGACAAGCCGCGCCGGTGGGTCCTGATTCGGAGAGAGCAGGGTGTTCCCGACACTGAGGACTCCCCCGACCGATGGTCGGTTGATGTACTTCTCCTCGATCAAGATGCGATACCGACGATCGTCGAAGTGAAGCGAGGATCGAACACACAGCTGCGGCGCGAGGTCGTCGGGCAGGTTCTGGAATATGCCGCAAACGCGAGCCATGTGCGCATTGACCGGCTGAGGGAGTCCTTTGAGGAACAGCCAGACTGGGAAGCCAAACTTCGCGATCTGTTGCAGAGCGGAGACGAGCCTGACGCCGATACCTTCTGGAAGGACGTGGAGACGAACCTCCGTGCGTCAAATCTTCGGCTGCTCATTGTCGCCGACGCCATCCCTCCGGAACTCGCTCGCATCGTCGAGTTCCTCAACGAGCAAATGCGGGTCGAAGTGCTCGCCGTTGAAGTCAAACGCTACGCGAGTCGCGGCAGTGAGACCTTTGTGCCCACGGTCATTGGAACTCTCGCGGCTCCACCATCGAAGGCCGGGAAGCAAGGTTGGACCCGTGGGACATTCCCTAGTGCCTTCTCTAACCCTGCACACGGCGAGGCCGCACGTCGCCTGCTCGATGCGTCGGGCAGGGCAGGTGGGACTGTTCTTGGTTACGGGAGCGGTGTCAGCATCCGTGCGCGGGTCCGTGGCCAGTACTACACCGTTGCTTGGCTGCTGGCGCCCGAGACGCCCGAGTCGTCGTGGCTGCCAGTGCGCCACTTCACGTTTGGTGCCGGTACGAACGACCTACAGAACGCCTCGTCCCTGGCGAATCTTCCCGAAGACCTGCGGGCCATCCTTGAGCCCTGGGCTGACAAATTCGCCGCCGACGCCTTCACCAGCGAAGACGATCGGCCAAACATCAAGACCGATGGCATCAAGGCGTCGTGCATTACATACGACGACGCAGAGGAGCACATTGACGTGCTCGTCGAACGCCTCGAACGAGTGCTCGGTGAACTCAAGGCGCTCAATGGAGTGCAAGCCGAGGCAGCGGCGAAATGAACGGGGCGGCGTCTTGACCGCTCGGGAAGAGCCACCCGCCGAGCCCCGCCTCGACGCCCTCGCCGCGTTCCTGCCCGTCTTCGAGGGTCCGGGTTTCGTCTTCGCGACCATGGAGGGAGGCGCGAGAGACGGCACCATGCCCTGGTCGCGTCTCTCCGAGCATGCCGCGCGCTTCGTCGACACCGCCTACGAGGATGGCTGGGTGAGCCCGGAGGTCGATTGGCCCTCGTGGAAGGAGACCGAGGAGGCCCGCCGCCTGCGCGACGACCCCACCGCGATCGCGGACGCCACCGTTGAGCAACTCCAGAAGCTCCTGACAACGGTCATCCGGCAGGACCGGTTCGTGACGGGAGCGCTGGCTGGGGCCTTCGAGTCGGGTCTGCTGACGGCCGTAGTCCGCCGCGTCGACCAACTCCGGCTCGCAGCCGCCGCGGAAGGTCCCGAGCGCTGACGCAGCCGCCCGCCGACCAGGTCGAGATCGAGGACGAGGGGCCGCAGAGCCTGCGGCCCTGGGCCGCCTTCACCTTCCGCGACTACCGCTACCTCTGGGCGACCGGCCTCGCCACGGTCGTCTCCCGCTGGATGCGCATCCTCGTCACCGCCCAGTGGCTCTTCGACGAGACCGGTTCGGCCGCCCTCCTCGGATTCATCGGCGTCGTCCAGCTCGTCGTCCAGATCCCCGCGCTCCTCTGGGGCGGCGCCCTCGCCGACTACATGAACCGCAAGCACCTGGTGGCGGCGGCCCATGCCGTCACCTTCGCGGTCCTGCTGGTCCTGGGGCTCCTGGCCGCCGCCGACCTGCTCACCGTCTGGCAGGTGTATGTCGCCATCGGCATCACCGCCGCGACGCAGGTTATCTCGCAGCCCGCCGCCGCCGCCCTCACCCCCACCGTCGTGCCCCGGCGCCACCTCATGCTCGCCATCACGGGCGAGACGGCCACGATGAACGCCGGCTCCATCCTCGCGCCCCTCCTCTTCGCCGGCGTCGCCGAGGGCGTCGGGCTCACCGCCGCCTTCTTCGTGGCCGCCGGCACCACCGCCCCCGCCGCCCTCCTGCCCTTCCTCATCCGCGCCCGAGGCCAGGTCGAGCAGGTCGCCGAGGGCTCGACCGTGCGCCGCGTCTGGGAGGGCTTCCTCTTCGTCATCCGCCACCCCATCCTCCCCGGCCTCTTCCTACTCGATATCGGCATCACCGTCGTCTCCTTCTACCGCGAGATCCTCCCCGTGATCGCGAAGGGCCTCTTCAAGGGCGGCGCCGGAGCCGTGGGCGTGCTCGGCTCCGCCAACAGCGCCGGCGCGGTCGCCGGCTCATTCGGCGCGCTCTTCTTCGCCGGCTACCGCTCCAAGGGGATGCTCGTCATCTACGCCTCCCTCGGCTACGCCGTCGTCCTCCTCCTGTTCTCGAACGTGACCGCCCTCTGGGCCGGCGCCATCACGATCGCCCTGCTCGGACTCGCCGACGCCGTCACCGTCGCCGTCCGCCAGACGACCGTGCAGCTCACCACGCCCGACGACATGCGCGGGCGCGCCTCCGCCTTCCTCGTGCTCGCGGCCGTCACCGCCAACAACATCGGCACGCTCTGGGTCGGCCTCTGGTCCGCCTGGATCGGCGAGCGCGCGACGATGATGCTCGGCGCCTTCCTCGCGTTCGGCGCCACGCTGCTCATCTGGAGGCTCTGGCGCCCCCTGCGCGAGTACCGCTACCCCTGAGCCCAGACCCCTACCGGTAGGGGATGATCTGCGCGTAGTCGACGGCGCTCTCGATCACCCGCGAGTAGGCGTAATCGACCACCAGCACGTCCTTCATGATCGGTCCCAGCATCGGGCCCACCACCTCGGTGTGGTATGGGTGCCGCGCGTACTCCTCCATCGCCTCGATCGAATCGACCTCCGCGATGAACACGAGGTCGAACCGGTCCGTCGCCGAGCCGTAGTACGGCCCCGGCTTGCCCAGGATCCAGCGCCGGATGAACGGCTTCTGCCGCGGGAAGCGGTCGAGCGCGAGCGTGAACTCCTCGATGTCCTCCTCGCTCGCGTCGTCCTTGAACGCCAGGCAGGTCACGTGCGCGATGGCCACGTTGTCGTCGCCCTCGCGCGGCGCCTTGTAGGCGACGGCGCTCTGCTGAACGGCCGTGAACTCGAAATCGACCACCAGCACGTTCTCGATGATCGGCCCCATCAGCGCCGCCGCGTCCATGTGGAACGGGTGGCGCGCGTAGTCGACCATCGCCGCCGGCGAGTCCACCTCCACCGAGAAGGCGAGGTCGTAGTCCTCGCTCGAGATCGGGTAGTAGTTCCCCGGCTTCCCCGAGATCCAGCGGCGCAGCCCCGGCTTCTGCGAGGGGAACTCGTCGAGCTTGTCCCAGAACTCCTGGATGAGGGCCTCGTCCGCCCCCTCCTTGAAGCTCATGAATACGGTGTGGGAGACGCCCATGGCGATCCTCCTTGCGGCGGACCGCGGCGCGCCCCGGCCCGCCTCGTGATGCCCGCGAGCATACGCCCCCCGGACCCCCTGTAGACTCGCCCCACTCCACAGGAGAGCGACATGCAGATAGGCGCCCAGCTCCACAACAACTCCACCAGCTGGCAGGACATCACCGCCGTCGCCCGCACCGTCGATGCGGGCCGCTGGTCCAGCCTCTGGGTTTACGACCACTTCTTCCCGCCCGTCCCCAACCTCGGCAACGAGATCCCCACCTTCGAGGCCTACGCCCTCCTCGCCGGGCTCGCCGCTACCACCGAACGCGTCCGGCTCGGCACGCTCGTCACCGGCAACACGTACCGCAACCCCGCCCTCGTCGCGAAGATGATCGCGACCATGGACGACATGAGCGGCGGCCGCATGAACGTCGGCATCGGCGCCGCCTGGTTCGAACGCGAGCACACCGCCTTCGGCTGGCGGTTCCCCTCCCTCAAGGAGCGTCTCGACCGCCTCGAGGAGGCCGTCCAGGTCATCCGCCTCCTCTTCGATACCGAGGGCCCCGTCACCTTCGAGGGCGAGCACTACCAGCTCGACGACACGCCCTTTGAGCCCAAGTGCATCCAGCAGCCCCACGCCCCCATCATGGTCGGCGGCGGCGGCGAGAAGCGCACCCTCCGTACCTGCGCCCGCTACGGCGACATCATGAACGTCGACGGCCCGCCCGACTTCGTCCGCCGCAAGATCGAGGTGCTCGAACAGCACTGCGCCGACATCGGCCGCGACCCCGCCGAGATCAAGAAGAGCATCCAGCTCACCTGCGTCCTCCAGGACGACCCCGAGAAGGCCGCCATGTGGCGGGAGCGCTACGGCGGCAACCTCACCCCCGAGGAGCGCGAGCGCGACCTCGCCATCGGTCCCGCCGAGCGCATCGTCGAGGTCCTGCGGCGCTACGAGGAGGTCGGCGTCGAGGAGGCCATCTTCGCGCGCATGCCCAACAACCCCCGCCTCTACCAGCGCCTCGACGAAGAGGTCCTCAGCGCCTTCGCCTGACGCCCGCTATTGCGCCGGTGGGGGCTTGGTGGGAATCTGGCACTGAGAGCTAATGTCCGACAGCCAGCCTGAGACACCGCCCATCGCTCACAAATGGGAACCGATCCAAGACTTGCCCGAGAACTGGCGCGACCTCTGCCGCCCTGATCTCCATGCCGTTCACCGCCAATGGGTCGCGGACCGCAAGCTCATCAAGGACGAGACCAAGCTCGACAAGTTCCAGGAAGAACTGAAGCTGCGGTGGGCGATTGAGGCGGGAGTGATCGAGCGCCTCTACACCGTCGACCGGGGTGTCACGCTACAGATCCTTGAGGCTGGCATGGAAGCGCTTGGCCAGTTTCATGAGGACAACCTCATTTCAACCGATGCGGAGTCTCTCATTCGCGATCAGCGCGCCGCGCTTGATATGGTTATGGACCTTGTCGGGCAACAGCGGGAGATGACCCCGTTCTACGTCAAAGACCTGCATCAGCGCTTGACCGCCAATCAGGCCACACGAGATGTGTTAGACCAGACCGGCACAGTGAAGAAGATCGAGTGGCGCTCATCGGAGAAAGGAGTCTGGAAGAAGTGGCCGAATAACCCACTTCAGCCTGACGGGTCCGTTCACGAGTATTGCCCGCCTGAGCAGGTCGACAGCGAGATTGACCAGCTACTCTCGTGGTCAAAGCAGCATGAAGCCTTGGATGTGTGCGCAGAGGTCGAGGCGGCGTGGCTTCACCATCGCTTTGCCCAGATACACCCGTTCATCGATGGCAACGGCCGCGTAGCGCGCGCCCTCACGGGCGCTGCTTTTCTGAAGGCCGACTACCTGGTCCTAGTGGTTCGCGATGAGGAGCACCGCGAACCCTACCTGGACGCTCTGAGAGCAGCAGACAAGGGTGACCTCAAGCCACTCGTCGACCTATTCACGGACATTCAGCGGGCCGACCTCCAGGAAGCCCTCAAAATCATTCGTACCCTCCGGGGCGAGGAGGCTGTGCAGAGGATTGAGGCCGCAGCTGCAGCTGCGCGTGCGACTCAGGAAGCCACGGTGACCCGGGTGGCCGGCGCGCTGGACGAATTGGTGGGCGTGGCTTCGGTTCGCTTCGAAGAAGTCGTAGCGGAGACGCAGCGTGCCTTCGAGTCAGAAGGTGTTGTGGTGTCGGCCACGGTCTCCAGCGGTAACGCCAACGACGTCTCGTCGCCCAGCCAGATCCGGCAGTTTGTGGGCAGTCGCGGTCAGCTTGACGTGGGACGCCCATCTCGGTGGGTCGCTCTGCGCTTGGGCCTGCCTGCTCGACCCGAGGCCGACGTTCGGCTGGCGATCGTGTTGCATCCCACCGGGGGCCGCCCTCGCGCGTATGAGGTCACGGAATTCCTCTTCACACACCCCGGTGGTGGTGGGCCTTGGGGAAGCAGCTCTAGCGCTAACGACCCGTTTCGTTTTGACGTGCAGCCTTCCGACGACGAAGCGCTTGAGACCGTCGCCGCGGAGTTCCGCATATGGCTCGAAAAGCAGATCACACGTGGCCTTCGCATTTGGGGTGAGCGGCTGTAGTCCGCCCCTGCCCCCACTCCATAGGCGTATCCTGTCCCGTCACAGCGAGCCGTGCGCTCGACGGGAGCCGGACCATGAGGGCAGGACAGAAGGCGGCTGAACGCCTCAAGACCGAGATCGATCCGCGCGAGTTCGATTCCCCCGAATATCGCAAGGACCCCTTCCCCCTCTACAAGCGCTTGCGCGACAACCGCCCCCTCTTCCGCGACGGGTTCCACGGGCGCTGGGTGCTCAGCCGCTACGACGACATCGTCGGCGTCTTCCAGGACAACGAGCACTACGACCGCGCCACCTACAACCCCGAGGGCCCCTACAAGTTCGGCGAGCGCTCCGTGTTCGGCCCCAACATCCTCGAGTACGGCAACAGCCAGCGGCACCGCTGGATGCGCAACATCGTCGCCGACCAGTTCGTCGGCAACCGCCTCGGGGCCTTCATCCCCTACATCGAGATGATCGCCCGCGAGCTCCTCGACAAGATCGCGCAGAAGGCCGCCGACGACATCGCGAAGGGCTTCTCCGACACCGGCGAGGTCGAGCTGGTCAGCCAGTTCACCAACCAGTTCCCGGTGCGCGTCATCTCCAACATGCTCGGCCTCCCCCGCCACGACGAGGACACGTTCGTCGACTGGTATCAGCGCCTCATCGCCGGCATGGGCTCGGGCCAGTACTACGTCGACGGCATCCACGCCCGCGACGAGATATGGGACTACCTCGAACCGATCATCGAGGAGCGTACGGAGAACCCCGGCGAGGACCTCGTCTCCCGCATCGTCACCGCCGAGCTGCAGGGCAAGCGCATGAACGTCGAGGAGGTCAAGGGCTTCGTCGCTCTCCTCCTCGCCGCCGGTGGCGATACGACCGACAAGGCCATCGCCAACATGTGGTACCACATGCTCTACACCCGCCCCGACCAGTTCGAGGAAGTCCAGCGCGACCACTCCCTCTGGACCAACGTCTTCACCGAGATGATGCGCTACGACCCCGTCGTCCACGGCCAGGGCCGGCGCACGACCTGCGAGATCGAGATGTACGGCGAGGTCATCCCCGAGCGCGCCTCCATCTCCCTCCTGCTCGGCGCCGGCAACCGCGACGAGCGTGTGTTCAAGGACCCGGACACCTACGATGTCTTCCGGGACGACCTGCACATGGGCCGCGAGCTGCGCTCCGGACGCTACCCCGACGGCCGCGCGGGCCACCTCGGCTTCGGCATGGGCCAGCACTTCTGCATGGGCTACGCGATGGCCCGCCAGGAGGCGATCATCGCGAGCACGCGCCTCTGCGAGGCCATGAAGAACCCCCGCCCCAAATTCCCCGACCACGAGGGCATCACCGGACCCAACATCAACGAGGGCGGCTTCCGCGCCCCCCGCGAGCTCTGGGTCCAGTTCGACGTCGCCTGAGCGCGGCGAAGCACCACATCAGGAGCAGCCATGAAGTCCGAAGTCCATCCCCTCAGCGGCGCCACCTACACCGAGCTCGGCGACGGCAAGGTCCGCGTCGAGAAGGCGAAGAAGTACGGCATCTTCCAGTGGGACGGCATCCACCTCGAGGGTGACCTGCAGTACGCCGACCCCCATCTCCTCCAGTGGGTCGGCGGCCCCGAGCTTCCCCCCGAGTTCGTCGAGAACGACCCCCGCCGCTCCTCCCGCATGCTCGCCAACCGCGACGCCGCCGCCGCCGAGGCCCAGTACACCGGCGGCACCGCCCTCGCCGGCGAGATCGACGACACCTTCACCCGCTACACCGGCGACCCCGGCCGCGAGACCCCCGCCGGCCCCCGCTCCTCCGGCATCTCCTTCATGGAGCTGCTCGACGGCGACCAGTACCCCGAGCGCATCCCCGAGACCCTGCGCATGGAGCACTCCCTCGAGGGCGGCGTCCGCAGGGTCCCGACCGAGCGCTACACGCAGAAGAAGTGGCACGACCTGGAGGTCGAGCGCCTCTGGAAGCGCGTCTGGCAGATGGCCGCCCACGTCGACGACATCCCCGAGGTCGGCGACTACCTCGTCTACGACGTCGCCCACCTCTCCTGGATCGTCGTGCGCACGGGCGAGAACGAGTTCAAGGCCTACAACAACGCCTGCCTCCACCGCGGCCGGCAGCTGCGCGAGTTCGACGGCAAGAAGGCGACGGAGTTCCGCTGTCCCTTCCACGGCTGGTGCTGGGAGATCGACGGCTCGCTCCGCGAGATTCCCTCGGAGTGGGACTTCCCCGAGGTGCGCGAGGACGCCAGCCATCTGCGCGAGGCGAAGGTCGGCACGTGGGGCGGCTTCGTCTTCATCAACCCCGATCCCGATTGCGAGCCCTTCGAGGACTACATCGGCGACCTGCCGAAGCACTACGAGAAGTACGACTACGAGAAGAAGTACAAGCAGATGCACGTGGCGAAGATCGTGCGCGCGAACTGGAAGGCCAACCAGGAAGCCTTCATGGAGGGCTACCACATCATCGCCACCCACCCGCAGCTCATGATCTACGGGGGCGACGGCGCCAACCACCAGTACGACTCGTTCGGCAACTGGTCCCGCGCCGTCACGGTCGCCGCCCGCACGAGCGCCCACCGCAACATCCACCCCGACCGCGACGAGATCTTCGCCACCCGCCACCGGATGGCCGACATGATGCGCGAGACCCTGCGCGAGACCATCGGCGACCGCGTCGATACCTACTGCGACGCCGAGCTCATCGACGGGCAGTACAACAACCTCTTCCCCAACTTCCACCCGTGGGGCTCGTTCAGCCGCATCGTCTACCGCTTCCGCCCCTACGGCGACAACCCCGACATGAGCATCATGGAGGTCATCTACCTCGCCCCCTGGCCCGAGGGGAAGCCCAAGCCCCCCGCCGCCCAGATCCACTGGCTCGGGCCGGATGAGCACTGGACCGAGGCCCCCGAGATGGGAGGCCTCGCCCGCGTCCTCAACCAGGACAGCTACAACCTGCCCAAGGTCCAGAAGGGCCTCAAGACCAAGCAGGACCCCTACATCTACCTGGCCGCCTACGAGGAGGGGAAGGTCCGCCACTTCCACCACCTCTACGACCAGTGGGTCGCCTACGACGACGGCGAGTAGGCCGCACGGAGCGCCACGCTCGTGCCCCTGAGGCGCTGCAAGTTCTGTCCCCAGCCTCCCCTGGAGGAGGTCGCCGTCTCCATGTGGAGGGACGACCCCTCCGACGTGCGCCGCGACACCATCGAGCTGTGCCGCAAGCACCTCGTGCGCCTGCGCAAGGCGGGCGAGGCCGGCCACGAGCACCGCGGCATCCGCTATCGCCCCGGCTTCTGGTAGGCTCGCCTCGCTGCGGACGAGCCCGCCGTGGCCGTCCCCTGGAGGTCCACCGTCATGCGTGAAGCCGTCATCGTTTCCACCGCCCGCACCGCCATCGGCAAGGCCTACCGCGGCGCCTTCAACGACACCCCCGCGCCCACCATGGCCGCCCCCGTCGTGAAGGAGGTCGTCTCCCGCGCCGGCATCGACCCCGCCGAGATCGACGACGTCATCGTCGGCTCCGCGCTGCAGCAGGGAACGCAGGGGTTCAACGTGGGCCGCCAGGTCGCGGCCGCCGCCGGCCTGCCCGTGAGCGTCTCCGGCCAGTCCATCGACCGCCAGTGCTCCTCCGGTCTGATGGCCGTCTCCGCCGCCGCCAAGCAGATCATGATCGACGGCATGGAGACCGTCATCGCCGGCGGCATCGAGTCCATCAGCCTCGTCCAGAACAAGAACCAGAACACCTTCCGCGCCCAGGACCCCAACGTCCTCGATGCGACGCCCGACATGTACATGCCCATGATCACCACCGCCGAGGTCGTCTCGAAGCGCTACAACATCTCCCGCGAGGCCCAGGACGAGTACTCCCTCCAGAGCCAGCGCCGCACCGCCGCCGCCCAGGACGCCGGCCTCTTCGCCGGCGAGATCATCACCAGCAACGTCACCAAGGTCGTCGTCGACCGCGAGACCGGCGAGACGAGCAAGCAGGACGTCGCCATCGACATGGACGAGTGCAACCGCCCGACCACCAACGCCGAGGGCCTCGCCAAGCTCCCGCCCGTCATGGGCGAGGACGGCTTCATCACCGCCGGCAACGCCAGCCAGCTCTCCGACGGCTTCGCCGCCTGCGCCCTCATGGAGGCCTCCGCCGCCGAGAAGCGCGGCCTCCAGCCGCTCGGCTACTACCGCGGCATGGCCGTCGCCGGCTGCGAACCCGACGAGATGGGCATCGGCCCCATCTACGCCGTCCCCAAGCTGCTCGAACGCACCGGCCTCGGCATGGACGACATCGACCTCTGGGAGCTGAACGAAGCCTTCGCCTGCCAGGTCGTCTACTGCCGCGACCAGCTCGGCATCCCCGACGAGAACCTCAACGTGAACGGCGGGGCCATCTCCATCGGCCACCCCTACGGCATGAGCGGGACGCGCATGGTCGGCCACGCCCTCCTCGAGGGGAAGCGCCGCGGCGCCCGCTACGCCGTCATCACCATGTGCGTCGGGGGCGGCATGGGCGCCGCCGGCCTCTTCGAGGTCGCCTGAGATGAGCCAGTGGCTCGTCGGCGACATCCTTGAACGCAGCGTCCTCCTCTACGGCGACCGCCCCGCCGTCATCGACGGCGACGTGCGCCGCACCTACGCCGAGACATCCGGCCGCATCCGCTCGCTCGCCGCTGGCATCCTCGCCCTCGGCGTAGAGCCCGGCGATCACATCGGCATCCTCGCCAACAACTCTCACCGCTACTTCGAGACGTACTTCGCCGCCCACTACGCGGGCACGCCCCTCGCGCCCCTGAACATCCGCCTCTCCGGCCCCGAGCTCGAGTTCATCATCAACGACGGCGAGATCCGTGCCCTCCTCGTCGGGCCCGAGTACCTGGAGCTGCTCGCATCGTTCCGCGACCGCCTGCCGAAGCTCGAGTACGTCGTCGTCCTCGCGGAGAGCGCCGGCGAGGGGATGCACGCCTACGAGGACCTCGTCGCCGGGAACGAGCCCCTCGCTGCCGCCGCCCGCGACTGGCACGAGGACGACATGATCAACCTCTGCTACACCGGCGGCACCACCGGCCTCCCCAAGGGGGTCATGCTCTCCCAGCGGAACGTCGTCTCCAACTCCCAGCACATCCAGATGACGTTTGCCTTCGAGGAGCCCGATGTCTGGCTCCATGCCGCTCCCATGTTCCACCTCGCCGACGCCTGGGCCTGCTACTCCGTCACCGCCGCCGGCGGCGCCCACGCCTTCATCCCCGGCTTCGCCCCCGACGCCTTCCTCGCCGTCGTCCAGGATGCGCGCGTGACCGCGACCATCCTCGTGCCGACCATGATCAACTTCGTCGTGAACCACCCCACCGTCGGCGACTACGACCTTTCCTCCCTGCGCGCCCTCCTCTTCGGCGCCTCGCCCATGCCCACCGACCGCATCCTCGCCGCCCGCGAGATCTTCGGGCCCATCCTCGCCCAGGCCTACGGCATGACCGAGACCGCCCCCCTCCTCTGCGCCCAGCGCATCGAGTGGCTCGATTACGACACGCCAGAGGGCATCGAGCGGCTCGCCTCCTGCGGGCGCCAGGTCCAGGGCGTCGCCGTCCGCGTCGTCGACGAGAACGACGCGCCCGTCCCCGCGGGCGGCACCGGCGAGATCGTCGCCCGCGGCCCCAACGTCATGCTCGGCTACTGGAACCGCCCCGAGGAGACCGCCGAGGCCCTCCGCGGCGGCTGGATGCACACCGGCGACGTCGCCCGCATCGACGAGCAGGGCTTCATCTACATCGTCGACCGCTCCAAGGACATGATCGTGAGCGGCGGCGAGAACGTGTTCACGACCGAGACCGAGGGCGCCCTCTACCAGCACCCCGCCGTCCTCGAGGCCGCCGTCTTCGGCATCCCCGACGACCGCTGGGGCGAGGCCGTCCACGCCGCCATCGTCCTGCGCGAGGGCGCAACCGCCACCGAGTCCGACCTGGTCGAGCACTGCCACGCGCTCATCGCCGGCTACAAGTGCCCCAAGAGCGTCGAGTTCCACGACACGCCCCTGCCCAAGTCCGGCGCCGGCAAGATCCTCAAGACGAACCTGCGCGCCCCCTGGTGGGAGGGCTACGAGCGGGGCGTCAACTAACGTCCGGCTCGGTCGAGAGCGGGTTCTCGCCGATCAGGTAGTCCTCCACCGCCCGGCCCTCCCCCAGGTCCTCCGCGATCACGAGGTCCAGCGCCTCGCCCTGCATCCCCGCGTACCACCGCCCCTCCGGGTACACCACCGCCGTCGGACCGCTCTCGCAGATGCGCAGGCAGCCGACCTTCGTCCGGTAGATGGGCGTGGCGCCCTCGCGCTTGTTCAGCTCGCCCACACCGCTCTTGAGCCGCGTCCAGGCGGCCATGCCTTCCTCGGGCGTGATGCAGTCCGGACCGGTGCAGATGAAGACGTGGCGGCCGTAGCCGCCCACGCCCCGCCGCTCCGCTTCCGTGCGCGCTCCCTCCAGTCCGCTGTCTTGCTCGTCTGTCACGAAATCCTCGCGCAGAGGATAGGGGAATCCGCGACATCGGTCCCGTCGCGGGCACGAGAAACCCCCGCACCGGCGGGGGTTTCAGGTCCCGAACGTGAGGAGTGCGATTACAGGCGCAGCTTGCCGTGCGACGGCTGGCGCCGGCGCTGGCGCTGCGGCAGAGCCGCTTCCTCGGCAGCCAGGTCGATGGGCGGCCGCGTCAGCACTTCGTGCACGTAGCCGCACATGATGCAGCTGCCGTAAGTGCCGTGCCAGTCCCGCTCCACGATGATGGAGCCGCTGCACTTCGGGCACGTCTTGGGAGGGGCCTCTTGCAAGGCAGGCATGGGGAACTTCTCCTGGGTTCCGTGAGGCAAGAACATCTCGGCCTCGAAGCGAGCATCCTGCTCGCCAGGCCTTCCTAGTGCATACGGGGTTAGCTGACGGGTTCGGGCGGAAGGTTGCCCTAGGGACTGGAGAGGTCCCATTCACCCCGGAAAGTGGTTCCCCCGCTGCGCCACTGTGGCGCACTCTGCAGGTTTCGGTTTTCACCGAGCGCACGCTCCTTGCGGAGCCCCATGAAGCTAGCAGCCCCGAGATCGGCCTGTCAAGGACTTTGGGAAGGAAATCACAAATAAAGCCCGAAATTCGTCGATATTCGTCCCGTGGAGGGCCATATTCGCCCCTGATATGGCTAGACGGCCACCAGCGCGGGCGCGATCACCGCACCCGCCGCCCCCAGGAACACCGCCAGCGCCAGTCCCGTCTCCGCCGTCACGCCCTGCTTGCCGCCGCCCCTCCCCGCCAGCGCCAGCCCCGCGACGAGCGCCGCCAGCGCCGCCCCGGCCGCCACCTCCCAGCCCCCGTTCCCCCCGACCACCGCCCTCGCGATGAGCGCCGCCGCCACGGGAACCCCCGCCGCCACCAGCACCGCCCCCAGCGCCCGAGCCGCCGCAGCCCGCCGCCCCGCCGCCGCCAGACCGATCGCGGCCAGCAGCCCCGTCAGCGCGAACAGCGCCCCCAGCCCTGCCAGCCGGTCGAGCCGCAGCGGCGGCAGCGCCGGGAACGGCAGCGGTCCGCCCGCGATCGCCACGATCCCCTCGTCCAGCCGCCCCTGTTCCGCGCGAACCTCCAGCAGGCGCCGCGTCTCGGGCTCACCCGCGAGCAGCAGCTGTGGCGCGTCCGCCGCGTCGATGTCGTGCCGGTCGAGCACGTCCCGGTACGCCGCCAGGTCGTAGGCGGTCTGCGCCTGGATGTCCTCGAAGTCGGGCACGACCCCGAGCTCGGCCGCGAGCTGCACGTAGCGCGGGATGTCCTGCGCGGCCACGTTCCCCAGCTCGGTCCGCACCGCCAGCAGCAGCGCCCCCGCCAGCACCGCCCCCACGAGCGCCGTCCAGCCGATCCCGTGGCACCACGCCGGCGCCAGCGCGCGTTGCGCCGTTGATGCGAGCGGGCCCAGCGGCATCAGGACCGGGGCTTCCTCCTCGCCCTCGACCGGCTCGGCCGCCTCCCGCGCGCGCTCCGCCAGCGCGACCGCGTTCGCCGCCCCCGACCCGAATCCGCGAACGGCGACCGCCGCCGGGGCCAGCGCCAGCGCCCCCGCCGCCGCCATCGCCACCCCGTACAGCGCCGTCGCCGTCGAGCTGACCCCCTCGATCTCGACCTGCCACCCGAACGCGAACGCCGCCACCAGGGCGATGCCCGTCAGCAGCGCGAAGGCCGCGCCCGTCCCCCGGTAGCCCGACCCGTCCCCTACGATGGCGCGCCCGACGAAGAAGAGCAGCGCGCTCAGCCCCGCCCCCGTCAGCCCCGTGCCCGCGAACCACCAGCGCCCCTCCTCCAGCATCGCGGCCGGCGCGAGGAAGGCCAGCGCCCCGCCCACGACCGCCGTGATCGCGTACCCCGCCACCACCGACCGACCCGCGTTCCGCAGCGACCGCGTCCAGAACGGCAGCGTGATGCCCGCGATCGTCGCCGCGCCCAGCCCCAGCGCCATCACGACGAGCGGCGCCACGATCCACACCAGGTCGTCGCCGAGCTGCGCCATCGGCGCGCCCAGCACGAGCCCCGCGCCGCCTCCCGCCGCCAGCAGCGCGACCGCGTCCGCTCCGGCCGCCGCGCTCCCCGCGGCCTCGACCGCCTCCGCCTCCGGCCCCTCCTCGTCCGGGTTCTCGCTCGCCGCCAGCAGCCGCGCCGCCAGCGCCGTCAGCGCCGCGCCCGCCCCCGCGCCCAGCACCAGGAACGCCGCCTCGCTGCCGGGCACGTCCGCGAAGCGCGTAGCGATTCCGTACAGCCCCGCGACTCCCGCCACCGCCAGCGCCCCGCCCGCGAGCGCCGGCGCCGTTCCCGCCCAGAGCGCGACCGCGAGCGCCTGCCGCAGTGTCCGGTCCGCCGCCGTCGCCGCCCGTTCGCTCGCCCGCTGGCCGAGTGCCGCTCCCGCCGCCGCCGTCGCCGCCGCCGCCAGTGCCCCCGCCAGCACCGCCAGCCCCGCGACCGCTCCCGATTCGACCCCGTCGCGGTAGGCGCCCACCGCCGCCCCGAACCCCGTCCCGCCGGCCAGCCCCAGCGTCACGCTGAGCGCGACCAGCCGCCAGACGAGGGAGCCGCCCAGCTCTCGGGTGCGTTCCGCCGCCGCCGAGACGGCCTCGCTCGGGCGCGTCCGCAGGAGGACGTCCAGCGCGAACCAGATGGCGAAGACGGCCGCAACGGCCGCTGCGAGCGGAATCGCGAGCTGCGCCACGGTCACCGCTCGCCTCCTCTCCGCCCGCTCCGTGGGGGCCGTGGACGGCGGCTACGCTAGATGAACAGCGGCCCGAACACCACCGCCACGATCGACATCAGCTTGAGCAGGATGTTGAGCGACGGCCCCGAGGTGTCCTTGAACGGATCGCCCACGGTGTCGCCCACCACGGCGGCCTTGTGCGCTTCCGAGCCCTTGCCGCCGAAGTTCCCCTCTTCGATGTACTTCTTGGCGTTGTCCCAGGCGCCGCCCGCGTTCGCCATCATGATGGCGAGCATCGCGCCGGCCGCGATCGAGCCGATCAGCAGGCCGCCCAGCGACTGCGCGCTGATCACCGCGCCCACGAAGATGGGCACGGCCACGGCCAGCAGGCCCGGAATGACCATCTCGCGCAGCGCTCCATTCGTGGAGATGCTGACCGCGCGCTCGTAGTCCGGCTCCTCGGTGCCGTCCATGATCCCCGGCTTCTCCCGGAACTGGCGCCGCACCTCTTCCACCATCGCCTGCGCCGCGCGCCCCACCGCGCCCATCGAGAGCGCGGAGAACACGAACGGCATCAGAGCGCCAATGAGGATGCCGACCATCACTTCCCAGTCGAGGAGGTTGAACATCTCGACGCCCGTCGTGATCGAGTAGGTCGCCAGCAGGGCCAGCGCCGTCAGCGCCGCCGAGCCGATGGCGAAGCCCTTGCCGGTCGCCGCCGTCGTGTTGCCGAGCTGGTCGAGCGCGTCCGTGCGCTCACGCACCTCCGGCTCGAGGCCCGCCTGCTCGGCGATGCCGCCGGCGTTGTCGGCCACCGGCCCGTACGCGTCCGTCGCGAGTGTCACGCCCAGCGGGGCGAGCATGCCCACCGCCGCCAGCGCGATGCCGTAGAACCCCGCGAACTCGTTCGCGAGGATGATCGCGACCACGATCGTGATCAGCGGGATCGCCGTCGAGAGCATCCCCAGGCTCATCCCGCCGATGATCACCGGCCCCGAGCCCGTCTCCGCCTGCTGCGAGAGGTTCACGGTCGGGCTGTAGCGGAACGGCCCCAGGGCGAAGCCTTCCGATGAGGTGAATCCTTCCGTCACCGTTCCGATGATCTGGCCGGCGACCAGGCCGACGAGGATCGCCCAGAACAGGTCCCAGGGCAGGTCGATGACGGCGATCGCGATCGCCGCTCCCACCAGCACCAGTCCCGAGGCGCCGTACACGCCCGCCCGCAGCGCCCAGAGGAGCCGTCCCTGGCTCGCCTGCTCGCCCGTGCGCACGAGGAAGGTCGAGAGGATGGCGGCGAAGATGCCCATGCCCGCCACCAGCAGCGGCAGCATCACGGCGTCGCCCTTGAAGGAGTAGTCGCCCTCGCCGAAGAGTCCGATCGCGCCGGTGTATTCCACGCCCACGATCGCGACTGCCGCCAGCGCCATCGTCGCCACGATCGAGCCCACGTACGACTCGAACAGGTCGGCGCCCATGCCGGCCACGTCGCCCACGTTGTCGCCCACGTTGTCGGCGATCGTCGCGGGGTTCCGCGGGTCGTCCTCGGGGATGCCCGCCTCGACCTTGCCGACGAGGTCGGCGCCCACATCGGCGGCCTTCGTGTAGATGCCGCCGCCCACGCGCGCGAACAGCGCGATCGAGGAGGCGCCGAAGGCGAAGCCCGCCAGCGGAACCGCGCTCTCCCAGATCAGGTACAGAATCGCCAGGCCGAGAATCCCCAGCCCCACGACCGTCATGCCCATGACCGTGCCCGAGTTGAAGGCCACGCGCAGGGCCGGGTTCAGCCCTTCCTGCGCCTTGGCCGCCGTGCGCACGTTCGCCCGCACCGCGATCGTCATCCCCAGGTAGCCCGCGCTCGCCGACAGGATCGCGCCGATCAGGTACGACAGCGACATCGCCGGCACGTCCTTGTCGAAGTCCCAGAACTGGCTCGACAGCGGGTCCTTGTCCAGCACGTCGAGGTCGATGAACACCAGCAGCACGACGAACACGGCCGCGACGAAGACCGCGAGCACCGCGTACTCCCGCTTCAGGAAGGCGGCCGCGCCGAGCTGGATCGCGCGGGCGATGTTCTGCATCGTCTCGTTCCCCTCGCCTTCCCGCACCACCGCGAACACGCGGAAGGCGGAAAAGAGGAGGGCGAGCGCGCCTGCGATGATGGCGAAGATCAGGATCTCCATGGTTCCTCCGGAGACGGGTGCTGCGCGGCGTCGCGCGTCTTGGGGCTCCCCCCGGGAACGGCAATCGCAGCAAGGTTTGGGCCGCAAGGCACTCTAGCGTCCCACCCGACTGCGTTCAATGTGACGCCTGTGTTTCGCGCGTTCGCGCGGGACTCAGCGCTCCGGCGTCGCCCGCCGCTGCACGATCGCCATCGTCAGGTCGCCGCGCGTCCGCTCCAGGATGCCCCGCGTCTGGTCCGTCGTGCGCCGCAGGCCGCCCGTCATCGCGTCGGGGAAGTCGATCGTGACCAGCAGCGCGTAGATGTCGTCCATCGCCTCGAGCAGCGCCTCGCAGCCGTCGAAGTCGCCCTGCCGCAGCCGGTCGAGGATGACCCGCCGCAGCTCCCCCGCCGCCTCCGCGACGCCGTTCAGCCAGGCCGCCGCGCTCACGCCCACGTCCTCCGGCGAGGGCAGGGGCGCCCCCGAGACCAGCGCCAGCGTCGCCCGCGCCTCGGCGTACTCCTTCTCCGCGTCGTGGACGAAGCCCGCGTGCTCGATGTCCGGGTGCCCTCCGAGCCCCTCGAACCCCTCGTCCGCCGCCGCCCGCGCCGCGTCCAGCCGCGCCTTCGCCTCCTCCATCTCCCCCCGATGCACCTGCCGGATGCTGCGCGCGCTCGCCTGGATCAGCGCCCGCGAGGCGCGCAGCGCCTTCTCACGGGCGGCGTGCTTCTCCTCCAGGTGCGCGACGACTCGCGGTGCTATCTCCCCCAGCGGCGACGTGTCCGGCCGGGGCGCGTCCCCGCCCCCGCTCACAGGTTCTTGACCGGGTCCGGCAGGTCGCCCTCGCGCGCCGCGTCGATCATCTCGCGCGCGCTCTCCGGCATGTCGACGCCGTACTCGTCGAACCGCTTCTCCACCCACGAGCCGATCTGCCGCGGATCCCGCAGGTCCGCCTTGTCGTCGGTCGCCGGGTCGCCGTAGCGCTCCAGCACGTCCTCCCGCGAGTACGTTCGCGCGAAGCTCGAGACGAGCCGCTGGGTCGATTCGCTCCCGCAGTGCTCGCAGGCGACCTTCGCCTTCGGGTCCGGCTTGCGCGAGAAATGGTTCGTGATCTTCGGGCAGTCGTCGCACCGGAACTCGTAAATCGGCATAACGTGGCGATCCTAGCACGCTCCGGCGCGCTACTCGTCCGGGATCTCGAGCCCCCGGAAGTGCTCGATGTGCGCCACCGAGTCGCGCGCTCCGATGTCGAGGCTGACGAGGTCGATGCGCACGCACTCGGGGTCGAGCCCCTGCGCCTCGCAGTACTCCATCGCGCAGCGCCACATGCGCTGCAGCTTGCGCGTGTCGAGCGATTCCGCCGCCGTGCCCCGATCCGCCCGCCGCGTCCGCACCTCCACGAACGCGACGTCCTCGCCGTCCCGCGCGACCAGGTCGATCTCGCCGCTGGGCGTGCGCGCGTTGCGGTCCAGGATCGTGAGCCCCGCCGCCTCCAGCCGGTGCGCGGCCACGCGCTCGCCGAAGGCGCCCAGCTCCTTGCGGCGGTTCACAGGTTCAGCTTGCCCTGCGCGAACGGCGCCCAGCTCACGCGATGCTCCTCGCAGGGTCCCTGCCGGTCGATCGCGGCCCGGTGCGCTTCCGTGTAGTAGCCCTTGTTCTTGGAGAACCCGTACCCGGGGAACTGGTCGCACAGCTCCGTCATCCGGCGGTCGCGCGCCACCTTCGCCACGATCGAGGCCGCCGCCACGGAGACGCTGCGGGCGTCGGCCTTCGGCTCGACCCGCACCCGTGGCAGGGGCAGCGGCAGCGCGTCCGAGATGACCAGGTCCGGTGTGCCGGGCAGCGCCTCGATCGCGCGCAGCACTGAGAGCCGCCGCGCCTCGACGATGCCGCGGCTGTCGACCTCCTCGCTCGTCGCCCACCCGATCCCGTACGGGATCGACGCCTCGATCTCCGCCGCCAGCTCCTCGCGCGCCGCCGCCGTCAGCATCTTCGAGTCCCGCACCCGCCGGAACCACGGCCGCTTGTCGTCCGGCGCGAGCAGCACCGCCGCCGCCGTCACCGGCCCCGCGAGCGGCCCCACGCCCACCTCGTCCACCCCCGCGACCGTCGCCGCGCCCTCGCGCCAGGCCTCGCGCTCCCAGCGCAGGGAGGGGATGCGGGACCGGGGCTGCTTCTTTCGGGGTTTCGCGCCGTTCCCGCGCGCCACGGCTAGCGCGCCACCCCGGCGCGCTCGGCCAGCAGCGCCGCCACCGCCTCGTCGAGCGCGGGCGGCTCGGGTGTGTCCTTGAACTCGCTCCAGCGGCGGAAGATCTCCGCCGCCGCGCGGTGGAACCCGTCCGGCAGACCGGCCCCCGCGAACGTGTCCGCGATCTCCTCCATCTCCCCCGCGAAGCGCCACGCCTTGGCCGCGCTCCCGAGCGCGCGCCCCTCCCCGCTCGCCGCCAGCTCCGCCTGCGAGATCGCCCACTCCCCCCGCAGCGCCTCCGCCACCCCTTCCCGCTCCGCCAGCGCGAGGATGCCCGCCAGCAGCGCCGACGTGCCCTTCGTGTACGCCGCGTACGCCATCTTCAGCGCCGAGGCCGCCCCTGCCTCCGGCCCGATCGCGATCGCCTCCAGCGGGCTCCCTGCGAACAGCGCCGCGACCCCCGCCGCCTCGCTCCCCGACAGGTACAGCCGCGTGATTCCGGGCTTCCAGGCGGGCGGCCCGATGATGCCTCCGTCCACGAACGCCCGCGCCCCGCCCGCCTGCACCGCCTCCCCGATGGACCGCCCCCGCGCCGGCGAGACCGCGTTCGCATCGACGTACACGCCCGCGAAACCCGTCCCCGCCACCCGCTTGGCCAGCGCCGCCGCCGCATCCGGCGGACAGACGCTGATCACCGTCGCCGAGGCGGATGTCAGCTGTTCGAGGCTGCGGGCGTCATCGAGCCCGGCGGACTCCGCCCGTTCGCGCGTGGCCGCGCCGCGGCCCTCGCTCGCCCAGAGCACGCGCTGTCCCCGCCCCGCCAGCGCTGCCCCCACCGATGCGCCCATCGCCCCCGGATGGAGGAGGCCGATGGCGCCGCCGGAGGAGTCCGTCACGCGCTAGCTCCCACCCTGAGGCGGCTGCCCGGGAGGCGCCGCCAGCAGCGCTTCGAGCTCCGCCGCGTTCTCCGCGAGCTGCTGGTTCAGCGTCTCGATCCGCGAGAGCGCCGTCTGCACCTCGGCCAGGTCGCTCTCCAGCTCCCCCGAGGCCAGCAGCGGGTAGAGGGCCTCGCCGATGGCCGTCTTCTCGCGCTTCACGCGCGCTTCCAGGCGGCTCTCGCGCATCTCGAGCTGGGCGCGGCGGGCCTGCTTCTTGGTGGCCTCCGTCGCCGCCGTCGCGGTCTCGCGCATGGTGTCCCGCACTCGGTCGAAGAAGCTCATAGCGACGCCAAGTATAGGCCCACGCTCCCTTGCGTGAAGGCGTTCAGCGGCGCGCCAGCGACTCCTCGTACACCTGCGCCATCCCCTCCAGCACCGTGTCCGCCAGCCCCAGGATGCTCTCCATCGCCTCCACCGCCTCGTCCGTCCCCTGCTGGGCCTCGGCCGCGAGCTGCGCCGCCGTCTCCTCGAGCGAGTGACGCAGCGCGTTGAACGTCATCACCGCGTCCGTCAGCGTCACCCCCGCACCCACCAGCGTGCGCCCGTACTCCGCGCCGATGCCGCGCGCGTCGTCGGTGAACCGCTCCGGACGCGTTCGCGACGAGACGAACCGCGCGAACAGGTCGACGAGCTGCCGTCCGATGAAGCGCAGGCGGTCGCGGGTCGCCCTGTCCAGCCCCGCGAACGCCTCCATCTCGCGGGTCTGGCGCCTCCGGCTCAGGCGGCGCTTGACGCGCCCCATGGCCAGCTCGCTGATGCGGTCGGTGTCGATCGAGCCCGCCGCCTGGCTGTGCTGCGCCATGAACTGGCGCACGTCCTCCTCCAGGATGCGCCGGTGCCCGCCGCTCGTCCGGTAGGAACGCAACTCTCCCGAGTCCGCCCAGCGGCGGACCGTCGAGTGGCTCACGCCGAGCAGCCTGCTCGCCCGCCCCAGCGAAACCCACACCTGCGGCCGAGATTGCTCCGTCACGAAACCTCCCAAACCTAGCCCAAGCATAGGCCACCCGGCCCCGCCCGCGCTACTCCACGCCCTCGTCCCGATCCATCGCGATCTCGGTCGCCCGACGCACCGAGTCCTCCCCGAAGCGGTCGCGCAGGGAGTTCACCGTGTCCGCCAGCCGGTCGGCCTCGAACGTCTCGCCCAGCTTGAGCTGCCGCGCCGGCCGGCCGAGGTTCATCACCCCCAGCCCGATCAGACGCACCGGCCGCTCCCCCTCCTCCCGCCAGGCCCGCTCGAACAGCTCCGCTCCCGCCTCGAAGATCTCGTCCGCGAGCGCCACCTGCCCCACCCCCGTCCACGACCGCGTGAGCGTCTCGAAGGGCGGGAAGCGCAGCTTCAGGACGACCGTGCGCGCCGCCAGATCGCTGCGCGCCAGATCGCGCGCGACCCGCTCGGCCTGCGTCCGCAGGATCGCCCGCAGCCGCGTCCGCTCGCCCATGTCCGTCCCGAACGTGACCTCGCGGCTCACCGACTTCGCCGTGCCGCGGTGTTCCAGCACCGGCGCCTCGAACCATCCCCGCGATCGCGCGTGCAGCTCCTCCCCCATCTTCCCGAAGCGCTCCCGCAGCGCGCCGGCGGGATAGGCGGCCACCTCCCCGATCGTGCGCAGGCCCAGCTCCGCCAGCCGCTCCTCCAGCTTCGCTCCCACCATGGGCAGGTGGCGCACCGGCCGCGGCGCCAGGAACGCCGCCTCCTCTCCCGCCGGCACCACGCACACCCCGTCCGGCTTGGCCGCGTCGCTCGCGACCTTCGCGATGAGCTTGTTCGTCGCCACCCCCACCGAAGCCGTGATCCCGATCTCCGAGCGCACCCGCTCGCGGATCAGCCCCGCGATCGCCTCGCCGTCCCCGAACAGCCGCTCCGACCCCGCGACGTCGAGGTACGCCTCGTCCGTGCCCGCCGCCTCGCAGACCGGCGTGAAGTCCCGCAGGATGGCGTGGAAGCGCTCCGAGGCGGGCGCGTAGTAGGAGAAGTCGACGGGCAGGTAGGTCGCCTGCGGGCAGCGGCGCTTCGCCTGCGCCACCGGCAGGGCCGAGTGCACCCCGAAGGCCCGCGCCTCGTAGCTCGCCGTGCTCACGACCCCGCGCGGCCCGTCGAATCCCACGACCACCGGCGTCCCCACGAGCTCGGGCCGCCGCAGCAACTCCATCGCCACGAAGAACGCGTCCAGGTCGACATGCAGCACGCTCGGCGAACTCATCCGAACACCCGTTCGGGGCCAGTCTACCGCACGTGTCCGTCGCAATGCCCCACCCGAACCCCTTCCCCCCTCGCGGCGGCAAGGTCAGCGCGGGCTTGAACGCTACTCGTTCTCGGAGTTCCCCCGCAGGAACTCCTCGATGTCGCCGACGAGGTCCGTCGCCTCCGGAAGGGGGTCGTTCGCCGCTTCCTCTTCCTCCACCTCCGCCAGGGCGCTCTCGAGCCGCTCCAGGTACGAGCGCATCTGCGGGTCGCCCGCGATGGTCGTGTCGAGCTGGTCGCGGAACCGTTCCGAGGCCGTCTCCAGCTCGTCCAGGTCGAAGCTCGTCCCGAGGAGGCGCTCCAGCCGCTGGAGGACGGCCAGCGTCGCCGGCGGACACTGCTCGCCCGTGATGTAGTGCGGCACCGTCGCCCAGAGGCTCGCCGACGGGCGGCTCGCCTCCTGCAGGGCGTAGTGCAGGATGCCGACGATCCCCGTCGGCCCCTCGTACCGCGACCGTTGCAGGTTGAGCTGCGCCGCCAGCTCCGGGTTGGCCGCGCTCCCCGTCACCCCGATGGGCCGCCGGTGGCTCGCCTCCCCGATGAGCGCCCCCAGCGACACCACCATCGATACGTCCAGCGCGTCGAACAGGTCCATGAACTCCTGCGAGAACGTGCGCCAGCGCAGGTTCGGCTCGGCCCCGATGCCGATGACGTAGTCGGGCGAATCGCCCGGCGTGCGCGCGTAGTAGAACTCGTTCCCGGGCCACGTGAGCTGACGCTCCCCGCTCGAGTCCAGCCGCACCGAGGGGCGCGTCTCCGTGAAGGCGTAGAACGGTTCCGCCTCCATCGAGGCGAAGCGCCGCGCCCCCAGCCGCCGCACCACGAAGCGGGCCGCGTTGCTGGCGGCGTTGGCCGCATCGTTCCAGCCCGTGAAGGCGAGCACCGCCACCGGCGATTGCAGCTCCGGCGTCCGCTCCATCGTCAGGTACCGCATCCGGCTCCCTTCGGGGTTCGCCCCCGCGCGGGGATTCTAGGCCCCTCGCGCCTCTCCCGTGCGGGAACCCTGCCCGATTCGGCTCCGCTCACGCCCTTCCCGCGTGGCCAGGGCCTCGCGAAGCCACCTGCGGGCGATGGGCTCGTTCCCTGGCCGCACCGTGTCCAGCGCCGTCTCGGGACGCACCAGCATCCTGCCGGTCGTCTCGTGTCGAGGGCGCCAGGGTTGCAGCGTCACCTCCGCGACCCAGAGCGAGCGCACCAGCACCAGTCCCGCTTCGAACCCCGCGAGGCACGTGCCCCGTGCATAGCCGAGCAGCGTCGCATCCTCCACCACCGCGCACGCCTCCTCGAGCATCTCGCGGTCCAGCGTCTCCCGCCAGTCCTCGTCGCCCTCCGGCCTCCCGGCGGGAAACTCCCAGGAGGCGCCGTCCTGCGTCACGAGCACGATGGCTCCTACCGGCGTGAAGCACATGCCCCCCGAGCCGTGCGGCCTGCCGTCGGGAGGCTGAAGCTCGGGCGGGTGCCACGACTCGGTCCAGTCCTGCCCCCTGCCGTCCCTGAACCCGTACGACCGCCCCTCCCGCGCCACGATGTCCGAATCCGCCACCGAAACCTCCGTCACCCGGCTCCTCAAGCCCTGCCGGCCGTTCCCCGCGCCAGCCTCCACCTTCGCGGCGCGAATCGAAGGAAAGCCGACACCCTCCTCCGATCCAGAAGGATCAACCGGCGTATTCCCAGCCGAGTTCCTTCTCCGTGAGGATGTCGCCGCTTCGGGTCACGTCGCCGTCGAGCACGCGGCCTATCACGAGCGTGTGGTCGCCCGTCTCGACGAACTGCTCGACCGTGCAGTAGTACCAGCCCAGCGCCTCTTCGAGGATGGGCGCCCCCTCCGGCGTGAGGAAGTGCGCGAGCCCCTCCAGCTTGTCGTGGACCGCCGCCGAGGCTTCCTCCGAGCGCCCCCGGATCTTCTTTCCCTCCGCCGGCATCACCACCTTGCGCGCGATCTCGTGGCCGTCGCGTTCGTGCAGCAGGTTCACCGTGAACGCGCCCGTCTCGCGCACGAAGCGGAGCGTGCGGGCGTCGTTCTCGATCGAGGCCGCCACCAGCCGCGGCTTGAAGGACACCTGCATCACCCAGTCCGCGATCATCAGGTTCCGCTCGCCCGCGGCGTTCACCGACCCGATCACGTGTACGCCGTAGCACATCTTCAGGAGCGCCTTCTCGATCGGTTCGAGATTGAGCGGCTCGCCGGGGATGCTGGGGAACTCCGATCCGGGGAAGGGCTGCTGCTGTGTCACCGTTGCTGTCCGTTCGCGGCCCCCGCGACGGCCGGACCGCCCTGGCCCGGGCTTCCGCCGTGGGTCGCCACACGAACACTGTAGCCCAACCGGCCCGAACGGGAGCGTCCGCGACCGCCCCGGCGGGCCGTCTGGACCGACGCCTCCCGGACAGGTTGCCGCTTGCCCTCTCGAACCCTACTATTGGCCCGAAAACCTCCCATCGTCAGGACCAGAAACAACCGTAATGACAGATTTGCTACTCTTCGCGAGAAGCTCTCGCCTGATCCTCGCCCTGTCGCTTGTCACGCTCCTGGGCGCGGCCCTCCTCGTTGCCTGTGGCGACGACGACGACGCTCCCCCCGCGCCCACGCCCGCCCCCACCGAGGCGGCCACGGAAGCGCCCACCGAAGCCCCGACCGAGGCCGCGACGGAAGCCCCCACGGAAGCCCCTACCGAGGCCGCGACGCCCGAGCCCACCGAGGCCCCGACGGAAGCCGCCACCGAGGCCCCGCCCGCGCCCGGCTACCCCCGCGACGTCGTCGACCTCTTCGGGCGCACCGTCACCATTCCCGACCTCCCGCAGGTCATCGTCGCCGTCAGCCCCACCGCGACCGAGCTCGTCTACGCCGTGGGCGGGACGGTCGTGGGGCGCACCCAGACCGTGAACTACCCCCCCGAGGCCCTTGAGGCGACCGACGTCGGAAGCGCCTACCAGCCCAACCCCGAGGCCATCCTCGCCCTTGAACCCGACCTGGTTGTCGCCGACTCCACCATCCACATCGCCCCCGCCGTCCGCGACGCGCTCGAAGGACTGGGCGTGCCCGTCATCTACGCGGGCGCCGCCAGCGTCGACGAAGTGCTGACCGGCCTCGCGCTGCTCGGCGAGGCGCTCGACCAGCCCGACGCCGCGGCCGAGGCCATCGCCACCATCGAGGTCGCCCGCGCCGCCGCCCAGGAGGCGCTCGCCGGCCACGATCTGTCCGCCGTCCTCCTCATCGGCGACCGCGACCGCGTCCTCTACGGCGCCAAGTCGACCAGCTACGCCGGCTCCATCCTCGAAGCGGTGGGGATCGCCAATCCCGCCAGCGACCTGCCCGACTCCGGCCCCTTCCCCGGCTTCACCCGCATCGCCCCCGAGGTGATGCTCGAGTTCGACCCCGTCTACGTCTTCACCGTCACGCCCGCCCCGCCGCCCGCCCCGCGACTGAGCGGCATGCTCGGCCTCTTCCCCGGCTTCGGCGGCCTCCAGGCCATGGCCAACGGACGTGTCATCGAGCTCGACGTCCAGCTCTTCGTGCAGGCCCCGGGACCGCGCGTCGTGGAGGCCTTCGCCGCCATCGTCGAGGCTGTCGCCGGCAGCGACCAGTAGACCGGAGCGGGAACGATGGCAGGGCTCACGGCGGAGGTGCGGGCGGGATCGTCCCTCTCCGCGCCCCGCGGCCGTCCCCGCCGCCACCTCATCCTCGCCTGCGCGGGCGTCCTCGCCCTGGCCGTCATCGGCCTCCTCACGATGATGTTCGGCGCCGTCAACCTCTCCGCCGGCGAGGCCCTGAGCGGCCTCACCGCCGGCTCCGACTCCACCTCCGGCCTCGTCGTCGGCCAGATCCGCTTCCCCCGCTTCCTCGATGCCATCCTCGTGGGCGCCTCCCTCGGCGTCGCGGGCGCGCTCCTGCAGGGCGTCACCCGCAACCCCCTCGGCGACCCCACCATCTTCGGGCTCACCGCCGCCGCCGGCCTCGCCAGCGCCAGCGCCATCTCCATCAACCCCCAGATTCCCCAGTGGGGAACCGCCATCGCCTGCATGGTCGGGGGGCTCGTCGGCGCCGGCATCCTCTTCATCGTCGCCTACCGCGGGGCCGTCTCGCCCGTCCGCCTCGCCCTCGCCGGTGTCGCCCTCTCCGCCCTCTTCGGGGCGATCACGGTCGCCCTCCTCGCCAGCGTCCGCACCTTCCTGCAGACGACGCTCGGCTTCCTCGCCGGCGGCCTCTACGGCTCCGACTGGACCGACTTCCGCTCCATCCTGCCCTACGCCATCCCCGCCCTCGCCGCCGCCCTCGCCCTTTCCGGACGGCTCAACGTCCTCTCCCTCGGCGACGAGGTCGCGACCGGCCTCGGCGTCCTCGCCGATCGCACCCGCCTCGCCATCCTCGTCGTCGCCGGCGTCCTCACCGCCGCCGCCGTGGCCGTTGCCGGACTCGTCGGCTTCGTCGGCCTCCTCAGCCCCCACGTCGCCCGCTACATCTCCGGCTCCGACAACCGCTACCTGATCCCCGCCTCCGCCCTCGTGGGCGCCGTCATCGTGACCGCCGCCGACCTCGTCGCGAAGCTCGTCATCACGCCCTCCGAGATCCCGATGGGTATCATCACTGCCGCCATCGGCGCCCCCTTCCTCCTCTACCTCGTGCGGTTCAAGGTGTAGCCGTGAAACTGACCGCCGAAGCCCTCAGCCTCAGCTACAACGGTCGCGACGCCGTCCACCAGGTCTCCCTCGACCTCGAAAGCGGCGAGCTCATCGCCATCGTCGGCCCCAACGGAAGCGGCAAGACCACGCTCCTGCGGGGTCTCTCCCGCCTCCTCCGGCCCGTCGCCGGACACGTCCTCCTCGACGGCGAGGAGATCCGGTCGATCAGCCCCCGCGAGGTCGCCCGCCGCCTCGCCATCCTCCCCCAGATCCAGCCCGAGGGCGTCGACCTCACCGTGCGCGAGCTGGTCTGGCGCGGCCGCGCCCCCCACCAAGGCATCCTCCAGCGCGCCACCCCCGCCGACCACGAGGCCGTCGCCTGGGCGCTCGAAGCGGCCGACGTCCACCACGTCGCCGCCCGCCCGCTCGGGAGCCTCTCCGGGGGCGAGCGCCAGCGCGCCTGGATCGCCCTCGCCCTCGCCCAGCAGCCCCGCATCCTCCTCCTCGACGAGCCGACGAGCTTCCTCGACGTGCAGCATCAGGTCGAGGTGATGGCCCTCCTCGCCCGCCTCAACGCCGAAGGCATGACCATCATCGCCGTCGTCCACGACCTCGCCCTCGCGGGGCGCTTCATGCAGCGCGTCATCGGCATGCACGAGGGCCGCATCGCCTTCGACGGCGCCCCCGGCGAGGTGTTGCGTCCCGAACCCCTCGAGGAGGTCTTCGGCGTGCCCATGCTCGTCCTCGAAGATCCCGAGAGCGGCCTGCCCGTGCCGCTGCCCCGCTATCCGGAGAGCATCGAGACCCCGTAGCTCCCGGCCCCTAGGGGAAGGCGTTGTAGATCCCGTCGTTGTCGCCGTCCTGCAGGTCCGAGGTGACGCCCCCGATGGCGGCGATCGGCTTGTTACTCCTGATCACCATCGCGCCGATCATGCAGGTCGGAAGCGCGCCCAGCCCCGTCGTGTTCTTGTCGTCGGAGCCCTGATCGAAGACGAACGACCCTTCGATCGTGATCGTGGTCTGGAAGAGCGCCAGGATCGCGCACCCCTCGATGCCCTCGTCGGGGCTGTTGACGGCCACGATCTCGAGCTCGGCGCTCCCGCCGTCCGCCACCGCGACCCCAACCCAGCTGTTGATCCCCTCGTGGCCTCCGCCGCCGTTCACGTTGCGGAAGACCAGCGGGAACTTCACGCTGCTGGTGGCCCGCCCCTCCGGGACGCCGTTCGCCGCCGCGAACGAGTGAATGTCGCCCGAGCCCGTCTCCTTGCCCCGCAGCAGGAGCGCGGCCACGGGTTGGTCGGCGTAGACCATCGCCCATCCCGTGAACCCGTACGGCAGCTCGCCGCTGTCGTACACGCTGTGCGTGATGCTGCCTCCCGCGGGCACCTCGATCTCGACCGTGACCAGCACGTCCCGGCCCGGGTTCCCCTCGACCGTTCCCTGGTAGACGATGCTGCCGCTCACCGCCTCGTCCCACGGGTTGGCGATGGCGTACTCCGTCCAGTAGCCGCCGGCCGACTTCTGCGCGAGGGGCATCACCACCCGCCTCGAGAGGTCGCCCGCCGTCGCGTCCGGATCGTCCTCGACCACCACGAACCCGTTGTAGGAGGCCAGGCGCGCGTTGCCGGAGTCCCCGCCGTAGATATCGACCGCCACGGTCACGGGCTGCGTCGAGTCGATCATCACGCTCATCAGCGCGTTCACCGTGCCCGAGGGCATGGCGCGGGTGAGCGTTCCCGCGTCGGGGCCCAGCGTCAGTTGCCCGGCCGAGGGCACCGCCCAGCCCCCGTCGGGGCAGCTCTCGCTCGGCAGGTCGCTGGAGACGAGGGTCGTGCCCCCGTTCGACGACGCCCATCCCCTGCCCGGAACGAGCTCGTAGGTGAGGGTGACGCAGGCCACGTCGAGCCCCGCGTTCGCGATCGAGAAGCGGCTGTTGGTGATCGTCCCGCTACCTTCCCGCAGCTGGTTGGCCACGTAGGGAAGGGCCACGCGCCTGCCGCTCGCCGCGTACGCGTTGTGAAGCGCGTACGACCTCGTGTTCCCCGCCCCGACCGCCTCGCGGACGAGCAGCGCGTTGAGCGGCTGGTCGCTCGACACCACTCCCACCCCCCGGAAGCCCGGCAGCAGCCCCGTGTTGAGGGACTGGCTGAAGGTGCGCGTGTCCCACGCCGGCACGTCCGGGTGGATCTCGCTCGCCAGCGGAATGAGCACGCCCCCCGGCGTATAGAAGTCCATCACGATCACGGCCGGCTTCCCGCTGTTGTTCAGCACGAGGATGCTGGTGTGCTCGCGCGTGTCCGGCGAGAGCGAGGGAGTGACCTGGTAGGGAAGCCGCGGGCCGCGCTCCGATTCGCTCGCCCCCACCGGCGCGCTCGCGCCGGCCGCCGCCAGGGCAAGCACGGCCAGCAGTCCGATCAGCAGGGCCGGGGGATGGGGGCGGATGCGTCGACCCGGACCTGTCATGGGGCCTCCGCTTTGCGAGTGTCGGGGCGGCGGCGTCTGCCGTCAATCCGGGGCCGCGCGCTACTCCAGCGAGCTCAGCACCTGGAACACGATCACGAAACAGGCGGCGCCCACCACCATGATCAGCACCAGCCGTCCGCCTCGCATGCCGCCATTGTGCGGCGGATCGCGCCTTGCCGCTCTCCCGCCCCTTGCCGCCGCCTTTCCTCCCGACCACTCGCGCATCCTCCCCGCTTCCGTCACGATAGGGGCGATGCGCTGGACTCCCCTGCTCGTGGCTGTCCTGCTGCCCGCGATCCTCGTCGCCTGCGGTGGCGGCGACCCCGCGCCGCCGGCCCCAGCCGCCACCGAGGCCCCGCGCGCCACCGAACGATCCGCCGCAACCGAAGCCGCCACCTCCGTGTCCGAGGCGACGCCCACCCCCGCACCCGGGTCGACCCCGCGGGCCACTGACGCCACGGCGGCCGCCACCTCCGCCTCCTCCCCGACGGAAGCCGCCACCGCGGCCCCGACCGAAGCCGCCGCCACCCCCGCGCCCACCGGGCAGCCCGAGGCCACGCGGCAGGCCGCCACCGCCACCCCGGAACCGTCGCCCGAACCGACTCGCGAGACGGCCACGGAGGAACCGGAGCCGGCCGACGAGCCGGAGGGAACCCGGGAGCCCGAGGAGCAGGGCGAGCCGGAGGCGACCCCCGAAACCACGTCCGAAGACGAGTCCACCCCGACCCCCGCCGCCGCCGAGCCCGAGCCGGAGGACGAGCCCACCCCCGCGGACACCGCCGCCGATGTCCCCGAGGAGGCCGTCGCCTCCTCCCTGCCCCGGGTCTATTTCGTCCACACCGAGTGGTGACCGACCTGCCAGAAGCTCCGCCCCGTGTGGGAGGAACTACAGCAGGAATACGAAGGCCGGATCGAGTTCATCCTGGTCGACCGTGAGAGCGACGATGGCAGCGAGTTCGCTCGCAGGCACAACATCTTCTATCAGCCCGTTTTCGTCATCTACGAAGGCGACACGCTCGTGCGCCAGGACGCCACCGTCACCAGAGAAGGCGCCCTGCGCGCCTTCGTCGCCTCCGCCCTCGAGGAGGGATAGCCATGCGCCTGACCGCCCTGATAGCAGTTACCGCCCTCGCCGCGCTGGTCCTCCTCGCCTGTGGCGGGAGCGACCCCGCCCCCACGGCCGCCCCCGCCGAGCCCGAGACCGCACCGGCCGAGGCCGCCGCCGATGTCCCCGACGACGCCGTCGTCTCCGCCACCCCGAAGGTCTACTTCATCCACACCGAGTGGTGACCGACCTGCAACGCCCTCCGCCCCGTGTGGGCGGACCTGCAGGAGGAGTACGGCGACCGCATCGAGTTCTTCCTGGTCGACCGCGAAACCGACGAAGGCCGCGAGTTCATCCGCGAACACGGCCTTCCCATCGGCCAGCCCGGCTTCGTCGTCTACGACGCGTCCGGGGAGGTGACCTACGCCGCCCTCGGCCCCACCCGCCCCGCCGGCGTGCGCGATCTCGTCGAGTCGGTCCTTCCCCAGTAGCGAGCCATGCGCCCCCTCGCCGTCGCCGCCGCTGCCGCCATCGCCGCCACCGTGCTCGCCTGCGGGGGCGATTCCACCCCCGCGCAGCCCGACGGCGGCGCCACCGACAGATCCCCGGATGTCGTCGCCAACCCCCAGGTCTTCTTCGTCCAGATCGACACCTGAGGCCCGTGAAACCGCCTCCGCCCCGTGTGGGCGGCGCTGCAGGCCGAGTACGCGGACCAGATCGAATTCGTCACCGTCGACGCCAACACGCGCGCCGGCGCGGACTTCTCCGACCTCTACGGCATCCGCGGGCACCCCGGCTTCGTCGCCATCGACGCGAACGGCGAGGTGATCCACGCCGCCCTCGGCCCCTTCGATGAAGAGGGGTTACGCGATCTCGTGGCCTCGCTCGTGCCCGAGTAGCCGCTAGCCCGCCGCCGCCATCAGCCGCTGCGCCCGGTCGATCAGCACCGGCACGAACCACTCGAAGCGCGCGCTGTCCGGGTTCGCCGCCGTCTCCTGCAGGTGCTGCATGTACAGCCCCTCCAGGATGATCGCGAGCTTGAACACCGCGAACACGTGGTAGAAGGCGACGTGCCGCATCGAGCGGCCGCTCCCCTCCTCGTACAGCGCGATGATCCCCTCGTGGTCGGGGAACCCTTCCCGCGCGGTCAGGAGCACCGGCGGGTCCCAGCCCGGCGGCGGGGGCGGATCGCCCGGGTCGCCCCAGTACGAGAGCAGCCAGCCCACGTCCGCCAGCGGGTCGCCCACCGTCGCCATCTCCCAGTCGAAGATGGCCACCACGCGCGGCTCCTCCGCCGCGAACATCACGTTGTCGAGCCGGTAGTCGCCGTGGACCACCGTCGCCCCCGCGTCCTCCGGCATCCGCGCCCGCAGCCACGCCACGATCTCGTCGAGACCCGGCAGGTCGCGCGTCTGCGGGCGGGTCAGCTCCCACTGGCCGATCCAGCGCCGCATCTGCCGCTCCAGGTAGCCCGAGGCGCGTCCCCGCAGCCCCACCGCCTCCCAGTCGACCGCGTGCAGCTCCACCAGCGTGGCGACCAGGTCCTCGGCGATGCGCCGCCGCCCCGCGGGCGTGTCGTACGCCTCCGGGATCCCGTCCCGCATCATCGCCCCGAAGCGGCGCTCCATCAGGTAGAACGGCGCCCCGATCACCGAGTCGTCGTCGCACGCGATCACCGGCGTGGGGACGCGCGCCCGGCCCTGCAGCGCCGCCATGAAGCGGTGCTCGCGCAGCACGTCGTGCGCCGTCGGCAGCAGCGGTCCCGGCGGCGGACGCCGCAGCACCCACTGCTGCGACCCCCGCGTCACGTAGTAGGTCACGTTTGAGGAGCCCACCACGTGCCGCTCGCACTCCAGCGGCGCGCCGTCCCCCGGTACCCGCTCGGCGAGGAACCGCTCGAGCGCGGGAACGTCGATCAGGCCGTCCGAGTCTCCGTCCGCCATCGACCCGTCCCCGCCCTAGAGCGCGGCGAAGTCCCAGCCCGCGCCCTCGCGGAAGCTGCGCAGGATGCGGCGCGAGACCACCATCCGGTGCGTCTCGTCGGGACCGTCGTAGATGCGCGCGCTGCGGGCCGCGCGGTACATCGACTCCAGCGGCGTGTCGCCGCTCACCCCGCGCGCCCCGTGCGTCTGGATCGCGCGGTCGATGACATCGTGCAGCACCTTCGCCCCGAAGAACTTGATCGCCGAGATCTCGACGCGCGCCTCGTCGCCCGTGTCGATCTTCTCCGCCGCCCGCAGCGTCAGCAGCCGCGCCGCCTGGATCTCCACGTACGAGTCCGCGATCCAGTTCTGGATCGTCTGCTTGTCCGCCAGCGGCCCGCCGAATACGTGCCGCGTGAGGGAGTAGTCGCACATGATCTCGAAGGCCCTCTGGCTCTGGCCCAGCCAGCGCATGCAGTGGTGGATGCGCCCCGGCCCCAGCCGCTTCTGCGCGATGCGGAAGCCGCCGCCCGCCTCGCCCAGCACGTTCGTGAGCGGCACGCGCACGTCGCTGTAGCGAATTTCGCAGTGGTGCCCCTCGGTGTCCCCCATGACCTTGACCGGCCGGATGATGTCGAACCCCGGCGTGTCCGTCGGCACGATGATCTGGCTCATGCGGCTGTGCGGAGGCTGATCCGGCTCCGTCACGCACATCACGATCGCGAACGACGCGTTCAGCGCCCCGCTCGTGAACCACTTGTGCCCGTTGATCACCCACTCGTCGCCGTCGCGCACGGCCGTCGTCTGCAGGTTCGTCGGGTCCGCCCCCGAGACCTCCGGCTCCGTCATGGAGAAGCACGAGGTGATGTCGCCCTCGACGAGCGGCTTCATCCAGCGTTCCTGCTGCTCGGGCGTGCCGAACTGCCACAGGATCTCCGCGTTCCCCGAGTCCGGCGCCTGCGCCCCGAACGACTTCGGCGCGAACGGGCTCCGGCCCAGGATCTCGTTCATGTACACGTACGGCATGAAGCCGATGCCCATGCCCCCCGCTTCCGCCGGCAGGTGCGGGGCCCACATCCCCATCCCCTTCGTCCGCCCCTGCAGGTCGCGCATGAGCGTGTCGGCCGCGTCGTCGTGCTCCGAGAACGCCTCCTCGTTCGGGTAGATGTGCTCATCCATGAACGCCTTGGTCCGGTCGCGAAGCTCGTCGATCTCCGCCTGGCCCAGCGCTTCTCTCGTCTCAGTTACCACGGCTCAACCTCCGTCGTTGGCGTTCGCGACTCTACCAGCCACTAATCCCTAGAACAGCCCATGTTCCCGCCGGTGCTCGGCGGCCCGTGCCGCCCCCGCCGCCGCCTCCGCGTCCATCGACGCGAGCACGCTCTCCCCGCCCTCCGACGCGACCCGCTCGCGCATTTCCAGCAGGCGCTCGGGCAGGTCCCGGAACGTCAGGCCGCGGCCGTCGAGGAGGCCGCCGTCCATGACGTTGTAGCTGCCGGTCATGTACTCGGCCTCGTCGCTCGCGAGCCAGCAGACCAGGTTGCCGATGTCCGCCGGCTGGCCCACCCGTCCGAACGGCAGCCCCCGCGCCAGCTCCTCGCGAGCGTCCTGCCTCGCCGCCACCGCGCCCCACATGCGCGTGTCCGTCATCCCCGGCGCGACGCTGTTCACGGTGATCCCGAACGGCGCCAGGTCGAGTGCCCAGCAGCGCGTCATCATCCGCACCGCCGCCTTGCTCCCGCAGTACGCCGACGACCCCGCCTCCGCCCGCTCCCCGCTCACCGACGAGATCACCACCACCCGTCCCGCGCGCCCCTCCCGCACCATCTCGCGCGCGCACGCCTTCACCGTCAGGAACACGCCCTTCGTGTTCACGTCGAACACCGTGTCGACGTCCTCCTCCGTGAGCGTGAGCACGTTCGAGCCGCGCGAGATGCCCGCGTTCGCCACCGCGATGTCGAGCCGCCCGAGCTGCGCCGCCGTCGCCGCCACCGCCGCCTCCAGCGACGCCGCGTCGCGCACGTCGACCGCCGCCGCCAGCGCCGCCCGCCCCAGCGCGCGCACCTGCGCCGCCGTCGCCTCCGCCCGCTCCCCGTCGAGGTCCGTGCAGGCGACGGCCGCCCCCGCCCGCGCGAGCGCCAGCGCCGTCCCCTCCCCGATACCGCTCCCCGAGCCCGTTACGAACGCCACCTTCCCCGTCAGGTCGAGCATCTTGTCCTCCCGCCGCGCGATCGCCGGCGAGCCGCATTATCCCGCGCCCCGGAGGCTCCCGGGGCTTCCTAGCCCTCCCTTGGCCCCCGACCTGCGATAGTTGAACGCGCAGCACGCGGCTACAGCCGCCAGCGAGGCCCTCCCGGTGTCGATCTTCTCCCGGCGCTTCTCCACGAGGCTGGCCCTCGTCCTCGGCGCCGTCCTGGCCATCGCGGCGATCGTCGTGCTCTCCTTCGTCTTCCGCGATCGCGGCGTGCCTGCCCCCACCGACGGCATCGGCGACATCCCCACCGCCCACCTCGTCCCCGAGGACGCCGCCATCTACGTCGCCCTCTCCACCGATCTCGATTCCCCCTCCTGGGGTGGGGCCCTGGATGAATCGGAAGACGCAGGCGCCGAAGACCCGCTCGCCCAGTTGCGTGAGCTGCTCGCAACCGAGATGGGCATCGACTGGGATGAGGAGATCGAGCCCTTCCTCGGTGGCGCCGTCGTCGCCTTCCTGTCGAGCCCCGGAGGCGCCGGCGGCGAAGACGCCGGTGGCGCCGTCATCTTCCGCGCGAGCGATGCCGGCGCCGCCGAGGCCGTCATCCTGGACCGGCGCAGCGACGGTTTCGCCGAAGCGGCCTACAGCGGCGTCGCCTACAAGGTCATGGACGAAGGCGGCGTGCTCGCCGTCATCGGCGACCACTTCGTCTACGCCTCCGACGAACGGACCCTCCGCTCGATCGTCGATGCCGATCAGGGCGAGTCCCGCGCCCTCGCCGACGCCGACGACTTCCGCCGCCTGCGCAACCTGCTGGAAGGCGAGGCGCTCGCCTTCCTCTACATCCGTCCCGAGGCCCTGCTCGACGAGGCCACCGGGGAGCCCGCGGACGAGGGGACGCCGGAGGGGCAACCGGACCTCCTCGAGCTCGTCGGCCTCGACAGGCTCTTCACGGAACCCATCGGCGTCGTCGTGCGAACCCGTGAGGACTCGTTCCGGGTCCAGGCCGCGATGCTCGGCGATCCCGGGCCGCTCGTGCCCCTCCTCCGGCCGCGCGAGTCCCGCTTCGCCGCCATGGTTCCCGCCGGGACCGCCATCTTCGTCTCGACCTACGACATCGCCGGGGTCGTCGACGAGGCCTTCGGAAGCACCGGCCTCGCCGCGCGCCTCCGCGACTCCTTCCTCGAGTCCGCGGACGAGAACGGCGACCTCGCACATGTCGAGGACCTTCTCGGACTCCTCGACGGAGAGGTCGCGTTCGCCCTGTGGCTCCCCGACGGCGGTGACGACGTCGACTTCGTCCTCCTCGCCGAGGTCGACAACGAGGAGTACGCGAGCGAGCTGCTCCGTGATCTGCTGGCGGAGTCCCTGGAGATGGGCGAGGTGGCGCTCTCCGTGGAGGATGGCGTCGCCATCCTCGGCCCCGTCGCTGCCGTCGAGGCCGTGCGCGCCGCTCCCGGCGCGCCCCTCGCCGGCTCGGAGCGCTTCGCCGCGAACGTCGCCACCCTGGACGAAGACCTGGCGACCTTCGCCTACGTCGACATCACGCGCTTCTTCACCGCCATGGCCGAGGACCTCGACGGCGTGGAGCTCGAAGACGACGCGCTCGGCCTCATCGTCAACCTCTTCTGGGAGGACGACCGCATGCAGATCGAGGCCGCCCTCACCTTCGGCGCCGACTGACCCCTCCCCACGCCCCGGCCCCGCGCGAGCGCCCATCCCCGTGCGCTATCATGCCCGCCCCGCCAGACGGCGGCTGAGGAGTGCGCCATGCCCGTCGGACCGAACGACCTCGAAACCGCCCGCAAGCTGTTCGAAGAAGGCGGCTGGGGCAGCGGCGACCCCTACGGCCCCGACCAGTGGTTCGCCGACGATGCCGTCATGCGCGACATCGTGGGCCACGCCGAACCCCTCCGCGGCAAGGAGGAGATCCGGCAGTTCTGGGCCAGCCAGAAGGTCGGCATCACCCTGCGCGTCCCGGTCGAGGATCTGTACGTGGCCGAGGGACACCGCGGCGTCGCCGTCCTCTGGATGGCCTACGTCCAGATCATGGATGAGGAGAACGAGAACTACGCGAAGTGGATCACGTTCGAGGGCATGTCCCGCCTCGAGTTCAACGACGACGGCGAGGTCACCCTCGAAGTCGACTACCACCACGGCCCCCAGGGCGTGACCGATAGCTGGGTCGCGCACTGGAACGCGCGCCGCGCCCGCCCCTGGAAGGAGCTCGGCGAGATCACCGGCGAGTAGCCGCCGACCGAACGCCATCGTTCCCGCCCAGCCGGACCACCGCTGAGGAGTACGCCATGCCCGTCGGACCGAACGATCTCGAAACCGCCCGCAAGCTCTTCGAAGAGGGCGGCTGGAGCAGCGGCGACCCCTACGGCCCCGACCAGTGGTTCGCCGAGGACGCCGTCATGCGCGACGTCGTCGGCCACGCCGAGCCCCTCCGCGGCCGCGAGGAGATCCGCGAGTTCTGGGCGAGCCGGCGGGTCGGCATCACCCTCCGCGTCCCCGTCGAGGAGTTGTACGTGGCCGAGGGTCACCGCGGCGTCGCCGTCCTCTGGATGGCCTACGGCCAGATCATCGACGAAGAGAGCGACGACTACGGCAGGTGGGTCAGCTTCGAGGGCATGTCCCGCCTCGAGTTCAACGACGCCGGCGAGGTCACCCTCGAGGTCGACTACCACCACGGCGGCCAGGGCGTCGTCGATAGCTGGGTCGCCCACTGGAACGCGCGCCGAGCCCGCCCCTGGAAGGAGCTCGGCGAGATTACCGGCGCCTAGGCTTCGCCCCCGCCCGTGGCGACCGGGTCTCCCGCGTCGCCCTGCTGCTCGATAGCGGTCACGTACACCGTGCGCACGGCCAGCGCCTGCCGCAGGTCACGCACGACATCCTCGAAGAACTCCGCGCGGTAGCCGGGGCTGGTGACGATGCTCACCGTGAAGTAGAAGGCCGAGAAGGTGGTGAGGAAGAGCGCCACCTTCAGGTGCTCCAGCGTCAGCACGGTTCCGCTCGCGTCGTCGATGCCGAGGAGGACCTGCGGCTCGCGGCCGACCCAGTCCCGGACCAGCGCTTCGTCCATCGCGATCACGCCGAAGATGACGAAGAAGGCTCCCAGCACCACGCTCACGAAGGCGACCTGCAGCGTCAGGCTCAGGAGCGCGACCAGCCCCGCGTTGAGCCACTGCCGCCTGCTGAGCGGCGCATCCAGTTGCAGCGTCCCCGCCTCCACCTGGAGCTCCTCGGCGGGCGTCCCCCGCACCAGCCCCTCCACCCGTTCGGCGCTGTCGAACGTCTCCAACTCGCCGATCTCGCCGGGCAGCCGGGAGACGAGGAAGGCGCCCGTGACCACGCCGAAGAGGCCGGCCAGCAGCCCCAGCAGGGGACCCTCGAGCCCGCCCGCCAGTCTCCACACCTCCTCGGTGATGAAGAGGAACGTCACGAACAGGAGCAGCAGCGGCAGGGCGCGTGCGAACAGCCCCGCGACATCGCGCAGGTTGCGGACGAGGAGCCATCCCGCCCAGCCCAGGATCGGCACCAGCCCGTAGCTCACGACGGCGAAGATCACCGCGAGGATGACCGCGTTCAGGAGCACGAGCGAGGGAAGATGCGTCCAGTTCAGGTCGAGAGTCGCTGCGAGCGAGCCCGGCAGGAACAGGTACACGAGCACTTCCACCCACCCCACCCGCTCCGGCAGCGCCAGCAGCCTCCGCCCCCGCAAGAAGTTGATCCCCGCCCAGCTCCCCAGGATGAACAGGAGCACGAACCCCACGACCAGAACATTCACCCACCACGGAAGACTCGGGTTCACGAAGAGGAAGGCCTCGACCAGGAGCGCGACCACGAGGAAGGGCAGCGCCCGCGTGAGAATGTCCTCGCGCGCGTTGTAGTTCTGGATGAAGTGGGGGACGCCCCGCCTGCGGAACCACCCTTCCGTGGCCGCGATCGCCTCTTCCCGCATGGCGCGCCCGGAGGCCGCTACTCGCTCAGGAACATCGGGCCGGGAGGCGCGCTCGCGGCCGCCGCCTCAGTCGCCTCCAGCATCTCCCGGATGCGCTCCGCCTCGCGTCCCAGCTCGTCCGCGCTCAGCGAGTACGCATGCCGCGCGATACCGCCCATCCCGTGCGACCCCCACGCCACCACCAGGTCCTCGACCGCATCGAGCACGGGACCGGGCACGGCCTTGCGCGGCAGCCGCAGCTCCGCGATCCGCGTCCACGCCGCCGCCAGCCCCTGCGGCGTCGGCTCGCCCGTCCCCAGGTCGCCGACCGCGTCCCGCAGCCGCGCGATCGTCGGCTCCAGCTGGTGGGCCGTATAGGTCGCGTCGTGGTCGTCGCGCAGGATGTCCGGCAGGTCCAGGTTGATGGGCATGGCCGCAGTGTAGCGCCCCCCGCCGCCCTTCGGGAGGCCGTCCGCGCTACACTCCCGCCATGAGCATCACAAGCGACATCTTCGAAGTCATGGACACCTGCCGCGCCATACGCCGGCTCAAGCCCGACCCCGTCGACCGCGACCTGCTGCGCAAGCTCGTCCACGCCGCCACCCGCGCCCCCAGCGCGGGCAACACCCAGCTCTGGGGCTTCCTCATCGTCGACGAGCCCGAGGGCAAGCAGTTCCTCGGCGAGCTCATGCGCGAGCAGTTCGGCGCGCGCTTCCAGGTGCCCGAGGGCGACGAGCCGCCCGCCCGCATGATGCGCGCCGTCGCCGAGCTCGTGAACAACTTCGACCAGGTGCCCGCCGTCATCTTCCCCTGCGTCGAGAACGGCTATCCGCCCGGCGGCGAGCCCAACCCCATGTTCATGTGGTCGACCATCTACCCCGCCACCCAGAACCTCCTCCTCGCCGCCCGCGCCCTCGGCCTCGGCGCCGCCATGACCACCTTCCAGATGGCCAACGAAGCTGCCATCAAGGAGCGCTTCGGCGTCCCCGAGAACGTGTCCATCGGCGCCACCATCCCCGTCGGCTATCCGAAGGGGCGCTTCGGGCCGGTCACGCGCAAGCCCGTGGAGGACGTCATCCACTGGAACGGCTGGAGCTAGCGAGCGCTCCTCAGTCCCCGTCGCGCGGCGGCAGCTCGACCGGCACGCCGACCCACGCGCCGATGTTCTCGCCCGTGCGCCCCTCCGGTCCCTCGCGCAGCAGGTCCAGCACGAGCCCCGCGATCTGCTCCGGCCGGATCCACGTCTCGACCCGGTAGGGGAAGGGGCGGCCCTGCCAGTAGGCGCGCAGCATGGGCGTGTCCGTCTCGCCCATGCAGATCGCGTTCACCCGCACCCCGTGCTCCCGCAACGCTCCCGCCCACGCCTGCGTCAGCCCCGTGAGCGCGAACTTCGAGGCGCTGTAGAGGTCGGTGAACGGCGGCCGCTCGCCCACGATCGCCAGCTCCTCCGGCGTGCGCGGCATCAGCGGCTTCGGGGGCACCACGTAGTAGGTGCTCATGTTCACGATGTCGCCCCCGCCCCGCTCGATCATGCCCGGCATCACCGCCCGCCCGAACAGGAAGCACCCCCGCAGGTTCGTCCCCATGATCGACTCGTACTCCCGCAGCGCCTTGCTCCGCGGGTCCTGAACGGTGTGGTCGCCCCAGACGGCCGCGTTGTTGACGAGGATGTCGACTCCGCCGAACCGTTCCGCCGCCAGGTCGACCGTGCGATGCACGTCCTCCGCCTCCGACACGTCCGCGACCAGCCCCACCACCTCGCCCCCGCCCCGCGCCGTCACGTCTTCGGCGACCTCCTCCACCAGCGGGCGCACGTCGCACGTCACGACGCTCGCGCCCTCGGCCGCGAGCGCCTCCACGCAGGCGCGCCCGATCCCCATCGCCCCGCCCGTGACGACCGCGACCTTGCCCGCCAGGAACGGCTCGCTCACGCGTCAGCCGTTCGCGTAGATGCCGGCGTCGACGATCAGCGTCTGGCCGGTCATCATGCGGCTCTCGTCGGAGGCCAGGAACACGGCCGTGCCCGTCAGGTCGCCCGGCTCGAGTGACGTTCCCAGCGCCGCCTGCTGCCGCATGTGCTCGGCGAACGCCTCGGGCACGACCCGCCTCGTCGCGTCCGTCATCGTCACGCCCGGCGCGATAGCGTTCACGCGGATGTTCGAGGGCCCCGCCGTCTTCGCCATCGACTTCGTCAGGTACACCACCCCCGACTTCGAGAGCCCGTAGGCGTAGTTCGGGAAGTTCTCCACCTCTCCCGGCGGCTTGTTGAACATGTACGAGGCGATCGAGGAGATGTTGATGATCGAGCCGCCGCCCTGCTCCTTCATCTGCGGGAAGACCGCCCGCCCGCACACGAGGATGCCGACCAGGTTCACGTCGAGTACCCGCCGCAGGTAGTCGATGCTCGGATCCCCCACCTCCAGGTCGTAGTAGATCGCGGCGTTGTTCACGAGGATGTCGACCCGCCCGAAGCGCTCGACCGTTTCCGCCACTATCTTCGCCGCCCCCTCCTCGTCCGCCACGTCGGCGTGGATGGCGAGCGCCGAGGCGCCCGTCGCCTCGATCTCCGACTCGACCTCCTTCGCCTCCTCCGCCCGCAGATCGGCGACGGCGACGGAGGCGCCCTCCGCTGCAAAGCGCAGGCTGTACTCCCGCCCGATGCCCTGTCCCCCACCCGTGACGATCGCGACCTTGTCCTGCAAGCGCATGGCGCTTCCCCTTGTGTTTGTTGGCGGGGAGCTTAGCGTGCCGCTCCGCGCCCCGTCGCGCGCGGTACCATCCGCGCGCAACCGCCAACCCGAGGAGACCCCGCATGGATGAACAGGAACGCGCCAACGACGAACTCGTCACCCGCTTCTGCAAGGAGTGGGACGCCGCCTACCTCACGACCGAGGCCATGGCGCCCTACTTCACCGACGACGCCGTCTACCACAACATCCCCCTGCCCCCGATCGAGGGCGGCGCCAACATCGCGACCATGCTCGGCGGCGGCGGCGCCCCCGACGAGGAGCGCGGCAGCAAGAACCTCGGCTGGGTCGTCCACCACCAGGCCGCCAGCGGCGACGTTGTCCTGAACGAGCGCACCGACAGCTTCGAGGTCGCCGGCAAGCGCTGGGACGTGCCCGTCTGCGGCGTCTTCGTCATCCGCGACGGCAGGATCGCCCGCTGGTCCGACTACTTCGACATGGACCACACCTGGCTCCCCCGCCCCCCGCGCGACGGCTGAGCGCGGACACGAGAAAAGGGGCCGCCGGAGCGGCCCCTTTCCGGGGGATGGTGATCGCGCCGCCGGCTAGCCGGTCGCGATCTTGATCTGCTTCGGCTTCGCCGCCGCCGGCACGGGGATGCGCAGCGTCAGCACGCCGTTCGCGAGCTCCGCGTTCACGTCCGCGTCGTGCAGCACGCCCGGGAGGGCCAGCCGCCGGCTCAGGGTCGACCAGCGCCGCTCGCGACGGTGGTAGCGCTCGTCCTCGGTCGCCTCGCTCACGCTGTGCTCGGCCTTGATGGAGAGCACGCCCTGGTGGAGCTGCACGTCGATCTCGTCCTCGGCGAAGCCGGGGAGCGAGGCGCGCACGATCAGCTCCTGGTCGGTCTCGGAGATGTCGACGCCGAGGGCGCCCTCGTCGTAGCCGCTCGCCTCGGCCGGGCCGAACGCGCGGTTGAAGAAGCGGTCCATGAACTCCCGGGGCGAGTCGAAGGGGTCGTACCGAACCATACCTGCCATGTCTCTTGACACTCCTCTCACAAAGAGATTGTTAAGTCTGAGGAGAGTATGGCCCGCATTGGCACTCTTGTCAAGAGAGTGCCAAACGGCGCGGGAAAGAGAAACGCCGGGGTGCGAGAGCGGCCCCGGCGCTTCGGCCCTACGCCTTGTCGAACAGGATGTGGAGCTCGTGCAGGCCCCGCAGGATGTAGCTCGGCTGGTGCGTCGGCGCCGGGTAGTCCGGGTCCAGGCGGAAGTTCTTCATCCGCTTCAGCACCTCTTCGAACGCCACCCGGATCTCCAGCCGCGCCAGCGCCGCGCCCACGCAGTAGTGCGGCCCCGCGCTGAACGCCAGCTGCTCGCGGGCGTTCTCCCGTCCCACGTCGAACGCTGCCGCGTCCGCGAACTGGCACTCGTCGCGGTTCGCGGCCGCGTAGATGAGCATCATCAGCTGCCCCTCCGGCAGATCGACGCCGCCGAGCGTGACCGGCTTGGTGGTGCGGCGGAAGAGGGCCCGCACGGGCGTCTCCACGCGCAGCGTCTCCTCCACCATGTTCGGGACCAGCGAGGGGTCGTCCTGGACCCTCGCCAGCTCGTCCGGGTTCTCGACGAAGAGCAGCATCGTGCTGCCGATGCAGTGCGCGGTCGTCTCCTTCCCCGCCACCTGCAGCTGCTGGAGGATGCTCAGGATCTCGGCGTCGTTCAGCGGGCGCTTCCCGTCGTCGGGATGGTCCATCTCGACCGTCGCCAGGGTCGTGATGATGTTGTCCTTGGGGTTCTCGCGCGCCTCCTGGGCCCGCATCAGGAAGTACTCCTGCAGCTCGAGCCCCGCCTTCAGCGTCTGCCGCTCCTCCTCCGGCGGGATCACGCGCTCGATGCCGCCGATGGCCGCATCGGCGCGCGCCTTGTACGCCTTCAGGTCCTTCCGTGGCACCCCGATCTGGTCGGCGATCACCGCCATCGGCACCTCATCGGCGAACTGCTTCGTGAAATCCACCTTGCCGTCGTCGATGAACTCGTCGATCAACCCGGTCACGATCTCGCGCACGTAGCCCTCCATGCTGGCCACGCGCCGGGCGGAGAGGGCCCTGTTCACGAGCGAGCGGTAGCGCTGGTGATAGGGCGGGTCGGCGGACAGGAGCGTGGACGCGTTCGACCGGTTCACGGTCTCGCGCAGCATCTTCAGCTCCTCGTCCACGTCTTTCTCCTGCTGCAGGACCAGGTCGGCCGGCCCCGTGGGGATGGCGGAGGAGTACGTGATCGGGTCGTGCACCACCTCCGTCAGCAGCTCGTGCGTGCTCACCACGGCCATGCCCAGCTCGGGCACGAAGTGCACGGGCGCCTCCTCGTGCAGCGCCTTGTAGAACGGGTACGGGCACTCCAGCGTCTCTGGATCAAGCAGGTTGAAGTCGGCAACGGTCATTGCGGTTCACTCCCAGACGCCCGCGGGCGTGGTCGCCGAATCGTACGGACTTTGCCCCGCACCCGCACGCCTCGACGGAAGGAGACGCACCGCAACGGTCCACCCCTCGCGCCGCGCACCCCGGTCCCCAGGAGTGGCGCACGCCGCCACCTCCACCCCTCGCGGCGGAGATCAGAGCGAGGGCTTGAGTTGGTGCCGGCCCAGAGAAAAACCCCTCGCGGCGGAGATCAGGGGGAAGGCTTGAGCTGGTGCCGGCCCAGAAAATTAAAGGATCTGGGAGAGGAAGAGCTTGGTGCGGTCCTCTTGCGGGTTCTCGAAGAAGTGCTGGGGCGTGCCTTCTTCCACGAGCGCGCCTTCATCGAAGAACATCAGGCGGTCGGCCACCTCGCGCGCGAAGCCCATCTCGTGGGTCACCACGATCATCGTCATGCCCGAGAGGGCGAGCTCCTGCATCACGTCCAGCACTTCCTTGATCATCTCCGGGTCGAGCGCCGAGGTCGGCTCGTCGAAGAGCATGATCTTCGGCTGCATCGCCAGCGCCCGCGCGATCGCCACGCGCTGCTGCTGGCCGCCCGAGAGCTGCGCCGGGTACTTCTCCGCCTGCTCCGGGATGCCGACGCGTTCGAGCAGCTGCATCGCCAGCGCCTCGGCCTCGGCCTTCGGCATGCGACGCACCTTCTGCGGTCCCAGCGTGATGTTGCTCAGCACCGACAGGTGGGGGAACAGGTTGAACTGCTGGAACACCATCCCCACCTCCGAGCGGATGGCGTTCAGGTTGCGGACGTCGTCGTTCATCTCGATCCCGTCGATCACGATCCGGCCCGCGTCGTGCTCCTCCAGCCTGTTCAGGCAGCGGATGAAGGTCGACTTCCCCGAGCCCGATGGGCCGAGCACGACGACGATCTCGTGCTCCTTTACCGTCATCGAGACATTGTCGAGCGCCTGGAAGTCCCCGAACCATTTATCGACGCCCTCGGCGACGATGATGTCGTCACTGTTTTGAAGGTCCCTGCCGGAGCCGGGCGCCGTCGTGGATTCACTGCTCATCGTGTCGCTCCTTGAACTCCTACCGCTCGCCCACGCCCAGCGAGCGCTCGATTCGCTGGGAGACGCGGGACATGACGAAGGCCACGATCCAGAACATGATCGCGGCGAACACGTAAACCTCGATGCGGGCGGTGATGAACTCGCCCTGGGCGATCGCCGAGCGTGAGCTCCCCACGAGCTCCCGCAGCGGCAGGATGATCGAGATGAGTGCGGTGTCCTTCCACAACGCGATCGCCTGCCCCACGATCGGCGGGATCGAGATGCGCAGGGCCTGGGGCAGGACGATCAGCTGCATCGTCCGCCAGTACGGCAGCCCCACCGCGTGCCCCGCTTCGTACTGTCCTCGCGGCAGCGCCTGCAGCCCGCCCCGGATGTACTCGGCCATGTAGGCGCCCGTGAATACCGCCAGCACCACCATCGTCCGCACGATCAGGTCGCCGCCGATGATGTCGCTCAGGATGAACAGCGCCACGAACAGCCAGCCGATGAGCGGCGCCCCCCGCACCACCTCGATGTAGGCCGTGCAGGTCCACGAGATCGCCCTCAGCGAGGAGGCGCGTCCTAGGGCCAGGGGAATCCCCACGATGAGCCCGCCCACGATGCCCGCCGGCGCCAGGAGCAGGTTCAGCAGGTAGCCCGAGAGCTGGTCCGTCCCCGCTCCGCCGGGGCCCGCCATCAGGAGCGCGAAGACCACCGGCACGGAGAGCGCGAGCAGGCCGCTCAGGCCTCGCGTGGCCGCCCGTCGCGTTGGCCCGTCCTCCCGCGGAACCAGGCGGCAGAGGAGATACGCCGCCGCCAGCGCCACGATGGCGAGGCCGAACCAGAGCGCCGCCCACGCCTGCGAGGTGTCGTGCAGGATCATGAAGAACGCAAAGGCCGAACCAACCACCACGAACAGCGCATCGCGCGTGCCGAATCGGGACCACATCCCGTAGCACGCCCCCGCCAGCGCGAAGACGAAGATGAGGCTCGCCCACAGCCGCCACTCCTCGCCGTGCGGGAAGCTCCCGATGAAGAGCAGCCGGCGGTTGTCGGTCACTACGTTCCAGTCCGCGTAGCTCACGACGAACCAGACCACGAACGCCAGAACGCCTCCCAGGACCGCGAAGCTGACGGCGGTCAGCGCCGTGCGGCTCCAGGTGGCGAACAGGTTGACCCGGAGCCAGTCGGACGCCCGCTCCCGCAGCGGGCGGGCCGCCCGCTGCCGGTGGGGAGGCAGGACCACCCGCCGGGCGGGCCCTCCGCCGGGCGCCGTCATCGGCTGCAGTCGATCGTCGGGAGGCCCCTCGTTGGTCATTGCATCTCACCCGCCGGCGTCCGCGAGCGCAGCGCCTCGAGCAGCCGCTCCCGCAGCCCCACGCCGCTCCCTCCATCGTCGCGATCCTGCGAGGTCACGCGGGCGTTCACGATGTTCATGACCAGTGAGATGGCGAGCGAGAGGATGGTGTACGTCACGATGATCATGAAGAAGATCTCGACGGCGTGCCCGATCTTGTTCGAGATGATGTTCGCCACGAAGAACAGGTCGAAGTACGACACGCCCAGCGCGATGCTCGAGTTCTTGTTCGCGTTCAGGTACTGGTTCGTCACCGAGGGGATCATCTGGCGCAGGGCCTGGGGCAGGATGACGAGCGTGAGCCGCTGGTAGCCCGTGAGCCCGATGGCGTTCGCCGCCTCCGTCTGCCCGCGCGGGAGCGCCTGGATGCTCGCCCGCACGATCTCGGCGATGAACGCGCCCGTGTAGATCGTGAGACCCAGCGCCAGCGCCGCGAACTCGGGGCGCACGGCCATGCCTTCGGCGTAGTTGGTGCCGTCCACGATCGGACGGTCCACATAGACGGGCATGCCCAGCAGGAAGAAGCTGACGAGCGCGACTGCCGAGAAGATGCCCAGCGCCACGCGGTTCGGGTACCGCACCTGCCCCGTCTCACGCTCCTGTTCCTGCCTCCGCGCCCGCACCCAGAGCGCGACGGCCCCGCCGGCGACGAGGCACGCCACCCAGGCGCCGACCAGCCAGTTGGGCCCGCCCCAGAGGCCGCCCTGCTCATGTGGCCAGGGAATGGCGACTCCCCGGTTGGAGAGGAACAGGAAATCGCCGATGTTCACCACTTCCTGGATCGTGGGGAGCCCGAACAACCCCACCGCGTACCAGATGACCACCTGCACGTAGAGGGGCGTGTTGCGGAACAGCTCCACGAAGAGCATCGCCGTCTTCGAGAGCAGCCAGTTGGGCGAAAGGCGGGCCACGCCCATCGCCACGCCCAGCACCGTCGAGAGCGCGATGACGACGAGGACCACCCGGATCGTGGACCACACGCCCACGAAGAACAGGGTCAGGCGAGTGCTCGTCGTCCCGTCGAAGTCCACCAGCCACTGGTTGCCGACATCGAACCCGGCGGGCTGGTTCAGGAACCCGAAACCGTATTCACGCTCGCCCAGCGCCTGGACCACGTACAGGATGACGAGGGCCGTGATGACCAGGTAGATGAGCTGAATGACCCTGCGCCGGACCTTGCGCTGGTAGAGCGGCGGCACGCCTGTCTCGGGCGATTCCGGGGCGTTCACGTTCGCGGCCATCAGGGGCGCGTCCCAACTGCTGGACGTTTGTCGCCTCGAACCCCCGGCCCGATGCTGGTCCGGCTCTCGGTTGGTGGTTGGCGCTGCGCTCGCTCAGCCCTCTTGTTCGGCACGCTGGTAACGCTCGGCGCGCACCATAGCAGAAAGCCGCGCCCGAGATCAGAAAGGGGCCGTCCATTGGACGGCCCCTTTCGGGTCGTGGTGGCCTGGAGCCAGGTTCGCCTGGCCTAGCGGTACGGGAGCGCGTAGAGGATGCCGCCCTTGCCCGGCGGGCAATCGACGGAGTCGTCGATCGCCAGCGCGTTCAGCGTGCAGGCCCGCGGAATGTTGGTGCCGACCTCCCGGTCGTAGATCTCGCCGTAGTTGCCCACTGCCGCGATCGCGCGCTGCAGGAACTGCGGGTCAACCCCGAAGCCGAGGTCCGCCACCTCGCCACCCTCGAAGGCGACGCCCAGGAGCCTCGCGATCGTGGTGTTCGGCGGGTTCGCCGCCATCTGGCTCACGTTGGCCTTCGTCACGCCCAACTCCTCGGCGTAGATGAGGCCGTGGACGATCCAGTTGACGACGTCCTTCCACTCACTGTCGTAGTCCCGCACGCCCGGGGCGAGCGGCTCCTTGGAGATGATCTGCCCCAGCACGCGGAAGTCCGACGGGTTGTCGAACGCCGAAATGCGCGAGGCCAGGTTGCTCTGGTCAGCCGTCCACACGTCGCACCGGCGCGCCAGGAAGGCGTCCTGCGTCTCAGCGTCCTCGCCGCCCAGCGGCGTGTACGAGTAGCCAAGCTCCGTGAAGTGGTCGTCCAGGTTCTGCTCCGTCGTCGTACCCGACTGGACGCAGATGGTCGCCCCATCCATGTCCGCCGTCGACTGAATGTCGGAGTCCGCGTGAACCGCGAAACCCTGGCCCGTGTAGAACGTCGTCTGCGCGAAGTCGACCGCGCGGGACGCGTCCCGCTCTGCCGTGATCGTCGTCGTGCGAATCAGCACGTCGATCTCGCCCGAAGCCAGCAGCTCGAAACGAGTCGCCGCGTTCGAGGCGTCCACGAAGTCAACCTTGCTGGCGTCGCTCAGCACGGCCGCCGCGAGCGCCTTGCAGAACTCAACGTCGAAACCGACAACGCTGCCGTCCGGTTCCTTGAAGCCGAACAGCGGCTGCGTCTGCTTGACGCCGCACTTGAGCTGGCCACGGTCCTTGATCGTCTGGATCGTGTTGCCGCGGCCTTCGCCGCCGCCGTCCCCGTCGTCGTCGCCGCCGCAAGCGACCGCGACGAGCGCCACCATTGCCACAACTGCGGCGGCAATGACGCCAAAGCGTAGTGTCTTCATAGATCCCCCTTTTGCATCCCTCTGGTGTATGGCGGGGCAGAGTCTACCCGTCCGGCCACAATCCGACCAGCCATTTCGATCGAAATTCGTGTCTGTTGCCTTACGCCGAAGCGGTCCGCAGCGCCTCCGCCGTTCGCCTCGTGAATCCGAGGAACCCACCCGTCCCGATCGCCACCATGTTCAGGCCGTAGTTCCGCCCCTCGTTGAACACCTTCAGCGTCGCGATGTTCGCGCAGGCCGCCTTGAAGTAGTTGAAGATCTCCCAGTAGCGCAGCTCGTCGCCCCCGATCTCGAACTCCTCCACTTCCCGCAGCAGATCGAGGATCGGCTCCGGCGGCCCGAACATCCGCCCCTTGATGTAGGCGAAGAAGGCCACGTCCTCCATCGGATCGCCCAGGTTCGACCACTCCCAGTCGACGTGGGCCATGATCTTCCCGTCGTGCAGGATGAAGTTCCCCGCGCTCAGGTCGCCGTGGTTCAGGCGCACCGGGCGCTTCGGCTCGGGGATGTTGCGGCGCAGCCAGGCGATCGCCTCTTCAAGCAGCGGCTCCCGCCCGTAGCGGTAGCGCTCGTAGCGGTCCGTCCACAGGTCGAGCTGCTCCAGCGTGCTCTGGCGCGTGTCCTTCGGGATGCCGAGGTCGTGCAGGCCCAGCTCCTCGCAGGAGTAGCGGTGCATCTCCCCGATCGACTTGATATACGTTTGCAGGATAGCCTGCGCCTTCTCCGGCTCCGCCAGGTAGCCGAAGCCCCCGTCGCCCTCCACCCGCTCCGTCACCATGAACGGGTAGCCGAACCACTGCGGGTCCTCCACCAGCCAGCGCGGCTTCGGCACCGGCACCGGCCCCCCGTGCAGCGCCTGCAGCAGCTTGAACTCGGGCTCGCTGGTCGTGCCCAGCACGCCCCCCTGCTCGATGCGGAAGACGAGCTCCGCCTCATCCGGCTGGTCCGTCTTCACGACCAGCGTCTCCCGCGACTGTCCCGAGGCCAGCCGCCTGAGCTCGACCACCTGCACCGGCTTCCCCAGCGCGTGCGAGAGGAAGGCGGCGGCATCGTCCTTGCGAATCTCCGGCTGGTACGGCATCGCCTACCTCCGCTGCCGGCCCGGGTAGGTGAACCCGATCGGCTGCCAGAACTCCGCCTGCCGGTTGGCGATCTCCATCAGCTCGTCCGTGATCCCGAGCCGGTCCGCCGGCAGGTCGTTGAAGCCGTACTCGCCCTGGTCGTAGGCCGCGTGGATGGCGTCGGTGATCGCCTGGCGCAGGGCCTCGTTGTGCGCACGCAGCCCCTCCAGCCCCCCGTCCTCCGGCCGCGCCGGCGCCGCCACCGCGTCCTCGCCCAGCGAGGCGTTCGCCTTCGCCAGCACGCCCTCGAGCTTCGCGTTCTCCCCGGCGAGGAAGTCCGGCTCGCGCTCGGCCCGCCCCTCCAGATGCTGCAGCATGAGCGCCATCTGCGTGCCCATCGCCTTCGCCCAGTCCGATTGCAGCTCCGGAATGAGCACGTCCTCGAGCACGTTCCGCATGCCCACGATCAGCTCGTCGCTCGTCGGTCGCACGCCTGCTTCCCTCCACCCGCCGCGGGCTCGGCCCGGCCCTTCGACAGGCCCCGGATGATACCCGCGCCTCCCGCCAGCCGCTCCCCTGGTTGCCCCCGGAGTTGCCCCTGGGGGTGACGAAAGCGCTTATGCGCTATAGTCTCTCATCAGTTTCGACTGTTCGGGAGGGCAAAATCGCCATGAACAAGACCGAGATGGTGGCCGCACTGGCCAGGAAGACCGAGATCACGAACGCCAAGGCTGCTGAGGTCGTCGATGCGATCTTCAGCACCGTCCCTGGGCAGGGCCTCATCGCAGGCGAGCTCCAGGGCGGCGGCGAGGTCTCCATCGGCGGCTTCGGCAAGTTCGAGACCCGCGAGCGCGGCGCCCGCACCGGCCGCAACCCCGCGACCGGCGCGACCATCCAGATCGCCGCCAAGCGCGCTCCCGCCTTCAAGGCCGCCAAGAACCTCAAGGACTCCGTCTAGGCGTCGGGCAACGGGTGGCGCGGCGGCGGCAGTACGCTGCGCCGCGCCACTCACCTCACTCCGCGCCGGGCGAGCCCGCCGCCACCCCACAACCGCGGTCGGCGGTACGATCGCGCCCATGACAAGGGTCAGGGCTCCCCGTGGCGCGCGACGCGTGCTCCTTGGCCCCCTCTGGCAGTGGGCGCTCATTGTCGCCGTCGTCGCTCCCCTGGCCGTCGCGTTGGCCGCCTGGGGCGGCGCCTTCAACGCCACCGCCGAGACCGCCGCCCGCCACGCCCTGCGCGCCTGGTCGATCGTGCTCTTTGGCTCCTCCGTCGCCTGGCTCGCGCTCGTCCTCCCCGGCGTCGTGCTCAGCACGATCACGGCCCGCCGCCGCGGCACGCCGGGACTCGTGGGGCAGGGCGCGTCCCTCTTCTGGGTGGGCGTGTCCCTCGTCGTCATCTCCAGCGCCGCCTCGGTCGCCGTCTGGCTCGGGCTCGGCGGCTGGCCCCGCTAGGTTCCGGGCTCGTCGAACGCCGCCACCACCCGCTTCGGCGCGATCAGCCGCCAGGAGTCCTCCACGAACTCCGCCACCTCGTCCCAGTCAACCTCCCCGTCGACCCGCACCCCCATCCAGCCCCGCGGCCCCACGTACGCCGGCACGAAGAAGCGTTCCGGCGCCGCCTCCACCAGCAGGTCCCGCACGCCCGCCTCCGGCTTGAGCCACAGCGCCACGCGACCGTCCCCGTGGTGGTCGTCGGCGAAGTGCGCGAACAGCTTCCCCCGCACGCGGAACGTGGGCATGCCCCACGCCTCCTTCTCCTCCGCCTCCGGCAGCGCCAGGCAGATCGCGCGCGCCCGCTCCAGCGCCGCCGCCGCGTCCTCCACCGCTACTCGAACTCGACCTGCACGCTGCCTCGCACGGAGGGCTGCCCGTCCTCCATCAGCGTCACCACCTCCAGGTCGACCAGCTTGTGGCCTTCCTCCTCGCGCTTGTCCACTACCCGCCCCGCGAGCGTGAGCGCGTTCCCCGCGAAGTCCGGCCGCCGGTAGGCGACGCGCACGCTGCGCACGGTCGCCCCCTGCCCCGCCCAGTCGCTCGCGTAGCTCGTGACCCACGCCAGCTTCATCAGTCCCGGCACCACCGCCCCGCGGAAGCCCTCGCGCTGCGCCGTCGCCGAGTCGCTGAAGCGGCTCTTCGTGGCCGGATCCTGGCCCATGAAGCGGAGCGCGTCGTCCTCCGTCGGCGTGCGTTCCAGCGGCTCCATCTCGTCGTCGATGTTCACGGCCTCGAAGCTGGCCATCGCACCCTCCCTGGCGGCGTCCTCGCCCGCCACGATGATACGGATGGACGCAACCCCGCAGCGCGCTCGTTGACCGGGGAGTGACCACTACCGCGGGGAAGGGAGCCCCTGCTCTCCGCTTCCGGCCCTCCCGGCGGTCCACTGCCATCAGTCCGGGAGGTATCCTGTTCGTGCGGCCCACGCACCTTGATGGGCTCGCGACCGGAGAGTTGAGCCATGCCGACCGACGAGGAGTTGCTCCAGCGCATCACCACTCGTCCGGAAGTCCTCGGAGGGAAGCCGATCATTCGTGACCTGCGCCTGTCGGTGGACCTGGTGCTGAGCCTGTTGACCCAGGGGGTCTCTCCCGAGGCAATCCTGGATGACTACCCCGTCCTGGAGCTGGAGGACATCTTCGCCTGCACGGCCTACGCACGCGCGGCGATCGAGCGCGAGAATCCGCCCCCGGCGACCGCCGGCGCGAATGGAAGTCCGCAAACAGCCACATCGCGGGGATCGTGGCGGGAGCTCGCCATGGAGCCGCTTGAGGAGCGACACCAGGCGATCCAGGTGGCCGGGATCAGCGTCGACCCCGATGAGCTGGAAGCGTGGGACGGCGTCGCGGGCGACGGCCTCGAGGACTGAGCAGAGGGTGGCGAGCGACTCGCCAACACGTGGAGAGGTGTGGCTAATCCGCCTCCCGCGGGCTCTCGGGGCCGAGTTGCAGCGAGACCGGCCCGCTGTCGTCGTGAGTTCCCCGGCATTCGACTCAGCGCCTGTGCGCATCGTTGTCCCGCTCACGACCTGGCGCGAGGAGTTCGAGGGCAGCATCAACAAGCTTCTGGTGGAGGCGGACGCCGGGAACGGGCTCCACGCCGACTCTGGCGCTGACTTCCTGCAGGTCCGCAGCGTGGCGCTGGAGAGATTCGTCGAGCAACTGGGCGAGGTTGATGCCGATCTCGTGGAAGAGATAGCGGCGGGCGTGGCGATAGCGGTGGACTACCGGCTGTAACGCGCGCAACCCCGCAGCGCCCTCGTTGACCGTTATCGCCGGGGCCTGTCACGCTAAATCCCCATTCCCGCATCTCTGTGTTCCCGGAGGCCCCCGTGGAAGCGGCTGAACCGTTCCGCCTGCTGGTGATCTGCACCGGCAACCGCGCCCGCTCGCAGATGGCGCACGGCTGGCTCCAGTCGCTCGGCGGGGAGCGGGTCGCCGTTTCGAGCGCCGGCACCGAGCCCAAGACCGTCCATCCCATTGCCATCCACGTCATGGCGGAAGCCGGCATCGACATCTCGCACCACACCTCCGACCACGTCGACCGCTACCTCGACGACGAGTTCGACCTCGTCCTCACCGTCTGCGACTCCGCCCGCGAGGCCTGCCCCGTCTTCCCCGGCGCGAAGCGCACCATCCATCGCGCGTTCGAAGACCCGGACTACCCCTGGATGAGTGATGAGGAGATGACCGACGTCTTCCGCGGCATCCGCGACGCGATCGGCAAGTTCAGCCGCGAGCTGCTCGCGTCGGAGCTCGAGTAGCCCGTTCCCGCGGGCGCGTTCGTTGACGCCCCCCTGCGGGCCTGCCACGCTACCGGCGCATGGCGCGCATTGCCTCGCGTCGTGCGTCCCGGAGGACTCCATGGAAGACGCCCTTATCGAGCAGCTCAAGAACGAGATCCGCTACGAGTTCTCCCGCGAGGGTCCCCCCGAGGGCTTCCCGAAGTTCCCCGACATCCCCGGCGGCCGCTACACCGACCCCGCGTTCTTCGAGCTTGAGCAGAAATACCTCTGGCCCCGCACCTGGCTCATGGCCGGCCGCCAGGAAGACCTGCCCGAGGTCGGCAGCTACTGGATCTGGGATTCCCTGCGCGACACGCCCGTCGTTCTCGTCCGCGACGCCGAAATGCGTATCCGCGCCTTCCGCAACGAGAGCCCCAACAACGCCCCGCTCGTCCCCTGGCACGACGACGGCGACCTGCGGACCGAGGTCGAGTTCGACGCGCCCGGCAAGCTCTTCCGCCAGCAGCACTTCCCCCGCCGCACCCTCCCCGACGGCGTGCTCCGCTGCCAGCGCCGGGGCTGGGCCTACGACACCAACGGCCACATGGTCGACGTGCCCTTCGGCGAACAGCTCGACGCCATCCCCTACGAGCACCGCACCCTCACCGAGTACCGCTGCGAGGTCTGGGGCGGCTGGATCTTCGTGAACCAGGATCCCGACGCCATGCCCCTCATCGAGTGGCTCGGCCCCATCGCCCGCCAGATGGCCCAGTTCCAGGGCGAGAACCTGCGCCTCTTCGAGAAGGACTCCCTCGTCATCAGCTGCAACTGGAAGGTGACCGTCGAGGCCTTCCAGGAGGTCTACCACTTCAAGCACATCCACCAGAAGGAAGGCGTCACCATGCTCGACCAGCGCGGCGCCACCATGGGACTCTTCCCCAACGGCCACTCGCGCATGATCACCCCTATCACCAAGCGCGCGGCTATCGCGTCCGGGATGGAGGACGCCCTCGACTGGAAGCCGGGCGGAGGCATGATGCGCGGCTTCGGCGACATGGGTCCCATCCGCGAGATCGAGACGGTCGTGCCCATGGTCAGCTGCACCAGCACCGCCTTCAGCATCTTCCCCAACCTCATCACCCCCGTTGGCTCGACCGGCATGCCCTTCCTCCTCTGCTGGCCCATCGACATCGGCCACACCCTCTTCGAGTGGGTCACCTTCATGAACGACTGGGGCGACGACGACGATCCCGCCATCGTCCAGATGCGCGCCGAACGCCTCCACCAGCGCACCGTCGTGATGGAGGAGGACACCCGCAACATGACCCCCATGCAGAAGTCGCTCGACTCCCCGGGCCTCATCGGCATCCCCGTCAGCTACCAGGAGCGCCGCATCTGGCACTGCGCCGAGACCCTCGACCGCACCATCGGCCCCGAGCGCATCCCCGAGCGCCTGCGCGTGCCCCAGCTCCTCGAGCCCTACCTTGAGCGCTAGGCCGGGTCGGCGGGGGCGGAGAAGTTCAGCAGGTTCCCGTCCGGGTCGCGGACGATGAAGCCCGTGATGCCCCACGGCTTCGTCTCAAGCGGCCGGTGGAAGTCCACGTCCCTGCCCGAATACTCCCGGTACAGCCCCTCGACATCGTCGACCTCGAGGTAGGCGGCCAGGAGCTCGTGCCGCTCCGCCGCCTCCCGGTCGAGCACCGGCGCCGCGACGAGGCGCATGTTCAGGCGCACCGCGTCCCGCGAGAACTGCGCGTACACTGGCGGGTCGCCGAACAGGAAGCGAACCTCGAAGCCGAGCTGCTCCCCGTAGAACCGCGCCGCCCGCTCCATGTCGCCCGTGAACAGCTGCGGGTAGGCGGCCGTCAGCCGCGCCCCTCCCGTCGGCTCCCCGGAGGCGCTCATGCGTATCCCTTCGCGTCGAGATGAGCCGGTTCAGCCGGCCCGGGCTGGCCGCGTCGCGGCCATCTCCCGCTCCTGCCGGGGCGCGACCAGCGGCAGCTGGTCCTGCACGTCCATGGGGTAGCGATCCGTGAAGCAGCCGTTGCAGAGCGAGTCCGCCGGCTGTCGCGTCGCCCGCACCATTCCCTCCACGCTCAGGTAGCCCAGCGAGTCCGCCGCGATGTGCTCGCGGATCTCCGCCACCGAGTTGTTCGCCGCGATCAGCTCCGAGCGCGTCGCCATGTCCACGCCGAGATGGCAGGGCGCGATGATCGGCGGCGAGGCGATGCGCACGTGCACCTCCTTCGCTCCCGCCCGGCGCAGCAGCTCCATCACGCGCGGCTTCGTCGTCGCCCGCACGATCGAGTCGTCCACCACCACCACGCGCCGCCCGTCCAGCACCTCGCGCATCGCGTTCAGCTTCAGCGCCACGCCCGCGTCGCGGATGCGCTGGTCCGGCTGGATGAACGTGCGCCCCACGTAGCGGTTCTTCACGAGCCCGTCGCGATACTGGAGCCCCGCCTCCTGCGCGTACCCGATCGCCGCCGGAATGCCCGAATCGGGCACGCCGATCACGAGGTCCGCGCTCGGCGGCGGCGGCTGCTCCTTCGCCAGCTCCTCCCCCAGCCGCTCCCGCGCCAGGTAGATCAGCTCGCCCGAGAGCCGGCTGTCGGGCCGCGCGAAGTAGACGTACTCCAGCGTGCACCCCGCCGTCCGCGACGACTCCCCCAGCGGGAAGAAGCTGCGCATCCCGTCGGCATCGACCTGGACCACCTCCCCCGGCTCCACCTCCCGCTCGATCGTCGCCCCCAGGTGTTCGAGCGCGCACGTCTCCGAGGCCGCGATCCAGCCGTCACCCAGCCGCCCCAGGCAGAGCGGGCGCACGCCCAGCGGGTCGCGCACGGCGAACAGCGTGTCGGGCGTCATGATCGTGAGCGAGTACGCCCCGCTCACCCTCCGCATCACGTAGTGGAAGCGCTCCTCCCACGTCCCCGCCGGCGCCAGCGTCAGCAGGTGCGCGATCAGCTCCGTGTCGGCCGTGCCGTGCAGCTCGACCCCCATCGCCGCCACGTCGTCCCGCAGCACGTCCGCGTTGACCAGGTTCCCGTTGTGCGCGACCGCGATCTCCGTGCCGCTCTCGCGGTCCCGAACGACGATCGGCTGCGCGTTCCGCGCCAGCGACCCGCCCGACGTGCTGTAGCGCGTGTGCCCGATGGCGACGTGCCCCTGCAGGCGCGCCAGGTCCGGCTCGTCGAACACGTGCGACACGAGCCCCATGCCCGTGCGCAATCGCACCGGGCCGCCGTCGCTCGTGGCGATCCCGGCGCTCTCCTGGCCGCGGTGCTGGAGCGAGTAGAGGCCGTAGAAGGTAAGCCGAGCGACATCCTCTCCCGGCCCGTAGACGCCGAAAACGCCACAGGCCTCGCGCGGATGGTCGCTGCCGTCGCTCAAAGGCTCGTCCGCCCTTCGCGCGTGGCTTCCTCGCCTCGCCCGACCAGTATAGCGACCATGCCCTCTGGGGCTACGCGAATCCGGCTCCCGCCCGGCGGCCCTTCCCGTCCGCGCCGCCCGATCCCCTGCCTCGCTAGCCGTCGCCTGCGAAACACTCGGGAGCCAGCTCCCGAAGCGAGCCGGGCAGCCTGATGACGATTCCGCCCACGTCGCTTCCGTCCACCACGATCAGCGTCGCCTCGCTCTCGTCCGTCGTGAAGCCGCTCGCTTCCTCGTACCAACCGAGCTCGACCGGGTCCGGGGGGCAGTATCTGGTGACCTGCAGCCGGTACGTGCTGTCCGGGGGACGAATCGTAAAGCGGCCGTCCCTGGCGACGGTCACCCCTTCGCTGCCCGAGCCGTCGACGTGGACGGCGGACACGAAGAGACCAGAGGCATTGATCGGTTCGTCGTCGGGGCCGCGGATACTCCCCGTAACGGTCCGCCGCACCACCAGGACTGCCGCACGATGGGCTGCGATTCCCTCATACGCGTCCTCCGGGGAAAGCCCGAACGCCTGCTCGAACGCTTCCTGCCAGCTCTCGCTGGCCGGCAGTGCCTCGTAGTAGGCGACCAGGGCGGCCCCGCCCGCCCGATTGGCGAGCCACTGGGCTGCCAGCGTGGCGGTGGACGCGGTCTCGACTCCCGTCAACTCCGCTGCTGTCGGCGACCACCGCTCGAGGTCTTCAAGGGGAGTCTGGTCGAAGCTTGCCATCCAGGTCACCAGGGCCAACGCGTCCGCCAGTGTCTTCTCGCCCCGCCAGTGGCGAAAGAGGTGGGCAACGTACATCGCCGCACCCTCGCTCAGCCACTCGGGCCCCAGATCCCTGCCCTCCGCCACCTGCTCCTGGAACGCCTCGAAATAGAACCTCTCGATCCAATCGAATGTCTGCGTCGCATGGACGAAGAGGGCGCCGTCCCGGTAGGTCGCTTTGTGAACCGCGGCCACGGGTTCGACCGGGCCTCCCAGCGCTGCTCCCCACGCCTCGTTGTCGGCCGCGATGTGAATGCTCAAGTCGGACACGCGGACGCCGAAACGTTCGTCGAAGAACCGGACGACGTCGGCCACCCTGGCGCGAAGCGCGTCCTGCTCCTCCTCCGGCACCTCCCCCCAGAACGTCACCGTCGGCTCGCCCGCTTCCGCGGCCTCCCGGGTGGGCGTCGCTGCAGGCGTTTCCGTTGCGACAGGCGTGGGGGTCGCTTCGGTCGTCGGCTCGGGGGTGGTCGTGCCCGGTGGCGTCGGGGAGTCGGATGGCTCGGGGGCGACGGTCGGCTCGGCCGGCGGTGAGGCCGCGGGGGAGGGTGACGCGTCGGCCGCGGCGGGCGCCGCGCGTGAGGGGGACGGGCCCGGGGCGGCCGGCGGCCCTTCCTCGTTCGCCAGGGTGTAGGCCAGGACGCCGGCGGCGATCGCGCTGCTCCCCACCACCGTGATCGCCACCCCGGCCGCGACGGGCTTCCAGGCCCCCACGAGCAGGCCCAGCGGCGCCAGCAGCCGGCGTCGTCGTGTTGGCCGTGGCTCGCCCCGCCAGGCCACCAGGTCTTCCCGCTCGCTTAGCTGGAGCTTGCTGCGGATGTTCCTGACGTGGAACTTGACCGTCGCGACGCCAAGGCCGAGCCGGACCGCGATCTCCGCGTTGCTGGCGCCGGTGCGTATCTCGCGCAGGACGCGCCACTCCGCCGGAGTGAGGATGTCGGGATGGGGCGGACGGCCGCGCCCTCGTCTGGCCACCGGGAAAATCTAACGGGGGGACCGGCGAATTTCCCCAGCCCCCCACGTTGGTGTCAGGTGCGGTCGCGGCGCGCTAGTCGGGCTCGAACGGGTCCGTCGGGGGCTTGTCGTAGTCGACGTACGGCGGCCAGAGCGACTCGAGCTCGCGCCGGATGGGGTCGCCCTCGGGCAGGTAGCGGTGGAACTGCGGCTCCACGTCCCGGCGCTGCCAGCCGCCCTCGATCGTGTCCTCCTTGATCTTGTCCTGGAGGAGCATCAGGCCCGTCAGCAGCGACTCCGGCCGCGGCGGGCACCCCGGCACGTACACGTCCACCGGCAGCAGCACGTTCACGCCCGGCGTCACGCTGTAGGCGTAGGCGAACGGCCCGCCCATCGTGGCGCAGCCGCCCATCGCGATCGCCCACTTCGGCTCCGGCATCTGCAGCCACACGCGCCGGACGGCAGGCGCCATCTTCCACGTCACCGTGCCCGGCACGATCAGCAGGTCCGCCTGCCGTGGCGAGGCCCGGAAGATCTCCGCCCCGAAGCGCGCGATGTCGTAGCGCGGCATCGCCGTCGCGATCATCTCCATCGCGCAGCACGCCAGCCCGAACATCGCCGGCCAGAGCGACGAGCGCCGCGCCCAGTTCAGCACCTGGTCCACGCTCGTCACGAGCACGGTCTGCTGGAACTCTTCCTCCACGCCCGTGACGTCGTGAAGCGGCAGCGACTCGTACACCTTGGTCGAATGTTCAGCGGGCATCGCGTTCAGCCTACGGCGGCGTCGGAGCAGGCGCTAGCGCCTGCCCGTGTAGTACGCCCCGTCGTTGATCGGCTCGTCGATAAAGAGATCGCCGTTCCGGATCTTCATGTTGTAGCCGCACTCCGGATTGGTGCACGCCCATGCCTTGTAGTGAATGGGCGCCCCCTGACTTCCGAAGTCCGAAAAGGGAACCAGATCGCCGTCGTCACACCGACGGCAGCGCGGAAACTCTTCCATTCCTCCACCCCAGCCCGTGGTAGTCGCGGAATCCTACCAACCGCCCCCACCTTCCGGCAACGGCTGTAACCCTCTGAGCCCTACCGCTTCGCGGGGGCCGTCCGCGCCGCTTCCCGCAGGTCCGCCAGCAGCAGCTCGAAGTCGGCCTCGGGGATCTCGCGCAGGTTGCCCTGGTAGGCCAGCGTCCAGTGCTCCCGGGGCCACCGCTGCGTCCACTCCATGCGGTCGTGGTACGGCTCCGCGTCGAGCCACCGGTCCTCGTCCAGTTCGACCAGCGGCTCCGTGTCGACCCGGAAGGGATACAGTTCGTCCGGCTTCTTGCTGCTCTGCCAGATGCGCGTGCTCTCCTCCGCGATCGGCGAGGTCACTCGCACCGCCCCCGCGATCTGCTTCTTCCCGGTCACGTAGAAGACGAGCCCGTCCCCCGGTCCGACGCGATGCACCATCTTGCTGCGCGTGCTCTTGAAGGCGTGCCGCGCGAACCCCAGCTCGCGCGTCTTCCCGAAGATCTCCGGCCCCTGCGTCACCATCCAGTACTTCGCCATCGCTCGGCTCCTCCTGATTCGTCTCCTGTCGCCTCTACTGTAGCCGGGGCGACCAGTCCCCCGCGTACCCCCGCACGAGCATGTCCTCGCCGACGTCCTCGACCGTGCGCTCCCGCAGCCGGAAGGCGTCCGCCGCCCGCGTCACCCCCGCCCCGCCCACCGCCGCCACGCCGTCCCCGCCGATGATGCCCGGCGCCAGGAACGCCCAGACCTCGTCCACGTGCCCCCCCGCGAACAGCGACCCCAGCAACGCCCCGCCGCCCTCCGCCCAGATGGAGAGGACGCCCCGCTCCGCCAGCGCCGCCAGCAACTGGTCGAGGTTCAGCCCCGCCTCGTCGCGCTCGCACTCGACCACCTGCGCCCCCGCCCCCGCGATCGCCGCCTTCCACTCCCCGCTCGCCTCCTGCGACGTCGCCACCAGCGTCCGTCCGGGCTCCGAGAACAGCCTCGCGTCCGGCGAGAGCCGCCCCCGCCCGTCCAGCACGACCCGGAGCGGCTGGCGCTCCGCCGTCCGCCCCCCCGGCCGCGCCGTCAGCGACGGGTCGTCCGCAAGCGCCGTGCCGCTCCCGACCAGCACCGCGTCCACCCAGGCGCGCTGCTCGTGCGCCCGCTCCCGCGCCGCCTCCCCCGTGATCCACTGCGAATCGCCGCCCGCCGCCGCGATGCGCCCGTCCAGCGTCGCCGCGAACTTCGCGATGACGTACGGACGTCCCGTCTCGCGGTGCTTCAGGTAGGGGCGCAGGAGCGCCTCCGCCTCCGCCGCTCCATCCCCCACCTCCACCTCGACTCCCGCCTCCCGCAGCATCTCGACGCCCCGTCCCCGCACGCGCGGCTCCGCATCCAGCAGCGCCACCACCACCCGCTCGACGCCCGCCTCGATGATCGCCTCCGCGCACGGTTGCGTGCGCTTCCCCGGGAACGGCGCGCACGGCTCCAGCGTCACGTAGAGCGTGCCGCCCGGCCCGCCCCCCGCCAGCGCCTGCGCCTCCGCGTGCGGACCCCCGTCCGGCGCGGTCGCCCCCTCCGACACCACCCGTCCGCCGCGCACCAGCACCGTCCCCACCCACGGGTTCGGGCTCGTGCGACCCCGCACCCCGCGCGCCGCCGCCAGCGCCCGCTGCATGAACGGTGAAGCTTCCGCCATCACCCCAGCTTAGCGGCCCATGTCACGACGGGGCGCGTGCGGAGTCGCGTAGTAAGCTTGAAAGGCGCCTCCGTAGCTCAATGGAGAGAGCACCTGGCTTCGGACCAGGGGGTTGTGGGTTCGAGTCCTGCCGGGGGCGCCAGTTCTGCCGCTGTGGGTCGTTAGCGAATGCCCGCCGGCGAAGGTGGCTCCAGGGTCAGGCTCTCAATTTCTCCATCGGCGCCACGCACCTTGACCTCGATTTCCGCATCGAACGCGGCGAGCAGCCGCTGGATGGTTCGCCACGTGGGCTGCACTTCCGCCGCTTCGATCCGGGAGATCTCGGGCTGGGTCATCCCCGCCCGTTGTGCGACCGCAGCCTGCGAGAGTCCGGTCACGCGACGCAGGGTGATCAGCAGGCTCGCGAGTTGGTACTGGGGCCTGATGGCTTCATAGGCGACCCGTGTGTCCGGGTCTGCAAGCAGTTCCGCCTTAAGTTCTTTCCAATCGCTCATATCAAATCGCCTCGGCATATTGCCATTCAAGACGCGACTGTTCTTCCGCCATTGGCGGGTGGTTAGGGTTCTTTGGGCTTCTCCTCCCGGGCAAGCCATGTGGCTTGCCGCTTCCTTGCTGTGTCGATCTCGCCGCGGGGCGTTCTTTGCGTCTTCTTCGTGAAGCCATGCAGTAGCCCGAACGTGTGGCCGAACCAGTGGAAGTAGATGACTCGCTGGATTCCGCCCTGGCTGCGAGCCCGCAGTTCCCATAGCCCCCCTTCCAGTGGTCGCGCATGGGGTAGCTCGAGTCCGGTCCCGTGCTCCTCCAGCAGGTCGACTACGTTCACGACGGCGGCCCGAGCCTCTGGGTCGAGGTTCCGTATCCAGTCGTCCACTGGTTTCTGTCCAGTGTCCGATGTGAACGTCCGCACGGCCCATGGCACTCCTGAAGTATAGCAGATACGCTATGTCCCTTGCCGGCCTCGACCAAACCCCGCGCCTACAATGGCGCCCCATGGACACCGTGCTCGCCGGCGGCGTGGGCGCCGCCCGTTTCCTCCAGGGACTCGTGCAGGTCGTCGACCCCGCCTCCGTCACCGTCATCTCCAACGTCGCCGACGATGTCGAGATGTTCGGCCTGCACGTCTCGCCCGATACCGACATCGTCGTCTACTCCCTCGCCGGCGTCGTCAATCCCGAGACGGGCTGGGGGCTTGAGGGCGACACCTTCGATGTCGTCGACGCCCTCCGCCGCTTCGGCTACGGACGCTGGTTCAACCTGGGCGACCGCGACCTCGCCACCGCCGTCCACCGCACCCGCCTCCTCCGCGAAGGCCGCCCCATGCACGAGATCGTCGCCGAGCTGACCGCCGCCTTCGGCGTCGCCTCGACGATCCTGCCGGTCACCAACGAGCGCGTCGCCACCCACGTCGTCACCGCCGACGGGGAGCTCGACTTCCAGGACTACATGGTGCGGCTCGCCACGGAGCCCGACGTGACCGGCGTGCGCTTCGCCGGCGCCGAGACGGCCGTCCCCGCTCCCGGCGTCCTCGACGCCATCCGCGACGCCGACCGGCTCATCATCGCGCCCAGCAACCCCTTCGTGAGCATCGCACCCATCCTCGCCGTCCCCGGCGTCCGCGAGGCCGTCGTCCAGAGCAACGCCCGCCGCATCGGCATCAGCCCCATCGTCGGTGGCCAGGCCATCAAGGGACCGGCGGCGAAGATGCTCGCCAGCCTCGGCCACGAGGTCTCCGCCTTGGGCGTGGCTGAGATCTACCGCGACCTCGTCGACGTGATGGTCATCGACGAGGAGGACCGCGCCCTCGCGCCGCGAGTCGAGGCCCTCGGCCTCACCTGCGCCGTCACCAACACCATGATGACCAGCCCCGAGCGCAAGGCCGCCCTCGCCGCCTTCCTCACCAAGGTCTAGGGGCCCAATCGGGGCCCGGCCGAAGCGCTCCCCTACGGGCCTCCACCGTGCATCCCACGGTGGCGCGTCATCTCCTGGTCGATTTCCAGTTGCCTTCGGAACTCGCTCCGGAGTTGCTGTTGCTGCAGCGCCTCGGGGTCATCGGCGAGGGTTGGGTCGACGTCGCTGGCTCGCCGGCGCTTCTTGCTGAACGGCAGCCACTTCCACGGGAACTTCATCGCCGTGTCCTTCCCCGCCTCGACTCTACACCCACCGTAGAACTGTCCCCTCTCCGGAACTTCACCTCTCCCAACTCGCCCCCACTCAGTCGCGCGTAGCGGAGCGGAGCGCGGCGCTCTTTTCAGCGAGCGAAGCGAGCGCTCTTCTCAGGCGGGTGGTAACCCGCCGCTCCCCTCAGGCGGCCTCGGCCGCCGCTCTCCTAGAAAATCGGGTTGACGATGATCGCCTGCTCGCGCTCCGGTCCCACCGAGATCAGGTCCACCGGGACGCCGAGCAGCGACTCCACCCGCCGGATGTAGACCTGCGCCTCCGAGGGCAGGTCGTCGAAGTTCCGCACGCCCGAAGTTGGCGCGTCCCAGCCCGGAAGCTCCTCGTACACGGGCTTCGCCTTTCGCAGCGCCGAAGCGCTCGCCGGCATCGTCTTCACGATCTCGCCGTCGATCTCGTAGGCGGTGCACAGCTTCAGCGCCGGCAGGCCGTCGAGCACGTCGAGGCGCGTCAGCGCCAGCGCCGAGAGCCCGTTGAAGCGCACCGAGTAGCGCGCCGCCACCGTGTCGAGCCAGCCGATGCGCCGCGGACGGCCCGTCGTCGTGCCGTACTCGCCGCGCCCGAACTCCTTGCCGTGGTCGCGCAGCTTGTCGGCCATCTCCCCGAACAGCTCCGTCGGGAAAGGCCCGTTGCCGACCCGCGTGCAGTAGCTCTTGAACACGCCCACCGCCCGCTGCACGTTCGTCGGCCCGATGCCGATGCCCAGCGTGGCCCCGCCGGCGGTGCTGCTCGGCACGCTCGAGGTCACGTACTCGTACGTTCCGTGGTCCAGGTCCAGCAGCGAACCCTGCGCCCCCTCGAGCAGCACGTATTCGCCCGCGTGCAGCGCCTCCGTCACGATCGCCTGCGTATCCGCGACAAACGGCTGCAGCCGCCGGCCGTACTCCGTGTAATCCTCGAAGCACGCGTCGAAGTCGATCGGCTCGCCGCCGTAGACGCCCGTGATCACGCGGTTCTGGTAGTCGACCACCGAGCGCATGCGCGACAGCAGATCCTCGGGCTCCAGCAGGTCGACGATGCGGATTCCGCGCCGCGCCACCTTGTCGGTGAAGCACGGCCCGATGCCCTTCCCCGTCGTTCCGATGGCGCCGGCGCCGAGCCGTTCCTCTTCGAGCAGGTCGATGAGCCGGTGCCACGGCATCACCACCTGCGCGCGCGCGCTCACGGCCAGCTTGCTGGTGTCGATGCCCCGCGACTCAAGCTGCGAGATCTCGCCCAGCAGTACCTCCGGGTCGACGGCGACGCCGTTCCCGATGACGCAGGTCTTTTCGGAGTAGAAGATGCCGGCCGGCACGAGGTGGAGCTTGAACTCGCCGAGCTCGTTCACGATCGTGTGCCCGGCGTTATTCCCCGCCGAGTAGCGCGCGACGACACGTGCCTTTCGGGCCAGCAGGTCGACGATGCGGCCCTTGCCCTCGTCGCCCCACTGCCCACCAACAACCACAACAGCCGGCATGGTGGACTCGCTCCGGGCGCTCCCCCTCTTATGGGAAGCCGGCCCGTCGAGAAAGTGTACAGCGTCGCGCGGGAGGCGCGAGCGGGGGGGCTGGGGTATTCAGTCCTCGGCCAGCAGGGTCTCGACCTCGCCGACAAGAGCCGGCAGGTTCTCGGTCACGGCCTGCCAGACCAGCCGGCTGTCCACGAAGGTGTATCCGTGAACGAGGACGTTGCGGAACGCGATGATTCGACCGGAATCGGTGATGCGGTCCGCAGCGGCTTCGTCGCGACGCGCCAACTGCGACATGGCCTCGCCGATGATTGTGAACTCTCGCTCGATGGCGGCGCGCAGCATCGGATCCCCCATGTAGTCCGCGAACGTCTTGTCCGTAGAGAACTCCCCGATCAGGCGGGCCGCCTTCTGGATGTCGAAGAGGTATTTTCTAGCCTCAGTCCGCATAGACCGGCGTCCTGGACTCCTCGACCGACTCCCGGAAGTAGGGGTTGTCGATGGTCGACTCGACGACCAGGTCGATGGGGCGCCCGAACAGCCCCTGTAGCCCCTCCAGGAGACCGAAGTAGGCGTTCGCGTAAGCCCGGTGTGAGTCGATGGGCTGGAACTCCACGAGAAAGTCGAGGTCGCTCTCGTCGGGGCGGTAGGCGCCCGTCGCGGCCGAGCCGAACAGGTCGAGACGCTGGACACGATGAAGCCGGCAGAGCCTCTCAAGCTCGGCCGCGTGCTCGGCGACGACAGGGGCCATCTCCACCATGACTGCGTTTCAGTATGGGCAGCCCCACAACCCCCCGCAATCTTGACGCTGTGCCCCTCGCATCCCCGCCCCCCGGCGCGGTAGAGTGCCGCCGTGGCCGTCGTCGATGTCCCCGCCCCCATGTCCGGTTCCGTGTTCGAGGTGCTGGTGAGCGCCGGCGCCTCCGTGAGCGCGGGCCAGGAAGTGATCGTGCTGGAGTCCATGAAGATGGAGATCCCGGTCGAGAGCCCCGAGGCCGGCGTCGTCGCCGAGGTGCTCGTCTCCCCCGAGGAGACCGTCGAGGAGGGCCAGACCCTCCTCCGCGTCGAGTCCTAGCCCGCTTCTTCCCTGCTCCGTTCCTCCAGGAACCGTCCCCACAGTTCGTCGCGCTTGCGCGACCCCCGCAGGTACCCCACCTGCCCGCAGATGAGCGGCCCGAAGAGTTGCGCCAGCAGGTACCCCCCGCCGATGAGCGCCACGAACGCGATCCCCAGCGCGATGCTGCGGTTCCCCACCAGGTCGGTCCCGTACACCACCAGCGCCACGAACACGCCCGCCGCGATCAGGAGCCCGAGCATGGCGCCGCCGTACACCCACCGCTCCTCCGTGCGCTTCTTCGCGCGGTAGATGATCAGCGCCTCGCGCGGCACCTTGTCGACCGTCGCGAGCTCCGGCGCCTCCGCGGGACAGTAGGAGCAGCGCTCGATGTCGCGCGCGAGACGGGCGTAGCAGAACCCGCAGAAACGCCCCGAGTTCGGTATCCGGCGGTCGAGGATCTCGTCCATCCGGTCCTGCAACCGCTGGACGTACGGGTAGGGCGAGACGTACCCCGCGACCTCCTGCGTTTCCGCCACCGTCTCCTCCGGGGGGCTAGTCTCCGTGGATCCGCACGGTCCCCTCGAGACCGTCGACCGTCACCGTGGCCCCGTCGGGGATGCGCCGCGTACCCGACTCCGTGCCGGTCACGCAGGGGATGCCGTACTCGCGCGCCTCGATGGCGGCGTGCGAGAGCACCCCGCCCTGGTTCGTCACGATTGCCGCCGCCGTCGTGAACACGGGCATCCAGGAAGGCGCCGTGAACGGGCAGACCAGGATCTCGCCCGGCTCCAGCGCCTCCGCCTCTTCCAGGCTGAAGGCGACCCGCGCCCGTCCTGTCACGACCCCGCGGCTGGCGCCCTTGCCGTTCAGCAGCATCGGGTCGTCGCTGGGCTTCGGCGGGCCCCCGAACATGAGCGCGATCGGATTCGGAGGGCCGCCCTCGGGCGGACGTGGCGGTGGCGGACCCAGCGTCATCGGAGGCGCCAGGTCCGCCCACGAGGCGAGCTCGGCCTTCCGTTCCTCGATCGTCTCCAGCATCGCCCCCGACGGGTTGGCCGCGAGCGGGGCCAGCTCGGCCAGGCGCAGGTGGAACACGTCATCCGCGGCCGCGAGCGCTCCCGCCTCGACCAGCTTCCGTCCCAGCGCCAGGGATGCTGGCCGAAGCGCTCCCACGCAGTTCTGCTGCCAGTGCGCGCGCCCCTCGATCACGAACACGTAGTCGACCGCCCCCTCGACCAGCGCCCGGAACCGTTCCCGGTCGCCGTCGTCCGACAAGGCCGCTTCGCAGCGCGCGATCGTGTCGGCGCGCTCCGCCGCCGAGCGCGCGTGCGCCGCCTCCGGCGCCCGCGAGGGGTCCGCCACGTATCCCGCCAGCAGGCGCAGCGCCGCCCCCGGCGCCTCCCGCCACGTCGGCGTGTGCAGCTCCCACCACGTCTGCGAGCCGTGGCCGTAGTCCTCCAGGTAGGCGTCGAACGCGTCTCCGAACGCCTCGCCGCCCTCCGCCGCCCGCGCCGCCCCGAGGTCGCCGGCGCGCACGGCCGCCAGCAGCGCTGGCGAGGACTGCGCCAGCGGCGCCATGGCCTCCAGCTTCAGCCCCCGCGCCGCCGACTCGTTGTCGACCCCCTGCACGAGCGCCGCCACCAGCCGGTCGCGTTCGCCCACCGCCTCCAGCTTCTCGCCGCAGAAGACCATCAGCGCGCTCGTCGGGCCCGCGACGATCATCAGTGGCTGCATCGTGTAGGCGAATCCCCGCGCCGCCTCCGCGACGTAGCCGGGAAGCGCCTGAGCGAGCTCTTCCGGCGGCCAGCCGTCGTAGTCCTCCGACCACAGCCCCTCGCAGATCTCGCGCACGCGCGGCAGGGCGTGCTGCTCCCAGGCCTCGCGGCCGTTGTTCGATGGCGGCGGGTCCAGCGCCGCCGCCGGCTGGCCCGTCCCTCCGCCCAGGTAGGTATAGCCGTTCAGGTGAATCGCCCGCCCGCCGAAGGCCAGCATGAACGCCTCGAACATCTCCTGCGCGAGGGGCGGCAGCGGCCGCAGCACGTGCGGGATGAGGCGCAGGGACACCTCTTCCATGCCGGGTGGTGGCGCGAAGGGCTCGGTGGTTGTCATGGGAACTCCCGGGTGTGGAGGTCCCGGCATTCTACGGGCGCGTTCCCGGAAGGGCCTCGCGACCCTTCCGCCCTACGCGAGGCCCGATGCCCGCGCCCGCTGGTGGTCGACCTTCGTGCAGCGATCCTGTGTCGCCGCCAGCCCCGCCGCCTTCGCCCGCTCCACGGCCTCGTCGTTCCTGATGCCGAGCTGCAGCCACACCGCCCCCGCCCCGATCGCGATCGCGTCGTCGACGAACGGCCCCGTCCGGTCCGGCCGCACGAACACGTCGACGAGGTCGACGTGCCCGGGGATGTCCCGCAGCGAGGGGTAAGCCCGTTCGCCCAGCACCTCGTCCGCGGGCTGCTGCACCGGCACCGGGATGATGCGGTACCCCTGCGATTGCAGGTACGCGGCCACCTCGTAGGCGGGGCGGAACGTGCGCGTGTCGAGCCCCACCACGGCGATCGTCTTCGCCCCCAGCAGGGCGTCGAGGGCGGGGTCGTCACTCATTCGGTGTCCCCCCGGCGGCCTCTTCCTCGGTCAGCTCGACCAGCTCCCAGCCCTCCGGCAGCTTCACCTCCGCCCCGGTCAGGTTCGCGACCGCCGTCGCCACCGCGAGCGTGCGGTCCATCCCGTCCGTCTGGTCCCCGGCGGGAACCGGCACCTGCGCCAGCGTCAGCCGCTTCCCCGATTGCTTTACCAGCACCAGCGCGAACTGCCGGAACGTGTCCGTCTCCTCGCGCCAGCGGTCGGGCGTGTCCCCCTCGATCGTGATGGCGAGGTGGTCGATCTTCGCGAACGGCACCAGCTCGCGCGTCCCCACGCCCATCCCCAGGTACCCCTGCTGCCACGTCGCCGAACCCTTGCGCCCGTCGATCACCACGTCCGCCCCCATGACCGCCGTCACGAGCGCCATCACGGAGATGGGGAAGGCGAGCAGCGCGAACAGCAGCAGCGCCACCAGCAGGCCGAAGTGCAGGTCGCCCGCCTCGATCGCGATGAGCGCGCCCGCGCCCCCTCCCAGCGCCACCCCCAGCAGCGGGATCACGACCGTGCTCCGGGCGCTCCGGATCTCCACCCGCTCCTCGCCGATAAGCGCCACGGAGCGGTGCAGCAGCACCTCGTACCGCCCGTCCCGGCGGCGCGCGGCCACGTGGCTCGGAAGAGCGGCATCGACCATGCGGGAAGCGTAGCAGCCGCGCGCTCGGGGCGCGCCGCCGCTCGCGGGCGATCAAGCCTGCCTGTACTCTTACTGGCAATGAACGAGCTGCTGCGCTCGCGTACCCGCGTTGTCGTGACGGGCCTTGGAGCGGTGACCCCGGCGGGCACGAGCGTGCCCGAATTCTGGGACAACATGCTCGCCGGTCGCTCCGGCATCGATCACATCACGTTTTTCGACACCACCGGGTTTCCCTGCAAGTTCGCCGGCGAGATCCCCGAGTTCGTTCCCGCTGACTTCATGGACCGCAAGGCCGCCCGCCGCATGGGCCGCTTCTCCCAGCTCATGGTCGCCGCCGCCCGCGAGGCCATCCACGACGCCGCCCTCGACCTGGAGTCGCAGAACCTCAACCGGATCGGCGTGCTCGTCGGGAACGGCGGAGGCGGCTACCCCGGCATCCAGGAGGCCGCCCACACGCTCTTCGAGCGCGGCGGCATGCGCATCGACCCCCTCTTCTTCTCCAAGCAGCTCGCCAACATGGCCGGCGCCCAGGTCGCGATGCAGTTCGGCCTGCGCGGCTACAACGGAACCGTCGTGACCGCCTGCGCCGCCGGCACCCAGGCCATCGGCGAGGCCGCCCTCATGATCCGGAGCGGCCGCGCCGATGTCGTCCTCGCGGGCGGCTGCGAGGCCGGCATCAGCGAGCTCGGACTCGCCGGCTTCTGCGTCATGAAAGCCGTCACCAGCTCCGAGGGCGATCCGGCCAGGGCGAGCCGCCCCTTCGACGCCACCCGCGACGGCTTCGTTCCCTGCGAGGGCGCCGGCGCCGTGCTGCTCGAGAGCGAGGAGCACGCCAGGCAGCGCGGCGCCACGGTTTACGCCGAGCTGGCCGGCTTCGGCTGCACCTCCGACGCCTTCCACGTGGTCGCGCCCCCCGAGGGCGGCGAGGGCGCCGCCCGCGCCATGCAGGAAGCGCTCGACGACGCGGGCATGCCCCCCGAGGTCATCGGCTACATCAATGCCCACGCCACCAGCACCCCCGCCGGCGACACCGCCGAGACCGAGGCCATCAAGACCGTCTTCGGCGAGCGCGCCTACGACATCCCCATCAGCGCCACCAAGAGCCTCATCGGCCACGGCCTCGGCGCCAGCGGCGGCATGGAGACGGTCGCCGCCATCAAGACGCTCGAGACGGGCCTCGCCCACCCCACCATCAACATCGAGAACCCGGACCCCACCTGCGACCTCGACTACATCCCCGAGGGCCAGCGCCGCGTCGACCCGCGGGTCATCATGAAGAACAGCTTCGGTTTCGGCGGCCAGAACAGCTGCCTCGTCCTCGCCCGTTACGAACCGTAGTGACCCCCTCCCAACGGAATCCGGGCGGAGAATTCTCTATTCGGCTTGAAGTCGCACGTAGCGCCTCGGGAGGATGGACAGCAACCGACGATCTGGTCGGTGAGTACGGTGAAGGCTCCACCTGTCAGGAAGCTGTGCGAGACCTCTTCTCATCGCTGTATGAGAGCCGCGACCTGCTGAGGGAGAGGCGTGGCCAGCTGGGTGAGCGCCTCGCTCAAGACCTCGTGCTGCTCGAAGCCTGGCTCTAGCGCTGCCCCCTACGCCGACCCGTGCCGCAGGAGCTCGCCGGGCGTTGCGCCCGTGCAGTCCCGGTTTACGGTGGGTGGCTGAGCGGAACCTTGATGATCGCACAAATATGTGCTTCGCTGGATCCGTGAACGACCGGGAGTTTCGCAGGCGAGTCCGGCGATACGCCCGGAAGCGCCGGCTGGAGTTCGACTTCGCTCCCAGTCGCGGTAAGGGGAGCCATGGAGCACTGCGCCTCGGTCCCCACCGGACGACCGTCCCGCACGGCGAGATACCGACGGGTACCCTCGTCTCTATGCTGAAAGACCTGCACATCGACAGGAGGGAGTTCTAGCTCGTGCGTTACGCCTATCCCTGCAACATCGTCCGAGACGCCGAGGAGGCGCAAGCGACGGGCCGCGAGGCCTGGACGGTGACCTTCCCCGACGTGTACGGGGCGAACACCGGGGGCTGGTCCTGGGACGAGGCCGTGGAGATGGCCAGGGACTGCCTGGAGGTCGCTCTGGGCATGCACGTCAAGGCCCGCGAGGGTATCCCCACGCCCGGCTCCCTGGAAGCCGGCCAGGTGCTCATCTCCGTCGCGCCCATCGTCGCCGCCAAGCTCGCCCTCTATTCCGCGATGCGGGAGCAGGGCGTCACCAACGTCGCCCTCGCCGAGCGGCTCGGGATCCAGGAGAACGCCGTGCGCCGGCTGCTCGACCCGGGTCACCGGTCGCACATTACGTCGGTTGAGAAGGCGCTCCACGAGCTTGGCCGCTCGCTCGTCGTCGAGGACGAGCCGGCGCTCCAGCATCCCGAACGCGCCGGCAGCGTAGTGCCGGCATAGCTGCCGACCCTGAGGACGCGGTTCCCCCACCGGGGCGAAGCGCCCGACCCTTCTGCCCTACGCCGACCCGTGCCGCAGGAGCTCGCCGGGCGTTGCGCCCGTGCAGTCGCGGTCCTCGAACGTGACCTCGCCGTTCACCAGCGTGTAGCGGTAGCCCTCGGCCTTGCGCACGCGCCGCCAGGCGCCCGCGGGGAAGTCCCACGCCTTCTCGATGGGCAGCATCTCCAGCTTCTCGTAGTCGTACACCACGATGTCCGCCGGAGCGCCCTCGCGGATGCAGCCCCGGTCGCGGAAGCCCGCCGCCAGCGCCGGGTAGGCCGAGAGCCGCCAGTGCGCCTGCTCCAGATCCATGATCCCCGCGTCCCGCACCCAGCGCGCCAGGAACTCCGTCGGGTACGCCCCCAGCGTGATGAACTTCGTGTGCGCGCCCCCGTCCGATACGCCCGGTATCGCCACCGACGAGTTCGCGACCTCCGCCATCGCCTCCGGGTCCGTGGGACGCGGCGGCGTCACGAACGTCGCCTGCAGGTCGTCCTCCAGCGAGAGGTCGAGGAAGGCGTCGATGATGTGCTTCCCCTCCCGCTCCGCGATCTCGGCCAGCCCGTGCCCCTCGTACGCCTTCAGCTCCGCGCTCTCGACCTCCTCGACGGTCAGTTGGGCGATGCCGGAGACGTTCGCGCCGCCGCCCGCCGCCTTCATCTGCGACTCGATGCCGCCGCCCGCGATCGGCCCGTGCCCTGCGTCGAACTCGTCCCGCAGCGCCTGACGGATCTCCGGGTCGCGCATCTTCGCCATGCGCACCTCGCGCGTCCCCAGCGTGACCTCGCGCCAGATCGGGCTCGAGTCGAACAGGTTCCAGTCCTCCAGGCTGAACTCGAAGCCCACGTCCACGGTCAGCGCCTGCCCGAAGATGCGCAGCCCCCTCGCGTTCGCCTCGTCAAGCTTCTCGATCATGAGCCGGTGCGGCGGCGTGTTCTGGCCGTGCTGGTCCGTCGCCGGCGCCAGCAGGTTCCAGATGACGGGCCGGCCGCTCACCTCCGCTACCTTCTCCGCCGCATCGAAGGGACCGGTGATCTGGGCGAACCCGCGCCCCACCTTCCCCATCACCCCCGCGAACGCGAGCAGGTCCTCCTCCGACATCAGGTCCGTGATCATGGGCGTGCCGTCGTAGTCGCGCTGCACGCTCCCCTCGCCCCCGAGCTGCACGGAGAACCCGCACCCGCCGACCTTCAGCGCCTCCTCGAACAGGCGGCACATCTCCTCCCGCTCCGCCTCCGTGGCGGAGCGGTTCTTCGCCGACTCCAGCCCCATCACGTACGCCATCAGGGGGTTCAGGCCCACGTAGCTCAGCAGGTTCACGCCCTTCGGCGTCCGCTCCAGGCTGTCGAGGAACTCGGGGTAGGTCTCCCAGTCCCAGGCCATCCCCTCGCGCATCGATTCCATCGGCACGGCCTCGTTGCGGGCCATCGTCAGCATCGCCCGCTCCTGGTCCTCCGCCCGCACCGGCGCGAACCCGAAGCCGCAGTTCCCGATCACGACCGAGGTCACCCCGTGCCAGCCCGAGATGCTGCACCACGGGTCCCAGTACACCTGCGAGTCGTAGTGCGTGTGCAGGTCCACGAATCCCGGCGCCACGATCAGCCCGTCCGCGTCGATGATCTGCGCCCCGTCCTCGTTGTGGATGCGCCCGATCGTGGCGACTTGCCCGTCCTTGATGCCGATGTCGGCGCGAAAGCGCGGCGTGCGCAGGCCGTCGATCACGGTCCCGCCGCGGATGATGGTGTCGTACATGTCGGGGTCGCCTCCAGGAGTCTCGGGGCGCCAATCCGCACCGCGTGCGGGTGCGCTCAGGGCCTGCGCTGAGCCTACCACTCCGGCCCTCGCCTTCCCATCAACGCGAGCCCCATCCCCGGCCCGCCCTGCCGCATACTGGCGCCCATGCCGTGGGTCTCCGACGACAACGTCGCCGCCTTCGTCGATCTCTACGAGCTCACCATGGCCGCGAGCTACTTCGCCCACGGCATGAACGAGCCCGCCACGTTCGAGCTCTCCGTGCGCCGGTTGCCCGAGGGGCGCGGCTTCCTCGTCGCCTGCGGCCTTGAAGACGCCCTCGCCTACCTCGACGGCTTCGCCTTCAGCGACGACGCCATCGCCTACCTGCGCTCGCTCGGTACGTTCGACGCGGCCTTCCTCGAACACCTCGCGCGGCTCCGCTTCACCGGCGACGTCTGGGCCGTGCCCGAGGGCGAGACCGTCTTCGCCAACGAGCCCCTCCTCCGCGTCACCGCCCCCCTCATCGAGGCGCAGCTCGCCGAGACCTTCCTCCTCAACGCCATCACCTTCCAGACGATGATCGCGACCAAGGCCGCGCGTATCGCCCTCGCCTGCGGCGACCGTGCGTTTGTCGACTTCTCCGGCCGCCGCGACCACGGCGCCGGCGCCGCCCTCAGGGTCGCGCGCGCCTCCTGCGTGGGCGGCGCCTCCGGCACCTCCAACGTGCTCGCGGGCCAGGTGTACGGGCTCGACCTCAGCGGCACGATGGCCCACTCCTACGTCCTCTCCTTCGCCGGCGAGGCCGAGGCCTTCCGCGCCTACGCCCGCGACTTCCCCGACGGCGCCGTCCTCCTCATCGACACCTACGACACGGTCGAGGGCGCGCGCCGCGCCGCCGCCGTCGCGAACGAGTTGCGCGCGGAGGGCGTCGCCATCCGCGCCGTCCGCCTCGATTCCGGCGACCTCGCCGCGCTCGCCCGCGCCGTCCGGACCGTGCTCGACGAGGCCGGCTGCGGCGACATCCGCATCTTCGCCTCCGGCGACCTCGACGAGTACCGCATCGCCGAACTCCTCGCCGAAGGCGCGCCCATCGACGCCTTCGGCGTCGGCACGCGCCTCGGCACGAGCGCCGACGCCCCCTCCCTCGGCGGCGTCTACAAGCTCGTCGCCGGTCCGCACGGTCCCGTCATGAAGCGCTCCGCCGGCAAGCTGAGCCTCCCCGGCGTCAAGCAGGTCTACCGCGAGGAGCGCGACGGCGGGTCCGCCGCCGACACGATCGCCCTCGACGGCGAGCCCGGCATCCCCGGGCGTCCCCTGCTGGCGCAGGTGATGGCCTCCGGCGAACGCCTCGCGTCACCGGAGCCGCTTGCCGCGCTGCGCGATCGCCGCGCCGCCGCCGTCGCCCGCCTCCCCGACGCGGCCACCGCCCCCGACGCGCCCGCCGACGTCTACCCCGTGCGCCTCTCCGAGGGCCTCACGAGCCTGGTCCGGCGCCTGGGCGGCTGACAGACGGCTACTTCGCCGCCCCGTTCACGTTCCCGATGTACTCCTGGATCGCGTCGTACACGCGCCACAGCTCGCGGTCTTTCTCCAGCGGGTAGCTCGGCGGCGCGATGCGCACCCCCGGAAACGCGTCGATGACCTCCTGGTGGTCGTCGATCACGTAGTCCGGCGTGAACGGCACCCCCACTTCCTCCAGCCGCTCGTGGTGGCGGTAGAGGGGCTTCCAGTAGCAGTCGATGATGTGCTCGTGCAGGTCGAAGCGCCGCACGATCTCCCAGCGCGGCCCGTTCCCGCTCCAGAGGTACACCTCGTGTCCCTCCGCGCGAAGCTTCTCGAACACCTCCACCACCCCCGGGCGCAGCTTCACGTCCCACGTGATGATCGTGTCGTCGACGTCGAAGAAGATGCGCATGGCCGTCGATTCTCCGCGATCCCGCCGCTAACCGCCTGCGGCTAGTCCCCTTCGGCCAGCCGCTTCGATGCCTCGAACACGTCATTGAGGATCTTCGCGCGCAGGTCGCCCTCGGCGAACACCGGCCGGTAGAGGTCCTCGATCACGTACGGCGCGAAGCGCACGTTCACCAGCCGCGCGCCCCAGAACGTCGCCTCCAGCAGGTAGCCCTGCGTGTGCCCTTCGAGCCGCGTCTGGTCATAGATGAAGTTGCCCAGCGCGTAGGCGATGAACGCGCTCCCGCCCGCCTCGATCGCCTGCACGTGGTGCGCCTGGTTCCCCACCACCAGCGTCGCCCCCTCCTCCACCGCCGCCCGCAGCGCCTTGATGCTGCGCGGGCTCGGGTCGTGCGTGTCCTCCGTCCCCGTCTGTACCTGCACGATGACCACGTCGACCTCCGCCGCCAGCGCCCGCACGGTCGCCCGGAAGCGCTCCAGCCCCAGCTCCGAGGCGGGCCGGAAGAACGCCGGCTCGCCCGCCGCGTTCTCCTCGCTGTAGTCGTCGTCCAGCGGCGCCGTCCCCGGACGGTTCTCGCCCGCCTCCAGGAAGTAGGCGGCCACGTCGTCGAATCCGAGGACCCCGAAGGTCGTCCCCCCCACCTCGAAGATCGCCGGCGCCAGCGCTTCGGCGAGGTTCTCCCCTCCCCCCACGACCGCGATCCCCGCTTCCTCCAGCAGCTGGATGGTGCGCAGGAAGGCGGCCGGCCCGCACGGCACGGCCCCGCAGTCGAACACGTGATTCGTCGCGACCGTGACCTCGTCGAACCCCGAGAGCGTCAGCGCCTCGATCACTTCCGGCGGCGAGCTCAGGTTGACGTGGGAGAAGCAGCCCAGCGGCTCCGCGATGTCCTGGATGCTGCCGTCGACCGACCCAAGCGTCAGGTCCGCCGAGGCGAGGTAGTCGCCCACCGGCCCCCGCAGCGCCGCCCCCCAGTCCCCCGTCGCCCGGATCTGCGTCAGCGAGCAGCGCGACTGGAGGATGTCGCCCGTCGCGATCACCGTCACCGCCTCCGGCAGCGCCGCCGAGTGCTCCGCCACGATCGCCTCCGCCGTCGCCCGCCCCTCCTCCGTGAGCGCCTGCATCGTGACCGCCTCGACGTAGCGCCAGTCCCGCACATCGCCCCGCCCCCGCACGATGTCGACGCCGCCCACCGCGACCGCCGTCACCTTCGGCCCGACCTCCTCGACCGGCACGAACGCCCACGCCCCCGAGTCCAGCGCCATCGCCGCCAGCAGCGCCTGGTACGTGGTGAAGGCTCGCTCCGGGGCGACCGGCTCGAAGGGCATGACCGTCGCCCCCCGGCCGCGCACGATCGCGAAGGCGTGTACGGGCCCCGCAATCCCCCCCACCTCCGACCAGTCCGAGATCGTCCCGTTCGCGAGGCCCTCCACCTGCGCCGGCGTGAGCGCGTCCACCCCCGTCCCCATCGCCACCACCGGCACGTAGTAGCGGCGCACCAGCCGGTACCCCTCCCCGTCCCCCTCGCCGTCGAGGAAGGCGATATCGGCCCCTTCCGTGGCGGCCTCCAGTTCCTCCCACCTCATGAGCTCGCCGGGCAACTCCCCCGAGTACCGCACCTTCGGAGCCATGGCCTGCTCCGTGGCGGTCGCGGTGGCGGTGGGCGTGTCCGGCGTCGCTGCCGTCGTCGGGGGCGTTGTCGCGACCGCGACCGCCTCCGTCTCGGCGGGCGTCGCCGTCGAGGCCGCCGGTTGCGACGCCAGCTCGTCGCCGTTCGTCGCGCGGTCGAACAGCAGGACCGCCAGCGCGACCAGGCTGGCGGTCAGGATCACGAGCGAGATGGTGGCGGCCCGCCTCGCGAGCCGGCCCTGTCTCCCCCGCGTCGCCTCCCCGCTCCCGTTGCCCGACCCGCGCGTCGCCACCCGGCCATGATCGGCGCGCGGCACATGACCGGTCAACGATGGTACGTCGGCCCCCTTACGGCGCGGGGCCGTTGCGCGATCCCCGCCGCCCCCTCACGATGCGCCCATGACTGATCTGTCCCGCCTCGTCCTCGCCTCCGCCGACCCCGTCGAGCGCGCCGACCTGCGCTCGCTCCTCGCCGGCGCCCCCGTCGAGTGCGTCGATCCCGAGACGCCCCCCGACTCCCCGCCCGGCGGCGACTACGCCGCCCGCGCCACCCACCGCGCCCGCGCCTGCGCCGAGGCCACCGGCGAGATGGCCATCGCCCTCTGCGCCGGCCTCGAGGTCTACCCCATGGACCTCCAGCCCGGCGCCCTCACCGAGACCTTCCACGCCGGCCTCCCCGACGACCAGCGCTGCCAGGCGCTGCTCCAGCGCCTGGCCCAGACGCCCGTCGGCCAGCGCATCACCGTCGGCCGCGCCGCCGCCGCCCTCGCCACCCCCGGCGAGGCGGACGTGGCCGTCTCCATGTCGATCATCGAGTGCGAGATCCCGATGGAGCCGCGCGGCGAAGGCGGCTACGGCCTCGACGCCGTCACCCAGATCCTGAACGGCAAGACCCTCGCCGAGCTCGACGACGCCGACCGCGCCCGCCTCGGCCACCGCGGCAAGGCCGTCACGCCCCTTATCAAGCGCCTCGGCTAGTCCGGCGCCCCGGACTCCTGCGCCGCGTACCAGCGCGGGCGCGGCAGCGTGCCCGCGCGGAAGGCGGCGACCGTCTCCGCGATCGCCTCGTCGACCGCCGCCAGGTACGCCTCCTGCGTCCCGTCGTTGTGGAAGATGCGGTCCGCCGCGGGCGCCCGCTCGCGCCAGTCGCGCGCCGAGGCAAGGCGCTGCTCCGCCTCCTCCCGCGAGAGCGAGCGCGTCTCCATCAGCCGCGTGATCGCCGTCCCGTCGGCCGTCACCACCAGCCAGGCCGCGTCCGCCTTCGTCAGGTAGTCCCGCTCGAGCAGGTTCACCGCCTCCAGCACGCCGAGGCCGTCCTCCGGAAGCTCCTCCCGCCAGCGTTCCAGCAGCGCCATGAAGTACGCGGGAATGTCGCCGATTGCCGTCCGCAGGGCCTCCATCCGCTCCGGCTTCCCGAACACCAGGCCCCCGAGCACGCGCCGGTCGATGACGCCGTCCGCCCCCACGATCTCCTCGCCGAACTCCGCCACCACCCGCTCGAAGCCGGGCGTGTCCGGCGCGTACATGCGATGCACCTCGCGGTCGGCGTCGACGTGCACCGCGCCGTGCTGCTCCGCGAGGTGCGAGCAGAGCAGGCTCTTGCCCGCCGCGATCGAGCCGGTGACGCCGAGTAAGAGGGGCACGCCGTATTCTAGAACTCCGAGTCCCATGCAAGCCTGCGAAGCCGCCGACGCCATCCACGCGACCTTCCCGGACCTCGACGAGGCGCCCGTGCGGCCGCTCAAGCACGGCTGGTCGCACTGGACCTTCGCGCATGGCGACCGCGTCTTCCGCTTCCCCCGCACGCCCGCCGATGCCCGCCTCCTCGAACGCGAGATGCGCCTCCTCCCCCTCCTCGCCCCGAACCTCCCCGCCCCTGTCCCCGTCCCCGAGTGGGTGGGCGAGTGGGATGGACGCCCCTTCGCCGGCTACCCCGTCATCGAGGGTCGGCCCCTCCGCCGCGTCACCCTTTTCGGTCCCGGTGGAGGCGCCATCGCCCGCGAGATCGGCCGGTTCCTCACCGCCCTCCACGACTTTCCCCCCGAGCAGGCCGCCGAGGCGCTCCGCGCCCCCCTCCCCGAGCACGTTTCCGACCCCCGCGACTGGCTTGAGGAGATCCGCATGCGCGTCTTCCCCCGCCTCTCCGCCACCCTCCGCGTCGCCGTCGATAGCGGCTTCGCCCGCTACGTCCAGGACCACTTCGACCCCCCGCCCCGCCTCGTCCACGCCGACTTCGGCTTCAAGCACATCCTTGAGCATCACGGCCGCCTCGCCGGCGTCATCGACTTCAGCGACGCGGCCCTGCGCGACCCCGCCGGCGACTTCGCCGTCATCCTCGCCGACGGCGGCTGGCACGCCGTCGATGACATCGTGCGTTTCTACGACCGCCCCCTCGGGGAGGGCTTCCACGAGCGCGTCGAGTTCCACTACTGGACCATGGGCCTCCACGACATCGTCTACGGCCTCGATACGGGCGAGGAGCGCTACGTCGGCCTCGGCCGCTCCGCCCTCGCCCAGCGCATGCGCGAGACCGGCATCCTCCCCGCCTGACCCCGCCCCCGCCGCGCTAGAATGCCCCCGCTCGGCAGAGGGGGTTCATCGTGGAGATCGAAGGGAAAGTCGCCATCGTCACCGGGGCCGCGTCCGGTATCGGACGCGCCACCGCCATCGCCCTCGCCGCCGAGGGCGCCAGCGTCGTCGTCGCTGACGTCGACGCCGCGGGCGGCGCCGTAACCGTCGGCGAGATCACCGGCGCCGATGGCTCCGCCACCTTCGTCGCCTGCGACGTGACCAGCCCCGAGAGCATCGCCGGCCTCTTCGCCGAGGCCGAGGCCGCCTATGGGGGCGTCGACATCGTCTACAACAACGCCGGCATCTCCAGCGGCGAGCCCCACTGGCCCGACGCCCCCCTCGAGCGCATCGCCGAGGAGACGCACATCAACGCCAGCGGCGTCATGATGGGCACGCGCGAGGCCATCCACGCCATGCGCAAGCGCGGCGGCGGCGCCATCGTCAACACCGCCTCCATCGCCGGCGACGGCCACCTCCCCTTCGACCCCATGTACTCGGCCACGAAGAAGGCCGTCATGTCCTTCACCCAGAGCTGCGCGCCCCTCGCCGAGAGCGACAACATCCGCGTGAACGCCGTCTCCCCCGGCATGGTCCGCACCGCCTTCCAGGGCAAGACTGGCGACGGCGAGCGCCCCGCCTCGTGGCTGATGCCCTCCATCGAACGCCACGCCGACCAGATCCTGCCGCCCGAGGCCATCGCCGAGGCCGTCCTCGACTTCATCCGCGACGACTCGAAGGCCGGCGAGGTCCGCACCGTCGCCCCCGCCTAGCGGCGTATCATCCCCGCGGACGGTCGCCATGCCCGAACTGCTCGACGATCTCCGCGTTCTCGACCTCAGCGAAGGCCCCATCGGTGGCATTGCCACCATGGTGCTCGCCGATTTCGGCGCCGATGTCGTCAAGGTCGAACGCCCCGGCGGCGACCCCTGGCGCTCCGTCGCGAACGCGCCCATGTGGCTCCGGGGGAAGCGCAGCGCCGTCCTCGACCTGAAGACCGACAAGGGCCGCGAGTCCCTCGCCCGCCTGGCGGAGAGCGCCGATGTCGTGATCGCGAGCGGCCGCCCCGGCAAGGCCGAGGCGCTGGGTGCGGACTACGAGACGCTCAGGGCGCGCAACCCCGCGCTCGTCTACTGCGCCATCACCGGCTTCGGGCGCGAGGGTTCGTACGCCGGCTACCCCGGCTACGAGGCCGTCGTCGCCGCCCGCCTCGGACGCATGCTCACCTTCAGCGGCCTCGCCGACCGCGAGGGCCCCGCCTACCCCGCCGTCCAGGCCGGCGCCCACGCCACCTCCCAGGCCGCCCTCCACGGCATCCTCGCCGCCCTCATGGCCCGCGAGCAGAGCGGCCGCGGCCAGCTCGTCGAGACCAGCCTCTTGCAGGGGCTCTTCTCCTACGACCTCGGCGGGCTCTACCGCGCCCAGCTCGGAGACCGCTTCCCCGAGATCTTCGCGGGGCTCGTCATGCCCGTCATGCCCACCCTCAACTACCACGCCCTCCAGACCAGGGACGGGCGCTGGCTCCAGTTCGGCAACCTCATGGCCCACCTCTTCGATAACTACCTCGCCGCCGTCGACCTCGCCGACGTGTTCGCCGACCCCGACTACGAGGGCAGCCCCGCACTCTGGTCGGAGGAGGCCCGCGAGCGCCTTCGCGACCGCATGTTCGAGCGCATGCTCGAACACACCGCGGACGAGTGGATGGAGACCTTCATCGAGCACGGCGGCGTCGCCGCCACCCCCTTCCAGAGCACGCAGCAGGCCCTCGACGACCCCGACCTCGTCCTCAATGGCCACGTCGTCGAGCGCGACCACCCCACCCTCGGGACCGTGCGCCAGATCGGCGCGCTCGCCCGCCTCACCGCCACCCCCGGCGCCGCCGGCGAGGCCGGCCCCGAGCCCGGCGAGCACACCGCCGAGGTCCTCGCCGAAGCCGCCCGCCCCGCCGCCTCTCTCCCCGCCCCCACCCCCGCCTCCGCCCCGCCCCTTGCGGGCGTCACCGTCCTCGAGTTCGCGACCGTCATCGCCGCGCCCCTCGGCGCCGCTCTCCTCGCCGACCTCGGCGCGCGCGTCATCAAGGTCGAGCCCATCGGCGGCGATCCCTTCCGCGCCATGGGCGTCGCCTCTCTCGGCGCCGCCCGTTGCAACGGCAGCAAGGAGAGCATCGCCCTCGATCTCAAGACCGCCGAGGGCCGGGAGATCGTCCAGTCCCTCGCCGCCTCCACCGACATCGTCATCCACAACTACCGCCCCGGCGTCCCCGATCGCCTCGGCATCGGCTACGAGACCCTCAAGGCCATCCGCCCCGAGCTCGTCTACGTGTACGTGAACGGCTACGGACGCAACGGCCCCGGCGCCCACCGCCCCTCGACCCACCCCATCCCCGGCGCCGGCCTCGGCGGCGCGCTCATGCAGATGGGCGAGGGCATGCCCCCCGTCTGCGAGACCATCCCCGAGCTGCGCGAGATCGCCCGCAAGTTCTTCCGCGCCAACGAGCTCAACCCCGACCCCAACACCTCCGTCGTCGTCGCCTCCGCCTCCCTCCTCGGCCTCTACGCCCGCCGCCGCTTCGGCCACGGCCAGGAGGTGTTCGTCGACATGTTCGGGGCGAACGCCTGGGCCAACGCCGATGACTTCATCGCCTACGAGGGCAAGCCCCCGCGCCCCACCCTCGACCGCGACCTCTACGGCCTCGGCCCCACCTGGCGGCTCTACGAAGCGGCCGAGGGCTGGGTGTTCCTCGGGCTGGCCGTGCAGCCCGAGTGGGAGCGCTTCTGCGAGCTGACCGGCCGCCCCGACCTCGCCGCCGATCCCCGCTTCGCCACTCCCGACGCCCGCGCCGCCAACGGCGATGCCCTCGCCGGGGCGCTCGCCGGCCTCTTCGCCGGGCGCGCCGCGGACGAGTGGGAAGCGCTGCTCGCGACCGGTGGGCTCGGCTGCGTGCGCGCCGACGCCGCGCCCGTCCACGAGTTCATCGCCCGCAACGAGCACGTCGCCGCCAACGGCCTGCGCGTCCCGACGCGCAACACCAACTTCGGGGAGTACGAGCGCTACGGCCCCCTCACCGCCTTCAGCGAGAACAGGCTCGAGCTCGGCGGCTGGCCCCTCGCCGGCGAGCAGGCCGCGAGCATCCTCGCCGAGCTCGGCTACGACCGCGCCGCCGTCGAGGCCCTCCGCGCGAAGGGCGTCGTCTGGTCCGAGACGCCCGCCCCCCTCGGCGCCGTCACCGCCTGATGCCCGGCTTCCACACCGGCCGCCTGCTCGTCGCCACCCCCAACATCGAGGACCCCAACTTCTGGCGCACTGTCGTCCTCCTCTGCGCGCACGACACGGAGGGCGCCTTCGGGCTCGTCCTCAACCACGCCATGAACGGCGAGACCGTCGCCACTCACCTGCCCGAGTGGGAAGGCCATGCGGTCGAGCCCGCCGTCCTCTTCCGCGGCGGCCCCGTCTCGACCTCGTCGGTCTTCGCGATGGCCACCGGCGACGACATGCCCGTCGATCGCTGGGGCCTGCGCATCGCCCCCGGCCTCGGCCTCGTCGACCCCGGCAAGGGCCCCGACCACTTCGAGGGCCGCCTCGGCCGCATGCGCTTCTTCGCCGGCTACGCCGGCTGGGGCGCCGGCCAGCTCGAGGGCGAGATCGAGACCCACGGCTGGTTCATCGTCGACGCCCTCCCCGGCGACCCCTTCGCCCCCGCCCCCGCCGACCTCTGGCGCGACGTCCTCCGCCGCCAGGGCGGCGAGCTCGCCCGCTTCGCCACCCATCCCTCCCAGCCCGGTGTGAACTAGTGGGTCGTGAATAGTGGATAGTGAATAGTGCCCCGCCCCCGCCCCCGTGGGGCGGCGCGGTGGGGACCGACCACCGACCACCGATCACCGACCACCCCATCGCTGGTAGCATTCCCCGGCATTCACGCTCATCTCAGGAGGATCCCCATGGCCGCATACGTGCTCGCGCAGGGTCGAGTCGAGGACCGCGACAAGCTCAACGAATATCTCGCCGGAGCGGGCGGCACCCTTGCCCCGCACAACGCGAAGGTGCTCGCCTACACCGAGGAGCCCGAGGTCATCGAGGGCGAAGTCCCGAACAACCGCTTCGTCCTCATCGAGTTCGCCGACGTCGAGACGGCCAAAGCCTGGTACAACTCCGACGGCTACGCGGCCGTCCGCGGCCTCCGCATCGAAGGCGCCCCCGGAACCCTGGTGATCCTCCCGGGCATGTAGCCGTTAGCTAGTGGGTAGTGACTAGTGGCTGGTGGCTAGTCCCCACCCTGCCACCCCCGTGGGGCGGTGGGCGGACTATTCACCATTCACCACTCACTACCCACTACATCGCCTTGATGCCCTGGTACTCCTGGGCGAATACGCACTCCTGCAGCCCGAGACCCACGTCGTTCGGGTCGTCGAGGTTCGTGTAGCGCGTGTACAGCTCGGCGAAGTGGCCGCCGGGCCGCTGCTTCACCTCGTTCCCGTCCATGTCGCGCACGATCACCGGGTGGGAGACGTCCCAGACCTCCCCCTCGACCTTGTCGCCCCGGTAGACGCCGCGCCCGAGCCCGTCGTCCCAGCCGCCCCAGTAGCCGCCGCCCTGCATGTAGACGGGCTTGCTCACCGTCTCCAGCAGGAAGCGGTCCACGCCCCCGTCGGGACGCGTCAGGTCCAGCCGCGCGCTCTTCAGCCGCGGGAAGCCGTCCTCGAACTCCGTGCTTACCACATCCACGTCCGTGTAGGCCCACCCCTCCTTGCCGGAGTCGTAGGGGTAGTCGATGCGGCTGTGGACGCGGCCGTACTCGGGCAGGTTCCCGCCGCCCGTGCCCGAGGCCACGATCGTGCCGTCCGTGTGGTGCCGGAACGAGCAGTACATCGAGCGGTCGGGGAAGCGCACCAGCGCCCACCAGCGCGCCCCCGGCTTCCCCCAGATGGAGCGCCGCTCCAGCGGCGGCGCCGCGTGGCGGTTGGGCTGCTCGCCCTCGCCCGTGTTCGCCTGGCCCCAGGAGTGGTCCTTCGCCCCCACCCAGCCGTCGTCCACGTCGAAGCGGTACTCCTTGCCCCCGACCTTGATCCAGCCCGAGAGCCATCCCAGCTGCACGAGGTTCGAGCGCTCGCCCACCATCCGGCCGTCGTGGTACATCTTCACGCCCGGGCACTCGTCATAAGGTGGCGCCGAGCTCTCCCAGAGGATGTCGAACGAGCAGTCCACGTCCGTCTCCTCCAGCCCCAGCCGCAGCGTCCGCAGCCCCCGGATGATCTCCTGCGAGAACGGCCCCACCGTCAGGTCGTCGATGTCCGGCCGCAGGCGGCGCGTGGCGCGCACGTTGTACTGCTTGCCGTCGCCCGTGCTCAGGATCGAGTAGGCGTCGACCGTGTTCGTGTTGTGGTAGAGCCGCAGCGCCGTAATCAGGTTCACCTCGCCGTCGGGGTCGCCGATGCAGTGCCAGTAGCCGTCGCTCCAGCCCGGGCTCGGGTTGGCGATGATGTCGAACGTGTCGATCGTCTGGTGGCGCGGGTACTCGTCCAGCTCGGTCAGGACGCGCTTGGGGGACATGGGGCTACCTCCGGCGGTTCGTGCCCGCGCAGGATACGCCCTGCAACGCCCCCTCGCGTGAACGCCGTGCGCGCAACGCAACCGTCCGTACAATCCCCGTCGCGGAGGGTTTCGCTATGTCAGACGACGTGTTCTCGATGGAAGGCAAGACGGTCATCGTCACCGGCGCGAGCTACGGATTCGGTGTCACCTGGGCGAGCGCGCTCGCCGATCGCGGCGCCAACATCGTCGGCACCTCGCGCAGCCTCGATCGCCTCGGCGACACCGCCGCCCTCGTCGAGGGCAAGGGCCGCCGCTTCCTCCCCGTCGCCTGCGACGTGACCGACTACGAGCAGGTCGAGAACCTGATGAAGGCCGCCTGGGACGAGTTCGGCACCGTCGACGTGCTCATCAACAACGCCGGCATCTCCGACCTCAGCGCCTGGCGCGCCGAGCACTCCGACAACGACATGTTCCGCCAGATCGTCGAGACCGACCTGACCGGCCTCTGGTACTGCTGCCGCGCCGCCGCCCAGTACTTCCTCCGCCAGGGCCACGGCAACATCATCAACCTCAGCTCCATCTTCGGCGTCGGCGGCTTCGAGGGGCGCACGCCCGGCTACTTCGCCGCGAAGGGCGGCGTCACCCGTCTCACCGAGTTCCTCGCCACCGAGTGGGGCGACCGGGGCATCCGCGTGAACGCCCTCGCCCCCACCGTCTTCGATACGCCCATGACCCACGAAGGCCTCATCCAGAGCGGTGTCATGGAGATGCTCGAGGGGCGCACGCCCATGCGCCGTATCGGCCAGATCGAGGACCTCGTCGGCCCCATCGTCTTCCTCGCCTCCGACGCCTCCCAGTACGTGACCGGCGCCATCCTGCCGCTCGACGGCGGCCTCACGGCCAGCCGCGGCTACTCGCCCGGCCCCTGGCCCATGGACGAGTTCGACCCCGAGGGCCGCGGCAAGCCCCTGATGCCCGGAGACCCCTGGGAGTAGCGCCACCGCCGCACACCCGGCTGTCATACTGAGGGCCATGGCGCCCGGCTATGAGTCCGAACAGGATCGCTGGCGCGACGAGTACGATCGCGAGCGCAGGCGTGGCGAGTTGCCCTTGTGGAACCAGGTCATCGTCTGGTTCTGGAACGGCGCGCTCGGGCAGCCGCTCTGGCTGAAGGTGCTCTACGGCATCCTCAGCCTTGCCGTGATCGCTGGATTCATCGCCCTCTTCGCCCTGGACGCCATCCTCAACGGCTAGCCCCGCGGCCGGTCTGCCATACTGATTCGCCATGGAGCCCGACTTCCGGACCGAACTGGATCGCTGGCAGCGCGTCCGCGCAAGCAAGCGCAGTCGCGAAGCCGTGCCCTCCCGGGCTCCGGCGTTGTGGCGGTTCTTCCGGGACGAAGTGCTTTTGCCGGTCCTGGCGCTTCCCTTGCTTCCCTTGCTGGGGGTGCTCGCCTGGTTCCAACACCCTGAAGAGCCAGTCTGGTCCCGGGTGCTGTACACCGTCGCGACCATCGCCGTGGCGGCGGCGTTTGTTGGTGTGGTCGTTGCGGGGATTATCCTGGAGTTCAGCTGGGGCCCTTGATTCCGACCGTTACCGCGCGCCGGACGACCACCTCTCACCGACCACTACCCACCAGTCACTATCCACTATCCACTACAACACATCCTCCGCGTGACCTCGTAGATCATCTGGCAGCTCAGCCGGAAGCTGTCGAGCGTCATGCGCTCGTTGTGGCCGTGGACCGTGCGCGCCAGGTTCGGCGGCGTGAGCCCGCCCGAGAACCCGTACGCGACCACCCCTTCGTTGCGGAACACGCGGCTGTCCGTGAACCCCGCCGTCACGCCCGGCGTCACCACCGCGTCCTCGACAAGCTCCCGTACGACCGACTCGATCGTCGCGAACAGCTCCGTGTCGTGCGGGCTCGTGTCGGATGCGCCTGCGAACACCCGCTCCAGCCGCACCTTCGGGTCGTCGATCACCTGTGCCAGCTCCGCCTCGAACGCGTCCGGGTCGACTCCCGGCAGCAGGCGGCAGTCGATCGTCGCCTCCGCCCGCCCGGGGATGACGTTGTGCTTCATCCCCGCCGTCGCCGTCGTCGCGCTGATCGTGTTCGTCAGCAGCGCCCGCACGCGCACGTCCGTCGCCGCCGTCTTCTCCAGGTCCTTGAGCGACGTCCCCCCGCTATAGATGCCGGCGCGCTCAAGCCGCTCGAAGTACTCCTCCAGCACCGGCGAGAGCTGCGCTTTTCGCTCCCACTCCTGCAGCTTCCCCAGCGCCCGCACGAGCCGGTCGAGGGGGTTGTCGTTGTGCGGCACCGAGCCGTGCCCGGCCCGCCCCTCCGCCACCAGCCGCAGCCAGAGCGGCCCCTTCTCCGCCGTCGTCACGGTGAACACCGGCCGCTTCACCCCGAACAGCTCCGTCGAGCCGCCCCCGCCCTCGTTGATGACGAACTCCGCCTCCAGCGCCTCGGGGTGGTGCTCCGCCAGCCACTCGATGCCGAGCAGCCCGCCCGCCTCCTCGTCCGCCACCGCCAGGAACACGATGTCGCGCGCCAGCGGCGCTCCCGCGCGCTTCAGCAGCAGGAACGTCAGCAGCTCCGCCACCCCCAGCCCCTTCATGTCGAGCGTTCCCCGCCCCCAGATCTCCCCGTTCCGGATGATCCCCGCGAACGGTTCCTCGTCCCAGTACTCGCGCTCCACCGGCACCACGTCCGTGTGGTTCAGCAGCATCAGCGGCCGGCGGCTGCCGTCGCCCTTGAGCACCGCCCGCAGCGAGACGCGGTCGTCGCCCGGGTCGAACAGCTCGTACTCGACCCCCTCGCGCTCGAGGATGCCGCCCAGGAAGTCGCAGGCCAGCCGCTCCCGTCCCGGCGGGTTCGACGTGTCGATCCGCAGGTACTCCTGCAGGATGCCCAGCGCCTCCTCGAAGGCGGCGTCCCAGTCCACCCGCGGCTCGGTGACCGTCACTCGCCCACCCCGTACACGGCCGCCGAGTTGTCGTGCAGGATCTTGCGCAACACGTCCTCGGGCAGGCCGCTCAGCTCCTGCTCGATGAAGTCCTTCGGGTAGATCGCGACCGAGTTCGGCCCCGGCGACATGCTCGTCGGGTGCGGGAAGTCCGTCTCGTAGAGGATGTTGTCCGCCCCGATCTGCTCGATCGCCTTGATCGCGCTGTCCCGCTCGAACCAGAAGCAGGCGTAGCACTGCCGCTTGAAGTACTCGCTCGGCAGCAGGTCCATCTCCGGGTGCTCCTCGCGGCAGCCGCTGTTCACCCACTGCCAGTCCATCGCCTCCAGCAGGAACGGCACCCAGCCCACGCCGCTCTCCACCGAGACGAACTTCAGGTCCGGGTAGCGGTGGCAGATGCCCGAGAGGATCACGTCCATCACCGCCTGAGAGTTGTCCAGGAAGATCTGCACCGTCGCCTTTGCGTACGCCGCCTGCCGCCCGTTGTGCACGTTCGCATCCCGGATCACCGAGAGATCGCCCGAGCCGATGTGGAAGTTGATCGAGAGCCCCAGCTCCTGCGCCTGCGCCCACAGCGGTTCCCAGTGCGGGTCGGTGATGTGGGGGAAGTCGAACGAATGCGGCTGGCTCGTCATCAGGATGCCCCGGTGGCCCCGCTCCTTCGCCCGGCGCATCTCCTCCAGGCACAGGTCCACGTCCCAGAACGGCGTCGCCATGATGGGGATGAAGCGCTCCGCCGCCGGCGCCGTCCAATCGATGAGGAAGTCGTTGTAGGCGCGGACGCACTCCGCCATCAGCTCCGGCTCCTTCAGCCGCAGGAAGTTGCCCGAGCCGAAGCCGCCCACGTTCGGGTAGATCACCTGCGAGTGGATGCCGTACTCGTCCATGCGCTGCAGCCGCGCGCCCACGCTGAACGCCCCGTGATCCGCCTGCGGCAGGGAGGGAGGGTGGTTCGGCGGCGGGTCCGTCCAGCCCGCCATCGCCGCGCTCGCCGTCGGACCCGCGGGCCGCCCGCCCATGAACCAGCGGTCCTCGTTGATCTCCGGGTCGAACTTCACGTGCGGGACAAGGTCGCCCCATTTCTGGCGCGAGACCCGGCTCGTCCACAGGTCCTCGGGCTCCGAGATATGGCTGTCCGCATCGATGACCTTGATCCGCTCGACGACCGTCGCCATGCGATCCTCCCCGGCGGTCCCCCCGCCGCTGCGCCGCGTGGCGGGCAGGATACGCGCCCCCGCTCCCCTGTGGCGTGAACGCCCTACGCCGGCCGGAACTGGACCAGCGTGACCTCGTCGTCCACGTCCTCGTACACCGCCTCCACCGCCATCCCGATGCGCACATCCTCGATCGCGCACTCCACGATGTTCGTCGTCATGCGCGGCCCCTCCTCCAGCTCCACGATCCCGATGACGTACGGCGCCCGCGACGCGAACGCCGGCGCCGTTCCCCGCCGGTCGACCGTGTACGAGTAGAGCACCCCCCGCCCGCTCGCCTCCACCCATTCCGTGCCCGGCGCCAGGCTCCCGGGGCTGAACGGTCGCGGGTAGAAGTACGGCTCCCCGTCCGCGGTCAGCGGTAGCACCAGCCGGTGCTCCCGCGCCGCCTCCCAGAAGGGCGCCGTCGCGGCGGTTGGGCTGGGCAGGATGCGCGGAGGAGTCTCCGCCATCACGCCCCCTCCAGCACCAGCGCCACCTGCTCCGACATGCAGCCCCCCGTCCCCGTCACGTACCCGCGCTCGGCCGACCCCACCTGCCGCGGCCCCGCTCGCCCCTGCAGCTGCGTCACCACGTCGACCACGTGCGACATGCCGCCCGCCGCGCCGCCCTGGCCCATCCCGAGCTGGCCCCCGTGCGTGTTCAGGGGCCAATCGCCCGAGAAGCGCAGGTCGTGCTCCTCCACGAACCGCGCCCCCTCCCCCTTCGCGCAGAACCCCGAATCCTCGATCGTCACCAGCACCGTGATCGTGTAGCAGTCGTACATCGAGGCCACGTCGATCGCCCCGCGCTCCACCCCCGCCATGGCGAAGGCGCGGTCCGCCGCCGCCACGATCGGGATCTGCGTGAGCGAAGGCGCGTACGTGATCGACTTGTGCGTGATGTGCTCCCCGAAGCCGCTCACCACCACCGGCCGCAGACCCGTCTGTTGCGCCCGCTCCAGCGTCGTCACCACCACGCCCGCGCCCCCCGCGCACGGCATCACGATCTCCAGCAGGTGCAACGGATCGACCACCATCGGCGAGTTCAGCACGTCCTCGATCGTGATCGGCTGGTCGCGAAAGATCGCCTTCGGGTTCAGGAGCGCGTTCTCGCGGCCCTGCACCGCGATCTTCGCCAGCGTGCGCGGCTCCAGGTCGTACTCGTACAGATACCGCTGCGCGACCATCGCGAAGTGCGAGTTCGGGTTGATGAGCCCGTAGGGCGCGTCGAACTGCCCGTGCGGCGCGCCCCACGCATCCGCCCCCAGCATCCAGCCCCTCCCGCTCGGCTTCACGCCCGGCTGTGGCGGCGGCGGCACCGACGGCAGCAGGCACAGGCAGGCGTCGCAGACCCCCGCCTCGATCGCCGCCGCCGCCCGCCACACCATGCCCGTCGCGTTCGCCCCGCCCAGGTCCACCACCTCCCCGTAGTTCGCCTCGATGCCCAGGTACTCCGCGATCGCCGCCGGCGCGAACATGGGCGCGTCGCCCAGCCGCGTGCAGAGGATCCCGTCGATCTCCCCAAGCTCCATCCCCGCGTCGTCGAGCGCCTCGCGAGCCAGCTTCCCGTACGCCTCCAGCCCGAACATGGGCGTGTCCCAGCGCCGCTGGGGCGCCCACTCCGCCGTCCCGCTGATCGCCGCTCGCCGCCCGTTTCGCATGGGTGCCTCCATCCGCGTGGCGCCAGCCTACCAGCCTGGCGGAGCCCGCCTGTCGCTGTCGCCGCTTGCGTCCGCGCGCGCGGCTGCCCAAGCTTCGCGACAGCCATGCGCATCGCCTCCCTCCTCCCCAGCGCGACCGAGATCGTCTTCGCCGTCGGCGCCGGCGACGAGGTCGTCGGCGTCTCGCACGAGTGCGACTACCCCGAGGCCGCCCGCGGCCTCCCCGTCCTCACCGGCTCCGCCGTCGAGACGCGCGGCCTCCCCCAGGCCGAGATCGACGCCGCCATCAGCAGCCTGCTCGCCTCCGGCGGCTCCACCTACGCCATCGACGTCGACCGCCTCCGCGACCTCCAGCCCGATCTCGTCATCACCCAGGCCCTCTGCGACGTCTGCGCCGTGAGCGAGGGCCAGGTCCACCGCGTCGTCCACGAGGAGCAGCTCGGGGCCCGCGTGCTGACCCTCACGCCCCTCGACCTCGAGGGCGTCGCCCGCTCCGTCGAGGAGGTCGGCGAGGCGACCGGCCGCGTGACCGAGGGCGCCCGCCTCGCCGCCGATCTGCGCGAGCGCATGGCCGCGCCCGACCCCATCCCCGCCTCCCGTCCCCGCGTCCTCGCGCTGGAGTGGCTCGACCCTCCCTACGCCGCCGGGCACTGGGTGCCCGAGCAGGTCGCCCGTGCAGGCGGCGAGGACGTGCTCGCCCGCCCCGGCCAGAAGTCCGAGCGCGTCACCTGGGACACCGTCGCCGCCTCCGCCCCCGACGTCGCCCTCCTCCTCCCCTGCGGCCTCTCCCTCGACGAGGTTGTGCACGAAGCCGGGTCGCTCGCCGAGCGCCCCGAGTGGCGCGACCTTCCCGCCGTGCGGAACGGCGCCGTCTGGGCCCTCGACGCCAACGCCTGGTTCAGCCGCCCCGGTCCCCGCCTCCTCGACGGCATCGAGGCCCTGCGCGCCATCCTCGCCGACCCCACCGGCGACCACCCCGTCCCCGGCGCCCGCCGCCTCCCCACCCCCTGACCAGGGTTAGGCCCGATACCCCTCTGCTAGCCGAACATCCACTGGGCGATGGCCAGGGCCGTTCCAGCGATCGCGATGTTCGCGGCCAGCATGCCGAAGCCGAAGGTTAGCCCGAATGTGAACAGGCTTCGGTGAAGCGCGCTCTCGAGCATCTCCACGGTCACGAGGTTCTCCGTGCCCCTCGCGACGCCTTCCTCCACCACGTTCACCGTGGCGCGGGCGAGCGGCTCGGAGGCGCCTGCCTCTTGCAGCTCGGTCACGGCCTTGTGCGTATCCAATGTCGCCAACGCAGTAGTTCCTCACCGCAAAGATAAGAGACTGGCACAGACGTGTCAACGGCCGGAGGCCCACCCCCTGAACCTGCGCCTTCCCCCCGCTCGCGTACGATGGATCGCATGCAGTGCCCCCGCGACTCCGCCACCCTTGCCATCGAGCGCCACCACGGCATCGAGGTCGACCATTGCCCGACCTGCAACGGTCGCTGGCTCGACCACCACGAGCTCGACGAGCTGGAGGCACGCACCGCGCCGGACGAGAACCAGCGCCGCGCCACGATCGAGTACGCCCGCCGCCCCAGCGACCTCAACTGTCCCGTCTGCAACAAGCAGATGCGCGCCTTCAACTACCGCGCCTACAACCTCGAGCTCGATACCTGCGAGGATCAGCACGGCTTCTGGGTCGATGCGGGCGAGGAGGGCCGCATTCGCGACGTGATGGAGGAGCGCGTGCGTGGCCTCAACCGGGCCGCCTCTGCCGAGGAGGCCTGGGCGAACTTCCTCGAAGGCGCCAGCGGCAAGTCCCTCTGGGACCAGATCAGCGGCATCTTCCGCGGAGGCCGCCGCTAGCTGACCGGAAGCATGGCGGTTGCTACCCTCGCGACCGCGGGAGGGGCGCGGGAGTGAACCGGCGCTCCGCAACGCGAAACGTAGTGGCGCGAGCAGGAAGCAACCCATGACCGCTTTTGGCCCAGGCAGCAGGCCCGGCCCCACCCCTGTCTGGTGGGCGCCTGCCACCCGGGTCCGCTCGACCATCGTTGAGTTCATGCGGCTCGAAGCCGCGGGCGGCATCGTCCTTCTCATCAACGCCGTCATCGCCCTCGTCTGGGTCAACTTCCACGGCGACTCCTACCACGACTTCTGGGATCACCACATCGAGTTCGGCATTCTCCTCTTCGACGAGCTCTTCGCCGTCGATGAGGGCCTGAAGGCCTGGGTCAACGATGGCCTCATGGTCATCTTCTTCTTCGTCGTGGGCATGGAGATCAAGCGCGAGCTTGTCGTCGGCGAACTGCGCGACCCCCGCCGCGCGGCCCTTCCCATCATCGCCGCCGGCGGGGGCATGATCGTCCCCGCCGCGCTCTTCGCCATCCTCAACCAGGGGGGCGACGGCCTCGATGGCTGGGGCATCCCCGTCGCCACCGATATCGCCTTCGTCGTCGGCGTGCTCGCCCTCTTCGGGCGACGGCTCCCCGCCGGCCTGCGCGTCTTCCTCCTCACCCTCGCTATTGCCGATGACATCGGCGGCATCGCCATCATCGCCATCTTCTACACCGACGACCTCTCCCTCCCCCACCTGGCCACGGCCCTCGGCCTCCTCGCCCTCATCGTCGCCGGCCAACGCTTCGGCGTACGCCACATCGCCGTCTACGTCGTCATCGGGATCGTCCTCTGGTACGCGACCCACGAGTCCGGCATCCACGCCACCATCGCCGGTGTCGCCCTCGGCCTCCTCACCCCGGCGAACCCGTTCCGTGGCCGCGATGTGATGCACACCCTCGAGCACACCCTGCTCCCCTACTCCAGCTTCCTCATCGTGCCCCTCTTCGCCCTTGCCAACGCCGGCGTCGAAGTCACCCCCGATTCGCTCGGCAAGGCCTTCAGCGGGCCTGTCGCCTGGGGTGTGGTCCTCGGACTGGTCGTGGGCAAGTTCGTCGGTATCAGCGCGACCACCATCGCCGGGGCCCGCCTCGGCCTGGGACGCTTACCCGCCGGCGTCAACCTCGGGCACGTCCTCGGCGCGTCCCTCCTGGCCGGCATCGGGTTCACCGTCTCCCTCTTCATCGCCGAGCTTTCCTTCACTGATGCGCCCCTCCTGCTCGACCAGGCCAAGAAGGGCGTCCTCGCCGGCTCCCTCCTCGCCGGGGCGCTGGGCGCCGCCTTCCTGCTCGGCGTCTCCCGCGTGACCCCCACCAGCGCCGAGCACGGCTCGATGGAGAGCGTCGCCCACAAGTAGCACCAACGGCAGGTCCGTTCGGTAGCCTGATCGCGAAATGCCCCACTTCCGCCTGGCCTGCCTGGTGCTGGTGAGCCTGATGTGCGTGTCTCCCGGATGCGCATCCGACAGCGCTGGTTCTTCGCCAGGCTCGGAGTACCTCGCGGAGCACGGCATCACGCCGCCCGAGATCGTGTTCGTCGGTGAGGATCCGGGAGCCCGCTGGCGGGGAGTGGTTCGTGGCGCCGTCGATGATGTCGTGGCATACGCTCACCAGCGCCATGGCCTTGCCCCGCCTGGCGTCACCGTCTACATCGGCGATAGCCGGCGGGAGGTCTCCGCTGCATATCGGGAGTACTCGGGCCGGGACTGGCCCGGCTTTAGCTGCGGCCTCGCCGACGGCACGGCGACCTTCGTCGTCTCCAGCCTCGATGCCGACTGCCGGTTCGAACTCGAAGCCATCATCGCCCACGAGTACTTTCACGTGCTGCAGGACCACCTGCGCCCCTGGGAGGAGTGGTGGCACCTGGAGCCTGCCTGGCTCACCGAGGGCTCGGCTGAGTACTTCGCCGCACGCTATGCCTTCGATGATGAGCGCTATCGAGCGTTCGTCGCCCGCTATCGGGAACTGGCGAGGCTCTATGACTTCGAGGATGCTCCTGCCGACGAATTCGCGCCCTACGTGCTGGGGTTCGTCGCCCTCGACTGGCTCGCGGACAGGGCCGGCGACGATGCGCACCTTGAGTACTTTCGCCTCACTCATGAGCGCGGCGATCGTGCAGTGGCCTTTCGTGAAGCCTTCGGCATGACGATCGACGACTTCCATCGCGCCTTCGAAGCCTTCCGTGCGGATATCGGAGCGCTCCCGCGCTGGATACGGGGTACCGTCCTCGGCCCGCGCGGCGTTCGACAGGCGGGCGTTGGCGTCGCGGTCTGTCCCTTCTATGAAGGACGGGCGCTCGCTCCCTGGACGGTCGTCGCGACCAGCGAGGACGGAACCTTCAGGACCCTCGCGGGGGTGAACGACGACCACTACGTCCTTGCCGTGCAGGCCGAGGTGGACGGCGAGCAGGAGCTGATTGGTTGGTACAGGGCGGAGGGGGGATTCACCCATCGCTATGAAGAAGCGACCGTCCTCAGGATGGAAGGCGCGGGCGTGGAGGGTCTGCTGATCAGACTGCCCGCCGGACCGGTGGCTATCGCGACGGTGACTGACTGTCAGCCGGTGCTGACGACCCCCGCCCCTTGACCCGCCCCCCGGCCCCGCCCATCCTCCCCGCATCCACCCCCCGGGAGGCCCCCCCCATGCCTACTCCGCCCGCCGAAGACGAGGTCCTCGATTACCTCGACACGCTCTCCAACTGGGGTCGCTGGGGCGACGACGACGAGCTCGGGACCCTCAACCTGATCACGCCCGAGAAGCGCCGCGCCGCCGCCGCCCTTGTGCGGGAGGGCATCAGCGTCTCCTGCTCCTGGGAGATCGAGACCCGCCCCCAGCCCGACCATGCCTTCGGAACGCCCCAGCGCTACATGCTCTCCACCGGCCAGGGCCTCAACGACGAGCACCGCGTGGGCGCCACAGGCGCCCGCAACGCCGGCGCCCTCGAGTTCATCGGCTTCATCTTCCACGGCTACGCCATCACCCACATCGACGGCCTCTGCCACTTCTTCTGGGACGGGAAGATGTACAACGGCAAGCCCGCCGAGCTGGTCACCTCCGGCCTCGGCGCGACCCACCACGCCATCACCGCCCTCAAGGACGGCATCGTCACCCGCGGCGTCCTCCTCGATGTCGCCGCCGCCCTGGACCGTCCCTGGCTCGACCCCGGCGAGGGCGTCTACCCAGAGCACCTCGAGGCCGCCGAGGCCCGCCAGAACGTGCGCGTCGAGCCCGGCGACGCCGTCCTCCTCCGCACCGGCTACGGCCGCAAGAAGGGCGAGGTCGGACGCGAGCAGCTTCCCGCTAACGGCTACCCGGGCTGGCACGCCGCCAGCCTTCCCTGGCTGCACGAGCGTGGCGCCGCCGTCATCGGCGCCGACACCGCCCAGGACGCCATGCCCTCCGGCTATTCCGTCATGAACCAGCCCGTGCACATCGTCAGCCTCACGGCTATGGGCCTCCACCTCCTCGACAACGCCAACTTCGAGCAGCTCGCCGAGACCTGCGAGCGGCTCGGCCGCTGGGAGTTCCAGTTCGTGCTCTCGCCCCTGCGCATGAGCGGCGGCACCGGCAGCCCCGCCAACCCCCTGGCGATCTTCTAGGCCGCCTCGCGGTCAAGCCTCGGGGAGCGGTGAGCGCCGCGAGGGGTGTATTCCGGGCCTTTTGCGGTCGAATGACGGTGGCCGTCTACAATTTGACCGGCGATGGGCTCGATGCATGTGACGGTGACAGTCCGCAACCCGGCCGACTCGAGTCAGGCGTGGGAGGGGCTGTTCCTCGTCGACACGGGGGCGACGGACTGCCTCGTGCCACGGCACCACCTGGAGGCAATCGGGCTGCGGCCCGAGGGCAGCAGGGTGTACGAGCTCGCAGACGGGAGCGAGCTGCGGCTCGACATCGCCGTCGCCCGGATCGAGTTCATGGGCGAATTCGTCGGCGCGACGGTGATCTTCGGGGAAGCGGAGGCGGAACCCCTGCTGGGAGTGACGGCGCTCGAGTCGGTCGGCATCGAGGTCGACCCGACGAACCAGCAGCTGAAGCGCCTGCCGGCAGTGCGACTGAAGGGCATCGTGGCCTAGCCCTGCCATCGGCGGCTCCCCGAATCCCCTCGCTATCTTCCCGGGAAGCGGCGCCTGCTAGTCCGAAGGCTTGAGAGGGTCGGCGGTGTGGGAAAGGCCCTGTCGTTTCGCCAGGCGGATCGCCGTTGTGATCGCCTCGACCATGCTCGTCTCGTCCGCCACGCCCTTGCCCGCGATGTCGAACGCCGTCCCGTGGTCGACCGACGTGCGGATGAAGGGCAGCCCCAGGTTCACGCTGATGCTCTCCTCGAAGCCGTGAACCTTGATCGCGATGTGCCCCTGGTCGTGGTACATCACGACCACCACGTCGTACTGCCCCGCGATCGCCTGCGGGAACACCGAGTCCGCCGGAACCGGTCCCGTCGCCGCGATCCCCTCCGCCCGCGCGTCCTCCACCGCCGGCCCGATCTCCGTCAGTTCCTCCGTGCCGATCAGCCCCCCGTCCCCCGCGTGCGGGTTGAGCGCCGCCACCCCGATGCGCGGCTCCGCGAACCCCCACTCGCGGAAGTGCCGGTCCGTCAGCCGGATCGCCTCCAGCACGTTCGCGCGCGTCACGTAGGCGCACGCCTCCGCCAGCGTCTTGTGCGTCGAGAGGTGCATGCAGCGCAGGTTCCCCGTTATCAGCATCGTCGCGACGTGCTCCGACCCCGAGAGCCGCTTGAACACCTCCTGGTGTCCCGTGTCCGAGCTTCCCGCCAGCTGCCACGACTCCTTGTTGATGGGCGCCGTCACGATCGCGTCCACCTCCCCCGCCAGCGCCAGCCGCGCCGCCTCCTCCACCCAGATGTGCGACGCCTCGCCCGCTACGACCGAGTGCTCCCCCATCGCGAAGTAGTCCTCGCGGAACCCCCCGACGGCCAGCACCTCCGTCGTCCCCGCATCCCCGCGCACGTCCCCCGCCCGCCGCACCGGCCGCAGCTCGTGCGTCGAGCCGATCAGCCGCAGCGCCGCCGCCGCGCTCGTGGGCGAGCCCAGCAGGAACAGGCGCGCCTCGTCGCGCAGCTCCTCGCGCTGCAGCGCCTTCACCGCCACCTCCGGCCCGATCCCGGCCGGATCCCCCAGCGTGATCGCGATCAGTGGCCGCTCGGTCATGGAGCTACCTCTGCCGTGGCTGAAATGATCATCGGCATACACAAGTCTAATCGGGAGGACACGAGCTTGTCCTTTGTCTAAATCTACTCGAGATCTAGACAAGATAGCCCCGCCGGTCTAGCCGTTAGACACTCCTGGGCCCTTCCGTCTAGAATTATCTGCAAATTAGACAAACCATCGAAGGACGTCCAGAAAGTGGACACAGAACTGTTCTTGAACCCGGCGGGACGGCTGGTCGATGTCGAACGGGAACCCCCGCTCCCATCGTACGTCGCCTACGTGCCCGATCCCCTGCCTCCCGCAGAGGAAGATGCGGCGATAGCCGCAGTTGCCCGGGAGCTGGGGGAAGCGAACCTCGCGTTCGGACAGCTCACCGGTATCGGCGAGTTCTTCCCCAACCCCGACCTGCTCGTGCGTCCCTACCTGCGCCGCGAAGCTGTCGCCAGCTCTCGCATTGAGGGCACGGTAGCTTCCTTCTCCGATGTCGTTGCCCTCGAAGCTGGCATCCGCCCCCTCCCCGGCAGCGACACACGGGATGTTCTCAACTACGTCGCGGCCCTCGATGCGGGGCTGCGGGTTGGCAAGGAAGGTGTGTTCTCGCTCGATCTCGTCCGTTCGCTCCACAGGCAACTGATGACCGGAGCGCGGGGCGAGGCCTTCAGCAGCCCGGGCGAGTTCCGCCTGGTCCAGAACCACATCGGCTCCACGAACGAGATTGCCGACGCGAGGTACGTCCCTCCCCCGCCGGCGCAGATGCACGCCGCCCTCGACCAGCTCATCCGTTACGCGAACGAACCGAAGCCCCGCACGCCGTTCGTCGTCGAGGCGGCATGGATGCACTACCAGTTCGAGGCGGCCCACCCCTTCCTCGACGGCAACGGTCGTGTGGGGCGCCTCCTCATCGCGCTGCTCCTCGCCGCTCGCCATCAGGTCGACCACCCGCTCCTCTACCTCAGCCCCTACTTTGATCGTCGCAGGGACGAGTACTACCGACTCCTGCTCGCGGTAAGCACGACCTCGGCCTGGGACGAGTGGCTGCGATTCTTCCTCGTCGGTGTGGCGGAACAGGCACGGGAGGCCATCTCTGTTGCCCGTAGTGTGCTCGCCCTTCGCGAAGAGTGGCGGGACCGGCTCGCGGAGGCTGGCGCGACGCCCTCGGCCCTGCGCCTCGCCGAGTTCGTCGCGGAGCACGTCGCCATCACTCCCAGGGTGGCCGAGCTTGGCATGGGTGTTGCGCGGCAGACCGCCTATACGTCGATTCAGGCGCTGGTTGACGCGGGGATCCTGGAGCGGGTACCGGTGCCTCAGCGAGGCAGCCTCTACATCGCTCCCCAGCTCGTCAGAATCCTCGACGTGTAGCGCTCGCCTACCCCCGCTCCGACCGCGTCGCCGCCTTCGCGTCCAGCGGCGAGCCCTCCGGGTAGTCGATCACGCTCCAGTGGTCGGAGATGCGCCGCAGGTAGACCCCCGGTGGCGCGTGATCGGGCGACGCCATGTACTCCTCGAAGTCGGCCCGGGTCGCGAACGAGCACGAGATGCCGATGTCGCAGGGGTCGCCGAGGTCCTGGAAGTTCCAGCCGCAGTAGTACTCGATCGCCTTCGGGTGGCGGCTGATCGGGCCGAGCTCCTCGAAGAACGCCTCGATGTCCTCGGTGGACGCGTCCTCCCGCAGCGTGATCGTGACGATGTGGCGAATCATGGGCGGCTCCTTCCCCGCGACGGTCTGCCCCGTGCGGCAACCCGGCGGTCAGCGCGTAGAATCGCAGGACGCGACCGGCGCGGCCAGCGCCGGCCCCGGAGGGAGCCCCATGCAGGAAGCGCTCGTCGAACGGCTGAAGGATGAGATCCGCTACGAGTTCTCGCGCGAAGGACCGCCCGAGGGCTTCCCCAAGTTCCCCGACCTTCCCGCCGGGCGCTACCGCAGCCAGGAGTTTTTCGACCTCGAGATGAAGCACTTCTGGACCAGCGTCTGGCTCTACGCCACCCGCGAGGAGGAGCTTCCCGAGCCCGGCTCCTACCAGGTCTGGGACCACCTCGGCATCCAGGTCATTCTCGTCCGTGGCGAGGACCTGGCCATCCACGCCTTCGAGAACGCCTGCGCCGACGGCTTTCCCATCTTCGACGTTCCCGATGACAGCCACCTCTTCCACTGGAAGGAGTTCGATTCCGCCGGGAACAACCTCCAGTTCCAGCAGGAGTTCCCCCGCCGCAAGCTCCCCGAGGGCGTCTTCCGCTCCCGCGAGGGCCACCTCTACGACTTCACCACCGGGAAGTTCGTCGGCGACACGGCAGGGATCCCCGAGGACAGGCGCCGCATCCGCGAGCTTCGCTGCGAGAGCTGGGACGGCTGGGTCTTCATCAACCAGGACCCCGACGCCGAGCCCCTGCTCGACTGGCTGCACCCCCTCCCCGAGCAGATGTCGATGTTCCAGGGCGCCACGCTCCGCATGATCGACAAGCGCTGGACCATCATCCCCTGCAACTGGAAGGTCACCGTCGAGGCCTTCCAGGAGGTCTATCACTTCAAGCACATCCACCAGAAGGCGGGCGTCTCCGGGCTCGACCAGCGGGGCGCGACCATGGGCGTCCTGCCCAACGGCCACTCCCGCATGATCACGCCCCTCTCGAAGCGCGCCGCCGAGATGACCGGCATGGACCACCAGCTCGACTGGCGCGTCGATCTGGACCGCCAGGCCTTCGGCGCCCTCCACGACGGGATGGCCGAGATCAAGACCGTCAACGGCATGACTCGCTGCACCAGCACGGCCTTCAGCGCCTTCCCCAACCTCGTCACGCCCGTGAGCGCGACGGGCATGCCCTTCCTCCTCGCCTGGCCGCTCGACGTGGGCACGACCCGCTTCGAGTGGATCACCTTCTGCGTTGACTGGGGCGATGCGCCCTCCCCCGCCTCCTCCGAGGTCTGGCGGCAGCGCCTCGATGGCTTCGATGTCGTGATGGAGGAGGACACGCGGAATATGGCGCCCATGCAGAAGTCGCTGAACTCGCCCGGCCTCACGGGCATGCCCGTCAGCTACCAGGAGCGCCGCATCTGGAACTGCGCCGAGCAGCTCGACCGCATGATCGGCCCCGATCGCATCCCCGAAGACCTGCGCGTGCCCCAGCTGCTCGCGCCCTACGTCGAGCGCTAGGCGCGGGGCGACCGCAGCGATGCCGACAACCGCCCGCGTCGTCGTGCTTGAAGGCGACTTCGGCGTCTGCGCCATCCAGGAGCTGGAGCTGCCCGATCCGGGACCGCACCAGGCCGTCCTCGAGATCTACGCCGCCGGCATCGAGCACGGCCAGTTGCAACAGGTCGAGGAGCCCCAGGACATCCCCGTCATCCCCGGGCGTGAGGGCACCGCCCGCGTCCTCGAAGTCGGCAGCGCGGTCACCCGCTGCAAGGTCGGCGATGTCGTGCTCATCACACCCTGGAGCGCCGACCCCGGCCGCGAACCGGAGCTGCCCCTCGTCGAGTTCGACGATGGCACCGAGGCCGAGGTGGCCCCTGCCGGATCGTGGGGCACCAACCTCATCCTCGACGAGCAGTTCGTCGTCGCCATCCCCAACCTCATGGACAAGGAGGGCGCGTCCGTCCTCGGGAACACCTCCCTCCTCGCCGCCGGCGCCGTGCGCACCGCCGGCGTCGACGAAGGCGACAGCGTGGCCGTCTTCGGCTGCGCCGGCGTGGGCCTCTCGACCATCGCGGCCGCGGCCGCCGCGGGAGCGGGCACGATCATCGCCGTCGCCCGCGAGGACGAGCGCCTCGAAGCCGCGACCGCCGCCGGCGCCACCGAGACCCTGAACCTGAGCAGCGCCGCCGCCGTCGAGCGTATCGCCGAGCTCGTGCCCGGCGGCGTCGATCACCTATTCGACTGCGTCTACGAGTTCGAGACGGCCGCCCGCCCCGGCCGCGCACCCGTGCGCGACGGCGGCTCCGCCGTCGTCGTCGGCCTTCCCGGCACGGAGGAACGCCGCGAAGAGCTCGACGCCATCGTCGCCGCCAGCGGGTACACCCTCCCCGACCCCCCAAACCCCGACGAGGACGTTCCCGTGCTCCTCGAGTGGATCGAGGACGGCCGCCTCCCCATCCCCACCATCGTCACCTTCCGCTGCACCATCGAGCAGGTGAACGAGGCGACCGCCATGCTGGAGGCGGGCGACATCGTCGGCCAGGCCGTCATGGTCGTGGAGCCCCTGCGCTAGACCGCTACTCGACGAACAGCTCCGAGCCCAGCGGCGCGAGCGCCTCGCGCAGCGAGCCCGCGGGCGTGCGCAGCAGGGCCGCGTAGTGCAACTCCTCCGCCAGCATCGCGCTCCGCGATGCCTCCGGCTCACCGCCGCTGAGCGCCGCCTGTCCCTCGTCCTCCCAGTCGACCAGCGAGAGCCCCGGAATGTCGTAGGTCAGGCACGTGCCCTCCACGTCCCGCGTGTTGTGCGTGCCCATCACGAGGGCCGCCAGCTCGTTCACGTCTGGACTGAACCACGCCCCTTCCGTGTTGAAGCGCTGGTAGGCGCGCCGGTTCAGGAACGTCATCGAGAGCGTGAGCCACGTCTCCCGGTCCGGCGAAGCCACCAGGTTCCAGCCGCCCATCGCCCGCAGCAGCAGGAAGGGCACGTCCGCCGCGATGCCGTCGAACGCCTCGATCTCCGGCGCCGGGATCGCGATGCCCGTCCCCTCCACCCCCGCCGCCCAGCCGTCCCCCCCGCGCCACAGCCGCCCCCCGACCACCGCCTCCGCCACCCCCAGCGCCCGCGAGGCCGCCTCCCCCGCGCTTCCCGCCTCCCCGATGTCGATCGCGAGGTCGTACGCCCCGAGCGTCGTCGCTACCTCGTCGAGTGGTAGCGCCCCGGCGTCGGATGTGGCCGCTTCCGCGCCCTCGACCTTCTCGCGCACGGCCGCGCGCGACTCCGGCCAGAAGCGGTAGAGCGCGATCATCGCGCGCCCCCTCGTTCGTGGTGGCTGGGCCTCGCGCTAGTCCCGCGCCTGCGTGACGTCCCAGCGCTCCCAGTTCGTCACTTCGTCTACCGGCTTGCGGTTCGTCGGGCCGAAGTTCGCGTCGGGGAAACCCATCGGGATGATGGCCGCCGGTACGGCGTCGTCGGGGATGCCGCAGCGCTCCCGCAGCACGCCGTCGACGGCGCCCTGGAACGTGGTCATGACCGTCCCCAGCCCCAGCGCCCGCGCGGCCAGCATCATGTTCTGAACCGCCTGGTAGATGGAGCTCCCCGCCAGCAGCGACTGGGGGTCCTGCGTCGGCGAGGAGATCTGGTAGATGCAGGGCACGATGAACACCGGCGCCGAGGCGAGGTTCTCGAAGAGCCCCCGCGCGCCCGTCATCATCAGGCGCTCACCCTTCGTGCCGGACTTGATCGCGTTGTCGATCATCGACTGCAGGCCGGGATTCTCCAGGCCCTGGCGGAGCTGCGCCGAGATCGCGTCCCGGGTCTCCTGGTCCTTGATCACGACGAAGCGCCAGGGCTGCAGGTTGCTCCCCGAGGGCGCCTTCGTGCCCGCCTCGATCACCTTCCAGATGAGCTCGTCCGGGACTTCCTGATCCGTCCAGCGGCGGATGGCCCGCTGCGTGTAGATCGTCTCCCAGACGTCGTTCGTGCCGGACTTCATGTCGGCCATGGGTGCCTCCTCGCCTAGCCGGCGCCCACCGGCTCCTTCGCCGGGCGGATGTTGACGGGGATCGCGCTCTGCCGCGCCATGCCCGTGATCGGGTCGTACGCCTCCTCGTTGTTCACGAGGCGGTTCGTGCTGCCGCCGATGCTGCGCACGTCCTTGTCCATCTCCGGCACGTCGCCCCACGAGTGCGCCATCGAGATGACGCCCGAGGGCACGTCGTCGGCGAAGGCGGCCACGCCCAGGATGGTCGCGCGGCTCGACTCGATCTCGATGATCGCGCCGTCCTCGATGCCGTACTGGGCCGCGTCCCGCGGGTTCATGAAGGCCGGGTTCGTGCCGCCGTCGCGGGCCGTCAGCCCGGCGATATCGCGGCCCGAGGAGTTGTAGAACTCGCGCAGGCGGCGGCTGATCAGCCGGTGCGAGAAGTCCTCGCCCGGCAGGTAGCCGGCGCCCTCCACGATCGGCTGCGCCCGCACCTCGGCGATCTCCTCCACCAGGTCCGGCGGCGCCGCGTCGAGGCGCGCATCCGTGCCCGCCGCCTTGGGGGCGACGCGCACCGGCTCGCGCTCGAAGATGGCCCCGCCGTCCACGGCGCGGACCTCGTCCAGCGGGATGCGCGACTTGCCCGCGACCACGTCGAGAACCTCGTCCGTCGTCGGCTTCTTGTCCATGGGGAGCGGGCCTGCGGGCAGGTTGATCTCCGTCCCCAGCCGGTGGGCGATGCCCCAGAAGAACTCCCACTCCTCCATCACGTCGTCCTCGGCCTCGACCATCGCCGGCGTGTAGTGCGCGTACGGCTCCGGGTACCACGAGTCCGTCAGCACCGTCAGGTCCGGCCGCTCCAGCGAGAGCTTCGGCGCGATCACGTAGTCCGCCATCTTCGCCGTCTGCGACATCTTGATGTCGATGCTCACGTTCAGGTCGAGGTGCTTCATCGCCTCGATCGTTTTCAGCTGGTCCGGCCACGCCCCCACGGGGTTGCCGCCCACGCTGATGAGCGCGCGCACGCGCCCTTCGCCCGGCGTGATGATCTCGTCGCTGAGCGCCGCCGTCGGCATCTCGCCGAAGACCTCGCCCAGGCCGCGCACGCGGCTCGGCTCGCCCTTGCCCCAGGCCGGGTTGGGCGGATTCGCCTGCGCCAGGAACGGCCGCTCGGGGCTGATGACCCCCGGATTCGGCACGATCTCGCCTTCGCGCAGGTGCCGCCCGCAGAGCGTGTTCAGCGTCTGCACGAAGTGCTCCGTCAGGTTCGGGTGGGGCGACATGTTCGCGCCGGTGCCGCTCGAGGCGACCCCGCGCTGCGCTTCCGCGAACATCCGTGCCGCGCGCTCCACCAGCGCCGCCGCCACCCCCGTGCGCTGCTCCACGTAGTCCAGCGTGAAGCTGTCCACCGCCTGCCGCAGCTCCTCCACGTGGGCCACGTTTCCGGCGAGGAAGTCGCCGTCCACGAGCCCCTCTTCGAACATCACGCGCACGATGCCCGCCAGCAGGGTCGGGTCCTCGCCCGGCTTCACCTGCAGGTAGAGGTCCGCCCGCTTGGCCACGTCGGACTCGCGCGGGTCGATCACGATCAGCTTGAGCCCGCGCTTCTGCGCGTCCCGCAGCCGCTTCCAGGGGTTGAACGGCGGGATCCCGCCGAACATCGACACGACCGGGTTGTTCCCGATCAGCATCGCCACGTCCGCCGTCTCGAAGTTCTGGCTGCCGCCCATCCACGTGCCCGCCCGCGAGGCCGCGATCGCCTTCGCCGGCTGGTCGATCGTCACGCTCGTGTAGTACGAGGGCGACTCGATGCCCGCGTGCCACGCCCGCGTCACCGAGAGCGTGATCGCGTTGCAGAACGCGTAGGTGCCGTTGTAGCTCGCCACCGCGCGCGGCCCGTGCTCGTCGATGATCGACCGCAGCTTCTCGGCGATCTCGTCCAGCGCCTGCTCGCTCGGGATCGGCTGGAAACTGCCGTCCGGCATCCGCTTCAGCGAGGTGCGCAGCCGCTCCTCGTGGTTGTGCTGCTCGGGCAGGTGCCGTCCCTTGATGCAGGTGTACCCGCCATAGATCGGGTCGCTCGTATCGCCGCGGACCTCGATGACCTTGTTGTCCTCGACGTCCACCTCGATGGCGCAGAACGCGTGGCAAAAGCGGCAAAACGATTTCTTGGTCTCGACCATGGAGCCTCTCCAGGAATCAGGTGTGCGCGCGAGTCTACCACGCAGCCACGCGCGGTCCCTGTACGCGATGATTGTGGTGTACCATGACCGTCGGAGCCTGACTCATGGTGACGCGACCGGGAACCCGTGACGAGATCGAGGAGTTCGCCAACGCGATCGGCGAGTGGCTGCTCACGCAGCAGTTCGGCTCGATCAAGCCCCTCGCCTTCCGCCACCGCCGCGGCTGGGATCGGGATGAGGACGAGTCCTACGTGGTGATCGAACTCCTGGTGACAGATCCCCCTCCACCCTCGCGGGAAGTGCTCCGGCGTATGAGAACCCGCGAAGAATTGGCTGCTGCCCTTACCTGGCCACTCGAGGACTGGAAGTCGGTCTTCGAGGGGGCCGATGCCAAGGGGAAGGAGTTGGGGCCCCCGCCTGGAATCCTCACCTACCGACCGGTGGATGTCCGCATGTTCGCCGAGCGCGAGGTCGACAGGGAGGCGTTCCTCGGCTGATGGCCGATCCCATCGAGCCCCAGCACCTTCTGGACCAGGCGTGGGAGATTGCGCTCGCCGTCGACCCTGCCGGTGGCGGGCGCGGGACGGACTTCGCAGCGGTGTTCGAGTCGATCACCCAGGGTGTGCGCGGCCCGCTCACCACAGCAGATTGCCGGCGCGCCGTTTCTTCTGCCTACTACGGCTTGTTCCATGCCCTCACGCTTGCCTCTGTCTCGCTCTTCGCACCCGCCGGCGACGCTCGATACGAACTCGTGCGGTGGATTAGGCACGCTGACCTCAAGAAGGTCACGGCCTGGGTTCAGGGCGAGAAGCCTCCCGACGGCCTTGAGACGAGTGTCGCCGTCCTTCGGGACGACGAGCAGGTTCGGAAGATGGCTGCCGCCTTTCAGCGTCTCGTCACGGCTCGAGAGAACGCTGACTACAACCACTTCTCCACCTTCGAACAGAGCGATGTCCTGGACTACGTCAGGAACGCGCAGGAGGCTGTCGACCTCCTGCCCGACGGCGGGAGCTTCGACCACCCTCCGGCAGATGGCGGCGATGACCCTGGAGACCAGCTTGCCGGAGGTCCGCGCCGCGACCCGGGTTTCGCGGTGAGCGCCGCCGGGCGCCTCTTCCTCGGCCTTATCGCCCTCCGCGCTCGCGGGGGCGGCGGCTAGCGAAACGGGTTCTCGTCGCTCGACGGAGCCGGGGCCGCCGTCTCATCCAGCCCCAGCAGTTTCAGGCGCGCCTCGTCGTACGCCTGCTTGGTCCGCGCCTCGCGGTTCAGGAGGCCCTTCAGTCGGTCCGGTGTCAGCCGCTCGCCCTCCAGCAGCACCTCGTGCACCCGATCGAGCTGCTTCATCCACGCTTCCCAGGCGTCCCGGTACGCCGCGCGCGCCGTCTCGTCGACCATCGTTCCCTACCGCCGCTCCGCGAGTCCGACCGACTCCCCGGTCCACTCGAGGATGCCCAGGCGCAGGGCCGTGATCACGGCCTCGAGCTTCGTCGACGCGTCCAGCTTGCCGCGGAAGTTGCGAACGTGGTTGCGCACCGTGTGCTGGCTGATCCCCATCTCCTCGGCGATGTCGGCCGTTCCCCGGCCCAGCGCCACCAGGTGAAGCACTTGGAGCTCCCGCTCCGTCAGCGTCGCCGCCGTTGCCAGCGCGGGCGGCGCCTGGGCGCGGTCCGACACGATGTCGACGCCCCCTTGCGAAAGCTCCTCCCGCACCTCGTTCACGGTCTCCCTCGCCCGCTCTTCGCTATCCTCGAACAGGTGGACCAGCAGTGGGGTGTCGTCCACGGCCCCCGAGATCACCATGGGCGTGACGGAGACGCTTTTCCGCTCCCCCGTCGAGCACAGCATCCGCATCCTGGCCGTGCCGGGCACGGACCCGGCCTGCACGGCGCGCATCGATGGGCACCCGTTCAGGCACGCCGGCGCGAGACCCTCCCCTGTTATCCCCGCCACCACCTCGTAGCAGTGCCGCCCGACAACCTCATTGGCGGTGTAGCCCAGGATTCGTTCCGCACTCCGGTTCCAGAACACGATCCGCTGGTCCAGCGACATGGCGTACACGCCAAAGTCCGCTTTCGCCAGCAACTCCACCAGCCTCGCCGTGCTCAAGCGCTCCCCGTTTCCCGGCCCGAAGCCTTGCCCGTACTCTACCGCGTCAGGCGCTGCCCTCGACCTGGACCGTGACGATGTCCACTCCGTGGAACTTCTGGTGGCGAACGGTGGAGGCGTGGTAGCGCAGGAGCCGCAGCGAGAGGTCGTCGGCCGCCGGCACGGGCGCTTCGTCCGTCAGCCAGGCCAGTTGGTCCTCGATGTTCTCATGGCGCGTCGTCGCCACGAACTCGAGCTCCACGCTCGCACCCTGTGGGCGGGCGATGACGATCAGGCGGGGACTGCCCGACTCCTCGACCTCGCGCTCCTGCGTCAACAGGCTGGCCAGCGTTTCCTCTCCGGCCGAGCGCAGCCGCAGCGTGGAGGCCTCGTTCCAGCCGACCCTGGACGCCAGCCCGGCGAGGAACTTGTCGATTGCCGGCAGCGAACCCATCTCCAGCGTGACCTCGAGCCGCGAGCTGCGCGTGCCGAGCGCCTCCAGCAGGAACGTCATGATGATCGCGACCACGGCCCCGATGGTCACCCCGTTGCCGAGCAGGCCGCCCAGCTCGTCGCCGAACAGGTCGCGGATGACGGGGTGACCGTGGAGGCCCAGACCCAGCGCGCTCGCGAGCGCCACCACCAGCACGCGCCTGGGGTCGAGGCCGTCGCGCAGGATCGTCTGCAGGCCGCTTACGAAGAGCATGCCCATGGCCAGCATCAGGTAGGCGCCCAGCACGGGTCCGGGGATCGTGAGCAGGAGGGCCGCGAGCTTCGAGAAGAAGGCGAGCGCGAGCGTGACGATCGCCACGCCGATCCCGACTCGACGGGCGGCAACCCCCGTGAGGTTGATGAGCGAGAGACTGAAGGAGGAGTAGGACATCGGCGGCAGCGTCCCCGCGATCCCGGCGAACAGCATGCCCAGGCCGTTGACGCTGACCATGCCCTGGATCTGGCGGAAGTCGATCGCCCGCGGCCGCCGCCTCGACCCCTGCTGGATCGCCACGCCGTCGCTGATCGTCTTGATCCCGAGCACGAGGGTGAGGATCGCGAATGAGGGCAGCAGCGCCCAGAACTCCTTGCCGGGTGTGAGATCGAAGCCCAGGTCCGGGATCCGGGGGACGCCGAACCAGGCCGCCTCCGCGATCCGGTCGGTGTCGATCAGGCCGAAGCCGGCGGCCACGGCGCAACCGGCGAGGATGCTGATGAACGGCCCGGCCAGGCGCCAGCGACCGCTCGCGCGCAGGGTCACGACCACCGAGACCAGCAGCGTCACGGCCGCGATCACGGGACCGGCGGACGGCGTCGCGTCCGCGGGCAGGTCCTGCACGCTGTCGAATGCGATCGGCAGCACGCTCACGGCGATGAGCATGGTCACCGTGCCCGTCACGACCGGCGTGAAGATCCGCCGCAGGAAGGGCAGCCACCAGGCGAGCGCCACCTGCACGACGCAGCAGACGACCAGCAGGCTCGCGAACGTCTCCGGCCCGGACGCGGACACCGTCGCCACCATGATCGCGATGAACAGCGCCGCCGGACAGGTGAGCACGATGTGGCCGGCGCCGAACCGCCAGAACTGGATCGCTTGCACGGCCGTGATCACCGCGGTGATCAGCAGCGCCGCGAAGACGCCCCAGGTCAGCCACGTGTCGCCCAGCCCCGATGATCGAATGGCGATCGCCACGTTCAGCACCGTGGGCGCGAGGATCAGCGCGGCGCCCTGAAACCCGACGACCAGGGCAACGGACGGGCGGCACGCCTCCTCGGGCTCGAATCGGATGGGTTGTTCGGCGTTTCCGGCAGTCACTGGTCAGCCGACCGCCTCTCCGACATTCGCCTCGCCGTTGGAGCCGCTGGCGGCCTGCCTGCCGCAAGTCGGCGTGCTGGCCCGCGCCGGCAGCGCACGGCTCGAAGTGCCGGAAATGCTGGACCCCGCCGGTCCCCTTCGCAACCACCGTCACCGGATCGGGCCACGGCCGGCGATGCTTCGCAGCTTCCAGCGGTTGCGCCTAAGGCATCCCTATTGATACTCCGTATCAGAAGGGCCGGAGGAAGAAGCAATGGTCACTCGACTTGGAACCGCTGCGGTTATCGCTGTTGCGCTGTTGGTTATCGCCTGTGGAGGCGAAGAGGAAGCCGCGCAGGAAACCACGCTCTCGGCCGTGACTTCAACGACCATCGTCGGGGACCTGGTGCAGCAGGTCGGCGGCGATCGGGTGGCAGTCGAGAGCATCGTGCCTCTCAACTCGGACGTGCATACGTTCCACGTCACACCGACTGACATCAGCAAGACCGCCGAGGCGGACCTGGTGGTGATCGTGGGCGCCTCACTGAGCAGGGTCGAGGACCTTCTGGTGGAAAGCGCCGAAGGCGCCGTGCTGGAGTTGACGCACGACATGGACCTGCGCCCCTTCCCCGAGGCGCTGGCGCACGCCGATGAGCACGGCCACGACGAACACGAAGACGAAGGCATGCACGAGGACGAGCACGGCCACGAGGACGAGCACGAAGACGAACACGAGGACGAACACGAGGACGAACACGAGGACGAACACGAGGACGAGCACGAAGACGAACACGAGGACGAACACGAGGACGAACACGAGGACGAACACGAGGACGAGCACGAAGACGAACACGAGGACGAACACGAGGACGAACACGAGGACGAGCACGAAGACGAGCACGAGGACGAGCACGAGGACGAACACGAGGACGAGCACGAAGACGAGCACGAAGACGAACACGAGGACGAGCACGGCCACGAGGACGAGCACGGCCACGCCCACGGCGAGTTCGACCCGCACTTCTGGATGGACATCGACTTCACGATCGAGGCCGTCGAGGCAATCCGCGACGAGCTGTCACGTCTCGATCCGGACGGGGCGGACTACTACCGCGAGCGGGCGGAAGCCTACGTCGCGGAGCTGCGGGAGCTCGACGACGAGATCCGCGAGCAGCTCGCCGGGCTTCCGGAGGAGCGGCGCTACCTGGTCACGTTCCACGACGCCTACGGGTACTTCGCGGAACGCTACGGGCTGACGATCCTGGGCTTCGTCGTGGAAGGTCCGGAAGAGGAGCCGAGCGCGTCGGCAATCACCGAGCTGGTGGAGAGCATCGAGGACCTGGGGATCCCCTACATCTTCAGCGAACCGCAGTTCAGCGCACGGGTCATCGAGCAGATCGCCCGCGACACGGACACGACCGTCCGCACGATTCCTTCCGGGGCCCTGGCTGAGGAGTACCCAACGTACGTGGAGTTCCTCCGCGCCATCGCCAACGGGATCGCGGAGTGAGGACGCCTTTCCCGCAAGCGAGGTCGGGCATCTGACGGCGGGCTACCGCGGGCGCCCTGCAGCACCGAGAGCGACACGTTCTCGGCGCTGCGGGGCGAAGGTGCGCGAGGTGGAGCGCCAGGTCGGCTGCTGTTCGCCCTGCGTGGCCCCAACCCGGGGCTGCGCGAGCCCCGTCCGAGGCGGGCGATCATGGCCCTGCCAGGTCAAAGAGGGGAATGTCCATCGCCTGGGCGACAGCAGTCATCCGCTGGTCGTAGCTCGCAAGCGAGACCGCCTGACCATGGTCCGTCAGGTAGACGCACGACGCCAGATGCAGCGCGTCGAGCGTGCGCAGCGGGCCCGGACCGGGAAAGGCGTCCAGCGCCCTCGCGAGCACCGTCGGGGCAAGCTCCAGCATCGCAATCCGCGCCAGCAGCGAGCGCACCGCCTCGCCGTGCGACTCGGAGAGTCCGCGCGCGTGCAGCGGCGTCCACAGCTCGTACTCAAGCAGCCTGCTCGAAAACAGGGTGTCTTCCCACAGCGCCTGCGGCGGACGACGGTCCTCGGCCAGTAGATGGGCGAGCGCGACCGAGGTATCGAGGTAGATCACCGGTCGCGCCGGCGCTTGTCCAGGTCTGCCAGCACATCCGCCAGCGGGGCGACCGGCGGCGGCGCCGGGGGCGCCCCCGAGGCGGTGAGCGCAGGCGGCGTCATCACACCGGAGCGCACAGCCTCGGCCAGAAAAGCGTCGGCGAGGATCGGACTGCGGGTCTCGCGGAGTGGACCCAGTTCGGCAACCACGCGGTCGCGGTCGGTCACCAGAATCGTCTCGCCGGCCGCCGCGAGCCGAACGTACTCGCTAAGCCTGCTGTTCAGAACCTTGATCCCGACCGACCTCATGGGAAAAGAGTAGCGACCGGTTGCTACCTTGGTCAACGGTCTGCCGGGGTCTCGCGAGCGAGCCCGCACTTCTCGCTGCCCCGCGAGAGTTGCCCGCTCCTAGATGATGATGTCGAGCGGCCGGCCATCAGGGTCATGGGCGGCAGAATCGGCCACAGTGCAGCGCCGCCACCATCGCTACACCATCGCGACGCCCGGGGCCGGCCCGCCACCCCGCGGCAAGCCGAGGAGGTAGCCCTGGCCGCTCCGGTACTGCCTACCGTCGAGTCTGGGGATGTCGTGGGCCTAACTTGACGGTAGGCAGTACCACCTTCGACCTGCCATTCAGCTTATAGCGCAGGACTCGATCACGACATACCCACCGGCGCTCCTCAGGGGACGGCAGCCGAAGTGATGGAGCGCGCGGTCCCCGACACGGAGCACCCAGACATCAACCACGTCCGGTCGCTGCATACGGAGCCTGTCTATCACGGCAATAGCGATGTCGCCAATTGGCCCAGATGCCACTCGTCACATCGACAGCTACGACTGCTCCGCGGTGGTCGGCTTCGACCTCCTCCCGGATTGCGCGCTCACCATTCCGGTCAGTCGTCACTGGTGAACTCAGCCAACTCGTCGACCTCCCAAGGCCACGGCACAGCCGCAGGCCACGGAGCGCCCGATCGCACAGCCTGCACGAGGAACTGCACCGGGGAGACGAGATCGATGCCCCAGTTCGTCCTGACCCTCTCGTGCTTCCTGAGAAGCCGCTTGTCGCAGGTGAGGAAATGACTCGCACGGAGCCGTATCGCATCCGCGATGTGTTCTGCATCCGCATCAGCGATGCCGAGTGCGGCGATCTGGCCTGGAGTCGGCTTCTGCACCTGATCGACGACCCGAAGTTCGCCAGGGTGTTCCTCGCGAATCTCGTACGCGACACCGAGCAATCGGTCCATCCGACGTCGCCTATCGGCCGGCATACTGAGGAGTTCCCGATACAGCGTGTCGGAGAACGTGTAGACGCAGGAACGCCAGTAGGGCGCGAGCGCCAGCAGCCAATACATGGCATACGCCTCACCATTGAGCTGACCGGGGGGTGGCAGCAGGCTCTCTGCGTACTCCCCCTCGACTGAGCCCGCATCGAGCCGCTCCGTGATGATGTCCACAACCATGGAGTCGATTGCGACCAGAGGGATGCTGTCCTCCTTAGCGCACCGGTGGCTAACACAGCCCGCTAACGCTCATAGCATCCACGGTGGGGCGAGCTGCGCCGCGTGTCAAAGCAGGCGGAGCTGCCCCGGTCACGTGGCGTCCGTTCGCCGAGTTCGCGGAGCGAGAGGTAGGATGCCGCGAAACCTGATACCTTCGGGACGTGGAGTTCGTGGCGTCTCCGAAGCAGCCGCACCTAGAGCGACCGAAAGACTGGTATCCGTATTACGCCGGTTACACCTCGGCGTTCGCCGCGGGTGTGGCCCGAGGGCATCTTCCCCGCCGTTCGCATCGCGAGTCTCTTCTCGTCTTCGCATGAGGCGGCGGAACGGGCTATGACCGACCAGGCAGCACCGCCTCTCGCCGAGAGCCGCTCCGAAAGTAGTGGTTCGCGCGTTGTCTACCTGTTAGGTGCAGGTGCGACGCAGGGGTGCATCGCTCACTCCGGCAGTCGCCACAAGCTGGTCATGAGTGGGCTGGCGGAGCCGATCTTCGAAGAGCTGCAGCGCGTGGTGGAGGAGAAGTACCGAAACCACTCTGGCATAACGCGACTCGTCAACGACGTCATGCTGGCTGAGTCTGGCTTCGACATCGAACAGCTAATCACGTTCCTCGATGATTCGCCCACACTGGCCTATCGAACGTTCTCCTCCGAGCTTCGCGACGTGTTCTCCTCGGTCCTCATCGACCGGCTCGCGGACGTCGAGCGGGAACTGGGTGTAGTTCGTTCCCGTCTCTATGCCGCACTCGTGGACATGCATGATGTCGAAGGCTTCGGTGAGAGTCTCGGCGGCTTTTTGACACTAAACTACGATGTCCTGCTCGAGCATGCGATCGATCATCACCTCGAACTTGACGTAGACTATGGAATAACGGCTTCGATCCCATCGCGCCGTACTATCACTGTACTCAAGATGCACGGATCGTTGGGTTGGTCTCCAGAGTGGCCCATCAGAGCCGAACTCAGTGATAACCCTGGAATCTGGATACCTCCCGGATTACGAAAGCCCAAGAATGATTACCCCTTCAATGCGATCTGGGGTCTCGCTCGGGAACTATTGGACTGCGACATACTAAGAATCGTCGGCTGCAACCTCGGTCCCAACGATTGGGATCTGGTCTCCTTGCTTTTCTCGACGAGGTACACGCACGCCAATGCTGCGCCGTACCGGATCGAGGTGATAGCCGAATACGAGACAGTACAACGAATACGGGAGTTGTTCCCGTATCTCGAAGTGCTCTGGTTGCCAGATCTTCCACGGGTCGGGAAACAGATCGTGGGCGAACTGCTTGGGGCTAAGCCACGTCGCTTTGCGGAATTGTCGGAAGGCGAGCAGGAGGCGGTGATCAGCAAAGCTAGGCAGTCGATTGGGAACCCATTCTCCTACTGGCTAACGCAGATGGGCGAGGCGATGGCTACAGATCTTCCAAGCCTAACGACCTCAACCGGAGTATTCGAAAAGTTTGTAGATGGAGGGGTGTAGAGCCCATGAAGAGAGAATCGACGACTTTCTCTGTCGAAGAGCTCCGCGGGATGTTCGTTGATATCGAATTCCCGGAGTACCAGCGAGAGCCGGACATCTGGTCACGCGATCAGAAGCAGCGGCTACTTGACTCGATCCTCCGTAGCTTCGATATTTCGTCGCTCTACCTCTATCGTCGCGAAGACGAGGGGCTCGATTGCATCGACGGCAGACAGCGCATCAACGCCATTATGTCGTTCCTAGAGGAGAACGACGCCGACGGAGCAGACAATGGTTTTCCCCTGAAGCTTGAGAATGAAATATCCGGGGGCCTACAGACCGAGTTCGACACCCTCACTGAGGCGACATACAGGCAGCTCAAGGCTCACGCAGAAAGCAGTGACTCAGAACTGCACACGACTGCGGAGCGTGCGATCAAGACGATCCTCGACTACCGCATAACCACTGTGATGCTCTCGGGCGCTGCTGACGAGGAGGAATTCAATCTGCAGTTCCTGCGGTTGAACTTGGGGACGCTAATCAACTCGGGCGAGAAGCTACACGCGATGGTCGGTGCGATGCGCGATGTTGTGTTCACGTCCGAACGAATTGGCAAGCACCCGTTCTTCGAATTTGTCCGGATTCCGACCAGGCGCTACGCGAAGGAACTGACAGCTGCACAGGTACTGCTACAGGCGTTCTCGATCAAGGAATCCGATGGGTTCGCTCGCGCGAGGCATCTTGACCTTCAGCGGTTCGTGAAGAAGTACGCGGAGATCGATCCCGGCGACGAGCTGATTGAGGAGGTTGCTTCAACTCTCGACGCTCTTCAGGATGGGGCAGACGCTGCCGGGTATTTTCTCCGCAATCGGGCAGTAACCGTCAGCCTCGTGCTCCTCGCCTGGGAAAGAGACGTAGCATCGAATGTCCTGTCGTCCACAGCGTTCTGGGGATTCGCGGAGGCCTTCATGACTCGCCTACGCTGGCAGGTTGGGAAGATGAAGTCCTTCGAACGCGACCCGGAGTACCCGCACTTCGTTGACTTCCAGCGAGACCTGACGCAGGCCTCGGTCGAGAAGCCCGCTATCACGCGGAGGCGTGAGATCCTGCGGTCGAATCTCGAGTGGTGGCTGGAGAACGGGCGGCTGCTCGGCGATGCTGAGTACAAGGCGCGGACAGGTAGCGAGCCCGGAGACTAGGCCGCGTCGTCTTCGGCTCGCGTCTTGACTCGGCGGTAGGATAGTCGGGCCACGCGGAAACCCACTTGTCGGCTCATGGCGACCGGCCCTGCTCCGCCCTCGGGGTCTGGAAGCTTGGCGGCCGCGAGACCGTCATGCCTGCTTAGGTCAGCCACTGCTCAGGGTCAGCATCGCCCAAGGGGATGGAAGGACCCGGCAGCTCAGGGCCCGGTACGTGCTCCCCTTCCGTCATTCAGTTCTGGCAGTTCGTCGCGGACTCGCTTCCGCTGCGACCGCCCCTGCGCATCGCCGGCCCAAGGGTGGGCACGCGCCGGGCCTAGAACGACGGCAGGCTCGGGTACGCGCGGGTGAGACGAGCTGCACGAGCTCGGTGTGGCCTATGCACTCGGACCAGCTCGATCCGCGGGAATCGGGACGCGCAGTCTGCAGTCTCTGATGATGGTGGCAGTAGCCGGGCGATAGTACGCTGGCAATGCCGCGCATCCCTGTTCTGCGGTGATCTCGAGGGCGTGACGAGTGATGCAGCCTGACGCATCAGGATTCTGGGACGAAATCACCCAGTATCTGCGCGACTTCTACGCTGGCCTGTCGCCTCTCACAGATTCGCCGGAGCCCTTGTTGGGCGAGGGCAGCTTCTGGTCACGCGCGGGCGAAGGGTCTCTGCACCTCTCAGCCGACGAGTACCGTGACTACCGTCGGCTGCTACAACGTGCCCGCAAGGGTTTGGCCCCCCGTGGCGACATGTCCGAAGCCGTCATCGACTCCGCGCTGCGGAAGGCGATCTTCGCCGTTGCGGACTCGTCCGGTACACGAGCCGCCGACGTAGAGGTCCGCATCCGACAGGCCGTGAACGAATGCAAGTCGCTCATTGAGAAGCCGCCGCAGGAGTACGAGTGCTGGCTCGAAGTCGAGGGGCTTGCCACTGCCTCCTTACCGGCCAAGTTCGCCACGACACGATTCGTTCTGCTCGGCGATCAACACGTCGAACGTCTTGCAGAGCGTGTTCGGACAGCGCACACAGTGGACCAGGAGCAGAAGCTGAGTCTCATCGAATCCATGGCTGATGATCTTCGTGGGCGCCCGGTCGCGATTCAGTGCGTGCACGCCCGCGACCCCGCTGCTGCCGTATCGCTCGCAACGCGGAATCTGAGCATCACCCTCGAATGCCTCAACTTCTTCGCTGACGTGATCTCCTATAACCGGCACCCCATGGGACCCGACGGGGCACGCCGGCCCACCGTTCTGCGAATCGGTGAGTCAGGACCGGCTATCGCCCTCCAAGTGGCCTTGGCCGCCGACGGCTCCTTCTGGGAGAACCGACAGGCAACGAAGCTCGGCACCTTCTCGATCGAGCGTGTTCACAACCTGCCGGGCCTCGCCGGTGAGGCCGTGAAGCGCGTCGAGGCGCTGCTGGCTCAGGAGGTACGGAACCCGGTCGAGGAACTGCTCCTCCGCGCCGTGCGGTGGGTGGGCCGCGCCACGGCCGCAGAATCTCCGGAAGATCGGGTTCTGTTCTCGGAGATCGCCCTGGAGTGCCTGACGCGGCCGGGAATGGACCGGCACACCAAGCAGCACCTCGTGTCCCAGACCGCCGCGGTACTCAACCGGAGCCGTAGCGATGGTGGCTCCCTTGAGGACGAGATCGCGAGGTTGTACCGCATCAGGTCCGAACTCGTGCACGACGGCAGTCGAGAGATTTCTGAGTCAGACAGTGCGGAGATGTATGAGATCGCCCTGGCGGTGACGCTGGGCCTTCTGGTATCTCCCGAGGTCAGAGAGGTGGAATCCCTCGGTGCGCTGGACGAGTTGCTCCAGTCGTGGGTGATGTGACATCAGTGTCCGGCCAGCCACCGCCGGGCGAGGAGTAGGAAATGGCGAAGCGGGACACGTACAAGTATCACTTGAAGAAGGGGAACAAGATCGTTCACCGCGGCATTACGAACGATCTCGAACGGCGCCAGGCGGAGCACCAGGCGCAGTTCCCCGGCGCGAAGATCGAGCAGATCGGACGGCGCACCACTCGAGACGCGGCGCTCAGGTGGGAGCGCGAAGGGGGAAGACGCCCCCGGCGTTAGCGAAGCACTGGTTCCCACGCCCCGCAGCTTGACGTCCGTCTAATCATCTACAGCCTGGGCGTTGGGCGTCACCCTGGCCTCTCACGGCCACGGCGAACACCGCCGCCATGCCCATGAAGGGCGGAGTGACAGTGGCGCCTCATCGCGCCACCTCCCCCAATGCCTGGAAGTCTCAACAACCCGACCTAGACCCTCCGGCCTGCCTTCACGACTCTTCTACCCCCTCCAAGCCTAGCTAGAAGGTGGCGCCCTCCCCGGCAGACGGCTAGCCTATCTCCTCAGGCTCCCCGCTGAGGCAGGCAGAGTGGCAACACAAACCGCTGGTGACCCAACCCATGCTCTCAGGGACGCGCTTCCCGACGACCTTCGAACCGGAGACCTCGACCAAACTGCGATCCCCCGAATCGCTCGGGACGAAGGGCTTCTCGCCGTAATCGAAGACGCCGTTCACTCCGTGCCGACACAGCATGAGTTACTGCGTGCTGACGCCCGTGACCTGTCGGCGATACCATCGACGAGCGTTCATCTTGTTGTAACTTCACCCCCGTACTGGACGCTCAAGGAGTACTCGCCGTCCAAGGGCCAGCTCGGGTCTGTCGAGGACTTCGACGAGTTCCTAGCCGCTCTCGACCAGGTGTGGCGGGAGTGTTTGCGCGTCCTGGTTCCGGGCGGCCGCGTCATTTGCGTCGTCGGGGACGTGCTGCTGTCACGTCGGCGGAACAACGGACGCCACACGGTCGTACCACTCCACGCTGCCATTCAGCTTCACTGCCGCGAACTCGGCTACGACAACCTGGCGCCCATCATCTGGCAGAAGATTGGGAACGCCGATTACGAAGCCGGCGGCGGAGGATTCTTGGGGAAGCCCTACGAGCCGAACGCAATCATCAAGAACGATGTCGAGTACATCCTGTTTCAGCGCAAGCCCGGCGGGTACCGAAGCCCTTCGCCCGAGATGAGACTCCTCTCCGTAATCTCAGCCGACAACTACCAACGTTGGTTCCGCCAGGTCTGGAGCGACATTGGGGGAGCCTCGACCCGCTCGCACCCAGCACCGTTCCCGGAGGAGCTCGCCGAGCGGCTCGTTCGCATGTACAGCTTCGTGGGCGATGTCGTGCTCGATCCGTTCCTGGGAACGGGCACGACATCGGTGGCCGCGGCTCGCTGGGGCCGGAATAGCATTGGAGTCGAAGTCGATCCCGGATACATGGAACTCGCCGAGTCTCGGCTTCATCGTGAGGCGGCCACCCTGGTCCGCCACTTGAGCATTACGCGCCGGTAGACGGGAGGAGCGCCGCGTGCCCGAACCTACTCCGGCGTTCCGGAACGCTGTGGCGCACTTCTGGGAGCGCCGAGGGCGAGCGACCGCCGCAGAGGACGTGGCGTACGCGGGGCGCCGAGCCGAGGTTGTAGGCGGGAAGCAGCTTGATGGATTCCTCTACACGCTCCGCGAGCAACTGGTCTCGGCCGGCGTCTCCGAGCATCACATCCACATCCAGCGCTCGCTCACGTACCTTCCGGGGTTCTTTCGCGCGACGAAGATGTGGGATCTGATAGTCGCGACGGAGAGCGAACTCCGCGCCGTTGTCGAACTCAAGGCGCACATCGGTCCCTCCTTCGGCAACAACACGAACAACCGTGCAGAGGAGGCCATCGGCAACGCGACTGACCTGTGGCAGGCCTACCGCGAGGGGGCCTTCGCCGATTCGCCGGAGCCGTGGGTCGGGTATCTCCTGCTCCTAGAGGACTGCGAGGAGGTCAGGCGGGACGTCGCAGTCAACGAACCCCACTACGAGGTCTTCCGCGAATTCAAGCGGGCGTCCTATCAGCGGCGATACGAGCTCCTTCTCCGTAAGCTCGTGCGCGAGCGTCTCTACTCGGGTGCCTGTCTGCTGCTTTCCGATTCGGACGACGCCGGAGAACGGACCAACTACCACGAGCCCGCCACAGACCTGAGCGCAGACCGGTTCATTGAAGGACTGCTGCGTCGCTGCGCTCCCCTCGAAGGGGACTTGACCTCGGGTGCGGACTAGAACCAGGCAGCCCGCTCACTCAGCCCCTGGGTCGCGGCGGGGGTGCGAAGGAAGTTTGCATGGACCCGCAAGAAGACGAACTCGAGGACCTGCTGGCCCGGCTGATCAGCCAGGCCAACAAGCTGGGAACCCGCGGCATCTATCGCGGCGAGCCCAAGTGCTTCCCCCGTATCTCGTCGGGTCTCTTCCGCCAGCTCCACGAGATCGACGACCGGCGCTTCAACATCGGCTCGGCCCAGCAACGCCGGATCGAGCTCGCGCAGCAGTACGCGCCGCATCTCAGCGACGACGATGTCCTGACGCGCCTCCAGCACCTGGGCGGCAAGACGAACCTGATCGACTTCACGCGGGACCTCAACACCGCGCTGTTCTTCGCCTCGTACTACTCGCGCAACAAGGACGGCCGGGTAATCCTCATGGAAGAGCCTCTCGTACGTCGTGGACAGGGAGTGCTGGCTTCGTACACGCTCGTGCCGCGCGGGGACCCGGCCAGCATGACGGACGTGCAGAAGAGCGTCTGGGTCGAGCCCGAGAAAGGCTACATCGACGACCAACACGTCACGATCATCGAGATTCCGAGCGCGCTCAAGCCGGAAATCCTGTCGCACTTGCAGGTGGTGTATGGCATCGAGGCTTCGACCGTCTACAACGATCTGTCGGGATTCATCCGCGATCAGGAGCGACTCCTTGATCCCGTTGCGGAGTGGCACGCGGGGGTGCGAGCCTGCGAGGCAGGCCGCCACGAACACGCGCTCAGGTACTTCGCCCAGTACGAACAGCTCGTCGACGAACCGCGATTGAAGTTGCCCTATTTTCGCGGCCTCTCGTACTGGTACACCGATCGCAGAGAGGAAGCCCTTGCCGCCATGGCAAGCTTTCGGAGCCGCTCCCCCCACGATGCCTGGGCGTTCCCGGAGGAGATGGAATCCGCGTACGCGGAACGCCAGCGCGGCCCCGAGGCGGATCGCCGGCGGATCGACAGGGATGGGGAGGCTCCTGCAACGGAGGTGGTTCCCGGATTCTGCATTCGGCTGGTTGGTGATGCTGGTACGCAGGTCGGGGCCAGCTTCACGATCGCTCACGAGACTGGGGCCTCCGCCAGCGGGCCGCTTGAGAAGGACACCTTCGTGACTTTCCGGGGGCTCACGCCGGAGGAAGGGGGAACCTGGCTGCTCTCGCTGAAGCGGTACGACTATCGGGGCGTGGACTCGCGGCCTGTGCGCTGGCCAGTGCGGGAGGAGCTGGTGCTGGAGGCGATCGATGGCGAGTGCCCGAACATCAAGGTGGAGATTGAGAGCCTCCAGTACACGTACGAGCCGGGCGTGGAGGGGCCCTTAGTTGCCTACCCCGCGCGCGCCGAAAACGGCGGTGGGTCGACGGCGTGAGGGCGGCTGTGCGGCATGGCAGGCTTGGCCGGTGACCGCGGGGTTCGAGGTCCCACACTCACGTCAGTATCTCGAACTCGTCAGACAACGGTTCGAAACCGTTTCGCATCGAAATGATAAACCGGTCTATCACCACTCGGGCCTGGCTGACGAACTCCGCCCGCTGCTCCCCAGACAGCATGCGACTATCACCGTGAGCCTGGGGATTCCTCGCTTTGGTGAGATCCTCGATCCACGATCTCTCAATGCGAAGCTGGCTACTCATGCGCTTCCACGAAGGCCTCGCATCCTCACTCGCGTCGCCGGGCTCGACGTAGCACTGTCGGATGTCCTCGATGGCCCGGTAGGAATGAAGAGCGGTGTCATGTGGATTTCGGATGGCCTCCCGGATGTCCCCCAGCGCCTGGGTGAGCTGCCCGACAGATCGGACTCTCCGTTCGTCATCGATTCTTGATGGCTCCAGCAGCACAATTGGCAAGAGGCTGTCGAAAGTGACTTCCGCGTCATGCGGAAGGGGCAGGGCTCCGACCGCAAATGGCCTCACCCAGTTCTCCGAATCCAGTTCGCGGTGATCAATGTAGTGGCTGATAACGACGTCATATGCGTGACCTTGAGTGTATCCGTGTGCATCTAGCAGAACCCGAACCACGCGTTCAACGTAGTTCCCTATACCTGAGTGGTCCCCGCCGCTTGGGTTACTGACCGAGACTTCTATGCGTGAAGCCACTATCCGGATGGAAGCGTCGAATTGGAGCGACCCATCCAACGTCATGCCGGAAACCACAATGGGGTCCAGACTGCCGTCTCGCACGCGGGCTATGGTTACGGGCTCCTGATTGGCCCTCAAGACTGTCCCGAGGAAGGTGTACGTGGGCGCTCCGGAATCCATCACCGTCCTACCTCCAGGGTCCGTGTAGGCGGGTGGCTCAACCACGATGGGCGTCATCGCCATCAAGGCATCGTTCAGATCCACTCGGAGCCAGTATCGCCCGTGGTAGGTAGGCACGAAGCTCAGGGCGAGAACGAAAGTGAGCGGACCATCACCGGCGCCCAGGCTGATTGCCCCGCCACCGTGGATGAGGTCGGTCCCCTCGACCTTCTCTTGGTGCTCGTCCACGAGGTACGCCGTTGGCTTGAACTCAACCGGAGGCCCAGACGGGACGTGGGTGAAAGAGATCAACGGCTGAAGCGATTGCTCAACACCCACTTCGGAACAGATGCTGGTAAGGATGGTGAGCGCGACTCCCCGATCACTCCCTTGCTGGCCAACCGACTCAACATCGCGGCACAGGAAGGCGGAGACCAAGACTTCGCTAGGCTTCGTGTCCTTCGCGGGCATACGGTCCCTCGTTTGGCTCCTGGGAATCATCATCGCACCATGACGACCACCCAGCGACCGAACGCCGCCCGGCGTGCCCTGTCCGGCTGCGTCCTAGTCGCCGGCGCTCTCGCGGATGAAGGCCAGGAACCTGTCGCCGAGGGGCGTGGTCAGCCGCTGGTCCACCGGATCCCGGGAGGCCGCGACTGCCGCAGGTCCGGTGATGACGAGGCCCCGGCTCTCGAGGTCGGTCCTGAGCAGTGTGTATACGTCGAACGGAACATCGGGCAGAAGGTGCTCAACAACCCAATGGAACGAGCGATCGATCGTGAGTGGCACGGTCGTCCCCTGCCCGGCTGCGAATGCCCGCGTGCTCTGGAGCATGTGCAGCACCCGCAGATGCGACGGAGTAAGCACGTCGATGAGGTTCAGGAACGTGGAGTCGAGGTCACTGTCTGGCTCGTCGCGCAAGGCGACGTGTGCCAGGGCGTTCTTCAGCGCTCGCCACTGCTCCTCCCTGTGGGTGCGGAGAGCGACACGGGTCGCCGCCAGTACGGCATCGATCCACTCGTCGTCGGCTGACAGCGACGCCACGGTCAGGCCGGCATTCCGGGTCTGGAGGTCATTCACAAGTTCTGCCAGTTCGTTGAACCACTGGATGCGTCGCTTCTCGATCGCGGGCACAACCATCACGTCGATCAGCGCGGCCGCCGGGGCGCCAAGACCCGGGACCAGGGCGAGCGTCCTCCGGGCCATGTCCTCGGCGATCTCGCCCCTGGAGGCCTCTGGGTACGGCTCCACCGAGCCCGATTCCGACACTGCCACCTACCCCGGCCGTTCAGGCGTGGAAACGATCCTAGCGCGATCGCGGGGTTCGCGGTCGCGCCGGGCGGGCTCATCACGCACCACCCTCATGCACCACAGGCGGTTCCCGCACTCAGGCCGTCGAGCTGATCAAGAATCCGTGATGGGGTTCTCGCGCGTGCGCCACGGCCCCATCCGACTTGGGCACTTCTTCCGCCCGGCCTCGGAGGGTCACGCGGGGCGGGCTCGGGCCTAGCGGTACGGCAGCGCGTACATGATGCCACCCTGACCGTCGGGGCAGCCTGAGTTGTTGATGACGAGGTCGTTCAGCGTGCAGGCGCGCGGGATGTTGTCCCCGATCGTGCGGTCGTAGATTTCGCCGTAGTTGCCCACGGCCTTGATCGCTCGCTGGATGAACTGCGGGTCCACGCTGTCGAAGCCGAGCGTCGCCACTGCGCCGCCCTGGAAGGGGACACCGAGAAGGCGCGCGATCTCCTCGTTAGGCGGGTTCGCCGCCAGGTGGACGACGTTCGCCCGCGTGATGCCGATCTCCTCGGCCCTGATCAGGCCGTGGACGACCCAGTTCACAACGTCCTTCCACTCGCTGTCGTAGTCCCGCACGCCGGGAGCGAGCGGCTCCTTCGAGATGATCTGCGAGAGGATCTTGTAGTCGGCCGCGTCGTCGCGAACCGCGATGCGCGCAGCGAGGTCCGAAGCGTCAGCCGTCAGCACATCACAGCGACCGTCGAAGAAGGCGGCCGCGACGTCCGCGCTCAGGCCGCCCTGCGGGTCGTACTCGATCCCGATGTCCGTGAAGTGGTCGGCCACGTTCTGCTCGGCGGCCGTGCCGGCCTGCACGCAGATGATCGCGTCGCCCATGTCCGAGGTCGAGTCAATCCCGGAGTCGGTGCGAACGGCGAAGCCCTGGCCCGTGTAGAAGATCGGGTCGGCGTAGTCGATGCCCAGCTCGCGGTCGCGCGAGGCGGTGATCGTCGTCGTGCGGATGAGCACGTCGATCTCGCCGCCGGCCAGCAGCTCGAAGCGCGTGGACGCGTCCGAGGCGTTGACATACTCCACTTTCTCGTGGTCTCTCAGAACGGCCGCCGCGATGGCCTTGCAGAACTCTACGTCGAAGCCGGTAACCGTGCCGTCGGCCTCCCTGAAGCCAAAGAGCGGCTGGGTCTGCTTCACCCCGCAGCGCAGTTCGCCGCGGGCGAGCACCCGTTCGAGTGTCCGCCACGACGGTGGTCCGTCGGGCGCGCCCTCCACCGGCGCTTCTTCCGCTTCGACCGCCGGACGTGGCTCCGGCCGGGTGACGGCGGCGCCGAACTCGCGCCACAGGCATCCGGCTTCCTCGAGCGTTGCCCGCAGGGCTGCGGGAAGCGCGGCCACCTCCCGTTCGAGGGCGCGTTCACCCCGCGCGAGCACCAGCGCCCAAAGATCGGTGGAGTCCTCGTCCGCCAGGGCGTCGCCCGCTTCGAGTTCCTCCAGGAAAAGCGCCAGGGCAAGCCCGTTCCGGGTCAGCGCACTGTGGAAGCCTCGCAGCTCCGGAGGAGGAGTCACGCCCCAGATCTCCCCCAGAGCCTCCGCGCCGCCGGCAGGGTTCGTGATCGCGTCCCCGGTGCCGCACCACGCCGCGTACTCCTCAACGCTGAGCGCCTTGCTGGCCGCCGGAGCGCTTGCACGTTCGCCACAGCCTGCGGCCAGGAGGGCCAGGACAAGAAGCAAGCCGGGCACCACCGGCACCCGGACGGAAGTAGGAGTCATCGGTCCGGCAGCCTAGGAGGCCCCCTTCCTCGGGTCAATCAACCCGAGCATCAGGGGGCTGTCCGCTTCGGCAGCTTCTACCGGGGTCCGTCCGCCCCGCCTACTCGTCCGCGTCCTCTCTCTCCGCCCCATCCGGTCTGGGCATCCGGTAGCCGACGCGCGGCACGTTGAAGATGTAGGTGGGGTGCTCGGCGTCGTCGCCCAGCTTGCGGCGCAGCTGCTTGACCAGCGTGCGCACGGCCCCCGAGCGCCCGGAGTGGGCCGGCCCCCAGACGCGTGGCAGGAGCTCCGCGTGGCTCTGCACCTCGCCCGCGCGCAGCGACAGCTCGAAGAGCATGCGCTGCTCCAGGTAAGTCAGCTCCAGGGGACGCCCGGCGAGCGTCACCACCTGCTCGGCGTAGTCGATCGTGAGCTCGCCCCAGCGGGAGGTCCCGGACGGCTCGGGCTGCCCCGCGCCGGCGCTCGCCGAACGGCGCAGGACCGTCTTGATGCGGGCGACCAGCTCGGTCGGCGAGAAGGGCTTGACGATGTAGTCGTCGGCCCCCAGCTCGAGGGCCTTCGCGACGCGCTGGTCGCCGCCGTAGGCGGAGAGGAAGATCACCGGCCGCTCGCGCAGCTCTGGCAGCGACTCCATGAGCGCCATCCCGTCCGTGCCCGGCAGCATCAGGTCGAGCAGGACGAGATGGGGCCGGTGCTCGGCGATGAGCGCGCGCACGGCCTCGGGGTCGCCCGTCACGACCGGGTCGCAGTCCGCCTCCTCGAGCGCGTCGCGCAGGTAGCGCAGGGTCTGGGGGTCGTCGTCGACGGCGAGGATGCGGAACCGCCCGCGCCCCGGCCGGGCCGTCCCCGGCTCGGGCGGCAGCGCTGCCGGCTCGACGGCGGGCAGCGTGAAGTGGAAGCGCGCCCCCTGCCCCGGCCCCTCGCTCTCCGCCCAGATGCGCCCGCCGTGCGCCTCGACGATGCCCTTGCAGATGGCCAGGCCCAGGCCGGAGCCAGCCGCCACCCCGCCGCCGCCGGGTCGCTCCCGGAACGAGGTCCCGAAGAGCGCGGGCAGGCGCTCGGGCGCGATGCCGACGCCGTCGTCGGCGACCGTCACGCGCACCTGCACGTCCTCCTGCGCGGCCGAGAGGCGGATGGCGGGGGCGCCGGGCGAGTGCCGGGCGGCGTTGGTGAGGAGGTTGAGCAGGACCTGCACCACGCGCCGGCGGTCGGCCATCACGCGCGCCAGCCCCGGCGGCAGGTCGATCGCGACCTCGTGCCGGGCGTCGCCTGAGCGGAAGGCGCCGCGGGCGGCGTCGACGAGCGCGTCGAGGGCGACCGCCTCGGGCAGGACGGCGAGCTCGCCCGACTCGATGCGGGCCACGTCGAGGAGGTCGGTGATCAGCTCCTCCATGTGGTCGGCCTGCTCCTCGATGATGCGGTGGAACTGGACGGTCGCGGCCGGGTCGAGGGCGAGCCCGGACTTGAGGAGCGTCCCGGCCGAGCCCTTGATCGAGCTGAGCGGGGCGCGCAGCTCGTGGCTGACCATGGCCAGGAAGCGGGACCGCATGCGCTCCAGGTCCTCGAGCGGGGCCAGGTCCTGGAGGGTGACGACGACCGACTCCACCCGCCCGTCCGCCGAGCGGATGGGGGTGGCGTTGATGAGCGCGTTGACGCGCCGCCCGTCCGGCGCCTGCAGCACGATCTCCTCGGCGCGCACGGTCTCGCCCGTGCCCAGGGCGCGGGCGAGGGGCGACTCGGCGGGGCTGAACTCGCGTCCGTCGGCGCGCCGGTGGCTGAGCGCGGCGAGCAGCTCCTCGGGCGACTGGCCGGGGTCGCGCAGGGTCTCCACGATGCGCTGCGCCTCGCGGTTGTAGGAGCTCATCGTGGCGCTCGGGGCGTCGAACAGCACGATGCCCACGGGCGAGGTCTCGACCAGCGTCTCGAGGTCGGCGCGGGCGCGCCGCTCGTCGCGCATGCGGCGGGCGTTGGCGAAGGCGATCGCCGCCTGCTGGGCGAAGAGGACGAGGGTCTCCTCGTCCTCGGCGCTGAAGCCGGACGCGCCCTGCTTCTCGGCGAGGTGGATGTTGCCCACGTGCTCGCCCCGGTGGCGGATGGGCACGCAGAGGAAGCTGCCCAGCGCGAGCGGGAAGGGGCCCAGGCCGAGGCCGGCGACGTGGGCGGCGAGATCGTCCACGCGCAGCGGCTCCGCGAGGCCGTGCAGGTAGTCGGAGAGCTCCGGGCCGCTCGCCATCGCGACGAGCGCCTCGTGCTCCTGCTCGCTGAACTCGGGCGTGACGAAGTCCTGCGGCTCGCCCGCCGCGTCGAGCAGCGTGATGCCGCTGAAGCGGGCGCCGGTGAGCGAGCGGGCCGCGTCCAGCACCTCGCGCAGCACGACATCGAGGTCGAGGTCCTCGGCGATGCGCGCCCCCGCCTCCGAGAGGCGCGAGAGGCGCTCGCGCAGGGCGGCGTTCTCGCGCTCGAGCGCTTCGCTGCTGGCCATCCACCGGCTCCGATCCGCCCGCCCGCCGCCGGCCGCGAGGCCCTGGACGGCGCGGGGCGCTGAATTGCACGTGAACTACACGATTTTCAACACGCGTTCGCATGGTAACGCAATCGCCGCAGGGCGAGAAGCGGCGGCTGCGAGAGGGTGAGCGCCGTCGCGCAGGTCCGCCGCCCCGGGAGACGGTCCCCCGACCCCGGCGTGCACCCGCCCGGAAGACGCGCCCGCGCCCCTCTGGGGGCGGTTCGGCCGGCGCGACTCGGGGCCTGAAACACGGGCCCCAAGAATACACGGAAACTGCATCCTGACTTGCACGGACGTACATCCAACGTTCGCCGCCAATGTCGCAGAATCGACCACCACTGCCCGACCGGCGGCGTTTCCGCACGCGCGGTCGGCGGCCGGGTTGAACCGCGCAGTCCCTGCCCCGGTACCTGACACGGGGCGAGAACCCCCCTTGAAGGAGGACTCCGGCCATGCCCAGTACCGGAGAGCAGCTGACCCGCCACGGAGCGCCCCGAGGGGCCTCCATGTCTTCTACCCCCCCCCCCCCCCCCCGAACCTACGTTCTAGACGCTCCCCTTCCGGCATGCCGGGGCCCGAGATGATGAGGGCCTCCCTCTGCCGCCGCTCCCCGCTCCAGCACCCCGTCCGCTCCGCCCCGAGCGGCCCTTGCGCGCGGCCGCGCCCCGCCTACCTGAACCCGCGCTCCAGAGCCGCGTCCGCTTCGCACAGAAGCGCGGCGTGATGCGGGCATCCTTCCTCCGCTGCTCACCGCTCCTGCTGCTGGCGGTCGCCGTTGTCCAGGACTCACCGCCCGCCGCCGCGCAGCAGCCTCCCGGGCTGCCGCCGGTCAGCGCCGTTGCCGCCGACACGCGTCGCGTAGCAGATGCGGCGGCGACGAGTGCCGCGGCAGCCCTCGATGCTGCCAGCGGCGCCAGCGCTCTCGCGGCCTCACACCCAGCCGCTGCGGCTGATGCGGAGGCTGCAGCAGCCGCAGCCGAACAATCCCGCGTGAGCAGCGCCCTCGCCGACTTCCACGCAGACGTTGCAGAGGATCACACCACGACCGGCTCCGACTGGCACTGCCACCATCGGGTGAACGTGTGCCACTCCCACCTCGAGTCAGAGCCGTATGCACGTTCCGCCGAGGGCGCGCGGAGCGCCGCTCAAGCCCACGCATACGCTGCCGCGGCACACGCCGCGCATGCGCGTGCTGCGCTGCGGGCGGGGACGCTCACCGCCCAGGCGTCGGAGCGCGTCGCGAAGGCTGCCGCGTCGGCTGATGCGCTCGCCGTCGCCGCCGCAGCCGCGGCCGATGCTGCATGGGATGCGGTGCACAGGCATGACGCGCAGGCCAGCGCCTGGCAGGGTTCCCACGCGCGCGGCTTTGCCACCAGGGCCGCGGTCGCGCGCGCCGCTGCGGCGCGGTGGGAGATCGAGGGCAACCACGCACCCACGGTGCTCAGCGCCATTCGGGACGCCACCATCGTGGGCGAGAGCGGGACCCACCGCGTCTCCCTGTCCGGCGCCTTCAGCGACGCCGACAGCGACGCCCTGACCGTCACCGCCGCCTCCTCGAATGAAGCTGTCGCCACGATCTCGGTGGCGGCGGACTACTACACGCTGACGGTGAGCGCCCGGGCGCGAGGGACGTCGACCATCACGGTCACCGCGAGCGACGGCAACGGCGGCACGGTCTCGGATGCGTTCACGGTGACGGTGACCATCGACGACGACACGGGCGGGCGGCCGACTGGCCCAACCGGCCCGACCGGCCCGACCGGCCCGACCGGCCCGACCGGCCCGACCGGCCCGACCGGTGGCGGGCCGACCGGCGGCGGGGGCGGCGGTGGCGGCGGTCCCACGCCCAGCAGCGCCGACTTCGAGTGGACGGTGAAACACGACATCGAGGCGCTCGACTCCGGCCACGACCGCGCCGCCGGCTCCTGGTCGGACGGCCAGACGCTGTGGCTGCTCCAGAACGGCGCGGGGGCGGACGACGCCGTCTACGCCTACGACCTGGAGACGGGCGAGCGCGTGGCGGATCGGGAGTTCGACCTCGACGAGCGCAACCGCGCCCCGCGCGGCGTCGCCTCCGACGGCGAGACCGTCTGGGTCTCCGACAGCGGCCGCGACACGCTCTTCGCCTACGACCTGGAGTCGGGCGAGCGCCTGCCCGAGCGCGACATCGAGCTCGACGACCGCAACCGCGACGCGCGCGGCATCTGGCTGGGCGGCGGGACCGTGTGGGTGCTGGACGCGGGGAAGGACGCGCTCTTCGCATACGACGTGGAGAGCGGGGAGCTGCTGGGCGAGTGGGCGCTCGCCGCCCGCAACGGCGACCCCCGCGGGCTCTGGTCGGACGGCGTCACCGTCTGGGTCTCCGACCACGGCGCCAAGCAGCTCTTCGCCTACCGCCTGCCCGCCCTCCCGGAGGAGGAGGGGGGGACGACGGAGCCGGGCGTGGCCGAGGCCCGGGTCGAGGCCCAGCAGGCGGGCGTGCCCGAGCGCCCCGCGCTGGAGCGCGTGCGCGAGGAGGACTTCGTGGAGCCGGGCCGCGTCGGCAACAACAGCCCGCGCGGCATCTGGTCGGACGGCGCCCTCATGTACGTCGCCGACGAGCTCGACGGCAGGGTCTACACCTACAACATCCCCGACGCGATCGACGCCCGCCTCGCCTCGCTCGAGCTGTCGGGTGTGGGGATCGGGGCGTTCTCGCCCATCCGCACGCAGTACGAGGGCGCGCCCGGCGAGGGCGTGACGGCGACCACGGTGAGCGCCGGGGCGGCGCAGCGGCGCACCGAGGTCGCGATCGAGCCGCCCGACGCCGACCCGGACGCCCCCGGCCACCAGGTCGCGCTCGCGGGCCTCTCCGCGATCACCGTCACCGTGACCTCGGCCGACGGCAGCCGCACGCGCGTCTACCGCGTGGTCCTGGACGAGGGCGGCGAGGGCGAACCGGCGGAGCCCTGGGCGCACTGCCTGAAGGGCGCCGTGGCCGAGGGCTTCAGCCTCCTCGTCTACGAGGGCGGCTCCGTCGAGGAGCTGGCGGACTGCGCGGAGAGCCGGGGCATCGGGGCGCTCTACGCCCTCCACGAGGGCCGCTACCTCGCCTACATCCTGGGCGCGCCCGGCTTCGTCAACGAGGCCTTCGCGGCGCTCTACCCCGAGGGCGTGCCCGCGCTCACGGCGCTCGTCGCCGCGAGTGAGGGGCCGCCCGCCGCGGACCCGGTGGGCGCGCTCGCCGCGCCCACCGGCTGGACGGGCTGCCTGCGGGGCGAGCTCGTCGCCGAGGACTTCAGCCTCGTGCTCTACCAGGGCGGCAGCGTCGCCGAGCTGGCGGCCTGCGGAGCGAGGCACGACCTCCGCGCCGTCTGGGCGCTCCACGCGGGCGAGTGGGTCGCGTACATCCCCGGCGGGCCGGAGTTCGTCAACCGCCCCTTCGCCGCGCTCTTCGCCGACGGGGTGCCTCCGCTCACCCCGCTCGTCGTGCGCAGCGAGCCGCCTCCCGTCACCCTCGCCGGCGACGACGGGGGCAGCTAGGGCCGGCGGGGAGCGGTGCCTCGATGGAGCGCCCCGGCGTGAGCGACGCGGCGGAGCCGTGCGAGGGGTGCCGCGACGAAAGCGGCGAGGGGCTCGCGGAGCGGACCCTCGCCGCCTGGCTGCGGCTGCTGTGCGGCCCCTGCCTGCACGAGCTCGTGCAGCTGCGGCCCTCGCGCCGCAATGCGGCGAGCGCCCCGGACGCCCTCCGGCGTCTGACCGCCGCGGCGGCCACGGAGCTCGGGCGACGCATCCTCGAGCGCGACCGTGTCTGAGCGAGAGGCGGGCGGGCCGGGCTCCCGCTCCGCCGCTGACGGCGAGACGACGCCCGGGCGCGACCGGCTGCAGGTCACGCTCAAGCCCGCCCCGGTGTGGGCCTTCCTCGACGAGCAGGGCATCTCCCAGAACGAGCTGGCGCGCCTGATCGGGATCTCCTCGGGCTACCTCTCGCAGCTCATGAGCGGCAGCGCCCACCCGTCGCCTCAGGTGCGGCGGCGCCTGCTGGACGTGCTCGGCCTGGACGACTTCGACGAGCTGTTCAGCATCGAGTAACGGCGACCCCGCTGCTCCACCGCCGCGAAGCGGGGCCGCATGCACGCCCCCGTCGTGAGGAGCGCGTCGCTGGAGCATCGTCGCCGCCTGCCGCGGCCCTCCTGGCCGCCGCCCTGGTGCTCGCGGGCTGCACCGGCGAGTCCGCGCCCTCGCCGGCCGCTACGCCAACACCCGCACCCTCGGCCACCTAACCCCCGGCTTCACGCGCGCAGCACCCTGATCCGCGCGAGCGGGCGGATGCGCGTCAGGATCCACATGAACTACACGACTGTTTGCACGGACGTGCACCCAACGTTCGCGGCCACTCCCGGATAATGCAGGCTCGGTATCGCTCCTGTGGCGCCGCCGACGTTGAACGGAGGGGCACGACAATGACCGACCACAGCCATCGCGGCACGTTGAGGAGTCCTCGCGCGAGGGCCGCCGACCCCCTTACCCCCCCCCCCCCCCCCCGAACCTACGTTCTAGCCGCTCCCCTTCAGGCATGCCGAGGCCCGGTCTGATGCGGGCCTCCTCCCTCCTCCGCTCCCCGCTGCTGCTGGCGGCCGCCGCGCTCGCCGTCCTCGCCGCCGGCGCGCTGTCAGTCATCCCTCGCCCGGCCGAGGCCGGGCACGAGGTCGTCTGGTCGGCGACGCTCACGCCTCAGAGCATTGCGGGCCAACGGGGTTGCTCCCAATCAAACCCGTGGGCACACAGAAAGTGCGAGGCCGCGCTCACAGATCGCACGATCGAACTCCCCGATGGAACCTCCATCACGGTGGATATCTTTGTCACCGAGAACACCGGCCAGGGCTGGTATCTCTACTTCGGATCCGCCGGGGCGCTGCCCGCTCAGATCGGCAACTACGCGTTTGAGGTCAACGGATTCACGTTCCGATTTGACGACCCGAACATCCATAGGCCGCGAAACGACACGCGCCAATGGCCGGGTGGTAGCGCAGCCGAGGATACGCTTGAGGTCGGAACCCCGGTCGTGATCAACCTGGTCGTGGCCCACCCGAGGGTGTCCCTGTCCGCCTCCCCCACGACGGTGGACGAGGGCGGCTCGGTCACGATCACGGTCAGCTTGTCGAACTCGTCGCTGTCGAGCCGGGTGACGATCCCGCTGGTCGTCTACGGCTTCAGCGCGGAGCCGGGCGACTACAGCGCGCTGAGCGGCATCTCGATCGGCGCCGGCGAGACCAGCGGCACGGGCACGATCACCGCGCGCCACGATACGGACAGCCGCGACGATGTCTTCGGGGTGGACCTGGGAACCCTGCCTCCGGAAGTGGTGAGGGGCGACCCGTGGTCGGTATCCATCACCATCATCGACGACGACCTGCCCTTCGGCGTCACCACCGTCCCCGGCTCCGGCACCGGCCTGTCCATCCTGCCCACCGACCGCTCCGTGGAGCCCGTCCCGGCCAGCCGGCGCGCCCCGACCGGCGCGGGGGCGGGAGGTGCCTTCTGCTACACCACGGTCGGCAACGGCAACACGGAGTACATCCGCTACCCGGACGGCAGGCTCGTCGAGACGACCAAGCAGAGCGAGTACATCAGGAGCCTGTACGCGTGCGAGTAGCAAGGAGTCCCGGGGGAGACTGAAGCAGGATCTGACGCTGCACGTCGCCTGGAGCATCGTCGCCGCCTGGCGAGTGGACGCGGATACCCCGGTCGCCGGCGCGCCGGCGACCGGGGGTCGGCCCGGGCTGGGGGAGGTGGCGGATCAGCGTGCGCCCGGGCACGCGCATCGCGGCCCCCGGCGGGACGCCGGGAGGGAATCCTGGCACGGGAAGCGCGCCCGGCGCAGGTGCGGAACACGCGGGTTCGACGCCTCGAGGACGCCTTCCCGGGCGATCGAGCGCCATCTCGCCAAATTGCACTAAAACTACACGTATATATGCACGGACTACCACCCACCGTTCGCGGTCACTGCCGGATAATGCAGCCTCGGTATCGTCCCTGGGGGACTTCGTCCTCCCGGGCGCCGCCGAGGTTGAACGGAGGGGCACGACATGACCGACCACAGCCATCGCAGCACGTTGAGGAGTCCTCGCGCGAGGGCCGCCGGCCGCCTTACCCCCCCCCCCCCCCCCCCCGAACCTACGTTCTAGACGCTCCCCTTCCGGCAGGCCGGGGCCCGGTCTGATGCGGGCCTCCTCCCTCCGCCGCTCCCCGCTCCTGCTCCTCGCTGCCGTGCTGATCGCGTCGACGGTCTTCCTCGTCCACGACTCCCGGCCAGCCTCCGCCGAGCATGAAGACCCCGTCACCGTCTGGTCCGCCACGCTGACGGTGGGGGACATCCTTCCCAATGTCCTCGCAGGATGCGACGACGACAATGTGGACTGTTCCACCGCGCTCACAAGCGACAGCTTTAGCTACGCCGGTACAACCTACCGAGTCACAAATCTCCCGTTTAATTTCGATGGCAGATTCTGGTTTGGTCTCGACCAGATCATGCCAGCCGAACTGGATGCCTTCTCGCTGATCGTGGACGGCGAGACGTTTCCTCTAGCGAGCGCCACCGTCACTGGTTCAGTCAACGACGGCGACACTAGGGTTTGGGACAACTCCGGCCTGAGCTGGGCCCCGGGCGACACGGTCGAGATGAGCCTGGTCGGGCCTCCGCCTCATCCCACCGTGTCCATCTCCGCCTCTCCCACCAGGGTGGACGAGGGCAGGCCGGTCACCATCACGCTCACCCTGTCGTGGGCGACGTCGAGCCGCTTGACCATCCCGCTGGTTGTCTACGGCTTCGACGCGGAGCCGGACGACTACGGACGCCTCGCGTCGATCACGATCCCCGCCAACTCGATCACGGGCACGGGGATCATCGCCACACGCCAGGACGCGGGCATCCGCGACGATATCTTCGGGGTGAACCTGGGAGAGATGCCCCGGGGGGTTGTGGCGGGCAGCGCGTCCTCGATAATCATCACCATCATCGACGACGACTATCCCGACACCCTCAGCGACCTGCCGAGCCTCCCCATCGACTACTCCCAGCAACGCCCCGCCAGCGAACGGACTCCGACCGGCGCGGGGGCGGGAGGCGCCTACTGCTACGTCGGGGCCGGCAACGGCACCACGGAGTACATCCGCTACCCGAACGGCCGCGTCGCGGAGACGACCAGGGCGGACCCGGTCATCAGGTCGATGTTCGCGTGCGACTAGGCCCGGGCATTCGCGGCCCCGGTGTCACCGGCCCCGGTTCGTGAGGGATCATCGCCTCGCGAGCCGCGAGGTGACACCGGGCGACGTTGCGCGGGTCCTCCGGCTGATCCGGCGCGGGTAAGCCGAACCCTCGCCATGCGTCCTGGGCATGGTGGCGGCGAGCGCCGGGCGAGCATGGCCCCGCCGTTGAACGGGTGGCGACGGTGAGTCCCGGCGAGGCGAAGCCCCCGCGGGTCACGCTCAACCCGGCCCCGGTGTGGGCCTTCCTCGAGGAGCGGGGGATGTCCCAGAACGAGCTGGCGCGCCTGGTCGGGATCTCGTCGGGCTACTGCTCCCAGCTCATGAGCGGCGCGGCCCACCCCTCCCCGCGGGTGCGGGAACGCCTCCAGCGGGAGCTGGGCATCGCCGACTCCGACGACCTGTTCACAATCGGGTAGCAGCGACCCCGACGCTCCACCGCCGCGAAGCGGGGCCGCATGCACGCCCATGCCCTCGAGGACGCCGGCTTGGCGGGGGATCGGAGCGCGATCACGCCTGAGCGAGGGGCGGGCGGGCAGTGAGGAAGCGGCTATCCTGCCAGCGTGCGGCTGCACCGAAACTGCACCACAATTGCATCCAAATTTGCACGGACGTACATCCCTATTCCCGGGCCGGTGTTGGATACTACGGGTCATCACGCCCCACGACAGGAGAGCAGTATGTTGATGCATGACCTCCGCTTGCTGCCCGGACGCTCCCGCCGCCTGCTGAGGGCGGCCATGCCCGCTACCCCCCCCCCCCCCCCCCCCCCCGAACCTACGTTCTAGCCGTTCCCCTTCCGGCATGCCGAGGCCCGGTCTGATGCGGGCCTCCTCCCTCCGCCGCTCCCGCTTCCTGTTGCTGGCCGCCGCGCTCGTTGCGCTGGCGGCTCTCTTTGCGCCCGGCGCACAGCCCGCCCGGGCTCAGCAGTCCACGGCGCTGGTCAGCAATATCGGGCAGACGACCACGGGTGGGGGTTGGAATACGGCTACTTACGCTACCGCTCAGGCGTTCACCACGGGGAGTGAGTCTGGAGGCTACACGCTGGACAGCATCGACGCCGTGTTGGGTGCTACCAACATCACCCAAGCTCAGCGAAACAGCATCCGGGCGGAGCTGTGGTCGGCTGCGACGGGCGGCGCTCCGGGGTCGAAGCTCGCAGACCTGGCGGTGCCCGACCATCCCATTTCGACGGGCACGGTGTCCTTCGCCGCCCCCGCCAACACCACGCTCGCGGCAGGCACCACGTACTACGCTGTTATGTACACCATCGGCCCCTTCCGTATGGTGGTGCGCGCTACGTCTTCCGACAGCGAGGACTCCGGCAGTGCCGCGGGTTGGAGCATCGCCAATGGCGGTCGTAACGTTCAAGTCGATGTACCGACCTCGACATCCAATTGGTCCAATGAGGGATCCACGGCCCTGAAAATCACCGTCAATGGGTCTGTCAATGGTTCCGATCCCAAGCCCACGGTGTCCATCTCCGCCTCCCCCACCACGGTGGACGAGGGCAGCCCGGTCACCATCACGCTCACCCTGTCGTCGGCGCTGTCGAGCCGTGTGACCATCCCGCTGGTTATCTACGACTTCAGCTCGGAGCCGGGCGACTACGGACGCCTCGCGTCGATCACGATCCCCGCCAACTCGATCACGGGCACGGGGATCATCGCCACACGCCATGACGCGGACATCCGCGACGATGTCTTCGGGGTGAACCTGGGAACGCTGCCCCCGGAGGTTGTGGCGGGCAGTCCGTCTTCGGTAGCTATCACGATCGTGGACGACGACTATCCCGACACCCTCAGCGACCTGCCGAGCCTCCCCATCGACTACTCCCAGCAACGCCCCGCCAGCGAACGGACTCCCACCGGCGCGGGGGCGTCGGCGAGCGATGCGTACTGCTACATCGGGGCCGGCAACGGCACCACGGAGTACATCCGCTACCCGGACGGCCGCGTCGCGGAGACGACCAGGGCGGACCCGGTCATCAGGTCGATGTACGCGTGCGACTAGCGGGAGCCCCCGGGGAGACTGAAGCGGAGCCCGACGTTGCTCACTGGCAGCCGGGAGTCCCCCGTCGCGGACGCCGCCGTCGGCACCGGCACCGGCACCGGCGATGAGCGCCTCTGGACTCGCGGGACCGCATGGGTGCCGAGCTGGACCGGCGCCGGAGCCGTCGCGGTCGCCGCGGCCCCGCCGTTAGACGGGCGACGCCGGTGACTCCGGGCGAGGCGCAGTCCCCGCGTGACCCGCTGCGGGTCACGCTCAAGCCGGACCCGGTATGGGCGTTCCTCGACGAGCGGGGCATCTCCCAGAACGAGTTGGCGCGCCTGGTCGGAATCTCCTCGGGCTACTTCTCCCAGCTCATGAGCGGCGCGGCCCACCCCTCCCCACAGGTGCGCCGCCGCCTGCTGCGCGTGCTCGAGGCGTCCGACTTCGACGATCTGTTCAGCTTCGAGTAGCAGCGCTCCCGCCGTTTGCCGCCGCTCAGGCAGACGATGGGCGCTACGATCCCGCGCACATGACAGCCCGGCGAACGCCACCCTGGGGGAGAGAAACGATGCGCTGGCTGCTGCCCGGACTCGTGCTGCTCCTGGCGGCCTGCGGCAGCGGAGAGAATCCGCTGGCCGAGACGGAGTGGCGGCTGGTCGCGCTGGGCGACGCCGGCGCTCCCGCCCCGGTAGTGGGGGGCGAGCCAACGGCCGAGTTCACCAGCGCTGCGGAGATGACCGGCTGGACGGGCTGCAACTCCTACAGCGCGCGCTACCGCGTGCGGGACTCGGAGCTGCGCCTCGACGACCTGCGGTGGACGGAAGCGGGCTGCCCGTCCCGGGCGCTCTTCCGGCAGGAGCAGCGGCTGCAGGACTCGCTGGCGACGGTGAAACGCTTCGAGGTCTCGGGGGAACGACTCACGCTCCACAGCGAGGGCGGGCAGGTGCTGGTCTTCGAGCGCGTTGGAGAGTAGCCGCCTTGGCACCGCCCCGCCCGCTGGCCCGCGGGATCGGCGGACACGACGAAAGGCCGCATAGATGGACGGGAAGGCAGGGGCACCGCCGCAACCGGCGATGCCCCGTGTCCGTCCCGCCTAGGCGGCCAGCGCCCCCTCTTGCTCCCGCTCCAGCGCCCACTCGAAGAGGGAGAGCGTCGGAGCCTCGTCGCGCCGCTGGCGCTTCGGCGGTTCCTCCTGCTCCCCGGCCATGAACTCCGCCCACGAGAACAGCGAGCGCTGCCGCTCGCGGGCGTCTTCGTGGCGGTCGTCAGGGGCAACCCCGACCGGCGCGGCCTCCACCTCGATCACCACCGGCTCGGGCGCGTGCCAGCCCTCGTCGACCAGCAGCGCCTCGGCCTCCGCCGCGACCTGCCGGGCCTGCTCGAAGACCGACTCGACCGAGCCCGCGTCCTCCTCGCCCGCGACGATCCTCCTCGCCAGGGCGAGCATCAGGTCGTCGCCGTCGTCCCCGTAGGCGGCGAGGCCGTCCTCGGGCAACTCGCCCTCGACCGCAAGGGACGATTGGAGCTTCTGCGCCACGAGCTTGAGCGCGTCGGCCTGCAGGGTGTTCCGGTAGGCCATGAAGACGACCTGGACGGGCTCGGTCTGGCCGATGCGCCAGGACCTGCGCGAGGCCTGCCTCATCGTGTAGACGCTGTAGTCGGCTCCGGTTTGGCAATCGACACGAACTCCTCGTCGGCGGGGATGGCGAGCGTGAGCGTGACGTTGTTCTCGCCGTCGATCGTCGCCTCCTCCAGCAGCAGGTCCAGCACCTCTCGGCGCTCCGCGTCGGAGAGGCCGTCCAGCCCGCCGCCGGCGCGGCGCGCCCACTCCACGACCTGCTCCACCGCCACGCGCCTCTCGGCCCGGGCGGACTCGCTCGCCCGGTATTCGTCCAGCCGCGCCCGCAGGCGCTCCAGCCGCTCGCCGATGAAGCGGCGCTGGTGATCGAGCTGCTTCTCGGTGATCTTCCCGCTCACGTAGAGCCGGATCGCGCGGTCCTCCTCCGCCTGCACACCCTCCAGCTCGCGCTCGGTGCGCGCGGCGTCCTCGGCGGCGCCGCCGTCCTCGTCCGGGGCCAGCGCCGCCAGCCCGGCCGTGATCAGCTCCGGCTCCTGCAGCACGCGCCTGACCTCGCCCCAGACCAGCTCCTCGAGCCGCTCGGCGCGGATGAAGGGGTGCTCGCGGCAGCGCAGGCGGTAGGGCGCTCCCATGCCGTAGCAGCGGTAGTAGCGGCGCGGCGTCTTGAGCCGGTACGAGTACGTCTTGCCGCGCCGCCGGGTGCTCTGGCTGCGGGTCACGCTGGGACCCATCAGCATCCCGCACTCGCCGCAGTGCACGAGGTGCTGGAGCAGGTGGAAGGTCTTCGTGTTGCGCGGCGAGCGCGTCAGCCGCCGCTCGCGCAGGGTCTTCGCCCGCTCCCACGTCTCCTCGTCGACGAGCGGCGGGAAGGGGACGCCGATCCAGGCGTCGCGGGGCTGGGCGTGGACGCGCATGCCCGAGTCGGTGGCGGTGTGGCGGGCCTTGCCGTACCACCAGGTGCCCCGGTAGGCCTCGTTGCGGAGGATGCGGTTGATCTGCGTCGCGTGCCAGCGCGCCCCCGGTGTCGCCGTCGGCACGCCGGCATCCGTGAGCGCTGCGGCGATCGCGGGCGCGCCCATGCCGTCCTCGACGTAGTGGCGGAAGATGCGGCGGATGACCTCGGCGCGCTCCTCGTCGACCTCGGGCGTGCGGTCCTCGCCGATGCGGTAGCCGTCGGGGACGTTGCTGACGGGGATGCGGCCCTGCTTCGCGGTGCCGCGCTTGCCCATCGAGGCTCGCTCGCGGAAGTTGTCGAGCTCGATCTTGCCGATCGCGGCCATCAGCCCGAAGGTCTTCATGTCGATCGCGTCCATGACCGCCTCGAGGCCGATGCCGTGCGCCTCGACGACCTCCATGAGGGCGGCGGCGGGGTACATGCCCCGCGAGAGGCGATCGGACTTCCAGCAGACGATCACATCGAAGCGGCCGGATGCGGCGTCGGCGAGCATGCGCTGGAACTCGGGGCGGCTCTTCGACCAGCCGCGCCCGACCTCCTGGTAGCGGGCGGTGATCTCGAGGCCACGCTCGGCGCAGTAGGCCTCCATGTCGCTCGTCTGCTCGGCGATGGAGGTCTTGTCGTCCTCGGCCTGGCTCTTGTCGGAGACGCGCGCGTAGATGGCGGCGCGGCGGTTCTCGGGCTGGCTGTTGGTGTTCGTTCGCGGCATGGCTTGCTCCTCCAGAAACAGAACGACCCGCCACCTGCCGGGGCGGGTCCGCGAGCAGTAGCATGCGGCTCGCGTCACCTGTACCAGCAGGCGGCGCCACGGCCCGGGGTGTTGACGCACCGCCGGGCCACCTTGTCCCTCTCAGAGTAGCGGGGCGGCGGCGAGGCGGTCAAAGCAGGGCACCCTCGGCGCGCTTGCCCGCGAATGCACGCCTTCCCTACCGGCCCTCCGAGTGCTCCCCGTTGTCCGCCTGGGAGGCGGAGCGGGTCGCGTGGTCGAGCAGGATCGCGGCCAGCCGGCGCAGCCGCCGTTCGGCGTCGGGAACGGACCGGTACTCGATGGCGACCACGCGCGGCTCCGGGCCACCCTGGTGGCCAGGCAACGTGCGCTCGCGCCGCTTCCCCGATTCCATCTCGTCCGACCTCGTACGCCCGATCCACAGGCACAGCGTGATGGGCGAGAGCGCCGAACGTAATCCCTTGCAGGGGGACTGCACCGATGAAGTGTTTGGCCCTGCTCTCGCCCGTCGCTTCCCGCAGCCGGTGCTGGCAGCGGTGATCGAGTGTGTCGCGAGGGTCTCCGCCGGCGGAATGCCGCATAGGGGAGGGCGCTCATGGCCCCCTTATAGGGTGCGGGCGGCGGGACGCGGGTTGCGACGTGCTAGCCGTGCAAGGAGAAATGACGTTGGTAAGCGATGGGGCGGTGCCAGAGACTCCGTGATTCCAGGGGGAACGCCCCCTACAGGACGCGACTGGCGGAAAGTCCGCGTCCGGGGCACGTTCCAGTGCCATGGGGCAGAAACCCTGGGAAATGGGGCATTTGCCACAGCGCGACGGGCGGGCCGATGTTCCAGAAAACCCCCGAAATGGTGCAACGGGGAACATGGGCGCAGCCGACGCGGCTGCCGCTCTGTGGCGTGGCCCGACCGGGAGACGGCGGCCTGGGACGGGGGCGACCGGTATCATCGGTGTGCACCGACGGCCCGCGTCACCCCAACCGCAAACCGGTGCGCATACCCGTCTCCCGAGTGCTACATCGCCATGCCCGAAGACGCCGGCCCCATCGTCGCAACCAGCGCCGCGCTTGCCCGCCTGTTCACCGGCAACCGGCCGCGTGCCGTGCTCAAGGATGGCGTTCTCCAGATCGGCAAGGCCGGCGGCATCCCCGCCAGCGCCATCGACAGCATTGCGGCCCGTCGCTCCTGGCTCGGGACGAGGCTGACCGTTCGCGTAGTCGGCGGCGCGCGGTATGTCAGCACGGGGCTCCGCCGCGATGAGGCCGAGCGGCTCGCCCAGGCCGTGCGCGAGGACGCTGCTCGGGCGGCCACGGACCTGGACGCCAGAATCGCGCATGTCGACGCGCGGGTCGCACGGTTCAGGGCGGCAGACCGGTACCAGCGCGCCTCGTGGAGCGCCCCACTCCAAGAGGATATCGCCGCCGTGGTCGAGAGCCTGGACGGGGCGCTGGTGCGGCTGCATCTGCCTGTTCGCGCTGGGGAAGCGCTTGCCCGCATCGAGCCGCTCGCCGCCCCCGACGCCTTTGAGACGATCCGGGACGAGGCCAACTCCCGACACCTCGCCATCACCGCGCCAGCCGTCGCCGAGGCGGCATCGGATGTGCTCGCCGCCCCACCCACGGACGAGCAGGCCGAGGCGATCGCCACGGACGAGGACGCCACGCTCGTGCTCGCAGGAGCGGGCACGGGCAAGACCGCCGTCATCACCGGCAAGGTCGCCCACCTCGTCCGAAACGAGGGCATTCCGTCCGGGGAGGTGCTCGTGCTCGCCTTCAACCGCAAGGCGGCCAAGGAGATCCGAGAGCGCCTGCCGGACGACCTTGCGGGCGCACACGTCTTCACCTTCCACGCGTTCGGCGGCCGCGTGATCGCCGATGTCGAAGTCGCGCCGACCGTGTCGAAGCTGGCCGAGGACGAGGCGCAGCTCTACAAGGTCATCGACGGTATCCTCACCGACCTCCTCACAGACCCGCAGCAGAACAGCGCGGTCGTCGACTTCATCACCCGTCACCGTGTTTCCTACCGTTCCCAGTTCGACTTCCAGACGCCGGGTGAGTACTACGACTACGTTCGCCACTCCGAGCTGCGGACGCTGAGCGGCGATCTCGTGAAGAGCTTTGAGGAGCTGGCGATCGCGAATTTCCTGACCCTCAACGGGGTGCGCTTCGAGTACGAGGCGCCCTTCAAGTTTCCGACCGCTAACAAGCGGCATCGCCAATACCGGCCCGACTTCTATCTCCCCGACTACGAGATCTATATCGAGCACTTCGCGCTCGACCGCGAGGACCAGCCGCCTCGGGGATGGGGACGCTACGCAGACGATGTCTTTTGGAAGCGAGGCATCCACGCAACGTACGGCACCAATGTGCTCGAGACGTACAGCTGGCAGCAGCGCGAAGGGGCACTGCTGGCCACGCTGAGCGCGCAGCTCGAGAAGGAAGGGGTCGCATTCGAGCCAGCCGCTCTCCCCACCCTTGTCGAAGCACTGCGCGAGAGCGGGATGATCACGTGGTTGGCGCGGCTGGTGGCGGCCTTCCTCAATCACGTCAAGACGAGTGGCCTCTCCCCGGAGGAACTGCGGGCACGCGCGAACAAGTCCACCGACCCCGCGCGGGGCGAAGCATTCCTCGATGTCTTCGAAGCGGTCCACGCCCGCTACGAGGGGTTGCTGGAGGAGGAGGAGGCGATCGACTTCCATGACCTCATCAACCACGCTGCGGCGCACATTCGTGACGACCGCTGGAAATCCCCCTACCGCTACGTGCTCGTGGACGAGTTCCAGGATGTGTCCGCAGGACGGATGGCGCTGCTTCAAGCACTCGGGCGCACCGGCGTCGCCTACTTCCTCGTCGGCGACGACTGGCAGTCCATCTACCGCTTCGCGGGGAGCGATGTGGGCCTCGTGCGGGACTGCGGCCGCTACCTCGGCCACGTGCGGGAGCGCACGCTCGGACGCACCTTCCGCTTCGCCGGCGGCATCCTAGAGCCCTCGACCGCCTTCGTGGTGCGCAACCCGGCGCAGACCCAGCGCGCGCTGCGGCCCGCCCGGGGTGTGCGGGACGGCGGCGTCACAGTGATCGCGGGCGATGACCCCAGGCATGGTGTGGAGGACGCACTTCGGGACATCGAGGACCGTGAGGGCGAAGATGGTCCGCCCATCTCCGTGCTTGTGCTGGGGCGCTACCGCGACAGCCGGAAGGCGCTCCCACCTCGCCGCCGGGATCGGCTGCGCGTCGAGTTCAGCACCGTCCACGCGGCCAAGGGGCGGGAGGCCGACTACGTGATCGTGCTCGACCTCCGTGACGCGCGGCACGGCTTCCCCTCGCAGTACGAGGAGGATCCGCTGCTCGGGCTCGTGCTGCCGCCCCCGCCGGGAGGCGCGTACCCGCACGCAGAGGAACGGCGGCTTTTCTACGTCGCGATCACGCGGGCGCGCTGCGGCGCGTACTTGGTCGCCGACTCGCTGCGCCCGTCGCCCTTCGTGGACGAATTGCTCCGCGAGTCACCTGACCTACGCCGCATCGGCAAGCTTAGGCGGCACCGCACTGCCGCCTGCCCGAGCTGCCGTACAGGCCGCCTCGGCGTCGCGGAGGACGGAGGCAGCATGTACTGCCTGAACTTCCCACTCTGCCGCTACCGGGCGCCGCGCTGCCAGCGCTGCAAGAACGGCTTCACGGTGATCACTGGGGGCGCCTCCCGGTGCACTGACGCCTCCTGCGATGCCCGTCCGCCGGTCTGCGAGTCGTGTGGTTCCGGGGTGATGGTCATCCGAGAGGGGAGTTCGGGCCGGTTCCTCGGCTGTACGGCGTACGCCTCGAATCCGCCATGCACGAACACCCGCAACCTCCCCGCACGCCCCCCTGAGCGACCTCGATCGCGCCGATCCCGCTAGCCCCTTTCCCTACAGGAATGCCGTGAACGCGCTCACGCCCGTTTTGCACCATCTCCCCCAATGAGGGCTGTTTGGGGCTGACAGAGGCAGTAGAAAGAGAAACGTAGGTAACAATGCCCCACTGGCACCGCGTATGTGCAGGTGGCACAAGGCTTTTTCATGGGGCAGCGTGCACGGCAGTCTGTCGCGGGGAAGCCCCCTACCGGAAGTCCTGCGCCCGGCCAACTGACATTTTGTCACCCCCTTCGGAGGAAGGGCAGGCGACGGCGTTCGGGTGCAGCAGGAGCCGGCAACCGCCAGGCCGGACCGAGCGGCCCGTCGCCGGCAATCAACCGAGCGGTGGAGCTCGCCAGCGGGACCCCGGGCATCCTCGCCGCGATGCGGAGGAAGACCTCTTCGGCGTGCTCGGTCTCGAACACGAACAGCACGACGGGAGGCCTGCCCTCGTGGTCGAGCCGCGCGCGGCCGCTCCTGAAGTAGCGGGCATAGGACGCCAGTCGCTCGGGCAGCCGCCTCGGCGTGACGGCCCGTCGCTCGTACTCGAGCAGGTACCACGTCCACTCCCGCTTGTAGCCCAGCTGGAACGAGGCGTCGGGGTGGATCACGTAGCCCGTATCGTCGTGACGGTAGGTGATCTGCGAGCGGTGCGTGGGCAGCAAGTCCAGCAGCTCGTGGTCGGGCGAGTACCGCGCTTCCAGCGCCAGCAGCGAGACGAACTCCGCCAACCCTCGCTGGTGGTCGCGCTGTGACGCCAGGGCGCGCAGCGCCGTGCCGGCGTAGACGCCCGCCTCCGTGCGCTCCGCACTCCAGCGGTCGAGCATGGGACCGACGGCCGCCCGGTCGCGGCGCGCGCGGTACGTCAGCCCCTCGTCGGTAAGCACGTGCGCCTCCCCCTCGCGGCGCGCGAGTCCGAGGCGCCGCAGCGGGCGCAGCAGCTGGTTCGCGCGCCGCTCGCTGAGGCCGCCCATGAGGTTGGCGAGCTGCTCCGTCGTGCACAGCGGCCACGCCGCCAGCAGGTCCAGCATCCGTTTCTCCGCCGCCGTCAGCCGCAGCCCCACCGCCGCCCCGTGCGCGTCCCCCGGCGCCGGCGGCGTCGCCCTCCAGCCTCCCGTTGTCGGCCACGCCCAGTGTCGCTTCGGCAGCACCCGGTGCACGGGATGCCCTGCCTCGCGGGTCGCGAGGTCGACCAGCCCCGCCAGGCTTGCGTGCGGCTCGACGACCGGCGTCTCCCCGTACCCGTGCCCGCCCGTCTGCCAGACGCGCGCCCACGCCCCCTGGCCGATCACAGCCCCCAGCGTGGCCGCCGCGCTGTGGTGGGAGCCTGAGGGCTCCACCAGCGCGCGCACCGCGCGGCGCGTGTCCTGGTCCGAGTCGGTCGCGATCAGCGTCACGTGGGGGAGCTCCTGCACGTCCAGCCGCTCGATCGTGCGGATGCGGTAGCGCAGGCTCGCGGCGCTCAGCGCCGCCCCCTGCCGCACGACCCCCAGCATGCGGTCCCCGGAGAGCGTGATGAGAGCGTCGTACGGCCCCCGGCGGCAGTGCTCGACACGCACGGGGTCCTGGTCGGCGTCGGCGATCATCGCGCCCAGCTCGTAGATGAGCGCGACGCCGTCGAGACGCTCGGCCAGCAGGCGGAGCCACTGGCGGGAGACGGGGTGGCGGTACAGCAGCTCCCCTCGCGCCTCCGCGTCGTCCCCGAGGAGGGACACGGCCATCGCGGTGGGGACGTGGCGCTGCAGGGCGCGCCCGCTCAGCATCGCCAGGCGGTGCGGGTGCGACGCCACGAGGCCCATCCCGCGCAGCTTTCCCAGCTGCTCGCGCAGGGTGGAGTCGGGCGCGCGCTTGAGGCGCGCGAGGTCCTCGACGCTCGCGAAGGGCGTCTCGCAGACGAGCAGCAGCGTCTCGTGGAGGGCCTGTGCCAGGCGTGGGGTGCGGGAGCGCTCACGCGCCGGGCGCGCATCGCCCCCGAGGGCGCGCGTCGCCGCGGCCAGCTTCGCGGGGCTGTCGCCGGCCTTGCCCGTCACCGCCCGGGGCAGGGCGCGGCCCGGCTGGCCGCGCTCGAGGAAGCGCCACAGCGTGTGGCGCGACACGCCGAACGCCGCCGCCGTGCGCCCGTGGCCGTGGCGCTCGACGTGCGCGTGCAGGTACTCGCCGATGGCGTCGATCAGTTCCCGTTCCACCGCGTTGCTCCGGCATTCCACACCTAGCGTACATACGTTCTGCACCGGGGGCATTTCCCATGGCTTCACGAATGACCCGGGCAGTTTGGTGGGATGGGCGGGTGCAACCCATGCCGGTGCGCAGACTCCCCGCCCCCGGCCGTCGCCTTCGCCGCCCGGGGGCGGGGAAGCTAGTCGGGGGGTGATCGTGATCGGAGTGGTTGTCCGTTTGGTGCTGCGTATCTTCGGAGTGGTCTGAAACGGGGTTCTCCGACCCCGGCGGCGTGTCGCCTAGTAGTAGACGGTGCCTCCCCGGGCCGCCACCTCGCTCAACTCCTCCTGGAGCGCCTGCTCCGCTGCGTCCATCAAGCCCTCCTGCGGCCAGGCCGGCGGGAGCTTACCAGCACCCGCGGTCGCCCGGCGGCCGGTTTCTCGGGGTACCAATAGGCATCGGGTCAGCCAGGGTCATGAGGGCGGTGGCATGCTCGCGGCCCTTGGCGCATCGGGGCGCTCCCCGGGCAAGGCCATGGTTCTCCATCGTCAGGCAACTGCCCTCGTCGAGGAGTCGCCGGACATGCCGTTGACCTCCTCCTCGCTTCCCGCCCGGAGCGTGCAAGCGCTCCTCGTGGCTCGGGGCGAAGGCCATCAGGCGCCCTCCAGGGGCGCAGGCTCGAGCGCGGTGAGCTGCACGTCCAGGGAAAGGACGTCCATTGGGCCCGGTGCCCAGCCGAACTCGTCGCCGCCCGTCTGGGCGTCTTCGATCGCGACCAGCAGATCCTGCTCGAACAGCGCCAACGCGGCGGTCGCGCCGTCGGCGAGCGCGTCCGCCGCGAGGTGGTGGCGGAAGGCGCGGCGTTGCACGTCGCCCCAAGGGGTGGCGTAGTCGTAGGTGAAGTTCAGGCGCAGGCCGCTGCGCTCCCCGGCCCCCACCGTCACAGCGACGGGGTTGGCGAGGGCATGCGCCACCCTCGCCTCGAGATCGTCGGGCATTGTGTGCATCTCCGCTTTCGTGGCTGATGGTACGCCGTTTCCGCGCCCCCATTCGCGACAGACGAGATTCGGGCGCTGCGCAAATTCGCGCTAGACGGGCCCGGCAGTGGAGGAAGGGCGCCGAGACCTGCTCGCCGGAGTCCCTTAGGGACCGGCTCCTGCTGGTGGGATGGTATAATTGGCACAGTTATCTAAACAATTGGAGTTCAGCGAATGGCGAACCCCTCCTTTGATCCCGAATACCTCCGAGCCTTGGGGGAGCAGCAGCGCTACATCCTTGAGCACCTCGACTCCATTAGGGAGGCACAGCGCCTGGCAACCACGCACGGTCGCGCCATCAGGGAGGCACAGCGCCTCGCCTCCACCCACGGGCCCGCGCTCCTCGAAGCCCAGCGCATCGTCTCCGAGCACAGCGCCGCCGTCCGCGAAGCTCAGCGCATCGCTGCCAAGCACTGGTCCGCCTTGAAGCACACGGCACGCTTCGTCGACGACTTCACTCCAGCCATCATGGAAGCGGAGCGCGTCGCCGATGAGCACTACCAGCGTCATTCCGGCGACTTGCCTGACTGGGTCGTAGGTGCCCCGGAGCCTGTCTTCCGCGCATGGCTGGAGGGGAACCTGTAGGGGCATGACAGAGCGTCAAGTGGTGACCTTCATCACGCCCACGGGGGAAACGACCCCTTGCCCGCAATGCGGCTGCATGTGTGAGGCACGCACGCATCGCATCGTGTCGGGTGAACTGAGCACTTCGTTAGAGGGTTGCTGGGAGCGCGATAGGCGGAACAGGCAGCCGATACAGCGTAAGCCTTGTGATTGCGAGTGCTGCGACGAGTAGCGGGATGCTGCGGCGACCAGTACTCCCCACCTCGCGCCAGTCGCCCCAAGTCGCCCCCAACTCGCCCCGACTCGGCCGTGTACGAGGCTTCCACGACCCCGACCCGGAGGCGCAATCACCCCTCGTCCCTCAACTCCTCGGCGCACTTGCCGTTCGCTCAGGGAGGGACCCAGCTGGGAGCGAACCGCGCGCAGCGTCAGGCCGTCCTCAGCTTAGTTCAGCAAGGTGAGGACAAGGTCTCGCCGGTTCGGCCGGGGACTTCGCCAGCGCTGCGTGCACAGCGGCCATGCCGCCAGCAGGTCCAGCATCCGCTTCTCCGCCGCCGTCAGCCGCAGCCCCACCGCGTCGCCGAGCGCGTCGCCCTCCCGCCTTCCGATGTCGGCCACGCCCAACGCCGCTTCGGCAGCACCTGGTGCACGGGATGCCCGGCCTCGCGTCCCGCGAGGTCGACCAACCCCGCCAGGCTCGCGTGCGGCTCGACGACCGGCGTCTTCCCGTACCCGTGGGCGCCCGTCTGCCAGACGCGCGCCCACGCCCCGCCGCCGATCACGGCGCCCAGCGTGGCCACCGCGCTGTGGTGGGAGCCGGAGGGCTCCACCAGCGCGCGCCGCGCGGCTCAGAGGGGCGTCGCACGATAGACTGGCATGGGACGGATACCCGTCCTCGTCCCCTAGCCGGCTGGACTAATTCATGGCAGACAATCAATTCGTTCAGGTCGCGACGCCGCTATGCCAGATTGAGCAGCGGTTGACTCGCACGGAACAGGTTGGGGCAGCATCGGAAGTCTTTAGCACCGCCCTGTTCGCGGGCGAGGTCGTCGTCAAGTGGAGCACATCCACGGCCCTCTCGCTGCTCCGGGCACAGGATCCCGCGCGTGCAGACCGACTTGCGCTACAGGTCGTGCGCTCAGAGTCATTGGGTGGATGGATTTCGGTCCTACGACGGACGCTGAATCTGCTTCATCGCGCGCATGACACGGGAAGTCGAACCTGGGCAGCGGCGCTCACGAGCAAGGTCCCCGAGAGTGCTGCATCGCAGGAGATGATCGCAGCATTAGAAGGGCTCAGAGGCGTAATCCGCGTCTTGGATGAGGCCGACTACGTGGGGATCGAGCGTGGTCGACACTCCCTTCTCGATCTGATGTCCGATCTCGTCTTTGTTCGGAACCGTACGCGGGGTCACGGAGCCCAGGCGGACGAGTTCTTTGATCAGACAGCCGCCTCTCTCGCTGGCGCGGCGCGGTCTCTGATCAGGTCCCTTCCGGTCGACGCGGTCTGGTATCTGCGTTCGGCTCGCGACGAACAGCAGCAGGGGCTCATCGAGGCGCTCCCTCTCGTCGGGCACGATCCTCTCTCGGGTCTCGCGAACGACGCCGATGAGATGACGGCTGCTACCGTCCAAGTCCGGACACAGGACCTCGAATGCGAGCTGGAGCGTGTCGCGAGCGTTGAGCGCAACGCCGGCCTGAGCTTCTTGTTCGCCAACGGAAGGTGGAACGACGCACAGGCCATCTGTCAGTTTCTTGACTACTCGACGGGGAAGACGTCCTTCCTTCAGTTGGGCTACACAGCGTCCGATCTGGAACTACTACCCTCCGATACGGCGGCCCGCGAGACTCTCGTCTGGCTGAATCACGTTGCCCACAACCTCCCGCCACGACCGGCCGAATTCGTCAACCGCCCCGCACTCGAAGACCGGCTTCGTGCACTCCTGACGGACAGGCAGCATCGACTCGTGACCCTTAGGGGTGGCGGGGGAATGGGCAAGACTGCACTGGCGTTGCACGCGCTGTGGGAGTTCATCGAGTCGGGGGAACGGTTCGGATACGACTTCGTTCTCTGGTTTAGCGCGCGCGACATCGACCTACTCGAGTCCGGGCCCACAGAACGGCTTCGCGATGTGAGCGACGTCGACGATGTAGCCGAGTCCTTCGCACAGTTGATGGGTGAAGAGCGGCTCACGGGCGAGGCCGCCGTGTCCTACATGGTTGACCAGGTATCGGACGCGTCTGGCGCACTGAGCTATCTGATGGTGCTCGATAACCTCGAGACGTTCGAGAACCCGGCGCGGATTCAGCGAGTGCTCGATGAGTCAGTGGTGCTCCCGTCGAAGGTGCTGCTCACATCAAGGCACGAAGAATTCCGAGGTGACTACCCGGTCGAGGTCGCGGGAATGGAGGAGCCTGAAGCGGACCGACTGATGACGGAGGAGGCGCGTCGGCATTACGCCGAGCCCCGCGTGGACAAGCAGGTCCGCGACAAGATAGCGCTGGCAACGGGATCCCGGGCCTACGCGATGAAGTTGGCTGTCGCCCAGATCGGTCAAGGCAGCTCACCCGAGGAGGTCATCAGGAGCATTCCCTCTCGGTCAGACTTACTGGCGGCGCTCTTCGACCGGTCATTCGAGCAGCTCTCGGAGGATGGGCGCTTTCTGTACCTGATGCTCGGTGCTGTTGGGCGCTCGGTGCCCGAATTGGCTCTAAAGGCGATCGCTACAGTTCACGGTCATGACTACGACTCGGGAGCCGGCGCACTGGTTGCACTGTCGCTCGTATCGCGCGACGACGCGGATGCCGCGCACCGCCACCTTCGCCTGACGGAGATGGCCTATCGGCACGCCAGAACTAAGCTCGTCGGCGATCCCGATGAACTCCGAATTCGCGCTCTCTCTGCCGAATTCCGAGAGTGGATTACGCCACGGGGAACTCTCACGGATGTCGAGGCGTTCGCCTCATCGGTGATCGAGACGGCGACTTCAGCACCGCGGGCAACAGGCCTAGGGGTGTCCGAACTCCTACGATTGACCGAGGAACTGGCGGAGGACTACCCGCTCCTTTGGCCTCAGGTTGCTGCTGCTCTCGACGCAGCCGGGAGCGAGTACGCCGAGCGCGCCCGAACTGCGTACCGACGCGCTGCGGAGCAAGCCGAAGTCGATGACCCGCTGCCATGGCAGAGGTGGAGTGACTTCGAACGTAGGAACGGGGATGACTTCCAGGCGCTGGTCAAGTCGATCCGCGCCGTCGAAACGGACAGCACGCCCGTCGGCTACTGCTCGCAAGTGGCCTTCGGCTTGAGCGAGTACATCTCGAAGCATAAGCAGGACATACCCGTTACTCGCCGGTCTTTCCTCGTCGGCAGCGTTCGGGCCACACTCGAGGGCCACGATCAGGAGAGCCCCCTCGACGCGACCGCGCTGAGTCGCCTCGGCTGGTTGTATCTGATCGAATACTCGCCCACGTCGAACCCCGATCCCACATTGGTCGAGAAAGCACGCAAGTGCGCCCAACGGGGCCTAGAACTGGACCCGCAGAACATTCACTGCAAGAGGCTCCTCGCTCGTACGGAGTAAGGCTCCGGACGGTTGCCCTTGCGACGACGCGCTCCAGGCGTCCCGGGGAAGGGGCCCGCCCCGTGCGCCCTGTCGCGTACGTGCAATCGCCTGGAGGTCGTTCAATCTACCGGGGGTCGGGCTGCGCCTACGGCCTGAGATACGGCCTGAGATACGGCCTGTTCTGCGACCTCTACTCTGCGCTGAGGGCGGGGACGTGTGGTGCCTGCTCGTGGCAGTCCCCGTTACGGCCACCTGAGGTCGTGCCCCTGGAGTCCGTGCAGGACGAGGAGTTCGATTGTGCGGAAGCCGCGCCGCTCGTCGTCGAGTGGAGACATTGCGCGCGACCTTTCTCAGCAAGGGCGCGAGCCGCCTCCCGCCCGAGCGCCGCGAGGGTGGGCGGCGATGTGCGTCGAAGAGGTCGTCGATCTGCTTGTCTGCGATGCCTCGCTGGTGGGATCGAGCCCCGCACGTGGGGCGTGCCGATCCCCTTGACCGCGAGCAGCAGCCTGTATCAAACTGCATCAGATTGCAGACACAGTGTTACGGATGTCGCGAATTGACCAGAAAACGAAGGATGATCTCCTACCCCGACGGGGTTACGCCTGACCCTCTGGAGTTACTGACCAAGCTTCAAGAGTGTAGGGACAGCCCCTACTGGAATCGCAGTCTCAGCGACATTGGCGGGATGGTTCTGCTGAAGGGAGCCGAGGCCGAGATCGAACGGTACGACAGTCACAGCCAGGACAAGCGGTCCGAGGAGGCCGGAGCGTGACGCGTACCCATAGCCAGATGGAGACGCTCCAACACATCAAGCAAGGCTTTCAACGCCTGGGCTACACAGGGGACCTTCTGCAGGAAGAGTATGAATTCGCCGATGTGCTTTCCTCTGAACACCCCGTCAGGAGCATCCCGCTAGCGGCCTTCGCTCAGGAGCCTCCTTCCTACCGGAACGCATCGTTCGGCGTAGCGGTTGCCAACGGCCGGTCTGGCCCCTCATTCGTCCAGGAGCACCGATCACTGGGAGCGCCGCAGATTCTCGAGATCACGGATGATCGCATTCTCAGGTGGAAAGTGACTGGGAAGGGCCTGCCTGCCCTCCTGGAAGAGTTGGATCCCAGCAGACTCCCGGACCTCTTCGTGAGGCATCAGCACGAGTGGACACCTCGCCAGGTTCTTAGAGCAAAGTCCGGAGGAGAGGCGGCTACCCAGCTCGATTTCATCGACCTGGACCTTCTCCCGGCGCTCGAATATGAAGTGCGGTCAAAGCTAGACACCCTGCTAAGGGACACGATATCGCTGGCAATCAGCACGTTCGAGCACAAGTCTCCCTTCTCCGATGAGTCATACCCTCCTCTGTTCCGCTTGATTTTTCGACTCATCGCAGCAAAGGTTCTAGCCGACCGCAACCACCCGGGCGACTGGACACTCGATGACCCTCGACTTGTCGTCAAGTCCGTGGAGGAGTTCTACTTCAGAGACTCAACGTCGGAACGGGTGTTGGACGATCCTCGAACTCAGGCCGCAGCTTGGGAACGCATCAGAACGGCGTTCCATTTCCAGAACCTATCCGTGGACGCTCTTGCGTACGTATACGAGAACACCTTGGTGACCCCGGGGACCAGAAAATTGTTCGGCATTCACAGCACTCCCCCGGCCATAGCGGAGTACATAGTCAAGCGACTCCCATTCGACACGCTCGAGACCGATGAGCGTCGCGTGTTTGAACCGTTCGCCGGGCACTCAGTGTTCCTGGTAGCTGCGATGCAGCGCCTGCGAGAGCTATTGCCATCGACTATGACTCCCACCCAACGGCACGAGTACTTCGTGAAAGTGCTTGCCGCGATTGAGATAGATGACTTTGCCAGGGAAGTAGCCAGACTGTCGCTCATGCTCGCAGACTACCCAAATCCAGACGGCTGGCGACTCCACGGGGGTGACGCACTAACCTCCGCTCTCTTCGATGAGGAGTTGGCTCAGGCCAACATCGTTCTGTGCAATCCACCATTTGAAGCGTTCAACACCGAAGAGCGGGAGCGCTATCAGGATCTCTCTTCGTTCTCTCAGCCTGCTGAAGTCCTTCACCGCGTGTTGACACGGCCCCCGAAAATGTTGGGGTTCGTTTTGCCCAAGGTCTTCTTGGGAGGCCGCAGCTATCGCGATCTGAGGTCGAAGCTGGGAGGGATATACTCCTCAATCGAGACGCTAAGTCTGCCAGACAGGGTGTTCCAACACTCTGACGCCGATACTGTATTGTTGATTTGCGCGGGATCGAGCGATGGACGCGTACGCTTGAAGTCTGGGGAAGTCTACAAGTCGGATCTCGATTCCTTCTATGCGACGCACAGGCCTTCATATGAGAGCGAGGAGGATGTCGACGACCCCGAGCGAGAACTCGCAGGCAGCATGTGGCTCCCGCCTCTTCAAGAAGTGTGGGAATCTACTGCCGAAATGAGACGCTTGAGTCAGGTTTCAGACATCCGCCGTGGCATCGAATACAATCTTCGGTTTCGTGAGAATGAAGAAATTCTAGTATCCAGTGAACCGCGGGAGGGCTTTGTTCCCGGTGTACACAGGGTTGAGGAAAGCACTGAGCCGTTTGTTGCTCCAAAAGCGAACTACCTAAATGCTACGCCACACCTCATGCGAACCAATGCATACAAGCTTCCTTGGAGTAAACCAAAAGTCGTGGTTAACGCGAGCCGGAGGACTAGGGGGTCTTGGCGAATCACGGCTTCCCAAGACGAAGTCGGCCTGGTCTGTTATCAGAATTTCCATGGGATATGGCCCAACGCCGAACTTTCTCGGGAGGTATTGGCGGCGATTCTCAACGGTCCTGTGGCCAACGCCTTTGTAAGTACGCGAGAACTTAGTCGTCATCTACGCGTCGGAACTCTCCGGGAAATCCCCGTTCCTGAATTCGACCAGGCGCAGGAGCAGGGCATATCGTCTCTGGTCCGACAGTACTGCGAAGCTCGCTCCCTGTGGTTAGCCGGACGACGGGTCGCTAGCGAATCACACGATAAGTGCTCTCAGTTGCTGGAAGCGATAGATGCGGAGGTACTAAAGGCCTATGATCTCTCACCCCGTGTAGAGAGAGCCCTGCTCGATTGGTTCAGCGGCCACGTACGCCCCGGGCCTGTTCGGTTCACAGAGTACTTCCCCGCCACCTTCGAGCCATACATTCCTTGGCACCTGTACACCTCCGCCGGGTTCAAGCTAGCGAATGCCAGGGACACCTTGAAGCGCATCCCTGTCATCGCGGAGTCGCCCTCGATTACCGAGACGCTGTCCTACATCGGCTAACGGTGGATCGCGACTTATGGTGGAAGAGGCTTACCTGCTCGACACGACCATCGCCAGCATAGCCGGTTATGAGGGCGATGAACGCCATGCGGGCGTCCGCGAGTGGTTGGACGGGCTGCAGGACGGGGTCGTGTTCATATCAGCCGTCACCGTCGCTGAAACCGAGTATGGCCTCAGCCTCAATCCACTGGGACCACAGCCACAGCAGGAGATCCGCAGTGCGATCGGGGGTTACCAAGTTCTACCGATCGATCGCCACACTGCAAGAGTCTACGGTCCTCTTCGCGCAGCCCTCTTCCAAGCCTATGCGCCGAGAGACTACAGGAACAGGATCGCCACACGGTACCTCGAAGACCTGAGGGAACCTACTACAGGGAAAGAACTGGGCATTCAGGAGAACGATCTCTGGATCGTTAGTGTTGCCGTCCAATACAACATGGTATACGTCACGGCCGACGTAGGAGGCGGGATGAAGAGGATCGTTGAGGAAGCGAACTACGCTCACCGAACTAGATTCTGGACCTGACCCTCAACACCGTGACGGGCGCGACGACCGATCTGCTCGGGAGGAGCTTCCCCTCCGTCAGCGTGGTGATCAGTGCGAGTCGCTCCCGACGCGGGACTCGCATCGAGTCGTGGCAGCATGGGATCGAGTGACTAGGTGCGTGGCCTGATCCCGGGCCATGGTCAGCCCAGGATCGCCCGTCGCGAGCGGAGCAGGGCTGTTCGCTCCAACGCGCCCCCCTTCTCGTCATCGCCGATGCATGGGGTCTGCCTCCGGGGACGCTGGTGGGGCCGTCCGCGGCCTCCGCAGGTGCCGAACCCAGAACATCGCTCGCACCCTACCCCCCGCCGCCCGGGCGCGTCGGCTTGCCGCCGTGGACGGAGGGCTCCTCGCACCACTGCAGGCGCAGCGCCGCCAGTGGATCGAGGATCGACTCGGGGAGGCCGAGTAGGCCGCACAGGACGGCGCGGTCAAGCGCTTGGCGCGCTTTGTCGCGGTAGGCCTCATTGGCCGGCAGGAAGTCGCGCTCCGCGAACTCGGCAAACAGACGCTCCGCTTGCTCAAGCTGCTCGTCGTCGAGCGTCCGCACGTCGAGGGCGGTGAGACGCGGCAGTTGCGAGATGGTGAGGATGGCTCTGCCTTGCTGCTGGCGTCCGGCGATCCACCAGAAGCTGATGAGGCCGGGTGTGGTGTTGGCCCAGAGCGCGAGCGCCTGCTCGCGCCGAGGATCGCCCTCGACGCGGAAGTTGGGCCACGCCCGCCCGCCGATCGCAAGCTCGGGCGTCAGACACGCTGCGAGGCTCTGCGAGTTGAGCTGGAAATCGCGGTTGAAGTGGAGCCGCGTCGCCGTCTCCCAGACAGTCGCTGCCTTGTCGTCCATTCCCTCGCGCACCTCGCCACAGCTGTCGGGCTCTACAACCAGCTTCCGCTCGCGGTTGGCGTCGTGGGCCCAGAGCGCCGGGTAGCGGGTGTCGGCACGGTAGCGCCGCTCGATGTCGAAGGGCCCTCGCTGCACACCGGCTCTGTTCATCTCGGTTCCGGAGATGTCCATGTGATAGAGGCCGCGCTGGCCCATCGTCGCTAGGGACGAAAGCGACAGATCGATGGCTTCGGCCACGCCGGGGAGTCGGAGCGCACCCACACGCAAGCTGACCGCCGCTGACCCAAGATACGGTTCGCCCAGCGCCGCGCATCCTCCGTCCGCGAGCGTCGCGCGGATGAAAGAACCGACCTCCTGTTCTCCAGCTCGAATGAAGCCTCGGTCGCCGTCGGGTATGTCCTCGACCAGCCGCGCGAGGCCCGTGGCTGCGGTAGTGTCGCCAGGGCGCCGGCTTAGATTGACGAAGAGCACGGGCGCGTCGCCGGGCGTCGCTTCGAGTCCCTCTCCGCGCCTCACCGCTAAGACGAGCGCCTCGGCCATGCCGGTGTCGGCGGAGAACGCCCTGTCCTCGGAGCCGCTCGTGGCAATGGCGATAACGGTGATGTCGCGGTACCAGCGCGCGAGCAGTCTACGTGTTCCAGTCCAAGCACTTCCGGTGGCGACCGTGCGTGGTAGCACGAGAGCAAGCACTCCGCCCGGCCTGAGCTTCTCGTGGGCGAGGTCGATGAAGTTTGAGGCGAGTCCCGCGTTGCCGTGGCCAGCCGGATCGGTAAGGTTGCCTTGAGTCCTCCTTAGTGCGTCCGCCATGTCTCGTTGGTCAGCTTCGTCGGCTCCGAAGCCAGCGAACGAAGGAGCAGGCACGCCGATCTTGCTCGCCTCGTGCCCTGTCGGACGGGTGAACGGCGGGTTCATGATGGCGAGGTCGAGCGACGCCGGCGGCAGCGAGACTATATTCTCGCCCTTGCCCCTGCCGTGCTCGCTCTGGCCTGTCGCGAACAGGGCGGGCTGCTCGGCTTCCCTGATCAGGTCGAGCGAGCCGATGGCGACGCGGCCGCCCTCGACGCGTCCGTACGGCATCGTGTAGACGCGCGTGCGCTCGTAGGGCTGAGCGGGCTGCGCACTCGAGAGCATAGAGGCGGTGAGGTGTGCAGCGGCGGGCATGATGTCAGCGCCGATCAGCGACTGTTCCATCATCGGGCGGTGGAGTTCGCGGTCGTCACCGCCCGCGCGGCGCCGACGGGCCGCGACGGCGCGGTAGGCTGCGGAGAGCAGCGCGCCCGTCCCGCACGCCAGGTCGGCGATGCGCAGCTCCTCAACAGACTTCGCGTCGCTCCAGTCCGCGTCCAGCCTCGCGACGGCGAGTTCCGCGAGCAGCGCGGCGGATGCGGGCCGCGTGTAGAAGGTCGCCAGGAACTTGCGATCGGCGATCAGCCTCCCAAACATCTGCCCCGCGAGGTCCTGCGTCGTGGTGATACCAAGCTGCGAGAGTTCGTCAGCGGCGGCGCGCAGATCCTCAATCAGGTTGCCAGCTTCCGCGTCGGGGATACACGACAAGAGATCGCACGCGACCTCGAAGATCGGCCAGTAGTTGATCGCGAGGATGCGCTCCCACGCGTCCAGCGTCTGGTCCTTGCCTATCGGCCCGCCCTCCCCCGCCTCGGTGAGCGAGGGCACGGAGTCGTGCGCGCTCGCGACGCCGTCGTGAACGGTGAGGGCGTTGGCGATGATCGTGACCGCCATACGCGTTGTCTGCTCGCCGTCCTCCTGCCGCAGCACCTCCGCGATGTCGCCGAGCGCGGAGACGCCCGACCGCTCAAGCTGCCCGCGCAGCGTTCCCGTGGCGTTCCGCACGCTGTTCTCCAGCACCTCCAGCCCCCGCGCGATCATGCGCTCAGAGACGGCGGCTCGCTCGATCAGGTCGGCGATGGCTGCGGCGTCGCCTCGCAGCCAGCCGCGCTCGGGCCAACGCGTGGCCTCGCGTTCGTCGTCGTCGCGGGAGATGAGGCAGAACTTGAACGGCGCGTCCCCAATGCGTTCGGTCAACGCGGACTGGTCGCTGCGCAGTTCATCAGGGACGACGAGCGCGATCGCCTGTTCGACGTCGGCGTACGCCCCGGCGTCCTCGACTGCGGCGCGAAGGGCAGCCCGCGCCCGTGCCTCGGCGGCATCGGCGTCGACTTCAACAGCGGAGATGACGGGCGCGCCGCCCGGGTGGCGGATGAGGATGCCGGCGCCTTGCTGGTCACTGCCTGACGGCTCGACGCGGTCGATGCGGTCGCCCCACTGCGGGTGCAGTCCGCGCAGCGCGTTGGCGAGCTCGGTGCTGACGGCGACGGCGAGCGGGGGCGCCGGAGCGGCGTCCTCAGCGGCAGGTGGCGTCGCGGTGAGCCTCCGGAAGCGCTCGCCGAAGCGCCCATAGGGCGTCTCGTAGTCGAGCGCCTCGCGCACACGGGCGGCGACGTCGGCGACGGTGAGGCCCGCTTCCTCGTCGAGTCGGAAGCGCATGAGCAGCAGGCGATCGAGCAGCGCCCATCCGCCGATTCCGCGCCGCGCCCAGTGCTCGCGGCACAGAGGGCGCGCGCCGCTCTCGCGGCGCACCCACTGCCAGACCTGCGCCTGCCGGCGCGCATCGGTGAAGACGATAGCCCGCTCGAACGGCAAGTCGGCGGCGCGCTCGACCTTGCGGCGCGCAGCGTACGGGGGAATAGCGCCGGACGGCCCCGACGAGCATTCGTAGATCGCGAACCCGGCCTTCTCCGCGATGGGGCGCAGTTCGTACTCAACACCGTCGGCGGTAGCGGTGAGGGGCGCCGCGTTCGGGTGATTCCACCCGAGGTGCTCGACGAGCAGCGTCTCGTGTTCGCACGCCTCGAGCAGGCCCCGCATCGCGTCGAGGGGCGGCATCAGGCGGTTCCTCCCCCGGAGCCGAACAGGCCAAGCGAGCAGATGATGCGGGGTTCGCGGCGTTCCAGACCATCGCCGGCGACGCAGAGCCGGTCGTCGGCGTGCAGGCCGACCACGAGGTCGGCGAGGTCGGCGTCGCTGATCTGGCTGCGAAGCTGGCGGTTGATGCTATCGGCGGCCGACTGGCGCAGGGGCCGATGGTAGATCGCGTCGATGACCGCGCGCAGCGCCGCCTCGCCGAACTGCCCGGTGATCGCGTCGGCGTGGTCCTTCAGCCGCACGTAGGCCTTGTGGCGCGCGCCAGAGGAGCGGCCGAGGTGTCCACCGGTCTGCCGCTCGCGCTGGGCGATGGACCGCACGCCTGCGGCGACGAGATCGTGGTGGTCGTCATGGCGCGGGGCGGCGGGAGTGTCCGGCTCGCATTCGGCTGCGGCAAGGATGTCGAACTGCGAGCCCCGGATGACCTCGCCGTCGGCGCGCACGCGCGTGAGCACGTCGGCACCCTCGGGGGTGCGGACGAAGACGAGCACGCCCTCGGGGCCGTCGGCGGGGCCGGGCTCGCGCGAGGAGTACGTGACGTCGGGCAGCCCGGAGACGGCCCGCTCGACCGCGGGATCGGCGTCAATGGCGTCCTTCCAAATCTGGTAGGCGTGAGAGGCGAGGTCGACCTCGTCGTCGGGCTCGTCGTCGAACACGCCGGAGCGCTCGTTGTAGAGGTCGTCGAGCACGGCGGTCGTGTCGTCGTCCTCAAAGAACGCCTCATCGGCGCCCACGACCTCGGCGTTCTCGCGCAGCCGCCGCTGCACGCGCCCGCGCAGATCGATGATCTTCTCGACGCCCTCGGCGGGCAGGAAGGAGTAGCAGAGGATCTCGCCGGACAGCTGGCCGATGCGGTCGACGCGCCCGGCGCGCTGGATGAGGCGGATGATGGCCCACGGCAGGTCGTAGTTGACGACGACAGCGCAGTCCTGGAGGTTCTGCCCCTCGCTCAGCACATCGGTCGCCAGCAGCACACGGATCTCCTCGTCCGCGCTCACCTTGCCGCGCGCTCCGTTGCTCACGGGGCTGAAGCGGCGCGCGAGTTCGGAGGGGTCGCCAGAGTCGCCCGTGACACCGGCGAGGGCGAGGCCGTCGCCGTCGAGGCGGGGAAGCTCCCGCTCCAGATAGCGCACGGTGTCGGCAAACTGCGAGAAGACGAGCACCTTGCGGTCCGGGTGATCGAGCGCGACGAGGTCGTGGAGAGCGCGCAGTTTAGCGTCGCGCTCCGGCCTCCACGGTCCGTGCTCGGCCAGCAATTCGAGGATGGTATCGGCGTCTGCCTGCAAGTCTTTGGACAGCCGGTCGGAGAAGAGGCGTGCAGGGAGCCAGTTGAAGCGTGCCTCGTAGCGGTCGCGGTAGGCGCCGTAAGCGTCGGCGGCCGCCGCGCGCAGCGCTGCCTCGTCGCGCAGGCCACCGGCGGCCGGCTGAGGGTCGTCGCCTGGGTCCGGCTCGCCGTCGTCGCTTGGCGCGGGCTCGTCGGCATCGGTGAAGCGCGAGTCGAGGAGAGCGGCGTCTTGTGGGCCGATGGGGAGCGGCAATCCCTCGCGCAGGGCGTGCAGGAAGATGTGGTTGCGGAGCGCGTGGCGCTCAAGCGTGAGCAGGAACGCCTCGCCGCTGCTTTCGAGGCGCTTGAAGAGGTTGGTCTTGCAGAAGCCCATGAGCCGCTTGCCGGCCCGCGAGAGGTCGTCGAGCAGGCGCTGCTCCTCGGCGGACGGCAGCGGCTCGGGGTTGTTCGCGAGGTATTGGTCGAGCCCGAGGCCGTAGCGCGGTAGATGCAGCTCCCCGATCGCCTCCACGACAGGCTGCGCGTACATGCGGGCGTACGCGTCGCCAGGGTCATCGGGGTCGGAACGGAACGCGGCGCGCCTGGGCGCGCGCTCGGGGAAGTACGAGCGCGCGCCGCCGTCGAGGGTGAGGTACTTCCGCCCGCTGTCCGAGTCGGTCTCGGCATAGTGGCGCTGGATAAAGGTCCGTGTGCGGCGCACGAGGTAGAGCCGCATGAGGCTGCGCCAGTCGTCGCGCTCCTTGCTGTGGTCGAAGGCGGCGAGCGTGCCGGGCTTGGCCTGGTGCCTGCGCGCGAACTCCGCTTCGCCGATCGAGGCGATGTAGCGATCGGGGCGGATGCCGAGTTCCTGCTCGTCGTCGAGGAAGAGCCGAAGCTGGCTCGAAAGGTCAAGATACGTCTTGTTGTAGGGCGTGGCCGACAACAGGATGCACTTGCTGTCGTTGTCGGCGATGTAGTCGCGGATCGCGCGGAAACGCTTGCTCTCGCGGTTGCGGAGGTTGTGGCTCTCGTCGACGATCACGAGCCGGTAGCGCCGCAAGTCGGGCAGCCTGTTGATCACCTGGCTGATCGGCAACACGTGCGCGCGCAGGCCATAGTCGCCAGCGTAGTCCTCCCACATCCGCACGAGGTTGCGCGGGCACAGGATCAGCGTCTCGATGCCCTGGTCGTCCTCGAAGATGCGCGCGACGGCGGTGGCCATGAGCGTCTTGCCGAGGCCGACCACGTCGCCGATCAGCACGCCGCCGCGCTGGTTGAGGTAGCGGGCAGCGATCTTCACCGCCGCTTCCTGGTAGGGCAGCAGGCGGTCGCCGAACACGGCGGGGATGCGGAATTCGTCGAGCCCGGCGCGCGCCTCGTTGGACAGGTGCCACGCCATCTTGAGATAGACGTGGTAGGGCGGGACCGGCGTCTCGCGCGCCCAGCTGTCATCGATGATGTCCGCCAACTCGTCGGTCACGTCGACGCAGAAGGCGTCCTCCCAGCGGTCGTTGAACCAGTCCTGGAGCTTGTGCGCGGCGTCCTGTTCGAGCACGTCGATGTTGAGTTCGCCCTGGCCGGCGAGGCCGGAGAACGTGAGGTTGCTGCTGCCGACGTAGCCCACGAGCGGCAGAATCGGGTCGTCTCGTCCCAGGAGGTAGAGCTTGGCGTGCAGGGGATGGCGGAGGAAGAGTTTGACTACGACCTTGCGCGCCCGGAGTTGGGCGGCAAGCACACGAAGCGTCTGCTCGTCCTGATTGCTAGGGGCGCCGGCAGTCAGTTGCTCGCGCATCCGCTCGGCCAGCTCGACATGTAGGCCGTGAGCGGTTGCGTTGTCGATGCCGGATGGATCGCCGGGCAGGTTCAGCGTTCTGCGAAGCGCCTCGCGCAATGCCTCATCGGGCCGCGGCTGCATCCCGATGAGGACGCGACATGGGCCCTCGCCGTCCCCCCAGCGGTCGATGTACGGCGCGATGTCTCGCCAGCCGCGGAGGTTGAAGTACCCGACGCAGAAGTCGGCGCGCGAGGCCACATTGAGCGTCTCGCGAAGCGCAGGCAGCAGCCGCGTCCCCGGGGTGAGGTTGTCGAAAATACGCGGCAAGCGGCCTCCTCGAACTCACGCCCTGTGCAGCGGGGCGCCGTTCCGGGAGACAGTGTAGGCAATGACCCGCCAATGGCGAGGAGATCGCATCTTCATCCTCAACGCTGGCCGGGCACACAACGCTCATGTCGCCGGCGCTCTGACACCGCTTCCCGGGTGAAGGTCGGGGGAAAGGGCCTGGGGGCTGGCTCCAACTGAGGGTTGGACGCTCACATCCATGTTCGTGAGCCCGCGAGAAACGACACTCTCGAAGCGAGCAGGGATCCGCGAGCTACTCCGCTCCTACACACCGGTTGGAGGTAACGCCGCCGCCCACGAGTAGCGCAGGGTTTGGTGTGGATTGAGAAACCGGTAACTCCGTCTCGTACCAGCAGATCGTCGGGAACTCCACGAGGTCGAGCCCCGTTTGCACGAGCCGGGGGTGGCAGACGAGCACGTCGACGCCCTCCTCGACCCGCTTCGCCACCCACGCCTCGCGGCGCTCGGGCGGGACGGCGTCCGCCTTCATGACCGCGACCCGGAAGCCGTGGCGACCGAGGAACTCCTCCATCCGCCCGGTGATGTCGCGCGTCCCCGTGTGGGTGACGTAGACCAGCACCCGGCGGCCCGCCAGCCGCTCGGCGGCGACGAGGTCCACCAGCGCCTGCTCCTTCGGGTAGAGCTTCCCTTCCGGCAGCGGCGGCACCTGCACGAGCAGCTCCTCCGACTCCGGGTCGAAGACCGTCTCCCCGTTCGTGCAGGCGTCGGGGTAGGCGAGCAGCGTCTGCAGGTAGGTCGCGAGCAGCCGCCTGGATCCCCGTGAGAGGGCGTCGGCGAGCGCCGCCCGCAGCGTCCCGTAGAGCTCGTCGTACCCGCTTCGCTGCGACACGCCATTCCCGTCCGGCTCCGAGTCCATCGAGGAGAGCAGCACGCGCTCCTCGTAGGGCGGGAGCCCGGAGGCCACGTCCGAGAGCCGCAGGAAGACGCTGTTGCCGATGAGGTGGAAGAGCGCGGCGGGGGCGAGCCCCGGACGCTCCCGCACGACCTTGCGGAACTTCTTGCGGCGGCTGGTGCGCCCGTCCTCGAAGGACTCCTCGAAGGACTCGCCGTCGTCGCGCCCGATGGTGTGCTCGACGAAGCCGTAGCGCTCGATCCAGCGGCTCTCCTCCCCGCGCCCGAACTCCCCCCGGATCTCCGGGGAGAACCGGTAGAGGAGGTGGAAGAGCGTGCTCGAATACCCTCCCATGAGGGTGCCACTCAGGGAGAGCGACTTGCCGCAGGCGTCGGCGAGGACGCCCGCGGCGATGCCCTGGGCGGAGCCTCTCGCCTTGAACTCGTGGACCTCGTCACCGACCAGCAGGTCGAAGAAGCGCTTCATGCGGAGCTTCACGTAGTCGGCGAGGGGGTAGCGCGCAGGTCCCGTGCGGTCGGCCTGCCAGAGCGCCGAGCCGCACTCGTCGCAGGTCCGCTTGCGGCGGGCGAGGTCGCGAGCGAGCAGCGGTACGCCGTCCTTGTCGACGATCTGCTCGTGGCAGTCGGGGCAGCACGGCACCCGGAACGGCTCGCCCGTCTCCTCGTCGCGCACGAGCCTCGTGCCCGCCGTCGCCCAGCGCTCCACCACGGCGGGCTGCCAGCGGTAGGAGAGCTTGGCCCGCTCGCGCGACATCACCGCGAAGAGCGGACCGCTCCCGGCCAGCGTGCGCAGCCGCTCGAGGTCGGTGATCGAGGTGACGATCACGGCGCGGGCGCCGGGCACCGTCTCCTCGACCTCGCGCTTCCACTTGCGGGTCAGATGGGGCGGGCAGAGCACGAGCACGCGCTCGAAGCCCGCCATGTAGGCCGCCGAGGCGGCGATGAAGGTCTTTCCCGTGCCCATTTCCCCGACGACGGTCGTGCCGCGCTGCGCCTCCAGGGAGAGCGCCGCGCCGCGGATGGCGTCGGCCTGCGCGCCCAGGGGAGCGCGCAGCAGGTGCGGGAGCGCCCGGCTCTGCTCGGAGGGCCGGTAGCGGGGCGGGTAGGACGCCACCACCCGCTGGGCGATGGCGTCCCGGTAGGTGTCGATGAACTCAGCCAGGTCCATGGTTCCGTGTCCTTTCTTCGGTCGCTGTAGGCTCTGGCGGGCCGCGTACTGCGGCCCGTATAGACGGCGAGGCCCCGCCCGAATCCCATTGGTGCAAGGGCGGGGCCTCGTGTTTCGCGGCTCGGGAGAGCCGTCTAGGCGGGTTCGGCCTCGCGCCGTGCGCGCTTGCAGCCGTCCCTGAGATGTTCGGCCGTCACCGGGGAGGAGACGGCCCGTCCGTCGGGGTCGAGGTCCACGGACGTGGTCCGCATGACGGGCTCGCCGGGGCGGATGGGGCGACCGCAGCGGACGCAGGTCTCCGGGTCGAGGGGCATCTGCATCGTCCTGTCCCCCTCCGTCATGCGGCGATGTCCGTGATCTCGCCGAGGTCGAGGTCGAGCGCGACGACGGTCGTGCGCAGCCGCTCCCGGTAGGTCTCCTTCTCGGGCGTGGTCTCGACCAGGACCATCTCCTTCGAGGTCTTGCCCTTGACGAGGATGCGCCCGCCCTCGCCCTCGAGTTGGAGGTTGTCGAGGAAGCCAGCCGCCACCAGCATCGCCAGGTGCCCCCGCCGCAGCGGCATGAGCGGCCGCGTGCGGGCATCCTCGGACGGCCAGAGCGCGTCCGTGACGGTCGTGCTGACCCAGAGCCCCGAGCGCCGCGACTCCTCGGCAGCCGCCACCGGGTCGACCGTGCGAGTGGCGAAGAGCACCTCGCCGTCCACCGTCGCCGGGGCGTTGTAGAGCGGGTAGCGGTGAGGAGTCAGCTCGTCGAGGTTGCCCTCGATCGCCTCCTGCAGCGCGACGGCGGCGTACTGGTCGTACAGCGCCTCCGGCTTGCGGATGCCCGTGACGACCACCTGGCCGAATGCCTCCCGCTCCGGCTCGGGGAACGACCAGACGCGCAGGCTTCGGTAGTGCGAGGCGAGGTAGCGGGCGCACGCCGCCAGCCGCCTCGCCGGCACCACGAAGACCAGCAGCCCCTGCTCCGCGAGGTAGCGCGTGCAGTGGCGCAGGAAGCGCATCTCGGTGCGCTGCTCGTCGTCGGCGTCCTGGTCGTAGGGCGGGTTCAGGTAGAGCAGCCCGAAGGCCCCGTTGGCGATCGCGGTCTGGAAGAGGTCCGTCCCCAGCGCGTGGTCGAGACGGCCCTCCGCCTCCTTCGCGCGCTCGGCGTGGAGCTCCACCCCGAAGGTCTCCACCGAGGCCCCGTCGGGGCGCGCGATGCGGGCGGCGAGGTCGGCCAGCGCCTCCCCGGCCCCGCAGCAGGGGTCGAGGATGCGCAGCGTCGTCTCGCCGCGTCCGCCGGAGCGAGCCTGCATCAGGCTCGCCACCATCTCCACCACGCGGGGCGGCGTCGGGTAGAACCCGCCCTTGAACTGCGCGGCCAGTCTCATCTCGTGTCTCCTTCCGTTCCGTTCGTGTGGATGCGCTGCGCGCCCTCGGGCGGCAGCGTGAGCAGTCCCGACCCGACGGCCACCGAGAGGTCGTCCCGGAGGGCGTCGGCGTCGGGGTGGCAGCGCCAGGCGTGGACGCCCGCCGCCTGCAGGGGAGCGATCTCGCCCTTCGCCAGTCCCCTGCGCCACAGCCACTCCGCCCAGTCGCGGTGCAGGGGCAGGGGGCTGCGGCGGTCGAGGAAGCGGTGGTGCAGGGCGGGAGCCTCCGCCTCGCCGGGGGCGAGCAGCAGGAACACGTCCCGCTCGAAGGCGTACTCGGCCATGCGCGTGTAGACCATCGCGTGCCAGCCGCCCGAGACGGGCAGGCGCGCGATCTTGGTCGTCCACGTGCCGATGGTCTCGTGGGGCACCTCGCAGCGGTGGAAGCCGCCGGAGAGGGCGAGGCCGTCGGCGCCGGCGAGCAGGTGGGCGCTCTCCGGCGGTCGCTTGAGGAGGGCGGCCCAGATCGCCTTGAGGGCGGACTGGGCGCCGACCATGGAGAGGAACCAGAGGCCCTCGCTGTCGGGGTCACGCGCGAAGGCGTCGGCCGTGGCCGAGAACCCTCCCGCCGAGATCGTGTACAGGTCGTCCGGGTTGATGGCGGCATCGGCCGCGAGCATGTGCTGTTCTCCTTCCGGTAGATGGATGGGTGGGTGCGCGGGGCAGAAAACCCGCGTGAGGGCCGGGCGGCCGGGAGCCGTCCGGTCGGGTGCGCGTCAGGCCGCCTGCGGCACTGCCTCCACCGGGATGTCGGCGGTGCGCCCGAGCACGTGGTCGGCGGCCCGTTGCGCCTGCCCGGCGGCGACCACCGCGAGGCGGCGGTCGTCCTCCAGCGCCTTCAGCCACGAGGCGATGTACGAGGCGGACTGCTCGACCCGCGAGGGGTCGATCCCCGCCTCGTTGCCGAGGAAGGCCGCCGCGAACTCCGCCACCAGCTCCTCCTGCGAGTAGTGCTCGGAGCCGAAGGGCGCCGCCGTGCGGTAGCTCTCGCGGTCCAGGCGCTTCGGGTGCCCGGTGGAGTGCGCGAGCTCGTGGAAGAGCGTCGCGTAGTAGCCGTGCGCGTCCCCGAAGGCGTCGCGCGGCGGCAGGTGCACCTCGTCCCGGGCGGGGATGTAGTAGGCGCTGTCGGCGTCCTCGTGGATGGTCGGGCCGCCCGCGTAGCCCGCGACCACCGCCTCGGCCCGCTCGATGGGGTCGAAGCCGTCCTCGGACTCGTCCTCGGCCTCGGCGCGGGCGAGCCGCAGGCCCTCGCACTGGGCGACGTTGAAGATCGTGAAGAGCCGCAGCAGCGGGTAGTGCTCCGGCCGCTCCGGGTCGGGCGAGTCCTTCTTCTCGACCCACTTCCAGAGCACGACGCGGGTGCCGTGCTGTCCGCGGCGGACGTGTCCGCCGGCCGCCCGCGCCTGGCGGTAGGTGAGCCAGCGCGGGTCGTTCCAGCCCCGCTCCAGCGCCGCCATCTGCAGCACCAGGACATTGATGCCGCGGTAGGGGCGGTTGGTGCGGGCGTTGCGGTGACCGCGTGCGCGCCACGGCGTCCGCCACGGCACGGTGCCGCGCTCCAGTGCGGCGATGATGCGATCGGTGATCTCCTCATACGCGTCGCGCATGACTGTCTCCTTCCGGTAGAGGGATGAGTGGGTGCGCGGGAGAACCCCGCGTGCGCCGGGGCCTAGAAGAGGCCCAGGTCCTTGAGGCTGACGGCGCGGTCGCCGCCGATGACGACGTGGTCGAGCAGCTCGATGCCGAGCAGCTCCGCCGCCTGCGCCAGCTCCTTCGTGGTCCTGATGTCGTCGGGGCTGGGCGAGGCGTCCCCGCTGGGGTGGTTATGGGCGACGATGATGTTGGGGGCGGCGACCACCACCGCCGGGCGCAGCACCTCCGCCGGCCTGACGACGCTGGAATACGCGTTGCCCTGGTAGATCACGCGCTGCCCGACGACGTGGTTGCGGCGGTCGAGCAGCAGCACCCGCACCTGCTCCTGGGCGAGCGCCCCCATCTCCGGCCCCAGCAGCCGCTTCACGGCGTCCGGGGAGCAGAGGGCGGGGGCGTCGGGGTCGCGCGGGGGCTTCGTCTCGACCTCGTAGCGGACGGCCAGCTCGCCCAGGACGTGCAGGTTGGCGCGCAGCGCCTCCAGCAGGGCGTCCTCGTGCCCCACGGCGGTCACGCCGCCACCTCCACGGGGATCGCCTGCCCGAGCGGGCAGATGCAGTCCTCGTGGTCGGGGGAGGCAGGATCGTCGCAGTCGAGGCAGCAGCCGCAGTTGCGGCAGGCGATTCGCTGGTGGGCGGCGTCGCGGGCGTGCCGCCGCGCGACCGTCTCCTCCCAGCAGGAGGGGCACTCGCAGTTGTCGCCGTGGTCGTACTCGACCGTGGCCTCCGGCTCGCAGCTGCGGCAGTGCGTGCGGCCCCGGATGACGGGGTAGCCGCAGCCGGCGCAGTCGCCGCCGTACTCGCCGTGCGCCTCCAGCTCGCGCCTGACGAGCTTCCGGGTGAAGGGGTCGCCGTCGGGTCCGCCGGACTCGGCGACGTAGTGCCAGGCCCACCTCGTGCCGAGGTCGGTCCAGTCGTCGGTGCGGTAGGACCAGCGGTCGCAGGTGCAGTGCCCGTTGAAGGGCTCGTCGCCCTCGAGCAGGGTCATGACCAGCGTGTGCGCGCTCCAGGTGGGGAGCGCGTCGCGTTCGTTCGTGCGCGCCATCTTCGGTTCTCCTTCGTGCTGTGTCTGAAACGAGAACGGGGCCGCCCCCGTGAGGGAGCGGCCCCGTGTGCGCCCGCGCTCGGGCGGGCGTCATCTGTGTGCCGGTGGTTGGGCTAGAAGGGCTGGTCGTCCGCGACCTCGGCGGCGACAGCCTCGCGGCTGCCATTGCCGTTGGAGCGGCCGTTGCCCCCGTTGCCGTTCGAGTCGAGGAAGATGATCTCCTGCGCGTGCACCTCGGTGCGGTAGACGCGCTCGCCGTCCTCACGCTCGTAGCTGTTCTGCGCGAGCGAGCCCGCGACGAACACCCGGTTGCCCTTCTGGACGTACTCGGCGACGGCCTCGGCGAGCTTTCCCCAGCAGACGACCGAGTGCCAGTCGGCCTCGGTCTCGCCGTTCTGGCGGCGGCGGTCGGTCGCCAGCCGCAGCTGGCTGACGGCGGTGCCGTTCTGCGAGTACTTGAGATCCGGCTCTGTGCCTACCCGGCCCAGCAGCTCGACGCGGTTCATGGTGCGTGACATGTTCAGATTCTCCTTCTGGTGTTGGTTGTCACCGTGGCGGCGCGGCCTCGCCGCGCCTGGTTCCGAAACGACGGCGGGGCCGCCCCGAGAGGCGGCCCCGTTCGCGCTCCCGCCAGGGGAGCGTCTCTTCGGTTGTCTGGTTCGCGATCCGCGATGCGTGCCTCCTTTGTTGCATGCGCCTCCCCGCCGCTCAGGCGGCCTTCGGCGCCTCGTCGTCGCGGGATTCCTCGCCCGCGTTGTCCTGCTGGAGCTTCCGCGCGGCGGCCTCCACCAGCGGGGTGAGGGTCGCGACCGGCAGCTCGTCGAGGTCGCGGCCCGTGCGCTCGCGCACGGCGGACCGGACCTTCGCCAAGTCGAAGCCCCGGCACTGGCCGAGGTCGACGAGCGTCTTGCGCAGTGACGGTGCGAGGTCGCCCGGCGCTCCGTCGCCGTAGAGCCCGTTCCCGAACTGGTCGCCGTAGCTCCTGAGCGCCCGCTTGAGCGCGTCGGTCACCGCGCCCTTCCACGCGGTCTCGTGGCCCTCCACGGTGTCCTCGGCGAGGGCCTGGAAGCCGACGTCCGTGCGCGGCTGCGAGCCGGGCACGGTCACCCGCACCGTCGCGGCGTAGGCCCGCCAGGGCTTCGCCTCGCCCGTCTGCTGGTCGACGCTCTCGCCCTCGCGGAGCGTCACCTCGCCGACGAGCTCGTAGCCCCAGCCGCCGAAGCCGAGAACCCGGTTGGCCTGCTCGATGGCGGTGCTGCCCTCGAGGTAGGCGAAGCTGCGGTTGCCGCGGCCCTTGCGGTGCGAGACGAGTCCCTCGTCGAGCGGCTCGCCCAGCCGCTGCGTGACGGCGGGAGAGAGCCCGTCCCACATCAGGTCGGGCTCGCGGATCGGCTCGGGGTGCGCCCCGTTGGGGCTGGCGCCGTTGCGGTGGCCGTTGACGGTCGGTGCTGCGTTCGTCATGTCTGTCTCCTTCGTGCTGTGCGTTGCATGGGTGGGGTGGATGCGGGCCACCCACGCGGGCGGCCCGTGTGCGCGGGGCGGAGCCCCGTCGGTCATCGGTCATCGCGCCTCCTTCTGGTCGGCGGTTGGTCCGGCGCGCATGTGCAAGCCGCCCGGTCCCTTCGGGGAGCCGGGCGAGTGGGTGCGAGCCGGTGGGGTGGGTGGGTCAGCGGGCGGTGCGAGCCGCCCGTTCGAGCAGGCGCAGGAAGACCCTGCGCCCCTCGTGGTGAGTGGCCAGTTCGGCCACGTCGGCGACGCCAGCGGGGAGGTCCACGACGGCGGCGCGGCGGCCCAGCAGGCCGGCGAGCGCCGCCGTGGCCTCGTGCCCGGCGCTGTCCTGGTCGAAGGCGAGGAAGACGCGGGGGCAGCCGCGCAGGGCGGCGGCGACCCGCTCCATCCCCTGGGTGCCGAGGGCGGCGCAGGCAGGCAGGCCCCACTCGCTCAGCACGAGCCAGTCGAAGACTCCTTCGGCGACAACCGCCCACGGCGGCGTGGGTCCGAGTCGCCCCAGCCCGAGCACGGGCTTCGGGCCGGGCAGCGCCTGGAAGCGCGGTGTGCGCTCGCGGCCGATGGCCCGCCCCGCCAGCCAGCGGACGCGTGCGCCGGCGATCTCGGGGACGGTCACCATGCCGGCGAAGCGCTCGCCGCGCCCCGTGAACAGCCCGCTCGTCGTGAACCGCTCGCCGGGAAAGCCTGCGGAGGCGAGCGCCGCGCGCAGCCCCGCCCCCGGCGCGTAGCCGAGACCGAGCCGGGCAGCCGTGTCCATGCCGACGCCCCGCGAGGCGAGGTACGCCCTCGCCTCGGGCCTGCTCCGCAGCTCCCCCGCGTAGTACCGCGCCGCCGCCGTGAGCAGCGCCGGGTCCGCCGGCGCGACCGAGTCGCGGTCGCGCCGCTCACGGGGCGTGTGCGGGACGGGATGTGTCGTGGGAGGGGAGGCGTCGAGCCTGCGGATCGCCTCCGGCAGGCTCAGGTCCTCGGCGCGCCGGATGAAGTCCAGCACGTCGCCGCCCTCGCCGCAGCCGAAGCAGTACCACCGCTGCGAATCGGCGTAGACCGTGAAGCTGCCTTCCTGCTCTTCGTGGAAGGGGCAGACGCCCTGGCGAACGCGGCCCCGGCCATGCAGCCGGATGCCCGCCGCCTCGACCACCTCCCCCAGCGGGTGGCGCTCCTTGAGCGCCGCCAAGTCGACGGGCGCGTGCGCGGCGACCATCAGGAGCCGCCTGTCGCCAGGGGCCGCAGGCCGCGCAGGCTGCGCCGCGAGACGAGTCTTCCGACCGGCCAGCGCATGCCCAGGACGGCCAGCGCCTCGAGCGCCCCGCCGGGGTGCGGGGCGAGCACGGCCGCCCGGCCCGTGCCGGGGCTGTAGACGAGCGCGTCCGCGCGGCCCGCGTAGCGCCGCCGCGCGATGCCGAGCCACTCGCCGTAGGCCCACCGGACCTCCCGCTCGCCGGCCCCCTTCAGGTTCACGCCGGCGAGGAGCGCCAGCGCCCCGTCGAGGTCGCCCTGCTGCCTGAGCCGCCGCGCCTCGTGGACGCGGCGGGCGAGGCTCTGCTGCCCGGTGGCGGGCGCGGCTCCGAGGAGCGCGTCGAACACCCGGTCCACCAGCTCTTCGAGGGAGCGCCCGGGGCAGTCTCCCGCCTCGCGCGCGCCCGTGCTGATCGTCGTCGTCGCCATCGTCATGACCGTCCTCCTTGTGGTGGTCTCGTTGCCGTGGTCGTGCGCCCTCGCGGGCAAAGAAGAGGGGCCGCCTCCGGAGAGACGGCCCCATGGGCTGGGTGGATGCGGCGGGCCGTCGCTGGCCCGGTTCGGTCAGCTCCGGAACGCCCTCCTCGCCCTGCCGGGAAACCCCGCGAGGAGCGCCACCGCGACGCCGAAGGCGCCGACGTTCAGGAGCGCCGCCTCGACGCCGTGGCCGAGCAGCAGCGGGAGCGCCAGCATGGCCGCGGCCCCGCCCCAGAACGGGAGGCGCGGCCGGACCCAGCGCTTCACGCGGGCCACCGCCGCCAGCCCGGGCGCCGCCGGCTCGTAGGCCGTCCAGATCGGCAGGCCGATGAGCCCCTCGATGGCCGTGATGACGTGCGCCCGGGTGCAGCCGCCGGTGTGGCAGCGCACGTCGATGCCGTTGCCGTCGGGCCGCTGCCGGAACGCGAGCCCGAAGGGCTCCTCGCCCCCGTGACAGATGGCCGTCGTCGTACGGAACCAGCCCCGCTCGAAGTCCACCTCGTACGGGATCAGGCCCTCGATGCGCGCAGCGCTCGGGCCGGTGTAGCGCTGGGCCATGGCGCGAAGCTCCATGGCGTCGTTCGTCTCTGCTTGCATGGTCGTTGCGACCTCCTTCCTCCTGCTGGAGTGCTTGCTGGTGGCCTCGATACCGGATGGGGAACCGGGGCCGGGGGCTGGGTGGACCGGATGCGCATGCGCCTGATTCGGGGCGCAGTGCTCCCAGGGACTCCGGGGCCGAGCGCCGAAGCGACTCGCCACGCGGTCTCCCGGCGTTCGAGACGGCCTCCGGGGAGCAAGGCTCGACCCTTCGGCTGCCTCCCGCTGCGGGAAGCGGTGTGTCCCTCACTGGCCGGCCGTCGGGAGAGCAAGGCTCGATCCGTCTGGTCCGCCGGGTCCGGGATGGACCCTCCAGGTTTCTAGGGCTGGAAACGCTGGAAAAAGCCGGAAATCGGGATTCAGTGTCCCCGCCCCGCCGCCCGCTGGGAAGGGCTTCGGGGGCGTTCCGCCGCAATCACTCGATGCGCCCCGACAGGACCGCGACCGCCCCCCGACAGGCGTTTACTGCCACCACAGTCCCAGGGTGAGCACGCGCCGCGCCCGGCGCCTCCGGAGCGCCCTGTTGCGCTCCCCGCGCGCGTCCGCGAGCGCCTCGCGGCGACGCCACAGCTCATTGCGGCGGTCGGCGCGGTCCCAGGGGTAGACGGCCGGCGGGAGCGTCAGTTCGTGGTCGCCGATGAGCACCAGCTCGAGTTCGCGCATGCGCAGCTCGGCGTCGAGCCGCTCCAGCCGCCTGCGGCCCTCGCGCACCGCCCGGCGCGCCTCCCGCCAGGCGACGACGGTCGGGGTCGCCTCGCCGTAGAAACGCTCCTCGCCGGGCTCGGGCTCCGCCGTCACGAGCTGCGGGTACGGCCGCCACGGCAGGTCCCCGCTGCCCGCCGCCGTGGTCTCCGTCCGCGTGCCCGGCTCCGCCCGGGTGGGCATCGTCCGCGCCTGCGGTTCCCGGCGGCGCGGTGCCGGCGCCCGTGTCTCGTGCAGTCCCGCGAACTCGCTCCGCAGCGCGTCGAGGCCGGCCTGCAGCGACTCCCCCAGCGCGTCGACCCGTTCTTCGAGCGCGCTCACCCGCTGCTCGACGGCGCTGAGCGCGGCGCGGTCGGCCTCCACCAGCCACTGCTCCAGTGCAATCGCGAGCCTCGGCGTCAGCCGGCCCGAGGTCATGCTGCGCCAGATCGTCTTGCGTCCGATGCCCAGCAGTTCCGCCGCCTCGATCTGGCTGTGCCGCTCGACGAGGTCGCGCAGGACCGCCAGCAGCCGCAGCTCGCGCACGGCGTCGAGGTTCGGGGCCTCCCCGTCGCCGTCCGCCTCCTCGATGTGGTCGTCCGCGCCGGCTCCGCCCATGTTTCCGTTTGACCCATTTCCCGGGGTTTCTGGAACATCGCCCCGCGTCGGCGGGTGCGCCCTTTGACCCAATTCGCGGGGTTTCTGACCCATGGGCGTGGAACGCGCCCCGGCACCGGATTGCTTGCCCGTCACGTCCTGTAGGGGGCGGTTTCCCTTGGAATCACTGGGGTTCTCGCTACTGTCCCGTTCCGTTACCAACGTCGTTTCTCCTTACACGGCTAGCACATCACAGGCCCTCTGTTCCGCCCACGCCCCGTAAGGGGGGCCGCGCGTGGCCCCCGCTACGAGGCATTCCGCCGCCCCGCGCCGCTCCACACACTCGGTTGCCGTCACGACCACGACTCAGGGAGGCCACGGTGCGACGGCAATCAGGAACCACATCCGGTAGATGGAGGCGGCTGCGGACACTGGCGGCGGCGCTGCTGCTGGCGGCGCTGGCCGCCATCCCCTCGAGCACCACGGCCCTCGCCCAGGAGCCGCCCTCGGGCGACGGCATCGTGCTCGTCAACGAGGACGAGGGCGACCTCATCGACCGCAAGAAGGACGGGCGCTTCATCGCGAGGCCCGTCTTCGACCGCGAGATCCCCGCCCTCTACTACGGGGTGCGCGACGGCGACACGGGCGAGTGGATCGCGCCGATGTACCGCGTACGCGGCGGCGAGAAGGAGCGCCGCGACGGCTGGGAGTACGGCTTCGAGTACCCCTTCGAGGAGGGCCAGACCGGGCTCGACCCCGAGCGCCCCTACCTGCTCGTCATCCTCGCCAAGAGCTGGGCGGAGGAGAGCGCCCACTTCTACGCGGTCATCCCGCCCCATCAGCCCGGCGGCATTTGGAACAAGGTGCTGCGCGCGCTCGACCCCCCGCGCTGGGGCAGGGCGATCGCCGGCTGGCTGATCGAGGGCGCGCACGGGATGCTCTGCGGCGTCGTCGAGCGCGCCTCGGGCGCCGAGGCGGAGACCTGCGAGGTCTCCCCGTGAGCGACATCTTCACGGGCACGCCCGCGGGCCTCACCTACGACCACGAGATCGTGCGCCAGGCGTGGATGGCCGTCTGGATCGTCACGTCCGGCGCGCTCGTCGTGATCGTCGCCTGGATGGGCCTGAGCCTGATCGTCGGCGACCACGTGGGCCGCGCGCAGGCGGGGTGGCGTGAGCTGGTGCCCCGCCTCGCACTCGGGCTCACGGCCGCCGCCGCGTCTCTGTGGTGGTGCGCGCTCGTGATCGACGTCGCCGACGCCGTCTCCGGCTTCATCGCCGCCGAGCTGGGCGTGACCGCCGGCGACATGCTGCGCTCGACGCTCGAGACGCTGCTGACGGCGGTGCAGGTCGGCAGCGTGGGCATGGCCCTGCTGCTGGCGCTGATCTACCTCGTCTACGCCTTCTTCGTCCTCTACCTCGTGGTGCAGATGGTGCTGCGCCTCGCGCTGATCGACATCCTGCTGGCGCTCGCCCCCATCGCCCTCGGCCTCTGGATTCTTCCCCACACGGCGGGCTGGGGCCGGCACTGGCTGCGGCTCTTCATGACGACGGTCTTCCAGCAGGCGATCCAGCTTGTCGCGCTGGCGCTCGGGATCGGCTTCCTCAACGAGTACGCCGCCATCGGTGGCGCCGACGGCCTCCAGGACCTGATGTGGAAGCTGCTGATGTCGCTCGCCTTCATCTACCTGGCGACGCGCGTGCCCTCGCTGCTGGGCAACGCCGGCACCTTCGACGCCTGGCTCCACACCCTCTACTTCGGCATGTCCCTGCCCGGCTCGATGGCGCGCTCGGCGCGCTCGATGGGCCTGCTCATGGCGGGCGGCGCGGCGGGCGGCCCGGTCGGCGCCGCAGGAGCGGCTGCCGCGGGCGGAGCGATCGGCGCGGGGGCGTCGGCCGCCGCCTCGGGCGTGCGCTCCGCCGCCGAGACCTCAACGCCCTCCGCCGGAGGCGGCAACGCCGCGCCCGGCTCGGGCATGCCGCGCAGCAGCGGCGAGTAACCCACCAACCCACACCAACGACGGAGACGGAGGAGCGGAGCGATGTGCCGGTAGGCGAGCGAAGAGCAGCACCGAGAGACGAACGAACACACGCAACTGAAGGAGCGAACACGAAGTGCAAGACCTGGTCCAGACCATCTCCAACCTGGCGGGCATCCTGCTCGGAGTCGTCGGCGCGATCGGCGTGGGCTACTTCATCTACGGGTCCTACCTCTACCTCACCGCCTCGGGCGCGCCTCACCAGATGGAGCGCGGCAAGAGCGCGATGATGACCGCCCTCGCCGGCATCGTGCTGGCGATGGTCGCCTTCGGCGTCGTCGACCTCGTGATGGACGCCGTCGTCAACCCCGCCGTCGAGATCGGCGACGTGCCCGACCCCACCGGGGGCTCGAGCGAGGACGGCGGGTAGGCGATGCAAGCGCACGAAGTCCCCACCCACGTGCAGGCCGAGGACCGCGTCCTGCTGTGGCTGACCTTTCCCCAGATCGTGGCGATGACGGCCGTCTGCGCCCTCGCCTACGGTCTCTACCACTACGCCCCCGTCGGTCCCTCCGGGGTGCGCATCGCCGCGGCGGTGCTCTTCGGGCTGGCGGGCTTCGCCGTCGTGGCGGGCCGGATCGGCGGCAGGCGGCTGCCGCTGGTGGCGGCCGACCTGCTCAGGTACTGGCTCGGCGTGCGGCGCTTCGCCGGGCCGCCGGCCGAACTGGCGCGCAGCGAGCCGCCCCCGCCGCCTCCGGGCAAGGAGTCAGACCCGCTGCGGCTGCTGGCGAAGCGGATGCGGCGCCGGGAGGGCGAGCGCCGCAACGGGCGCCTGCCCTTCCGCTCCCACCGCCTCTTCGGCAAGCGGCGGCGAGACGCAGGCGAGCAGGCCGAGGACGGCCAGCGGGCCACGGCCCGCGACGGCCGCGAGCAGCGCCTCGGGTCGAACCGCCGCGGGCGGCGCGGCTTCTGGCGGGCCTTCCTGCTGGCGGCCGCGCTCGCGCTGGTCGTGCTCACTGCCCTGCCCCTGGGGGCGGCCATCGCGCAGGAGCCCGAAGACGAGGGCTGGAGATCGGACGCGATCGAGTTCCAGCCGCCGGCGCCGGTCGCCGGACGGCGGCTCTTCGTCGAGGAGCTGACGGTCACGGGCGACCGCGCCGCCGTGCAGCTGCGGGCGGCGGCGGACCTGCACCTGCGGGTGCGCGCCCACGGCGGCCCCGAAGGGCGCTCGCTCCGCTACTACGCCAGCACGTCCCTCGGGGAGGGGGAGCGCGCGAGCTACGACCTGCCGCTGGACGGACCGTCGCCCTCGCTCGTCTTCTCCTGGCAGGACGAGCCGGGCGAGGCTGGCGCCGTCAGCATCGACGGCGAGCGGCTGCCCTGGCCGCTGCCCGAGGCGGCGGGCGCGCTGTGCAGCTTGCGCGTCGTCTCCCTCGGCTGGACGCCGGACGCCATTGAAGGGGCCATCGCCTCGGACTGCGCAGATGGCGTCCACGAGGTCGTCGACCTCCAGATGGTCGCCGGCCACGCCAGCGTCACGACCACGACCCGGCTCTTGGGCGAGGTCCTCGCCGTCAGCGGGACCGTCACGGTCACGTCCGGCGTGCGGGAGACCGCCGTGGCTTTCGTCGCGGGAGGTGAGACCCGCTTCCGGCTGCCGGTCGCGGCGGGCGAGGGCGTCCACGCCGTCTCCGTCGAAGCGGCGCTGGAGGCATCGTTGCGCATCGCGCTGCCGCCGCTGGTGGAGCTCACCCACCGCCCCGAGCGCACCGAGCGCCTTACGGAGACGGCGATGGTGAGCATCCCCGCCTACGGCGACACCGTGACGGAGACGGTCAGCGTTCCCGGCGAGGACGGCGCCTCCACCGAGCACAGCGTCACCGCGAGCTGTCACGTCCCCGCCTCGACCGTCAGCCAGGACGTCGTCTTCACCGTCGTCCACGACGAGCGCGTCGAGGCCGAGGTCATGGCGCGGGCGCCGCTGGCGCGCACGCGCACGGAGACGCTGGCGCTCGCGTCAAGCGTCCGGGGCGACGACCCCTACCGCTCGCTCTCCGCGCCGGAGCCCGAGCCCGAGCCGGACCCCTCCACGCAGACGCCCGCGACAGGCGACGACCTGCGCGAGTGGTTCGACGACCTCGGCTGGGAGTGGGTCTGGTGAGGCGCATAGCGACCGCCCTGCTGCTCACCGGGGTCGCGCTGGTCACGGCCGGCGCGGCCCCGGAGGAGGAGCAGGCCATGCTCGACGCCTTCGACGACGTGCTCACGGCGATGGCCTACGCCGCCGCCGGGCTCTGCGTCTTCGCGCTGGTCTGGGCGGGCTTCCTGCTCATGGCCGACGGCGCGGAGGAGCGCGGCCTCGGTCGCGCGCGCAGCGCCGTCTTCCTGGCGGTGGCGGGGCTCGCCCTCGTGCTCTCCGCCAAGGGCGTCGCCGCCCTGCTGCGCGCGGGCGTCATCCCCATCTCCTAGCAACACGGACGGAGGAGACCTTCCGATGAGACAGCTACTGGAACTGACGAAGCGCGCGGCGGCGGTCCTGCCCGGCGGGGCCGCCGCCTCCACGCCAGCGGCGGACGGCGCGGACCACGCGTCTCGCTCCGCCGAACCCGAGGCCCCGGAACCGAAGGCCCCGCCCGGGCTGCCGCTCGCCTTCATGCTCTCGCACCTCGAGGAGGACGGCCCGGTGCGCCTCGACGGCGTGCCGGTGGCCGTCTGCGAGGTGCTGGGGCTGGAACTGGACGAGCCCAGGCTGGGGGCGTTCGCGGGCGCGCTCAACGCCTGCGACTTCGCCGTGCAGCTGCTCGTCCGCCAGCACCCGCCCGGCCTCGGGAAGCTCAGGGAGGACCTGGCGGCGGCGCAGCCCGGGAGCCTGCCGGCGCGGACGAAGGCAGCCGCCGAGTCCACGCGGCGGCTGCTGGGCGAGCTGGAGCGCCGCGACGGCATCCTCGACCGCCGCTTCTACGCGGTCTGCGAGCGCGAACACGCGGGCGAGCTGCGCTCGCTGCTCACACGCGCCGGGCTCTCCGTCCACCCGCTCGCTGGCCGCCACCTCAGGATGCTCGTGCTCGCCTCGGCACTCGGCGGCTCCCCGCGCGAGATCGACGAGGACGCTCCCACCGAGGTCACGGTCAACCGCCGTGAGGTCCGCGTCGGCGACCGCCTCGTGCGTGCGCTGCACCTGGGCAAGTGGCCGCGCTCGCTCGCGCCCGGCTTCCTGCAGGCGCTGATGGCCACCGGCGCGCCGATGGACCTCTCCCTCCACCTCGGCCCCATCCCGGCCTCGGTGGCGGCGCGCACGCTGGAGTGGCAGAAGGTGCGCTTCGAGTCGGCGCAGAGCCTCTCCTTCAAGCGGGGCAAGAGCCTCTCCTCGGAGGCGGAGATCGCCCTCGAGGACGTGATGCGCCTGCGCGACGAGGTGCAGCGCGGACGCGAGCGGCTCTTCCACGCCTCGCTCTCGGTGACGCTCCACGGCCCCGACGAGGAGACGCTGAACGAACTGACGCAGCGCGCGAAGGCGCACTTCGCCGCCTCGCTGGGCAAGCTCGACGCGCTGCCCTTCCGCCAGCGCGAGGGCCTGCTCTCGACGCTCCCCCTCGCCCTCAACGCCGTCGCCGCCTGGCGCACCCTCGACACGTCGAGCCTCGCCAGGCTGTTCCCGTTCTCGCCGCCGGACCTCGATACCCGTGGCGGCTCGCTCTACGGCATCGACATGCGGGCGTCCTCGCCCGTCGTCTACGACCCCTGGGACGGCACCCACCTCAACGCCAACACCGCCGTGCTCGCCCGCTCGGGGAGCGGCAAGTCGTTCGCGACGAAGCTGGGCGTCCTGCGCAGCGTCACGCGCGGCGTCGTCGCCTACGTGATCGACCCCGAGGGCGAGTACGCCGACATGGCCCGGGCGGCGGGAGGCCGCGTGCTCTCGCCCGGCGTCGACGGCCAGGGCATGAATCCCTTCGTCATCGACGCCAGCGACCCCGAGGAGCTGCTGCAGCGCATCGGCAGCCTCAGGCGGCTGATCGAGGTGATGGTGGGGGAGTCGCTCGGGGCCGAGCGCCGCGCCGCCCTCGACCACGCCCTCGCCGCCTACTACGACCAGCCGCGCGAGCGCACCGGCTTCGGCGACTTCTACACGTACCTGAAGGACAGCTCGGAGGGCGACCCCGCGCTGGCGAGGCTGCTGCGCCCGTTCGCTACGGGCTCGCTGCGCCACCTGCTCTCCGACGAGGGCGACGACCTGCTCCGCAACGAGGCGCTGGTCACCGTCTTCGACCTGCACCTGCTGGAGCCCGAGCTGCGGCCGGCCGCGACGATGGTCTGCACCGAGACGGTCTGGGCCGCCGCCGCGCGGGACCCCAGACCGAGGCTGCTGGTCGTCGACGAGGTCTGGTCGATCATGCAGCACCCCGAGGGCGCGGCCTTCATGGTGAGCATGGCGAAGCGCGCCCGGAAGCACCGCCTCGGGCTGCAATTCATCACCCAGGACGTGCAGGACCTCCTCTCCGAGGATCCCTCGCGCGCGATCACCGGCCACTCGGGCCGGGCCCTCCTCCAGAACGCCGCCTTCAAGCTCCTCCTCCAGCAGGACGCCGCCGCCATCTCGACGGTGGGCGACGCCTTCGACCTCCCCGGGGACCTCCAGCGCTGGCTGCTGTCCTGCCCGCGCGGAGACGGCCTCCTGCTCGCGCGCGGCAACCGCTTCCCCGTTCGCATCGAGGCGACGCCCGAGGAAGCGGAACTGATCGAGTGGCGGCCGGGCTCGCAGCGGCAGGCCGGCCAGCAGGGACAGCCCGGAGGTGAAGACCGATGACCACCGTCACACGTCCCTGAACACCGGCCATCCCCACCCACGACACGAGAGGAATCACCGCATGCGACTCAACCCCTTCAGCCGAACGAACGACACCGCGAACACTGAAAGGAACGCCACCTTGCGATTCAACCCCTTCCAGACCACCCCCAGGACCCCCGTGCTGCTGGCGGTGACGCCGCCGCGCACGGGCGAGCGCACGCTGCCCGCCGTCGAGAACCTGCTCAACTCGATCGCCGTGCCCGAACCCTTCTCGCTCGAACTGGCCGGCGACGCCTCGGGCGTGACCCTGCTGGCGCGCTGCCTCGACGGGCAGGTCGTGCGCCGCCACTTCGCCGCGAACTACCCGCAGGCGGGCGTGCACGACGTTCCGGGCGAGGAGGACCCGCTGCGCCTCGCGGGCGGCGAGCAGGCGTGGGCGATGACGCTCAGGTCGAGCGGGCCGGAGTACGCCTCGCTGAGCGTCTTCCCCGACGACGCCCTGCTCGAGCCCGGCGCCGACCCGCTGCTCGCCCTGCTCGGGGCGCTCGACGGCCCCGGCGCGGGCGAGCGCGTCGTGGCGCGGCTGCGGCTGCGCCCGCTCGGCCCCGACTGGTCGCAGGGCCATCAGCAGCGGGCGCACGAACCGGTCCTGAAGGAGCGCGCCGACTCCTACCACATCAGCGAGTCGCGGCGGCACCGCGTCGAGCTCACGGGGGCGGCGATCCTCGCGGTCGCCGGCGCCGGCCTCTACCAGGGCTACCGCTGGTGGCAGGCGGGCGAGGAGTGGAAGACGGTCGCCTTCGGCGCGGGCGTCGCCCTCGCGCTCGGCGTCGCCGGCTGGGCCTGGGCGCGCTGGCAGCGCGCCCGCAACCGCGTCTACGACCCGCTCCTGATCCGGGAGAAGGTCTCGCGCGGCGCCTTCGAGGCCGACGTCGAGCTCGTCGCCGTGCTGCCTGACATGGAGCCGCAGGCGGCGCGGCGGCGGGCGGGCGCGCTGCTGGAGCCGGTGGCCGCCGCCTACCGCCGCTACGACCACCCGGCGGGCGCCCGCTTCCGCGCGACGCGGATCCGCCCCGCGCGGCCCGACCCCGCCGCCCTGCACCCCGCGGGCCCCGGCCTCCTGCGCGGGCGCAGCGTGCTCGGGGTGCGCGAGGTCGCGACGCTCTGGCACCCGCCCGGTGCGAAGGACGAGACGCCGCTCGTCGCCCGCTCCGGGGCGCGGGTGCTCGTGCCCTCGGCGCAGAGCGTCTCGGGCGGAGCGCACGTCGGGGCGACGACGGCGGGCAAGCCCCGCCCGGTGCGCTTCCCCGACGACCTGCTGCGCCGCCACCACCTCTACGTGGCGCGCACGCGCATGGGCAAGTCGACGCTCATGCAGCACCTCGTCGCCCACAAGCTCCGCGAGAAGGCGGAGGGGCGCGACCGCGACGCGATCGTCGTCGTCGACCCCCACGCCGACCTCGTGGAGAGCATCCTCGAGCACGTCCCCGGCTCGCTCGCCGGCTCCGTGCGCCTCGTCGACCTCGCGGGGAGCGGCGGCTACCCCGGCCTCAACCTGCTCGACACGCGCGTCTTCTCAGACCGCGACCGCACGGCCGACTCGGTCGTGCGCGTGGCGAGGGGGCTGTGGGAGCAGTGGGGGCCGCGCATGCAGTCGATCCTCGAGCAGGTCGTCAAGACCCTGCACGAGTACAACGCCCACCCGGAGACGCCCGCCGACGAGCAGCTCACGATCCTCGACGGGCTGCGCCTGCTCAGCGACGACAAGTTCCGCTCGCTCGTGCGCGAGCGGGTCACGGACGAGTTCCTGCTGGACTGGTGGGCGCGCGACTTCCGGGGCTGGCGCAACGAGTACCGCGCCGACGCGCTCGCGCCCGTGCAGACGCGCCTCTCCTACTACGCCTCCTCGAAGCGGGCGCGCGCCATCCTCGGCCAGCCCCGCTCCACCATCGACCTGCGGCGCACGATCCTCGACGGGGGCGTGCTGCTCGTCTCGACCGCCCAGGGGGCTGCCGGGCGGGACGTGGCCGCCCTCATCGGGTCGTCGGTCCTCAACCTCGTCGACGCCGTCATCCGCGAGCAGGGCGAGCTGCCGGCGGAGCAGCGCCGCGGCGCGCTCGTCGTGGTCGACGAGATGCAGTCGATGCCGGGCGTCGACTACGAGTCGATGCTCTCGGAGCTGGGGAAGTTCGGGGCGTCGCTTGTGCTCGCCACGCAGAGCCTCGCCAAGCTCGACGACCTCTCGCCGACGATGCGCGACACCGTGCTCGCCAACATCGGCTGCCTCGCCGTCTTCCAGGTGGCGGGGGCGGACGCGCGCCAGCTCGTCTGGGAGCTCGACCGCGAGCGCGTCTCCGAGGAGGACATCGTCTCCCTGCCCGTGCACCACGCCTACGTGCGGGCGACGGTCGGGACGGAGCGCACGCCCGCCTTCTCGATGGAGGTGCTGCGGCCCGAGGGGGGCAGCCCCGCCACGGCCGCGCGCATCCGCTCGGAGGCGGCCTCCTACCTGCTCACTGAGGAAGAGATCGCGGCGCAGCGGGCCGAGGGCGGCAGGCGCGTCCAGCGCTGGATCGACGAGCGCGAGGAGGCCCGCACGGCGGCGGCCGGGACCGGGGGCGGCGATCCCGCGCCGGCCGCGGCCGGCGCGTCCGGGGACGAGCCGCGCGGGAAGCGCTCGCGCAGCAAGCGCAACCAGTCGCCGGACGGCGCCTCCGGGGAGGACGCGGCGTGAGGGTCGAGCGCGACCTGCTGCGGCTGCTCGGGGAGGCGCCCTTCCTCGACCGCCTGGAGGCGGCCGCGCTCTCCGGATGGTCGCGGGGCGCGGTCTACGCCGCGATGCGGAAGCTGGGGGAGGCGGGGCTCGTCGCCTCCCTTCCCCACGCCTCCGAGCTGACCGCTCCGACGCGGCGCTACTCCCTCACCGTGGCCGGCCTGCACCGCCTCGCCGGCGAAGATGGGGTGGGCCTCGACGACCTGCTGCCCTCGAGGCCGCTCACGGCGCACTGGCGGCGGCTCCTGCTGGAGCGCCTCGACGCCGTGGCCGCCGTCTACCGGCTGGCCTCGGCGATCGCCGGCCACGCCTGGCCGCTGTCCCTCCGCTGGTACCGCGCCCAGCCGCTGGACGCCGCCGTCGCGCTGCCGGACGGGCGCAGCCTCTTCGTCGTGCGCCAGGGCGGGACGGCCGACCGCACCTCCTTCGCCAAGCGGCTCTGGCGGCTGCGCGAGGGGCCGCGCCCGGGCGCCTACCTGCTGCTCGTCCCGGACCCCGTGCGCCTGCGCCACACGGCCCGGCTGATGGCGCAGGCGCCCGCGCCCGCCTTCCTCGCGCTCGAACGCGACGCCGCCTCCGCCGGAGCGGACGCGCGCGTCTGGCGCACGGCGGCGGGCTCGCCCTGGCTCTCCCTCGGCGAGGTCCTCGCGCACGTGGCGAGCGGACGCGCCCGGCCGCGCGAGGATCCGCTCACCCGCGTCACCGTCCCGCGCGACCTCGGCCGGGGCGGTGCGCGCGCGGCTCCGGGCTGGATGCTCCCGGCGCTGCTCAAGCCGGCCGCCAAGCGCACCCTCGACCTGCTGGCCGACTGGCCGTGGATCGCCCCCGGCCACCTCGGCGCGCTGCTGGGACTGGAGCGCTCGCGCCTCGACGAGACCCTGCGGCGGCTGCGCGAGGCGGGCCTGCTCGCCGGGACCCGCCTCCACGGCCGCCCCCTCCTCGCCGCCAGCGACCGCGCGCTGGTCATGCTCGCGCGCCGCGACCGCGCCTCCGCGGACGCCGCCCGCAGGCGCTGGAGCGCCGCGCTCCGGGATCCGGGAGCGCCGCCCGCCTGGCGCAACGTCTCCGGCAGGCGCAGCCGCCAGCTGCTGCGCGCGATCGAGCACACCGAGGCCGTGCACGGCTTCACCGCGCAGCTGGCCGGGCAGGCGCGCGCCTCCGGCGTCGCGCTCCTCCAGCTCGACCCGCCGCGCCGCGCCTCGCGCTACTTCTCCCACCGCGAGCGGCTGCACTCGGTCCAGCCCGACGCCTTCGCCATGCTGCGCGCGGGCGGGAAGCCGTGGGCCTGCTTCCTGGAGTGGGAGCGCCGCGCCGTGCATCCCTCGACGATGGCCGCGCGCCTCGCCCCCTACCTGCGCTACTACGCCTCCCAGCGCCCCACCGACGACCACGGCGTTCGCCCCCGCGTGCTCGTCGTCTTCGACGACGAACTCGCCGCCCACCACTTCCTGCGCGTCGCCCGCGCGGAGATGGAGCGCGCCCGCGTCGAGCTGCCGCTGTGGGTCTCGCACCGAGCGCTGCTGGACCGGGAGGGGCCGCTGGGAGCGGCCTGGCGCTCGCCCGCGGACCCGGCCGCGATCGGGACCGCGTTCGCCTGAGGCGCGCCTCTCCGCGCAGGGGAGCACGTAGACTGGCGCGCATGCCATCCAGGCGGCACGAGCGGTGGAGCGGTCGAGACCACGGGGAGATCCAGCGGCGCCTAACATCGAGGTGGATGGGGGCGAGGACAAGGCACAGACGGCGGCTTGGCTGGGCGAGACCCGGGCACGTGCCTTACTTACTCATCGCCTCGCAGATCAGGTATGGCGACCAGACTCTGGGTCGGGTCGCTCGCCGAACAGATCGGCGATGACGTCCCCGGGCAGCACGTCCTCATCGAACTTGGTACTCGACACTAGGCGGAGCGGGAACACGATCGGGTCGCCGTTGCCGTCAACGAACGAGAACTCCATCCGTTGCAGTAGTTGGCTATAGGCGTCGTCTCCAACGCGACGCCACTCCCCGATCGCGCGTACCTCGCGGCGGGGTCCGCTTGGTAGCGTCGTAACGTCCCCCTCGTCGGGATCGCCTTCACGTGGCGGATCGGAGTAGGCAAGAGCCCATAGCAGGCGCTCAATGCTACCCCAACTCCAAACAACCTCATCGACCACGATGCCCTCTCAGTCAGGCTCGGAAGCCCCGGACTCACTCGTGGCCCCGCGCGCCTCATCGGACGCTGCGGCCATGGTGGCCTCTAACTCCCGCTGGTGCTCCTCGATCACGGAGGCAAGTTGACGCTGCAGGTCGTCCTTGAATGCTTGGGGCGAACTCGAACCCCGGAGGACGATGAGACGGCTTGGGTCTTGCTGACTTCTGTCCACGATGTGCCATCCTCCGATCTCGGTTGTGAACCCCCATCGTCGCGCGGGCGTTCGGTGTCCTACCGATTCTACAGTGCGGGCTGTTCACACACAGAGGTCGGGTCACCTGCCGGACGGGTCGGCAATCGTATCCCCGTCCAGCACGTTCGCTTCGAACGCGGTACTCGACACCAGCCGCAGCGGGCCGATGGGAGAGGCACTAAAACACGATGGAGATGTACGAACCCGTGGGGCATGAGTTGCTGGACCGTGCCTGGCATTGAGGCGATATGGCAGGAGCACGCGAGTAGAACGCCCGAGCAAGCCGCCAGCGACTCAGCCGCTTGAGTGAGAAACCAGACCTTCCGCAAACTGTTCTCCGATGGCCTGCCGTTCGCACCGCCAGACGCAAGCGCAACCGGCCACCAGAAGCAGCCGCCCACGAGGCCCCGACGCGGCAGCGGGCCGGACTCCTGAGCGCGCACGTCGTCGCCGACGTGGCTTCCATGCGCGGGTCTGAGACCATAACGGAAGCTGCCGGTGGCAAGCGGCTGGATGCATGCCGGAAAACGGGCGTTCTATGCTGGCAGCAAAGAGGGAGGGCGAAGCGCACGGCATGAGCGAGGACGACGGATACCGCTGGAAGGAGCACGGAGCGCGCATCCGCAAGGCCCGCACGCAGGCCGGCCACACCCAGAAGCGCCTCGCCGAGCTCGTGGGCGTGGGCGCGCACACGGTCTGGTGCTGGGAGGCGGGGCGGATGCGCCCCAACCAGGAGAACCTCGCCGCGATCGCCTACCACTGCGCGACCACTCCCGCCGTGCTCGAAGGACTCGACATGCAGCACGCCGAGCTGCTCAGGGAAGCCGAGGTCGCCTTCCGCGACGCCGTCGTCGGCCTCCCCCCGGAGGACATCGAGACGATCCGCAACTTCATCCGCTTCGTGAAGTCGGAGCGGCGCAGGCGACGCCCCGGCAAGCCCTGAGCCGGCGGGCGCGGGGCCGCTATGCCGCCCGCCCGTCCTCCGCGGGCGGCGACTCCTCGGGGGGCGAAGCGGCCAGGGCCGCTCCCGCCACCGTCAGCCTGATCGCGCGCGCGAGGCCGGGTGTGCGCACGATCAGGCCCGCCTGCTCGCAGATCGGGAGCCAGCGCGCCACCTCCGAGATGGAGGAGAGCCCGGTCGCAGCCCGCAACTCGCGCACGCTCGGCGCGTAGCCGTGCTTCGCCTGGTGGCGGGCGATCGCCGCGACCAGCGCCCGCATCCGCTCGTTCCGCACTCTCATTCGCTTCATGACGTTCCTCCTGAACTTCCTGCGCCGGCCCGGTCGTCGCCGCGAGGCGACGGCGGTCGGCGTTCTTCGACTCGTGTGCACGCTCCCGCCGCCTCCGGCAGCAGGCAATGCAGCAGCCCGCGCCCGAGCGCGAACACGAACAGCCGGTAGAGGTGGCCGGAGCCGGGCTTCGTGCCGTTGCTCCAGCGCCGCAGCGTGCGCGCGTCCACGCGCAGCGCCCGCGCCAGGGCGCGCCGGCTCAGCCCCGCCCCCTCCCGCAGGCGCTCGAGGCGCTCGGGGAAGTCGGGCGGGAAGCGCGCGGGCTCGGTGTGGTAGACGTGGCGCTGCGGGCGTCCCATCAGCGCCTCCGCTCCGGGCGCGCGACGTCCAGCTCCTCGCCGAGCAGCTCGCCGAGGCCCCCCGGCACGCGCGTCGCGAAGCGCACCAGCGAGAGCATCGCCCCGCCGCCGGGCGAGGCCCCCTGGCGCCAGCGCCAGAGCTGGCGCGGGTCCACGCCCATGCAGACCGCCATCCGCTCCCAGGGCAGCCCGGTGCGCTCGCGCAGGGCGGCGAGCCGCCGCGGGAAGTCCTCGGGCATGAGCGCCACGCCGGGCGGGAAGTCCGGCTCGGGGACGACGACCCTCCCCCTACTCATCGGGATGCACCACGTAGAAGAGATCGTCGAAGGTGGCTCCGAGCACCGACAGCATCCGCTCGCGCAGCTCGGGGGAGGGCCGCCTGCGCCCGCTCAGGATGAGCGAGAGGTGACCGGAGGTGACGCCGAGCAGGCGGGCGAGCCCGTTCTGGCTCAGGCTGAGGCGCGCCTGCCGCTCCCGCAGCGCCAGCGCCTTGACCTCGACCGTGAGGGGGGCGGTCCTACTCGGCATGGCGGTCTTCCTTTCCGGGCGCCTCCGCGCCCGCGCCGTTGCGCGACGCCGCCCGGCCGGCGGTGACGGCGAGGTGCCGGCGCACGATCAGCCGCGCGAGGGCGCGCAGCCCGCGCAGGCGCTGCTCGTCCTGCTCCTGGGTGAGGTGGGGTGGGGAGTCTGCGTCGTGAGCTGGCATCGTGGCATCCGGGTGTTGGGAGGGGAACGCCAATCCCTGTTAGAATGTACGTTCGGGCAGGAGGGACGCTAGCAGCGAGATCGGGGCTCTGCAATGCGTTTCAGGCCCGATCGCAACGAATCCCAGAAATCACTTGATCCGCTTTGACAAGAACCGATCAACCGTGTGACTGAGTGAGCTACCATGCGAGCGATCCACTCCCCCGAGGAAGGTGACCGATGCCCGACCAGCGACCCGACCCCGTCCCCGCCGCCCTCTACGCGCGCGTCTCCAGCGACCGCCAGGACGTCGACCTCTCCGTCGCCGCCCAGCTGCGGGCGCTCCGCGACCACGCCGAGAAGAACGGCTACCTCGTCGTGCGCGAGTACGTCGACGAGGCCGAGAGTGGCCGCGTCGCCGACCGCCCCCAGTTCCGGCGGATGCTGGACGAGGCGAGCGCCGAGGATGCGCCCTTCGAGGAGATCCTCGTCTGGAAGTTCTCCCGCTTCACCCGCAAGCGCGAGCACGCCGTCGCCTTCAAGTCGATGCTGCGCCGGCGCGGCATCCGCGTCGTCTCCATCACCGAGCACGCCGACGACTCCCCCACCGGCAAGCTCATGGAGGCGATCATCGAGAGCGTCGACGAGTTCTACAGCGAGAACTTGGCGCAGGAGGTCGCGCGCGGGATGCGCGAGGCCGCCTCGCGCGGCTTCTGGGTCGCCAGCCGCACGCCCTACGGCTACAACCGGGTCTACGTGCAGGACGGCGCGAAGAAGCGCCCGATGCTGGAGCCCGACCCCGAGACGGTCCCCGTCGTCGAGCGCATGTTCGCGCTCGCCGAGGCCGGCAAGGGCATCACCGAGATCGCGCGCACCCTCAACGACGACGGCATCGCCAACCCCACGGGCCGCCCCTGGTCGAAGAACGGCGTCCACATCCTGCTCACCAACGAGGTCTACACGGGCACGCTGCAGTGGGGCACGGGCGCGAAGGACGGCGCGCCGCCGGTGCGCGTCGAGGACGCCTTCCCCGCCATCGTCTCGAAGGAGCAGTTCACGCGGGTGCAGTCGCTCATGCGCTCACGCGCCCCGAAGCGCGCCCACCCGCGCCGCGTCGGCAGCACCTACCTGCTCTCCGGGCTGGTCAAGTGCCGGAGCTGCCGGCGCGCCCTCACCGGGCAGGACTCCAAGAGCGGCAAGTTCTCCTACTACGTCTGCCAGTCGCTGATGAAGCGCGGCCGGGGTGCCTGCGACGCCCCTCGCCTCAACGCGCGCCGCTTCGAGCAGGTCGTCGTCGACCAGCTCCGCGCCAACGTCCTCACCGAGTCCAACATCCGCGACCTCGTCCGCCTCGTCGGCGAGGAGATGGACGCCGTCGCCAGCGAGCGCCGCACGCAACTCGAGACGATCGAGTCGGAACTCGCCGACGTGCGCCGCCGCCTCGACCGCCTCTACCACCTCATGGAGACGACCGAGCTGGACATCAGCGACGTGCTGCCGCGCGTGCGCGACCACAAGGAGCGGCGCGAGCGGCTGGAGCAGGCGGCCTCGGAGGCGCGTGCCGCGCTCTCGGAGCGGCGCGAGGTGCTGGACGACGTGGAGACGATCACGGCCTACGCGGAGGAGATGCGGGAGTTTCTCGGGACGAGCGAGCTGACCGAGTCGAAGGCCTTCATCCACTCGTTCGTGAAGGAGATCGCCGTCGCCCCCGGCGCCGCCACGATCCGCTACACGATCCCGATGCCGGGGGACAGTCCGCTTCGCGGTGGCAGGGCCGAGGAGATGGCCCTCGGCGGCCCGGTACTGTCTACCGTCAAGTCTGGTGGGCCTGACTGTACAAAATCGAGAACCGGGGTTTCCTCGCTAGTCACGCCATCCGAGGGCATTGGGATCGTGTACGTCAGCGTGGCCTCATCATTCACGACCTCAATGCCCTTCACGAAGTTGCGGATGAGCGCCTTCTGCTCGGGAATCGTCCCCTCCCGCAGGAAGCAGCGGAAGTCCGCCACGTACTCCGTGATCTCCTCGGTGGTGGGCAACTCCACCTTCCGCCGGCGCAACTGCGCAGCGGCATCCTCCCGCGCCGCCGCGAGCTGGTCCTCACGGTGCCGCAACGAGAGAATCCGTGGTGACAGCGCCTCGAGCGTCAGGTCGCTCTTCTCCAGCGCCTCGTAGAGCCGCAGCAGCCTGGACTGCACGTCCTCCAACTCGGCCTCGATAGCCTTCAGCTTGCTGCCGAGCTCGCCTGCCAGCGCATCCACTTCTTCGGCCACCAGGGTCACCAGTTCGGTAATGGTCTCATCGGTGAGGATGCGGTCCCTGATCTTCTCGACGATGAACACCTCCACCTTCTCCGCGTTCAGGTAACGCGCTTCGCAGGAGCCAGCGCCTTCCTTGAGCAGGGTGCCGCAGACGTAGTAGGCGTAGCGCCCGCCCTTCGCTCCCTGACCGGTGTAGGGCTTGCCACAGACCCCGCAGCGCAGCAGCCCGCTCAACAGGAACTTGCTCCCTACCCGTGCCGGCCGCTGCCGCTTCGGCGCCCGTTCCTCGAGCGACCCCTGCACCCGGTCGAAGAGATCCCTGGGGACGATCGCCTCCCAGGCATCCTCCGCGCGAACGGGCTCGGGGGCTTTGCCGTCCTTGCGCGTGCGGCCCCAGACAGCGGTTCCTGTATAGGCCTCGTTGGTGAGCAGGTAGTGGAGGCCGTTCCGGTACCAGCGCCTGCCCCGGTTGGTGATGCCCCGCTCGTTCAGGTCGCGGCAGATCTCCTTGAGGCCGGTGCCCCGCAGCGAGCTCTCGAATACCTCGCGCACGATCGGGGCGGCGACCGGGTCGACCTCGAGCGTGGGACGCTCCCGCACACCATCGCTGACCTTCACGCGCCGGTAGCCGAAGGGCGCCCGGGACGCGAGGAAGAAGCCTCGCGATGCGGCCTCGCGCATCCCGCGCGTGACCTCCTGGGCCAAATTCTCCGAGTAGAACTCGTCGACGCTCTCGATGATGGCTTCCATCAGCTTGCCGGTCGGGGAGTCGTCGGCGTGCTCGGTAATGGAGACGACTCGGATGCCGCGCCGGCGCAGCATCGACTTGAAGGCGACGGCGTGCTCGCGCTTGCGAGTGAAGCGGGAGAACTTCCAGACGAGGATCTCTTCGAAAGGCGCGTCAGCCTCGCTGGCCGCGTCCAGCATCTTGCGGAACTGGGGCCGGTCGGCGACGCGGCCGCTCTCGGCCTCGTCCACGTACTCGCGGGCGACGGCGTAGCCGTTCTTCTCGGCGTAGTCGCGCAGCGCCCGCAACTGGGCGGCGACGGAGAGGTCGACGTCCTGGCGGTCGCTGGAGACGCGGGCGTAGAGGGCGGCGGGCTTGAGGGCTGGTTGGTGCTTCACGGTGTCATCTCCTTCGGGTGGATCCGCGCCACGGCGTACGGCTGTGCAGGAACGACTCAATACCTCGCGGCAAGGCGACGATTTTAGCACATGCGTTCCCCTGGCTCGCGGCGCTGGCGTCAGCCAGAGGACCCTGTGCTTCCGTACCCTGGCAGGCTCAGCGGCGACACAGGGTTGGTGTCACAAACAGGGTAGCGGGGGAGGACTGGAGTGAGCGATATCCAGCAAAGAACGGGAAAAGTTGGAGTCTCGTAGGGCCGAGCGACTTCCGCAACGACCAGGAGTTGCGCGCCCGGATTTCAGAAGCACCCGAGGTGTTGCCGCTCGGGGGACAGCCGCGGATCGTGGCCGTCAGTCTAGTCCATGCGGCAACGCGCCACCGTTACGACAAGCGGGCTAACGGTGGGCGCGGCGCCTTCACGATCGCGGTTGGCCCGCAGTCTCATCCGCGGCATGCGAACCGAACACGGCGCTCACCTCGCAGGTGAAGCCCGGTAGCACGTCCAGCCCGTCGAGAGCGCCTTGATCGGCCACCGTCGCCACTTCGTGGTCGGGACGATGCACGTCCACTGTGCGCGTCTCCGGATGCACAACCCAGACAAGGCGTACGCCGTGGCCCAACCACATGTGGGCCTTGTCATGCACCTCGCGGCGGCTGTCGCTTGGGGAGACAACCTCGACCACGAGGTCGGGGACGGTCTCGGCGTAACCGGTGATGCGCGCATCGAGCGGCATCCTCGCCGCCGAGAAGAACGCAATGTCGGGCTCGCGAACCGTGTCCGGATCGCGCTCCAGCCAGACGCCTGAGTCTGAGGCAACCAGGGTCCCCAGCGCGCCAGTTCGGACGAAGTTGCCGAGTTCGATGACCAGGTTGGTCACAATTCTGCCGTGCTCGATTCCCGCAGGCATGGTCTCGCAGAGCACCCCCCGAATCAGTTCGCCACGCATTCCACCGCTACAGAGCCTCAGCAGGTCGTCAGCGGTCAGCAGTTTGGACTCGGTCGTGGTCGTCATGTCCGCTCGCTCCCGTGTCGGTCCATTCTAGCTTGCCAATCGCCCTCATGGCCTGCGAGGGTCCCACTCCGTGTGTCAGACGAAGCGGCGGTGGCGAGGTGTGCCCTAGAGCTCATCGTGCGCCCTGGCGCGCGCACCCACGCACGGACCCGAGCCGGACGCGCTGGCGTCGCCCCTACAGGCCCAGCCAGTCCGATCGCGCAACCCTGACGCCCATCGGGTGCTCTCGAACCCGGCGACACCGTTCTGCACCATTTGCCCCACGATCGCGCTGGGCAGGCCAGACAGGGGCGGTAGCAAGAGGAACGTGGGGCAGAAATGTTCCACCGGCACCGCGCAGGTGCTGTGAATACAGGCGTTTTCGGTGGGACATTCTGTCCCATCGGCGTGGCAGGCGAGGCCTCCTACCGGAAACGCTCGATACGGGCCTGCTGACGTTTTGTCAGTTCCCGCAGGTCGACCAGGAATTGGCGCTGTGGTGCATGCGGAGGGGGCAGACGCCAGGACGGACCGAGCACCCCGTGCTCGTCGAGGACCGCCGTCGTGGCGCTGGCCAGCGGTGCCCGGGGCAGCCAGGAGGCGGCATTGAGGAAGACCTCCTCGGCACGTTCCGACTCGAAGACGAAGAGCACCACCGGCAACAGTCCGCCGTGGTCGCTCGCGGCGTAGGGGCTCCTCAGGTAGCGCTCGTACCGCTGCAGCCGCGTGGGCAGCCGGCGCGGCGTGGTCGCGCGCCGCTCGTACTCGAACAGGCACCACTCGAAGTCGCCCAGGTGCACAAGCTGAAACGAGACGTCCGGCAGCAGCAACTGCCGTGCCCCTTCGGCGTAGTAGCTGATCTGCGAACGGTGCGTGGGGAGCAGGTCGCAGAGCTCGTACTCCTCCGGGTCCGCCGCCACCTCGGCGCTGAGGCGGGACGCGAACCCGACGATTCCGCGCTGGTGGTCGCGCTGCGAGGCGAGCGACCGCAGGGACGTGCCGATGTAGGCGTCCTCGTGTTGCTGCGGCGTCCAGCGGTCGAGCACGGGTCCTACGGCAGCGCGGTCGCGGCGGGCGAGCATGGTCAGCCCCTCGTCGCTGAGCACGTACCCTCCCCCTGCCTCGTCGCGTTCGACCAGCCGGCGCAGGCGGCTCAGGGCCTGGTTGACGCGGCGGCGGCTCACGCCCCCCATCAACCCCGCGAGCTGCTCCGCCGTGCAGAGCGGCCAGTCCGCGATGAGGTCGAGCACCTGCTTGTCCGTGCGTGACAGGCGCACGGCGTAGGCGGCGTCGAGCTGCTCCGCGGGCCGTGGCGGGCTGGCGCGCAGGCCGGGGGGATAGAGGCTCGCGCGGTTGGCCCCGAGGGAGGACGAGGGCCAGCGCCGCCGCTCGTCCGCGATGCTCTCGCCCAGCCAGCCGAGTATCGCCGGGAGATTCAGGCTCGGGGCGAGTGTCGTAGCCGTCTCGACCCCCATGCCACACTGCTGCCAGACCTTCGCGCTCGCCCCTCGCTCGAGTACCGCGCCCGCGGTCGCGACTAACGAGGTCTCGTGCTCCGTCGGGTGCCCGAGCGCGCGCAGGGCGCGGCGCGCGTCCTGGTCGGACGCCGCCAGAACGAGCGAGAGCCGCGGACGCTCCTTGTAGTCCAGCCGGGAAATGCTGCGCAGGCGGTAGCGCAGGTTGGCGGGCGTCAGCAGCGGACCCTGGCGGATCAGGCCCAGCGTGCGCCCGCCCGAGAGCGTCACCAGCGCGTCGTAGGGGCCACTGCGGTAGTGGTCGACGCGCACGACTCCGCGCTTGGGGTCGGCCTCGGCGAGACGTGTGGCGACGCGGTAGATGATGGCCAGGGAGTCGAGCCGCTCGGCCAGCAGCCGGAACCACTGGCGCGAGACCGGCGCGGTGCGCAACAGCCCCTCTCCCTCGCCGCTGCCCTCGCAGGCCGCAGACACGCCTTCCGAGGTGGGGAACCAGCGCCGCTGGGGGCGCTCGCCCAGCTCGGCGAGCCGGTGCGGTCGCCAGTCAGCCAGTCCCCGCTGCCGGAGCTGGACAAGGCGATCACGCAGGCTGGTGACGGGCTGGCGGGTGAAGGTCGCGAGCTCGGAGACGGTCGTCAGCGGCGTCGCGCAGAGGTCGAGCAGCGCCTCCTCGAGGTGGGATGGGAGGTAGTCCGGCGGTGGTGTCTCCTCGCGGGCCGGGAGCGGTCGTGCGAGGAGCGCCTGCGTCGCCCCGTCGACGGCGTCCTGGCTGTGGCCCACGCGGTCGAGCACGGCCTGCGGCAGGGCACGGCCCGGCTGGCTGCGTTCGAGGAACCGCCAGAGCGTGTGGCGCGAGACGCCGAATACCTCGGCCGTGCGTTTGCGGCCGTGGCGCTCGATGTGCGCGTGCAGGTAGTCGCCGATGGCGTCGGCCAGTCTCGGTTCCACTGCTTCTCCCCGGCATGAACCATCAAGCGTACATACGTTCGGGGCCTACGGCATTTCCCCTTGCTTCACCCACGCCGCCCCTGGGTGGGGGAAGCCACCGCGCGAAGGCGTTGGCGTCAGGCCGCGTCGTCCGTCCGCTCCGGCGGATCTCCCGTGGCGCCCTCGTCGCCGGGGGGCGGTTCCGGTCCTTCTTCGCCACGGCCGCCTTCGGGGAGCCCGTGCTGGGCGAGCGCGTGGCGCGCGATGATGCGCGCCAGGATGCGCAGGCCCTCGACGCGGACCCGCTCCTGTTCGTCGCTCAGCCCTCGCTGCCTCTTCACACCCGTCTCCCGCGGGCGCCCAGGGCTGCTCCGCGGACTCCAGCGTCCGGGCTCCATGACCGCGGGACAATCCCGTCCACGGGACTACATCGGTGTAACCCTGGGTTGCCGTGCGGGCTCGACGACGGGGAGCCCGTGGCCGGCGACGGCGTGCACAGCAGGCGACGAATCCCCAGCGCGCCGCGGCGGTGGGGTCATTCGGCCCGGTGGCGAGCTGGTCCAACGCCGTTCGCCCTCCCTCTGACGCATGTTCCGGCTGCCCCATCTGCCCCAGATGCCCCAATTGCCCCTGGAACGGGGCCTTCCGAGGACGTGGTGTCCGTGCCACACCTGTAGGGGCCTTGTTTCCCTTCACCGCACAGGGTTTTTCGGGACGCGTGCCACACTTCGAAAAACCTCGATCTCCTGTACAGCGCGCTGACATGAGAGCCGTCCCGGAGCGCGATCTGTCGCGCAGGGTCCGGGGAGCTGGTGGCGACCCGTACACTCCGTGTGGTGACACGGGCACAGCCCCGACCGCAACTACCGCTCCGGCGACATCACGGTTGCGGTACCGCTGCCGGATCCACCAGCGAACGAACCCACTGCCGACGAAGACGGGCAGCCCGAGCCAGGACCGGCAAAGCATCACCCGCCTGAGGGTTAGTGTAATTCGCCCCCCGCTTGCTTAGCCTTCAAGGGTGCAACTCGACCGTCCGGTGGCCAAGAGGGTGGGTGAACTGGCTTGACTGAGACTGTGCTGGGCAGGTCCTCTCGACGAGCCCGTGAGGGTCATCTCCACCGTTGTACTCGTCGCGGGCCTCGCGTCGATGGGACAGCGAGGCGCCTACGGTAGGGCCTATGGCGGCGACTGGAAGTGACCAACTGGAGGCTCCGCCGCGCGCCACCCCGTGCGATTCCTGCTCGGGGTAAGTTCGTATTTGGTGCTAGCAGTCTGTCTGCTCGTGTGGATGTACAACCTGCTAGGAGCCTGGCATGGCGAGTGGGTAGTTACCGCCCTC